>NZ_CP159837.1:2715000-5115000 GCF_040564635.1 Planktothricoides raciborskii GIHE-MW2
GGACCTCACCCTTATCAGGGGTGCGCTCTAACCACCTGAGCTAATAGCCCATGTCCCGACCTGATGTTAGTTTGAAAGCCTTTTTGTTTGACCTCGAACGACCTGGGATATGAGAGTTATGATTGGTGCGTTTGGACTCAATTCATCTCTCAGGTCTCCCTAAAAAGGAGGTGATCCAGCCACACCTTCCGGTACGGCTACCTTGTTACGACTTCACCCCAGTCATCAGCCCTGCCTTCGGCATCCTCCTCCCCGAGGGGTTAGAGTAATGACTTCGGGCATGGCCAACTTCCATGGTGTGACGGGCGGTGTGTACAAGGCCCGGGAACGTATTCACCGCAGTATGCTGACCTGCGATTACTAGCGATTCCTCCTTCATGCTCTCGAGTTGCAGAGAGCAATCTGAACTGAGGATGGGTTTATGGGATTAGCTGGCTCTTGCGAGTTCGCTGCCCTTTGTCCCACCCATTGTAGTACGTGTGTAGCCCAGGACGTAAGGGGCATGATGACTTGACGTCATCCCCACCTTCCTCCGGTTTATCACCGGCAGTCTCCCTAGAGTGCCCAACTGAATGATGGCAACTAAGAACGAGGGTTGCGCTCGTTGCGGGACTTAACCCAACATCTCACGACACGAGCTGACGACAGCCATGCACCACCTGTGTTCGCGCTCCCGAAGGCACCCTCACCTTTCAGCGAGGTTCGCGACATGTCAAGCCCTGGTAAGGTTTTTCGCGTTGCATCGAATTAAACCACATACTCCACCGCTTGTGCGGGCCCCCGTCAATTCCTTTGAGTTTCACACTTGCGTGCGTACTCCCCAGGCGGGATACTTATCGCGTTAGCTGCGGCACTGTCTGGGTCGATACAGACAACACCTAGTATCCATCGTTTACGGCTAGGACTACTGGGGTATCTAATCCCATTCGCTCCCCTAGCTTTCGTCCCTGAGTGTCAGTTGCAGTCCAGTAGAGCGCTTTCGCCACTGGTGTTCTTCCCGATCTCTACGCATTTCACCGCTACACCGGGAATTCCCTCTACCCCTACTGCCCTCTAGTGGTGCAGTTTCCACGGCCTTTCTGGAGTTAAGCCCCAGTCTTTAACCGCCGACTTGCCCCACCACCTACGGACGCTTTACGCCCAATAATTCCGGATAACGCTTGCCTCCTCCGTATTACCGCGGCTGCTGGCACGGAGTTAGCCGAGGCTGATTCCTCAGGTACCGTCAGAACTTCTTCCCTGAGAAAAGGGGTTTACAACCCAAGAGCCTTCCTCCCCCACGCGGTCTTGCTCCGTCAGGCTTGCGCCCATTGCGGAAAATTCCCCACTGCTGCCTCCCGTAGGAGTCTGGGCCGTGTCTCAGTCCCAGTGTGGCTGCTCATCCTCTCAGACCAGCTACCGATCGCCGTCTTGGTAGGCCATTACCCCACCAACTAACTAATCGGCCGCGAGCTCATTCTCAGGCGATAAATCTTTTACCTTTCGGCACATTGGGTATTAGCAGCAGTTTCCCGCTGTTGTCCCCATCCTGAGTGCAGATTCTCACGTGTTACTCACCCGTCCGCCACTAAATCCCGAAGGATTCCGTTCGACTTGCATGTGTTAAGCAGACCGCCAGCGTTCATCCTGAGCCAGGATCAAACTCTCCATGTTGAAGAGGTTTGATGTGAGTTCTTTACCTCAAAAATTTTTGAGGGGAACTCGTGAAAAAAGGATTAACTTGACGAGATCCAACAAAATGTGATAGGCTTTCAAACTATTGAGTTATCGAGGTGCGGGGTGCCGTGGGTTGTTTTGTCCGTCAGGCACTTTACTAATCTAACAAACCTAAATCGGTTTGTCAACCCCTTTGACCAAATTTTTTTGAAAAAAATTTTTTTATCCCCCAAAACCCTTGTCTGGTAAGCTTTTAGAGGAAAATAAAAATATTCTGCTAGATCGAGGAAAGTTGCGCGATGAATTTTCAGTCAGTGATTGCGACGTTAAATCAGTTTTGGGCTGATCGCGGTTGTTTGATTGCCCAGCCTTATGATACGGAGAAGGGGGCGGGTACTATGAGTCCTCATACATTTTTACGGGCGATCGGGCCTGAACCTTGGTCGGTGGCTTATGTGGAGCCTTGTCGCCGCCCTACCGATGGCCGCTATGGGGAAAATCCGAATCGCTACCAACACTATTATCAGTACCAAGTTTTGGTGAAGCCGTCACCGAACAATATTCAAGATATTTATTTGGACTCCCTGAGAGCTTTGGGGATTAATCCTGACGATCACGATATTCGGTTTGTGGAGGATAACTGGGAATCTCCGACTTTGGGCGCCTGGGGCGTTGGCTGGGAAGTTTGGCTGGATGGGATGGAAATTACCCAGTTTACTTATTTCCAACAATGTGGGGGGATTGATTGCCGTCCCGTCTGCATTGAGATTACTTATGGATTGGAACGGTTGACGATGTATCTCCAAGAGGTGGAGGCTTTTACGAAAATCCGCTGGAATGACCAGGTGAGTTATGGGGATGTTCACCTGCAAGGGGAGATTGAGCAATGTACTTATAATTTTGAGGCGTCTAATCCAGAGTTGCTGTTTAAGCTGTTTGGCTTGTATGAGCAGGAAGCAGAACAGTTAACCAAACGAGGGCTGGTGCTACCAAGTTTGGATTATGTGCTGAAGTGTTCTCACTCTTTTAATCTGTTGGATGCGAGAGGGGTGATTTCGGTGACAGAACGAACTCGTTATATTGCCCGGATTCGCAATTTGGCTCGCCTGGTGGCTCAGTTGTATTTGGAGCAGCGGGAGCAGTTGGGTTTTCCTTTGGGAGGGGTGGCTGTGCTCAGTGAGAAATCTGCCGCCTGAAATTGAGGAGTTTTGGCAATAAAATAACGTAGGACTGAAATAACGTGGGTCGGGTCAACGGGGCAACCATGCCCACCCTAAATTTAGGAAGGAGGTAAAACTGTGAATCTGAGTGAATTGCTAGAACCGATCGCCTCTCAATTTAGAGCGATGGGAATGCCTGAACCTATTGTCCACTGGGGACATCCTTTGATGATGGGCATTGTGGTGGTTGTGATGGGAACTTTTGCTGGGATAACCGGATGGCGTGGGCGCCTATTGACGCAAACGGAACCGGATGCAGCGATTAAAAATCGTAGCGATCACAGCAAGATTGCTCCATTGATGTTTCTGTTTATGGCTTTAGGTTATACCGGAGGATTATTATCTCTGGTGATGCAACACCATAATGTTTTGGAAAGCCCCCATTTCTGGACAGGTTCACTGGTGCTAATTTTATTAGGCTTGAATGGTTTAATTTCTGCGACTAAGTTTGGGGGTAATCAAGCAGCACTGCGGACGGCTCATGCTTATTTGGGCAGTTTGGCGCTGGTGGTGATGTTTTTACACGCAGTCCTAGGATTACAGTTGGGTTTCTCTATATAATCGGGATAATCGGGGACACTGCCCCTACCGTATAAACAGTAGGGTGGGCAAAGTTTTGCCCACCCTACGAGGATTAACATTAGTAGGGTGGGTAAGATTTTGCCTACCCTACGGGGATTAACATTAAATTTCTCTATATAATCTCTATATAATCTCTATATAAATTAAGCAGCAATTCCTGATGACTTCTGTCAGTCTAATTGTTATTTGTTTGGCTTATATCGTAGGTTTGCTGATGACCGCAGTGCCTTACGGTGGTTATGGCGTACTGGGTTTGGGTGTGGCGATCGCTGCTATTGTTTCCCTCCCTCTGCCAGTTCGGTTCCGCAACTTAAGAAATAATGTCAAACCGGCAATTTGGTTAACGGCAGGAGTTATGGGATTGGTGGCTAGTTTTTATTTGCAATGGCGAACGCCAACTCCCGCCCCTGATGATATTAGTAAGTTTTTATCCCTGGTCAATCCAGAAAATCAAGAGCAAGTAGCCGCGCCTTTAGCTACGGTCTCCGGCAAAGTGCTCGCTACACCCAGCTTAACTCGAAGCGAAAAAGTCCGGTTGTGGCTGAAACCAACTCATTTGCAAATCGTTGTGGCGGAAAAAGAGATTAATGATGAGCAAAACGATGAGCAAAACTCTGACCTGGACTCCTACTGTTCGGTTGCGGAGGAAGTTTCTGTAGAAGAACCAGACACCAAGTTATTGAAATACGATTGCCAAGTCAGCGGCAAGTTATATGTCACGGTTCCGTTATTGCAAGGAACTGGGCGATATCCGGGACAACTGCTAACAGTTACAGGTCAATTATATGAACCAAAAGCAGCAGCGAATCCGGGGGCTTTTGATTTTAAAGCTTATTTGGCCAAAGAAGGCTGTTTTGCTGGGTTAGCAGGACGTTATATTACGGCATCCCCAGAAACTGGGTTGCGGGAAGAAACCCGGTTTCCACAGCCAAGTTGGGGACTGTGGCAAGTCCGCCGCCGCATTGTCAAGTCTCAAACCCGTTGGTTGGGAGTGCCACACGGCCTTTTGGTGAGTGCAATGGTGTTGGGCCGGTTGGCGGTTGATTTACCATTTGATATTCGTGATGAGTTTATTCAAGTAGGTTTGGCCCATGTTTTGGCGGCTTCAGGATTTCACGTTGCCATAATTTTGAGTTTGGTGCAAGTTCTGACCAGCGGTTTTTCCGATCGCCTGAAGTTAGGGAATGGGACAACGGTTTTAATTGCTTATGTCTGTCTAACCGGGGGGTCGGCTTCGGTTTGGCGAGCGGCTTTTATGGGGTTTGCGGCATTGTTGGCGCCGGTGATGCAGCGGAGAGTGAATTCTTTGGGCTGTTTGCTGTTGGCGGCTTTTGTTTTGCTGCTGATAAATCCGCTGTGGATTTGGGATTTAGGTTTTCAGTTAAGTTTTTTGGCGACTTTGGGTTTGTTGGTGACATCCCCTGCGGTGATGAAAAGGTTGGATTGGTTGCCAACAGCGATCGCGTCTTTAATTGCGGTTCCCATTGCGGCCACAATTTGGGTATTGCCGCTGTTGCTTTATGTTTTTTCCCAGATATCAACTTATAGCATTTTGGTGAATATCATCACCAGTTTTTTGATTTCTTGGATTACAATGGGTGGTTTTATTAGTGCGGTTTTGGGTGCAGTTTGGCCAATAGCCGGAAGTGCCGTGGCATGGCTGTTGTACTATCCCCTGGAACTGCTGATTTTGATTGTCCGATTTTTCAGCCAATTACCGGGAAGTTTAATTTCTACCGGCACCCTTTCCCTGGTGCAAATGTTGATTCTTTATGGGTTGATTATCTTTTTGTGGTTGGTTCCTTGGTGGCATAAAGGGCGCCGCTGGGTGTGGGCTTTTTTGTTTGCGATCGCCTTATTAGTCGTTCCGGTGTGGCATCGTCAAACCACGGTTTTTCAAGTGACAGCTTTGCAAACCAACGGTCAGCCAGTCCTAGTGATTCAAGATCAAGGTAAAGTGACTTTAATTAATAGTGGCGATCAAAATACTGCTCGATACACGATTTTACCGTTTTTGCGACAACAGGCGATTAATCAAATCGATTGGGGCATTGCTACCAGTAGCCCTGGATCCAGAAGTGGCTGGTATTTGATTATGCAGCAAGTGAAGATAAAAAATTTTGCTTCTCCAGGGACGCTTAACGCCACCTTGACCAGTGTGGTACAAGACCGTAATGTCTCTTATCAAGTTTTACCCGTAGGAAAAATTCTCCCCGCTGCGGGTTCGACATCGGTAAAATTACTCCAGGATCAACCAGCGGTGGTAGAATTGACCATTGGCAATCAAACTTGGTTATGGCTCGAAGAGTTAAATCAGTCGGAACAAAGCCAGTTGTTGCAGAATAAATCGTTACTCAGACCGGAGGCAAAACCTTTACAGGTACTCTGGTGGTCGGGACAACCCCTGAAAGCTGATTTGCTGATAGCCCTAAAACCAGAGGTGGCGATCGCGACTTCGGAAAATGTTGATGAAGAAACGGCAGCTATATTGACTGAAGTCAATACTCCAATTTACTCTACGGAGAGAGATGGGGCATTGCAGTGGACACCGGATCAGGGGTTCTTTGGAGTAAGTGAAGATATAGATCGATCAGATTCTTTGTTCTAAATTTGTTCTGAATTTGCAAAAATGCAGTACAATGAGTCATAATGGAATATGGAGAGGTGGCAGAGCGGTTGAATGCGGTGGACTCGAAATCCATTAAGGTGTCACATCCTTCGGGGGTTCGAATCCCCCCCTCTCCGTTTTTGATCAACCTTTATAGGCTAAGACTTATAGGGATTTACTCAACGTATATCTGATATCGAGTTACTCAGTTTTAACTCAATATCACTATACCACATCTGTAAAATGAGTCAGTTTTTCTTGATGTAGCAGTCTAAAACTCATTTGATAGGACGTAGCGACACATTATTAAAAATCCTACCTAGCAATTGGGGAAAGCTAAGTAGGATAAAGCATTATAAAAAACGGAGAGGGAGGGATTCGAACCCTCGTTAGAGTTACCCCTAAACAGCATTTCCAGTGCTGCGCCTTCAACCGCTCGGCCACCTCTCCAGGGGACATGAATATTTAATTTGTCTACCGAAAATCTATTGTAGCAGCACCTACCCAGATTTTGTCAAGGGCTGAGAGAAATTTTTTTTTCGCGATCGCCCCATCCTGGATTCCAGGGGTGAAAAACATGAAGTAGAGGTCGATAAAACATTGATAGATCAATGATCCAGATTTGTCGTAATCTGGAATGGCAGGATGTTCTTGCTTGTGATGCCTGCATTTAATCTTGACACAGCCTTTTTGATCATGACTCGTTCCTACACTGTCAAAATTCACTATCGCCAAACCGGACAACATTACACCGTTGAAGTTCCGGAAGATCGCTACATCCTCCACACGGCAGAAGACCAAAATGCCGATTTACCTTTTTCCTGTCGGAATGGCGCCTGCACCAGTTGCGCCGTGCGGATAATTTCTGGGGAAGTTTATCAGCCGGAAGCAATGGGTTTATCCCCTCACTTAAGACAGGAAGGCTATGCGCTTTTATGTGTCAGTTATCCTCGGTCTGATTTAGTGGTGGAAACCCAAGACGAGGATGAAGTCTATGAACTGCAATTTGGCCGTTACTTTGGTAAGGGTAAAGTCAGGGCTGGATTACCTTTAGATGAAGATTAGCTTCCCGGAAGCCAAGTCGTTTAGCGAATTTAAGTGACAGATGAATGGGGAAATTCATCAAGATTTTTTTATTTTGCCTTATGACCCCGATCCTCGTGGGCTGTTCGACAACGGCCAACCGCCAAAAAATTTTAGTCAAGGTGGAAAGGGTCGTTAGTGGCCAAACGGTGGAAATTTATAGAGACAATGAGACGAAAAGACTGCGGTTAATTGGGATTGATGCTCCCGCGTGGTTGCCAAAGTGCCAGCAAGCCCCTTGGGAGGCGGAGGCAAAAAAACAGCTACAAGAAAAGCTGGAAGGTGAGTCGGTCTGGCTGGAATTCGATCGGCAGACGGAAGACAATTACGATCGCTACTTGGGCTATCTTTGGCAAGAGGAACTGTTGATTAATGAGTGGCTGGTGCAACAAGGACTGGTTTTAGCCAGTAGCCCTCGTGAACCAAATACCAAATATTCCCAACGGCTGGCTTATGCTCAGGAATGGGCAAGAATCATGGAGTTGGGGATTTGGAACTGGGAAAACCCGATGCGTCAAACTCCACAGGAGTTTCGCAATTTGGATTGTGAATTATAGGCAATTAACCTTTTTTAACTTTAATTTTTAACCTTAAACGTTTAAACGGAAAATAATGACTGAGCCAACCCGCGAACAATTACAAAGTTTTCTCGATGTGGCGATTCTCGCCGCCCAAGCCGCTGGAACTGTGCTGCAATCTTATTGGGGCAATTTAGAGCAAATTAGAGAAAAAGGCCGTTCTGGAGATTTAGTCACGGAAGCGGATCAAGCCTCAGAAGCGGTGATTTTAGATGTGCTGCGCCGTCACTTGCCGGATCATGGGATTCTGGCAGAGGAAAGTGGCAGTCTGGGCAATGCCAACAGCCAATATTTATGGGCGATCGACCCTTTGGACGGAACGACGAATTATGCTCATCAATACCCGTTCTCTTCGGCGTCGATCGGACTATTAATTAATGGTGTTCCTCATGTGGGGGCAGTGTTTGATCCATTTCATCAAGAGTTGTATTGTGCTGCTAAAGGCTTGGGGGCTACTTGCAACGGTCGTCCGATTAAAGTGTCGCAAATCTCCGAGTTAGAAAAAAGTTTGCTGGTGACGGGGTTTGCCTACGATCGCCGGGAAACCACGGATAATAACTATGCTGAATTTTGTCATTTTACCCACTTGACTCAAGGGGTAAGACGGTCGGGATCCGCTTCCATTGATTTAGCTCATGTGGCTTGCGGTCGCTTGGATGGGTACTGGGAAAGGGGACTGTCTCCCTGGGATCTGACCGCTGGGGTGGTTCTGGTACAAGAAGCTGGGGGAAAAGTTACGGCTTATGATGGGGGTGATTTACAGATTTATACAGGCCGAATTCTCGCCAGTAATGGTTTGATCCATGAGAGGATGAGTCAGGAGTTGGAGCAGGTGCGGCAGCAACGAGAAGCATCCATCACTGGGACTTCGTGAACCAAAGAAGTAAACTAGAAGTGAGCCAAAGAAAGTTAGTAAAAACAGGAATATCTAACGATGTCTTTTAAAATTACCCAGGGCTTATTTCAATTTGATTTTACCGATCACTATGCCGTTTTGGGCGTTCCGGTGGATGCACAGCCCAATCCAATTCGTAAACGCTATATGCAAATAGCCCGACGCCTTCATCCAGATAGTTGTAAAGCCGAGACTCCCGAAGACCAAAAGTTAGCCAGTGATTTACTGGCTAAGTTGGTGAGTCCCGCTTATAACCAGTTGACCAAAGATCGCGATCGCGCTGAATATACGGTGATTCTGAAAACGATGGCTAAACGCCTGGTTCAAGAAAAGGATCAACTTAAAATCAATAGTGAATCTGCTAAAAAATTATTAACGTCACAAAATTTTGACGAAGACTATAAAAAAGCCTTAGAAGAACTCGCTAATCAAGAATATGAATCTTTTAGCAAAACCCTGGAAATGATTGGTCAAATTAGCGAGTTAAATTTAGTCTATCTGCTGAGAAAACAAAGTAGCGGTCAATCTTTAACCGGATCGCCACTGGCGGCTAAACCGGCGCCAAAGGCTGCGACTCCGACCACACCGACAGTCACTCCGACCGCAGCGGCAGTCACTCCAGTGGAGGAGAAAAAACCAGCGGCACCTAGTGTGGCAAAAAGTGCTTCAAAAATTGATAAATTGTACGATCGCGCTGGAGAATTTATGAAATTGGAGAATTTCACTGAGGCGGTGGTACAATTAAAAGAAGCCATCAAACTTGAACCAAAAAACAGTAAATGTCATGCTTTATTAGGCATGGTTTATTTGAAGCAAAATCAGGCAAGTATGGCTAAAGTTCACATTGGCCAAGCTTTGAAATTAAATCCTCAAGAACCAGTGGCTTTAAAAGCTAAAAAAGAACTAGAAAAACCAGCGGATCAAAGCAGCGGTAAATCAAAGGATAAAGCCGGTAAACAAGATAATTCCGGTGGCGGATTATTTGGTCTTTTTGGGAAGAAAAAATAATGATACATCAACCACCCAGCGGTGCGCGGGATCTACTGCCTCTAGATGTGGCGCAAAAACGTTGGATTGAAAAAAGATTGAGACCTGTGTTTCAACAATGGGGCTATCACCGGATTATTACTTCGACGGTGGAACGCTTGGATACGCTGATGGCTGGGGGTACGATTCAGCAGTCAACGGTGATTCAATTAGAAGACCGGGAAGATGATATCCCTTTGGGTTTACGTCCAGAGTTGACCGCTTCGATCGCCCGGGCAGCGGTGACTCGCATGGCCGAAAGCAGCTATCCCCTGCGGCTTTATTACAATGGCAACGTATTTCGGCGATCGCCCGAAGTCGGTCACGGGGGACAGCAAGAGTTCTTTCAAGCGGGGGTGGAATTACTCGGCGCCGGGGGATTACTGGCGGATGCGGAGATATTATTACTTCTGTTTAATTCTTTGCACAGTTTGGGCTTAAACCAGTGGCAAATTATTTTAGGTGAAGCGGGTTTAACTGCCTCATTGTTGTCACCGTTTCCCGAGCCCTTGCGCCGCAAAATTCGCGAGGCGATCGCCCATTTAGATCGCTTAACCTTGGAAACCCTGCCCATGTCCTCAGAACAGCGAGAACGGGCGTTATTGCTGTTCGATCTGCGGGGCAAACCGGAAGATGTGCTGCAAAAAGTGGCCAGTTTACCCCTCGATCCTGCCCAACAAACCAGCCTGGAAAACTTGAAATCCTTGGTGGATTTGCTCAAAGAATCTTCTAGCTGTAACCAAACCAGCGCCCCAGGAACGGATGCGTTAATTCTGGATTTAAGCTTAATTCGACCCTTTGACTATTACACGGGGATTATTTTTGAAGTGGTCAACAATACCCCCAGTGGACAACAAATCTTAGGGCAAGGGGGTCGCTACGACCAACTCTTAAGCCTCTATCACCCAGAAGGGACAATGATTCCGGGGATTGGATTTTGTTTCAATATTGAAGGACTGCACCGAGTCTTGCGGTCTACAGGTCAACTACCGCAACAAACACCCCCGACGCAATATCTGGTGGCGCCCAAAGTGCCTCAAGCCCAAGCAGCGGCTTTTACCTTCGCCCAAACCTTGCGGCAAAGCGGCGAAAACGGTCAAGTTGTCCGGGTGGAGATGAACCTGGAAGCTGGACAAACCGAGGAAACCGTGCGTGACTATGCCCGGAGTCGCCAGATCCGTCAAATTGCCTGGGTCAGTCCTGACTCCACCGCAGAACTGGAAACGGTATAACACAAAATCCGGTTTAATTTGTAGCTAAAACTGTAGCTAAAACTGTAGGTTGGGTTGAGGAACAAAACCCAACCTAAGAATACTTGCTACTACTCATTATTAGAAAGTTTCACGAGAGGAAACACAATGCCACATACGATTGTTACTAATACTTGCGAAGGAATTGCCGATTGTGTTGATGCTTGTCCCGTTGCCTGTATTCACGAAGGACCGGGAAAAAATAGCAAAGGAACTGACTGGTATTGGATTGATTTTGCCACTTGTATTGACTGTGGCATTTGTTTACAAGTCTGCCCCGTAGACGGCGCAATTATAGCGGAAGAACGCCCCGAATCACAGAAGACTCCAGGGTAAAGCTGCCGCAGAGGGGCAGGGGAGCAGAGGAGCCCGCCGTCGGCAGAGGGGCAGGGGGGATATGTAGAGACGCGATATATCGCGTCTCTATGTTTTTTGGCAAGATTTAAAGATTTTTTTTAGCATTTTTCAGATAAATCGAAAGATATAAGGGCGCAATATTTCGGGTAATTACAGCGGTTTTTAGATTGGTTTTTATACCATTTACAGTTCCTAGTCGGTTTTAACCGACTTGCGCTATGAGGCGGGGATTAAAATCCCCGCCTCATAGCGGGGTTACACAGAGACTTGTTGAGAATGGTGTAATATTTCAGTGAGAATTGGTGTAAATATTATCTTTTGCTCCGACTTCTCCGCACTACAGAACTACGAGGACGAGTGATTTTCGCGGGACGGGAGGATTGTTGGTTTCCGTTTTGGTTTCGGTTTTGGTTTCGGTGTGATAATTAATAGTAATATTGGGGCGGATTCGCAGTGTTTTCCGCCGATGGAAATTATCATCGTCATCATCGTCTCGGTTAATCGCAGCTTTCAGGGAATCAGAAGCCGTGGTGAGACTGTTCAGATCGGAAAGGGTTTCTAGTTTCTCTGCTTGAGTCGCCAACGCTTCAGCCTCTTCGATCCCCTTTCGTTGCGGCAACTCTACCCCGACCGCTATTCCACCTGTACCGAATGCGATCGCCACCAGACCAGCCCAAACCCCTCGATGAACCATAATCTTTTGCCAAAATAACTAATTATTAAGAAATAATAACATTTAATCCGGTAAATTCAGGGGCAGGCACGGGGGAGTAAATTCAGGGGCAGGCACGGGGACACTGCCCCTACTACTGTCTTAATTCTCAGAAACCCCAGAACCCAGTAACGGCAAAATATTGCCAGGGTTGTGGATTGAAATTACTCCCGCATTGAGGATTGCTTCGCGCATGGTTGCCACTATCCGCTAACCCAATTTTTTTGTTTTGTGAGCTTGTTTGGCAGTCAATGGCAAGGATGCCTTGGCGATCGCGCAACTGGGAAGGGGATGACCCTTGTGGGAAACTTATCGCTGGGGTGATAGAACTTCCTCCAACCACGGGCGAAAACTATCAATAATCAAGAAAAATCAAGAAAATCAAATCAAGAAAATCAAGAATTGCCCCCAATTACCAGGGACATTACCAGGGATTGCCAACCATGATAAAAGCAGACCAAAAATAGGGATGGGATAAATGTTCTGGGCGCAAATTCTTTAACTCTGGTGGCAGGACAATGCGAGAATTTGTCCCACGCAGTTCTCCGTTTTCAATATAAACTTTTCCCTGCAACATGGCGATTTGCGCTGCTCGCAATGCTTCGGCTTTAATTGGGGCTGTTTGTAAAGACTGATAAAACTCAGTCATCAAAGCTAAAGTGCCAATATCGCTGACATACCAAAGACTGGCTAACGCTGATTTTACCCCACTATTCACCGCTAAACCCGCAAAGCCTAATTCCACATCCTCATCCCCGATCGCCGTCTGGCAAGCACTCAGGACTAATAACTCTACCGGAGGCTGATTTAACTGGAGTTCTGCCATTTGATCTAAGGTCAATTTATCCTGCCAAAATTTAATATAAGAATTACTCGGATCTCCCGGTAAAAATTCCGCATGAGTAGCCAAGTGAATAATGGGAAATTGGTTGCTTTGATGCTGCGATCGCAAATTCGCGATCGTGAACTCTTCGTTTAAAAAATACTCCCCAAACCATAAATTTTGGGAAATCTGCTGTAACTCTAATGGCACCGCTGGCAACGGGGATAAATCTGCAAATTCTGAAGCCCCCATTGCCATCACTGGGGAATCTTTAATATCTTCATAAACGGTTTCCGTTAAATTAAACGCCGGAATCAATCCCAGACTATATTTTTCCACTAAAAACTGCTGCCCATCATGCAAAACCGCCCAAGGAAGAGTCCGCAAACCTGCCCCCACACAAAATACCAAAGTATTAATCCCTTGTGCTTGTAATTCTAACTCCACAGGAGCAATTATCCATTGATAAAGTTGTTGGGCTGATGCTAAATAAGTCCGGCTATTTCTTCTAATCGGATTAGTAATTTCTGACCGTAGCTGATTAGCTGTATTAACCAGCAATTCTTTTTGCGCTTCTGGGATACTTTGCCGAATCACTTGAAGATTCGGCAATACTAACAAAATCTCCAGTTGATTGGCGGTTGGCAACAAATAAATTAGGGCGGGAATTTGGCCAGTTTGCTCTCCCCGCACCGCCAGAGTATCCGCTATTTCATCAGCGTTCAGAGAAATCTCTGGTAATTCCTTTTGAAAATAATTGACATATTCATTCAACCACTGTTGCTCAATTGTTTGAACCGCATGAATAAAATCTCTTTCATCTAGGAGTTCTTCCATCGTGTGGGAATCATGGCCAGCGGCAATTTTTATGGGTTTTGTTTCTTCAAGCTTACCTGGAATATCGGCAAATACTACTGATTCTGTGTGGCCTAAACTGCCTGGAGCGATCGCGAAAAAAATGCCACTAACAAGGGCTAAATTTGCGATCGCAAATTTCCAGTTAGATACTTCTAACCAAGCTGGTGATAAAAATTGTGATAATAATCGATTATTTAGCATATTTTCTGTGTTTTTTGACTTAATAGCAAAAAATGAAAAGGGATGTTAGCCCTGGGGGTAAAATCAACCCTTTCACGGATTAAAAATCACCGTTTATTTTTGTTTAAAAGGGATTTTAATCCCTTTCTTGATCTTTTTTTGAATAACAAGTTAAATCTCCTTTATGTTTATCCACAATAATCTGCCGATTAATTTTTAATCCCAACCCGGTGCCTTTGCCTTTCGGTTTAGTGCTAAAGCCCGGTTCATAATGGCTTTAGACTTGTTCGCTCATGCCCAAGCCATTATCATAAATAAGAATCAGAGCAAATTTGTTGAGGTTAGACTTAGGGGCGATCGGGGCTAAATAACCGTGACCCAAGGCACCCGTTTCGGCTATCTGGGGTAAATTTTCCTCAAATAAGATTTCAGTTTACACTCTAATGATACTATCGTATAAAGTAGTTTTATCTGGGTTTTTGCGGTATTTTTGCTCTAGGGCATCAATGGAATTATGTAAGAGGTTAATAAATACTTGATTCACTTGTCCAGCATAGCATTCAATGGGGGGAAAATCTCCATATTCTTTAATAGCTTTAATCCCCGGTCGTCCAGCTTTGGCTTGCAAGCGATTTTGCAACAGCAGTAAGGTGCTATCGATTCCTTCTTGAATATCAAAGGCTTTTTTCTGAGACTGATCTACTTGGGAAAATGTTCTCAGGGAAAGCACAACTTGACGAATTCGGTCAGCCCCTAATTGCATAAACGATAAAATATTGGCAAAGTCTTGAGTAATAAAATAAAAGTCAATTTATTCTAACATTTCTTGAAGATCGGGATCCGAGAGACTCGTCTTTTTTTGGTAAATTTTAACCAATTCTATGATATCCTCGAAATATTGGCGAGCATAGCCGATATTACCATAAATAAAGCTGATAGAGTTATTCATTTCATGGGCTAGTCCAGCGACGACTTGCTCTAAAGAAAACATTTTTTCCGTATAAATTAATTGAGTTTGGGTTCGGTGCAGTTCTTCTAGGGTTTTTTCTAGTTCGATCGCTTGCTGCCTAGTTTGTTCTTCCGAGTGACGCAGTTCAGCTTCCATAAGTTTGCGATCGCTAATATCCAAACCCACAAACACGGCTTTTTGTCCTTGATGATATTTTTGCCCCACAATCAAATAATTGCGATAACCTTGAGCAAAAGAAATATTCACCTCTGTAGAGATAGTTGATTCAGATGTGGGATGTGGCAAAGAATTTTTGCACTAAGTCATAAAACTTAGTGCTATTTTCCATAAAGCCAATTTCTTGTCCGATAAAACTGTGTGATGGGAAATTAAAAGCGTTGGCTAAGTGCTGATTCACCCCAAGATAACGCAAATCCGCATTCACCCAAGAAACTAATCCAGGGACAGCATCTAACACGGCGTGAAGTTGCTCATTGGTCTCTTGTAAAGCTTGCGCCGCTTGTTTGCGATCGCTGATATCCCGGACAAATGCACAATAATATTTATCCCTTTGAAATGCCAGGTAATTGACTATAACTTCGACAAAGATAGTCGTACCCTGATTAGTATGATAGGTGGATTCAAAAGTTAACCGATGAGATTGCTTAAACGCTTGCCAATGTTGGGACTAAATCTGCGGGGAAAATCCCGGATCGATCTCGTAAATTGTTAAATCCAGCAGTTCTTCTTTGCGATAAACCAGCAAAAGACTAGCGGCTTCATTGGCATAACTTAACTGACCATTGGATTTAATCCAAAATATCGCATGAGCGGCTTAGTCCGTGGCAAATTGATGCAGAAATTCCGAATTTATAATTTATTTTGATTAGCGAGGATATGCTCTAGGCATTTATGTAAATTAATATTTTAAATATGATTAAATTTGTAAAAAATTTTGAAAAATATTTTTTATCAATTTTGATTGAATAACAAAAACTCAATTTATCTAAGGTGATCTGGCGGAAATAAAGAGATAAAGACGGAATATAAATTTAAAGTATTTATCAAATCAGCCAAGATATTTGAATATTAAAAAACAGCCACAAAGTCATCGAGTACAATTAATTAAATTTAATTGAAAAATAAAACCATAAGGCTAAATAATTATTATCATCAAAAAAAAAAATTTTTTTTTTGATTGACTAATTGGTAGTATAAAATATAATTAAGCTCAACCCCTTACTTCCCAGACAATGATCGTATTAGAGGCATTCACGTTTGCAACAGTGATGTGCGGTTTTTTCGGGATCATCCTGAAAAAGAACCTGATGATGAAGATCGTCTCAATGGATGTGATGAGTACCGGAGTGATTGGTTATTATGTGCTGATGGCATCGCGAGACGGCTTGGTGACACCCATTATTGGTAATGCCAAAAATAATGGGACTTACGCCGATCCAGTGCTGCAAGCGGTGATATTAACTGGGATTGTGATCGGCTTTTCGATTCAAGCGTTAATGCTGGTCGGCGTGATGAAGCTGGCTAAAAATAACCCCACCTTGGAAAGCAACGAAATCGAGAGAAATAATACCCCATGACTACCATCGCGCTGGCATCGTTCGCCCTTCCGTTGTTTATGGGGTTTAGCATTTATTTGCTCCCCAAATTTGACCGATACCTCGCCCTAGGAGTCGCGATTTTTTCTAGCGCCTACGGGTTTTACTTACTTTTGACCAAGTTGTCATTGGCTCCGCAATTACTGGATAATTTCGGGGTCACATTATTAGTTGATGAATTAAGCGGCTATTTTATTTTGACCAATGGGCTGGTGACAGCGGCAGTGGTTTGCTACTGTTGGCAGCAGAATAAAAGCGCTTTTTTTTATAGCCAAGCGATTGTTTTGCATGGCAGCGTCAATGCCACATTTATCTGTAACGATTTCATTAGTTTATATGTGGCTTTAGAGGTAATCGGTATTGCCTCTTGTCTTTTGGTTGCCTATGCTCGCACCGATCGCTCCATTTGGGTAGCTTTGCGCTATCTGTTTATCGGCAACACCGCGATGCTGTTTTATCTGGTGGGAGTAGCCCTGGTCTATCAAGCCCATCATTCTTTTGCCTTTACCGGGTTACGTGGGTCGCCCCCAGAAGCGATCGCCCTGATCTTAATGGCAATCCTGGCAAAAGCGGGAGTATTTATCCTGGGACTATGGCTGCCTTTAACCCACTCCGAAGCGGAAAGCCCCGTTTCTGCCTTACTGTCCGCCGTAGTCGTCAAAGCCGGGGTCTATCCCCTAGTGCGTTTTGCCCTGATGATGCCAGAAATCGATCCGCTCATTAGAATATTTGGGGTGGGCAGCGCAATTTTAGGCGTCATCTACGCCCTATTTGAGAAAGATACCAAGCGGACTCTGGCATTTAGCACCATTTCCCAACTAGGTTTTATCCTGGCGGCGCCCTTTGCCAGTGGTTTTTATGTGCTGAGTCACGGTCTGGTCAAATCCAGCTTGTTCTTGATCGCCGGTAAATTACCCAGCCGCAAATTCTCAGAACTCCAAAATCAAGGGATTTCACCAGCACTCTGGGTGCCCCTGGCGATCGCCGGTCTTTCCATCTCCGGTTTTCCCCTGTTAGCCGGCTTTGGGGCGAAAGTGGTAGCCATGAAAAATCTGTTGCCTTGGCAGGAGATCCCCATGAATGTGGCCGCCGTAGGCACGGCGATCTACTTTGCTAAGTTCATATTTCTGCCCCACCAAAGACAACTGGTGACAGATACAGGCCCGATCGCTCCCCAACTTTTGCACAAAGCCGAGGATCCGAAAGCCGGGAATCTCAAATCAAAGCAAGAATCGGAAATCCCCCTAGGATTCTGGTTCGCCATGCTCATTCTGATTGGCGGACTAATTTTAGGCAATGGTTTTGAATACAAAGCTTACACCTTGGCCAATATGGGCAAATCCTTAGTCACGGTCGGCATTGGCTGGGCGGCCTATTTAATCCTATTTAAACGAGTCGCGCTCAAACTGCCTCGGACTCTGGAGCAATTAGAGCATTTAGCCGGAGTAATGAGTCTGATGTTAATCGCTCTGTTTTGGATGGTTTTGGGAGTGGTAATGCCATGATTGGATATCTCGATATCATCTTGCGACTGACTATTTGGTTTTTGCTCACCGCCGATCTCAGTTCCGCCAATATCATTATTGGTGTCGCGCTCGCCCTGCTGTTACCACGCACGCACTTACACCCAGCCCCCTTGGGAGATTGGCTGCGGGCTCTTGGGGAGACATTGCGAGCCATTCCCCAGGCTTATATGGAGGCATTTGAAATGATCCTCCGCCCCCATAAGTACGAAGATATGACAATGGAACAAGTCAAACCAAACCGAACTCCCGGTCTGATCTTCCTAGATATCTTTTTAATTACCTTTACCCCGAAAACTATTGTTTTGAAATATCACCAAAATGGCTGGTATGAAGTGCATTGGGTGCGACGGAGGCCAAAATGATCGACCTGCTACTTTTGCTAATGATTTTAGCTCTGCTCATCCCGATCTATGAAGCTTGTCAAGATCATAATATCTGGCAAAAAATGCTGGCATTTGCCAGTAGTGCCACCAAGACTTCCATTATCATCTTAGTCATATCGGTGTTGCAGAATGATTGGATGATTGGTGTGGCCGGGGTGATCATTCTGAGTGTGGGTAATGCCGGGTTGATGCTGCTGGCTCAACTGCTCAAACGCATGAATGATGTTTTAATTGATTCAAGATTAAATCGATAAGCGATAAAAAGTTGAACCATGCTTGACCTGATTAGTTATGGCTTGATTGGTTTGGGAGTCTTCTTTTGGTTTTGGGGGACTTTTCCCCTAATCGGCGATCGCTCCGTATTGTTCAAACTCCATAGTCTTTCCATCGCCGATACCCTCGGATCTATGGCTATTGTGGTCGGACTACTACTGAAAATCCCCAGCGAATGGCCTTTACTACTCCTAGCCCTAATTTCTTTGGCAATTTGGAATACGGTACTGGGATATGTTTTGGCCTACTGTTCCTCCGATAACCATCCAGCACCTACTACAGGAGAAGATGATCGAGGGTAAAAATATAGCGGGTCAAAATACAAAGGGTCAAAATACAAAGGGTCAAAATACAAAGGGTCAAAATACAAAGGGTCAAAATACAAAGGGTGACGATTATGGAGCATGAAACTTATATCTATCTAATTACTGCTTTGATGCCTTTGACTGGTTGCATGGTAGTGTTTCAAGTCAATCCCTATCATGCTCTGGTGGTTCGCGGCATATTAGGTGGAGTATCCGCTTTAGTTTATGCCATGTTTGGGGCAGCAGATGTGGCTTTGACTGAAGCTTTAGTGGGAACAATGTTGGCAGTTACTCTTTATGCGGTGGCCGTGCGTTCTTCTCTGGTAATGCGTTTGGGGGTGCTTCAAGATGAATTAGCCAACGGGCAGGACTCTTTGGCCAAACTAATTGAAGAATTTCGGGCAATTTTTCGCCAACATTATATGCGTGTGGAACTCGTCCCTTATCAGGATCCAGAAGACTTACATCGGGCACTGATAGAAAAAGAAATTCATGCCACCTGTGTTCAACGATTAGAAGCCAAAGTAGAAGCCAAAGCAGAGGCAAAAGTAGAAGCCAAAGTAGAAGGAAAACTAGACCCAAAAGCAGATCAAGCAAAAAGTACAAATGCAGCGGAAACACCAGTCTATCAAACCACCATCCGACTGCAACGGCTGTATGAAATCATCCAAACTAAACTGGTTTCACCAACAACACTTTTAACCTATATTAATCCAGCAGAATCAGGGGAAAAACATTAATGAAATGGCTTTATATTGCCGCAGGGATCGCACTTTTTGTCAAAATGCTGTTGATCGACAATCCTTCTCCTAATTGGTCGGAGATTTCTGATTTGTCCATTGTGGAAGTGGTGGTTAAAGATACCGGCGTACCGAATGCGGTTTCTGGGATCATTTTTATGAATCGCCTGTATGACACCATCTTTGAAGTGGTCGTGTTTACGATCGCGATTATGGGTGCTAATTTTCTCCTCGCCAATGAACAACCTTTAGGTCACGTGAATCAATTCACCGATCAACCGTCCATTGTTTTAGCCCGTCTGGGTGCCACCATTTGCGCGTTCGTCGGCATTGAACTGGCCATTCGCGGCCACCTGAGTCCGGGGGGTGGTTTTGCTGCGGGAGTGGCCGGAGGAACGGCGATCGGGTTGATTGCCATTACCTCGTCCCCCGAATTGATGCAAAAAATCTATAAGCGTTGGAAAGCCGCTTTTTGGGAAAAAATTTCGGTTTTGATTTTTATTGTCTTGTCGGTCATTACTTTATCAGGAGTACAACTACCCCACGGAGAATTAGGTGCTTTGGTCAGTGGTGGAGCAATTCCCTTACTCAATATCATCGTCGCCCTCAAAGTGGCGTTGGGGTCTTGGGCTGCGGTCTTGATTTTTGTGCGTTATCGCGGATTATTGTAGCCTCGGTGAAAAATGCCTGGAAATGCCTGGAAAATTATTTCCGCCCAAAACTAGCACTTGATTGCGGCTGATTTCACCAATCTTTAGGGACGGCAGCGGCGGCATCGCTTCATCCAAAGTCGCCGCTAGTTTTGGCTTTGCACAGGCACCGTATGATTTAATCAGGAAGGGGGAAAGTTTTGTGTTTTAAATAATCAATAACAATCAATAACCAGCCGGAGATAAAGTTTTAACATTTCCAATGATTTTAAACAACATTTTTTCTGTGAAGGCGAGCCAAATAATGTCTTAAGCGAGTATTTTCTCCTTATAGTTGAGTCCTATAGCTATCCTAAATAATTTATGAAATATTATGCTTTCCTATCCCATGCATGAGCCGCCCCCGCCTTCGCGGTGGCAGGCGTCGGTTGGGGGTGAGGGCAAATTTTCTCCAATTAAAATAGGCAACGGATGGGGGCAGCGTCCCGGAGGCGATCGCTATTTGAAATTAAAATAGGCAACGGTAGTGAGGCGATCGTGATCGAGGTTAGAAACCGGGTTTCTTGAGTAAACCTCGGTGATCAAGCCAGCATATTGCTAGAAACCCGGTTTCTTGTCCCCTGGGCGATCGCGATCTTCGTTAGAAACCGGGTTTCTTGAGTAAACCTCGGTGATCAAGCCAGCATCTTGCTAGAAACCCGGTTTCTTGTCCCCTGGGCGATCGCGATCTTCGTTAGAAACCGGGTTTCTTGAGTAAACCTCGGTCATCAAGCCAGCATATTGCTAGAAACCCGGTTTCTTGTCCCCTGGGCGATCGCGATCTTCGTTAGAAACCGGGTTTCTTGAGTAAACCTCGGTGATCAAGCCAGCATATTGCTAGAAACCCGGTTTCTTGTCCCCTGGGCGATCGCTATTTGAAATTAAAATAGGCAACGGTAGTGAGGCGATCGCGATCTTCGTTAGAAACCGGGTTTCTTGAGTAAACCTCGGTCATCAAGCCAGCATATTGCTAGAAACCCGGTTTCTTGTCCCCTGGGCGATCGCGGTAAAATAGATATTTCTGTCATCAGCATCAAGCAATGGATTGTCCGATCTGCCAAACAACTAATATTGAAGAAACGCAAAAGGTTTGTCCTACTTGCGGCTACGATATCTCGCCCTATCCTCTCAGTCTAGTCGAAATTCCTCACACCTTGATTTCCAAGGAACAACAGCGCATCGCTTGGGCTAGGGAATTATGGAAACAGTTTCAAGCCCAAATTGCCCAGACCCAAGTTAAAATTGCTCGGACTGACGACGAGTTAGATCAAAGAGTTAAAGAAATTGAGCAGTTACAATTAATCGAAAATCAATCGCAATTCTCAGCCCCATTATCCGAGTCTATTCCCCCTGGTGTGGCGGCAAAGTTTTCTGAGTTAGAACAACGATTAGAAGCGATCGAATCTCAATTACCCGGTTTCTCAGCAAATCCTACATCTCAGCAGTCATCTGTAGGGGCGATATCCCCGTGTTCGCCCTCCGTGACCTCGTGTTCGCCTTTCGTTTCATCCCCCAGTCTGAACCTTGACCTGCCTTTAGAAACATTTTCCTTTGAAGTAGTGCAGGTCAACCCTGAAGGAGAAATCATCAGCCGTCAAAACCACCAAGCCCAATATTTCACCGAAAAACTGGGTAATAGTGGCGTCACCTTGGACATGGTTTATATCCCTGGGGGTGAATTTATCATGGGTTCATACGACAAACCAACATCAAAAAATCGAACAATACCACCACATCGGGTGACAGTACCCTCTTTTTTCATGGGCAAATATCCCGTCACCCAAACCCAGTGGAAAGCATTGATAGGAAATAACTCGTCAAAATTTAAAGGGGCAAATCGTCCGGTAGAACAAGCCCCCTGGCATCAGGCGAGGGAATTTTGCCATAAGTTATCGCAAATGACTGGAAGATACTATCGTTTGCCTTCGGAAGCAGAGTGGGAATATGCTTGTCGGGCTGGAACTACGACCCAGTTTTATTTTGGCGACACGATTACAACGCATTTAGCCAACTATAGCGGAAAAGAAACCACCGATGTCGGCAGTTTTCCTCCGAATGCTTTTGGACTATACGATATGCACGGTAATGTCTGGGAATGGTGCGCTGACTCTCACCATCCTGACTATGAGGGTGGGCCCACTGATGGCAGTGCTTGGATATCAGGGAATCAGAGTTACATGATGCGAGGCGGTGCCTGGAATAGCAATCCGTTATCGTGCGCTTCGGTTTCTCGGTATTGCTTAGGTCCACATTATAGGATAGATTTCCAGGAATATGGGTTCCGTGTTGTGTTCTCCTGTGCGAGCGTTTCTTGGTCGTGAGATATCTGATAAAATCCCTGGCTTTGTAGGCAGGGATAGTGAAGCGATCGCCTCTGTGTCTCTCTGTGTCTCTGTGGTGAAAACATCTGGCAGCGGATAGGGCGATCTATGATTATTTATAAAATTGGCAGCGGATGGGCGATCGCTATTTGAAATTAAAATAGGCAGTCGGTAGGGTGTGTTAGGCTGGGAAGTAATTTGAGAAAAAACAATTAACCTTTATTGCAGCCTAGACGCACCACAACAGCTTGGCAACGGATATAGGCGATCGCTATTTTCCATTAAAATAGGCAGCGGATAGAGGCGATCGCTATTTCAGTCAGTAGGGTGTGTTAGGCTGGCAAGTAATTTGAGAAAAAACAATTAACCTTGATTCCAGCCTAGACGCACCACAACAAGTTGGCAACGGATATAAATAGGCAGCAGATAGAGGCGATCGCTATTTGAAATTAAAATAGGCAACGGATAGAGGCGATCGCTATTTTCCATGAAAATAGGCAGCGGATAGGAGCGATCGCTATTTCAGGAAATTGGGCAACGGATCAAGTTTGTAGTTTTGACTTTAGTCTTTATTTATAAAATAGGCAACGGATTTCGTCAGAGAAAATGGTTGGTGGGCAGGGGTTCTTTACTGCGATCGCCATTTACTCTCAAGTCACCTGCCCACCCTACTAGCTTTAGTCTTTATTTATAAAATAGGCAACGGATTTCGTCAGAGAAGATGGTTGGTGGGCAGGGGTTCTTTACTGCGATCGCCATTTACTCTCAAGCAACCTGCCCACCCTACTAGCTCTGGCTTTATGGGGGCGATCGCGCTAAATTATAGAATTTTTTCGGCAATTTCAATAAATTTTTGACTTTGTAAAATTAATATTTTTACATCGTCTGCACTCAACTGAACATCATCATCAATACCGTAATCTCCTTGAGTTCTTTTGTCTTGGGCATCAATCAGATAGCGGTGAAATTCAGGCGGAACAATTCCTGTTTTGGCAATTTCCCGACCAAAGGCTCCAATCACAGCAGAGTGACTTGAAAAACTCAAGCCTTTTTCCCAAAGGAATGCTTCCGCAATATAAAACATCGTGTAATAAGCCCTGGAACCAGCAAAGTTATAGAGCTTGCGCTCGGCTAGAACTTGAGATGCCAGCAGACTTTCCTTGGCTTTCTGAATCAATTTTTGCTGTTCTATTTTCATAGGTATATTCCTTCTTTTTTTACATTGTGTATGAAGGGAGTATTGGTAGTCTCAAAGTTTTCTGCTGAAATAAAGTGTCGAGAAATTAATACATCATATTCTTGGCATATTTCATAAATTATATTGCTGGTTTTATCGATTTCTTGATACGGATTTATCTGCCGTTTTAAAATCACTAAAATATCAATGTCAGAAAATTCTTTAGCATCGCCTCTCGCTTGAGATCCATATAAAATAATTGCCTCAAGCTTGTCTTGATATAGGCCGAATAATGACTGCTTTAATTTTTGCAAAATTGGTTTAAGTTGTGAAGAATTCATAATTTTTGATTACAATTATCATTGTAAATCTAATAAAATTTGGTATCAATCGATTAAAACGAGACGGATTTTATCAGAGAAAATGTTTGGTGGGCAGGGGTTCTTTACTGCGATCGCCATTTACTCTCAAGCAACCTGCCCACCCTACTAGCGGGGCGATCGCTATGATTTAAGGAAGCCAATCTCGATCGATTAACTGTTCCAGGGTGTAAGGACAATCTTCAGGAAAGCTAACCATCATGCCGGTCTTTTTCCTAACATACTTTAACGCTTTTTGATAAACTTTTGACTGGTTTTCCTCTAAATGATTACGCAAATTTTGGGTTAAATATTCGTTAATTTGAGTTCTAAAACTGATAATTTCCGCTTGCCAATGATTAGCATTATACTCATATTCTGCTTGCCAATACTGCAAAAGGAGTAAATGCCGAATAATTTGTTCAAGGAAACTTTCAACAGTTAATCTATCTCGACGCCCCACAGATTCTAATTCCTCAATTAAATGCTCTAAATCGAGAGATTCTAGGTTTTTTGCCTTCAACAGTTTAAGGGTTTGCTCTAACCATTGCTCATTATCCGTCTCATAAAGAGAACTCAATTCGCTGATTTTAATCATTGCCTGATTCCAATTACTGACTCGTTACGCACTGATAACATGGTTATCGGTGATATATTTTATCAAAATTTCTCATGCCAACCGTCATCCGCTGCCCATCCCTTCAATGGCATGAGGGCGAAGCATTCGGATCGTAAGTTGCTGATTTATCCCATAAATTGTCTGTCCGAATGCTTCGCCCCTACGAAAATACATCCTAATCCGTGGCATGAGGGCGAAGCATTCGGATCGTAAGTTGCTGATTTATCCCATAGATTGTCTGTCCGAATGCTTCGCCCCTACGAAAATACATCCTATCCGCCGCCCATCCATATCCGTTGCCACCCTGTAAAATAATTCAGGCTAATGAAAACACAGGCTATCTGAATTATGTGGATTTCTATCAAGTGGTTACGGGAACTGGTGGATATTAACCAATCCCCAGAAGAATTAGCGGAAACCCTGACAATGGCGGGGTTTGAGGTGGAAGAAATCGAAAATCGTGCATCCTGGGCTGATGGGGTAGTGGTGGGAAAGGTGCTGAAACGCGATCGCCACCCAGACGCCGATAAACTCAGTGTTTGCACCGTAGACGTTGGGGCAGAGGAACCGTTAAATATTGTCTGCGGAGCACAGAATGTCCGGGCAGATATTTATGTCCCGGTGGCAACAGTGGGCACCTATTTGCCGAAAGTGAATCTAACCATCAAACCAGCCAAACTCCGGGGTGTGCCTTCGTCCGGGATGATTTGTTCTTTGGCGGAATTGGGTTTAGCCAAAGAGTCGGAAGGGATTCATATTTTTTCTGGGGATAACCTGCAAGTAGGCAGTGACGCCCGTCCGTTGTTAGGACTCGATGATGTGCTGCTGGACTTGACCGCCACCGCAAACCGGGCGGATGCCTTGAGTATGGTTGGGGTAGCGCGGGAAGTGGCCGCCCTGACCGGGGCAACGGTGCGCTTGCCAAAAGCGAAAACCGTTTCAGTGGTGAAACCCGCAGGGCCAAGTCTGAAGCTGAATATCCAAGAATCTCAAGGCTGTCCCGCGTATATTGGCACTTTGATTTCTGGGGTAAAAATTGGCCCGTCTCCCGCTTGGTTGCAGCAACGGCTGGAAGGGTCGCGCATTCGCCCGATTAATAATGTGGTGGATGTGACTAATTATGTGTTGCTGGAATGGGGACAACCCCTTCATGCTTTTGATGCGGATAAGTTGAAAGCGGTGGCAGGAGGCGATCGCCTTACGGTGGGGGTGCGTTTTGCCCAACCAGGGGAAACTATGAAAACCTTGGATAGCCAAAATCGCCAACTCCAAGCAGAAACTTTATTAATTACCGCCAACGATCGCCCCGTAGCCCTCGGTGGGGTGATGGGGGGAGAGTCCACGGAAGTGGATGGGGAAACCCAGAATATTCTATTAGAAGCGGCGCTATTTGATTCGGCCACAATTCGCAGATCCGCGCGATCGCAGGGACTCCGCAGCGAATCTTCCAATCGCTATGAACGGGGAGTTAACCAAGCGGGTGTAGAGGAAGCTTGCCGACGCGCGATCGCCCTGATTCTGGAATTAGCTGGGGGCGAGGCAATGGGTCAGGAGATGGTGGATAAGCGAACGGGCTTAACCCCTCAACCCATTGATTTACGGCTTGACCGTGTGAATCAAGTATTAGGCCCAACCAAAGCAGAATTGAACGCATTAAAAGGCACCGGCAGCCTCCAACCGAATGACATTGAACGCATTCTCAACGCTTTGGGCTGTCAAATTTCTCCTACCAAGCAAAAGAATGTGTGGAGTGTCACCGTACCTCCCTATCGGGCAAAAGATTTAGAACGGGAAATTGACCTAATCGAGGAAATTGCCCGATTATACGGTTACGATAACTTCTGCGAAACTTTGCCCAGCAAAACCGCAGCCGGTGGTTTGTCCGTGGAACAGCAAACCCTGCGGAATTTACGGGCAGCTTTTCGCGGCGCCGGGTTAACAGAATTGATGCATTATTCTTTGGTGAAACCAGGGGAAACCAATCAAATAGAATTAGCTAATCCTTTGTTTGCCGAATATTCCGCCCTGCGGACGCAAATGTTGTCCGGTTTAATTGATGCTTTCCAACAAAATCAAGACCAAGGTAATGGGGCACTAAACGGTTTTGAAATTGGTCAGATTTTCTGGAAAGAAGGGGAAGCCCTGAAGGAAAAAGAGGCGATCGCGGGTATCATGGGCGGCGATCCAACAGTCAATCGTTGGGTACGCAGTGGCAAAGAACAACGGATCACCTGGTATGAAGCCAAAGGATTACTAGATAGTATCTTTGAACGAATGGGAATTGGGGTGGAATATCGCCCCTGGGGTAAAGAAATCGCCAAGGGTCAAAGTGATGGAGAAGCTACGGCATTATGCGCTGAATTTGCCAGTGCCACATTGCATCCCGGACGCACTGCTTCCTTATGGTTATGGGGCAAATGTTTGGGAGTTTTTGGTCAATTGCATCCCCAATTACGCCAACAACGGGAATTAATTGATGAGGTCTATATCTTCCAATTAGACTTAGGATTATTGGTGCAAGCAGCCAGCAAAAATACCATTCAAAAATTTGCTGCTTATTCCACTTTCCCCGCTTCTGACCGCGATTTAGCCTTCTTCTCTCCGGTGGATTTGTCCGTGGCAGACCTGCAAAAGGTGATGTTAAAAGCCGGGGGCAAATTGTTAGAATCGGTGCAATTATTTGATGAGTATCAAGGCAAAAATGTGCCGGAAGGACAGCGGAGTTTAGCATTTCGTTTAGTCTATCGGGTGGGCGATCGTACCCTCACCGACCAAGACATCGAACCTATTCATAATAAAGTCCGCGATGCTTTGGTGAAACAATTTAACTTAACCCTGAGAAGTTAGCATAAAAGAAACCCGTTTTCTTGAAGAAACCGGGTTTCTGGAACGTTCTGTAACAACATTTTTATTTTAGGCAGGTGAGATGATGACTCTTCAAGAAATTATTGATTCCCTGGACAGTTTATCTGTTGAAGAACAGGATTATTTAGTTGAGTTAATTCGGCAGCGACACGAACAAAAGCCTGGTGCGGATTTTTGGGAAGGTTTCCAAAAATTTAGAGCCACTATTGAAAAGGAAGGAATCATCTTTGATGATGAAGATTTTGCTAATTTGCGCGATCGCACAAAACTGATTCCTTAAGGCGATCGCATATAATCACCTTTTTAATATTTTCCCAGGTTTAGGACACAGAGGACACAGCATGGCTGTGTCCCTACGGGGGGTTTTTGGGGAATGCGATCGCGTTTTCGCCCTTGGGGGAAAACGCGATCGCCTATTTACTGACTACTTTTTATCTGATGTTCAACATAAGAACGCAGCACAGCATTCATCAGAGATTGATAACCTTTTCCTTGGCTTTTGAACCAATCCAATACATCGGGATCGACCCTTAAAGAAATCGCTTGTTTGGTCAGAGGCTTCACCAGTTTTGCGTTTGACCAAAAATTCGCATCTAATTCAGGAATATCAGATGTATCAATGGCAGATTCTGGAATATTTTCTAATTCTTTAAGTCGCTTGGGTGAGATAGTCATAGTAAGTATTTTTCTCCTGACGAGTGGCTTTTCTGGCAGAGATGATGCGGATAACTCTATTTCTTTCAGTATGCAGTGACGATAACGACACCTTGTATGGCACCAATACTGATTTCTCGAATTTCTCCGTAGTCGAAACGCTCATCAATGGCGGTAAAAACGATTCCGTCAAAGATTTCTTGAGCTTCCTCAAAGCTAATGCCATGTTTTTTGAGATTTTGGGCGTTTTTATTTTCATCCCATTCAAACTGCATGATTATGTATATACAAAATGTATTTTTTTATTATGATGTAGCATAAATAAAGGCGATCGAGGCAATGGGGCGATCGCATATCATCGCATTCTTAATATTTTCCCAGGTTTAGGACACAAAGGACACAGCAATGCGGTGTCCCTACGGGGGGTTTTTGGGGGGTTTTTGGGCAATGCGATATAACAGATGAGCGATCGCTCATCAATCCGCCAAGCTGATTGCCAAAATTTTTTTCTATCTTTATAATAGAGTCAACCACAAAAGAACTAAGCAGAGAGTCTATGCCTACATATAACGAGGTACTTACTCAAGTTGAAAATCTAACGAGAGTCGAGAAAATCCGCTTATTAAAAGACCTCAATAATCTCCTGAATTTTGGAGGCGAATTAGACGGGGATAATCAGATAATTCCGCCGGATGAAATCGCAGAAAAATCAGCAGCGTGGCCAGATGATTTAGGCGAACAATCTTCGGTAATCGCTTCTCAAGAACTTAAATCAAAAATAGATCGCTTATCTCCTGAACGGCTGCTGGTTGCGGCTGATTTCTTAGCTTATTTAGCAGAACGGGAAAGCAACGATGCTACAGAAGAATTATTGAAAATTCCTGGTTTTCTAGAAGTCTTTAATCAAGCTAAAAAAAATGTAGTAGCAGGGAAGGTGACAACCGTTGACAAACTCAAACGAAAATACTGATGCAAACCTTGATTTTTATTCAGTTTTGCTAAGTTTTGATGCTCGGGATTTTTTTGAAGAATCTGATGCGCCTTTGCAACGCAAGCTAGACCGATGTTTTGAGAGATTGAAAGTCGATCCTCGCAGTCATCCTAACATTAAATCACTCAAAGGAGACTTAGCCGGATACTATCGCTATCGCGTTGGAGATTATCGAGTTGTCTATTGCATTGACGAGGGGACAAAGCAGGTAATTGTTACTGCGATCGCTCATCGCAGTGAGGTATATTAAAGCGATCGCATTTTCCGTCTTGGGATTAGGAAAAAAGGGCGATTCCGCTTTGATCGGAGGGCGAAGCATTCGCGCCGATAATTTTTCGGTTAAAAGTGAAGATATATCCGCGAATGCTTCGCCCAAGGCCATCGTGTTTTACAACCAACTCTTTAATCACTAGATGATGTACACATAAATAGCATTTGGCCATCGCCTCCCTTCTCCGCAGCCATACAACAAACTAATGTTTCATTACCGTGTTCAGGCTCGGTAGGAGGAGATATCTCTACTTGGTAGATAAAATGCTGGCTTTCCGGTTGTAAACCCAATAATTCTAGAGCATTGGTAAACCGATGATTTTCCGTATAAAATACTAGCTGTTTTTTCTGGCAATCATTAATATTAAGAATTGCTTCTACTTGTTTTGCTTTTTTTATTGAATTAAACATTGTCACTATAGAAATAGTGGAGAGAATGCCGATAATAATTATCACAAACAACAGTTCTACCAGAGTAAAACCTGAGTTCGGCTTGCGATCGAGAAAGCCAAAATAACTAAAAATGGATTTCATGGATGTTTATAATAAAAATTGAAATCAACTATTCAATTTAATTAACAAGACTTCGTGATAGCCACCAACCTATGTTCGTAGCCATCACGAAGTGTGCCTGATTAATAGTGGTGTATATCTTGAATGACTACCCAGAATCAGAATTTTAGTCACCATAAGAGGGTAGTAAAAAAATTACTGCCAAAACCATCGCCAACGGTAACAATCTGTCTGCCATACACCTGGTCGCGACGAACTAACAGCCTTGCCCCATACATTGTTATTACCGTACTTCCATTGACAGAGCTTATTCCGATCGACAGGAGGTGTCCCAGATGGTATTCCTCCTTTCTGCTGCCAATAATTCATATTATCTGCTGTAGTTAGACGACCTAAGCGTTCGTCTCTTGTAAACCACCAAGCATCGGCTGGCTGGGCGTGAGAAAAAAGAACTACACCAGCAACTAAGGCCGCTATTGGTATTTTCCTAAATTGTGCTGATTTTACCATGACTTATTCTCTCCTATTTTAACGCTTAAATTTCTCTGAGGAGGATTTATATACAATTATCTTCTTAAGTTTCGATAAATGGAACTGACACCGTGTCAGAATATGTAATCAATTTAATGTCATTCAATGTCAGGTGTGATGACATAAGTCATCTCTTGTCAGATTATTTGTGATAAAATCATAAAAAAATACCAATCACAGCAATGGACATCGATGTATTAAAGTTTACAGATAGTTTATTTTTTTCCGAGACGGGTCAACATATAAATCGTCTCCAAAAGGTGATTTTGACAGGAACACTGCATGGTCATAAATATAGCGAAATAGCCAAAGCGGAAAACTGTACCGAAGGTCATGTGAGAAATGTTGCGTCACAATTATGGCAAGTTCTCTCCAATGCTTTAGAGCAAGAAGTGAATAAATCTAATTTGTCTGATATATTACATCGTTATAATTTTTCGATTATTATTTCATCAGAATTTGTGAATATTAATCAGATGACTTTGTGCAATAATATACAGAAATTAGAAGTCATCAATAATTGCTCGCCCGTTCCCCCTTCCCCTCCAGCCCCAGCAAATCCTCCTCCACTATATATAGACTTAGGTGACGCCCCAGAAATCTTCACCTTTTACGATTCGCCTAGGGGTGATTTCGGTTCACGCACCACCGAACTCGCCACCCTAGAACAATGGATCTCAAACGACGGGTTTAACAGGGGCGATATTCTTCCTTCCCGCACAAAAATCGCCGCAATTTTAGGCATGAGTGGCATTGGCAAAACTGCCTTGGCTATCCGCTTAATAGACAGAATCAAAACCCAATTTAATTACGTTATCTATCGGAGTCTCCGGTTTTCACCCCCCCTGGAAACCATGCTGACAAACCTGCTACAAATTTTCTCCGAATCAGCAGAAAATTCCCCGCCCGTTTGGGGCAAGCAGGGAATCGCTAATAGTCAAATTTTTAACTACTTACGGCAGCATCGTTGCTTAATCGTATTCGATGACTTAGAAGCACTTTTTAGTGACGGTAAGCTTGCCGGACAATATAAACCAGGTCATGAAGATTATCAGCGATCTTTACAACAAGTTACCGAAGTAAATCATCATAGTTGTTTCATTTTAATTAGTTCCGAACAACCTAGAGAAATTGCCGAATTAGAAAAATCAAACTATCCGATTCATTCCTTAGTTTTAGGCGGTATAGGCATCGCGGCGAAAGATATTTTAACCGGGCATCAGTTATCCGATGAATCAATGTGGGAAACCCTGATTAATCTGTATCAAGGCAATCCTCTCTGGTTAAATATAACGGCGACTCTAATTGCCGAATTATTTGGCGGCAGTGTAGCTGATTTTTTGCAATACGATATGCCCATGTTAGATGAATCATTACGCTGGCGATTAGAGCAACAATTTCAGCGATTAACCGAGCCCGAAATTGCGGTAATTACTCAGCTTGCCTACTCAACAGAAGCCGTGGCATTATCGCAACTGTTAAACGAATTAACATTATCTCCTACCGAGTTAATCAATGCTGTGCGATCGCTGGTGAGGCGATTTATTGTGGAAACAGAAGAACGGGGCAAAATAACTTGTTTTACGTTAAATCCGGTGGTAGCGCAATATGTGAAAACTAGGCAATAGAATAGAGAAACCCGGTTTCTTGAAGAAACCGGGTTTCTAACTAACCGTCTAACTGCTGGGAAAGCAACTGATTGGTTAACTTCGGATCGGCCCGTCCGCCACTTTTCTTGATCACTTGACCGACAAAAAAGCCTTTTAGTTGCTTCTTGCCGCCACGATATTTTGCCAACTCATCAGGATGGGCGGCCAAAACTTCAGCAATCATGACTTCTAAAGCCCCGGTATCAGAAATTTGGATTAATCCCTTACTTTCCACCAGGGCTTTCGGAGAACCGCCAGCGGTGAGTAATTCTGGCAGAATATCCTTGGCAATTTTGCCGCTAATCGTGCCTGCTTGAATTAAAGAAATCAGTTCGCTGAGTTCCGCAGGCTTTAGGGCAATTTGATCGATAGTCAGTTTCTCGTTTTTCAAATAGCCGGTGATATCGCCCATAATCCAGTTAGCGGCTAGTTTGGCATCGGCACCAGCTTGTAAAGTGGCTTCAAAATATTCGGCAACGCTGCGATCGTCCGTCAGCACGCGAGTATCGTAAGCAGAAAGGCCGATATTATTCTCATAACGATGCCGTTTGGCCGCAGGAAGTTCGGGTAGTTGGGACTTCCACTCTTCTAACTGGTATGCAGGTATCTCGATTGGGCCGAGATCCGGTTCGGGGAAATAACGATAGTCACTAGAACCCTCTTTGGAACGCATACTAATCGTGCGTTGACTGCCTTCTTCCCAGAGACGGGTTTCTTGGAAAATCTTTTCCCCGGATTCTAGGGCTTCAATTTGCCGCTCAATTTCATAGTCGATCGCCCGTTGAATAGCGCTAAAGGAGTTCATATTCTTGATTTCTACCTTAACGCCAAACTCTTTTTGTCCCACGGGACGAATGGAAATATTCACATCACAGCGTAAAGAACCTTCCTGCATATTGCCATCGCTGACCCCCAGGTAGCGGACAATGCGCTGGAGTTCTTGGCCATATTCCGCTGCTTCAGCCCCGGAACGGATATCTGGTTCCGAGACAATTTCCATCAACGGCACCCCAGTGCGGTTGAAGTCTACCAAGGAGTGAGTCGAACCCGCGAGGCGATCGCTCCCTCCATGCACTAACTTACCCGCATCCTCTTCCATGTGTAAGCGAGTAATGCCGATTTTCTTGCGGGCAGCATTGCCGTCATCATCAATTAATTCAATTTCCAGATAACCATGTTCCGCGATCGGCAAGTCATACTGAGAAATTTGATAATTTTTCGGCAAATCGGGATAAAAATACTGTTTTCGGTCAAATTTACTGTACTTGGCAATCTGGCAGTTAAGAGCTAATCCGGTTTTCACCGCATATTCCAGCACTCGCTCATTGAGTACGGGCAACACTCCGGGCATTCCCATACACACGGGACAAACATTCGTGTTGGGAGGAGTGCCAAATTCCGTAGAACAATGACAAAAAATCTTAGTGTCAGACTTTACCTGGCAGTGAGTTTCCAGACCAATAATGGCTTCGTACTTCGTTTTAACTGGTGTAGCTGTGGTCATGGGCCAACAATTTGCGACTAAGCGATAATTCGCTTCTATTTTAGCGGTCTATTGCCCCGAAGCGTTGCGTTAATCGTTGACCAGGGGTGTGGGGAGCGGAGGAGCAGGGGAGCGGAGGAGCAGGGGTGGAAACAGTCAACAGTCTGTAGGGGCGAATGGCCATTCGCCCCTACCAGTCAACCATTAACAAACAACAAACAACAAACAACAATTTCCTAAAACAACAAACAACCAAAGAATCCCTACCCAAAGAATCCCTACCCAAAGAATCCCTACCCAAAGAATCCCTACCCAAAGAATCCCTACCCAACAACTAACAACCAACAAAAGAATCCCTACCCAACAACAAAAGAATCCCTAACAACCAACAAAAGAATCCCTACCCACCAACAACCAACAACAGTTCCCCACCTATTAATCCTAATAACAATACCGGCCATTTTTGGGCTTAGAATTTTCCTGTCCTTGCCGCAAAGCCCCCAACAAAGTAGACACAAAAACGCACCGTTTTTTCTTGCCACTATCCCGCAGCGCCACCGTGACTCTGCCTAACTGACCATTGGCATGACCTTTATGATTAAACTGTACTCGCCAAACTCCTGTGGCAGGATGCTTATACAAAGTCGTCTCCGCTGCATCAATTTTTACTGAGGGATTTAAATCATGCCAACCCGCATCCAATGGGTTTATCGTCACTGGATGAACCGCCCATTGTGCAGTATTATTTTGCTCTCGAAAACTGACTTGATAAATCACTTTTTGTTCGGTGGCTTTGCTCTTGGCTTGGAGCATTGCTGAATATAAGGTACTCTGAGCATTATTCACTCGAGTAGTATTTAGCAATGATAGCCAACTAGGAATCGCGATCGCGCCTAAAAGACTGATAATAAAAACCACCAGCAAAAGCTCTAGAAGCGTAAAGCCACTGGACGGAAGAAAATTATTCGCTCCATTTCTAGCATTGCTCGCATTTCTCCAAGAAGAAACCGGGTTTCTGCTATGAATATCAGCAGTTAACTGTGGGATGCGAAGAAGAAACCCGGTTTCTGTGATTCGCGAATCACCCCTACATCGATCTGGGCGATCGGTAAATCCTGAATCAGAAATTTTTCCGGCTTTTCTTAACCGGAAAACTTTCCCTAATCTTTCCCCCCTTTCAAAGGGGAGCGAGGGGGGATAATCCGCTAAATGCCGCAGTAAATGCAACTTTTCTGATGGTTTAGTTAAATCAGACATAATTACTTGACTCTGGATCAATCAAGGGAAAATGAACTTCCCCGTATTTTACTTGGACTCGATAGCCCAGAACACTTGGCTGAACATCATTTCCATTGCCCTCTTTACCATTCCAAGCCACTGTATTCGTTCCCACTGTTGCAATACCAATAACCAAAGAATCCCTACCCAAAGAATCCCTACCCAAAGAATCCCTACCCAAAGAATCCCTACCCAACAACCAATAACTAATAGCTAATTGTTACACTTATCTCCCTCAGCGGTTTTCAGCGCGCCCAAAGTAGTCTTGACAAAAACACATTTTTTCCGCCCACCGCCATTGCCAATAACTACAGTAATTTTTTTACCTTGATCAGTAACCTTGACTTCACCTTTGTAGTCAAATTGGACTGACCATGACTCGCCAATTTTATTCATATCTGTCAGTGCTGTATCGACTTGAACTCCTGGACTACTAATAGTTCGCCATATTGGGCTACCACTGGCTGAGTTCACTGACCACTGGATCGCAGGGTTACCATTGGCATTTTGGCCATTTTTAAACCGCGCTTCCCAAGTAGTCTTTCTCACCTTGGCTTTGCTTTGGGCATCCCGCATGGCTTGGAATACTTCTGATTGAGCATTACTAATTTTGTTATTGTTGACTAGGGAGATCCAACTGGGAATTCCCAGGGCAGCCAGAATTCCGATCATGACTACGACCACTAATAACTCTAATAGGGTAAAGCCAGATGTATTAGAGTGGTGCTTCAGCCAATTTTTCCTAGTTGGTAGATTAATCATAGTATTGGGTAGGGATTCTTTTGTTATTGGGTAGGGATTCTTTTGTTATTGGGTAGGGATTCTTTGGTTGTTTGTTGTTGGGTAGGGATTATGCATGTTGTTGGTTGTTGCCCGCCCTTTGAGGGGGGGTTGGGGGGGTTGTTTGTTGGACAAATGACCAAGGACAAATGGCCAAGAACAAATGACCAAGGACAAATAACAAATAACCAATAACCATATTAATTATTCTGAAGGCTCTGGTGGTGTTCGGTTTAATAAAGTACCCGCTTTGACTCGTCTGCTGATGCTTGGTAAATAAGCAGGGTTTTGTGACTTGGGTTCTTCTCCAGCGCGGGCGGCGGCATTGCCCCGCATAAAGATTACGGCATCTTGATAACCACCGGAACCACCGGGACTGGAAACACAAGCGTAGAAACCATCAGGGGTATTTGCAGCCGGACTGAGGCTATATGTAGTGTTCACATATTTATTTTGATCACAAATGGCCTGAGTTCCTCCGGTACTTTGATTCTTATCGTCATCGATTAAGTCTACGAGTACATCATCGTTGTATTGAGTAATTTTTTTGGGGGAACAAGGTGAGTTAGTACAAGGCCATTTTTGAAATGTTGTAGTTTCCGGGTCTTGGTTATTGATGAGATATTCAGCGGTTTTGGTTAAATTTTTTAAATCATCGGTTTTATATTTCCGCATTTGATAGCGGGTGATTCTGGCTGGGCCATCCCAAGTATCATTAGTGTCAGTTCGGAGTCCATAGACGACCAAGGTGTAGCTACTTCGACTATTTTTTATGCCATAACATTCTTCTTGTAAATTAATAGGCGTAGTAGGCATATTTAAACATGATACAGGCAATGCTTCATTGCTGTTAGTGGCAGTATTATAAGGAACGGCTTCTAATTTCCAAAAAGCCAGGACAGGAGTCAACCCAGAGGGAAATGTAATAATATTGCTTAATCCTGGGCAATATTCATCTCCATTGACGGGATTTCCATCAGACTGTCTCCCACCGCCTAAGCATGAGCTTTCATAAATATAAGCGGCTTGTTCAATTTCTGAAGCAATGTAATCGATCGCTTGGCCGATTTCGATTTGAGTTTGGGTTTTGGCGGTTTCTCTTTTTTCTGTTTCCAATAAGCTGACCACTAAGGAAAGCATGGCATAGACAACGACACTAGAAACCGTGATCGCCATTAATACTTCGAGCAGGGTAAATCCGCTATCTTTGGTTTGACTTAGATAGGATCGACATCTTTTGTAAATAATTTGAATATGATTTAATTTACTCATAATTCTTATCTTTGTTATTTGTTGTTAGTTGTTGGTTATTTGTTGTTGGTTATTTGTTGTTTGTCTTGCTCAATTATGAATAACAAATAACCAATAACCAGCAACCAGTAACTTACTTTAAAAGCGCTTTGTAAACTTCGGCAGACTCATCCAAATCACTCCGAACTATTGGAGTGTAAATGGCCACCAGGGGGGCAGCGCTGGAGGTGGTGATGGCGGAAAATCCGAGAGACATGGGTTCTTTGCTTAGGGCTTGTTTGCTATTTATGGCGGCAATGGGGTAAACCCGGACCCCCATCATCAAGCCAATGGGGGTTTGGCTTTTGCTGTCTGGTGAAATGTCCTTTAATGCTGTAGTTTTGGTACGGAATGTCTGCACAGCAAACTCCTCATTTTTCAGGGTGACTCGGCACCATTGATTAGAGTTGCTGGCCGTTGGTTTGGGGGTGCTGGCGGTGGTTTTACAGGCTGTATCCTCGGCAGTCGGTGCCCCGAATGCTGCGGCTTCCCCACCCCCCGCATTCGGCGGCAGCAAGGGGGTTAGTTGGGCGAGAGATAAATCCCCCCGTTCGAGAATCAGTCGGACGCGATCGATTTCTCCTTGGGCAATTTGCATGGCCTGTTGTACTCGGTATGCCCGGACACGAGTGGCCATGGCCAACATGATGGGTGAAGTGATGGCGGTAATGGACAGACCAAAGATCACAATTGCCGCCAAGCATTCCACGAGGGTAAGTCCTTTTTCAGAAGAAGCCGGGTTTCTTTTTCGCGATAAACAGATAACTTTTGAAACAAACAGCAGAAACCCGGTTTTTTTGATGGTTAAGCGGTGCATCTGGAAGCACATTTGGCCCTCCTATTAATTACAAGCAAAACCAAGGGCGGTTCTGAGTAGGCAAATGTATGGGTCATCCCCTTTCGGTTCCCGGTAAAATTCACTGCGTTCATTACCGGGAACGAGGATCCGTCGAGCAACCGGACCGGCGGGAAGGTACTGCAAACCCACATCGTAACCCCAAACCCGGTTAGGTCGGAGGTAATAGAAAATGCGTTCGTTGCTATCCGAGGCGATTCCCGGTTCCCAGGCGTCTTGATCAAATGGCCCTGTGGCATATTGACTAAAGTTTAATTGCATGAATGACCCACGAATTGTCAGGGTTTTATCTTGACTTCCTCCATCTACACGCCAGTTTTCCAGCATTCGGGGAAAGTTAATTAAACCGCCATTTCCTTGGTTAGTTTGTGCCGGAACCACGCCATTAACCATGGTGAGATTTGCTTTCGTGTCGATCGCTCTGCCTATGTAGCTGCTGGATGCATTAAAGTCACGAGCGCTAAAGGCATTATATTGCTGGTCATATGCTTTCTGATTTTTGATATAGGGGCCGGTGGTGCTTGTCACCCTGTCAGTAATTAAAACTTCACCATTCCAGTTAATCACAATGGGAGATTTTGGAGAATTGCTGGTGGTTGGATGAGCTTCCCAGGGATTTGATAACACCCAAGATTGGGTACTAATGGAAGTTTGTGGGAATAATTGCACTGTTGGGCGATTTTGGTTGGAGTATGAAGTCCGTTGGGGTGTATTGTTTAGGCAACCATACTTCTTCTGAGTATTAGCATCGTCAATGACAGTGGTCATCGGGTCAGTGTTTAAATACCCTTCTTGAATGCTGCCATCACAGAAGTTATTAGAAATGACAGTAATCGCATCTCCAAGAACTTCTGTCGGTCGCCAATAGTCCACCTCTGGGTTGGCAAAGTTGGAGTCTACGACACGTTTTGTTGACAGACCCGTCAACTCTGTAAGGGTGTCACTGCCGTTGGAGGTATGCAGGTTAAAATCACCCTGGATGTACACTGGGTTGTCGGAGACTAGAGTTAAGCCTCGGAGAATTGACTTATTCAGCGATCCACCGGGTTTACGTCGGAGGTCTTGGCCATTTTTCAAGCGGAAGCCATAAGGACGGCGATCCGGATCGGCGTAGTAGTCGATCGCCTTGGTACTCATGCCATTGGCGTCTAATGTCGGGTCTGTGGGAGTAGAAGCATTCATTTGCGATCCTCCTGGACGGGCGATCGCATCTTCCCGGACGGCATCTTCCCGGAACACATACATAATCCCACTCTTGGGGAGCCAAGTTTCAGTGTTGTCGTTCGGGGGCGAAACAGACCGCAACATATCCACGTCCAGGTTGAGTACCCGCACATTCATTTCTTCCCGACCATTGAATAAGGCAGAATCTTTAATCGCTACCCGGCGGTTTGTAGAGTTTGTACCGTTAACAATTTGAATCACTTCTCTCTGACTATTGTTTGGTGCTGCCTGACTCTCCTCAATCTCCGTGAAAGTTATGGTACTCTGAGGCAGAACCCAATCGGTCAGATCCGCCTTTTTCGGGTTAATCTTAATGGTAGCGATATCGGCATTATCTAAGGCTTTGTATCGGTCACTTCCACTATTAATAGTGGTGATGTCAGCATCCCTAATATAAGGTTCGTCATTTGGTTGTGCATGGTCGCCTGTTCCCGCGTGACCGTGGTTCACTTTCGGGAAAATATAGTACAGGGATGGGAATTTAGGATATTTGGAGCAAAGGCGAGAGAGGCCGATAAATTGCTTTTCTGTATCAGCAGTAGGAGTACCCAAACCAAAATAATTGTTACCTGAAGTCGCGCTAATATCACAAGCACTATTGATTTGAACTGTACTGTTCACCCAAGTAGCAATACCATCAGTGGGATTATAGGTGCTGCTATTATTAGGATGATTATCTGCACTAACGTTAAAGCCATAGGTGCGATCGCGTTCTACTTGCTCCTTAGTCATCACCAACCGAGCAAGTTTAATCACATCATCGGTAATGTTTAGCTTAGTTGGATCTTTATCTCTTTCTAGCGCTGCGATATAGGCATCTGGTGGTAGATTATAATTGATTGCCGCTGGCGAGGGAATAGCAGCAAGATCGATCACCTCACCATTCGTAGAATCCTGATCTTGTAACTTCCAAAGAGCCTCACCTAGCTTTGCTATACCGCCACCTAAACCAGAGGTTTTACTATTTGCATAATTATAACTTTGCAAATAATCAATGTTATAAGCCAACATTCCTAAATTTGCGGATGCGGTTTGCAGGGTGGTTAAATCCGCAAGGCTAATATTACCAGGCGTTCCCGCTTTGGGCAAAGTAATACTGGTATTTTGATCAAAAATTCGCCGGAGATTGGAAAAATTCCCCCACATAGTTAGCTGGGGTAAGGGATGCACTTTACCCGCCTCTTGTTTGGGTGGAAATGCTCCATCTGGGTCGCCCGCAAAATAGGCCAAATTTCTTAATGCTTTGCCCAAAGGGGCGGTAGACGACAGACTGGTGCTGGTGACAGTTGGCGGTGCAAATTCCCAGCCATTCGTGCCATATCCATTAAAAAAGTCGATCGCAATGGGTTTTTGTTCTGTTCCAGTCTTGTCTTTAAAAGCAATGGTTTCAAACTTCGCGCTTTCTTTGAGTGTATTCTCTGTTCCGGGGTGAACCGTCGTCGCCACCGCCGCCACCGGGTCATAACCTTTGCTTGTATCGGTGTAGTGATAGACCAAAGTAGATTGGACGGCTGCCAAGTTGTCATACTGCGTCCGACGTTGGCGCAGTTCATGCCGCCGACTATTCATATTTGTGTTGGCGATCGGATTCCTGGGCGGATTCAGGGGATCATCCCCACGTTTTTTATCTTCAGTCTCGGTAATTATGTCGTTTGGGGGACTTGACAAATCTTGTACCCAACCAAAAGCATTCCCCAACTCCAGGCGCTGTCCCACAATAATTCGAGTGCCTTGACCTCTGGCGCGGCGTTCCCAGTAGCCATCCAAGCCATAATCATCCGGTTGCAGCACAGGATCCGGTGGTTCATTGCGAATCACCTGCTCGACACTGGGAGTAACAGTATTGCAGCCGCTGCCACCCACAGCCTTACCCAGGACACATTCTGGAGTTGTCACCTTGCTGCTGTAGCCCACTTTTGGCCCATAGCGGTTATCGGCGCGATAAGTATCATCAATATACGGAGGCGCTTGACCACTTTGTAAAATCGAAACTCGTTTAGTGGCTAAATCACTATTGACCCAACTCGAATTTACCTGGTTTTCCCAAAATCCTTCGCCCCCCCGCGCCACTGACTTGTTTTGCAACAGAACTGCTTGAGGATTAATAGAAAGATCGATGGGACTGCCCGTGTACTTCGATGAGTCAGTGGCATTAGTCACGGGAGAGGGACTTGCATCAGGATAGAGTTCAAACTTGACTGCTCCACTAGACGTTTGATTTCTGGTCATTTCAGAATTGACCAAATGGCCACCAATGGTAATGTCTGAATTTTGCTTGGGATTGAGGAAACAAGATTCCTTCTCGCTAATTAACTTCCCGTTAAAATCTTTCTGACCCATGATATACAAACTGCCTTCCGTATGAATTGCGCCATTCCAATCAAAATTAGCCGCAGGGTTGATTTCGATATCAGTCCGGAACCAAGCCCCCCACTTATTCCCACGGTCGGCACTGCGGTCTTGCTGGTATTGGGCTGTAGAGATTACTGGATTACTCAGGTTGCCTTTGTTGTCAATGGGCAAACTAACGGCATAAACTTGAATATTTTTTTTCAGTACGGCATCACCGCCCCCCATTTGGAACCATCCCTCCGCATCGGTCTTGCTGGCACCGGTTGTTTCAGACTGGTATTTGGGCTGGCAAGAGGTACTACCGGAACTGGTCGCAGCAATTGGACCATTGCTGACCACAAATAATTTACTTCTGTCATTATCAGGATCATTATCAGGAATTACTTCATGAGTTGCGGGATTACTTTCTGCCAAGCGGTGATCTATTGTTTTGGTTTTATTGCCAACTTTCCGGGCGCTTCTGACCAAGATGGCATAAGCGGTTATGGTATCGTTGGTGCCATCCCCGTCACTGTCTGACTGAAATTTCCAAGCCGCAATCTTACCCCCATCCGGAGTTACGGTGATACCCAGGTTAGCCGGTGTTAGTCTGGTTTCTCCTGTCCAGGTGTAAGCAGCATCCCCTGCCAGCAATTCCTCCATTTCCGATTCTGAGGGAATACCTGATTTCTGACTATAGTACGCTCCTTCGGTTTCTGCTTCAGGAGCCAACAGCAGTTGGATCTTGGCTTTGGCTCGTTCGATCGCCGGGGTGGAGGTATTCTTGACTTGTTGCAACTGGTAATCCCCAATCACTTGCTCAGAGCGTTGAAATGCTCTAAACATCAAAGATGTCACCACCAACAACATCACCACAACCATCAGCATGGTGACGGGGAGGACAAAACCCGCTTGGGTGCGTTGACGATAAGCGACAAAAAAGTTGCGCCACAGACGATAAAAAGCTGGAACGCTCAAATAGCGCCCCAATTGACCAATGGTTTGCAGCAAATTAATAAAACTTTTGCCCAACTTATGCTGCATCAATCGGCGCCACCGTCGTGAAGAGTTTTGACGGTTTTGCCTTTCGGCTGAGGGCAGCAAAGATTGGTAGAAATTGCGGAAATTCTTTAAGTATTTGGTCAAATACCTAGTCAAATCATTTTCACCATCGCTTTTCTGACGGTGAACATATCCTTCAGATGTTGGCGGATTAATTTGGGATTTGCGACGATTAGAAAAATTAGTCAGGAGACCTGCGATTGTGGTTAGGAATTTGTTTCTCGCCATTGGTGCTGCTCCTCATGGTAGATGCAGACGGGGGTGCTTATTTTGGTTATAACGTTTAAGTGGAGTAAAACGCATCAGTAAATCTGCTGATTCTGGGCATTTTATGTGATTTTTGCGTGATTTTTGCCGATCGTCTTCAGCAGAAATATGGTTATTAGGGTGGGCAATGCCCACCCTACATCGGCATATTGATGCGAGTTTTAGCCTATATATTTTATATTTTAGCCTATATATTTTAGCCTATATTATTTTAGCCTATATATTTTGAGCTTACCCAGATTTTCATCAAAAGCGATCTGTTGTAAAAAAAATCTCCCAGGGTGACTGGGAGGGGAAGGGGAGAGGTCAAGAGAAGGGGACTTTACAGCTTGTTTAAGTCAATGCCTGCTTCTTTGGCAAAGGCTTGTAATCCTTTGCGGTCTAGGGTTTTGATGGCTGTGGTGGATAAGCGGAGTTTGATCCAACGGTTGCCTTGTGGCCACCAAATGCGCTTTTCTTGAAGGTTGACTTCTTGGCGCCGGTGGGTGCGTCGGTGTGAGTGGGATACCGACATGGCGTTGTTGGCTTTTTTGCCGGTTAGTTGGCATTTGCGTGACATGGCAATTCTCCGTGATGAGGTTAGACACAATCGACGATTATAACTTACTTTTTCGGAAAAATAATAATTTGTTTGTTATTTGTTATTAGTTGGTGGTTGGTGGTTGGTGGTTGGTGGTTGGTGGTTGATGGTTGGTGGTTGGTAAGGGCGAAGCATTCGCGCAGAGATATTGTCGTTTAAACCGGAATATTTCGGCGCGAATGCTTTGCCCCTACAGTCTGTTTAATTAACAATCAACAATCAACAATCAACAATCAACAATTGTTAAATTTTGGGCTAGGGCTAGGTTGAAATAGGTGGCGTTGTGGGTGTGACCCGCGATCGCGCTAAAGGGTTGGTTGGGTTCACCGAGATGATTGAGGATTAGGGTGGCGCCGGTAAAATCATCGTGTTGAGTGTAGTCGTTGACGGTGATTACGGTTTTTAGTCCAGAGGCGATCGCGGCTGCGAGACCTTGGGGAGAGTCTTCGATCGCCAGACAATCTTTTGGGGATAGATCCATTTGGTTTAAGACATATTGATAGATATCTGGGGCGGGTTTTTTGGCGGCAACAATATCTCCAGCAGCAATGATTTCAAACCAAGCCAGACTGTCTTTTCCCAAGTTGCTAACCAGCAGGGCTGCGGCGTTTTCCGGGGCTGAGGTGGTGGCGATCGCTAATCTAACCCCCGCGTCTCTGGCTTCAGTTAACAAACGGCGGACTCCGGGACGTAAAGAAATGCTGCCAGCGGCTAACAATTCCCCATAATATTGAGTTTTTCGGGCGTGGAGTTGGGCAATAAATCCGGGTAGGTCATCAGGGGGGGCAAAATCTGGGAGATATTCATCGATAAAATAGCGGATGCGTTCTTTGCCACCGGCAACCCTGAGTAATTTTCCATATAAATTAATCGACCATTCCCAATTTAAGCCCGCGTCAGCAAAGGCGCGATTAAATGCGACCCGATGACCATCTCGTTCGGTTTCGGCTAAGGTGCCATCGACATCAAAGATTAAAGCGAGTATTGGGGCTGGTGGTTGCATAATCTAGAATTGGTGATGATTGGTTGAATGGGATTAATGTGGCATAAAAGTGCTACTGGGAGCAATCGTCCTAGGGCTAGGATTCATCGGGTGCGACCTGAAAGGTCAATTGGTAAGTAGAGCCGACTCTACCAGGGGAGTCACACCCCCTGCCCTCGCGGAAAGTACCAAAAAAGGTATGGTCACGTCCTAGTAGGTAACGAAACAGACGGAGTGCAGACCCCGAACGTAACCGAAACTGGCAGCCTAAGCCGGTAAGGAGCAAGAGGGATTCTCTCAATGGTGAATGAAAATGAACTGCCATTTAAACTGCGTGATTCCTAAACGAGCCAAATAAGGCTGACAGGCTCGAACCAAAAGGTAAGTGAGCAGCCTCGATGATCCTATGTCATCAAGGCGTGTGACTAAAACTCTCACCGCAGGAAAGACAGCGCCTAACGAGAGAACGGACAACCAAAGGATACAACAGGGTAAGCCCTACAGAGTCTATGGGAAGGTCGAATCCCATAGTAAGCAGACCGCAAGGAAAGCAGAACTCTCTGGAGGGTAGAGGATGAGGCAAAAAGCGAAAGCATCCCTGTAATGGGGAGATAGGGGTTCAAAATTTGCCCCTGACCGAAAGGAACAGCAGACTTGCCTTGGGTCGTATGAGAAAGAGACCAGACAGTAAAAACCGTATCTGAGGACAAGTTAGATGTCGCAACCAAATGCAACAAACGGACTAAAGAAACCACTGGAAGACTGGAGCCAAATTAATTGGCAAAAAGCCAACAAGCTGGTTAGGAACTTACGTCAAAGAATCTTTCTCGCGAGAAAACTTGGTAACTTTCGTAAGTTGAGAAACCTACAAAAGTTGATGTTAAAAAGCCACGCAAACTTACTATTGTCAGTGCGAAAAATCACCCAAACCAATAAAGGAAAAGCAACGGCAGGAATTGACAAGAAAATAATCAATACCCCAGAGCAAAGGGTGAAACTGGTAAACAACTGGAAGGGCGGAACTCAAAGCCCAACTAAACGGGTAATGATACCAAAGTCAAACGGAAAGTTGCGACCGCTAGGAATCCCAACAATGCGTGACAGAATCGAACAGGCAATAGTAATGAACGCACTAGAACCCGAATGGGAACCCGTGTTTGAGCCAAACTCCTACGGATTCAGACCCGGAAGAAGCTGTCAAGATGCCATCGAACAAAGTTTTATTAGACTCTGTAAAGGCAGAGACACTTGGGTTTTTGAAGCTGACATCAAAGGATTCTTCGATAATATTGCCCATGAATCCATCTTGAAACAATTAGGAAACTTCCCTAAAAGGGATTTAATCCAAAGATGGTTAAAAGCTGGCTATGTTCTCAAAGGGGAATTCAACCCCACAAAGACGGGAACACCGCAAGGCGGGGTAATCTCACCCCTACTAGCCAACATTGGACTGCATGGTTTGGAACAACTCGTTAAAACCACCAATTCAAAATTAGGCATCGTGCGGTATGCAGACGACTTTATAGTTACTGCTAGAGACAAGGAAAGTCTTGAAAAAGCCCAGACCAGAATCCAGCAATGGTTATCAGAAATAGGACTTGAATTAAGCACGGAGAAAACGGTTATTACATCAATAGAAGACGGCTTTGACTTTCTCGGTTTCAACCATCGCCACTATAACGGCAAACTGCTTATCAAGCCATCCAAAAAGAAGGTTTTAGCCTTCTGTAAAAGGATAGGCAAGGAAATAAAGGCAATGAATGGTTGTGAACAAGAAGTAGTCATTAAAAAGCTAAATCCGATTCTCCGAGGTTTTGCTAACTACTACAAGGGGGTAGTGAGCAAAGTAACCTTCAGCTACATCTCATCAAGAGTGTGGTACTACCTTTGGAGTTGGGCGAAGCGTCGGCATCCCAACAAAAACACAAAATGGATTCGGAAACGTTACTTTAAGACCATAAAAGGCAATAAGTGGACGTTCGCCTGTACAAGTACAGACAAACGGCGAGGGAAAGAGGTTGAAACAATTCTCTACCCAATAGCTTACACTCCAATCGAGCGCCATGTAAAGGTCAAAGGGGAAGCGTCACCGGACGATCCGAGCCTCAAGGAATACTGGGAAAAACGTCACCATAAATATGGTAAGAGCTACTGGGAGAAAAACTCCCGGAATTATAACATCGCTCAAAACCAAAACTGGAAATGCCCTATCTGTGGCGAACCTTTATTCAACGGTGAGGAAATTGAAACCCATCATATAGTACCTGTTGCAGAAGGCGGACAAAACGACATTGAAAACCTTGTGCATTTACACCAAGCGTGTCATAAGCAGGTACACAGCAAATCCAAGTCCAATCGCTTGAAATAAGGCTTGAGCCGGATGATGCGAAAGTGTCAAGTCCGGTTCTTAGGGGAGGGGAGGGGAGTAATCCCTGAACCTTACCCGACTGGAGATTTGGTTAAGTTATTTGATTACGTTATTTGATGAAATTATTGAGAAAAAAATCGTTAATGTATGATAAACGATTTTCTAGCTCATCCATGAGGGACATCAGGACAGAGGCAGATTCCTTTTGAACAGATTTTTGCTCCAAGGTACTGGCGATTTCTTCCACGAATAAGCAGCCAATATTGCTACTCGCTCCTTTGATTGTATGAGCATGAGAGCGAATGGCGGTAAAATCCTGAGAGGCGATCGCGGAGTGGAGTTTTTCTTGCAATATTTCCATATCTTCTAGATAAGCTTGCAAAAGTTCTTCTTGAAATTGCCAATCCCCAGCGGAAATTTCCTCTAATCGGGCTAAGTTAATTAAATCTTTTATATCCCTGGTATTATTTAGCTTACTTTCAGTTTGGACGATCTTCTGCTTTTGGTTCTTTGAATTAGTGGCTAAAAATTCCGACCATCGCTTCAACATTGCGGCGAATTTAGCCAAATCTATAGGTTTGGCTAAATAGTCATCCATCCCTGCCGCCAAACATTTTTCGCGATCGCCTTTCATCGCATGGGCTGTCATCGCAATAATCACGGTATGCTCACCGTTGGCTTCTTTTTGCCGAATCAACTCTGTGGCTCGATATCCATCCAAAACAGGCATCTGACAATCCATTAGTACCAAATCATAACTCACGGTTTCTAATAAATCCAGTGCTTCTTGACCATTGGCAGCGATCGTTATATTGGTGTACCCCAAGCGTTTTAATTGATTTTGCAGGACTTTTTGATTAATGGCATTATCTTCAACCATTAATATTGTGGGAGAAAATTTTTCAGCAAATTGAGTTGAATTTTCGTTAAATTCTTCAGAAATGCCGGTAATATCTTCTCTAAGGATATCGCCTACTATATCTCCTACTAAATTAGCCCCTAAATCAGAGGATTGCGGGGTTGAAGATAGCGGAGATAAACCCAAGTCATATCGGCTATTTTTTTCTTCTATCTTTTCGAGATATTCTTCTCTATTACCTATTTGATCAGCGCTTTTATTTTCTAAGCTTTTATTTTCTAAGCTTTTATTTTCTAAGCTTTTATTTTCTAAGCTTTTATTTTCTAAGCTTTTATTCTCTAATAGTTTATTCTCTAAGTTTCTGGTAATTTCTGCCCCGGTTGTCTTTCCTGGAAATAGCTCATTTAAACACTCGCGTAGCCGAGATTCTTTTACGGGTTTGACTAAATATTTAGAAAATACAGATGCCTCAAGTCGCTCTTTAGCATTGGGCAAATTAACCGAAGTCATCATAATTAACTTAATCGGCGCAAAATCGGGATTGGCATGAATTAGACGCCCCAGGGTTTCTCCATCCATTGTGGGCATATGCATATCTAAAATTGCCACATCATAAAGCTGCTGTTTTTCTACAGAGAGTTCCAAAAGTTTCATCGCTTCCAATCCACTGTTGACTTCATCTACCTGCATACCCCACTCTTGGGCTTGACAGCGCAATATTTTGCGATTTGTATCATTATCATCTACCACCAATATTCTCAAACCATTTAAATTATTTTCTGGATAAATTGACGTTAAATTTTCTGCGGGATTAGATATTTTTTGTAGCCGGGCTGTAAACCAAAATGTTGAGCCATTTTCGGAACAAAATTTAGGAACAGTCACCATGTTTTCTGCACAGGATTTTTCCCAACAATGATGGAATTCAATCTGCTGCAAAATTTTCGGCGGTTCTGGGTAAAAATTGCCTAAACTGAATACGCCAATTGCCCCATCCATTAGCTTGACAAGTTGCTGACAAATTGCCAAACCTAAGCCGGTTCCTCCATATTCACGAGTGATGGAAGCATCTAGTTGAGAAAAGGACTGAAACAATTTTTTCTGCTTTTCTGGAGTAATGCCAATGCCTGTATCTTTGACACAGAACATCACCATTATATCCGTTTCGGTTTCTGCTTCTAAAAACGCTTGAACTATCACTTCACCGGATTGGGTAAATTTGACTGCATTACCGACTAAGTTCAGCAATATTTGCCGTAAGCGACCGGCATCGCCTCGCAGTTTTTTGGGGATTTTTCGACTGATCCAGCTTACAAGTTCTAATTGTTTTTTATAAGCAGAACCGGCGATTAGATCCGTAACTTCTTCTATGCATTGTTGGAGATTAAATTCAATAAATTCTATAGGCATTTGCCCAGCTTCTAGCTTGGAAAAGTCTAGAATGTCATTGATGATATTGAGTAAGTTTTCTGCACTAATAATAATGGTTTGAACAAAGTCTTGTTGCTCTGGATTTAGTTGACTTTGTTCTAATAAACCAGCCATGCCCAAAACTCCGTTCATTGGGGTGCGAATTTCATGGCTCATGTTGGCTAAAAATTCTGATTTCATTCGGGCATTATCTAAGGCAATTTCTCTGGCTTGCACTAATTCGTCAATTCGATTAGTGGCGATGACAATCCCACCGATTTCTCCTTCTGGATTGTACCAAGGATTGACGGCCAAGCGTAGATACATTTTTAGATAATTTTGCTGGTGAACGACTTCTTCAGGACTATTAATGATTTCTCCTTGTAATGCTCGCTGCTGAATTTGTTGCCAATGGACGGGCATATCTGGCAAGATTTGTTCTAGGGTCTGGCCAATGATTGATTGTCCGTGGAGATGATAATCGGCGAGCCATTGATTGCTATGGGCAATGACTTTTAATTCCCGATCGCACATCACCATTGCGACTGGGGCATTGGTAATAATTTGTTGGAGTTGTTGGTGTTCTTTTTCTAGGCGGGCAGCGGATTGTTTGCGATCGCTAATATCCTCAATAATTGCTAGATAATAGACCGGTGTTTCTTCTTCGTCCCGAATCACACAAGCGGTGAGATTAATCCAGACAATTTCCTGGTTTTTCTTTAGATAGCGCTTTTCTAAAGTGTAATAAGGAAGTTCTCCCCGGAACAATCGTTGGGCTAATTGAATATCGAGTTCCAGATCGTCTGGGTAGGTAATATCTGCAAATGTCAAGCGGATCAGTTCATCTTGGGGATAGCCCACCATGTCACATAAGCGTTCATTCACCTGAATAAATTGATCATCCAAGCCGATCAAAGCCATTCCTAGGGGGCCTTCCCGAAAAATTTTCCGGAATCGTTCATCGCTTTCTTGCAAAGTCTCTTCCATAAGTTTTCGGTTAGTAATATCTGTGGCGATGCCATCAATGCGAATAGCTTTGCCCTCATCGTTGTAAAAGATGCGAGCGCGATCGCGCAGCCAACGCACCTCCCCATTAGGCAGTAAAATCCGATATTCGACATCTTTACTGCCGGTTTTGAGTAACTCTTCCGATCCCTTGACGACTTCTGCTTGGTCTTTGGGGTGAATCAACTCTAACCATAACTGAGGGTTTTGCCAAAAGTCCGATGCGGGACGCCCATAAATCCCTTCCAGCGCCGGACTGAGATAGAGATATTCAAAGGTTTCCGTGGAAACAGACCAAACCACATCATCGAGAGAGGCCAAAATACCATCAAGTCGCGCTTGACTATCTCGAAGGGCTACGGTTGCTTTTGCCAGTTCAGTGGTGCGCTGTTCTACCCGTTGTTCCAGTTCTTGTCGAGATTTCTGTAGCTGTTGTTCGATGCGATGGAGATCGCTGATATCCGTAATGCTACCCAGATAACCCAATAATTCCCCGGATGGATTGCGTTGCGCCCCAATCCACCCTAAAACCCAGGTTTCTGTCCCATCTTCGTGCAAAAAGCGATATTCGGATCTAAAGACTTGATTGGTTTGGGCGGCGCGATCCCACTCCGCAAAAACCGCCTCGCGATCTTCTGGATGAATCGCATTAATCCATCCATCCCCCAATGCTTCCTGGCTGGTAATCCGGGCAATTTCGCACCAGCGATCGTTCACGGATAAGCATTGACCCTTGGCATTGGTGTGAAAAATTCCCACAGGTGCTACCTGGGCTAAGGTTTGATAATGCTGTTGAGTTTGCTGCAACGTCGCTTCCATCTTTTGACGTTGAGCAATTTCTACTTCTAAACTCAGTTTGGCGGCAGCCAGTTCGGCAGTTTGTGCAGCGATTCGGCTTTCTAACTGTACACTTTTAGTCAGTAGGTGTGATGAGCGATCGCTGCCCGGTAAGGGTTCTGATTCCCCTGTTTTCTCTATTCTCTCCCCTATAGCCTCTATTCTCTCCCCTATAGCCTCTATTCTCTCCCCTCTATCCTCTATTCTCTCCCCTCTATCCTCTTTTCTTTCCTCTCTATCCTCTATTCTTTCCTCTCTATCCTCTATTCTCTCCCCTCTATCCTCTTTTCTTTCCCCTCTATCCTCTTTTCTTTCCTCATCTTGCCCAGATTTGATGGGGTTACCCTTGACTGTTGCCAGCATCAAAGAAACGATGATTACCGTAGCAACCGCGATCGCCTCTATGACCAAAGGTTGGGAAATCACCCAGGATCCTTTAAGGGTGAAGGTAAAAAATACCTGATGATCCAATGCTGGATTGGGCAAAACTGGATTGGGCAATATTTGAATTGCCGCGTTCGTGAGGGTTTGTTCCCCTAGAATTGCCGCAGTCAGCAACCCAGCCCTTGTCCAAGGTATTTTTTCATCTCCAAGGGATAAACTTAAGGCGGATAGTCCGGTGGTTAAACCCAGACCCAAAAGTAAAAGCCAAAGATTACATTGATAAATAATGTTTGAATCAGCTAATGTCGCCGATAACCCCAAAATTAAATAGTGGGGAATGGCGATCGCACCGGTCCAAAAAATTCCCTGGTGGAATAACCGGATCGGTGATGATTCTATGGATGGATCCGCCAATGGAGATAAAGCCAGACCAGAAGCGGCGATCGCTACCCCCAGGGATAAAATAATCAGCCATAAATACTCCGATTCTCTCGGTGCTTGAATTCCCAATAACCCGGTCAAGGCGATCGCCCAAATGCCCAGCCCCATCGCCAAGCTAGGCAACCATCGCCCTGGAAGGAGTTTTCTCTGGCCTTGCAACGCTGTATAAGATGCCTGGGCGCCAATCAGAATTGACAGAATTATCAGAATCGACTGATCTCCTAATAATGTGTGGTGCCACCAATCATTCATAAGTATTATCTTTGAGGTTATCTTTGAGTGCTACAGATTAGTTTTTAAAATAAACTCTCAAATAAACTAACATAAATCTTCCCCGGACTAAACTCTGGACGAAGCAATCTTAATTTTTTCCTTAAGTTTTTGCTAATTTTTTGCAGGCTAATTTTTCGTTAATATCAGAAAATCTGAAAATCATAAAAATAACTTAAACGGATTTAAATTAGCAAAAAATTTGATTAATTTATGTTTTATCTGCTAATTTATCCTAAAAATAGACAAAATGTAATCAATCTTAATAAATCTTGATTAACCGAGCAAAAATGCCAAATATTTACCTAGATATAACTCTGAATACCATAAAAATTAACCCCTATAAAAATCCTGATAAAAGGGAAAAGCAAAAATTTATATAACCTTTTTGCCAAAAAATCTGCGATCTATAATACCAATTTTACGGAAAATGTTAAAATACTTGCATCTATTTGCACCTATTTGCAGCTATTTGCAGCTATTTTCACCGAGAACCGCCTAGGAGTTGCCAGAACTACCGGATTAAAGCTACTCTATAAGTAAGTTATCTCTCAATTCTCTGACAACCCTGTGTCTACGATCGCCATCTATCCGGGCAGCTTTGATCCGATTACATTAGGACACCTCGATCTGATAGAACGAGGATCCAAGCTTTTTGATCGACTGATTGTAGCTGTTTTGCTTAATCCGAAAAAAAACCCGATGTTTGCCGTGGAACAGCGCATCGAACAGATTCGCAAAAGCACCAAACATCTGAATAACTTGGAAGTAGACACTTTCAATGGTCTAACGGTCAACTATGCCAAAATGCGTCAAGCTAGAATTTTGCTGCGAGGTCTGCGAGTGCTCTCAGACTTCGAGATGGAACTACAGATGGCTCATATCAACAAAACCCTTGCATGGGAAATTGAGACCGTTTTTCTGGCTACCTCTAACGAGTATAGCTTTTTAAGTAGTAGCGTAGTCAAAGAGATCGCCAAATTTGGCGGCTCAATTAACCACCTTGTTCCTGAACATGTCGCGATCGATATCTATAAATGTTACGCCAAGACACAGATCGAATCAACGCCAAAACCCAGGGAATAACTTCTAACGAGGAATTATCCCCACAGGCACCAACTAATGCATCGACCAATTTCGATATTCAACGAGAACTCAATCACCTGGAGGACATTATTGTCTATAGTCCCCGGATTCCTTTTTCGGGACGCCTTTTTGTGGATGAAGACCAATTCCTCGATCAACTCGATTTCATCCGTCTGAATTTACCTACCGCATTTGCCGAAGCGGAAAACATTGTCCGTCAGAAAGAAGACATCCTGATGCAAGCAGAACAATATGCTCAGGAAATTATTGAAGCGGCAGAACAACGAGCGATGCAAATTCTCGATGAAATTGGCATCGTCCGTCAGGCAAAACAAGAAGCAGAAGCTCTGCGAAAACAAGTACAATCCGAGTGTGAGTCGGCCCAACAGCAGACTATTGCCGAAATCGAACAGTTGCGCCGACAAACCCAACAGGAAATAGAAGAAATGCGCCGTCAGGCGATCGCCGAATGTGAAGCGATTGAATCTGATGCCGATGAATATGCCGATAGCGTTTTGCAAAATCTCGAACATAATCTTACGGATATGCTGCGGGTGATCCAAAATGGTCGCCAACATTTACAAAGAGATGCTAAACCTCCGATGTCTTAATCCCGCAATTCATTAATTCATTTGTTGATGGTTGATGGGTAGGGATTCTATGGTTGATGGTTGACTTTTGACTGTTGATGGGTAGGGATTCCATGGTTGATGGTTGACTTTTGATTGGAAATTAATGGCCAACAAAAAGTAACTGGTTAAAACTTGGGAATTTCAGACTGATCGCCCCTTTGAAACTGCTCCCAGGAGGTTTTTAATGCTTTGGGGGCGGGAAATTTGCGATCGTAAGCTACAATCACATTCGTCAACAAACTCTCAGGAGCAATTAAAATATTTCCATGATAGGCTAATGCTTCTGAACTTCCCCCATCTAAATTCATGGCTTGATCGCAGCCGATCTCCTGCATCATAGTTGCTTCTTCTTGTAAGGATAACGGAACCAAAAATGCCACCAAAAAGAGTAACTTTTTCTGAGTTGAAAATCCAATCGCTGTCCGATAAGCAATATTCAACACACTAGGATCTCTAAACCCTTCACTTTTTGGTGCCAACCAAATCTTGCCATCTTTAAGCAATCTTGGCCCACTGGTAATCGAGAACCAATGTTCTTGCCATTGCGGTCTTCCTTCGATTCTCGCAGTCTTCATTTCTAGTTGATTCCCGGCTTTCACCCCCAAGGTGGTGCCATAATTTTCCCACGGTCGATATTTGAGAAATTTGCCTCCCGCTACCATATTTCCCATCACTTGTTTTTGGGCATCTATGCTAAAAAAAGTTCCATTGACCACCACCGCAGCGCGAGAACGAGCCACCATTGTTGCAAAGGGTTCATCGCCTTTTGTAGACCGAGAATTATTCGCTTGCGTGGCATTATTAGCTAAACCAATCGTCAGCAGATTTTCTGGATCGTTTAAATCAATGGTTACTTGGTAAAATGAAATATCTTTTAATGTTTTGTGTTCAAGGGCGATCGGTTGTTTTTTGTTCAAAGTGGTCATAGTGGCGATCGCTTTTGGCGGATCGGCAGCAATGACTGGGGCATCGGTTAACCCTGTTTTTGGCGGGGAAATCCCTGGAGTCACCGTTTCTATATCTGCTTGAGGTTCTGATAACAATTGACGGCGATTTAATCGGCGATTTAATAGGGAGATCGCTTTTGGGCAAAAAAATTGAAACCCATTGATCACAAAATCTTTAGAAACTGTCGCCATCCCCACGATCATAAAAAATAAAAAATTTCGGCGCAACATGGGGAACACTCCATGTTTTTTTTGGGGATTTTCCATCACTATCTCCTGACAATCTGAATGCTGCCCCCCTTGATAAGGAGGGATCAAGGGGGGCAGCAAGGGGGGATTACTTTCTATTTTATAAGCATAATGCCAAAAACCGGGTTTCTAGTCTGAGTGATAAAACAGGTTTTCTTCCCAGATACAGAAACCCGGTTTCTAGACCAGAAATTTTGGCCGACTACCATTAAGGATCGTATTAATATGTTTAATCTTTTCACCAAAGCCAAAAGTGGCTATTATTTTCCCCAACCTTGATTCACCAAGATTTGTGCGATCGCCTGTGCCGATTCTGGGGGCAATTAATCGGCAATTCCTCAATTACCCGGAATTTTCTTATCCTTCATATGGGCAATCAGGGCAATAAAAAATGGTAATTTGATTTTAATTCATCGAGAAAAAAATTATGGAATTCACGATTTTGACAATGCCGCTACTGCAAATGGCATCTGGCGATCGCTTAGGGCTACAAGTGTATCGCTTCACCGGCAGTCAGCCGGGGAAAAAAGCCTATATTCAAGCCAATTTACATGGGGCATAAATTTCCTGTAACGCCGTAATTCACGAGTTAATTCAATTCTTAATCAGCATAGATCAAAAGCAACTCATGGGAGAAATTTATTTAGTCCCCCTCTGTAATCCTCTGAGCATTAATCAGCGATATCATCACTTTTCTACCGGGCGATATAATCCTTATGATGGCCGAGACTGGAATCGAATTTTTTGGGACTATAAAAAAGAAAAAGAAAATATTTTCGCCTTTGCCCAATCGCAACTGAATCAGCACCCAGAAACCATTCGGCGACAATATTTACAAAAAATTCAACAGAGTTTTCCCCAACGACATCAACAAATTCAGTCTCCCTTGAGTGTGCCTTTTCGGATTCTTTATCGATATCAATTACAATCCTTATGTCTCGATGCCAATTACATCATTGACTGCCACAGTGCCACCGATCGAGCCTTAGATTACCTCTATTGTTTTTCCAGTCGAGAAGACAGTGCTAAAGGGTTTTTATTCCCTCATGCCGTCTTAATGAATGACTATGATTGGGATGCCTTTGATGAAGCCTTTCTCAAACCGTGGTTAGCCTTGGAAAAATGTTTAGCCGAATTAGGTCAGCCAATCCAGTTTGATGTCGAATCCTGGACATTAGAATTAGGAGGGGGTCAGCAAATCCAGCCAGAGTCCGTAGCTAATGGCGTCCGAGGAATTAAAAATTACTTAGCGGTCAAAAGGATGTTAGACATTCCGGGTTTTCCCCTCCCGGAAACCACTGCCCATCAAACCCAATTTCATCGCAAAAGTGAAATCCAGGAATATTATGCTGGATCTGGTGGATTGGTGCAAAATTTGGTGGAGTTGGGAACTGTAGTTAAAGCGGGACAGTTGCTTTATTCCCTACTTAGTTTTAATAAAGAAGGTCTGCCACCAGAGGCGATCGCTATTTATGCCCAAACTCCCGGCTTAGTCTTCAATACCACCACCAATCATGCCGTCAACCAAGGGGAATATATCTTATCGGGCCGGAATCACCGGAAAAAATCACCCAGTAACAAATCACCCGGTAACGGATAAAGGCGCGAAATTTCCCCCACAGAAGGAAATTCCACGCCTCTATCATAGCGGAGAGCGAAACCTAATCCGTGAAAACAGCCTAGGTGTTGGCCACTTCAGCGGTAGCCAAGTCTGTGCTGCCACGAGTGCGTCGTCGAGTCACACTATTAAACAGCATCACACCGATCGCCTTAATCAGATTACCTTCGAGTTCATTAAACATCTTCATGTTCATGCCAAAAGCATCGTTAGCTTCATCTACAATCCGATTGGCGCTGGCTTCATCAACCGGGAGGTCGTTCATCGCCTGACGATACTTATTCTTAAATTCCTTTTCATCCGCAATATCCGCAAACTCATAGAAAGCGGTCCCTTGTCCTTCCGACAGGTTCATGGCATTTTGAGCAATTTTCTTGAGAATTTGACCCCCAGAGAGATCACCCAAATACCGAGTATAGGAATGGGCGACCAAGAGTTCTGGTGCGGTTGCAGAGATTTCTCTAATTCTTTGCACATAAGTTTCACCGGCAGGAGACAGTACCACTTCATCGCGCCAGTTACTACCAAAGTAGTAGCTCAAATCTTGCTCTAAACTGCCTTTTCGGTTCAGTTCAGGGAAGTAAATCTGAGAAACAATTGGATGTGCTTTCTGTTTCTCCATCTCCTCTTCCATTGCCGAATAGACAAAGTAGAGGTTGGCGACTAACTTGCGGTAAGAATTTTTTTCTACAACGCCCTTTAAAAAGCACTTGATAAAACCAACGTTTTCGGCCATCGTGTGAGACTTCTTGGTTCCCTCACGCAATTTAGTCGCTAGATTACTGCTCATATCCAGATTTTTCAACACTTAAAAAATAAACGGCTGGCGGCTAGATTTATGAAAACCACTAACTCATAAGATTAAAATGATTTGCTGAGAAATTTCATTAAGAATTGTTACGCTTGAGCGGTGATACCTGGGGGATGCGATCGCCACCTCCATGAGTAATTTCACCTGACAACTCTTTGAGAGCAGGTAAAAATACTCAAAATAATCAAAATATTCCTTGATATTCCCTGATAAGTGATTATAAGTGATTACACTCAGTAGCCATCGCTCCACTGCCCTCACTTAAGTCCTGGATTTGGATGGGGTCGAATCCACGGACGAAGTTGAGGGCTGATCGAGCAGTTGAAACAAGTCACCTAACTCACAATCAAAATAATGACAGAGTTTTTCTGCGGTTTTGCAGTCAATTCGGCGAAACTGGTTGTGATAAAGGTTGCCAATAATGGTCGGACTGAGTTTAGTGGCGATCGCCACCTCAAACTGCTTTAATTTCTTCTCCGCCATCATTTCCCGTAGTCTACAAGTGATCGGCATGACTCAAACTCCTGTTTTTCCGTGTAAGTCTTGTCCCTTTTCGCGGTCATCTACATGACCAGTTAACAGCTTACTAGAAATCTTACACCATATAAATATTTTTGTTATTAGTTATTGATTATTCGTTATGGGTTTTGATGACGAGCGATCGCCAACCACAAATAACCAACAACAAATAACCAATAACCAATTCACCGCCAACAAGGTTTGGCTGCAAAGCCTTGGTTTCCGGTTACTTGCACATGGCAAGAAACCTCGATCGCCCCCTGATTACTTCCTTGATTATTTTGCACCACGTTCCTGGATCCTCCGGCACTAGCTTTGAGGAAAATACTGCCCTGAACGGTATTATTTTCTACGGTGACATCTCCCATAGAATAGGGGCGATTGTTCGTATCCGCCATAAGATAAATCAGCGGGGTATTATTCGTGGGACTATGCAACACTTCATTTCCTTGAATGGTCACATTTTTAATCTCTTGAGTTTTGTACAAGCCAATATAACCCTTGCCCCGATTATTTTTAATCTCTGCACCATTGACGGTGGTGCCCCCACAACATTCTTGAATCAGAATCCCTTCCCCGTCGGTACTAAAATATTTAGAATCCTGGATTCTATGCTGATACACTTCATATTGATTGCCCTGAATTTTGACATTCCAACCAGACCAGTCAATAGCCCGATTTTCAAAAGTATCGGCGCCTCTGGGTTCTCGCAGTCCGGTGGGATGTACCCAAGCTTGTTTTCGGGGATTATCTTTAATTTGATTATCTTGAATTACTAAACCATCTCCAGATGCTTGAATCCCCACTCGCATGGTGTGATAAACCCAATTATCCCGAATGACAATACCTTTTCTAAATAGTCCCGGTTCACTATCCGGGGTGGCCGCTAATTGAAATCCCCCAGGTTTTGACCGATTCACTACAATACCATAGTGGTCAGTATAGCTAAAGGGAACTTGGCGGCCATCTTCTAATGCGATCGTTGATTTTTGATCTCGCGATTGGATTTGATATCCGGGCTGGTCGTAAGTATCCGTTGGCTTATCATTAATCCGATTATTGGCAACTAAAATATTTTCTTTGGCTTGCAGTTTAATATTCGTGGCAAAGCGATCGCTAAACCGCATCCAAGGGGCTTGAAACGATACATCTGGCACCTGGGGGTCTGGGGCTGCTACATTGTTGCTTTTAATGCCAAAAACGAGTAAGTTTTTATTAGTTCCTGTCTCAGAATTCCCGACAATAGAAATCACTGCCCGATTAATATCTAGATTGACTAAGCCTAAATTACTATCTTGATCGCTCTGACGGGTTAAGATTTTTTTAAAAGCCGTATCGTTGGGGGTGCCATTGCCAGATAATCTGGGTTGATATTGAGGAAAGACTAATTTACTCGGTGGGTCATAATTATCAGATTTAGCATCAGTCACCTTTGGGGTTTCTCCCCGTAAAACTACGCCATCAGTGAGATAAATATGATCGTTAAATTCATAAGTTCCCGCAGGAAAATAAATCACCCCTCCTCCAGCCGCCGCCGCGATCGCCGCCGATAAGCGATCGCTCATATTTGCCCCATAAAAATCTTGAATATTATAGACACAATTCCATTTAATTTGGTTAGTCCAAGGATAAGTATTTTGGCCATATTGAGTAGCGATCGGATTATCCTTTGACCCGCCCTTGGGACTGCCACATCCCTGATTTTGAACCATATTTTCAGAATTATTTTCTGACTGAATTACCGACTGAATCACCGATGTTTCTAACGCAGAAACAGGATAATTTTTTCCCACCATTTCCGGGCTAGGCAATGGCGGTGATGGCGTACCATTTACATAGGAAAAAAGCGTATAAATTAACCAAATCAAAGACAAACTAAAACCCACCAGAGAAACAACTTGTAAAAATTTGCGTTCTTGGCGTTTCAGGGTTTTCAGTTTTTGCTTTAAATTAGGAATCATGGGGAAATTTTGCCAAGTTAAACAGATTTTCAAGTTAAACAGAGAATAAACACGGGCAAAAGCCCGTGGACAGCTATTTCTTTGCTTCTCTATATTCTTGTATATTGCTTTAGTTTACGTCCTAACCGCCTTGGCGGTTGCTATAATGATAATCATACAGAGAGGGAAAAGGCAATCAGCGATTGCCTTTTCCCTCTCCCCGACCAGGTGATATTCTCAAAATTATTCCCTATTAATTTGAGCATATTCACTCATTGACATTCGCTTCACTTTCTTAACCTGTCACGAATGACTATATTGCTATTCCAGGATTTCGGACACAACAAGTTTCTCTCATCACCACTTTATTAGACCAAACTACTTAGTGGAACGCACCCGTTCTGTCCTACCGACCTCTTACCGCCCGATCTCGACATCCTCGAGAATGCCGACGGCGTCGGGGACAAGGATAGCGGCGGAGAAGTAGTTGCTGACCAGATAGGAGATGATGGCCTTTTCGTTGATGCCCATAAAGCGCACGTTCAACCCTGGCTCATATTGCTCGGGTAACTCCGCAGGCCGAAGACCCACCACGCCCTGATTGTCCTCACCGATACGCATGACGATGATCGACGTGGTCCGGGTCGTTTTGTTGATGGGGATTTTGCCACAGGGATAGATGGGGATGCCACGCCAGGCCGGAATGCGGTTTCCACCCACATCGATACTTTCCAGGTAGAGACCCATTCTGTTGCACTGACGCGCAAAGGCGGCGATGGCACGCGGGTGGGCAAAAATGTACTGTGAATTGCGCCGCCTAGCGATCAGCTCGTCCATGTCATCCGGGTGAGGCGGGCCGTTGCGGGTGGGAAAGCGTTGGCTGAGGTCGGCGTTGTGCAGCAGGCCGAACTCTTGATTATTAACCAATTCGTACTCCTGGCGCTCGCGCAACTCATGCACAGTCAATTTAAGCTGTTGTTCGATCTGGTCCATAGGCTCGTTGTAGAGATCGGCAACGCGGGTATGGATACGCAGCACCGTCTGCACCAGGCTCAACTCGTATTCGCGCGGAGAGGTCTCGTAATCGACAAAGGTCGTGGGCAGCACGGGTTCGCCTGTATGACCGGCAGCCAACGCAATGGCGGCCTGACCGTGTGTATCTTGGGCTTTTGGCGGGCGGGCCTTGAATTCTTCGATGTGGGCCCGCAGCGATTCAGAGGAAGCCACCACCTCTTCAAACGCCCCCTGCGTCAGCATCAACACCGTGCAGCGCGTAATCGCCTTCATGGTGAAGTCCCAGAGATCGCCGGATTCGATGATAGCCTGGTAGGTGAAGTGATCGCCATCGGTCAACACCGCAAGCTCCACCTCATCGCCATACTTGCCCGTACCGATTTTGCTGACCTTGCCACGGGCAATCAGCACAATCTGGTCGGCGGGGGTTCCCTTTTCCACCAGCACATCACCAGGTTGAAACTCCTGCTGCACAAAGCGATCTGCCAGCGCGTTCAACACCATTTCCTCGTCAAACTCGCGCAACAGAGCCATTTCGCGCAACTCTTGCGGGATCACTCGTATGGTGGACCCCACATTGGTAAAGGTCACTCGGCCATCGCCCAGCGCATAGGTCAAACGCTGGTTGACCCGGTAGGAGCCGCCGCGCAGTTCCACCCAGGGCAACCGGCGGCTGATCCAGCGCGAGCTGATGCCCTGCATCTGCGGAGTAGTCTTGGCGGTTGTGGCTAACTTGCGCGCCGCATCTGTACTCAAGCTCGACTGCATCGGTATAGCCTGCCCGTTAAGATTCACTTCTTCTACCATGATTCACCTTTATTTTTCACTCGTTTTAGTCTTATACCGCGGGCTACTGTTGTGCCATTCAAACCCGCCGCCCATCCATCCGCGCAACCCGCGCAGGAAGCGTTGAAGTTCCATGTTGGGCACGGTCTGGAGTTTCCGGTGGCGCTCCTGAAAATCATGAACCAGGTCGTTGTGGAGTTTGACGGTGATCTCTGTCGCCTCTTTAATAGAGCAACCCCGATCCGCCGCAATCTGTAGCACCATGTTGACCGGTGGCTGCTCGTCTGCCAGATCCTTATTGACGGAAAGGAGATCGTTGACCAGGAGCGAGGCTATCCCGGCCAAGAACGCTGCGTGACGGACGCGCGGCTCGAAGAAAAGATCCCCTGGGAGGACGTACCCTCCGATGGGGTCGATTAGCGTCATGGAGGTGTAGAAGCTGTCGTGCTGGCGCGCGGCTAGATACTTCCAAGCTGGCGGGTACTCGTCGGTGTAGCGCCATGCCGCATAGGCACCCCAAGAGACAAACATAGAGAAGGTGGCGTAACAGGTGCGCTGGACTTGCTCCGGCGTGGCGTACTGGCCCAAGTAGTCGATGGCCTTACTGAAGGCCACCAGCACCCGATCTTCGGCGATCGCTTCCTCCACCGGTGGGGTAAATTCTCCCGCCGGGGGTGGCGGGTCCAAGGCGGTCATCGCCAAGACGAGACGTGGGGGCAGCAACATTGGATCCGCACCGAGATCGCTGTCGTCGGCGTAGTAGTCGTCGGCAGCCCACCAGGCCATGTTCAGCTTGGCACCGATCAACAGCCGATCTGGGTCGTCGCAGTCCGGGTGGGCCAGCATAACCAGCCGTCCGAACCGTACCTTACGAATCTTCTCCACCTCGTCCTCATCGAACCCGCACTCTAGTGCCCAGGCCGCCAGCCGATCGTCTACCTCGTCCGCCAGCGGCTCGTTGAATCGCTCGGTAATGGGGCAGTAGAGCGGCGAGGCAGTCCCATCGCCCCAGGCTCTCTCTGCATAGGCCGGATCGAGGTCCCCCGCCGGGGCGAGGTCTGCCTGGGGCAGCCGTGGTTCCAGGTTACCGGCACGAGCAGCCTTGGCTAGCTCGCTCACAAAGCGAGCGGCGGATGTACCGAGGCCAGTCGGACCGAATAAAAATGGGGTACTCGTATTATCCAGGTTGGTATCTTTCATCGTCTTATCCCTGTATCAGAGTGGTGGTGTGTGGTGCGTGTGCGGTATGCGCGCTACGCACCACACTATGATGCGATTTGTGTTTTGGATAAGCCTTAGCGAATGATCCGATCGGCGACGATGAGCAGGTAGTGGAAGCTGCCCTCTTTGTATGCCGTAAGGAAGTAATCCTCGACCCCGGTGACGAGCGAAGACTTGGCCCGCAGTTCCCAGTAGGGAATCGTTAGGGGAGTCAGGTCGGTGACGGTAATCGGGACGAGGTTGTTCGCTGCCAGTGCCTTGAAATATTGACTGCGCGGATGGATGTTACAGATGTAATGGGCATCGATTTGGCTGACCGCCCGCGAGCGCCCCCCCGTAACGTCGTTGTAGCAACCCGTGATGCAGGCGTAGCGACCACCATCCTGCAACAGGCGTGCAAACTCGGCGAACAGCTTGAACAAATCTACATACATGGTGGTCTCATTCGTCCAAATGCTACGCATGGCTCCCGTCTCGAAGCCTGTATCCAGCATATTGCGAAAGTGGAACTTGACCTTTTCGGTCACGCCGCGCTGCGCCGCCTGGTCGTTGGCAAACTCGACCTGAGATTCTGAGATTGACACTCCATCGACCTGACAACCAAAGCGTTCATTGACCATGAAGCTGGTGCCGCCGCGACCGGAACCGCCGTCCATCACGCGGTCATCAGGCTTGACGTCGCCCAGATGATCGAGCAGGAACGCAGCCTGGGCGTGTTCGAGCCGGTGCAACTCGCGAATAATCCGATCGTCGCGCTCACCTTCGGGGGCCTCCAACACCGACCAATCGACATCGCCGATCCCGTAGTGGTGGTGGTAATAGCCGTCAACGTCGCCTAGCAGCAGATTAACGGGATTTTTTTCTTGGTTCCAATAGTTGGCAACCGACTTTTGATATTCGTTACGCAAAACATTGTCGGCAGTGATATTTTGGGGCATGGCTATAGAATGCGTTACTTCTCAATAGGTGTTTCAATGAGTGTATGGTGAAGATGCTGACAGTTGACTGTTCAGGTACCTCTGCCGGGATTTACTAGCGTCCTAGCTCGACATCTTCGAGCACGCCGACGGCATCGGGTACGAGGATGGCAGCGGAGAAGTAGTTGCTGACGAGATAGGAGATGATGCCTTTCTCGTTGATGCCCATAAAGCGCACGTTCAACCCCGGCTCGTGCTGATCGGGCAACTCTGCGGGTCGAAGACCGATCAGACCTTGATTGTCCTCACCGGTACGGACAACGATCACGGAAGTGGTCTGGGTGTTGCTGATGGGAATCTTGTTGCAGGGCAAAATCGGGATGTTGCGCCACGCCATGACTCGTTCGCCCCCCATATCATGGCTGTCGGGGTAGAGACCCAGCTTGCTGCACTCGCGGCCAAAGGCGGCAATGGCACGCGGGTGGGCAAAAATGTACTGGGCATTGCGGCGGCGGGTGATCAGCTCATCAAAATCATCTGGCGTGGGCGGGCCATTGCGGGTGGAGAAGCGCTGGCTGAGGTCGGCGTTGTGCAACAGGCCGAACTCTTGGTTGTTGACCAACTCGTACTCCTGGCGCTCGCGCAACTCGTGCACCGTTAGCTTGAGTTGTTCTGCAATCTGGTTCATCGGATCGTTGTAGAGATCGGCAACGCGGGTGTGAACACGCAGCACCGTCTGCACCAGGCTCAACTCGTATTCACGCGGAGAGGTCTCGTAATCGACAAAGGTCGTGGGCAGCACGGGTTCGCCGCTGTGGCCAGCGGCCAGATCGATGGCGGCCTGACCGTACCGATCCTGGTCCTTGGGGGGTTGGGCTTGAAACGCCTCGATGTGCGCCTGAAGCGATTCTGAGGAGTTGACCAGTTCTTCAAAAGAGTTTTGTGTCAGCGCCAAGACCGTACAGCGCGTGAGCGCCTTGATGGTGAAGTCCCATACATCTTCGGATTCAAGAATGGCCTGATAGGTAAAGTGGTCGCCATCGATCAACACACCCAATTCCACCTCATCGCCATACTTGCCCGTACCGATCTTGCTCACTTTGCCGTGAGCAATCAGCACAATCTGGTCGGCGGGGGTTCCCTTCTCTACCAGGATGTCACCGGGTTGAAACTCCTGCTGCACAAAGCGGTCGGCCAACGCGTTCAAGACGGTTTCGTCTTCAAAGTCGCGCAGAAAGGCCAGCTCGCGCAGCTCCTGGGGAATTACCTGAATCGTTGACCCGACGTTCGTAAAGGTGACGCGACCATCACCCAGCGCATAGGTCAAGCGGCGGTTGACGCGATAAGAGCCGCCGCGCAGATGCACCCAAGGCAGCAGGCTGCTGATCCAGCGTGAGGTGATGCCCTGCATCTGCGGAGCGGTCTTGGTGGTTGTGGCCAACTGCTTCGCTGCCCGAGTACTCAGGCTCGACTGTTCCGCTAGCGTCTGCCCATTAGAATTCACATTTTCTGTCATCTTTTACCCCTTGATTGTAATGAATGGGTTGATGGTTGTATGCCGTGTTGACATTTGATAGGCTCTTAAAGAGCCTATCAAATGTCAAGTTATTAGATAAAATTAATTCAACCATAAATATCAGAAATGTTGAATTTCGATACAAAAGTTTACATTGTAATTTACACTTATGTCTTTGAAGCATAAATTTTTCAAAAAAACGTCATCTCCTCAAACCAATGAACATAACTAATTAGGTAGGTACAAAAAATCAAAAGTATGTAAAGATAAGTAAAGACCAGTCAGCTCGTTGGAGGAAAAAATTATGGGCGCTCGTCTGAGAGTATTTCTGACCCCGGAAGAAGATCGAACCTTGTTTGAACTTAGAAAGGCAACCACTCTACCTCAAAGGGTAAAAGATAGAGCCTCCGTTGTCCGGTTGAATGCTGATGGATGGTATGTTGAAAAGATTGCGAGTCACTTTAACTGGTCTGTTGAGAGAGTCAGGGACACACTGCATCGTTGGGAGAAGAAGGGACTAGGGGGACTGTGGGACAAACCGGGGCGCGGAAACAAACCGAAGTGGAAAGAGGCTGATATAGCTTATGTAGAAGAATGGCGTTGCACACTGGTGGTATGCTATAGAGACCGGGTTGGCAATGGCTCTCTAGAGTAAGTCAATGGAATAGGTACATTTTTATGCCTTAAATAATAAATAACTAATCTGACTGAGAGTTGCAACATTAAGAGAGATTTAGAATCTTCTTAGAGTTTTTCTATGTAACCGAGCCAAGTAATGTCTTAGTCTTGTATTTTCCCCTTCCACACGAGTCATGTATGTTTTACTAATAATATGATCGGCCTCGTCAATAAATTGGGGATAAACAACATAACCATCTGTCACATAAAAAAATGATTCCCATCCTTTAAGAATTTTCCATAATGGTTTAAATGTTGCCGCCGAACGATCTCCTATTACATAAGCTAAAATTCCGGCTACCCCTTTGTTGACGGCAGTCCACAGCCAGATTTTATTTTTTTTTACCTATATAAGTCTGTAATTCATCTATTTGAGTGACTGAGGGAATTTCCTGATAATCTGGTTGCTCTGGCAAGCTTAATGCGGCTGCTTTTATCCAATTAATAACTGTGTTATGACAAACACCAGTTAATCGTTCTATGCGACGAAGACCATTACCTTCAACATAAAGATGAAGGCAATGTTCCTTGACATGATCTGGATAGCCTTTAACAGAATAGCTATCAATAAATTGACGACCACAATCTTTACAATAATGATTTTGTTTTTCTCTTTTATGGCCGTTTTTCTTAATGTTTTGAGATTGGCATACAGGACAAATCATCGCTATGTTTTATTTTAATGTTCATCCTTAGCATACCACGAATGGGCAACGCCATAATTAAAGCTCACTTTTGGTTGCATTATTCCTAAAATGCTCAGTCTTCTCCCTCGTCTTGGCGTTTGTTCCTGACGTTTCTGTTCCTTGGACGGAAAATAGGTATAACCGACTGAACTCCATAAACAAAACCCCGACTCGTCTAAATACTTGATAGTCAATTTCTCCCGCTGCTGCGGCGAATTCCAGCATATCTAGATCGGCTTGTTTTATCTTTTTTTCTTCTGGGTCTTGCTTACTTTTATGACTGATTCTTGTTCGTTTCCAAATTATTCCCTTTTTTTTAGAACCCGTCTGAGGCGATCTGGACTTAGGTAAACTTGCCGTTCTGCCGCCAGTTTTTTAGCCAGTTGTTTACTGTTGTAGGTGCGTGGCTCCTGCCTAAGACATTCTTCTGGCGTTGCACACTGATGGTATGCTATAGAGACCGCGTTGGCAATGGCTCTCTAGAGTAAGTCAATGGAATAGGTACATTTTTATGCCTTAAATAATAAATAACTAATCTGACTGAGAGTTGCAACATTAAGAGAGATTTAGAATAACACAGAGTTTTTCTATGTAACCGAGCCAAGTAATGTCTTAGTCTTGTATTTTCCCCTTCCACACGAGTCATATATGTTTTACTAATAATATGAGCGGCTTCGTCAATAAATTGGGGATAAACAACATAACCGTCTGTCACATAAAAAAATGATTCCCATCCTTTAAGGATTTTCCATAATGGTTCAAATGTTGCCGCCGAACGATCGCCTATTACATAAGCTAAAATTACTGCCAACCCTTTCTTTACCGCATTCGACAGCCAGATTTGATTTTTTTTACCTATATAAGTCTGTAATTCATCTATTTGAGTCACTTCGGGAATTTCCTGATAATCTGGTTGTTCTGGCAAGCTTAATGCGGCGGCTTTTATCCAATTAATAACTGTGTTATGACAAACGCCAGTTAATCGTTGCGACGAAGACCATTTCCCTCAACATAAAGATGAAGGCAATGTTTCTTGACATCATCTGGATAGCCTTTAGGAGAATAGCTATCAATAAATTGACGACCAGAATCCTTACAATAATGATTTTGTTTTCCTCTTTTATGGCCGTTTTTCTTAATGTTTGTAGATTGGGATGCAGGACAAATTATCGCCATGTTTTCTTTTAATGTTAATCCTTAGCATACCACAAGTGTGCAACGCCAATTTTTTGACAAATACAACATTGTAAATAGCGTAATTTATCTAATAGTGTATTTCCCCATTGTTCGGGAATAGATACAATCTGTAAAATTAGATAAGCTATCAAGCTTACGTAAGCATTCAGGTCGTAATAGTTCGGCTGTAAGCCTCGTTTATTATGGGTTATAAATTTTTCTACCTGTTTACCCATTATCAACAAGAAAATCCAAAGCCCTTATTTTTTGGTATTTATTGAGAATGATCTGTTAGTCTAGACCTCACATTAATTCTGAAACCCTTGATCTGGCTGTGTTTCAGACACCTGAATAGTTACGATTTAATTTTTGATAAATTTGTTGAAAATGTTTTTAGTCGCGGTGAGAACTTGCCTTGGAAAATGTAGAGATATCTACGCCAAAACCCCTATTATTTATTCTTTTAAATAAATCGCGCATACTGGTTAAGCTGTTATCCATTACTAATGATAGCCAGCACCCGAAAAATAGACGGCTTTTTAATACTGGATAGTCATTTTTGGGTAGGTCTCTCAAGATGTCTTTGAGAATCATAGAGAATGAATATTTAGTCATGCTTAAAGTTAAATATTTAAATTTTTCGCGCTTATTAGAACATCATTGTGGCTATTTTAACCACTTTTTTATTTACATTCAACACTTCTGCATAAATATTTACCAGAAGTATATAAATATAGAAGGAAATCGACGATGGGATAAGGGATAAGTATAGCGCTTCGCGCTGGTCTAGTTACACTTTGTTTTTATGAACATCTCACCTGGACTCAGTTTCAGTTACGGGATTTGTAAATAGACCAGCGCGACTTGCTATACTTATGGTTCCCAAGAAGACAACTTGGACTAGCTAGCAATTTTCGGAAATGAGGGACACATACTTTTAGCTGGGAAAATGATTTTGATCTGTAAAGTCAGTTGAGAAATGCACTCGCATCTTAAGTAAAAAATTTTAAGACATTGAGAGGCAGAGGAAAAAGTAATAAATCAAGCTTTGCCACAGGCTTTCGGAGAGTTTTGACAACTCCAAAATCCTGGTTAGACGGGTCAGCGAAATACTTGATGGGGTCAGTAGCCTTACCTTTATAAAGAAGTGACCATTGCTGGACAACTCACCTTGGTGCCACCTAATCCACAATAGCCATTGGGATTTTTCGCCAGGTATTGCTGATGATATTCTTCAGCAAAATAAAATTCTGGAGCATCCAGAATTTCTGTGGTAATTTCCCCATAACCCGCTTGACTGAGGGCTTGTTGATACAGGTTACGAGAGAGTTCGGCTTGCTGCCGTTGTGCGGGGGAATACACATAAATGCCGGAACGGTACTGGGTGCCCACGTCATTACCCTGACGCATTCCTTGGGTGGGGTCGTGATTTTCCCAAAACACTTTCAGTAAGGTTTCATAAGAAATCACCTTGGGGTCAAACACCACATAGACCACCTCGTTGTGACCCGTCATCCCGGTACAGACCTCTTGGTAAGTGGGATTTGGGGTGAGTCCAGCCGCATATCCAACCGCTGTAATAAAAATTCCCTTTTGCTGCCAGAATTTGCGTTCTGCCCCCCAAAAGCAACCCATGCCAAACATGGCGGTTTCCATCCCATCCGCATAAGGGGGTTTCATGGGATTGCCGTTCACAAAATGCTTTTCAGGAACGGGCATTGCCTGCGATCGCCCCGGTAAAGCGTTTTCCTTAGTGGGTAGAGTCAGTTTTTTTCCAAATAATCCAAGTAGTCCCATGATCTTTGACTCTGATTCGATCCAGAGTGATATATGTTGACGTTCTTCATATTATGTAACTTTTTTACCAGACTTCGGAGAATTTGGCGTGAAGCGAAGCTATCCCGTAGGCGTTCCGCCTTCCCGTAGGGTAGGTAATCGCCGCCAAAAGCCGCACCGTAGTAGCAGTTCATCGATTTTGTTGCTACATCCCTACGGTGCAGAATAAGTCCCAGGGCTGTTTTTTTGACCGAAATTTAATGATGCATTCTAGTTGAGTCGGTTATGATCCCCTTGTAGGGTCTACATCGGCTGAACAACCGTGATAGATCCGGTCTGCCGTTCTGAATGCTGACAATGCTGACAAAATTCTCACCTAAAAAATGAGAAATATTAACAAAATCTAAAGATTTTATCGGATAATGTAACGAAATGTTAATATTTAACTGGCAGACAAGGAAATCCGTAAGGCGACACCTGATATAATAAGAGGTTATTTAAACATGGCTCAAATCATCGACCCAATACCCACCAACTGCGCTGATAAACGTTTATGCTGCTATGTGAATCCCACAAGTCAAATTCAAGTAGCCCGAATTACCAATATCTCTAATTGGTATTTTGAACGAGTGGTATTTCCTGCCCAACGGCTGATGTTTGAAGCCCCAAGTCAGGCAGTGTTAGAAATTCATACCAGTTGTATGGCGGGTGCGGTGCTGGCTGATACCATTCCATGCGATCGCCTCCAGTTAAAAGAAGACACCTCATTAAGTCAGTCCAAAGCCTTAATTTCCAGTTATTCATAGCCGACCTGTACCATTCGGCGTCAATTCACCCCAAAGCCCATAAATGCTGGGCTTTGGGGTGAATTTATTTTAGGGATTTGGTCATCGGTGACTGACCCCAGCAGACCCCAGGGTTTCCAACCTGAATGGCGAATTTATGGCAAATTAATGATTGCGATATTGACAGAAAGTCAACGCTCCAGTGGGTGAAGTGGAAAGCAATCAATTTGAAAAAGAAAGTCTTTCTACTGTCGAAAGATTTTGGATTGCAGGATATGGGGAAAAAACCAAAAAATTTATTCTAGATTTTATCCTATATCTATATATAGATGAAATTAGAGAGATGCAAACCAATCATTTCAGTATAAAAGTATAAAATTATTTTTGACCAGCCGGAATCTCAATCTAAATCCCCCGGCAAATTGTATCCACCGAAAATATGCCTAATCGAATTATTTACATAAGTTTTATCTAATCTTGCCAAAATAAAAAAACGCCCCCCTTTTCAGGAGAGCGTTTTTTTATTTATTTAGTTAAATTAGCTAAGAATTAGCCATTGATTTGAGGAGCACTCAAAGCCACAGGAGCAGCTTCACCAGCAGCCAAATCTAAGGGGAAGTTGTGAGCGTTGCGCTCGTGCATCACTTCCATACCCAAGTTAGCGCGGTTGATCACATCAGCCCAGGTATTGATGACGCGACCTTGAGAGTCAACGATAGATTGGTTGAAGTTGAAACCGTTCAGGTTGAAGGCCATCGTGGACACACCCAGAGCGGTGAACCAGATCCCAATCACCGGCCATGCACCCAAGAAGAAGTGCAAGGAGCGGCTGTTGTTGAAAGAAGCGTATTGGAAGATCAAACGACCAAAGTAACCGTGAGCGGCAACGATGTTGTAGGTTTCTTCTTCTTGACCGAACTTGTAACCATAGTTTTGAGATTCAACTTCGGTGGTTTCACGAACCAAGGAAGAGGTTACCAAAGAACCGTGCATGGCGGAGAACAGAGCGCCACCGAACACACCGGCCACACCTAACATATGGAAGGGGTGCATCAGGATATTGTGTTCAGCTTGGAATACCAACATGAAGTTGAAGGTTCCAGAGATACCCAGAGGCATACCGTCAGAGAAAGAACCTTGACCGATGGGGTAGATCAGGAACACGGCGCTGGCAGCAGCCACAGGAGCGCTGTAAGCGACGCAGATCCAAGGACGCATACCCAAGCGGTAGGATAATTCCCACTCACGACCCATGTAGCAGAAGATGCCGATCAGGAAGTGGAAAATCACCAACTGGTATGGGCCACCATTGTACAGCCACTCATCGAGAGAAGCGGCTTCCCAAATGGGGTAGAAGTGTAAGCCAATGGCGTTAGAAGAAGGAACAACGGCACCAGAGATGATGTTGTTGCCTAACAGTAAGGAACCCGCCACAGGTTCACGGATACCGTCGATGTCCACGGGAGGAGCAGCGACGAAAGCAATGATGTAGCAGATGGTTGCGGTCAGAAGGGTGGGGATCATCAGGACGCCGAACCAGCCCACATACAGGCGGTTATCGGTGCTCGTGACCCAAGAACAGAAGCGCTGCCACAGAGAAGCGCTTTCGCGTTGTTGCAGAGTAGTAGTCATGTGCTTTATGAGTGCTATGTAGTTTTCAATGTTCGGATGATGTTTATAGATTAACCGGATTGTTAAGCTTTGTAAAGGGGTTTAATAAATATTTATTCTCATCAGTCTGATAAGTTATGGTTATCATTGATTTCCTCATAGGGGCAAAACCGCTCCAATGCCCGTGGGATAAGGCTGCCAGCTATTTGCCTCAAGGGATATAATCATCAACAAGAACTACCAACCGTAGGGAGCCGAAAATGTCCGTAGCGCTCACAGCCTATAACCCCGAAACCGTTGTGGATCCGGACTGGTAACCCCCCATGCCGCCGACGGACTAGATTTTTGATGATGGAGAATCCTTGGAGAGTAATCAATCATGCAGCGGGATGAGGTATTGCGAATTTTGATACAACACCAGCAGGTATTAAAAGAGTTTGGCGTAAAATCGCTGGCGATATTTGGCTCTGTCGCTAGGGATGAAGCCAGACCAGACAGTGATGTGGATATTTTAGTAGAATTTGACGGGCTGGTGACATTCGATCGTTATATGGATGTCAAATTTTATTTAGAAGATCGTCTAGGGACGCGGGTTGATTTGGTGAGTAGATTAATGCTGAAACCCCTGATTCTTTCTACAGTAGAACAGGAGGCAATTGATGTCGCGTAGTATTCGGCTGTATTTAGAAGATATTCTCACTTCTTGCGTTAAAGTTAGGCGATACACCCAAGGAATGAATTTTGAAGACTTCCAAGCTGATGATCGTACTTATGATGCGGTTGTACGGAATTTACAGATTATCGGAGAAGCGGTTAAAAATATTCCTCAATAAATGCGATCGCAATATCCAGAAGTTGCATGGCGCAAAATTGCAGGATTGCGCGATATTTTGGCTCACGCTTACTTTAGCTTAGAAGATGAAACCCTCTGGGATATTGTGGAAACTAAAACAACGCCTTTGCTGGAAGTGGTGCAGCAAATTATAGAGGTAGAGTTTGAGGATAAATAAGGGTAGATAATTTAGAAAATTACCGCCCGATCGTCAAACAAATATTGACCGAATATTATGAGATGAAGGTTAATCAAGGCAAGAAAACTCCTGAATATGAAGTAAGCGATCGCCTAGCCTTGGATGAAATTAGAGATGAATACCTTTGGTTTCGCTTTGGCTGGTATGATACAAAGGTAGTACAGCATATTATCATATATATGAAAATTAAAGATAGCTGTGGTTGGAACAAGATTTAACCAATTTATGTATAGTGGATGATTTACTGTTTGCGGGAATTCCTCAAAGTGATATTCTTTTAGCTTTTCATCATCCCAGTAAACGGCCTTTGACAGAATTTGCTACAGCTTAATTTTTTGGATTAAAATATATGGTATTAAAATATAAATGACTTTCAGCAAACAAATTTTTGGGTAAAAATGATGACAAACATATCCATTGATACCAATCGCCCTACGGTTGAAGCTGAGTATCATCAGGTGCTTAAGGAAGCGGAAGAAGGCTGTTCGGGACAAGGTATGTTATTGAAGATAGAGTCATAACGCCAGATGGCAGAAACCCGTAAGTGCGTTCTATTTGGTTTATTTCTACCGGAGATGATACCCCTAGACTGGTCAGTGCATATCCACTCGAATAAAATTATTTAAATTAAGTAAAATGATTAGTGAATTAGACCGAGTTTTTTTAACCGCAGATTTACCTGAATATGATTTAAAAACGGGCGATATTGGCACGGTTGTTTTAGTCGATCAATAAGGTTTGGGCTATGAAGTAGAATTTATGAGACTCACAGGAAAAACGCTCGCGGTTGTTTCTTTATTTAGTTATCAAGTTAGGGCGATTGGTGACAGATAAATTGCTCAATCGCGGGTTTTGGCATGAATGATCGTTAATGGCGTAATGAGAAAACCAGAAACCGGGTTTTTTCCAAAAAAAAACCGGTTTCTTTGGGTATAGATGCGCTAAAACAATAATTGCTATTTTAAGTAATAATTAGGTAAGACATCATTAATAGAATTAGAAGGAATAAGAGATGTAGTATTCTCCTCTTCAGGAATTTGCCGTTTGCTGCTAATAATTCCTCGACCTCCCCATTCAATGCTGATTCCTAATCTGGTATCTCCACCCCGCATACTCAGAGTGGTGCGTAGTCCAATATCCTGATTTCCTCGATCGTCCAAATTGTAGCCAGTACGGAAGGACAAAGAAGTGGCAGGCAAATTAGTTTCACCGATGGGAATGCTGTAGCTGGCATACCCACTGAAACTAACTCTATCATTGGCGACAAACCCGGATCCGATGCCAAAATTTAAGCTATGGTTATCAGACTCTAACGATTGAGAATATCCTAAAGAAGCTAAGATAATTACAGGATCTCTGATTAAACTAGCTTGACTTTGAACGGTCATTGTCCAAGGGTATGCAACACCGACGGAAAAACGAGGATCTATAGTAGAGCCAGGAGAAGGACGGTATTCTAGAGATAAATCACTGGTAATGTCCGTGTTAGTTTCTGTTCTCGTTTCAGTGCGATCGCCAAAATCTCTTTTTTCCTTAGAAATGAACCAACTAGGGGTAACGTTGGCGGAAATACTTACATAGGGGCTAAAACTGTAGCTTCCAGATCCCGAAAAGTTAATCAATTGATTAAAGGTTTCAAAATTAAACGGATTCCCCTCTGGATCAAAATCAAATCCTTCTCTTCCATCAGGGATATAATTGATGCTGAAAGTATAGATGTAGCCTCCCGTTTCTTCTTCTGGTAGTCGCAATGGGTCAATGGGAACTTGAGCAACTGCGGGCTGAGAGATTAACAAAGCGATCGGCAAAATCAACAGTCCCTTGTTCATAATTTCCTTCTCAGCGAGTTGAGTGTTGTTAAACGGGACTCTGCCCAGCTTAGAGTTTCGCTTTGTTTTTCTTTGGCAGTAAAAATTAAGTTTTCCGGTGGAATTGGTACAAGTGTTACACCACTAAAACCTTGTTTATTGACTAAATCATCAAGGGGTTGAATGCGTCGTCCCCATGATGGATCCGCTAAAATGATCCAATCTCCTACCATGCCGACGGCTAAAACATAGTGCATTTGAGGTTTGGTGACGTGCAGAACTACCGGCAGTCCACCGTTACCAAAATATTCGGCTAAGGATGTAAGGGTTAGTCGCATTCCCCTAGCTTGAATGTCGCGATCGCCTAAAGCCTCTATTAATGCTAAAGCGGTGATTCCTCTTTCTTCTGGACTTTTACCGCTTCCTTCCATTGCTTTTTCTGATAGTTCTAAAATTTCTGCCTCTGTAGTTGGGCGATCGTAGTAGTGAGTCAATAAGGTGGCAACAGCCGCAGCACCACAGGTGTAATAGCTGGTCTGTCCGATTACTCCCTCATAGCGAAGAGTCCGGTAAGGTGTTATTGAATTCGCCAATGCTACTTTGTGAGATAAAATTAACAAAAACAATATCAAGTTTACCAACAAATTTTTAAAAAACATTACATAACTTTTTGGATTAAATTAATGTCAAAAATATATTGATAAATTATTGAATAATACTATATGTTTATCAAAATATCACCCTGCAATTTGATAAGATTTTGCAGGGTGACATTAAGCTAATTGAGCGACTTGGGAATTGTTACCAACCGAACGCTCTGTTTGCTCCGTATGCTGCTGCACTACCAGCTAATCCACAACCCATAAGATTGCCAGTTCCAGCGCGACAACCGCCTGCAACTGCTCCTCCTACTGTTGCGCCACGCCAACCTTGATTCCAAGATTGTCTATTCCGCAAATTGTTGAAACCGTTGGTAGCATAACCTGCGGCAGCGCCAAATCCAGCACCTACAGCAATATGCACCCACTCGCCTTCAACTTCTGCGAGTTCAGCATCGGTCATCATTTCCCCTTCCGGTAGTACAATTTGATATTGTGTCTCCGGTTCAATTTCTGATGATAAAGAATCCGCAAAAGCAGGAGCGATCGCCATATTAGAGAATAAAATGGCCGTGCCTGTTGCCATTAATAACTTTTTCATGGTAACAATCGTGTAATTTGGTTGGTCTTGGTTTATTCAATATAAATTCTAGTTAGATAAATCAGCCACTTAAAACCATAGAATTTGGTTGGATTTAGTACCCAATTTTTCCCAGTACCCTGAAAAAATTTAGTAGGATTTGGTAGGATTTGGTTCCCGGTGATTGACAAAGTAGGATTTGGTAGGATATAGTTCTTGCTTTAAGATTAAGTCTCTGTATTTTTACTGATGAAAAATATTGAAGAAGTGTTAGAGTGGGCTGAAAAGCTGATCCTTGAGAAAACAGGCGAACCTCTCAAGCCGATAGAGGAAGCCATACTCAAGGGTGTGTGGTCAGGAAAAAAATATGCTCAAATTGCTAAAGAATATAATAATTGTCGTGTATCTCACGTTAAGAAAGAAGCCGCTAAGTTATGGGATAAGCTGCGGGATGAGTTAGGAGAAGACCTGAAGAAATATAATTTTCGTTCTAAGGTAGAAAAAAAACATCGGGTTTCTCAAGGAGCAAATTTTGGTTACTGTGTACAGATTAATGAGGGAAGTATTCATCTTTGGGGGGAAGGTTTACATCCTGTTAAAGAATTGGAAACCCGATCGCCCTCTTCTCCTGAATCTTCCCCCGACTCTTCTCCTAACTCTTCCCCCACCCAAAATTCCTCACCCATTATTGACTTAACCGACGCCCCAGACCTCAGCGAATTTTACAACCGCACCACCGAAATAAATACCCTCAAACAGTGGATCTTAAAAGACCAGATCCGCTTAATCACCATCTATGGATTAAGTGGCATTGGCAAAAGCTTACTAACCAGGCAACTCATCGAACAAATCAAGCCTGAATTTGACTATATTATTTGGAAAAGTCTCACAGAAACTCCCACCCTTTCCTGCCTAAAAAACCAACTGCAACAATTTTTTGCCCAGTCACAACAGCCCCCATTACCCACAATAATTGATTACTTTCGTAACTCGCGCTGTTTAGTCATCCTCGATGACCTGCAAAATCTGTTTCAAAGCGGGTTCCTTGCCGGTCAATACTTAACCGAACATAAAGACTATGGCCAATTTTGGCAACAAATCGCCAAAAACCATCATCAAAGTTGCGTCATTCTCCTGAGTTGGGAAAAACCCAGAGAACTCGTCACTTTACAAGGCGAAAAACAATCCACCCGCACCTTAAACTTGAAAGGATTATCAGCGGATGCTGAAGAAATTTTGAAAGAACACGGATTAACCGATTCAGAAAAATGGCCAGAATTAATCAACCTATACCAAGGTCATCCCACCTGGTTAAATATCATCGCCTCAACGATATTAGAACTATTTGATGGTAGCGTTTCCTTATTTTTAGCCGACCAAGAGGAGATATTTATCGGCGACTTATCCCCCATTCTCGAATCTCACTTAGACCGTTTATCGGAGTTAGAAAAAAAAGTCATATCCACGTTTTCAGAATATGAATCGGTAGATATTTCTCAAGCATCTGGATTACGGGAATTTGCCAAATCAGAATTAACCGAAGCCATGCAATCTTTAGGCAGACGGGGCTTAGTCGAAAAAGTGACCACAGGAGGGCGATCGCGCTTTCTGCTAAATCCTGTATTTAATACATCCTCAAATCATTATGAAATTTTAATAACCACCAAGACACAAAGAACACAAAGATGATTCTTGATTTCCTTTGTGTTCTTCGTGTCGAAAGTGGTAAAAATAGCCCTTCACAATATTTAAACAACAAAAAACGCCCCCCTTGTCAGGAGAGCGTTTTTTATTTATTTAGTTAGCTAAGAATTAGCCATTGATTTGAGGAGCACTCAAAGCCACAGGAGCAGCTTCACCAGCAGCCAAATCTAAGGGGAAGTTGTGAGCGTTGCGCTCGTGCATCACTTCCATACCCAAGTTAGCGCGGTTGATCACGTCAGCCCAAGTATTGATTACGCGACCTTGAGAGTCAACGATAGATTGGTTGAAGTTGAAACCGTTCAGGTTGAAGGCCATCGTGGACACACCCAGAGCGGTGAACCAGATACCGATAACAGGCCATGCACCCAAGAAGAAGTGCAGAGAGCGGCTGTTGTTGAAGGAAGCATATTGGAAGATTAAACGACCAAAGTAACCGTGAGCGGCAACGATGTTGTAGGTTTCTTCTTCTTGACCGAACTTGTAACCATAGTTTTGAGATTCAACTTCGGTGGTTTCACGAACCAAAGAAGAAGTCACCAAAGAACCGTGCATAGCGGAGAACAGAGCGCCACCGAACACACCGGCCACACCTAACATATGGAAGGGGTGCATCAGGATGTTGTGTTCAGCTTGGAATACCAACATAAAGTTGAAGGTTCCAGAGATACCCAGAGGCATACCATCGGAGAAAGAACCTTGACCGATGGGGTAGATCAGGAACACGGCGCTGGCAGCAGCCACAGGAGCGCTGTAAGCGACGCAGATCCAAGGACGCATACCCAAGCGGTAGGATAATTCCCACTCACGACCCATGTAGCAGAAGATGCCGATCAGGAAGTGGAAAATCACTAACTGGTATGGGCCACCATTGTACAGCCACTCATCGAGAGAAGCAGCTTCCCAAATGGGGTAGAAGTGCAGACCGATCGCATTGCTGGAAGGAACAACGGCACCAGAGATGATGTTGTTGCCTAACAGTAAGGAACCAGCCACGGGTTCGCGGATCCCGTCGATGTCCACTGGAGGAGCAGCGACGAAAGCAATGATGTAGCAGATGGTTGCGGTCAACAAGGTGGGGATCATCAGGACGCCGAACCAGCCCACATACAGGCGGTTGTCGGTGCTCGTGACCCAGGAGCAGAAGCGCTGCCACAAAGAGGCGCTCTCGCGTTGTTGCAGAGTAGTAGTCATTTGCTTTATGAGTGCTATGTAGTTTTCAATGTTCGGATGATGTTTTTAGATTAACCCGATTGTTAAGCTTTGTAAAGGGGTTTAATAAATATTTATTCTCATCAGTCTGATAATTTGCACTTATGATTAGAGTGGTGGCATCCCTAGGAATATACCCCCAACCCCTCTTTTTAAGCTAATCTTGTGGGGGTTCGGGGGCAAACCGGCGCCGGAAATAATCAGGTTTACCCCCTGTTCCGCCGAAGTGCGAACTAGAGTTTCATAATCTCTAGCCACCACCATCACGTTGACGCCGATAATCCCATCGGGACTCAGTTGGCGGGCGGTTTGCAGTTCGTCAATCAACGCCAATCGATTGGCCTCAAAAAACTGTTCTCGTCTGATCCGAGGGTTGCTTTCGTTGGGGTCAAAGTAGGGCGAATTTAACCCTAATCCCACCCCGGAGACGACGCCGACTCCTCCCGCATTGGCAACGGCAGCGGCCAGATGCGATCCCGAAATGCGGATCCCCATTCCCCCCTGGATGATGGGATAACGGGCGATATGTTGACCAATTTGTAGTGAAGGCAATGTTTCCATAGGTTTTTGTCTTCTGGTTTAGGAATATCTTGTGGGTGGTCGGTGAAGCCGTGACTTTAGCCGTTCCTAGTTCAGTATAAGTATTTTTGTTAAGTCATACAACTATATAGTGTAATAGTTATATAAAAGTTAGCGGACAAATAAACCCGGTTTCTTCAAGAAACCGGGTTGCTTCAAGAAACCGGGTTGCTGAGATTAATCGCGCAAAACTCGATCCAAAACTTGGCCATTTGCCCCAACTAATTCGATATGCAGAGGCATTTGTCCGGCAGCGTGGGTGGAACAACTCAAGCAAGGATCGTAGCAACGAATCCCCGCTTCTACGCGGTTGAGCATTTCTTCAGGAATGTCATTCCCGTGAATATAATGCTTGGCAATTTGGGCCACGGTTTTATTCATCGCCAAGTTATTATTGCCGGTGGCAACAATCAGGTTGACTTTTTGCAGCAAACCATTTTCATCTACTTGGTAATGATGGAATAAAGTACCCCGTGGGGCTTCGCTGACCCCGATCGCATCCAATTCATTCACTCCACCCGTAGCCCGAACTCGGCTAGAAACCACATCGGGATCGTTAACTAGCTGTTCAATTTTCTCTAACGAAGCGACGATTTCTAGCAACCGGGCATAGTGATAGAAGAAGGAAGAAGTCGCCACACCACCAGCCCGATCGCGGAATTCTTGTAACTCGCGATCGGCGAGAGGAGTACCAAAATTAGAGCAAATATTCACCCGCGCCAAAGGCCCAACCCGATAAATCCCATCAGGATAACCCAAAGGTTTGTAATAGGGGAATTTCAGATAAGACCATTTTTCCACGGACTCACCGATAAAGTCCCGATAATTATCTTCACTCAAATTATCGGCCACAATATTGCCTTGACTATCGGTAAAGCGCAGATGACCGCCATAATGTTCCCATTCGCCATTTTTGCCCACTAATCCCATAAATAGGGAGGGGAAATTACCAAACTCTGCTACTTCTGTGGTCAGTTGATCTAAAAGACGCTTAAACAAACTCAAAGCTGTTTCAATGGTCGCGAAAGATTCTGGTAGGCGATCGCGAATCCACTGGCATTTTTCGTCATTCAGAGGCGATCGCACCCCACCGGGAACCGCCCAAGCAGCGTGAATCTTTTTCGCCCCCAGCAACTCAATAATCGTTTGGCCAAACTGCCGCAAACGAATCCCTGCCCTGGCTAAATCCGGGTCTGCCGCCATCAAACCAAACACATTTCGGGTCGCAGGATCGCTATCCCATCCTAACAAAAAGTCAGGACTACTTAAGTGGAAAAACGACAAAGCATGAGATTGGGTAAACTGGGCCAAATTCATCATGCGCCGCAATTTTTCCGCAGCTACCGGCACCTTCACCGCCAGAATTTTATCCCCAGTTTTTGCCGCTGCCAACAAATGACTTACTGGACAAATTCCGCAAATCCGAGCGGTAATCCCAGCCATTTCTGTAAAAGGTCTACCTTCGCAGAACTTCTCAAAACCGCGATATTCGACCACATGAAATCGAACATCATCGACTTCACCGGCATCATCTAGAAAAATCGATATTTTTGCGTGACCTTCAATCCGCGTCACCGGATCAATTACTACTGTTTTCGCCATAATAACTTGCCTGAATTCTTGTGATTTTTAACTGGTTATTTGTTAGTGGTTATTGGTGGTTTGTGATTGGCACTTTTGCATCAAAAATAACAAATAACCAATAACCCCTAACCAAATTTTTAACCAAACTTAATCATTTCTCGTCCTGCCATCACGGGTTTTTCGCCATTCAGGAGTGGTGCGATCGCCGCTTTAATCCGAGCCGCATCCGGGGGACAACCGGGCAAATACAAATCTACCGACACCACCTCATGTACCGGACTCACCCGGTCAAGTAACTCTGGCACAATCCCCGGTTCATCGGGCAACTGTGGCGTAATATCGCCCAATTCCAGATAACCCCGTTTCAACACAGGTTCAGCGGAACCCAACATATTCCGCATCGCGGGCACATTCGCCGTCACCGCACAATCCCCAAAAGAAATCAGGAACTTAGTACGTTCTCGAACTAACTTGAGTAGTTCCAAATTATCTTCATTGGCAACAGCGCCTTCCACCAAACAAACATCAACGTTTTCGGGATATTCTTTGATATCAGACCCCACCGGGCTGTACACCACATCTACATATTTGGCGACTTCAAACAGCCACTCATCCAAGTCTAGAAAAGACATATGACAGCCGGAACAGCCAGCCAGCCAAACCGTAGCAAATCTTATCTTGTCCATTGCTTATTCTCCCGTGCGTTGACCAAAAATTCGAGTTTGTCGCGATCGTGGGTCATTTCTCCTGTGGTAGAACCCTTACGGAAAATCGACCCCGTGGGGCAAGCTTCCACGCACTTACCGCAGGAAGTACAAGCATCTACCTCACCCCAAGGTTGATTCAATCCCGTAATCAGACGTGAATTGCCGCCACGATTTGCCACATCCCAAACGTGCGCCCCTTCAATTTCATCGCACACCCGCACGCACCGTGTACACATAATGCAGCGGTTGTGGTCGATGCCAAACTGAGCATGAGACATATCCACGTCCCGTTTGGGGAAACGGTACTCAAAGCGGCTGTGATCCATCCCCACTTCGATCGCCAAATCTTGCAACTCACAATTGCCATTCGCCACACAAACCGCACAAACATGGTTGCCTTCCGCAAACAGCAACTCCAAAATCATGCGCCGATATTCTTGAAGCTTCGGACTATTTGTATGGATCACCATCCCTTCCGTGGGCTGGGTGGTACAAGCGGGCAACAACTTGGGGATCCCTTCCACTTCCACCAAACAAACCCGACAAGCGCCCACATCGGTGATACCTTCCAAGTGACACAACGTGGGAATCCGAATCCCGGTCTCTCGCGCTACTTGTAGGACTGTTTCCCCCTCGCGAGCGCTGACCATCTCACCATTGATCGTTAAAGTGATAACTGACATAAGACCTAATTTCTCCTTTTATTTGTTATTGGTTAATTGTTGTTGGTTATTTGTTGTTAGTGATTCGTTATTCGTTATTCGTTATTTGGTACAGTTTCCCCCCACCAACCAAAGAATCCCTACCCAACAACCAACAACCACCAGCCAATAACTAACAACTCACTGCCACTTTTCCATTAGGACTGTCCTGAAGCAGCACTAAATACTCATCGCGGAAATAGCGGAGGGTACTGAGGATCGGGTTCGGTGCGCTCATCCCCAGTCCACACAAGCTGGTTTCTTTGACCATCAGGCAGAGGGCTTCTAATTTTTCGATATCTGCCAAAGTTGCTTGTCCCTTGAGGATTTTGGTCAGGGCTTCGTGCATTTGCACTGTACCCGCACGGCAAGGAATACATTTACCGCAGGATTCTTCCCGGCAGAACTCCATATAGAATTGCGCCACGTCTACCATGTTGGTGTTTTGATCCATGACCACCATACCGCCGGAACCCATCATCGAACCCAGTTTGGTCAGGGAATCGTAATCCACGGGCGTATCGAGCAAATGAGCCGGAATACAACCACCGGAAGGGCCGCCGGTTTGCACCGCTTTGACGCTGCCATTGGGAACGCCGCCGCCCATTTCTTCCACAATTTCCCGCAGGGTAATCCCCATCGGCACTTCAATCAGGCCATTGTTGCGGATTTTGCCCGTGAGGGCGAAAATTTTCGTGCCTTTGCTCTTTTCGGTGCCAATGCTGGCATACCACTCGGCCCCTTTATTAATAATCGTGGCAATATTGGCAAAGGTTTCCACGTTGTTAATCAGGGTGGGACATTCCCATAGTCCTGACTGGGCCGGGTAGGGAGGACGAGGACGAGGATTGCCCCGTTCGCCTTCCACGGAGGCGATCAGAGCGGTTTCTTCCCCACAGACAAAGGCTCCCGCCCCCATGCGAATATCAATTTTGAAGTCAAACGGTGAGCCAAAGATTTGACTGCCTAGGACACCATATTTCTTGCCTTGTTGAATGGCTTTTTCTAAGCGTTTGATCGCCAGGGGATATTCCGCCCGCACATAGATAAACCCGTGGTTGGCACCCAAAGCATAACCGGCGATCGCCATCCCTTCGATGACCAAATGGGGGTCACTTTCTAGGACACTGCGATCCATAAACGCACCAGGGTCGCCTTCATCTCCATTGCAGACCACATATTTCTGATCTCCGGGCATCTTCGCCACCGTTGCCCACTTCAGACCCGTGGGAAAACCCCCGCCCCCACGTCCGCGCAATCCACTCTTGGTAATTTCCTGCACCACTTCCGCAGGACTCATGTCATGGATCACCTTATATAAAGACTCATAACCACCCACGGCAATATATTCTTCAATCCGTTCTGGGTCAATTTTGCCGCTATTTTCTCTGACAATCTGAACTTGACGGCTAAAAAATGGGTGATTCGGGTCGCCTTTAAGCAAGTCTGCTTCCGTATTGTTTTTCAGGGCGTCAATAATCAGGGTGGCTTGTTCTGGCTTCACCTCTTCATACAAAATATTGTCTGGGTCAATTTGGACTAATGGCCCGCGACCGCAAAAGCCCATGCAGCCAACCCCGACCACTTCCACCGTCGCATCTAAGCCCGCTTCGGTGGCGGCGGTTTCCAGATTTTTCTTCAGTTCCACTGAATTAGACGCTTGGCAACCCGTCGATGTACAGCAATGTACCCGAATGTTCTTCTGTCTTGCCCGTTCTTTAGCGGCTATTTCACGCAGTTCAATTAAATCCATATTACTTACTCCTCTGTTTCAATTCCTCGGCAAAATTCAGGAGGTGATGTTCTTTCTATCATTCAGTTTTCTGGTATTGCGCCAGTCGATTCACCACCACTTCTGGAGTTTGTTTACTCGCCACTGTGCCGTCAAAAACCACCGCCGGGGCAATGCCACAAGCCCCAATACACCGGGCGGCCATCACCGATACCTGGCCATCGGGGGTTGTTTCACCGGGGCGAATGCCGAATTTCTGCTCAATTTCTTTGACAATTTCACCCCCACCTTTGACATAACAAGCAGTGCCCAAGCAAACGACGCAAGTATGCGCCCCACTGGGTTTCAGGGTGAAGAGATGGTAAAAGGTCGCCACGCCATATACACGACTCAGGGGCAGTTTCAGACCTCTTGCTACATAGAGCAATACATCTTCTTCTAGGTAGCCAAAAGCTTCTTGAGCTTTATGCAATACCTCAATCAACGCATCTTGACGATATTGATTCCGCTTCATCGTCATGTCTAGCACTTTGAAGCGTTTATCCCCGCTAGGATGGTCTGATGGGCTTTTTTTGGCTTTGGCCGCTTCACTTTTCACTTCTTTAGATTGCATAGCTAATTTAGTCCTTTGTTTCGCTCGAAATAAGGGATTCTATGGGTCGCGATCGGGTAATGCTTCTCTATTAGGTTGACCGCGTAAATTACCCGTTGAGAAAGATTTCCACTTCCCATGTTGAGTCGGTATTTATCTCCCCAGATAATCGTTTATGGTTTTAACCTCCTAGCTAATTGAGGCGGTTGAGACAGGTTTTTCATTATGCTCAAACTTCTGGTTGACTGCTCACTCTATATCCTGACATATTTTTTAGGAATATATTGCCTGATTCCAGAATGTTTTTATAATTTATCCGTTAAATTTTCTCCCCGCTGGTTATTCGATCGATCTGATTTTTTGCCGATTTATTAGTTAAATTCCTCTGACATTAGATTTTTTGTAAGCTATTCTATGAATTATAGTCAAAACCATTCCCTAAACAGATTAAATTATGTGAAGTAATATGAGATACAGACATCGGCTTGATTTATTTATATTTTCAGTTTTGCCAGTTGAAAAACTTAAGATTTGTTTAAGATTTATTTCAAAAAAACAACATGGTTGTTGTTTAATCTCTGCTTTTGGTTAAGACAGTTTTTCTCTATTTTTGACTGACTCAGCTTGTGTCATGTATTCATCAAAAACAAGGGGAAATCATGGATGGGGATTTATTTTTTCTGTTGATTTGCCCGCTTTTTTGCGACCCCGAGAGTGATTCACCACAACCCAGCCTTCAGTAAAATATGATTCACGGGCAAATTCAGCCATGATTCCCTAGCGGCGATCGCGCCCCTGGTTTCGATGGAAATAGGCGATCGCGCTTTAATCAAAAAAACTTACTCTTTACATAAAAAAGCTTAATCTTAATCAGGGTTGAAATGTAAAGAATTGTGTGTTATATTAAAAATGGGCAAACAAAAAGCCCAATAAATAGAACCTAGAAAAATACATAGCACTCATAAACACATGACCACTACTCTGCAACAGCGCGAGAGCGCTTCTCTGTGGCAGCGCTTCTGCTCCTGGGTCACGAGCACCGATAACCGCCTGTATGTGGGCTGGTTCGGCGTCCTGATGATCCCCACCCTTTTGACCGCAACCATCTGCTACATCATTGCTTTCGTCGCTGCTCCTCCAGTGGACATCGACGGTATCCGTGAACCTGTGGCGGGTTCCTTACTGTTAGGCAACAACATCATCTCTGGTGCCGTTGTTCCTTCCAGCAATGCGATCGGTCTGCACTTCTACCCCATTTGGGAAGCCGCTTCTCTCGATGAGTGGCTGTACAATGGTGGCCCATACCAGTTAGTGATTTTCCACTTCCTGATCGGCATCTTCTGCTACATGGGTCGTGAGTGGGAATTGTCCTACCGCTTGGGTATGCGTCCTTGGATCTGCGTCGCTTACAGCGCTCCTGTGGCTGCTGCCAGCGCCGTGTTCCTGATCTACCCCATCGGTCAAGGTTCTTTCTCCGATGGTATGCCTCTGGGTATCTCTGGAACCTTCAACTTTATGTTGGTATTCCAAGCTGAACACAACATCCTGATGCACCCCTTCCATATGTTAGGTGTGGCCGGTGTGTTCGGTGGCGCTCTGTTCTCCGCTATGCACGGTTCTTTGGTGACTTCTTCTTTGGTTCGTGAAACCACCGAAGTTGAATCTCAAAACTATGGTTACAAGTTCGGTCAAGAAGAAGAAACCTACAACATCGTTGCCGCTCACGGTTACTTTGGTCGTTTAATCTTCCAATATGCTTCCTTCAACAACAGCCGCTCTCTGCACTTCTTCTTGGGTGCATGGCCGGTGATTGGGATCTGGTTCACCGCTCTGGGTGTGTCCACGATGGCCTTCAACCTGAACGGTTTCAACTTCAACCAATCTATTGTTGACTCTCAAGGTCGCGTAATCAACACCTGGGCTGATGTGATCAACCGCGCTAACCTGGGTATGGAAGTGATGCACGAGCGTAATGCTCACAACTTCCCCTTAGACTTAGCTGCTGGTGAAGCTGCTCCTGTGGCTTTGAGTGCTCCTCAAATCAATGGCTAATTCTTAGCTAATTTAGCTAAATAAATAAAAAAACGCTCTCCTTAAAAGGGGGGCGTTTTTTTGTTTGGGGGTATGGCTTTGGTCATTACCCCAGCTAGAACAGGAAATTAAAATATAATGGTGAAAACAAGCTTTGTGCGCTTATGCCAAAAAAAATTCGAGAATTGAAAAGCCTGTTGCTAAAAGCAGGATTTATTTGCCAACCTGCCAAAGGTAGCCACAGCAAATGGAAGCATCCTAAATTGTCACAGGCGATCGTTATAGCTGGTCAAGATGGCAGTGATGCTAAAATTTATTTGGAAAAACAAGTGAATGAAGCTTTAGCAGAACTGAAAAAACTGGAAGATGAGGAGGCAGGAGAATGAACTATACGGTGATTATTCAGTGGTCACAAGAAGATGAATGTTTTGTTGTGTTTCTCCCTGAATTTGAAGATGTGATGCAACCTGTCACTCATGGAGAGTCTTATGAAGCGGCGATTAAAAATGCTCAAGAGGTCATAGATTTATTGATTTCTAGTTATCGCGAAGAGGGCAAACCTTTACCAGCGATGAAGAATTTAGAGCGCTTAATTAAGGCGGCATAAATAAAATGAGAAAACAGCATGAAACGAGTTTGTTGCGTAATCTTAGTAGAGATTCGTAGGTTGGGTTGAAGCATGAAACCCAACATTTATCATAGCGCAAGTTGTGTTTCGTCCCAAGGCTAACCCGACAGGATTTGAGGATTTAATCATTGTAGTTCACATAGATGTACTGTTTAAAGACAGGATTCAGTTGAAACTGCGATCGCCCTCCCGTGGTCACTTTTTCGACTAAGCCCCGTCTGCCTAAAGATTGCATAGCTTCGGTTAATTCTGATTTGGCAAATTCCCGTAATCCAGGTGGTTGAGAAATATCTACCGCTTCATATTCTGAAAACCTGGATATGACTTTTTTTTCTAACTCCGATAAACGGTCTAAGTGAGATTCGAGAATTGGGGATAAGTCGCCGATAAATATCTCCTCTTGGTCGGCTAAAAATAAGGAAACGCTACCATCAAATAGTTCTAATATCGTTGAGGCGATGATATTTAACCAGGTGGGATGACCTTGATAGAGGTTGATTAATTCTGGCCATTTTTCTGAATCGGTTAATCCGTGTTCTTTCAAAATTTCTTCAGCATCCGCTGATAATCCTTTCAAGTTTAAGGTGCGGGTGGATTGTTTTTCGCCTTGTAAAGTGGCGATTTCTCTGGGTTTTTCCCAACTGAGGAGAATCACGGAACTTTGATGATGGTTTTTGGCGATTTGTTGCCAGAATTGGCCATATTCTTTATGTTCGGTTAAGTATTGACCGGCAAGGAACCCGCTTTGAAAAAGATTTTGCAGGTCATCGAGGATGACTAAACAGCGCGAGTTACGAAAGTAATCAATTATTGTGGGTAATGGGGGATTTTGTGACTGGGAAAAAAATTGTTGCAGTTGGTTTTTTAGGGAGGAAAGGTTGGGAGTTTCTGTGAGACTTTTCCAAATAATATAGTCAAATTCAGGCTTGATTTGTTCGATGAGTTGCCTGGTTAGTACGCTTTTGCCAATGCCACTGAGTCCATAGATGGTAATTAAGCGGATCTGGTCTTGTAAGATCCACTGTTTGAGGGTATTTAGTTCGGTGGTGCGGTTGTAAAAGTCCGTGAGGTCTGGTGCGTCGGTTAGGTCGATAATGGGTGAAGGATTTTGGGTGGGGGAAGAGTGAGGAGAAGAGTGAGGGGAAGAGTCAGGGGAAGAAGGCGATCGGGGTTGTACATCTTTAATAGTTTGTATTGATTGGTTACAAATAACATTATCAATTTGTAAGAAAGATTCATGTAAATGAGAAATCTTAGAAACCCGATGTTTTTTCTCTACCTTGGAACGAAAGTTATATTTATTCAGGTCTTTCCCTAATTCTTCCCGCAACTTATCCCATAACTTAGCGGCTTCTTTTTTAACGTGAGATTCACTGCACTTATACTCTGTAGCAATTTGAGGATATTTTTTACCTGACCACACCCCCGTCAGTATAGCCTCCTCTATAGATGTCAGATTTTCTCCAGTTTTATCAAGTATCAACCGATCCGCCCATTGTAATATATCTTCAACATTCTTCATATTTGGATACAAATAGAGATATTTTTTAATTTTTTTCAAAAATATCCTACCGAATCCTACTTTGTCAACCAAATCCTACCAAATCCTACTAAATTCCGTCAGGATAATTAGACAAAGTGTGTACCAAATGTACTGTTTTAGGCTTGTCGCATATAAATGTTACAGGATAAAATTAGGGAAACGGCCAGTAAAACCTTTAGGACAATTCTGGCATCTCAAAAATTATTATTTACTCCAATAAAGGAGGATTGAATGTCTAATAAAAATATTACTGTAATTGATTCAAAGAAAGACAACTGTCCACTTTCTCCTGGAGAGTCTTATGAAAAATATGTTTATTTAGAAAAAGGAAGTTACCGAACATACGTATGCCCTTATGAATATAAGGGAATTAAAATCAGTGGAAGCATAACAGCAAATCTTCTATATATGGAGATAATGGCAGACCTTCAGTTAGGTTTAGAAGGTCGTAAGAGGTTCGCAGACACAATAAACAAAGAGGGTTTTCTAGATCTAGAGCTATTTTATGAATCCGGTAAGCGTTTCGCATCTAATACAGAGGATTTTGAAATTACAGCGGGATTGATACATTTTTCATCTGGTAGCCCCGTAAATTTCAAGTTCAAAGTCTCAAGGATTGGCGGTAATTACGGAAAAATAGATTTTATTGTCATGTTACAGTGTCTCGAGGATTGGCGGTAATTCCAGAAAAATAGATTTTATTGTCATGTTACGGTGCCTGAGAAAAAAATGAAACCTGAAGATATCGAAGAAATAGAACGCTTAATTAGACTCGGATATTACGAAGGTGTAATATTTCCATCTGGTCTAATCTATCAAGGGGGGCTTTATCGGGGACTTCCTCATGGAAAAGGAACTATTATATTGCCAAATGGAAATACATACTCTTATGAGTTTCGTGAAGGAAAGTTAATTGATGGGCGGTCAATACTATTTTATCCAGACGGTTCTTTTTATGAAGGAGAAGTTTCTAGCAGTGGGCAACCTTACGGCAGGGGAATCATCAGAAACTTAGACGGATCTATTTACTATCAAGGAAACTGGTGGTATCATGGATACGATCCTAAAATAGTCTGGGTATGTGAACCTTTGTTATGGTATGAAAACGGAGAGGTATTTTCAATAAGATGGGAAACGGATATTGGACCATCAATAAATAAGCTTGTTCCGGCTGTTTGTCTTCAAATGCCTGAATCATGGGATAAAGATAAATATAAATTGTGTTCAGTTCAGATCATGTTACCCCATCTACAGATTTTAGGTTGTCCAAATATCAAGAATAATTTTACTATACATCGGTGGAACCCTACTCCTGAACAAGCGGTCGAACGGGTTGGATTTCGGGATTTACAGGATTACTATGAGTGGGTTAACGATCCTGCTGAGAAAATTTTGCCTGATAAAGTTGTGAAGATAATTGAAAAATCAGTAAAAACCGCAAAAAAAGTAATCCCAAAAGTAATTCCAATTGTACTGTATTTTAACTTCCTGCCTCCGCAATATCAGAAAACATTGGAATTTTTACAACTTCTCTTTCCATTTATGGAAAGAGAATAATTATTATTAATTTTTCTCTTGAAAAGTCAGATGGAAACAAGAAACCGTTTTTTCAGCGGCTCACTGTGGAGCAAGAAGTCAGGATATCTTCTAGGTATAGTCGAATGCTACGAGACATAGATAGCCTCCCGTTGCACCTGGGGGCGAATTAGGGGTTTAAGCATTAGTCCACTCACCAAATCTACCCGCGTCCCTAGACGATCTTCTAGATAAAATTTGACATCCATATAAAGGTCAAATGTCACCGGCCTGTCAAATTCTACTAAAATATCCACATCACTATCTGGTGTGGCTTCATCCCTAGCGACAGAGCCAAATATCGCCAGGGACTTTACGCCAAAATCTTTTACTACCTGCTGGTTTTGTCCCAGAATCCGCAATACTTCTTCCCGCTGCATAATTGACGACTCTTTCCAGACGATTTGACAATTCTTTTAGTCTAATTATATTCATTATCGCTGTTATATAGTAGCGCCTTGATTTCTCCGATGACCGCGATCGCACCTATAATCTCCTATAGAAACCCGGTTTCTTCAAGAAACCGGGTTTCTATGTTTTTGTGGGGGCGCGATCGCACCTCTCCTAACCAGTAGCAGAATAATCCTGGAAAACATCAGGGAATAAAGACTCTTATCGAACCTCTATAGTTGTCAAAACAATCATGCTTTAGCCTCACGTTTTGCTTTGGCTGCTTGAAGTTTTGCCCGAATCTCTTCTTGGCCTGGTTTGGGGGGCATGGCGGCAATTTTAGCAATTAAATCCCGATTTTTTTCTTCATAATACAGCCGCAGTTCCTCCGCTTCCCGAAGCACTTGATGATACTCAGCTTCAACCGTGGAACGATTGGCCTCAATATAAGCTAAAGCCGCGTTAATTTGTGCTTCTGTCAGGTCAAATAATCCCCTGATAAACTTAGGCGGATATTGAGCGGTTACATAGTCCATAATGTCGTAGATCGTAATCCGTGTACCGGCAATGGTTAACCCTCGTTCTGTACGGATAATCCCTGTTTGTTCCTTGGATATTTTTTTCATAATTTTTCCCAACAATCTGTTGGCTGAAAGTCATTTATAGTTATTTCAATTGTGCGATTCGTTCACGCGAAAAGTGGACGGGGAAACCCTGAAGCGTGCGCGTGGTAATGATTCCAAAAGGAGTCGTTATAACTGTGGGTTTGTTGACTTAGTGGAAGTCAATCACCCGGATTTCCTAGCACAAACTAGGGGTGGTTAGGCATCAGCCCCACCCGGAGACTCACCATCAAAGGCGTGAAGCGGGCTTTCCAGGTGGTAACTCTCAACCAGTGAGGGAATCCCATCAAGCCAATTAGTGAAGGTCAACCGTGAGGTGAATGTCCGACTTGAACCCTCTCAATAACTAAGTAGCGAAAACTGGTTGATACGCTGCGTTCAAAAGGAACAAGGGGAATAGGCAGGAATTTAATTGAATTACCTGCAAAAGAAATCCCATGTATTACCCAGGGGGATAGGGCAGCATCCTAAAACTAATCATCCCAAACCCACGGAACGAAGTAACCCCATACTGGCTCTCAGCAATGAGTAGCAATAAGTGTAAGCGGATGCCTATGTGGGGAAGGGATGCCTCTGGAAGCCAACGGCTGGGGTAACGCCCAGCATATGCAGACTAGAGGTGATGCGGCGAAGTTAGTGCGGTTAGTAGTTTCCTAATACGCCATGAGCCAACCTTCAAGGTTAGGTATAGGATAAGTGCAAGTCACCAAGGAGACGAAAAGGCAGTGAGACTATGCCAAAAAGGATGACGTGAGTCGCCTGATTAGGAGCAAGTTAAAAGCAAGCGCCGCCAGGAGCCGGATGCGGTGAAAGTCGCACGTCCGGTTCTGAATGGGAGGTGGGGAGAGCGATTTCCCCATCGACCCCTAACAAAATTAATCCAATTATGTAGGGGCGATTCGCTTTCTCGCCCCTACAGCATTGTATCAAGCACAATTGAAATAACTATATCTTTTAATACCATATATTTTAATCCAAAAAATTAAGCTGTGGCAAATTCTGTTAAAGGCCGTTTACTGGGATGATGGAACCCTAAAACAATATCACTTTGGGGAATTCCCGCAAACAGTAAATCATCCACTATACAGAAATTGGTTAAATCTTGTTCCACCCAAACTTTGCTATCTTTAATTTTCAGATAGATGATAATATGCTGTACTAGCTTTGTATCCTCCCAGCCAAAGCGAAACCAAAGGTATTCATCTCTAATTTCATCCAAGGCTAGGCGATCGCTTACTTCATATTCAGGAGTTTTCTTGCCTTGATTAAGCTTTATTTCATAATATTCGGTCAAGATTCGTTTGATGATCTGGCGGTAATTTTCTAAGTCAGCCATTTTAGCAGTTCCTCCTTCGCCGTATCTACTACCATTAAAAAAACTCGATTATCTTTAATCACTGCTTGCACAGATTTTCTTTGAAAAAAATCTTCATAGACCAGAGAATCGATCGCTAAATACAGAGTATATTCTGGTTCAGTCAGTTGAATCAGGTTTCTATATACAATGTATTGTCCCAATGCTCCATGAAAGTCATACATTAGGGATTTTCCAACAAAGCTTTTGACTTCAACAACGATTTTTTCGCCTCCTCTTGCTGCGGCAATTGGTTTTTCGGCTGCTAGATCGGCATACAATTCAGCATCCTCATATTTGATGAAGTAAGGATCGTCGGTGATGATCCAACCCTCTTTGATTAAGGCGTTCTTGACCGCATCATGGTAAATGTCTTTGGCAGGCATAGTTTAAGGGAGTGGGTAGTAATTTTATTTTACACTATTACTTTAAGCGTGGATTGATTGGTGAAAGAAGAATAAGCACTGCGATCGCACAGTAAAGTTTGACAAAAACCCCGTTTCTGCTTTTATGAGTTATTTTGGTGCAGAAGTGGGAGGCGCTACTCCCGCAAGGTATCCGCTTGGCAGCATCGCACCTCTCTCTAATTATTCATCCCCAAACTCTGTCTCTATAATTCGCTGCACCACTGCCAGCAATGGGGTTATTTTAGTTTCCAAAATATCCCAGAGGGTTTCGTCTTCTAAGCTAAAGTAAGCGTGAGCTAAAATATCGCGCAAGCCAGCAATTTTGCGCCACTCACCTTCTGGATATCTCGATCGCATTTCTTGAGGAATATTTTTAACCGCTTCTCCGATAATCTGCAAATTCCTTACAACGGCATCATAAGTACGATCTTCAGTTTGGAAATCTTCAAAAGTCATTCCTTGAGTGTATCGTTTGACTTTGGTACAAGAAGTGAGTATATCTTCCAAATACAGACGAATACTACGCGACATAAATTGCCTCCTGTTCTACCGTAGAACGAATCAGAGGTTTAAGCATTAGGTTACTCACCAAATCTACCCGCGTCCCTAGATTATCTTCTAGATAAAATTTAACATCCATATAAAGGTCAAATGTCACCGGCCTGTCAAATTCTACTAAAATATCCACATCACTATCTGGTGTGGCTTCATCCCTAGCGACAGAGCCAAATATCGCCAGGGACTTTACGCCAAAATCTTTTAATACCTGCTGGTTTTGTCCCAGAATCCGCAATACTTCTTCCCGCTGCATAATTAACGACTCTTTACAGACGATTTGACAATGATTTTAGTCTAATTATCTTCATTATCGCTGTTATATAGTAGCGCCTTGATTTCTCCGATGACCGCGATCGCACCTATAATCTCCTATAGAAACCCGGTTTCTTCAAGAAACCGGGTTTCTGCGTTTCTGGGCAATTTATGGGCGGTTTGGGAAAGCGATCGCCCCTATCTTTCCCTTAAAGATTATCGGGATCTAGCCCGATCGCCCGCAACCGTTCCGCGAGACGTTCCGCTCGTTGGTGTTCAATTTCCGCCCGTTGGCGTTCAATCTCCGCCCGCTGGCGTTCTGCCTCAGCAAGCTCAACCGCTTGTTCAGCTTTTTGGCGTTCAGCCTCTTCCGGCAACAGCACCAAATTGCCTTCGGTATCGTAAAACCGTAACCAAACGGCCTCCTCTCGGTCGATAGTACCCGACCAAGTTCCCAGCCAAAAGCCCAAACTCTCACACCAGAGCCAACCTCGGTCATTTGCCCCCAAGGGCTGATAACCGTGGGAACTGTGCAAATGCCATCCCTGCAAGGAATTTGGCTCAAATGGGTCAAAGACAAAGTAATCAGGGGTGCGGAAAACCCGCTGATAAATATCCTTCTTGACTCCTTTATCTATCCTCGCGGTACTGGGGGACATGAACTCGACAATCACATCTGGGTAGCGACCGCCTTCCTGCCAGACCACCCAGCCCTGTCGTTCCCTTGTCCCGTCTACATCTAAGACCGCAAAAAAATCAGGGCCGCGAAAATCTTTGTTTCTAACTTGTTCGCTGCTGTAGTAAATAAACATATTGCCGCCCGTATAGAAATCATTGCGATCGCTCCAAGCTTGTTGCAATGACCGGATCAGGACGTTCATGGCAATGCGGTGGCGGTTAGTCTCCAAGGGTTCTCCATCATCAAAAATCAAGTCCGTCGGCGGCATGGGGGGTTCCCAGTCCGGTTCCACAACGGTTTCGGGGTTATAGGCGGTGAGCTCTACTGACATTTTCGGCTCCCTACGGTTGGTAGTTCTTGTTGATGATTATATCCCTTGGGGCAAATAGCTGGCGGCCTCATCCCACGGGCATTGGAGCCGCCCAATCAGTTCTCAAAAGCCCCCCGAACGGCTGGTCTTGTAGCGGTTTTTGTTCTCGTTGTTCTTCCAGGCTCTAGCAGGGGAACGAGAAAATGCCCGGTTTATGGTTACTTTTCCAGAGTTTCTACGGCTAATTTCCACCCTTGAAAGCTAGGAGGAAATCCTCGGACGTTGCTGTATCCTAACATTTGCAAACTCATCATTCCCCTTGATGATATTTTTGAGGGCGGCGGTATTACCAATGGTGTAATAATCCCCCGGTAGGGAGGTTAAAAACTGGGTGATTTCTGCGGATAATTCTGCTTGGGGCAGGGAACTTTCCGCCATGACTGCTAAAGGTGCGATCGCTCCTATCCCCATTTCTAGGGAAATAGATAATAAAGTCCCCAGGACAACTGATATCAATTTTTTGGCCATTGTTTTTTGCTGCCAGATTAATCAAGACGCTAACTTAATTTATAGAAATTTTCAGATAAATACAATACTTTAGGGGCGAAGCATTCCGGCAATGAATTTCTGATTTTAAGCAATAACGTATCTGCCGGAATGCTTCGCCCTTACGGAGATTTGTGGTTTACCCATCTGCTCTTTGGGCGAAGCATTACAGGCATAAATTTTTGCTTTGAACTGATAAATTAATTGAGTAAGGAGACTAAGTAGCGATCGCTCTGAGGATTTATTAGGTTGGCGATCGCGCATCTATAATACATCTATAATATAAAACTGAATACCACCAGGTACAAAATGAGGTCAAACCAATGTGGGAAATAGCACGTCGTGAAGTTTGGGAGTTACTGAGCAAAAGCCAGGAAACAACAACAGAACCAATCAGCGAAAAAGATATGATTAAACTACCCGAACCAGTGCAACGTTATCTTAGGTATAGTGGGGTTGTTGGTAAAGAGAAGATTAAAACTGTTCGCCTCAAACAAAAGGGATTTTTTCGACCCGGTGAAAACTTACCTTGGATGCCGATGATGGCGGAGCAATATTATACAACAAATCCCCCGGCTTTTTTGTGGTTTGGCACTGTGAAAGCTTTGCCGTTTCTGTCCATTTCAGCGAGAGATAAATTTATCGATGGGCAGGGCAATATGCTGGTTAAACTACAGTCTTTTTTCACCTTAACCAATGCCAGCGGTGACAAAATAGATCAAGGGGCATTGTTGCGTTATCTGGGTGAAATGATGTGGTTTCCCACAGCGTGGCTATCGGATTATATCCAGTGGCAAGAAATAGATCGCCACTCAGTCCGGGCTATTTTGAACTGCAATGGGTTGGAGGTTTCCGCTGTACTACATTTTAATGCCGATGGGCAAATCGTGAAATTAACTGCCCAAAGATATCGAGAAGTCAAAGGTGAATATGCTTTAGATGAATGGGAGGCTATTCCTATGACTAACTATCAAGAATTTAATGGGTTACGCATTCCGGTTAACGTGGAAGTTTTATGGAAGTTGGAATATGGCAATTTTAGTTACTTTCGAGGTGAAGTCGTGGATATTGATTACAACAACGTCGGACTCTATTAGACTTTTTGCACCCCCCTAAAAAGTCCCCCTTTTTAATGGGGGGTTGGGGGTATCGATCTGGTATGCAAGCCAGAATTGTCTATTAAATGCTGGTTTACATGAAGTGCGATCGCCTAGGCTAATACTACCGGGGGCAATATTAAATCTAGCCAATCCAGCCACTCATTCTAGCCATTAATGCGGCGAATAGCGGCAATAGCGTAAAACAGATTAACTCCCCTTTAATCAGCCAAGAAATCAGGTTTACTTTGCCGATTTCTAATTGGGGCGTTTCACCTCTTTGCAGGCTTTTAGTCCAGGTAATAAAAGTAAAGGTGGGATACAGGGACAACAGACTGACTAGGATAAATACCCCGATTTTTGCATAGAAAAATGGATTGCTAAGATAGTAATCGCTGCCTTTGCCGAAATAGATGACTCTTAATATTCCGGTGACTAGAATTGCCGTAGCTGCTATCCCATAAGCGGCATCTGCAAAAGCCACTCTTTTGGCTTCATTGAGGGTCATTTCTTGTTTGAAGTTAAATACTTCTACGGTTAAAGCCCCAAAAGCTAACATGAAACCTAAGTAATGGAAATAAGCGGTAATTGCACTTGCCCACATTATAATGATTTCCCTAAGTATGATGAACAATCGATCGCCGCTTGATAAGTTACTTAATAAGTTAAAAAGGCGATCGCGATTATCTTACCCCATTACCCAGTTGTTTGACAATGATTTGGTGGCGGATTATTGAATTTTCGGTTAAAGATTCCTGACCGGCAATCTACTTAATTTAATTATCAAGATTTACCCGTGGCTATGGCTAATTTTAATTGCCGCCATTCTACCATGCCGCCGGTAATATTAAAAACCGATTGAAACCCTGATTGAATCAGAAAATCAGCGGCGATCGGACTACGTTTATTTAAACTAAATTTAGTTAAACCCACCAAGGAGTTTCGCCCGTGCGCGGGTCTATTTCCGTCCAAGGAGAAATCAAAATCACGTTATCTTTGACGACCACATTCACTAATTTCAGTGGCAAAGGTGCGGGGCCACGCAATACAGAACCGTCCGCACTATAGCGAGAACCGTGACAGGGACATTGAAATTCTTGGTCAGTTCCATTCCAAGGAAATGTGCAGCCTAAATGGGTGCAATTATCCACAATTCCTATGCGATCGATCCCATCATTTTGGATGGTTAAATAAGTCGGTTCACCGGCTAAACCGGCAACTAAAGCGCGAGTGCCTACGGGTTCCGCTAAAATTTGACTCGCAGGAATAGGATTACCTAAAACATCTTTGGCGATAATTGCTCCCCCGGCGCCCTGTTCTGATGGGGGAATAAAATATTTGGCGACGGGATAAAGTGCAGCCCCGGCAGTAGAGGCAACGGCAGCACCAGTCAAAAAGTTGAGCAACTTTCGCCGAGACATGGAAGGGCTTTCGAGAGGTAAACTATGATTATCCATTGGAGTGTTTTTGTCCTGTGATGATTGATTGATTTCAGAGTGATAGTTGGGATAATTTAAGGGCAAATTATTCCAGTCAGTTTTGGGATTTATTTCTGTAATTTATTTGGGGGATTTACTGGTGTTAATCCCTAGCAAGCGATAGATGCCACAAAAGCCAAATGCCGCACTGAAAGCCAGCAAACCCGCGCCGATATCTAAGCCAATGGCTAAGGGCGTACCTTGGTAAACATTCAAACCTGTATAAAGTAGGGCTGCGGCTAATAAAAACCGCACCATCCGATCTAAGCTGCCAACATTGTTAGACATGATAAATTCTCGTATAATTTTTGACATTAACTAATGCTTTAAAGACCCAATTTAGCTAAAACCGGCTTGACCGAAACAATATGCTTATTCATGCCCAGCTTACTCGGCTTAATGCCTAAAGCCAAACCGATAATTTCGGTGATATAAATAATCGGCATATTGTAAGAAACATTGTATTGTTTCTCGATATCCGGCTGGCGGAGTTCTAAATTAGTGTCACACAGAGGACAAGCCAAAACAATGCAATCTGCCCCCAAAGCTTTGGCCTCATCTAATATATTCTTAGTCAGGTCAAAAGCTACATCTTGTTTAGATACCAAAATCGGGCCACCGCAGCACTTAACTTTGGATTTGAATTCAACAAATTCTGCCCCACAAATTTCCGACAATCGATCCATTGATGTGGGGAAAACTGGCGAATCCTAGCCGGTGATATCGGCGGGTCGAGTCAACAAACACCCATAATAACAAGCCACTTTTAAGCCGGTTAATGGTCTTTTGACTCGCGAGGCAATATCGATATCATTGACTAACACATCTACGAGATTTCTCACCCGGATATTATATTCAGAAACATCGATCCCCATTTCTGACATAATCGCCGTGATTTTTTCCTTTTCCGTAGAATCTTTTAATGCCTTCATTGCCCGGGCTGATTTGTTGTAACAACCGGAACAAGATGCCAATAAATCGAGGTTTTGTTTTTGGGCTAAGGCCACATTTCGGGCAGCCATTGCCATACCCACATCGTGAGAAACACTGGCGGCGATCGAACCTCCACAACAAGACCAGTCTTTGAGGTCTTCGAGTTCAATTCCTAACTCTTTCATCACCACTTTGGTGGAAATATCAAATTCTTTGGCGGTGGTATGCAGGCTGCATCCGGGATAGTAAGAATATCTTTGATTTTTGGTAGTTTTGCTAGTTTTGGTAATTGTTGTCGTCATGGTTATTTCGCCTTTTCTAATGCTTGTTTAAATGTTTTGGGATCTTTGATTGTGTCCGGCAAGGGTGACATTTTGCCTTTGAGGGCTAATTGAATCCCTAATGGCGCTTGGTCGATCATGGCTTTTAATCCGCCATATCGCTGCATTAATTCTGGTTCAAAAAGGATGCCGCGTTTTTCAACTAAGTCCACAAATATTTGATTAAATCGAGTGGAGTCGTTTTCGATTCCTTGGCGAATGGCGATCGCTTTTACCGCTTCAATTACGTCGGAAGGACGGACTCCACGGGGGCATCGGGTGGTACAGATATAGCAAGAACTACACATCCATAAAGTGTTACTTTGCAGCACTTTTTCCCATTCCCCCCGTTGCACCATTAAAATTAGAGTTCTTGGGGACATATCCATCCGGTCAATATTGGTACAGCCACCGCTACAAGTGCCACATTGCATACAAGCAGCGATCGCTGCTTGTATGCCACCTTCCTCTACGACTTTCTGCATAAAATCGGGATTCATTTTATCGCCATCTAATTGGCGATCGCTTTTCAGCCCAAAGACAAACTTTCTTTTAGATTTTGCGGTTTTTGTTGCTTCTTTTGTTGTTTCTTTTGTTGGGTTAATTGTCATGGTTTTTACCTCACTTCACTGCTGCCATTGTTGCCACTGCTTGCCCATTCATGCTTAAGGAAAAATTCGCGGGATTGCTGGCAATAAAACTGACCATTTCTGCCGCCGCCGATCGCCCATCGGTAATTGATTCCATAATCGCTTTTGGCCCCGTGGCTGCCCCCGCGAGAAAAATCCCTTCCCGGTGAGACGCATTATTAGAATATTGTTGATGGGCAGTGGCATAGAAGCGATCGCAACCAATTTTTAAACCAGCCACTTCTGCTAAATCAGAATTTCCTTCCATTCCCACCATCAAAACCAACAAATCCACCGTCAACCGCATTGGTTTTGCCGTCAAAGTATCTTCTAAACGCATCAACAAACTGCCATCATTTTGCTCTGCTGCTTCAGAAAGCCGACCTCGGAGAAACTGCACCCCAAACCGTTCCTGAGAAGTGCGATAAAGTTCCTCATAACCGCGACCAAACACCCGAATATCCATATAGAGGCAGTAAACTTGGCAATCGGGAATTTGTTCTTTCACCTCAATGGCTACTTTAATCGCATTAGTACAGCAAACTCGCGAACAATAATTATTATTCACCTTCTCATCGCGAGAACCAACACAATGAATCATCGCCACTTTTTTCGGCGGTTTCCCGGCCTTAGTTTGCAAATTTTTTGCCTTCAACATCGCATCTAGTTCTACCGAATTGATGCAATTATCATAAACTCCGTAGCCGTATTCTTCCTTTAAAGTGGCATCAAAATGATGATATCCCGTGGCCACTAGAATTGAGGCTGCCTCAATTTTTTCTCCAGTGGATGTAGTCACGGTAAAATGCGGGGCAGCACCGTTAATCTCAGTCACCGTCGTATTAGTTAAAATTCTCGTATTCCCCAAACCTGCCGTCAGATTCGCGGTAATTTCCGAAGCATCGGTAAAATCCGGAAATACTTTATACCACTTATTTAAATGTCCGCCAATTTTTGCTTGCTTCTCAATTAAAACCACATTGAGGCCAAAATTTTGCAGTTTTCCCGCCGCTGCTAATCCCGCAGGGCCGCCACCAATTACTACTACTTGTTTATTCATTTTTTTTACCTGAAAATTACAATTAGCTAATACCATTTACAAAAATTCATCCAACAGCCCCTAACATTGGTAGGGTGGGCAACAATATTCACCCAAAATTAACATATATTATGGTGGATTATTGCCCACCCTACAATATAAATACTTATTGGTGTATATTTTTTTGTAATTGGTATAATTTAACGAAAAGAAGAGGTAAGAGAAAAAGAAACCGGGTTTCTTTAATGGGTTTAACAAAAAGCTTACTTTAGCCAAATAGAAACCCGGTTTCTCTCTGAGGTATCTAAAACGGTCTTCTCCGTTGTTCAGGAGTTTTAGACTTATCGTAGGGAATGCCAATTTTATCCAGCAAAGGCTCGATCGCCACTACTTTGGCATTCAATCCACAATCTTTAAAGGGGTCATAACCTAACATTAACCCGGTCAATTGTGCGTAATCCAGAACACTGACATTAAATTCCTCTTCCAGCACTTCTTTAATCGTGCCTTGTTCCGCATCCAAAAACACCGTACAACCGGGACAATTAGTGAGGATTAAATTACAGTCTGGATGGGCTTCTTTCAAACTAGCCATTTTCTTATAAACGCTACTGGCAGTATAGTCGCGGTTTTCGGGGAAAGCGCACTGACGGAAACCCATGCCACAGCAATGGCGACGTTCTGGATAATCAACAATTTCCGCCCCAAAAGCTTCGAGCAATCCCACTAAAACTTGGGGAAATTCTACCCCACCCATTGCTTCACCTGGAAATATTTTACCATAGTGACAGCCAATATGATCGACTGCCTTAATTCCCTTCAAGCTATACTTAGCTTTTTCGGCTAATTTATGTCGGTTAGCATAGAAAACATCAGAAGCATGAACTACTGAAGGTCTGCCCCCAGAAACATGAGGAATCCAGAATTCCCGTCCGGTAGTTTCTTTTAAGGTTTTGGCAGTATATTCTCGTAATTCTGGTTCTTCTTCCCAGAGTTTAATTACTTCGGTGTAGTTGGCAAAAGAAGTGACACAGAATGAGAAGAGATTATCAACTCCTTGTTCATAGTGAGCGAGGGAAAAATTCCGCGCTGCAATCACCATTTGGGCTTCGATGGTTGTGACATCTCCGTGATAGCCGATCGCCCCACAAGAAGTATGTCCGGGGGCTTCCCGCAAATCCATACCCAAATCATTTTTCAAAATTTTATAAGCAATGCCTTCGGTGTATATGGATTTTGTCTTATTTCATTTCGTAGTTTCTGCTATCCGCAGTCTCTACCCAGTTGTCCCAAAACTTCTCAACCTCTTCTTTGCTCCCGAGTTTCTTTTCCATGCCTTTTTCTACCGCATCCATTAACTCGATCGCCCCGGTTGCTTTATAAATTGCCCGCAATTCATCCATATCTTTTTCGGGAATTACTCGGTGGGAACCGGCGCTATTTTCCTTGTCCATTGGGACATCCCACCATTCGCGCATTTCCGCTCTATGTTCATAATAATATTCCCAGTTTTCGCCCAGTTCGGGGAAATGTTCCGGGGTAATATTTTCTGCCAACAAGGTATAGCCGCGTTTCAGCATATTTTCCCCAAATACTCGCTTGGCAAATAACTGTTGTCTGCCTTTTTTTGACTCGGCAAAATAACCGTGACGCACGGAAAGACGACGCAAAGCGAGAATTACTGAAGCGGTACTGTTGCCTCTCGGACACCGGGTTTTACAAGAAAAACATTGCCCGCAAAACCAAATTTTGTCTGACTTGAGTAACTGCACCAACCAATCTTCATCTTCCGTTTGGCAAATGTTCATCACCTCGCGAGGGGAATAGTCATAAACCTCCGCTGCTGGACAAACCGCCGTACATACACCGCAGTTCAGGCAGGCATTCATCCCATGCTGGTATTGAATGTCTTGTTTCAGTTCGTCAACTAACTTGCCCATTGGTAAACTCCTTGTTGTTCGCTAATGCGTCATATTTATATTCTTTTGTATGGCTATATAATGATTTATTTAAATAATGTCTTCAATAAGTAGTTTTGCTTAAATTTTCCGCAAACCTCAGCAACTTATGGATATCAAGGGAAATTTAAGCAAAAATTGGCCTGGAGCGAAAATTATGCTTTTTTATTTTAAAAGTTATATAACAATATAGCTATATAATGAAAAAATTTAAGCCGGAAATCTGACAACCGGCTTAGGTATATAGACTTCAGACTTCCTTGTCAGTTGGCAATCAGTAACATTACCCACACCTTACCCAAATAGATAAAATGGCAACTTTAACCTCAGAAACCGCTCAAACTCCCGCATTAACCGCAGTTCCCGCAGTCAGCAAAACCGTCCATTACCAAATTGCGATCGTTGGGGGTGGTGCAGCGGGAATTACCACCGCGTCTGTACTGTTGAAACGAAATAGTCAGTTAGATGTGGCGATTATTGAGCCTTCAAATAAGCACTATTATCAACCCGGTTGGACATTGACCGGAGGGGGAATTTTTCAAATTCAAGATACGGTGAGAAACCAACGGGATTTGATTCCGGCTGGGGCAACTTGGATTCAAGATCGAGTGGTGAAATTAGACCCCGATCGCAATGCGGTGATTACTCAAGAAGGCATTGAAGTTTTATATGAATATTTAATTCTTTGCCCCGGAATTCAAGTTGATTGGCATTTAATTAAAGGATTACCAGAAGCGATCGGGAAAAACGGCGTTACTAGCAACTATTCCCCTAAATATGCCCCTTACACCTGGGAACTGATTCAAAAATTCTCTGGTGGCAACGCCCTATTTACCTTTCCGAATACGCCGATTAAATGTGGTGGGGCTCCGCAAAAAGTGATGTATATGGCCGATGATGTATTCCGCAGTAAATGGGGCGTGCGTCAGCGCAGCAACGTCATGTTTTTAACTCCGGCAACCAAAATGTTTGCGGTGCCGGAATATTACGCTTTATTAGATAAAGTGGTCAAAGAACGGGAAATAGACGTAAAATTCCGCCACAATCTTAAGGAAATCAAAGGAGAAAGTAAAGCAGCTATCTTTGATATTTTTGATACTTCCGGCAATGTGGTGGATGAAGTCACTTATCAATATGAAATGATTCACGTTGCCCCACCGCAAAGTGCCCCGGATTTTATTAAACAAAGTCCTTTAGCCACCCCCAACAATTCTTATGGTTGGGTAGATGTGGATCAATATACAATGCAACACAATCGCTATCCCAACGTATTTGCTTTAGGGGATGCTTCTTCGGCGCCTACGTCTAAAACCGCTGCTGCCGTCCGCAAACAAGCCCCCGTGGTTGCCGAAAATTTACTCGCTTTCATGGCCGCGAAACCGTTAAATGCTAAATATGATGGTTATACTTGTTGCCCTTTAATTACTGGCTATGATAAAACCATCATGTCAGAATTTAGTGGTTATACGGCTACCCCCATGTCTAGTTTTCCCCTCAATCCGATCAAAGAACGTTGGATTATGTGGAAAATGAAGACAGATATTTTACCCTGGGTTTACTGGAATCGGATGCTGAAAGGCGCAAAATTTGAGGGAGATTATATTAAGTTTCTGCAATGGAAAAAATAGAGTTATTACTTTGACTCCAAAAAGCCTCTCTTAAAAAGGGTGGTTGGGGGGATCGACACCTTACAGCGCTTTTCAGATTACTGAACCATGAGCGGGCGAAGCATTCCGGTATTTAATTTAATACTTTCAGTATTGTAGGGGCGAATGGCCATTCGCCCCTACGGAATGCTTCGCCCCTACGGAATGCTTCGCCCCTACAGGTATTTGTGGTTTACTCAAGAGAAAATTGCTGTATTAAAGCCAGAATTGTCTAATAAACACATAACGGGAACATTTATTCTATATTTGCTGTAAAATTAGTGTAAAATCGGGGTAGGCACGGGGGCACTACCCCTACAAGTGTTATGTATGCGTTAGTGCTGATTCGTAAGCGAGGTTATTACTTAAAATGGCGAATATTGTCGTGATTGGTGCAGGAATTGGCGGATTGCCCACCGCTTACGAACTCAGGCATTTACTTTCTCATTCTCATCAAGTTACGTTAATTTCGGCATCTCCTAAATTTACTTTTATTCCCTCTTTGCCTTGGGTGACAATGGGGTTAACGGCTTTATCAGATGTTCAGGTCGATCTGAAAACCGCGATCGCCAATCGAGGGATTGAGTTAATCATTGGACAAGTCACAAAACTCGATCCAATTAATCAACAAATCACGGTAAAAGACCGGATCATTTCCTATGATTTTGCGATCGTGGCTACGGGCGCTGAACTTGCTTTAGATGTTATCCCTGGCTTAGGCCCAGAAAACGGTTATACCCAGTCAGTTTGTAATCCCCACCATGCGGAAATTGCCCGTCAAGCTTGGGTAAAATTTCTGGAAAATCGGGGACATTTAGTAGTAGGTGCCATGCCTGGGGCGGGTTGTTTAGGGCCAGTTTATGAGTTTGCTTTATTAGCCGATTTTGTATTAAGAAAAGCGGGCAAACGTCAAGAAATCCCGATTACTTTGATCACCCCAGAACCTTATGCCGGTCATTTAGGGGTTGGCGGCATGGCGAATTCCGCCGAATTGGTGCAAAATTTGCTGGCCATTCGAGAAATTAATTTAATCGAAAATGCCGCCATTGACCAGATTTTTCCTGACCAGATTACTTTAGGCGATCGCCAAGAAATTCCTTTTAATTATGCCATGATATTCCCATCATTTAGAGGGCCAAGTTTTGCCCGCAAATTTCCCGGTTTGGCAGATGAAAAAGGCTTTTTGCCGGTGTTGCCGACGGGTCAGCATCCCCAGTTTGACTCAATTTATGCGGCTGGAGTAGCGGTGCAAATTCAGCCCCCAGAAACAACCCCAATTCCCGTTGGAGTGCCGAAAACCGGCCAAATGACTGAAGCAATGGGTATGGCGGCAGCCCATAATATTGCTTTAAGATTGGGTGAAATTTCCGGAAGTCCGGTTAAACCAACTTTAGAAGCGATTTGTTTAGCAGATTTTGGGGATATGGGCATCGCTTTTATTGCCAGTCCAGTTTTACCGGATCCTGTCACTGGCAAACGACGCAACGCTGTCGCTTTGCAAGGTCGCTGGGTAAGTTGGAGTAAAGTGGCTTTTGAGAAGTTTTTCTTAACAAAAATGCGCTGGGGTTTAGCAGTGCCTTGGTTTGAAAAATTGGGGTTGAAAATGTTGGGTTTGTCCCTAGTTGAACCCTTAGAGTGAGAGGTAAAAAGTGATGCCTTTAACGAATCTAAAGTGGACTAAAAACATCAGACGGGCTGATGGTGCTTGGGCTTACTCAGAGTTTAAAGCTTATCATTTATTCAAGCTGGAGTGGAAAGATAATGAACCTAATGCCAATAAACCTGAAAAAGACGATCTTATTTTACTCAGACAAAAGGGATATGTCACCCATTTAGTCCGAGTTCTAGACTACAAAGCTGAACGAGAAGTTGGGCAAGGTGATTACAACATTTACCGAATTGTTGAGTCACTTTGGACTATTGATTTTGGTCATCCACCTGGATGGGCAAAAGCAGATCAAATGTTTGGTTATTCAGTCACTTATCAAGGGGGGAATGTGATGGAATTAGAAAGCTTGCCTACTTTTAGACAGCGTTAGGATAATGATGGTGGGCTTTTGGCTTTTCAGAAACATATCCAACAAACCTTACAAACGTTTTCTTTCTGATCAACTACAGACAAAATATGTATGTAGAAGCGATTCGGGAATCGCCTCTGTAGGGGTGATTCGGGAATCACCCCTACAGGTTGTGTGGTTTACTTAACAGAAGAGCGCTGTAAATAACAGGTTTGTAAGCTACCTACGAGCAATTTACTGCGGAACGCTACGGGACGATCGCCTTTAAGTGGAGAGAGGGCGCGATCGCAGGATCATTTCCTTGAATCCAGAGGGCATCAGGCAACGCGATCGCCCCTCGATCCTGAGTATTCAGCAAAATCATCCCGCTAAAAATCCCGCTAAAAATCCCGCTAAAAGCAGGTGCTTAGGTTAGAATTTGCATAACCTCCCAGATACCTTTTCCGTCTCAAGAACCATAAACTAATCCTCATACTGAATTACTACTGAATCCCATGCTGGTCTGTCCCAAATGTCAATATACAAATCCCATTAACCATAAGTTTTGCCAAAAGTGTGGCATTTCCCTTACCCAAAAAGCGTGCTCGGAATGTGGCACTCAGATTTCACTCAGCGCCTTGACTTGCGATCATTGTGGCGCCAAGACGGGCAAAACTTTGTGGGGCATTATTCTGCCCAAAACTGGTGCAATCACTCCCCGGGAGGAAGTTTCACTAGAAGATCAATCTACGCAAGTAGAGACTGAGGAAATCTTTGCCATTAACCCACCGATTCTTAATCAGACGGACATCTCCTCTGAAACCAACAAAATCGATGTACTGAGTTCTTTTGAAGAAGCGGAAAATACTCAAGCGTCTCAGGTGGTGACAGAAATCGGTCAACCTGATGAAGGGACAAAACCAATTGAGGCAGAACCCTCGACTAATATAGAAGAGACAGAAGATACAATGGCTGCGGCTGTTGTGGTAGAAGCCGCAGAAACGGTTGTGGAAACTGTGGTTGAAGATGTCTTGACCCCACAGACTCCAGCCACAGAAACTCCAGCCACAGAAACTCCAGCCCTAGAAACTCCAGCCCCAGAAACTCCAGCAACCAGCAAACCGGATTTTTCTATGGCCCCTGGGGACTATTTAGACGATCAACAGCGGTATCAGTTGATTTCTCAAATCAGCGAAAAGACGAAATCCGGTGACTGGCAAGGTTGTGTATTAGATTGTCAACCCTTACAAGTTTCTCCCTTGTTAACTTCAATTTCCGCCTCATCAACTGCCTCAAGGTCTGGTTCTACTACAGTGATGCAACCCTCGATCAACTTGATTCCCGCGATCGCACAGCCCTACTTGCGGCTTCGCAACCAATGGGCGCCCATAATTCCCTTAATCCATGATGCTTGGGAAAATCAAGACCATTCCATTTTACTAATTGAAGACCGCTCAAACTTCCCTCGTTTAATTGACCAATGTCATCAACTCACCCAGGTAGAACCTTTAGATTTACAGCCATTCATCCAATGGTTTCAACAAATGACCCAATTATGGCAGGTCTTGACCCCGTTGAAATGTCGTCAAAGTCTGCTGAACATCGAGAATTTATTAGTGGATCAAATTAGTGGGGGGTTACGTCTGCAACGACTCTATGGAGATGCCACTACCGCCCCAACATTGGCAGAGTTAGGCAAAATTTGGCAACAACTATTGCCCATCGATAGCAACGATTCAGCATCAAATCATCCAGAAATCATCCAAGATGTGAAATGTGTTGTGAATGATGTCGTCAACGAAAATATTTTCACCGCTGATAAATTATTAGCCACGATTCAGGCAGTTAGCGGACGCAACGCTACCGCGATGTTGCATCCGCAACGCTACGCGATCGCCCATCCCAGGCATGATAACGCTGAACTCAGCCACGGAGATGACCTCTCGACGATGTTGCATCCGCAACGCTACGCGAACGTAATGACTGAAGGCTTAAGGAATTTAGAAGCGATCGGCGCCACTGATGTCGGTCAGCAACGGAATCACAATGAAGATGACTTTGCCATCAAAACGGACATATTCAAATCCCAAACCTCGCGCGATCGCTCTCTCCAATTCCGGGGCATCTATATTGTTTGTGATGGCATGGGTGGACATGAGGGCGGTGAAGTAGCCAGCGCCCAAGCGGTCAAAACCCTACAAGAATACTTTGCCACTCACTGGCAAGATCCACTCACCCTGCCCGACGAAGCCACCATTCGCGCTGCCATCATAGAAGCCAATCAAGCCATCTACGACCTCAACCAAGCCGAAGTCCGCAGCGGCAGTGGTCGCATGGGCACCACCTTAGTCATGGCTTTAGTCAACCAAAATCAAATCGCCGTCGCCCATGTCGGAGATAGTCGCCTTTACCGACTCACCAAAACTCAAGGTCTGCAACAACTCACCGTCGATCATGAAGTAGGGCAGCGGGAAATTCAACGGGGAATTGACCCAGAAATCGCCTATAGTCGCCCAGATGCCTACCAACTGACTCAAGCCCTTGGCCCTCGTCCAGAAAATTTTGTGCAACCGGATATCCAGTTTTTTCCCATAGAAGAAAACTCTTTATTTATCCTCGCCTCTGATGGTCTCACCGATAATGACTTACTAGAAAATCATATTTCCACTCATCTAGAGCCCTTACTCAATTCAGACATCGACCTCAACCAAGGGGTCAAAGATTTAATCGCCTTAGCCAATGACTACAATGGTCACGACAATATTACGGCGATCGCGATTCGGGCAATGGTACAACAATAGTTACAGCAATTTTCTCCGCGAGTAAATCACAAATACCTGTAGGGGCGAACCATTCCGTAGGGGCGAATGGCCATTCGCCCGTACAAGGGCGAAGCATTCCGGTAGATAAATTATTGCTTAGAATATTAAATGGATTGCCGGAAAGATCACGCCCCTACTGCTGAAAATATTAATCTGAATACGCTCAAGATCACGCCCTACCGTGGTTAAGTAAGAAAGAAAACCGCTGTAAACCAATAATCGCGCAATTCAAATTCTTTGAGGACATTCCGACGTGGTTAACCTGGCATTGTTAGACCTGCAAAACAAGACCTTGGTTGCTGAGTGGCACTTTGAGGGAACTGAAAGCGTGCGAATAGGCCGTTCTCCAGATAATGATGTAGTCATTGACAACCCGGTTGTTTCTCGACAGCATTTAGAACTCAAGAAAATCGAGAGTTCTGGGATTGCTTCTGGGATTGGTTCTGGAATTGATGAAACTTGGCAGCTAATCAGTCACGGCACCAATGGCACTTTTATCAATGGCACCCTAGTCACTATCGCCACCCTCAATCATGGGGCACTGATTCAACTGGCCAAAAACGGCCCACTGCTGCGATTTACCCTAGATAAATCTCCAGGGTCTAATGCTGCTGTGACAGCGGCAGCGGGCGCAACCGTTAACCCAGAAATTCCCCTCCCTGCACCCCTAAAAGTTTGCACCCACCAGGATAACCCCCCAAACAACTTATTTTGTATTCACTGCGGAGAACCCCTCCATGTGGAAAGAACCATTCGCAATTATCAAATCTTGCGAACTTTGGGCATTGGGGGCATGGGAACCACCTATTTAACCGTGAAAAAAGTCGAGGGGTTAGTCCCCAGTCGCCAGTTGCTTGTCCTGAAAGAAATGAATGCGGATATGACCAAAATTCTCAAGGCGCAAGAATTATTTGAGCGAGAAGCCCGGGTTTTATCCTCTTTAAATCATTCAGGAATTCCTCAGTTTTTTGACTTTTTTGTAGAAGATGGCAAAAAATGCCTGGTCATGGAAATGATCCACGGCCAGGACTTAGAAAAAATTGTCTTTGCCAAAGGTCCAGTGGTGATGCATCAGGCAATTTCCTGGATGATTCAAACCTGTGAAGTGCTTGATTATTTGCATAATCAAGATCCACCAGTAGTTCACCGGGATATTAAACCGGCAAATTTGATGGTGCGGACTTTGGATCGTCGGATCGTGGTGCTTGATTTCGGCGCCGTTAAAGAAATTGGTACGCCGTTAGGCACTTGTATTGGCGCACCAGATTATACCGCCCCCGAACAAAATCGAGGCGAACCGCTTACTCAGTCAGACCTCTATGGAGTTGGGGCGACGTTAATTTTTTTGCTTACTGGGGAAAGTCCCCAAAAATTTGTGCAATTAAAAGGACAAGGTTATCGGTTTAATTTGGACGGCGATCCCAGAATTCCTACGGAATTAAGAGCAGTAATTGATCGCGCTACGGAACCAAAACCGAGCGATCGCTATCAAACAGCAGTAGAACTTTCCCAAGCATTAGCTGATTTTTTGTCAACAATTTCTTAGCTGGTTTTTATTAGTTATTGGTTGTTGGTTATTGGTTATTCGTTATTGGTTATTGGTTATTATTCCTGAGTAACTCAATAATCACCCATCTAATGCCAAAAAAACCTCGGCGCAAATCAGTTTTATTTGACATTTGTCGGACATTTTTTCAGACCTGAAACGTTAACATTGCATAACGTTTCAGGGTCTATTTTTTAGTGAAATTGCATCCGATTAATATCCCGTAGCGGCGCGTGAATCATATCCGCAAGTTTTGGCAATTGAATTAATCGAAATCATTGGACAATTTTTGATTAAATAATTTCAGTTTTGATTCGTTGAAAGCCTTTATTCATCTTCTTCCCAGGTTTCGACAGCCAGTAATTCGCTAATCGGATCTCTCATTGTGAAGTCAAATTCTTCGAGTTCTTTTTTCCAGTGAGACCAATCGTCACGATACAGAAAGGCAATTTTCCACAGGCTATCGGATGGTTTGATAACGTTGGATTCTACTAACGATCGCACCTGACGTTGAAACTTCACCATCGGGTGAGCAACCTTCTGGATCATAATACCTCAATTTAATTTTGTGAATCTTCATGTCAACAATCGCTTCCCCACCTTCGTTTTTGCATATTCGTAGATGGTTTACAGACGGGAAGCTTATTTTTTTATCCTACCGTTCGGTAGATTTAGGAAATTTGTTGATGGTGTACTAACCATCTGACATCTAGTTTTCACTAGGTGCCTAGCCACATCCGGATTAATCAACCTCACGTCCGCTAATTTTGACCGGGTTGATTAAAGCTAATTAAGCTTTAAGGATGGGTTGAGATTTTGATTGAGCGTTTCATCACTGTCATCTCTATAAGGTTACGGCTCGCGCCTATTAGCCTGTATTCCTTTTTGGATCTGAAACAATTTTTGATTGGTACGAACGCCCCAATCTCTGAAATATATATTACCACTTCTCCGGGAAAGCGATCGCTTTTTTGGGGGAAATTTATATTTAAAATTTTAATATTTCTTAAAGAATCTATAATTTTCTCAATTATCAGCTATCAACTATCAGTTATCGACTATTATTTATTGGTTATTGGTTGGTTAAGGGAACGGGGTGTGGAGTGTGCGGAAGTGGGGGAGCGGATGGTGCGGATGGTGCGGGGGCGATGAGGATATGAGGAGATGAGGGGCAAAGGAGATGAGATGTAGGGGCGCGGCGGCTTGCGCCCATGCTCTCCCCCGCACCCCCAGGGCAGGCGTGGCGCACTCCTGCTCGATTGGCGGAACCTCTGCTCCTCTGCTCCCCGTTTCCCGTTCCCCGTTCCCCAGCCAACAACCAACAACCATCAACCATCAACCATCAATTAAGCCCTAACAACAGTTGCACGTTTTGGGCTGCATATCCTACCTCTAGTTCTGGTTCCCCTTGCAGGAGAGTTTGAATTTGGGTCAAATATTCGGTAATTCTGCTTTCACTTCTAAAGGTTCGCCGCAGTCGATCTTGAATCGGCGTGAGAATATCAGTGATTTGATCGGCTTTCACGGCGGCTGGGGCTTGAGGCTGAACGAGGACATGACTCCGCAACAGAACTAATTTCTCGGTTTTTTTGGTGCGGAACACTTCCCGAATTTCGGCGGATACTTGGTCAATAATTTGGCTGGTGACATATTCCATTAATAAAGGTTGAAGGGAAAACACCGCTTCCTCGCGATCGGGATGTTTTTCAATGAGCGATCGCTGTCCCAGGGAAGCGACTGCTTCGAGTAATTCCCGTTGGGACACTGGCAGGATCATATTTTCCCGCAGTTTGGCCAAAGAAACGGGCTGACGTTCAATGGCTAACCATTGCAGAATTTCCTTTTCTAAAAGAGAGAGGCGATCGCACTGTGTCGCTACTAAACCGCTAATCTGCCCAAAGACCAGGGTATTGTGTTTGAGAAATTCCGCAACCTGACCGCCAAATAAATCTTGAATGGTGGTGGCCACAATTTTCAGCGCCAGAGGGTTGCCTCGATACAGGGAAATCAGAGAATCCCATTTTCCTGGTTCGGCCAGACTTTTTTCTTGGAAAATTTTCCGGGCTTGGGGGGTTTGTAAGTCTGACAAAGCCAGCGATCGCCCCGGCATGGTTTTGCCTTCCAATAGAGCAATTTCCTTGGGTTTTTCCTGACTGGTAATCAGCAGACAGCTTTTATGGGGTTCTTCCCCCAGACGGCGAAAAAACTCACCATACTCCTGATATCCAGGGGCATATTGTGCCGCCAAAGAGCCACTTTGCAGAATCGTTTCCGCACTATCAAGCACTAACAGACAGCGATATTTGCGGAGATAGGCCACAAGAAAGCTAATTTTATCGTTAATTTCAGTGAGGGGATAGTTAAAAGGTCGGCGATAGAGAAATTTCAGCAGATTATCTAATAAATCTTGCAACGAAGGGGCATGACGGAGCGATCGCCAAATCAAATAATCAAAATGATCCTTAAGTTGGTGGGCTAACTTCACCGATAAAGCGGTTTTGCCAATTCCTGCCATGCCAACCAAGGCCACCACACGGCATTCTTGAGACAAAATCCAATCTTCTAAAGTCCCCAATTCCTCAGTCCGACCATAAAAAATTGACACATCTGGGGCTTCCCCCCAATCTTGCCGAGGTTTCGTCGTATCTTCCATCAACAAAGAAAGCTCATCCCCAGAAGTTTGCATTACCATAAGGGCTTGATGGTCTTGATACTGGGTGACTAAAATCTGTTGCAACTTAGCCATTTTTCCCGGACCTGCCCCACCAATATGAAATTTCTTATATACCTCGCCCAAGCGTTTGCGTACTGCTTCGGCGCGGATCTCTAAGTTAGTGGCGATCGCCGTAATCGTTTCACCAGCCAAAGCATGAGACAGCACCTCTAACTCTGACTCCGACACACTGTGTTCAGCCGCCACAGCTTTGAGAAAATCTTGAGGAATCACAGCAGTTCTCTACTTACTTAATGTATTTGGTACGAATAATGTTTCGGCAGGGATAGGCAGACCGCCAATATATCACCTGTACCGAGAATATGTGAGTTCTAATTTCTCTCCCATTACATTACCTCACTTTTGTCATCGCCGCTAATTTTCTAAACTACGGACTGCTTAATCTCACATTTCCCAGTGAGATCAAGTCTCAGGCAAATTTTCCAGAAACCCACCACACCGGCTAATTAGTGCATTCCTGCCTCAACAAGTCTTCAACGCGATCGCAGACAGATTAACCGCCCAAACTCACATCAGCATCCAGCATATATGATCCCAATTCCGCCCCGAATCGCGCTCAATTTCCCCGCCATTTTCTCACTTATCCTTATCTTCTATGCGCTGCCCATCTTCTATCCGCTGCCTCTAAACGCTTTCCCAGAATTACTACATCTCTTTCCACCCCATCCAACTCTGCCACCTGGGGTAAATGACCCCAACGTTCAAAGCCGAATTTCTCAAACAACCTCAAAGAAGCTTGATTATGACCAAAAATAAACCCTAATAAAGTTTTCAACCCCAGTTGAGGAGATTGGCTAATCCCATAAGCGAGTAATTCCTGACCAATGCCTTGATGTTGCGCTTCAGCAACCACATAAATACTGACTTCTGCGGTTGGGTGAAAAGCCGGTCTACCATAAAATGCTTGAAAACTCAGCCAACCAATGACTAGATCGTGCTTCACTTTTACGAAAATCGGATATTTCTGAGGATTATGCGCCAAAAACCAATCTCGACGGGATGCAACGGATACGGGAGTGAGATCCGCTGTGGCCATTCTTTCGGGAATACTGGCATTATAAATGTTCACAATTGTGGGTAAATCGGATTCTGTTGCTAATCTGATGGTCATAAACTGCCGTCCGGGTTTAAGTCGGTGATTACCATATCAGAAGTGAGGGCTATTTCAAATCCAGACCAACAGGAAATCAATTGCCTCCCTAATTGCCTCTTGCCGCCCTTAACACTGATAATCCACGCTTATGACACTGATTAAAATAAATATTTGTTAAACCCCTTTACAAAGCTTAACAATCCGGTTAATCTATAAACATCATCCGAACATTGAAAACTACATAGCACTCATAAAGCAAATGACTACTACTCTCCAACAACGCGAAAGCGCTTCTCTGTGGCAGCGCTTCTGCTCCTGGGTCACAAGCACCGACAACCGCCTGTATGTAGGCTGGTTCGGCGTCCTGATGATCCCCACCCTTTTGACCGCAACCATCTGCTACATCATTGCTTTCGTCGCTGCTCCTCCAGTGGACATTGACGGGATCCGCGAACCCGTGGCTGGTTCCTTACTGTTAGGCAACAACATCATCTCTGGTGCCGTTGTTCCTTCCAGCAATGCGATCGGTCTGCACTTCTACCCCATTTGGGAAGCTGCTTCTCTCGATGAGTGGCTGTACAATGGTGGCCCATACCAGTTAGTGATTTTCCACTTCCTGATCGGCATCTTCTGCTACATGGGTCGTGAGTGGGAATTATCCTACCGCTTGGGTATGCGTCCTTGGATCTGCGTCGCTTACAGCGCTCCTGTGGCTGCTGCCAGCGCCGTGTTCCTGATCTACCCCATCGGTCAAGGTTCTTTCTCCGATGGTATGCCTCTGGGTATCTCTGGAACCTTCAACTTTATGTTGGTATTCCAAGCTGAACACAACATCCTGATGCACCCCTTCCATATGTTAGGTGTGGCCGGTGTGTTCGGTGGCGCTCTGTTCTCCGCTATGCACGGTTCTTTGGTGACTTCTTCCTTGGTTCGTGAAACCACCGAAGTTGAATCTCAAAACTATGGTTACAAGTTCGGTCAAGAAGAAGAAACCTACAACATCGTTGCCGCTCACGGTTACTTTGGTCGTTTGATCTTCCAATACGCTTCCTTCAACAACAGCCGCTCTCTGCACTTCTTCTTGGGTGCATGGCCTGTTATCGGTATCTGGTTCACCGCTCTGGGTGTGTCCACGATGGCCTTCAACCTGAACGGTTTCAACTTCAACCAATCCATTGTTGATTCTCAAGGTCGCGTCATCAATACCTGGGCTGATGTGATCAACCGCGCTAACTTGGGTATGGAAGTGATGCACGAGCGCAACGCTCACAACTTCCCCTTAGATTTGGCTGCTGGTGAAGCTGCTCCTGTGGCTTTGAGTGCTCCTCAAATCAATGGCTAATTCTTAGCTAACTAAATAAATAAAAAACGCTCTCCTGAAAAGGGGGGCGTTTTTTGTTGTTTAAATATTGTGAAGGGCTATTTTTACCACTTTCGACACGAAGAACACAAAGGAAATCAAGAATCATCTTTGTGTTCTTTGTGTCTTGGTGGTTATTAAAATTTCATAATGATTTGAGGATGTATTAAATACAGGATTTAGCAGAAAGCGCGATCGCCCTCCTGTGGTCACTTTTTCGACTAAGCCCCGTCTGCCTAAAGATTGCATGGCTTCGGTTAATTCTGATTTGGCAAATTCCCGTAATCCAGATGCTTGAGAAATATCTACCGATTCATATTCTGAAAACGTGGATATGACTTTTTTTTCTAACTCCGATAAACGGTCTAAGTGAGATTCGAGAATGGGGGATAAGTCGCCGATAAATATCTCCTCTTGGTCGGCTAAAAATAAGGAAACGCTACCATCAAATAGTTCTAATATCGTTGAGGCGATGATATTTAACCAGGTGGGATGACCTTGGTATAGGTTGATTAATTCTGGCCATTTTTCTGAGTCGGTTAATCCGTGTTCTTTCAAAATTTCCTCAGCATCCGCTGATAATCCTTTGAGGTTTAAAGTGCGGGTGGATTGTTTTTCGCCTTGTAAAGTGGCGATTTCTCTGGGTTTTTCCCAACTCAGGAGAATCACGGAACTTTGATGATGGTTTTTGGCGATTTGTTGCCAAAATTGGCCATAGTCTTTATGTTCGGTTAAGTATTGACCGGCAAGGAACCCGCTTTGAAAAAGATTTTGCAGGTCATCCAGTATGACTAAACAGCGCGAGTTACGAAAGTAATCAATTATTGTGGGTAATGGGGGATTTTGTGACTGGGCAAAAAATTGTTGTAGTTGGTTTTTTAGGCAGGAAAGGGTGGGAGTTTCTGTGAGACTTTTCCAAATAATATAGTCAAATTCAGGCTTGATTTGTTCGATGAGTTGCCTGGTTAGTAAGCTTTTGCCAATGCCACTTAATCCATAGATGGTGATTAAGCGGATCTGGTCTTTTAAGATCCACTGTTTGAGGGTATTTATTTCGGTGGTGCGGTTGTAAAATTCGCTGAGGTCTGGAGCGTCGGTTAAGTCAATAATGGGTGAGGAATTTTGGGTGGGGGAAGAGTTAGGAGAAGAGTCGGGGGAAGATTCAGGAGAAGAGGGCGATCGATCATCTTTTATCGTTTGTATGAATTCACCTCCAATATTCACATTATCAACTTGTACTAAACAGTGACCTGATTGAGAACATGGAGAAACCCTATTTCTTTTCTCTACCTTGGAACGAAAATTATATTTCTTCAGGTCTTCTCCTAACTCATCCCGCAGCTTATCCCATAACTTAGCGGCTTCTTTCTTAACGTGAGATACACGACAATTATTATATTCTTTAGCAATTTGAGCATATTTTTTTCCTGACCACACACCCTTGAGTATGGCTTCCTCTATCGGCTTGAGAGGTTCGCCTGTTTTCTCAAGGATCAGCTTTTCAGCCCACTCTAACACTTCTTCAATATTTTTCATCAGTAAAAATACAGAGACTTAATCTTAAATAAATAACTATATCCTACCAAATCCTACTTTGTCAATCATTGGAAACCAAATCCTACTAAATCTTACTAATTTTTTTCAGGTTACTTGGAAAATTTGGGTACTAAATTTAGTGTATTATATTTGTAAATTATACATATTACAAAAAAAAATTGGGGAAACGATCAAAAGCAGATTCAAGGAGCATAATTTTATGATTTTGATGATCATTAATCATCTGAAACATTTTATGCCTAGTCGCAGAGCACGTTTACATACTATTATTCATGTAGCAGCGACAGAAGCTACAGCCGTTGGGTTTGCCACTGCCCAAATTCCGGGAGACCGCTGGGTGATTGGTGCTGTTCAACTCAATATGAAAATTGAATTGGCGGCTGAGTTCGGAGAAAGTATCGATAAAGCTGCCGCTATGTCTCTAATAACTACAAATGTATCCGCTTTTATAGGAGTTGAGACATGTAATGCTATCATCAAATATGCTCCTGGAATAGGAAATGCAGCTAATATGGTTACTGCTGCTTCTGTGACTGAAACTCTTGGTTGGGCTGTTGTTGAATATTACGAAAAAAAAAAATAATGGCATTGCATTATTTTGAATTTCCCAGGCAAGAAGAAACCGGGTTTTTTTGAAAAAACCCGGTTTCTGTGTTTTTGGGGGCGCGATCGCGTCACTCCTACCCAGTAGCAGAATAATCCTGGAAAAAATCAGAGAATATTGATTGACAATTCCATTTGTGCAAAAGTCACAAAAAGAATTGGCATGAGATAGAGCCATCCTTGATTTCCAAAAACCCAAAGAAAACCATTGCGTGGCCATTGAGATTATGATCTATAAAATTAAGCTGTGGCAAATTCTCTCAAAGGTCGTTTACTGGGATGATGGAAACCTAAAACAATATCATACCATTTACAAAAATTAATCCAACAGCCCCTAACATTCTTAGGGTGGGCAAAAACTTTTACCCACCCTAACAAATATGATGGTGGATTTTTGCCCACCCTACAATATAAATACTTATTGTTGCATAAATTTTGGTAAACAATATCACTTTGAGGAATTCCCGCAAACAGTAAATCATCCACTATACAGAAATTGGTTAAATCTTGTTCCACCCACAGCTATCTTTAATTTTCAGATATTTGACTAAGCACGGCGATCGCGCTACGTATATGAAACCAGCGAATTATAATTGAAGGTGATGTGAATATAACGAATCGAGCCGAAAATTATGCAATGGAAGCCTGGGGACAGACTACAAAACTATATTATTGAAGAAATCCTCGGAGAAGGGGGGTTTGGGGTGACGTATCGCGCTAGGGATCCTAGGGGCGATCGCGTAGCGATTAAAGTGTTGAACCTGAAAGGATTGGTAGCCGCAAAAGCAGCCAAGTATCGGGAACTTTTAATCAAAGAGGCGGAATTTTTATCTCAGTGTCATCATCCGAGTATTGTTCAGGTGAAGGAGTTGATCCAGCAAGACCCGAACTGGTGTATGGTGATGGAATATGTGGAGGGCATGGACTTGGCTACGATGGTTGAAGACCAAGGGCCATTGGCAGAATCCCAAGCACTCTTCTATATTTATCAAATCGGTGAAGCATTGCATCAGATTCACCAGCAAGGATTTTTACATCGAGATATCAAACCTCTGAATATTTTAATTCGCCAAGAAAGGTCTGATGCGGTACTAATTGATTTTGGCTTTGTTCAAGAATTTCAGGAACAGCAAATAGACATTCATCCTGAGTATGGTTCCAGAGGATTTGCACCGATTGAGCAGTATGATTGGCGATCGCTCAGAGGGGCTTATACCGATGTCTATGGATTAGCTGCCACCTTATATACGCTATTAACCGCAAAAATTCCCGCCTCTGCCACCTCAAGAGATCGGGAGATATTCAAGCATCAAACCGATCCTTTAGTTCCCCCAAAAAAATATAATCCGCAAATTAGCGATACAGTCAATGAGGCAATTCTCAAAGGTTTAGAATTCCAGCCAGAAAATCGTCCCCAGTCCGTCGCTGAATGGTTAAAACTTTTGGGCTATGATCTGCCAACTGAAGTGATCGCGATCGCGTTGCGGAGCAATATCGCCACTGCCACCGAGGAAAACGAAACTACCGAGAAACCAACAGCCCAGCAGACAAATCCCTGGGGATCCGCTGTGGGCATGGACTATGGCAAACTGCAAGCATTACTCGCTGCCGGTCAGTGGCAAGAAGCCGATCGCGAAACCGAAGCGATCATGCTGGCGATATCCGGGCAAGAAGAACAGGGGAAATTGAATGCCCACCACCTGAAAAACTTCCCCTGTCGGGATTTACGCATTCTGAACCAACTATGGCTAGAATCAAGCAATGGTCGTTTTGGCTTTAGCGTGCAAAATCAGATTTGGGCTGAGGTGAAACAAAATTACCAAACCTTCAGTGATCGCGTCGGATGGCGTGTTGGCAAATCCTGGTTGCCCTATTCCGAGTTAAAGTTTAACCATGAAGCCCCGACGGGACATTTACCCAGTTGGGGGCGACGGGGACGTTTTTGGCCATTTTTGGCGGCGAGAGTTGAGGAGTGCATCCTTTAAAAGGTAACGTTATTTAATTGTTGCCAGACAAATGAAGTCAGTCTTATCTGCGAACAGCATTCCCAATCCATAAAACAACATTTGTCCAGCAGACCTATTAAGATCAATTATTTTATGAGCAGCGATCCAAATTCCACTCAGTCTAGGTTGAACTCTTCTGGGATGCCGGAAAACCAAAACCAGTATGTGAGTCAATCAACGGGTGGTGTCACCAACTCAAATAACTCCCACAGTTCCGACATTTCTGAGAGTAATGGGTCTGAACCTGGGGAAAATTTTTCCAGTTTCAGTGGCGAAACTATGATGGAAGAAAAAGTAGCCTCTTTGCCAGTCAACGTTTCATTAGAAAACGACTATACTTTAACCCAGACGAATCCCTCAAACCTTGAAATTAACATCAAAAATGTAGCGCTACTTAACCTCAATCCAGGGGTGGTGATCCTGGGGTCAATTACTTTAATGGTTTTGGGGTTAGCCATTGATAATGCCTGGATCGGGTTTATGGGTGCCCTGGTCACATTGGCGGTTTCCTTGCGGATTATTTTGCCCAATTGGGGCAAAATCTGGGTGCAGTTGGTGCCAGAGAGTTGGCGAGCTATTGTGGTGTCTTGCTTGGGCTTAATTGCCGGGATTGTTGGTTTATTAATGCTCAGTGGGGCGAATCAAGTACCGGATTCTCGCAATATCCACATTAATTGGGAGGCGATTGGCGCCGTCGGGGAAGTGGTGGGTGCCTTGGGGCAAATTTTAATTGCCATCATTGCGGTTTATGTGGCTTGGCGTCAATATGTGATTTCCAAGGAGTTGACGATTCAGCAAAACCGGATAACGCAACAGCAAACCATTGATGCCTATTTTCAAGGGGTGTCTGATTTGGCGTTGAGTGATGAGGGGTTGCTAGAAGATTGGCCACAAGAACGGGCGATCGCTGAGGGCAGAACGGCGGCAATTCTCGGCAGCGTTGACTCGGAAGGCAAAGCCAAAATTATCCGGTTTTTATCCCAGTCTAAATTACTCACTCCCCTACAACGCGATCGCCATCTCGGTCGTCCGATCCTCGATGGGGATGGGGGCTATGCGGAAGATCGGGCTTATGGCGTCCGTGTCATCTACTTAGGGGTGATGTTAGCGGGGGCTGACCTAGCGGGGACAGATTTGCGCTGGACTGAGTTAAGCGAAGCCAATCTCGTCCGGGCGAATCTGAAAAACTGCGATCTGGTAAAAGCCAATCTTTCTCGCACAATTTTGTATGAAGCCAACCTTGCTGGTGCGGATTTAATGGGGACTCGCTTATTTTACGGCAAAGCGGAAACCGCATCCCCGCGCAATCGCACCGACCCGCCCAACTATAAAACCGGAGAATTTACTGGCGCGGTGATCGAAAATGCAGACATGACTAATGTTCAGCGACTATCCGATGCTCAACGATATTATTGTTGTGCGTGGGGCGGGTCGAAAACTCGTTCGACTATCCCTGGCGGCTGTGAGGGAATTCCTAACAAATTAGGCCGATAAACTAGCCGATAAACTAAACGGGCGGAGTTTTTCCTCCGCCCCGGATATTGCTTGAATGCAATATTGTGGTCAGATAGAAAAATTTGCCTTTGTTTTCCAGCTTCCATTGGGGGGGTTCTGCCCCGCATATTTGCCCCGCATATTTGCCCGCATATTTATTTAAAACGTTGAGTGATCCGACGGAAAAATTCCCCTTTTTTTGCGGGCTTCCATCGCTTTTTCTAATAAGTTTAAAAGTCCCGGTGCTTCTTCTTGTAGGGTTAACAATAGCCGCTCACCAATATCTTCATTGCCCGGATCGTGACCAGTGTTCATTACGGCAGTGAGTCGGGGCATGGCAATATCATCTACAATCTGAATTAGTCCACTTAAGCACCGATTAAATTGTCTTTCTGTTAATGGGGCATCTTCCAAAGGAAACTCGACGATCGCCCGAATTTCGCCATCAGAGGGATCGTATTCCCACTGAAGCATCTTGGTTTCCCAAGAAATACAAAGCATGGTTTGTAAAATCGCTTCTTTATAAGGATGATCGCTAATTCCTGATAAAACTTGGGGAGCAAATAGTTTAAAAAATTCTCCCTCTTCATCCAATTGAATCACTAACAGAAAACTGTCTAAATTTTCGGCTTGGACTCCGGTGATAATCCGATTGTTTTCTTCATCTTCTTCATAATTCCAACCTCGATTATCAAGATATTTAGCGATCTGTTCTAAGGTTGCGGCCATATATTAGATGTCCTTCTCTTAAATCAAAACATAAATTTTAACTCAAATCCGCTGGAGTATTTTCATCAAAAATCAGTCCAGACCAATTTTGATGAGGTGACTCCTTGACTCTGTGATTTTCCTAGGGAGTCAAACGCAGGTGAGTGCTGCCACGTCTAAGAATTTTTCTGGGTCAAGGTTTTCCGCATATGTGCGCTTTCCATTCGATCATAACAAGTGAGTGATGGTGAATCTACTTCTATGCTTAAATATAGACAAAATCAACAAAAATTAGCGCTGTTGCCGGGAGTGGTGAGGGCATTTAGTCCCACTTACTCAGGAGCGGAAATCGAGACGACTTGCCCGGTTTCGCCCGCTACTCGGATGGCGTCGGCAATTTTTAAGGTATATACACTATCGATCGCGTTTATATATAAAGGTGTGCCATCGATCAGGTGGTCTAAGACCATTGTGGTATCTTGGGCAAATAAGCCCCGTCGAGAACCCACGGGGATCTCGGTGATGTCAGCGTCACGGAATAATTGACCCTGGTCTCCGTCAAATACCAAGGTGCCGCGATCGCCATACACTTCCAGCTTGCGCTCATCTTTCCAAAATCTTTCCCCTTTGCCATAAATCAATTCGGCGATCGCCCCACAGGTAAACCGCAACTGCGCCGTACATAAACAAGCGGTAAAATACTCCGGCTGTGGCGACGGCCAAAACTGACTCTGGGCGCTGACTGTGGCAACGGTGCCCCATATATCCGTCAACCGATGTAAGCGAGAAAGGGCGCCGGTAAAGGGAAAGCCAAACAAGTCTGGGTGATAAGTCCAACTTCGAGGGGCGGGTCTTTTGCTGCTAATGGTGGCGTAACGGGCATAAAATACTTCACCGGCTTCCGCTAAGGATGCTTTCAGGGCATTGTGTACTCCGCCCAACAGTTCAATATGTTCTATATGTAGGAGGCGCCTTTGGCGATCGGCCAATGCCAGCAATGTTTCCGCTTCCAGGGGATCCAAAGATAGCGGATATTCCACGACGACGTGCTTGCCTGCTTCCAGGGCTGCCCGCGCTACAGGCCCATGATCCCGATTAATGGTGCAAATCATAATCAGGTCAACGTCATCGCGATCGACCAATTCTTGCCAAGAGTTGACCGCCGTTGCTTGATAAATCTGGCTAAACTCCTGGGTTTTTTCCGGGGTATGACCCGTCACCGCAACTAACTGGCTCCGAGGATCCTCTTGCAGGGTCGGAGCTCTCAGTTTGGCCGTAAAACCCGTTCCGACCATTCCGACTCGGATCGGTAATGTCATCGCATCTAAAAATAAGGGTGTTTGATTGTTGTTGGCAGGATAAATCTGACTCACCGGCAGGAAAGGAAAAATTTTGACAATGTTGATCCTACCTTAATTTGCGGGTCTGATGATGCGGTGATGGCGCCCTAGTGGTCTCTCCCATATATAAGTAATCAGGATGAAATTAGAAATTTTTATAATAAATTTTATGACATTCATTAAGAAAAAAACGATCCAATCGGGAATTTTTCCCTTAATATCAGAGACAAGCACAACCTTTGGGCAAATAATAAGGCTAGATAATCCCCAATGTTTCCCATTAGGTAAACTTATTATAGAACTCGTCGATTACTTGAGAGGAAGAAAAACCGATGGCAACTTATAAAGTAACTTTGATCAACGAAGCAGAAGGGACCAACACAACCATTGAAGTACCCGATGACGACTACATCTTGGATGTGGCAGAAGAACAAGGTTTGGATCTGCCCTATTCCTGCCGTGCTGGTGCTTGCTCCACTTGTGCTGGTAAGCTGGTATCTGGCACCGTTGATCAATCCGATCAGTCTTTCTTAGATGACGATCAAATTGAGGCTGGGTATGTTTTAACCTGCGTTGCCTACCCCAAATCTGATTGCGTCATCAAAACCCATGTAGAAGAAGAGCTTTACTAAGTTGCTCCTCTGAGCTTGAGATAAACAGGGCAATTAGCTGGATCCGTTAGAGAGATCGTGGCTAATTGCCCTGTTTTATTGGTTAGTCCATGAACCTTGAAGCCGATCGCTTTCTCAATCCAGATCAAGCAGGCAATGGGTTTGATTATTTTTGATGCTTATGGGTTGGATGATTGCGGATCCGGATCCTGCCAGAAGACGATTCCATCATTAATCGGTTGCAGTTCGCTACCGGGATAATAGAATTTGAGGATGCGATCGCTACTCCATCCCAGGTCGGCCAAGCGGTGAGAGCCGGTTTGACTCAGACCCACCCCATGTCCGAAGCCACCGCCGACAAAGACATAACCTTTTAAAGTTTTATCGGCTCCATAAATAGGCTCTAGATAAAATAAGGTACTCAGAGGGGCATAAAAAGCTTGTAAGATTTCATCTTTTCGCAACAGCAGGTGGCCCATGTCAGTGGTGACTTTGAGCGCGATCGCCCGACCCGCAGGACTGCGTTCGACCACTTCGAGAAGCTGAATAGTTTTGAAATTGACGAAAGGATGTTTCTGCCGCTCTAGATATTTCCGCAAGTCTTGGTTTAGTTTGGCCATGAGACTGGTTTCCCGCCACCGAAACAAGCCATCCCAGTCTTCTTCGTTAAATCCTTTTTGCAAACTAATAAATTTGCGGAAGTTTTCCTCCGAGGATAAATTCATCTTAGATAAGTCCCAGATATTGCTCACGGAGTCTATCACCGCTTGCAAGTAGGGGCGATCGGATCCATCCCACATATCACTAAAGGGTGCAGTGATGCCCCCAGTGGTGGAAGAGTAGAGGGCATCGACTAATTCGTTGTTGTAGGTGAGGACTTTGCCTGCGGTGGCAGCGATCGCCTGATCTGCGGGTTCCCAGCTTTCCCCAATGCCTTTGTAAACTTGGCATTGAGTATCGGCACAAATTTGATAATCATCCACGGCAAATCGCCGTAAGTTTCGCAATACATAAGTCCGGGCAATGATCGCTTGGGCTTCCAAGGCCGCATTAGGGGCATCAGCCCCGACTTCATGGGGGACGACTCCCCGTAAGTAAGTTTCCAAGGCCACCTGGTTGACTAAGGTAAAGTTGCCGTGGGCATTGGGCTGGATGCGAAGTTTTCCGGGATAAAGTCGTCGATCTCGGTCGTTTTTACTTCGAGAAACTTGGATTAATCCTTTCCCAGCGGTAATTTCCAGTTCCCGTCGATGATAGCTATAGCCATTTAGCTGCCAAGTGACGGTGAGTTGTTGATTTTGGAGTCCCGTGTCTAGAAATGCGGTTTTGGCGATTTCTGCGGGTAAACTGACCAAGAGGAGGCGCCGCAGTAGGGGGGTTTGGTAAACCTCTCGTTTCGCCCAGACTTGCCAGGAACCCGGTTGGGCGATTTCTACTTGCAGTCCTTTTTGGCGTAACTTGTTGGCTTTGGCTTCCGCGTTTTCAAAGCTGCGGTGATTACTTAAAACTAGCCGTTCTTCTAAAATGGATTCGGTCAGGGGTTGTTGAGAGATTTTTAAGGTGACTTCGGGGGTTTGTACGGTTTGTGGGGTGCGATCGCCCGCGAGAAAGGTTAAGGTGAGGCGATCGCCTTCGGTGGCTTTGAGAATGATCTGATCGGTCGGTTGGCGACCAAACCGTTGCACTACTCCGACTTCTAGTTCGATATCCTGACTGGTTTGAGTCCATCCGAATTCCCCGGTAAAGCCCAGTAGACAAAATACGGCGATCGCGGAAGTCCCAAAACCCGTCAACCATTTGTTTAACCTGCGGTTTCTTTGTCTGGGCAGGGTCAAAAAGTGCTGCGAACCTCTAGGTTTTGATAATCGTACTCTGACAAACAGAAAAAGAAAAGACTGATTTTGATACCGATCTTGATATGGATCTTGATGATGACTGGATTTCTGCATAAATGATTTTACCGACTCGCTATTAATGCTTATTCTGCGATACTTGGGATAAATTTATCAACTATTCATTTTGCCCCTGCAATTATAGCCAATAATCCCCAGGCGGAATTTCTCGGTTAAATGAGGCAGATTGTCCGGCAATTTTTAATTTAATTAGTAATTTTTGATAATTTTAGTTAGATTATTTTGATTTTTTTTCACTTTAAAGCAGCCAATTGCCTCATTTTTCATGGTAATGGTATAGAAACGATGACTAAACTGCCCGATGAATGAGTGGCGATCGCTATTTTACGGTTGAATGCGATCGGGGTTATGGTTTTTCTGACTGATGAGGATTATTGGGCTAGATTTGGGCTATATATTGTAGGGGTCAATGGCCATTGACCCCTACAGATTTTTGAGCGCTTTCTATCGCCACTATTGCCCCAATATTAGGGGCAGGTCGGTGGGCGATCGGTGGTTATTTTCTTTACCATTGTTCTATAGATAAACCATCTATATAAGTAAAATCACTGTCACAAGTTGCTAACGTCCAGTTATTTTCAATAGAGCGGCAATCCAAATATCATTTTCAGGGATAGGTTTTCCTTTTTGCTTCAATTTTAAGCGATTTTTAGCAGAAATTTATGCGGTTTTTCTTCCCATTGGTAAAACTTCACAAGCATCGATAAATTGAAAATAATTTGTTAAGTTTTGCAATTTTTTTCCTGAGTTTTCCGCCCCAAATATCAACTCGCCAACCACAGTGACGGGTAAAATAACACTGGAGAACTGTAAAACCTGATTTACAATTTCTGGATTGCCGTTTAAATAGCGAATCACCACAGATGTATCTAATGCGATTTTACCATTCATCATTATTAACCGTTCTCAATTCTTGATTAATAATATTTTCTATATCTTCAGCTTCTCCATCGCTGAGAATGCCAGCAAATTGCAATAATGGATGTTCTGAACCGATCGCCCCCCTTTTTGAAGGGGGGGTTAGGGGGGGATTGCTTTCGATTACAAGATTGACTTCGCTTTTTTCTGGTAAATTCAGATTGTGCAAAGGACGCAATAACCCATTTTCATAAATTGCTGATAATTTCTGAATCATAATCAGGGTAGGGATTGGATAAAATTGATTAATTATATTATAGTACACAATTTCTGTTTTGTAGGGGCGCCCGTGGTTAGTCTGACTGATTAAGATTTTTCGGCACATTATATATTATAGGGGTCAATGGCCATTGACCCCTACAGATTTTTGAGCGCTTTCTATCGCCACTATTGCCCCAATATTAGGGGTAAATTTATGCGCGATCGCTACAAGATATGGCGCAAAAAAAGGCCGGAAATTTTCCCCTGTCTAATGGGCTTCTAACCAGGCTAGTAAATCATCCAGACTACTAAAATCTAGTAGCGCCTCACTTAAATCTTCCAACACCGATAGCGGTAGGTTGCTTAGGCGCTGTGTTAGTTCGTCGGATAAATTACCGCAGCGACGGGATAATTGACGCAGAAGCAAATTCACTGCTTCCTGTTGCCGTCCTTCTTCGCGTCCTTCTTCTTTGGCTTCCCGATAAACTCGGGTTTCTTGTAATTGCATTCCCAGCATGGCTTCGACCTCCCGCCGAGTCAAATTAGTAAATTTGTACAATAAGATAGTCGCGATAGTATCTATTATGGCGCGACTTGTTTTTTGTTCGGGGACTTCACGTTGTACGCGATCGAGTAAATACCGGGCTTCTTCGGGTGTTTGTTTTTCTTTTAAAATGGTCAACACCATTAAGGCGATGCCGATTGGTAATTGTCGAATTTCCCCCAATTCGTTCAGATAAACCCGATGTACTTGATCGGAGTTTAGCAGTGCCCGGTAGGGATGAGTATCACTCTGTTCAATACTGCGTGATGGATAAATGATCACTGCTTGCCAGTCCGAATAGCGCTCTCTCTGGCGGTAAAAATAGAGAAACGCTTCACCGAATAGACGTTCGTATAGGCGATCGTCTTTCTGAAATTGTACCTCGCAAAAATAGATGATGCCCGGGGCTTCACTATCGGGAGGCAGAAATACCCCATCAATTTCAAATTTTGGTTCTTTGACCGCTACGGAGTCAAAGCGGTATGCACTGGCATTGCCTGGGGGATTTGCCAGTAAGTCGAATAACAGGGTCGGGGACTGTTGGAAAATTTTGTAAAAGATTGAGTCTCGCCGCATGGAGTATTTTTCGCGGATGTATCGAGAATTATTCTACTGTTTAATGCGATCGGGGTTATTGTTTTTCTGACTGATGAGGATTATTGGGCTAGATTTGGGCTATATATTGTAGGGGTCAATGGCCATTGACCCCTACAGATTTTTGAGCGCTTTCTATCGCCACTATTGCCCCAATATTAGGGGCGGTTGGGCGATCTGATGAATAGGAATGAAAGGGCGATTGCTCATCTCCATCCACGAGTAGCCAATTAAAAAATTTATAGTTAATAATTTATGTAGTTTTTTGTTTTGTGTAAATTATAATTCCTTGACCTGGAAGAAGGGCTGCTTGAATTTTCCAAACTTTTGTATTTCTATCATTGATCATGTTTTGAAATTTTTCTATATCTGGATGAATTGCAAATGCCTCAATAATTAAATCTTCTGGATGATGAGTAATGTGCACCTCTAAATTTTTTGTGTTTTGAAGACAAATAATCGGAAAACTATCTTTGCTATGTGCAGTTGTTTCTGTTGCAAAATAACAATATAACTTACCTTTATCTGGAATTTCAATAGTTTTATTAAAGATAATCATATCTGGGCTATTATTGTCTATAATAATTTCATTTTTTAAGTCCTCAAATTTTTCATGTTTTTCTACTTTGCCCGTGTTATTTATCACTTTATAACCTATATCTTTTATTTCTGCTGTTTCTAATTCTTTCTCTAAAAAAAATCTAAATTCATATTTTGTAGTCTTATCTTTTAAATTACAAACATTATAGCTAAATTTTGTCTCTACAACAAGAAAATTTTTATCTTGTCCAAACCACTCAAATCTTTGGAAAACTTGATAATCTGTTCTCAGATAATCTTGGTTAATAATATATTTCTTTACCTGTTCAAAAATATCAGCATCTCTAATATCATTGAATAATGAATCATCAGACATTCTCTTTGTTATATCTGTGAAATTTTCTTGATTTTTTGTCTCAAGTTTTTCCAGCGCACTAAGCAAATCTTCTCTTTTCTGTGATTGGGTAAAAACTTCTAATGTTAATGTTAAAATGCCCGCACTAAAAAAACTAGATGCCAAATTAATAATAACCGAACTTTTAACACTTTCTTTTGGAAAATATTTAGAAAACCACGCCGGTGTAGAACTACAAATAAATCCTAGTAAAAAGAAGACTCCAGAAGCAATTAATACTCCTTTACCTAATCATCCTAAAGTACCAAGGTATGACTCTGAGTCGTTTTTTCTAATGTTAGCCATTTTATTAATCTATTTTTTTATTTCCCAATATTCTAACACTCATTAGACACCCAAACATAGCCATTTAATCTTAAATAATGATTAAGAAAATTCTCTGGTGGGGCGCCACTAACCTTGAGCCGGATTCCCCGTTCGATCGCCATGTTGACCGATCGCCGATCATCAGTCATCAGAAGCGATCGGGGGCGATCGCCCTGTTGCGGATATGTGGCGCCTAGAGTGGGCGACAAGAAACCCCGGGTTTCTATAACAATTTTTGCCACAAAAGCGAAGACTCTGCCCAGAAACCCGGTTTCTCAACAACGGCGATCGCCTATCATAGACCATCATAAGTCGTCAGAAGCGATCGGGGGCGATCAAAGGTCATCCGTATAGTCAGTAGGAAGCAGAGGGGTAATATAGTCCAAGACTTCGGGAATATTGGTCTGGATAACTGCCCAAACGAGGTCAATGCTGACTTCATCATAATCATGGACAAGGCGATCGCGCATTCCCGCTATTTTTCGCCATTGGATTTGTGGGTGGTCGTTGCGAAATTCTGGGGAAAGTCTTTTAACCACTTCTCCAATAATGGTGATTTCGTAGAGTACCGCGAGTTGGGTGCGTTCGTCAGCATAAAATTCTGCTTCGGTCATAGTTTGAGTTAACCGAATAATCGTTTGGCAGAATTTAGCGATATCAAGCAGATAGGATTGGTCTTGATTCATAAATAATCTGGGCTGTGCTGAAAATATTTTGACGACGAATCCAATTATGGCTATTCAGAATCGATCGCTTTTCAATCAAATCTACGTTGCGTCCGGTGAGGTCTTCCAGTTGGTATTGAATCCCCACTAAATCCATCAGGCTGAGTTTTCTCTTCGGGTCAAAAACTACTAGAAAATCCAGATCGCTGTCTGGGTTAAAGTCGTCCCGCAATACCGATCCAAAAATGGCGAGTTCTTGGATTTGGTTTTCTCGACAAAATTGATTAATTTGTTCTAAGGAAAGGTTGAGGCGTTGCTGAATCATCGATGATTCTATCTGGGGTGGCTGTGGTTTTAAAGTCATACACTCAATGCTGGGTGGCAAAATTGCGCGGCGATCGCCTATCATAGATCATCATAAGTCATCAGAGGAAATGAGCGGCGATCTCATCATTAACTGTCTAGCTGTGGTACTGAGTTTGGGATCGCCTCGAAAAAACCAAATAAAGGTATGCGTATCCACGATTAGTTTCATTCCATGTATTCCTTAAATTCTTCTGTTAACGGTGCATCAAAGTCATCCGCTACCCAAATAACATCTTTCATACTGCCAAATTGTCGGCGGGGTTTTTCTGGTAGCGATGTGTCTCGGACTGCCACCAATTTAGCAATTGCCTGATCGCCTTGGGTAATGATTACTTCTTCACCTTTCATGGCAATTGCAAGTAACTGTTGTAGCTGAGTATTCGCTTCAGTAATATCTACTTGTGACATAACTTTTCCTCGAATTTTTCTAAAATAACGATCGCCCCTGTTGTTTGTCTAACTGATGATCATTCTTTGTTTTACTATATATTATAGGGGTCAATACCGTCAATAAACCGGGTTTCTATAACAACTTTTGTCACAAAAGCGAAGATTATACTAAGAAACCCGGTTTCTGAACAGGCGATCGCCTTAATTTAAAGATTTGGGCAAAATATTTTAATCAAGGGATTGGTCATAGTCTAGATTTACACTGGACTCGCGATCCGTTCGATACTCTAATTGTTGCCCATAGTAAATAACAATATTCTGCTCACAAAATATCAAACAATTTTGGCGAATTATGCTGACGGGCAATGGGAATGAATAATGAATAATTTGGGGGCGGATAGTTTTTCGCTGCCGAATAAATACCGGCGATCGCCGCCCAATCTGTCCCCAATGCTTAGAAGTCACCCATAATGGGATATGATTAAATAGCAGTAGTCAAAAAAATCGCTCGATCCGGTATTTTCTATAATACTATGGTAACATAGAATTCCTAGCGGCATTTTATTGGCTTTGAGATTAGAAAAGATTACTGCAAAATCGCTGCCAATAAAATTGATAGTTTTCTGACTAAACACGAACTAATAGAGGTAAACAAATGAAATTTTTTACTAAGATCATCGAAATTGAAACCGATGCCGACATTAGCATTTATAATCTCACCCCACAAGTTCAAGCATATCTCACAGCAACGGGGGTTAAAAATGGTCAAGCTTTAGTCTTTTCCCGACATACCACCACCGCTTTAGCTATTAATGAGGATGAGGTGCGATTATTAGAAGATATTAAAGTGCATCTGGAAAAACTTGCCCCCAAAAATGCCAAATATCTCCATAACGATTTGCATTTGCGGGATGTGCCCCCCGATGAACCGATTAATGCTCATTCTCATTTAATGGCTATGATGCTGAGTACCAGTGAGGTAATTCCTGTTGTTGAGGGAAAACTCGCACTGGGTACTTGGCAGTCGGTGTTATTTTTGGATTTAGATGGGCCGAGAAAACGGACGGTTTTGCTGCAAATTTGCGGCGAGTAATTATGAAGTTTTGTTAAGAAGTATTGATGATTCTTGATTATTGCTAATTTGTGTAAACCATCAAACACCAAAATTTGAGTTTTAGAACGGTTTTTTTTGAATGCCGGTGAGGATTTCAGGATTTTTGTCTGACTGTAAAGTTTCTTAAGATTTTGTTTACAAATTGGCAAATTTGCCAACCGTAGGGTAGTCTATTTTTTACTGATAATTCGGTTAAATGGTATAATTACTCACCATGTCAGAGTCAGGACTGTGCTAGGTCGCCTTATCGGATCGAGATTGTCCCCAGTAAAGGGAATGACCGCTGCCCGGATCTGAACTACCCAGGATAAAATACGGAGAAAAAATTATGTCAGATTTTCACGATTTTCTGAAACGTCAATATGCTTATGTCGCGATCGGAGAATTCAAACCGGGTAAGTTTGAAGAAGCCAAAAATTTGTATGAGCAGGCTGTGGCCACCTATACTAAAGAAGGTTTTGATGGGGCTTATTTGTTACAAGAACCCGGAACCGATAAAGGAATTGCAATTATTTTCTGGGAAAGCGCGGCAGATATGGAAGCAAATAAAAGCGACGCTCATCAGGCACTTTTAGAAAAGATGGGTCATTTGTTTGTCAAGCCACCAATTACCAATTTTAATGAGGTGGTGAGTGAAATTGAGCCAAAAGCATTGTCAATGGTTTAGGCGGGTTGATTTTGATTTCGTGAGTTGGGATGTCGAATTCTTCCTAATATTAATAGTGTCGGCTTAACTCAACGTAAGAACGAGGAGAAAATTGTTTTCTGCCTCGTTCTATTTTTTGTCCCGGATAGGAATTAAGGCTGAATTACAGAGGCGCGATCGCTGTTCCCTTTCTCTCTGGAAAAAATCTATGATGATGTCATACCGGCGAATATCAGCTAAGAAAACAAGATTATATGTAATAGACGCCTGCTGATTTCCCTAATTAAAGGCTAACATCCGCCGATTTTGATTTTTGGTTTTTCCATAGCCATTTGCTAGTTAAACTTAAGAGATATACCACCCCAGCTACTAAAATAATGGTAGCGCCAGAAGTGAGGTTTAAAAAGTAGGATAACCAGAGTCCAGTGGTGGTAAATACTATCCCTAAAAAACTGGCCATTGCCATCATTTTTTTCAGGTCTTTGACGAATTCTCCACTGATAGCCGCAGGCATGGTTAATAAGGCAATCACCATGATTAATCCCACCACTCGCATCATCATTACTACGGTGAGCGCGATCGCACACATTAACAGCAGATAAATCGCATCTACGGGCACATTCCGCACCGTGGCAAAGGTTTCATCAAAAGAAATGGCCAGTAATTCTTTATAAAATAAAAATACCAGCAAACCAATGATTAAGTCAATGGCCAACATAATGATTAAATCACTGGTTGGAACCGTGAGAATACTGCCGAATAAGTAACTCATTAAATCCGCTTTATAGCCTTCAGTGATATCGACTAAAATGATCCCTAAAGCCATGCCTAATGACCACATCACCCCGATAATTGTATCGGCTCTTTGGGTGGTTTTTCTCTGCACCGTGCCCATACCCAAAGCAGCAATTAGACTAAAAGCGATCGCCCCTATAACTGGACTAAATTTAAAAAAATAACCTAAGCCAATTCCTCCATAGGCAGCATGGGCAATTCCTCCACTAATAAATACAATGCGATTTACTACTACAAAAGTGCCAATAATCCCACAGGCAATACTAACTAAAATACCCGCAGCGATCGCATTTCGCATAAACTCAAACTGTAAGGCTGAAATCATTGTTGTTGGTTGTTGGTTGTTGGTTGTTGGTTGGTTGTTGGTTGGGGTCTGGGGTGTGGGGGGAAGAGAGAAAAGAGAATAGAGAAAAGAGAATAGAGAATTTTCCTATGCATCCTATGCATCCTATGCATCCTATGCATCCTATGCATCCTCTTCCCCTACACCCTACACCCTACACCCTACACCCTCTCAAACCCCGCTCCGAAAGCCCCTCTCTTAAATATGCTCGTGGGGCGGAAAAACCCGATGGGGAACTCCGTGGGCAATTAAATCAATGGGACATTGATACGCAGCTTGGAGCATTTCCGGTTTAATTTCTCTATCATTGTGATAGAATAAGCGCCGATTTAGACAGCCCACAGTTTTCACATAAGAAGAAATGACGCCCATATCATGGGAAATCATTAAAATCGTGATGGATTGATTTAATTTTTGTAGTAATTCATAAATATTAGAGCGGACTTGGGGATCTACACTGGCGGTGGGTTCATCTAATAGTAATATTTGCGGTTCTGTGGCTAAGGCACGGGCAATATAAACCCGTTGTCTTTGGCCTCCAGATAAGTCCCCAATGGTGCGATCGCGCAAATGGAGCATATCCACATTTCTTAAAGCATTGGCGACAATTTCATTATCTTTAGCATTATAAGTTTGAAAGATGCCGCGTTTGCCTAATCGCCCCATTTTTACCACATCCCAGACGCTAATAGGAAAGCTGCGATCGCATTCTACTGCCTGGGGGACATAGCCAATATATCGCCGTCCTTGTTTAATCGATCGCCCCAAAATTTTCACCTCACCTTTAGTAATTGGCAGCAGTCCCAGCAACACTTTTAATAATGTGCTTTTGCCGCCACCGTTGGGGCCAATCAGTCCAATAAAATCCAGTTCTTTTACCGATAAATTGATATCTTCCAGGACAGAATCTCCGTTATAACCCGCCCAAAGATTTTGGATGGCGATCGCTTCTAGGGCAACATTGGGTTTTTCTACGGATTCGATGGTTGTAGTCATCATAAGTTTAAGTATTGTTAGGATTGTTAGGGTTGATTTGGCAACGATGCGCGAGGATTATCTCAAGACCAACTCATCAGAGGCAAGCAATCTTGAGTTAGCCATGATTAAGGGAATATCCAACGCACTATTTTCCCGTAGTACCTGAGCAAAATTTTGAGTTATCCGCTCCATTTCTTCTAGCCAATTCGACATTAAAGTATTAATCATAATCACCTCACCATTAATTTCCTGGGCAATAGTTTCGGCACTTTTAGTGCTAAATTCTGGCTGGACAAAAATCACTCTAATATTTTCTTCTTTAGCCTGACTAATTAATTGGGAAAGTTCCGCTGCACTGGGTTCTTGTCCACCCACTTCAATGGAAATCATTTCTAATCCATAGTCATCGGCAAAATAACCCAATGATGGATGAAACACCATAAACTTCCGTTGCTGAATTCCGGCCAAACTTTGCCTAATTTCGGCATCAAGTTGCTCGATATCTGCTAAAAACTGGTCTAAAGCAGCCTGATATTGAGCCTGATTTTCTGGATCGAGTTCTACCAAGGTTTGATAAATTGTCTGTGCCTGAATTTTTACCCGTTGAGGAGACAGCCAAACATGAGGATCGAAATTTTCATTTAGTTTTTCTCCCGCTTTCTCTTCACCTTTATTTCCGTTTTCATCGTGTTCGTCTTCGTGTTCGTGTCCTCCTTCCCCGTGATGATGATGGGCAACCATTGGCAATAATTTCATTCCCTGGGTCGTATCAATAATTGGCATTTTCGGGTTAGCGGCTTTGATCCGATCCATCCAGGCTTTTTCAAAAGAAACACCAATACTTAGATATGCTTCCGCTTCCGCAAGCGATCGCAACTGTTGCGGTTTCGGTTCATAAGTATGTGGACTATCTCCCGGTTGCACCATGACATTGACATTAACATTTTCGCCCCCAATACGTTCTACAAAATATTTCTGGGGCAAAATACTCACGGTAATATCCAATTTTTCCTGGGTTTTTGGGGCTGGTGGCTGACTGCAACCTTGAAATACTGCCCCCAAACACAGGGCGATCGCCACCACAGACCAGCGATATGACTTTTTCACTTGATTGTCCATTGAGAATATGTCGATTTTTTGGGAATGATTATCATTTTTTTCATTATAAGGCATAAGAACCCCGCCGATGCCTATCCGCAGATTTTTTGCCATCGGCTTTTTTAGGGTTATTCTTTGTTGATTATTAGTTATTAGTTATTAGTTGTTAGTTGGTGGTTGCCAGAGATGCCCTATTGCTTGCCGTTCTGTTGATTCAAAACGTTGACTCAAAACATAGATAAAAATGCCAGAGGACGACTCATATTTTCGGCAAAACCGAGAATGCCGCGATCGCGATGTTCATAGAGTAAATTTCCTTGATTATCAAATAAGAAAGTGCCGCCCCTTTGGGTCATATAAGCGGCATTGGGGACATAAGTTTTCCAATTACTTAGCACTTCCGTCATGTTTCTCAGTCGCAGGGTAGCTAATTCAAAAGGACGCTGAAAACCCGTCCCTCCTGCCATGTTAAAAAACGCACCTTTCAACGGTGGTAATGGTGCCGCTTTAACTACTTCTTCATCACCGATTAATTGGGGGGCTTGGCGATCGCCCCGATAGCCGCGAAATACTTCCCCTAAAGTTCCCGGGCTGCCAATTCCCGCACACATTAGCATTAAATTAATCCAGGCATTTTGCCCTGGGGAAAGACCGGGTAATTTTAAGGATAATCCCGGATAAAGTTCTAATTGTTGATGCAGTTCCGCATGAGGATCGACAAATAGCCACTCTGGGGGAAATCCCGTATATTCACAAAATTTTAACCCGGAATTGCGATCGCCAATTCCCACTGCCCGAATCGCAATTCCTTGGGATTTTAATTGTGCCGCTTCTCGCTGCAACCACCAAGCATATTCGAGACTATCAAAATCCCCTAATTGTGACCAAATTAGTATTAAGAGACGATGAGCAGACTCACAATCACTGAGAATGGGGACAAAGGCGCGGTTCCGCGCAGCGGATCCCTTAAGGGAATCGCTGACTCTTTCTCGTTGGGTTTGCTGCAAAATAGCGTAAGGATTCATGGCAATATGGGCATAAAAATTGATCGTAATTATTTTACTACATTTGGAGACAAAAGTAATCACCACAGAGACACAGAGGACACGAAGAGATATCCCCTTTGTGTCCTCTGTGTCTCTGTGGTAAAAAATTAATCATATTTTATTTCTAAAGTATGATTGTTAAATTCATTTACTTTGTGATAAAATTACAATATAATATTTATGTTTGATTAAAAATAAAATATTGAATTACTCAAATACCATGAATCAACCATAACGACTGAAGATCAGCAGGATTAAGCTTAATGGTTTTAAATCAATCCATCCAGAAGGAGAAATTATTCCCCTGAAAGATATTACTATTTTACTGGGAGCTAATGGCTCTGGCAAAAGTAACTTAGTCTCATTTTTTAATCTACTCAATTCGATGATGAATGAGTCACTTCAAATATATATTGGAGAGAATGGGGGAGCCGAAACCCTGTTGTATTATGGTCTGAAAAACACTAATTGTCTGAGTGCATAAATAGAGTTTACCAGTGATGCAAACCACCCGATTTACAAATTTTATTTGTCTCATGCTGCCGGGGATACAATGATATTTACTCAAGAGACAATTTGTAACCGGGCAGAAGCAGGAAAAATTCCATATACATTAACATTCGATCCCGGTTTGAAAGAGTCGGGATTGCCACAGCGTTGTCAATCTCCTAACCAATCTATAGAACGGACTGTATTTGAGCTTTTACATCGCTGCCCGGTGTTTCAATTTCACGATACATCCAAACAAGCAAAAATCAGAAATAAGGGATATATTGATGATAATATATTTCTGAGAAGTGATGGCGGTAATTTAGCCGCATTTCTCTATGGGATGCGAAACAATCATCAAAACCATAAGTATTATCAAAAAATTGTGAGATATATTCAAAAGATTATGCCTCAATTTGGGTATTTTCAGTTAAAACCTTCTCGGCTGAACGAAAACTACATTATGCTTAATTGGCAAGAGAAAGGCTCTGATTACCTATTTGGTCTGCATCAGATTTCTCATGGAGTTTTGCGCTTTATGGCAATTGCGACTTTACTGCTGCAACCCCCAGAAATATTACCGGGTTTAATTATTCTTGATGAGCCAGAGTTAGGATTACATCCTTCGGCAATTTCTGTCCTGGCTGGAATGGCAAAAATTGCCAGTATTAATTGTCAAATTATTATGGCCACTCAGTCTCCTCGATTAGTGGATGAGTTTGCTCCAGAAAATATCCTGATTGTGGAAAGAAATAGTCAGAAGGGTTGCAGTGAATTTAAAACTTTAGATCGGGAAAATTTAACTGAGTGGCTGGAAAGATACAGTATGAGCGAACTATGGGAGAAAAACGTTCTCGGAGGGCAACCGTGAAAAGGTTGATTAGATTACATATTACTGGGGAAAGTTTTTTCCAGTTGCATAAACCCGGTTTCTTGAGCTAAAATAGTCAGAAAAGTTCGCAGGACTAACAGCCATGACGAATACATTGATTAAACCGGAAGCGGTGACATCGGAAATCATGTCCTTAGAGGACTTTCTCAACTATGATGATGGAACCGATGCGTGGTATGAACTAGAGGATGGGAGATTACTATTTATGCCTAGTGAGAGCGACATAAATCAACGGATTGCCATGTTTTTGTTAGCCCACTGTCTTCAACGGGGTATTCCATTTTATCGGTTCAGAATGAAGATAGAAGTGGTAGTGATGGGGGGACGGGCAACGGTGCGGGTGCCAGATTTACTGGTACTTACTGAAGAATTGGCGCAAGTTATGACCGGGGCAACTCGTTCGATTGTTATGCTAGATATGCCGCCGCCGGAATTAGTTGTAGAAGTAGTTAGCCCCGGAAATGAGAATAAAAATCGCGATTATCGCTACAAGAAATCGCAATATCAAGCCAGAGGAATTGGGGAATATTGGATTGTCGATCCGATCCAAGAAAAGATTACGGTGTTAACTCTTGTAGAAGGTCTTTATGAGGAGGCAGAATTTACGGGAGATGCGATAATTGCTTCGCCTTTTTTGTCCGCATTGAACGAAGAGTCACCTTTGACTGTGGCGCAAGTTTTGCAGGCAGGAAAAAGTTGAAAGTTTTGTTACTTTATTACCACAAAGACACAAAGGACACGAAGAGATATCCTATTTGATATCCCCTTTGTGTCCTTTGTGTCTTTGTGGTAAAAAGAAAATTCTTAAATTACCAAATTAACCTAGATTAACCCAGATTAGATGCGACTACGGTCAAGGCTAACAATCCGCCAACCAATAGCAGGGCTAAAACTGCTTGAATGGCATAGTTGCGCTTTTGCGTGGCATTGGGTGGTTTGGCTTGGTAAACTTTGGGTTCGATCGCAAAATTATTGAGAATTCCGCCTTCTTCTTCTGTATATGGCATTGGTTTAAAGTATCTCCGTTTTTGATGACTTTTGTTTTTGTGTGGTAATAATCATTGCTGACGATTTAAGGAAAATCTATGAAAAAGCCGCTAAAATTCATTCTTAATAGAAATCATTCATACCTGTTTTGAGTATGTGCGACTAGCGATCGCCAGAGATTATACTTATGGTTATGCTTATTGTACCAAAAATTAGCCCCTGGGGATCGCTAATTTATCAACTTATGGGCAAACGGGCAAATTAACTGGTAATCGTCCCAGTTAAGGGAGAACTGGCACTGGCGATCGCTTGCACGGGAATCCGACCAGCGCAATAGGCTAACCGTCCCGCTTCCACCGCTAAGGCCATTGCCCGACCCATTGCTGCCGGGTTTCGGGCCATAGCGATCGCGCTATTAATCAACACCGCATCAGCGCCCATTTCCATAGCCATTGCTGCTTCCGAAGGCACCCCAATCCCGGCATCAACCACCACCGGCACTTTCACCGTATCAATAATAATCTCAATATTCGCGGCGGTCTTAATCCCCTGACCGGAACCAATAGGGGAACCCAAGGGCATCACCGTAGCACAGCCCACCTCTTCTAACCGTTTCGCCAAAAGCGGATCGGCATTAATATAAGGCAACACCGCAAAACCTTCTTTTACCAATTGTTCTGCCGCTTGCAAAGTGCCAATCGGGTCAGGCAGCAAATACTTAGAATCAGGAATCACCTCTAACTTGATAAAGTTATTATCTTCTTGGCCTAAAAGTTTAGCCATTTCCCGACCCAACCGGGCGACCCGAATCGCTTCATCAGCGGTTTGACAGCCTGCGGTATTGGGCAGCATCCAAATTTGGTTCCAGTCGATCGCCTCTGCTAACCCTTCATGTCCAGCAGCATTAGTTTGCACTCGTCGCACTGCCACGGTGACAATTTGACATTGACTTGCGGCAATACTATCTTGCATCTCTTTAATATTGCGATATTTGCCCGTCCCGGTAAACAAGCGGGAGCGAAATTTTCGTCCGGCAATCACCAAAGGTTCTGGGTCTAAAGCCTCCAATAACTTAGAATTAGCGGGTTTTGCAGAAACAGCAGTCGCGGGTAAATTAATCATGGAATTCACATCAGAAGAATTAGAGACTTCAGCAGGGGAATTATGGTTAAAGGAATCAGCAGATTGATCTGAAACCGTCGGATAAATTTTGGTCACGGGGATGGGATTTGGACTAACTGGTTGTGCCGCCGTAACAAACCGCTGCCAATGGAAATGCGCCAACAAAGGATCGGCTTTTTGGTTGATCACCCAATCCCCAATTAACGCCGCTGTAACCGGGGCTAACAAAATCCCATTGCGATAATGACCCGTCGCTAGGGTGAGATTTTCACAGTGGGACGGCCCCAAAATGGGCAATTCATCAGGGGTTCCCGGTCGGAAACCCCACCAAAATTCTTGAATGGGATAGTCTCCCAGGGGCGGATACAAACGAGTGGCGCGAGCGAGTAATTGCTGCATCTCGTTGGCGGTGTTCCCGGCAGTAAATCCCACATTCTCACTGGTTGCCCCAATAATAATCCGGCCATCCCGTCGCGGCACAATATAAGTACCCGGCCCATAAAGTACCCGTTGCAAAGGTAATTCATTCAGGGGCAATAAGGGTAATCGATGCCCATAATTGGCTTGATTGGTTTCATCCTCAAAAGGTGATTGGGGGACGGGGACTCTCACCGAAAACATTTGTCCTTTTTTGGGATAAACCGGGATGGGCAATAATTGGTTAGACCAGGCTCCCGTTGCCAAAATATAATGGGCTGCGCTTAAGTCTCCCGCATTCGTTCGCAGGGAAACCACCCGCCCTTGCCGTTGTTGAAAGGCTTCTACGACGATGCCATCGCGCAATTCTACCCCTAATTCTTGGGCGGCGATCCGTAAGGTGCGACTTAATGCCCGGTTATCCACTTGACCATCTTCGGGATACCAGTACCCACCGACGATATCATCGCCAAGTCCTTGCTGATATTGATGGATAGTTGCCCGATCTAGCCAATACGCGGGGGTGTCAGGGGCGGCTGAATTGGCTGAATTAGCTGAATTGGCCTGATTTTGGGTCGTTTCCAGGGTTTCTGGGTAAACGGGGGCGAGAATGCCACAAGGCCAATAGCCGGTTTGACTGCCGGTGAGGTCTTCGAGTTTGTCGATCCAGTCGGGATATAGCGATCGCGATTTCAGGCATAAGTCCAACATTGCCCCAGGAGCGATCGCCTCTGCTTGAGGGGCCAACATTCCCGCAGCGGCATTTCCCGCACTAGCCCCAAAATCGCGACTAAGTACCGTCACATTGGCTCCCCTTAACTTCAAATCGATGGCAATACTTAAACCGATCGCGCCACCGCCTACAATCAAAATGTCATTTTTTTCGTTCATATCTCTATCTTATGGATGAGTAATTAGATACTTTGGAGATTTTATGAGAAATTCGCTCAAATTTTCCCTAACTTCTTCTTAAATTTTACCGAAATTTTATCCTAAATTGTGCCTAAGTTAATTTATTGGCTATTTCTTGGTTATTTTTTGGCTAATTTTTGCTAGATCATAGACAAAGCATCGATTAACATTTTTAATCAAAAAAATATCACAATTACCAAAATTTATGCTATAATTATGATGTGAATTTGAGGGTTTACTTTACAGAGGTTTCTAGATTAATAAACCACAGCCTGCGGGGATTAAAATCTCCGACTGTAGGGGTCAACGGCCGTTGACCCCTACAGTCGGTTAAAACCGACTTTCGCTAAAAGCGGCGGGAATTCATTCCCGGTCGGTTAATGTGTTTTCCTCAGTAGGAAACCGCTGTAAATCACCCTTAATGGCATTGGGGTCAGTTGATATTTTCGATCCTAAAGATTTGCTAAATAATTCCATCTTCTTCTAGGTCAGCTAGTAGAATTAATCTATCATCTAAATGTCATCTAAATGTCAAAATTGAGCCGCTATTGAGCCGCTATTGAGCCGCCAATAGTCAGCGATCGGCCTAGGGCATCAATCCCAGGCGATCGCGATCGGCTGACCCGAAAATGTTTACGCGGGGTTTACGCGGGTTTGACGCGGGAAATTTAGCCTTCTGGCTTCCAAACAGCCGTATCTCCTTGTCCCCAAAACCCATCAAATTTAGTCACTTGGACATCCCCAAGCACTTTTGTTTGACAGGATAAGCGCAGATTTTTGGTGGCAGAATGAGGAGGGAGCGATCGCCGAGTGCGATCGCGCCAATTAGGTTCAGACACTTCCCCTGTCACCATCACAGCGCAAGTGCCACAACTGCCAATTCCTCGACAATTAATCAAATTAGCTTGATCATTATAGAGGTCAATGCCATTACGGAGTAAAACTTGGCGCAGATTAGCCCCGGATTCACAATCGAATGTTTTCCCTTGAGCAGTTACTTTTGGCATAATCTTAGATTGCAATTATCTGGCGTAAATTATCTAGCGTAAATATTCTGATTAAGTAGGTGGGCAGAAATAAATGCACTACAGACCAGATCGGGAGAAAAACTGTCATTCCCGCTTCGGGCGGGAATCCAAAGCCTATCGGCGGAGAACGAAAAGTGCAATTAATTATGTTCACCTACTTATTTTAAGCTTATTTTAAGCGGAAACCTGTCTAAAATCATGGCAAATCACCGGAAAAACTCATAATGACAACCAATCAAAAAAAACACATCGTAGTTTACGACACCACCCTCCGAGATGGAGCCCAGAGCGAAGGCTTATCTTTATCCATTGAAGACAAATTAAGAATTGCTCATCGTCTAGATGAAATGGGCATTCCTTTTATTGAAGGGGGATGGCCCGGAGCGAACCCCAAGGACCGGCAATTTTTCTGGCGGTTAAAAGAAGAACCCCTCACCCATGCGGAAGTAGTCGCCTTTTGTTCCACCCGCAGACCGGGAAAATTAGCTGCTGAAGACCCAATGCTTCAAGGGATTTTATCCGCAGAAACTCACTGGGTGACAATTTTTGGCAAGTCCTGGGATCTCCATGTCACCGAAGGACTGCACACCACCCTAGAGGAAAACCTGGCGATGATCTGCGACACCATAGAATACCTTCGCAGTCAAGGGAGACGGGTGATTTATGATGCGGAACATTGGTTTGATGGCTATAAACAAAATCGAAAATATGCCTTAAAAACCCTAGAAACCGCCCTGAATGCCGGGGCAGAATGGCTGGTTTTCTGCGATACCAATGGCGGCACCCTGCCCCACGAAATTACGCAAATTGTCCGAGAAGTCTTTCAGGCTTTGCCCCAAATTCAGGCAACCGGGGTGCAGTTGGGTATCCACACCCACAATGACTCGGAAACTGCCGTAGCAAATGCGATCGCAGCCGTCCTGGAAGGGGCGACAATGGTACAAGGCACCATCAATGGTTATGGGGAACGTTGCGGCAACGCCAACCTTTGCTCATTAATCCCCAACTTGCAACTCAAATTAGGCTTTCATTGCATTCCCCAAGCCGAACTAGAACAACTAACAGAAACCAGCCGACTGATCAGCGAAGTAGCCAACCTAGCCCCCGACGAACACGCCCCATTTGTAGGCTTATCTGCCTTTGCCCACAAAGGCGGCATTCATGTATCGGCGGTGCAGCGAAACCCCCTCACCTACGAACATATTCAACCGGAAAAAATTGGCAACCGACGGCGCATTGTCATTTCCGATCAAGCGGGACTCAGCAATGTCTTAGAAAAAGCCCGCAGCTTTGGCATAGACTTAAATAAAGAAGACGAAACTTGCCGAAAAATCTTGCAAAAACTCAAAGACTTAGAACATCAAGGCTATCAATTTGAAGCGGCAGAAGCATCCTTTGAACTGCTCATGCGCGAAGCCCTGGGAGAAAGAGAGCACTTTTTTGAAATGCGCGGATTTCAAGTGCATTGTGACAAAGGGGCTGGGGACATAAATTCTCTGGCAACGGTAAAAGTTACCATCAATGGCAAAGATATTTTAGAAGCCGCCGAAGGGAATGGCCCCGTATCTGCCCTTGATGCGGCATTACGCAAAGCCTTAATGAATTTTTATCCCGAAATCTCTCAATTTCACCTCGCCGACTACAAAGTCAGAATTCTCGATGGTGGGTCTGGAACTTCCGCCAAAACTCGCGTTTTAATCGAATCCCGAAATTGTCATAAACGCTGGTCAACGGTGGGAGTTTCCACGAATATCATCGAAGCTTCTTATCAAGCGGTAGTGGAAGGCTTAGAATATGGTTTAATCCTGCACAAACAAGCCAAACTTGCGGTGACAAACGCATATTCTTAGTCGGGATAATCTGTCATTCCCGCGAATGCGGGAATCCATCATTGTCGGGAGAATCTGTCATTCCCGCGAATGCGGGAATCCATCATTGTCGGGAGAATCTGTCATTCCCGCGAATGCGGGAATCCATCATTGTTTTCAGGATTATAGTAGGGGCGATTCGCGAATCGCCCCTAATTGATTAGCGGATTTAGTATGAATCCGACAAAGAAACCCGGTTTCTGTCCTGCCCATAGCTGGTAATTCAGAAAATAAAAATCAGGAGCAATAATGTCAGATGCCATTGATGCCGATCGCGAAAGTTCTCCCAGGTTACAAACCCCAAGCAGAAGACACCAGCATTGATGCTGATGTCCTCATGTTTCAACTGTTGCGCCAGTTTTCTTCTACACAAAAAACTCAACGATTTCAGAGTTTTAATCAATCAGTTAGACGGATGGCTCTGCTGAGGATAAAAAAACAGTTTCCCAACGCTTCTACCGCCGAACATATCCAGGAATATGTGAAACAAAAGCTGCTCAGTTTAACCGGCGCGATCGCTGTAGATAAATTACCTAAATTACCAGAAAAATTAATAATTTTAGACCCTATTTCATTAGCGGAAAAAATATCTAAAATATTGCTCATATTGGATATTCATTATATGGTTGATGGCTCGGTTGCCAGTTCTTTATTGGGAGAAGAAAGGTCTACTCAAGACTTAGACCTGGTGATTGATATTCAACCGTTTAACCTATCGCCTTTTGTAGCGGCTATGTCTGAAGAGTTCTACATTGATGCTGGTGCGGTGAGTGAGGCAATTGACCGCAAGTCATCTTTTAATGCCATTCATCTATTATCACTGGAAAAAGTTGACTTTTTCGTCCTACCTTATGATGATTTTTCTCTTTCTAAATTTAGCCGCCGTCAGCTTTACACGATTGCCGATGAACCAAAAAATGAAATTTACATCTACTCCCCTGAAGACATTGTTTTGCAAAAATTGTCTTGGTATAAAATGGGGAGGATGCAGTCACAAAAGCAATGGAGAGATGTGCTGGGAGTTTTAAAATTACAAGGCTCACAGCTTGACTTTGCTTATCTGAAACAGTGGGCTGAATTCCTCAAGCTTACATCCCTATTAACTCAGGCTTTGCGAGAATCTGGTTTGGAGTAATATTCTGGAGTAATATTCCGGAGTAACTGACCGGAATGCACCAGTTGCAATAACCGGCGGGGATTTTAATCCCCGCCTCATAGCTAAAGTCCGATGAATCGGACTGAAATCAAATCAGGTAATAGTAGAGAGTCGGTTTTAACCGACTTGCGCTATGAGACGGGGAATTCATTCCCCGGCGGTTTTTGGGCGGATCTAGAATGGTGCAAGATGTCTGGAATAATAGATTTCTTGCAAAATAACGGATCGATCCCCCCAACCCCCCTTTTTAAGGGGGGCTTTTGAGAATTTTGCAACAAGTCTAGGGCGTGTCATCAATTGGAAGACTTGACAAAAAGCAGGAGAAATGCAGAGGTAGAAGCAGAAAACTTTTTAGATCATCAGGTGAATTATGCGCCGTTACGCTCTCAGAGACGACCAATGGGAAAAAATTGAGCCTCTGCTTCCGGGCAGAAAAGGACATGTCGGAGTTACGGCCAAAGATAATCGTCTCTTTGTTGAAGCAGTTCTCTATCGCTATCGTGCCGGTATTCCTTGGCGTGATTTACCCGACAGATTTGGTGATTTTAGGGTGATTCACACTCGATTTAGTCGTTGGTGTCGTTCTGGGGTGTGGGAGAATATCTTCCAGTTACTGGCAGAAGATGCGGATGATGAATATGCCATGATTGATAGTACGATTGTGCGAGCCCATCAACACAGTGCCGGGGCGGAAAAAAAGGGGGAGAAGACCAAGCCATTGGACGTAGCAAAGGGGGGTTGAGCACTAAGATTCATGCCACTTGTGATGCACTGGGGAATCCGACCGGATTTCATTTAACTGCGGGGCAAGCCCATGACTTAGAGGGAGCGGATGTCTTGTTACCAGAGATAGAAGCGGAGGCAGTTTTAGCAGACAAAGCATATGATGCAGATGAGCGAGTTCGAAAGCGATATCTTCCGCCAAAAAATGTGAGGCGGTGATTCCCTCAAAAGGGAATCGCACAGTCTCTTACCCATATGACAAAGAGCTTTATAAAGCCCGTCATTTAATTGAGAACTTTTTTGCCCGTCTGAAGCAATATAGAGCGATTGCAACTCGTTATGATAAGACTGCTCGTAATTTTTTAGGAGCAATTTATCTCATCGCTTCTGTCATTTGGCTTAATTGATGACACGCCCTAATAGTCTGGAATAATTATTACCATATATTGCCACAAAAATGTCGATTTTATTATATAATCAACCCTATTATCCCTAAAAAAACGGTTTCTGCCTTGTATCATGTTTCTCTTATTTCCATTAAAAAGGTAAAAAATGAGTGAAATAAACCAAACAAATAAATTAGAAAATATTGCCGAAATTATTGCCAGTTTACCCCGCCAAGAATTACTTGAGCGTTGCCAGACTGAAGCACAAAAGAATGAATGGCATAATTACAAAAAAAATCAGCTTTTACTGGCGAAAGCTTGGGAAGCTCAATTTATCATCGATCAGGGCGATCCGATTAATGATGCTTTGGAAAATCAAGAGATTTCTAAGCATCGACACGATATGCTTCAGGAGAAAGTTACTCTTTATAAATGCCAATGGGAACTGATTAAAGCCGCTAATCAATATGTGGAAAAGTGGTATAATAGGATTTACGAATTTCTCAGCAAAGTAGAGAAAAAATTTTTGCCTCCTAAACGGAATCATTCCGGTGACGACGGAGTGGGAAAATACCCGTTTGACTCGGCGTTTGACTTATTTGCAGAAATTCTTCGGGAAGAAGTAGAGGGGAGTTTTTCCTGGTGTTTAGAACCTTATTATGAAGTGCCGGTAAAGAAGTGGAGAGAAGCCAGCAAGCTGTTAATAAACAATCTGGAAGCAGCAGATAATAATGGAGTTTCTCCAAAACTTAAACCGACGGAAATAGAAAACTTTAAAAATAAGCTAGTTTGGGGTAAATTAGGTTTTTCCTGGTTGGGATTTACCCTGCTGGTTTGTCAATTTGTCGCTATGCGCGATTCCGCGAAGCGGATCCCTTACGGGAATCGCGTCTTAGCAGAGAAATTGGTTGCTTATAATCGGCAATTAGTAGAATACACAAAAGTTGGGGTGCGTGCGAGTCGCAAGGTTGGTGGTTTTGCTTGGAACAAAGGCGAAATTATGTCCACTTCCAAGACTGGTGGAACATACCATAAAAGTGAATAAAAAGCAAGTTTTTTTAACAAAAATTCAAATCAGGTCAAAAAAATTTTCGCCTCAGCCAACGTCCTATATCTTGGCAAAGAAAGGTAGGAATCCATCATAATGTTGCCTACCATCAACCAAGCAATCAGGAAGTTTGTTTATGAAATTTAACCCACGAAAAACCCTGTTTTTCCCTTCTATTTTAGGGGCAATATTATTAAGCGGACTTGCCTCTACAGGGGGAGAAAATGCAGTGCAGGCAATACCTCTGGCAGAGAACCCAGCGGTAATTAGCCAAGTAAACGAGCCGCCACTCCAGGGATATTGGCAACTGGATATCAATGTAACTGCTCAAACTAACAATTACTCTTTGTCTAAATATGAAATTATAGCATATTTTGAGCAAACTGGTTCTGAGTTTTCCGGGAAATTTTTTAGAACTAATAATAACGCCTGCCGAGAAACAGAAATATCTGGAACTATTGAAGGCGATAAAGTTGAATGGACGGTTTTTTACACGGGTTCTTGTTGTGGCGGGGCAAGCATGAAATTCGAGGGGGTTATGGTTTCTCCCGATCGCATTGAGGGAAAATTATCACCTGTGGGCAATACTCCGCCTAACTGTAGCCTTTGGTGGGCAGATGTAGTGATAACTAGAGCCAATTATTATTGGCGGTAGCAGTTATAAACCGGGTTTATTGTAGGAATAACAAATTATCTTTGCATTATCAACAAAAACCCGGTTTTTGGCCGATCCAGAGAGAGCATCTATCAACCCGGTTTTTTCCCAGATCAACAATTTATAGCACCACCCTTGACGAATTTTTGGGTAACAAGTATGATATATGTTGAAAAAAAAATCAACATTGGGATTTACCTGCGTATTTTCCCGTAATACCCAGTTTTCGACCAACAAATACCAGAGCAAACTTATGAGTTGCAAGTAAACCAGGATCAAGTGTGGGAAATGTTAAGAAAAGTTGCCTTTAAGGAAATATCGTCGTGAAAAAACTAGCTGATGATAATGTAATATAAATACACGCTAAAAAAATATGCTAAAAAATCATGGTGTTGTTGACTTATGAATCAATGTAATCTTCAAGAAGCAGCCCAACAAGGGGATGTGAATGCGATCGCTACCCTGACGAACCTCCAGTTAGAACCCAAAGCCATTACCGCTAAGATTATCCTCAAAGAGGGTTGCTTACAGGTAATGCTGGAATCACCGGCAGTCCCAGATCGAGAAGGGCTGCTGGATTTCCTCTTAACATATTTGATGGAATTAGAAATCAAAAATATTACCAAATTCAAGTTTTACGGCAAACAAACCGATACTTTTGATTTCGCTTGGCAACAGGAAGTCGATCTAGAGGCACCGTTAGACCAATCCCAGACAATTGTCGAGCGGGAAAAACTGCTTGATTCAGCGTATTTATATGTAGATTTAGAAGTCAACTCTCAGGGTAATATATATAGTATCGGCTGGCATAATAGCCAAGCCGAAAATCTGGCTACAGAAGATTTAGAACCTGCTTATAAAAGTTTAATTGAATTCAAAGAAAGTGGTTGCTCAATTTGCGGTCACAACTTTCGGCGGTTTGACTATTCCTATTTAATCAAGGAACAACCGGATTTAGCTTCATGGCTGGTTATCGATACTCTGGAATTGTCAATTTTAGCTTTTCCACTGGCGCGATCGCACAAACTGGAAAAAGATTACAAGCAGAGTGAATTTGCGGTTAATAATCCCCTAGAAGATGCTCGCGCTACCAAGGAATTATTAGACCGAATTATTGAAGCATTGCTGGAGAAACCCCTCGCACTTCAGCAGGCATATAGCTGGTTACTCACTTGTGGCACAGAAGAAAGCGATCGGGCATATCAGCAATTTTTTCATATTTTAGGTTTAGAAGTTAAAGAATCTCCCAAATTGGCAGATATCCCAAAAGAAGCGATCGCGAATTTAGACCCGGATTATCTACAACAATTCTGGTCAGAATCCGCCACCAAAGACTTCGATCGCCGTTTATGTATGGCCGCTTTAATTGCGGGCAATTATGAGAGCAATACCACGGAATCAGAAAGAGTTTTTTCCGGTTGGCTGACTCATTTGCCCGGATTTCAAGAAACCTGGGAAGGGGCAAAACTACTGCCTGATTACCAGAGTTGCTTAACTCGCTTTGGCATCGAAAACTTTCGGGGCAAACAAGAGGAAGCAGTCAAAGATATTTTACGGGGTAAGCGCCCTTTGGTGATTATGCCCACGGGGAGTGGGAAATCCGTATGTTATCAAATTCCAGCCTTGATGTTGTTTGAAAGACAACAAGCTTTAACCGTGGTAATTTCTCCCCTACAAGCACTCATGGCAGACCAGGTTAAAGACTTAGAAAACCAAGGTCTTAATTTCTGCACTTTTATCAATGGTAATCTTTCGGTTAAGGAGCGTTCCCAGCGGTTAAAGCAATTAAGGTCTTCTGATACTTATGGCTTGCTTTATATTAGTCCAGAGCAACTGCGATCGCCCAGTATTCGACTCTTATTACAAGAACGTTTACCCTCCCTGTGGGTAATTGATGAAGCCCATTGCATGAGTCAGTGGGGACATGATTTTCGGCCTGATTATCGCTATATTCCCAAGTTTATTCAGGAACTATATCAAAAACAGCCACTCCCGCTAATAGCGTTAATGACAGCCACGGCAAGGACTACGGTGCAAGAAGATATTAGCCAATTGTTTGCGGAATACAATCTAGCACTGGGTAGCCTGATTTCTGAATCTAAAACTAGAGAAAATCTCGACTACCGAGTGATTCCTGTAACTGGAAACAAAGATCGGCTTTTAATTCAGGAAGTGCAAAACTTTCTCCGTCAGGGGGGATGCGTTTTAGTCTATACCACAACTCGCAATAAGGCTGAAAACTTAGCCAAATTATTGAACGATCAAAATATCGACGCGAGATATTACCACGGTCAGCTAGGCAAAACTGAAAAAGAAGAAGTATTGCAGGCATTCAAAACAGGTGAGTTAAACATAGTAGTTGCTACCTGTGCTTTTGGGATGGGCATTAACCGCCCGGATGTCAGGGCAGTGATTCACCATACTATTAGCGCTAACTTGGAGGGTTATATTCAGGAGACAGGACGGGCTGGTCGTGATGGGAAACCAGCAAGCTGTACTCTTTTATTTGATGAAAATGATGCGGAAATCATATTTTCCATGCAAAGTCAGAATCAACTGAATGAGACAGACCTGAAAAATATTTTTATTTCCCTGAGAAACATTCGCGATCGCATCTACGGCAACCCATCAGATGACTGGTTTTTGGTGACAGTTAATGAAATTGTCCAGACTAGCGATTTGGATGAAAAATTTGCGAACAACGATCAATATCGGGAGATTAAGATTAAGGTAGCTCTCCAATATTTAGAAAAGTTTGGCTTAGTGGAGCGATCGGAAAATCTATCGGCTTACGTTCAGTTTGAATTGGTTGAAAAAACTGAAGAAGCGTCTCACCGCAAGTTTGAAGAGTACAGTCAGGGGAAAAATCTGCCGAAACCTCAGATTAAACTCTTCAAAAATCTGATTTCGGCAATGCACTTAGCGAAAGATTATTGCTATCAACAGGATCAACCAGTCTTGTTTGAGCGCTTGAGTGATGACTCTGGGATCGATCCCCAAGAGTTGCCCCGAAGAATCAGAGAGCTAAAAAAAGCCGAGGTTTGTTCAGCCAAAATCCCCCTCAGTTTTTTGCTGACCAAAGAAGTGAAAGGGGATGCGCTGATCAATTACAATCGCCTTTGCCAGCAAGAAGATCAACTCTTGGATGCACTGTTGGAAATTCAAGGAGAACGAGAAAGTATTCAAGTGAATTTGCGAAGTTTGGCTTCTCGCATAGATCCCGATCGCAGTAAAAAAATTCGGGCGACTAACTTAAGGGATATTTTAGAAGGTTGGCATACGCAGAAATGGGTTAGTTTGACCAAACTAAATCGCGACTTATTGTATTTAAATAAAATCGATGTAGTTGTAGATCGATTAGACGACCACAGAACTTTAGCCAGTACAGTCATAGAGGTTCTATACCAGAAATTATTCGGGAAGAAAGGCGCCCGTCTGCGGGTGGAATATGAACTAGAAGAACTGCTCAATGATGTCAATCAGCAAACATTTCTCCGCCGTACCGATGAAGCTGAATTATCCGCAGTATTGCGTTGGCTGCATCAGCGAAAAATTATCAGAATGGCTGATGGCGCGAATCTGTTTCATCAAGCCCTAAAAATCCGAATGATTAAAGGGGGAAAAGAAACCAGCATTAGTAGTGGATATCGCCAAATTAAAGCTTATTACGATCAGCAGAATCGCCGGACTCAGATTATGCTGAAATACGGGCAGACTCAAACACCAACGGCTCGCCAGAAATTAGTTGATGATTATTTTTGTCTATCGGAGAAAAAATTTAATCAAACCTACCCCGATCTTTCTGGGGAAGTTGCCAAACTTCCAGTAACGGAGGGTGACTATAACCGGATCATGGGAGATTTGAATTCGTCTCAAAAAGAAATTGTCTTAGCAGAAGACCCTGCTATCTTAGTCATCGCTGGGCCTGGTTCTGGTAAAACTTGGACAATTGTGCGGCGCATTGCTTATTTAGTTAAGGTGAAACGAGTCGATCCTGACCGGATTTTGGTCTTGGCATATAACCGCAATGCCGTGAGAGAATTGCGATCGCGATTGCAGGATATTGTCGGGGCGATCGCCACCCGATTACGGGTCTATACTTTTCACGGATTAGCCTTAGCGCTTTTAGGTTACACTTTAGGTGAAAATCAGGGTCAGAAAAGACTTACCCGTGATGAAGATTTTCAACAGCTAATCAAGGAAGCGTGCGATCTAATGGAGTTCGGAGACGAATCAGAGGAGTCTGATTTGGCGGATATCAAAGCGCGACGGATTCAGCTATTAGGTAATGTCGAATACATTTTTGTTGATGAATACCAAGATGTCGCCGAAGAAGAGTACCGTCTAATTCAACTAATTGCCGGACTGGGGGATTCTGAAGATGAATCGCGGTCAGTTCAAATCAATCTTTGTGTCATTGGTGATGATGACCAGAATTTGTATGAGTTCAGAAATACTAGCGTTAAATACATCCAACAGTTTGCCGATGAGTATCAGGCTAAACGCTTTCTCTTAACAGAAAATTATCGCTCTACCGAACCGATTATCGCAGCGGCTAATCATTTGATTAGTTATAACTCTAACCGTTGTAAGCAGAATCCTGAAGAACAAGTGCGGATTAACTCCCAACGGCAAGGTCAGGGGGGATTGCCTGTTTCTAACTTTATTTTCCAGGATTCCTTATCCCAAGCAGTCTGGGTGACAGAGCAAATTTTCTCTTGGATTCAAGAGGGAATTCCGGCAAATGATATCGCTGTTTTAGCTCGTGAGTGGGACAGTTTAGATCCCATGCGTCTGCTGTTAGAAAGAAAAGGCATTGCGACTTATGCCCTGAAAGGAGGAGGGGAAATCAAGCTAGTTAGAAATCGAGTGACTTGTCAGCTTATTGAGGAATTAAACAAAAACGAGAGAACTCCCATTTTATCGCCCCAGGAATCGGTACAAGATTGGTTTAAAGCTTGTTTTACCGATTGGAATCGTAGCTTAGAAGAACCTACTGTTAAAACCTTGTTAAAAATTGCCAGTGACTTGGACTTGGAACGAGGTTATAGTTCGGAAAACGAAGCGTCAAATGAGGCATTGCCGATTTCTTTTGGGGAAATTGTCATGGCTTTACTTGAGTTCAATAAGAGCGACGTATTCTTGGACGAAAATGCTGTCCTATTTACCACTTGTCATGGAGCAAAGGGACTACAATTTCGCAAGGTGATCTTACTGTGCGATCGCTTTAAGACATTCGCCAAAGAGATTTATTCCGAGCGCCGGGTTTTTTATGTTGCCATGACCAGAGCGAAGGAACAACTAATATTATGCTCCACTAATTCCAACCAATTTATCCAGGAAACAGATGTCAGTAGCCAAACTATAAATCTCGAACTCGAAAATTTGCCAACTGCTAATTTACCCCAACAGATCATCTATATAGATATGACTCCCAGAGATGTGAATTTAAGTTATGGGGTTAATCCTAAGCAACAGGAAATTGTCAAAAATCTGCGGGAAGGAGATCGACTTCAGATGCAAGTTAACAGGTATGGGAATAGTTGGGCAATTTTTACACAGCACGGCGAGGAAATAGGCAACTTATCAAGGGGGGCAACTGAGACATTAAAGAAACAAGAAATTCAACCTAATCAATTTGAATTTCAGCCCGGTGATGTGACAGTTAAAAGCATTTACCGACATTTCAAAATAGATGATATAACAGGAGAGATTCAGGAGGATTGGTTTGTGGTAATTCCTAAAATTCGCATCTGTAGATGAGGTTTTTTTACAACTTTTTTATGATTCCGACTTGAGCGGCTGTAGCGCCATGAAAAAACAGGGCTGACGATCTTATCAACAAAAACCCGGTTTCTGGCATCCCCAGAGTAATTGACCAATTTCTTGCCAACCAGTATCATGTTTGTTAAAATGTTGGAAAAAAAATCAACACTATGAATCATCTGCGTATTTTCACCGTAATTGCCTTGCTTTCTCTGGGGTCTACTGGCTGTCAATTTCTGCCCAACAGTCAAACCCCAGAAGCACCGCCAACGGAGTCAAATTCCTCTACCTCTACCACACCGCCTTCGGCCAACAAACTGCCACCAGAGCAAACTTATGAGTTGCAAGTCAACCGGGATCAAGTGTGGGGAATGTTAAGAAAAGTTGCCTTTACGGAAAACAGTATCGTCGTCTCATTGGAGGTGACTAATGGCAGCAGACAGGCGATCGAGCTAAGTGCCAAAGATGATATGTATCTTCAAGACAATGTTTATGAGAAGAACCGATATAATTTATCGCCGCCACCGAATAACCCCACGCTCGTCATTCAACCGGGGACAACGCTCAGAGGACAGTTTGTTTTTATTGGTAGGTTAGCGCCGAAAGCGACTGAACTGACCTTATACACAAATGCCAGCGGTTCTGATTACGAACCTCAACGTCCTAAGATGCGTTTTGAAGGTATCTTTATTCGACGGTAACAAGATGAAAAAACTAATCTTATGGCGCAATTTAATTGTGGCCTTATTTTTGCTGTTATCTGCCTCAGCTTGTCAGGGTTTTGGCAAAAGATATCCTAAAGTCACCACGGTCGAATCAGAACCGGTGCCCGTGACCACGCTCATTGAGGTTGAACCCGTGGCGACTACGACTTTCGAGGTGGTTGGGGGAGATACCACCACCACTCTGGAGACTAGCGTTCAAACCGTTTCGACCACTGAGTTGAACTCAGAAGCGCAACCGACTACTCAAACCGAGGTAGAGACTCAACCCATTCCTACCACGGCGGTCGAAAGTGACCCTCCCCCGACTACGACCACTACCACCCCTCCTCCTGTACCGGAAAAGCCAGAGCCGGAACCGCCCACGCCTCCTCCTGCTCCTCCTGTACCCGTAGAGCCGTCTCAAGTAGAAACTGAGCCGGTGCCCGTGACCACGACAGAAGTTGAGGAGACTCTGACGGAATTAAACGCGGAAAGAACTATCGAAGGGATTAAAATTAATCTACAAGATAATATTTTATTTGAGTTTGATAAATACGCAGTTCGCTCGGTGGCTAAACCAACTTTGGCGAAAATTAATCAACTGCTGAAGCATTATAAAGACGCGCAGGTTTTCATTTACGGCCATACGGATAGTAAGGGCGATGACGCTTATAATCTCGACCTTTCTAATAAGCGAGCCGCCGCAGTGAAATACTATTTTGTAAATGTTTTCAATGAGGAGGCAACGCGCCTACAAACTAAGGGTTTCGGGGAAAGTCAGCCGATCGCGCCTAATAATAATCCCAACGGTTCTGATAATCCTGCCGGTCGAGAAAAAAATCGCCGAGTTGAGTTTATTATTAAAACCCAAACTCGGACCGTAGTGCGATCGCCTGGAGAAGATCCTTTTAGAGATGCGGTAAACTCCGCGCAAAATGCAGCGGTGTTAGTTCAAAATGCGAAAACGGCGGCAGATTGGAACAAAGCAGCGAACAAATGGCTAGAGGCGATCGAGCTAATGAAAGAAGTGCCGAAATCGAGTGCTAACTATCAGATTGCCCAGCAAAGAATCGGGCAATATCATAAAAATTTGGACTACGCCGAAAAAAAGGCTCGTTAGTAAATAATTTTTTATAAAAAACGCAGTTTTTTTCAATACAAATAACCAAATTTTTCGGTAATTATTTAGATATTTTTTCTCAACTATTTCGGTGATTACTCTTATAAACAATCATGTTTTATTACAATACACCTCTGGCAAACCCCCCTCGATCCCCCCAACCGTTCGCGTAGCACGTTGCGGATATATGAGGATCCACCGCCATCGGATGAGCGGTAATTTTGCCAGAATTGTCTACTATTTATGGTGTGGGGCTATGGTTTGCCGTCCCCCGCAGCGGCCTGGTTCCGTTAAAAACATTCAAACCCTGGCAAAATTATCCGATTTAAGGGGAGTTTGGTTGTCTGGGAGGTTCTGGGGTCGATAGGGATTTTACTTTTGTGAAAAATTAAATGTGCGATTTAAATGGGCGATATTTTGGCAGTTGATGTTGCACAAATTGTTTTTAACAACAGTATAATTTAATACAGATATTCAAAGAATTGCTATGTTTTAATAATAATCCTGTTAAAAACTCATAATAAATCTCAAAAAATATTCACAAATCAGGAGAGTGACTGACATATTATACTGAAGTCTAAAGGGGAAAATCTTTGGGGAATTTTAGGGTAGATAAGTCTTTTCAATTTTGTGGTTATAATATAAGATGGAAAAATTCCCATCTTATTAGATATTAGATGCCGGAACCGCTTTCAGGGTGTTTCCGGTCAAACAGCATAATTGATATAAATTTCTATTATTCATTTATTTTCACAAATACTGACTTTACTCACTGAATTAAATCAAATCTGGGATTCAGCAATCCGGCTATACAGGACTTGTGTACATATTTTTACGGAAACCCCCCAGGCAAAATAGACCTGATAAGATGATTGACTTCAATATTTCTATGGAAATGTATTATGGGGGTAAAGTCAATGATCCAAACTTACGAAAGTCGTCAGATGTGGCACAGCATTATTGGGAAAATTTGGCAATCAATGGATCTGAATCAGATTATTGCCACGGCAGTCGATGAACTGCTGATTTCGTTGCAAATAGAACGGTGTAGTTTTTTTTGGTATTCTCCCGAAACAAATCAAGTTCAAGTGGTTTGCGATCGCCTTCGGGACAAGGTGGACGCCGCGCCGCGATCGCATTATAACGGCGATGATTTGCTGGAAAACTTGGAAGCGTTTACCCTGGCGATCGCCTCTGGACAATGGGTGGTTAACCATGAAACCACATCGGCGATCGCTTCGAGGGACTCAGACTCAGTGGTCAAACCAGAGGTCAAACTAGAAAATCCCCATAGCATCCCCAAATCTAACCCGTCCTGTTTGTTCTTTCCCGTCAAAAGTCAGACCAATTTGTTTGGCTATATTGGCTGTTTCGATCGCCTCAACCGTGCTTGGTCAAAGGCAGATATAGAATTAGTCCAATTAATTGCTCAACAACTAGAAATTGCGGTTCGGCAAGCGCATCTGTATCAACAAATTGAAAAACAAGCCCAACGAGAAAAACTGGTGAATCAAATCACGAGTCAAACTCGGCAAAGCTTTGATTTAACCGTAATTTTAAAGGAGGCGATCGCTCAATTATTAGCCGCCTTAGAGGTTGATCGTTGTATCGTTCATTTGGTAGAAGAGTATCAAAACAACCACGAATTATCCTGGGATAAAGAACAGCAAATCGCCTTTCGCCGACAGCATTTGTTTGAAGTTTGCCGAGAGCCATACCCTTCAACCATTGAAGACTTTGATACCCACGGGCCTTTGACCGAATGGGTCATTTTAAATCGCCAAGCTGCCAGCATTGCTGATATTACCAAAGATCCACGGATTGGGGCGGATAATCCTGAATATGCCGCCGCACAGATTAAATCATCTTTAGTCGTTCCGGTACAAGCTCATGGCAAACTTCATGCTATTTTGTATCTCAATCAATGCAATAAATTACGGAGTTGGTCTCCCCAGGATCAAGAATTAACTCAAGCCGTGGCAGATCAATTGGCCATCTCGATTCAACAAGCGGAACTTTACAAAAAAGTTCACACGGCCATGACGGTTCAGCAAAAAAAAGCCCAAGAATTAAAAGCCGCTTTAGAACAACTCAAACAGATTCAAAGTCAACTGATTCAGAGCGAAAAAATGTCTTCCCTGGGTCAGATGGTGGCGGGGATTGCCCATGAAATTAATAATCCAGTGAATTTTATTTATGGCAATCTTTCTCACCTAGATTGCTATAGTCACGATTTAATGAATTTAGTGAAACTATATCAAAAACGATATCCCGACCCAGGCGTAGAGATTTCTCAGTATATGGAAAATATTGACCTAGAGTTTTTGCAAGAAGATTTATCAAAAATTCTAGGGTCGATGAGAATTGGCGCCGATCGCATTCGGGAAATCGTGCTGTCATTGCGAAATTTTTCTCGCTTAGATGAATCGGATATTAAACAGGTGGATATTCACGAAGGAATTGATAGCACTTTGTTGATTTTGAAAAATCGCCTCAAAGGAAAACCAGGTTATCTGCCCATTGAAGTAGTGAAAAAATATAGTAAACTCCCCAAAGTAGAATGTTATGTTGGGCAATTGAATCAGGTGTTTATGAATCTGATTGCTAATGCGATCGATTCTCTAGAAGAGTATAATCAACATCGCGATCGCGAAGAAATTCGTCATAACCCGAATAAAATTATCATTGAAACTGAACTCCATTCTCAATTAGTGGTGATTAAAATTAAAGATAATGGGTTAGGAATTAAGCCAGAGATTAAGTCCAAACTATTCGATCCATTTTTTACCACCAAACCTGTGGGGAAAGGCACGGGCATGGGACTTTCCATTAGCTATCAGATTGTGGTGCAAAAACACGGCGGTTCTCTGAAGTGTATTTCTCATCCCGGACAAGGTGCAGAATTCATCATTAAAATTCCCTTAACTCAGCGTTCCTTATCCATTGCCTTAGTAAATTAATCTCCTAATCTCCACATTCACGGGTATGGCCCCTACCCCTGAATGGAGATAGAATTTCCCCTAGGATTCGATGACAGGATGCCTAACATTGTGCTGCTCGTCTTGAACCGTCTTTTCCGGCGATCGCTCAGTTATCGCTCAGTTCTAGGGATAAACCGATCCCTGACCCCGCACCGGAAGAAAAGCGATCGGGCAATTCTAGATCGTGTGTTGCTAGGTCTAGATCCTGGGGGATTTATTGAAACTCAAAAGTTGAGACCAAGCAATGGCCGATCTGCAATTAGGTCAGTCCATCAGCAGCAAAAAAGCTTAATTCTTGGTTTAGTCTAGACGCGGGTGCAAAGATTGTGTGAATTTTTCTCAATTCAGTAGAGATCGACCCCTCTATCCGAGGTTGAATGGGATCAAATCAGTCATTATAGAGAGGTGCGTTACGAAGAGTGGCTATTTTTAAGAAGCAAGTATGCCAAATCGCAGCAAATTTCACTGGTATCGCTATTTACCCGTCTGGATCATCTTGTGCTTCGGAGTCACCATGTCTGCGATCGCCTTCATATTGGTCTGGAATTGGGAAAACAGGCGCCGGGATTATGAATTAAGTCGCCGAACCGAGGCGATCGCCAGTACCTTGCAGCAAGACCTAGACTCTGATTTAGAAGCGATCCGCACCATTGGCGATTTTTTTAGCGCATCGAGCAATATTGATGCATCTTTTTTTCAACGCTTAGTACAGCGACCTTTGTCTCAGCACATTAGTATTGAAACCTTTATGTGGGTGCCTCGCGTCACAGATCGGCAACGATATGATTATGAGGCGAATTTTCAGGAACAAGGAAACCCGGACTTTGCGATCCAAGAAAAAAATGATCGGGGTGAACTGGTTTATTCTTCTGAGCAATTAGAATATTTTCCCATTTCACATATTCAACCAATTCACGGAAATCCCAATATCTTAGGATTCAATTTGGCGTCAAAGGAAGTTTATCGCCAAGGCTTAGAAACCGCTAGGAAAAAAAAGCAATTAATCATCACTGAATTAGTTCCCTGGGAGGCAAACCTAACCACAAAATTGTCCCCAGGGTCAGGGCGATCGGCTGCCGAATCCCCCAACTTAAAAGCCTTAGCCATTCAGCCTATTTATCAATCAGACCCGGACAATTTCAGTGATCCATCGGACGATGAGTTACAGGGTTATATTGTCGCCGTCTTGCGAATTCAGAATTTATTTGATGATAAATTTAGAGGGTCTATGGTGCAAAATCTCAATGTGTATTTGTGCGATTCATCCCCCAATAGTGCTAGAAATATTCGCGCAAATTTTACCAGTGTATTATTATCATTTTATGAATTCAACTATTCCAGTATTGGTCGGTTATTGGCGGGAAATAAATGCCCTTTTTTGGAAAACGATCATCGCCGATATGAGTGGCTGGAAGAGGAGGGTAAAGAAGGAGTTAGGCATCAAATTAAAATTGCCGATAAATCCTGGAATTTGTATTTAATTTTAACCGAAGAATATCGACAAATTGAAACGAAACATTGGCGGTCTTCGGCTACTTTGATGATTGGTTTATTATGGACTTTAATCCCCGTGACTTATATGGTGACTTCCATGAGTCGGACGGCTCAAATTGAAAAGCTGGCTCAAGAACGTGCGCGACAAGCGGAACAGTTGCAGCAAGCATTTCAACAATTAGAGATTGAACAAAAAAAGTCCGAACGTTTGCTGCTGAATGTCCTCCCGGAACCGATCGCTCAACGGTTGAAACAGAAGCCGGAAATTATTGCCGATAGTTTTGCTTCGGTGACGATTTTATTTGCCGATATTGTCGGGTTTACTAAAATGTCAACCAGAATTTCTGCCCCTAAATTAGTGGAGTTACTTAATGAGATATTTTCCGCTTTTGATGAGTTGGCGATTCGTCATGGTTTAGAAAAAATTAAAACTATTGGGGATGCTTATATGGTGGTGGGAGGCTTGCCGGTTGAACGACCGGATCATGCGGAGGCGATCGCGGAAATGGCCTTAGATATGCAAGAGGCGATCGCCCGCATTGATATTAAACATCGAGAGGCGTTTTGTATGCGAATTGGCATTCATTCCGGCCCTGTGGTAGCGGGGGTGATTGGTACTCATAAATTTATTTATGATTTATGGGGAGACTCGGTGAATTTAGCCTCTCGCATGGAGTCTCATGGAATTCCCGGTTGCATTCAAGTGTCTGAAGCCACCTATAAACTTTTGCAGGATAAATATATTTTTGAAAAACGAGGTTCTATCCCGTTAAAAGGTCGCGGAGATATGACCACCTATTTGTTATTAACCAATAAAAAACAAATCGGTTCATCTAAGTCAAAGCACCGTATTTCATCAGAATTTAGTTAAATAATTATTATTTAATCAGGGAATAACAATGATTAATTAAATCTAGCGATTTAATAAAAAAATATCCTGTTAAAATAATCAAAATCATCAATTTTATGGCTAATATTATGGCAGCTATTCAAGATTTAATTGCCCAAATTCACGCCGAAGCCCAAAGAGAAGAATTTCCGCTCGATCGCCCGGTTTATGAATCTGCCGGTTTAGATCCCACTGCCCCGATTCTTTATGCGGGCAATTTGGCCAGTCAACTTTGCATTTTTGCCCGTGATTTAGGCAAGGATGAAGTGTCTGCCCAACAACCTCTATATGGGGCAGCCGGTCGCTTAGTCCGTCAGGGTTTATATCGGGCAATGTTTCACCAAGAACCCACCAGTCCCACGGATTTACAAAAGGTGTGCGATCGCGTTTTATTGACGAATACCGTTCCCTATAAACCCCCCGGAAATAAGGCTTATTCCACCGCAGTAAAAAAGCGATTTCGGCCTTTTTTAGAGCAATTATTGGTGGAACATTGGCAGGGCGATCGCATCATTACCCTGGGAAATGAAGCCTTTGAATGGTTTACTCCTTATGGCAAAAAAGGGGAATTAAGCGAATTTTTCTGCATTGGCGATCGCTACACCGCCAGCATAGAAGTCACCTTACCAGCCACAAATCACGCCAGCATCACGAGGCCAAAAATTGTCACCTTAATGCCCCTACCCCACCCTTCCCCACTCAATCAAAAATATTATGCTCAATTTCCGCAACTGCTGGCCGAACGGCTCAAAAATCTTCGGTTTGATGGTTGATGGTTAATGGTTGATGGTTAATGGTTGATCGTTGATGGTTAATGGGTAGGGATTCTATGGTTGATGGTAGGGGCGCTTCGGAAAAGCGCCCCTACAGACTGTTCAGTGTTGACCGTTGACGGTGATTCGTGATGCGTGATTCGTGATTAAGCTTCTAAGAATCAGGAATAATTGGTTTATGCAGAGAACATCGGCGGTATAGAGCTTTTTGCAGTAATTCTTTATACTCGCTATTGCTAACGATATAGGCACCAAACCGCTCTAGATGTGGGTTATTCATTTGGGCATCAAACAGGACAAATTGGCATTGACGCAATCGCTCAACTAACTTCACCATTGCCACCTTGGAGCCGTCGGGAATCTGATAAAACATCGATTCGCCAATAAATGCGCCGCCGATGACAATTCCCAGAATGCCCCCCGCGAGTTCATTTCCTTGCCAGGTTTCAAAGCTATAAGCCCAACCTGTGAGATACAGTTCCCAGTAAATGTCTTTGAGTTCGCGGGTGATCCAGGTAGTTTTCCGGTCAGCACAGCCCTCGACAACGGCGGCAAAATCTCGGTTAATCGCAACGGTAAAACGGTCTTGATTTAAAACTCGCTGTAAGGATTTAGGATAGCGAAACCGAGCATCCAAAGGAATTAAGGCTCGCTCACGGCTGGTGTACCATCCCAGACGATTGTCTGGACTATTGGCCATTAAGAAATATCCTTGTGCATATCCCTTAATGATCTCGGGAATATCAAATTGCATCGAAATAAACAGATCCTAGCTGCTACGAGGTTTGGCGATCGCTGTATTGCTGTATTTTAGTTTAACGGTCAATTCAAGATTCTGCCACGGGGCGATCGCTGCCTGAATGCCGACTCTTATGATAGATAAATGTAAAGATTGTTGCAGTTAGGTAGGGCAATGGCTGATCCAATTCCACCAATTACGTTACCTCCTGTGGAAAATCCCCAACAGGAAGGAGAATGGCTGAAAGATACATTACATCGTTGGCTAGATCAAGAATATCTACCAGAACCGGCAAATAAAGAAATTGCCCAACGTGCAGCCCAAATTTTTGTGCGGCATCGCATGGAGGGAGAAAATGATTTGGGTGAACTGGTGATCGCGATCGTCACCGAGATGGCGTCGTTTGATTTTTCTCAAAGTTTTTATGGCGAGTTTGCGATCGCCAACGCAGTCAGTGATTTACTCCTGCAAAGCTTAGGTATCAATACTTGCTGCGGGCTATAGTATTTGATTGACTAAATTCTTAGAAGTCAAAGCTGGTGGTAAAAGCCGGAAGCATGAAGACTGAAGCAAGATCAGGAGTTACACGCGATCGCCACGGATAGATCGTCCGTACCGATGGGTGATGGTTCGTGATTTGTGGAGATTCCTCGGTCTTCAGGCTTCAGACTTCACCAATCGGCAAAATTTACCAGCTTGACTTAACCACCCCAGGGAGAAGCCCTTGGTGCGCCATATTACGGATCGCATTGCGACATAGACCGAAATCACGATAGTAGCCTCTGGGACGCCCGGTTAACCAGCAACGATTCCGTACCCGAGACGGGGCACTGTTCCGGGGTAGGCGTTGAATTTGCCGGTGTATTTCCATCTTTTCTAGGGGGTCAGCCGCTTTAGCAAACTGTTCTTTCAGTTCTTGGCGCTTTTCCGCATATTTCTCAACGATCTCTTTGCGCTTCTTATCCCGGTTGATCATGCTCTTTTTGGCCATAAATCCTTGTCATCCAAAAAACACAGCATCTTCCATTATAGCGTATTTTTTTCGGTTTCGGCGCAGGGTGGATATTTTTTTTAGTCAGCCCATGCCGGCTTCTCGCGATCGCCCTTGCCGCTGCGGTGGCGTCATTCACCTTGCAGTTTACCTTGCATTCATTACGGCGGCAAAACCATAATTTTTTGACATCATTGCCGTCATTGCCGTCATTGCCGTCATTGCCGTCATTGCCGTCATTGCCGTCATTGCCGTCATTGCCGTCATTATCATCGGGCTTAGTCATCGGGCTTAGTCATCGGGCTTAGTCATCGGGCTTAGTCATCGGGCTTAGTCATCGGGCTTAGGCATCGGGCTTAGGCATCGGGCTTAGTCATCGGGCTTGCCACTGTTCCAGAATACGCCGAGATACTTTCCGGGGGGCGATCGCAGATTTTCCAGAGACTTTTTTTGAGTTGATCCGGTCAATTATTTGAGCAAAAATTGCTTAATAGTTCCTAACAGTTCTTTAGGGTGAAATGGCTTGCAAATATAAGCATCTGCCCCTTGTTTCATCCCCCAATATCGGTCGAATTCTTCTGACTTAGAAGAACACATAATCACCGGAATCTTCTGAGTCTTAGGATTAGACTTAATATGACGGCAGACTTCATAGCCGTTCATTTTAGGCATAATAATGTCTAAAACCACCAAATCTGGGGAACTGGCTTTAATTTTTTCTAGGGCTTCTACCCCATCATTGGCCAGGGAAACCTTTAATCCTCGACTTTGCAGGATTCCGGCAATCATTTCTTGTTGAGTGGGACTATCTTCAACCAGCAGGACTGTACTCATAGTTTTTTACAAAAATTGGAGAGTAATATTAAAGGGGTAAGGGATTATCACATTGGCTATTATCTATATATAGTTTACCCATTTTCTTTCCTTTCTGGCTCATCATCTGAAAAGCGCGTATTTGTTATTTGTTATTTGTTTAAGGTAGCCAAGCCTCAATAACAAATCATCAATAGCAAATCACCAATAACAAATCATTAAATAAATTAATTGCCCCCACTGATTTTGGCTTTATACCCTAGCTTAATCAGGTGTTCTAGGAGTTTCTGACGATGATCTCCTTGAATTTCAATGGTGTTTTCTTTGACCGTGCCCCCCGCGCCACAGAGGGCTTTTAGCTGTTTGACTAAGGTGGCTAAAGTTTCTGGTTTGGCTTGAAAACCCGTAATCACCGTGACCGTTTTACCTTTACGCTGCTTCCGAGAGGCTTCTACTCGCAGATTTTGCTGAGAAGGAGGCAACTCGGTGATGCCACGTTCCAAAGCGTCAGCCGAAGAAGCCCCAAGAAGCGTTTTGAACTGATCTGTGGGGGTGCCAAATTCTTGGTAAACAATGGGATTCTTTTTTGATTTGCCTTGAGAAGTTGCCATAAGATTTCACGAAGTTAATGCGGAAAGATTGTCAAAAATAATGCTGTCTTAGGGACGATCCCTAAATTTCGCTCTTGTCGGGAGAGTCTTGAGTCGCCGTTTTTAAGGTTTTGAATAAAAATGATCTGGCGGCGATCGCGCCCGTGGCTAATTACCGAATCCTGACTGTCTATAGCTTAGTATAATTAAGGTTGTTTTTTCAGATCCATCAAGCAAGTGACTACCACCCCTTTACCCAAACCTCCAGAAATATCCACCAACGCGATCCAAGTTCCTGATGCCCTGGGCAGATTTGGGCGATTTGGCGGCAAATATGTTCCCGAAACTTTAATGCCAGCTTTGACTGAGTTAGAAGCCGCTTATCAACAATATCGCCAAGACCCAGAGTTTCAAGCCGAGTTAAATCAATTATTGCAAGATTATTGCGGTCGCCCTAGTCCTTTATATTTTGCTGAACGCCTGACTCAATATTATGCCCGTCCTGATGGCACCGGGCCACAAATTTATTTGAAGCGGGAAGACCTGAATCATACCGGAGCCCATAAAATTAATAATGCGATCGCCCAGGCACTTTTGGCCAAACGCATGGGCAAACAGCGGATTATTGCGGAAACCGGCGCCGGTCAGCATGGGGTCGCCACTGCCACCGTTTGTGCGCGCTTTGGTCTAGACTGCGTGATTTATATGGGCGTTCAAGATATGGAACGCCAATCCCTAAACGTATTTAGAATGCGGTTAATGGGGGCAGAGGTGCGTCCCGTGGCTGCGGGCACTGGCACCCTGAAAGATGCCACCTCCGAAGCGATCCGCGATTGGGTGACTAATGTGGAAACCACCCATTATATTCTCGGTTCCGTGGCTGGGCCGCATCCTTATCCGATGATGGTGCGGGATTTTCATCATGTGATTGGTCAGGAAACCCGCAGCCAATGCCAAGCCAAATGGGGCGGTTTGCCGGATATTCTCATGGCTTGCGTAGGCGGTGGTTCCAATGCGATGGGACTATTTTATGAGTTTATTGGCGATCGCCAAGTGCGGATGATTGGTGTAGAAGCTGCCGGTGAGGGCGTTGACACCGATAAACACGCGGCCACTTTGACTCGCGGACAAGTGGGGGTGTTGCACGGGGCGATGAGTTATTTGTTACAAGATAATGATGGTCAAGTGATTGAAGCTCATTCTATTAGTGCTGGTTTGGATTATCCCGGTGTTGGCCCCGAACATAGCTATTTAAAAGATACTCAACGAGCGGAATATTATAGTGTGACGGACTCCGAAGCGGTGGCCGCATTTCAACGTTTATCCCAGTTAGAGGGGATTATTCCCGCTTTAGAAACTTCTCATGCGATCGCTTATTTGGAAACCCTTTGTCCCCAACTCACTGGCAGTCCCCGAATTGTGATTAACTGTTCTGGTCGCGGTGATAAAGATGTGCAAACCGTTGCCAAGTTTTTACACCTCGGTGCCTAAATCCCGCCGATAAAGAAACCCGGTTTCTTGAAGCAGCAGATAAAGAAACCCGGTTTCTTGAAGAAACCGGGTTTCTGCTGGTCGTAGCAAAAATTTGAGAGTGATTCACAATGAGTTTAAAAGAATTTCAAGTCTGTGATGGTGATTTATCGGCGGATCAATTAACCGAGTATTTAAAGGCAGAAGTGATCGCCGCAGATACGGAAACAATGGGGCTCTTGCCGTGGCGCGATCGCCTCTGTTTGGTTCAACTATGCGATGAAAAAAAGCGAGTCACCGTGGTTCGCATGGCCAAAGGACAGAAATCTGCCCCAAATTTAAAACAACTCTTGGAAGCGCCAAATATTGTTAAAGTTTTTCACTATGCCCGCTTTGACATGGCAATGTTAAGATCTCATTTAGATATCTATGTTCAGCCGGTATTTTGTTCTAAAATTGCCAGCAAACTAGCCCGAACTTATACCCCAAATCATGGCCTAAAATCCGTGGTCAAAGAACTGGAAAATATAGACTTAGATAAAACTTCCCAAAGCTCTGATTGGGGCAATGCCGCAAACCTCTCCGATGCTCAATTAAAATATGCGGCAAATGATGTGAAATATTTGTTGCCAGTGCAGCAGAAATTAACGGCGATATTGCAGAGAGAAGACCGTTGGAAATTAGCCCTGGATTGTTTTAACTGTTTGCCGGTGTTTGTATCTTTAGATTTACTGCAATATCAAGATATTTTTCAGCATTAATCAGGACTTACGCATCAACGCTATCGGTAGGGTGTGAAGCGCGAACCGTAACGCACCAATATCCTATATATAGATTCCTTGCGTAAGTCCTAATTAATTTTATTTTTGCTTGAGGTTTTACCGTCAACCGTCAACCGTCACCTTTATTTTCCCAGTAATTATTAACTTAAATATGTCACCAGATATCAATAATCTTTCCCTAGAAGAACAGGTCGCCCAGTTGTTCGTGGTTCGGGCATCGGGTCATTTATTTGACCATCAAATTGAATTTCCTGATTGGGAACCCCCCGCCGCGACTTTACAGCATTGGATTGCTGATTTAGGGGTTGGTGGGGTGATTTTTGTCGGCGGCAGTGCCGGGGATTTGATGTTGCGATCGCACATCCTGCAATCCCAAGCCAAATTTCCCCTACTGTTAGCCGCAGACGTGGAAGAAGGAGTGGGTCAGCGGTTTCCTGGGGCGACTTGGTTTGCACCGCCAATGGCTCTGAGTACCATTGCTCAGAAAGATTTAGCCAAAGCGAAAGAATTTGCTTACCTGATGGGGTCGGCGATCGCCCAAGAAAGTTTAGCGATCGGCTTAAATTGGGTACTGGCGCCCGTGGTGGACGTGAACAATAATCCCGATAATCCGGTGATTAACGTGCGTTCCTTTGGGGAAACCCCGCACCTGGTGGCAGAATTGACCAGCGCTTTTATTCAAGGGGCGAAACAATGGCCCGTGTTAACCTGTGCCAAACATTTTCCCGGACATGGGGACACCAGTGTAGATTCCCATTTGGAGTTGCCGGTGTTGCCCCATCCCGCCGAAAGATTAGCAGAAATTGAACTGCCACCATTTATTAGTGCGATCGCCTCTGGGGTGGACTCGGTGATGAGTGCCCACCTATTAATTCAATGTTGGGATGCAGAACGACCAGCCACCCTATCTCCCAAAATTCTGACAGGTCAACTCCGGCAAAACCTGGGATTTCCGGGGTTAATTGTCACCGATGCCCTGGTTATGGGCGCGATCGCCAAACGTTACGGCGCCACCGAAGCGCCAATTTTAGCCCTAGAAGCCGGTGCCGATATTTTACTCATGCCCGTAGATCCCGCCGCTGCCATTCAAGCAATTTGTGACGCGGTGAAAAGTGGGCGAATTTCCCGCGATCGCATTCGCACTTCCGTCGAACGCATTTGGCAAGTCAAGCAAAAAGTTGCCCCAAAAGTTGTCGGCGATCGCTGTTCCGTTCAGCCATTGGCTCAACTAGCCACCCCCGCCACTATGTCAGTAAATGATGACATTTTAGCCAGTTCCCAGCAAGTCGGCGGTTCGCTACCCTTGCGCCCAACCCCAAAAGAAACCGGGCAAAAATCACGCAATTTAATTGTTGTCGATGATATACTGCGAGCCAAATACTTAGGTCATCACGTCCCCGCCATTCAAATTCCCCAGCAATTAGGCTATGAAGTACAAGTAATCGATCAATACATTTCCTTTGCCGACTTAACCGCCGAAGACGAGCAAGAAATCCCGAAATTAGTGCAATTGTTTACTCGCGGCAACCCCTTTCGGGGTAGCGCCAACTTAACCGCAAAGATTGCCAATCAACTGCAAGAAATGTTACAACAGGGAAGAGTACAAGGGCTTGTTTGTTACGGTAGCCCATACATTATTGAGAGCTTGTTACCCAACCTGAAAGGACAGATACCTTATGTCTTTTCTTACGGACAAATGCCAGCAGCCCAGGAGATCGCCTTAAAGACCTTGTTTGGGCTGTCCCCCTAAAATCTGATAAAATCAGAGTAGGGTAACTGGTGAAAAGATCCACCATTAGGCATTTGTGACAATCATAAATCACTCAACTCGCTCCTTGAATCATTTCTCCTTGGCTCGATCTTTTGGGTAACGTATCTCCAGCGTTTCCCATTTTTTTTCCGAATCGTTATTGAATATTAGCAAATTAACTCAATAGACGCAGATTAATCATCCTTCGGCCTAATAAGTTAGCATATTCTCGAATCCTGTCGAACGACTTCGATGCTGATTCGTGCATAAGTATTTATGCGGATATAACATCAGGTAATCTAATGCTGGCAACAGCCCGGAATCAACACAAGCTAAAAACTCTAGACTTGCTCCTTGACATCGTGCTGTATATCTTGTAACAATTGATTTAATCTTTAATCTTGAAAGATTCTGGATATTCATCAACACCACTACTTGCTTTGAAACTCCGTTTGTTCACAACTTCTCCGTTTACTCACACTTAAATAAATACAAGGGGTCAATATGGCTACGTCTACTGTCCAATATTCAATCGACGTTATTCAGCAAGAGGCTCGTCAACTGGTTAATAAGGGACTGGTTAGCCGCCAACAACCAATCTACACGCTTTGTCAGTACATTCCCGCTCGTGAATGGGCTTGTGTCGAATGTGAACTAGAAAAATGTGACTTCTTACTCCGCGATCGCATTGGCGATCTGATGGGCAGCGAAGAATGGGATAACGACTAAATTTAACATAAAAAACCAGCAAATGTAACTGTTGTAAGGCGATCGCGCTTTCCAGAACTGTAGATATTATAAACAAAACATGGCGGCTATTCACAATTGGCTATCCTGACAAGGCAAAACCAGGATCGGAGCGATTAAACTCTCCCGCCTCTGACCTGTTTTAAATTAAGAAGATTTATCTACTTAATTTAAATTTGGGTCAGCGAACCTAATTTTCTTAGCCACAGAAAAATCAGCCAAAAATCAACCAAAAATCAACCAAAAATCAGCCAAAAATCAGCCAAAAATCAGCCAATTTTTTCCGGTCAAAATCTTTTGGTGTCAAACGCAAATTATCTGCAAATTATCTGATTGATGAGTAACTAGATCCTTTGGAATTAATCAGCTTAATGTAAGCCTCACCCCCTGGCTCAGTCTTTCTTGTCAGTGGTGAGGCTTACCTTTTATTTCTTATAATTCACTATTCAACCATCTCCTTTTTCTCGTTGCAGTTTTTCTAACTCAGCCCGGAGACTAGCGATTGTTTTCGTCAGTTCATGCAACTCTGACTGCATTTCTGGATCGTTCGGGGGCGTTGGATTCGATGCCGTGGATGCCGTGGATTCGGTTGATTCCGTCGCTTCCGGCGATCTGTCCGTCCCTTGAGTCTCAGGGCTAGAAGCCGTTTGCTGATTCCATAGATTCTCCACAAACTTCCGGGCTTCCTGTTCCGTTACTTCTCCTTTTTCTGCCCACTGTTTCGTCAAGTCGTTCCAATCGGCATTCCAGGGATTCGGGTTCTCTGACTGTTTTTGCGGATCTTGCAACAGTTCAATTAAGGAAGCCGTAGCCCCCACCGCCACACGAAATCCAGTTTGCACCGTTTCCATCAAGTTATCAGTGTTCATCAGTTTTAAAATGATTCTTTGTGTTTCTTCTCATAGTTTAAAGGTTTTTTTATGGGGAAAGGAGGTGCGGGGTGCTCTTGAGCAGGGGAGCGGGGGCGCGGGGGAGCGGGGGCGCGGGGGAAGCCGCCGTCGTGTAGGGTGTAGGGTGTAGGGTGTAGGGTGTAGGGTGTAGGGTGTAGGGGAAGAGAGGATGCATAGGATGCATAGGATGCATAGGATGCATAGGATGCATAGGAAAATTCTCTATTCTCTTTTCTCTATTCTCTTTTCTCTCTTCCCCCCACACCGATGGCGGCCGATGGCGGCCGATGGCGGCCCCAACCAACAACCAAAGAATCCCTACCCAACAACTAACAACCAACAACTAACAACCAACAAATACATGAAATTGCATCGGCAAATTTTGGCTCATTTGCCCAAACTTAACCAAAAAATTTGGATTCTAATTTTTGGCAGATTTTTATCGGGAATTGGGACGGGATTTACTTTATTTTATGCCCCAATATTTTTTGCTAGTGATGAATTGGGATTAACTAACACTGAGGTGGGATTTGCCCTGGGGAGTATTTCCGTTTCTGGAGTGATTGGCCGTTTTTTGAGTGGCTCAATGAGCGATTCTCCTCGGTGGGGCAGAAGACGCACTTTACTTTTGTCTACTTTAGTTTCCAGTTTGGCTTCTTTTATTTTAGCCAATACTCAAGATTTTTATACGTTATTGGCCGGAAATTTAATGATGGGTTTAGGCATCGGTTTATATTGGCCTGCCACTGAAGCAGTGGTGGCTGATTTAAGCACTGGAGAACAGCGCCATGAAGCTTATGCCATTACTCGATTAGGAGATAGTTGTGGGTTAGGTTTGGGAATTATCCTGGGCGGAATTTTTGTCTCTTTAATGGGGTCTTATCGGCTTTTATTTGTGGTGGATGCGATTTCTTTTTTGGTATTTTCCGGGGTTATTTATCAAGCCATTCCTGAAACTTATCAGTTCGATCGCCATCAAAAGCAGAAATTAGAAAAAAATGGCTGGTTGGTTGCTATGGGCGATCGCGCCTTATGGATTTATTGTGTCGTAAATATTCTGTTTACTACCTATATCTCCCAAGTTCACACCGCAATGCCAATTTATTTTAGTCAGTTTGTTGGCTCAGGTTTGCCCACGATCTTAATTAGTGCTTTATTTACTTGGCACCTCGTCCTTTCGATTGTTTTACAATTACCAACCGCCCGGTTTCTCCGCCGCTTTAGTCATACAAAAGCATTGATTTTTTCTAGCCTATTATGGGGTACTGGTTTTATTTTCACTGGCATTACGGGAATCATCAATTCTGGTCAAATTGTGGTCGCTTTATTGGCTTCCGGCATTCTGGCGATCGCCACCGTTGCTTATTTACCTTCTGCCTCTGCTTTGGTGGCAGACTTAGCACCCCCCTCCGGTCGCGGGGTCTATCTTTCAATTAACTCTCAATGTTGGGCTGTGGGTTATTTTATTGGCCCAGTCTTAGCTGGTTGGACATTCGATCGACCCCGTCCTTGGGCAGATTTATTATGGCCAGGCTGGGCGGTTACAGTGCTAGGTGCGATCGCGATTTTGCAACTCTTAGATCGAACCTTAAAAAGTAATCATTAATAGACTTAAAGGTGCGTCTAGCTGCATTCTAAAAAACCCCAACCCCCCCCTTTTTAGCCCTAATCTTGTAGGGGTTTATAAACCACGAAAAATCCTTCAACAGAAGATCGTTATTTCGTGTAGGGGCGAAGCATTCCCGTACAAAACTTACGCCTTCAGAAACCGGGTTTCTTGTAGGCTCCTAAGTGGTCGTCCCGGTATGAAACCAGAAACCCGGTTTCTCTTACGGGAATGCTTCGCCCCTAAAAGCCCCGATAGAACCGACCAATATTTATGGCCTATTCACTTGAAAACCGCCGTAAAATAACGATTTTTCCCATCCGGGCTTTCAACCCTCACAATATTAGCCCTTAGCCCCCTTTTTAAGGGTGGTTGGGGGGTTCTATCCGGTTTCGGGAAAGCAATCTGGTCTAATATTTTGTCTAATATTCTAATATATTATATAATAATTTATATAATATATTTTCGATATTTACCCAGAGTAAATCCCGCGTAAATTCCGCCTAACACACCCTACCTAATTCTGACTAATTCCTCCTAAATTCCCGTCGAACCAAATCCCTTAGCGCCTCTGGTAGTGGCGCTGATTTCTCCGCGACAAACCTCCACCTTTGGGCGGAAAACAGGGGCAATCACCATTTGAGCAATTCTCATCCCTTTTTCTACCTGAAAATCCTGCGGGGAATGATTGATTAAAATCACTTTAATTTCTCCCCGATAGCCTTCATCAATCGTGCCTGGAGTATTCAACACCGTAATGCCATGCTTGGCAGCTAAACCACTGCGAGGGCGAACTTGCGCCTCGGTTAAATGGGGTAATTCTATGGCAATTCCCGTCCCCACTAACCGCCATTCACCGGCAGGGATTAAAATGTCTTCATACGCTAACAAATCCATGCCTGAATCGGTGTCATGGGCATAGGTGGGAACTTGGGCATCAGCATATAACAGATGAATCTTCATGTTGATTTTGACCATAATTGCGCTTGTCTATATATAAATCCTGGTAGGATTTTTTTAGCCTTTTGTAGCGAAACATAAAAATTTTGATTATGATGGAAAATAAACCCCAAGTATCCCAACTCGACCTTAGACCTACCTGGGATGAATATTTTCTCATGTTGGCGAAATTGGCGGCTACACGGTCGAGTTGCCTAGCGTTTCCCGTGGGGGCGGTGATTGTCAAAAATAAGCAGGTGTTAGCGACGGGCTACAATGGCGCCCCGGCTGGTTCCCCCCACTGTACCACCCAAGGATATTGCTATCCGGGATTAAGTAGTTGTGATGCTTCCACAACTTTGCCCTCTCGCGCTGTCCATGCGGAGGCAAATGCGATCGCCCAAGCCGCCAAACACGGCATTTCCACGGAAGGGGCTTGTATTTACGTCACCTTAGAACCTTGTCTCTCCTGCTTAAAACTGGTGATTTCCGCTGGAATTCACGAAATTTACTATGAAACCTCTTTTAATAGTGGGGAAAAAGCCTTAGTTAGAGACTCTTTTATTGCTGAGGGATTAGTCACCCTTAAACAAATTCACTTATCAGAAACCATTGCCCAAAAAGCGGCGTCATTTCTATTAAATCCCACGTCAATTCCTGGAAATAAAAATTTTTGATTGGGAGCATTTCATCTTTGTCAGGGCGAAGCATAAAGCCTGACGGCATAGCTTCGCTTACCGGGCAGTTAATTCTCGGTTTTCACAGTTAAGATAACTGTCCGAATGCTTCGCCCCTACTATCCTGTTTGCAAATATCGAATGCTCCCTTTTGATTTACCTTGGCAAATCATGTTAGATCATTTTCCTATTTTATTTCTAATAATACCATGAATAAACCAATTTTTTGCTTTAAAACCTTGACTGTCACCCTGTTAGCTGGGTTAATTCCCGTGCTATTTTTGGCAGCTTGCGCCCCCAATTCCCAACAAACAAGTAAACCCGCTTCAAGGGATAAAACACTGGGCAGTGACGCGACAATAACACCAGGAGCAAGCACACCAGCACCAGCAACAACCACACCGGGTACTCCAGCCCCCGCAACTCCCCAGGAACAAGTAGCAAATGCACCGCAAATGATGGCGGAAACCAAAGCGGAATCCTTAAAAATGTCGGAGAATATTGCTAAACCCGAAGAAGGGGAAATTGAAGACTTTAATACAGAACAATATAATCTGATCGTAGAGAATCCATTTCAACCAGTCACGGTTAGCCCACTGTCTACATTTTCCATTGATGTAGATACGGCTTCTTATAGCAATTTACGGCGGTTTATTAGTCAGAAAACTTTGCCCCCTGTGGATGCGGTGAGAATTGAAGAGTTGATTAATTATTTCCCTTACGACTATCCCCAACCGGAAGGAGATAAACCTTTTTCCGTTACCACAGAAATTGCTCAAACTCCCTGGAATTCTAAACATCAGTTAGTCAGTATTGGCTTACAAGGAAAAAGTATCGTAGCGGAAGAACTGCCACCGAGTAATCTGGTATTTTTGCTCGATGTTTCTGGGTCAATGGAAGACCCGAATAAGTTGCCTTTGTTGAAGTCTTCTTTTCAGTTACTTGTGAATGAGTTAGGGGAAAAAGACCGGGTATCTATTGTGGTTTATGCCGGGGCAGCAGGTATGGTTTTGCCTCCCACACCGGGAAATCAAAAAGATAAAATTTTAAGCGCTATTAATGAGTTAAACGCCGGTGGTTCTACGGCTGGTGGAGAAGGAATTAAGCTGGCTTATGAAGTGGCAAAACAAAATTTTATTCCATCAGGAAATAACCGAGTTATTTTAGCCACTGATGGGGATTTTAATGTGGGAGTTTCCAGTGATGGGGAACTGGTGCGGCTAATTGAAGATTATCGAGAACGGGGGGTTTTTCTGACGGTGCTTGGCTTTGGTATGGGCAATTTAAAAGATGCCAAAATGGAGCAACTGGCGAATAAAGGTAATGGCAATTATGCTTATATTGATAGCTTGCTAGAAGCGAAAAAGGTGTTAGTTAGTGAAATGGGGGCGACCCTGTTAACTATTGCCAAAGATGTGAAAATTCAAGTGGAGTTTAATCCGGCAAAAGTGCAAGCTTATCGGTTGATTGGTTATGAAAATCGCCGCCTGCGAGATCAAGATTTTAATGATGATACCAAAGATGCGGGGGAATTAGGGGCAGGTCATTCGGTGACGGCACTTTATGAGATTATTCCTACTGGGGTAGAAAGTGATGTGAATTTACCCACTGTCGATCCGTTAAAGTATCAACAGAATGCGGTGGATGCGACGGCTTATAATAGCAATGAGTTGATGATGGTGAAGTTGCGTTATAAGGCACCGAATGAGAATGAGTCGAAGTTAATTCAACAGCCAGTGGTTGAGAACCAAGTGAGTTTTGCTGATGCTTCTAATAATTTGAAATTTGCGGCGGCAGTGGCAGAGTTTGGGATGATTTTACGAGATTCTCCCTATAAGGGTTCGGCTACTTTTGCTGAGGTGTTAAAGTTAGCGCAAGAGTCCCAAGGAGTTGATTTAGAAGGCTATCGGGCTGAGTTTATTCGGTTGGTAGAAAAAAGTCAGGCGATCGCCCCTAGAAAATCTTAGTAGTATTCGTAGGTTGGGTTGAGGCACGAAACCCAACTAATACCGTTTTTAATTAGGACTTACGCAAGTAATCTACATATAGCGTATTGGTGCGTTACGCTTTGCGCTAACACACCCTACGGATAGCTAGAAAATCTTAGTTGGGTTCAAAAGTAATTAAAAACCGGGTTTTTATCCAAGAAACCCGGTTTTTATAATTGCTCCTAATTAAGGTCGGTGACTGCGGCGAATTTGGGTAATTTGGTCAGCTTGATCTAATAAAGCATTCGGCATATTTGGCCCAGTTAAAATGATATCAACGTGACTGGGACGATTATCCAGTAGTTCGATCACTTCCTCTTCTGGAATTAAGCCAAAATGAATAGCCAAACTTAATTCGTCAAGCACGACTAAATCGTATTTTCCGGCCGTCACCGCTTGTTGGGTATGTTCCCACAATTCGCGTAAGGCAGCTACTTCGATTTCTTCCAGTTCAGGGGTGTCAATGCAGCGGGGCAGATTACATCTAATCCATTCTAAATTTTGCCCTAGGCGAACGGGATTTTCTTTCCCACCACCGATTCCGCCTTTGAGAAACTGTACCACTAACACTGGGGTTCCCTGACCGGCAATTCTCAAGGCTTGCGCCATGACGTTGGTAAAAAAGCAGCGGTGGGTGCTAGTGAACACCTGAACCAGTCCCGAAATCGCATAAGCGGGACGAATTGGAGTTTCGACAATCGGAGTTTCAAGCTGTGCAATCATACGGGCAGTTTTCCCTGTTAGAAGGTCTAATAGAAGGTCTAAATAGTAGATCTACGGAGACAAAAGCTGTGGAGCATGACCATGATAACAGACAATATGTAGCGTATTTTTGATAATTTAGGCAAAAATGAACACTAGATGTATGAAACTGAAGTGGCCTAGATCACCATCGCTTTTGATGATACTTGCTTTGGGATAAATTCTGTAAATTTATTTAAAATCCAAAATTTCTTTTTTTGTCATTCTTCCTTGGTCTTTTAACAAATAACATATAACAAATAGCAATAAACAAGTAACAAATAAAGAATGAAAAATAACTTTTTTAATGATGAAAGGTAAAATTTGTAGTAAAGTCTACTGTGGGTACGAGTAGGAGAGTAGTTTCGTGAGATTGGTAATTCTGGGCGGGCCGGGTGCTGGCAAAGGAACACAAGCAAATAAGTTGTGTAATTATTTTCAAATTCCTTTGGTTTCTATTGGCGATATTCTTCGAGAGGCGATCGCGGCAGAAACGAAGTTGGGAAAAAAAGCCCAACCTTATGTGGCAAAAGGCGAACTGGTGCCAGATATGACGATGATTAAATTTGTGCGCGATCGCCTGCTGCAACCAGATACGAAAAATGGCTGGTTATTGGATGGTTATCCCCGCACCGCTTTCCAAGCGGAAGAGTTAGATTTTTTACTGGATCATTTGCAGCAAAAGTTAGATTGGGCGATTTTTTTAAATGTGCCAGAGGATGTATTAATCCAGCGCTGCAAAAATCGAGAATATAGGCGGACTGATGACGAACCGGAAATCGTCAAACGGCGGATTGATTTGTTTAATCAGCGCACGATTCCCTTGTTGGAATATTATGAATATTACCAGCGACAACGCCTGATTTCCGTTCACGGAGAACAAACTCCCGAAGCAATATTTCAGGAAGTTTTGACCCAGATTAAGACTCAATAATGTCACAGGGTGAGAGGCGATCGCCCATATAATTTTTAAGAATTAATTGAATTTTTTTATGACTTGGCAACGTCCTGATGGCAGAAAAGCGGATCAATTACGTCCGATTTCTTTTGAGAAAGATTTTACTCGATTTGCGGCGGCTTCGGTGTTAACTCGATGTGGTGATACCCAGGTACTTTGTAATGTTAGTATTGAGCCTGGAGTGCCGAAATTTTTATTCGGTCAAGGGAAAGGTTGGCTGACTGCGGAATATCGAATGCTTCCCGGTGCTACGTTACAACGGCAACGCCGGGAGTTTATGCAGCTATCCGGTCGCACCCAAGAAATTCAACGGTTAATTGGCCGAAGTTTGCGGTCTTGTTTGGATTTTCAAGTGTTAGGAGAAAGGACGATTACGGTGGATGCAGATGTGTTGCAAGCGGATGCCGGAACGCGGACAACGGCCATTACGGGCGGGTTTGTGGCGCTGTCTTTGGCGATGCAAAAGCTAGTAGAAAAAGGGGAATTGGCGCGATCGCCGATTATTAATCAGGTGGCAGCAGTGTCCGTGGGACTGCTCGACGGTGAGGCATTTCTGGATTTAAATTACCCGGAAGATGTGGCAGCAGATATTGATTGTAATGTGGTAATGACCGGGGATTTAAACTTAATTGAAATCCAAGGTACGGCGGAAGCGGGTAGCTTTAGCCGAGGTCAATTAAATCAGATTTTAGATGTGGCGGAAAAAGGCATGAAAGAATTATTCGCCGCCCAGGGTAAGGTAATTAGTAATTCTGTCTGAATCATTTAATGATTAGAATTGCTTAAGGAGTAAACCATGTTACGCTACTTTCTGACTCTGATTTCTACAATGGCGTTCACAGGGGCGATCGCCATTTTTCCTAAATATTGGGGGGCGTTACAAGATAAACGTCTGAGTGGTCCTGTTCTCAGTGGTTTGCTATTCACTGCCTTGGCGATCTGGGTAATTTTTAGGCTGCTAAAAGAAGATTTTCCCCTAGGTGCGGCACCCGTAAAAATCTTTAAGCAATATGTGTTTTATGGTATTCAGTTTGGCAGTTTAATTGGATTTTTTTGCTTATCTGGTTGGTTATTATCTTTGGGTACGGATTGGCTATTTTCTAGATTTTTATCAGCAACCATTGTTAATGGATTATCTTTTCTTTGCTTTAGTTTATTTGCGATCGGGGTGATTCGCCTAATTACCTGGATGATCGATCAGAAAATTTTTTGATAGTTTCCGATCAGTATCTACTCAGAATTGAGTGAATTTTGCTAAGTCTGATTTGGGCGAGATGGATATAAGCGATCGCGTAACTTAATCACCGGATGTTCAATTAATTGAGCCATAAAAATTCCCAAGAGAATACTGCCGAATAGATAAAGCCAAAATTCAACAACAAAATGAATTTTATGCGGAGAAATTTCTTTAATCCATTCCACTACCCATTTCGCAACAGGCATATGCCAAAGATAAATTGAGTATGAATTTAAACCAATAAAAGCGATCGCATCAGTTGTCGCCTCAATGATTTTATGGATTGGATTTCCTTTAGGCAAATGAGGTTGCCAGTACAGTAGAAAACAGATCAGACCCCCAAACCCAAGATCCACGAAAGTGACACCAATTTCGTGCATAAAAACACTTTTTTACAAGTCTAAAACTAGACAAGGTGAGAGGAAAAAAATGCTGACTATCAGGATACTATTCATGCGTCGCTGAATAAACTGAGAAAATTTAGCCTGGTGAAAATTGTGCAAGTAAGCGAGTAAAACGCCAAAGCTGAGTGAATCTAACCGTAAATGAGTATGATGAAGATAGTGATTTGTATAGGGAATATACCACTCTGTGACGATCCGAACGAGTAGCATCAAAATAGCGATCGCTACAACCAGAGGAACGATCGCCTTAAATGGATCTGCTTTATCTTTAGAAAAGTGGCATAAACTGATTAAACAAATCGGTAAAACAATCACATAGAAATGCTGGTCTACAGCTAAATACCAAGTATGATTCCACAGACCTAAAAAATAATTTTGCACAAAGAATAGTTCAGCCCCTACCGACGCCAGCTTAAAAGGTTGTTGGCAAATCAGATTATATAAAATTGTTACGGCAATTAATAGATAAAATGGTAAATAAATTCTAATTCCGCGACGACTTAAAAAATCATAAAAATTGATTTTGCCAGTTTTTTTGTATTCTCTGAATAAAATTCCCCCCACGAGAAAGCCACTCAATAAAAAAAATAAGTCAACCCCTGTCCAGCCAGCGATATACCAAACCTCACTAATAAATTTATGTCTGCCTAGGACTAATAAAACCGCGATCGCTCTGAGAATATCGAGGGATTTAAATCTGTTATGATTTGGTTCATTTTTCTGATAATTTGTCATTTGATGAATCTATATTATATTATTGTTTAATTCCGTGCCTTGATCTAGACAATTCTGGCTTTGATAACGGATCGATACCCCCACCCCCCGATAAGCACGCCAATCGGATAAGCGAGAATTTGGCCACAAGTCTAGTATAGCAAATTCATAAAATCGTTTTCTGTTTATCGATCTATGCCAATCTATGCCAAATTTAAATTTGAGGTTAAGCCATATAAAAATCTATAAAAAATATTAAGATTTGCCCATATTTATCATATATATGTTAATATTGCAGATATCTTGGTTAATTAGCTAAAAGTTAATAGATGATTTAATAAATTCCTTTGATTAAAAAAACCACCCAAAAAATATCCTGTTTTTAGTAATTATTTTTCATTCTAAAAAATTGTATGTCTAATCATCGGTTTGTTACTTATAATATCCTCTCTAGCCATTTAGCTGAACCGGAACATTTTGTTAAGTGCGATCGGGCTGACTTAGACCCAGAAACTCGCCTCAACCGGATCGTGGCCAAATTATTACCGGAAATTGCCCAAAACTCGATTATTTGTCTCCAAGAAGTTTCGACATTGTGGGCTGGTGAGTTGCATCGGTTTTTCGCTAACCATAATTATTATTTAGTCACGGGTTTATATGGCCATCAGAAAAATGGTTATATGGGAGTAGCCATTGCTTTTCCTCTGGGAAAGTACCAAATGTTAGAGGCCAAAATAGAACGGTTAAGTGATAGCCGGGATTGGCCAAAGTTATCCCCTTTAGCCGTGGCTGCAAGAAATTTCCTCCAAGGATTTGTGCGTCTGTGGGACAAAAAAAAGGCCAAAAGTCTGGAACACGCGATCGCTCATGCCCAACGGCGGACGAATCAAGTGATTTTTCTGCGGTTAGACGATAAAGCACAAGGCGATCGATTCGGGGTGGCGACTTATCATATGCCCTGTGTTTATTATGCCCCGAAAGTGATGACTATTCATACATCAATGTTGGTGCAACGTATCCAAGAATTAGCCCAAAATGATCCCTTTGTTTTAACGGGAGATTTTAATATTCGCCCCGCCGAATCTCAATATCAGTTAATTACTACGGGGTCAATGGCTAGTAATCATCCAGCTTATCCACCAATCCTCAAAGGCGATCGCTGGCGACCTGAATTAGCCACACCATTGCGGAGTGCTTATCGGGAGGCATTTGGTCAAGAACCGGAATTTACCAACTATGCTCAAACCAGAAAAAAAGCTCCTTTTCAAGAAACCTTAGATTATATTTGGTTATCTCCTCAATGGCAGGTAGTTTCTGCTTTGCCCCTACCCACTCGCGACCAAGTAACCAGTTCTTTTCCTAATCCTGAACAGCCCTCGGATCATATTTTATTGGCTGTGGAAATGACATTAAAGAAATTGGGATCATCTATATAGATGATCCCAATCCCTGTAAATATTGTGGATTGTAGAGGCGAAGCATGACCGCAGAGATTTATGGTTAAAAGCAGAGATTTAATCCGGTCATGCTTCGCCCTTTCCGACAGGTATTTCTAGTTAAAAGCAAAAAATTTTTTTACGTTTATCCTCTCACCATTCCAAAAAAAAATCAGGTTATATTTATTGCCAAAAACCCAATATTTTGATTTTAATAGTCCTAAATAGGTGACAATCATGAAGATTTGGTCGCGATCAATTTATGGTGATTAAACAACCGCTAATTGGACAAACCCTTGCCCAGGATTTCCAGCACTCAAATCCCCACTTGTCTATATATAACTAATACCGTTTCCAATTAAAAATGCAACAGTAGAATAGCGGGGCGGGGCGAAGCATGACCGTATATAGGTTAATATTTTGAGCGGATACGATCTGCCGGAATGCTTTGCCCCTACTGTTGGATGATTTTTTGTAAATGGTATAATTTTCTAGGAATACCAGTCTTTAAGCGAAAACCCCTCGACGTTCTTGATCTAACTCAATTGACTCAAACAGCGCTTGGAAATTTCCTTCCCCAAAACCATGATTACCCTTGCGCTGAATATACTCAAAAAAGATTGGGCCGATACTATTTTTCGTAAAAATTTGTAACAAAAACCCGCCCCCCTGAGCTTCCCCACCATCAATCAGAATTTTATGTTTATGCAACTTTTCGACATTTTCAGTATGGCTGGGTAAGCGGCGATCGATTAATTCATAATAAGTATCTGGAGTATCTTGGAACTCAATGCCTTTATCGGATAAACCAGCAACAGTTTTGTATAGATTGGTACTAGCCAGGGCAATATGTTGAATTCCCTCCCCATTGTACTCACGAATAAACTCGGCGATTTGAGAGCGATCGTCTTTAGTTTCATTCAGGGGGATGATCACGTTCCGACAAGGACTGGCGACAACTTCACTATATAAACCTGTTTTTTTCCCATGAATATGAAATGACCGAATCCTTTCAAAACCGAAGACTGTTTCGTAGAAACGGCACATCCTCTCTACACCACCTTGGTTCAAATTATGGGTAAGATGATCGATACGTTCCAAACAGGTTTCAGGATTAATCTCATAACTACGTTGGTAATTAAACAGAGAAAATAACTTTTTCTCCTGTTCATCATCTACCAAATAAATTAGCGAAGCACCCACACCTTTAATTGCCGGAATATCATAGTCCGTTTTTTCCGCCGGGACAGCCCCCAAGGAAATTGCTTGGTCAAAAGCTTTCTGGGAGTCTTCTACCTTAAAACCCATCGCACTCGCACCCCGGCCATGAATACTGCGAAATATCTCCGTATTCCCCCCAACACCAGGGTTAGAGATAAAGTGAATATCTCCTTGACAATGCAGGGTAGCGGGTGCTTGACCAAATTCTCCCACTTTTCGCATTCCCATTTTCTCGAACAGAGCTAAAAGCAAGTGAGGACGACTACCGGAAAACTCTAAGAAGGAAATCGATGATACTTTAACTTGATCGGTTGTTTGTGGCATATTTGAAACCTATATAAATATAAAAAAGTCTGGCAGAAATATTGATAGCAAGCCATTGGCCATCTTTTTGGTTCGCTCGGAGGATCATATAGTGGCTTAATTTGCTAAATTATACCCTGTTTATTTATTAATTTTTAATAAAAATTTCAATATTAAGAATAATAATAAAATATTATTAGCTCGTTTTTATCGTATATAAATACTTACGATCGCCTCATACCATGACTTAACTGTTTATGCTTTTTGCTGGAGATATTTCCCTAAGGTAAACTCAATTTTGTCATTATACTTATTATTGGGGTGTAGGGTCTAGGGCCGCAATGCTTGCGCCCTAGGGTGTAAGGTGTAGGGGGGTTTTCCCGGATTGGACAGGAAAAAATGCTCCTTCTCCTGCCATTTTACCCTTCTCACATCTTAAAGAAATATGCCAAAACATTAAAAAACGTTAAATAAAAAACAAAACCATTGTTTTAGTTTTAGGCTAGATCAGAGACAACCAAGAATCTGGGCGATCGCCTAGAAACCCAGAAACCTAAATTAGGAGAATATACTTATGAAATTGGCTTATTGGATGTATGCCGGCCCCGCACATATTGGCACCCTTCGCATTGCCAGTTCTTTTAAAAATGTCCATGCTATTATGCACGCTCCTCTCGGCGATGACTATTTTAATGTGATGCGATCAATGCTGGAACGGGAACGGGATTTTACCCCAGTGACTGCCAGCGTAGTAGACCGCAATGTTTTAGCGCGGGGTTCTCAAGAAAAAGTGGTGGAAAATATTGTTCGCAAAGACCGGGAAGAAACCCCGGATTTGATTGTTCTCACCCCCACTTGTACCTCTAGCATTTTGCAAGAAGACCTGGAAAACTTTGTGCAACGGGCACAACTAGATGCCAAAGGGGATGTGATGCTGGCAGATGTGAATCACTACCGGGTGAATGAACTGCAAGCCGCCGATCGCACCCTGGATCAAATTGTTAAATTTTATATCAATAAAGCCCGGAAAAAAGGCGAACTGCCGGAAGGAAAAACCGACAAACCTTCCGTCAATATTATTGGAATGTCTACCCTAGGTTTCCACAACAATCACGACTGCACGGAATTGAAGCGCTTGATGGCTGATTTGGGCATTGAAGTCAACGAAGTGATTCCCGAAGGTGCTTCGGTTCATAATCTGAAAAACCTGCCCCGCGCTTGGTTTAACTTAGTACCTTATCGGGAATTAGGCTTGATGGCGGCCAAATATTTGGAAAGCGAATTTGGGATGCCATTAGTTGATATTACCCCGATGGGAATTGTGGAAACAGCCCGCTGTATCCGCAAAATTCAGCAAGTGCTGAATGCCCAAGGTGCGGATGTAAATTATGAAGAATTTATCGATCATCAAACGCGGTTTATTTCCCAAGCGGCTTGGTTTTCTCGTTCCATTGACTGCCAAAATTTAACCGGCAAAAAAGCGGTGGTGTTTGGGGATAATACCCATGCTGCTGCTATGACAAAAATTTTGGCGCGGGAAATGGGAATTCATGTGGTTTTGGCGGGAACTTATTGTAAATATGATGCGGATTGGTTCCGGGAACAAGTCAGCGAATATTGCGATGAAGTGCTGATTAGTGACGATAATGCAGCGATTGGAGATGCGATCGCCCGCTTAGAACCGGCAGCTATTTTTGGCACCCAAATGGAACGTCATGTGGGCAAACGTTTAGACATTCCTTGTGGGGTGATTGCCTCACCGATTCACATTCAAAATTTCCCCGTGGGTTACACTCCTTTCCTGGGTTATGAAGGGGCGAATCAACTGGTGGATTTAATCTACAATTCCTTTACTTTGGGCATGGAAGACCACCTGCTAGAAATCTTTGGCGGTCACGATACCAAAGAAGTGATTACTAAAGGAATTTCGGCGGATTCTGACCTGACTTGGACAAAAGATGCCCAAGCAGAATTAAACAAAATCCCTGGTTTTGTCCGAGGCAAAATTAAGCGGAACACGGAAAAATTTGCTCGCGATCGCGGCTTTGACCAAATCACCGTTGAAGTGATGTATGCGGCAAAAGAATCTGTAGGGGCATGACATAGAAACCGGGTTTCTCAAAGAAACCCGGTTTTCGACTGGGTAGGGTGGGCAAAATTTTGCCCACCCTACAATTGCTAAAATGTCTGGCTTATCATAAATTTTTGAATCTAATAAGCTGGGTAGGGTGGGCAAAATTTTGCCCACCCTACAATTGCTAAATTATCCGCTAATTTATATATAGCTAAATTGCTTGTAATATATTTTCTGAAAAATTGGTAATTATACTAATCGTTTCTGCGGATAAACTTAACTCTTGGTAAATGACTTGATTCACCGCAAATATATATTGCATTGCTGCTTGCGATGAGACTTTTTTTTCATAAGCTTCCTGAGCAAATCTTTGAAGTTTTTCTTTTCCCTTAACGCTAATTTCCGGGATAGGAATCCGCCCTACATAACCAGAAGTAATCATGTTAGACCGATTTAATATCCCCCGGACCATAAATGTCACCAAATGACTATTTAAGTAAGCAATCAGCCACCAAGTATCCCGATCGCTCGTAATAATATTGGCATTGACTCCATAAGTTGAATTAGCTGGTAAATAGCAAGCAGAAAAAGGAATTCCCATCGAAGAACAAGTTATTCCCGGTCGATATAATAGGTCTTGGTTACGCACCATAAAATTAGGAACTTTTTGGGCAATTGATAAGAAATTATCGGCTAAGTAAGCATTAGGATGAGTAAAAAACCGAGATTTACCAGGATTTTTATAGAAGGGTATGTTAAATCCTGGTTTTTTCTGTTTAGATAAATATTCGCGATCGCATCCGGTAGAAATTCCGGTGACACAAGGAAATAAAGTTCCTAACCTGGGATAAGAAAATAGCCCCTGGATTTCATCGGTCATGGCGATCGCAAATTCATAGCGATCTGATTTCCCTGACAGCAGAATTTGCTCTAAAGGTGCGGTGACAAATTTTTTCGCTTCTAATGTTGTGGCCAATTTTTGCATATTTAACGGACGATTTGCTATTTTAACTTGTTTTTGATACTCGCTTCCTTTTTGCAGAATCATAATACAAGTCCGCACGTCAGCCCCTTGAGCCAAAAACAGGTCATTGGGACAGAGAATCAGATAGTGAATTGCACAATTATTGATAATTTTTTGCCGCAATTCTGTATGCGCTTTAGCCGTCAGGAATGAATCCAGAGTAATCATCCCGATCAAAGCGCCATTCTTGGCAAAATCAATTAACGCCGATATAAAGATGGAATACATATTATGTACTCCTACGTCTGAGAAAAAACTCAATAGCTTAGATTTATTTTGTCTAATATAATCGACTTCATGGCAGTTATAAGGTGGATTAGCAATATAAAAATCGTAATTTAGTCCTATTTTTTGATTTAAAATACAGTGATTTTTTTGATTGATATAGTATTCTAAAAAATCTTGGGGGTGAAAATTTATGGTTTCTGGCAAATTGAAGGATAAAATATCCATCCCGTCTACGAATACACCCCGCTTCATCAGCGGAATTGCCATTTCCCCGCGACCCACACAAGGATCTAAGGCATAACTGCCGGTGGGATTAAGGTTTGTAATTGCCCAAGCAATGAACTCAGAAATAAAAGCCGGGGTCGAGTAGTAACCTGTTTCTCGCCGGTCTATACCTGTTTTTGTCTGAATTATTTTAGGATGGCGACCCATTTTTAATTATGTAACTTGCTTGCTATGACTATTGATTAATTTTAACTAATTTTTTGAAAAAAATCAAATTTAAAATAGCGATCGCGGCTTTGACCAAATCACCGCTGAAGTGATGTATGCCGCCAAAGAATCTGTAGGGGCATAGAGTTACCTTTGCTTGACCTAGCTGGGTAGGGTGGGCTTTTACCCTACAATTGCTAAAAAAGAGGATAAAATCGGCATTGAAAAGAAAGCACGATCAGCTATCACCGGCTGCGTAAAAATTTTCATTTTTTGTTAACGTCAAATAAAAAAAAATGCGAGAATAATCGCTCGCCAGCCTTAAATTTTTCTAGACAATATTCCTCATCGACTAGGGTACAAATAGTAATTGTTAGTTGTTTTGGTTTGCCTGTATATCGGGTGGCACCCAGCGCCAGAAAATCGCCTAACCAATATTCGGCAATTTGCAATTCTTCATCATCGTCAAACTTGGTTAAATAATCATCGCGCCAATTGGTACTTACCACCTCAATAACCAGGGCAATACTGTCACCTTGTGTACTGTCGATGCTTTTTTCCATAGCAACTCTTTCCCTAAAACATCTTGTTTGAGTACAATCACATCCGGGTTATAACCCGATCGCTCTCGAAAAGGTTTCACCACACAAGTTTTGGGAATCACATAAGGCAAACGACGCTGCCAAATTTCTACTTGCAGTTTCGTTGCCAAAAAACTACTAACTAATTCGTACGGGCCGGTTGGCAACATTTCAACTAAAATTCCATTGAGTAATTCATAACGTTGCCCATTTTCTGGATAGGCTTCTATAAATTCTTCAAAACTAATCAGGTCGGGGATAGATTGAATCATAATTGCTGTTTCAAACCCTCAGTCCTAGTCTAACACTTGGGGCAGATGGCGATTTTGGATTTGCCATGAAAAGGGACTGCTCCCTCGTACTCAGGGAGTATCTGAGTAGTTCCCGGGTGTATGGCTTAGATCCTTTCTTTACCAATTCAGGCTATACGCCCATATCGGTCGTCGCGGTCAGTATTTTTCCAGTATGGGTTTAATCAAAAAAACAACCGGTAAAAAAGGTATAACTCACATATATGAGCTAACACCGAGAGAGCAGTGGAAAAAGCCAGAATTTAATGACAAAGACGGATAAATAGAAGCCGAACGCCAAAAAGTCCAAGCGGCACTATCAAATGCCAGAAAAATGACCAGTCAAGACGAATTTTCAGTAAAAAATTAATCCAGTGAGCAAAATTTTGCCCACCGGATCAATAAAACCTGTCGCATATCAGCAACAGGTTTTTAATTTTAATGATTAATAAATCTGAGCGATCGCCTACAATAGTCAATAGTCAGTGATTTTCGCAATCCTGATTTAAAGCCAACAGTAAATCAGTTGCCGCCATTTTACCCAGGCAAAGATAATTTTTTTATAAAAAAATTATCTCAGGCTTACGAAGTCTATGGATTATGTTTTCGCCAACGAATTTCAGCCGATAAAAAAAAGCAGCGACTTAGGATAAATTACATAAGTCGCTGCTTTTTTTCATCGGTTATTTAAGCGGAAAATAACTAGCATTAGATCATCGCTGGAGCCGTTTTTAGGCTAACGGGAATGCCTTCACCGCCAGCAATCAAATTCGGGAAATGATGGGTATTCGGCGCGTGCATTGCCTGAATTCCCAGGGTAGCCCGATTGAGCAAATCCGCATCGGTGGAAATGACTTTGCCGGAAGCATCGATAATCGAATGGTTGAAGTTAAAGCCATTCAAATTGAAGGCCATCACCCCAATTCCCAGGGTGGCAAACCAAATGCCAATGGTGGGTAAAGCACCCATGAGAAAATGGACAGAACGGCTGTTGCGGATGCCTAATCCGGGAATTAATAATCGGCCTAAAAAGCCCGAATGTCCGGCTAAAAGATTGTAAGTTCCTTCTTGTTGGCCAAATTTATATCCCACATTTGTGGATTCTAAATCGCTGGTTTCACGAATTAAACTGCTGGTGACTAATGACCCATGTAAGGCACTTAACAAAGCCCCGCCAAAAATTCCGGCAACGCCGATCATGTGTAGCGGGTGCATTAACACATTATGTTGTGCTTGGAGGGACATCATAAAATAGAAAGTCCCGGAAATTCCCAAGGGCATTCCTTCAGAAAAGCTGCCTTGTCCGATGGGATAAATTAGCAATACGGCGGTGGCTGCGGATGCGGGGGCGGAAAAGGCGACGGCAATCCAGGGACGCATTCCCAGGCGATAGCTTAATTCCCATAAGCGGCCCATATAAGACCAAATGGCGATCGCAAAATGCAGAATTATCAGTTGATAAGGGCCACCATTGTAAAGCCATTCTTCAATGGAACTGGCTGACCAAATGGGATAGAAATGTAAACCGATCGCCGCTGAGGTGGGCACTACGGCGGCAGTAATCATATTTTGATTACCTAAAATTGACCCGAAAATAGGTTCGCGGATGCCTTCCATATCCACCGCAGGGGCAGCGATGAAGGCGATCGCAAATGTTGTCACTGCGACCAGGAATGTGGGAATCATCAAGACACCAAACCAACCAATATAAATGCGGTTTTCCGTGCTAACGATCCAGTCCACAAACATCGGCCACAAGTCACCGATATCGACTTCGCGTTTGGGTTGTAAAACGGTACTCATAATGACAAATCTCCTAATACTAGGAAAAATAAACTACTTCTTTGTTGAAGCTGTTGAAGCTGTTGTTGAAGCTGAATTGACCGCTGTTTCATTGCGGTCGATCGCGGGGTAATCCCATCACGCCTTCAACATGAGTGTTGCTCCTCCTACTTAATTCAAAACAATGAAAACAATGAGAACAACTTAATGCAAAACAACTTAATGCAAAACAACCCTTGGGTGATGGAGGCGATTCGCTTCTGCGCGATAGCGAAGCTATCGCGCAGAAGCGACCAAAGCATTTTGCTAGTGGTATAAACAATGCCTAAGCAATGCCCAACTTCCGCCGGATGAATTACCCACCCTGCTATACTAACTCATTATATACCGAAATAGTGATTAATATAAATTAAGTTTTATGTAGCTTGGGTTAACGATTGTGACGAAAGATGAAGTCAAGGAAACCCTTGAAACCCCATAAACCAGGTTTCTAAGGTTAGTTGACTTATGTCCTTTGGGTAAATACGCCACATCTTCAAGAGAGAGAATGTTTTCGATCACTGATGAACGGAATCGCCGCAACACTGTACATTAATCATTGGAGCAATCCTCAAGACATCTTTGCCCCTTGTATCCTCATGCTTAACGTTAATCAGGCTTCCTTTTCTGTGTCTATCTTATTCGTGAAGGGTTTATTTTCGCTGCCGATCGCCCAATTGACCCTACATCCTGCTCATAGTGGCATAATTTTCTCGCTATTCACCTTAGTTTCAGGCTTATTATATTTCTTCCTAACTCCACGGTTCCGCAAATGGATCGCCAACTATCAGGGGATTTTTGTCCCGGAACCACTGGATCGGTTGCCGATCCGTCGCGGGTTCTCGATCGCCTTCACATCTTGCCTGGGAATAGTGATGATGGCCGCGATCGCCATGATTCATGGCGATCGCGGCCATCATCTTGCCCTAACTGCGGCATATCTTGGTGTGATTTTATTCAGCCTAGGAACTGCATTTTTCCCTGGAGTAATGGAGCCAAAATTGCGGCAATTTTGGCAAAAAACCCCCCAGATTGGCCGGGATGAATTACTCAGCGCCATTCGTCAAGAAATTACCGAGCGATCACAACAGTCGTTACACCGGGCTGTATTCAATACTTTAATGTTTGACCCACACCAGGAAACAGAAACCCCCCGTCTTTGGAATGTGGATATTAAAATTGGACAAAACCCTACTCGCACCCTCAGTCCCACTGAAAAAATTATCGATGCTTTCCCCAATCAGAACCACTTAGGTCGAGTGATTTTGTTAGGGATGTCCGGTTCAGGAAAAACCACCACATTATTAGAATTAGCCGCCGATTTTTGCGATCGCGCTCTTGAGAATCCCCAAGTGCCAATCCCCGTTTTATTAGATTTACCCACTTGGCCATCTAGTCAACCATTGACTACCTGGGTTTGTGAGCAACTTCAGACTAAATATGGTGTGAGCTTTAATTTAAGCGAACTTTGGTTAAAAAACGGTCAACTCTTTCTGCTGCTCGATGGATTGGATGAACTCAAACCCTCAGATCAAGAAACCTGTGTTGCTGCCCTGAATCAATTAACATTATCCAATGGGCGATCGCCATCTTTCCTGGTTTCTACTCGCCTGGATTGCTACAAAAAAACTCGAAACAGACTAAAATTATCTGCCGCCATTGGCTTAAAAAACATCGATATAGCCCAAATTCAAAACTATTTATTAGCATCTCGAAGTCGAGAATTTTGGGAAAATATTAAAGACAATCCTCATTTATTAGCCCTAGCTAAAAATCCTTTGTTTTTAAATTTAATGGTCTTAGCCAATGAAGAAATTTTAATTCACTCTTGGAAACGCATCACCGCCAAATCCGATCGCATTGACTATTTATTTAATGCTTATATTCGCAGACAACTAAGCCGTCAAACTCCTAGCCAATCCTATCCCCCTGGGAAAGAACCTACTCCCGATCGTACCAAAACTTGGTTAAAAAGCTTAGTGATGCAGACTTCGCCAAAACAACAGATAGAATTTTCCTTGGACAGTCTGCCTAAACCCTTATTTCAGCCGAACATTGAACTAATTTATTTAACTATAAATTTAATACTGCCTATCGGCTTATGTGGGTTATATATTTACTTTTATACTAAAAAAATTAGCCTAATTCCAGGAATAGTTATTCTGGGAACTACCTGGCTGTTCATGCTATTATTTTTATTATCAATAAAACATAAAATTTTTCTTGGTAAAATTATTCCCCCAAGATATCATTTATTTTCCGCCATAAATACCATTATTTTATTTGGATTGGGACTGTTAAGTATTCGGCTAAATTGGCTGATAATTGCTCAAGCAGAAGGTCAAATTGGTGGCTTATTGTATGGATTATCTTTACTCATTTTTACCATCGCGATCGCCCCACTTTTAGGCTTAATTCCTAGTATTTATGCTGCGTTTCCTTGCCTGAAACCCCTGTATATCCACTGGAATCTCGCTCGCAATGGTCGGATTCCCTGGAATTACGCCAGATTTCTGGATTTTTTAACCGAACGCTTATTTCTGCAAAAAATTCGCGGTCACTACCGCTTCATCCACCCGCTTTTTACTCAGCATTTGCAGAATCATTTTGATTAGTTGTTGGTTATTAGTTGTTGATTCTTGGTTGTTGGTTATTAGTTCTTGATTAATCTTGTTTCTATGACCAACGCTCGAAGAGATGCCTAGAAAAGAGATGCCTAGAAAAGAGATGCCTAGAACAAGCATAACCATACTCTTTCCTCTCCACTATTTCCTCTCCACTATTTCCTCTCCACCCTCTCCTGACCAATAACCTTCCCCTGAATCCGACCGAGATGTTAAGATTCATTAAGTCAGGGCGAGTGCGATCGCAATTAACGCCCTTGACACCCCAAAAAATCTCGTGTGATGGCAAATTCAACAAGGATGCAAACAATGGAAGCGGAAAAATTACAAGCAAAAATGACCGAAATTGAAGGGAAGCGCGAATATTTGCTCAAGTTATTGGAAAGACCCAACCTAGGAACCTTAAGAATTGACGTAAATCAGGCGATCGAAGAATTAGACGATCTGATTATGGAGTTCAAGCGCACCTTTCCCGACTAAAACTAGGTGATCCAGAGGCCCTCCAGAGGGAGTCATACCCAACCCGATCTAACTTGTAGGGGTCAACATTGACTCCTACAACCACCGTTGACCCTTGCTCACCCAAGACCAGGAAAAATCAATCGATCGCCGTTTGGGATCATCTCTGAGAGAGCGATCGCCCAGTTCTCACCTCCTGTCCCCTGAAGCATCTAACAGACTACAAAATTAGAGAATTTCCCATTAGATCAACCATCGATCAAGAATACCGCCCTCCCGGATACGCCCCGGATAATTATTGGATTTGGATGCAGATTAACCGCTAAAAATCTTGGCTTAGACTGAGATTGACAACGGGTTATCCCAGGGCTATACTGAGTCACTAAATCATAAAAATAGGCAATTCGTCCGCGATCGCGTGACGGCGAACCTAAGTTTTTGGCAACTGGCTCAAGAGGTAAAAAATCTTAAAAAAGATATTTAACCAGATTTAATTTACATGATTAAACAAGATTAAAAATGAAATACTCCGTTGTAATTCCAATTTTTAATGAACAAGAAACAATCTCTGAGCTTTGGAAACGTCTGCTGGGAGTGTTTCAGGCAATCAAGGATGATTGGGAAATTATTTTTGTCAATGATGGCAGCACCGATGCTTCTCGCTCAATGTTAACCCAACTCAGTCAACAGCACCAAAATGTAAAATTTTTAAGCTTATCTCGGAATTTTGGCCATCAGCCAGCCATTACCGCTGGAATTGATTATGCCCAAGGAGATGCGGTGATATTAATGGATGGTGATTTACAAGACGATCCAGACGCAATTCTCACTTTTATCGATCTGTGGAAACAGGGTTACGACGTAGTTTATGCCCACCGCAAAAAACGCAAAGAACCCTGGCTAAAACGCCTTGCATTTAAGACGTTTTACTATCTGCAAACTACCCTATCAGACATCAACTTGCCTCGTGATGCGGGGATTTTTTCCCTACTCGATCGCCGAGTAATTCAAGCCTTAAGACAAATGCCGGAACGCAATAAATATTTGAGTGGTTTACGTGCTTATACCGGGTTTCACCAAATTGGGGTAGTAGTAGAACGGGGGCCACGGTATCATGGTCAACCACGAGTCTCCATTCGCAAGCTATTTAAATTAGCCTTTGATGGGATTTTTTCTTTTTCCACATTGCCTTTACGGTTTGTCACCTATTTGGGCATTCTGATTTCGCTCACCGCTTTGGCGATCGCCATGATTGGTTTAGTCGTAAAATTTATTTTGGGACTACAATTTTTCGATTGGCCTTTTGGCTTGACCAGCATTTTTTTCCTGGGAGGAGTGCAACTTTTATCTCTAGGAATCATTGGGGAATATATCGGGCGCATCTATGAGGAAGTAAAACAACGTCCTTATTACATTGTAGCAGAAGCAATAGGATTTGAACTATATAAAACAGTGGAAGCAACCCCCCCCGATGACCAGAACGAAAAAAAATATCACTTGACTCAATCATCCACTGAGTTACCGTCATCTCCCCAGGGAAAAATACCCCATATCGATGAAATTTATTGAGTGAATTATGAGGAATCTCATGGGATATGTGCCATCATGTATTTTACATTTTAACTCAAAACAATGAATCTACAATTCAGTGCTTGGTTTTATGTGTTTATTGCGGGAATTAATACTTGCATCGGCAATCTACTCTTAAAACAATCTCGGCGGGTTGCCCTGGCTGATTCGGGGATATTTTCTCTAATTTTTTCTCCTTGGTTTATCATGGGAGCATTATTTTTCGGCATCAATGTCATTTTGTTTACCAAAGCCTTAGAAAAACTCCCCGTCTCCGCAGCTTATCCAGTGTTAGCTGGTTTAGGTTTTTGTTTACTCGCTATTTTTAGTAGCCTGATTTTTAATGAAAGACTCTCTTTAAGTCAATGGTCTGGAGTCGCCTTAATTTTAACCGGCATTATTATTGTTTCTCGCCAGTAAATTATTACCCAATACCCGAAATGAATGATTTCTGAATGATGAAAAAAAATTTTTACAATTTTATTTTCTGGTGTCTTATATTAGCCCCGCTAATATTCATGGTGTGCATCTGTCTGAGTTATGGGTTAAACTTTCCCTATTGGGATCAGTGGACAACTCCAGGATTATTATTTGCCAACAAAGTTTACGAAAATCAACCGATTACCTGGTCAGATTGGCTCTCGCAACATAATGAAAGTCGGAAGTTATTTCCTCGGCTGATTTTTGTGGGCATGGCCAGTTTAACGAACTGGAATATCAAGGTTGAATTAATGGTAAACTGTTTTTTAAATACAGTCAGTTTAACCACCTTATATTTCCTCGCCAAACAGACATTAAAAAACAGTCATATCCGGAATATTTGTTTGATTTTATCAAGCATATTGCTGTTTTCCCTGGTGCAATATGAAAACTATCTTTGGGGAATTCAGATTTGTGTATTCTTGTCCCTAGCCGCTTTTGTGCTTTGCTTAGGTCTATTTCAACAAAAGTTACCGTTGGCGGTAAAAGTGATAGTCGGGGGAATTCTTTGTATTATTAGTACATTTTCTTTCGCCAATGGAATGCTCAGTTGGGTTGTAGTCATGCCCGCTTTAATCATTGATGAAAAATTGACTATTGCTGATTTAAAAAAACGCCTGCCTTGGTTGCTATTCTGGCTGCTTTTGATGGGGACAAATTTATGGATTTATTTCCATGATTATGTAAAACCTGGGGGACATCCCGCGTTTTCGGTAGCCGTAGAAAACCCCGCGACGGCAATTCTTTATTTTAGAATTTTCTTCGGCAGTATATTAGGAGGTTTTGACAAGGATCAAGCCATGATTGCCGGAGAAGTTATTTTAGTATTATGGTTGTTTTGTGTGGGGATGATTGGCTATCGAGCTTTACGAGATGACAAAATATTGCCCCAAACCAAAGGCTGGATTTTATTAGGAGGATATAGCATTGCCAGTGGGTTAATTACCACCTTCGGACGAGTCGGATTTGGGGCACAGCAGGCTTTCTCCTCTCGCTACACGACCTTTTCTGTATGGTTATATATTTCTCTAATTTTTCTGATCGGAATCCTGCTACAAGAATTTCGTCTCAGTCAGCGATATTCTCGCATAATTAAAGGAATGATTGGGGGCTTGATTGGTGTCGGGCTAATTTTGCATATTTCTACTAGCCAAAATGCCTTTACTCAACTCCAGTCCCACCGTTTTAGCAAGCTTCAGGGACAAGCTTGTGCGGTACTGAGTCCCGTGCTAGAAGATGCGGAATGTTTAACAACTTTCGTCTATCCTGACCTAGAATCTTTACGCCATTTAATCGTCAACATTAATCGCTTGGGTTATCTTCATCCTCCTCCGTTAGAAACTGCTGAAGTTGAAAGCTTTGCGGAGGTGAATTCAACCCCAGAAACCATCGGCTACTTCGATGAACTTTCCCCGATTTCGGAGACGGTTTACCATATTCATGGTTGGGCTAGACTCCCTCAACGAAGAGAACCGGCTGATGCAATTTTACTGAGTTATCAAGGAGGGCAAACTCCCGCCCAAGTGTTTCATCGCGTCCAACGAGCGACCCCACGAGAGGATGTGACGGATTTGTTTCGCGATCGCCCATCTTCTTGGCTTTGGGGTTGGGACGGCGACTTTCCCGTGTCAAAATTGCCCCCAGGACAATGGACTATCAAAGCTTGGGCTTTTGATACCATGAAAGCCAAAGCTTTTGAACTTTCGGGACAATTTTCTCTAACGGTAAAACCTTCCTGAATTCAGGGTATTAGTTATTAGTTGTTAGTTGTTTTTTGTTGGTTGTTAGTTGTTAGTGATTATTTATTATTTATTATTGGTTATTTGTTGTTAGTTGTTGTTGGTTGTTAGTTATTAGTGATTTATTGTTGGTTGTTTGCTTCAAACAACCAATAACAACCAACCAAGAACAAATAACTAACAACTAACAACTAACAACAAATAACCAAAGAATCCCTACCCAACAACCAACAACCAACCAACAACTAATTTATTGAGCGGCCATTTCCATTAAAATATTCTGGCTGCTACATTCACCAAAAGTATCTTTCATGGGCGATCGCTGCACATAAGTGCCATCAGCTTGTAAATCCCAAGCTTGGCGATTATCTGACAGCATAATCCCCAAAATTTCTTGCAAATCTTTCATTAAATCTGGATCTTCTACAGGCGTAATTGCCTCGACCCGACGGTTAAGATTTCGCGGCATCCAATCCGCCGATCCAATAAATAACTCTTCCTCACCGCGATTGTGGAAATAAAAAATGCGAGAATGTTCTAAATAACGACCCACAATGCTCACCACTCGAATACTTTCACTCAGTCCGGGGACTCCAGGACGCAAACAGCAAATCCCTCGGATTAGCAAATCAATTTGCACTCCCGCTTGAGAAGCTTGATAAAGTTTGAGGATAATTTTTGGATCTACCAACGCATTCATCTTGACCACTATTCGGCTATGATAACCATTTTTCGCGTGTTCCGTTTCCCGGTCAATTAAAGCTTCCATGCGATCGCGGATATTCACCGGGGCTACCAATAATTTCCGATAAGACCGCTGCCGAGAATATCCCGTCAAAAAATTAAACAAATCGGTCAAATCTGCACCAAGTTCATCCCGACAAGATAGCAAACCCAAATCTGTATAAAGTCTGGCGGTCTTAGGATTATAATTCCCCGTACCAATATGAACATAACGCCGAATGCGATCCTGTTCCCGTCGGACGACCATCGCAATTTTCGTGTGAGTTTTTAACCCCACCAAACCATAAACCACATGAACTCCGGCTTTTTCTAACTTTCGTGCCCACTGAATATTATTTTCTTCATCAAATCGGGCTTTCAGTTCCACCAATGCCGCCACCTGCTTGCCATTTTCTGCCGCCGTAATTAAAGCATTAATAATCGGCGAATCTCCCGAAGTCCGATACAGTGTCATCTTAATCGCCAACACTCCAGGGTCATGGGCCGCTTGAGTAATAAAACGTTGCACCGAGGCGCTAAATGAATAATAAGGATGGTGCAGCAATATATCTTTTTGGCGAATTAAGGCAAATAAATCTTCCCCTTCCTCTACATCCAGGTCTACTTGGTCTACGGGTAAATCATGGAGACGACGCAAACGCGGGGGAACGACCGGGTTCCAGGGTCGATCTTTGAGTTCTGGTTTGGGCAATCCCATGAAACTCATTAAGTCCCCTAAATTCAGTAATCCTTGCACTTCATAAACATCCGACTCTTCAACGTCCAGTTCGTGCATAAGCATTTCCCGAATGCTGGGCGGCAAGTCCACGGGTATTTCCAGGCGGACCACGGAACCCCCAAACCGTCGTTTCCGCAGTTCTTTTTCAATCGCTAATAACAAGTCATCGGCTTCGATCTCTTGCAGTTCTAAATCCGCATCCCGCGTAATTCGGAATAAATGATATTCCTGAATATTCATTCCGGGAAATAAAAACTCTAAGTTATGAGCGATGACTTGTTCCAGGGGGACAAATTGGTAGATGGTTGGCGGTGTTGCTGCGGTGACGGGGGTCTGAGAAGGTTTAATCGGGTCTGGAGGCAAGGAAATAAATCTGGGTAAGACTTTGGGGACTTTGACGCGAGCAAAAAATTCCTCCTCGGTTTCTGGATCTTTAACCAGTACCGCTAAGTTTAAGCTGAGATTGGAAATATAGGGGAACGGATGACCCGGATCGACGGCTAAAGGAGTGAGCACGGGAAAGATTTGCTCTTCAAAGTAGCTCTGCATATAGAGCCTTTGTTCTTGGTTGAGATCGATGTAGTCGAGGATATGAATTTGGTTGGCGACTAATAGGGGTCGGATTTGCTGTTGAAAGTGACGATGCTGCTCGACTACCATTGGGTGCAGGCGATCGCTAATCGCATTCAGTTGTTCTTCCGGTGTCCGTCCATCAGGGGTTAACCGGGCAACCTTGGCTTCTACCTGTTGTTTTAAAGCGGCAACCCGAACCATAAAGAATTCATCCAGGTTGGTGCTGAAGATCGATAAAAACTTCAGTCGCTCCAGTAGGAGTGTCCGAGCATCCAAGGCTTCATGTAAAACCCGGTAGTTAAACTCTAACCAGCTTAACTCGCGATTAATATAATACTGCGGATCTTTGAGGTTAATCTCGCTGGCCGTGGGATCTACTGTTTTGGTTTTGGCCATAATATTTTTTGATGGGTGTCTTATTCCGTTAATGTGCTTAGATTACCAAATTTGTTGCTCCTACAAATCCAAATTATTTGTGAATTTTTGTGACGTTCTAAACTGTTCAGGAAACCCCCTTCTTGAGACTGGTCTGCCAAGTCATCCGCTGATTATTTATCGGTACTACATCCCATCTATCTGGGTTCTGATATGATCCCAGCCAAAATCATGGGGGAATTGTCCAGAAACATTTTCCCCCATGATTTTGCCTAGATGCAAATTTGCCCCCGCCTGCCTATAGATGCCTACAGACTGGCAGCGATCGCACTTTGATTACTGGTCATGGATGTTTTTTCTATGGGTTTAATCGCAAAGAAATTATCAAAGATATTGTCGCCAATTTCATTCATTTTTTCTTGTAAATCATTGAGAAATTCATGCAGACCAATATGCATAATTTCATCAATGGTAATATACCCTAATTCAGACCGCAACCGGCCTAATGTCCTTTCCACGGGATTTTGCCAGGTGCCATGAGGGGTGCCGGTAATTTGATGCAGCGATCGCTCTGCTTGCAACAGACAAAACTGAATTGACCGAGGAAATTCGCGATCTAAAATTAAAAATTCCGCCACTCCATCCGGGGTAATCCGATGTTGACTCCGTTTCCGATACATTTCATAAGCACTTGCCGATCGCAACAAAGAAATCCACTGTAATTGATCCAAAATTGTCCCGACGTGCTTCACCGAAGGCAACAAAATATAATACTTCACATCTAAAATTCGACTGGTTTTATCAGCCCGTTCTAATAACCGGCCAATTTGACCAAAATGCCAGCCTTCATTATGACTCATGGTGGCATCCATCACGCCCGCAAATAGATGAGAAGCGAGTTTTACCTCCGTGAAAAAATCTTGCAACCCAGAAAGGGATTGGTCCGGAGCCGCAGTCTTCACCATCCAATAAAAAGCATTAATTTGTTCCCACATTTCTGAAGAAATAATTTCCCGCACGGAACGAGCATTTTCTCGCGCTATTTGCAAACAAGATAAAATAGAATTGGGATAATTACTATCAAAAGTGAGAAACTGAATCACGTTTTGGGCATTTCCTTCCCCGTAGGCTTGCTCAAAAAGTTCTTGATCTCCCGTGGTATAAACTAAAGGTTTCCACTGTTGTTCAATTCCTCTGGGAGAATCCAACATTAAGTTTAAATTAGTTCCCACGAACCGGGCAATATTTTCCGCCCGTTCTACATATCTGTTTAGCCAGTAGATTGAATCGGCAACGCGACTCAGCATAAGCACTATTCCTAATTTACTATTCAGTTATTCAGGTTAACCGTCAGAGGAGAAAGGAGAGAGGAGCAGAGGAGCAGAGGAGCAGAGGAGCAGAGGGGCGGAGGGGCGGAGGGAGGGGCGGAGGGGCAAAGGAGAAGTGAAAAGTTAAAAGTCGTGGGGGCGAATGGCCAAGAGAGAAAAGAGAGGAGAGAAAAGAGAGGAGAGAATATCTTTCCTCTTTCCTATGCATCCTCTTTCCTATGCATCCTCTTTCCTATGCATCCTCCCTTTCACTATTCACTCTCCCCTCATCCCCCCTGCACCCCCGCACCCCTGCACCCCTGCTCGATGGCGGCTCCCCCGCTCGATGGCGGCTCCCCTCTCTTTTCTCTTCTGACTATTATTTACTCCGCCTATTCAAACAAAACCCAGGTATCTTTTGAACCACCTCCTTGAGATGAATTGACTACTAAAGAACCTTTTTTCAAAGCTACACGGGTTAAGCCCCCCGGATGTACGTAGATTTCTTTTCCATAGAGAATATAGGGACGTAAATCTACATGGCATCCGGCAAATTCGTCCTTGATTATGGTAGGAACTCTGGATAAACAGAGGGTGGGTTGGGCAATATAATTCCGGGGATTTTCTTGGATCCGCCCCGCAAAGTCTTCCCGTTGTTCTGGGGTGGCATGAGGGCCGACTAGCATCCCATATCCTCCCGCTTCATTCACCGCTTTGACTACCAATTTATCTAAGTTGGCTAACACATGGTTGCGATCTTTTTCTTCCCAACATCGATAGGTCGGCACGTTGGGTATTATTTGGTCTTCACCAAGATAATAGCGAATAATATCCGGGACATAAGTATAGATTCCTTTGTCATCAGCGACCCCAGTTCCTAACGCATTGGCGATCGCGACTCGGCGATTGCGGTAAACTTCCATCAGCCCCGGAACTCCCAGTAAACTATCGGGACGAAATGCCAAAGGATCGATAAAGTTATCATCAATTCGCCGATAAATTACATCGACTCTTTGTAGTCCTTTGGTGGTACGCATTCTTAAGTAGCCATCCACCACCACTAAATCTCTACCTTCGACCAGTTCTACCCCCATTTGTTGGGCTAAAAATGAGTGCTCAAAATAGGCCGAATTATAAATTCCTGGGGTGAGAACCGCTACTCTAGGATTGGTTAAATGGGGTGGGGCTAAGTTTAGCAGAGTTTCTAGGAGATGACTGGGGTAATCATCTACGGGTTTAATGCCCATTTTGCCAAATAATTCGGGAAAGCAAGATTTCATTACCCGGCGATTTTCGATTACATAAGAAACCCCCGACGGACAGCGAAGATTATCTTCTAAAACATACCAATGACCATGTTTATCTCGGACTAAATCTGTCCCCGTGATGTGACACCAAACATCTGCCGGTGGTTTTAATCCAATACAAGGTTTGAGAAATCCTGTAGCAGAGGCGATCGCATATTCGGGAATTATCCCATCAGCAATAATTTTTTGTTCCCCATAAATATCACCAATAAATAAATTTAATGCCGCAATTCGTTGTTTGAGTCCTTTTTCTAGCCATTGCCACTCTAAAGCTGAGACAATGCGGGGAATAATATCAAACGGAAATATCCGTTCGGTTCCTTGGTTGTCGCTGTAGACATTAAAGGTTGCCCCTAGCTTCATCAGGGCATTTTGGGCTGCTTGTTGTCGCTGTTCCAGTTCTCCACTCGGTAAGGAGTTGATTTTGGCAATCAATAACTGGGCTTCTGGGCGGGGTTTACCCTTTTCGATGAACAGTTCATCGTAAAAATCCCCTGGATCGTAAGTATTAAATTGCACGGTTTAGCTACCCGATTTTTTAACGACTATTGGCTACTGTGTGGTTAATGCGGTGGCTGCTTCACTGAAATCACAGATTTCTGGGAATTGACACCCTTTTAGGCTTCTCGGTCAGTAGCCGACTCTAGACTCTGAATTGGGTATAGAGTTTTTTCCGTTTCTTTAACTGTAGCGGTGGATACAGCCGGTGAGAAAATTTATAATAATTTTTTTAACAATAGACAATTCTGGCTTCGATCGCGGATCGATTCCCCCAACCTCCCTTTTTTAAGGAGGGCTTTTTCGCCAGGGAAAGCCAGAATTGTCTATTCAGTATGTTGATTAACTGTGTTGATTAAGTATATTCTCCGATCGCTCTTATTTCTCAGCAATTATGGCCTAAAAATGCTGTTTCTGAGTTAAGATTTTTCAGAATCTTCCAAAATCTTTACACTTTGACTCAGGTAGGGGTATGGTCTGATGGCTGATATGATTATTTCAATTGTAATTGAGACAATACATCAGGGGCGCAGCGGCTTGCGCCCTACATAATTGTATTAATCTTAATTTAACTAACTATACCGGGGGTTTGGCGGCCAGCCTCTGGACGATCGCCCGAAAATCAGCAGCGATCGCTTCGATATTTTCTGGGTGCAATAAGGGTACATGAACAAAGATACAAGGAATGGGCGATTTTGCCTGGGTTTGCAGATAGTTTAAAACCGCATAGTACAGCGCTTCACAGACAAATTTACCCGCGTCATGGCTGATTTCTGTGTTAGGTAACCCGGCGATTAATTGGGGCAAATTTACTAAAGTTTTGCGGCAATTTTTCCCGGATAAAGCTTGAGATTCAACGGTTAATTTTTGCCGAGTTTCTGCCATACCCGCGCAAATCACTGCATGGGGTTGGACTTGGTTGATTTTGGCGATCGCCTCTTTTGGGGCTGCTTCGGGGTCTACGGGTAATTTTCTTAACAGAATCAATGAATCCCCGAAAAAATCCCCTTGAGAAATTTTTACTAATAAGTCATCGGAGGCATTGGATTTTTGATGGGGCATCCAGGTATCAAAGGAAGTGAGTAAGATTTTGCTAGTGATATGAGTGATAATTTTGCCAGTCATAGAAAATTTGGGCGATTAAGAATTACAATAGCGATCGCGGTATCGTAAGGAAAACAGGGCAATGGCTGTGATTGCCATCGTAGACTATGATATGGGGAATTTGCACTCGGTGTGCAAAGGTTTGGAAAATGCGGGGGCAACCCCAATAATTACCGATTCACCCGCAGAAATTTTGGCTGCTGATGCGGTGTTGCTGCCCGGAGTGGGTTCTTTTGACCCGGCAATGCAACATTTGCGATCGCGGGATTTGGAGTTGCCGGTGAAAGATGCGATCGCTTCTGGGAAACCATTTCTCGGCATTTGTTTAGGGCTGCAAATTCTTTTTGATGGCAGTGAAGAGGGGAAAGAACCGGGTTTAGGGGTAATTCCGGGGATGGTACGTCGGTTTAAAAGCGAACCGGGATTAACTATTCCTCACATGGGTTGGAATCAGTTAGAATTGGCTCAACCGGATCTGCCATTGTGGGGCAATTTGCCCGCTAATCCTTGGGTTTATTTTGTTCACTCTTATTATGTCGATCCCATAGATGCATCGGTGAAGGCTGCTACAGTGACTCATGGGAGTCAAAATGTCACTGCTGCGATCGGGAAAAATAACCTCATGGCGGTACAATTTCACCCGGAAAAATCTTCTACTGCTGGGTTAAAAATGTTAGATAACTTTGTGGATTTTCTGCACCGCAAAAGTTAGAGGTAATCTAATAGTAGGGTGGGCAAAAAATTTTACCTACTATACCATATACGATGGTGTATGCCCACCCTACAATATAAATAATTAACATTCGGATGGTGGGCAAAAAAGCAAAAAAATTTATCCACTATACCATATACGATGGTTTACTTTTGCCCACCCTACAATAGAAATACTACAATATAAATACTGCGGGGCATGAATTAGGTCGTTTTCTGTCAGAAAACCAGATTTTGCTCAAGCATTTTGTGGTGGTCTGGCTGACTGCTTCAACTTGTCTTTATAAGTATGATGATTGGGCAATAAAACAAAAACAACGTCGCCAAAAGTTTAAGCAAGGGTAACAAGTGGCAAAGGTGAAATATACGCCCACTTCTGTTGATGTAATTAGTGTTGAGTTGAATCAAATGAAAGGGAGTATGGGAATTACGAAAATGGGTTCATTTAGGCATAAATTTGCGGATAAAACTAAAAAAAAATTAGTCATTTAATACCAATTTTACAACCTATTGCTACAATTATAATGTTTATTTAGACGGTGATATGTAGCGCCAAAATTGCATAATGTTTTGTAAATAATATTACCAATTTCTAAATAATCCAGAGTCGGTTTTAACCGACTTGCGCTATTAGCCGGAGGTTTTAACCTCTGGCGGTTTATGTACCCCCGCAATTAACCGACGATTGCGGGGATTAAAATTCGGCGATGATTAAAATTCGGCGATGATTAAAATCCGGCGGGGATTAAAATTCGGCGGGGATTAAAATCCCTGTAGGGGTCAACGGCCGTTGACCCCTACAGGCGGTTAAAACCGACTACTTGACCAATTTTAAAAAGCTACAATTTCAAGGTTTACTTGGGCGATCGGACGTAGCGCCCAAATAAGTGCGATCGTTGTTTCAATCCCTGATAGGGATTCTATATAGTTGCAACCAGAGTTTGACCGCTCGGACGCTGATCAAGAAATCATCGTTTCAATCCCTGATAGGGATTCTATATAGTTGCAACTTTCATTAATTTAAGGTGTAGTCTTCTTCAATCGCGGTTTCAATCCCTGATAGGGATTCTATATAGTTGCAACCTGGCCAAAGCTTTTGCTTGAGTCATTTTGTAATTGTTTCAATCCCTGATAGGGATTCTATATAGTTGCAACAATTCACCCCGTTTTTAAGTAAAGTCAAGGTTGGCGTTTCAATCCCTGATAGGGATTCTATATAGTTGCAACTCGTCAAACTGAAATTTAATCTGAGAAGAATTAAAGTTTCAATCCCTGATAGGGATTCTATATAGTTGCAACATCCAAATTTGTTCCAAAGGAGGAGATGAATTTATGTTTCAATCCCTGATAGGGATTCTATATAGTTGCAACCAAGCCAGATGATTGCAGTAATTTAGTATTACCTGTTTCAATCCCTGATAGTGATTCTATATAGTTGCAACTCGTAATTTTTTACTCGGTGACTTTCGATTTGCTGAAGTTTCAATCCCTGATAGGGATTCTATATAGTTGCAACGTACAGGCAGAATTATTTGGAAATTTTGCCGGAGAAGTTTCAATCCCTGATAGGGATTCTATATAGTTGCAACCATCTTGATTAAAGCGAATTTTCAAGCTTTCAGGTGTTTCAATCCCTGATAGGGATTCTATATAGTTGCAACTTGCTGGATTCTGGGGTGAGCGATTCTGATATTCTAGTTTCAATCCCTGATAGGGATTCTATATAGTTGCAACTGAATTCCTCCTCTTTTTCCCCACCAGAAAAAGTCTGGTTTCAATCCCTGATAGGGATTCTATATAGTTGCAACCGGGACTCACTATCTCGCCTAAAAATTCCCACTCGTGGTTTCAATCCCTGATAGGGATTCTATATAGTTGCAACAGACCGGCTCTTTCCAGGGCCGCCCGAAACCAGCGATCGTTTCAATCCCTGATAGGGATTCTATATAGTTGCAACATCAGCCAGCCACCGCGACTAACTTTTTCGCACCCGTTTCAATCCCTGATAGGGATTCTATATAGTTGCAACATCTCTGGTTTACTAAAATCCCACTCTTTTTTTGAGTTTCAATCCCTGATAGGGATTCTATATAGTTGCAACATTGAATTAGCGATCGCCGATGGGAATGTGATCGTGTTTCAATCCCTGATAGGGATTCTATATAGTTGCAACAATAGCCATAATTTTCACAATAAAACACAATTTTTGTTTCAATCCCTGATAGGGATTCTATATAGTTGCAACCAAGCGATCACTACAATAATCCCAGGCACGGCGGAGGTTTCAATCCCTGATAGGGATTCTATATAGTTGCAACTCTTCCGCCGGTGTTACCTGCCCAAGTGGTCAGTTAGGTTTCAATCCCTGATAGGGATTCTATATAGTTGCAACTGGGCGTATCACGGTGCCCTCGATTTTGGCTTTGGTTTCAATCCCTGATAGGGATTCTATATAGTTGCAACCAGCCCAGGGGCTTCAGAAGAGTGAAACATAAACCACTGTTTCAATCCCTGATAGGGATTCTATATAGTTGCAACCGGGCAATTCAATTAAGGGATCAAATTCGTTTGATTGGTTTCAATCCCTGATAGGGATTCTATATAGTTGCAACCGAAACCGCCGCCGAAAAACCCCCCGCACCACACAAGGGTTTCAATCCCTGATAGGGATTCTATATAGTTGCAACCCCAAAAAAACGGCCCCCGCGAACGAGGCGCTCGCGGGGTTTCAATCCCTGATAGGGATTCTATATAGTTGCAACACAGAATGAAAAGCAGTTGCAATGCTTCTATTATCTCGTTTCAATCCCTGATAGGGATTCTATATAGTTGCAACTTTCTCTCGTGTAGCGACTCATATTGCTACCATATCAGTTTCAATCCCTGATAGGGATTCTATATAGTTGCAACCTTTCTTTTGAGAGACGCCGGTGACAGCCACCTTTTCAGAGTTTCAATCCCTGATAGGGATTCTATATAGTTGCAACTGTCACCATTGTTTTTTGTGGCAGATACTATGCAAAGTTTCAATCCCTGATAGGGATTCTATATAGTTGCAACCAATCACGATGTGCCGATGTTACTGGGCCAGTGGCAAAGTTTCAATCCCTGATAGGGATTCTATATAGTTGCAACTAACTTACATCGTAGCGAGATTTAGAGCGCAGGTTAAAGTTTCAATCCCTGATAGGGATTCTATATAGTTGCAACTTTCTAAATCAATTTCTATCCGATCGCACCGAGATTTGTTTCAATCCCTGATAGGGATTCTATATAGTTGCAACGTGAGAACTGTTGCCGCGTGGTTAGCATCTTTTGGGCTGTTTCAATCCCTGATAGGGATTCTATATAGTTGCAACCAGCAAAATCAGGGCGATCGTCGCCCAATTCCATCAAGTTTCAATCCCTGATAGGGATTCTATATAGTTGCAACCTTTCTTCTAGCAAGCCTGTATGCATCCGATTTATCTCGTTTCAATCCCTGATAGGGATTCTATATAGTTGCAACCTTAATCGGTATTTCCTTTTAATCTCCAGGTAAAGTTTCAATCCCTGATAGGGATTCTATATAGTTGCAACTACTTTGTACTTGCTACCGGGTTTGGCTGCATCCACCCAAGTTTCAATCCCTGATAGGGATTCTATATAGTTGCAACTAAGGCTGATGAAATTCGATCAGCGGGAATGCTTTCGTTTCAATCCCTGATAGGGATTCTATATAGTTGCAACGTATATGGATTAGTACGCAGAGTTAGATCAAGTAATGTTTCAATCCCTGATAGGGATTCTATATAGTTGCAACCGAATAGGAATTTGCTTAATTGTCAAATTTTTTGGTGTTTCAATCCCTGATAGGGATTCTATATAGTTGCAACTCGATATGCCAGTTATGCTGGTACTCCGTGCCCTTTTCGTTTCAATCCCTGATAGGGATTCTATATAGTTGCAACTCCTTTTGGATCATCTCGTGTCCCAGGTTCTCAGAGTTTCAATCCCTGATAGGGATTCTATATAGTTGCAACCTGAAAATCAAGGTGATGGTTGATTGCTCATCCGCGTTGTTTCAATCCCTGATAGGGATTCTATATAGTTGCAACTCTAGTACAAAAGAAGCTGGTAAAGCTAAAGGCTGTGTTTCAATCCCTGATAGGGATTCTATATAGTTGCAACTAGCGGGATTGTTAGACACCTACCAATTTTCCTGGGAGTTTCAATCCCTGATAGGGATTCTATATAGTTGCAACCTTACCTAGATTAAATATAGCCCAAGCCCAGGGCTGTTTCAATCCCTGATAGGGATTCTATATAGTTGCAACGTAGTTGGGGTAATAGCACTGCCGATCGCATTCCGCGTTTCAATCCCTGATAGGGATTCTATATAGTTGCAACAACTCCACCTCATCAGCTTTAGAAACAGCAACGGCGTGTTTCAATCCCTGATAGGGATTCTATATAGTTGCAACGCTCAAGTTTGCCCCCAGTTTGGCGGCACCGGCACCCGTTTCAATCCCTGATAGGGATTCTATATAGTTGCAACTGATGTTGGCCGGAAGTTCATATCAAATTTATTAGCCGTTTCAATCCCTGATAGGGATTCTATATAGTTGCAACGCTTGTCCGTGGTACTCGGAGCGAAGCCCCAAAGCAGTTTCAATCCCTGATAGGGATTCTATATAGTTGCAACCGGCGATAAAAGCGCTTACCGAGAAAATGCTCAGGTGTTTCAATCCCTGATAGGGATTCTATATAGTTGCAACAAAAAATGCTTAAAGGCGGGAGGATATGTGTTTAATGTTGCGTTTCAATCCCTGATAGGGATTCTATATAGTTGCAACCAGCTTGATAATGTTCGGCGCTAAATGCGGGAGATTTTGTTTCAATCCCTGATAGGGATTCTATATAGTTGCAACAACCTTTTCGGTGCCGAAATCACAAAGCGAGGTAAATCGTTTCAATCCCTGATAGGGATTCTATATAGTTGCAACATTCCTTGCCACCGGATTTTTTGCGGCAAATATCGCCGTTTCAATCCCTGATAGGGATTCTATATAGTTGCAACAGTAGATCGGGTATTTCTGATTCATCCAACTCAACTGGTTTCAATCCCTGATAGGGATTCTATATAGTTGCAACTGGAATAAATTTGTAGCCCACAAAATTGACAAGGGCGTTTCAATCCCTGATAGGGATTCTATATAGTTGCAACGGTGCATCACCACCAGGGAGTCATTCCGCGTATGCGGTTTCAATCCCTGATAGGGATTCTATATAGTTGCAACTCGTTGTGCAGGACAATATTCGCCAAATTGCTGCCCTTGAAGCGTTTCAATCCCTGATAGGGATTCTATATAGTTGCAACACCCATGCGGGTGGAGATGATATTTACATTCTGTCAGCGTTTCAATCCCTGATAGGGATTCTATATAGTTGCAACTCAGTTCAGTTGCGGTCAAATTTTGGTACATATCAAAATGTTTCAATCCCTGATAGGGATTCTATATAGTTGCAACTTTAAATACATCTCCACGAATCTGCCAATCAGTCTGTTTCAATCCCTGATAGGGATTCTATATAGTTGCAACCCTGTGCATTTGCAGCAATTTCTGCTAATTTATCCGATGTTTCAATCCCTGATAGGGATTCTATATAGTTGCAACTTGATTTGCATGAATTAAATTTCCCAGCTTATATGTTTCAATCCCTGATAGGGATTCTATATAGTTGCAACAGGAATCACAGAAAGCGGAGAAGGCTCGGATTTTCTAGGTTTCAATCCCTGATAGGGATTCTATATAGTTGCAACTACTCTATCTTCGTATATGGGGCCATAGGCGTAAAGGTTTCAATCCCTGATAGGGATTCTATATAGTTGCAACCCATCAAATTTCATCTCTATCAATTCAAAGCTATCGTAGTTTCAATCCCTGATAGGGATTCTATATAGTTGCAACCTTAGGCTCACAATTTTCTTCACCAAAAACCGATCTAGTTTCAATCCCTGATAGGGATTCTATATAGTTGCAACTTGGCCAATGCTGCCAAAGTTTACGGTGAGTCAGGGTTTCAATCCCTGATAGGGATTCTATATAGTTGCAACTCTTGGCATACATGGTCGGCACATGAATTTAGCCATGTTTCAATCCCTGATAGGGATTCTATATAGTTGCAACCGACGGTCCAAGGATGTGCAGTCGGGTCTACGAATCAGTTTCAATCCCTGATAGGGATTCTATATAGTTGCAACCCTAGGGGATAGCCCGCGCAACATCGTAATCGCGTTTGTTTCAATCCCTGATAGGGATTCTATATAGTTGCAACGGGCTATGGGGCTACATTCATTTGAGGCAAAAAATGGTTTCAATCCCTGATAGGGATTCTATATAGTTGCAACTTTACCTTTAATCAATCGCAATGGGAAAATGTTTCTGTTTCAATCCCTGATAGGGATTCTATATAGTTGCAACCAAAAGAAAATCCCTGGGCTTTTGCCGGGGAATTTGTTTCAATCCCTGATAGGGATTCTATATAGTTGCAACCGGTCAAATTTTGGTAGTTCATTAGTTCATTGCGTGTTTCAATCCCTGATAGGGATTCTATATAGTTGCAACCCAAAAATCAAGAGATTCCCCCGTGATTTTACGGAGTTTCAATCCCTGATAGGGATTCTATATAGTTGCAACAAGGCCGTGGCACTTTATGATTACTTGTGCGAAGTTTCAATCCCTGATAGGGATTCTATATAGTTGCAACATCGCATCTTCAGAGTCACAGTCGATCGCCAAAAGTTTCAATCCCTGATAGGGATTCTATATAGTTGCAACCTCTCGTCTTTGAGCCAGCATGGATTTCTCCTCACTCGTTTCAATCCCTGATAGGGATTCTATATAGTTGCAACTTGTAGCGATCGCAGATTTCCTGGATTGCCTTTTTCGTTTCAATCCCTGATAGGGATTCTATATAGTTGCAACAATTAAAATTGTTGAATCCACCAAAAGTGGATGCAGTTTCAATCCCTGATAGGGATTCTATATAGTTGCAACCTTTAAGTCGCGTGTATCGCGAAAATTCTTGGTTGGTTTCAATCCCTGATAGGGATTCTATATAGTTGCAACATCGTGGCTGAAATTCTCAAGCCTGAGCACTTTTCTTTGTTTCAATCCCTGATAGGGATTCTATATAGTTGCAACAAACCCAAACAACGGATTTTGGCTAGGCGCGATCGCCGTTTCAATCCCTGATAGGGATTCTATATAGTTGCAACCAATCCAAAACCGAGTCCAAAACCGAGCCTAAAATCTGTTTCAATCCCTGATAGGGATTCTATATAGTTGCAACCTGGGAGTTGTTTTGCCGGTTGTGGCAGTCGGGATTGGTTTCAATCCCTGATAGGGATTCTATATAGTTGCAACACTGGCGGCTGCTAAAGCCGCACCGATCGCCTTCGACGTTTCAATCCCTGATAGGGATTCTATATAGTTGCAACCATGCTGTATCGAGATGAATACTACAATCCCGAAACGTTTCAATCCCTGATAGGGATTCTATATAGTTGCAACAAACGATCGCGGCTAGATTTTGCGTCTGTAGAACGGTTTCAATCCCTGATAGGGATTCTATATAGTTGCAACTGTTTTTGGATTACCTATCTCAAGTAATCCGAATGGGTTTCAATCCCTGATAGGGATTCTATATAGTTGCAACAATTACCACCCGGAATCACGGGCCGTTACCACCAGTTTCAATCCCTGATAGGGATTCTATATAGTTGCAACAGAGGTATTTTCCGCCACTTACCCCCGCGTCAATGATGTTTCAATCCCTGATAGGGATTCTATATAGTTGCAACTCAATGCTTTTAAAGCCGTTCCAGTCGGCTCTACGCGTGTTTCAATCCCTGATAGGGATTCTATATAGTTGCAACTCGCAAATCCTTCGTAAATATCCCCTGCCTGAAAGTTTCAATCCCTGATAGGGATTCTATATAGTTGCAACATTTTCTCAAAGTCTGGTAAATTTTCGTAAAAATTAGTTTCAATCCCTGATAGGGATTCTATATAGTTGCAACCCCTCATTCATGCCTTCGGCCCTTTCTCTCATTCCCAGGTTTCAATCCCTGATAGGGATTCTATATAGTTGCAACACATTAATTGATTGTGTTAGTCTAATGTTGCGTTCTTTGTTTCAATCCCTGATAGGGATTCTATATAGTTGCAACCAGTTTTTGAGGAGGGCAATACACCCAAAAACATCAGTTTCAATCCCTGATAGGGATTCTATATAGTTGCAACTCGGATGCCTGTTCATCAGTCGAAACCCGGATATATAAGTTTCAATCCCTGATAGGGATTCTATATAGTTGCAACATTATGTACCAACAACAAAATCTAAGCCATATCGTTTCAATCCCTGATAGGGATTCTATATAGTTGCAACTTTGCCTTTATAGAGTGTTTATTAATTGCAGATTGCCGTTTCAATCCCTGATAGGGATTCTATATAGTTGCAACATTCCAGATGGTCTATGAGCCATAAAAGCTTGCAAGTTGTTTCAATCCCTGATAGGGATTCTATATAGTTGCAACGAACTGATAGCCGCCGCCGTGCCGATAGCAAAGGTACGTTTCAATCCCTGATAGGGATTCTATATAGTTGCAACTCCGCGTGACATTGCTTATATCCCTTTACTAAATCTGTTGTTTCAATCCCTGATAGGGATTCTATATAGTTGCAACAATGATAGCTTTTGGTGGATTCTCTCGGTCCTGGGAAGTTTCAATCCCTGATAGGGATTCTATATAGTTGCAACTCCCGGTATCGGGAAGTGAGGCGATAATCTCAGGGATGTTTCAATCCCTGATAGGGATTCTATATAGTTGCAACTGGCAGTGGCGTAACCAGTGAGCGCTTACCTTATCCCCTGTTTCAATCCCTGATAGGGATTCTATATAGTTGCAACGGCTTGTCCACCACGCGATCGCTTGTTGCCCCTTCTTTGGTTTCAATCCCTGATAGGGATTCTATATAGTTGCAACTTGATGCCCGCAACCCTACTTGAAATCATGGGTTTGTTTCAATCCCTGATAGGGATTCTATATAGTTGCAACGGTTGCCACTTATCTTATCAGGAATCGAAAAAGAAATGTTTCAATCCCTGATAGGGATTCTATATAGTTGCAACTTGCAGTGCAAAGCTGCCGGATTAATGAACAGCAAAGACGTTTCAATCCCTGATAGGGATTCTATATAGTTGCAACAGCCGGTACTGGATTCAGATCAAATTGATTTGGCTTTGTTTCAATCCCTGATAGGGATTCTATATAGTTGCAACCTCCTTTTTATTGTTATCTAATTTGATATTATGCAATTTGTTTCAATCCCTGATAGGGATTCTATATAGTTGCAACTACTACTAACCCGTTGGCGATAAAATTGTGATGTTTGTGTTCGTTTCAATCCCTGATAGGGATTCTATATAGTTGCAACACTCGAAATAGAGCGGGCAAGCTATCAGAACGCCCTCGTTTCAATCCCTGATAGGGATTCTATATAGTTGCAACCCAAACTCAGATAGAGCAATTGATATGATTTTAGTGTTTCAATCCCTGATAGGGATTCTATATAGTTGCAACCGGGTCTGGTCTGCACCACGATGCAAATAGGAGCGCGTTTCAATCCCTGATAGGGATTCTATATAGTTGCAACCATGTAACTGCGCCACTGTGTAAGCCTCCGTATTTAGTTTCAATCCCTGATAGGGATTCTATATAGTTGCAACAATTAACTTATGCTATACTTGAGAAACAAAAGTAATGTTTCAATCCCTGATAGGGATTCTATATAGTTGCAACGTGGGGGTGGTAGTACCTCTATGCCGCGATCGCCACTGTTTCAATCCCTGATAGGGATTCTATATAGTTGCAACATCGCATCTCTTGAGTTTCCGCCAAGGGTATCGGTTGGTTTCAATCCCTGATAGGGATTCTATATAGTTGCAACTTGGTGACGGATTGGTGACGGATTGGTGACGGATACCGTGTTTCAATCCCTGATAGGGATTCTATATAGTTGCAACATCGCATCTCTTGAGTTTCCGCCAAGGGTATCGGTTGGTTTCAATCCCTGATAGGGATTCTATATAGTTGCAACTACCGAGGCAATTGGGCGCGGGCGTGTACCGAGAAAGTTTCAATCCCTGATAGGGATTCTATATAGTTGCAACTTCGGTGACGGTTGGTGATGCGGTGTCACCACGTCAAAGTTTCAATCCCTGATAGGGATTCTATATAGTTGCAACAAGATTTGAACAAAGAATCTGCATTATTGCAGACTGAGTTTCAATCCCTGATAGGGATTCTATATAGTTGCAACGTGATTGAAGCTGGGCTGGTATATCTTCCTAAAAATGTTTCAATCCCTGATAGGGATTCTATATAGTTGCAACCCTGGTCAGCGATCGAGCGTTGCCGGTTCGGGTACTGGTTTCAATCCCTGATAGGGATTCTATATAGTTGCAACGTGGGGCTTTAATTTATTTTCCCGGATATCGAAGTTTCAATCCCTGATAGGGATTCTATATAGTTGCAACATCTGGAATCTCAGGGAATAGAGATTCCAGAGATACCGGTTTCAATCCCTGATAGGGATTCTATATAGTTGCAACGTGATTTCAGCTATGGCAGCACAGGCATTGATATCGCTGTTTCAATCCCTGATAGGGATTCTATATAGTTGCAACGGTAATCCGAATCCAAATCCACCCTCTCAATATTTGTTTCAATCCCTGATAGGGATTCTATATAGTTGCAACATGACATAGAAGCTGCCGCCATCATCTCTTATACGTTTCAATCCCTGATAGGGATTCTATATAGTTGCAACATCTCTGGTTTATTTTTGCCTGATTTCTTACTAGCTAAGTTTCAATCCCTGATAGGGATTCTATATAGTTGCAACGATTAAATCGGTTTATTCGGTTCTCAATCGGTTAGAAGTTTCAATCCCTGATAGGGATTCTATATAGTTGCAACGGCCCCGGCGATCCCCCTAAAGACTTCAGCGAGTCCAGGTTTCAATCCCTGATAGGGATTCTATATAGTTGCAACTATCCGTGATGGTATCCGCGTGTGATGGCAAAACCGATGTTTCAATCCCTGATAGGGATTCTATATAGTTGCAACTTTGGGGATTTCGTTTAAGTCAAAGCTGCCATCGATTGTTTCAATCCCTGATAGGGATTCTATATAGTTGCAACTAGGCTTGTTGTTTTCCGCTTTTAAGATGGCAATCTGCTGTTTCAATCCCTGATAGGGATTCTATATAGTTGCAACTCGCGAGATGTATTTCCTTATCTACTTTTACCAACAAAGTTTCAATCCCTGATAGGGATTCTATATAGTTGCAACCGAAGCTGCAAATCATCATTAAAAAATTGCAATATCGAGTTTCAATCCCTGATAGGGATTCTATATAGTTGCAACTTTGGGGCGTAGTTTCCGGTTGGGGTTGATTTTCCAAGTTTCAATCCCTGATAGGGATTCTATATAGTTGCAACAAAAGCATACTGGGAATCTTTAAATTTATGGTGAGGTGTTTCAATCCCTGATAGGGATTCTATATAGTTGCAACACTCGTTGGATCTGCAAAGTGAAGCGATCGCCATTCCGTTTCAATCCCTGATAGGGATTCTATATAGTTGCAACCGCACTCCTGGATCTGAAATCGGCACCAATCCATGTTTCAATCCCTGATAGGGATTCTATATAGTTGCAACAATAGCTTTTGAAGCTTGCCTGAAATTGTGGCTTAAGGTTTCAATCCCTGATAGGGATTCTATATAGTTGCAACCCTTGCAATGTTTGATTTACTTCTTTTCTCTTTTACCTGTTTCAATCCCTGATAGGGATTCTATATAGTTGCAACTCTTAGATGTAAACCTGGCGACTTGCTTGGATGGGATGTTTCAATCCCTGATAGGGATTCTATATAGTTGCAACATCGCCTCTACAATTTACCAGGATATTCTCACCCCGGTTTCAATCCCTGATAGGGATTCTATATAGTTGCAACGCAATTCAGCCTCACCCCGCTTTATTGCCCAAAAGTTTCAATCCCTGATAGGGATTCTATATAGTTGCAACCAAGATTAAGCGCTGATGCGGGTTTTACAGTTTTTTGTTTCAATCCCTGATAGGGATTCTATATAGTTGCAACCTCACACCCTCAGCCTCGATCGCCACGGATGACACTTTGTTTCAATCCCTGATAGGGATTCTATATAGTTGCAACTTGATAAATGATGCCTCTCACTATAAAAAAAGGTATTGTTTCAATCCCTGATAGGGATTCTATATAGTTGCAACTTGGCTAGAATTTGCGCCTCTGCCCAATAGTTACGGGTTTCAATCCCTGATAGGGATTCTATATAGTTGCAACCGCATCCGCTGATACGGATCGGCTTTATCCGCCAAGTGTTTCAATCCCTGATAGGGATTCTATATAGTTGCAACTCCAATTATTTAGTGTTAGCAGTGGGGGCGCCGGCCCGTTTCAATCCCTGATAGGGATTCTATATAGTTGCAACGAATGGTTTTTTGTCCGATCGCATTCTCAACCCCAGCACTGTTTCAATCCCTGATAGGGATTCTATATAGTTGCAACATGGTTTGGCAGATTCACCGCGTCCCACAGCCCAAATGTTTCAATCCCTGATAGGGATTCTATATAGTTGCAACGTTTCTATAATATATATTATATAGAGAGTTTGGGTTTCAATCCCTGATAGGGATTCTATATAGTTGCAACCTTGCAGCCCAATGGTCAAATGAAATCGAGGCCCGTTTCAATCCCTGATAGGGATTCTATATAGTTGCAACTTATTGCCCGATTCAGCTTGCAATCGTCGCCGGTGGCTGTTTCAATCCCTGATAGGGATTCTATATAGTTGCAACACGAAAATTCGCCCAAAGTAAGGGATTTATCGTAGCCGTTTCAATCCCTGATAGGGATTCTATATAGTTGCAACACAAATGTTTTTGATGAAACTGATAGAAATATCTGTTTCAATCCCTGATAGGGATTCTATATAGTTGCAACTAAAAAGATTTTTCTGCCTTCTTTTAAGGCAGTTTCGTTTCAATCCCTGATAGGGATTCTATATAGTTGCAACCTCTTTAGCTACTGCTAGATTATAGCCAGCTTGTGTTGTTTCAATCCCTGATAGGGATTCTATATAGTTGCAACATAACCAACCGCCAAAGTCAGCGGCGATCGATGATTTAGTTTCAATCCCTGATAGGGATTCTATATAGTTGCAACTGCCGGGGTTCGGAACCCTTAATCTATTTAGTTTTCCAGGTTCGTTTGCGCGAATCGAGTTAATCATACCATGAAAACCCCAAAACTTGTCAATATGCCTCAAACACGAATCAGGGGAAACCTAAGCGGGGAGAGAGTTTCAGCATTTGCGCGAATCGGTTCACCAATCCTAAAGCCCCAAACCTTCACCCTGTAAAGGCTTCAGAGGAAAAAATCCCCTGGGCTTATTTTACAGCCACCCCTCCGCGCAAATTACCGCTTCATCTCATCCTCAAACCGAAGCTTCCGGGAAAGCCGGTTAGCCAGCCACTCCAGGGCGCCGGTCATGGGATCAGGCAAAAAATACCGTCGTATCCATTGGCTGTTCGCCCCCAATTCGTTCTATTTTACCCTGGCAGCAGCCACAAAGAAAATAAAACCGGATACTATCCTCCTCTGACTTAATCAACTTACTCAATCTTGCCCGTAACTTCGCATACTCCGTCTCACTCAGCGAGCATTCAAACAAACTATACTGCATCCACTGTCCATAAGAACTGAGAGTTTTATGGATTTTGGTGCGCCGTTTATCATCAGAAATATCATAGGAGACAACTATATACATCGGTTGGTTGTTGGTTGTTGGTTGTTCGTTGTTGGTTGTTGTTCGTTGTTCGTGGGTAGGGATTCTTTTGTTCGTTGTTCGTTGTTGAATCTGTAGGGGCGAAGCATAAAGCCTGACGGCATGGCTTCGCTTACCGGGCAAAAAATATATAGGAAAAAACCAAAAATTTATTACCCGAATGCAACGCCGCCCTGACATATATCAGGAGCAACCGTTGTTGTTCGTTGTTCGTTGTTGGTTGTTGGTTGTTGGTTGTTGGTTGTTGGTTGTTGTTGGGCAGGGAACGGGGAACAGTTATCGGGGAACGGGGAAATATTTTTCTCCTCTGCTCCTCTGCTCCTCTGCTCCTCCGCTCCTCTGCCGATGGCGGGCTCCCCTGCCCCCCTGCCCCTCTGCTCCTCTGCTTCTTGCATTACTTCAACACCAACGGCGGATATTTATCGGTTTCTCCCATTAAATACTTGGCTAAAAGTCGGGCTTGCCATTCAAAAGCCTCCTGATAAGTGCATTGCCGTCCCATCACCGGATGCTTAAACTTTGACTGCTTTTTCTGTTCATAAAGGCGCAGAAAAATTTTCAACCCATCCGGGGTCAAAGAAACCGCATTACTAATCGGTTCGCTGACAAAATCTGCGGGAGATAAAGCCCCTTTATTAATCGCCGCTAATACCATCGCATCCACTACTAAAGGGCGAAACTCTTCCATTAAATCTAAGGCTAAAGAAGGGCGACCATAACGTTCCACATGAAGATAGCCTAAATATGGATCGAACCCCACAATATTTACCGCACTTTGAACATCGTGACGCAGCAACGCATAACCAAAACTCAACAGGGAATTTACCGGGTCAGTGGGAGGTCGCCGGTTGCGGGTTTTAAAAGTAAATTCTGGATTGCGAATTAAGCGATCAAAACAACCAAAATACGCCGCACTTCCTGCCCCTTCATATCCCCGCAATGAATCAATCAATTCGGTATTTTCCAGAGATTCAATACTTTGCTTAATTTGGGCAATACTTGAACTTAAATCTACTCCCAAATTTTCCCGTTGACAGCGCATCAAACTACTGCGGTAATTCTTCAACTTGCCTCGGACAAAAGCCCGCACCAAATGCACTGCTTGCTCAGAATCTCCTGCGGCTTGCCATTGGGCTTTACGGACAAAAATATTCTTGGTCACTTCTGGTTCTAAGCGACCTAAATATTTACCATTTTTGGTTAAAAAACTTAGGGGTATTTTCCGGGTGAGTAACTCTGTCACCACCGCTGGGGAAACTGTCGCCCGACCCAAAACCACGACCCCATCAATTTTAATCAATGGCACATCTAATAACTTCTCTTTTTGGAATTTGACGTTTAATCGTTCATCGGTTTTACCAATTAACGCATCTTCTTGCGTAATGTACACGGTTCCCATATTTTTTTCTCCTTGGTTCCAGAAACCGGGTTTCTTGAAGAAACCCGGTTTCTATGATTCAAAAAACCCGGTTTCTATTCTTGATATCGCCCAACTTTTTGCACCGCTTGGGGCAAACATTGACTGAATAAACTACACCCTTGACACCGTTGGCTATACACCGCTGGGGGCATTTTTCCGGTGGTAAATAAGGCTTGAATTTTCCCAATAATCGCGATCGCTTCTTGCCGCATTTCCGGGGAAATATCCACGGCGACTCGCTGATGGGAATGGGCATAATAGACAAAACCTTGGTGAATTTTTTTGCCGGTCATTTCTTCCAAACATAACGCTTGACCCACCACTTGCAACGCATCATTATCCCACTCTCCCCGGTTGCCTCGTTTATATTCCACCGGATATAATTGCCCATCTTTCGACTCAATTAAATCCGACTTGCCAATTAACTGATACTGCGCTGACTTTAACCAAATTGCCCGGACTTGTTCCGTTTCTTCTCGGTTATTTTCACTGGTTATATAGACCGTTGTATGGACGCGATCGTGTAAACTGGTTCCCTCAATAGTGTACTGATTTTCGCTAAATTCGCCAGCACAAAACATCCGCCAACAACGGTGTTCGCAATAGGCATAATGATTCAATGCCGCAATGGGAATATATTCTGATTCATTCATGGATTTTTACCTGACTTAATTAATCAAACCGCCTGGGGTTAAAACCCCCGTCTAATAGCTAAAGTCGGTTAAAACCGACTAAAAATATATAATTTTGTAGGGTGTGTTAGGCGCTGGATTAACTTAATTATTCCCAGGGAATAAATTAGATTCAGCGCCGTAACGCACCATTGACAATCGGTGCGTTACGGCGGTTTAATAAACCTTGATAAATGTCTGGGAAAACTGACCGCCTAACGCACCCTACCGCTGTTTATCAGGGCGAAGCATTCGGGTAAAAAATTGTTAATGTTAACCGATAGATTGTTTGCCCGGTAAGCGAAGCTATGCCGTCAGGCTTTATGCTTCGCCCCTACCAGGCAAAAATTATCGGTTAAATCGCCGAACCATGCCCATACCCATTGTGGTTTTTCGACCCACTCCGGCATATAACGCAAAGTCAGCTAGGGCATTGATTTGTTTAACGATTAACGAGTCAATATTGCCCATTATTTGATAACCAACTTTGCCCACACAACCGATAAACTTACTCCGATGATCCTGGACTAATTCCGTTTTAATATCAAAAAAACTGGGAAATATCTGGTCAAATGACTCTGAATTAAACGGCATCAGACTATATTTATTCCAGCGATTAATTAAACTCTGAAACACCGCCTCTCGGTTGGGCAAAGCGCAATCATATTTTCCCTGACGAAAACTCGTAGGGGTACAAAAAATTAAGCTAAATTTGCGATCGCTTTCTGAGGCTTCCTGATAAATTTGCTGATAACTCATGGCTTTTGCCCAAGGCTGATTGGGGTTAGGATTGGTTAAAATACTGGTAATTTTCAAAACCGCCGATCCTAAATGCCAAGAATTTTCTAAATCCAGGGATAACCACAAATGAGTTAATCGCTGAAATAGGCGATCGTCTAACAGAGAAATTCGCCACCAGCAGGGAGTTCCGGGAGAAATTGGCTGAGAATGTTGCCACTGTAAACAATGGATATAATTCTCAGGTTTAGGAACATGAGTCACTTGCAACGGACTCAAGGTAAAGGCTTTATCGCTATTTGACTCATGCAATAAATCCCCCAATTCTTTATCAACCGCAGATACCAAAGTTAAAAATAAAGCGTGAAAATGTCGCCCAGTTAAATACTGAGGATAAATTGGGGAAGTAGGGATTAAATTCAAAACTAAACTATAGGGCATAATTTGGGTGTGGGTGTTTAGAGGATAGAGGATAGAGGAGAGAGGAAAGAGTAATCAACAATCAACAATCAACCAACAAAAATCAACAATTCACAATATTTAACTACTAAAACAATATGCCATATTTGCCGGTATTTTACCCCAGGGAGTGTCATAATATTGCCCTCGCAACTTGACATTTTTAATTAAACTTACTGGGGGCATATTAATGGTATCATAACTAAAGACTTGATGGCTAAACATCACATCCAATGGATTCAAAGGATAGGGATAGAGAAAATCCGTTTCAGACTGCGATCGCTTTACCTCTTCTTTCTTGACAATCGTCACTTTTGCCTTACTCATCCATTTGCCTAACCGAATCCACCGGGGTAATTTTAATTCCCGATTGGCAATAATAAAACATTCAAAAACACTTTCTGGGGCAATTTCTTTTGTCCGACCAAAACTGGGAATATTTTTCTGGGTTTTCTGCATTTCCACATGATAGCGATTATCCGCATATTTCCAAGTATTTAACACAGTCTTATGAGACAGCGATCGCCCTGGAGTGACATAAATTTGCTGTTGATTTAACGGGTTTAAATGTGCGGCATATTTCGGGACTTGGGTCGGGCAAAAATAGCGATAACTATCTTCCTCGGATACCTGAGTTTGGAAGCGATCGCTGTCTACCAGTCCCAAAGCATAACAGAGGGAATAATTATGTAACACCGTCTCAGTTTCATATAAGCGACCAATTTCTCTCGTAGCAAAATAGACGCTATCATGTAACTCGATTTCACACTGATGAATAATTGCCATAATTTTTTTCCTGATTTAATTGATTTGATAAGTATTACCAAATATTACCAAATATTACCTTGTAGGGGCGAAGCATTGGGCAGATACCTCATGGGGAAAAACCCAAATTTTTGCCCCAATGCTTCGCCCTAATTTATGGAATAGAGAACCAACCAAAAATTAAGTTAAGGGCGAAGCATTCGGTGCGGAATTTTTTAGTTGTGATTCAGATATATTTTGCCCGAATGCTTCGCCCCTACAGGAATAAACCAGCCCCCAAATCAGAGAATTGTCGGGGCGAAGCATTGGGCAGATACGTCATGGGGAAAAACCCAAATTTTAGCCCCAATGCTTCGCCCTAATTTATGGAACAGTAACCCTCCACTTTATTCCACTATGCTATAATCGACGTAATTACCAATTTTCATTATAAAGATGTCCAAATATTTAACGATTGCTGAAGCCCAAGAAAAACTGCCCGAATTAGCGGATGATTTGACCTGCGAACCTGCCATCATCACTAAAGAAGGCAAACCTGTGATGATTGCCATGAGTTGCCAGCAGTTTGATTCTCTTTTGGAAACAATCGAAATTTTAAGCGATCGAGAATTTATGGCCGATTTAAAAGAGGGAATTAGACAAGCTGATTCAGGAGAAACCATTAGTTTAGATAACCTCAAAGCTGAATTAGGATTTTAATCAAAAAATGGACGATATTAACGAGTACGAAGTCATAAAATAACCAAAAAATGAGCAAATAATGGGCAAATAATCGGCGATCGCTGCTGGTTTATTTTTTTATCTTTACCAATTTTTTATTTAAAGGAGATTTATGGGAAGCGATCGATAATTTGATTTAAAAGACTGATTTAATCCTAGGGTGGGCAAAATTTTGCCCACCCTACGGGATTTTTTACGGGTTATTTGGCCGCCCTTGCTTCTTTAATATACTTTTTAGCATAAGCTTTCGCCTCATCATCCGCTTGCTTTAACAACGCTTTCAAACTTTCCTCATTGCCAATAATTGCCTTAACCTCCTGTAACAATGGGGTAAAACTTTCGCCAATAAAATCCGTATGCACAATAAACTCCTCTGCCATCAATTTAACAATAGCCTGCGTTGCTGCTGCGAATACCTCATCCTCATTTAATGGATCGGGAGAATGCAACATTTGCCCCGCTTTCATCTCATCATAAATAGCCTGAGTCCATTGCAAATTACTGGTAATTTCGCCATCGGCAAATATCACCCCAATTAACTCATTGCGAACTCGTCCGGTTCGGGTAGTTTGTGCCCCATAATGCCGCGTCCGCAAGATATTATTAAACACATACAAGAAACTTGCCTCAGTCGGGTCTTTCAACGTGACAATACTGGGGAAAAATACCTGGGGTTTAATATGGTCTTGTTGGTTAATTCGGCTGGTGACTTCTCCTAATTTAGCACCCCCTTCTCCTTTAGAAGCCATTGTACCATTTTCAAACGGCGCATTCAGGGTAAAATTCTCGTGAGAATCATCAAAAGCAGTAATCGAAAAAGCCGTATCTACCACCACTTTTGATTTTTCTGAACCCGACTCCCCGATCGCAAATCCATAGATAATACAATCAGGATTCTTCATGGCAAATTTGACATTATATTCGCATTCGTCTGCGGTCATTAAGCCATAATTCCGCAACAATTCCCGACCGACTAACCGTTCTGGGGTAGACTGTTTCCGCTTAAACATAGTTAAACGGCTGATAGGTTGCGGGTTAGCAATTCCTGCCCGAACTCGCGCCTTATTTAATTCCCCATCAGTTTGGAATAAAGGATAAGATTCAGTAATCCGCAGGGTGAGAAAATGGGCATATTTTCCCATCGGTTTATAGGGAATTTCACTGTGGAATTTTTGAGAATTGACGGTTTTTAGGAAAGACATAGTTTTTTTCTCCTGTTCTAAAACTTTCAACATTGTTCAACATTGTTCAACTTGTAGGGGCGAAGCATTGGGCAGATATTTTATGGGGAAAAACCAGAATTTTTGCCCCAATGCTTCGCCCTGATTTATGGAATTAACCAGCCCCCCAAATGAGGGATTTGTAGGGGCGAAGCATTGGGCAGATATTTTATGGGGAAAAACCCACATTTTTGCCCCAATGCTTCGCCCTGATTTATCCATTGGGCAGATATTTTATGGGGAAAAACCAGAATTTTTGCCCCAATGCTTCGCCCTGATTCATAGCGGTTATTGTCCGAATGAAGTACAGAGATTTTCTGGATTCCCGCCTTCGCGGGAATGACAAATTTTTTTGTAATTCATAACTATGACAATCGCTATAGCAGTCCTAAATGATTTATAAAATCTGTCTTCTCCCCTCTCCCTCTCTGGGAGAGGGGGTGGGGGTGAGGGTCTTCCACAACTGATTTAGGATCGCTATAAAGAATAGGCAACAACCCAATTTGGGGGTTAGGGCGAAGCATTCGGGGCGGAAACTTGGGTTTTAATTCAGAGATGGTTTGCCCGAATGCTTCGCCCCTACGGGACGGGGATATCTCTGAAAATTTGGGGTTAGGGCGAAGCATTCGGGGCGGAAATTTTGGTTTTAATTCAGAGGTGATCTGCCCGAATGCTTCGCCCCTACGAGACGGGGATTAATCATCCTCATTTAATGGCTGATTTTCTTTATTTTCCTGGTTTTCCTTATCTTGGGCTAAACGATAGAGAAACTCGCAAGTATCGCGAATCAAATTAATTTGCCGACCGGCTAAACGACCGCGATCGCCTGCGAAAGATTTCTCAAACACTTCCTCCACAAAATAGCGGGCAAACTCTAAAATTTTCTGCCGTTCTATATCCCGTTCTTTGCTATTAAACATCCAGCGACCTTCCGCAGTAGAAGAATGAACCCGATCCATTAGCTTAGAAACTGCTGCTGCCACCGCATCAACTAACGCCTCACCCTGAAAACTAGGGTCAGCATTTAAAATAGTATTTGCGGCAATATCAATCGGTTTTAATACGGCATTCGCTTTGGGGCTAAATTGCTTATTTGCCCGGTAAAACTCGCGATAAAGTTCGGTTAATTTTTTCGGATGATTGAGTGGAGACTCTGGTGACTTAATTTCTAGGGACATTAAATCCTCCTGATATTCTACATAAGGGTCAAAACAGGGATAAAACGCATAAGCATAAAGCTTAATTTTCTCAATTCGCGCCGTCTCTACCCCCTGACGGCGAACCCAGCGATTCAGATAATTAAAAACATAAAGAGGGCTGGTTTGAAAATTCGTGGCTAACTCGACTAATTTACCCCAATTTGCATCATATCCCCCTTTACCTTGTTTAGCATTCACATCTAAATGAATGGCATAAGCAGCAGTTAGCACATTTAACGGGGCAGGATATTTTTTCTGGTTTTCTTCCCACCCTTCTTCCCACCCTTCTAAGATATAATCCAACCGGAAGCGATCGCGCTGAGTCAAGGCTTGAATAGCTTGGGGTGGACTATCTAAAAACACCGTTTCTTCAAACTCTGCCCCATCATTAAACGGGGGAATAGGGGACTCAGAAACTACGGTTTTGACATCCAAAATCATGGGAAAAGCAAATGCTAACCAACTTGGCATTACCCAAGACTCCGTATCTTTAGCATCCTTTCCTGGAGGCAAGGCAATAAAATAAAAAGTCAGCGGTTGGTCTTCGGGATAAGATAGCTTAAAAGTGCGGTCTTTTTCTTTGTCCAATTGTTCATCAATTAAGAAACTATCCACCGTCTGATATTGAATGCGATCGAATTTTGCCTGCCACTCCTTAGTAATAAAGTGATTCCGCAATGGGGCAGTAAACCGAGTTTGCGAAATATTGGTATAAGCAGCTTGGAGAAACTTATTCGTTTCTGGAGTAAAGTAATAAGTAGGATAAAAATAAAGATAGCGATAATTTCCATCTTCAAACCTTTTCCCTACTGCCTGAGTTTGGTTCATTAAAATTTGCCGCAGCATCATTTCTACTCCAGCAATACTGGAAATATTCCGCTTGGCATTAGAACCCCCCAACATTTGCTTATTGGTGTAAACTTGCGGAGTAAACAAAACCGCTGACTCCATTTGTTCTGTCACCGTATAAGCAGAATGGGAAATCGAACAAATTAACTGCCGTCCCCGTCCCGGTTTCTTTGCCAATTGATAACGGTCTAATTCATCAAGAAATACCTCCGCATTCTGAGTTATTGGGCTGGTTTTTCCTGGTAAAATAACCACCCGTTTTACCCAGTCCCGTAAATCATCCCAACCATCGGGTAATTTATACTGATTGAGAATAGGTTGAATCAAATTAGCCACATATTGAATTAATGTCTCGCAAGTATCGCGAACATCCTCAAGTCCGGGATTTTGTTGGACATATTTGGCAGCTAAATAATACCACTCATAAGGAACTCCTCCGGTATTTCCTTTTAGTTTATGTTCTTTCAGGCTTTCATTAATTCGCTGAATTTCCCGAATAGGGTTTAAATAGGCTGACAATTGCCAAAATTTGGCAACTTCTGCCACAATATCCGGTAACTCAGGCAGTTGTTGCTGAGTCTTTTTATTCTGTTTACACAGTTTCTCGATTTCCGTGACGCGATCGCCCCATATTTTTCGAGTAACTAAATCCCCAAACTCGGCAATTTGGTCAATGCGAATATCATCATCAAAGCGGAAATCATACTCTGGGGATAATATCTGATTTTGCTGAAACTTGACTAAATTATCACTGCGACTTTTTGCCACCGAAGCTTTAGTCCCATGCAAAATCCTTAAAGTGGCAGCGAGTCCCACTTGCATCAAGCCAAATTCATCAAAAAATTGACTATAATATTCGGCATATTTCATCCCCTTGCCGTCTCGACCAAACCCGGTTTGTCTGCGTTGCAACTGACCCCCACAAAGTTGTTTAATTTTCTTGACAACTCGTTCGGGAATATCCGTTTCGGGAATAGCTGGCGCCTGCCGCATTGCCAGATAAATTACCCCCGTGGGCAAGTACAAAAGCGGTTTATAGTAACAACATTCGGCGGTATTTATCGCTTCGTATGTTTCAATTAAAGCATTATTTACCACATTTGTTAAAACTCCGCGATTTTCCGCAATCCCATGATAGGTAAATTTTAAATTGCCATCACTGAGATTATGGAGAATATCATTTAATGTCCGATGTTCTGCATCTTGGGGATGTTTAATCACCGAAGCCATTAAATCAGCAATTCTAGTTAAATCCGCCAAACTTCTTAGGGTTTTATCCCGGAGTTTTGGCTGTAACCCGTGTACAGAAAGATTCAGATTTGTATCATTTTTTGCTTGGGCATTATAGGCAACAAATAACAGATCGTCCAGATATTCTGACCAAGATTCTGGATTGGTGGAATCGATCAATTGATTAATCCCTAATTCGCGCACAATGACCGAAATAATTTCTCGGTGTTCTTCTAGGGATAACTTGCGAATATCCTGGGTAAAATCCCGCCGAATTGCCCGATATTTTTCCGGCATTTCCGGGAATAAGTCATAGTTAAATTTTTCAAAGTCATGGAGAATAAACCCAGCTACTAATAACCGACGTTCTCTGTCTTTGACTACCCGACAAACAGTAGTGTCAAATTGTTGTAAACGTCGTTCAATTAAATTAGCGGGAAATAGTCCATTAAGTAGGTGAGTATTCAGAGATTGATCGCCCGCATTATCCCGTCTTATTTTATCTTTTCCTGCGGCTTCTCGCTGCTGGTCTATTTTGTCGAAAAACTTACCACCTTTGGCAGTAACTCCAATGGCAACCCGCAATAAGTTTGGCAGCACATATTCGGCAAAGTCTGCCATGACTAAATCATTAGGATTTTGGGCGGTAATTGCCTCTCGTAATAGTTTCAGGGTGAGAAGTTCTGAGGGTGTTTCTATGGTGCGATCGCTGCTTTCTTCCGTAATTCCTGACTCATCATAATCGATATCATCCAGGTCAACCTCATCATAATCCTCGATTTCTGCTTCTATTTCTGCTTCTATATAATTAGAAGCTGGATTTTCGGTTGCTTGATTTAAGTCAAACAACGAAAGTTGTTCGGTTTCCGTTTCTGATTGTTTGCGTTTTTTAGCCATTGTCTGTTTCCCATGAATGTAAATTTTTCCAGATAAATGTAGGGTGCGTTGGGCGGGCAAAATTTATAGATTATTTACAAAATTCATGTATCCGCCGTAACGCACCGTAGTTAGCGGTAAGTAAATGTAGGGTGTGTTAGGCGGTGATAATTTATCGATAATATGCAAAATTTATCTATCCGCCGTAACACACCTTAGTTAGCGGTAAATAAAATAGTTTTTCCTCAATAGACAAGTTTAAACGAATGAGTGAGAATTTTTTGGCGAATCTATATTTCGGAAATGGTGCGTTACGGCGGATAATAAAATATTTGATTAGTTTCAAAAATTATCACCGCCTAACGCACCCTACCATCCTGTTAAGGATTCAGAAACCGGGTTTCTTCTGAATTACAGCAAAAATATCGGCTTTAAACCACAGAAACCCGGTTTCTTTTATCGGTTTCTTTTTTCAACCCATATTTTTGGTTACATCGTATCAGGGTCAATCCCTAATTCTCGGAGTTTTTCCGCAAGGCGATCGGCCCGTTGACGTTCGATTTCTGCGATTTGCCGTTCGGTTTCAGCCCGTTGACGTTCGGTTTCTGCCAGTTCTTCCGCGAGTTGCCGTTCGGTGTCTAATTCAATATAAGTTGAGAATTTTCGACCATCAGGACGATAAAGCTCTAACCCTTCATCACCCATTGCAAATCGCACTCCTAAGCGGGGAGAAACCCAACCATTGATAGTTTCAATTGCCTCGAATTTTTCCCCTTGCCTCAGCCAACCGCAAAAGTCTATTTTATCCGGGTCATAGATATAGTATTCATCGACGCCATAGCGGAGGTAAAATTCCTGCTTTTTGGCCATTTCCGTCAAAGTATTGCCCGGAGATAATACCTCAAAAACCACTTGAGGGGCAATATTATCTTCTTGCCATTGCAAATAGGAACCGCGTTTTCCTTTGGGTCGCCCAAAAGCCACCATAGTATCTGGGGCTACGCGAATTTTATTGTTGCCCTCTACGGGATACCAAAGTAAATCCCCGGCGACAAATACGTTAGGGTCATCTTTAAATAGGGCATCAATTCCCCCTTGAATTGTGACAATCCAGCGAAATTGTTCGGTGTTGTCTGCCATTGGTTGACCGTCGCTTTCAGGATAGATAATTTTTGTCTTGGCAGTGGGCTTAATTTCCGTAACCATTGCTGCCTCCATTTGGTGAATTATGACAATATTTTACCATATTTAGAAACCGGGTTTTTTCTGACTTTGGACAAAAAATTTCTGTATTTGAATAACAGAAACCAGGTTTCTTTTCTTTACAGCGTTTTTCAGATGACTAAACCAAGATCGGGCGAAGCATTCCGGCAGTAGGGGCGAATGGCCATTCGCCCGTACAATATTCTAAGTAATAATTTATCTGCCGGAATGCTTCGCCCCTACAGGTGTTTGTGGTTTATTTAATCAAAAATTGCTATAACCATAATTCAGAAACCGGGTTTCTTCTGAATTACAGCAAAGAATCTCGGTTTTAAGCCACAGAAACCCGGTTTCTTTTCTCAACTCAAAAAACCGATATATTTTTTCTAACAAATCCATGAATTACCCCCTTGACCCTTGAACCAGTCCGCTAAGATATCCACCAACAACGCGGACTGACCAAAGGCGATCGCATACGGGGGGGTGGAGTCGTGGATACTATAGCGATCGCATATCGGATAAATCTGAAAATGCATGGGCAACCGCAAACGAGCCCGAACTTCTGCCAAAGGACGACCCAACACATAACTGACCAAAGGTTGCTTTTTCAGCTTTTGATTAATCTCGCGGATCCAGGGATTATCCGGTTGCCACACCTCAACCCCGGTTAAAACCTGCACTTTCCAAGCATCTGCCACTGGTTGCAAGTCCCCAGAATAGGTAAATTTCCAATTTAAGCGTTCCTCCCGATAACTTTGCAATTTCACAAAGGCCAAACAATGTTTAGGTTCAAACCGACCTTTGGCAATGGGTTGTCCGGTGCGATCGACCGTTGCTTGCAACTCCCGCAAAAATGCCGTTTTGGTCATCGGTTCAACCGTTAAATTACTCAAAATTCCCGGTAAATCGTAAGTTTTAAAGCGATCGCCCTCCTCTGGTTCCGTTAAATCATAAATCCCACATTGCAAAGGACTGGAACCGCGAAAACTACTAGCATCCTCAACAATAGGATTACCCTTTTTTCCCGATAGCTGTTTCCACTCGTCTGCCCATTCGCGCATCCGACCCGCTACACTCTTTAATTTAGTCTGAAAAATGCGCTGGGCATCGGCGGCAAATGCCTGTTGACTGCCCTGATATTGCTGTTTAATAATCGGATTACTTAACTGGTAAGAAATTTTTAGAGATTGCACTGCCCCCCAGCGACGATAATAACCGCGAAAATCATTAATTTGGCGATATTTTTCCCGAATTTGCTCATGGAAAAAAGCCCGGTCATAAATTCCCCCGCTTTCTAGGGCTGGTGACTCTCCTAAAAATAGTCTTTCAATCAAATATTTTGGGCATAAAGCATAAGCGGTAAACCTTTCAAATCCATCATGGCGACCCAACCGACCCAACCGCTGAATAAAGTTTCCGGCATCAGCGGATTCAAAAATAAGTAAATTAATCTTAAAATCTACCCCCACATCAATGGTACTCGTCCCCAAAACTAAGTCACAAGAAAGCAATCGCTCTTTTTGTTTCTTCCCAGATAACCCCGTATTTTCTTCCACAGTTAACCCCGCAGAGGCGAATAATTCCTTAAAAAATGGGATTAACCGCTTCACTGATGCAATAGAATTAAGAATAATTGCCCCTTGACTGCCCGGATATTGGCGAAAATAATCTAGAATCAGATTACCGGATGCTTTTAACCAAGTTTCTGCCGCGCTAGAGGTAGCGGTTTTTAACTCAATAAAATTTAAATTAATCCCCCGTGTCACAGGTCGCCACTGTTCTGCTTTTAACGCTTTTTCTTGTTCCTCATTATCGGGAAACAGATATTTGCCCTCTGCCAGAGGATTAATCAGACAGCAGCGAAAATTAGCCGCCTGTAACCGGGCGATTAACTCATCATTTGGAGTTGCGGAAAGAAAGAGAAACTTTTTCTGCCGCTTGGTATGCCGAATCAGCAACATAGTATTTAAAACACTGGCAACTTGTGGGGCAGCAAAAATATGAAACTCATCAAATATAAATAGGTCAAAATCTAAATCAATCCGTCCCCACAACTTATCGGGATTATCATTCCCAGTTAAATAAGCCCCGCGATGCAAATAATGGAAAATATCCGGGTTAGATAGCAAAATATCTGATTGCCCCGTCCGAGTGGCGATCGCGTCTGACTTTCGCAAACCCTCATTGTCCGCATAAATTTCCAACTCTGGGCCACTGAGTTGGTTGACGCGAGGGCAAACCTCTGGTTTAAACTTCTCGATATATCCTTGTAATTGTCGATACTGGTCTCTTGCCAATTCATTGGTCGGATATAGCCCCAAAGCACCCAAAGCATCACTTTGTCCGTAAATAGTATCCAGATAAGCGGCCAAACTTTTGCCATCCCCAGCCATGGCTACATTGACCACAACATCAATATTTGGGTCGCGCAATGCCTTGATGGTTTCTACCTGATGCCAGGAAAGCCGCCAATTTTCAGGCAGTTGCACCCCAGATAGAAAATCCTGGGTTTCCGTTGCCGGACCAGAGTAAACGGGCTTAAGATAAATATAGTATTCGCACATATCCTTAAATTTTTTCTTAATGTCCGTAACTTGTTGCTTTTCACAGCATAACCCGGCAAAATAGAAAATGCCAAGAGATAACCGGATAAAGTGTCCGTATAGTTTTTAGGGCGATGTAGAGGTGATTCGCGAATCACCCCATATATGGGTTTGATGCCAAAATGCCTAAATCCTCTTATCCCACCATCAAAGGAACTCAGCCATGACTCGCAAAGGTCAATCGATCACCTTGTCAATTTCTGCCAGAGATAAAGCCAAATTAGAAGAATTAGCCGTAGAACTAGGGAAAACCTGGGGCGATCGCCCGAATATTTCTAAACTGGTAGCAGCGATCGCCCGTCGCGAACTCCTAGTAAAACGCAATAATGACTGGGAAACCAGCCGCATTGATGCCTTAGAACAAGCCATGAACGCCCTAACGGACAATGGCAAAATATTAGAAGCCCAAGAAATTGCCCGTTTACTATTAGAACGTAGCGAACTTTCTATCCCCTTGCGGCGAAAAATCGAAAATTTTCAAAACTCTCCACCCCCTGCTTGGCGAGTTACTTTAGATCGCTATATTACTCGCCAACAACCCTTTCAACTTTCCTACCAAGATGCCACGGGACGACCCTGGACTTTTACGGTCAGACACGCCCGCATTACCCTCCATGAAAAACGCCAACATCTTGATTGCTGGTGTGAAGAAACAGAGGGCAATTTAGACTTACCAGAATTACATCATAACTGGTCTTTACGCTTAGACCGAATTCCCGAAGCGGGCATTACGCCTATTGCGGGGAAATGGCAGCCGAATTTGGATGAAATTGAGGTAGAAATGCACTTATTTGGCTGGTTTGCTTTTAGCTATGAAGGCACCCAAAGCGATATCGAAACGGAATTAATTAATCCCAAGCCACCAGTTAAACGAGTAATTAGAAGAATCTATAATACTTACTGGTTTATCCGAGAAATTCTTAGTTTAGGCAGCAATTGTTTACTGATTGCTCCAGAAAATTTAATCGCTAAAATAAAAAAAGAAAGCATGAATTTGTATCAATTATATAATCTTCACAATCATCGTGAACATGATTTTGAAGATTAACCCTTCAACCGCGATATTTGACCAAAAACCCACAACCCATAAATGTAAAAAAAGTCAGGGTATTTCCAAGATTTAACTCATCAAGACTGAACAGAATTTGTCATTGGTTATTTGTAGGCAAATTAGACAAGAATGCTTTCCCAAGCTAAAAAGCCCCCCTTGAAAAAGGGGGGTTGGGGGGGATCGATCCGTCCTGTATGCCCTCTTGTCTATTATTTATGGGCAAGTTGTTCCCTTGACCAAATAACTTTCCAACAAATAACAAATAACCAACAAATTAAGTTTCAACATATCGGGCGCCATTTCATTGACAGAAGTCCTGATTCTTTTCCACCCTCAACCCCAGTGTTAGGATGGGTTTAACTGAATTTTTATCGTCAAATGAAGTACCTGAATTGTGTTTAAGACCATAGTTCTGAGATGAATGTGAGATGAATGTGAGATTAATTAGTAGAGATTGATAAGCTGCCAAACTCAAGCAGACTGAGGCACCACCGTTTTCTGAGACAGAGGTTCTCAGTCCGGGAAAAAGCGTAATTGCGGAAAAGAAACCCTAAATCCTGTTCCATACCAATTAAGATGATTAACCCATTAATTGTCAGAGGATAAAAATAAAACTTGTAGGGGTATATTGCATACGCTCCTACAAGCCACAACAATTGTCGTTATTAGTGATTGGTAATCTATGGGTCAACCGCCGTTGACCCATAGACAGGAATAACCAGTAACATATAACGAGTCACAATTCCCCTGGGACGAAAATTACGACCTTCGGCTGATATAGGAGAAAACATTATGACGGCTGCTTTGAGAAAAATTGATTCGCCTCAACCACGCAGATATCGGCAACGAGTATCGGCACAAAATTCCCGCAGTAAGGTGACATATCTGCCATTAGTTTCACCGGCAGAATTCTTGAACCCATCAGAGAGGTTTCAGGGTCGTCGCGTACCCACAAAGCCCTCATTAGCTAATAGTGAGACTCCAGGTGAGACTCTAGGGTCAATCACAGGGGAGAATTTGAAGGGAAAGATTGCTATGGGGAATCCCTGGGCGAAACCGATCTGGCTGCGATCGCTTCTAAGGATGAAGACCGGGACGGCGATCGCTATGTTGATCCTCGTAAGTGCAGTGGTCGGACTATACAGCAAAGTCGTTTACACCAAACAACATTGGGGTCAAGAGTACCGCAAACTAGAACGGCTGCAAAAGGAAGAACGGCAAGTGACAATTTTCAATGAAGCGTTGAAAAATGACATTGCCCAAACCGCGAAAAAAGGCGGAACTGGCTTAGTCCCTCCCAATGGCAGCCAAATGATTGTGCTAGAACCTAGCCCAGTACGTCCCTGGCAAGAAACTGCTTTGGCACAACCAGAGAATTTTCAAAGCGGACAACCTTTGGGCTATTAGGAAATAAATCTCTGGCTAACTTAAAACAGCCGGGGATTTATAACTATAAATGGACAGTGAATAGTGAATAGTGAATAGTGGATGCTAGATAGTAGGCAACAAATATTAAATAGTAAATAATAAATAGTGAATAGTGAATAGTGAATAGTGGACAATTTTCTACTCATTTATTATAGACTTTCTGATAAAGGCACTTATTTTTCTCTGTCCCGAACCGCTTCAGGCGGGAATCCACAGAGCTAATACACCTCACAAAAGTTAAAATATATCAATTATTCATTATAATGTTTCATTGATATTTATATATTTTAGTTAGATATTTTTTAAAATATTATTTGGTTAAATTTATGGACAAAAATAAAGATTCAAAAAACAGAAAAAAAGTTCAAAAAGAAAATATTACATATTTTAATAATCGAGTCAATAGACAACAAAAATATTCGGATTATACCACAGGCTCAAAAATAGCAAAAAATAGCAAAAATTCTAGGTATAAAAATATAATAATCTCATTAATCTCGTCAATGAGATTAGTATTAAATTTATTCAAAAAAACGTTCAAATACTCCGCAAATTATCACCGCCACCCAATTAATCGCCATTCACAAAGGAATCGGGGCAATGCCGCCCGCCCGCGATCGCCACATCGCCGACAGTATCGGCAAAACTTGGCTAATTCCCGCGTCCGCCTATTTATAGTCTGGGGCATTTTGCTGGCGGGGATGTTCGGTTTAATTCTCAAATTATATTTACTGCAAATCGTGCAAGCAGCGGATTTGCGGACGACAGCCCAGGAGCAACAATCTGTCAAAATTGAACCATTTGTCCCACGGCGAAAAATCTTGGATCGAAATGGCAACGTGATTGCCCTAGATCAACCGGCTTATCGTTTATTTGCTCACCCGGGATTATTTCAAGAATCTAAAACTGAAATTGCCGAAAAATTAGCCCCAATTTTGGAGCGATCGCCTGCCGAATTGTCCAATGAATTTAACCAAAAAGAAACCGGCATTTTAGTTAAAGATGACCTCACAGAAGTGGAGGCAAAGAAAATCAAACAGCTATTTTTAGATGGACTAGAACTTAGTCAATATCAGCGGCGGTTTTATCCCCAAGAAAAACTATTTGCCGATGTCTTGGGCTATGTGGATTTAGAAGGGAAAGGCCAAGCCGGGGTAGAATATAGTCAAGAAAAACTATTAGATCGCTCCTTGTCCCGACAGACCCTCACCCGTTCTGGGGAAGCGTGGATTGCGGATCTCGTCCCCGACAATTTCCTGAAACTGGATGATTTAACGATCGAACTAACCTTAGATAGTCGCCTGCAACGAGCGGTTCGGGAAGCTTTGGACAAAAAAATTAAAGAAACCAAAGCCAAACGGGGGACAGTAATTGTCATGGATGCGGTTGATGGATCTTTGCTCTCTCTCGTGTGCGAACCAACTTACGATCCGAATCATTATTATAAATTTGCTCCAGAATTGTATAAAAACTGGGCAATCACCGATTTATATGAACCGGGATCGACTTTTAAACCAATTGCCGTCGCGATCGCCCTAGAAGCGGGTGTAATTAAACCCGACAGTGTGTTCTACGACGAAGGACGAATCTATGTCGATGGCTGGCCGATTTCCAATGCTGACTATAATTACTCAGGGGGGAGAGGCACGATCGATATTAAAGAAATCTTGAAATATTCCAGTAATGTCGGCATGGTTCATATTGTGTCGCAGATGCGCCCCCGTGCCTTCTACCAGTGGTTAAAACGCTTAGGACTAGGAGAAACCGTCACCGTTGACCTGCCCTTTGAAACCCCCAGCGACATCAGACCGGACTGGGAATTTATCGCCTCCCCGGTTCACCCAGCTACCACCGCCTTTGGTCAAGGGTTTGCCCTAGCGCCCATCCATCTAGCCCGATTACACGCCGCCTTAGCCAACGGGGGCTACTTAATCACCCCCCATGTCGTCCAAGGACTTTACGACAGTCAAGGCAACGCCAAATGGACATTAGACTTGCCCGAACCGCAGCAAATTTTTTCCGCTGATACGGCGGCCAGCGTAGTGAAAATGATGGAAAGTGTCATTCACGACGAAGATGGCACCGGCAAACAAGCGGAAATTGCCAATTATCGCATTGCGGGCAAAACTGGCACCTCACAAAAAGTCACTGCGGATAGTGGGGGTTATTCAAATTACGCTAGAATCACCAGTTTTGTGGGCATTTTGCCAGCGGAAAATCCTCGCTATGTCGTCCTCGCGGTGATCGATGAACCAGAAGGTGGCTTTGGCGGAACCGTAGCCGCCCCAGTGGTGCGATCGGTCATGGAAGCCCTGATCGGCATTGAAGGAATTCCTCCTGCAACAAAATAAACCCGATCGACTGATAGATGGCCTTCTTAGGGGCGAACGGCCGTTCGCCCCTACAATTTCTCTCCAAATTGCCCCTCTAGCAGCCGCTTGCCCATGCCTACAAGAAACAACCGACATGACACCTAAAAACAAGGGCGGTCATGTCGGTTTGACGTTTCCATCGGATGATGGTTTATGTTCTGAATAATTCAGTGTGATTTTTTCACTCTGAGTCTCACCGACTCCGCATGAGAAGGTAAACCTTCGGCAGTCGCAAGCAGGTCAATGGCGCTGGCTACTTTTTGCAAAGCCTGTGGGCTATACTGAATTAAACTGGAACTTTTCATAAAAGTTTCCACCCCCAAGGGGGAAGCATAACGAGCCGCCCCGGAAGTTGGTAAGGTGTGATTTGGTCCAGCTAAATAGTCTCCCACCGCTTCCGGGGTGGAATTCCCCAGAAAAATTGCCCCCGCATGGCGAATGTGGGGCAGTAAATCCCACGGTTGAGCCACTTCGAGTTCCAAGTGTTCTGGAGCAAATTGATTTGAGAGTTCAGCGGCAATTTCCAGGGACTCTACGACGATCGCCAAACCATAATGAGCGATCGCCTTTTCCGTTAGAGTCCGGCGCGGATGTTCTGCCAACTGGCGATCGACTTCCATTGCCACCTGTTTGGCCAAAATTTCATCGGTCGTAATCAAAATCGCCGCTGCCATCGGATCGTGTTCCGCTTGGGCCAATAAATCGGCGGCCAAATGAGCGGGGTTAGCAAGGCTGTCTGCAATAATCAGCACTTCCGAAGGCCCAGCCAAGGAATCGATCCCCACCGTGCCATAGACTAGCTTTTTCGCCAACGTTACATAGATATTCCCCGGTCCTGTAATCACATCCACTTTAGGAATGGTTTCCGTCCCATAAGCCATCGCCGCGATCGCTTGCGCCCCGCCAACCCGATAGATTTCCGTAACCCCGGCTTCTTGGGCAGCCACCAACACCGCAGGAGCGATCCCTTGTGCTAGGCCTGGTGGAGTACAAATAATAATTCTTGGCACCCCAGCCACTTTGGCTGGAATAGCATTCATCAGCACTGTACTCGGATACGCCGCACGACCCCCAGGGATATAAAGACCCGCCCGGTCTACCGGGGTGTAACGTTTACCCAGAACCACTTCATCTTCGGCAAATTGTACCCAGGACTTTGGGGTACGCTCGCGATGAAATGCTTCGATTTTTTGCCGAGCCAAGCGAATGGCGTCTAGTAAGTCCTTATTAACCTGCTGATAAGCAGCATCCAGGTCAGATCCGCTTACTCGCAGGGAGTCAACATTTAAAGAAAGACCATCAAACTGAGCAGTATAATTTAGGAGTGCCTGGTCACCTTCGTGCCTCACGGTCTGAAGGACATCTCTGACCATTGATTCTTTTTGAACCACTTGGTCATCGTGGGTGCGTTCGCAGATCCGTGCGATTTCTGCGACTGCGTAGGTTCGCTGAGTAATGATTCGCAGCATGGGGTTTGGAAGTTATCAAAAGTATGCGCCCATACGAGAACTCGTCTGGCATGACTCAGAGGGGCCGATCCCATGATGCTTATTTAGATTAAATAAGATAGGACTTGCGTTTTTATCCCTCTGACTAGCAAGTAAAAATGAGTGGCTCGCCTCGGGGGGAGCGAAGCATAAGCGGACAAGGTTACTCGTTATCTGCGAGAAATAAAAGCGCTTATGCTATCGCCCCTACCTGTATCTAGCTTAACGTGGAATCTTGTTTACTGACTTGCCTTTTCTATAATCTTGACCCAGGGGAGGCCAATTTCTCTGGATCCTCAGAGAAACTTGCTGCTAGGGGCGACGAATAGAGGCGACGAGTTGATTCTTCCGAGGCTCATCCTCAAGTATCAAAGAGGCTGACCCAGGGTTCACTCAAGGTTAAAATCACCCCTGAAGTAACGGAGCGATCGCGATCGCCGATGTATTCCCGTGACTTCGCCGCCATCGATCAAGAAATTAGGACTCCAAATTTGTAAATCAGCCGACTTCAATGCTACAATGTGGAGTCTAGTATTTTGTATGTCTTTGAAGCGTAAAGAGTTTTATTAGAATCTGCTGTGGCCAATATTAAGTCTGCTGAAAAACGTATCCAAATCAACGAGCGCAACCGTTTGCGCAACAAATCCTATAAGTCGGCGGTCAAGACCCTGATCAAGAAATGCCTCGCGCAAATCAGCAAGTACGAAAAGAATCGTAGCCCTGAAGTGCGACAAGAAGTCAGTGAGTCGATCAGTGCCGCTTATAGCAAGATTGATAAAGCCGTGAAAACCGGGGTGATTCACCGTAATAATGGCGCTAGAAAAAAATCTCAGCTAGCAAGAGCACTCAAAAAGGTCGAAACTTTGGCGGCTGCATAAGCGTGTGTGAATTCCTCCACTGCGAACAGGGGACAGAGAAAGTCTCTGTACCCTGTCCTCTATATCGTGTATTGTAAACAAAGATAACCTTATTCTTAAAGCGACGCCAAGCAGATGCAATTGATCGATACCCACGTTCACATCAACTTTGATGTGTTCCAATCGGACATTCAGGCAGTGTGCGATCGCTGGCGTTCTGCTGGAGTGGCTCGTCTGATTCATTCATGTGTGACCCCAGATGAATTTGCCAGCATTCAAGCCTTGGCGGATCGCTTTCCCGAATTGTATTTTGCCGTAGGATTACACCCCCTAGACGCTCACGAATGGCAGTCTGACACCCAGGATCGGATTCGCTATTTAGCGGCTTCGGATCCCAAAGTAGTGGCGATCGGTGAAATGGGTCTGGATTTTTACAAAGCTCAGAACCAAGATCATCAAAAATTCGTCTTCACCAGCCAATTACAAATTGCCCAAGAACTAAATAAGCCAGTGATTATTCACTGTCGAGATGCCGCCCTAGTGATGGCAGAGCTATTGCGAGACTTTTGGGAAAGTTCCGGGTCTGTGCGAGGGGTGATGCACTGTTGGGGCGGCACCCCAGAAGAAACCCAATGGTTTTTGGACTTGGGATTGTATGTAAGCATTAGTGGCATTGTCACTTTTAAAAATGCCCATCAGGTGCAAGCCTCGGCAAAGATGATCGCCTGCGATCGCCTCCTGATCGAAACCGATTGTCCTTTTCTGGCTCCAGTTCCCAAACGGGGAAAACGGAATGAACCTGCTTACGTTCGATATGTCGCTGAAGAAGTGGCGAGACTCAGGAATGTTACTTTAGAAACTTTAGCTGAACAAACTACCAAAAATGCAGAAGAATTGTTTGGACTCCGATCGTCGGCGAGTCAAGTTCCCGATAACTGATTTTATGATAACAGCTAATTAAGACACTAATTAAACAATCGCCAACCATCAACCACCAACCATAACAGTTAGTCTTCCCCTAAGCCAGAACCTTTAAAAGTGTCTAGTTATTTGCTGGCTAAATAACCCAAAAAAGGTACTAATGAAAGAGATGCTAATGAAAGAGGAAATAGCAAAGAGGAAATAGCAAAGAGTATGGTTATGTTTATTCTCTCTCCTCTCTCCTAAGAAACTCTATCCTAAGAAACTCTCTCTCCTCTCTCCTAAGAAACTCTCTATTTGAGTTAAACGGATTTGCCAATCTGTCAATATCCGCTCATTGATTGGTAAATCTCTATAGAAGTCTACGATCGCACACCACAACCTGCACTCGAATTTACTCTTGGAACGGTTCACTAATAATGGATAATCAGACCTACAGAACACCGGCATTCACGTTACCAGATTTGGTCGAAATCCAAAGAGCCAGCTTTCGGTGGTTTCTTGAAGTGGGACTCATAGAAGAACTAGAAAGTTTTTCCCCCATTGCGGACTATACGGGCAAGCTGGAACTTCATTTTATCGGCAAAAATTATAAACTGAAGCGCCCCAAATACGATGTAGATGAAGCAAAACGCCGTGATGCCACCTACGCGGTACAAATGTATGTGCCAACTCGCTTAATTAACAAAGAAACAGGCGAGATTAAAGAGCAGGAAGTCTTCATCGGCGACCTGCCTTTAATGACTGAACGGGGCACGTTCATTATCAACGGAGCCGAACGGGTAATCGTCAATCAAATTGTGCGATCCCCTGGGGTTTACTACAAATCAGAAACCGACAAAAATGGTCGGCGCTGCTACAACGCCAGCCTGATCCCCAACCGAGGGGCATGGCTGAAATTTGAGACGGATAAAAACGATATTGTCTGGGTGCGGATTGACAAAACTCGGAAACTGTCTGCCCATATTTTACTCAAAGCTTTGGGGCTGACGGATAACGAAATATTCGACACCATGCGTCACCCAGAGTATTACCAAAAAACCATCGAAAAAGAAGGGCAATACACCGAAGATGAAGCCCTGATGGAACTCTATAAAAAGCTGCGTCCCGGTGAACCCCCCACGGTTTCTGGCGGTCAACAACTGCTCGACTCGCGCTTCTTCGACCCCAAGCGCTATGACTTGGGCAAAGTCGGTCGGTACAAGCTGAATCGCAAATTACGCCTATCCATACCCGACAGCGTGCGCGTCCTGACACCCCAGGATATTCTCACCGCGATCGACTATCTGATTAACCTGGAATTTGACGTTGGTTCTACCGATGACATCGACCACTTGGGCAACCGTCGTGTCCGCTCGGTTGGCGAACTGCTGCAAAACCAAGTCCGCGTGGGGCTGAATCGATTAGAACGGATTATCCGGGAACGGATGACCGTTTCTGACTCCGATGCCTTAACTCCTGCTTCCTTAGTCAACCCCAAACCCTTAGTCGCCGCGATTAAAGAATTCTTTGGCTCCTCCCAACTGTCGCAGTTTATGGACCAAACCAACCCTCTGGCGGAACTGACCCATAAACGGCGGCTGTCTGCCCTCGGCCCTGGCGGTTTGACTCGCGAACGGGCTGGCTTTGCCGTGCGGGATATTCACCCGTCTCACTATGGCCGGATTTGCCCCATTGAAACCCCAGAAGGACCAAACGCTGGACTGATTGGCTCCTTGGCCACCCATGCGCGGGTAAATGACTATGGCTTTATTGAAACGCCATTTTATCCAGTGAAAAATGGCCGAGTCGATCGCTCTCAAGCACCCATCTTTATGACCGCTGACGAAGAAGACGATCGCCGCGTCGCCCCAGGGGATATTCCCATTGATGAAAATGGCTATATCCAAGGGGAAACCGTACCCGTGCGCTATCGCCAAGACTTCACCACCACCACCCCGGAACAAGTGGACTATGTGGCCATTTCCCCGGTGCAAATCATCTCCGTGGCCACCTCCTTAATTCCCTTCCTAGAACATGACGACGCCAACCGCGCCCTCATGGGGTCTAATATGCAGCGCCAAGCGGTGCCCTTGCTCAAACCGGAACGCCCCCTAGTCGGCACCGGACTCGAAACCCAAGCCGCGCGGGACTCTGGCATGGTCATCGTCTCCCGCACCGATGGTATTGTTACTTATGTAGATGCGACTCAAATTCGGGTACAGCCTCTTCCTAAGATTGAAGTAAACACAGGCAAACCAAAACTAGATGAAGTTTTGGAAGCAACTTCTGAGTTACTTGGTCAAAAACTGGCTTGGATGGTGATGCAACAACTCACAATGTCCGCAGTTACTGCCAGTAGTGGAATAGCAGTATCTACTCTAACTACCATTGATCCAAAGTTGTTATCAAACATTGATACTACTTTCCCATCTTTGATGATTGATAATCTCAAAGAGCATTTACTGGGTTTAATTCCCAACAAATTTCTGAAAGAACAATTTACACAGGTAATTGATTGGCTTTTTGAGCAGATCAAAAAGTACATCAGTAATCGCATTTATGAGGTGGTTAAATCTGTTGGAAATATCTTGCCACCAGGTTTGGCTCCAGCGGAAATAGAAATTGCTTTAGCTCGTTCTTTTGCTGCCTGGATTTTGCTTCCAGCACTGAGTTCTATTGCTGGAGTTTTGAAGGATATACTTTCTACGCAAGTTTTTGACCAACTTGTAGAATTTACTTGGAAGGCTGTAGCAACTTTTCAACATGGAGGCTGGAAACTGCTTCAGCAAGTTCCTCAGCTAATCAATGACTTAGCGCAACTACTTGCATCAGTCACAGATAGCCTGATCAAAGGACAACTGCTGAAACCTGCCAATATCTCACCAATAGTTCAGCCACAATTAGCTGAGATTACCTACGAACTCCAGAAATATCAACGGTCTAACCAAGATACCTGCTTAAATCAACGGCCTCTGGTCTATGAAGGCGACCAAGTTGTGCGCGGCCAAGTGTTAGCCGATGGTTCCTCCACCGAAGGCGGCGAACTAGCTTTGGGTCAGAATATCCTCGTGGCTTATATGCCTTGGGAAGGCTACAACTACGAAGACGCCATCCTAATTAGCGAGCGCTTAGTCTATGACGATATGTACACTTCCATTCACGTGGAAAAGTACGAGATTGAAGCCCGTCAGACCAAACTCGGCCCTGAAGAAATTACCCGCGAAATTCCTAACGTCGGGGAAGATGCCCTGCGGCAACTGGACGAAGGCGGCATTATTCGCATTGGCGCTTGGGTCGAATCCGGGGATATTTTAGTGGGTAAAGTCACCCCCAAAGGTGAATCAGACCAACCCCCAGAAGAAAAACTACTGCGAGCCATCTTCGGGGAAAAAGCGCGGGATGTGCGGGATAACTCCCTGCGGGTGCCCAATGGGGAAAAAGGTCGCGTCGTCGATGTCCGGGTATTTACCCGCGAACAAGGGGACGAACTGCCCCCCGGCGCCAACATGGTGGTGCGGGTGTATGTCGCCCAAAAACGCAAGATTCAAGTGGGCGATAAAATGGCTGGACGCCACGGCAACAAAGGGATTATTTCCCGAATTTTGCCGGATGAAGATATGCCCTACTTGCCCGATGGCACCCCAGTAGATATCGTCTTAAATCCTTTGGGTGTACCATCCCGGATGAATGTCGGCCAAATCTTTGAATGCTTGCTCGGTTGGGCTGGCCAAAATCTCAACGCTCGGTTTAAAGTCGTACCATTTGATGAAATGTACGGGGCGGAAATGTCCCGGAAGACTGTGCATGGCAAATTGCAAGAAGCTGCCAGTAAAAAAGGGAAAAATTGGGTTTACGACCCGGGAAACCCAGGCAAAATGGTGGTCTATGATGGCCGCACCGGAGAACCGTTTGATCGCCCCGTCACCGTGGGCAAAGCATATATGCTCAAGCTGGTGCATTTGGTGGATGACAAGATTCACGCTCGTTCCACCGGACCTTATTCTTTGGTGACACAACAACCCCTGGGTGGCAAAGCCCAACAAGGGGGTCAACGGTTTGGAGAAATGGAAGTGTGGGCTTTGGAAGCTTTTGGGTCTGCTTATACCCTCCAAGAACTTCTGACGGTGAAATCCGATGATATGCAAGGTCGGAATGAAGCCCTGAATGCGATCGTCAAAGGTAAAGCAATTCCTCGCCCTGGCACTCCAGAATCTTTCAAAGTGTTAATGCGAGAACTGCAATCACTTTGTTTAGATGTGGCTGTGCATAAGGTTGACACATCAGATGATGGCACTTCCCGCGATGTGGAAGTCGATTTAATGGCCGATGTCAATCAGCGCCGCACCCCATCTCGTCCTACTTATGAGGCAATTTCTGCCACTTCTTTTGCGGAGGACGAGGAAGATTAAAAATTAGCTGTTGGTTGATTGTTGATTGTTGATTGTTGTTAGTTGGAAAGTTGGTGGGTAGGGATTCTTTGGTTGTTAGTTGTTAGTTGTTAGTGCGATTCGTTCAGGCGGAAAGTCTAGGGATAAAACCCAAAACGTGCGTCTGGTGTAGGTTCTGACCTACATAACTCTGGGGGTGTACAGGATAGTCCTGTAGACAAAGATTCCCGGAGGGTTTTTCCTCCGAGGTCATAGACACCTCACCCCACGGTAAAGATTCACTATCTTTACTCGTGAAGCGGGTAGGAAAGCTGATCATCCCTAAGCAGATGGGAAAAATCAGCAAGTCAAGCGCTCATGGGCAGCGAGAGCGAATTCCCGGCTTGAACCCTCTCCAAACAAAAGTAGCGAAACTGCTTGTTACGCTGCGTCCAAAATGGCATAGGGAAAGGTGACGAATTTAACAAGTCAGTCACAAAGGAATCCCAGAAATACCTAGGGGGACAGGGAAGACCCTAAAAGCGCATTCAACCACCACTAGGGAACGAAGTAAACCCATATTTCTCTTACCAGTAATGGTAAGTAGCGATAGTGTGTAAGCGGATGAAATATTGGGAATGGGATGTGGCAAGAAAGCTCTTTTCCGCCGGTTTTGCCAGTGGATATGCAGACGTGCCACGGCTGTGAAGTTAGCGATTATTAGTAAGTCCAAAGGACGCACAAAACCAGTCGCTTACGACATGGTGTGATTTTAAAGGGACAAAGGATGAACGCTATGCCAAACGGGAACGTTTAACGACTTCCCCATTAGGATGCTATTGGTTTAGCAAGCGCAGCTAGGAGCGGAGTGCCGCGAAAGTGGCACGCTCCGTTCTGAATGGGAGGTGGGAGTTGTGAAGCTCCCATCGACCCCTACCGTGCGATTCGTTCAGGCGGAAAGTCTAGGGATAAAACCCAAAACGTGCGTCTGGTGTAGGTTCTGACCTACATAACTCTGGGGGTGTACAGGATAGTCCTGTAGACAAAGATTCCCGGAGGGTTTTTCCTCCGAGGTCATAGACACCTCACCCCACGGTAAAGATTCACTATCTTTACTCGTGAAGCGGGTAGGAAAGCTGATCATCCCTAAGCAGATGGGAAAAATCAGCAAGTCAAGCGCTCATGGGCAGCGAGAGCGAATTCCCGGCTTGAATCCTCTCCAAACAAAAGTAGCGAAACTGCTTGTTACGCTGCGTCCAAAATGGCATAGGGAAAGGTGACGAATTTAACAAGTCAGTCACAAAGGAATCCCAGAAATACCTAGGGGGACAGGGAAGACCCTAAAAGCGCATTCAACCACCACTAGGGAACGAAGTAAACCCATATTTCTCTTACCAGTAATGGTAAGTAGCGATAGTGTGTAAGCGGATGAAATATTGGGAATGGGATGTGGCAAGAAAGCTCTTTTCCGCCGGTTTTGCCAGTGGATATGCAGACGTGCCACGGCTGTGAAGTTAGCGATTATTAGTAAGTCCAAAGGACGCACAAAACCAGTCGCTTACGACATGGTGTGATTTTAAAGGGACAAAGGATGAACGCTATGCCAAACGGGAACGTTTAACGACTTCCCCATTAGGATGCTATTGGTTTAGCAAGCGCAGCTAGGAGCGGAGTGCCGCGAAAGTGGCACGCTCCGTTCTGAATGGGAGGTGGGAGTTGTGAAGCTCCCATCGACCCCTACCGTTTAGCTAACAACTAACAACTAACAACTAACAATCAAGTTTCTAACAATCAACTTTCCAACTTTCCAAAAAAGAACAATCAACTAATAACCATCAACCACCAACCACCAACAAACAACAACCAACCACCAACAAAGAACAGATTCAAACTATGCCAAAACTAGAGCAACGCTTTGATTATGTAAAAATTGGGTTGGCTTCACCCGATCGCATTCGGGAATGGGGCGAAAGAATTTTACCGGCGGAGTTGGGCTTGTGTACGATCTGCATACCCGCCCCCCCGTATAGTTAAAATGCTGATTAAAATGCCTATTAAAATGCCCCAGTCGCGCAGTAAACACGGCTGAGGCGTTACCAACGTATCGAGTTAAGGACCAACGTTGATATGTCCCATTATGTCACAGTTCCTCCTCAACTTCTAGGAGAATTAGTCGAATCTGGTTGTATTATCTATATCGGCCCAGGCAATGGTAATGGCTACGGCGTTAAGCGGGTTCAGGGCAAAAAGTGCTATGCTCATCGATTGGGCTAAGTTAGGAAGACCACTAAAGCAGGGATACTGCGCCTGTCACACCTGTGATGTCCGTAACTGCATCAATCCTGAGCATCTATTTGAGGGGACTTACTCGGAAAATACCTTAGATGCGGTTAAAAAGGGTCGATATTGCAAGCATAGTCAAAAGTTATCGGAGTCAGAGATTTGGGAAATTAGGCGGCAGTTATATATGAAAAATAGCCATACAGAATTGGCGCAAATGTATGGTGTCACTGTAGCTCGGATTGGCCAAATCAATAAACTTTATTTTCCTGAAACTGTAGTTAAGCCGAAACTTAATAAGGAGATAGCTGATGAAATTAGAGGGCGATTGGCGGCAGGAGAAAAAGGTTCTCATTTGGCTAAGGCTTATGGCGTTAGTGACAGAATGATTCGGAAGATTAAAAACGGTGAGGTTTACAAGTAATTGCAGGACGAATTATGCCAAAACTAGAGCAACGCTTTGATTATGTAAAAATTGGGTTGGCCTCACCCGATCGCATTCGGGAATGGGGCGAACGCATTTTACCCAATGGCCAAGTAGTCGGAGAAGTCACTAAACCAGAGACTATAAATTACCGCACGCTCAAACCTGAAATGGACGGTTTGTTCTGTGAGCGAATCTTTGGCCCAGCAAAAGATTGGGAATGCCACTGCGGTAAATACAAAAGAGTACGCCACCGGGGAATCGTCTGTGAACGCTGTGGCGTCGAAGTCACCGAATCCCGCGTCCGCCGCCACCGCATGGGCTACATCAGACTAGCCGCCCCCGTCACCCATGTTTGGTATCTCAAAGGCATACCTAGCTATATGTCCATCCTACTGGATATGCCCCTACGAGACGTAGAACAAATCGTCTATTTCAACTCCTACGTCGTCCTCAGTCCGGGGAACGCGGAAAACCTGGCTTATAAGCAACTACTCACAGAAGACGAGTGGATGCGGATTGAAGATGAAATGTATGTGGAAGATTCCGACCTAGCCGGAATCGAAGTAGGCATTGGCGCCGAGGCAGTGCAGCGGTTGTTGCAAGACTTGAACTTGGAGCAAGAAGCCGAATCCTTGCGCGAAGAAATTGCCAACTCCAAAGGCCAAAAACGGGCAAAGCTAATTAAACGCTTGCGGGTAATTGATAACTTTATTGCCACAGGTAGCTGCCCCGATTGGATGGTATTGGAATATATCCCGGTGATTCCTCCAGACCTGCGCCCAATGGTGCAGTTAGACGGGGGTCGCTTTGCCACCAGTGATTTAAATGACTTGTATCGGCGCGTAATTAACCGCAATAATCGCCTCGCCCGGTTGCAGGAGATTTTAGCCCCAGAGATTATCATCCGTAATGAAAAGCGGATGCTCCAAGAAGCCGTCGATGCCCTGATTGATAACGGTCGCCGGGGCCGCACGGTGGTGGGGGCAAATAATCGTCCCCTGAAGTCCCTGTCAGACATTATTGAAGGGAAACAAGGTCGTTTTCGGCAAAATCTCCTGGGAAAACGGGTGGACTATTCTGGCCGTTCGGTGATTGTGGTCGGCCCAAAACTGGCCATTCACCAGTGTGGTTTACCCAGAGAAATGGCGATCGAATTGTTCCAACCCTTTGTAATTCATCGGTTGATTCGCCAAGGACTGGTGAACAATATTAAGGCGGCGAAAAAACTGATTCAACGGGGCGACCCAACGGTCTGGGATGTGCTCGAAGATGTGATTACCGGCCATCCGGTGCTGTTAAACCGTGCCCCGACGTTGCACCGTTTGGGGATTCAAGCCTTTGAGCCGATGCTGGTAGACGGACGAGCGATTCAGTTGCACCCCCTGGTCTGTCCGGCATTTAATGCGGACTTTGATGGCGACCAAATGGCTGTCCATGTCCCCTTGTCCTTGGAAGCTCAAGCCGAAGCCCGTTTGTTGATGCTGGCTAGTAACAATATTATGTCTCCAGCGACAGGTCAGCCGATTGTGGCGCCTTCTCAGGATATGGTGTTGGGCTGTTATTATTTGACGGCAAATAATCCCCAGGGTCAAGAAAGTGCTGGCAAGTATTTTGCCAATATGGATGATGTGGAAGTTGCCTACGACCAGAAACAGGTTTCTTTGCATACTTTGGTCTGGGTGCGCGTTGACCCAGAGATGGAGATGGAAACCGATAAGCCAGAAGAACCACCGGAAGTTACCCAGTATCCAGATGGCACGGTGTTAAAGCTTTATTGGATGCCGTTAGAGATTAATTTGTTGCCTCAGTTGACCGAAGCACCCCAGCAAATACAGCACTCTGATGGCACCGTGGAGCAATTGACCAGTTTGTCCCGGGTAATTACTGATGCTACAGGTCAGGTGATTGCGTCTTATATTAAGTCTCGCCAAGTTCGAGAAGTTAAAGGACGGCCAGCTTCTCAGTATATTTTGACTACCCCTGGGCGGATTATCTTAAATCAGGCGATCGCCCGCATTTTGGCTTAGAAACCCAGCCTTGGAAATTCGGAAAAAAACCGGGTTTCTGGAGGGTTTCTGGAGGGTTTCTGGAAACACAACTAACTAAGAGAACTTAAGAGAATTAAGATGCAAAAAATCCGTTTTCTCAACCGAGTTATTAATAAAGGGCAGCTAAAAAAGTTAATGGCCTCAGCCTTTATTAATTATGGGACGGCTCGTTCAGCCCAGATGGCCGATTGCTTAAAAAATTTAGGATTTCACTACGCTACAAAGGCAGGAGTTTCTATTAGTGTAGATGACCTAAAAGTTCCGCCGTCTAAACGGAAATTACTCCTAGAAGCAGAACAGGAAATTTCTGAAACCGAAGCCCGTTATAGCCGAGGAGAAATTACCGAAGTCGAACGATTCCAGAAGGTAATTGATACTTGGAATGGCACCTCTGAAGCTTTGAAAGATGAAGTGGTGAAATATTTCCGCGCTTCTGACCCGCTCAATAGTGTCTATATGATGGCATTTTCTGGCGCCCGGGGGAATATTTCTCAGGTGCGGCAGTTGGTGGGGATGCGGGGTCTGATGGCTAACCCCCAAGGGGAAATTATCGATTTGCCGATTAAAACTAATTTCCGCGAAGGACTGACGGTGACGGAGTATATTATCTCCAGTTACGGGGCGCGGAAAGGTTTGGTGGATACCGCTTTGCGGACGGCAGATTCGGGGTATTTGACCAGACGTTTGGTGGATGTGTCCCAAGATGTGATTGTCCGGGAGGTGGACTGCGGCACGGAACGCGGCATTGTTCAGCGGGCCATGACTGATGGTTCTAAAATCTTGATTCCTTTGAAAGACCGGCTGCTGGGGCGGACGGTGGGCAAAGATGTGCTCCATCCCCAAACCGGAGAGGTTTTGGTAGCCCGAAATCAGGTGATTACTCAAGAGTTGGCTGGGGTAATTGATAAGGCAAAGGTGCAAGAAATATTGCTGCGATCGCCCCTAACTTGTGAATCGCCCCGGTCGGTCTGCCAAACTTGCTACGGCTGGAGTTTAGCCCATGCTCACTTGGTAGACCTGGGAGAAGCGGTGGGGATTATTGCTGCCCAATCCATTGGCGAACCAGGAACACAGTTAACTATGCGGACATTCCACACCGGAGGGGTCTTTACCGGAGAAGTAGCCCGCGTGGTGCGATCGCCAATGGCGGGAACGTTGCGCTATGACAAACAATTGCGGACTAGACCATTCCGCACCCGTCATGGAGATGATGCCTTTGTGGTAGAAAATCTCACTGGGGAAATCGTGGTGGTAGGGGCAGGAAATGCAGAGGAACAAAGTTTCACCGTAACCCAAGGGACAACAATTTTAGTCAAAGATGGCGGCGCCGTAATCAGTGACCAAATCTTGGCGGAAGTGCCTTTTTCGGGACGCACCGCCCGGAAAAATACAGAAAAAGCTACTAAGGATGTGGCCTCGGATTTGTCTGGAGAGGTGTTGTTCGCCGATGTGGTGCCAGAAGAAAAAGTTGACCGCCAAGGAAACTCCACCCGGATTGCCCAGCGCGGTGGTTTGCTGTGGGTTCTCTCCGGGGAAGTTTACAATTTACCCCCAGGGGCAGAGCCAGTAGTGAAAAATGGCGATCAGGTGGCTTATGGCACTACTTTGGCCGAAACTAAGCTGGTTACGGAAAATGGCGGGGTGGTGCGACTGCCTGCGGAATGTCCAGAAGGAGAAATCCCCCGCGAGGTGGAAATTATTACCGCTTCGGTGGTGCTCGACCAAGCGAAAGTCAGAGAGGAATCTTCCGCTGGTCGGGAAATGTACATGATCGAAACAGTCCACGAGCAGTTATTTTCTCTCAAAGCCGCCCCAGGGACTAAGGTTCTTTCTGGGCAAGTGGTGGCCGAACTGATTGACAATACCTATCGCACCCAAACCGGCGGCATGATTAAATATGCCGGGGTGGAAGTGGCCAAGCGGGGTAAAGCCAAACAGGGTTATGAGGTGGTCAAAGGGGGTACGCTGTTGTGGATTCCCGAAGAATGCCATGAGGTGAATAAGGATATCTCTCTGTTGCAGGTGGAAGAAGGTCAATATGTGGAAGCCGGCACAGAGATTGTTAAGGATATCTACTGCCAAAATAATGGGGTAGTGGAAATTGTCCAGAAAAACGATATTCTGCGCGAGGTGATTATTAAGCCCGGTTCAATTCATATGTCCGATGACCCAGAGGAGATGATGAACCTGGATGGTCAGTTCGCCCAAGCGGGTGAGGAAGTTCTGCCCGGACTGGTGGCAGAAAACCTGAGTTATTTGGAATATGTGGAAACTACCGAAGGGGCAGCTATCTTGCTCCGCAAGGTAGAAGAGTTTGCGGTTCCCGACGAGCCGTCGGTGCCGTCCCAAGAGTCGATCGCCGATAGTACCGGGCGATCGCAGATTCAGTTGCGTTCGGTGCAGCGGATTCCCTACAAGGATGGCGATCGGGTTAAGTCCGTAGAAGGACTGGAACTGCTGCGAACTCAGTTGGTGCTGGAAATTGGCAAAGATGTGGCTCAATTGGCCGCCGACATTGAAATTGTCCCCGATGAAGAAGATGAAACTATCAAGCGCCTACAGTTGGTGATTTTGGAATCATTGGTGATTCGTCGGGATGTGATGGCCGATGCCACCAGCGGCAGCACCGTCACTCGCTTATTGGTGAAAGATGGCGACCAAATTGAGCCGGGTGCCTGTGTAGCGCGGACAGAAATTTTAGGTAAGGAAGCTGGGGTGGTGCGCGGTATTCGTCAAGGGGCGGAAGCTGTGCGCCGGATTTTGGTGATGCGATCAGATGACCAAAAAACTATTTCCGTGCCGACTAAACCTAAAGTAAAAGTGGGCGACCTGGTGGTGGCCGGAACCGAAATTGCCCCGGGCGTGCCTGCGGAGATTTCTGGGGAAGTTTTACAGGTTAATCCGTCGGCGACGGATTCGGGCAGCAGTTCGGGGGGCAGTTCGGGGGGCAGCTATCAGCTATTGCTGCGAGAAGGCCGTCCCTATCGGGTGTCCTCTGGTGCGGTGTTGCACGTGGATGATGGGGCACTGGTACAGCGGGGCGATAACCTGGTGTTGCTGGTGTTTGAACGGGGTAAGACCGGGGATATTATCCAGGGTTTGCCTCGGATTGAGGAATTGCTGGAAGCCCGCAAACCCAAAGAATCTTGCGTGTTGGCCAAGCGCCCCGGTACTACAGAGGTGGTCTATGACCAGGATGAAAATGTCGAGGTCAAAGTCATCGAAGATGATGGCACGGTGACAGAGTATCCCATTAGCCCCGGGTTGAATGCGATCGTTTCAGACCATCAATTAGTTGCCGCTGGGGAAGCCCTGACTGATGGGCCAATTAATCCCCATGAGTTGCTAGAAATTTTGTTTAACTGGCAGCGGGAACAAGTGGGGAATTTTGAAGCCGCGTTGAACAGCTTTGAACGAGTGCAGCACTTCTTGGTGAATGAGGTGCAGTCGGTGTATCAGTCTCAGGGGATTGATATTTCCGATAAGCATATTGAGGTGATTGTGCGCCAGATGACCAATAAGGTGCGGATTGATGACGGCGGCGATACCACCATGTTGCCGGGAGAATTGATCGAACTACGTCAGGTGGAACAGGTGAATGAGGCAATGTCGATCACTGGCGGCGCCCCGGCAGAATATACGCCAATGCTGTTGGGGATTACTAAGGCTTCGTTGAATACCGATAGCTTTATTTCCGCAGCTTCTTTCCAAGAAACTACCCGCGTTCTGACTGAGGCGGCGATCGAAGGTAAGTCCGACTGGCTGCGCGGTTTGAAAGAAAACGTGATTATCGGGCGGTTGATTCCCGCTGGTACGGGCTACAACGCTTATGACCAACTTGCTGGTGCGATCGATGTGGAACCGGACGATGAGGATATTATCGAAGATTACTTTGATGACGACCAGACCGGCTTGCTAGACGACCAGACAGCCCGCAATTATGGCGCTTGGGCGGAAGATGAGTCTGGGCTGACCTTGGTAGGCGAAGAACCCGGAAAAAATCGGTTTTCGACTTTGAGTTACGACGAAGAGTCAGAATTTGACTTGGGAAGTTCGGCGACGACTCGCAAGTCTAAGGGACGCGGGAAAACCAGCCAAAAAGGTCGGCGAGCAGGGCGATCGTCTCGGTTTGTATCGATTGTTGACAGCGATGAAGATTTGCTGCCACAAATCCTTGATGATGAGGATTTAGATGATAAGGATGACGATTTCTTTGATGATGATTTCGATGAGGACGACGATATGTAATTCGTTGGGCAAATAGTGAAGAGTAAATAGACGTAGGTTGGGTTTCGTGCCTCAACCCAACTTGCAGAGAGTAAAGAGTGAATAGTTAAGAGTGAAATGAAATATCACTATTCACTCTTCACTATTCACTCTTAACTTTTCACTATTCACTCTTAACTTTTCACTCTTAACTTTTCACTATTCACTCTTTACTCTTAACTTTTCACTATTCACTCTTAAATTTTCACTTTTCACTCTTAAATTTTCACTTTTCACTCTTTAATCTTAACTTTTCCCTCTTAACTTTTCCCTCTTAAATTTTCACTTTTCACTCTTAACTTTTCACTGTCTAAATCACCATGAATCACCATGACCACAATCAGAAGAATCATATACACGAGGAAAATCAAGAAAAAGACGGGGAAATTGCCGGTGTGGACGAAAAAAGGTCTGATTCCTCTCATGTTCATGTTCATAGTGAGGAATCTTTGCGGTCAATTGTTAATAGATTATCCCGAATTGAGGGACATATTCGGGGGATTAAAACAATGGTTCAAGAGTCGCGTCCTTGTCCAGAAGTGTTGATTCAAATTGCGGCAGTCAGAGGGGCTTTGGATAAGGTGGCTAGGGTGATTCTGGATGAACATTTAACGGATTGTATTGCCAGAGCCGCTCTTGAAGGGAATATAGAACAGGAAATTGAAGAATTAAAGGCGGCTCTTGACCGTTTTTTATGAAATGTTATTTGTTGGGTAGGGATTCTTTGTTTGTTGGGGAACGGGGAACGGTTATCAGGAGCCACTGCGATCTTGGGGTCTCCCCAAGTCTAGCAAGTGGCGTGGAACGGGGAAAGTGAAAAGTGGTAGGGGCTTTCTGGCCATATAGCCTGACGGATTATGCTTCGCAAGGACGCCCGTACAAAAAAAATATCACTCTTCACTATTCACTCTTCACTATTCACTTTTCCCTCTTCACTCTTCACTATTCACTCTTCACTTTTCACTTTTCCCTACACCCTCTCTTTTTATTTGGCACAGCGAAATCCGACAAAGATTTGCCGAATCCAAGGCTGATACCAGTTGCGAAAACTGCCCCGAATAACCCAAGGACGAGTGACACAACTACCGCCTCTAAGGACTTGGTGTTGATTGTCAAAATATGTCATGGAATATCCCGGATAGGGATAAGCTTCAAAACCTGGATATCCGGCAAATTTGCTGGCTGTCCATTCCCAGGCGTTGCCCATCATGTCATAGCAGCCGTAGGGACTGATGCCCTGTGGGTAGGCATCGACTGGGGTGGTGGGGGGATTAAAGGGGGAGTTAAGAGAACGATTGTGGTTACAAAGGTGCGGTTGAGGGGGTTCTTTGCCCCAGGGATAGATTTGCTTTTGTTGGGTTTTTGGATTCCAACAGGCGGCTTTTTCCCATTCCGCTTCCGTGGGTAGTCGTTTGCCGACGAAGTTGCTGTAGGCTTCGGCTTCATACCAACTGACGCCACAGACTGGGTGGAGATCGAGGGAGTCAGAAACCGGCTTTATTTCAGAGAAATCCGGTTTCGTCCAGTATAGGGGTTCGGTGATTTGTGCTGCTTGGCGCCATTGCCATCCTTCTTTTGACCAAAATTCAGGATTTTGGTAGCCTCCATCGCCGATAAATTGGCGATATTGACCTCGGCTTACTGGGTAGCGATCGATGTAGTATGTGGGCAAATACTGAAGATGACGGGGGCGCTCGTTGTCGAGGGCGGCGATCGCATTTGACCCTTGGGCAAATTCACCCGCAGGAATTTCTATCATTTCGTCCAGGACGGGTTCAGAAACCGAGTCAGAAACCTGGTTTCTTGTCTGGTTCTTTTGGAGTTGTAGCAGAAACAAAATAGTTTCACAGTGTTGACTTTCATGTTGGACGATGAAGTGCCAAAGCCTTTCTTGACTGTCTATAGGCGCAATTTCTAGGTACTGCAAGACTTTTTGCCGAATGAGTTCTAGGTTTTGGCAGGTTTCTGCTAAGGTGGGCAGGTTAATTCGTTGATTTTTCGGTAAGCCATCGGCAGCATAAAGTTGATGATATTGAGGAAACATCGGTGGCTGTTGAGCGCAATGTTGGAGCAACCATAAGGCTTCGGTGTGGCCAATGTGACCTAGGTGCCAGCCTACGGGACTGAAGTCGGGGTGGATGTGCTGACAAAATATTTCATTATTTAAGGAGGCAAAAATTTTTAGGGTGCTGGCGCGGCATTGCTGCATTGCTTCCCGGATTTGCGATCGCGATGACTGGGTAAGCGATGACTGGGTAAGCGATGACTGGGTGGGCGATGACTGGGTGGGCGATGACTGGGTGGATAGGTTGGACTCAGATGGGTAGGACATGGGTCTCCATATTTTCTGTGATGGTGAGAAAACTTTGTGGGGCACAGAGATGCCAATCCCCAATGAATAAGGGTTCTGAGGCAATGATGGCAGAGTGGGGAAAGGAGTTATGGTGAGATAACCAGTAAAGGGTTGGGGGTGTGGCACCTAGGGAGTAGCGAGTAGCAACAAGTTCCCGTCCGTTGCTGATGATTAGGTTGGCGGATATTTTGGTGGGGTTTGAGTTGGCTAGGTGGTTAAGGCTGTGTATGGTGTCTTTCAGGGCTGCGGTGATTTGAGCAATGTTGGCAGGTTGCTGGGGGCTATGGGCATTGCTGCGAGTTTGTAAGTGGTGGATGAATAGGGCAAAGATATGTTCTGAGTCGGTGCTGCCTTGTATGAGTTGGTAGGCGGTGTCGTTGAGGCGATCGCGAATTGGTCGGTAGAGAGTTTGGCGGAAGTTTTCAATAAATCCGTTGTGGGTGAAAAGAAGACGGCCATGCTTGAAGGGCTGGCAGTTACTCAGGTCTACGGGTTGTCCGGCGGTGGCGCTGCGAATATTAGCAAGTATGCAGCCTGACTGGATGTAGCCGCTGAGTTCTGGGAGGTTGATGTCACTCCAGATGGGTAGGATGTTTTTGTATATAAAGGGGTCGGTTTCTGCGGTTGAGTGATACCAGCCAATGCCAAAGCCATCAGCATTGACGACTCCAGAAGTCATTTCTCGCGGCTGATAGCTTTGAACAATTAGAGAGTGTTCTGGTTGGTTTAGTAGGCGATCGAGGGAAATTGGTTGCCCTAAGTAGCCGAGTAAGCGACACATAATTTTGTTGTTGGTTGTTGGTTATTGGTTATTGGTTGGTGGTTGTTGGTTGTTTGGGTTGGCTGAACCTGTTTGAGTTTGGCAAAGCATTGTACGACATAGAGGGAATTTTGCTGGAAAAGCGATCGCATATTTTTAGATTTACTTGACTAATGGGGTTGACATAATACAGTATGTGCTACATAATAATACATAGCCTTCCAGCACATAACCAGCACATAAAAGCACGATTTTATGGTTGAGACGGTCTATTGGTCGCAAGGTGCTTGGTCGGAAGGTGCTTGGTCGGAAGATGATTTGATGCAATTCAAGAGCGGTTTAAACTGGCGATCGCGATATCAAACCAGCTTGATTATTCCTGAACTCGCCAACCCCCAAAGAACCAAGAACAAATAACTGTCTAACAAATAACTAAAACTAAAATAGATGAATCATAAAAATCAGGATTTATTAAAAGTGCTTAATCGTCAGCCCTATCCTTTGCTATTTATAACCATTAGTGGCTCACATTTATATGGATTTTCATCGGCGGATTCGGATTATGATTTACGGGGGGTGCATATTTTACCCATCCGGGAAATTATTGGATTAAATCCCCCAAAAGAAACCATAGAAATCTGTGAAGTTCAAGAACATGGATTACCAGTTGATTTAGTCACTCACGAAATCAAAAAAATTTTTGGACTTTTTCTGAAAAAAAATGGCTATGTTTTAGAACATTTGTATTCACCTCTGGGGGTGATCCACACTCCGGCATCCGAAGAAATCAAAGAACTAGCCAAAAGTTTTATAACTCGTCACCACGCCCATCATTATCTGGGATTTGCTCGGAACCAATGGAAATTGTTTGCACAAGACAATCCACCCAAAATCAAGCCACTACTCTATGTATTCCGAGTTTTACTTACCGGGATTTATTTAATGCAAACTGGTAAAATAGAAGCAAATATTATCGAATTAAATCAAGAGTTTAATCTCAGTTATATTGCTGATTTAATTGCGAGAAAAACCGAGTCATTGGAAAAATCTGTCCTTGCCTTGACCTAGGCTTCTACGAATCAGAATTTCAGCGACTTTCCTGGGAATTAGAAAAAGCTTATGATAAAAGTCACTTACCGAATGAACGAAGTTCTAAAATTTTACTCAATGATTGGTTGATTAGAGTGAGATTAGAAAATTTTTCTGGTTTTAATTAACAAGATATTTTTCTGTCTAATTATTAAATTATAAGCAATTAATTATAAGCAATATTTATTTTTTTATTCAGTAATAATTAACCATTCAACAACAAAAAACAATTGGGGAATAAATATTAGACTAAAATTTTATCGTTATTTAACAATAATGATAAAATATCTAAATTAATTTATAAACAGGAGATGGAATAATGGCAAAATTAAATCAGATTATTGCGATAGAAAAAGGAATTAAAAGCCAGTCGGTTCAGCAAGTAGCCGAAACTCAACGGACACTGCAAAAGTATTCGTTATTTTCTGGGATTAGTCGCACCTATCGACCAAAAGATGAAGAAGGTGAACAACTTCCCCCAGAGTCAAATAAAGTTCAGGTGACGGCAGATGAGATTATTCACGAAACCCGAGAATTTTTGACGAAACTTTTTGATATTACTGCAACTAAAGACTGGACTAATTGCCATGCACGGGCTGATGTGGTGGTGAATGGTCAAACGTTGTTAACCCAAGTGCCGGTGAGTTATTTACTGTTTCTAGAAAAGCAGTTATCAGATTTACACGCTTTTATTAAAAAGTTACCAATTCTTGATGCTTCCGAGCGTTGGACGTTCGATCCAAATTCTGATTGTTGGGCTACCGAACCTGTGCAAACTTTGAAGACTTTTAAGATGCCGCGTAACCACGTTAAAGCGGAGGCGACGGAACATCACCCAGCCCAAGTTGAGGTTTATTATGAGGATGTGACGATTGGCTATTGGCGGACGGTAAAATTTTCTGGGGCTTTACCAGCCCAACGGATTCACGAGTTGTTGAATCGCTTAGAAAAGTTACAACAAGCGGTTAAGTTTGCCCGGGAAGAAGCAAATAATGCTGAAGCGGAAGAACAGAGAGTTGGAGACAGAATTTTTAATTATCTGTTTTCCTGATTTTTTTGGATAATTGCTCCGAAAATTGAATGAGGCTATTCCGCAAAGCGGATCGATCAAAGCGAATCGCGGCCTTATGTTATTAGAGCAAATTTATTCTGCAAGGAGCCCACGATAGTGGGCTTTTTTATGCCTGAAAAATTTTTGTCAAATTTGACAAAAATATCTAGATTTTCTTGTATTTTTTGATAATTTAAGCTATGATGATATGAGAGTACAAGCTAAAGCTAAACCTTTAACTTAAACCGTACTGACGTTACAGTGTAGGTTCGACTCCTACCCCTGCACAAGAAACCGGGTTTCTGCTTTAATTTATGCCGAAAATCAGAGTTTAAATTAAGAAACCCGGTTTCTGGACTCCGGGGTAGCCCAATTGGTAGAGGCGGCGTCCCGTACAAATTCAAAATCAGCTTATTACTCTAAGTTAAATATTCATCGCCGATCGCCTAAACAATCGTTGGGTTATTCCAGTGTCGAGATGCTGGCTCATCTCCAGCCTGGGGCTCCAACTTGCCCCGGTAGTTTAATTGGTAAAATACGACTTTAATTTTAAGCTAAACCCTGACTTAAATGTGAGGGCGTGTGCAAATGGGCGATATTTTAAGACCCGTAGCAGGACAGCGCTACGGGCCTTTGTTTTTGGTTGTTGGTTGGTGGTTATTGGTTGGTGGTTGTTGGTTGGTTGTTTGGGGGTGGAGGAAAAGTTAGGAATAACGAATGACAAATTTAAGTTAACGGTAGTAAAATTTCAAATTCAGTGCCCATCCCCAAGGTTGAGGTAAAGTTCAACTGACCACGGTGTTTTTCCGTGATAATTTGATGGCTAATGGCTAATCCTAATCCGGTTCCTTTCCCGACTGGCTTGGTGGTGAAGAAGTTGTCAAAAATTCGTTGCTGAATTTCTGGTTTGATGCCAGGGCCATTATCGGCAATTTTAATGGAAATCCAATGATTTTGGTTAATGATTTTTCTAGCGGTGGTAATTTCAATGGTTGGTTGCCAGCTATCTTCGGTGGCAGGCTTTTCGACTTTTTCCATTAAGGCATCTAAGGCATTGACAATTAGATTCATTAAGACTTGGCTGATTTGCCCAGAGTAGCAGTTGAATTCTGGTAATTCTGTGTAGTTTTTGTTGATTTTAATGCCTTTTCTGATGCGGTTGTTTAAAATTAATAGGGTGCTGTCTATACATTCATGCAGATTGGCCGGTTGACTTTGGTTGCCATCCATGTGCGAAAAGTTTCTCATGCCGTCGATAATTTTGGTTAAGCGATTAGTGGCTACGTCCAGGGTTTGCATCACTTTTGGCAAGTCTTCTTGTAAAAAATCAAACTCTATTTCTTCTTTGAGGTTGAGAATTGCTTCCGGTTCCGTTGATAACTCTTGTTTGTATGTATTGACTAGGGTTAGTAAGTCTTTAATGTAGTTGACTAAAAAGCCAATGTTGCCACTAATACATTGAACTGGGTTCCTAATTTCATGGGCAATTCCGGCAACCATTTGACCTAAGCTGGCGAGTTTTTCGGTTTGAATCAGTTGGGCTTTATTTTGTTCTTTGATTACTTTGGTGGCGAGTTCATGAATTTGTGATTGGGCGACTAAGAGTTGATGCACATCCAATATTCGGTGACATCCGGGCGTTAATTCAACGATAATCGGTTCATTGAGGAGTTCCGGCGATCGCTGTAACACCCGACGGGCAGCCATGACAATTAAGGTGTTTGCGGGAAATACGAAAAACTCCGATTGGGTAAACTTATGTAAAGTTTTTAAAGGTCGGCGGGAAAATAATTCTATTCCGTAAGGCCGACTCATGTGTTCTAAGAATTTCCACCGGGAAATTATACCGACTAATTGGTTGCGATCGCTTAAAATTACCCCTGGAATTAATGGATTGCTATAAAAAACTTGGGCGACTTCTTGACCGGGTTTTTCCCAGTCGATTTGAAAATCATAAAGCTCTAGTTGGTCAATGGTTGAGTCTAAGTGTAATTCTTTCTCTGGGGATGAGGGAGCGATCGCTCCCTGATGAGAATTTGGTGACGGATAAGTCTGGCAAGGAGCGGGGAAAGTTAATCCGACCATAAGTAAACCTCAAATATACAAATATAATTTTTTCTTTAGATTCATCGCTTAATCTTAATATTGAATTTTATCAAATTTATTGGCAAAAACGCAAATTTGCTCTTTTCTTTAATCAAAGATTAAATTTAACTATTGCTTTACTTATTTTTAACCCTTTGAAGCAAAAAAATACCTATGGGTTATAAACCTGTTTTTTATCCCACCAAAGAAATTAAGCAACATAAATTTATCTAAAAAAGCCGGTTTATTGACTTGGGGTTTTCAGTTGGCTATATGCTGCGGTTTGGTCAAGTTTGGTTAAAACCGCGATCGCCTCTTGTTTGATATTTTCCATAATTTCATCTCCTATCTATCTATATATGAATCAGGATAGTCCACAATCCGATGATAACTCTACACTATTTACTCTACTGTTTACTCTTTCCTTGGTGATGTTGGGTAACAGCCAATAGCCCAAGTACAAAAAACTGAAAAGCTGATAGCTAATAGCTGACCGCTGAATAGGTTCATATGTATGACAGTTATTCGTTATTCGTTGTTTGAGAGCAAGGGCGATCGCCCTGATTATCCTTTATAGGCTTCAAACATAGATTTCACGCAATAAAATTCAGCTTCTAACTCAGAAAATGCTTTTTCTGCTTTCAATAAAAAACCTTCATTGCCTAATTTTTGCAGGGTAAAACACAAATGATACATTTTTCTAATTCCTAAATTTTTTGTACTACCTTTCAACGTATGCACGGCATATCTGAATAGGGCAGAATCTTCAGTTTTAATCGATTGTTTAATCGTGGCTATTAACGAAGGAGTATCTTCTAAAAAAAAATCAATAAATTTTCCTATCAAATCATTATTTTCTTCCGAGGTTAATTCTTGGCGTAAATTTTCCAGCACAGTCCAATCTATGCTGGCAATTTCATCATAATTTATTTCTGTTTGTAACTCATTTTTAACAATATTATTCAAATTTAATTTTTCTGAATTCGCTGATAAACCAGACTGATTTGCTACCAATATATCGGCGGTGATAGTCTGAGAATCAGTAGAATTTGATCGCTCACTTAACTGCTCTAATACTGTTTGTAATAAATCAATATTAATCGGCTTTTTCAAATAATCATCCATGCCTGCTTCTAAACATTTCGTGCGTTCGGCATTAGTTCCCCCTGCGGTGATAGCAACAATCCAAGGTTTTTTTTTCGTGGCATAATTATGAGTATTGCCCTCTGCCCATTGATAACAAATTTGGCGAGTGGCTTCCAGTCCATCCATCTTGGGCATTTGTACATCCATCAGTACCAAATCATAAGGTTTTTCTTCCAAGGCCGCGATCGCCTCTAAACCATTTTTAGCTACATCAGCCTGATAACCCAAAGTGCGTAAAATTCGCAAAGCAACTTTTTGATTCACCACATTATCTTCCGCCAGCAAAATTCGCAATGGTAAGCGATCAGCTAACTTATCAGGTTGTGCCTTTTCGTCCGGTGGTTTATTGGGGGGATTTATCGTCGGTAATGGCACAAACAAATCCATCATCACTTGATAAACTTGAGTCAATTTAATCGGCTTTGTCAAACAAATAAACCAATCGATATCCGGTAACTTCACCGGACAATCCATAGCACTCATAATCACGATTTTTAGATGCGGTAAATATTTATCCTGATGAATTAAACGGGCTAAAGACAGTCCATCAATCTGTGGCATCAGCATATTCACAAATGCCACATCAAACTCATGTCCTTGTTGAATTAATTGCAAAGCTTCAATTCCCTTGATCGCTGCTGTAACAATCATCCCCCATCTTTCGGTTTGCTGGCGCAGTATTTCTCGACTGAATTGATGTGGATCGACAATCAATAGCCGTTTTCCTTGCAAAGCTGGCTGCCATTGATTCAGAGAATCAGAAGGATTGTCCAGAACCCCAAAAGTGATTGTAAAACTAAACGTTGAACCCACTCCTAATTGACTTTCTACCCAGAGTCTTCCGTTCATCCGTTGGATCAAGCGCTTACAAATCGCCAAACCTAAACCCATTCCTCCATATTCTCGGACATTCGAGCTATCTAATTGGGAAAAAGAACGAAATAGTTGATTAATTTTAGCTTCGGGAATTCCAATGCCCGTATCTCTAATAGAAAATTGAATTTCTTCGTAACGTTGGGATGGGATTGATCCACTGTTGGTTTGATTGCTTTCCAATGACCAATGCCCCAAATCCACCGAACTGACAGAAACCAAAATTTCTCCCTGTTCCGTAAATTTCACCGCATTGGCCAAAAGATTGACTAAAATTTGTCGCAACCGAGCATAATCCCCCAAAATATGAGTAGATGTGGGTGTCTCGATTTGATAAGCCAAATCAATTCCTTTCAGGGCTGCATTCACCGCCACCATATCGAGGGACTCTTCAATACATTGGCGCAAGTCAAATGACTGATGAGCTAACTGCAACTGACCGGCTTCGAGTTTGGAGAAATCCAAAATATCGTTAATCATTTGTAATAAAATGCCACCGCTTTGATGAATGGTGGCGACAAACTCTTGTTGCTGATAATTTAGTGGTGTTGCTTGCAACAAACTGGTCATCCCCAGCACTGCATTCATCGGTGTCAGGAGTTCGTGACTGATATTGGCCACAAACTCTGATTTGATTCGGGTTGCGGAGTATGCCTGCTCTAAACTGCTTTCCAGTTCAATATTTTGAGATTCTAATTGTGCGGATAATTCAGCAGCTTCGGTTTTGGCCGCTTCAATTTCTGTAATATATTCGTCGATCTCCCTTACCCCTGGATAAAAAATCAAAAAAGCTTCTAACAGCAACACCAACAAGGTGATGCTGAGTAATAACCATTGAATCTGAACGATTTTAGTTACCCGGGCTTGGGCTTCTTCCTCGTATTGATGCACGATCGCATCCATTCCCTGAAGAAAATTCGCTTCATGGTTGATAATTTTGGCGAGAAAAATCGAGAAATTTGGGGATTCAGCGGGAGAATTCCTGTTAGTTTTGCCTAGCTTCAATATGCTTTTAGCCGCATCGAGCATTGTGGTATGGGCAACGGCAATTTCGGCAAACATTTGCTTCACTTTGGCACTGTTGTTTCCCGTCAAACCCAAGGAAGCATCCCCATGTTGCAAGCCTTGATGAGATGTTTCCCACAGATCCACGACGGTTTGAAGTTCTTGCAGATAAGACCCCGCGATCGCCGGATCTTTGCTGGTTTGGATGGCTAGGGTGGCTTTGGTCAGTCGTTGACTGAGCATCCGTTGCCGTCCCGCAATGTTGATCGTCGCCGCATCACTATACTGACGTTTCGTAGAAAATTGAATGCTGACCTGTCCAGCGATTAAAAGCAGTGCCACAACAGTTAGAGCCTTAATATAGCGACTGATCAGAGTATCCGTCGGGGATTTGGGTTGCAATTGCATAGACATAATCATTCATTAATTAAAGATTCGTGCTTTATTGGTGATTTAATGGTCTGGATTGATTGGTACTAGAGACATTTGTCACCATGAGAATGCTTTTGTTTATTTTGTCCAGCTTCTTTGCTGACTTGTCTCTTTCTCCGATCTCAAACGCCGATCGCCTAACTTATAAAATAAACCATCAGGAGCGATCTGATCCTCCCTCATTCCAGATTATTCCCTGTTTTGCTCCCCAGAAAATCAATCCCATCAGTTTTGTTTGGTGCAGGCGATCGCGTTTATGCTGGAAAGAGATTCTCTCTGTGTTATTACTATCCGATCGCGGGTCAATCCCATCATCCCAACTTCATGCTAATCACTGACAAAATTCTCTTTAATTATCAACGCTGCCAAAGAAAATCATATATGAACCTTTATGGCAATCCGAGCGAACAGTCGCCCTTAAGCGATCTGATGGAAAAAATCCATCAAGATAGTTATGCTTACCGCCAAAGCATTCTAGATCAAGTGGCCTATCAAGAACCCTTGTATCAACCGGGGGACTGGTCTAGCGGCGCCCAGGCTACCTTAGACCTAATGAAACAAGGAGTTGACTGCATTGCTAACGGCGTGCTGCTAGTTGACGCCCACCCATTCCAGGAAGTTTCTGCCTTATCCTCCGTTGCCGAACCGATGAGTTTTTCTCATCGGGAAATGCCGATTTGGTTGCTGGGAGACTTAGACGGCGTGACTTTAGTCAGTTTTCCCAGCTTATTAATGAAAAAAACCGGGGCTTCTGACTTGGGAGATTGGTATTACCAACCCATTGATATTAAGTTTAGCAAACGACCCAAGCGCGATTATCAAATGATTGGCGCTTTTCATGCCCAGTTACTAGCGGCCATTCAAGGGTTATTGCCCGATGCTGGCTTAATTTTACGGGAGAAAGGACATTATTTTGTCGATGTGACCAAATGGCTGAACCTGATGCAGCAAACTTTTTTCGATTGTTTGCAAATGCTGCAAACCGCCACCGAACCAGAAGTTTTTATCAGCCGTCATCCTTGCGAAACTTGCCAATGGTATGACAGTTGTTATGCGATCGCCTCAGCAAATCGTCACCTTTCTCTATTGCCCGGAGTCACCCCTACTCGTTATCATGCTTTAAAACAACTCAACATTAACACTTGGGAAGCTTTGGCCGCAGCGAACCCCGTTGATTTGATTCCTTATTTTGAAGAAACTTGTCAGAATCATCCCGTTGAACAAGTGACTCAAGCAATTGTTTTACAAGCCCAAGCTTGCCTACAAAATCAGGCGATCGCTCTGACCAACTCTGAAAAACACTCTAATTCTTTTACCCCCGAACAATTGCCCGTCGCCCAGATTGAATTATATTTTGATATTGAAGCCCAACCGGAGCTAAATTTATCCTTTTTACATGGAGTTTTAAAAGTAGATCGCACCCAAACCACCCCAGATAATAAACCCCTAGAAACCTTTCATTATTTTCTGGCGGAGACACCGGCTGATGAAGGACTAATGTGGGAAAATTTTTTACAATTTGTCTGGGAATATCCCACCGCCCCGATTTTTCATTTTTGTCCCTATGAAGCCCAAGAAATTAAAAATCTGGCCAAACGATATCACACTCCTGCCAGCCGCTGGCGACCCATCATCCCTCGCTTAATTGATGTTCATGCCCTCGTCACCCGTCATGTGGTGATGCCCGTAGAAAGTTACTCCCTGAAAGCGATCGCTCGTTCCCTAGGGTTTCAATGGCGCGATCCAGCATCCAGCGGCGCTCAATGTATTGTTTGGTACGATCAATGGTTAAAAACTAAAACCGAAAATCTAGCTGATCCTGCCTCACAGACTAAGAATGAATATTTAGAATCCATTCTGATTTATAATGAAGATGACTGCCGAGCCACTTATGTGGTTAAAGATTGGCTGGTAAAATTTTTAACTTAGTTGTTTTTTGGTAGGGGCGTGGCGGAAAAGCGCCCCCTTGCGCCCGCTTGCGCCCCCAAAAATTAGTTATTTGTTATTGATTATTGTTTCTTATATTGTTGATTTTATTAATTAATTAATAACGAATAATCAATCAAAAAATAACTAAATAACCCATCGGAGGAAAAATTAAGTTGAATTATCAAAAAAATTTTTGGGCTATTTTCATTCTGACCACAGTTGCTTGCACCCAAGAACCATTAGCATCGCCAAAAGTTAGTCCTCCAGACCGGGAAATATCAGCAATTTCAGAAATTGTCGAAATGTCAGGATTAGAATTTATCGGCGAAGCAAGATTGCCCACGGGTTTAATTTATCAAAATACAGAATTAGGCGGAATTTCGGGGATTACTTATGATGCTAATCAGCAAAAATATTATGCGATTTCTGATGATCGCAGTCAAAAAGCTGCTGCTCGGTTTTATGGGCTAAAAATAGAATTATCACCCGTTCGGGTATTGCCAGAAATTAACGTAAATACTTTATTAGATGAATCGCAACAACCCTTTGCCCCTGGTACGCTAGATCCAGAGGCAATTGCTTTAAGTAATCAACAGACTTTATGGATTTCATCGGAGGGCGATTCCGCTTCATCGGATCGCTACGCGAATCGCAATGGACAAATTATCCCCTGGATCAAAGAATTTTCTCTGAAAGGGGAACATATCAAAACTTTACCTATACCCGAAAAATATATCCCATATGCCCAAAATACCAAAGGAGTCCGCAATAATTTATCCTTAGAAAGTTTAACGATTACTCCAAATCAACAATGGTTATTTACCGCCACAGAAAATGCCCTAATCCAAGATGGTTCACCGGCAGATATTAACCAAGGCAGTCCTAGCCGCATCTTACAATATAATTTGCTCACTAGAAAGCCAGAAAAAGAATTTCTTTATGTAACCGAACCTGTCGCCGATGCGCCCAATCCCCCAGAGAGTTTGCACACCAATGGTCTAGTGGAATTATTGGCGATCAATGAAACTCATTTGCTGAGTTTAGAGCGTTCTTATTCTAATGGCGTTGGCAATACCATTTTACTCTTTGAAGTGTCTTTAGCCAATGCCAGCGATATTCAAACAATTGATAGTCTCAGTTCGGTAGATATTAGTCAAATTAAACCGGCGGAAAAACGACTTTTATTAGATTTGCGATCGCTCAATATTCCCCTGGATAACATAGAAGCCATGACCTTTGGCCCAATTCTACCCGATGGGAGGCGATCGCTGATTTTAATTAGCGACAATAACTTTAATCCCCTTCAGGTGACACAAATCTTAGCTTTTGCCCTGAGTGATTAGTAGCAGAGGAGCAGAGGAGCAGGGGTGCGGGGGTGCGGGCTTCCCCACACCCCTGCACCCCTACACCGATGGCGGCCCCGCACCCCCGCTCCCCGTTCCCCGTTCCCCAAAAAACTGAATCAAAAAAATTTTTTGGCAAAAGGGTTGACAAACCAAAAAACATCTGCAATGATACTAAAGGCTTCAACAAGGGACTGTAGTTCAATTGGTTAGAGCACCGCCCTGTCACGGCGGAAGTTGCGGGTTCGAGCCCCGTCAGTCCCGTTCTAATCTAAATCTTAAAGAGTGAAAGTTTCAAGGTGAAAATATCAAAATCTTTGATATAGTTTCACCTCTTTTTCCCTCAATTAGATTTTTTACGGGCATCAGAGATCAACCGAAACGACGATATATCAAGGGTTAGAACCCCTTCAGTCCCGTTATAAGGTAAGATAAATAGTCTATCTTATTCAGAGAGTAATCAAGTGACGGTTAGAGTTCGGATTGCTCCCAGTCCTACTGGGAATTTACACATCGGCACAGCGAGAACCGCTGTATTTAACTGGCTGTTTGCCCGCCATTATGGTGGTCAATTTATTTTACGGATTGAAGATACCGATACGGAGCGATCGCGCCCGGAATATACCCAGAACATTCTCGATGGACTCACTTGGCTGGGTTTAACCTGGGATGAAGGACCATTCTTTCAGTCAGAACGGCTGGAATTGTATCGGGATGCCATTAAAACCCTTCTGGATCGGGGTCTAGCTTACAAATGCTACTGCACCCCAGAAGAACTGGAGCTTATGCGATCGGCGCAAGTGGCTGCGGGAGAAGCCCCTCGGTATGACAATCGTCACCGGAATTTGACCCGCCAACAACGGGCGGATTTTGAAGCTGAAGGGCGCACCGCTGTGATTCGCTTTAAAATCGACGACGATCAGATCATTCGCTGGAATGACTTAGTACGAGGTCAGGTAGTTTGGAAAGCCAGTGACCTCGGTGGCGATATGGTGATTGCTCGCGCTGCCACCGCTGGTGATATCGGGCAACCGCTATATAATTTCGCGGTGGTCGTGGATGACATAGATATGAAAATTACCCATGTGATTCGTGGGGAAGACCACATTGCCAACACCGCCAAACAAATTTTGCTTTACGAAGCGTTTGGGGCAACAGTGCCACAGTTTGCCCATACCCCGCTGATTCTGAATCAATCGGGTCAAAAACTCTCAAAACGCGATGGGGTGACATCGATCGCCGACTTTCAGGGGATGGGTTTCGCCGCTGAGGGGTTGGTCAATTATATGACCTTGCTGGGATGGTCGCCCCCGGATAACCAAGAAATTTTTACTCTGCCAGAAGCAGCCACTAAGTTTAGCTTTGAACGAGTCAATAAAGCTGGGGCTAAATTTGACTGGGATAAGTTGGATTGGATTAATAGTCAATATCTCCATGCTATGCCCGCAGAGAAATTAACCGACTTGTTAATTCCTTACTGGCAGGAAGCTGGATATGCCTTTGATCCAGTAAGCGATCGCCCCTGGTTAGAAAAACTAGCCGCCCTGATTGGCCCAAGTCTGACTCGTTTAAAAGATAGTGTAGAACTGAGTCGGATATTCTTCGTCGAGTCCGTTGAACTGAACGAAGAAGCCCAACAACAACTGGAACAACCGGGCGCGATCGAGGCAGTCAACGCTATACTAGGATCGCTGGATCTGGCTCAACCTTGGACCGATGACTTAGCCCAAGATATGATCAAGGGCGTCACCAAAGAGCAAAAAGTCAAAAAAGGACTGGTGATGCGATCGCTGCGAGTTGCCCTCACAGGGGAAGTTCACGGCCCTGACCTGATCCAATCTTGGGGACTACTCCACCAAAAAGGGTTAGATCGAACCCGCTTGGCAACAGTCTTAAAGGTTGATCCAACAGAAGCCAACCCCGTAATGGAAAATCCTTCTGTGGCAGAAGCCGAAAACAACTCCCAGACTGAGGCCGTTACGGAGCCAGTTTCAGAACCCTCGGTCTCAGACAACCTGGTGACTGAGGTTGAGGCAGCAACCCCTGCCACTCCATCAGCGGTTACAGACGTAGTGGAAACATTCCCTACTCCCAAAATATCTAGACAAGAAGCAGAATTGGCCGAAAGCCCTAGCGGAGAAATCTCTGACCAACAGGAAGCAGAATTGGCCGAAAATGCTACCCCGGAAACACCTAAAGAGGAAGAAGTCGTGACTGAAACTCCTACCCCGGAAACACTTAAAGAGGAAGAAGTAGAATCATCTGGCTTTGAAGCATCAGCATCTATCGATGAATTCACCGCTTCCCCACCATCCGCATCTCAAGATCAAATCAAAAATATCGGCCAAACCATCGTCGAGGTTTTATCCAATCTACCTGGTTATGTCACCACCTTTTTTGGTGAATACCAAAAGCCATTAATTACCATTGGTTTAATTGTGGTCGCATTAGTCAGCATCAAAGTTTTGGTGGCTGTACTAAATGTGTTTAACACCATTCCACTGGTAGCCCCAACCCTGGAACTGGTTGGCATAGCCTACTCACTCTGGTTTGTTTACCGTTACTTACTCAAATCATCTACCCGCCAAGAATTATCAGATCAGATAACGGCTTTCATCGAACAAATTGCTGGCCAAAATTCCTCCAACTCCTAATTATCGGAATTGTTTTGAGGCGGTCAATATTGTCGTTGTTGTTCTGGTCTGTGTCATCACTGGTGATATCATTCATCACCCGATCCACCCTGGTTCATAGAAACCAAATCTAAATGTTTAGGCTTTGAGGGGAAAAGCCTAAACATTTGTACCATCCCCTCACACTTCTTATGTCACTGAAGATCCAATCGTCGCAATGGTAACGAACCATTGAATGCGAGGTGATAATAGGTGAACAAAATCCTCATCATTATTTGCTATATTTTGCTAAATCTGGTTATAATTTACCATGTCACCTAGTAACAATTCCTTTCGGAAACAGTCCGGTAGATCGAATGCCAGTTGAAGTGAAAACCCTGGATGTCACCAGTATCCATACACTCAACAAAAAAATGGTAGATCTACCCCTCTGAGAAAAGAAAAAGGGGAAGAAGGGTAATAACGCGCTAATCCTTAAAGGATTAGCTTTGATGGCAGCGTCCTTCACCCTTAAAGGTGATGCCTTACCTAGATTAAGTTGGCTTAGTTATGAGCAGATTTGGTCAGGTTAAATGCTGCACACGATCACTCTAGATGCATAAACATAGACCATTATCGTTAATATGGGCGCACACCCGTGCGCCCATATTATCAATTACAATTGCCCTAATCCTAGTTTTTCATGGCTTCTGGCGCACGCCAGCCGGTCAAACACAAACATCTTTAGCCCAAGAAACCACCAAGAAACCCCGTGAAGATCCGAGAAATCTGGGCATCTTTGAAAATATCACCATTAGCCCTCGGTTTTCTCCAGATCCGATTATCATTCGGGGGATTAGTGGTGGTTCAATTCCTGCCGCTAGAATAGCGGGTCGCGACCAGTCAATCACCGGCCCTTGTGTCGGGTTGATTGATGAAGAACCGGATCACCGTTTAGAATTAACCTCATTTTTCAACTATCTTAGTCTTCAGGTAGAAAGCGCACAAGATACCACTTTAGTGATCCGTGGTCCCGGTGGCAGTTGGTGTAATGATGATTTTGAAGGGAATAAAAATCCCGGAATTGCTGGTCAATGGCAAAAAGGCATTTATGAAGTTTGGATCGGTTCTTACACTTCAGAAGAATACTATCCATATACGATCAGAATTACTGGCGCCCCACTGCTCAACCCGGCTCCCTTTGGTCGATAATCTCAAGAATTCGGCCTTGATTTTTCTCCTTTCTGAGTTTTTTGGAGAATTTTTATTTTTTTCTTTTAGTTGCAAGTTAGCTACATGATATATATCAATAAGTCTTGACTAGATTACGACTAATTTGAGGAGCAACCGTTAAATCATCTCAGACATTGGCGACGATTCACCGAATATATCATCGGCAAAATGTATTAAATAGTTATGAAAAAAATTAGCGGTGGGCTAGATGTTTTCGGGAATAGATCGGACCTGCCCCGACCATTAATCAGTAATTATCCAGGATATCGTGGATAATCTAGACAAAATAATCGCCCTAGGGCATCATCCCCGGTTTGGCAACGGTTTCTGGGAATGATTTCAGTTGAGTATATGACAAGCGAGAAAAAAAATAGCACAAAATAGGACAAAGCAGTTGCCCTAAGTATGAGAATTACGTTAAATTATATTAAGATTTAGCCGGGAACTTGTAACGGATGCAAGTCCCTACACCCGACGATCGCCTCTATGGGGCGAATCGCGCCAAAATGCCATGTTGTCAGGGCGACATAAATTCTCATTTACGAATTTGGTTAAAAACCCGACCGGATCAAAAAAAACTAGCTGTTCTACTTTGTATATAGAGACCATCGCTTATGAAAGCTTCCTGGAGAATCATCTTACTTTGGGCATTACCTGCATTAGTCATTGGATTTTTTGTGTGGCAAAGCGCATTTGCTCCAACTGGCGCTGAGTTGACGCAAAATACCGCCAGTGCGCGGATGAGCTATGGCCGATTTTTAGAATATCTGGACGTGGGTCGAGTCACCAGCGTCGATCTATTTGACAGCGGTCGCACCGCTATTGTTGAAGCGGTCGATCCAGATTTGGATAACCGAGTTCAGCGTTTCCGGGTGGACTTACCGGGGAATGCGCCCGAACTGATTAGCCGTCTGCGAGAATCGGAAATTAGTTTTGATATTCATCCGATGTCTAACAATGGCGCAATTTTAGGCATTTTAGGCAATTTAATTTTCCCCGTTTTGTTAATCGCTGGATTGTTCTTCCTATTTCGTCGTTCCAATGGCGTTCCTGGCGGCCCAGGTCAAGCCATGAACTTTGCTAAATCTAAGGCACGGTTCCAAATGGAAGCCAAAACCGGCGTGATGTTTGATGATGTAGCCGGAATTGAAGAAGCTAAAGAAGAACTCCAGGAAGTGGTGACTTTTCTGAAAAAGCCCGAACGGTTTACCGCTGTGGGTGCGCGTATTCCCAAAGGGGTGCTGTTAGTCGGCCCGCCGGGAACCGGGAAAACTCTGTTGGCTAAGGCGATCGCTGGTGAAGCAGGCGTACCTTTCTTCAGTATTTCTGGTTCTGAATTTGTGGAAATGTTTGTCGGGGTTGGGGCGTCTCGCGTCCGTGACCTGTTCAAGAAAGCCAAAGAAAATGCTCCTTGCATCATCTTTATTGATGAAATTGACGCCGTAGGTCGTCAACGGGGTGCCGGTATTGGCGGTGGTAACGATGAACGGGAACAAACTCTCAACCAGTTACTTACGGAAATGGATGGGTTTGAAGGCAATACTGGGATTATTATTATTGCCGCTACCAACCGCCCAGATGTGCTGGATTCGGCTTTGTTGCGTCCCGGTCGCTTTGACCGTCAAGTCACTGTGGATACCCCAGATATTAAGGGTCGCTTAGAAATCTTGGATGTCCACGCTCGGAATAAGAAATTGTCCGATGAAATTTCTTTGGAGGCGATCGCTCGTCGGACTCCTGGTTTTACGGGTGCTGACCTGGCTAACCTGCTCAACGAAGCCGCCATTCTCACCGCCCGTCGCCGCAAAGAAGCGATTACCATGCTGGAAATTGATGATGCCGTTGATCGCGTCATCGCCGGGATGGAAGGCACTCCCCTAGTGGACAGCAAGAGCAAACGCTTGATTGCTTATCACGAAGTTGGACACGCGATCGTGGGCACCCTGGTCAAAGATCACGACCCCGTACAAAAAGTCACCTTAATTCCTCGTGGACAAGCCCAAGGTCTGACCTGGTTCACCCCTGGGGAAGAGCAGTTTCTCATTTCCAAATCTCAACTCATGGCTCGGATCATGGGTGCTCTGGGCGGTCGGGTCGCCGAACAAGTCATCTTTGGGGATGCGGAAGTCACCACCGGCGCCGGAAATGACCTGCAACAAGTCACCGGAATGGCTCGCCAAATGGTGACTCGCTTCGGGATGTCAGATTTAGGCCCCTTATCTTTAGAAACCCAACAAGGTGAAGTGTTCTTAGGTCGGGATTTAATGACCCGTTCGGAATACTCTGAGGAAATTGCCGCCCGCATTGATGCTCAGGTGCGAAGCATTGTCGAACATTGCTACGACATGACCACCAAAATCATCAAAGACAACCGGGTAGTCATGGATCGCTTAGTGGATTTATTGGTGGAAAAAGAAACCATTGACGGTGAAGAATTCCGTCAAATCGTGGCTGAATACACCAATGTTCCCGAAAAAGAGCAGTTTGTGCCCCAACTGTAGAGTAGCTTCCGGGGCTTCCGGGGCTTCCGGAGCTTCCGGGGCTTCCGGATCTTCCGGAGCTTCCGGGGCTTCCGGATCTTCCGGAGCAGAGGGGAGAGTGAATAGTGAATGGTGAATAGTGAATGCGGTTTTTAGATTAATAAACCACAGCCGGATGGGATTTCTATCTCCGCCTCATAGAGCAAGTCGGTTAAAACCGACTAGGAAGCTTATACCGTTTCTAATTAATAATGCAACTTCTTTGGGCGCGGCGGCTTGCGCCCAAATTAACCTAGTAAATGTAGCAATAATTTTTAAAATTGGTTTTATATTAAAAGAATTTTAGTCGGTTAAAACCGACTGTAGGGGTTGTATGTCACTATACCATCGCGAACTGCTATATTTTTTTGGCAAAAAACCGATATGGTTGTTATTGGTTATTAGTTAGTTGTTATTTGTGGTTATTGGCTCGTTGACCCCGTACCAGTCAGCCAACAACCAATAACCAACAACCAATAACCCCACCTTAGAAGGGTGGGCTAGGGGGGCTAGGGGGGGCAACAACCAACAACCAATAACCAACAACCAGTAACAAATTAATAATGGCTGCCAGTATTGCGATAATGCACGGCAGTTACGCCGTTGTCGTTGAGTAGTTTGCCATTTTCAACCACCGCATAGATCACCCAATGATCGCCACATTCGATGCGGTCTTTGACCACGCATTCTAAATACGCCAGAGCGTCCATCAAAATGGGACAACCATTTGCTGCTTCCGTGGTGTTTAAGCCACTAAAACGGTCTTCCCCTGGGGCAAAGCGTTTCATAAAATGCTTTCGCAATTGCCGACCTTCGGCCAAGATATTTAAAACAAATTTATCCCCATTATGAGTTAGGGATTCCATTGCCCGGTCTTTGGCTACGGCAATGGTCAGTCCGGGGGGATTAAAGGTGGCTTGGGAAACCCAAGAGGCTAACATTCCGCTGGTGACATCTCCCCGTTTGACGGAAACAACGCACAGGGAACCGACGATGCGACCTACAGCTTGGGCGGTGCGATCGCTTCCTCCGGCAGTCACCGAGGGTTTGGCGGTGCGGAGTTTCTGCGATCGCTTCAGGGTTTGGGCAAAGTCAATGGCGGCTTCCTCGCAGGTTTGCAAAGTAACATCGGTGGGGGTAAATTTGACGCGAATGGGGTCAAAGCCAAATTGATAGCCCGCGTCTTTTAGTTTGCTTTCCAGTAAGTCGATCGCTTCCCCACTCCAACCAAACGATCCAAACACCCCGGCTAATTTATTTTTGGCTGCCGTATTCAGGACAATTCCTAATGCACTTTGAATTTGGGTAGGGGCATGACCTCCCAGGGTGGGCGAACCAATAATAAATCCGTCGCATTGTTCGATCGTCGCTTGAATTTCTGATGCTTGGGCAGATTCACAGTTAATAGAATCTACATCAATTCCCGCACGAGTTAAGCCTTTGGCGATCGCCCCGGCAACGGTGGCCGTATTGCCATAAGCGGAAGCATAAAGTAAGGCAACTTTTAACGTTTGTGACTTTTGTTGACTACACCATTCGCGATAATTTCTGGTTAATTCTGTCATCCCATAGCGAACTAATGGGCCGTGACCGGGGGCATATAGTTTAATCGCCGGTAAATCGGCGATTTTATCCAGCGTTGCCATCACTTGTTTCGCTTGGGGGGCGTGCAAACAATCAAAATAAAAACGCCGATCTTCGTCATAAATTGTCCAGCCTTCATCGGCAATTTGATCCCCGCAAATATGAGCGCCAAAAAACTTATCGGTAAATAGTATTTGGGTCAGGGGATCGTAAGTGATTAAACTATCGGGCCATTTGGGGGTGGGGTTGGCAATAAATTGTAATTGATGGCCTTGACCTAAATCGAGGGTATCTTCCCCTCGGACTACTTGAATATTTAATGTTTCTTCGGCAAAATATTCTCGTAGTTTAATCGCCGCTGGATTGGAGCAAACAAAAGTAATTTGCGGCGACAAGGCCAATAAAGCTTTTAAAGTTGCTCCCCGATTGGTATTGAAATGTTGAATAATCACATAATTCAACGAATTCCAATCTAACCGTAACTGCAAAGATTCCAGATAATTTTCGGTGAATGATTCCCCCGGAGGGTCAATGATGGCGCTTTGGTCAGCTTGAATCAGATAACTATTGGCGGTGGTGCCTTTGCCTAAGCTATATTCTACTTCAAATTTTAAGCGATCCCAAGTGCGCGATCGCAAAATCTTCGTTTCTCGTTCTATAACGGCAATTTGTAAATCTTTTGGTTTGGTATTTTCTGTCATAAATTCACCAGAATTATTGGCTAATATGTCAATCAAAGAGGATAGAGGATAGAGGATGCATAGGAAAGAGAAGAGAGGAAAGAAAATAGAGAATAGAGGAAAGATATTCTCTCTTCTCTCTTCTCTCTTCTCTCTTCTAGGCATCTCTATTTTGGCAATTAGTAATGATTGCCCACTTTACGGTGGTGAACCGCTGGAGAAGCATCGGGGTTGCTCACCCGACCATCGTCAACGGTGGCATAGACAATCCAGTGATCGCTTAAATCCATCCGTGTGGCCACTTCGCATTCGAGATAAGCCACCGCTTCACTAAGAATGGGAGAACCATTTTTCGCCGGTTGGGTTTTCACTCCGGCAAAGCGATCGGCCCCTGGGGCAAACCGCTTTAAAAAGTGCTTCATTAAGCCTTGATAGTTATCTTCAGCGAGGACATTGAGAACAAAGGTATCGCCTACTTGCATCAGGGCTTCGATCGCCCGGTCTTTGGCCACAGCAATGGTAATTCCCAAGGGTTCAAAACTGGCTTGAGATACCCAAGAAGCCAACATCGCACTATTCAAATCGCCTTTTTTGGCGGTAATAATATAAAGTCCGCCGCTGATGCGTCCTAACGCTTTATCCAACTCACTATCGAGGGACTTCATTTGTTTGATTGCTTTCTTCAGTCCCACCTGTTGGCCTATATCTGTTCCCGCTTCATCACACTGTTGATAAGTGGCTTCCGTGGGAACTTCTTTGATCTGAATATTCGGAAAGATTTGTTTCAATCCCAACTCTTTAAAATCATTTTGCAGGGGATAAATTGATAGGTCATTGCCACCCCCAGATTCAAACAAACCAAAGACTTGCTTTTTATTTACCGACGCTTTGATGGTGCCGATCGCCGCTTCCGCAATGTCTGCACCAACCACCCCGGAAATTGGTGGCGAACCGATGACGATACCTGCGGCTTCACTGGCTAATTCTCGGACTTCGTAGATATCAGCAGTCCGTAAATCTAGCATTTCCACCGCCACCCCGGTTTTGGTGATACCGTGGGCGATCGCTTGGGAGAGGCGATCGCTATAGCCATAGTCAGAGAAGTAAAACACCGCCACGGTGGTTTCCCCTTGGGTTTGGGTTTCACTCCAGGTTTGGTAACGGCGCACCAATTCTTGTAAATTGTGCCGCAACAGTGGCCCGTGACCAGTGCAAATGGTGGTAATTTCACCCAAAGTTTCCATGCGTTTGATGGCACCGAGTACGGACCGAGCATTGGGAGCCATTAAGCATTCATAGTAAAAGTGGTAGTCCGCTTCAATGGCTTTGAGGTTTTCATCGTAAGTATGATCCGAGCAATAGTGCATCCCAAACACATCACAAGTGTACAGGGTTTGGGTTTTGCGATCGTAGCTCAAAATGGTGTCCGGCCAATGGAGGTTGGGCGCGGAAACAAATTCAATCACGTGACCGTTGCCTAAATCCAAGGTATCGCCGCTTTTTACTTGGATGCGTTCAAAAGACCTGTGAATAAAGCCTTCCAAAAATTGAATCGCCACTTTAGACGCCACCACGGTAATCTGTGGGGCCAGTTCCAGCAAGTCTTTTACCAAACCACTGTGGTCGGGTTCCGTGTGGCTGATAATTAAATAATCAATCTCCTGGGGGTCAATCAAGCCTTTCAATATGGCGAGATATTGCTCGCGGAACTTGGCATGAGAGGTATCAACCAGGGCAGTTTTTTCCCCGCGAATTAAAAACGAGTTGTAAGTAGTGCCATTTTGTAGACCAAATTCAATGTCAAAGCGATCGCGATCCCAGTCCAGACAGCGAATAGTCTGGGTATTCTCGGCGATCGCTTCAGTGGCGATCGTCAGTCTGGGTTGGGCCTTCTCGGCAAGCATTACCATCTATGGCCTCCTAAAGAGTGATTTTGTTTATCTGCTGCATTTATTGTTACATATCGTAACATATAATGTATGCTTAAATATTTTATGATTTTGATAAAGTTAATTTAACTTACGCGCCAATTCCTCAGCATATCAGCATAATCAGAGATTAAAGGATATCGAAGGCGATCGCTTCGGCGTTGCGGATGCAACCGAAGCGATCACGTTGCGTAGCAATCTCGCACTGAATATTCCATTAGAGGTGGGAAAAAATTAGAAATCATTATTTGATAGATAATCCAACTCACTTCGACACTGAATCCCTTCGACACTGAATGTATGCCCTGAATGTATGCCCTGAATGTAAACATTCTTGCCTAAATCATAAACCAAAGGAGAAATGATTATTGCTTTTGCTGCCTATTTTTGCGGATTTTTTTTGCGTAAGTTGGGTTTGACTTCGTGCCAGCCAACCTAAAAATACGAGAGATTTTGGTTGACATTCGTCGATCAACGATTCCAGGATATTTAATTTTATTGTAAAACTTATTGTAAAACTTCATTCGATGAATTCAGAAAAATTAGAGCGAATCCAAAATGAGTACAAGACAGGTCGCTATGCCTTTGAACGCGGTCAGTACCGCCAAGCCATCAAACACCTAGAAACGGCGACTGGTTTGGTGGAAAAAACCACTCGGTTTGGCGGCGAAGTGCAAATATGGTTGGTGACGGCTTATGAAGCATCAGGAGAAGGGGCAAAAGCGATCGCCCTTTGTCAAACACTGACTCGTCATCCTTATATTGAAACCCGCAAACAAGCCCGTCGGTTATTGGCAATTTTAGAAGCACCCCAATTGCGGATGCACCCAGAATGGCGGGTAGAAATTCCCGATTTGAGTAAACTCGATGAAAGTGAGGCCAAATTTCGCCAAGTCAGCGAAGCCCCAAAGCCCAAACGCCGGGAACCCAAGCGCCCGCCTGCGGAACCCGAACCCGTGGATCTGTCCCAAGTGAATACCAAAGATAATCAATTTATTTGGGTCGCCCTTGGTGCCAGTGTGCTGATTTTAGGTGGGTTAATCTGGTTTAGTTAACCACCTCGCTGCGATCGGGGCGGAGAAATTTCTCGGACATAAATATTACCGGCATTTGATCGTTATTTTTGATCTAGCCTGAGTGACCGGGGATAAACTCACTTGACAACCGCACCTACAAGGTAAAATGACACACAAGAATGCTTGTACTAGAACAGGAAATCCCTAGGACACCCCTGATCGCGCTGTACAGCAATAAACAGATAACCCCAAATTGATGAAAAAACCGACAGCGCTAGTTTCCTGTAAAAGATTCATCTGGAAAGTTATCTGTAGCGTGTGGAACCCGACAATTTAAACTGTCGTCCACCGGAAATTCTGGCGACCTTATATTTTAAAACAGTTAAAACAGCTTTCATGGACACCGAAGCTTTTAGTGAGCTATTTCCCCTCTTTAATTCCGCCAATCCAGAAACCTTGGAATGGCTATCGTCTGTCACCGATGAACACGAATATCCAGCCAACCGAGCCGTCTTAATGGAAGATTCCTGGGGCAATGCCGTTTACTTTGTGGCATCGGGCTGGGTGAAAGTTAGACGACTTTCTGGAGATAGTGTGGTGACATTGGCCATTTTAGGTCGAGGTGATTTCTTTGGCGAAATGGCAATTTTAGATGAATCGCCTCGTTCTACGGATGTAATTGCTTTATCTCCTGTGGAGTTACTCAGCCTCTCGGCCCAGAGATTTATTCAGATTTTGTTTAAAGACGCTCAACTTCATCATCGAATGTTGCAGCTAATGGTCAAGCGACTGCGGCAAACAAACTTGCGGTTTCAAATCCGTAACCGTCCCCCAGCGGTTAAGTTGGCTAATACTTTGGTGAATTTAGCTGAAAACTATGGTCAACCCACGGAGAAAGGAACGGAAATTTATAATATTCCTTTCACAGATTTGGCCGATGTCACCGATATCGGTTTGGAAGAAACCAAAAAAATTATGCAAAAGTTACTGGATAAAGGCTGGATCAAAATTGATGAGTCACAAAAGGCTATGTATTTAATTAATCTGAAGCAGTTAACTCAGTTAGCTGGCCACGTTTAATCTGCTTCTTCTGAACAGAACTGACTGGACTAACACAAAAACCCGGTTTATTCCTTCACCTTTGGGATGAGATTGCCCCCTGATGGCTTACAACCGGGTTACCTGAACAGATGAATTTGCCACGATAGCATTTAGTGTTTAATTGACCGTTTAATTGACCGTTTAATTGAGTGTTTAATTGAGTGTTAATTGAGCGCTAATTGAGCGTTTAATTTAGTATTATTTAGCCTTGTAATCTTTTTTACCAAATCCCATGACAGTAGTAAAGAAAATTCTCTCAGATAGCCCCGCAAAAATCACCCCGATGATTTCCTACCAGGTGGCGATGCATCAGCCTGAATCCCATCTTTATGAGGTAAGGTTGCGAGTGCAAGATTGGCAGGCATCGGTGATGGATCTAAAAATGCCGGTGTGGACTCCTGGTTCTTATTTAGTCCGCGAATATGCCAAGAATCTCCAAGATTTTACGGTGTTAGATATCGATGAGCGATCGATCCCCTGGTGCAAAAAAAGCAAAAATCACTGGCAAATTGACACTACGGGCATTACGGATATCACGGTGCATTATCGGATATTTGCCAATGAACTGACCGTTCGCACCAATCACTTGGATCAAACTCATGCTTATTTTAACGGCGCGGCCACTTTTCTGTATCTGGTGGGATTTGAAAAATATCCGATTCAAGTAACTATTATTACGCCAGAATCAAGCTGGCGAATTTCCTGCGCTTTACCCCCATTGCCGGAATATCGCCATACGTTTATTGCGGCTGATTTTGATACATTAGTTGATAGTCCGTTTGAGATTGGCACCCATGAATCCCATTACTTTGAAGTGTTGGAGAAACCCCACGAACTGGCGATTTGGGGACAAGGGAATAATTTTCAAGCCAGAACCGCGATCGCAGACATAGAAAAAATTATCAAAGCGGAAGCGGAATTATTTGGGGGGTTGCCTTATGAAAGCTATCTGTTTATCCTGCACTTAACCAGCGATGGCTATGGGGGATTGGAACATAAAAATAGCTGCTCATTAATTTATCAACGCTTTGGGTTTCGCGCCAAAGACAAATATAACCAATTTATGCAGCTAGTTGCCCATGAATTCTTTCACCTGTGGAACGTCCGGCGGATTCGTCCCAAAGCCTTAGAAGTATTTGACTATGACCAAGAAAATTACACCTCTTGTCTCTGGTTTTGCGAAGGCACTACCAGTTATTACGATGTCATATTACCTTGGCGATCGGGAGTTTATGATGCCAAAACGTTATTAGACAATTTAAGTAAGGATATTAACCGCTTTTTGAATATTCCCGGAAGACTGGTACAGCCATTAAGTGAGTCCAGTTGGGATGCTTGGATTAAACTTTATCGCCGCGATGCCAATAGCGACAATTCCCAAATTTCCTATTACTTAAAAGGAGAACTGGTGTCATTGTTGCTCGATTTGTTAATTCGGGAACGGCACAATAATCAGCGATCGCTCGACAATGTAATGCAAATCTTATGGCAAAAATTTGGCATTCCCGAAATCGGCTATACCCCAGAACAACTCTGCAATATCATTGAATCGGTTGCTAATGTCAATTTAGACGATTTTTGGCAACTCTGTCTGCATAGCACTGAAGAATTACCCTTAAATCAATATCTTAAACCCTTTGGGCTGAAAGTTCAAGCTAATGGAAACTCCGAAGCAATTCCATTTCTGGGTTTAACCGCTAAAACCGAAAATAGCAAAACCATCGTCAAATTTGTCGAAACCGGATCTCCAGCCCAAAAAGCCGGAATCGATCCCGAAGATGAGCTACTTGCTATTGAGGGAATTCGTGTCAATGGGGAACAACTTCTGGAACGACTGAAAGATTATCAACCCGGTAACACCATTTCCATTAGTTTGTTCCATCAAGACCAACTGCGGACAGTTTCAGTGGTTCTCGGTCAACCCAAACCTAATTCTTATAAATTAGTTCCAGTAAAAGACCCAACTACTCAGGAATTAAATAACTTTAAAGGTTGGTTAGGGGTTTCTTTGTCATCAGTGTTTCCATCTTCGTAGGGTGCGTGTTTGCTGGCAATTAACTTTGGCATAAAAAATTAACTTTTATTCCAGCCGTAACACACCTTAGTGGAAATAAACACATCATTTAATCCCCCCTTTCTCACCCTTTGCAAGGGGGGATGACAAAAATAAAATTGCAGTTGAATATTCTTTAATTTTTTATTTAATTTATAGAGATAAAAAAATACATAAACATAGAGATATGCTAAATAAAATCATGTCAAACTCAAGATTATTTTTCTAAATGATAGGCCAGGTTTGATCCTGGGATCGATGTGGAATGATTATGCAAATTTAGAAAATTATTGGCCTGGATTAGTTAAAGTAATTACGCTGAGAACGATCGAGGAACGTTTAACAGTCGATTGGCTTCTTGCTTAAGCATTCGCAATTAATTGATAATTAGAGCAAAGATAATTAGAGCAAATAATATGGCAATAGGTATTCCCAGGCAAAAAACAGAAGTTGACAGCCCCCCGTTGACTCTGCAATACCCGGATAAAAAATCCAGACAGCAAGTGCTTGAGGGGAAAACAATCCCTTTGTTAAAGATACATCAAGGACTAGATCAAAAGCGATTATACTTTGGCGATAATCTGGATATTCTCAGATGTTTGCTCAAGGATGAATCTATTAAAGGGCAAGTTAAGCTAATTTATATCGATCCACCGTTTGCTACTCAAAGTGAGTTTGTTTCACGCAAACAACGGCAAGCTTACTCAGATAATCTTACCGGCAGCGAATTTATCGATTTTTTACGCGATCGCCTAATTCTGCTCCATGAAATTTTATCTGACCAAGGCTCCCTATACCTTCACCTTGATGAAAAAATGATTTTTGCCGCTAAGATTATTTTAGATGAAATTTTCGGAGCGCCAAACTATAGAAACCTGATTATCCGCCAGAAATGTAACCCAAAAAACTATACCCGCAAAGCCTACGGAAAAACCGCTGATTTTATTTTATTCTACACAAAAACAGATCGATATATCTGGAATCTTCCTGTAGAGAAACTTTCAGAAAAAAGTCTCAAAGAATATCAATATATTGAACCTGAAACTGGGCGGAGATTTATGAAGGTGCCGCTTCATGCTCCGGGTACTAGAAATGGGGAAACAGGTAAACCCTGGCGAGGTATTTTACCACCTCCTGGAAAACACTGGCAATATCCCCCAGCAAAATTAGATGAAATGGATGCCAAAGGTGAGATATTCTGGTCTAAAAATGGCAATCCGCGCAGGAAAGTTTATCTGGATCAACATCCAGGAGTGGGGGTTCAAGATATTTGGCTAGATTTTCGCGATGCCCATAATCAAAATATCAAAATTACGGGATATCCCACTGAGAAAAATCCAGATTTATTACGTCGAATTGTGGCAGCTTCTTCCAATCCAGGGGATTTGGTTTTAGATTGTTTTGCTGGTTCTGGCACAACTTTAGCGGTGGCTGATGAACTGCAAAGAAATTGGATTGGGGTTGATAGTAGTCCTGAAGCTTTTGCGACAATTCTAGAACGATTTCACCGTGGTCTTAAACCAATGGGAGATTACAGCGAACACCGCCGACAATGGGAAGATCAATATATTCAAAGGAGTTTGTTTGAATTAATGAGTAATGAAGGAGTCAACGAAGATGAAACAAATATCCCAGAATCTATTGTGACTGATTTTTCGGTGTTTACGCATCGCGATCGCATCGCCGAAATTAGGCAGATTATCGATCCTTGGTTGGGTCATACCCCAGTTTAAACTTCGTGTCCTCTGTGTCTCTGTGGTAAATTTCTAGAGAAAAAAACCACAGAGACACAGAGGAACACAGAGAAAAAATCGAGAAATAAATTATCCCCAATTAAGTGGTATATTCCGCATTAATCTTCACATAGTCATAGCTAAGGTCACAGCCCCAGGCAACCCCAGAACCAGAACCATTGCCAATGCTGACGGAAATTAACACCGTATCTCCTTTCAGATATTCACCCGCTGCCGCTTGTTTGAGATAATCGCTGGCAGCTTGGCGGTCAAAAGTTTGAGGTTGTCCGTTTTCCATTAATAGGAAATTTCCTAGTTTAATCTGTAGGTTATTTTGATCGAAAATTACCCCAGCGCGACCTGCCGCCCCCGCAATGCGGCCCCAGTTCGGGTCACGACCAAAAACCGCTGATTTGACCAAAGAAGACCCAACTACGGTTTTGGCAATTTGGCGGGCAGCCGCATCATCAGGCGCCCCGCTGACTTGGCATTCAATTAAACAGGTTGCCCCCTCTCCGTCACGGGCGATCGCCTTTGCCAAATGCTGACAAACTGCGGTTAACATCGCCTCAATTTTATCCGCATCGGGGCCTGGTTCGGTAATCGCTGGAGTCCGAGATTGACCATTTGCCAAAGCAATCAGCGTATCATTGGTGCTCGTATCACCATCTACAGTAATTTGGTTGAAACTGCGATCTGCGGCCCGTTTCACCATGTCTTGCCACAGATGAGAGGACACCATTGCATCACAGGTGACAAAGGCTAACATGGTGGCCATGTTAGGATGAATCATCCCGGAACCTTTGCAAATGCCCCCAATGCGAACGGGTCGCCCATGCAGAGTGGTTTCTAGGGCAATGGATTTAGTGACTAAATCCGTGGTGACAATGGCTTTTGCCGCAGCATCAGACCCGGTTTCTGACATGGCAGGAACTAATTTAGGGATGCCACTACGCATGGCATCCATGCGAATTCGTTGACCGATGACCCCAGTAGATGCTAATAATACGGAATCCGGGGAAATGGCCAAAGCGTTTGCCACCAGTTCCGCACATTCAATCGCATCTTCCCACCCTTGGGCCCCCGTTGCCGCATTCGCTTGACCCGCATTACACAAAATTGCCCGGGCTGTATGTTTATCTTCTAATTTTTGGCGGCAATAATCTACGCAAGCAGCGCGAACTTGAGACGTGGTAAACACCCCCGCCGCGATCGCATCCACTTCCGACCAAATCAAAGCCAAATCCGGTGCCCCAGAAGGTTTCAGCCCTGCAATAATCCCTGCTGCCTTATATCCTTTTGGCGCCGTAATCCCACCCGGAATCTCTTGCCAGTCTGTCATGTAATTTTCTCCAGCCTGTTGATCAACCTTTTATGTATCGCAATCGGGATTATAGATCAACTTGCTCGTTGTTGGTTGTTTGTTGGTTGTTGTTGGGTAGGGATTATGCATGTTGTTCGTTGTTTGTTGTTCGTTGTTTGTTGTTCGTTGTTGGGTAGGGATTCTTTCGTTGTTTTCCTTAGTTCCCAGGGAGCAGGGGTGCGCCATACCAGCCCTAGGGGAGCAGGGGTGCAACCAACAACCAACAACCAACCACCAACCACCAACCACCAACAATCAACAAACAACAACCAACAACCAACAAAAAAAGGGAGAGTCTCCTTGGCGACTCTCCCTACCATCAGGGTGCATCTACATATCACAATATATCACTTTTGGGGAGAGGGGTCAAACCATTTATATAAAGATTTCTTAAAGATATCCCAGAGCCAAGAAACCCGGTTTCTTCTAGCTTACCCCCGCTTGACCTTAAGGAAAGGCGATTGCTTGAGTCTCGGGTTCTGGAGTCCCTGAGTCCCTGGGGTCTGGGAAAAGGTAAAGGGAAAACCACCCCGGTTTCTGCCCGACAAAACTGGCTCAAGCTATCATGGGTCAAAGAAATAAAATCACCTTGATACTCAATTAAATTGCAAGCATTCACACCCATTCACGGCCAACTATGAGTTTGTGTATCAATCCCAGTTGCTCAAAACCAGACCACCCCGACAATATTAATCACCGCTATTGTCAAAGTTGTGGTTCTGACCTACTGATCAAAGACCGCTATCGGGTGAAAAGACTCCTCACGGATAATAGCGGTTTTGGCAAAATTTTTGCAGCGGAGGAGCAAGGAAACCCCAAAATCCTCAAAGTCCTGAAAGAACATCTGAATAATAATCCGAAAGCGGTCGAACTATTTCAACAAGAAGCCAATGCTTTAAGCAAGTTACAGCATCCCGGTATTCCCAAGGTGGATGGTTATTTTCAGTATCAAACTAGACATGGGTTGATATTGCATTGCATTGCGATGGAAAAAATCGAGGGACTAAACTTAGAAGAGTGGCTGCAACAACAGGGCAATCATCCGATTTCTGAAGCACAGGCGATCGCGTGGTTAAAGCAACTGGCAGAAATCTTACATCAGGTGCATCAACAGAAATATTTCCATCGGGACATTAAGCCATCTAACATTATGTTAAAAGATGGGCAGTTAGTCTTAATTGATTTTGGTACAGCCCGAGAAGCGACTTATACTTATTTAGCAAAAATGGGTTCGGGATATCAAGTGACTGCGGTTGTTTCTGCGGGTTATACTCCACCGGAACAAATGAATTCCCAAGCGGTGCCGCAATCGGATTTTTTTGCTTTGGGGCGAACTTTTGTCCATTTACTCACGGGACAACATCCCGCTAATTTTTACGATTCCTATAATAATGTATTTCGGTGGCGACAGGATGCAAATATTTCTGCAACTTTGGGAGATTTTATCGATGCTTTGATGTCATCAAAACCTGGGGATAGACCAATGAATACCCAGGTACTTTTGCATAAAATAGATGAATTAAACCAAAATAAAGCCAAAAGTAAAATTAATTTATTTCCAATAATAGTATCCGCAGGTATTATCTTAAGTATTGGCGTATTTGTAGGGTTTTTTTTGGCTAATTTACAAGCAAATTATGTGACCAAAACAGAGACGAAATCAGAGAGAAACTCAGAAACTCCAGTTATCACTAATTCACCAGATCCAAGTCCTCAAGCGATCGCACCTGTTCCCGATCCGAATTTGCCAAATTCTACACCACAACCATTGCCATCACTTCCCCAGGAATTGATTTTACCTCCCATATCAGTAAGTATGGATTATTCTCAGCTTGAAAGTTTCCTGAAAGCGAAAAAATGGCAAGAAGCGGATCAGGCAACTCGCAATCTAATGCTGAAAATTGCTGGGAGGGAAAAAGAGGGTTGGCTTGATTCACCATCTATCGGTAATTTCCCCTGTGAAGATTTGGCCAAAATTAATCAATTATGGTTACAATATAGTGAAGGTAAGTTTGCTTTTACAGTGCAAAAATCTATTTGGGATACGGCAGTCTGGAACAGAGAAGTTACGAATGAAGTCTATGGTGTTTTTGCCGATCGCGTGGGCTGGCGTGTCAATAACAAGTGGCTAAAATATGCGGAATACAATTTTACCCTTGATGCCCCACAAGGCCATTTGCCCCAAATGTTTAATCAAAATAAACTACCCAGTAATCGATTATCGGTGTTGTCGCCAAAACTGGCTAAATGTAATATTATTTGATTTTACAGAATATTGCTCATAAAAGCAACATGGGTTAATGCTTAATGTTACATTGAGTAGATGACCCAGTTTTTTCGCCGGATGTGCAATAATCGTCATAGTATTTATTAGGAGCGATTTAGTAAAAGCGATCGCGCTTTCCCTGTAGAGACTTTGGTCATACCAGATCCCTGCATATCACTTTGATTTTCTTGATTCACTTACCAAACTAATGCACAAATTTTTAGGATTAGCAGCGGCAGTTGCATCGATAATGATAATTTCTCCAGTGCAAGCACAACAACCTCTTTCCTTGGTTTATCCCTCCAACGGTCATAAAACTTTTGCCCATCAAATTTTTTTAATTGGGACAGCACCACCGACCGGGGATGTATTTGTCAATGGCCAAAAAATTCAACGCAGTCCGGCCGGTCATTTTGCCCCGACGGTGCCCTTACAAATGGGGGAAAATGTCTTTACCTTAACCCATCAAGGACAAGAATTAACCATTAGAATTATCCGCGAGTCTAATGCCCCAAAAATGCCCGATGGTTTGGGATTTGCCGAAAATTCTTTAACTCCCGCTGTGGATATCGCCCGAATGCCCGGAGACTTAATTTGTTTTAGTGCGATCGCTGCTACAAATGCCCAAGTTTCGGTGCAATTTTCCGGTCAAACCATTCCCCTATTGCCCCAATCAGAAATTGTCACTCTTCCTTCAAATCTTGCCGCCTTAATTGACCAAAATCAACCGGAAGTTAACAACAGTGCCACTAACTATGAAGGTTGTCTATCTGCACCCAATCGAACCGGAAACTTAGGCAAACCTCAATATACCATTTCCCTGAATGGTCAGACGAAAACAGAAACCGCCCCAGGCAATCTGGAAATCCTTTCATCTAACCAATTTCAAATCGCCGAAGTCACCGCCGAATCAGGAGTTGCCAGAACCGGACCGAGTACCAATCATTCTCGTTTAACCCCTTTACCCAAAGGAACGCGGGCAGCAATTATAGGTCGGGAAGGAGAATGGCTGCGTTTAGACTATGGTGCTTGGATTAGAAATAACGAAGTAAACATTCAGCCCAGTGGTGGGCCGGCCCATTCCATGATTCGGAGTTTACGTTCTCGGCAAATCGATGGTTGGACAGAGATTTATTTTCCCCTGCAAACTCCAGTTCCCATCACTGTGAAAGAAGGAACAAATACCTTAACTTTAACCTTACATAATACCACCGCCCAAACGGATACTTTCCGGTTTGATGATGACCCGGCGATCGCCCGTTTAGACTGGGGACAACCGCAACCCAATCAAGTGGAATATATTTTTAATTTGAAACAGCAACAATTATGGGGATATAAAACCCGATATGAAGGCACAACCTTGGTGTTATCTTTGCGACATCCCCCCAAACTAAACGGAGGCAGCAGTCGTCCTCTTGCGGGAATGACTATTATGCTCGATCCGGGACATGGCAGTAGCAATGATTTGGGGGCAAGAGGGCCGAATGGTTATCCCGAAAAAGATGTCGCCTTAATTGTTTCTAAATTAGTGCGAGATGAGTTACAAAAACTAGGGGCAACGGTGTTAATGACCCGCGAAGGAGATGATGATTTATGGCCTCAAGACCGGGTAAATATGATTGACGCCAAAGAACCCCAATTAGCGATTAGCCTCCATTATAATGCCCTGCCGGATGCCGGAGATGCCATGAATACGGCGGGAATTGCAGCTTTTTGGTATCATCCTCAAGCCCATAGTTTAGCCGTGTTTTTGCATCAGTATTTAGTGGAAAAATTGAATCGTCCTAGCTATGGGGTGTATTGGAATAATTTAGCCTTAACTCGTCCCACGGTTGCCCCTTCGGTGTTAATGGAATTGGGTTTTATGATTAATCCCAATGAGTTTGAATGGATTACTAATCCCCAAGAACAACAAAAATTAGCCCGGGCGATCGCTGATGGGGTGGCGGCATGGGTGAACACCACTCGTTAATTTATACCGTTTCCCATTAAAAATGCAACCCTTTTGGGCGCGGGGGCGAAGCCAAAGCGGTAGTGGGGGCGAAGCCCAAGCGGTAGTAGGGGCGAATGGCCATTCGCCCCTACGGAATGCTTCGCCCCTACAGGTGTTTGTGGTAGATTCAATAGAAAATTGCTGTAAGTTAATTTACTTAAAATTAAATGCCGCAACCACTAAACAAACCCAACCGATAATCAACCCCACACCCCCAAACGGCGTAATCGCTCCTAACCATTTAATTTCTGTTAAACTGAGGGCGTATAAACTACCGGAAAAAATGACAATTCCGGCAATAAACGCAAATCCAGCGATCGCTAATGCCGTTGGAGGGATGGGAAACTGAGTGAATAATAAGGCAACTAATAATAGAGCCAATGCATGATACATTTGATAACGAACGCCGGTTTCAAAAATTGCCAAATATTTTTCACTCAGTTGTTCTTTTAAAGCATGAGAGGCAAAAGCTCCCAGAATTACGGCTAATCCCCCAAAAATCCCCGCGATCGCTAAAAAAAATTTCGTCATTATCATTAACTTATTCCCCTAATTAAATATCAAACGTTGATGAGAAATTATATATCAAATTTATAAACAACACTGCCGTTTTCCGTAACCTTAAAATCCGCATTAAACTCCTTGGCTTTTTCCGTTAAAAACTGTTGGGCTTCATCCCCGGATACTTTGGTCGCCATTGCTAACCGCATAACCGTAATATCGCCATTATTTTCTTTGAGGATTTGATAAAAACTGGATTGCAGGCGATCGCGTTTTGTTTGGCGATGAGTTTCTGCCACACTCCACAGGAGAAAACTGCCCCCGGTGGTCATGGGCAAACCGAGGATTAAGCAACCAAGCAGCGCACTATTTCTGTCTTCTGGGGTTTCGGTTTTATCAAAAGGAATTAGCAAGGCTGCTAATAAAAATAAACCACCAAAAGCGAAAAGAAAACTGCCAGAGAGTAATTTAATGACTTTCATAGGTTGACCGATCGCAGGCGATCGCATATCGTGATGCTTTTATTTTAGATCCTGGGCTTTGGGGATGACAACCAAAGGTCGAGGTGAAATCTTCCTCAAAAAAATAAACGGGGCAATTTCCTAAGAAAAAGCCCCAATTACTAGAATTAAACGCTGAAATTAAACGCTTAACCCTATCGACGAATTGCCTCAAGCAATCGCGAATAATAAAAGCGAGTGCTGGTCATGGTTTGTCGCCCAATGGTAAAACCATTTTGTTCTAGAATGCGGACAATATCCGCTTCCCGATGTTGATAAGCACGAGTGGTTTTACTCGGACCGGGAAACAACTCGCCAATTTTTTTCAGCACACTCAGGGCGAGGGTTTTCGGTGCAAAACTCAGAATCAAGCGATCCTCAGCCATTGAAGCCAAATGACCAATCATATCCGCCGCTTTTTCTTGGGGATAGTGAATCAGCACATCCAGGCAAATCACTGTATGGTAACGCCCACTTAAAGATTCCAAATCTTGGGCGGCAAAATTTACATGATTGTTGGGAGTTAAAACAGCAGACGCTCGCTGGTAAGCTTCATGCACCATTTTCTGGGAAATATCGCTACCATAGACAATAGCGCCAGCTTGAGCCAACGGAATACTCAAGCTACCAACACCACACCCGGCGTCACAAATGGACAACCCCTGTAAATTTCCATCAGCTTTCAGCCAATCGATCACACGATCCACGGTTTGCTGATGACCTTGGCGAATATCAAGCTGAACTTTATTCACTTGACCATCGCCATAAATGCGCTTCCAGCGGTCAAATCCGGTGGAGTTAAAATACTCCCGAACAATGGTTTTATCGTCTACTGCGTTCATGTATTATGAGGGTTACTCAAATCGTCTCAATCTTTCAATTTACCACAATCGGGACTTCTGTGCGGCGATCTTACCTTGGGTCGGATCGCCTCATTTAGCCCTAACCAAATATAGACCTAAGATTAACCTAAAAATTGACCGGCTCCGAAATATCACCGGCATGACACTTAATTTACTTGAAGATAGGTTTTTTATTCATCAGCAACCGCGCCGATGTTTGGCAGATAATTTCTTTTGGTTCTGACGAATTATACAAAATAAAAATATCTTGTAAAATTATCATTAATTGATCAGAAACTTCTTCCCGGTGCTGACAATTTAAGTTATCTAACTCATTAACCTTATAGTTGGGTTTTAGGTTGATATACATCGATGGATTAGTATTTGCAAAGGAGAACCAGCTTAAGGGAATCGGCAACATGAAAACTTGTCATTTTTCCTAGAGAAGCTATCAAATTTTATCGAGGCGAATGGCAATTTGTCCCGACAAAATCTGACGGCGGATAGCCGATCGCTGACCGTTGACCAACGACAAGGGCGATCGCTGAATGGCTAGGTTTGATGATCCCTGACGCTTTAATAAAATGAATGGGATCTGTTTTGCTGAGTTCCAGCGAATAATCACGGATTAAATCAGTCAAGGCGTCAGTTTAGTAAATAAAATTTTCTGTCCCTCTGAAAAAAATCATAGCATAAATATTTTTTGAAAGTTTTTAGGCACGGGGGTGAACCCCCGATCGCCTGCCCTGTCTTTGCCCTGGGAATGGTCTGATTTATCCGGGGGAAATTTCTGCTAACCGTTGCCAACTAATCTGTCCGGTGACTGGATCTTGGTGCCAACGTAACAAAGGACTCGATTGCCCGATCGCCATTTCTGGTGACATTTCTGGTAAACCGATCGCCTTCCTGGGGGCTACTGTTGCCAGGGCGATCGCCTCTCCCACCTCACATACACCCCACTTAACCAAATTTTCCACCCCAGACAACAACGGTAAAGTGGTGCCTGCCAAAGTCCCATCCAGCAGCTTACAAGTGCCAGACTTCACCTCAATTTGCCGCCGATCCCAAGGATAAACCCCATCGGTTAAGCCAATGGGCGCCAGGGCATCACTGACTAAAAAGACCCCTTGACTAGCACGCAAAAGCACCTGAATCATAGTCGGACAAACGTGCTGACCATCGGCAATCAGACCGCAATGGACTCGCGGATCCACCATTGCCGCCCCTAATAATCCCGGTTCCCGGTGATGCAACGCAGGCATAGCATTAAAAGCATGGGTAATCATACTGGCGCCCTGGTCAAAGGCTTGACTAGCTTGGGCGGATGTAGCCATTGAATGCCCTAAACTGACAATAATGCCCAGGGAACGGAGATAAGCGATCGCCTCTCCCGTGGGGTCTAACTCCGGGGCCAAGGTCATCACCTTAACCACCGAAGCATAATCCCCTAAAATACTCTTGACATTTTCCACATTTAGTGGTAAAAGATATTGCTCTGGATGGGCGCCGCGTTTTTCATAGTTGAGAAATGGCCCTTCTAAGTGGGCGCCCAGAATTTTCGCTTCCTGAGTCGCCAATGGATCATCGGATGCTTGTGTGGCCATAAAATCAGCCAAAGTGGAGAGCGATCGCTGAATTTTAGCTGGGGAAGTAGTAACAATAGTGGGCAAAAATCCATCCACCCCTTGCTGCCAAAGATAGGCACAAATTTCTGTCAGTTTTGGGTAATCTTGGGGTTCCAAGTCTGGAAACGCCAACCCTAAGCCCCCATTAATTTGTAAATCAATGCCGCCGCAGGACAGCCAATCCCCCGCCAGATCGACACAGGGGGACTTTTCCCCCACAGGGCAATCGGCCATTAAACCCATATCGGCGATCGCCCCGTGATTCAAGCACAAATAAAATAAGCCCGACTGCCGAGGGAGTCGAGCATTGATAAGATGCAAATTGTCAGAATTGCCAGAGACGATTTCGGGGGCTATTGCTTCAGTCATCACGTTCTCACCATTAAATCAGGATCAATCATAACCAATGACACAAGCACAAGTAGGAATTATCATGGGCAGCGATTCCGATTTGCCCACCATGCAAACCGCGATCGCCATTTGCCAACAATTCAACGTCCCCTGCGAAGTAGCGATCGTATCTGCCCACCGCACTCCCCACCGCATGGTGGAATATGCCACCACCGCCCATCAACGCGGCATCAAAGTCATCATTGCTGGGGCAGGAGGGGCGGCTCACTTACCGGGAATGGTGGCGTCCTTAACTCCATTGCCGGTGATTGGGGTTCCCGTAGCCACTCGAAACCTGCAAGGGGTGGACTCTCTCTACTCCATTGTGCAAATGCCCAGCGGCATTCCCGTAGCCACAGTAGCGATCGGTAATGCCACCAATGCGGGATTATTAGCCGTGCAAATCCTGGCAGCGCATCAACCGGAATTATTAGAGCAAGTCCAACAATATCGCCAGAGCTTAACGGAATCCGTACTGCAAAAACAAGAACGCCTGGAACAGTTGGGGTCGCAACAATACCTAGCCGAAATGAAATAAAAAAGCATCGTTGCCAAATTTTGCACCCACGAGCCGTTTATGGATCCCATCTCACCACCGATTAATTGTATTTCGTGATACAGAAATATTATGTGAACATGATGAGATGTTCTTTACTTAAAGCTTGGTGTTTTTTCTGTGGTGAAAAGTTGTGATGGACGGGGATATCTTGGCCCAACAAACAAACAAAGCCAACCACCCCAGCCATCAAACAGCCAGGAGAGAAAAGAGAGGAGAGAATTTTCCTCTATCCTCTATCCTCTATCCTCTATCCTCTATCCTCTATCCTCTATCCTCTATCCTCTATCCTTTATCCTTTATCCTTTATCCTCTATCCTTCCCTGTGTGGAATTCGATTTCACGAAGCTCGCAAGATAATCACCCAGTTAAAAGGCTTAATGCTTCTTGCTAGACGTTTTTCTGTTTACCGATCGTCAAGCAAACTGACTTTTTACCTGAAAGTCTGAGATAATTCAAAGCCACTCCATCAAGCTTATGTATAGATTCCATTATGAAACAACGTCTAAGCAATGACATCTAAACTGACAGTACAGAAAAAATTAAACCGCACTTCTCAGCGCGTTCGCGCAGCGTCCCGGAACTCATCGCCCCTGGAGAACGCCCAGCGCTATCATGGTTTTTTTGGGCGACTGGGCAAATCTTTCCAGCAGTTGACCGTTGCCATTCGGCGACTGTCTCCAAATTGGCAAGCTTGTATTCCCTTAGCCAGCATCATTCTCTTGGTTTCAGCCTATGCCGCTGTTGCCCAAGATGCCCCACCGACTCAGGAAGAACAATTGGCCAACATGAAAATTGGCCTAGATACCATGTGGGTGGTGATTGCCTCGATTTTTGTCATCTTTATGAATGCTGGTTTCTGTATGCTGGAAACCGGCTTTTGCCGCCAAAAAAATGCCGTCAATATCTTATCCAAAAACCTGATTGTCTTTGCCCTAGCCACAGTCACCTTTTGGGCGATCGGGTTTGCCTTCATGTTTGGGGACGGCAATGGCTTTATGGGCACCACAGGCTTTTTTTTGATCGGTCCAGACAATAGTCCCGCCACGGGTGATGACTATCAAGGGATATTTAGCTCTTTAAGTTGGACAGGAGTGCCCCTGGCCGCTAAATTCTTATTTCAAGTCGCCTTTGCGGGAACTGCGGCCACCATCGTTTCTGGTGCGGTGGCGGAACGAGTCAAATTTGTTGACTTTTTAATTTTCTCGATTTTATTGGTGGGCATCGCCTACCCGATTACCGGACATTGGATCTGGGGTGGTGGCTGGCTTTCCAGCTTAAAAACCGATCCCGATACCGGCGAAACCGTCTTAGGATTTTTAGATTTTGCCGGTTCAACCGCCGTTCACTCCGTCGGCGGTTGGGCAGCGCTGATGGGTGCAGCGATCCTCGGCCCACGCCTGGGCAAGTATCAAGATGGCATCCCCACGGCAATGCCCGGTCACAACCTCAGTATTGCCACATTGGGCTGCTTGATTCTCTGGATCTGCTGGTTTGGGTTTAACCCTGGCTCCACAATGGAAGTAAATCAGGATATTGCTCATATTGCCTTGACGACAAATATGGCTGGTGCTACTGGGGGAGTCGCGGCTACTTTGGTGGCCTGGTTATATCTTGGTAAGCCGGATCTGTCCATGATTATTAACGGCATTCTGGCGGGTCTGGTAGCGGTTACTGCGTCATGCAATGTTGTCAGTGTCCCCTCTGCGGCGATCATTGGTTTAATTGGCGGCATCCTGGTGGTCTTTGCGGTGCCATTCTTTGACAAAATCCAGATTGATGACCCGGTGGGTGCGACTTCCGTTCACTTGGTGAATGGGGTGTGGGGAACTTTGGCCGTGGGTCTATTTCATCAGGAAAATGGATTATTGTTTGGTGGCGGTTTCGCTCAACTGGGCGCACAAATCCTCGGTGTTGTTTCCGTGGGTGGCATGACTGTGTTATTGTCCACTGCTTTTTGGTTAATTCTGAAGGCGACTTTGGGAATTCGCGTCACCGAAGAAGAGGAAAAAACTGGTTTGGATATTGGCGAACACGGAATGGAAGCTTACAGCGGCTTTCTGAAAGATACTCTCTAAGACCGATCGCAAGAGCGCAATTTTCTCCGCGAGTAAACCACAAAGCATTTGTAGGGGCGAAGCATGACCGCAGTGTAGGGGCGAATGGCCATTCGCCCCTACAATATTAAATTAAATACGGTCAAGATCACGCCCTACCGTGGTTCAGTAGGGGCGAAACCGCTCTAAACAACCGTTGATTAATCGATCGTGCCATCAGGGAGGAGTTGAGCGATCGACTCCTCTGCGATTTTTTTAGCAGACCATAAGCCGCGATCGCGCCTAGTCACCTGCACTATGAGCAAAAATTGAGTAACTGGATATACTGAGGAAAAACAAGGTAACCCAATATCAGGTCAGGCAAAATTATCCCCTAAAGCCTTAGCCTATAAGAGTTTGTTTTAAATGGGCGATACTGGACTCGAACCAGTGACCCCTTCCGTGTGAAGGAAGTGCGCTACCACTGTGCTAATCGCCCGCGAGATATAGATATAACATAACTTGCCATAAAAACACAAGTCTTTTCAGAAATTTTTGGGAAAATTATTTCTCTCGGTTATTTTTCTCCTTCGGGGGAGACTGAATATTATCTCCCGAAACTGGATTTTTCTCACTTAAGTAAGTAAAAGGATAATTGTTCAGGAACAGGGCGATCGCCTAAAAATAAATAGGATACAATTACTCATAAAAACAAGATTATTTTATTCACGATATGAATCCTAACGAACTTTTAACTCTTTACGCTGCGGGACAGAGAGATTTTCGGGATTTAGACTTATTCCGTGCGGATTTCAATGGGGCGGATCTCAGTGGTGCCAGCTTATTTCGCTGCCACTTATTCCGCGCCAACCTCTATCGAGCTAAACTGATTGGCACTAACCTATTTCATGCGGACTTAATTGGGGCTAACTTAAGTTGTGCCAACCTGAGTGGGGCAGACCTCAGTGGCGCCAACCTGGTTGGGGCGGACTTAAGCGGAGCGGACTTAAGTGGTGCTGACTTAAGTGAGGCGGATTTAAGTGGGGCAAATCTGAGTCTTGCGAACCTTAGCTATGCCGACCTGTCTCGTGCCAACCTGTTTCGGGCTGACTTGGTTGATGCCCGCTTGAATCACACTAAATTGAATGGAGCCAATCTGAAGCATACTTTGGTCAAAGATACTTACTTTGCTCAAGTCGTGGGTCTATCCCCGGATTTGACAATTGCCCTCAAAAATCAAGGGGCAATCTTGGAAACTGCGGCTTAATCATGTTCAGGAAATTAATTTAAAATTTTGCAGGACTTACGCAGCTACTCCACATTTTACAGCGGTTTTCTTTCTTACTGAACCACGCTAGGGCGAAGCATTCCGTAGGGGCGAAGCATTCCGGCAGTCCATTTAATATTCTAAGCAATAATTTATCTACCGGAATGCTTCGCCCCTACACTGCCGGAATGCTTCGCCCCTACAGATATTTCTGGTTTACTCGCGGAGAAAATTGCTGTATTGGTGCGTTTTATTGGTGCGTTTTATTGGTGCGTTACGCTGCCGCTAACACACACGGGTGCGTTACGCTGCCGCTAACACACCCTACAGAGGCTACAGAGGCGTTGCGTAAGTCCGGTTAATTGTTTAATTTTACATTTCACTTGCGACTGAGACGGCTGCCCTGCCGACAAACCAAATCATAGTCACAATATTGACAAGCATCTCGTTTATGGTCTGGGTCTACGGGGTAGTGACCTTGTTGCAGTCGTCTTTTCACATTTTCGGCAAACTCTGCCAAAGCCGTCTCATCGATCTCATCGATCGCCACTTCTTTTAAAATTTTCCCCTTGGTTAGGGAGTAATAGTAAGCATTGGTGACAGCTTGCCCAGGAAATAAGTCCTTGGCTGCAACTTGTACATATAACGGTAACTGGATATCCAGCTTGGCTTGACCGTTGGCATCTTTTGCCCCTTTGGGGGGAGAGGAACTGGTTTTATAGTCCACGATCGCCAATCCTTCGGGAGTGCGATCCACTCGGTCTACGGTGCCTTTAACTTTCAGACCATACCAAGTGCCGGTAAATTTTTTTTCCGTCGCCAGAATTTCTGTATTTTCCTGGAGAAATTCTGGTGCGGATACTGCCCGCTGTAATAGGGTTAAATGCTCTTGACGGCGGGCTTTCCAACCGGGCAACGGGGGCAATTTATCTAAATTTTCGGCTTTTTCTGCCTGTGAAAACGCGGTTTCTAACTGTTCGATCGCCGTGGCGACAAAATTTTTGCCCTCAGAACCGGCAGCGGATTCTACGGAAAGTTCTAGGGTTTTGTGGTAGAGTCGCCCGCGTAAACTGTTGCTAAGTTCTTCTTCCGCTTCTTCCAGGTCGAGTAAATGTAACTGCTTGTGGCTAAACCATTTAAAGGCACATTGACCCAGGTTCGTCAGTTGAGAGGCGCTAAATTCCCATTCGTCTGGATCTAAGCCGATCGCGATCGCCCCATCATACTCATCCGGGGGTTGGCTGCTTTCTCGGCGTTTCTCCACGGTCCAACAATGATAAGCATGGTTCAGAATCGGATCTGCTTCCGGGGTGTTTCGGGAAACGCCTATACTTTGTAGGTCGCCAACCGCAGCAACCCTTTTTGCCCCTAACTCAACTTGTCGAGACACTTGGACGCTGGCTACAGGCAAGGGCGGGGCGGCTTCTACTTCCAAACCTAATCTAGCAATGTAAGGACTAGGCAACATTGGCGTTGAACCCTGAGTTTGAGGATAGGAAAAAATCAGATTTTGGGCAGCAGTTTTCAGGCAGCCATAAAAATTCAGGGCTTCTCTTTGGGCAGTTTCCACCGCATTAGCCAGGGGAATGCCCCTTTGCCGCAACAATTGGCGATCGCGAAAATCCAAAACCGGACTATCCACCACAGGGGCAGGCAAAATTCCCTCCGCCATTCCCAACACAAACACCGATTGATACTCAGTTCCCACCAAAGAAGCGGGAGTATGCAGTTCGACGCCGCCGCGTCCGGGGGCCGCAGGCACCATCAACAATGCCATTAGCTGAGAAATTTCTTGAATAAACTCTTCAATGGTCAAGATTTCTGTTTCTGGTTTTGACAGATGCACCAATCCTTCCTGAAACTGATAATATGCCACCGCCTCCCGCGCCCATCTTGCCGCCCGTTTCCGCAGATTAAAAGCTTTGAAGATATTCTGTAAACGTTCTACCCAATTTTCTCTAGTATCCTGACTTGGCCAAGATAATATCGATAAATCCACCGATAAATCCACCGATAAATCTACCGCTTGACTGGTGGAAACCTTTTCATCCCCTTTCGGCTGAAGAATTTCTTGCCACTTTTTCAGTCCAGAGGGATGCATTTTCCGCGCCCTGACCCAACATTCTGGGGGTAAACCAGAACATAAGGGATGAGTTAACAGTTTTGCGGTCGGTTCAAAGGGCAAATCAGCGATCGCCACCTGACCCAAAGTTTCGATCCAATTGCCTAAACGAGTGGCGGTTAAAGGAATAGAATACAAAGCCCGAATCGGCAAATCGTATTCCCAGGCAATGTCCAAAATCATTGGCCCATAAATATTTTCATCCCGTGCCACGATCGCGATTTGGTGACAGGGTACTTTTTGTAATAACTGTTCTTTGACTAGGGCTAAAATCCCCCGCACTTCTGCTTCTAAATGGGGATAAGCATAAACTTTTGCCGGATTTGACTCTTTTGGTTCCGGAGGGTCCGAGTCACTCAGCCCTAAAAATTTCTGGGATAAGTATTTGCCCGGATGGTTGGGGTTTTGATGGTTAGTATTTGCCGCGACTTCCTGGACAATTTCATCATTTTTAACATCATTTTTAACATCATTTTTAATCTGCCATCCCCTTTCTTGCAGCCACGCGATCGCGGAGCGTTGCGGATGCAACATCGCTTTTTGGTTTTCTGACAATAAGGGATGATTCTCCACCGGCAAAAACCACACAGAGCGATCGCCCGCTACCGCATCCACAAATTGCAGTTGATCCATCAGGGGAAAATCATAGCCATAAACCAGCAAAGATTGCCGCATTGGATTTAATTGCGAAGCAAACCATAAAATTTCCGCCGAGTCCAGCAGTTTTTTCTCTCTCAACCGTTGCTGATATATTTCAGCTAAATTCACCAAAGGCTGAAACCGTCCTGGCAGTTCAATATGTTTTTGGGGGGGTGGGGTCAACTTACCAATAGCTTGCCAATCACCGATTTTCAGCAGTTCTTTTAAAATAGGTGCAACTTTGCGAGTTGTTCCCTCAACATCTGTAGTGGATAGCACTTGCCGAACAGTTTCTCGTAAATAGCGGTGTGCGGTCAGAAGGGGAACTTCGGCAAACTGATTTTTGCCGATAATTTGTTTCGCCAAATTTTCCAGAGAAAAATGAGCCACAGAAAGCGATCGCGCCGCTTGTGGGGTCGGCGTCATCACGCTGATTTGGCGATCGCTCGCTAATTTCTTCGCCTCTGCCAAAGGATAGGCATGAATATAGATCACCCGATTCATATTATTGGTTGTTAGTTGTTGGTTGTTAGTTGTTGATTGAGGAAAGGGGAACAGTTATCAGGGAACGGGGTTCGGAGAAGAGAGAAGATAGAAGAGAGAGTTTTCCTATTCACTATTCACTATTCACTATTCACTATTCACTATTCACTATTCCCTGTTCCCTATTCACTATTCCCTGTTCCCTATTCCCTGTTCCCTGTTCCCTATTCCCTATTCCCTGTTCCCTGTTCCCTGTTCCCTTAACAAAAACCCACCAAACGGAAAGCGCCTGGTGGGTTTAACTGATTAGCGGATGTTTTGCTGCATCGGTACAGGATACTTATTTGTTTCCGAGCAAAACCAACCATTCTTCACATACTCTCGCCACAGATGACTCAATTCCTGAGCTTTATGTATCCATTCTGGATGGATTTGATACATTCGTCTAGGCCGTCCGCGTCCGTCTACTTTTTTCCAATAACCTCGAATGGCGTTTTCTGCTTCCAGAAATTTCAGCGCACTATAAAGCACGGTATCAGAAAGACGATAGACGATATATTCACGTTCTAGTTTCTGAATCAGTTCGGTGCCATAAGAATCCTCCTGAGCCAAGACGGAAAGGACATAACAGACAGTCACTTCTTTAGTCAGATAAACTGGCGGAGGATCGCGAAAAAATTGATAAATATCTTCAAATTTCATATGTAAAATAGGTTCAATACCCTACAATTCACCGCATTTCCTAGCAATGACACCCTGGTGTTAAACAAATCTTTGACTTATGACAATAAAACGTCCCAAGCCAAAAAGTTCTTTCTTCAATTTCAACAGAGATTTCACCCCAACTTCCGGACAATTCTGCTGAATTTACTCTGTAAGACTCAAAATTTTTAGCACGGTTGTCTCCAGGATCCGTCTGAAATCACTGTGTGACAAATATTTCAGTCACTTTAGTGAGAAACTCATGCTGATAAGTGAGTTTAGTAACCAAAAATGTAGAGGACTACTTACACCGTTACATCGTACAAGATGTTTGGCGCGATCGCCGAATATTTTTATTTTAATCGGAAAAAATCCGCCGTTAATTTTAATTTCTCATAGAAAAAACTAAAAAAATTAAAAAAAGTTATGTTAAATCCAGTGAAGCCAAAGAAAAGCGCGAAAGGCGAGCGCTCGCCTTTCGCGCTGAAATCATTTTACTGAGATAATTAAGATTTCGACTTTAGACCTGGGCAGTCACGCGGGCTTCGCGAGCGGTCAAAGCTTCATATTTCGCCCGCATTTTCAAGCCAACCAGCACTTGGAACAGACCCGTACCATTGTTGGATCCGGGATAGTCACGATGCTGCATCAGCAATTCAGTCAGTTCACCATAGAACTTGGTAGAAGTATTGCTCAAATGGCTTTCAATATAGATCATTTCCTCTAGATTCTCGAACTGACCATCCACTTCCAGAATAGAAACTTCATGGCCATAATAGGAATCTGGGCGATAGTGCATCTTAATGCCCGGATAAGGGCAAGTCAGCTTGCGACCGCAAGGAATCCAGTCAATGGTGGAGCCTTCATCAAACAGATATGCAGGATCCAACCCTTCTAGTCCATAGCGTTGGATCATTTGCACCCGCAGAACCTTACGCTCCTTGTCATCTGGGATTAAATTGGTGGGTAACACTTCGATCACCACATCCGCATGACCTTTCTGGGGAGCAATGTAAGCCTCAAAATCTGGACGACGGGCATTAATCGAAGCCAGGACATCTTCATAACGATGACCGCGTTCTGCCATGTCCCGTTGGATCTTCCAGGCAATTTTAACTTCATCGCTAATGTCCAGGTAAACACTGAAATCTAACAGACCGCGTACCCGCTCATCATACAAAGGATGAAGTCCTTCAACCACGATAATGTGATTCGGTTCGATCCGTTCTGGGGGATCGATTTTTCCGGTTTCGTGGTTATAAATTGGCTTATCGATCGCCTGACCACTTTTGAGCGCTTTAATTTGCTCATACATCAAATCAAAGTTATTCGCCCTGGGGTCAAGGGCTGTCACCTGCTGCTCTTTCCGCTGTTGGCGGTCTAAACTGTGATAGTCATCCAAGCAGATAACGGTCATCAGTTCTTTGCCAAACAAATCTTCCAAACGGCGCAAAAACGTAGATTTACCACATCCGGAGTCTCCAGCTACCCCGATTAGCACTACACGATCCGGCTTACTCGTCATAGATTCCCTCTTTCTATATCGCTTTAAGTACCTATGCTAAGGTTAATCGAGTATTTAGACACAGTAAAATTGATTTTATACGGATATGTTACGGCTTGCGTAACTTATTTTATTCTGTTAATTAACCCTCGCCAATGACGATCTGGGTTAAATTTCTTCATCCCTGCGTGAAATCGCTCGATCGCGGTCGAGGGGACTCAGGCGCCACTGCCTCGCACTGAATTTCCACAATTAAATCACTGGTTGGCAAATTTTTGATGTTTGTCTGAGCCAAATTGCTGCAAAATGTTAAGTAAAGTTATCAGAAATTCATCTGATGTACCATCCCAGGGTCGTTGGTCAGAAGGCCAACAGCGGGCAACCGTTGATTCTGGTAAGAGGCGATCGGTCTGGGTGGCTCAGGTCGGCGCTTAGGGAAAAGGGGCTGCTGGACTAAAGCCTTCAGTTCCGCTGTATGTTCATCCCTATGCCTGACACCAGCCGGACAAACCGATGAATCAACCAGTAAACGGATCCCTTAAACGAAGGGCTTTGATGGGTGGTGAGATTGTGAATATCAGTCCCCAGGTGATTACCGGGTAACTGGGAACCAGGGAAATTTTGGTGGATGGCAACCGACTCCGTAAGATTTTACGGTCTGAGTCAGTCATCAACAACGCTTTGATCGGCGATCGCAACTGTGATACAAATCTGGTTGGGTTGCTGATGGCAGTCTATGAGTAATCTGACGGCAAAATCCTAAGTCAACTTTTGCAAAATTAAAAAATATGTACAATCCAAACGTCATTGGTAGCACAGCGAATACGGAATCTGACAACCGCCTATTTGTCTATGAAGTGGTGGGTCTGGGTCAAAGCGACAAAGCGGATAACCCGAACTACTCCATTCGTCGCAGTGGTAGCACGTTTATCACCGTGCCTTACAACCGCATGAACCAAGAAATGCAACGCATTATGCGGATGGGGGGTCAGATTGTCAGTATTCGTCCTGGGTCTGTCAATCAGACTGTTCATACCAGCTTAGAAGTTGAAACCCAGCCCAAGGTTGAAACCCAGCCTGCGACGGAAAAGAAATCTAAGAAAAAAGCCGAAGATGATATTCCGGTCAACATTTACCGTCCCAAGAATCCCTATATTGGCAAGTGCATGAGCAACGAAGAACTGGTTGCTGAGGGCGGTGTCGGCACAGTTCGTCACCTAAAATTTGATATTTCTGGCGGCGACCTGCGCTATGTGGAAGGTCAAAGTATTGGGATTATTCCTCCGGGAGTGGACAATCAAGGCAAACCGCACAAGTTGCGTTTATACTCGATCGCCTCTACCCGTCATGGGGATGATGTGGATGACAAGACCGTTTCTCTCTGCGTGCGTCAATTAGAATACAAGCACCCAGAAAGTGGTGAAACCGTCTATGGAGTCTGCTCTACTCACCTGTGCAACCTGGAAGTTGGTGCGGATGTGGCCATTACCGGCCCCGTGGGTAAAGAAATGCTGTTACCCCACGATGAAGACGCCACCATTATTATGATTGCTACCGGGACGGGGATTGCCCCATTCCGCGCTTTCTTGTGGCGGATGTTTAAAGAACAGCACGAAGACTACAAGTTCAAAGGTCTAGCCTGGTTGTTCTTTGGCATTCCTTTCACCGCGAATATCCTCTATCGTCAAGAACTCGAAGAACTGCAACAGCAATTCCCCGATAACTTCCGCTTGACCTGTGCGATCAGCCGGGAAGAGAAAAATCCCGAAGGCGGCAAGATGTATATCCAAGACCGGATTAAAGAAAAGGCTGACGATCTGTGGCCACTACTTCAGAACACCAATACTCACACCTACATTTGCGGTCTAAAAGGTATGGAAGGTGGCATTGATGAAGGGATGTCTGCTGCCGCTGGTAAGTTCGGTGTGGACTGGAGTGAGTACCAGAAGCAACTGAAGAAAGAACATCGCTGGCACGTTGAAACCTACTAATAATTAAGCACTAAATTAAGCTCTAAATTAAGCTCTAAAAATTTAGTGATTGACTAACATTTAGGGCTTATCTGTTTTTGTAGGTCAGTACCACAAAAAAACCCGGTTTCTGCCACAATCTCTTGATTAATATCACGAGAAAGGGCAATAAACCGGGTTTTATTAGTCTTTTTTTGAGTTTTTTTCTGAGTCTTTTACAGCAATTTTTTATTGAATAAACCACAGCCTTCCGCCAATTAACCGCCAGGGAATTAATCGCCTGTCAATTAACCGCCAGGGAATTAATCGCCAGGGAATTAATCGCTTGTCAATTAACCGCCAGGGAATTAATCGCCTGTCAATTAACCGCCAGGGAATTAATTCCCTGGCTAACAGCGCAAGTCGGTTAAAACCGACTAAAATTCTGTATGGGTCAACGGCTGTTGTACGGGTCAACGGCCGTTGACCCCTACCAAGCATGATTAGTCGGTTTTAACCGACTGTAAGGGTCAACGGCCGTTGACCCCTACAGTCGGGGATTTTAATCCCCGACGGGTGTGGTTTACAAGGGCAGAAAACTGCTGTAGGGAGTAAAAAATACCCCCATCCAAGACAGATAGATCGGCTAAATTGGATCATTTACTGCGCTGTAAAGGGCAAAGCATGACCGCTGATAATTTATCGGTTTTGAAATCAAAAATGACTGCGGTCATGCTTTGCCCCTACAAACTAACTGCAATCCTCGGCTTGGTTCACAGTCTAAATATAGCACTTTGCGGATTTATGAAGTACAAAAAAAACTGTCATTCCCGCCTGCGCGGGAATCCAAAAAAACTCTGTAATCCAATGAAAACCGCTATATTGATTCGGTAATGGTCTAATTTAGGAAAAAATTAGATTTATTTACCACCGTAATAGAATAAAATTTCTTTTTCCTTTAACGGGGCAAAATCCGCTGAAATCAGCATTTGATTTAGTTCCTCTTGGGGAATATGTTTGGCGCCAATGCGGACAATCCGAGAACGCATGGTGTTGCTCACTCCACTGCGTTGACGGTTGCCTTCTAAACCCATGACTTGATGGTAAAGGCTGAGTTTAGCCGCTGGAATGGGACTGCCATCTAGGTCGATTCCTTGGGCGATCGCCTCATCAACGGCATCAGCCCCAGTAGTTTTCCGGTCTTCAGAAGACATGAATTATTACCTCTAAATTTATTTGACAATTGGTAAAAAGCTAGACTATTGAGAATGCTTTTTTACCAGTTATTAAATATTATAGACAACACCGAGCACTTTCACGGATTTTTAGCAAATTTATTTTTATCTCTGTGTTCTCTGTGTCTCTGTGGTAAAATTTTATAGTTAATAATCTATAGAAATATCTTATCATATTTTGGTCTTTTTTCCTATGTCTGGAACAATTTTACCTGAGCGGGTTTTACTGCAATGGACGGCGATTCCTGAACCGCAGAGAAAATATTTTCTGATGCCATTAGTTTTGGCAATTGTGGTTTTGGTATTTTTACTGGTCAATATTTTTATGGGAAAGACTGGCTTTCCCGGATTTACACCTTTTTTAAGCGCGGCTTTTGCCTTGTTGATTTTATCCACTGTGGCATCTGCCCAATATTTTAAAGCATCATTTGAAATTCGCCAACGGCTAGATGGGACGCGATCGCTCGTAGTTCGGGAACGGTTTCAAATATCTGAGTATTCTTGGCCGTTAACTCATCAAGTTTTCTATTATATGAATCCGATTTTTACCGGCAGAACTGTTCGCGAAGCCCCGGTGCTTTTACTCCATTTATGTAATGAATCAGGGCAATGTTTGGTGGTTTTAGAAGAAGAACTGGGATATCTCTATCAACCTCCCGCAGGCTGGGCAGCGGTGGATGGGCGATCGCGTCAGATAATTCCTCCGGGAGCAAAAATTTATCTGAGTTTTGGCTTGCGATTATTAAATCTGGAAAAGCTCAAAGAACAACTCGATCGCCTAGCGGTCGCTTTTCCCGATGAGCCGAATGATTTCTAAAGTTTCCAGGGGTTTCGAGTAGTCATCATCCCCAGATGCATAATTGTACTCAATATTTTGTTACAGTTTATAACGAAGTGTTGTTTCTGCCTGAATGGGAAAATTCCCGATTGGCATAGCATAATGCATCGTTTTTTGGCACGTCAGCCAGATAAAGATGTCATAGGAAACAATGGTCTACAAAGAAGGATTGGTTATGAAATTTAACGCGATCGATACGCCACGTTTGGATTGGTCAGGAGATGCCCTCGCCATTGGCTTATTTGAGGAACAGGTGGAATTAACCGGCGATTTAGCTGAGTTGGATCAAAAGTTGGGCGGCACTTTAGCCGAAGTGATTGCCGAAAATGAGTTTAAAGGCAAAGAAGGCAGCAGCGTGGCAGCCCGCGTGGGTGGGGGTAGCGCCATTCGCAAAATTATCGCTATTGGTTTGGGTAAGCAAGATAGTCTGAAGTTGGATGGGATCCGTCTGGCGGCTGGGGCGGCGGCGAAAACCGCTAAAAGCCAAAAGTGTAAGACTTTGGGGATTAGCTTGCCAGTATTTGGGGATGCGGGGACTACAGCCCAGGCGATCGCGGAAGGGGTGGAGTTAGCCCTGCATAAAGATAGTCGCTTTAAGTCCGAGTCGGAAAAGTCTAAAGAGTCTAATGGGGAAATCGAACAAGTTGACTTGCTGGGGTTCGCGGGTCAAGATGCGGCGATCGCCCTGGGACAACAGATTGTGGAAGGGGTCAAATTAGCGCGGGAACTGGTGAATGCCCCGGCGAATACTTGCACCCCAGTGACAATGGCGGAAACTGCCCAGGCGATCGCCTCTGAGTATGGTCTGGAAATCGAAATTCTGGAACAAGCTGACTGTGAAAAATTGGGCATGGGCGCTTTTTTGGGAGTGGCTTTAGCCTCGGATTTGCCGCCGAAATTTGTTCATATTACTTATAAACCTGAAGGAACTCCGCGCCGGAAATTGGCGATCGTGGGTAAAGGTTTGACCTTTGATTCTGGTGGTTTAAATATCAAAGTCCAAGGTGGTATTGAAACCATGAAAATGGATATGGGCGGGGCGGCAGCTACTTTTGGGGCAGCAAAGGCGATCGGTTTAATTAAACCGGATGTAGAAGTGCATTTTATTTCTGCAATTACGGAAAATATGATTAGCGGTCATGCCATGCACCCAGGGGATATTCTCACCGCTTCCAATGGCAAAACTATTGAAGTCAATAATACCGATGCCGAGGGACGGTTAACTTTAGCCGATGCGTTGGTATTTGCGGATAAATTAGGGGTAGATGCGATCGTGGATTTAGCCACTTTAACCGGCGCTTGTGTTGTGGCTTTGGGTGACGATATTGCTGGTTTATGGAGTCCCGATGATGCGGTAGCCAATCAGCTATTAGCCGCTGGGGAAAAAGGCGGGGAAAAATACTGGCGGATGCCGTTGGAAGACAAATATTTTGAAGGCTTAAAAGCCCTTCATGCGGATATGAAAAATACTGGCCCCCGTGCCGGTGGTTCGATTACTGCCGCCTTATTCCTGAAGCAATTTGTGGACAAAACTCCTTGGGCACATTTGGATATTGCCGGTCCCGTTTGGACTGATAAAGATAAAGGGTATAATCCTGCCGGTGCCACGGGTTTTGCGGTGCGAACTCTGGTGAATTGGGTCTTGGGTTAATTCGGTAAAATATACAGGGTTTTGCCGATAAATAGAACGGTGTAGGGGCGAAGTATGACCGCAGATATTTCTAGGTTAAAATATTAACCTTAATACCGGAATGCTTCGCCCTTGGCTTCTGCTTTGAATCAATAACATATATGCGGTTATGCTTCTCCCCCTACACCCTATAGATATCTATGGTCTATTCAAGATAAAAATTCCATAAGTCTGAAAAAAATACTGTAATACCCAGAGACAAAATGACTGTTCAAGACGATCGCCGTGAAAATGAACTGATTACTTTATTTCAACTAGAAAAGCCGGCTAACGCTACTCGTAGCGGAACGGATGCCATTTTAAATTTTGCCAATCAGCAAATTGCCTTTGAGTTGAAATCCACCACCAAATCATCTGTCACCACCGTTCGAGATTTTAGCCCTGACCATATAAACAAATGGCAAGGCAAACATTGGCTATTTGGCTTTTATGAACCTGGAGGAAAAACCATCAAATACTGCTTGTATGGATCTCCCAAAGCAATGGCTCCTTGGATCCAGGAAAAAGCCGCCTATATTCAGTTAGATTATCAGCTGGCTGATCTGCTTCCAGAACTCATCACTAAAGAGGTTCTCTATCAAATGCTCGGTCAAAAAGAACTGTACTCAATCGAAGACGCTCGCCAGCTACAAAAAAAACAATATTCTATGCAGCAATATCGCGATAAAATGGATATGGAAATGGGCTACTCTCCAGAAAGAATGCTTTCTATTTTGCAAGATAGATGCCGATATTTATTACAAAGAGGTTCTACGTTAAATAATCCTCACATTCCGGATTCATATTTTCATGGTTGGGAGCGCATCACCACCAACCATGCTCAAAGGTTACGAGAATTAGTCCGTCAAGAACTACTTAATAACGCCTCAGCCACAGATACCGCCACCCAATAAGCCATTGGTGGGGGAACTGCATTACCAATTTGCCCTAAAGCCATATAAACTGCCCCATAAATAGACCAAGACTCTGGAAATCCTTGCATTATTGCACAGTCAGGAACCGATAGGCGAAAATGACCATTTTCGGCCACAAATAAATGGGCTTTTTCACGAGTTGCTGCTACTCCATTCGGCCAAATTTGTAGTTTTTCCCAAACCTTTTGGGCAGACACACTACTTAATATCGATGTGGTATGACGCGGCCCGGTTAAACCACTGCGAATTGTTGGCGCTAACCCATCAAAGCCAATATCTGGTAATCCCAACGCTTCGCGGACTCCCATGCAGCGTTTTTTGACAAAATTTTCCTGAGATATTTCCTGAGATATTTCCTGGGATAACAGATTAAGCTGAATTGGTTTATGAGCATTATTTGCTGGTAAATCTTGCCAAGAGTGAGTTGGCTGCGGTCGCTGGTAGTTTGCCGCGATTTTCTCATCTCTAAACCCCACAAATAAAACCCGCTTGCGGATTTGGGGAATGCCAAAATCAGGAGCAGATAAAATAAATTTTATTAAATGATATTTTTGAGTCAAAGGAAGTTCTATGACTTCTTCAACATATCGCTGAAACTTTTTTCCTACCAAAGCTGTGACATTTTCCGCCACAAATGCTCGTGGTTCAATTTCTAAAACAGCCCGGACAAATTCTGGGAACATATCCCGGCTGTCCGCTTGACCTTTTTGGCGACCCGCTACCGAAAATGGCTGGCAAGGTGGCCCACCATGCAGCACATCAACTAACCTATGATAGGGACGCCAATCTATTTTGGTGACATCGCCATCTTCTCCAGAAAAAACTTGCCAATCCGGGCGATTTTGCTTTAAAGTTATTGCCGCATCTGGGATAATTTCTGATGCAGCAATATGGTTGAAGCCAGCGCGATCAAATCCTAAATCTAATCCGCCACCTCCACTAAATAAGGAAAGAGCATTTAACCCGTTATTGGCTAATTTTGGCATCAGAGTTTTTGGGTTGAGTTTGGGTTGATTAATCGGATGAATCGGAGTTTGCCCTTCTCCTCGCAAGGCTTTGGCTTTGGCTTGACTCGATGCCTGGGAACGCTTTCGATAAATTTCTCTTTCTGCTTCCGTAATGTTCCAGCCTTGGTAAGATGAATTTTGTGTCATTTTATATGATTTCAAGTTCCGGCTTTAGCAAATCTAAATATCTAGTCTTTAAGATTTTATCCGATTTTATATTAACTTATGCGACGAAAATGTTTAAAATTGGTTATAATAAGTTCTATCTTCGCACAGACCAGGAGATGAAGATGCAAGTCAGAGATATGACCGTTGAGCAACTGCGCGACTTGATTCGCCACACTGTTGAACAGTGCTTAGAAGAATATTTTGGCGATCCATATGCCGGTTTGGAAGTTAAACAAGAAGTGAAACAGAAATTACTAGATTTACCAGATTGGACATCGCCGAGAAATTTATGATTAACTGAAGCGCGATCGCCGGTAAAAAATGCGATCGCTTTCTCACCCCGATGCTAGGACCCGCGCATTTCCGCCGATAAGTTATCAGTTAAAATCAAATATTTACTGCGGAAATGCTTTGCCCCTACAGATATATGTCGGTGAAAATATTAACCTTGTAGGGGCAAAGCATTACGGCAGATATCTATTGCTTAAAATATTAACCTTAATACCGGAATGCTTCGCCCAGATATTTATAGGTGAAAATTTTAATCTTAATACCGGAATGCTTCGCCCAGATATTTAGGGGCGATCGCGCCATCACTCCGATAGAGTAAGAACCCGCGCATTTCGGTAAATAAGTTATTGGTTTAAACCCAAGATTTACTGCCGAAATGCGCGGACCCCTACAGGAGGTTATGTCATAAAGGCATATCGCAGGATGAAGATGGGCGATCGCTGTCTTTTAAAGACAGAACTATTGCTATAATAATAATGATAGCCAGAAATTGATTATAGTTATGTCTACTTATCAGGAGCTACTAAGTCAAGCTCAAAATTTAACCCCTAATGAGCAAGATCGTCTGTTAGAAGACCTAACCGCACTCATTCAGCAACAAGCTACAGTCAAAACGCGGGACGAGCGTCAAGAGTTGCCAACTCAACCAGATTTAGATCGATGGTTTGGGTTTTTGCCTCAGCGCGTGGATCCGGTTGAGTTTCAGCGTAAGCTAAGACAAGAATGGGATGAGTAAGAAATATCTACTGGATACCAATATCCTGATTTATTACTTTAACGGAAATTTAGCAGTTAAACCTGTTTTTGATGAGATTAAAAATAGCGTGGCTCAGGGATTTTATTGCCCGATTAGTTGGATAGAATTACTTTGCTACTCGGCGTTAACTGAGGATGAAGCGAATTTAATGCGTGATTTTTTGAGGCAAATTAATCGGGTATCCTTGACAGAATCCATCTTAGACTTTGCAACTAAAATTCGCCGAGATCGCGTCAAATTAGCCGATGCTCTCATAGCTGCTTGTGCTTTGGTTCAGGGATATATATTGGTGACTCGTAATGTTGATGATTTTAAGCGCATTGATGGGTTGAGTATCTTGAATCCATTTAATTGAGGCGATCGCGCGGAAAAATGGGCGATCGCGTCATCACCCCGATGCCAGGGCGAAGCATTTCCGCCGATAAGTTATCGGAAAAAACCAAAGATTTATGGCGGAAATGCTTCGCCCCTACAGGTTGTTTTATCTGCGATAAAATGCGGCGGTTTGTGCTTTGGGGAAAGGAGCGATCGCTTTTCTGCCAAATTGTGGAGAGATAATCTAATCGACATCTTTTTTTTCAGACAACCAACATCCTATGAGAGTTCCTACTATTCCCCCTCCAGAAAAGCCTAGGATTAAAGGAGCGTTGACAATTGCTGTCACCGTCATGCCAATGGTAATGGTTATTCCTGACGACTGAATAACTGCCTCAATAAATTTTTTCCTAATAATTGATTTTTGATATTTATCAAAAATAGTCCGCTGGCTTATGCTATCAGTTAACATTGCTAGTAAGGCAATAGTACCTTCTTTAGACACTCTTTTTACTATGGCTGTGAAAAAAAATCCTAGCCATTCCTTCCCATCAGGTGTTGTTTTACTGTGATTATCTATTGCCACGGATGGTATATTATACGCTATATTAGAATCATATATATAATGTTTTATGAGTTCTTTTTTGATGAGGTCGTGAATTTCTTGTTTTCTCTTATCCAATTTCCTTTTATAGTCTGAAGCTTTAACATGATTAGCAAAAGTAAACACGATCGCAGTGTTTTCCCAAATACTATTGCCTAATGCCTCAGAAATAATCTTGATAACTTGCCGATCTTCCTCTGGTCTGGTTTCGTCCAATCTTGAGACATATAACATCGCGTGAGGATTCCTAACCTTAGAACGAATCATTTCTATATATTGTTGATCGTTGCCACTGCCATCGCAGAAACCAGGAGTCTCAAAGATAGTTCCTTTAACCCCATTCATCTCAAAGTCATGCCCAGTAACCTCGGCTGTTTGTGGTTCATCGTCATTAACTGGACAGAGTTCTCGATCTAGTAATGAATTTACCGTACTAGATTTTCCCCATCCTGTACCACCAGCCACAAAAAAAACCAGCCGTTTGTTGCTAACTTCTGCTACCAATTTTTGAACAGCTTCCAGGAAAAAAACTTGCAGTTGGTCACTCATAGTATTTTTGTATTTTTTTGGTGAAAAATATTAATTTAGCTAATGACAACCCAACAATAATTTCTAGTATAAGAGAGTAGTCCACAGGGGAAAGTATGAAAAGTACGAACAATAGTCACCCCGTAAAAGTACGAAAAGTACGAAAAGTATGGTAAACTCAGGTAAAGTTTAGGATGAAGTCGTTATTTTATGGATGTTGAGGATATATTAAAACAAGCCGAATCTCTGGTTTTTGCTAAAACGGGGAAGAAGCTAGAGCATTTACAAAAAACTGTCCTCAAAGGTACTCTTCAAGGTCAAACTTATCCAGAAATTGCCAAGGAAAATGGCTTTAGTGAAAGTCATGTTAAAAATGTCGGACATGAATTATGGCATACTCTCTCATCAGCATTAGGGGAGAAAGTTACCAAGTCTAACTTTAAATCTGTATTTAAGAGTCTAAGAATAACCAGTCAAAGAAGTAATAGTAATAATTTTACTCCAGCAATTTCAGTAATCTGTCATACTAATCCGACGATCAATAATATTAACATTTTTACTGACCAAGAGCGATCGCCCACATCTTCCCAATCCTCCCCAGACACACCACCTGAACCCCAGATAAACTTAGATGATGCACCGGCGATTCTTACTTGCTACAGTCGCACCACCGAACTGAACACCCTAGAACATTGGATAGTACAAGACCGTTGCCGGATTGTGGAACTTTTGGGCATGAGTGGCATCGGCAAAACTGCGCTATCTCTCCGGCTAATTGACCAAATCAAAATTAATTTTGACTATATTATCTATCAAACCCTTTGCTTTTCTCCCACCCTAGAAACTACCCTCACCAACCTGCTAGAAAACTTCGGCAAAACCACAGAAATTCCCCAACAGCTTGAAAACAAAATATCCCAACTCTTCAAATATCTCCGCCAGCATCGATGCTTGATTATCCTGGATGACGTGCAAATGCTGTTTAGCCCAGGAAAATTAGCCGGGGAATATCAACCATCTCTGGAGAATTATCCGCTATTTTTCAAACGAATTGCCGAAATAGAACACTCCAGTTGTTTCCTATTAATTACTGCTGAACAACTCCAAGAATTTACCCAGTTGAAAAAAGGCGATCGCGCAGTTCGCTCATTAGTATTAGGTGGTTTAGGCATTGCTGCAAAAGAAATATTAAAACAATATGAATTATCCGATGAAGACCAGTGGGAAAAGCTAATTAATCTCTACCAAGGTAATCCTCTTTGGTTAGAGATGACTGCGATGATGATTCAGGACTTATTTGCCGGGAATGTTGCTGATTTCCTAGAATATAAAAGCTTGATTATTTGCGACGCTTTGAAAGCAGCAATCCAGCGACAATGGCAGCGATTAACCCCACAAGAACAGGCGATTATGATTGAGTTTACAGCGCTTGATGCGCCAGTCAGTTTACCGCAACTTGGCCAAAAACTTAATTTAGCGGATTCCGACTTATTAAATGGCGTGAAATCTCTAAGACGACGGTTATTTTTGGAGCATATCCAACGGGAAAAACAAAGATTATTTCAGCTAAACCCTGTTTATCAACAATATCTAAAAGAACAAAACCCAGAAATTTGCGAGCGCTCGTAACTCAATCCATCTCAAAATAAGGCATCAGCCACGGATACCGCAACCCAATAAACCATTGGTGGTCGGCGACAATAGCGGAATCTTTGATTCCGCTATTGTTTTTTTCTATCTACCAGACTTTTAGCGCTTTCATGGTAAATTTCCCAACTCCTCAATAAGCTGACTCGGAGTGATACAACATACTCACGAGTAAACCACGCCATAATGTAGAGACGATTCGCTTTCTCGCCTCTACATTATGTATTTTGTCTGTGGTTGATTAATTCGCGATCGCCAATTATGGCAGTCAGGTAAAGGCCGATGTGAGGGTTTGTAAATGGTGAAATCTCAGGGTTAAGATCGCGATCGCCCCTGTTCTAAAAATGGCATTTATCAGGGCGATCGCTATTTCATTGATGAGTTTAATCGAGAATTTTAATCGATTTCTTCTGGATTGATTCCCATTGCTCGTAACCGCTGGGCTAATTTTTCCGCCCGTTGGCGTTCATTTTCCGCCCGTTGGCGTTCATTTTCCGCCCGTTGGCGTTCGGTTTCTGCCCGTTGGTGTTCAGTTTCCGCCCGTTGGCGTTCGGTTTGGGCTTCTTGTTCCAGAGTTTTAATTTTCGCTTGTTCCTGCTTAATTAATTGCTCCACTACCGGCGGATTAAGTAATTCTTGCACCGATAAATCAAGCTGGTCAAACTGCTCCGAAACTATTGAAATATCTTCGCTAAAATCAACCCAGCTATATCCTTCTTCCTGAGTAGTGGCAAACACTCTCACTCGTTTCTTTTGGGGGTCTACGATCCAATATTCGGGAATTTCTGCCAGTTCGTATTCGCTCCGTTTAATGATATAATCATCTCGGCGATTACTGCTGACAATTTCTACCACTAAAATCGGCTTTTCCGCAAAGTCTAAAACCCCAGCACCCGGACGCGAAATCACTTCTTGCCAAACACTTTGGCTACAAACTACTACATCAGGAATTCGCGATGAATTTTCGGCGGTGCGAACGCCCGTCCCTAAAGAGTTGGCGACTAAATTCAAGTTTTTCTCAGCAAAGTAGCGCTGTAACTTGTAAATCAGAAATTTGCAAATATTGGTATGTAAGTGACTTTGTGCTGGCATTGGTATGAGTTGACCCCTGAATAATTCATAGAGAACGTCCGGTTCTCCCTCGTAATCGAGATATTCGGCAAAAGTTAACTTCGGTTCAGTTGACGGCTGTGCTTGTTCTGGAGGTTGCTCGATCGCCACCTCGGTTACTCTTTCGACAGCTTGAGTCATAATGCTAGACCTCTCGTCGCGATCGCTTTCTCTGAATATTTTAGCTAATTTATTATGGACTCTCCGCAATCAGTCGTTATTTCTGAAATCGTTACCTCTTCGATATCAGCTTTAATCGCTATTGTTGGCAATATGAGATTTTTTAGCGGGGAATATTTCACAAAAAATCAGGTAAGCGATCGCCTACCTGATTAATCAATCAGAAACCGGGTTTATTTAATACTTTCTCACACAAACGGGGCAATTATGCGGAGACAATATAATTAGAATTCACCGCAGTCAAAACCCCAGAATTAACCAAAGCTTGATACACAATTGCCACCAGGGAATTTGGGCGCGATCGCCATTATTTATTGCAAGGGATCATTTTTCACATTTAGTCACACTGGTGGGAACAATTGGCAAATTGTCAAGAAATCAAGACTTATTTTTTGCCAAAGATAGCGGGATTGCGTAATGCCTCGGAAAGCAAGTATTTATCGGGCTTACGTTATTGTTTTGCCTGCATACAAAGATTCGCAAAATGTTAAGAATTAATACAAAAATACGCCCTAGGGAACTTTTTATGATTCAGACGATATATAGTTGAAAACCAATTAGCCCAGCCCGTAATCATACTCAAGGATAATGGAGCAGAAACATGGATAGTTTTGCACTGCTGCCAACGAGCGAAGTCACTCCGTTAGATTTTCTCGATCCTAATCGGACAGTCAATCCTACCGATTCGATCGCGGATCTGCCTATGGCAGATCCGCGATCGAATTTTGGCGCCGAATTGGGGTTTGATAGTAATTTATACTTAGGCCATCTCGATTTCGCGGCAAAAACGAGCAACGATCTATTTTCACCTTTGCCAAGGGGCGATCGGCAAGTAGGAAATTTAGAGGATTTATTCGCAAGTGCCAAAGGGCAAGGCGACGGGCAAGAAGACCCGATAACTGGCGCCGAGGAAACGCTACAGCAGGCGCGGGGAGTTGCGGAAAGTCACCTGGCTAATTTTGCCACAATCGCAGATTTTGACGAGAAGATGAATCTGGCGTTTGGGGAAAGTCGGAATGTTGCGGCGACGGAGGCGTTGGCGAAGGCTTGGGAAACGGGAGATTTTAGCGGTATTCCAGAGATTGAGATTCGTCCCACGGTGGAAATTAATGGGGCTTTGGGGGCATTTGCCGGGGAAGGCAATAAGATTTATCTTTCTCAAGAGTTGCTGGAGGAAGGTAATGTTGGAGCGGTTGCCAATGTTCTGTTGGAAGAAATCGGTCATGGAGTAGATTGGCAGATTAACGTTACAGATGCCTTTGGAGATGAAGGGGCAATTTTTTCGGCAGTAGTTCGAGGAGAAAGCCTGAGTGGGGCAGAGTTACAGGCGTTAAAGGCTGAGGATGACAGCGCGACTGTTTGGTTGGATGGACAATTGGTGGCGATCGAGCAGGCAGTAAACGCTCCCTACTCGGACGCTGGCGGCCCAGAGGGGGACACCGCAGACATCAACTTAGGAACAAAACAAGGAACGGTCACTCTTTCCTACGAAACCTTTACAATTCCTGACAGACTACAGCTTCAGTACGAAGGAAACGTAATATTTGACTCTGGTTTTGTCGGTACAGACGGCTTCAGGACGGTAAAAGTACCCTTCAGCGGAAACTCAGAGGAAATAACATCAGTTCTAACCGCTAATCTGGACAATCCAAATACAGAGTGGGAATACACCGTAGATGTTGATGGCTGTGCGGATACAACTCCTTTGAACATCGAAGTGGTTGGCGGTAAATTCGAGGATACTGACGGGGATGGCGATTGCGACGCTCAGGGAACCATCCTGATTGGACGAACTGGACAAAATGGAATTCCTCGAATGCTCAGGGTTGAAGGAGCCACTGCGGAATACGACGACAAGAGTCTCAGAATAACGGATGGAACAGTTTTTTCTGAAATTGGCAATGTAGCCGAGCCTTTGTTTCGGGGCAACTTTGAAATTTCGTTTAACACGGCGGTCACATCCTCACTCCAGGAAACCGGAAGCTTGCCAAATGAGTTTAAACTTGCTGATTTGGATATTGATTTTAACAGTATAAGTCTGACTCCAACTGGAATTGGTTTAGGTTCTGTATTTAAACTGCCTACAGATTTAGGCAGTTTTGATATACAATTACCCGCACCTGACACTCTGTTTATTGATAACAATGGGTTACGCATTGGTCAAAGCCTTAAGTTGGCTTCAAACAAAAATCTCAAAGATTTCAAATTGTTTGGTCAACTTACAGTCAAAGAGCTTTCAGATTTATCCCTAGAGTATGTAGCTCCAGAAGACAAGCTGAAGCTTCAAGGAAAGCTTGCTTTAGGTCTTCCTGATAACCCTCTCGGAGTTTCTGAAGTCGTTGCCGATCTTTCTGGCGATAACTTTATTCAAATTAGCGAAGATGCTAATGGAGATGGGTTGCCAGAAGTCGGAATAAACGGAGCGCTTACCATCAAGAGGGATATCGATTTGAAGAAAGGGTTCGGACTAAAAGACATAAGAATCACTTTCAACAACATCAGCAGAGAATTTGGAGGTGGTGCTACTTTTAAACGCTTTCCAGATGGGCTAGAGATAGGCGGTGATTTTCAGGCCACCTACGATCCCTGGGATATTAAATCAATCTCTGCTCAAGTGGACAATCTCAACAAACTTATTCCTGACACTCCCTTATTCCTTCAGGGGGGAACAATTAAATTAGATAACCTCGATCCATTGCAGCGTTTCTCAGGAAAATCTAACCTTCCTAATATTGAATTAAATGGGGGCGCTAAAGTAACACTTGGTCCTCAACTCCCCAATCCGGTAACAATCCCACTGCCTGGGTGGGCTGGTGGAGATGTTAATTTATCCTCTCTTGCTGAGATTAATGGGGACTTAAAGTTAAATTTTTTTGATAGTGCTAGTGTCAAGGGGGAAGCAAAAATTTTAGGTGGACTACTAGGAAGCCAAAGTCGAGAAATTGAAGTTAATTTCAAAGATCAATTTGTTAAGGTGACAGGTGGCTTTTCGGCACTTAACGGCTTACTCACACAAGAAGGCAGTGTCAAACTCACGTCCAAAGGGTTCACCTTAGCAGGTAAAGCAAGCGTTAAGTTTCCTGAGTCTATTCCTTTTTTAGGCACGAATGGCAATAGTTCTTTTTCAGGTAACTCCGTTCTCGAATTCAGTAATGATAGCAATTTGTCAAATGATTTTGTGGCAGCTTGGAGAACTGTAAAAGCCGAAAAATTGACAGCGGCTCCTGACCTATCTATTACAACGGGTATCAAAGTCTTCTTTAATGGAAAGGTTGAAATTTTGACGAGAGACTTACCTCAAACTAATAGTTTTACTGTTGCTCCCGGTACACAGTGGATGGTAATGAGTGCTGATTGGGAAAATCCTGCTGCTAATGCACCAGTTCAGGTGAAAGCTCCAAATGGTACTATTTTCAACGAGTCAGACTTTGCTGCTAACAACATTGCGATTGTTGATGACCTTACTGACTCTACTACTAAAGGGGTTATCGTACTCAACCCAACTCCAGGCATTTGGGATCTTAACGTGGCCGATCCTGCTGGTCTAGGGCAAGTGCAGTACACCGCTTTCCGGGACTCCGAAGCTCCTACTATTGAGGTAACGTCTCCAGCTACAGATGTCAGTGGTGGGCAGGTAGCTATTAACTACAACGCCTTTGATGCCGACTCAGAAGCTGAGATTGCCCTGTTCTACGATACTGACAACGAAGGCTTTGATGGCGTACTAATCGCTGACGGACTTCAAGAGACTGACGGAGCAGGTAACTTTGTCTGGAACACTGAAGGCTTACCGACAGGCGATTATTACATCTATGCGATGGTCATGGACGAAAATAATCCTCCTGCCTTCAGCTATTCTCCAGGACGGGTAAGCATCACCGAAGAGGCGGATTTATCTGTCACTAAGACCGCAAGCGCAGATCCGGCAACCGTCGGGAATAATTTGACTTATACGATCGCAGTCACTAACAACGGAGCTGTAGAATCCAAGGGAGTAACGCTAACAGACACTCTGCCCGAAGGCGTAACCTTGGTTTCTTCAAGCATCCCGCCCGCGACACAATCGGACAACACCCTTACCTTTGACCTAGGCAACTTAGCCAGCGGTCAAAACGCAACAATAGACATTACTGTTGCGCCAACCACAGAGGGACTCATTACTAACACCGCAAGCGTTACCAGCCGCACCTTCGATCCAGACGCGACCAACGACGTTGACATATTAACAACCACAGTTGACGCAATCCCGGTAGAACCGACCGAACTCTCAGTCTCTAGAACTGACAGTCCCGACCCGGCTAACTTAGGAGAAAACTTTACCTATACTCTTACGGTTGCCAACAATGGCACCACTCCGGCTACGGACGTGACCCTCGCTGAGAGCCTACCGTCGGCAGTAAACCTCGTTTCTGCAAACGCAAGTCGGGGAACTACATCTAGCGTAGCTGGCGGTCTATCTGCTAACTTAGGCACTCTTAGCAGCGGCGAAATCGCCACGGTCGATATTACCGTCAACCCGATCGCTGCTGGCAACCTAGTCAGCACTACAAGCGTAGCGAGCAATGAAGCTGATGCCAATACAACCAACAATTTCCTAATTCAAAGTCAAACCGTTAATCCGACAGGGATTGCTCCCGCAGACCTGGAGCTAACCAAAACTGTAGATAATCCCAGTCCTAGCACCGGCGACCTAGTTAACTTCGCTCTTACCCTTACGAACAATGGGCCTGGAGTTGCCAGCGGTATCCAAGTTACCGACCTCCTACCTCCCGAGCTAACCTTTGTATCTGCCGCATCCAACCAAGGCAGCTACGACCCGAGTACGGGGGTGTGGGACGCGGGCAATCTCCGAGATGGTCTGAGTACCCCTCTGACTATTACTGCTATCGTCAACTCCGGCGGCTCCATTACCACCACTGCTGAGATAACCGCTACTGGTCAAGCCGACCCCGATTCTACTCCGGGTAACAACAATCCCGCTGAAGACGACCAAGCCTCTGTGTCCCTCAATGGGTCTGGCGGATCTCGGGAATTCAAAAACATATTCGGCATCGGCGACCCGCCGATCGTTATCTGAAAAATTTACTCTTCTGGCCTCCCCCTTTTTAAGGGGGACGGGAGGGGGATCCTAACCGAATTGCCGTAGGGGCAATCCCCCCGTGGTTGCCCCCGATCGCCCGTCACCCCGGTATCGCAAATCAAACGTTGATTGTAGTGTGAGGAAACAAATCCCAATGTCTCAACCGATCTCAAATCTCATCAGGGTCGCCTCCGTCCCCGCAGCTTTAGCAATCAACCTGCTAGTCTCAAATCCCACCCTAGCCTCAGAAATGGCTCAACTGGGCGACTCCTCCGAACCGCTCGATCGCATCAACTTTGTCACCGACCTCAGCGACATTAGCCCCACCGACTGGGCTTACAGCGCCCTACAAAATCTTGCCCAACGCTACAATTGCCTCTTAGCCTACCCAGATGGCACCTATCGCGGCAACCGAGCCATGACTCGCTATGAATTTGCCGCCGGTTTAAACGAATGTTTAAATACCATCCAAGCTCTGATCCAACAAGCCGGTTCCGACATCAACTCAGACGACATCGAAACCTTGCTGCGTTTGCAACAAGAATTTACCGCCGAATTAGAAATATTACGCAATCGAGTCAATGCCTTAGAAATCCGTACTGCCGAACTAGAAGCCAATCAATTTTCCACCACCACCAAACTCACCGGCGAAGCCATTTTCACCCTGACCGATGCCTTTAGTTCTAACGACAATAATCAAACCGCCTTCCAACAGCGCGTCCGCCTCAACTTTAACACCAGCTTTACGGGTCAAGACCTGCTGATTACGCGATTGCAAGTGGGCAATAGCAGCCCTTTAAATCTAGAAAGTACCAACAAAGGAGTGGAATTTTTTACCAGTACCAGCGAAGGTTTCCCAACCAATCAAGTCTTTGGCGATACCGAAAATACAGTTACTTTAGACACCCTACAATATCAATTTTCCCTCAGCGATAAAACTAGGATATTCATTGCCGCCAATGCTGGCATTTGGGATGACTTTGCCCCCACCCTAAATCCCTTATTTGAAGACTTTGATGGCGGCAGGGGTTCTCTATCTGCGTTTGCCCAAAAAAACCCGATTTATCGTCTCGGTGGCGGTGCCGGTTTGGGGGTCAATATTACACCAAATGATGATTTTCAACTCACCCTAGGTTACTTGGCAGGGGAAGGGTCAACGCCCAATTCCGGTGATGGTCTGTTCAATGGAGATTTTTCCGCTTTAGCCCAACTAACTTGGCGACCAAATAATAAAATTGGCGTCGGTTTTACCTATAACCACGCTTACTTTGGTGCCGGACGATTTGGGTTTGATAATGGGGGCGGTCATTTAGATAGTGGAACCCTGCCTTTTGCCGGAACCAGTGTTGCCAACCGCGTGGGAGCAACCAGTGCCACCAATAGCGATTCTTTGGGATTCCAATTTGCCTTAGCAGTCGCTCCCAAATTGCAAATTAATGGTTGGCTTGGTTACACAAAAGTGAACCTGCGCGATCGCGATTTGGACGGGGATATTTGGAACGGCGCCTTACTTGTGGGCTTACCGGATTTAGGCAAACCGGGCAACCTTGCGGGTTTGGCGATCGGCATCCAACCTTATCTGACTAATCTTGACAATTTCAATCAAGAATTTGAGCAAGATCCGCCGTTTCATGTAGAAGGATTTTACAAATTACAAATGACGGAGAATATCTCCCTAACTCCTGGATTTATTTGGCTGCTATCCCCCAACCAAGATGCCGATAACAAAGATATCTTTTTGGGAACAGTGAGAACCACCTTTACATTTTAAATCGCCGGTGAAGTTGGTGATCTCAATGGCAAAAATTGTGCGATGACCGAGTAAAGCTTGACTTTCAAGACATATCTATCTATTCTGAAAGGAAATTGACAATGAAACTGAAAATTGGATCTAAATTAACCGCTATCTCATCTGCCTTATTAGTTGGCTGTGCTTCAATCGTCAGCGGACCATCATGGTTAGAAATGGAAACCAATCCAGCCAATGTTGATGTTACTCTTGTGGGCGTAGAAAATGGCAGTGAAAAAAAGTTGGTTACTCCGTTTAAAGTCGAATTAGATCGAAGCACTGACTACAGATTAACCGTAGAAACCGAAAACTACCGTTCTGAAGAAATTTACATCGATCGCAAAATCAACGGTTGGTTTTGGGGGAACATACTCCTGGGGGGTCCGCTTGGGATGGTGATTGACTATGCCACTGATAGTATGTGGAAACATAATCAGAGTTTAATCGCTTTAGATTTAACCAGCCTGAGTACCGCACCCGATGAAATTGAGTTAAAGGTGCCAGTAAAACTAGAGTATCCTGATAGTAGCTATGAAACAGTGTTCTTGCCGATCAAATTTTACAAAAAACAACCCGGTCATGCAAACAATGTCACCTGCCCGGAAATAACCATAGAAGCGATCGAATCGCGGAATCCTAATTGCAAACTGTAAACAGAATAACTAGAAGCCAATTCTTCTGAAATAGAATTGTCAGAAGCAGATTCTTTTGAAACAGCAGTTCAAAAATCAAAGGATTCTAAATAGTCTTTAGTTTCTAAAGACTAAACAAAGATAGAATTTGCCTGTAACAATAGCGGAATCTTTGATTCCGCTATTGTTTTTTTCTATCTACCAGACTTTTAGCGCTTTCATGGTAAATTTCCCAACTCCTCAATAAGCTGACTCGGAGTGATACAACATACTCACGAGTAAACCACGCCATAATGTAGAGACGATTCGCTTTCTCGCCTCTACATTATGTATTTTGTCTGTGGTTGATTAATTCGCGATCGCCAATTATGGCAGTCAGGTAAAGGCCGATGTGAGGGTTTGTAAATGGTGAAATCTCAGGGTTAAGATCGCGATCGCCCCAAATAATCTTGTTAAACTAATAGGAGGCGATCGCTGTTATTTAGTGAGTTTAATCGATAAGTTTAATCGATTTCCTCTGGATTGATTCCCATTGCTCGTAACCGCTGGGCTAATTTTTCATTGCGAGTTTCCAGAGTTTTGATTTTCGCTTGTTCCTGCTTAATTAATTGCTCCACCACCGGCGGATTAAGCAATTCTTGCACCGATAAATTAAGCTGGTCAAACTGCTCCGAAACTATCGAACTATCTTCGCTAAAATCAACCCCAATATATCCTTCTTCCTGAGTAGTGGCAAACACTCTCACTCGTTTCTTTTGGGGGTCTACAATCCAATATTCGGGAATTTCTGCCAGTTCGTATTCGCTCCGTTTAATGATATAATCATCCCGGCGATTACTGCTGACAATTTCGACTACTAAAATCGGCTTTTCCGCAAAATCTAATACCCCAGCACCCGGACGTGAAATCACTTCTTGCCAAACACTTTGGCTACAGATTACTACATCAGGAATTCGCGATGAATTTTCGGCGGTGCGAACGCCCGTCCCTAAAGAGTTGGCGACTAAATTCAAGTTTTTCTCAGCAAAGTAGCGCTGTAACTTGTAAATCAAAAATTTGCAAATATTGGTATGTAAGTGACTTTGTGCTGGCATCGGTATGAGTTTCCCCCTGAATAATTCATAAAGAACATCCGGTTCTCCCTCATACGCGAGGTATTCTTGGAAGGTTAAGAGATGTTCGGTTGACGGCTGTGCTTGTTCTTGAGGTTGCTCGATCGCCACCTCGGTTACTCTTTCGACAGCTTGAGTCATAATGCTAGACCTCTCGTCGCGATCGCTTTCTCTGAATATTTTAGCTAATTTATTATGGACTCTCCGCAATCAGTCGTTATTTCTGAAATCGTTACCTCTTCGATATCAGCTTTAATCGCTATTGTTGGCAATATGAGATTTTTTAGCGGGGAATATTTCACAAAAAATCAGGTAAGCGATCGCCTACCTGATTAATCAATAAAAAATCGGGTTTCTTCAAAAACCCGGTTTCGTCGAAGTTACCCGGTTTTTTGAATACTCACACAAACGGGGCAATTATGCGGAGACAATATAATTAGAATTCACCGCAGTCAAAACCCCAGAATTAACCAAAGCTTGATACACAATTGCCGCCACTTCAGATGTAGCTGGAGTTAATGACGCTAACTTCTCCTTGGGAAACCTAGGCCGGGTAAACAATTGCCGCCACTTCAGCCCGGGTAATCTCCCGCATATAAGCTGGATTAAGTTGGGATAGTTGACGATGATTTGTTTTTCCGTGGCAGTAGCAATTTCATCGGTGGCATAGCTGGGAGAATAGCTGCAAAAAGACTCAGTTTACGAAAGATAGAGACTTTATTTTAAAAATTGTTCTCCGGTAGTAGGGGCAATTCCTCAAGGCGATGGTTGCCCCTACTATCGATCGTCTCAGTCAAATATTAAAGCGATCGCTACGAACTCATCCCCATGCAAGGGCGAAGCATTTCCGCCGATAACTTATCAGTTCAAACCAAAGATTTACTGCGGAAATGCTTTGCCCCTACAGGTTGTTTTATCTGCCAGAAAATCCGGCATATCGCGCTTTGGGGAAAAGGGCGATCGCACCCCTAATCCAGATTGAGAAATGCTCTATACTATAATAAAAATCCAGAATCTTCCTATGCAAGTCTATAAACTCAAGGGAACCGTTGACCGATTTGGAAATTTAATTATTAAAGAACCCATTCAACTGCCACCAGGGGAAGTAGAGGTGCGTCTACAGTCAATAGAATCTGTGGATACGTCTGCATCAAAAATTGAAATGGATATGACAAAACCCGATCGGCAAGTTGAATGCAGCGTTCCCATCTTAAAAGAATGGCTAGAGTTGACCGAACCTGCCCCCCCAGATTTTGATGATGACCAAGCCAAGTGGGACTATTTGAAGGAGAAATATAACTTGTGAAAGTTCTCATAGATACCAATATCATTGTTGATCTGGCCTTAGAACGACAACCCTTTTATCCTGAAAGTGTCCAAGTTATATCGCGGGTTTACCAAAAACGGATTTCAGGCTATCTTTCTGCTTCCACTATTAGCGATATTTACTACATTATTCGGAAACAGAAAGGGCGAGAGTTAACTCTTGATTTTTTAAGACGAATCAGAACGCTCTGCCAGGTGGCTACAGTTAATGATGCGGCGATTGACATCGCTTTAAATGCCGATCAGTTTAGAGATTTTGAAGATGCCATTCAGTATGGAACTGCGATCGCAAATCAATTGAATGCAATTGTGACTCGGAATCCCCAAGATTTTCCCGTGGCGAATTCTAGAATTATCACTCCGAGTCAGCTTATTGAGGAGTTGGGAAATTTACCATGAAAAATACAAAAATCTGGTAGATAGAAAAAACAATAGCGGAATCTTTGATGCCGCTATTGTTACAGGTAAAGTCGATCTTTCATAGCTACGACCCAGATATGCATGTGGTTGCTGAAAAAAGTCCACCAGCACACAGTTGTAACTCTTTTGCCCCCTCCGACACATCAAAAATACCTACTTGGACATTTTTACGCGTTGAACCAGGCAAAATTCCGTCAGTGAATTTAACAACCTTCTGTCCGTCAAAAGATTCATTGAGCGATTGATTGAATGTAACCATAACATCTGCTGTCTTATAAGTATTGCCTTCAGAATCCTTGACTTCAATCGACATACTATGTTGTGGCACCTTTGTCTCCTTGGAATTGTTTTTAATATCCGCATAGACAACCCATAGCTTTCCAGCCACGTCTGCTTGCCTCGTGTCGCCTTCATAAGGTTTGATCTTGACGTTAGACAATGTGAAGTCGGCAGTTGAAATACTGGTTACTTTAGGCTCTTGCTCGTTACTCGTCCCCTCAACTGGGTTAGCTAGATCATTCTGGAAGGTGGAACCTGTAGAGCTAATATTATTAGAAGGCTCTGGTGTTTGATTTGAAGCTAATAAGCTGGCGGCAATAAATCCAATAATAAACAATACTATCTTGATTTTTACAGTTAGCTTTAAGTTTATTCTATTGGCTAAAAAATCATTAAACTGGGGAATAAATATTAGACCTATTACCATGAAGATAATGCCTACTGAAAAGCTTTGACTCGCCATCCCCAGTCCAATTAAGAAAATAACAGCGCCAAAAATAGCACTAATCACAGCCAAAACTTGTTCTAATATTTTTTTCATATTCATCTGACCTTTGCACAAAAGATATTGATTGGTTTGATTTCTAATTATTTCTGGGTCTTAATACAGGTTCAAATTGATTGGTAAAGCTTAACCATCGATTAATTTTTGCGGAAGTGTCAAATTTGAGAGTGGGTATATTGACAATTTGATTAACTGGCAATTGTCCTGATGCTCTCATTCGGGTAATTAATGTTGCTTCCGGTAAGCCTAAACCATAAATTTCTTTAGCATTATGCACTGTTTCACAAGAAATAATATAGCCTCCTAAATCCAGCTTACCTTGATCGGCTTTGTATCGCCAAGTAACAGCCAAGCTAGAAGACCTGTTATCACCACATTCTAAAAGCATTACTTCAAACATTTTCGCAATATGCCTATCTCGTTTTTGCATTAAGCTGCCTTCTTGGAGCGGATAATTTACATCTGGATCGGAAACAATTAGCTCGGCAAAATTACCATAAACATCTGTAAACTTGATTTTTACAGAAAAGAGTTCTTGAGCTTTTAATATAACCGTAAAGCCCAGATTGAATATGATTAAGCTTGTCAGAAACAAGCCACTATATAGATAGCATATTTTTTTTGACGTAACTTCAGGAATTTTCATATTTTCCGGGATGAATATACTCCGTAATACATCGGACAATTAACGAACTGCTTGAAAGCCTTCTACAAAATCAAGCCACTTGTCTATTTTATTTCCTTCAATTTTTAAAATAGGAACGCTTACGGTATTCGTGACTCTACCTGTTAAGCGAGGGCCGGGTCTTGTAATTGTAGTCGATTCTGCTCTCCCCAAACCGTAAGCTTGACGAATATCGTCAGCTAACGCACAAGTAATCTCAAATACTCCCATATCTATCGACCCATTTCCTGCTTTGTATTCCCAAAAGATAAACCCTTCACGAGAACCTCTACATTCCCAAATCGTCACCTCAAACATTTTGGCAAGATGGAGTTCATACCGACGTAATCGGCTATTATTCCCATAAGCTGGGGTGGTCGTATCTGTATCAGGGACAATTAACTCAGCGGCACCACCATGATATTCGCTACCAACACCCATGCTAAATATGCTGGTAATGGGAAAATCTTGAGCCAACCCCAAAGGAGCGATCGCCATCAGTGCAGCACTCATCGCAACTGGATTTAGTAAGGTTGCCATTTTGCAAAATTTGTTCATCACTTCGCCTCGAATGAATTTTACCTGCCTGTTCCATAAGCGCGATCATAATAAATTTATTGACGGATAGCTTGGGTTTTAGGCCGATTTGCTCAGACCTAAATCTAGGGAATCAAAGATTGAGGTACTGGGCAATGGGATTTAATGGGAAGTTTTTCAGTGATTGGGTTTTGGGTTTAATGGGAATTAATGGGAAAAAGTGGTATTTAGTTCCCCAAAAGTGAAAAAGTGTGGTAAATTGGTACTGTGTTGGCCGCATCCCTACAAGCATCGGGATGCTTCCTACTGTGTTTGACCCAAGTATGACTAAAGCTAGACTTATGGAGATTTCTGAATCGATAAAATGGATCGACGATCGCATATTTGCCAAAACAGGAAAACGTCTTGATTCTCTTCAAATCTCTATATTAGAAGCTACTTCACGCGGTCAGAAATATCCCCAAATAGCTGAGACATATAATTTTAGTAACGATCATATCAGAAAAGCTGCTTGGAAGTTATGGAAACTGCTGTCAGATGTTTTAGGAGAACCTGTTAGTCAGTCTAATTTTAGAACGCTGGTACAACGAGGTTTTTTTTCCAATAGTAATAATTATATTGTCAATAGTAATAATCTTAATTTTTGCAGCGATCGCTATCATCCAGAGGTGACAAAAGCCCGATCGCCCACATCTTCCCAACCCTCCCCAGACACCCCAACTGAACCCCAGATAAACTTAGATGATGCACCGGCGATTCTTACTTGCTACAGTCGAACCACCGAACTGAACACCCTAGAACATTGGATAGTACAAGACCGTTGCCGGATTGTGGAACTTTTGGGCATGAGTGGCATCGGTAAAACCGCGCTATCTCTTGGGCTAATTGACCAAATCAAGACCAATTTTGACTATATTATCTATCAAACCCTTTGCTTTTCTCCCACCTTAGAAACTACCCTCACCAACCTGCTAGAAAATTTCGGTAAACCCACAGAAATTCCCCAACAGCTTGAAAGCAAAATTTCCCAAATCTTCAAATATCTCCGCCCGCATCGATGCTTGATTATTCTGGATGACGTGCAAATGCTGTTTAGCCCAGGAAAATTGGCTGGGGAATATCAACCATCTCTGGAAAATTATCCGCTATTTTTTAAACGAATTGCTGAAATAGAACACTCCAGTTGTTTCCTATTAATAAGTGCTGAACAACTCCAAGAATTTACCCAGTTGAAAAAAGGCGATCGCTCAGTTCGCTCTTTATTATTAGGTGGTTTAGGCATTGCCGCGAAAAAAATATTAAAACAATATGAATTATCCGATGAAAACCAGTGGGAAAAGCTAATTAATCTCTACCAAGGTAATCCTCTTTGGTTAGAGATGACTGCGATGATGATTCAGGACTTATTTGCCGGGAATGTTGCTGATTTCCTAGAATATAAAAGCTTGATTATTTGCGACGCTTTGAAAGCAGCAATCCAGCGACAATGGCAGCGATTAACCCCACAAGAACAGGCGATTATGATTGAGTTTACAGCGCTTGATGCGCCAGTCAGTTTACCGCAACTTGGCCAAAAACTTAATTTAGCGGATTCCGACTTATTAAATGGCGTGAAATCTCTAAGACGACGGTTATTTTTGGCGGATATCCAACGGGAAAAACAAAGATTATTTCAGCTAAACCCCGTTTATCAACAATATCTAAAAGAACAAAACCCAGAAATTTGCGAGCGCTCGTAACTCAATCCATCTCAAAATAAGGCATCAGCCACGGATACCGCAACCCAATAAACCATTGGTGGTCGGCGACAATAGCGGAATCTTTGATTCCGCTATTGTTTTTTTCTATCTACCAGACTTTTAGCGCTTTCATGGTAAATTTCCCAACTCCTCAATAAGCTGACTCGGAGTGATACAACATACTCACGAGTAAACCACGCCATAATGTAGAGACGATTCGCTTTCTCGCCTCTACATTATGTATTTTGTCTGTGGTTGATTAATTCGCGATCGCCAATTATGGCAGTAAGATAAAGGCCGAACAGTGTGAGGGTTTGTAAATGGTGAAATCCCGGCGATCCGCCCAAGGTGATTTTAGGGAAATTTGCCAGATTTGACAGAGTTAGAGGAAATGTTATAATATTTAAGTTGGGATTTAAGTAAGGAGTCATGGGAACTATGACATCAAAAACCGTGATTCAAGTAACAATAGATGGGCAGTTAGAATTGCCGATCGCAATTCGTTCTCGGTTGCAGTCCGGAGATGAATTTGTGCTATGGGAAGAGGAAGATACGATTATCCTAAAAAGGGTAAAAAAACCTGTTTTTGAGGAAAAAAATAAATCAGAATCAGGAAACGAACGGTCACAGGATTTATCTTTTTTTGCCATAGCCGATCGCCTTGCAGAAATCAATGAAGTTGAGCCAATTTCTGAAGCAGAAATTGAGGAAGAAATTCGAGCATATAAGCGGGAAAAACGACAAAAATAAAAATATGCGAGTCGTTTTAGATACGAATACAGTGATTTCTGGTCTTTTTTGGCGAGGAAAGCCTTTTCAGATTTTGGAATTAATGCGATCGGGAACAATTACCGTTTACACTTCTGAAGCGATACTAGAGGAGTTGTTAGATGTTTTAAAGCGTCCTAAGTTTTCCAAGAGATTAGCTATATTAAATGTGAGTCCGCAACAAGTGGTTAATCGTTTTATTGAATGGGTGGAAGTGGTGGAGGTTGGAGAAGTTAAAAAAATTGTGATTTCAGACCCAGACGATGACCAAATTATTGCTTGTGCCAGGTCAGTCAATGCTGATTTTATTATTTCAGGAGATGCGGATATCCTGGACATTAAAGAAAAAGTTACGATTCCTATTGTAACTTCTGGTGAGTTTCTGGATATTTTAGCAGTTTGAGCCAGTCAATATCTCTGAATCCCCAGAAAAAAGTCCGATGAGCGGATCTTCTTGTTCAGTCCGTTCTGGGGGATTGACTTTTTCTATCGCTTGATAAACCAAGAGGATCTCTATATCTTGATTTGGGGGAAGATCGTGAAGTTGCAGTTGCACCGATCCATCGGCGTTGACCTGAGTTTTTAAACGAATGGTGTCCATGATGTTTAAGGATAACCTAAAGAGTTGGGAATATTCTAAAATTATATAGCCTTTCTGATACTAAGGACTTACGCGATCGCATCCTCAGTATAACCAGGAATCCCATATAGTTATACAAAATAAGCATACAAAATAAGCGCCGAAGCATCGCCCCTCAATCGACCGTCAATCGCGGCAGTAAAGCCCGAACAGTGTGAGGGTTTGTAAATGCTAAAATCTCAGGGTTACGATCGCGATCGCCCCTCTTCTAAAAATGCCATATAAGGGCGATCGCTGTTTGATTGATGAGTTTAATCGATAAGTTTAATCGATTTCCTCTGGATTGATTCCCATTTCTCGTAACCGCTGGGCTAATTTTTCCGCCCGTTGGCGTTCATTGTCCGCCCGTTGGCGTTCCGTTTCAGCTTCTTGTTCCAGAGTTTTGATTTTCGCTTGTTCCTCCTTAATTAATTGCTCAACAACTGGCGGATTCAGCAATTGTTGCACCGATAAATTAAGCTGGTCAAACTGCTCCGAAACTATGGAACTATCTTCGCTAAAATCAACCCAGCTATATCCTTCTTCATTGGTTGCATTAGCCAACACTCTCACTCGTTTCTTTTGGGGGTCTACGATCCAATATTCGGGAATTTCTGCCATTTCATATTCATAACGTTTACTCACATAATCATCCCGGCGATTACTGCTGACAATTTCTACCACTAAAATCGGCTTTTCCGCAAAATCTAAAACCCCAGCGCCCGGACGCGAAATCACTTCTGCCCAAACACTTTGGCTACAAACTACTACATCAGGAATTCGCGATGAATTTTCGGCGGTGCGGACCCCCGTCCCTAAAGAGTTGGCCACTAAATTCAAGTTTTTCTCAGCAAAGTAGCGCTGTAACTTGTAAATCAGAAATTTGCAAATATTGGTATGTAAGTGACTTTGTGCGGGCATCGGTATGAGTTTCCCCCTGAATAATTCATAAAGAACATCCGGTTCTCCCTCATACGCGAGGTATTCTTGGAAGGTTAAGAGATGTTCGGTTGACCCCTGTACTTGTGCTTGAGGTTGCTGAATCGCTACCTCGGTTACTCTTTCGACAGCTTGAGTCATAATTTTAGACCTCTCGTCGCGATTATTATTAAATTATTATTCGGCGCGATCGCCCCCAATAATCTTGTTAAATTAGTAGGAGGCGATCGCTGTTATTTAGTGAGTTTAATCGATAAGTTTAATCGATTTCCTCTGGATTGATTCCCATTTCTCGTAACCGCTGGGCTAATTTTTCCGCCCGTTGGCGTTCATTGTCCGCCCGTTGGCATTCAGTTTCCGCCCGTTGGCGTTCGGTTTCCGCCCGTTGGTGTTCGGTTTCCGCCCGTTGGCGTTCCGTTTCAGCTTCTTGTTCCAGAGTTTTGATTTTCGCTTGTTCCTGCTTAATTAATTGCTCCACCACCGGCGGATTAAGCAATTCTTGCACCGATAAATCAAGCTGGTCAAACTGACCGGAAACTATGGAACTATCTTCGCTGAAATCAACCCCACTATATCCTTCTTCCTGAGTAGTGGCAAACACTCTCACTCGTTTTTTTTGGGGGTCTACAATCCAATATTCGGAAATTTCTGCTGCCTCGTATTCGTTACGTTTAATGATATAATCATCCCGGCGATTACTGCTGACAATTTCTACCACTAAAATCGGCTTTTCCGCAAAATCTAATACCCCAGCACCGGGACGATCGCTAATTTGCTCCCAAAGACTTTCCTGGCAAACAATCGCATCAGGAATTCGGGATGAATTTTCCTCGGTTCTTACGCCCACAGTAGTTTTGGCTACCAAAGCTAAATTTTGGTCGGCAAAGTAGCGCTGTAATTTGTAAACTAAAAATTCGCAAATTTTCGCGTGATATAAAGTTGGTGCTGGCATCGGTATGAGTTTCCCCCTGAATAATTCATAGAGAACATCCGGTTCTCCCTCATACGCGAGGTATTCTTGGAAGGTTAAGAGATGTTCGGTTGACTGCTGTACTTGTTCTTGAGGTTGCTCGATCGCTACCTCGGTTACTCTTTCGACAGCTTGAGTCATAATGCTAGACCTCTCGTCGCGATCGCTTTATGTGAATATTTTAGCTAATTTATTATCGAATCTCCGCAATCAGTCGTTATTTCTGAAATCTTTACCTATTCGATATCAGCTTCAATCCCTATTCTTGGCCATAGCATATTTTTTAGCGGGGAATATTTCACAAAAAATCAGGTAAGCGATCGCCTACCTGATTAATCAATCAGAAATCGGGTTTATTTAATGGTTTTTCACACAAACTGGGCAATTAAGTAGGTAAACATAATTAATTGCACTTTTCGTTCCCCACCGTAAATCCTTGGATTCCCGCCTTCGCGGGAATGACAGTTTTTCTTCTGATATGGTCTGTGGTGCATTTATTTCTGCCCACCTACTTATGCGGAGACAATATAATTAGAATTCACCGCAGTCAAAACCCCAGAATTAACCAAAGCTTGATACACAATTGCCGCAACTTCAGCGCGAGTAGCGTCGCGATTAGGATTTAATTCGGCTTTGTTGGGATAATTCACCACTAAACCTTTGACCGTTGCCGTCGCCACCGCAGATTTCGCATAATCCGGGATAGCATTGTTATCGCTATATTGCTTCAATGCTGAAATATCACCCCCAGATAAACCCAATCCATTCACTAAAGAAACCAACACTTGAACTCGTTGAATATTTTGATTGGGACGGAAACTATAATCGGTAAAACCAGAAATAAATTCCGCTTTATAGGCTTTTTGAATCGCCGCATAACCCCAGAAATCTGGCGGCACATCCGGGAAGTTGATGCCTGCTCGTTTTTCCGGTGGGTTAATCGCTTTGGCAATTAAGGAAGCATATTGCGATCGCGTCATCAAGCCATCGGGGTTAAAGCTACCATCAGGCAAGCCGTTAATTAAACCATTATTGTACAGACCCATAATAAACGGTTCTGCCCAGTGACCATTGATATCGCTCAATGGGTGGGATACTACGCTGGTGGTTTTGACAATGTAGCTGGAGTTAATGACGCTGACTTCTCCTTGGGAAGCAAGGGCTTGGTAAACAATTGCCGCCACTTCAGCCCGGGTAATCTCCCGCATAGGATTAAGCTGGGTTAAGTTGGGATAATTGACGATGATTTGTTTTTCCGTGGCAGTAGCAATTTCATCGGTAGCATAGCCGGGAATTTGGGCGCGATCGCCATAGTATCCCAGGATATTCAAGTTACCGCCCACTAAACCCAAACCATTAATCAATGCCACCAATGCTTGAACGCGGGTTAACTTCTCGTTGGGTCGGAAAGTACCATCGGGGAAACCGGACAAAAAGCCCATACGATTGGCTTTCGCGATCGCATCTTTCGCCCAAAACGTCGCCGCCACATCCCGGAAATTTGTAGCTTCCCGGATATCGCTGCGGTTAAAAGCCTTAGCCAAAATAGCCGCATACTGAGCGCGAGTTAAGCTTTCATCAGGCTTAAATGTACTATCCGGGAAACCCGTAAGGATAGATTTTTCCACCATCCCCTGAATAAATGCCGATGCCCAGTGATTCGCAATATCCGTCAACGTAATCCCAGAAGGTTGCGGTAACGGTAGCGGTTGTTCTGGGGATGGAGTTGGGGATGGAGTTGGGGATGGAGTTGGTGTAGGTTCTAATGCCGAACCCTCATCATCCGTCAAATTATCAGGGGAAAGTTCTGGTAACGGTATCACCGCTTCTGGGGATGGGGTGGGTTCCTCAGTGGCTTTTGGTTCCTCTGAAGCAACCGGGGAGCCGGTGACATCATCAATCAACTCATCTTCTGCCGAAGGTTCTGCTGACGGTATCACCGCTTCTGGGGATGGGGTGGGTTCCTCAGTGGCTTTTGGTTCCTCTGAAGCAACCGGGGAGCCGGTCACATCATCAATCAACTCATCTTCTGCCGAAGGTTCTGCTGACGGTATCACCGCTTCTGGGGATGGGGTGGGTTCCTCAGTGGCTTTTGGTTCCTCTGAAGCAACCGGGGAGCCGGTGACATCATCAATCAACTCATCTTCTGCCGAAGGTTCTGCTGACGGTATCACCGCTTCTGGGGATGGGGTGGGTTCCTCAGTGGCTTTTGGTTCCTCTGAAGCAACCGGGGAGCCGGTGACATCATCAATCAACTCATCTTCTGCCGAAGGTTCTGCTGACGGTATCACCGCTTCTGGGGATGGGGTGGGTTCCTCAGTGGCTTTTGGTTCCTCTGAAGCAACCGGGGAGCCGGTGACATCATCAATCAACTCATCTTCTGCCGAAGGTTCTGCTGACGGTATCACCGCTTCTGGGGATGGGGTGGGTTCCTCAGTAGCTTTTGGTTCCCCTGAAGCAACCGGCTCCCCGGTGACATCATCCCCCAACTCATCTGAGGCTGGTTCTTCCTCTGATGGGTCTGGAGTCGGGCTGGGTGTCGGTTCCGCTAAAGCAACCGGCTCCCCGGTGACATTATCGGTCAACTCATCGGCGGCTGGTTCTTGTAGTGGTTCGTCTGGGGATGGTGTGGGTTCCTCGGTGGCTGTTGGTTCTGATGGGGAAACCGGATTTTCCGTTAACTCATCAGAGGAAATTTCTTGATTATTATCATCAGAATCTTTGCCCGTGGATGAATTAGTTGTAGACATAATTAAGTTGCTCCAAAAATTTTCTTCAGATTTTCTTCATTGGCGGTGTTCAGTAAACAGGATGAATCAGAAGAATCACAAGTGCGATCTCCGATTTGGCGATCGCTATCTCGATCGCTATCTCATCGTGGCATGATGTTCGACTGCCGCGATCATCCGAATCTTTGACAATATATAGATTTTTTTTCAGCAATTCGGCTGTAGCTTAGACAAGTTTTGCCTCACCTTGAACCGATCAAATCAAGCCTCTCTGAACACTTGGTTTAACCAGCTTAACATTTTATCAGAAAAGTGACGACTTAAGAACTGGGGTTACAGGTGACTTAATTCTATAAGCTGAACAAATAGGTTCGCAACGAAGAACATCGCAAAAAGCTAAAAAGAAAAAATTTTGAGGCAGTCATCAAAGAAACCGGGTTTTTACCTTTTTTCCTGAGAAAATTAGCTTTCACATCCATAAAAAACCCGGTTTTTGACCCCTGGCAACTAGGCGGAAACAATATAGTTAGAATTCACCGCCGTGAGAATGCCAGAATTAACCAAAGCTTGACACACCATTGCCGCAACTTCAGCGCGAGTAGCATCGCGATTAGGATTTAATTCCGTTTTGTTAGGATAATTTACCACTAAACTTTTAACGGTTGCTGTGGCCACAATTCCTTGAGCATAATTTGGGATGCTATTTTTATCGGTGTATTTGTTCAAGGCCGAAGCATCACCCCCAGATAAACCCAATCCATTTACCAAAGAAAGCAAAACTTGAACTCGTTGGATATTTTGATTGGGGCGGAAACTATAGTCAGGAAAACCCGAAAGAAATCCCGCTTTGTAGGCTTTTTGAATCGCTGCATAACCCCAGAAATCCGGTGGCACATCCGGGAAGTTAACTCCGGCTCGTTTTTCCGGCGGGTTGATTGCTTTGGCAATTAAGGCAGCATAGTTGACCCGCGTCATCAGACCATCGGGGTTGAAGGTGCCATCGGGTAAGCCGTTGATTAAACCTTTGTTGTACAAACCCATAATAAACGGTTCCGCCCAGTGACCCCTGACATCACTGAACAAGCTGGGCAATATGCTGGTGGTTTTGACAATATAACTGGAGTTAATGGCGCTGGCTTGTCCTTGGGAAACTAAGGCTTGGTAAACAATTGCCGCCACTTCAGCCCGGGTAATCTCCCGCATGGGGTTGAGTTGAGTTAAGTTGGGATAGTTGACCACAATTTGTTTTTCTGTGGCAGTGGCAATTTCATCGGTGGCATAGCTGGGAATTTGGGCGCGATCGCGATAATATCCCAGATTATTCAAGTTACCGCCCACTAAACCCAAACCATTAATTAATGCCACCAATGCTTGCACGCGGGTTAACTTATCATTGGGTCGGAAAGTGCCATCGGGGAAACCGGACAAAAAGCCCATACGATTGGCTTTCGCGATCGCATCTTTCGCCCAAAAAGTCGCCGCCACATCCCGGAAATTCGTTGCTTCCCGGATCAAACTACGATTAAAAGCCTTAGCCAAAATAGCCGCATACTGAGCACGAGTTAAACCCTCATCGGGCTTAAACGTCCCATCGGGAAAACCCGTAATCATAGATTTTTGCACCATCCCCTGAATAAACGCCCCTGCCCAGTGATTCGCAATATCCGTTAACCCGCTTGGAGTGGGAGTGGGAGTGGGAGTGGGAGTGGGTGTGGGTGTGGGTGTGGGAGTGGGTGTGGGTGTGGGTGCGGGTGTGGGTGTGGGTGTGGGTGTGGGTGCGGGAGTGGGAGTGGGAGTGGGTGTGGGTGTGGGTGCGGGTTCTGGCAATGGCACCGCAGCAGTCTGAAATTCCACTTGACCTTTGACCCGTGTTGGCTGCAAATTATTGCCGACAGAAATAATAATTTCCGAACTGATACTTTCCAGATCGTAGCTGCCATTATTACTAAAAATATTGTTTCCCGGATCGCTGCTAGTCCCCAGATCCGGTTTTGCCTTAGCGATCGCAATCATCCCCACATCAGTATTTTTTTCAATCGTATTTTGCCGCAACACCGGACGAGATTCACCTTGAAGAATCACCCCCGTGCGATTTTCTGCCATCCGGTTGCCGACGATTAGCGGGGCAGATTGATCGGACAGATTAATCCCATACCCGGTTTTTTCCAAGACATTCTCGCGGATTTCTCCTTTGGCATTACCAATCAAAGAAATCCCATTGCCGGTGTTATTTCTAAATACGCTTTTTTCCACAATTGGCTTGGCGCTGCCAGCGACAAACACCCCTTCCCGGTTAGAGTCAATCAAGCTACAGTTGCTAATTTTCGGTGCGCCATTTTCAATCCAAACTGCTGTCCCGCGAGTTGATTTATTCGTCACGGTAACTCCTCGCAAATGCGCCCCATTGACCAACAAAATCGTTACACTTTGACTGGCCATCACCGGACTAATATATTGTCCCCCACCAGCGATCGCAATTCCACTCCCTTTCGTGGATTCATTGCCCAATAATGTCACCTGATCGGGAATGGTCAGGGGAAACTTTTCGCCGCTTGTCTCCGTATAGCTGCCGGAGGCCAGTTGCACGATATCACCGGCTGACGCTTTTTTCACCGCCTGGGTGATCGTTTTGAAAGGTGCTACTTGGCTACCATTATTAGCATCGTTGCCTGTGGATGAATTAACGTAGAGTGTGGGCATAATTAATAGGCTCCAAAAATTTTCTTCATCGGAGGTGAATAAACACACAGTTATCATTGATGAATAGAACGTATGTTTACTCTTTTCCGAAAACAACATCATCGGGGCATGGTGTTTGACTGCCGCAAAATTTCTGATGTTGCCATAGATATCGGTCTTTGCTTCAGCAATTCCGCTGTGGCTCAGACTTTTGCTTGGCCTGGGCGATGGCGCCTCCATTCTATCTGAGTCCCTTGCTTTACCAGCTTGACATTTTTTTTCCCAACTGGCGAGGGGGGTTGGGGGCTTATTTCACCGCGATGGCTGACCGTAATTTCGCGTATCGCGTAAATTATCCTAATTTCGCGTAAATTATCCTAATTTCGCGTAAATTATCCTAATTTCGCGTAAATTATCCGAATTTTGAGTAAATTATCCGAATTTTGAGTAAATTATCCGAATTTTGAGTAAATTATCCGAATTTAGCGTAAATTATCCGAATTTTGAGTAAATTATCCGAATTTCGCGTAAATTATCCGAATTTTGAGTAAATTATCCGAATTTTGAGTAAATTATCCGAATTTTGAGTAAATTATCCGAATTTTGAGTAAATTATCCGAATTTCGCGTAAATTATCCGAATTTTGAGTAAATTATCTTAATTTCGCGTAAATTATCTTAATTCCGCGTAAATTATCTTAATTTCGCGTAAATTATCTTAATTTCGCGTAAATTATCTTAATTTCAGATAATTTGGAGGAGTTTGCGGTAATTTCTGGCCATCCCTGGGAAATTATATTGACCAATATCTGTCAATCTGGACGAAAATCATCTATCTCTACTTATCATCCAAACCTGCATCCAAACCTGCATCGAAACCTGTATTTAAAACAATGCCCCGATTATTTAAAGACAAGGAAATCACAAAATTTTTTAGCCTTATGAACCAATTGCCCATATTACCGATTCTGTTGGGAATTTTTTCCGGGCTACTCTGGGAAACAACACCAGCTAAGGCACAAACTATCGCGACATTGCCGGGAGAAACGATTGCCCGAAATGCCTCAACACCAGCTTACCCCAGTTTTAACAGTCAGCGATTAAATGAACAATTACTGTTCTACCAGCAAATGTTAGCCACATCTGGGCCGCCGGATATCCTGATTGTGGGCAGTTCCAGAGCACTTCAAGGAGTCGATCCGATCGCCTTGCAGCAAGGGTTAGCCCATCAAGGCTATCCGGGCTTAAAAATTTATAACTTTAGTGTCAATGGTGCCACAGCCCAAGTCATCGATCTGGTGGTGCGGAAAATTTTGCCTCAGAATCAGTTGCCCCGTTTGATTATCTTTGCTGATGGAGTCAGGGCATTTAATAGTGGTCGGGTCGATCGCACTTATGAGGCGATCGCTGCTTCCCAGGGCTATAAAATGTTGCTCAGTGGCATCAACCCTTTAGCCAATTCTGTCCCACCGCAACCCTTCTTTGCCAACGGGGGGGGACAACCCACAGACCGATCGAGAGAGTATGTCAATCTTGCTATGAATCGCCAGGATTCTGGCAATGTTTTGAGTACAGGATACCAAGCCGTAAACCACTGGTTTAACGCCGTCAGTACCGTTGTCACCGAGAACTATCACCGACAAAGAGAACGGGCTATTTGGTTTCCGGGGTTTGAACCCCCACCAATGCCCACCTTAGAAACCGCGATCGCCCAACAGTCCCCCAATCAAATGCAACCCACCGGCTTTTTCCCCATCACCAACCGCTACGATCCCACCACTTATTATCAGAATTTTCCTAGAGTTCCCGGTCGCTACGACGGTGACTATAGCAACTTCACCCTAGAAGGAGTACAAAAAGCCGCATTATCATCCCTGATTACCTACACCAAAGCCCAAGGCATTCCCTTTGTCTTCGTCAACCTGCCTTTAAACCAAGACTATTTAGCCGATCCGATCCGGCAATCCTCCGAACAGCAATTTCGGCAGATGATGGTTGCCCTTTCTCAACAGAGAGGATTTATTTTCCGCGACCTCGGTAATCAATGGCCCGCAGAACATGGGAATTTTGCTGACCCCAGTCATCTCAACCGCTACGGTGCTTTTGCCGTATCCTTGCAGTTAGCACAAGACCCAACAATTCCCTGGGCAAAAGCATTCCCATAATCGACCGACTGTGGTGCGATCCCCAGAAATTCCCCCGCACAGGAACACCCCAACCACCGTATTGAGAAATAAGATAGACTAATTAACTGAAATCTTTAGTCATTCATCTCATACAGGTGATCAACATGAACAAAATCCTCGGTTGCTGCCTCAAGCCAATTCGTAAGGCGATCGGACTTGGCTTTATCATCCTTGGCACCATTCCCGCATTACTCCTCCCAGGAATTGGCCTATTTTTGGGTCTGCCTTTCCTGATTATCGGTGGCGTTCTCGTGGGATGCTGCTAATCAGGTTGAATCGGTTCTCTGGGTTGGCAGCCAGTTGGCAGCCAAAAAACTCCGGGCAGCGCCGATCTAGTTTCGGTGAAATGGGATGAAGTGGCAGGGCGAGAAAGCTTTTCGCCCCTACAAACTCCCCTAAAATGCAACAAGCCTAGCCAAAGGTGGCTAGGCTTAATCAAATTCAAGAGACAAATTGCTTTCGGGTTTAAGGAACAAATAAAACGACGTTCCTATAGTAAAAGGTTTACAACTAGAGTTTACAAGATTTATCGCAGAGTCCTTTAGGTGGGCTGTTAATAACCTCCTGTATGAACCACAGACTTGCCTTTAATTTATGACGAAATGCCACGCCTATCTAGACAATCCGCTCTCAGATGGCTGACTACCGTTGATACCCTGTAGCAGCCAGGTGAAACCTGTTTTCTCTGAACTCTTGGTATCTATTATTAGATTAGCATACCTTTTTTCAAATGGCTAAAAACGTTACAAAACTTTACTAACTCAAAATTTCAGCAACCCCCAACCCCCAACCCCCAACCCCCAACCCCCAACCCCCAACCCCCAACCCCCCTTCGACCGCCATCGGGCTTGGGGGGCACCAACCACCAACTATTTTCGTTAGATGGACCTCCAGATTGACCTCAAGATAAAATCACTTGTTGGCGAATTTTATTTCCTTGTTTATTGATTTTCCGAGAATAAATGAATTTAGCAAAAAGGAACCAGCCGGACAGAGAAAATATTGCCGGAATGCCCACGCTTAATGCGTCGGATATTTTTTTATTTTTCAAGGACACAAACATCCAATGTAAGGCCATGTATCGTTTGATGCTCTCAAATGGATCTAATTTATTCTGATATAATGGACTAACGAGATTATAGATTTTTTCTTTAATCATAATATTGGTTTTTAAGCGGTCTTTAATGGCCAACTTGACATTTAATCCACCAGACCATAAGGTGCGATAAGCCAGATATTCATTAATAAAAACCGCATCCCCATATTGAGCAATTTTTAACCAAGAATCTATGTCATCATAGTTTAAATTAAACGCACTATCCCAGCCCCCGGATTTGAGAAAAGCTTCTCTTTGAAAAGCTACCTGTACCGGGGTGCCAAAGGGCACTTGATCCATTAGCATTCCATAGTGAATATCTTCTTGGGGGACATAGAAAGCTTTGCCGAGACCATTGGGTTGAGTCCTAAAGAGTTCTTGTTCATTTTCATTGACTTGAATCGCTTGACAAGAACAAATCACCGCTTGAGGACGTAGGGCGATCGCTTTGGTGAATTTTTCAATGCAATTCGGGGCAAGATAGTCATCATCATCTAACATTTTGATCCAATCTCCCGTTGCGGCTTTTACCCCAGCATTGACGGTTTCTGCATGACCCATATTCACGGGATTTCTATGATAAATAATGCGATCGCCCAGACTTGTCAGATACGCTTGAGTTTCATCGGTGGAACAATCATCAGCCACGACTAATTCACAAGGGACTGTTTGGGATAAAACTGATTCAACCGCCCGTCTTAATAAGGGTAAACGGTTATAGGTGGTGATGACGACAGTAAATTTAAGCATAAGGGAGTTTTCGATCAAATTTGGTATAAACGCCAACCGCTTAATCACTGATTGGGATTAAACCGGCAGCTATCTGTTATCTGTAAAATATTTTAACTTAATTCGGGTAAATCAGGTAAAACTATGATTCCTCTTAGCGATCGCTTTCCATCACGGCAACCCCTAGTCATCTGGGGTATCATTGGCATAAATTTAGCCCTATTTATGGGGGAACTTAACCTAGAGTTAAAGGGAACTTTGGGGGAATTTCTGACCACTTGGGGCATTGTCCCCTCGCGAATTCATGCGATCGCTACTGATGCCATGAGTAGCAATAACCCCGCCAATTGGGTAGCTTTAATTATTCTCCCGTTGGGGTCAATTTTCTTGAGTTTATTCCTCCATAGTAGTTTTAGTCAAATCCTGGGAAATATGCTATTTTTATGGGTATTTGGCAAAAGCTTAGAAGAAATTCTCGGTCATGGCCGCTTTCTGATATTTTATATTATATCTGGATTATTGACTGGGGTGGGACAGGCGCTAATTGACCCTACTTTAACAAATCCTTTAGTGGGGAGTAATGGCGCGATCACGGCTATTTTAGGAGCCTATTTGCTCAGTTTTCCCAAAGCAAAAATAGAAAGTATCCTGCCCTTGGTGATTATTTTTATTCCCATAGAAATTCCGGCATTTTTTTATTTAAGCTGGTGGTTTGTCCAACAAATATTTTATGGCGTTGGTCGGCTAGAAATTGCTGTCACCATCAACCAATTTAGCTTGGCTTATTGGACTCATGGCTTAGGTTTACTCATTGGCGCCACTTTAATTCCCTTAATGGTCAAACGGAAACCCGCTACCGCAATTTATTAATTTATTAATTTATTAATTTATTAAAACCAGAAAAAACCATCCTTAAGTTGGAATTTTCTGGTGGCTAATCTGGTGGCTAATTTCTGGGCAATTAAAATAAAAGCAATTAAAATAAAGCCAGGGTTAACTTTTGGCGATATTCTAAAGTCAGAGGATTCTCGTTGCCTAAAATATCAAAAATTAACAAGATGGCTTTTCGCGCTCCATCATCTTTATATTTTCGGTCGCTTTCTACCACTGCTAAAAATAAGTCTAATGCCGCTTTATAGTGGCCTTCGATGGTAAAGCTTGCCCCTTGAGCAAAAGACCGATCTAAGTCGGTTTCCCCCGCATCACTAGCAGCAATTTGAAATTGAATTAAAGCCGCGATCGCTTTTCCTACGGGGACAAATTCTGGATTATTCTGGGGAAGATTGGCCAGTAATTCTTGGGCTGCTTCTATTTGATTGATGGAAATAAAATATTTAGCCGCATCTAAAGTTATTTTGGGATTATTGGGATATTTTTCTAGTAACTTTTGCCACATTTCTGGGGATGCTTCCCCGTCTTTGGTCAAAGTTCCAGAGGCGATCGCGGATAACTCATCATCCACCAGACGTTTAATATTACATTTGGCTAAAAGTTGTGTAAGTTGGGGTTCTGTTAGCACCCCGACAAAGCCATTAATTAGCTGACCTTGATAGATAATTTTAACATCGGGAACTCCCTCAATTTTTAAGGCTTGAGATAAATAAGGATTTTGGTCAATATCCACCTTAGCCACCACACAATCATATTCTTGCGCCACCTTTTCCAGCATCGGCTTTAACATTTGGCAAGGGCCGCACCAAGTGGCAAAAAAATCCACAATTACCGGAGTTTCATAGGATTTTTCTAATACTTCTTGCTCAAAGTCATGGTCATACACATCAATGGAATATCCCATTATTTTGCCTCTTAATTGATTCTAGACTGATTCTAGACTGATTTTATGGTCTTTTTCCCTGAGACGGGAATCACCACTGTTTCAGATACTATATGAGATGATACTACCTGAATATGATGGCGATCGCGATCGTCAAAATTCCATCATCTATGGGGTAGGTTACGGCGGAAACTAAATTTATTGCCCTCTTATGGATTCCCGCATTCGCGGGAATGACAGATGACCCCCGCATTCGGGGGAATGACCTTTGACGAATCCTAGGGGCGAATCGCGAATCGCCCCTAGGATAGAACCGGATGTAATATTAATGCCCTAATGTAATAATTGCTTTCCAGGCAAACTGGGGCAACACCAACATTCGGCGCCAACGCCAAGGTTCTTGATACAAACGATAAGCCCATTCCAAGTGTAACTTATGAGTCCACAAAGGTGCCCTAGCTTTCGTCCCCGCCCAAATATCAAAACTACCACCAACCCCGATCCAAATTGATTCGGGACAGAGGTGACGGTGTTCGGCAATCCAAAATTCTTGCCTGGGTACTCCCAACCCGACTAAAATCAATCGAGGTTGCAATTTTTGCAAATTAGCTAACAAATTTGCCTCGATTTCTGGAGTTAAATAACCATGTTCAGTCCCCGCTATTTTTAAATCTGGTAATTTTTGTTGCCAAGACTCTGCGGCTTTGGCTGAAATACCCGGTTTTGCCCCAAAGAAAAACACCGAACAACTATCTGATTGCTTGGCAGCAATTTCTATCATTGACTCTGCCAGTTCAATGCCGGGACAACGTTTCACTTTTAAGCCTCGCAGCCATAGATAAAATACAATACCGGCGCCGTCAGGAACCACTAATTCCGCTTGGCGAATAATATCCCCAAAAGCTGGATTTTCCTGGGCTTGCATCGAGATTTCTGGGTTCAGTGTCACCACATGAGTTCCCTTTTTTTGTTCACTTCGTTCCGTCAACCAGCCTACATAGTCGTCTAATAAGTGAACGGGTAAGCCGAATACAGAAGATTTTGTGGTTATTGCTGCTTGTGACATTTCTCAGAAGGTCTTGGTTTGGGTTGCCGATCTATTTTATAATAATACGGTAAAGCAGATTGACTTTTTTAGATTATTTTTTATATGTTTTCAACAGGCAAAAGTTCAGCCGCTTTTTTAATATCCTGATTTCCTAACTTGGGTTTTCCCACTTTTTTATAAGCCGAACCTCGAAAGTAGTAAGCTTCTCCTTTGTTAGCATCTTGTTTAATGATTTGGGTAAAATCCTCAATAGCTTGAGGATAATTTTTGTTTTGATAGTGAATCAGACCTCGCCAAAAAAATGTTTCAATTCAGGATTTTGGTAAATTGCTTCGTGATAATCTGTTAGGGCATTTTGGTAATTTTTTAACTGATAGTAAGCTTTCCCTCTGCCTAGATAAGCTTCAGCATAGACAGCATTAATCCGAATCGCTTGATTGTAATTCTGGATAGCGCTTTGGTAATCCTCACAGTTATAGAATTCGTTACCTTTTTGGTAATAATCTTGGGAACGTTTCACCGCACGAGCAATTAAAGGATTTTCTTGTTCTAAACCTTGTATAGACAATTTACCCTCGTTATATTGTTTATAATGTCTTGCTCGTGTTTTAATTATCCATTCACCATTGATGAGGTGTAACTTGTCAAGGGTTGTCTTAGCTCGTTCTAATTCATGTGCCGGAATAGCCTCAGTCCCAACTAACTGTAAAGAAGGTAACAAAATTTCAAACCAATCATCTTCTACCTCAAAAGGATCCAGTATTTGATCCTGTTCTAAATCACTTTTATATTGATTCAGTTTATCCGAAGCATATCGATAGTTCGACCATTCATAGGCTTGATTAGGATGCTTTGTTTTGCTTAAATAATGATCCACTACTCCTGAGAAAGGTTGAATGCAAGCATAAGCGCAAAAACCGTTAAATCCATCAGCTAATTGGTTTATACACTTTGTCCAATAAGTGTGATTTTTAAAGCTAATTTTTTTGAGATGAATATTTCCGGATAACCAAGCATTTCCTGGCTGTCGCACTTTGGCATCAAAATCATCGGGTTCTGGCGGTCTTTGAAATCGCATCATAGTGACTATTTTTTTCTGATCACAATCTATTGAGTCAATGGACTATTTTTTTATTTTAACAGTCCATCGATCCCAAAACTCATCAATATCTGTCAACACTCTAAGCAATTCTTGGTGAATTTGCTCTTTAGTTTGCAAATTTTCTGGGAAAGTATCTAAACTTTCACCGCGCATCAAAGCGTTAGCAGCTTTAATCGCTATTTCTGCTTCACGAGAACGGGCTTGTTCTAGCCCGAAAATGGGTGAAGTTAACCAACCGACCGCATCTCCATGTTTTGCCCAAGGTAGTTCTCTGAGGGTGACATTGCTATCCTCTAATTCAAATAAGAAAAGTTGGTCTTGTTGTTCATCAAAATCAGGTTCTATTGAAGCGAGCACTAAAGGGGAATGAGTTGTGGCAATGATTTGAGTTTTCATCGTTGCTTTGAGGGCTTTGGGAACTTCCAAAAGCGCAGGCAAAATAGACCGCTGCCACTGGGGATGTAAATGGGCTTCTACTTCATCAATTAGCAAGACTAACCGATCGCATGGATCTTGATTTTTGAAGTCCGATGCTTGCTGGTGTTCATACCATGTCCAAACTAATAAATAGGCGATCGCTAAAATGCGTTTAATTCCGGCTGAAGCATGGATGACAGGAACAGTTCCGTAGGGAAGTTCCAAAGTAGGAATATCTCTAACATCCTGGGTTGAAACCCTTGTCGGTTTTCCCGGTTTCATCCATTCATCTCGATGAGGTGCCAGCTTTTCTATGACCTGACATAAAACTCTAAACGGTGAGCTTTCATTTTGCTCCGGTTGGTTTTGCCAGCTAACCCAATCTCGCAGCAAACCATTACAGAGAACTTTACCATTTTCTTCTAGCCCATTCCAGAGTTGATCCGCAGTAAATTGATAAGCATCTAATCGATTATTGATACTTGCATCTATTTCTTCATCGTCCCATTGTTCCCAATAATTCCGCGCCGTATCCCAAACCGAATATTCACCTTCGGTGCCGATATAAATGACCAAACCAGGGTGCGATCGCTTCCCCCGAAATTTTGACCATTCTTGCCGCTGCCACTTAAATTTACTGGTGATCAGTTGTGCTGTGTTACCATCTATAACATTGTCCTGAATTAAATATTTGATTTCCGGTTCAGCGCCTTTTTCTCTGCGAGGCAAAGGAGGTTTTTGTACCCAAGTTTCTGTTAAACCTCTCCAGGCAATTTCTAACAAAAAAGTCTTACCGAGGCCATTATCCCCTGTAAATATATTGAGTCTGTCCGCTAACTCAATATCGAATTGCGGTGCAGGGCCGACATATTTTAGATGTAGTTCTTTGAGCATTTTTTCACCGGATGCAATAATTGCGGTTTCAAGTTGGACTTTAGTTATTGTTTGTTGGACGCGATCGCCTTGTCTAGTTTAGCTTATTTTCTGGCAATTTTTACCATTGATCCACAAGATTACAATAACTCAGAAAATTCGGCAGACAATTGAGGTGGTCTCGGTGCGTTACACTACGCTTCGCTGCGTTAACGCACCCTACCATGACTTCTAGCAGCAGAAACCGGGTTTCTTCAAGAAACCCGGTTTCTTGGTTGATTTGGGTGGAATTAGTTATGATAAATTTATCAAAATAATATAGATAATCTCAAGGAAAGAGCAATGCTGACTAAACAAGATTGGGAATGGTTAGCCACCGGATCGGAATATCAGATGGTTGTAACTATCCAGCAACTATTACAGGAGAATCAAGTTATGGAAGCAAGTGAAGGACTTTACGCATTAATTGAATCTATGGGAAAATCTAAAAGGTTAGCACTGAGAAGCCAATTAATTCGCTTAATGCTTCACATCATTAAATGGAAATGCCAACCGCAAAAACGCACTTCTAGCTGGGCGATTAGCATTTTGTCTTCCCGTCGAGAAATAGAGGATATTCAAGAAGAAGTTCCTAGCTTAAACAGAGATTTTATAGAGTCGATTTGGGATAAATGTTTTCAATCTGCCGTGAAAGAGGCTGAAATAGAAATGAGGAAAGTTAAATGTGAGTTAACTTTCCTTTCTTGGTCAGAGGTTTTTGAAGATGAATATCTTTTATCTGATGACGATCGAGATGATTAACTGGCCCCCGAAGAGAAACCGGGTTTCTTTAGACCACCTTTGCCACCAAACCAAAATTATCATAGAAACCCGGTTTCTTACTTGCTGACAACAAGAGTGCGATCGCCCCCGAAGAGAAACCGGGTTTCTTCAGACCATCTTTGCCACCCAACCAAAATTATCATAGAAACCCGGTTTCTGATTAGCTGACAACAAGAGTGCGATCGCCCCTGGAGAAAAACCGGGTTTTTTTAGACTATCTTTGCTACCCAACCAAAAGTATAATAAAAACCCGGTTTCTGATTGGTTGACAACAAGAGTGCGATCGCTAATTTAGCCAAACGTTTTTAAGTTGTCAGAGGAGCATTCTTTTTAGGTCGGCCTCCTTTTTTACCATTTTCTCGTGCCGCTTTTGCTTTAGCCGACGAAGTTTTTTCACCCCCCTTTCGCCCTAACTCACTCATCCAAGCTTTTGTGCCAAAAATACCGGCTAATAATTCAGTAATACCCAAATCCACATCTAAACTGTCCCAGTGAATACTACTCCCAGAAGCAGATATCCAAATATCACTCAGTTGATCGGGGGTTGCATTTACTAAACCCTGTGCCAGTTGGGGAGGAAAACTGAATATTGCGCCATTTTTTAGCCGAATCACGATTAAATCATTCGCCTCATCATAGGCAGCAGACTCCGCACGGGGTTCCGTAGCATTGGCTTTTTTTCCGGCTTCTTTAGCTTTGGCAATTTCTGCCGCCAGATTTTCCTCGGTTAACTCAAATTCCCAGTTAAAATTTACCGCCATGTATTTCTTGCCATTTATTCAATAACATTTCTTGATTGGCCGCGACTAACTTCAGTGCGGCGATGATATCTTTATTTTTCATGTCTTCGCTGGCAGTAACGACAGAAGGTCTGTGACTTTGACTGCCGATATTTATCTTGACCTCCTTTTGATTGCTATCATTTTTTCTTCCTTTAAAAATATGAACATGAGCCGGAATATGATCGTTAGTATAAATATAAACAAAAAGATTGTTTTCTAAGTCTTCGATAATTTTTGGCATATTGAAAGTTGAATAAAAATATAAAATAACCGCTCGATTCACTAGGCTGATGGCACAGCGCTTTGCTTTACTCGAACAGCTAAGGAGACTGCCAATTTTGCACAACCTGTTGGCCTCGAACCATAGAATCGAGGCGGCTACTTTTGATTATAACCCAACGCTTGGGTTTTTGCAAGTGACAGAAACCGGGTTTCTTTAGACTATCTTTGCCACCCAACCAAAAGTATGCGGAGAAACCCGGTTTCTTGCTGGCTGACAACAAGAGTGCGATCGCCCCTGGAGAGAAACCGGGTTTCTTTAGACCAGCTTTGTCACCCAACCAAAAGTATGCGGAGAAACCCGGTTTCTTGCTGGCTGACAACAAGAGTGCGATCGCTTCTAGCAGCAGAAACCCGGTTTCTTGGTTAATTTGGGTGGAATTAGTTATGATAAATTCATCAATATAAATAAGATCGAGGAAACGGCAATGCTGACTAAACAAGATTGGGAATGGTTAGCCACCGGATCGGAATATCAGATGGTTGTAACTATCCAGCAACTATTACAGGAGAATCAAGTTATGGAAGCAAGTGAAGGACTTTACGCATTAATTGAATCTATGGGAAAATCGAAAAGATTAGCACTAAAAAGCCAGTTAATTCGCTTAATGCTTCACATCATTAAATGGAAATGCCAACCTCAAAAACGCACTTATAGCTGGGCGATTAGCATTTTGTCGTCACGTCGAGAAATAGAGGATATTCAAGAAGAAGTCCCTAGCTTAAATAGAGATTTTATAGAGTCGATTTGGGATAAATGTTTTCAATCTGCCGTGAAAGAGGCTGAAATCGAAATGAGGAAAGTTAAATGTGAGTTAACTTGCCTTTCTTGGTCAGAGGTTTTTGAAGATGAATATCTTTTATCTGGTGATGAAGATGATTAAATAGGTGGGGCAAAACCAGCTTTCTCTATTTGTAGGTTGGTTTAAGCAACGCAACCAAACCCATAAAAAAGGATCTTGCTGGGTTTTATTTGGTCAACCCAACCTACGGGCTATAACTATGTCCACGGGCGATCGCTCATGGAAATTATGGTGCGATTAATTGGGCTTTTCCGTTGGAAAACCGATCAAAATCTGTTATCATTATAAATATCTAGAGGAATATTAGAGGAATATTATATGTCATACAGGTCTATTGACGAAATTCAAACAATTTTATCCCAGGAGGTTTTTAAGTCTACACAGTCTCCCAGAAAAGCCGCTGGGCGAGCGCTTGGCACCCTGGTTGAACTGATTACATATTATATGATTCGTCAATGGCAACTGTCATCTTATGTGCAAATAGAATTGCGAATCCCTGAATTTGGTAATTCCGATATCACTCACAATGTTGAGTTTGGATTACATCCCCGTGTTTATTGTCAAACCCAGGAATTTGAAAATTTAAAGTTACCCATAAATCCTCAAAAAATTCAAAAAGCCTTGAAAGATAATGCTTTTTTTGCCGATAGCAATTTTAAATGGAAGACAGCCCCATTACTAAAGTCTATACCTGGCACAAATAGTTTGTTACAAAGAAATCGATGTGTCCTAGGGACTAATTCGGAACTTCAGCAGTTAGTCATTGCCGATTTACTAAATTATGAATCTACCAAATTTCAAGGTACAATTGAAATTAGTATGTTGAAAAATCATCCTTTTGCAATATTTGAATGTAAGCGGGTTGGCGTTGAAGAAGGCGCAAAAAAAGGGCCAACAACTATAGAAAAAGCTAAACAAGGTGCCTATGTAGCGCAGCACGTATCGGCACTGCAAAAAATTCGTCGTGCGGATGGCACTATTTTTGGCGCATTAGCCAAACCAGATGGTAGTTTTGATCTAAAAAAATTATATGACGATGCTCTGAAAAACTTGATTTATGATGCCCCTGCCGAAGCGTTACAAAATTTTGTTTTAACAATAGGTATTGCGAGTAATCATGGTAATTGGTTTACATCAGATAATCCTAACAAAGAACTTTTGGTACTCAAGCAGTCATACGACTGGCTTCTATTTTTAACCGATCAAGGACTTTGTAAGTTTATTGAAGACTTAATTCTCCCAAAATCTACCAATAACGTTGTGGGCTTTGCTTTTCGAGAAAGCTACGCCGCATCAAGAACAGTTAACCAGTTTACAAAAGTAAATATTCTTAGAAATGCTCATTTAGTTTTGGAGAAATATTTTCAGGATAATATTGACAGTATAGAAAAAGAATGGTTTAATATAATTTCTCCGCAATTGGCAACAATTGAGAAATTAAAAGAACAGCTTAACTGTTTAGTAGCGAAAGACTGGAAATAAAAGATGAGTCTTACATATTTAGATTTTTTTAGTGGCGCCGGAGGCTGGGCTTGTGGTTTAGAAATGGCTGGCTTAAAACACGCTGGTTCTTATGAGATTAATGAGTCAGCTTGTAGAACCGCTGGCGCTAATTTAGGCAGGGCTGTATTTTGTGTAGATTTAAGAAAATTTATCGACACTTTAGATGGCAAATATCCCCAACCAGACCTGATTGTCGGCAGTCCCCCCTGTCAAGGTTTTAGTAATGAGGGATATAAAAGAAAAGAAGATCCTCGCAATAGTCTAGTTTGGACTTACTTAGATATTGTGGAAAAACTTGCACCAAAAGTTTGGATATTTGAAAATGTTCCTGGACTTCAACGGTTATATAATGGCAGCTACTATGAAGAATTCACCGAACGGCTGAATTCCATGTCTTACTATTGGCATACTTTTTTACTTGATGCCAGTCAATACGGGGTTCCCCAAAAAAGAATTCGTTTTTTTGCGATCGCTGCTAAAGATTTTCAGCCAGAAAAACCTGAACCCACCCATTCAATCAACCGAGAAATCTACGGCACCGCAGAAGCAATTTCTCTTTGGGAAGCGATCGCCGATTTACCCAAAGTGGGAATTGGGGAAAAAGTGGGCATTTTTGATTATGATAAATTGCCGGAATGTGGCTATCAATCTTGGGTCAGAGAAGGAAGTCACCGATTAGAAAACCATACCACCCAAAAGCACAGTCAACGAGTCTTAGAAAAAATTAGTGCTGTGCCCATTGGAGGCGGTATGGAATCCTTGGTTGGTAAATATCAAGAGAATAAAGTTGCCTATTGTGGAGGATATCGTAGAGCACTGAAAGAACAGCCTTCTTATACAGCGTATTGGACGCGGGGGATGACTTCAATTCATCCCGAAGAAAATCGATTTTTGTCCCCTAGGGAATGTGCCCGGATCCAGTCATTTCCCGATCGCTTCATTTTTCACGGCACGACTATCGAAAACTATACCCAAATTTGCAATGCAGTTCCTCCCTTGGTTGCGAGAGCTTATGGGAGATATTTGTTAAAAGTATTGCTGGGTCAAGAAATTCCGGCAATTCCTTGGGACTGTAGTCACAAAACCTCAAATCAATTGGTGGCTTTATCCAAAAAAGAACAAAATCCGATTCAGCTTCGGTTGCCTATTTAGCCACTGATGACGGTTTTTTCCAACTTTTATCTAGTCCATATAGGAGAGACTACGCTTGACGGAACCATCGCTATATAATTCCATTGGCACCAGTTCGGTTTTGCCATATTTTTTGAGCTTGGAATAGACGATTTTCACAAAAGATGGTTGTTTTTTATTGGTAATATTAGACATAAAAGTTACCTCTGGGATAATTTATCTGGCAATAGCATCCCGGTTCTGACTAATTTATGGAAAAAAATTTTTAGGTTATGGTTATCTAATGTGCTTTCTATCGATATAAAGAAGGGTTTTTTGACTTTTTGGGCTTTATAGCATCTATGAAAACACAATTTATGAAAACCATGTTGCCAATTTGGCAGAAATTGGCAGAAAATAGAGACTGATTGACTCACACCGGGCTTACTTTGTCATTAAAGTTTGACAATTAAGCCAAACATTTCCTCGGTTGAGATTTGCGGCACCGGGAAAGCTAAGATTTTGCTATTTGATGACACGATTTTCAGCCCCGCACCAACTGCTCAGGATAATTTTGACTTTTTCCAGGATTTTTTAGATTTTTGTATCAACTCAGACTGAATCGGCTAACGGTTAGGTTTTCTCAACCAGATTTACTGAGGATGAATCGGGGTTTCCCTAAATTATTTGGCTGAAAAAAAAGCGATCGCGGTTGGCGGAAGATTAACGACCCAACCTTGCTATAATCCATGCTGAAATCATCGGAAATGATTAATGGTTGATTCCCATCATTATTAATATGTCCAAAATCACCAATCAGACTAAAACGCCCTTAGAGACTTACTACAAACAAATTCACACGGTGATTCTCTCTCGGCAAAACCCCATTACCGGATTATTGCCCGCGTCCACTGCGGTAAATGCTCACGGTGACTATACCGATGCCTGGGTGCGAGACAATGTATATAGTATTCTCGCGGTTTGGGCTTTGGCTTTGGCTTATCGGAAAATTGATGCCTTTGACCAGCGCACTTTTGAACTAGAACATAGCACGATTAAGCTGATGCGCGGGTTACTTTATTCTATGATGCGTCAAGCGGATAAAGTGGAAAAATTTAAGCGCACTCAATCGCCCTTGGATGCGTTACACGCCAAATATGATACGAAAACCGGCGATACTGTCGTGGGGGATGACCAGTGGGGGCATTTACAACTAGATGCTACCTCGATTTTTGTGCTGATGTTGGCCCAAATGACTGCTTCCGGTTTGACGATTATCTATAGTCAGGATGAAGTTAACTTTATCCAAAATTTGGTTTATTACATTAGTCGCACTTACCGGACTCCCGATTATGGGATTTGGGAACGCGGTAATAAGATTAATCATGGCGACCCCGAACTGAATGCGAGTTCGATCGGTATGGCGAAAGCGGCTTTGGAAGCTATTAATGGGTTAAATTTGTTTGGGGTACGCGGTGGCCCTGCGTCGGTGATTCACGTTTTGCCCGATGAAATTGCCCATTGTCGGATTACCCTAGAATCCCTGTTGCCCAGAGAGTCGAGCTCTAAGGAAGTGGATGCGGCGATTTTGAGCATTATCGGCTTTCCGGCTTTTGCGATCGCAGACCAAGAATTAGTCGATCGCACCCGTAAGACGATTATCGACAAACTCCAAGGGCGATATGGTTGTAAGCGGTTTCTGCGGGACGGCCATCAAACGGTTTTGGAAGATACCAGCCGCTTGCATTATGAACCCTGGGAACTGAAACAGTTTGAACATATTGAATGCGAATGGCCGCTATTTTTTACTTATTTATATCTTGATGGGCTATTTCGCCAAGATGCTCAACAAATTGCCGAATATCGCGATCGCCTAGAATCTATCCTGGTGGAACAAAATGGCTGGGGCTTATTGCCAGAGTTGTACTATGTCCCGGAAGAGGCGATCGAAGCGGAACGGCAAAACCCCCACAGTCAAACCCGCAAACCCAATGAAAATATCCCCCTAGTTTGGGCGCAAAGCTTATATCTGGTCGGTCAACTCCTGGACGACGGCTGGATCGCTTTGGGAGATATTGACCCCCTCGGTCGTCACCGGCAACCCCACTATCTCAAAGGACAGCGGCAACAACCCGTGGTGCAAATTGCCCTGTTAGCAGAAGATGAAGAGTTACAAGGGAAACTCGCTACCTACGGCATTGCCACCCAAACCCCCGGTCAAATTGCCCCCATGCAAGTCAGACAAGCCCGCGAACTGGCTACAGTTTATAAAGAAATTGGCTTGAATAAAAAATTAGGGCTCACCGGCAGACCCATGCGACGGTTGCGGAGTTTGATGACTTCCCGCATTTTCCGCATTTGCGGCGAAGTGATGGTATTTTTGCCCGCATTTTTGGATCAGCAGGAGTTCTATCAAACTCTCGATTATCATTTTTTGGTGGCATATATTAAGAGTGAATTAGCCTATATCGATCGCCATTGGCGGGGTTTAGGCCGACCTACGATGACCCTATTGCTAACTCATACGATGTTGGAACCGTCGGGGTCGAATTCAGAAATTCTGCCGCCTTTATTAGAGTTGATGCAGCAATTTCGCGAAGGGAAATGTGGGGATGTCAAGGTAAAACTTGGTTCATTAAATGAATTTATGCTCACTTCCGCGATCGAACGGATTGATTTCCTGCGAGAAGTGAAATTTCCCCAAGCCCCGGTACGCAATGCGGAATCTTTATTAGTGCGCGGTTCTAGTCAGAAACGCTACTTATGGAACAAGCCGAAAAAAAATCGCGCCCTCAGCAATATTCAGGAGTTTTCCTTAGAATGTGAGACGGATCTAAAATTATTAATCGCCAAACTCAGAGAGTCAGAAAACCTCTATGAACAAGTGGAGTTATTACATATCCTGACTCGCTTAGAAGGGTTAGAATTTGATACAGGAATTGGCGGCCCTGGAGAACCAGTCCGAGTTAGAACTTTACTGGATCAAGTATATGCCCAAGCGTCTCAATTGAGGTTATGGGCAGTGGTGCGCTATGCCGCTGGTTTGCTGAATAAAGTAGATATTAGTTTGTCTGATGCGGTGACGGATATTTTAGTCCGACAAAAACAAATTACTGTGGGTCGGGCTTATTCTAGCGGGTCGTTGATTAATCGCCCTATGTCCCAGCAAAAGATTATGCAAAAAATTCGCGAGTTCTGTCGGGAAGATATCCGCGATCGCGCCTTAACTCAGGAAATTTTAATTTATCTGAGTACATTAATTAAATCCGATCCAAAACTGCTGAAAGGCTTTGTCACCTTGCGCGTCGGTTATTTAATTCTCCTGTTAGTTAGCGAACTGGCATTAGAGTTAAATCTGACTCAAGATGAAGCTTATGAAGCCTTGATGAAATTATCTCCTTTTGAGATTAAAACTCGCTTGCGTCAAGTCCTGGAAGAATATGCGGGCATGAATCAAGTGTTGCAACGGCAAGAGTCAATTGCTTTGCGGAAACAAGCCAAAGAAATTGATTGGGTGGTCTTGTCTGGGGAGAAAAAAGAACCGGAAAAACCCAAAGAAGGTTGGCGACGCAAACGTCAATTAGATGGTTCTTTAAACCGCATGATACCGGATTTTTATCCCCGGGTTTGGAAGTTGATGCAACATTGCAAAGGCTTGGTGATTGGGGATAAGCTGGAACGGCGCAATCGCTTAGATAGTGAATTAATCTTGTCAGAAATGACCCAAGGAGAGAAAAATTTTGATCTGAAAGTTGAGCATTTGCTGAATAAGATTGATGCGCCGGAATACCGTCAGCTTAATGTGGAAGCATTGATCGAGTTGTCCAATATCTGCGATCGCAACCCAGAATTACAAATTGAGCAATATTTAGTGCTCGATGTAATTATCGGTCACGCAGTGCGTCAAGGGTGGTTAGAAAAGTATCCCGAACGGGCGGATAAATATGATGAAGACAAGCAAAAAGCCTGGGATAAATTTTATGACACTTCCCCTTATGTTTGCGCGGGATATATTGTCAAAGCTTTCCGCTTCTTAACGGAAGTTGGCGAAGATTTAACCGCTGCTTAAGTTGGGAATGACAATAGAAACCGGGTGTTTGCGGTTTTGCCGGAATTGGTTACAGGAATTTTCTATTGGCTGAAGCACAAATCTAGGTAAGGGCGAAGCATTCCGGTCATAAATTTCTGTGTTAATTCACAAATAAGTAGGTGGGCAGAAATCAATGCAGACCATAACAGAAGAAAAACTGTCATTCCCGCGAAGGCGGGAATCCAAGGATTTGCGGTGGGGAACGATGCAATTAATTATGTTCACCTACTTATCTGCCGGTAGGTAAGGGCGAAGCATTCCGGTCATAAATTTCTGTGTTAATTCACAAATATCTGCCGGAATGCTTCGCCCCTACAGGAGGGCTTTATTAATTGTAAAAAAATCGGATTTTGTTAGTCTCTTATACCGAAAGAGGAGATAAAATTAGACTGATTAGCGCTAGACAAGCTACCAAACAAGAAATCAAAGCTTATCAAGAGGGTTAAAATCATGGAAGATGAATTGAGAGATGAATATGACTTAAAAAGGTTAAAAGTTAGAAAAATGGGAGTCAATCGGAAAAAGTTTGGCGATACAATTATTAAGCTAGATGCAGATGTGGCTGATTTTTTTCCCAACGCTGAATCGGTGAATGAAGCTTTAAGGTTTTTGATTAGAATTGCTCAGGATAATCAAGCTAAAGTTTAGGCGATCGCCTCTCATTATCACAAACCCAGAAACCAAGAAACCGGGTTTCTGGGACAATTTTGGTGACAAAGCCGAGAAATGAAAAAGAAACCCGGTTTCTTCTCTGTCTCATTAACAGACATCAGAAACCGGGTTTAATCTGATAGTTTCTCCAGGGGACTTCATTCTTGTACCCAGAGGTTAAAAATCATCGCTTTTAAACATTATCCCATTTCATCAGCGATCGCACTTCCAACTCGAATAAAGAGCGATCGCATCTCAACTGCCGAAAAAATATCCACTAATTACCATTTAGAAGGATTATTAGGATGTAATTGATCATTTTCCCAAGATAAATGATTATTTTGGACATATTCTCTAATTCTTTCTAAAGATTCATCATTTCTAATAATATGATCGTAATAATTACGTTGCCAAACTGGAGTTTTAGGTGTATTACGAATAATATTAATTTTCTTAGTTGTTGCTGATTTAAAACCTGCTATTAGTGATGATAATGATTTAGGTGTCATTGATATTTGTTGTGGTGATGATTGAATTTCCTGTAGGGGCGAACGGCCGTTCGCCCCTACATCATTTGTATGAACATGATTATAATTGTTATTTGTCTGATTAATAATAACAATTCCATGAAAATGATTCGGCATAATTACAAATTCACCTAATTTTATCTCTTGTCTAATCTCTGCTGATTTTAACCATTCTTTTTTTACTAATTCACCAAAATTATTTAAGATAATTTGACTATGAATGATATCTCCGAATAAACATTCACGTTGATAACAACAAATTGTAATGAAATAAAAACCGGATTGAGAATAATCATAGCCTTTAAGTCGAATTGATTGCCGTTTATGTATATCAGGATTGTAGGTCATAAGATTAATTTTAGATGTATCTTTTTATATTAAATTAGTTTAGATTATTATCTTAGGGGCGATCGATCGCCCCTAAGATAATTAAATTATATTAAAAAATTGCCATAAATAAAATTCTTTTCTGAAACAAATCTAATAATTTTTTATAATCTTGACTAATTTTTACATTATCTTTTAGGGATTTACTTTTGTTGTCATTAGAAAAACAGTTTTTGGTTTTATCAAATATTATTGTTTCCAAACTTGACCATAATGATTCATTTATAAATGACATTGAATTATTGTTCTTATCAAAAATATACTGATATTTATGATCCAATTTTTGATCTATTTTTTCTAGTTCAAGTAAATAGATACTCAAATAATCTAACTCAACATTATTAAAATATTTTTCTACATATTCTTGAGCTTTTGTTTCTGTTCCTTGAAATAATTTTTTAAAAGATTCATAAAGATTTTCTGAGGAAAAAGGAATAGTTTCACCATCAAATTCTGAAAGAAACATATCAGAATATATTTTTATCGTGTAAAATTGAATTTCTTGTGACATTTTTTTATCCTTTCCATACTTGTTTAATGTAATCAACAAGTGATTTCATATCACTTAGCTTTGATAAATTTTGAATTAATTTTTGTACTTGTTCTCTATCATAATAGTTAATATCAACCTCCCCTTGATAAGATTGCTTAAATCTTTCTAGTTCTTGTCTAGTTGTATTAGTTATTAAATTTACAGGAAAAACATAATAATAACCACTAGGCTTTCCTTCTCTTTCCCATCTTTTTTCAACATTTTTAATTGCTGTTTTTAAATAATTTAAATCAATCTCACCACTGGAATTGTGAGAAGATTTGCATTCCCAAATATAATTACCTTGTTTAAATACTTTTGATTCCATAATATTTAACCTTTTAAGTATTACTCAATAAAAATCAATTGTTTACGCAATCTTTCTGTAATGAGCGTTAACAGTATAAGTATTACCTGTTTTACTTACTCTTGTATGTTCTTTAACAACTGTAATTTTTCCATCTAATAAATCTTTCATTAAATTATTAGCTTTTTCTGAAAGAATCACAAAATCTGCACATGGTTCATTATCACGCAAATCATCTTTATAATCTACACCCGGAATCATGCCAAAATCTTGCATCAAATCCTTGACTAGAGACTTAAAATTAGCATCTACTACTTTTCCTTTTTCTGTGTCTGTCAGTCTTAGAAATTCAGGAATGGATTGGAGTGCTTGAGAAAAGGCATTTTTGACTGATTCGATAGACTGTTGTAAGTTAAACATAGATTTGGTTACAAATTAAATTGATATTTTATTAAAACACACTACAACAGCATAAAGCAATCATAGTTAATAATTCTTAATATTTTTTAATATCCTGAATCCAACAAATTAGGTTGATCTATAACTTTAACCTATTTCCCGATCCCATTACAATATCTGTAGGGGTGAACGGCTGTTCACCCCTACCCAACTATTAAACCCTAAAATAGCATAACACAAACTATGAGAAAAGAACAAACCTAGATGTTACAAGAATGCCGTCAACACACAGAGGAAAGTGCAAAATTAGACATACCTCCCCTACCCTTAAACGCTCAACAAACCTCGCAACTGTCCGAATTACTGCAAAATTCCCGCCAAAAGGGTAAGCAGAAACCCTCATGCTCTTGCTCAGGAACATAATTCACCCCGGAGTTGACGAATCGGCATATATTCAAGGATGGCATTGCTGACTATATTACCTGAAGCATGAAGGGATAATGGCTCATTTAATGGCTCATTTAATGGCTCATTTGGCTCATTTAATGGCTCATTTGGCTCATTTGGCTCACTTGGCTGAGTTATTCTCTGTTAGAATAAATGCTAATTTAGTTGATGGTGGTGATTTCAGATGGCAGGTTTGCTTCGGGCGTCTGAAGAAGGTCTGAGAATCGTTAATTTAGCCAGACGTAATCCGGGCTGGAATAAAACATCTGAACTTTGGTGTCAGGCGGCGTTGACTTCACAAGCAACTCTAAAGCGGTTTTGGCGACGGCAGCCAATTCGCCGAGAAACATTTATCGATATTTGCAAGGCGGTGGGGATTGATAATTGGGAAGATATTGTCGATCGCGATATTGAATCAAGTAAATCCCTATTAGATAAGGCGATCGCAGATTTACCCGCACCAGGAGATCCCGATCGCACCTTTGACTTGCCAGACAACTTGCCTCCCGTGCGAAATTGGGTGGGTCGCCATCAAGAACTAGAAACATTAAAATCACTGATTCTCGATCGCCTCCAAGATAGCGGCATCGAAAAAATTCCTCTCACAGCGGTTTCTCTTGTGGGGTTAACGGGGATCGGCAAAACCACTTTAGCCAGTCAATTTGTTCGAGAACTGCAAAGGGAAAATACCCGGTTTGTAGCGATCGCCTGGGAATCGCTTAATTCCGTCATCAATGGGGCGACTCCCTTCGATCGCACCATCAATTCTTTGTTGCTAAAATTATCTAATCAAGAACCATCGGAGCGGCTGCCTCTGGAAGAAGATTATCTAAAAAAAACCGAAAAACTGATTCTTTTACTCAAGCAAAAACCCTGCTTGCTACTCTTTGACCAAGTAGAGACAATTCTCATCCCAGAGGTAGCGGAAAAAGCGGGATATTTTGGCGAAAATTATCGGGAATATGCTTGGTTATTCAAACAACTATTGGCAACGGAACATCAAAGCAAAGTGATTTTTATCAGCCGCGAAAGTTTGGCCGAGTTATCGCCCACTGTTAGCCGAGAAGTTGCCTTAAAGGGATTAGATGCAGAAGCCGCGATCGCCTTGTTACAGTCTTTTAATTTAACCGACTCAGCTTCGGAGCAATTAGAATTGGTAGAACGGTATCAAGGACACCCTAAAGCCTTAGAACTGGTTGCAGCTTTAATTCGCGATGATGATGAGTTTCGCGGAAATGTGGGCAAATTTTTACAAGATCGAGATTGGTTACTCACCGTAGAAATTGAAAGTTTCATCGAGCAACAAATGTCTCGGTTAAGTGACTTAGAGCGAATTTGTTTAACCCGCATTTCTGTTTATGAAGCCCCCGACTATCCCCTCTCTTGTGGGGCAATTCAGGCTCAAATGCCAGAAATTAATATGTATGAATTGAAAGAAAAAGTTATTCGGGCATTGAAACGCCGCCAATTGCTATATTATAACTCTAACCTCAACTCTTTCTATCTCCATCCGCTGTTCCAAGAAAAAGCGGCAATTCTCTTAAAGCAAAATCCAGAAAATTTCCGGTCAGCCCACCGGCAAGCTTATGGCTATTTTAGCAGAAAATTGAACTTTTCTGAAACCCCGTTAAATTTAAATTTTCTAGAAGAGCAAACCCTGGAATATCTCAAGACAATCTTGCGATCGCATTATCATGCCTCTGCCGCTGAAGATAGGGAAACTGCCCAACAGTTGATTGCCCAATTTGCTCATATTTTGCAATCTTGCCCGCTTCAATTTAAATCCACTATCCAAGATTACCTCGATCGCTCTAATTTTGTGGGTGATAATTTACCGTTTCCTATTTTAACTGAAGGAGAGGCGATCGAGGAAAACCAAGAAACCGGGTTTCTGAGATAACTTTTGCAACTTTACCCAAGATTTGAAAAAGAAACCCGGTTTCTATACCCCACGCAAGCAACCAAGAAACCGGGTTTCTGGGACAATTTGGTTGACAAAACCGAGAGATGAAAAAGAAACCCGGTTTCTGAACCCCCACGAGAAAAACCCAATGAAGTAACGTCGATTAAGTTTAGCTTAATTTTCTGGCTTAATCTTCAGTTCTTCTGGGCTGATCCAGACCACTTTTCCATCCCTCCATGTAGCCACAGGATTTCCGACCTGTTTATGTTCCCATACCGCTTTCTCAATGGCTTCTTTTATCGCTTGGTCAATTAAGATGCCTTGGGCAAAAGCTGTGTCTATTTCGTCTATTTTGCGATCGTTGATTTCAGTCATTATTTTCCCCCAATAATTTTCCATATTTCTGGGATATATATTATCTCATTTAATGTCATTCCGCCTGTCGCAATAATTCGAGGTTATGTGGGATCGGAATTGTCGTAAAAACGCCAAGTATCTGCTAGAGATTGATATAACTGAAAAAAGTTGCGGACTCCAGCATAGTAGCGACGACTTTTTAAGTCGCTGTCTGAAAGACGGGTAAACTCTTCAATTGTTAAATTTCTCTGAAATACTTTAGCTAAATGGTTAACTATTTCTATATAATCAAGTTCTTCTTGAAAAAATGGGCGATCGGCCATTAAAGTAGCCACCACTTGCTCAATTCTTTTAAGCATTGATTCTTGGATATGATCTGTTGATAACATAATGCTGACCTCCAACATCTTCAACTTCAACATAATGCTGATAGGTATTATACCAATTTTTTTGTCTGAAATGCAGAATTAGCCGTAAAAAAACCGGGTTTTTTTGGAAAAACCCGGTTGCTAATATTTGCCCAATTGATCGGAAAATTCAGAAAATTCTGAAGATTTAGTTATCTTCAACCTCAGTTTCCGTGAGATTGTTCCGATCCGAGGTTGCCTCTGGTTGATTCACAGGTTCAGAATTTATCGGCGCAACTTGGCGTTGCTGACGCAATAACTCCTGTTGTCGGGCGCGGAATTCAGCCGCTGCATCATTGAAATTTTGCGGCAGTTGTTGACGATAATCACTCATGCTGCGACGACCGCCTAAATTAGCCCGGTGGATCAGTTCAAAGGGATTGAAAGGCCGATCGTAATCCCCTTGGGTGGAATTAAAGTCATCGCGACTTTCTTCAATTTGAGGCTGGTTAACCTCCTGGGGCGTTTTTTCTTCTGCCCGGGTTGGCTGCACTAGGAACAAAGGTGACGCCGCGATCGCCGCAATTGTGGCCAAAACGAGGGAAGTATTTTTATTCATGGGCTTATTCATGGGCATTAACAGAACGCTGTCATTATTGACTATTTTAACCCATGAAAAGTTTACGGGCGGAATGCAGTTGCATTTGTTGTCGCATTTGTAGGTTGGGTTGACGCAAGGAAACCCAACATAACTAAGTCAAGAGGAAAGAGGAAAGAGGAAAGAGATGCATAGGAAGGAGTAAAATCCTCCTCTCTCCTCTCTTCTCTTTAAGCGAAAGTGCGTTTCAACCGTAGAAGATCCCCCCAACCCCCCTTAAAAAGGGGGGCTTTTTTGTCTATTTAGCTACCTTAAGCGAAAGTGCGTTTGAGTAGCGGCTGAATGCTGACTAGGGACAAGACCGCAAAACCCAGTAATACTAGCAGGGAAGCGCCAAAAGAAACATTTCCCCAAGGGGCTTCCATGACAATATTGCCCAAAGTCCAATCTTGATGCAGATAAAGATAGCGAATGGGTTCGATCGCATAACTTAATGGATTTAAGGTGGCAATGACCGCCAACCATTTGGGCATAAAATAAAGCGGCGCCAAAGCGGTACTGGCAAATAATAATGGCAGGTTGGTGACAAAAATTACGGCAATTAATTCAATGTGACCGGGTAAGGCAAAAGCTAAACCCAAACTTAAGCCAGTCACCCCTAAAACCAGCAGGAACATAATTAAGGCGATCGCGCCTAAACCCAGGGCATTGGGCAACCCAGCCCCCATAAATGCCCCAGCGCCAATAATCACTGCCGTTTGAATAAAACTCAGGGCAACAATATAAATGGCACAAGCAAAAACAATGGAAAACCGAGAAGCCAACGGCGCTACCAGTAACCGATTCAGAAAGCCAAATTCGCGATCGAACATCACCGGCAAACCGGCATTTAATGCCCCAGAAAAGCCGGTAAACACAATCACCCCTGCCCCTAAAAATTGGGCATAATTTTCGCTACCCCCAAATAATCCCTCTGGCACATTTTGAAATAGAGCACCGAACAAAATTAACCACATTAAAGGCTGAATAATGCCCGCGATCAGGGTTGAAGGTCTTCTTTGCAACTGAATAAACAATCTTTTGGTCAATGCCAAAGTTTCTTGGACTAATTCACCCACCAAATTTTCTTTGGGCATAGTTTGATTTACTGTTTTTTCTCTGGTGATTTCTGCTTCAGGAGAAGTAACCGTTCTAGTCATAGTTTTCTCGTGTTTTTTTTAGTGAGTATCTGTGCAAATTTCGTGATATGTCATTCCCGCAAATGCGGGAATCCATGTTAGGTCAAATTTCTAGGTCAAGTAGTTTTCCAGATTGCTAAATTAACGCAAATTAACGCAAATTAACGCATATTTTTTTTCCGTTCTGCTTTCGGGTCGCGAGTTGCGGCGGCGGCAATTTCGGCATCCATCAGGGTTTGACCCGTTGCCGCCAAATAGACATCATCTAAACTAGGACGAGATTGGGCAATGCCAAAAGTAGGCAACCCAGCATCCCGCAAAGTTTGCTGGATATGCAACAAAATATCGTTTTCTGGTTGCACTACCAAATTTAAAGAATTGCCTTGGGATTGATTCACGATCGCCTCTTTGACAAAAGACAAAGAAGCCAACAAAGATTTGGCTTTTTCTGCCTCTTCCAGAGGGGTAAACTCGCGAATTCGCAAAGTCACGCGATCGCCTCCCACTCGGTCTTTCAAGTCCGAAGGCGTCCCAGAAGAAATCACCACCCCCTTGTCAATAATGGCCACCCGGTCAGCCAGGGCATCCACTTCTTCTAAATAGTGGCTGGTAATCAACACCGTCGTCCCTTGGTCTTTCAACTGTCGCAAGAAATTCCACACCGCCATCCGACTTTCAATATCCAATCCCACCGTGGGTTCATCCAACACCAAAACATCGGGCTGATGCAGCAAACCAGCAGCCAAATCAAGGCGTTTGCGAATCCCCCCGGAATAAGTCCCCGTCCGTTGGGCAGCCCATTCGTCCAACCCCAACAGGGCGATCGCCTGGGAAATCCGTGTTTTCGCCAAATCAGCGGGCAGATGATATAAATCCGCTTGCAATTGCAGCAATTCCCGCCCAGTCAGCATCTTATCCAAAGCCACTTCTTGGGCTACATAACCCAGCCGTTGTCTTGCCCTCCTGGGGTTCGCCACCACATCAATCCCGGAAACCTCCACCCGACCGGCATCTGGAGTCGCCAGAGTGCATAAACACCGAATTGTCGTGGTTTTACCCGCCCCATTTGGACCGAGTAGACCAAAAATTTCCCCAGGCTGGATCGCAAAAGAGACATCTTTCAACGCTTCCGTTGACCCGTAGCGTTTTTGAAGTTTTTCGATGAAAACCGCAGGCACCATAAATTAATCTCAGTCACTCTTTTTTACAAATCTACACAATTTTGAGATTTATGTTAACCTTTGGCTTTCCCGTTTCAGGATTTCGATGGGCATTGCCCAGCAAAATTTTCGGCGATCGCAGTCAAAGCTGCTTTGGTGGGTAATCCTCACTCGGTTTAAAATCCCCAGTTTATTGATAGAAGCGATTAATAATCTGGAAAATTTAGGTCTGTTAAAAATTTATTGCGGGCAGTGGCGATGTTGCATCCGCAACGCTTCGCGATCGCATCTATTACCCAATTTGAGTCAGTGAACCAGGGGATATCCCATGAATTAAAAACTTGGGCTGCCATAAATTCATGCGATCGCCAATATTCCGCCGGAGCAAAGCATATTTAATTTCATCAATAAACTACTTTTAAAAATAAATTAAACGTTAAATTAATTTAATCAACAAATTGCTCTTTAATTAAATTTATGATTAGTTTATGTTTAGATTTGCTTAGGCTAATTTGGGATAGCCCTAGCCAACCAAAATTAAGAACATCACCCCAGACCAAGATGAAAAAAATAAAACCAAAAATGGTAGAGAAACCACTGAGGCGATCCAAAGATTGGTATCAATTAAGTATTTAGTGTTGAAAACGGATCCCATCCAAAAAAACAGATGAAAAATTGTCACAGCTATTATTGCTGCATCTTCATTAGCATGATGTGAATATCCACTCTCATAATCGGCAATTTCCGGGCCAGCTATCCTCATCCCTAAAATTAGTGAGAGAATGAAACAAATCGCACAAATTCCAAATGGCATCAGAATTGCCATGATTAAACCAAAAACTTTCTGCCCACGATTTAACCGATTTTTATTCATATTTTAATTCTCTGTTCCTGGTTGTTATTTATGTTCTCCCTTGGAATTAAATGGTTGGGTGATTGAAAAATCTCTGTTCTGTCTGAAGGCGATCGCGCATTTATGCTCATAGTCCTCTTGGGGACTGGGTTTCGGATACTGACAGTGACAATCGAGGTATGCTCATTTTTAAACCGCCATTCTCTTATCATGTCAAGCCTATAGTTGTAAAGTTTTGGAGCAAAAATTTGTTCCCCCGCTACGGCAAATCCCAAAATGATCGCATTGAATAAACATAGGATAAATAGTATCAATAATGCGAATACATTGTCAATTAATTTACTTATTTTTTGATAAACTATAATCATGTTTATTCATGGTTATAGTTTAAATAATATTGGCAATTATCAAACTAGCGAGCGCTAATTTCGGTGAATTTATAGCTTCGCTAAAATTACGGGATTCGTTTAGATATAAATACCGATTACGCTTTGATTCCACCGATTTAAGCCTGTGAGGTTTTGGAAATTTATTGATTGGGGTTTTAGTCAAACTCTGGCCACCCTGAACTGATCCCTAACAAAAGAGTGATTAAAACCGAAAAACTCAGTCCCAGGGTGAACAAGACATTTCGCCACACGCCAATATCGATGTTCCAGGCTTTAAAATAAATATCAATGAATGGACCTAGATTATAAAAGATATTGACAAATAGGCCATACCTGATGACACCGAAGACATAAGTGTAGATATCCCAGGCACTAGAAATTTTGTCATAGGTAGTCAGTAAGCCGACTGCTAAAAGAGCCAGATTGAACCAAAACCGCCACTTTTCCCATCTGATAATAATGCTTTGCACGATTTCACCTCTTGGAATTCAGTAATTAATATAAGTAAATGGTTGTCAACTCAAAGTTGAGGTTGACTGGAGCGATCGCATAGCTGATTAGATTTATGGTTAGTTCCGGGTTAGAGTCCTGCCTGCTGATTTGGGATGGCTATATAGCGGTTTTTTTCATCACAGCAACCGGGATAGCTGATGAATAGGGAAATGGGAAATAGGCGATCGCGCACTTATCATTTACCCTCATAGTCTTCTTGGGGAATTGTTTCTGGTAGCGACAGATTTAAACCCATCACTACCAGACAATGCAAAGAAACAATTAAACAATGTTAATCTCGAAACTGGTGGTATCGCTGCTCAACCCGGTTTCATCGGCCACTGTCACCGAGAAACGGTCTGTGCGTACCCCCATTGGATCGCTCATGTAAACGCCTTCACTCGTCGTCAAGTAAAGGGTTTCACCGACCAGTCCCACATAAGAAAGATCGGACATACTCGGTGACATTCCGAGGGTCGTGCTACCAACAACACCGGATAAATCTGCATCCGTCAGCTTCTCAACGGTACTGCCGTTATAGCGATAGATTTCCTGACCGCTGCCATCGTTGCCGACCCAAAATAGATCGTCAAAAGCGTCGCTCACATAATTACCCGACTCATCAAAAATCCCGGAGTTAAACAGCCACTCATTCTCCGTGCTTTCGGAACTGAGTAAGGTAGTCTCGGTGCCATCGTAGCGATAGATTTGCCCATCACCAATAAAGAACAAGTCGCCGTTTGGACCTTGCTGTACCATTAACCCGATAATCGAATCGAAATTCCCAGAAGTAATCTGAGTTGCCGTAGTGCCGTTATAGGTGAACAGTTCCCGACCACTGCCATCATTTCCCGTCCAGTATTTGTTGGAGCTAGAGTTTTCCAGAAACGCTAAAAGATTGTCACTGCTAGTGGTGCTTAATTGGGTCGTCGTGGTGCCATTGTAGAGATAAATTTCCCCATCCCCTTCAAATAAAAGGCTGGAACTCATCGAATCGGACATCAACCGTGAACTTAGGTTGGTGAAATCTCCGTTGGTCAGTTTTTCCACCTGATTGCCGTCATAGCGGAACAACTCTTTGCCGGTGCCATCCCCACCAATCCAGTAAGGTACTAAAGTGTTATTTTGATAGACCGGAACAATCTGATTATCGCCAGTGGTGGTTAACTGAGTCAGTCCCTCCATGTCTGGATTCTGGATCGCTGCTGTATCATAAACATAGATATCGCCCAGGAATCCACTGTCAGCACTTGCTGCCGCGTTCCCTTGCCAAATTAACAGGGGATTTATATTCAAGGAATCAAGCACGTAGAGGCGATTGGCATTAGCGAAATTTTCCGATGTCAGTTGGATTGCAGGCTGGAATTCCCCTTGAGTCGCAAACAAATTGAACCCCGCACCCTCATTCGCGAGTAGATACATCGGACTCGAATTGCTACCATCAAACCCCATTGAAGCCGTAACGCTGGCGATCGCGGAAAAATTGTTACTCGTTAGTTGATTGGCAAACCCCGACCCCGGGGACAGCATGAACAGTTCTACCCCCGCACCGTCATTGCCGGAATAAATCAGCGACATATTGCCGGAACTATAGGATTGGTAAAGAGGAAAAGAGTTATCACTGCTGTTAGTGGAAAGGTTCCGAAGACTGCCATCATCGTTCTGTTCGTAATACTCTCCATTGCTGTACATCATATTGGTGGCAGAGCGATAAAACTGGAACGGTTCGCCTAAGTTATCATCCGTAAGCTGGTAGGTATCCGTGCCATCATTGCTAAACAATTCATAACCGCTTCCAGTGTCGCCAATCCAGAATTTTTGAGGCAAGAGCGTTAAACGGAAATTATTCGTGGTGCCGTTATCAATTTGAGTCAGCGGCATGGCAGAGAAAGACTCGGATTGCACGTATTCCAAAATACCGGCGTTAATATCAGCTTGGGTGAAAGTATCACCATCACTCAGAGTTTGCCCATTTAGCTGCAAGTTTCCTTTACTGGGCATTCCCTCGACAGTGTAGATAATTTCGCTGGCATCGGTAGTTTGGTCATCAGTGAAATTTAATTGCCCTTGGGTAATGGTGGCAGTTTCTCCTTGGGCTAGTTCTAACCAGCGAGTCGCGTTGGAGTCCACAGTGGGCGCAGTGTTGGTGACACTGCCAACGGGATCTTCGCCGGTATCATCCCCAGTATCCCCGGAAGTCGTGTCCCCGGTATCATCCCCAGTATCCCCAGAAGTCGTGTTCCCGGTATCACCCCCAGTATCCCCAGAAGTCGTGTTCCCGGTATCACCCCCAGTATCCCCAGAAGTCGTGTTCCCGGTATCACCCCCAGTATTGGTATCACCGGAAGAGATATTACTGTCGGAAGATGCATTGCCCCCGAAAGATAGATTCGGAAGGAATGCACTCTCCTGTTCAATGCTGCTGGTATCGCTTTCCGCGTTATTAGAATCAGTTTTATTAGAATCAGTGTTATCGGAGTCAGAAAAACTCTCTCCAGCATTGTCACCAGTATTGTCACCAGTATTGTCACCAGTATCGAAGTTATCGAAGTCAGAGACATTGGTCGCCGAGGTCTGTTCTCCTTCTAAGCCAACGATTTCATCCTCGCCCTCCTCGGTTTCGCCTATTTCTTCAGACGTAGGGAAATAAATACGACCTTCATTAATCCCAAAAGTAAATAAATGCTCGAAGGCTTCGGCGGGGGTTAAATCAGCCAGGTCAGCATAAATTGAGCGGTAGTAATTTAGGTCAACGTGAGGAGAAAAATTTCGGCCTTCATTAATCCCAAAAGTAAATAAATGCTCGAAGGCTTCGGCGGGGGTTAAATCAGCCAGGTCAGCATAAATTGAGCGGTAGTAATTTAGGTCAACGTGAGGAGAAAAATTTCGGCCTTCATTAATCCCAAACGTAAATAAATGCTCGAAGGCTTCGGCGGGGGTTAAATCAGCCAGGTCAGCATAAATTGAGCGGTAGTAATTTAGGTCAACGTGAGGAGAAAAATTTCGGCCTTCATTAATCCCAAACGTAAATAAATGCTCGAAGGCTTCGGCGGGGGTTAAATCAGCCAGGTCAGCATAAATTGAGCGGTAGTAATTTAGGTCAACGTGAGGAGAGAAATTTCGACCTTCGTCTATGCCAAAGTTAATCAGATGATCTAATAGACTGGTGGAATCTAACTCTTGCAGATCCGCATTGACAGACCGATAGTGTTCTAAATCGATTAGCGGTGAAAATTGGCGGTTTTCAGCGATGCCTAATGTTTGCCAGTGTTGCAATGCTTCCTCGTCGTTAAAACTGGCTATATCTGAGTACAAAGAGCGATAGTAGTTGGCATTAAATGCTTTTTCAATGTTAACGATCATGATTTTTGTCCTCTGAGTTAAACAGCATGAATTATGGACAGAAAACTTAAGGATTTTTTCTGATTTTGATTAGGTTGTAGGGTGCGGCAAGTGCGGCAAGTGCGGCAAAAGTGGATTATCTCTATATATGATTGGTGGGCATTCCCTGCCCTACGTTAATCATGGCTGAATCAGTAACTTAACTTATTGTCTCTTTCAAATTATCATTATGCTTTGGCTCAGATGGGTGATATGGATCACAATTTATGTATAACTTATGTATAACTTTATGTATATTTTTTGTCTGATTTATGTATAAGTTTGTCACAATTTTTCATCAATAATTTATAATTATTTTATGCTGACTTTGAATCCCTGTTAAATCCGGGCAAATTGTTAAGATTTTATTAAAAAAACGATATTTTTCGGCAATTTATTCGGTAAATTCCCTGAGATTAGATGGGCAAAAACCCCTAGGTGTATCACCCCTCATTAGATGAAATAAACCCCAGAAAATTAGATTTGTTATAGTAAAAAAGTGGCAATTCCCGGTAAATGCAACTAATCGTGACAAAATATTATAAATAGTTAAGTTTCTGAGAGCAATGCGTGGCAGAGAATTTTTGTTGGCGCACTTGGTTTTATGTTAGATTTATGGTTAAAGTTATGCCTGCGGAAAAAGCGATTCTCTCCCCAGAGCTTGGCGATCGCCATGTATCTATATAGATATGTTTTTTCACCACAGAAACCGGGCTATCTAGTGAATGAAAAAATGGAAAATAAGAGGCGATTATCTCGTCCTTCGCAAACGGAACGCGCTGCTCATAATCCAGGCAGATATAAAGCCATAAGTAGCCTCGATCCATTCAATCTCTCGGCAATTCATGTCGCAGGTATTGAACCGAGCAAATCGGTTCAACATTTTCGTAAAAAATTTAACATTTCCTCATTGTAATGGCGAAAAATTTCGGCATTAGAAAGGGCGGGTTTTTCCCGCACTGCCCAGCCAATTTTTGGTCGCAATGCCAGGGTTTTTTTATCTTGAGTATAGGAAGTAAAACCGGCAATAAATTCCATGTCATACTCTTCCGATAAATACTGCCATTTAAAGGGCGCAGAAGATAAACCGCTAGGGAATCGAGGATGAGTCAAACTGTCAAATTTAGCATTTTGTTCTATGCTGCCATTACTCTTTTGAATATAAGGAAACCACTGGATAATCCAACCGCTAATAAAGGGACCGCCGCTCATTTTGGAGATTTTATAGAAATTACTCCATAAGGTTGACTCATTTACTTCTTTTGCGGTGTTGACAATGCGATCGAGGATGGGTGATAAGTGGTCAGTCCACCATTGCAAATCGTAAGTTTCCCCTACGGCAAGAATCCGCGATCGCAACAACTGCCAATCTGACAATTCTCCCTCTAAAGTGATTTCGGGAATCCCGCACCAAGTTGTACAAAGAAACTCAAAATAACTTTGCATGGCATCCATTAACACCACTTCGTTAGCGGCTTGCTCTATTTTGCCCGTTGTGCTAAAATTGGTGACAATATTCCCATGATTTTCTGCCCCAATTTTTGATTTGATTTGCTGGGAAAAATCGGCAAAGACTTCTTCCCAAGGATTTTCCAACGCTCCTTTGACAAAATTATCCCGCCGCACCTTGATTTGTTCTTTGCCTGCTTTTTTGTCCGTAAAATAATGACGCATTTTTTCTGAATTAAGATTGATATGGTAGGCTAACCCTTGAGTAAACAGCAGCCAAAACATATCGGGAGACAGAATTAAGGGATAATGACGGGAATAGGCGTCATGGACAGCATTGACAAAAGGATGATACGAGCAGGAAACGACCTCTCCGGTATATTCAGAACAAGATTCTACCGGGGTTTTTAATCGATATTCGATCGCCCTTTTGGGATTCGTCATTCTTTCGGGAGAAGTCGCCTTTTCCACTGAATCCACTGAGAATGTAATCATAGATACTCCGTTTTTATTTATGGTTACGCTGAAGGAAATGAAGTCGCGATCGCTTTTATCTAAAAATTTGGGAGATTGGGATATTTGGGCGATCGGGGTTGGTAGGCGATCGATGTTGGTGGGCGATCGCGCAATTTAAGGATAAAGATTCGGATGTTGGCTGAATAAACCGACTATTTGAGCGATTTGTGCTATTGCGATCGCTCAAATACATTGTCGAAAATAAGAGCATCCGCTAGGATTAGAAGGTACATTAACAGTCAATCCAGACTTGGGCTAAAAAGATGGCATCCTACTCCGTTAACTTGCCGCTTCAACTCCAGGAAGAAGTAGAAAAATGTGCCCTGGATCAAGGCATTCCCCCAGACCAATTTATTCTCTGGGCAGTGGCCGAAAAAGTGGCCGTTCTCCAGCATCAATTCCACGATCGCAGCTTTCCCCAAATCACATATCGCACTGGTGCCAGCGGTAGCCCTGTCGCCGTAATTCGGGGAACCCGAATTAGAGTCCAGACGATTGCGATCGCCGCGCACCAATGGGGAATGTCTTCCAAGCAGCTTGCGGAGGAATATGGGTTAACTGAAGCTCAAATTAACGACGCACTCTTGTTTTATACCGCACATCAAACCGAAATTGACAGAGCGATCGCCACCGAACAGGAGATGGAAGCAGCCATGTCAGCAACTATGCGGTCTAGCAACTCATAACTATGATTTTGCATCACCACCACATGAGCTAAATTGCCTGCTGTCGCAAGCTGCCACTTAGCCACAATTGCAGCGGGTGGTTTGTCAAAAACAACTGTGGTAGAATAAGGATTTAGCAAGCAAAACAACCCCGCTTCTTTTAACTGTTCGTACAAATAGACAGCTTTGTTAACGCACCAGTGGGCTTCACTCTCAAATAAATGCTGCCGCTGCATAATTGCGTACCACAAAAATAGCGGTGCATGGCCGTTGCGAGACCCAGATAAAGTAGTATCTTTGGAGCCGATATATTCAATGTTAGTCGCCAATTTATCCACCAGTTTTTTGCGAGTCAGCACAACACCGCAGGGAAAGGGGCAGCCGATGAATTTATGACCGGAAATTGCTAGGCTGTGAATTGGCAAGTTAAAATTGATTCGACCAGGAGCGAGATATGGCAGCAGCATTCCCCCCAGCGCTCCATCACAATGAATATAAAAATTTTGAATGTTTTTAGCCTTTAGCACTGCTAAAACTTTCCCTAGGTCATCCACCGCACCTTTGACTGTGGTGCCGATATTAAGGTTGATAATTGCTGGGCGATTTGGGTCTAGTTGAATTTCTAGGTCATTGTAATCCATTTCGCCATGAGATTGGGATTTAACAACCGCGTGAGGGATTTGGAAAAACCGCGCTGCTTTGGCAACAGAATAGTGAGAATCTTCAGAAGCATACAAAATCCCCTCTGGATAAGTTTCTCTTCCCAGCAATAAACCATAGAAGTTTCCTTCTGTGCCGCCGTTGGTAACGTATCCCCACCAGTCTTCCGCTTGATAAAGTTGGGCAAAAAATGCCAACGCTTCTTGCTCAAACTCCCGGCTATCTATTTGGTAATTAGACCGAATAAATGGATCGCCCAAGTTGTTTATAGAAAAATCCAAAAACTGCATGATTTTGCTGTAATCATAGGTTAGATTGTATGGATATCCAGCGTGAAGTGATATTTTTTCAATCAAATCTTGTTTGTAGTGATCGAGCCGACTGGTGATGGTGTTTTCTGCAACTATCATTTTTTTACTCCAAATTGTTGTAAGCTCTAGCGATCGATGAAGAGGGTGTTTATAATTGGTGGGCAACCCCCACCCTAAGTTAATCAGGCTTCAATAAGTAAATTAACTTATTTCCTATTTCAATTTATCATTATGCTTTGGCTGCTGTGGGTGATATAGATCACAACTTTTGTCTGATTTATGTTTGATTTATGTATAACTTTGTCGATTACTTTTAAATTAACTCATAATTATTTTATTCTGGCTTTTAAGCACAATTATCCACTGATTATCCCGATCGCGACTAGGGTGTAGTTAGGTGGTGATTAATCCCCACCCTAGGTCGCTCGTGGCTGAATCAGTAAATTAACTTATTGCCTATGCCAAATTATCATTATGCTTTGGCTGATGTGGGCGCGATCGCGATCGCCATATATCACGACTATTATAAACCCTATCGGTGTTTGTTGTTTAAGGAAAAACTTCCTCGATCGCAGTCTATTTGAATTTCTTTGTAAGCCAATAAAATCTTTAAATTGTTGAAAGCTTCTCTTGACATAAAATCTGTATCAATGATATACTTATAATTAATAGTCTCAATCAATAAATGGCTACAATTGAAATTATGAGAGCTATTGGGAAGAAATATTCCTCTACAATATGTGACTTTTTTAATAGCTTCGTAAGGAATATAGATGTTTTTTTGATTTTTAGAAAACAAGGTTTTAGGTATTTCTATCATTAAAGCAGATATTTTAATATATTTAGGATATTTTTTGATGTAGACAATCAAAAATATATATTTTATTATTTGATATAAAACATATAAAGGAGTTACCAAACTTAATAGAAAATTAAAAATTATACCCAAAGTTCCAAATAATCCCCCCATAAAATTTAATATTATTACCGGGAGATAAAACATAAACAAGCTCAATTTTAAAATTTCTATATATTCATTAGTTAAGGCGATAAATAAAAATAAATTCGCCAATAAAAATCCAAACAAGCAGATTAAAAATGGGGATGTTAAAGGGGCAAATTTATAGATATAATAATAACCAGTATCTTTGAATAAACTATTGTAATTGAGATGATTTTCTAAAGGTAAATATTTGATTTTCATCACTTTGACCTCTAACCAACAAATAATTTGAGAGTTTTTTTGCTTTAGCAAAATGTATAAGTATGAAAAATCATATCGTCACCCGATCGCTCCCTTGGATTGGTTCTGTAAATTATCCAAGTGAAGCGCGATTCGCGAGAGTAGATCCCTTGGGGTAATCGCCCGTTTCTCTCCCCTCAACCCTCCTTTTTAAGCAGGGCTTTATGCGATCGCTCTTTATTCTCATAGTCTCCTGGAGAATTGTTTCTGGTAGTCACTTTAATCCGTGGCTATTGTTTGGGGAAATAAAGGGAGCGATCGCATAGCACAATTTACAGCACAATTTAAGGATAAAGATTCTGATTTGGGCTGAATAAACCGACTATTTGAGCTATTTGTAACAGGCGATCGACTGCGGTGAGAAAGATGAAATGTGTCTTGACGAGAAATCACCCCACCCGTAGGGACTTGGGCCAGCCGTGTCCTCCGGTTCCCCCCTTTTTAAGGCTAATCTTGTAGGGGTTTTGAAACCACGAAAAATCGTTATTTCATGTAGGGGCGCAATGCTTGCGCCCCTATGGTCCGGTTTCCTTTCGCTAGAGTCGGGTTTCTTTTCGCTAGAGTCGGGTTTCCCAAGCTAGGGGGCGCAAGCATTGCGCCCCTACAAAACCCCTACAAGATTAGCTTTTTAAGGGGGGCTAGGGGGGATTACACAAAACTAAACGCACCACTATCCAGACTCAGGTTCGCCACTCCCTGAACCACCGCAATCAACTCATCTTGACCATTAGTTGTGCGGAAAATCTGAGCATCGGTTTGGACGATATCCTGTTCGCCTTGCAGACCGCTATAGTGACCAATGACCTTGGACAGTTCCGCAATCCGATAGTCTGTAGAACGACCATGCAGTTGCAGCATATCGGCATTCAGGTCAAAATCGGTAATCAGGGCATAGTCATCACCACCCGCTGCAATACAGTAGGCAGTGGTCGCATCACCCAAGACAAAGGTATCGGCCCCTTCTCCCCCGGTGAGGGTATCGATTTCCGGCTCAGAATTGGGGGCATCGGGATTAACGCCGATTAAAATATCGTTGCCAGCGTCCCCGGAGAGGAGGTCGCTACCGCCACCCCCTTGTAAGGTGTCGTTATTTTCCTCACCAGAGAGAGTGTCGTTGCCCAAGTCTCCCCAGAGAAAGTCTTTACCAGCCCCACCAGAGAGGCTATCTTGGTCTTTACCACCGTAGAGGCTATCGTCTCCGTCGCCACCGAGGAGGGTATCATCCCCTTCATTGCCGTTAAGCAAATCGTTGCCCAAGTCGCCACAGAGGGAATCGTTGCCCGTGCCACCCAGGAGGTTATCGTTATCTTTGCCGCCATGTAAGGTGTCGTCTCCGTCACCACCGTTGAGGATATCATCCCCTTCGTTGCCGTTGAGGAAGTCGTTGCCGAGGTCGCCACAGAGGGAGTCGTTGCCAGTGCCACCGAGGAGGAAATCGTTCCCTTGGCCGCCATGTAAGGTATCCTTGTCGTCACCGCCATAGAGGGTGTCATTCCCTTGGTTGCCGTTGAGGAAATCATCCCCTAAGTCGCCGCAGAGGATATCGTTCTGGCTATGACCCATCAGGGTATCGTTGTCTTTACCGCCGTGAATGGTATCGTTGCCATTACCTCCTTCTACCGTGTCGTCGCCCAGGTTGCCATTCAGGAAGTTGTTGCCACCGACGCCATAAATTTGGTCATTGCTATCCAAACCGAGGATAGTATCCGAGGCATTGCTGCCGTGGAGTTCGTCAATTTCTGGGGTGCCCATGACGGGTTTGCCAGGGATGATGATTTGACGGCGGATGATGTCCAGTTGTCCGTTGCTGTCGGTGGCATGGATGAGCAGTTCAAAGGCTCCTGTGGCGGTGTCTGGAACATCCCAGGAGAATTCGCCGGTTTCGGGATTGAGGGTTGCCCCTTCTGGTCCTGAGACTAGGGTGAGAGTATCGCCCGAGTCAAAGGGGATGAGGGTATTGTAGGTAGTGCCTTCGGTGGCGATGAGGTTCCAACCGTCGGCGGTGGGTTCTGGTTCGCCAATGGAGGCAATGGCAGGTTCGCTAAACGGACTGCTGCGATATTCGCTATCGACGGCTTGGACAACGAACCGATAGGTTTTACCGGGAGTGAGGTCGGTGAGAGTGAGTTCGGTTTCGTTGCTGTTGGTGGGAGTGCTTTCGCTGTAGGCTTCAGCGGTGGGGTCATCGGTGTAGCTGATGCGGTAGTAGTCCGCGTTTTCTACTTCAGACCAGGTGAGTTTGACTTCGTTGCCGCCAGTCCAGGTGGCATTGAGGGTTTCTACAGTGTCCGGGGCACCGGCTTCCACGATGCGGACGCGACCGGGGGCATAAGCGAATTGCGGGACGCTTTCGCCGTCGTCTATCATGGCGTAGATATAATAGTCGCCGGTGGAAATTTCCGAGGTATCCCAAGTATAGCTGCCGGGGCCGTCGGTTTCCCCGAGGTTGTCGGTGATGAGTAAGCCGTTGAAGCCTTCGCGATCGTCATCGTAGAATAGGCTGATTTTGGCGTCGGAGTCTTTGTCAAAGGCGCTGTAGTCAATGGTGACATTGGGGCCGGTGACATCTTGGGCCGGGGAGGTGAGTTGGATTTCCGGGGCATGGGTGCCACCGAGAGCCGTGAGTTCGAGGTTGCCAAGATTAGATGTTTCGGGAAGTTGAACAGTCCAGTTGCCCGCTTCAGGTTTGGCAATAGCAATGGCTTTCTTTGTGCTGTGAGTCAGTTCTTCAACTACAGCAATATTTTCTAAGTTGGCAAAATCGGCTTCAGTATAGATTGTGCCATCAGGCGCTTGAATTTGAACAGGGACATTGTTGGCTTCGTTTTCCCATTCGGCAAATAGGAGAATATAAGGAGTGTCCGGGGCAATGGCGAAAGTGGCTTCGGAATTAACGTCAGAACGTTCGATGTTCGTTTCTTGTTGATTTAGCTCAATGGTGATGCCGTCGTCTTCCGCTTGCAGTCGCGCTAATTGCTCAGGAGATAATGTTTCACCACGTACTAGGGCAGAGAAAATTTCCCCTTCGTCCCCGGGGGTGTCTTCTGCATTCAGGCGATCGTCCAAGGCATGACCGATTTCTTCCAGCAACACTTTAGTAATAGCAGGAATATTTTCAGCGTGATGACTGAGAAATTCGGCGGACAAATAAATAGTATCAGTAGCCGTGGCAAAAGCACCGGCAGCACCATTCATTTCCGTGGCAGAGATGATTTCTATAGAAGGTAAGTTGCCTAATTCACCCCCCTGCCAGATTTGACGGAAGTTTTCGGTTGTCGTCTCGTCTAACTCTGCTCCAAATGCTAACTGCATTTGCCGGGTGAAGTCATCGGATTTCGCAAAGTTTTGCAGTTGATTTTGGGCATTTTGCAATGAATCTTCGATGAGTTGCGTCAGGGTTGCCTCAGCCAAAGTCGGACCTTCGACTATCCAGGTGGTGTCGTTGAAAGACCCTTGGGCTGAAAATTGATTGGGGAATGCCGTTTGACGAGCGTCCGTGATTGGCTGGATTTGGTTTACACCGATTAACTGAACTCGGTCTTTTTTTCCTTGAGGAAGCTGGTTTAACCAAACTCGCGCACCGACTTCTGACTCCTTCAGTCCCAAATTCTTCAATACATCTACAGTGACCCAGAAAGCAAAATAATCATTGTCAGATTGATAATCATTTTTGCTGTATTGGATCAGCATATTCAGCGAACCTACTTCCTTTCCGCCCAGTAAAGGAACTTCTTTGGGAAGAGTTCCCTTTGCTTGATGGTATAGATTAAACGCAGTTGTATTTAGGTTGACAGAAAAGCCTCCTTTATTTTCCAACGTTCCACCGAAAGATTGCTGGCTAAAGTTGGCTTGGAAATATCCACCTTGCCAATTATTTGTAGGATCGCCCCATTTTAATGTAGCATCGCCTTCAGCAGTTACTAATCCTTCTAGGACTTCAACAATGCCGTTGACTTTCACTTTGTCTTTGTTGATTTCACCAATAACGTCTAGAGAAGCTAAGGACGTTGCATCATCGGCAGGCTTAGAACCACCTTTATCTGTCAGTTCCAATTTCTTAAGTCCTGGCAGTTTCGGGTTGTTTCTCTGCTCTTTGTTAAGGCTGACTTTTTTGGTGCTTAATTCTGTTGATTTTGCATTTGATTCTGATTTTATCCACTTGGTCAACCAGCCAGGAAGGGTGACATTAATTTGTGGCCCTGCTGTCAGACCAAAAAATCCACCTAAAGTTATCGGTAACTGTTGCTCTTGAGCCGCTGCTGAGAAATTAGTTAGGCTTGCCCCAATACTTTGGAAAAATGCCCCACTATTACCAATGGGCTTATTTAAGTTTTTCAGCCCTACCAGAACCGCGTTAGGTTGCCAGTCTAAGAAATCAACCCCAGCTTCCACATTAAAGGAAGGCATCTTCAGTTCACCTTTCAGGCTCATAGTTTCTGCTGGGGTATCAATTGAAAGGCTTGCCGATTCTAATCCCCAGCCGGAGCTACCAAACTGGACTGCACCAATGGAAGCATCTGCTTTGAGTTCAGTTTTGAATTTGCCGGTAAAAGTTTTTGGTGCGCCTTGCCAATTATTTCCATGTACTGTCTCATATTCTTGATACTTAGGAATAATTTTTAGATAGTTATCCCCGCTCAATTTGATGGTGGCATCAAATACTTTAGGAAGCTTTATGTCTCCTGTTAATTTCAGTTCATCTCCTGATGCTTCTGCTGTTATATCTGTGAGATTGACTCCCAACTTCTTCAACAAAGGAAATTCTTCAGTTTGGCTTATAGTACCTTTGGTAATTTTGCCCTGAGCATCGCGTTCTACAGAAATTATTTTGCCAAACTGCAAGGAATTTGCCGAGTCCCAGAATGATTGTTCCAGAAGAATGGGGACTTGACCACCAGAAGTTTGAGCAATTTGTTGAGCCAGTGAACCTTGGGCAAAAGTGTTGGCCGGTTGAGTAAAAGATTGAGCATTAGGACGACTTTGTTCGATTTGAACAAGTTGGGAATTAGGACCACTTTGTTCGATTTTGATGGCCTGAGAGTCTTGAGGAGAAGCGAAGGGAATGCCTAGCTCAACTCCAAAGACTTCCTCTGGGATAATGATACCGCCATCAACGGCGAGATTGGAGTCCGCAGTTGAGCCGCCGTTGGGGTTGACGAAGGAGAGTTTGTCGTAGTAAATTTCACAGCCAGCAATGTCTAGGGCCGGTTCTCCAAAGGCAAACTCTTGCTTGATTTCCGAGGTTTCGGTTTTTCCGGGGTCAATATCGAAGGTGCCATAGAATAGGAGTTCGTTTTTGCCGTCAATGTTGGCTTTGATTTGTCCGTGAGCCTGGATATTCCCGTTGTGTCCTACGATATCGCCATCGATTAAGGTAAATAGGGGTTTGAAAGTTTCCCCTTGGGTGGGTTTTAGCCCGATTTGCACGTTGGCACCCAAACCACTAAAGCCTGTGGATTTGATGGCAAATTCATCATCCCCCACCATTTTCAGCATCAAAGGGCCATAGGTGATGGTGTGGTTGGGGTTGCTGAAGTCCAAGGGGTCAGGATTCTTAGGTTTTGGTTGTTGCCCATTATTTCCCAGAGTCAGACTTGGCAAAACAGGTGCAATGGTGGAACTCACCGGCTGTGTGGGAATAACCGGCTGCTGTGGGGTACTTGAGGCAGTATCGTCGTTTGTCAGAGTAGCGATGCCTTCGCCATCAGCAATAATGGCACCAACCGCATTACTGAGATTGACTTTGAAGGTTTCGTCAGGTTCTACGGTGGTGTCCGGGTTGACCCAGACGGAAATTCCTTTTTCTGTGGTCCCTGGGTTAAAAGTCAGAGTGCCGCTGTTGGCTTGATAGTCTTCCCCTGCCGTGGCAGTTCCGTCCGCCGTGGCATAGTTGACGGTGACGGTTTCGGTGCTGGGTTGGGGTAAGGTGACTTGGAAAACGAATCCGTTGGGGTTGCCACTATTCCCTTCTGGGAGTTGGACATCGGTAATGGATAGACCGTTGGCGTCATCATTGGTAATGGTGCCAATGGCTTCGGAGTCGGCAAGGGTGGCGCCGGTGGGGTTGCTGAGAGTGACTTTGAAGGTTTCGTCAGGTTCTACTTCCGTGTCGCCAATGATGGGAACGGTGATGGTTTTTTCGGTTTCTCCGGGGTTAAAGGTGAGAGTGCCAGTGGTGGCGGTGTAGTCAACTCCGGCAGTGGCGGTATCATCCGCAGTGGTGTAGCTGACGGTAACGGTTTCGGTGGCAGCTTCGGATAGGGTGACGGTGAAGGTGGCGTTGGTGGTGCCGTTGTTGCCTTCTGGGAGTTGGCGATCGTTAATGGATAGGGTTGCACCTGTGAGTAAGTCACCCAGATTGTAATCAATTAAAGAGGGTAATAGGTTACTAACGGATTCTGGAACAGACCCGCTCAGGCTGTTGCTGTCTAGGAAGAGATATTGCAAAGAACTCAAATTGCCCAGTTCCGGGGGAATTGACCCGCTTAGGTTGTTGATGAACAGGTAGAGCTCTGTCAAAGAACTCAAATTGCCCAGTTCCGGGGGAATTGACCCGCTTAGGTTGTTGTTGCCCAGGTCGAGCTTTTGCAAAGAACTCAAATTGCCCAGTTCCGGGGGAATTGACCCGCTTAGGTTGTTTTCGGACAGGTAGAGCCGTTCCAAAGAACTCAAATTGCCCAGTTCCGGGGGAATTGACCCGCTCAGGGTGCTGTCGTACAGCCAGAGCTCTTGCAAAGAACTCAAATTGCCTAGTTCCGGGGGAATTGACCCGCTCAGGTTGTTGCCGCCCAGGGAGAGATATTTCAAAGAACTCAAATTGCCCAGTTCCGGGGGAATTGACCCGCTTAGGTTGTTTTCGAACAGCCCAAGCTCTTGCAAAGAACTCAAATTGCCCAGTTCCGGGGAAATAGACCCGCTTAGGTTGTTGTTGTACAGGGAGAGATATTTCAAAGAACTCAAATTGCCCAGTTCCGGGGGAATAGACCCGCTTAGGTTGTTGTTGTACAGGTAGAGCTCTTGCAAAGAACTCAAATTGCCCAGTTCCGGGGGAATTGTCCCGCTCAGGTTGTTGTCGGACAGGACGAGCGATGTCACCCGACCCGTCGTAGTACTGACATATACTCCCCACCAACCATCAACCACCGAAGCATCGGGGGAAGGGTTGCTAAAATCCCAGCCCGTCTTGTTAGTCCAATTCGCCCCATCGGTGCTATTGTAAAGTGCTTGTAATGCCGCATAGTCACCAGGGTTAATCGGCACAGCTTGCTGGATTTGCAGATTTTGCCCATCCAAACTCACCATTGCCGTATCATCTTCTCCCCGCAACTGCCCTAACTGACCCTCGGAAAGCACCGCACCACTTGCCAACGCCGAAAATATCGCCCCTTCATCCCCTGGGGTGTCGTATTCATTCAACTGCCAGTCCACCGCATGACCGATTTCTTCCAGAAGAACGCGGGTGACGGGCTCCAGGTTGGTAGCATTTTGGCTGAGGAATTCTGCACTTATATATATAGTGTTCGTCGCCCCAGCATAAGCGCCACTGGCTCCATTGATATCAGCAGCAGGACGAATTTCAATGGGCGGAATAATGCTAAAATCCGCCGTTTGCCAAGCCTGACCGAAGGTAATCCCCTGGTTGGTCTCCCAAGCGTCCCCAAAAGCCACCTGCATTTTGCTCAGGAATTCCGGGTCTGTAGCGAATAGACTCAGGCGTTGTTTGGCGATTTCTAGGGCTTGTTCTAGGGTTTGTTGAGTATTCATGGTAGTTGTCCTGATTGTGATTAGGGTGCAGGGTGTGGGGCAAGCGTGGCAAGCATCCGGCAGGCAGGCATCCGGCAGGGACTTAAGTCTCCGACTAATAGCTCAAGTCCTCTAAAGAGGACTCCCGTAAATTTAAAATTTTTCCAGATAGTCCTTTTTAAAGGCAGATCGCTATTAGACAGGGACTTAAGTCCCTGTCGGGGGGCAGTCCCCACCCTACGTTAATCATGGCTGAATAAGTAAATTAGACAAGAGTGCAAAATACCAGTTTAGATCCCCCCAACCCCCCTTAAAAAGGGGGGCTTTTCAGAATTTTCCCAGTGGTCTATTAACTTATTGCCTATTCCAAACTATCATTATGCTTTTGAAAATGTAAGTGATCGCGATCGCAATTAGTGTCTGATTTATGTATAATTTTTGTCTGATTTATGTATAAGTTTGTAACAATTATTCATCAAGAATTTATAATTATTTTATGCTTATTTTAAATCCCGGTTAAACCTGAACAAATTGTTAAAATTTTCTAAAAAAACTGATAATTCTTGACAATTTATTCGATAAATTCCCTGAGATTAGATGGACAAGACCCCCTAGGTGTCTCACCCCTCAATAGCAGAAATAAATCCCCGAAAATTAGCTTTTTTTCTGGTAAAAAGGCGGCAATTTTCGGTAAGTGTAACTGATTGTTAAAACCTATTACAAATAGTTAAGTTTCTGAGATTAATGGAGGAGCGGGGGAGCAGAGGAGCGGGGGAGCAGGGTAAGTATTGGTTATTGGTTATTAGTTATTTGTTATAATACGGTTAATCAAACAACAAATAACCAACAACAAATAACCAACAACCAATAACCAAGAGCCAATAACCAATAACAATCAAAAATTGCTCCACGGATCACAGTGTAATTTTACAGATATTGATACAATGTAGGCTTCATAAACTTTGAATTGCTATGTCAGAAAACAGCATAAATTTTACCGAAGCATCGCAAATTGCGGATCAGGTAGTTTTTGAGCAAACCGGCAAACATCTCACGGACTTAGAAATCACAATTTTTCGGGGGGCATGGCAGAATCAAACCTATGAGGAAATGGCCGTGAATACTGACTATACAGCCAGTTATTTACATCGCATTGTCGGCCAAAAACTCTGGGAAAGACTCTCCGCAGCCTTGGGAGAAAAAGTTAGTAAAAAAAATTTTAAAACCGCCTTAGAAAGAAAGTTACGCCAAAACAAACAAGCGGCAAACGATGCCGCGAAAATAGATTCGGCTGAAGAAACTTATGTGGAACGTCCCCCCCTAGAATCTCGCTGTTATGAAACATTACTCCAACCGGGTTCTCTAATTAGAATTAAAGCCCCAGCGGGCATGGGCAAAACTTTACTCAGTTTAAGAATGTTGGAAGGAGTCGCTACCCAAAATTACCGCACGGTTTATTTAAATTTAAATCTGGCGGCAGAAACAGAATTTAGTAATTTAGATAAATTTCTGCAATGGTTTTGCGTGATTGTGGGTAAAAAAATGCGGGTGCAAAATCAGTTAGCGGATTATTGGGACGATCGCTATTCTAGTAGTACGGTGAATTGTACGGAATACTTTGAACAATATTTATTACCCTGCGAGGACAGTCCCTTAGTCTTGTGTTTAGATGAAGTAGAACGGATTTTTCCTTATCATCAAGTAGCGGAAGGTTTTTTAGGATTGTTGCGAGCTTGGCATGAAGATGCTAAGATTAATGAAACCTGGAAACAATTAAGATTGATGGTGGTTCACGCCACTGAAGTTTATATTCCCCTAAATATTAATCAGTCTCCCTTTAATGTGGGGGTGCCGGTGGAATTACCAGAGTTTAAACCTCAACAAATCCGCGATTTAGCCCGTTGCTATGGGTTGGAATGGAACCTGAATCAAGTGAATCAATTAATGAAAATGGTCGGAGGTCATCCGCACCTAGTACAACAAGCCCTTTCTCAGTTGCGAGTTTATCAGCAACTTACCCTAGATCAATTGTTAGCGGATGCCCCAACGGAGGCGGGAATTTATAGCCATCATCTGCGGGAAAATTTGTTAAGCTTACAAAAACATCCCGATTTACTAGAAGCGTTGAAACAAGTGGTTTTTGCGGCAAAACCTGTCCGCTTAGATTCCACGATCGCCTATAAGTTACAAAGTATGGGTTTAGTACAAATGCAGGGCAATGATTGCACCCCGCGCTGTGATTTGTATGGTCAATATTTTCGCGATCGCCTAGGCAATTAACCACAAGTAACCATGACTATCCCCACCCAAACCCACTCCCCTGCTGCCCCCAATTCGGTTTATCAGGTTGGGGGGAGTTTACCTCCCAATGCCCCCACTTATGTGGTGAGAAAAGCGGATCAAGACCTATATCAACAGTTAAAAGCAGGGCAATTTTGCTATGTGTTTAATTCCCGACAAATGGGCAAATCTAGTTTAAAGGTGAGAACCCTGCAAAAGCTGGTATCGGAGGAGGTGCTTTGTGCGGCGATTGATTTGACCGTATTAGGGTCAGAAGCGGTGACTCCCGAACAGTGGTATGGGGGTTTTATTAGAACTTTGGTGAAAAATTTTCCCGGTCTTTCCCGGAGTTTTAAACTTTTACCTTGGTTGCGCGATCGCGAAGGAATTTTAGCCCCAAATCAGTGGTTAACCCAGTTACTTGAAGAGGTAATATTTCCGGCATATCCCGGAAAAATTGTGATTTTTGTGGATGAAATCGATCAAAGTTTAAATTTATCTTGGAAAGATGATTTTTTTGCCTGGATTCGCGCTTGCTATAATCAGCGGGCAGAAAATGCCGATTATCAACGGTTGACCTTTTGCCTGTTGGGTGTCACCACCCCATCAGAGTTAATTAATGATAAGACGAAAACCCCATTTAATATTGGCAAAAGTATTGAATTAACTGGTTTTACCTTAGCAGAAGCCCAACCATTAGCCCAAGGTTTTACCGGGCAAGTACAAAATCCCCAACAGGTGTTACAAGAAATATTAAACTGGACGGGGGGGCAACCATTTATGACCCAAAAACTCTGTTTTTTGCTCGATCAAAAAGCGAACGGAAAACAGCCCAATGTTGACCAGTTAGTGCAAAAGTTTATTCTGGATCAATGGGAAACTCAGGATGAACCAGAACATATTAAAACTATTCGCGATCGCCTCTTGGTCAATCCCCACAGGTCGGGGCGGTTGTTAGGAATATATCAAAAAATATTACAACAAAACAATGATGATGTCAAGGGCAAATCTGAGCCAATTTCTTATGAAAATAACCCGGATATTACGGAGTTACGTCTGACGGGATTAGTGATTAAAAAAGGCAGTCAAGTCAGAGTTTATAATAAAATCTATCAAGCAGTTTTTCACGAAAAGTGGATTACTCAAGAATTAGGAAAATTGCGACCTTATGCAGAAGCGATCGCAGCCTGGGAAGCCTCTAACCGTCAAGATAAATCCCGACTTTTACGGGGTCAAGCGTTACAAGATGCCCTAAGTTGGGCGGAAAATCAAAGTTTAAGCGATCGCGATTATCAATTCTTAAATGCCAGTCAAGAAGCGGAATTTACCGAAGAGAAACAAGCCAATAAAATTTTAACTGCTGCCAAGAAAAAAGCGGAACGCATGATTGGCATTGGTTTGTTGGGACTGGGGCTGATTTCCGCTTCAGCAATTTTCATTGTCACCCAAGCGATTTGGGAAAGAAATGAGGCAAAAATCCATGAAATTCAAGCCCGCAATTCGGCCTCCGAAGCTTATCAGCGATCGAATAATCAACTCGATGCCTTAGTAGATAGTATTCGCGCCGCCAAAACCATGCAGTCGTTAAAGACTTCCCCGGAATTACAACAGCAAACTCTCAAGAATTTAGAACAACCTTTAGCCAAATTGCAAGAAATTAATCGCTTAGATAGCCATCAAGGGTGGGTATGGGAAGTGAGTTTTAGTTCTGATGGTAATATGCTACTCACCGCGAGTGATGATGGGGAGGCGATCGTCTGGAGTCGGGCGGGGCAACAATTAGCCACTTTGAAACATCCCGATCGCCTTTATGGGGCAACTTTTTCTCCTGATAATCGGATGATTGCCACCGCCAGTAAAGATGGTAAAGTGCGATTATGGACAACCGATGGAAAATTACTCAGAACCTACCAAGGTCATAGTAAATCCGTTTTTGCCGTGACATTTAGCCCCGATGGTCAATTTTTGGCCTCTGGTGGTGCGGATAATCTGATTAACATTTGGTCGGTTAATTTGGTTTCAAGGGATGACAAATCACTGCTTGAAGTTCCCCAGCAAATTTTAACCGGACATCAAAAAGAAGTGACTAATTTAAATTTTAGTCCTGATGGCAGTATGCTGGTTTCTGCGAGTTATGATGACACCATTAAACTATGGAAAATTAACCAAAAAAATGATAAAATTGATAAAATTGAGCTATTTAAAACCGTCAAAGCCCATGAAGACGGAGTGACCGGCGCAATTTTTATTCAAGAAGGTCAAGAAATCGCTTCGGTGGGGGGAGATGGAAACCTCAAATTTTGGAATTTAAATGGCCAATTACTAAAACCACCTATTCGGGCTCATTTTGATGTGATTAATCGAGTCGCATTTTCTAGGGGAAAACTCCCGGTTTTAGCTACAGCAAGTCAAGATAAAACTGTCAAGTTTTGGAACTTAGACGGGGACTTACTTAACACTTTATCAGGACATAAAGAAAGTGTTTTAACCCTAAGTTTTAGCCCTGATGGTAAAAATATGGCCACCGGCAGTAGCGATCGCACCGTTAAACTGTGGCAGCCGGATATTCGTTTATTAAAAACCTTTAAAAATCCCGATCGCGTCACCTACTCAGTCAGTTTCAATCCTAGGGGAGACATTTTAGCGGTTAGCAGTCGCCAGCCTACGGTACAATTAATTAATTTTAATCTAGAAAAGTTACAAACTTTAACAGGTCATAGAGCTTTAATTAATTCTATTCGCTTTAGTCCTGATGGTGAAACCATTGCCACCGGGAGTAAAGATAAAACCATTAAACTGTGGAACCTGAATGGGGAATTGCTAAAAACATTGGTCGGTCATCAGGATTCAGTCTCCGCTGTCCGGTTTAGTCCCGATGGTCAAATCATTGCTTCTGCGAGTTGGGATCGGACTCTGAAATTGTGGGATTTAGACGGCAAACTCCTGCAAAATATTATCGCCCATGATGAGTGGATTTATGGCTTAAATTTTAGCCCTGATGGTCAAATAATTGCCACCGCTAGTAAAGATAAAACCGTAAAACTGTGGAATCTCAAAGGGGACTTATTGGCGACATTAAAAGGTCATATCCATGATGTAAATTCGGTGGCATTTAGTCCCGACGGCCAAACAATTGCCACGGCTTCTGATGATACCACGGTAAAATTGTGGCGACTAGATGGCACATTAATTCATACCTTAGAAGGTCATAATAATAAGGTTTTAAGTGTAGATTTTAGTCGTGATGGTCAGATTATTGCTTCGGCTTCTGACGATAAAACCATTAAACTTTGGCAACCAAATGGACGGCTATTAAAAACCTTAGAAGGACATGATAACCGCATTTGGGAATTAAGTTTTCATCCCACAGAACCAATTTTGGCATCGGGCAGTTGGGATCAGACGGTGAAATTCTGGACTTTAGAAGATTTACCCATTGATGATCCAGGAAAATATGCCGGAGATTCCCAGTTAAATCAACTGTTAAAAATGGGCTGCGATCGCCTGAATGATTACCTGATCAACAGTCTACAGGATCCCATTTGTCAAAATGTTTCAGAAAACTAATAGTTGCCGAGGGTGGGCAAGGTTTTGCCCACCCTACTACTAATGCTGGATGAATTTTTGTAAATGGTATTAAAATAGAAAATATCTGCTTAAGATAAAATAATTAACCAATGTTCAAACATCCTAGGGGGCTAGAAATAGCCGAGTATATTTCTTTAGCTGGTGCCGTAACCGGGACAATTTTGGCGACAGTTTTTGGCGATTTCACCTACGCAGCATGGCCGATCTGTTTTGCCATATTGTTGAATACGATCAACCGCCGCTATGGTTTAAATCAGGATTGGCATTCTCGGCGCACGATCGCCCAATTAGAGGAAAAAATTGCCGCCCTCTCCCTAAAAAATATTGATGCGGCTAAAGTACAATCCCCAGAACAATTTAACCTGACATCGAATGCTGAGTCGATGAAAGCGATCGCCTCATTAATCGAAGCAGTGCAAAAATTGCGATCGCAGCAACAGCAACTTCATGGAGCGATTAAACAAATCAAAGATCAACTGAATACTTTAAGTCAACAATTCAAAGACCGACCCGAACTGGAACAAATTGAAAGCTTAACCCAAGTAATTGTAGCGCTTCAGCAACTTATCGATGATTTTAGAAAAGTGGATTAGTTGTTTGTTGTTTGTTGGAGAAAGGGGAACAGTTATCAGGGAACGGGGAACGGAGGAGAGAGGAGAGAGAAGAAAGATGCATAGAAGAGAGAGTTTTCATAATTCACCTCTTTCCTGTTCCCTGTTCCCTGTTCCCTGTTCCCTGTTCCCTGTTTGTTGTTTGTTGGCAAGTTGTTTGTTGTTTGTTGGAGAAAGGGGAACAGTTATCAGGGAACGGGGAACGGAGGAGAGAGGAGAGAGAAGAAAGATGCATAGAAGAGAGAGTTTTCATAATTCACCTCTTTCCTGTTCCCTGTTCCCTGTTCCCTGTTCCCTGTTCCCTTTTCCCTGTTTGTTGTTTGTTGGCAAGTTGTTTTGTTATTATTTTGTTATTTGTCGTTTGTCCTTTGACCGCGAACCGCGAACAAATAACAAATAACCAACAACAAACAACGAACAACGAACAACGAACAACGAACAACGAACAACGAACAACGAACAACGAACAACGAACAACGAACAACGAACAAATAACAGATAACAGATATAAAAATAAAATGCAGTAACGATCGCCCTGCGCGGTAATGGCACAATAGGTGTTAAAGAAAATTTGTATTGGCAAAGGCCCAACGAGCGACTTCCTACGGGACGCTATGGGCGTTCGGCAGAGATTGCCGATTTGAGGCTAAACTACCGAGACTCACTAGCAGAGACAAGTCTTGGCCATCTATCGTTGATAAGTGAAACATAGAGGAACCCTTATGAAACAACAGTTGAGTCCATTAGAACTTTTGGAATATATATCCCTCGCTTGTACGGCAGCGGGGACTGTCACCGTGGTACTGCTTTCTCAGCACGTCGGATATGCGATCGGGCCGGGGGCTTTGTCTTTGGTACTCGGTGCCGCGAACCGCAGAAAATACTCGTCGAGTGGGTCTAATTCCACAGAAGTGGTCAAAATTGACCAAAAACTGTCTGAGGATGTGGCTTCAGTCCGCCAGGAGATCCAAACTTTACCCAAGTCCTCGGACTATAACAGTTTGAAATCTCAGGTAGAAAATTTAACCGTTTCCGTCGCCGGATTGGAGCAACATAAATCTGGGGCATTGACCAATGTGGGAGTGGAATTAAACCCCATCCGCCAAGATATTGTGCAGTTACGATCGCAATATGGCAATTTACAAGAGTTTTTCAACGAATTGCGCGATCGCGTTGAAGTAACTTGGCAGCAACTACCTCCACCGGACAAAATCGCGCATCTGGAAAACGAACTTAAGCAGATGGACGCGAAGCTGACCCAACTGCCTTCTAAGTTGCAAAAGATGACGGGGACAACTTCCGTTGATCTGACCAGCGTCACTGCTGAAATTGAAGCACTCAAGCAACAATTAAACAATATCGGTCAAGGGGGTGATGTTAATTCCTTGGTGCCAGAATTGGAGCAATTACGACGTCAAGTAGCGGCGTTAGAAAATACCACCGATCGCTTAGTGGTGAATAGCCAAAATCTGGCGGAAAAAGAAGAGGTGCGTTCGCTATCTATCACTTTACAGGAGTTACAAAAACAGCAAGAACAACTCCAACAAACTGCGGCAAGCGATCGCAGCGCTTTATCAGAATTGCGCGATTCCGCAGAGTGGATCGCGTTCGCGAATCGCCTCGAAAACTTGCAAGCACAAATCAACCGAATTGGGGAGCAAACTCCCGCCACCGTTCAAACTCAAAATTTGTCGGAATTGCAAGCACTGCAAGATAGATTAGAGCAACTTAGTCACCGTGTGAATCAGCGGATGTCCCTAGCTGTCGTAGAAGTCAAAGAAGGACAGATCATTGAACTAACTGGGATTGAAACCGCATTAGCCAAAATTGCCGATGCGGTTGCCGAAGTCAAGCAAGAAATGGAAATCCGGATGTCTGAGATTTCTGCCTGGGAATTAACCGGAATTCACCAACAACTGCTAGACCAACAGCAAACTTTAATCGCCTTACAGCAAGACTACCAAAACCTGCTGGCATCGACTTTAGAAAACCGTAACTGGGATCAATCTTTATCTGATTCTGAATATCAGCAAAAAATTGAAATTCTAGAGCGAGTTTTAGCCAGTAACACCGAAAGTATCGATCGCATAGAATCATCTCTGGGCAACCATACATTCGGTGAATCAGGAAATACAATTACCCATGAATCTGACTTGTCACGGGCAGTAGACATCGCCCAAATTGCTATTCTTCAAGGCAGCGTCTCACAATTGGCGGCGAATCTGGACAATTTAGAACAACAAGTCCAATTTTTAGCCAATGGGGACAATGTAAACGAGCAAGTACACGATGAAATCCAAGCCCTGAAAGAGCAAATCAACCGCTTAGAAACTTCGGTGAATAATAACGAGATGATCGGAGGAGAGACAGGGACGGATTTGTATCCAGAAATTAGAATTATCACCCAAGAACTTAAGGAAATCGGTCTGCTCAAAGATACGATTTATCAGTTATCGGGGAATGTGGAAATCTTGGATCAACAAGTCCACGATCTGAATATGGGGAATCCGCATAGTATTACCGGAGAACTCCGAGAACAAATTGAGGCGCTGATGGCCAAAGTTGAGCAACTACCAGAAAACCAAATTCCTGAAGATTTGACGAGTAATTACCAAACCGTTTGCTGGCGTTTAGACCAACTCGAAGCCGGTTATCTATCTTTAGAAACCCACCTCAAAGAAACTCAGGATGTAAGCAATCGCAACGATCAAGAAATCACCGATCAATTCTTAACCTTAAATGCTCAATTATCTGAATTACAGCAAGAGATTGATGGCATGGGTCAAAAATTAACTGATTTGGAAAAAGGATTGGAAGAAATTACGGTTTCTGAGTTAGCCGTCACTCGCCAGGATATAGCTATACTGCAAGATACCGTCTCGGATTTAGTCACCCGACTAGAACAGGATTTAGACAAGTTCAACGATCGCGAAAAAGTTCAAAAATTGGAACAATCCTTGTTTACCTTGGAAACAAAACTTAGTCAGGCGATCGCGCAACTCGACGAGCAATTCCAAGCCCTGCAACTGCAAACCAGACAACTAGAAATAGAACAAGCGGAAACCCAAACCGCCACCAGTCAAATTGACGATCTGATCGGCAACTCCATTGAGCGACAAATGAGTGGCATTAGTCAACTGTTGCAAGATGTTGCCCCATGCGATTATGAATTAATCTTTGACCGTCCGGCAATTTACGACTGTTTAATCCAGGCGATCGCTAACAGTAATAAGCTGCTGATAATTGTCTGTCCGTGGCTGAATCGTGAAATCATCAGCGGTCTGTTGGATGAATTTGAAGCTTTCCTAGAACGCAATGGTCAATTAAAAATTGGTTGGGGTCATCTGGCAGATATTAATGAGGGAGAATTTCCGCTGTTAGTTCAGCAGCAATGGCATACCGAAAATCTCACCACCCGTCGCCAATCTTATGATGCCCTAAATGACTTAGAAGCCCTGCGGGAAAAATATCCTAATCAACTGGAATATAAGGTACTGGGAACCCATGAAAACTTTTTAGTTGCTGATGAGAAAATGGCCTTAATTTCCAGTCATCATTTTCTCAGTAGCGATCGCGATATTCCCGAACGAGAAGTTGCCGTGAAAACTTCTTCGCTGAAGATTATTCACGGGTTAATCGATCGGTTCACCGATTCGGTGTTACGACCGGGAAATGCGGAGGCTTATTACAACCGAGGGTTTGAACGGCTAGAAATTGGCGATTATGCTGGGGCAATGGCGGATTATGATGCCTCCCTAGCCCTCAACCCTGATCGCGCCACCAGCTACAATAACCGGGGATTGACAAAATATCATACGGGCAATCTTCCTGGCGCGATCGCGGATTATAGCAAGGCGATAGAACTGGATCCCGATGAACCCGTGACTTATTTTAACCGGGCTGTTGCCTACTATAAAATCGGCGACTATCGCCATAGCATCACCGATTATACTCAGGTGATTCAGCGGCAAGATGGGATTCGGATTTCGGCGGAAAATACCGGCGCTTATTTCCAACGAGCGGAAGCGTATCGTCAGTTAGGGGAATATGAAAGTGCCATTTTGGATTACACAATGGCCATTCGTTTAGCCCCGAACGATCCCGTCGCGTATAACAATCGCGGGTTAGCCCGGTATAACCAGGGAGACTATCTGGGTAGCATTGAGGATTACAGCGAAACCTTAACCCTGAACCCCAATGATGCGGTGGCGTATTCTAATCGCGGCGTTTCCCGGCTAAAAACTGGCGATTATGGTGGAGCCGTGGCAGATTTCGACAGCGCGATCGCCCTGAAACCGGATTATGCCAGTGCATACAATAATCGGGGGTTGGCGCGATTTGAAATGGGCGATCGCACCGAGGCGATCGCTGACTTAAAACAGGCAGCGGAATTATTTGCTGCCCAAGGAAATATCCCCAGCCAGCAACAAGCCTTAGACTCCTTGAAGCGACTCGGTTGCGAAGAAGGATAAATTGCTTCTTGTCCTTGGTCAGAAAGTCCTCAGTAGGTTGGGTTGAGGTCACGAAACCCAACCTACTAATTAATTTAATTGTGAATTATCAGATCAATTATCAAATCATAGAATCATGCAAAATATCCAACCTAATATCCAAAACCTGCGCCAAATCATCAGCGAATACCATTGGTTAGACCTGGCGGAATCCGTTTCCATTGCGGCATCAGCGATCGGCACCTTAGCCGGCGCCTTATCCGGTCAAGTTGTCTATGCTGCCGCCCCCTTAACCGTGGCACTTTCCCTCAATTTAGCCAACCGATATCGCCTCGATGAAAACACCGAACAATATACCAAAGCCGCCATATCTGATGTCAGAAATGTGGTAGAATCTCTCTATACCGCTTTGCCAGAAAATGACCAACCCCAGATGGATTTTCAAGCCCTGCAAAAATCAATTTACCATCTGCAAAAAGTCACGGAAAGGCTAGAAAATAAAGCTTTAACCGAAGATGACTGGCAAATGGTGAATGTGAGATTTTTAACTTTGCAAGAATCTTTAGAAAAGCTGACCCAATCTATCGGTAATTCCCAGTTCATCCCTCCAGCCATACAAAGAAGTGAAGCGGGTGAAATTTCTGGTAAAAATGCTGGAGAAATTAGAGAAGTTGCTCTGGCAAACTATTCTGAACTAGAACAACGGATCGGTCAACTAGAGCAGAAAAATCACGAAGTAATTAAACCCTATTTACAGCGGCTGACTCAAACATTACAACAGCTTAAGCAAGACCAGTCTTTAGGAAAAGTCAGGAAAAAAATCCAAGCACTCAGCGAAGAAATTAAACAAAGAACGGTCGTGCAAGTAGAAGTAGAAACATTAACCCAGCAGTTAGAAACAATTGCCGCTCAACAAGCACAACTAAATCAGCAGTTTTTAGAGTTACCAGCCCCCCCGGTTCCGGTTGATATCAGTAGCATAGAAGTTGCGATCGCCCAAATCTCTGAAGACCTGACCACCACAAAAACTCAGACCAGCAAACGGTTTAAACGCATTCTTGGCACCTTAAATGCTTTAGAAGGGCAAATTAATCAACTACAACAGCTATCCCACAATCTACAATCATCCGTGGAAAAGGTGACAGAGGACTTGGATCATCTTTCCGATGCTGCCAACGTCGAAAACTTGGAAAATATCTTAAATCAAGTTTCCGCCGAACTTGCGGAAGTCCAAGATAAAATTAACTCCCTCACACCCCCGTTTAATCCAGCACCCCTAGAAGAGCAATTACAAGAACTAAGCGCGTTAATCAAACAACAGTCCCCAGAACCAACCCAGTTTCTCACCAAGGAAGATATTGCCCCCCTGGTGGCGGCGATTAAAAAGCTGCAAAAACGGAAATAAATTGGTTGTTGGGTAGGGATTCTTTGGTTGTTGGTTGTTGGTTTTTGGTTGGGGAAAGTGATGCATTGAAAAGTCGTAGGGGCTTTCTGGCCATAAGGCCTGACGGATTATGCTTCGCAAGGACGCCCGTACAAGTTAAAAAAAGTATCACTATTCACTATTCACTATTCACTATTCACTTTCCCCTCTGCACCCCCGCTCCCCCGCTCCCCCGCTCCCCCGCACCACTGTTCCCTCTTCCCTGTTCTCGTTATTTTGTAAATTTTACGGATGAACTGCATTTAATTCCGGATTCCATCCCCTAAGAATGAAAAAATTGCCAAAAGGGTATAGGAATTTTCCCATGCAAAGGAATTACGGTTGGTTAGAAGTTGCTGAGTATTTATCCATTGTTGCTTCCGTGATGGGTGCAGTTGCCGCTGTCACCACGCAAAAAGCGGCGTTAATGGCTGTTCCCATGTCCATGTCCCTGATTTTGAATCTATTGCATCGACGGAAATTATTATCTTTAAGTAGACAAATAATTGGCGCTGAAGTGACAGAACAATGCCAGGAATTGTCTGATTTAGTCCCGGGGCAGCCCAGTTCACGTATCCCAGAAAGTCCCAGGGAAAAACAACAGATTCAACCAGTGATCGCGCAGCGTTGCGGATGCAACATCGCGCAGCGTTGCGGATGCAACATCGCGCAGCGTTGCGGATGCAATATCGCGCAGCGTTGCGGATGCAATATCGCGCAGCGTTGCGGATGCAATATCGCGCAGCGTTGCGGATGCAATATCGCCTCTTTGCCTCTGGCAGAAATGGAAACATCTTTAGAACGCTTATGCCAAAAATTTGAACATCAACAAACTCAAATTAGTCAAATGATGGTGAATTTGGAAAAAATGAGCCATCAAATCCCATGCACCTTGCCTAACAATTTGCCCAACAATTTGCCCAACAATTTACCTACTAATTTACCTATTATTAATAAATTGGCAAATTTTCCCAGTCAAAGCGATGCCCAAGATGCACCAATTGAAGATTTTAATCAGCGCAATTTATCCAGTAATGGTTATGTAGAGGCGGAAATTTCGGGAATTAAAACAGAGTTAATCAGACTTTATGAAAAATTAACTCAAGTTCAGAGGAAAACCGACAATTTGGTGCCGAAAAAAAAACTTAAACTGATGATTGCGGCGATTAAAACCCTGCATGAACAAAATTTAGCTGCCCGGACGTCTATTCTTCAATTAAATGAAACCGTCGAGAAAATGTCCCCGCCGCCACCAGAGGGAAACCATCCATCTCAAATCCAATTTGAGGAGCAAATTAAAGAGCAAATTAAAAATTGTCTCCAGCAAATTTCCGATCTGCGAGGAGAAATCGCTGCACTGAATCAGGCGAAATCCTTGTGGGAAGAAACCAGCGACCAAGGGATACCGGAAACAAAACTGCGGGAGTTAATTTCAGAAATAGTTGCTAGTGAATTGCGAAGTTTGCCTAATTCAATTTCCGTTGAAGCCAGCCCAAACCAACAATTTTTATTCTATAAAAATTTAATTTCAAGTTATGCTGGATGGACAGAAAGCGAAAGCGATTCGGCAAATTATATTGACTTTTATTATATTCCTCAGTTACATCGAGAAATTAAAAACTTGTCAGAAGAAATTGCGATTCTAGAAGCGGAAATGGAAAACCGTTTAGCCCCATTGGAAGCAATCGATCGCCACAGCATTGAAGAAGACCTAGCCCTGCAATCCCAGGCGATCGCTGAACTCCAAGAACAGACGAAGCAACTCCGGGCATTCTCTCAGCTTCAACCGCAAGAAGCGATTTCTGACTTACAAACCAAAGTATTATGCAGAAGGGCGTTCGCGCAGCGTTGCATCCGCAACGTTGCGCCGAATGGCAATTGGAATGGCAATTGGAAATGTCTGCATAGCTGGAATGCCCATGCAGAAGTCATATTTTCCCTAGACTTTAGCCGCGATGGAATGTTTTTGGCCACCGGCAGTGCCGACCATACCGTAAAAGTTTGGCAAATTTTCTCAGAATTACGGACAGAAAATTCGACCACAGAAAATCTGGCTAATTTATCTGCTAATTTATCTGCTAATTTATCTGCTAATTTATCTGCTAATTTATCTGCTAATTTATCTGCTAATTTATCTGCTAATTTATCTGCTAATTTATCTGCTGAATTATCTCAAACCTTCACAAGTCATACTCATGCGGTGCGGGCGATCGCCATCAGTCCCCAGCAAGATTTTATCGTCAGTGGCAGTGGCGATGTTGGATCCGCAACGGTTCGCGATCGCACCATTCAAATTTGGCCATTGACTTGGCCAACTGAAGAAAACCAAAAACTTGTCATTCCGGCGAATGGGGGAATCCAGTCCTCTGAATTAGAACCCTTAAAAATCCTCACAGGTCACTCTCTATCCGTGCGAGCGATCGCCATCAGTCCAGACGGTCAATTTATCGCCAGTGGCAGTGCAGATCAAACCATTCAAATTGCTCCCGTCGCCGATATTTTAGCCGATATTTTATCCGATTCCGCCAAAGCATCACGAGAAGCGAATCTCTCAAAGTCACACCCAGAAGTTGACCCAGAGTTATATGAGTACCCTTGGCCATCCTTGCAAACCGTACTCACCGGCCACAAAGCCCCCGTAGATGCCCTAGCCTTTAGTCCCGACAGCCAGATCCTGGCCAGTGGTGCCGTAGACGCTGAGTTGAAAATTTGGCTAATGAATGCTCAAGAACTCCTCTGCACCCTCACAGACCATGTAGAACCGATTACCTCACTGGCATTTTCCGCTCATCCAGGATATCTTCTGAATCAACCGGGACATCTCCTCGCCAGTGGGAGTCTAGACTGCTCGATTAAAATTTGGCACATCAGCCCAAATGCTCCAGAAAGCAGAGTAATATTTACCCTCACAGGGCATTCAGAACCAGTGACTTGTGTCAAATTTAGTCCTAATGGGCAATTTCTTGCCAGTGCCAGCATTGACCAAACCATCAAAATTTGGCTGATTTCCCCAGACACGGAAAATATTTCCTTACTTTGCACTCTCACAGGTCATCAACAACCCATCCTATCTTTAGCCTTTAGAGATGAGCAAACCTTTGCCAGTTGCAGCGCTGATGGAGAAGTGAAAATTTGGCATTGCATCCTTTGAATCAAACTATCGGCAAATTCTAAAGTCAAGGGAATGGTAAGAGGCTGGTTATAAGATTTCCGAATCTAATTCAAGATTCTAATTCAAGATAAAATTAGATTTTGCATTTGCATTGGCCTAAACCGCAAAATTCTTATGACTTATTCCTCAACACCTCAAGCTGAATCAACTGCCAAATCTACCACCATGAATTGGTCCAACTTACTCCAGCAAATCCTGGATCGAGAATCTCTCACCAGTCAACAAGCATCCCTGCTGATGCAAGGATGGCTGCAAGACGAAATCCCCCCCGTCTTATCCGGGGCAATTTTAGCTGCACTGCAAGCCAAAGGAGTATCAGCTAATGAATTAGCGGGCATGGCCAAAGTTTTACAACTTCAATCCGTCGCCGGACACCGCCTTGCGGTTCCAGAATGGCCAAAACCCGTGATTGATACTTGTGGCACTGGGGGGGATGGGGCGTCCACCTTTAATATTTCCACAGCGGTGGCTTTTGTGGCCGCTGCCGCAGGTATCCCTGTGGCCAAACATGGGAATCGTTCCGCGTCCAGTAAAGTCGGCTCCGCTGATGTGTTGGAAGCTTTAGGGATCCACTTGACGGCACATCCAGAGAGAGTTCAGTCAGCGCTGCAAGAAGTGGGGGTGACTTTTTTATTTGCCCCTGGGTGGCACCCGGCGATGAAGGCAGTGGCAACCCTGAGAAGTACCCTAAAAATCCGCACGGTATTTAATCTCCTCGGCCCTTTGGTGAATCCTTTACGTCCCACAGGTCAGGTGATTGGGGTTTTCAGTAGTCAGCTACTAGAGGCGATCGCAAGAGCTTTGGGACAACTGGGAACCGAAAAGGCGATCGTCTTACATGGACGAGAAAAACTGGATGAAGCGGGTTTAGCAGACGCCACCGACCTAGCGATTCTGAGTAATGGCGTCGTTGAACTCAGCGTCCTCAACCCCCAGGAATTGGGATTAACCAAAGCCCCCACTGCCGCATTACGGGGCGGCGACATTCCCGAAAACACCCAGATTTTGCGCGATGTGCTTCAGGGTAAAGGAACTCCAGCCCAACAAGATGTCGTTGCTTTAAATGCTTCTTTGGCGTTTCAAGTCGCCGGTCTGATTGCCGTCGGGGAGCATCAACAAGGAATTGCGATCGCCAAAGACATTCTCAAATCTGGGACAGCTTGGGACAAATTAGAACAACTAATTCAATTTTTCCAAGACTAATCTAGTTGTTTGTTATTTGTTGTTTGTTATTTGTTATTTGTTCACCAAATTTCTTATAACGAATAACCAGCAACAAATAACAAACTTACAATATTAATTTATGTTGATGGGACAATTAAGAACGGGGTTTAAATTCAATCGCATCTTTTTTGATGGTTATATCATAAGTTCCATAAACATCTTGTCCCAGCAGACCCCGATTGCGAAGTCCTTTTTCTGCCCCTTGCGGCGCAATTCCCACCACAAGTTCACCGACCATCAGATTACCGACTTTCACGGATTTAACCACTCCTAAATTTACTTCAATTTGACTGCCATCGGCGATAGTCACTGTGGCAGTTCCTTGGGATTGAATCTTTAAAGCTTTGGCCATTGGTTCCGTAATTAATGTACCCGTGGCTCCCGTATCAAAGAGCATTTCAAATGTTTGACTGCCATTAAATGTGACATCTACCACTGGGGTTCCCCCTTCACTACTTTTGATAGGAACTTGTAAGACTCCAGCTTGACCTCCTCCGGTTCCGGCTGCACCAGTGGGAGCATTGGGGTCGAATGTAACTTCGGGACAAAGCTGCGGTAAATTTCGATAGCTGCCATTAGCATCAATGACAAAACATCCCGGATGTTCTTGAGGAATTACCGGGCTTTGCAGAAAAATTATGCCCAAACAAGTGATGAAACCTGCGATTGTTTTTTTCATGGTTTTAACCTGGTTAATTCATATTTTTTTCATTTTCAATGAAAAGAGCAAAAAAATGATAAATTTTTGCCTAATAATCAACTAATTTATCAATGGCGATCGCTTGATAATTATTCACTGCATCACCTAAAGAAAAGGATACATGATTTCTGAATATTATTGAAATTAAACACCGGCTATAAACATCAGGGGAAATAGCGAAAATATCCGATGAACGGACAAGCCAATTAATCTAGCGGAGGTATTTTTAAGGATTTTGTAACGCTATGTTAATTTTATCACAGGTAAAAAAATCGCCCAGTTCACAAGGGTGCCAAGGCTTGAGTGAATTCTTCCCAGCCGGGGAAGTTCCCCATCTCCCCTCCCCCTGGTGTACTCCGAGGCTTCTTCTGGATGCATGACCCCTCCATGAGGCTACCAATAGGCGAATGTAAATATAGTCAATTCTTTACATTTCATCTATCACCAATTCCCCTGGGGGAGTAATCATGTCATAATTGCAAAGCTTGTTGATTGATCCTACATAAACCTTTAAGCATTGAAAGTGAAGCATCATCGGTCAACAGGGAACAATCAACCATGAACAATGCAGTTGTTGGCAAATAAAGCAAGTATAGAAGTAGAGGTTTATATGCCGTTATCTGGAGGTCAACCCGCACTGTTGGTGCTTGCCGATGGCACCTTTTATCAGGGGTGGTCATTCGGCGCCCCTGGCACTGCCATAGGAGAAGTCGTCTTTAACACAGGCATGACAGGATATCAGGAAGTGTTAACAGATCCCAGCTATTGTGGACAAATAGTCACTTTCACTTATCCAGAGTTAGGAAATACCGGGGTGAACATGGAAGATGAAGAATCCCACCGCCCCCAAGTTAAAGCCGCGATCGCTCGCAATATCTGTTGGAAACCGAGTAACTGGCGATCGACAAAAAGTTTACCGGATTACTTAAAGCAACATAATATTCCGGGAATTTATGGCATTGATACCCGTGCCCTGACTAGAAAAATTCGTATATTTGGCGCCATGAATGGGGGGATTTCCACCGAAATTCTCGACGTTAATGAATTACTCCAAAAAGTAAAAGCGGCTCCCAATATGTTGGGGTTGAATTTAGCCAAAGAAGTCACCACCTCTGAGGTGTATGAATGGTCAGAAAGTACCTCGGCGGATTGGGAATTTAATGCTCAGATCGCCTCATCCACCACGGCGGAACCCGCGCAAAAAGAAATTTATACGGTGGTGGCTTTGGATTTTGGGATTAAACGCAATATCCTTCGCCGACTGAGCAGTTTTGGCTGTCGCGTGATCGTGGTGCCTGCGAATACCCCGGCGGAGGAAATTCTCAAATATAATCCCGATGGCATTTTTCTGTCTAACGGCCCTGGAGATCCCGCAGCGGTGACAGAAGCGATCGCCACAACCCAGGAATTACTGCAAAGCAATAAACCCTTATTTGGTATTTGTCTGGGACATCAAATTTTGGGGTTGTCTCTCGGAGCCAAAACCACTAAACTTAAATTTGGCCATCGGGGTTTAAACCAACCCGCAGGACTGCAAAGACAAGTGGAAATTACCAGTCAAAATCACAGTTTTGCGATCGAGGAAGATTCCTTATCCCCCGACGTGGAAGTTACTCACTTAAATCTGAATGACCGCACGGTGGCGGCTTTGCGTCACAAATCCTTGCCCGTCTTTTCAGTGCAGTATCACCCCGAAGCGTCTCCAGGCCCCCATGACTCGGACTATGTGTTTGAGGAATTTGTCAAAGCCATGCGCTCTCATCGCTCCTGTTAGGAGTCATAAGTCTATAGGTCATTTTATGCCATTCATGGTTGAGCCTTGACCGTTGACGGTGGACAGTCAACCATGAACAGATCGCCAAGGAATAAGGACAAATAACCAGTAACCAGTAGCCAGTAACCAGTAACGAGTAACCAGTAATCAATAACCAACAACATTCAACTATTAATCCTGAATCTTGTCTCTTTTTTCTCAGAGTGGTTTACAATCAGCGAGAAAGGATATATACTTAACCGTCGTTTTATAGAATCATAGACGTAGGAGGGCGTTATCGCTGATCAATTGAACCTGACCGTGAGCCTGCGAGGTGCTCGCGAGGTGAAAAACAACTACCAAATCATCCGTCTGACTGGCTTATTAGATGCTTTTTCAGAAGCAACCTTCAGCAAGGTTTTGGGTGACTTAATTAAGGAAGGGCCGAATCAGGTGATTTTAGATTTGTCTAAAATCGAATTTCTTGACAGTTCTGGATTGGGAGCATTGGTAAAAATAGCTAAGGAAGCTCAAAATGCCGGAGGAAGTTTCCAAATTGTTGCCAATCCGCGAGTTACACAAACGGTAAAACTGGTGCGTTTAGAGAAGTTTCTGTCTTTACAGAATTCTTTGGAAATAGCACTGGAAAATATTAATCAGGCTTGATCTATGAACCGATATAACCAGCTATCCAGTTTACTTACTGGATAGCTAGTTCTTCATATTTCATATTAGTGTATTGGCCCGTGTCAGGGTCATCCACCGCGAATCAAGAGCCAATTCTGAGTATTTTTGCTCTGGTAAATTGCTGGTAAATTGCTGGTAAATTGCTGGTAAATTTCTGATAAATTTCTGATAAATTTCTGTATTTGGACAATAAACCTTTGGGATGGTGTCACCCAGTCAAGAAGATTTTTCCATTATCGATCGCCCCATAGAACCTTGTGATCTATTTGATCTTTCGGTGCATATTCTGTCACCTAAGCAACTATCTAAGCAACAAGTGAATCAGTTGTCACCAACGGCTTTGGCTTACTTGGGAGATGCGGTATATGAGCTTTATATTCGAGGACTTTACTTACTGCCTCCTAAGCGGCAGCATAGTTATCATCAAGAAGTGGTGGCTCAAGTGCGAGCGGAGACCCAAGCGGAGCATTTGCGATCCCTCGAACCCTATTTAACTGATGTGGAGCAAGATATTATCAGACGAGGACGAAATGCCGCATCAGGAAAACCCAAGCGAGTTTCCGCTACGGTTTATCAACAGGCGACTAGCTTAGAAACCTTAATGGGATACCTATATCTCACCGATGGCGATCGGCTGCGCCAACTATTGCATCACTTATACCCCGATCGCTAATTCAACTGACGGATCAATAACGCATCAATGTTGTCTCGGCTTGAATTGGTGCGTCTTTGCTCACTTTCGTTGGGTCTCACGTTCGTCGATAAATTATCCAAAAATTATCTAATACGGATATCGCGGCTCAACCAAGTTGCAAAAATTTTGTAAAAATTTTGAACAAATTAGGACATCCTGACATGGCTGATAAAAAATATATCCCCAACCCCGAACGTAAACCTCGCTTCTCTGGGTCAAAGTCAAGCTCTAAACCAAAAATTCACCAGAAGTCCGAGCGACTCCATGCTCATAAATCTCAGCCCCCCCTGGATCGTACCCAGGCAGAACCCCAACCCAGCGAGGAGCAAGAAAGCGATCGCACCGATGACCTGATCTACGGTCGCCATCCCGTTCTCAGTGCCTTGGCCCAAGAACATAGTATTAACAAAATTTGGATTACCCCGCAATTACGCTACGATCCCCGGTTTCATACCTTACTGATCGAAGCCAAAGCCAATGGCACGGTGATTGATGAAGTGGACTACCGCCGGTTAGATCAGATGACCGGCAAATCCAATCATCAAGGGGTGGTGGCGCAGGTGGCGCCCTATAAGTATTGGGAGCTTGACGATTTAATCACCCAGGCTCGGTCGGCGGTGGAAAAACCTGTTTTGTTAGCATCTGATGGCATTATGGATCCCCATAACCTAGGGGCGATCGTCAGAACCGCCGAAGCGATCGGGGCGCAAGGGCTGGTGATCCCGCAGCGTCGGGCAGTGGGGATCACGTCCACAGTGATGAAAGTGGCAGCGGGCGCGTTAGCATCTTTTCCTGTAGCCCGGGTTGTCAATTTAAGTCGAGCTTTGGAACAATTAAAAGAGGCGGGCTTCTGGATTTATGGCGCGGCGGCAGAGGCGGGTGATTCCTTGTCTTCTGTGCAGTTCACCGAAGCCACCGTCCTGGTGGTCGGTTCCGAAGGAGAGGGTTTAAACTTGTTGACACAACGCTGTTGCGATCAATTAGTTTCGATTCCCCTGCAAGGAAAAACCCCTAGTTTGAATGTGTCTGTAGCTACGGGAATGATTCTGTACGAGATTTATCGTCAGCGATCGCAGCAACAGCTACATCTGAAAATTAAAACAGCCGATAACATTGAAAAAATAAAGACCAGGGAGTATAAAGAAATTTAAAGATTCAGGGCGCTGGAAAAGCCCACAGCAGCAAACAATCGATTGGTGACATGGCGAGGTATATGAAAACACTCAAAGAACTGATGATCAACTTACTGAATTATTTTGGATTAGCCTGGTGGGTAGAAATTGTTACAGAAACTCCCCGGTGTACCTACTATTTCGGGCCTTTTTTTACCAAAACCGAGGCAGAAATTGCCAAATCTGGATATATCGACGATCTTGAACAAGAAGGCGCTCAGGGGATTGCTTTTCTAGTTAAACGCTGTAAACCCAATCTGCTCACCATCTCTGATGACCTGGAAGAAATCCCCAGCCCCACTGGTAAACCTGCTTTCAACCTCTAAACTTGGAGGAGTCAATCTGTCCAGCAACCATAAAAAATCTAATTTGTTAAAAAGCTAACAATCTGGGGATTAAAAGCCAACCACTGGTCAATATCTGTGAGCATTTTCCCTGGGATCTCCCAAGGGAATAGGTGGGCGGTATTCGGATAGCACTGCCACTGGGAATTTTTCATCCGGTTGGCAGTTTCTTGACTGGATGCCGCCGTAATATGTCGGTCTTCTGATCCTGCTAATACTAAACAAGGACATTGGATCTCGGACATTTCCGAGATTCGGTTATAGCCCAATTTCAAGGCATGATTTAAGGCTTGGTTTGCCTGCCGACTGGTTTGAAGATAGGCCGCGATCGCTTCTTGAGCGAGATACTGATAAGCCAGTGGGGTATGTTGCTGAATCAAGTAACGAAACAGCGATCGCTTCCCCAATAGGTTGATGTTCCATTGCATCCCTGGCTTGATCCAGTTCAAAATGCCGCATAAGCCGGTATAAAACAAATCCTGCCAACTGACCGGGGGATGATTACTCCGAGGTCTGGCTGCCGTAGCCACCAAAATCAACCCCGTAAATTTTTCTGGATTTGTCAGGGCTAATTCTAAACTCAGAATCCCTCCCAAAGACCAGCCCAACAGCAAGCAACGCTCAATATTTAATCGTTCCAGCAGTGCTTCTAAGTCCAGCAAATGATCGTGCATCTGAAACTCTGTCTGAGTCCGACTTTGGCCATATCCCCGTAAATCTGGCGCGATTACTTGAAATCTTTGAGACAAATGATTGGTAAATACAGACATACAACCGCCGGAACCTGGATGTCCATGTAAGCAAAGAATCGGAAATCCTTGACCTTTTATGTTGAAATTCAGATCCACAATGTTTTGAGAATTGTTTTGAGAATTGTTTTGAGAATTGTATCGACTTTTTGGCATTTTATTAAGCATTTTATTAAGCATTTTCTGAAAATTAGTTATGGGTGATTTGTTCCGATCATAAATGTCCGTTGCGTAAAATATACTCCGCAATTTCAGAAACCACTTGGCGAATCGTCGGTTCACTGTAGTAACCATCATCAATTACCGTGATAATGTAAGTTTCACCGAAAAGATTCATGGCTAAAGTTGTGCCTAAAACTTCGGAAGTTTGACCCGTTTTTTCCCCAAGCCAATTACCAATAGCAGACTCAATTCCGGCAAATCCTAAAGCGCGATCGTACTGACTTTCTAAGGCTAAAATTAATCGTTCATCCCCTAGATGTTGGCGATTATAAATTTGCATCATCATCTCCGTCAGTTCATCACTGGTCAACAGGTTGCGACTATGACCAGGGTTGCTGGGCATGATGCGATCTCCCATCATTTTAAACCCAATGTGCATATCTTTAAATCCACGTTCTGCTAACACTTGATTGATATAATCCCATCCCAAATAATCAATCAGTTGATTCGTCGCAATATTACTACTTTTGGCAATCATCTCTTTTAACACCGTTTCAATGGGATATTTTTGACCCACCCCAATCTCTGAGGCATCCTCGGTAAAGTTACTCGGATCCACATAAATCGGAGTGTCAAAGCGAATATTTTCCGTGGTTAATTTATGCATAACGGCCACTGCCACCGGCAATTTCATTAAACTGGCGGCGGAGCGGGGATATTCGTTGCCCCGCAAACGACGACACCGATGACTTTGCAAATGGCAAATGGTAATTTTTGCTTGATTAGATAGTCCACTGCGTTGGGCAATTTCCGCTAAAAAATCTGATTGGGCGACTTCTAAGCGATAGGTGATGTCAGCTAAATTCTGTTGGTAGCTGGCAATTTTCTCACGAGCGCGGTTCGCGTAGCGATCCGCTGAAGCGGAATCGCCATACTCTGACCCTGGATCAATTTTGCTTAAAGTATCAATGGCTTCTTGCCAGAGAGATTTGGTTTTTTGAAGACTCTGGACATTAGCCCCAGCATTTTTCCCTAACTCAGTCGCTTGGGTGGCGAGTTTCATCCCTTGATCCCAAAACAATTTAAGCCCAACTTGTTGCAACTTTTGATTTTCTACCACTTGTAAATGTTGTGACAGGGCATCATATTGCTGTAACAGTCTTTGACTATCGGGAAAAGTCAAAGCTACCGACTCCTGTGGCGTAGCAGAACACAGAGCTTCTGTCGATTTTGCCTCGACCGAATCAACTGACTGCACCGCCATATTTGCCTGAATGCGGGGCTGATTTTTTGGCGGTAAACAAGCCCGATCGCTAGATGGGGGTGATTTAGCTTCAGGGGAAGGCACCCAAATTCCCAAGATTAGACCCAATGAACTGGTTAGCGCGATCGCTAAATATTTACGCCGATCCACACTTCTTCTGCGTTGATACACCAAACTACCTCACACCATCCAAAAGACATCTAGGATCCTATATTGTACAAAGCTTAATCGGCAACAGGTAATATTTTATACCTATTCGTTATTTATTATTCGTTATTAGTTATTGGACTCAGCGGCAGTGGAGAGGAAAGAGGATGCTGATGAAAGAGTGGAGAGGAAGCATATGAAAGAAAAATATTCACTTTTCCCTTTGGAAAAATAACAAATAACAAATAACAAATAACAAATAACAAATAACAAATAACAAATAACAAATAACAAATAACAAATAACAAATAACAAATAACAAATAACAAATAACAAATAACAAATAAAGCCCGGCTTTTTTGACAAAAAGCCGGGCGATGGAGGTAGTCATATAAAATTTGATTTTTCTTGGGATATTTATGATTGTTTGACCCTAAAAGTCTTGTCTATACTACATTCATCAAAGTATGAGAATGATGGGTCATAGTATCTTTTTTATTAACCACTGATTTGTTAAGCACCGATACGGAGGAAATACTGACCAAACGCTCTAATCTTTGGACTCGTTGATGACGATCTTGAACGATAGAGTCGAGGTCAGGCATTTCTTGCCAGCAATGAGTGCAGAATAAATAAACACCATTATGGCGAGCGTGCCGGAGCAGTGGGGTAGAGCAACAAGGACAAGTGTTCATAATGGATCTTCACATTTTTGAGAGGTTTTTATCAATGATTAAAAAAAGAAGCAGGTTAATTGGCGGAAAAGATTACGGTATTATCTGGTAGCGCGGATATCTGCAAAGTAGAACCGCTCAACGCCAAACAGAAGACCCATAATTAACAATTGCACGCCCCAAGGTGCCACGGCAAACCCCCACACAAAGCACACAAAACCACTCAAAGCAGCAACTACTGAGGGGACATCATGCCCACTACGCAGATACACGAAGATCGATATCAGCGCAATGGTTAATAGTGTGAAGTAGGTGGAGAGCATACCGAGAACCTCTTTGGTTGATTTTTTATCGGCGGAATTTGAATGAATGCGTTTTTAATTTGATTCTAACCATGAGGTTATCCGCTAAATGTGAAGATGCTGTGAAGAAATCATCGGGGAGCAAAAAAAATTATATTTTCCCTTAAGACCTTGGCTGAAAGGATCCGAGATATTGCCGGATCGCCGGTTCTGGCTCAAAGTATAAATCTTGTAAAAGGAGATCCCGAATCAAAATTATTAGTTATTAGTTATTGATTAATAGTTATTACTTATTACGTATTAAATATTAATTATTTGTTATTGATTATTGGTTATTGGTTTGCCGGGAAAGAACGTTAGATTTTTTGAGGCAACCGAAAATGGATTAAGGGGGTTTTAGACGCGGATTGCGAAATAAAAATTTTCCCCCTGTAACCAGCACCAAGTCCTGGTCAAGCTTACCTTTAAAAGGGCGATCGCTCTCTAATCGGTTTTTAATCGCTCTTTAATCCTTAATAAAGATCAGCAATCAGTAAATTCTGAGTGCTATCCCTACCGGAACGGTGGCGATATTTTTCCAACTATGATTCGTCAAAAATGGTTAATTCTACGGGGTGACAGCGCTGAATGTTCACTTCAATGCCTTGGGCGCCTTCTGCTTCTAAATCTTCTATATAACCTAAGTGAGCAATTTCGGCTTCTTGCTTGGTGACAAATGGCCCGAAATAGTAAATGCACTTGGGTTCAGCGGTAATAATTTCTATCCACCAGGCTAATCCTGCTTTGTCCATATAAGAGCTAAAAGTATCTTCAAGGATTTCAGATAACTTCATAATAAGGTGTCCAAATAATTTTCCCAGATCACTATGATTTTAAAAAATACACGATAAATCTGGGTGTTCAACGACACCACATAACTAGAAACTATAGATCCCCTGTTTTCGTTAAAAAATTTTGTTTTAAGAACAAGCGGGGATGTGTTGCTCCGTGTTGATCCGTCTTGGGGAGCTAGGGTGATGGGATCGCCTGCGGGATGAACAATTCCCTTGGGAAACCGAAGATCCAGATAGTAATGGCGGGGCTGGGTTGGCGGTGACTGAATTTTGCCATCAATGCCATAAATATTTAGCAATTTAGCAATTTATCATGGCCAGCCCATGATAAATTTTCAGATATTCTGACATGAAGGTGGGACTTGGCGATCGCCAAGTCCCGTCATGGTATCATGTTAAGAATGGCCAACCCAAGGTCTTCGCGACTTGATTCGCTAAACTCATCGGATCGAACGGCTTGGCGATAATTCCTGTCACCCCTAAATCGGAGAATCGATTTTGATCCGCTGATAAAACTTTAGCGGTTAGCAAAATTACGGGTATTTTTCGCGTTTTAGGATTGGCTTTTAGCTGATTAAACGTTGCTGGGCCATCCATTTCTGGCATCATTACATCCAGTAAAATTGCATCTGGCTGTTCGGTTAATGCTAAGGCCAAACCATCTTCTCCAGAACAAGCTGCCACGACTTCCCAGCCGCCAATCATTTCTAAACTGAGTTGAGCTACCTCGCGAATATCATCTTCATCATCAATCACTAGGATTCTTTTTGTGGTCACAGGTTTCCTCCTAGTCTTTTGGAGTGGTTGTACATAATTTTATGGCAATTATCAGCCAATTATTTTATCAATAAGTCAGGGATTTACCTCAATTGATATCTAATAATATCTAAAAAAATTAGATGGCTTGACAATCTATTAATATATTTTTCTTTGCTGCCGGTTGTTGTCAAATAAAATTTAGTTGACTTTGATTTTGTCGTTTGGCCAAACCTTTTGTTTGTTAAGGATTTAGGTAGTGTATTGCGATCGGGTTGCTGCTCAATTTCGCATTTAATCGGCAGGCGGTTTTCCAGGATCCAATTTAACGCTCAAAATTCATTGTCTAGCACTAGGTCTAGCACCAGGTCTAGCACTAGAAAATTGAAATCATAATTTTGACGGGTGTAACAAAAACCTTGATTGGTTTGGGGATGCCCAGCCTAAGCTAGGTTTATGCTTATCATCATAATTAATTGTATTCTATTTGACAAAATTTGCTGTAACTTTTTACAAAAATTTAACAAATCCATTGTTTTTTTGACTTTTTTGACAAAAAATTTTCGTAATTTTGGGTGAAACCTAATAGATTTAGGCGAAGCTGATGCTATGAAAGCCAGTATTTAGGAAAAAAACCCCCGCCCCCCGCTTTCCCCCGCGAAAGCGGGGGAAAGCGGGGGCAGGCTTAAATTGTTTCAGCCAAAATTGCCCCTGATTACATCTTCACAAATTCTCAGAGATTATCTCTGAGAATTTGTGGCAGATGGGGGATTTGATTCAGTCAGATTTTCCCGTGGAGAATTGCCAGGGGAATTACCAGTGGTATTTTCCGGTCATATTTCCGAGGGCAAGGGTAAACTGACATAGAAACAAGAACCTTGACCGGGCTGACTTTCTGCCCAAATTTGACCTCTATGATAGTCAATAATACTCCGGCAAATCGCTAAACCTAGGCCGGTGCCTCCTTTTTTGCGGGAGTCAGAAGAGTCTACTTGTTGAAAGCGACCAAAAATCGTTTCTAGCTTGTCAGGAGGAATGCCGCGTCCTTGATCTTGGACCCTAATTAGTAAGGTTCTGCGAGTTGTCCCAGGGCTGAAAGATTTTTCTTGGATTTCGGCATTAAACCAGACCGAGGTGGAACGTTCAGAGAACTTGATGGCATTACTGAGTAAGTTGGTTAAAACTTGAAAGATGCGATCGCTATCTCCCCAGACTGGGGTGGACAAAGGCTCGACGATGAGAGTGATTCCCTCCTTTTCTGCGAGCGATCGCATGGTATCACTGGCTTGTACCATTAGGTCAGCCAAATCAAACATTTGCTGCCGCATTGTCACCTGACCCGATTGAATGCGCTCTAAATCCAGAATGTCATTAATTAAGCGAACTAATCGATCGGTATTCGCTACGGCAATGTCGAGCATTCGTTGGGCTTTTTCCGGGTTACTTTTGAGGACGCCAGAGGCTAAAAGTCCCATAGCGCCACGAATTGAGGTCAGGGGGGTACGCAGTTCATGGCTGACGACGGAGATAAATTCGTTTTTCATTCGTTCGATCACCAGGCGATCGCTAATATCATTAAAGGTGACAACCGCCCCGACAATTTTTCCTTGTTCTTTAATCGGTACACAAATGTAGTCTACGGGGAATGTCGTACAGTTTTTGCGCCAAAATACGGCATCTGTCGCATGGTGAACCGATCCATCCTTGAGGGCTGCATAGATCGGGGCAGAATTTGAGTTGAGAATGATGCTAAAAGGCTTACCATGTAGTTCGGTGATGGAATAGCCCAACATTTGCGCGGCAGATCGATTAATAAAGGTGGTGTTTCCTTGTTCGTCCAGACCGCAGATGCCTTCTCCCGCAGAGTTTAAAATTAACTCGTTGTGATGCCGAATTCTTTCTAAAGCTTCTTCGACGCGCTTTAAATCGGTGATATCTCTGGCAATGGTTGAGACGCCGATAATTTCACCTTTGCGGTCTTTGATCGGAGATAGGGTGAGAGAAACATGAATTTGTTGGCCGTCTTTGCGTCGATGTACGGTTTCATAGTGGTCAATACTGGTTCCTTTTCCAATTCCGGCGAGGAGTTGCGGCACTTCCGAGGCGCGATCGGGCAAACTCAGGAACAAAATTGAACGTCCCAGCACTTCAGCAGCAGTGTAGCCATAAATCCGTTCTGCCCCAGCATTCCAAGATTTAACGATGCCATCCAGGGTTTTGCCAATAATCGCATCATCGCTGGATTCGACAATGGAGGCTAAACGGATTAAAGCAGCTTCGGCGACACGGCGATCGGTCACATCCCGACCAATCACTACAATCGCGTTGCGAGAACCATCTGAGTGGAATAAGGGGACTTTAGTCATTTCAAAGTTTCTGGGACGTCCATCCCGACCCGGAATGATTTCTTCAGAGTGAGAAATGGTGCTTTGATTCCAGGCGATTTCATCAGTTTCCCTACAGAGGGTTAGGGCTTCTCGATAGTTAGAAATGCCATAGTTAGCCTCAATTTCTGCTGCCAGTTGGATGTCAGTTTTTCCTTGATAATTAATATCTTGCAAGTTTAATAGTTCGATCATGGCTTGGTTGGCGATTTTCCAATGCCCTTGACTGTCTTTAAAGCAGACAATATCTGGCATGGCATTAATTAAGCTACGAAGTTGTTCGGAGGTTTCCCTAGCAATAGCTTCAGCTTGTTTAATTTGAGTGATATCCGTATTAACCGCGATCGCCCCAATAATTTGATTATTTTCATCTTTGACCGCATCCGCTCGCAGAAAACTCTCTAATAACTGACCGTTCCGAGTCCGCAGTTGGACTTCTCCGCTCCAGCTTTCACCCTGAATAATTTTATTGAAAATTTCTTCGCCTAGGGTTCGATTAGCAAAAATTTCCCACAGTCCACCGGCGGAATTAATTGCTTCTTTGGTATAGCCAAAGATGTTAAAAAAGGCTGGGTTATGGTAAGTGGCTAACCCTTTGAGATCGGTCATGGCCACCGCATCACTGGTACTTTCTACGGCTTGGGTAACTCGCAGTAATTCGGACTCTGCCCGACGGCGATCGCTGACTTCTTTTTGCAGTTTTTCATTGGTTTCTTGCAAAGAAATAATTAAGCGAGTTTTTTCTCTGGTGCGAAGTTGGACTAACTCTTCGAGATGATCGCGATATTGTCGTAACTCTTGTTCTGCTCGTTTGCGCTCGGTAATATCTTCGACCATCGCAATAATAAATTGAGGAATATTCTCCCGGTCTCTAATGATAGAAACACTGAGATTCCCCCAAACCACTTGACTTCTTGAATTGATATAGCGCTGCTCGATTTGATAGTTTTCCCATTTTTTTTGCAACATCTGCTGGAATAGATGAATCCCCACTGCCAAATCATCGGGATGAGTGACTTGAATTAAAGTCATCGATCGCAGTTGGCTTTCGGTGTATCCCAGCATAGCTTGTAATACGGAATTGACTTCTAAAAATTCTCCATTTAATCCCACAATTGCCATACCAATGGCCGCACCTGTAAAGGTAATTCTAAATCTTTGTTCGCTCTCTTGTAAAGCTTCTAGGGTTTTTTTCCGTTGGCTAATATTCCGCAACACCGTTAATACGGATGAAACTTCTCGATACTGATAGGTAATTGATGCAGCATGAACGGGTATGACTTGGCCGTCAAGTCGCTGAATTGTGGTTTCTCGAAATGGAATCGCTTCAGGTGAGTCGGAAACTGGGGAAATAGGGTCTTCAAAAATATTGGAGATTTCTTGGATAAAGTTTTTTAGTTTACGCCCAACTAAATTTGCCCCGAAAGAGCGAAAATCTCCCTTATCTTCTGGCCAATTTTCATAATTATCGCTATGGGAATACCCCGGATAATTCCGCAAGACATCTCCGGTGAGTAACTTAATTCCGGCAGCGTTAATTAACTCAATGGTGCCTTGATTGTGAATAATAATCGCATCCGGTAAAAGTTGCACAAGCTGTCGGTAACGTTGTTCACTTTCCCGGAGGGCAGCTTCTGCTTGAATCAATTCTTTGCGATCGCGCAGGGCCATAATCCCATAAGCTAAATCATTGGCCAGTTCTTGCAGCAGTTTCACTTCCTGATGATCGAAAGCATTGGCTTCGGTGGCGTAAATCGTTAAGACACCAAAACACTGTACGGGCGAACTGCCGTTCCCCCCTACGATATTTTGCGGTGATTGCTGCATCAGTTTCTTGTCTTTGGTTTTTCGCATTTCCCCGTCCAGGGGACGGCTAATTAATGGCAAGTAAATACAGGCGGCATAGCCATGCCGGATCGCCCAATCTCGCCACGGGGTAAGATCGGCAGTAGTGAGACTATCCGGGCAAATATCCTGACAAATATCCTGACAAATATAAGGTTGACCTGTGCTAATCACTTTGCCAATGGAATCGAATTCGGTCGAAGGGTCATCCCAGTTTAAATTCAGAGATTCGATATATTTGAGGGGAATACCCTTACAGGCAACAGGTTTGACGATATGGGATGCTTCTGTCAGTCCCACCCAAGCTAGGGGATATTTGCCAATTTCCACAATGATGCGACAAATTTCATTCAGGAGTTCTGACTCCGCAGAAGCGCGAACCATTGCTTGGCTACATTCCCAAATAGTTCTCAGGGAACGGTTCAACAAACAGAGTTCTTCTTCGATTTGTTTGCGATCGCTCAAATCATGGGTAATCACAGAAAAGCCAACCACCCTGGCGGTTTCAACCTGTGTCCAGTCCCCATTCAATCTGAGAGATTCGCTACCAGAATCATCATATAAAGCATAAATCGTATTCTGTGCCCAAAACTTTAAGCCCGAAGCCCTTTGTCGCCAGCCTTCATCCTCACATTGACCCGCCGTCATTACCAGTTGTAATTCTTGTTCGGGTTTACCGGCTAGGCGATCGGCTTCTGGGTAAAATTTAGAAAAATGTTGTCCAATAATTTCTGCCGCTGTATATCCCATGATTCTTTGGGCTCCAGCATTCCAGCTTGTCACCCTGCCTTCGGCATCCAGCATAAAAATGGCATAATCTTGAATCTCTGCCACGAAATCATGGAATAAATCTCGCACATTTGGCTCAACGGCAGACCCTTGATGTGTGATATTTGCCTGGGTATTTGCCTGAGTATTTGCCTGGGTATTTGCCTGGGTATTTGCCTGGGTATTTGCCTGGGTATTTGCCTGGATATTTGCCTGAGTATTTGCCTGGGTATTTGCCTGAGTATTTGCCTGGATATTTGCCTGGATATTTGCCTGGATATTTGCCTGGATATTTGCCTGGGTATTTGCCTGGGTATTTGCCTGGATATTTGCCTGGATATTTGCCTGGATATTTGCCGGAATATTTGCCGGAATATTTGCAGAGATTGTCGGCACAATTTCCTCCTGGGGAGGCGGCTGGGTTAGGCCAGGTAAGTTAGGGTCATGGCTGATTTGTAAAGTTTTAGAGGCGAAATTCCTTTCATGGGCGAATGTCCGTTCGCGCTTACTCTGCGATCGCCCCCGTAATAAATTCTTAACTCTGATCCACAATTCATCCGGGTCAATGGGATTAAAAATCACCTCATCCACACAAGCCGAATGCTGCCAATGCTTTACGGGGTTTTCGCGAATCGCCCTTGCGCGATTGACAATTAATAAAACCGGCAAAAACTCTGGCTGCACCAATTGCTTTTTGGTGGCAATCCATGCTTGTGCTTCTGACAAAGCCAGTTCATCAATAATGCACAAGTCAAAATTCATATCCCTGAGAAATTCCTGCACATCTCCCACTCGATTGATGGAGATTTTGTCAACCGATGTAACATTAATTTGATTTGAATTAACACTTAAATTAAAACCTAGATTACTTCTCGCTGAATCAGGAAAATTAATCGTCAAGTAACTCGACAATTTTTGTTGAATCTGTGCAGTTTTTTTCCCCAAAAGTAAAATCTTCATTACTTTGCTTTTTTATAAAAATGGCTGCGTTTTTCAACCGTTTACCAAAAATACTATTCATCAAAATTTCAATCTATTGTGGTCGATTTATTCGTTTTATTTATCTCTTTTTCAGGAAAAGATATTTTTTCTTTATAGCAACCATTTGTTTGACATAAAAGATTTTTGAAGTTCCCAGCCGTCGATAGTATTTTTAGTATTGATTCATTTTAAGGCAAATTGATCCTTATTGTTACCTGTTTGGATCAAAAATTCACAAAATTCACCCTTGCAGGGAACAGGTCCCATGTCCTGACAACTGGGACTACATCTTTTCTTGGCTGATTTGTTAAGGATTTTTGATATATTCGCCGATAAGCCAGCACATATACTCAGCAGCTTCTTCCGAGCAAAGAGGACGTGAAGCCGCCACATCGGGCGATCGCTTAACAGCGACGGAGCATCGCCAGTAAGTCAATAATTTGATTAATTGCTTGGCGAACCACCGTTCGCGAGTTGTCAGAATTATTTAAGATGATGGCAAATACCAAAGGATCGTAGTCCGGTAAGGTGATATATCCGGCTAAAGAGGAAATCCCACTCATCCCCCCACTTTTGGCTTGAACCATGATTTGTTCGCGCAGCGTTGCGGATGCAACATCGCTAGAAAGTCGGCGTACCGGCAGGGAGTCCCGGTAGAGGTTAGCCCGAGGCGAGACGGCCATCACGCGCAAAGTCTGGATTAAGGCTTCGGGGCTGATTAAATTATGCCGAGATAGCCCGGAACCATCCGCTAACCTATAGCTGTCTGGGTTAACCCCGCTTTGCGCGAGGGTGGCTGTCACTACGGCTAAACCAGCATCAGCACTGGAGTCTGTCTTTTGACGATTGTTCGGAGGAATGCTCACACCCAAATGTCGTAAGATCGCTTCGGCGTAGAGATTATTACTGGTTTGGTTGACCTCTTTCACCAGTTCAGAGAGTGGCGGGGATTCGATCGCGGCTAATTCTGTGCTGAGGTTATGGCTGGAGTTGGCTAGACTCTGGGTCGATAACTGTGTTTTATTCACAGAAATGCCTGCGGCGATTAATGCTTCGCGGAATTTCGCTAAAAAGTGATCGCCGGGATCGACCACGGCGGCGTACACGGGTTCTGGAGCCGACCCAACCCTTAACTGACCGGAAACTCGGATAACGGTTTGACGTAGGTCACGCCCGACTTCCACAAATTCTGCTTCACCTATATCTACGGTAACAGAATTATTTTCTAATTGCCACTTATTCCGTTCCTGGGAATCTAGCAATGTCACCTGTAAGGGTTCACCAACTTTTTGGGGTGAAAGCAGTAAATCGATCGCATTTTGATTAAAAATTAAACTGTTGACGCTAGTGCCGTAACCCGCCTGAACATCCTCCCATTCCCAGTTAGAGTTAATCGGCGCACCTTGAAAGTATGCATCTTCGGCGATCAGTTGGTCAATTTGGGTAATGCCGCGATCGCGCAACTGTTTTGCTAAGGCCGCTAATTGGGGTTGGGCAATACTCGGATCTCCCCGTCCCACCAGTCGCACCGATGCCACATTGCCATTCTGGGTGCCATAAACCGAGGTGCGAATCCGAAAATTAGGATCTAAAGCTTCTAACGCCGCTGCGGTAGTCAGGAGTTTGGCCGTTGATGCGGGGATAAAATATTTATTCGCTTCTAAGGCATATAAAGTTTCCCCCGGTTGGTTGGGGGAAAGAGTGGCGATCTTAATGCCCCAGCGCGATCGCTCAAACTCTCGACGATTAACAATCTCATCGATTTTTGCCGGTAATTCAGCGGCACAAATTCCCTCAGACCCACGAGTATTGGCATCATTGCTTTGCGCTTTCAAAGGAAAGCCTAACAAGAAAATACTTGCGACTAGCAAAGACACCAGATAAGCATAATTTTTTTTCACTTGGCAAATCCTCTCATTATATTTACAATATTTACAATATTTACAATATTCTTTAGGGGCAAAGCATTTCCGCAGTAAATCTTTGGTTTTCACCCATAACTTAGCGGCGGAAATGCTTCGCCCTTACAATAATATTCTGCGTAAATGGTTCGCTTTGATAATATTTATTCATATAAAATAACCATATTTTACTTTTTTATAACTCTTTTTCTGCTTGGTTTTTGGCATCTTTCGCCGGTTTATAGTTGGGGGCATAAAAAAGGGCTTTGTCATAAGAAGCGATCGCTTCTTCATATATTTGCAATTTAAATAAGTAGGTGAACATAATTAATTGCACTTTTCGTTCCCCGCCGATAGGCTTTGGATTCCCGCATATAGGAAGGAGAGAGAAGAGAGAAGAGAGGAGAGAGAATATCTTTACTATTTACTCTTTACTCTTTACTATTTCCTCTTTTCTTCTCATGGGGTCTGTGGTGGATTTATTTCTGCCCGTCTACTTAAAACTTCTCCTTGACCTTGCAAAGCCTTATATAGTTGTTGGTTGTTAGTTATTGATTATTGGTTATTGGTTGCTTGTTGCTGGCAAACCGAACAACAAACAAAGAATCCCTACCCAAAAAACAAAGAATCCCTACCCAACAAACAAAGAATCCCCAACCAACAAACAACAAACAACAAACAAGGAACAACAAATAACAAATAACAAGTAAAGTTAATTTAAAGTGGCGATAACTTTGACATTATATTCCGCTTCAAACACCGCTTTCTTTTGGTCTAAACTCCAAAGTTCCAGAACGCAATCATCTTTGCGGTCTTTGGGTTGGAGTTTTAGGGTTAGTTCGGCGGTGTTGCGATTATATTCACAGTCTAAAGAGGCGATCGCGCCGATTTGACGCCGATCCAGGGCAGCCGCCAACCGCAACATCGCGCTGAGTTGTTTCACCAATTTCCGGTCGTCTTTATTAGTCAGACTTTGATAATTTTCATGTTTCTTTTTCGGCGCACTTTTGCGGTGATACCGGGCGATATTGGCCATAATTTCTAAATCGGTTTCATTAAAACCCAATAGTTCACCGTGGCGAATTAAATAATAAGAATGTTTATGGTGGGCATCATGGCTGACATAGACCCCAGAGTTATGTAAAATTGCCGCTGCCCAAAGCAGTTCTCGGGCATTTAATCCCCACTGATGTAATATCCCTTGGGTCTGGTCAAATAACGAGAGGGCAAATTGGGCGATCCGTTCGCCGGAATCCAGATTAACTCGGTATTTTTGGGCAATTTTCAGCACGCTGCGTTCCCGCACCGCACTTTGGTAGCGGAGTTTATTTTCAATTAACCCATGAGTTAGCATCCAATCCACAATCACCCCTTCTCGTAAAGCCCGCGAACAAAGGGTTAGAGAATCGATGCCTAACATAGACATGGCTTCTTGGAGAATTAACGCCCCGGCAATAATAATTTCCGATCGCCGGTCAGACATTCCCGGTACAGCCGCCCGTTCTGAGTTAGAAAGCTTCCGCAAGCGATTGATCAATGCTTGTAAATCAGCGAAACTGATTTGATAACCCGTCAGGGGTGAGGGAGCTTGTCCCAGGGTTTGATAAGCATGAATTTCTGCCAAAGTTTCAATGGTGCCAGAAGTGCCCACCATGCGGGGCTTTTCTCCGGGTTTCAGGTTGGCTTTTAACTCACCCACCGCCCGTTCGAGCATCCCCCGAATATAAGCTTGTAAAACGTTAAACTCAGAATTGCTAATCGGGTCAGTGGTGACAAATTCTCCCGTCAAACGCACTGCCCCCACTTTGGTGCTACTGAGAAACCGAGGTTCATCCCCATCCCCCAGAATCAGTTCGGTGGAACCGCCACCAATATCGATCATAATATGGGGTTGATTTTGTAACTCCATGCCAGAGAGAACCCCCAAATAGATGCGGCGGGCTTCTTCTTGGCCAGAAATTAAGTCAACGTGCAAGTTGAGGGTATGGTGAATTTTTTGTAAGAATTCTCGACCGTTGGGGGCTTCGCGCACTGCTGAGGTGGCTACGGCAATGATTTGTTCCACGTTGAGACTACGGGCAATTTCTTGGAACCGCTGCAAGGTGGCGATCGCCCGTACCATGATTTCCGGTTTTAAATTCCCAGTTTCCAGGTCGCGATCGCCCAAACGAACCGTTTCTTTTTCGCGATCGATAATCGTGAATGCTGGCAGGGTGGTATTAATTTGCACCACCACCATGTGCAGGGAATTAGTGCCAAGATCAACTGCTGCAATAATGCGGTCTTCCCCTTGCTCTTTTCCCAGAGTTGCCTCTAGGGTTGCAGGTTGCCGCGAAATTGACTGAACCATTGCCATTCCTCCAAAACTCAAAACTAACGATATCCTATTTAATGAGAAAAGTATTTCATTGTTTATTTATTTGTTGATTCAATGGTCAGTTCACCACAACCTCAACTTGAAACCATCCCGGCAAAAGTGATTCGGCTGCTGAGATGGGATAAACCTGCGGGACGCTTAATTTTAATGATTCCGGCACTTTGGGCTGTGTTTTTAGCCGCCCACGGTCATCCAGAATTTCCCCTAGTGGCGGTGATTATCATTGGCACTTTTGCCACCAGCGCCGCTGGTTGTGTGATTAATGACCTGTGGGATCGAGATATCGACCCCCAAGTAGAACGAACCCGCGATCGCCCCCTCGCGTCCCGGGCGCTGACCGTCAGAACTGGGATCGCGATCGCCCTAATTGCCTTAGTTTGCGCCGCCATCTTAGCCCTTTATCTCAATTCTCTCAGCTTTTGGCTTTGTGTCGCTGCGGTCCCGGTGATTGTCGTATATCCTCTCGCCAAGCGGATTTTTCCCATCCCTCAACTGGTGCTCTCGATCGCTTGGGGATTTGCCGTACTCATTTGCTGGACTGCTGCGGTAGCCAAGTTAGAAACTGCCACCTGGATTTTATGGGGGGCAACGGTACTCTGGACATTAGGCTTTGACACCGTTTATGCTATGGCCGACCGGGACGACGATCGCCGCTTAGGGATCAACTCCAGCGCCCTATTTTTTGGCCAATGGGTTACAGAAGCGATCGCGGTCTTCTTTATCGGCACCGCTGCCTTATTAGCTTGGGTCGGGGTCGTCATGGAATTAAACCTCGGTTTCTGGATATCCTGGGGCATAGCAATTATTATCTGGGGTTGGGAATACTTCCAACTCCGTAAAAATGACTTACCCAAACCTGTTTACGGTCAAATCTTTGGCCAAAATGTTTGGATTGGATTTATATTACTTGCCGGAATGATTACCGGCATTTTAATATAAATGTCAACAGAAACCGGGTTTCTTAGAAAGCATTCCACCGTTAACTCCTGATATTCACCACATAAACCCGGTTTCTTATTCTCATTCCCCCGTTAACTGCTGATATTCACCATAGAAACCAGGTTTCTTAAATATAAATATATGAACACAACCCAAAAAACCGAAAATATTGCCCACAAAACTGCCCACCAAACTGCCTACAAAAAATGTCATCACTGTGAAGGGAAAGGATACATAGAAATTCGGGATTGCAGCGCCGAAGTGCAAAGGGAAGAAACCTGCTCCTTTTGTCAAGGAACCGGCGAAATAGAAATCATTAATCCCGAAAAAAATCAACCGGAAAACTTCTAATAAGAGGGTGTAGGGTGTAGGGTGTAGGGTGTAGGGTGTAGGGTGTAGGGTGTAGGGTGTAGGGTGTAGGGTGTAGGGTGTAGGGTGTAGGGTGTAGGGTGTAGGGTGTAGGGTGTAGGGAAGAGGGATATTTATGCATAACTTTTCACTTGTACGGGCGAATGGCCATTCGCCCCTACCACTTTTCACTTTCTTCACGATGGCGGCCCCACACCCCAAAACCTCCCGCCTTTGACTAACGCAGGCTTTGTCCTTACTCAAATAAACCCGTGAGTCTTTCCACCTCAGTTTCCCCCACATAACTCGGAGAACCGGCTAAAATACCCACCACATTTCTAAAAGGTTTACCAATATGCATCCCTTTGCCATCAATAGAAAATTCCCGAATATCTTTATCATGCATAGAACCGCGCATTTTCAGCACCGTAATGCCCCGACGCATTTCCCCATACATTTCCACATATCGCAATAAAATAATCGAATCAGTAATCGTAGAAATATGCGCTTCTGTAATCGACGTACCACCCACTAGAGACGGAGTAGTCGAAGTAAATAAACCGCCCACTTCTTTTTGTTTAATAAAAGAAGTCAAACCAATAATAAATTCCCGAAATCCCTTCAGGGATGATACCCTTTCCAAAGCCGAAAGACTATCGACAGCCACTCGATTCGGTTGAAAAGTGTCAATAATCTCCTTCATCATAATCAGATGATTTTCTAAGCCGGTACTTTCTGGGTAGCGACAAACAATCTTTAGATTACCGGCTTTTTCCATTTGATCAAAATTCACATTCCAACCGATCGCATTCCGATAAAGTTGCTCCCGACTTTCTTCAAAAGCAAATAATAAACACCGTTCATTATTCGCAATTCCCCCGGCCATAAACTCTGTCACCATCAGGGTTTTGCCCGTACCCGTCGCCCCAGAAACTAAAATAATTGAATCCCGAAAAAAGCCTCCCCCACACATCCGATCGAGTTCTGCACTGCCAGAAGAAATCCGCACATTAGAGGAGCGTTGTTCTAATTCAATAGCCGACAAAGGCAGAATCACAATCCCTCGTTTGGGGATAATCGTAAATGGAAACTCTCCCTTTTGGTGTTCTGTGCCTCGATACTTCAGAATCTCTATGGTGCGACGGCGTTTTTCTTCCATCAAAACATTCCGAACAATCACCACATTATCCGCCACAAATTCTTCCACCCCATAACGACTAATCTCCCCATATTCTTCGGTACGTTCAGCAGTCAAAATAGCCGTTACTTCTAATTCCCGCAATGCCGCCGCAATACTAAACAAATCACTGCGTACTTGAGCACTATCTTCTAAGTGGCTAAAAATTGCCCCCAAAGAATCCATAGAAACTCGTACCGCATGATATTTACGAATCGCATATTCAATCCGGGCTAACAAAGGCCCTAAATCATATTCCCCGGATACCAGCGGCTTTTGTCCCGGTTGGGGGGAGGCATCCACAAACGCCCATTTTCCTTCCTTCTCCCATTGAGCAATATCCCAACCGAAGCCCTTCATATTTTTCCGAATGGCGTTGGGGGATTCTTCAAAGGTGACAAAAACCCCATTTTGGTTTTCTTTGATTCCTTCAGCCAAAAACTGACAAGCCAACACCGTTTTCGCACTGCCTGCGGTGCCAGCAATTAAGGTGGCTCGACCTTTTGGCAACCCGCCCTCGGCTAAGAAATCAAAACCAGGAATTCCCGTTTCTAGCTTTTCAATAAAATCCGTGTTACTTTCAAAACTACTCATTGGTTTCACTTACTTTAAATAATTTTCTTCAGTTCCTACTGAATCAGGCAAAATCCTACTAAATTTATCATTCGATCTTCCATATTCAGCCGTTATTAGTTATGGGTTATTGGTTATTTTGCCGATTTAACCATAATCAAGAACAAGAAACAACAAACAAGAAACAACAAACAAGAAACAACAAACAAGAAACAACAAACAACATTATTCTTAATTATCGATATCCAGACCAAGCAAAACTAGCTCAGTTTTCGACATATCCCCAATAATTCTTTGCAGCGGCGGCGGCAATTGCTTAATTAAAGTAGGTGTAACCATAATTTTCTCGTTTTCCGCCACATCCGGTTGCTCCAGGACATCAATAATTTTCAATTCATACTGATTTGAAAGTTCTTGATCGCAAATTCGCATTAAGTTAGCGATCGCTCGTTGGGATCTGGGTGAATCACCCGTGATATATAACTTGAGTAAGTATTTCATAAGTCTTGCTTTACATTACCGGAAGATTTATATACTTTCATATTACTTAATCCCAAATAATATTTGCGATAGTATGAAGTCAAATAGCCCATCATTTCCAAAACCATTAATCGTCCTTCGGTGACATAAGCTTGCGCCTTAGCCAAATTGACCATTTTAGTTTTTTCTTTCAACGCTGTGGTATGAATATCCACCACATCTCGTGGGCTTGCTTTGAGCAGTCCTAACTTTTCCGCCTGGGTACGCAGTCGGTTGGAAATATTATGTTCAACTTTATAGGCTTGTTCTTCTAATGCTAAATCCATTAATTTACCATAGTTTTCTACGTGCTCGCGGAAAATTTCGGGACAACTATCCTGCAAACTGACAGTACCATACAATCTAGCCGTGATATTGGTTCTGCCACTTTCGGCGAACTGCTCCAGCCATTCAAATTCCAAGTCTTGTTCTTGCTGTTGTTTGGCCGTTTCCATTTTAGTCGTCTGAAGATACCGTTCAATGGCCAACCGGATCCCATAAACCAGTAGATTACTATCAAGATTTTGTTTAGGTAAAAAGCCATAAGCTCCTAACTGTAAAGCCTGGACTACTAAGCTTTCCTCATTATTGCCGATTTGTACGACTATCGGGGTATGGGGAGAATGTTTCAGGGTTCGCTCTAATGTATCGAGTCCTTGGCTGTCTGGTAATATCAAGTCTAACAAAATAACGTTGAAATGGTTTTTCTCCAGTTGCTCTACTCCAGCCTGGAGAGTTTCCACCCCAGTCACATGAAAAGAAAAACCTTCAGCTAAACCACCCGGTTCGGCTTCACACAACAGTGCTTGGATGAGTTTTGAGTGGCTCCGATCATCTTCGATTAATAACACATTACATACTTGTTTAATCATAATTAAAACACCAATAAATTGGCTGAAATCATCCCACTCTTTGATTGCCCGCAATTTGTTGTACATCAAGAGACATTAAGATACATTTCTGGCGATTCCCTCCGGGCGGATCCGTTTGAGCGATCGCGCATAATATCAACCCCAGTCTTTGATTTAACCCAAGATGTCACCCAAGATGTCACTCAAGATGTGACCTACACTGATAACGGATCCTTTTCCCATTCCTCGGAACCCGTTTCTTACTCAAGGATAAATTTTTTAGGAGAATCTTCGGTGATACTATTGTACTATCGTAGAGCGTTTTCTGTAAATCTATGTAAGTAAATCTATGTAAAAGAATCAACTTTATCCCATAAATTAATTGCGCAAATATAACCTGATTATTCCGATATTTTTTTTATTCTTAATAAAACAACTTGATTTTTTGCCTGGATAAAGATTTAAATTAAAATTTAAATGAAGCAACCGGGTTTCTGATTTGAATATCAGGAGTTAACGGTGGAATGAGAAAAAAAAATCGGTTGCGGCGCGGCGCAACAGAGGGTTAAACCGTTGCCCGATAGTCAAATTAATAAAAGTAATTCTCACTAAATTAAACCAAAAACACCACACCATAAGATATGTGATTTATAATAAAGCAAATTTAATGGTGAATTAGACGATCATTTGCTGATTTTGATGGGATATTGATATAACGGACAAAAAATGCTTAAATATAAATAAATATTCTTATACCTCAGCAGTAACCATGCACGAGCTTAACGTCGAAAAAACCAACGATATCCTAACCAAAATCATGGAGTATGAGTTGGCTGGAGTGGTGCGCTACACCCACTATTCACTGATGGTGACAGGGCCTTATCGGTTGCCGATTGTCGATTTCTTTAAAGCCCAAGCAACGGAATCCCTGATGCATGCTCAACAAGTGGGAGAAATTCTCACGGGGTTAGAGGGACATCCCAGCCTCCGAGTTGCACCAATTCAAGAAACTTATCAACATTCAGTGCGTGATATTTTGCAAGAAAGTCTCAATCACGAAAAGGCAGCGTTGGATTTGTACAAAGAACTACTCGATACCGTGGAAGGAGCGAGTGTTTATTTAGAAGAATTTGCTCGCAATATGATTGGCACCGAAGAAATGCACAATATTGAAATCAAAAAAATGTTACGAGACTTTAGTGTCTAATTTATAGGGTTCTATAGGCTTCGTTCTGGGCAATTACGGCCACGACAGTTAGGGGCAACCACCGCGCCTTGGATTGCCCCTAATTTTTTTGCCGGAAACAGGGAAGAACTAGACCGGATCAATTAAATCAGTTTGATTACTGAGAAACCTCTAATCTTTGGGTGACAAAGGTGATGCCATTATGACGAATAAATACTGCTGAAATCCAGCGGTCATTGGCCACTAAAGGGGCTTGACCAATTTTGAAAAGACCACCGGCATTGAGGGGTTGTAAATCCAACTTGGCAGGATTCATGTATCCGAAAATACTAATTGGTTCTTCCAGGGCGGCACCCAGGAGTAAATCATCCCCCAGAGGTTCTAAAACAATGGCATCAAAGTTGTACTGACGACCAATTTTGACTCGATCCGGGAGATTGATTTGGACATTGGGGGGATTTTCGCCACTGGTTAGCTGACTTTGTTCGGCGAGAATCTCTTGATGGACAATTTGTTGATTTTCGTAGCGTTGGCGCGATCGCACTGTAGCCCGTAAACGATACTCTCTGTCTGGGGTAGTTTGCACCCCATTAATCTCCGTCACCGTTTCGGCGACAATGGCATTGCCATCAGCTTCCCAAGATTTTAATTCGGTCCGATAAGTCAAATTAGGATAACGCTGCCACAGTTCCCGTAAAGCCTGTTCTAGATTGGTATAAGTTAAGCCATCACCATGAGTCAGAGTGGGACTATAAAATTTCATCACCCCGCGAATATTTTGCTGGCTGGCTGCATCATCGACTTGTTGCAAGAGAGTTTGCAACTCTTGGGGGGCGGTGTCAGGACTTGCCGCTGCCACAGCACTGCCAGGAAATATGCTACTCCAGCAAAAGGTTAAACCCATTACAAAACCAATCAATTTTGTTTTTTTCGAGAGATCCGGCGATCTGAAATAATGAGCGAATGAGACGATAGAGTTGTGCATCGGTGATAAGTTAAAGAATGGACTGGACAATTGAAGCAGTGAAATTTTAGCTGTTCAATTCAGGTAGGACAGAGCATAAGAATCAAGTCCTGAAACGAAATAAGTATGCTGATTGGAACGGAGAGGAGACGAAAACGGCGTGAGTAAGGCATCGATTCGATTACTAATAGCCGCGAGTGGCACAGGGGGACATTTGTTCCCTGCGATCGCCACCGCTGAACAGTTGAGTGATTATCACATCGAATGGCTGGGGGTGCCAAACCGGATGGAAACTCAGCTAATCAAAGGTCGCTATCCTTTACATACCATAGCAGTAGAAGGATTTCAGCAGCGCCTCGGATTGGGGACTCTGCGGGTAGCCACTGGATTGATCCGCTCCATTTTTCAGGTGAGAGAACTCTTAAAACGGGAGAAATTCCAAGGGGTGTTTACCACGGGCGGTTATATTGCAGGACCTGCGATTATTGCGGCTCGTTCTCTGGGATTACCAGTGGTTCTCCATGAGTCTAACGCTTTACCGGGTAAGGTGACTCGCTTCTTTAGTCCTTGGTGTACGGTGACGGCGATTGGATTTGCTGCCGCTGCCAAATATTTGCCCCGGTCGAAAACCGTCATGGTGGGTACACCTGTGAGAAACCAATTTCTAGAAACCTCGACCTTGGACTTACCGATTCCGGAAAATGTCCCTTTAATTGCGATCGTCGGCGGTTCTCAAGGGGCGGTGGCGATTAATCAGTTGGTCCGCCAATCGGCACCGCGATGGTTAGAGGCGGGGGCCTGGATTTTCCATCAAACCGGAACCAATGACCCGGACGCGAGTAGTTTCCAACATCCGCACTATTTAGCCAGGGCTTTTTGCGACCAGATGCCTGGACTCTTGCAACGGGCGAATCTGGTGATTAGTCGCGCTGGCGCTGGCACCCTGACTGAGTTAGCGGTGACGCGGACTCCTTCTATTTTGATTCCGTATCCTTATGCCGCTGAAAATCATCAAGCGTTTAATGCGGCGGTGTTTGCGGATGTTGGAGCGGCGATCGCCTATAGTCAAGGAGAGTTAACGGCGCAATTACTCGAACAAAAAGTTTTAGAATTGCTCAAATCGCCCACATTGTTGCCAGAAATGGCTCAAAAAGCCCAAGAACTCGCGGTTCCCGATAGCAGCGATCGCATTGCTAGAGTTTTGCGAGACTTATTAGGCGCTTAAAAGGTCGCACTAGATGGAGAAGAAGCGATCGCCACAAAGAAAAACCATGAATAATTGTTAAAGAATCATAATTAATTATTCGTTAACCTACTGATAGCCGACCCCTGAAACCTGACCCCTGAAACCTGACCCCTAAAGCCTGACCCCTGAAACCTGACCCCTGAAACCTGATAGCTAAAACCTGATAGCTAAAACCTGATGACTTATAAGCGACACGCTGATCCGCGAAACCCTGAGAAGTTGACTGGTTTAAAGCTTCAAGCTTGGAGCTAAAAACTTAATCATAAAACATCGAATATTATAGAATTCAATAGCCACTTGGCTGCCAAGCTAAGAAAGTGCATCCCCATCGGTCATGTCTATCAAAAACGATTGGAATTCCGTCCCTCCGTTAGAAAATGCAATTGATCCGAATCCCTTGATCGTCTTGCCAGACCGACTTTTGGATCAAGTCATCGAGTTAATGAACCAAGCAAATGCTCATAACTGCCGGCTACCTGGATTCACTTCAGAACCCAGTCAGATCGACACGGGAAGTCATCGTTGTGTGCTGGTGATGGAAAATCAGCAGCTACTGGGCATTTTTACTGAACGAGATATCATCGATTTAATTGGAAATCATCATTTAAATACCCCGAATCAAATCACCATCGATCGAGTGATGAGACGCCCCGTGATTACGCTGACGAAAACAGAGCATCAAGATATATTTGCGGCTTTGTCACTCTTGCGTGAGCATCAAATTCGCTATTTGCCGGTATTAGATATCCACCAAAAACTGATTGGAATTGTCACCCCGGAAACCATTCGCGCTTGCGTACAACCGGCAAATCTACTCCAATGGCGCACTGTCCGCGATGTGATGATCGCAGAGGTAATTCAAGCAGAAGAAACCGAATCTGTCGCCAGTTTAATTCAAGTAATGGCTAAGGAAAAAACCAGTTGTATCGTCATTACCGCCAGCCCCGATAAAACTTCCGATAAAACTCCCGATAAAACTCCCGATAAAACTCCCGATAAAACTCCCAATAAAACTCCCGATAAAACTCCCGATAAAACTAGGAAGCAAAAGGCGATCGGCTGTGAGGAATTTCAGCCACTAATTTCCGATGGGCATGATAATTATCTGAGGCTGGCAAATTTTTCTCAAAAATCTTTAATGGCGGTAGGGAGCGTCTCAGAACAAGAGATTTTGCAATGCCAAGTTTTAGAAATAAACTTGGAGAAAACTCAGGCGCGAGATATTATGAGTAGCCCGATATTAAAGATCGCCCCCCATGAATCTTTGTGGGTGGCAAACCAGCAAATGCAGCAACATCAAGCCCATCAATTAGTGGTTTGCGGCGATCGCGGAGAAGTATTAGGTCTGTTAACCCATCATTGTATTCTCCAAGTTTTTGATGTCCTAGAAATGTCTAGCGTCATCGAAGGATTACAACAGTCGATCGCCGAACAAACAATTCAACTGATAAAAAGTAACGAACAATTACATCAAGAAATCAGAGAACGTCAACGCACGGAAGAAAAATTACAAAAACTTAACCATGAATTAGAAAACAGAGTGATGGAACGCACCATTGCCTTACAAACTTCTAATGATGAGTTAATCGCGGAAATGATTCGCCGTAAACAAGTTCAAGAAGCCTTAAGAGAAAGTCAAGAACGTTTATGGTCTTTGATTCAAACCGCTGGCAGTGTAATTATTTTTCTCGGCCCAGATCATCGAATTTTGCAGTGGAACTTAGAAGCGGAACGAGTCTATGGTTGGCAAGATATCGAAGTATTAGGAGAAAGTTATTTAGATATTTGTGTGCCGTGGGAAATGCGAGAACAAGTTTCTCATTATCTCAATGAAGTATTTAATGGCAACCCGCAAAGAGATTTGGAATTACCGGGAATTACCAAAGATGGTAATAGTCAGCCTATTTTATTGTGGAATATGACGCCGTTATTTGATACTCAAGGAGAAGCGCTAGGGGCAATTATTAGTGGCCAAGAAATTACGGAACGCAAGCAAGCGGAAGAACAGCTTTGGCAGTATAAAGAAAATTTGGAGGAATTAGTGGCCAAACGCACCGCAGCGTTGACCCAAGCCAACCAAAAACTGCGGCGAGAAATTCGCGATCGCCAACGGGCAGAACAAGCATTATTTCAAGAAAAAGAATTAGCCCAAGTCACCTTACAATCCATTGGCGAAGGAGTGATTACCACCGATGCTCATGGTTACATTCAATTAATCAACCAAATGGCAGAAGAAATCCTTACTTGGGAAGCAGAAGAAGCCTTTGGGTTGCCGGTGACAGAAGTCTTTAAAATTGTCCACGAAAAAAGCAAAGATCCTTTACCAAATCCCATAGAAGCGGCATTACTCGGCGAAACATTTGTGGATAATACCCATGAAAGTGTGCTGATGGTGAGAAATGGCAAAGAATTGGCAATTAATTGCACCGCTGCCCCCATTCGGGCCAGTGATGGCAAAATTGTTGGAGCCGTCTTAGTATTTCGGGATGTGACCCACTCGCGAAATATGGCCCGTCAGTTATCTTGGCAAGCGAGTCACGACCCGTTAACAGGTTTAATTAACCGACGGGAATTTGAACGCCGTCTAGAATCCGCAGTGATTAATTCTCAAGTGGATAATCTGGAACATACATTATGTTATCTGGATCTGGATCGCTTTAAAATTGTCAACGATACCAGTGGTCATGCAGCGGGAGATGAATTGCTGCGTCAAATCAGCACTTTATTATCTAGTCATTTGCGAAAAAGTGATGTGCTGGGACGACTCGGTGGAGATGAATTCGCCGCTATTCTTTATAATTGTTCCGTGAATGAAGCCCTACGAGTGGCCAATGCTATGCGTGAAAGTATCAATATTTTTGAGTTTGTTTGGGAGCAGCATACTTTTATGATAGGGGTGAGTATTGGTTTGGTGGCAATTAATGCCAATACTGCTAATTTACAAAGTGTTTTAAGTGAAGCGGATGCCGCTTGTTATAAAGCCAAGAAATACGGACGCGATCGGGTGGAAATTCACCCGGTTTAATTTTCTGATTTATCTCAAACAAGATAAAATAAAAAAATAGATGTTTTTTGGTGCTTGAATGAAATGAATAACCAGGAAGAAATTAATCTCAAAACTTATATCCAACACACTGCCGCTTTAAACCAATTGCCTATTCCCCCAGAATGTGAAGCTGGAGTCGTGGCTAATTTTCAACGCATCGCTAAAATTGCTCAACAAGTGATAGAATTTCCTTTGCCGGAAAATATAGCAGCGGATCCCAAGTTTGACCCTTAAATTGATTTGAATTGAGTAAACTTTTAGCCGCCGCCAAAGATTCTGATTAAACACTAATTGAAAATGAGCATAGACCTGAACAACGGTGATGCGATCGCGATATCCACCGCTGTGAAAAACCAAGAAATCACCGCCAAAGCCGTTATCCTGGATACATTAGCCCAAATTGCCCGGAAAAATCCCCCGATAAATTGTTTTACGGCGATAACTTCAGAAAGTGCGATCGCCCAAGCAGAAGCGATCGATCAAAAAATTGCCACAGGCGAAGATCCGGGTCTATTAGCCGGAGTTCCCTTTGCCGTAAAAAATCTATTTGATATCGCCGGATTAACCACATTAGCCGGGTCAAAAATTAACGCCGAAAATCCCCCCGCCACTCAAGACGCTGCCGCAATTTCCCGACTGAAACAAGCCGGTGCCGTCCTAGTTGGTGCCTTAAATATGGATGAATATGCTTATGGATTTGTCACCGAAAATAGTCATTATGGTGCCACCAAAAATCCCAGAGATTTAACTCGTGTGGCCGGGGGTTCTTCCGGCGGTTCAGCCGCTGCGGTTGCTGCCGGATTAGTCCCCATTAGTTTAGGTTCTGATACCAATGGTTCGATCCGAGTTCCCGCTTCTCTCTGTGGAATTTTTGGCTTAAAACCTACTTACGGCAGGCTATCTCGTGCCGGTACATTCTTATTTTCCAGTAGCTTAGATCATATTGGCCCTTTTGCTCGGTCTGTGCGCGATATTGCCGCTGTTTTTGATCTGCTTCAGGGGCAAGATCCCCAAGATTCTGTTTGTACCCACCGAGACCCTGACCCTTGTTTACCTCAGCTAAATCGAGGCATTGAAGGATTAAAAATAGCCGTTGCTAATGACTATTTTGCCCAAGGAGGACAACCGGAAGTTTTTGCCGCCGTTGCACAAATTGCCAACGGCTTAAATGTGCAACAAAATGTGACAATTCCCGCCGCAGATCGGGCAAGGGCGGCGGCATTTGTGATTACCGCCTGTGAAGGAGCAAATCTCCATTTAGATCGCCTGCGATCGCGCTCCAGAGATTTTGACCCGGCCACCCGCGATCGCTTTTTGGCTGGTGCCTTAATTCCGGCTCATTGGTATATTCAATCCCAGCGATTTCGCCAATGGTTTCGGGATATCCTCCGAGAAATATTCCAAACCGTCGATATTATTCTTGCCCCCACCACTCCCATCGTTGCCCCGAAACTTGGTCAAGAAACAATGGCGATCGATGGTCAAGAAATCCTCGTGCGTCCCAACTTAGGACTCTATACTCAACCCCTTTCTTTTATTGGTTTACCCGTCTTATCTGTGCCGATTCATTGCCGAGGCGATCGCCAAAATAATCTACCATTCGGAGTGCAAATTATTGCCGCACCTTATAATGAATCATTAATTCTCCGAGTTGCGGCTTACCTCGAAGCCCAAGGCATAATTTCCGCCCCAGTGACCCATCCGCTTTAAACCGCCAATTTGTCATAATTCATCCCATAAAAAAATCCTTGTGTAAAACACAAGGATTTTTTTAGTCAAAAAATCTGGAAATCTAAGAGGCCAATGCAACTTCTACCATTTGTTGCAACTCACCTTTCTGATAAAGAGAAATCATAATATCAGAACCCCCAATAAATTCCCCATTCAGGTAAACTTGGGGAATGGTTGGCCAGTTTGAATATTCTTTAATCCCCTGACGGATCTCATAGTCCTCCAAAACATCAACAGTTTCGTAAGGAACACCCAGAGTATTCAAAATCTGGACTACATTATTAGAAAAACCACACTGGGGCATGAGTTTATTGCCCTTCATAAACACCAGAATCTTGTTCTGATGGACTAAATTATCGATTCGCTCTTTCAGTTCCGGAGTCATGTTTGGGTCTTACTATCTGATTGGTTGTACGTTCTAGGGATAAATTTTAGCGCTATCTTCACGCTTCTAGGAAAAACAGACGAAAAATTGAGGCAGGCGATCGCGGTCAACGGATTTTGACCCGTCCAATCTCATTTTACCTAGACCGCTTGGGTAACTTGTTGCCAATCTTCTGGGGTATAAGTTTTCATACTTAAAGCATGAATCGCTTCGCTAGACATGGCTTCTTGCAGGGCGCCATAGACCATTTGATGCTGTTTGACGATGGTTTTCCCGGCAAATGCTGATGAAACCACAACTACCTGATAGTGATCGCGGGTGCCGGTTAAATCTTGAACCTGCACTTCAGCGTCCGGTAATGCCGCTTTCAGCATTGCCTCTACTTGGTCTGGACTAACCATTGATCTCCTAATTGTTGTTGGATACGAATTTCTTTTCTAATTTATCGTGAACAGCGCCGTCAGAACAGTGTAAAAGTTGATGGGGTTTATAGAGTCAAGGGGTGTTCAGTACCAGGATGACTAAACTGAGTGGGTAGGATCCTGTCGATCACTGACCGATCTTCCCCAGCCAAATTCGCGGTGACAACCGCAGCAAAATTGACATATAACCTATAGCCTACATCATAGTTATCAGACTATGTAATAAAAATGTAATAAAAATGTAATGAATATGTAATCAAAATTTAGTCATAGTTTTCTCCAGAATCAGCCAATCATCAACCCCTGAATCTGGGGAAATTTATTTTCGGGAAAAAATACCTCAAAGGTTTACGATGTAAGCTTTATGCGGTTTTAATCCCTAACTTATTTTCTGAATCATTACTCAGAACCTTGACCTCTGCAATGTGAGTCTGGCTTCAACCAATCAAATTCCGTGCGATCGCCACGTTTGGCTAACAACTCAATTGCTTGACTTGGCGGAAAATTTTCTCCAAAAATTGCTGTTTTTGATCGCCTAATAATGCTTAAACCCTTTGACAAGCCATACTTATACCATTTTTTTATTTTCTTAATATTATGAATATTTGTCATAACTTCCAGACAATCATCTCTTTACAAAAGAGTAGCGAATGCTACAATCAAAAAATCTCAAAAAAATATGTGTTTTCTTATACACTTCACTTACCTTTTATGAGGAAACAGCAACTATGCCTCCTTACTTAGTCACTCTAGTATCAGGTTTTCTCTTTGTTTGGCTAATACGTCATACCCATGAAGAAACCGTGGTGGTAATGGCCGCTTCCCTCGCCGCCATTCTATTGATTTGTGGGATTATTCTCGCCCCGTGGCCAATACAACTGGCCGGTTTTTTGATTTTGCTTGCGGATCGCCTAAATCAGAGATTTGAAGAGACTTTCTAATTAAAATAGCGCTACAGACGATTTAGACAAAAAATGATCCGCTAACGATCGGGATTTTTCCCAAACTATAGAGATTTATCTTTACTCAATATTTGTGAAGCATAGAGATTTATCTTTACTCACTATTTGTGAATCATCGCCTAGCTAAGATCGCTTCAGTCATCCAGTCTACCCAAAGAAATAAGCAAGGGGACAAAAATAATTGCATCCCCTGCTGCTTCTGAACCATCGGATTTTTGCCGATCGCGGATGGCAACAGATATAGTTACCGAAAATTTTCGGTTTAAAGCCCCGTCCTTTAAGGACGGATTTTTATTTATTATGCTATGCTGACAAAATACTCATAACCTTTCTAGAATGCTCTTACTTTCCTATCAGTAAAAGTTAATACCGACTTGGGGGCAAGCCACCACTATTGATGAGTGGCTAGATGTTTGTCGTTCGGTTTATAACTATGCGCTGAAGGAAAGGAAAGACTGGGTGAACAGTAGAAAGTGTCCGATCGACCGATGTTCGATTCAGTCAGAATATATCATCTCTCCAGAAGCGAAACGGCCAACTTATGCCAGTCAGTGTAAATCTCTAACTCAGGCTAAACTCTCAAACCAGAATCTCAAAATCCCCCAAGCTCAAGTATTGCAGCAAACCATCAAACAATTGGAAACTGCTTTTGTGAATATGTGGGAGAGAGGATTTGGGTTTCCCCGTTTCAAAAAGCGGATGCGGTCGTTCGTATTTCCCCAAGTTAAACCCAACGCTATCGAAGGAAACACGATAGACCTTCCTAAGATTGGTAAGGTCGCATTTCGCAAATCGAGAGATATTCCCGACGGGTTTATCTGCAAGCAGATTCGAGTTATCAAGAAAGCCAGTGGCTATTACCTCACCGTCACTATCCAGTGCGATGTTGACGTTCCCGATGTTATGCCTCATGGTTATGCTATTGGGATAGATTTAGGACGAAATCACTTTCTCGCCACCAGCGAAAACGAATTCATCAAAGGACACAAATTTTTCAAAGCATCTGAAGGCAAGCTGAAATTGCTGCAACGGAGATTGAAAAATCAAAAAAAAGGTTCGCGACGGTGGTTGAGAGTTAAACGCCAAATTGGACTACTCCACGAAAAAATACACAATTGCCGCAAGGATTTCTTTTTCAAAACTGCCCATCATCTCTGCGATGGTGTAGGCATGATTTTTGCTGAGGATTTAAACCTCTTGGCGTTAGGGCGGTCAGCTTTAAGAAAAGCTTGTCTGGATGCGTCCTGGGGTTCGTTTCTGACAATCCTCAGTTCAGTCATGTTTGTGGGAAAAGAGGGGTGTATTTTGCCAAGGTGGATGCGAATGGGACGATTCAAATTTGTCCTAATTGCGGTGTGAACTGTGGTAGGAAGAAATTGTCTCAACGAGTCCATTATTGCCATAATTGCGGCTACACCACCGATAGAGATGTGGCCGCCGCAATTCTGGTCAAACAAAGAGGATTAAGTGCGGTCGGGCAGGTCGTACCAACGCTCGTCGAGGGTAAAGAGGTCGGGGTTGGAGTTTATACTCCTTCTAGACTCTCCCTATGACGCGAGAATCCCCTCGCCTTTAGGCAGGGGAGTTGTCAAAAAGCTAGAACGATATTTGTTGCATATAATTTTGCTGCAATATTTATGCTGCCAATATTCTGTGACAGATACGTAATAATTAATTATGCGATCGCCAAACTATAACCCATGTTTTGGGTTTCTGGGGTAGGGGCGATCGCTGCTGTTTGGCGACCCACGCCGATAGATCCCATACCCTCGATAATTTCCCGCCGCTAAACAACTTCATGGGCGATTTTTTGATAAATCAGGAGAAAATGTCAAGGAATACTTACTTCTTGGCGGATTTTAGCTAAATCTGGAGCAGAGTAAATCTTTTTTTTACTTTTTTAATGCAAATTAAATATCAATAAAAAATTTTACTAATAAATAGATAAGACAAGTTTTTTAATTAAAGCAAGAAAAAAGTGAAAAATTTACATTTTATCGATATAGAAAAATACCTATTTAATTTTTTTTTAGCATTGTCAGCACGGCATGATATTATCTTTTGTGGTCTGTTCCATACCAGTCAACGATCTGGTCAAAATTTATTTTAGCTTGTGAATTTGCCTGATAACTCTCCTGAACCAACCCTTGCTGCCGCAGAACAACTCACCACCAGTGAGGCTGCGGACAACCAGCCAAATGCCGCAATGCAAGACTATTACGACCTGCAAAACCAGTTGTTATTAGTCACCCTAGCAATGACGGCCATCATATTCATGTCAACTTGGTGGGGTTACTCCCTAAACATGGCATTGAATTATTTGCTCGGCGCGATCGCAGGTGTGGTTTACTTGAGAATGTTGGCAAGAGACGTTGGGAAAATAAACGGTTCCGCTCCGCCATTAATCTCTGGCAGGCTAGGGCTGTTTGTTGGCTTGATGATACTGGCCACCCAATTGAATCAGCTACAGATAATTCCCATATTTTTGGGATTTCTGACTTATAAAGCTGCGATCATCGTCTATGTATTGCGAACGACCCTTCTGCCTGAATCTAAGTAAGTCAGAAACCTATTGAAAACCTCAACTCCCTCCGGGGAAAATCCCTGAATGGACATGATCGAGGTGTTAAACACATTTAACCTTGTTCCACTCGCCGAATTAGAAGTAGGCCAACACTTTTACTGGCAGTTAGGCAATTTAAAGTTACACGGGCAGGTATTAATGACCTCCTGGTTCGTAATTGCTGTACTGATAGTTGCATCCTTCGCCGCCACTCGGAATATCCAACGAGTACCGAGCGGCATCCAGAACGTGATGGAATATGCCCTGGACTTTATCCGGGATCTGACCAAAACCCAAATCGGCGAAAAAGAGTATCGTCCGTGGGTGCCTTTTGTCGGCACTTTGTTTCTGTTCATTTTTATTTCTAACTGGTCAGGTGCATTAGTTCCCTGGAAACTAATCCACTTGCCATCCGGAGAATTAGCGGCTCCCACCAGTGACATCAATACCACCGTAGCATTGGCTCTGCTGACGTCCTTGGCGTATTTCTACGCTGGACTGAAGAAACGTGGTTTGGGATACTTCTCGAAGTATATTCAGCCTACGCCGATTCTTCTGCCAATTAACATCCTAGAAGATTTTACCAAACCCCTCTCGCTGAGTTTCCGTCTATTTGGTAACATTCTAGCCGATGAATTGGTGGTGGCAGTGTTTATTCTGCTGGTTCCCTTATTCATCCCCCTGCCGGTGATGATTTTAGGGTTATTCACCAGTGCAATTCAGGCATTAATTTTTGCCACCCTGGCCGGGGCTTACATCGGAGAGGCGATTGAAGGTCATGGCGAAGAGCATCACGAGTAATTATTGGACAGACCAAATCAGTCTTGTCTAAATGTTTACTCACCGACTCCGGTGCAAACGCTGTAGGGGCGCAACGCTTGCGCCCGCAATGTTTATCGCCCTGGGCAAAGCAAATTTTGCCCCTTTAAATAAATTTCGTTGTGTCGTTTAACTTGTACTCTACTAAGGAAAAGTCATGGATTCATTAACTGCTGCTGCTTCCGTTATCGCTGCTGCTCTGGCTGTTGGTTTGGCTGCGATCGGTCCTGGTCTAGGTCAAGGTAATGCCGCAGGACAAGCTGTGGAAGGCATTGCTCGTCAGCCAGAAGCTGAAGGAAAAATTCGTGGCACCCTGCTGTTGAGCTTGGCTTTCATGGAAGCACTGACGATTTACGGCTTGGTGGTAGCACTGGTGCTACTGTTTGCTAACCCCTTTGCGTAAAATATAGCCCTTCTTGTAGGTAGAGACGTTACGCCCCTAAGCAATCGTGAGACGGATCCTGTCACCAAGAGGCAACGAATGCCACCACGTGAGCAGAGCCATCACCCTGTGTACCAGTTACTCAGCAACGGTAACGTCTCTACATACAAGGATTTTTTCTGTTTTGTCAATAATAAGCTCAACCCAATAGCACCCTTGGTGCCGATTTGATATGACGCACTGGACAATCCTACTAGCCGTAGAAGAGGCTGCGGAAGGTGGGCTGTTTGATTTTAACGCCACCTTGCCTTTCATGGCATTACAATTTCTGATTCTGGCGGCTATCTTAAACGCAATCTTTTACAAGCCCCTTACTCAAGCAATTGATGAGCGAGACGAATATATCCGCTCTAACAAACAAGAGGCGAAAGAACGCTTGGCCAAAGCTGAACAACTCGCTAAACAATATGAGCAAGAGCTTGCCAGTAGCCGTAAGCAGGCTCAACAAATTATTGCCCAAGCCCAAGCAGATGCCCAAAAAATGGCAGCGAGTGAAATAGCCGCTGCTATGCAAGCAGCCCAAAACCAACGGGAACAGGCTCAAAAAGAAATCAACCAGCAAAAACAAGAAGCATTGGCTTCTTTAGAGCAACAAGTCGATGCTTTGAGCCGCCAGATTCTAGAAAGACTCTTAGGTTCTGAGTTGGTCAATAGTTAGGGTTGAGAAAGGGACTCATAATTATGACAACTTTCTCGATATTAACTTATAAAAACTGAGAACCGCACTAATTAAGGGAGTAATCAATAGACTATCATGGGTAATTTTTGGTTGCTGGCCCATGCGGAGGCAGCTTCAAAAGGCGGTTTCGGTCTAAATTTAGACATATTTGAAACCAACGTTGTTAACCTGATCATTGTTATAGGTGTATTGGTTTACTTTGGCCGTGGCGTGTTGGGAAAAATCCTGGCTGAACGGCGGGAAACGATCGCCTCAACGATCGCTGAAGCGGAAAAACGCCAAAAAGATGCGGCTGCCGCTTTGGCAGAAAAACAGCAGCTCCTTGGAGAGGCGCAAGCTGAAGCGAATAGGATCCGCGCTGAAGCTGAAACAAAAGCTAAAGCAGCTAAAGAAGTTATTTTAGCTCAGGCTCAAAAAGATATTGAGCGGTTGCAAGCGGAAGCGGTTCAGGATCTCACTGCTGCTCAAGAAAAAGCGATCGCTGAATTGCGTCAACGAGTGACCGCAATGGCTTTACAGAACGTGGAAAACCAATTGAAAACTCAGCTAGACGAAGGCAAACAGCAAAAGTTAATCGATCGCAGTATTGCACTGCTCGGAGGTGGTTCATGAGCATTGTACAAGCACAAGTTCTCGAACCATACGCACAAGCCTTAATGTCTGTGGCGCAAACCCACAATCTCACCGAAGAAATCGGGGAAAATGTGCGTTCTTTGCTGAGTCTACTGCAAGAGTCCGCCGAACTCAATGACCTTTTGGCCAATCCTTTGATTAAGCCAGATGTCAAGAAAGCGGTGATTAACCAGATTGTAGGCGATCAAATTCATCCCTACACCGTGAACTTTTTGAAACTGCTGGTTGATCGCAGACGCATCCTATTTTTAGACGGAATTTGCCAACAATATCTGGCAATTCTCCGTAAGCTGAATCAAACGGTACTCGCTGAAGTCACAAGTGCTTGCGAACTAAACGATGCCCAAAAGCAGGCGGTGAAAGATCGGGTCAAAGCGATCGCCAACGCCAATCAGGTGGAACTCGAAGTCAAGCTGGACAATGAATTAATTGGGGGTGTGATTATTAAAGTCGGCTCTCAAGTCATTGATGCGAGTTTGCGGGGACAACTGCGGCGAATTGGGATGCGTTTGAATAGTCCGACATAAAACTCTGTGACGTTCCATCGTTTGCGGTTGACTGTCACCTTCTACGCACAGTCAACTTCAAGCGAGTTAAATCGTCAGAGTTAAATCGTCAATTAAGCGTTAAACGTCCACAGCCAATAATCAATAAACAAGTCGTTAAAGATATGATCAGCATCAGACCTGACGAAATCAGCAATATTATTCGCCAGCAAATTGAACAGTATGATCAAGACGTTAAGGTTTCTAACGTCGGTACAGTATTACAGGTGGGAGACGGAATTGCCCGGGTCTATGGCCTAGAACAGGTGATGGCTGGGGAACTGGTCGAATTTGTAGATGGTACGGTTGGCATCGCCCTGAACCTAGAAGAAGACAACGTGGGTGTCGTGTTGATGGGTGAAGGCCATGATATCCAAGAAGGCTCCTCGGTGACGGCAACGGGCAAAATTGCTCAGGTGCCTGTGGGAGAAGCCATGATTGGCCGAGTGGTGGATGCCCTGGGTCGTCCCATTGATGGCAAAGGTGACATTCATACGACCGAAACTCGTTTGATTGAATCCCCGGCTCCTGGGATTATTGAACGCCGGTCTGTGTATGAACCGATGCAAACGGGGATTACGGCTATTGACTCCATGATTCCCATCGGACGCGGACAGCGGGAACTGATTATTGGCGACCGCCAAACTGGGAAGACCGCGATCGCGATTGACACGATCATTAACCAAAAATCAGAAGATGTGATCTGTGTCTATGTGGCGATCGGTCAAAAATCCTCCACCGTGGCTCAGGTGATCGACAGTCTGCAAGAAAAGGGCGCGATGGACTACACCATCGTGGTCGCCGCTAGCGCGAGTGAGCCCGCTACTTTGCAATACCTGGCTCCCTACACCGGCGCCGCAATGGCCGAATACTTTATGTACAAAGGCAAAGCCACCTTGGTGATCTATGATGACCTCTCCAAGCAAGCCGTTGCCTATCGTCAAATGTCCTTGCTGTTGCGTCGTCCTCCCGGTCGTGAAGCCTATCCCGGAGATGTGTTCTATCTCCACTCTCGCTTGCTGGAACGGGCTGCCAAGCTGAGTGATGCTTTGGGCGGTGGCAGCATGACCGCGCTGCCCATTATTGAAACTCAAGCCGGTGACGTTTCTGCTTATATCCCCACCAACGTGATTTCGATTACCGATGGTCAAATCTTCTTGTCGTCTGACTTGTTTAACTCCGGTCAGCGTCCAGCAGTGAACCCCGGTATTTCCGTGTCTCGGGTGGGTTCTGCCGCTCAAACCAAAGCCATGAAAAAAGTGGCCGGTAAAATTAAGCTGGAACTAGCTCAGTTTGCCGAATTAGAAGCATTTTCTCAGTTTGCCTCCGATTTGGATGCCGCCACTCAGAACCAGTTGGCCCGGGGTCAGCGTTTGCGCCAAATTCTCAAGCAATCGCAAAATTCTCCCCTGCCTTTGAATGAACAAGTGGCAGTGATTTATGCCGGGATCAATGGATATTTGGATGAGATTCCCGCTGACAAAGTGGTGGAATTTACCAAAGGTCTACGGGAATATTTGCGGAATAATAAGTCCCAATATTGCGAAACTGTTCAGAAGTCTAAGGCATTAGACGAAACATCGGAAAATCTGCTCAAGGAAGGAATTAAAGAATATAAGCAAACCTTTCTAGCCACTGCGTAAGCAATGGTTCCGGTCTTCAGTAGGGGCTGTAGGGGCAAAGCATTCGGCAATTAATTCCTGATTATAACAGTGTGCTTTTGCCCGAATGCTTTGCCCTTACTGTAGGGGCAAAGCATTCGGATATTAAATTTGGGGTTTTTTCCAGAAATTGTTGCCCGAATGCTTTGCCCTAATCCACAGGGCAAAGCATTCGGATATTAAATTTGGGGTTTTTTCCAGAAATTGTTGCCCGAATGCTTTGCCCCTAGAACCCTAATTTAATTTTGATTTTTGTAAGGGCAAAGCATTCGGATATTAAATTTGGGGTTTTTTCCAGAAATTGTTGCCCGAATGCTTTGCCCCTACAACCCTTTCGCAATTCCGCAATTCTGGGGAAAAATTATGGCAAATCTCAAAACGATTCGCGATCGCATTCAGTCAGTTAAAAATACCAAAAAAATTACCGAAGCCATGCGCTTGGTGGCAGCAGCTAAGGTGCGTCGGGCACAACAACAAGTGACCGCGACTCGTCCTTTTGCTGATGAATTGGCTCAGGTGCTCTATGGTCTCCAGTCCCGTCTGAAGTTTGAAGATGTGGATCTGCCTTTGCTGCAAAAGCGGGAAGTTCGCACCGTCGGTCTGTTGGTTGTCACCGGCGATCGCGGTTTATGTGGCGGTTACAACAGTAACCTGATCAAACGCGCTGAAGCTCGGGCGAAAGAACTGAAAGCTGAAGGACTCGATTATAAATTTGTGTTAGTCGGTCGCAAAGCTACTCAATATTTCCAACGCCGCAATCAACCGATTGATGCTAACTATACGGGTTTAGAACAAATTCCCACAGCCACAGAAGCTTCTCAAATTGCCGATGAACTTCTGTCTTTGTTCCTCTCGGAAAGTGTGGATCGGGTGGAATTAATCTATACCAAGTTTGTGTCTTTGATTAGTTCTCGTCCCGTCGTCCAAACTCTGTTACCTTTGGATCCTCAAGGTTTAGAAGTTGCTGACGATGAAATGTTCCGTTTAACCACCAGAGGCGGACAATTTCAAGTGGAACGGGAAAAATTCACTCCCTCTGTTCGTAGCTTCCCTCGGGATATGATCTTTGAACAAGATCCTGCCCAAATTCTCAATGCTTTGTTGCCATTGTATTTGAATAATCAACTGCTGCGAGGCTTACAAGAGGCCGCCGCTAGTGAATTGGCAGCCCGGATGACGGCGATGAACAACGCCAGTGAAAATGCCAGCCAATTAATCAGTACATTGACCCTGAGTTATAACAAAGCCCGACAAGCCGCTATTACCCAGGAACTCCTGGAAGTGGTTGGCGGTGCTGAAGCCTTGAACGGTTAATTTTAATCAACTAGGCATTGTTTTGATTTTATATAAGGCGTCTGAGGCAACTCAGGCGCTTTATTTGTTATTGGTTATTTGTTATTTGTTATTTGGTAGGGATTCTATTGTTGTTGGGTAGGGATTCTATTGTTGTTGGGTAGGGATTCTATTGTTGTTGGTTGATTGTTGATTCTTAATTGTTGCTGCTTGATTGTTGAGCAGTTGCCTAACTTGCGCTATCGCCTCTTCAGGGGCCGTAACAATCATAACATTTTTCGGGGATAAATATTGCAAAAAAACTTGACTTTCTGGTTCATTATTTAACAAAATTACTGGCTTATTCGCTTTAATTGCTAGGGCAATTTCTGATACAGTTCCCGCTCCAATGCCACAAGCAATCACCACATCAGACGAAAGCACATTAATACTATTGCGGGCGCTACCCATCCCGGTGACAATGGCAATATCTACCGCATCAGAAATATTTTGCGTATCCGCTTCCGGTAGAATCCCAATAGTCAGACCATTGGCGGATTTTGCCCCCAGACTGGCCGCATCCATCACCCCGGATTTCCTGCCTCCTGTAAGTAATACCCAGCCGTTTTCGGCAATCAATTTTCCGAGTTTATAAGCATTTTTTAGATTAATTTCAGTGGCACCGAGGCTCGGTCCCATAATGCCGACGATTGTTTTTTTCATTATGATTAAATTTTTTTCAAAAAATTATAGTAATTTTTAAAAAATTGTTTCCAGCTTAGGTTATGTCGATATATTTTCGTTTTTCTGACGCAAGATTATAGGCTAATTTCATGGGCATCAAGTAAATTTTGCCTGATTTATATCAGGTTCAAAAGATTGATGGTGAAATTTTCAGGACATTGGTCAATGAATTAGCCCGCTTTTTGTTTGAGGTTGTTGTTTAAGGTTTGCGCTTGACAATGTAATGTTTTCATAACATTTGGGGAAATTGAATTTTGTTAAATCTTAGGGAAATTTTAGCAGCGATCGCGTGTAGAAAGCGAACAGGGGAGCGATCGCCTACGATACTGAGTCCACAATAATTCTCACTCCTAACCTTAAACCAGGCTTTTGGCTGAGGAATTCTTAAGAAGATATAAATCTAGAGAAATCTTGACACTGCTTTGGTAAAAATGGGTTGATAATAAAAATTTGTTTCTTGTAGGAGTGAAAACATAATGGGTCGCGCTACTAAAGTTGTATTAGCGTATTCGGGCGGAGTCGATACCACCGTCTGTATTCCTTACCTGAAAAAAGAATGGGGCGTTGAAGAAGTGATTACCCTGGCGGCGGATCTCGGTCAGGGAGACGAACTCAAACCGATTCAGGAAAAAGCCCTCAAATATGGCGCCAGTGAATCTTTGGTGATGGATGGCAAGGAAGTATTTGTCAAAGATTATGCTTTCGCGGCGATTCAAGCAAATGCCTTGTATGAAAATCGCTATCCTCTATCCACCGCTTTAGCCAGACCGCTGATTGCTAAAATGTTGGTCGAGGTGGCGGAAAAATATGGGGCCGATGCGGTGGCCCACGGTTGCACCGGCAAAGGCAATGACCAAGTAAGGTTTGATGTGGCGATCGCTGCCCTCAACCCCAATATCAAAGTCTTAGCCCCAGCCAGAGAATGGGGGATGAGTCGGGAAGAAACCATCGCTTATGGGGAAAAGTTTGGCATTCCCTCTCCCGTGAAAAAGTCTTCCCCTTACAGTATTGACCGCAATATTTTAGGACGCAGTATTGAAGCAGGGCCGTTAGAAGATCCCTGGAATGAACCCCTGGAAGAAATCTATGCCCTGACTAAGGCGATCGCAGACACCCCCGACCAGCCAGACTATGTAGAAATTGGCTTTGAACAAGGAATTCCCACCAGTCTCAACGGCCAAACCCTCGATCCCGTCAGCCTGATCGTCCAACTGAATGAAATCGTCGGTCAACATGGAATTGGTCGCATTGACATGGTGGAAAACCGCCTAGTAGGGATCAAATCGCGGGAAATTTATGAAGCCCCGGGCTTACTGGTGTTAATTCAAGCCCACCGGGATCTAGAAAGTCTTTGCTTAACCAAAGATGTGGCTCACTACAAACGTGGCATCGAAGAAACTTATGGCCATCTAATTTATAACGGTCTGTGGTATAGCCCGCTGAAATTGGCCTTAGATGCTTTCATCCAAAATACTCAAGAGCGAGTTTCTGGTACAGTACGAGTCAAACTCTTTAAAGGCAGTGCCACCATCGTCGGTCGTAAATCGGCCAACTCTCTCTACAGCATGGATTTGGCAACTTATGGCGCTGAAGATCAATTCGATCATAAAGCGGCTGAAGGCTTTATTTATGTTTGGGGACTGCCCACTCGTGTTTGGTCAGAAAAAATGCGGGGTTAATGAACAAGAAACCGGGTTTCGCCGAATTTACCCGGTTTCTGTGCCGCAACATAAAGAAACCCGGTTTCAAGAAGAAACCGGGTTTCTTTGCCGAAAAAAATCCTAAATGCCTTTCGCTGCTTCGCGAATCAATGCACGGGCAACGGTTTGAATTCCCGTATGCTCATAATAATTCGTCGCTTGATCGAGAAAAGCGGCGACAAAATCCAATTTATCATCGGAAAATTCAATAAAACCTTCCAGATGAGAAAAAACATTTTGCGGGGTTAAACCAGCGGATCCCACTAAATTAGTCATCCAGCCACTAACGGCTCCAAAACTGTTAGAAATAAAGCCTAATTTATCCTCTCCAGGAATCAAACTGCTGACGGAACTAAAAACTGGATTGCTGGTGAAAGCACTTTGACCCTCACTGCTCAAGGTATTCTGCACTTTTTGCAGAAAATTTGGGCCAAGAGGAACGAGGCCATCAATACAAACTAAAGCGGCCATTCGCATCAAAGCTGCATCGGTATAATGCTGATTAATTTCCGTGGCAAATGTTTTGGGATTAATACTGGGTAAACCATTTATTTTGGCATAAGCGAGTAGTTCTACCACAATTTTTAGACATAAATCAACGGATTGTATGGTGTCAGCTTTTGGGGTTAATTTATTTAAAAAAGAGAGAAAGCCAATTTTCTCCCCAACCTTATTGGCCATTGCCGCTGCGCCCATTGCTTTGTCTGCACCATCAACGGTTTGGTAAAGCCAAATCGCTTGTTGATAGCCTTTTGATTTATCATTATAAAGTTCAATTGCCCGATTGCGAATTTGCATAATTTTATTCGCATCACTGACCCCGGTGACAGCTTTAATAGTGTTGTCAAAACCGACAACATTCTGCCATTTACCCGGAATCACATAATCTAAAGCGTTGAGAACTTTTACGGTCAGGTTATTGCTGGGCAATGTATCGACTAATTGAATAATTGATTCACTCACAATAAACTCCTGATAAATAAGTGAAAAGTCGGAGAAACCCGGTTTCTTCAAGAAACCGGGTTTCTTGAAGGTGACATCGGCGAAACCGGGTTTCTGTGTTTAAGCAACCGCAGCCGTAGCAGCGGCTAATATGCCCTGAAATAATTTGAGGCCATCAGTGCCACCGTTCGCGAAGCGTTGCGGATGCAAGATCGCTCGATCGGCGGCTCTTTCTGGGTGGGGCATCATCCCCACAACATTGCCTTTTTGGTTACAAATTCCGGCAATATTATTTAAGGAACCGTTGGGATTTCCCTCGGAATTAATTTCACCGTTAGCCGTACAATACCGGAATAAAACTTGTTGATTGTCTTCGAGTTGTTTTAGGGTATCAGCATCGGCATAGTAGCACCCCTCTCCGTGGGCAATGGGCAAGGTAATAATTTCACCGGGAGAATAGCCAGAAGTCCAAGGTAGGTTAGTGCGTTCGACTTTTAAGGGAGCGCGATCGCAGATAAAATGTAAATCTCGATTGCGGGTCAGGGCACCGGGTAGCAGTCCCACTTCCGTTAAGACTTGGAAGCCATTACAAATGCCAATGACCCATTTCCCTTGTTCCGCGTGTTTGACGACTTCATTCATTACGGGAGAAAAACGGGCGATCGCGCCACAACGCAAATAATCCCCATAACTGAAACCCCCCGGAACCACTACCACATCAATATCGGCAATATCCTGATCCTGATGCCAAACTAAGCGGGTGGGTTGCTTCAGTAAACCTTCTGTCACCCAGACCACATCGCGATCGCAGTTGGATCCGGGAAAAACCAGCACGCCAAATTTCATGCTGTTGCCTCCTCTAGCAGACCAATTTCGGTCAACTCAACGCAATAATTTTCAATCACTGGGTTGGCCAAAAGTTGATCGCAGACGATATCCAGTTGTTTTCTCGCGGCTTCCTCCGTAGCAGAGGTAATCGTCAACTGAATATATTTACCAATTCGGACACCTTCGACATTATGGTATCCCATATTCTTCAGTCCCGACTCCACAGCGGTTCCCGCCGGATCCAATACTGAAGGTCTAAGAGTGACGTAGATTTGAGCGTGATATTTTTTTTGAGTCACGGTAAAGTGGTGTCAAGTATATGTTGTAGGGGCGAACGGCTGTTCGCCCCTACTGCTATTTTCCAACTTGTTTGTCCGTTCCTAAAGGGATCGGCCAATTTTATGTCATCAGTTAACCAAGTTTCTGCGCGTTTCGGGCTTTCAACCCTTGAAAATAGCGAAGTAAATCCTCGTAATTGGCTGTAACCCCACCATAGCGATAAGATACATAAGCCGTAGAAATTCGAGCGATCGCTGCTGCATCCTCTTGGTTAAAGTGCTCTCGTAGCATCTGGGCATATTCAAACGGGGTCTGAACCGATGATTTACGATAACCTTTGACCGCTAACCAGTCGAGCATTTGTTGATATAACCGGACAATTGGGGGCAATTTCCCTAAAAATCTCTGCTTACGCCAATTTTGCCAACCAGTCCAACTCAGCCACAGTAAGAATCCTAAACCAGTGATGGCCAGCAAAAAGGCAAAAAAACCGATCCAACCTTTTGCCAGTAATCCAAATAACCAGCCAAAAGTGGTAAAGACGATCGTGGCGATCGCCCGAAACAGATATTGCAACACCCCTGTAACCGGGGATGGCAACCAACCGGCCACCCATTGCCAAAACTGGCGCAAGACGCCAAAAGTTTGGTTTTCCTCCACCGACGGGGGAATTAAATCATGGCCTGGAATGGGATCGAAGGCAAACCAACCATAACCGGGAAAATACACCTCGGTCATGGCATAAGCATCGGTATTGCGAACAACGTAATATCCCGTAAACGGATTAAATTGACCTTGACCAAACCCAGCCACTAATCGTGCGGGAATGCCAATAGAACGCAGCATCACCGTTAAGACCGTAGAGTAGTGGTCGGGATAGCCCCATTTCCAATCAAATAAAAAGGCTTTGACTAAATCTTGGTCTGGCAATAAAAACGGCAGGTCTGGTTGATTAGATGGAGGTGCATATCTTTGCTTCAGATATTGGGCTAAATAAAGAGTTTTTTCATAAACAGAATCTAAATTAGCCGCCTGAGATGGGTCACTGCCCGCTCTTTGGGCATTAGCTTTTAGTTCTTGGCGGTGTTTTTCCAGAATTTCTTCGGTAAATTGACGAATCTCCGGCAGAATTTCCGGCGGTACTTGCAAATAATATGGTGGAATTGATTTGGGATAATTGGTCGAGGCCGAATTTAAGGCGGTGCGATCGCGATAGGGGACCTCGGAAACCACCGAGTAAGTCAATCCATCGGCTAAATTTACTGGAGCACGCAAACTACCTTCTGTATCTAATTCGATTGTGGGGGTGGGAAAATAAATCTCCGTGGGATCTGCCATTGCCGGAATAATATTCGGCAGGTCTGCCAAAATCACATAAGTTTGCACCACCGATTCCAACTTCGCCCGGTTTCTTCTGGGGATGAAGACAGAAAAGCGATAAGTCCAACCCGGTCGGCTGAGTTCTTCCACTTGCTCATTCCGGGAAATTTCCCAGCCCTGACCCGTGTAGTGATCGAACGCCAAAGCCCGCCAAAAACCCGGAGACTGCGATCGCACCCGCATCACCACTTTGGGTTTCATCTGACCCCGCAAATTTTGGTTAATCCGGGTATTAAATCCATAGTAGAAAGTATCATCTACCTCACCGGATCTATCGGTGCCATCACTACCGCCACTGCCATCCGTCGCTCCATTTTCCCCATAACCCGGATTTCTAATACTGCCGCTTTGGAAATTGCCATCCAGTTCAATTCCTGAAGAAACTGGAAATGTTTGAATTTGATAACTAGGAAACCGAGGTAACACCGCAAAAATCCCCAGCCCTAAACTGACAATCACCAGTAAAAAAGCCCCTAAACGTTTCGGAGATAAATCAGCGCTCAACAACTTGAGCAGATTGCGGGTTTTCACTGATTTTCCAGTTTTCGGTGCGTTGGTCAGGGGAATACCCAGGGACAAACCAAGGCGCGATCGATAATCTAATACTAAAGTCGGTAGGGCGATCGCCAAAAATACCAGCAACAACGGCGCAAAAGCCAAAGTCTGACTCAAAGTCCCCGCCACCCCCAGCAAAATCAAGCCAATCACCATCGAATAGCCTAAATCCTGACGGCGGGGTAAGTCAAAACTATGAAGTACCTGCACTTGAATCAGCAATTGTGCCAGCACCAACCGCGTATCATTTTGCTGCTGAAACAAGTCAGCAAAGAAAGCAAACAAAGCCACCAGCATCCCAATCGCCAGCAAAAACTTAACCCAAGTATTGCGATGGCGACGACGGTACCAACTCCAAACCGCAGCGGCAATTCCTGCGGGAACTGCCCAAACACTCATTTGAGTTTCAGCCGCCACATCTGTGGCGACGATGCCCACAATCACCAAAGCCTGAACCAGCACTCGTAACCAAATTGAGTCCTCAATGACCACTGTGGATGATTCAGTCTGGCGTAACCTTTGCCGCAGACGCTGCCCGAATGAGCCAAAAACCATAGAATCCTGTTCCCGAAGCGTGCCGGATGGCACTAGAAAAGTCAAACGTTGAATTTGTCAACCGATGGATCGAAAGATCCTCAGACCCGTCTCACCATTTTTTCAGGTTAACCCATATATTCCATCAACCGTCAACCGAATCTCAAGATTTTCAGACTATTTGACCCAGGATTCAGACTCCTCAGAGACAACCGCAGTCTCCCTTGACTCCCGCGAGGCTGACATTATGGTCGGCGATCTATTTCCGTTCGCGAAGCGTGCCGGATGGCATTATGTAAACCGCAAAGGTCAACGAATTTTGCTCTGGATTGTTTAAATGTACTTCCAATAAATAATTTTGCTCAAGATCGCGATTCGCTGACGCGATAGCTTCGCTAACGCACAACTCAATACTTAATTCTCCTGGGTTCGCTCTTTCTGATTTAGTCTGACTTTGACCATTGCTCAATCTCACCGAGCCACCACACGGTAGAGTCGCGGCAACTTTTACCACAGAAGAAACATTTTTCATCCGGGGATAATAAGAAATCTCCAGAGTCAGCAACCCCAAAGCAGTCAACCATTCCCGTTCCACTCTGGGCTTCGTCGATGACAATTCCAAAGTTAAATTGCCCATAATCTCCCGTGCAGCGAGTAATGACATCAGCATCTGTTGATTTGGGGTCGCCAGTTCATAACTGATTTCGCCGTTGACCTCTCCAGTTTTTTGCTTCACCGAGGGATCAATGGTCAGCGAACTGCGGTGTTGTTGAGCAATACTTAATCGATTGGCAATTTGATTAAGTTCCCAAAGCCGCCCGGGAAACAAAGTTTTTTCCACCACATCAACTAACTTTGCCCATTCGCGTAAATTTGATTTCACCGCTTGAGTGCATTGTTCCAGCAGTTGCGTCAATAAGTCTTGTGGCATCCCCTCTAAACTATTCATATAGGGTAATTGATGAGCCCAAAAACCAATTTGATTTCCCGGAGATTTTCCATTGAATATAGAGGGAACCAGATTGCCTTGGGGAAAGTCTATGCTCTCAGGTTCGTAGTCCACAATTTCCGTTTCCCAAGGAAATAAGGGTGGGTGATGCTCAATTTCAGTTCTCAATCGACTTTTAATGATTGTTTGTGAACGTTCAGAAATCACAGGGGTGTCTCCTGGTCTAAATAATTGATCGACATCCGAGACCGAATGTCCCGCGCCATCAGAAGACTCACAATCTGTTCGCGGAGCGTGCCGGATGGCACTACCCATCTCAGAAATTGGTAAAAATTGCAGTTCTTCTGACAAAAGTGGATCGAAATCATCCACTTCCCATAAGGCTGGGTCATCCGCAGAAGATTTCGGGAAACTGGAGCCATGGAGATGGTTGTCTCCTGGGATAGACAGGGGATGAGCGCGCCTAGATATAGCATCTGTTTTTAACCATTCTAGAAAGCGGCCCTCAAGGCGATCGCACTCCTCAAAGTTCTCAAAAGCTTCATTGTCCCGGTTCATGTCTTACACCCCTATTCATCAATAGATCAGCTTTTTCCGGATGAACCATTCCTAATTTCCCAAGCTAAATTGAGCAGCTTAAACCAACGTTTATTCACTTGGTTGACTGTACAACCCAGCTTTTGAGCAATTTCTGTGTCTGGTAATCCTTGTTGCTTTAAGCGTAACAACTCTTTTTGTTCCGATTCAAGATTTTCTATAAAATCTTGCCATTGGGTAGGAGTCAAGCCTAAATTTCGATCTAAATCCGCTTCCAACCATTCATGTACCAGTTCCCACTGATGAGACAAAGCAAATCGCATCAGGTGATATTTAAATCGCTGTTGTAAATAATCCCGCTCACGGGGGGTCAGACCCAGAATTGCTTCAATCTCTTGGGTCGGTAAATCTTGTAGCCGCAGGGCAAAATAGTCGGCACAGTCATTTTGCTGCCGTTCCTCCAGATAGGCAATTAATTCCTGAATCACCTTTTCCCGCAGAGACTCTTCGGCGGTTTCTGCTTCTGGACTGACCATTGCTTGTCGGACTTCACGGATCGAGGTATCATTCTCCATATAGTTCAAGTCCAAGGAAGTCCCCTCAGCCGCTTGTTCTATATCCACCAAAGTTTCTGGGGGTTGCTGTTGGGAAAAAGTTTGCGCCCGCAAAATAATTAATTGCTGAATCCTACCGCCTGATAAAGTAATTCTTCTTTTGCCATACCGTTCCGTAAACGCCATATATTCCGCCAGTTCTAAGAGCGATTGTGGAGAAAAGGTTTCTCCGAGCTTGGCTTCTCGGCGAAATGCATTTAAGGATTCTACATAAAATGCTTGCAGAAAATCTTCAATTAAACTCAATCGGGCTTGATAACTAGATTGAATCTGCGGTGGCGTAATATAACGATAAACAATTGCACTGAGGGTACTATGTAATTCGACCCGCCCATTGCGAGAACCCAACTTGTAATATTTTAAACATTGCTGTAACCGATTTTTTGCCAGGTTAATCATCCATTTTTGGATGTCTCCGGATGATTGAATTCGTTTACTTTCTTCACAAATTCTTCTGGCTTCTTCCACCAAACGCTGTGCCACTGGAAGACACTGTTTTTCAGAAGATCGAGTAGATTGCTTTAGTTCGGTCAAGATCATTTGCAAGATTTCATTCACACCCCAGTCATTTTCCACCATCTAGTCCTCCGCAAGCTTACAGCCCTTTTGGGCTTCTAACCATTTACGCACGACGATTTATAGTCATTTTTTCCGATATGATTCGGATCAAACAAAATATACTTTAAATTAAAGGTTTAAATTTGTCTTTATTTACGCTTTTTTTATTAGTTACTTTTCCATGGTTAATCAATATAATATTTTACGTTAAAATAAGATCATCGTCAACCATTTTATTTTTCATATAACATCTGTTGTTTCTGAAAATCCAATCTCATGTTTATATTTATTTATGCTTATCTTGGTGGGAAAAACTTTAAATAAATTCATTTAAAAAATGTAATTTATTTAATAAAAAACACAATTTTCATCGTTTTATTTTATATAATTTATCGATGAAAAGTGATGGTATACTCACTGTTAAAATAAAATAATTTGATGTTGGTTGTATAAAAAATTCACCCGGTTTTGCTTGAGGTTAACCCTGATTCTTTAGCACCCAAATTATCCCAACTTATGTTACGGTAGAATGATTGTCCCTGAATAACCTTGTCTCAAATCTAAAATCAATATTGGTTTTAATCTTTACAGTTGATTTTAGGATGCAAAATTGATCGAGTATATCCGATGCAATTTTTAAAGGTTTATTCAATGAAATTTTGATGAGATTGATTGACTGACAAAATGTTGAGCAAACTTGACCGAAATATCGATCCAATAAGTGATTGATTATTAGAGCAAATCGGTTTGGCCAAGAAAGCGCCAAGCCATTTAAAGATTATTTGATTTGGCAGACCCAATCAATAATCTTTAAAAACTTTTCTCAAAAAAGTTTAGCATAAGTTTAAGTATAATCGCTGGCATGGGTTGAGACTTGTTTCGATTGATTTAAGTTCCACCAAGGAAATATGCTAAATTAAAGCTTTCCCACCCTGACAATTTGTAGATTTTTAGGATCACACTTAAATCATAGTCTATGCTTGCTTCCTGGAAACCGCGATGAGTCTCAGAAGATTTTGTCGGTTGCCCGAAAATATCTGTGGATCGGGGCTGAATTCCCGGAAAATGTAGATGTTGTCAGTTAATTTTTACCCGAAAATGGATTATTTAGACCAACAATTGCAAGTGCTGATTGACGAGGCGCCTCAAGATGGACAAACTCCACAGATTGTAATTGCGATCGCCCCTGCACTGAAAATTATCGCCAGTCAGTTACGACATTCTCAGTATTATATTCTGCAAACCCCAGATGGCCGCCAACGTTGGCGTTGGGTTGTCACCACTCTCAGTCATCGGACACAACCCAATCTGCAAAAGCAGGTGATTTATGCCTTTGCCTCCGAGGAAGATGCCCAGACTGGATCTTGGGTCGCCCAAGGAACCCAGGCGCTGGCACGACCCATCCCTGTCACCCATATTTTATTTCAGACGATCGCGATCGACAGCGTTGATAGCTTGGTGTTTTTTGAAACTCCCGGCGATCTTTCTCAGGGGACAGAAGTCTCCCGGGAAAAGATTCAATTATGTATTCAGGCGGAATTGAAAAACACCCTGGGCAATCCTAGCAAATTCCAGCTTCCTCAGATCCCGAACGATCTCGCTTGAAATATCATCTCTAACCAGGCCAAAGTTATTTGCCTTTCTCAGGATAACTTTGGCCTGGTTAATTAACCACAGTCATAAAACCTTAGTACAGTCTCTTGAGTACATAATCAGCAAGCTTGATCAGAGCTTCACGTTCTTCACAGGGTTGGAGAACCTGGAGATTTTCTATGGCTTGCTGTGTATGGTGATTCGCTAATTGCCGAGCGCGATCGATTCCCTGACTGTCTTGAATTAGAGTCAAAGCTTGCTCTAAGTCTCCGTCCTGGGCAAACTCGCGCTCAATCAGCGTCTCTAAATAAGGTTTTTCTTCTAAGGCAAATAATGCCGGAGCCGTCAAATTGCCACTTTTCAGATCCGAACCCGCTGGTTTACCCAACGCTTCGGTAGAACCTGTGAAATCGAGGATATCATCGACGATTTGAAATGCTAAACCAATATGACGTCCGTAATTATATAAATGATCGGAGATTTCGGCTGATTTCTCACTTAAAACCCCGACCGCTTTAGAACTGTTGGCAATTAAAGACGCTGTTTTGTAGTAACTCTTTTCCAGATAAGCTTCCAGGGATAAGCTGGAGTCAAATCGATTCAGTCCTTGCTGAATTTCCCCTTCAGCAAGATCCATAATCACTTGTGAGAGTAATTTCACCACTTCCAAATTGTCTAAGGAAGCTAAATACCAGGAAGATTGGGCAAATAAGAAGTCTCCCGCCAAAATCGCTACTCGGTTGCCAAATAGTTTATGAACGGTGTCTACTCCTCGCCGAACTTCTGATTCATCAATGACATCATCGTGAACTAAGCTGGCGGTGTGAATCATTTCGGTAATTTCCGCCAAACGCCGATGTCGAGGAGTAATCTCCTGTGGTCGCATGGTTGCCCGTGCTAATAACAGGACAATCGCCGGTCTAACGCGCTTTCCCCGTGCTGAGAATAGATGTTCTGCCGCAGCATACAAAATCGGGTGACGGGTGCCGACGAGGTTTTTCAGGTTCTCTGTGAGTACCAGCAGATCGGCTTCAACCGGAGCAAAAAGGGAGGTGGTTGAGGTCATGGATAGGCGGATTCAGACGTAAATTTACGAAAGTTTACATATATTCTAAGCGAAGCCTCTCATATGGGAAAGTTTTCCGGGGAAAATATCCGCCAAAGCTTTACGGGGCAAAATTTTGGGAATTTTTACCAAAAATGTCTGGTATTTTCGCTTAGGGATCGAATTCTGAGGAATATTATGTTAATCTATGAATTAAGGATTCAAACAATTCCATAACCTGGACGCCACCCAAGTTGCAGGTCTGATATCTCTACCTGCGATCGCAGAGATTGGCGTGTGAGAATTTTAGGCAGCATTTGTTCTGTCTATATTGCCGCACGATCTTCAGTGATGAAGTCAGATCGTGCCTCAACCTGATACCAAAAAGCCCAAAGCACGGCCAAAAAACTTTTTGAACCCGTTGACCGACGATTTGGGTCTTGGGGTATTTTTGGCAAAATTCGCTCAACCCGATTCGTCACCGAATCGTCATCCGTCTCACGGGTTTGTCTTTTTGATTCAAACCTTATAGTTTTGCGTCGTTTGCTGTTATGCCTGCGATTGATCTTTCACTGGACGTCTCCATCACACTTCTGGCTGTACTATGAATGACTTTAATATGCCGTTGATGATTCCCTTGCTCGCGACTGCTTATGTCCTAGTGATTAATTTAATGTTGCGCTTCGCACAGCGATATGCAGCAGCCTCACATTCACCGTCTCAAAAAGTTCAGTAATTCCGAGGGTTGGCTTTAACTTTAGGGATTTGTTGAGCGTCAGTGAAGTACCGACAACGGCAGTGACTCTGTGTCTGTGCGGAAAACTCAATCCATCGCTTTTTATGTTGACCAATTTTAGATGGCCTGAACTTTTTGAGTTTAGGCCATCTTTATTTTGGCTATTGCTCAGGTGGGCAAATATTTGCCCACCCTACCGATCTACCTTTATTTTAGCTATTGCTCAGGTGGGCAAATATTTGCCCACCCTACCGATCTGAGGTGGGCAAATATTTGCCCAGGCTACCAATGGAGTGCCTAGGTGCTATTTACTCTAAGGATTAGCCACGGGACTGCTTTGTACCGCCTGATTTAGGTTGACTTTTTCCACTTGAGGGGTAAATCCCAGCCATTGCTTGGCTCTTTGGGCGAATTCTTCGGGACAACCACTGACACAGAATCGCGTGGGTAGGGGCGATCGCGTTTCGGTTAAGCCGAGTAGCTCTAGTTCTCGCACCGCTGCTGCGACTACATAGACTGCTGGATCCACAAGTTCAACCGATCGCGGCAAAATCTTCTGGATTACCGGAGCCAAAAAAGGATAATGGGTGCAACCGTAGACCAATGTATCAATCTGCTGCTGCATCAGTGGGGCGAGATATTCTCTGGCGACTTCCCTAGTGTAAGGTTCATGGATCCGATTGCTTTCAATCAATGGGACAAATTCAGGACAGCCCACTTGCCAGACTCTGGCTTCTGGATCTATTTCCTGGATAGCGCGACGATAGGCATTACTGGCAGCGGTCGCAGGAGTGGCAATCACCCCAATTCTGCGTCCTTTGTTGAGCGCGGCACGGGCGCCAGGGTGAATTAATCCCAAAATTGGCAAGTCAAATTCTGATTGGATGGTTTCCAGGGCTAAAGCGGAACTGGTGTTACAAGCAACGATCGCCATTTTGATTCCCTGGGGTTCCATCCAGTGCAAAATTTCTCGGACAAACTGGATAATCTCCTCTGGGGAACGGCTGCCATAAGGCAGTCGGGCGGTATCACCGAAATAGAGGATGGATTCGTTCGGCATTTGTCGGTAAACTTCCGTTAAAACCGTTAACCCGCCCAAACCACTGTCAAACACCCCAATTCTGGCTCTTTGAGAATCTTTGCCTTTGCCGGTGAAACGCGGAGGCGATCCCGCACTGGCGGTGGATTGATGTAACACAGGATCGGGATAGGGTCGTTGTGCCTCGCAATAGGCGATTCGCTTCGCGATCCGCTCTGGCGGAATCGCGTCGGCACCAAACTGAGAATGAGAAGACGATGCTGAAAAGTTAGACACAGGTAGTTGATGTTAGAGATATTCAATAATATGTGAACAAGAGTCGATGATGTGCAAGCAACTCAAAACAAATGAGCCCGATCGCTATCCCAGACAAACTAGATTCAGTCTAGTTTTATCGGCATGAGCCAAAATTTCCCGGTCAATCTTGATTGATTTTTCGGGAGATGCTTGTAGGTACTGACGAAAATCCTAGCATTGACTCGTTCTGCGTTCTTGTACCCTGGGGTCTACATCAATTTCTGGGTCATCGCGACGAGTTAAAACCGTTTTTACCCCAAACTGTTCTAAGTTCGTGGCAACTTGCAGGGTAATGGAGAGGACTATGCTGCATCTGTATGCGGTCATTTCTCCACTGCTTTGAATCAAAAAACCTTTTTAATCGGTTGTTTCCACTTTTTTGACTTCAATGGGATTCCGACTTGGGGAACTGTAATCAGGAGAATCTGAAGGGATTATGTGGTTTTGTGGACATTAGGGAAAATCTGACCGAGTTGTAGGTGCATTAGGGACAGCCCCACAATCGTGACGCTGCCGAATCATATTAGTAAATCAAGTTAGTAAATCAAGGATGGGGCGATCGCGATGCTTAATTATGCGAGACTGGAGACAAATCTTTATCTATGATTTTACCGATGATAACGAATAACTCAACAAAATCATCACAGGATCGCGGCTTTAAACCCGTTGCTTGTTAGCAGACAGCATATTTTAACCACAATTTCTCAGATATTCTCGAAAAACCGTAGATAAATCAAACAAAATCGCATCCCTTTCGATTGATTTGACTAAATAGCGTTTTTTCAAAGATTGTAACCCATTAATCAAGTTGATTTCGGATAAGGATACAGCTTTTCTTAAATACTCTCTTGACACAGGTTGGTTAGATTTACTGATTTCTAAGACAATTTGCTGTTCCAGCGCGGATAAGCGATCTAACAATTCACTAAGGAGAAATTTCATATCTTCGGTTAGCAGCAGACTTTCTGCTTGTAAAAACTCAGAGACTTTACCCCCAAAAATACTTTTAATTAAAATAGCAATATCTTTTAAATAAACTGGATGCCCTTCGTATCGGTTTAGCAGGGTTAACCAGCTTGCCTCATCTTTTAATCTCAATTTTTTCAAAATAGCCGGACTATCTAATCCCTGTAATTCTAAACATTTCACCGGATACAACTCCTCATCTAAGCCAATCATCTCTTGGCATTGTTCCTGACTGATTAATATCACAAGACTTTGATGGTCAATTTCGGCGATTTTTGTGAAAAAGCTTTTATAGTCTTTAAATTCTGGTTTGTACTGTCCGGCAAATTGTCCGCTGGTAAATAACTCTTGGACATCATCAAGGACGATTAAACATTTTTGCTCACATAACAGGTTGAAAAATTGGGTTAAGTTATGCTGATTTTGAATAGGATCGGGATGAGTTGCGCTTAAAATTTCCGTCAGAATGGTATCTAAAGACGGAGTGAGTTTGATGCTTTTCCATATCACCAGATCAAATTTTGGTAAATTTAGGTCAACAAACTGTTTAACCAGGGTGGTTTTACCAATTCCACTGAGTCCCAAAACTGAGATGAGATGGGGGTTTTGATTGGTTATCCAGTGGGATAGGGTTTGGAGTTCAGTTTCTCGTCCGCAGAAATGGGTAATTTTTGGCGCTAGGGCTAAATCGTAGTAGGATTTGTTAGCAAAATTTTGTTCAGTAGTTTTAGCAGAATTTTGAGGATTATTAGAGCACAGATTAATATGACTATTAATTAATAAGACTTGCTGTAAATTATTATCCGATTTCGCGAATCTTTTTATTGTCCAAATAAAATTTGATTTATTAACGGCTTCTCCTAATTGATCTGACAAAATATGCCATAATTTATACCCCACATCTCTGACTCGACTTTCACTATGATTACACTCATCGGCTATATCATTGTAAGTTTTTCCCTGCCAAACTCCTTTAATCAGAGTTTCCTGAAGATCGTCTAAGTGTTTTCCCGTCTGCTCGAATACGAGGCGATCGGCCAATTGTAAAACTTCTGTAACATTCATAAAAGCTATGTAGGCTAACGGTTTCATTTATTTTAGCTTAACAGATTAAAGCATTTTACGACATTTCACGATGTTTTTGGCAATATATCTTAACAAAAGACACGATTTAATCAGGCATTTTAGGATTATGAAAAAACTGATTACATGATAGATTAATCATTGATTAATTTATCATGTACAATTTCTGCATAGGAGTAAAAATGAATTCTTTTCTGTCATCTATTATGATGAATTTTGAGAAATGCTTAGAAGTTCCTAGCTTCAATGTAATTATCGGCCATGAAAAATTACATACAAATTATGCTTCAAGTATTTGCGGCTGTGAGGGCACATGTGATGCTTGTGAAAATTATTAATCTAGCTAGTCATCTGACTGGATGGAAGTCTAGGATGTGATTCACCAGGATGTGATGCTTGCGATTCATGCGACAGTGATTTAAGTATCGATCTAAGGTAATAAGCTGTTAATCGTTTAAATTGGGGATCTGGATTCCAGAAGCCAGGAAACCTCGGCTGTCAGAGAGTTTAACTTATCTCAATCTAAATGCGTAACAGCTTATCAGCTTTGTCAGGTCACAAAAAATCATTGCCTATTTAAGAATGCTTCCTAAAAAATCTACATACGACAAACAAAAATAAGGAAGCATTCTTGGGGTTTAAATTTACTTTATTTTTTTACAGTGAGGCAAAAATGCCAAATAACACAAGAGTATCCCAGTTAAGTTATATATGGATTAATCTTACTTCTAAGTGTAATAATAGATGTTTCTATTGTTACGATGCTGGACATTCTGTCTCAGAAATAAATACTAACACTGTTATCAAAATCCTGGATTTAATTAGTGAATTAAAATTAAAGCAACTCATTTTGATTGGTGGTGAACCTACTATACATAGTAATTTTTTAGATATACTAAGGCTTTGCTCAGAAAAAGTAAAAAAACCGACTATTATCACAAATGGGTTTCGCTTTGCTGACGAGCTATTTTGTAAAGATGTCTGTGAAATCGGTGTAACGGGCGTATTGTTCTCTGTACTTGGGCCTAGTGCCACTATCCATGACGCTGGAACGAAGAGACAAGGAAGCTTTGACCAAATCGTAAAAGGAATTGAAAACTTAAGACATCTAATAGACATTGACAAGATTCGGACAATTACAACCATTACAAAACGCAACCTAATCAACCTTAAAGAAATTATTGATCTGAATATAAGTTTTGGCTTAAAGCGTACAATATTCAATCTTTGTACCCCTTCAATTCTTGAAAAAGAGTTAGATTTATGTTTGAATCCCACAGAGTATTCAGCAATTATTGAGGATTTGTATCTATACTCTAAAAAGAATAATCATTTTATAGAAATAGGAACAAATGTTCCAAAATGCCTTTTTAAAAAAGAACTAATCGAAAACTTGATATCAAGTGGTGTCATCAGATTTTCCCCATGTCAGCTATATCGATCATCAGGAATTCAATTTTTAAGCGATGGCTCAGTTACTCCCTGCACTCATCTTTACGACGAAGTGCTTGGGAATCCTATAGAAAGAGGTTTTTCTATTTCAGAATTTATGGATTGGCTGAATTATTCTACTCCAAAAGATTTCCGTGAAAATATGTGGAGATATCCATCTGAAGAATGCAAGAGATGCAAAGAATGGGGCAACTGCACTGGGGGTTGTCCATTAATGTGGAGCAAGCATAATCCTACCGACTTTTTGCAAGCTATTTTACAATAGACCTCTTGCAAAATTCCTGCAAAGCCCCCCTTTTTAAGGGGGGTTGGGGGGATCGAGATATTTATTTTGCAAGAGGTCTAATAAATCATTGTGCTTATTCCGCAGCCCATTTCTTTTCATTAAATCAAAGATGCGATCGCGTAGCGTTGCGGATGCAATATCGCTGAGATAATCAACTTAACCAACTGTCCCACCCTTCCAGTGTCAATGTATTTAAGAATGCTTGTCTAACAATTTTTCTAAGAAGCGATCGGATGCCCAAAAAGATGTGTTTTGCAGGGTTTGAATCGTTGCCGGTAAATCGATTAACTGCATCGTTGCGGCTCGATCTAAAATTACCAGAATACCCGCAAATCTTAAAAAATAGCAACAATAATCATTCAGTTCCTAGTAAGTTACTTATGGCTTGGACATCGGCTTCTAAATCTGTTTCACTATCAGGTAAGTAAGCTTATTCATCTTTGAGGAATTGATAGGTTTCCCATCGCGATGAAAAATTGAGCATTCTGTGGACTTCTGCGGCACCAATCCGACCTTGACTATAGTGATCTGCTGCAATCAGTTCTAAAAATCGGCGGGAAATATTGTTGTTTTGCAGTTGTAGTCGATCGGCTAGAGTTGAAATTGCAGAGTAACAACCATGTATAGCCGCAAAATTCTTGACCCATGGGAAGTCCCACATCCGGGCTAGTCCCACTCTAGATATTTCCGGCGATATGCCATGCGGCACGCGAAAGCGATATGCCATCCGGCACGCGAAAGCGATATGCCATCCGGCACGCGAAAGCGATATGCCATCCGGCACGCGAAAGCGATATGCCATCCGGCACGCGAAAGCGATATGCCATCCGGCACGCGAAAGCGATATGCCATGCGGCACGCGAAAGCGATATGCCATCCGGCACGCGAAAGCGATATGCCATCCGGCACGCGAAAGCGATATGCCATCCGGCACGCGAAAGCGATATGCCATCCGGCACGCGAAAGCGATATGCCATCCGGCACGCGAAAGCGATATGCCATCCGGCACGCGAAAGCGATATGCCATCCGGCACGCGAAAGCGATATGCCATCCGGCACGCGAAAGCGATATGCCATCCGGCACGCGAAAGCGATATGCCATCCGGCACGCGAAAGCGATATGCCATCCGGCACGCGAAAGCGATATGCCATCCGGCACGCGAAAGCGATATGCCATCCGGCACGCGAAAGCGATATGCCATCCGGCACGCGAAAGCGATATGCCATCCGGCACGCGAAAGCGATATGCCATCCGGCACGCGAAAGCGATATGCCATCCGGCACGCGAAAGCGATATGCCATCCGGCACGCGAAAGCGATATGCCATCCGGCACGCGAAAGCGATATGCCATCCGGCACGCGAAAGCGATATGCCATCCGGCACACGAAAGCGATATGCCATCCGGCACACTTCGCGATCGCCCTGTTTGTTAAGAATTATATACGAGATATTTACTAGGGACTCCCAGCAGTTAATTTTTCACTTAAATAGCACTAATACCCATCAACGGTTTTCCCAAGCTAAAAGGATAATGATCTATAGCTGGAAAAATCTTCCCTGAATCACTTACCGCGATTTTTTGGCAAAATTAATGAAAAATATATGTTATAATCAATCCAGACATCGTTAACGCAACAACATAGAACTACTCTTCTATAGAGTGCGCCCCATAGCATTCCCAGATTTTTGCTAATATAATGATGTTAGTGCTTAAAGTACACTAGCCATGTAGCTGGGAGTCTCCTGTTGCCAACAACCGTGATTTATAGCTGGCTTTGTGGAAAATGACATAAATCCTCAGCAGAATAGAATCAGACTCAGTAAAATGGTCACTAACAGTGACTTCCTGTTTTATCTGGCTGAATTAATGTTTAACTCTCCCTAGCTCCTTTGAAAGTGGCACGACTCAGCGTCGCTACCACTGACATTCAGTAAAGTTCTCTAGGCTAAAAGGATCCGGTTTCAACTTCTTGGCAATTGGCTATGACCATAGCTGTTCTCAGAAAAAGTTGCTCTCTTTGCTCCCCTTCACCTGCAAACGTAGGTGTGTTTAAGCTTTTGAGCAGCGATACTGAATTGTCAAGAGATCGAAACCCAGACTCGACCCCCGCTGACCAGTTAATGAATTGCATCATCTCTAATGCCTGTGATTAACAAAAAACATAATCGAGATTTACCACAGATCAACGAAAGAATTCGCTTTCCCAAAATTCGGGTTATTGACACGAACGGCGACCAACTGGGGATTTTGACTCCTCAAGAGGCTCGACAAATTGCCCAAGAGAGAGAACTCGACTTGGTTTTAGTCAGCGATAAGGCGGATCCACCAGTCTGCCGAGTGATGGACTATGGCAAGTACAAGTTTGAGCAAGAGAAGAAAGTACGAGAAGCCAAGAAAAAACAGCATAATGCTGAAGTTAAGGAAGTGAAGATGCGCTATAAGATTGAAGAGCACGATTACCAAGTGCGTCTGAATCAAGCCAAGCGCTTCCTAGCATCAGGGGACAAGGTGAAAGCCACCATTATGTTCCGAGGCCGCGAAATTCAACATAGCGATCTGGCCGAGAGTCTGCTTCAGCGGATGTCAAAAGATTTGGAAGAAATAGCAGATATTCAGCAAAGTCCCAAAAAAGAGGGACGGATGATGATGATGTTACTCGCTCCTAAAAAATAACGCTTAGATATTAGTCAATAAATATCACATAAACGGGTTCGGTCCAAAGAGTGTTTGGTGGTTTTGGCGCCGGAATGAATTGGCCATAATCACCGCAAGATAGATGTGTTAATCGACATCTATTTTTGGGGATCGGCCTTTTTTTTGACTGGTTTTTGGGTAAAAAAACGAAAATTAATAATCAATTAATCAAATTAAATTAAAACCAAAAAATATTTTTGGCATTTTTTTACATAAAAAGAATATAAAAAAATGAAATTAAATACAGATTTTATTAGGATAAAATGATGATAAGATTGATGATAAGATTGCATGGGGAAGAATTGTTTAAGCATCAGAAGAAAACATCAGGGATACCGATGAGTTGCTGATGAGTTGCTGACTTAAGCCGCGAATTGACCATAAGTCAGTCAAAATCGCTCAAAATAAATGATGTTGGCTGAGTCATTCAGTGAACGTGATAGTTATATATATGTGATCAGGAAACATCTCAAGGCGGAGGAAATCAGCGCTGCATGGAATTGAAAGATCGGCGTTTAGCTAAGGGTGTATTGGGACGATCGGTGCTGCAATGGCTGAATTTGCGGCCAGATGAAGCAGAACGAACTGGGTTGATGTTCGCGTTTTATACCACTACTTCGGTGGGACTGCTGTGGTTGGAAGCGACTGCGGTGGGTCTGCTGTTGGGAGAGTATGGGGCGGGATCGCTGCCTTGGATTTATATTGCCGGAGCGGGCTTGGGTTCGGCTTTGGGCTTGTTTTATTCTTGGCTGCAAAAAATTCTGCCTCTGCGTCGGGTGATTGTGGCGATCGCCCTGTTAATCGCGATTCCCCTGATTTTCTGCCGCTTTGGTTTGACGGTGCAAGGTTCGATTCTTTACGGCATCACGGTCTTTTTGTTGCGACTGTGGGTGGAAAGTATTTATATTTTGAATGACTTGAATACCGCGATCGCCGCCAATCAACTATTTAATATTCGGGAAATCAAGCGGACTTATCCCATTGTCAGTAGTGGCATCTTACTGGCTGATGTAGTTAGCGGCTTTTCTCTGCCGTTTATTCTCAAATGGTTTGGCCTGCCTAATGTGATTTTGGCGGCATTTATCATGTTTTGTAGCGGGGCTGGTATTCTGTATTATTTGAGCGATCGCTACAAACAAGCCTTTCCCGACGCTCCGGCACACCTAATCGAAGACGAAGAAACCCGGTTTGCCAACAAACGCCTCCAAGGAGAACAACGGGGCTATGTGGTGCCACTAATTATCTTTTTTCTTTTGTCGCCCATTCTCTATCTGCTGATTGACTTCCAATTCCTGAGTATGTTGGAAGCCCAAAGCCCATCAGAAGAAAGTATCGCCAGCTTTATCGGCATCTTCAATGGGAGCTTAGGCATTTGTGAAGTCATGGTTCAATGGTTTATTGCCAGTCGATTAATTGAAAGATTTGGCGTCTTTGTCTCGGCGACAATTCTACCAATTGGCATTGTGGCGATCGGGGTGATAGAACTCTTCATCATCCTCTGGTTTCCCGGCAGCAGCAAGGGTCAAATCGCCTTTGTCATCTTTGCCGGTTTAGTGGCGCTAAAATTTTGGAATGAACTGTTTCACTACACCCTCTCCGAAGCCAGTGGCCCCGTATTATACCAGCCCCTGCCAGATAGCAATCGCAATCGCTTACAATCATTCATTGGCGGAGTCCTCAAGCCTCTGTGTAATGGCCTCACCGGGTTAGCCATGCTGGGAATTATCGGGTTATGTCGCTGGGTAGTCAGCAACATCTCAGGGGCAGATCAGTGGCAGAATCTACAAGATTTATTATTTTTAGCCTTGATTGTCGCCAGTGCGGTGACTTGGCTATTTGCCATAGGAATTATTCGCTCTCGGTATGTGCGTTTATTGGTTTCCAGTGCGGAACGAGGACGCCTCGGTGTCTCGGACGTGGATATGCGGACTTTTAAGCGCACGGTGATTGAAAACCTGGAAAAGCCAGGTTCTTTGGAAGACAAACGTTCCTGCATTGAACTCCTGAGTCAAATTGACCCAGAAAATGTTGGAGAAGTCCTGGCACCGTTGCTGCTGGAAATGCCACCGGCTTTACAAAGTCAAAGCTTAGAGACAATGCTGAACCATCCCAAGCCAACCCAACTCCAAGCGGTCAAAGCTTTGATCGATCAACCGTCTCTCTCTCCAGAAGTTTTGGCCTTGGGGCTACGCTTTTTCTGGCTGATGGAGTCCGAGCAAGACCTGGAGCAACTGCGACCATATCTGCAACAGGAAATCGATCCGGTGGTGCGCGGAACTGCCGCTGCCTTGATTATGCGCCGTGGCAACCGCGAACAAAAAGCGGAGGCGACGAATACGTTGCGGCGAATGGTGACGCACAAACAGGAACGGGAACGAGTGATGGGTTGCCGCGCTTTGGGAGAAGCGGATTATTTACAAGGGTTGCGGCTTTATATTCCTAATTTGTTGCAGGATGAGTCGATTCGAGTGCGCTGTGCTTTGCTGGAAGTGATTGCTTCCACCCGATTAGAGGAATATTATTTCTCTCTGTTGCGGGGACTTTACTACAAGTCTACTCGCGAGTCGGCGATGCGAGCTTTGGTGCGATTGGGCAATGAGGTGTCAGGGCGATTAGTGGCTTTGGCCGAAGATATCCATAAGCCAGAGTTGGTCAGATTGCACGCTTGGAATGTGTTGGGAGAAATGGGCACCCGGGAATCTCTGGATTTGTTGGTGCTGCATTTAGCTAGTTCTTGGGGGCATACTCGCCGGAATATTCTGCGGATTTTGCTGAAGCGACCGAATGATTCGGGGATTGAACGAGTTTTAGATGTGTTTGGTCGTTCCGGGGTGGAGATTTTTATTGAGCAAGAGTTGATGTTTATGGGTCAGGTCTATGCGGCTTTGGTGGAAATCCCCGAGGAAGCGGTTTCTGGTCGAGAAGCGAATTTGCTGCGTTCCGGGTTGAGAGATTTGTTGTCCGATGCGAGCGATCGCCTCTTTTTATTGATGCGATTCCTTTATCCCACGGAACGAATTCAAGCGGCTTCATTTAATCTGAAGTCCGGTCAACGGTCGAATATTGCTCGCGGTTTAGAAATTTTAGACAATACCTTCGATCTTCCCAGTAAGCGAGTGTTGCTGAATGTGTTGGATCGCCAATCCGATCGCGAAAAGCTGGAGCATTTGTCGCCGATGATTGACTACCAGAATATGACCCCGAGCGATCGCGTCCGCCGATTATTAGAGTTACGACACTTTTTGTCGGACTGGCCCTTAGCCTGCTGTTTTCACTTAGCCCGTGTCCAGCGTTGGAGTCTGACTCCTGAATCCACCTTAGCCTGTTTGCGCCATCCCAAGGGTTTTGTCCGCGAAGCGGTCTTAGCCTATCTCCGATTAGCGTCCCCTCGGGCTTTGGCGGAATTGCTGCCGATGATGAAAAACGACCCCGATCGCTTGGTGGCAGCGCAAGTACGAGAAATGATGAAAGATTTAGGGGTGAGCGATTCTACTCAATCCCGTTACGGCAATTCTTTACAGGATAGCCGGATTGTTAACTATCCCGGAATGGCTGGTTTTGAAGGCACATAAGTTTCCCGGACAGACGCCCGAACCCCTATCCCCAGTCGGGGCAATTCATCCTTTGTCCCGACTGCTTAGGCTCATTGTTGGATTCAGCAAGTCCCGAAAGCAGTACAATGTCGATTGTCAACCCACCCAAGCTAGGTAGACCCGAATCTCAAATCTTTGTAAATGCTTGTTTTTTATTATATAAAAATAAAATATAAGGGTGTAGATAAATGCTGACGAGCGTTGAGCGATTACTATTTGTCAGGGGCGTTCCAATTTTTAAAGAACTGCGTGACGATTTTCTGGTGCGGTTAGCATCGGTGATGGATGAATTGTCTTTTCCTAAAGAATATACTATTTTCACCGAAGGACAAGAAGGACGCGCTCTGTATATTGTGGTTTCGGGTCGAGTGCGGGTTCACTTGGGTAATCGAGATTTAGCGGAACTGGATGAGGGCGCTTGTTTTGGGGAGATGTCTTTGTTTGATTCTGAGCCCCGTTCGGCTTCTATTACGACTTTAGAACCTTGTGATTGCTTGGTTTTGACTCAGCAGCAACTTTATGATGCGATCGATGAAACCCCTGGAATTGCGGTTAATATTATTCGTCTCTTATCGCGGCGGATTAGAGAATTAAATCGGAAAAGTCAAGAAGGGGAAACGCATCAAAAACCAGTTATTTCAAAGTAAAATTTGGGCGCAAATTTGCCCATATTATTGCCGTAATATGGCCAGGGAAACATTTCTCTGGCTTTTAACCCACATTCCGCACATCTTCATATATCGTTACATATCTTAACTCTATTCAGGATGTTTTTACGAAAAACTGCCATTACAGGAATACTTAATAATAAAACTTATCAATAGCTAATTTTTATGAGAAAATTTATTACAATTATTCATATTATGGGCAATGAATCCTGATAACTAGAATGCTTACAGGATAAAGATTACAAGCGATATATTAGTAAAAATAATTCATTAAATGTTAAGAAGTGCGGAATGTGGGATTAATTATGTTCACCTACTTATCAGGAGTTATCTGTGGGTGGCGAAAAAGAAACCCGGTTTCTGGGGTTCTGGGGTGGCTGTTGGGGCAAAGAAACCGGGTTTCTGCTGTGGGGATCAGGAGTTATCTGTGGAATGCGAACAAGAAACCCGGTTTCTAAGTTTCTGGGCTGGCTGTTGGGAGAAAGAAACCGGGTTTCTTTTGTGAATATCAAGAGTTATCTGTGGGATGCAAAAAAGAAACCCGGTTTCTGGGGGCGGCTGACTACTATGTCTGATTCATCTGAATAGTTTACCTCTGTAGTGGCCCGCGCATTTCGGCAGTAAATTGGTCATTTTAACTGATAACTTACGTGGCGAAATGCGCGGGTCCTAGTTCAGTCAATAGCAAATTGCTGTAACTTATGGGGTGGAAAGAAATTAATCACGGGCTAACCACCAAACTAATGCCCCAGCAGTCCCAACAGCTAATAAGGGTGCTGCTACGGCCACAAATGAACTAATAGCCACTGCCCCAACTGTTCCCGCTGCGGTAGTCACAGTCGCAATTCCCACACCACCAGTAGTAGCAATAATATGATCCTTAAAAAAAATGACATTTTTTGAAGGATCATATTATTGCTTGAAATGGTATAATTAGTTTGTATTTTAGATTAAAATAATAAGTCAATTTTAGCGCAAAATTTAGTATTAATCTGAGGTGAAACCAGGAGATAATTTTGCCGTTAAATTTGTATGAAGCCGAAATTAACAAAAATTGTGCTTCGTAAATAAATGTAAGATTATCTAAATAAATATTACTAACTTTTTCTTTGGCATAATTTTTATTATCATTATGTAGCATAGTATTTTCTGATATATAATTTAAGATCACGGAACCTATATTAGCCGCAGCGTTAGCATTAGGAACAATCATCGGCACAAAAGCCTTAGAAAAAACTGGCTAAAAAATTGGTGAGGCTTGTGTTGAAAAAACAAAACAATTCTTAAAAAATCTTAACCAAGCAAGTACCAATACAGTAACGGCGATCGTTCAACATACACCCAATCAGTCGTTAAACTATAGTCAAATCATTCCCGCGATTCAAGCCGCAGCCGAAAAACAACCAGAATTAATGGCACAAATTCAAGAGTTAGCAGCATTAGGGCAACATCAACCAAAACTGATGCCCTATATTCAAGAAGCAAAACAATCGAATTATCAAAAAAATATTGTTAATCAAATGGGCGATAACCACGGTGTAATTGCTGAAACAATTGATAAAAATGTGCATATTAATACCGTTCAAGGTTATCTACACATTTAGATAGGATAACCTGAATATTAACGGCAGGGGATTGATGTTAATTCATACCCAGTAACAGCTAATGCCATGAATGATAATTACGGGGTTAACGCCAAAAATATTAAGACAAGTGTTCTCATCCAAAAGGTTGAAGGCGATGCAACAATAGGTGTCACACAGGAAAATACACCAAAACCTATTGATATCAATTGGCGCGAAGTCTGTCAAAACGGCCACCATCCCCCATTGCCCGTTGACTCAATTGCGCGACTAAATGACACAAATTCTGAGTCAAAAACGGTTGTCCAGCCGTGAAATCTAAAATCGCCTTTACAACCGATGCTGGCTGTTCCACCTTCTTCTCTAGCCCTTGAATTAAAGGAGTTACTTCTGACCAATCAAAGCCTTTTAGTTTGATCGCTTGTCCAATATTAAACGGTGTCTTCGTCCTGTCTCGAATCAAATCGGAAGGAGTTGCTACCCCAAAAATGGCAAAGGTAATGCGTTGATATTCTGGGTTGATTGCCCGTTGGTTATAGCAAAAGCGAATCAAGGCAAAAAAGTCGTCAATTGAAAATTTAAGACCTAGCAAACTATCAACTTCATCAATAAAGATAAACAACTTTTGTTGGGGAAACTGCACCAGTAGCAATTCCTCAATAAACCACCGTAGCCGTTGCAATAAACCGAGATCGTTGCGTTCTTGCCACCAAGTTTTCAGATTCAAGGTTTCTAGTAGCCCCAACTGTCGCCATAAGTCAGCGGCGAATCCCTTGTACCATTGCACTGGCGTAATCTGCTTGCTCCCCACCACACTCAAATCCACCGCAGCGCAGTGAAAGCCATCTTGTTCAAGGCGATGCTTAGTTCGTACTAGCAGCCTTAAGTTGTTACGAATGGCCTTGGGGTGTATAAACGAGAATTTATACCAATTTTATGAGACAATTCTCAGGAAAGTTGATTTGAGGGGGGCTGATTTGGTTAAGGCTGATTTGAGATATGCCGATTTGACAGAAGCAAACCTATACCGAGTTGCCCTAGAGTTAGCTAACTTAGTCGGCGCTGACTTAAGCCGTACAAATCTAAAACGAGCCTCTCTATTTCAAGCTAACCTAGAGGGATCCGTCTTACAGGATACGAATCTGGTTGAAACCGATCTGAGATACGCCAACTTGAAAGATACTCAGCTAATGGGTGCTAATTTTTCGGGTTACCGTGTCAAAGGAGCTTGCTTTACAGGCGCTCAAGGTTTAACTCACCTACAAAAGCAGTGGCTAAAAGCCAATGTAGCTTTAAATATCACAACCTAGCAAGTTGCTATTTGAATGAAAAACATTGAAGAACTTGTTGAATTTGCACTCCAGTTATTAGCTACAAAAACAGGGGTTTCACTTAGTTATATTCAAAAGGTAATCCTGCGAGAATCTCTACTTGAAAATAAAAAAACTTACGCTCTTATTGCTGAAGAAAATAACTACTCTGAAAGTTATATTAAATTCACAGTCGCGCCTAAACTATGGCAGTTGCTTTCACCGGTGATCGGTGAAAAAGTTAATAAGAAGAATGTCTTAACACTGCTAGAACAAAAGTTCACAAATCAAAATCCTCCTCCGACTGAGACAATAACAGCAATATCTGCGACGAGATTGACTAGGCCATGCTATGTTCTAGAATCTCCAGAAGGACAGGTTCCCCTCGCTTCTTCCTTGTACGTTGAGCGATCGCCTATTGAACAAACGTGTTATCAAGAGATTCTCAAACCCTGTGCCTTCATTCGCATCAAAGCACCGCGAAAGATGGGAAAGACTTCCTTGATAGCCCGAATTCTGGATTATGGGAGCAGTCAGAATTACCATACCGTGCGATTCAGCTGCTATCACGCCGGAACACAGGTGTTGGAAAAGAGTGATCGCTTCTTACGCTGCTTCTGTGCCAATGTCACTCAGCAGTTGGGTTTGGAATCTAGATTAAATGATTACTGGGATGAGGATATGGGAGCCTTGATTAACAGCACGATTTATTTTCAGGGCTATCTTCTCAAGGAACTCTCTAACCCTATAGTTTTAGCATTAGATGGCGTAGATCAATTACTTGAGTACCCAGAAGTCGCTAGTGATTTTTTCGTTTTGTTGCGTTCCTGGTATGAGGAAACCAAAGACACTTCAGTTTGGCAGAAATTACGAATAGTGATAGCTCATACCGTTGAAGTTTACATTCCCTTGCCTACCTATCGCTCTCCGTTTAATGTGGGATTGGAGATCGAACTGCCAACTTTTAGCCCAGAACAGGTGCAAGATTTAGCCGAACGTCACCAACTTCAACTCACGAATTCTGAACTTGAGCAATTAATGAAGCTCACTGGTGGCTTTCCATATTTAATCCGACTAGCATTGTATCATAGTAGTCGCTTGAATATTTCTGTACAAATGTTACTGCAAGATACTACAAGTTCTAGTGGAATCTATCGTCAACATCTTCAGTCTCAGTTATGGAACCTGCAACAGCATCCTAAATTAGCTGACGCCTTTCAACAGATTTTAACGGCTCCAATCCAATTAGAAATTGAGGTGGCGTTTAATTTAAAAAGTTTAGGATTAGTGCATGTTATCGAGAATAAAGCAATTGTTAGCTGCGATCTATATCGCGCCGCGCGCGAGTATTTCCGCGAATGGTACGCTCATTAAGGCTTTTATGCTTCATCTAAACTGGACTTTATCCATTCAGGCAGCGTAGTGCCTGCGAAGTCACGTTCACTGTTTAAAAATGAGTTGATAGATTAACTCATAACAATATCCTCCAAATAATACTCCACCTGCTCCAATCAAACCTAATAACGGAGGAACCGGAGCCGGTAGCTTTAACCAAGCAAATACCACACCGATAATCCAACCTCCAAGAATTGCCATTCCAGCCGCTTTAATGAATTCCATAGTTTAGTTCTTCACGATCTCGTCAATCAAGCGAACGCTACTCTTTTATAAAACATAAGCACCGATCTAAAGACTGTTTTACTGTCTTAACAGCTTCTTCTAAAGGCATATTTTTGATTTTTTGATTCCAGGGTTCTACCGCGACAGGGCCTCGGTATCCTTTCTGATAAAGTGCTTGTAAAAAATCTTTAATCTTGGTTACTCCTGTCGTCAATGGTAGTTCCCGTTCAAACTCGGGAATGTTAAACATATCATAACCTGGTAATCCATCATTTAATTCCACATACAATATATATTCCAAATCCAAATGGTGAATATCCAATATCCCTGCCCCACTATTTTGCCAATGGTGAACATCTAATTTTAAGCCACCATATCCATATAATCCAGCACTAGCAATCAAAGCACGGGTGCCATCTATAGTATGAATAAAATCGTATTTTGTGCTGCGTCTAGTTTCAGTTGGACCAATAAACTCTAAGCCAATTTTGATGTCATATTTTTGTAAAATCGGTTTGAGTTTACCCAAGCGATCGCTAGTTTGAATAAATAGATCGTTAAAATTGCGATCATTGCTAAATGGTGGGAGGTAACAGAGAGTTAAGTTACAGCCGATTTCTTGAGCTTCTTTAGCCTGTAATTCAAATAATGGTAAATTTTCTTCAAACTCTTTTTGACTGCCAAATAAGTTTACAGAAATGCCAAATGAAGCGGGTTTTAAATTAAGCTGCTTTAGCAATTGTTTGCAAGCAGAAATATTTAAGTTATTCCCCGCATTAAAATCAATATTAATCCCCTCAAATTGATATTTATGAGCCAAATAACAAATTTTTTCAAAATCATTGACCGTATGACCAATATGTCCGCAATGATTTAAATTAGCAATAGGAGCAGTTAAATTCAAAACGGTATACATTACAAATTTACCTATCAATGTTTTCACACTTGGGCTTGGATCGTTGATGCTGAGGGACTAGAGGCTAGCTAGTCCCTCTTCGGTAAGCCTTTAGCTATCAGTTAATGAAATTTGCTTCCGTTTACGTGAAAAAATTGTTTATTGTTGAAGATAAACTTTTCAACAACTTTTTTCACCAAATCATGGTCAACAGTAACCAAAAAATCGCCTTCAGGGTTGTAACATTTGCCAAGTTTATCCAATAAGACAAAACGTAGATCTTCCCCGGTTTTTTTATTATCTGCTATCATTGCCTCCATTAGTCTTTCGGTGGTAATCGTTTCCGGAAGAGGATTTTTAAAGCCAAGTTTTTCTTCAATTAAATAATAATGTTTTTCCACATCTTCTTGTGAAATTAATCCTATTTCTTTAGAAAGTTCGGCAGCTATTTTCATCCCAAATGAAATGGCTTCTCCGTGAGAAATTTTACCCTTTTCCAGCCATTCAATACCATGACCGAAAGTATGACCGTACTCAAGAATAATACCGTAGCCTTTCTCGCTGGGATCTTGCTTGAGAATCTCTAGTTTTGAGACAATGATATTATAGGCGAGTTTGTACAATTCTTCGTCTGTAAACTTAACATCAGGATTGAGGGCTTCTTCTAAATAGTCCAAAAATATTGCATCAGAAATAAAACCATTTTTTATTCCTTCAATTATGCCACTTCGCCTAGAAAAAGCTGGCTCTGTTTTGAGATATTTAGTATCTACCCAAATAAATAGTGGTGCATGATAAAGACCGAAATGATTTTTTCCAGTTTTACCATTGATCGCCTGCTTATTACTTAGTGTACTGTCCGTTTGGCCAGTCATACTTGTGGGGATTTCGACAAAACGGATACCTCGGTAAATCATCCCAGAGGCTAAACCAACTAGATTTCCAACTGTTCCGCCACCAAAAGCTAACAAGATAGATTTTTTGGAAATACCTTTGGCAATAAGATTTTCGCAGGTTTCTTCCAAAATTGTAAAAGATTTACATTTCTCCCCTGGCGGTACCAATTCAAGATTGCAAGGAAATTCGGCACTAATTTGCTCGTACAGTTCTTTTCCATACAAATCAAGTAAATGTGGTTCTGTAAAGAAAAATATTTGGTCGAAACTGTATTTCTTTAATTCCAACAAAAATTGGTTATGGATGTCATATCCAAAATAAAATGGACTAGGTTTTTCCAGGTGGGTACTGAGTGCGATAACTTTACAGGGTTCCCATGCTAATGTTTGAGAATTTAGTTGAATTTTCATAATTTATTTTTTTACACTTTAGTCCAACTATCCTCAAATATCAAAGCATAAAAAATTTATTTGATCAATATTACAAAGTTGGCTATAAATAAAAAGGTTTTGTTACCAAGTTTATATATTGCGTTTTTGAAAAAAAATGTGCATTGCTATATGGAGAGATCATTAGCTCGGTCTAACGAACTTCAGTAAGACTAACTTGGCGCTGGAATGTCATCGCACATCTTGAAACCAACCTGTAGCTCTAAGTGGGGAATTAATTGACCAATTTAGTATATTGACAAAAGTAATTAATTGTGATTAGTTGGGTTTGCTAAATGCTACAGTATAACTTTACACAAACATACCAAATCTATTTCTCGTAGTAGCTCAAGAACTGAATAATAGAGAAAGATTCTGCGTGAAGCGGCGATCGAAGCATATAGCTTTGGAGATCGCATAAACGAAACAGGGATCTTTCGGGTTAATGGGGAAAAATGTTCAAAAAAAATGTTACAAACCAGGGAAAAGGCGCGTTAGGCACGGGAATTTATTTATGGGTTGAAATGCTGAATTTATCGACCGTGCCTTTTCTTGAATGCCGTAGGCTATACACACCAAATCAGTTAAATAAAATTTTGTTATAGCGCTACGCGGTGGGTGCATCCCACCTAGGCATAAACATAAATGCTTAGGCGGGATGATCGGTTCAAATAAGCACATCGAAGTCGAAGAATACGCTCTACATTTTCTCTAGCCCACTTTGCCCCAGAGATTTTAACTCGGGCTGCAACCTGCTTAATTTTGGATTTTACATCCCCTGAACCAATGGCAATACCCATATGCTGATAGTGTCTATAACAGGGAATACGATCACGATGACTTTCCAGATACTTGCGAAAGTTCACAGATCCTTTGTTTTTTTAATTCTCAAATTCTTGAATTGCTCTATCCACCCAACCGTGCCATAAGAAGTTTTCGACTGGCCTCAAACGCCGGAGTGAACCCCCTACTTTGTAAAGATTTTTCTTGAGATGTAACCAATCTAAAACCTCACGCTTGATGAGTATTTGATTAGCACCGAAGGTTTTTATAATCTTCCAGATTCCAGGATGCCCATCTCCCAAACACTTTAGAATCGGACTCAGAGGCACAGAGTTACTCCAGTTTAATAATCCCTCTGGGTCTTTGAAGAAAACCCTTACTCTTTAGAAAGAGATACAGAGAACGTTGATAATTTTGCTACATCGATAAGCAGGGTTAAACAAATAGATTTAATTAATCATACAGTGAATCTCGTCGTCAATTTAACTCGTGACGATGTAGGTAACGTAATTGTGAATTTTCTATTTTTTCCCTCTTGAAATAGTCCGAATTTTCCCCGCAATCTCAAATTAATTATAGAGTAAGGAAAATTTACCCATTGATTATCCTCAGAAACGCTCAAATTATTAAGTGTAAATTAGAGGTAAAACCGGGGGAGAAGTTGGCGGTCAAAGTGGCATTAGGGGAAGCCGAAATCACCGAAAATTTTGTGGTGTAAACAAATGTAACTCTCTAGTTGGTTAAAATCAGAATCGATAGGAGGTTCAGGCACAATACTTAAATCAAGCAATATTTTAATACCAAACTTAACCCCTACCTATCAACATTCAATCCCTAGCCGATGAAACAGACCCCAGTGCTATTTGTCAAGAACTTTGCACCCTAATTTACTCCCTCGCACTCCCCGATACAGACATCCCCACTGTCAGCAACTTTGCCCAACTCAAACAACAGATTATCACCGTAAAACATAGCTGCAAAAACGCCACATTGCCCTAATTTTCCATAACTGTAAACCTCATCCCCCACTCCTCAACTGCTGTCGCAAAATCGCCGATGCTAACCTGGGTTTACACATCCTCTGGATAACCGATGAACCCCTGGAAGCACCTTTACGCAGTTTTCCCCCTAGTCAGGATAATTTGTTAGGGGCGATGCAAAGTTGGTTAGAGGAAATGATAGAATAAAATTGACTAATCTTAGCACAAATAAAACCCATGAAATTAAAAGTAACGGAACAAGTAGTTTTAATCCCCAAGGAATTATTAGGAGATAGCCAAGAAGTTGAACTAACTCAACAGGAAGGACAACTGATTATTACTATCAAACCGCCAGCCCTATCCTATCAAAAAACCACAGAATATGTCCTCAAGAAAACCCACGATTTTTATCAACGTCTAGCCTGATGTTCTACTTAACCATAGAACAAATTTTAGATATTCATCATCAAATTATTGCTCAGACGGGTGGGGGTTTAAGAATTACAAATCCGGGTTTAACCGCAAATGACTTTTGGGGGTCAAGAAATGCAACTCTTCCAGAAAAAGCCGCAGCATTAGGATTTTTTTTGATTAAAAATCATCTTTTTCTGGATGGGAATAAAAGAACAGGTCATGCAGCAATGTAAGTTTTTTTAATCCTGAATGGTTTTGAAATTAATGCCAATGTAGAAGAACAAGAAAAAGTAATTCTTCAAGTCGCATCAGGAGAAATGACAAGAGAGGAATTTACCCATTGGTTACAATCGGTAATTATAGTTGTTTCAATTAAGACTAATACAATTAGTTAGGGGCGATCGCCGAAGCGGGTGTTCCCCTACTTGTAGGGGCGATTCGCGAATCGCCCCTACAGCATTGTATCAAGCACAATTGAAATAACTATAAAAAGCTCCCCTTGGATCCGCCATCGGTTGGGGCGATCGCACCAGCCTGGGAAAGCCAGAATTGTCTAATAACAAAAAAAATGGTTATTGGTTATTCAAACAACTAACAACCAATAACCAACAACCAAGAACAAAAATTAAGAAAATTTCTAGGCATTATGATTAGACTTGCGTTTGGCAGCGGCAAACAGACCACCGACCGCCATCAAACCCAGCATCGTAGAGGGTTCGGGAACTGATTCCACCGGAATTCCTGCATGGTTCCAAGAGTAAATCCCACTGTAGGACTTGCCATCATCTTTGGCTACGAAGCCAGATTTAACCGCATCAAAGCTATAAGCATAGTGAACTTCGCCATTGATAGTCACTTTGGCAATTTCACTCATTTGCAGCGGCCCCATGCTATCAAGTGTCGTCTCTAACAGACTGATATTAGCCAAAAGTGCTTGTGAGGCGGCTTGCCCAACTAACGCTTTGAAGAATGGACTGTTAGCCTGAGTCTTAGCTTGGGCGATAATCGGATCTAATTTTGTATTCAGGTCATACCAACCCGCCATCTTGATATCCACGGCGCCGGTTTCATCCAGGTTAAACTCAGCAATGTTGGGGTCGCCAGAACCCATTGTGGTAAAAGCCCCGATCGCCATATCCTGAACGGTTTTGTTCAACTGTGGCCAAACATTATTCAGCGGTTCATAATTGGCAAATAAATCGCCGAGCCATTGAGATCCGTATGCACTCCAATCAGCAGCGGTCACGCTTTCAACGCTTACGGTATGGGTTCCTGCGGTGGCGGTAAACCCTACATTATCTAAAACATCTTCGCCATCAAACCAAAGTTCAACGTTAGTAGTCAGATCGCCATCCGTCAGGTAGCTGCTGTTAGCATCCACCCAAAGATTGCCATCTTGGTGAGTGTAGCTTTTAATATTTTCTGACCCATGAAATGTAATATCAAGGGCTTGTGCGGGTGTACCGACTACGGCACTCAGACCGGCTGCAAGAGAAGTACCGATGAAAACTTTTTTTGTTAATCCTGCCATGACTTTGATCTCCTGTTGTTTCGAGAGAATTGGGGATATGGGATGGGAAAAAGGGGATGGAATAAAATCAGCTTTGCTGCTTGGTTAAAAGCCTATCTTAAAAGCCTATATTTTGACTATATTCTGTGTTCTTGTAATTTGCCTGTGACAGCTATCACGAAGCAGCCGTGATTATGTGGAAATGGGAAAATTTTATCCTTTCTAAAACACTTAATCTATTCTTGAAATTGCTTGGCTGGTAAAGGTTTCGTCCTTTATTTTTGCCATTATTTCTAGTCATTTCAAGGGGTATTCAATCTGACAGCGTTTTTCTGATTGGTGAACCAAAAATCTTGTTCAGAAACCCGGTTTCTTGTATGGGTTACCCAAAGTGGTCGCCTCGTGGTCGCCCCGGCATGAACCCAGAAACCCGGTTTCTGCTGTGGGAATGGTTCGCCCTTACAAGCCTTATTTCTATTGTACAAAAAAAATCTGCAAGCATTGATGAAGTTCTTGCAGATTTTTTTAAAGTTTTTGTAAAGTTTTTGTAAAGATTGTTGTCCTGAGTCATTTGTCCTGAGTCATTTGACCAACAAATAACAAATAACAAATAACAAATAACAAATAACAATCAACAAATAACAAAAATAATTAATGCAAAAATTGAGAAATTCTCTGAACCGCTGTTTCGAGAATTTCTGGATCGTGGACGAGGGCAAAGCGCACATATCCTTCTCCTTCTTTGCCAAAACCCGTACCCGGAGATACGGCAACGCCAGTGGTTTCGACGAGTTGACGACAAAATCCCAGGGCGTTGTTGCTCCAAGGTTCGGGCAGTTTTGCCCAGACGTACATGGTGGCAAGGGGTTCAGGGACTTGCCAACCGATCCGATTTAAGGCGCCGACAAAGGTATCGCGCCGTTTGCGGTAAATTTCTACGGTTTCGGCGATGCAGTCTTGGGGGCCGGTCATGGCGGCGATCGCCCCATTGAGAATGCCTTTATATTGGTTAAAATCAATCACCGCTTTGACTTGTCGCAGGGCAAGAATCAACTCACGATTTCCCACCGCAAACCCAATCCGAAAACCGCCCATATTATATGGTTTTGACAGGGTAAAAAACTCAATGGAAACGGTTTTATCCGGGTCAGCTTGTAAAATTGATGGGGCGACGCCTCCGGCAAAGACAATATCCGCATAAGGGAAATCGTGAACCAGGACTAAATCATGGTTTTGACAAAATGCCACGGCTTCTTGGAAAAAGGATAAGGGCGCGATCGCACTGGTGGGGTTATGGGGATAACTCAACACCATCATCCGCGCTTGTTCCAGGACAGCTTGGGGAATTTCTGAAAATATGGGCAAAAACCCGTTTTCTGCCCGTAAAGACATGGGATAAATTTGACCGGACGCCAAATAAACTCCCCCCGCATGGGAAGGATAGCCCGGATCCATCAATAAGGCAAACTCCCCTGGATTTAAAATCGCCAAAGGCAAATGGGCAGTCCCCTCTTGAGAACCAATCAGTTGGAGTACCTCGGTTTCTGGATCGATCGCCACTCCATATTTATTGGTGTACCATTGAGCGGCGACTTGCCGAAAATCTTTGGTGCCGTGAAACAACAAATAACGGTGGGTTTCTGGGTCGGGCAGGGATTGGGCGATCGCCGAAATCGCATTTGGGGGTGCAGGCAGATCGGCTGATCCCAAAGATAAATCAATCACATCAAGTCCAGCGGCTTTAGCCTTTGCCTTGGCATTGTCCATATCCGCAAAGACATTAGATCGCAGGGGGTCTAAACGAGTGGCAAACTTCATAAATTTTTCTCTCCCAATCTTTCCTTTCTCTGAAACCCCTAAGAATCCGTCGCACCGCTTTGAAGCTGAGAATCGAGCAATTGAATGATTTTATCCTTGGTAATTGCCCCTTCATGCTCCAGAATTAGCTCACCACTCCGAAACATCCGTAAAGCGGGAACCCCTTCAACCTTATATGCTTTCACGGTTTCTTGATTAGGATCCACTTCCATTTTCACCACTTTGAGGCGATCGCTATACATCTGGGCGATCTTGTCCATCGAAGGTGACACCAAACGACAAGGGCCACACCAAGGTGCCCAAAAATAAGCTAAAACAGGTTGCTCAGACTCCAATACTTCTGTTTTAAATTCCTTATCTGTAATGACTTGAACGCTACCGCTCATTAGACCTTCTCTATAAATTCTTACTTGACTGTTAATAATCTTTCTCGATTGGTTACGAGAACAAGTTCAATTTGTTTTTTGGCGCGATCGTCAGCAGACAGATGGGATCTGCACTTTACTGACTCCACCTTTCTTTAATTTATCATGTTAGGGTTTTCTCCTTAAACCCACGAGCATTTTTTCCGGGAAATGGCCAAAAAAATGATCCCCTGACCCCCAGGCCAGAGGATAATTCATTACAAGCGGTCAGCGATCGGCTATCGGTCATCAACTATCAGCTATCAGCGGTTGAGAGGCGATCGGGCGAAGTCTCTACATCACCAAATGCATCACTAAATGCCGTCAAGTTCAGCCCGTAATTTTTCCAACTCGTCGTCAACGGCTGTTTTTTTGCCAGTGGTTTGACCCGAAGAAGGTAACTGACCTTGAGCCGCAGAACCTCCAGTTAACAATTGTTGCTTCATCGCCGCCAGTTCATCCTCCACGCCGCTACCAGCTTCCAGCAGAGCAAATTGTTGCTCCAGACCGGAACTGCCCAGTTCTGCTGCCGCTTGAGAACGCGCTTCCATTTGTAAGACTTTCTCTTCCATGCGGTCAAAGGCACTCATCGCACTGCTGGTATTCAGCGAACCAATGGTATTTTGCAATTGTTCATTTGCTTTGGCTGCTTGGGCGCGGGCTTTGAGCATATTTTTCTTGGTCTTGGCTTCGGAAATTTTACTTTCCAAACCGATCAAGTTGCGCTTGAGAGTCTCCACCTGGGAGCTTTGCTGGTCTAACTGAGCTTTAATCGTTTCAGCGGTTTCCGTGTTAGTTTTTTTCCGCTGGAGAGCTTGACGAGCCAGTTCTTCATCCCCTTTTTGTAAAGCCAGCATCGCTCTTTGTTGCCAGGTATTAGCCTCGGTTTGCGCTTGTTCGTACTGTTTCTGGCTTCTTTTTTGGGTCGCAATGGCCGTGGCCACTGCTTGACGCAGTTGTACCAGGTCTTCCTGCATATCAACAATCGCTTGCTCCAGAATCTTTTCCGGATCTTCCGCTTTGTTGACTAAATCGTTGATATTCGCTTTAACTACACGCCCTATACGATCGAACAATCCCATGATTCTTTTTTCCTTTCCGCGTTAACAAATATACTTAGTTTACTCGCGTCAGCGATCGGGTTGAATGAAACCAGACTCGCCCACTGCCATAGAGAGCTAGAACCATCGGACTGACGCAAATACTCTTTTTCTATTCTAAGTCCGATGCCAATTGCTTGACAGCAATTTTTATCGCCGCAGGGATATCTATGCGATATCTATCTAGTTTAAGAACTACAGGCGGCAATTGAGCAATTACAGAAAAAATTTTGTCTCAGTGGGGAGTAGCCGCCAGGGATCGGCTGAATCAAACAAGGATCCCGACCAAGAAGCAGTCCAATCATCCCAAAGATCCCAAATTACGCCGATCTTTTTTTCTATCCTCGATCGCTGGAGGGAAAAAATCTGCCCTCCGCAGCAATTCAGCCAAACATGAAGGGGGCGATCGCGTAGTCATGGCCTAAACAAAACAATTGTTGAATTAATCAAGATTAATTTAACAATTCAGGTCGATCCCCCCCTAGGGGATATGATAAACTATTTCACAAGAGTGTAACCCCGGTATAGCGTCTAAGTAATTGAACTTATCCGGGATTTAGCACTCGATCCAGCCACGCAAATGGAGGAAGATTAAGTGGTTGCAACTCCCGAAAAACTCCAAGAAATCCCCCAAGCAATTTCCGGTAAAAATAAAATCGCTGTTTTGCTGATGGGATATGGCGAAGTAGAAAGCTACGAAGATTTCGCCAACTATAATGAACAAGCGCTCAATTTACTGACCGCAAAATTTGCCCCAGTTCCTACCTGGATGTATCCCCCGTTTGCCAAATTATTGGCGATGTTTGATTTTCACGAATGGAATCACCAGCATGGACACTTTATTTCTCCCCATAATGGGATTTTTGAACAACAAAGAGCCGGGATTGAAGCCGAACTGCAAAAACGTTGGGGAAGCGATGTTCAAGTCTTCAAAGCTTTTAACTTTTGTGCGCCTTTCTTGCCCGCACAAGTCATCGCTGAAATCAAAGATCAAGGATTTGATCAGTTATTAATTTATCCTTTGTTAGTGGTGGATTCTATTTTCACCAGTGGCATTGCTATTGAGCAAGTAAATAAAGCATTGGATCGGTTAAATCAAGATCCAGAACCCTGGCTCAAGGGAATGCGTTATATTCCGTCTTTTTACAATCAACCAGCCTATATTGATTTGATGGCCGAGATGGTTGAAACGGAAATTGCCTCGGAACTTGGTGATAAATATTTGCCTTCAGAAATTGGCATTGTGCTGATGAATCATGGTTGTCCCCATGAAGCCAAAGGATTTGTTTCCGGGATTGATGAATCTCAGGCTCTTTATGAATTAGTCCGCAACAAACTGATTAACCGTTATCCCTTAATTTCTGTGGGTTGGTTAAATCATCAAACTCCTTTGATTAAATGGACGCAACCGAATGCGGAATTGGCAGCGCTGAATTTAATTCAGTTAGGGGCTAAGGCGATTGTGTTTATGCCGATTGGATTTGCTACGGAAAATCACGAGACACTTTTAGATGTTCATCATATTATTCATGCGATCGAACGGCGTTTTAGTCAGGTGTCATTTATTCAGATGTCTTGTGTGAATGAACATCCCAGTTTCTTGAAAATGGCGGCAGAATGGGCGAATCCTCAAATAGAAGCGCTGTTATCCGAGTCGGCTTTATCCGAGTCAGCGATTGGACCCATCCATCACCATAGTTCATCTCACAGCCATCATCATTCACATCACCATCACAGTCATTAAAAGGTCTTAATTATTCAGAATTCAGCAGTCTGAAGTATTGCTGCTGAATTCTGAATAATCAGAACTAACGGCGATCGCCTTTAAGCTTAAGGTTCGCGATTTTTTCTCACTTTCAGGTCTTGTAAAGAGTTACCAATACCCTGAATAATTCCCTGAGCAATTAACCCAATTCCTCGACCTAATTGCATCAGCAAATAGCGACCTCCACTGCCGAGAAAGACCATCATGGATTCGACCCGGGGGGCGATCGCATCTCTGGTCTCCAGCAACAAAGTCACGGTTTGTTGTAATCCATTTAATTGGGCTAACTCCTCCCGTCGTGGGGCATAACTGGAAATTTTGCGGATGCCCCGCTCATCTAACACTAATAAAACATATTGACTTTCAAAGATAGACTTGGGTTCTTGCCAATATTTTTGCCAGCGATATCGCCAAGATAAATTATTTCTAAAACGTTCAATTTCTCGCGTAGTCATCCACCGCGAATCATAAAAATCTTGTTTAATTTTTTCCACATCAGCCAACCGATTTAACAGGGGATAAATCACTGCATTCGCCACTTGAATCATTAAATTTTCTAGCAAAAATTCGGCGTGTTGCAATGATTCTGAACTGTCGGCTAAATATTCCACATTTTCTATAGTAAAAGATGTTTGAAATAATAAATAAGAAAATAACTCACTCCCTTGGGGTATTTTATTCAAAATACTGGCTTGAACCTGAGCGGCATCTTGGCTAATCAATGGCACAATATCAACAATTTGTTGATTGCCCATAGACAAGCCCATAGACAGGGAAGAATATTTGCCAAAAAATTCAATAATGGTGGCTTGCCATAAATCACTCAGGAGTATTTCCTGTTTTTCCTGCAATCCATCAGGCTGAATCTGAGAATATTTTAAAGTGCCGATAATTTCCTCAAATTGGCGCAAAATTAGGTAGAAAAGTTGCTGTTTTTTTTCAAGCTTCAGAATATCAATTTCTAGGGGTATATCGGTTAAATTTTCCAACCGAGATTGGAGTTTAGTTAAGATGCGATCGAATAACTGAGATTTCAAGGTGGAGAAATCTAAAGGATAAATTTGGGGCGATCGCTGTAAATCTCCGGATACCGAAAACCTTAAATCTATGCTATTCTGGGTGGAAACTGGTGAAATTTTCACCTCAGAAAAACTGACAGTATTTTCCAGAGTTAATTGCGTTTCAGATCCACTAATAGCAGGCAAAATCTGATTTACCAGCCAACGAGCGACCCTGAGTTCTCGTCGTCGTCCCAAGAGAAAAAAACGATCGAACTGTGATAAGTGGATATTTTTTAGTTGAGCATCTAATTCAACAATGTGGGCATTCATTTGCCGATTCGCCGATAGCCGCAGATTTTGCATCCATAAACGGCGAGGCTTCACAGAAATTGGCGACCCTGTGACCGTGGCCGATAACCGCCGCTGTTTTCCAGAAATTGGGATGTCACCGCCAACCCAATCGCTGATCCCCGCCGTGATTTGCCGAATGGCATTGACCAGAACTGTCGGCTCGGTGCCTTTAGGAAAATATCCTTTAACCCCTAATTCACGAGCCGCATGAATTTCTCTGTCACTGAGCCAGGAATCAATCAATAACAGAGGCAGTTGGGCATATTCACTTTTTAAGGTTTTAATTAGAGCGATCGCGCCTTGGTCTGGTTCCGCCGGAGTGACTCCCTCCACAGCCAAAAGCACCAAGTCTATAGATGGCGCTGCCGAGGGTGCGCTTTTAATTTCCTGACTTTTAATTTCCTGACTTTTAATTTCCTTTAACTCATGCAAAGCTGCGGCAACCGTTGAAACATCTACCAGGACAGAAATCTCGGCAAACTGAGCCAAAAAAGTTCTTAATCCCAGTCGAAAGATGGGGTCATGGTCAATTAGTATTAGCCTGATGGCTTTGCCCTGAAGATCATTGCTCATTGACTATTGTTTAGGGTTCAGGGTTTGTGGGCAAGATGTTGAATGTTGATTGTTTGAAAACAAGACACTCAACATTCAATATACCTTTATTCAATGCCATCAATTGCTGGAGCATCATTATAGGTTGGCTCAGACGCTGCTGGCTCTTGGTAAACCGGCTCCGGTTCTTGGTAAACCGGGGCGGGTTCTTGGTAAACCGGGGCGGGTTCTTGGTAAACCGGGGCGGGTTCTTGGTAAACCGGGGCGGGTTCTTGGTAAACCGGGGCGGGTTCTTGGTAAACCGGGGCGGGTTCTTGGTAAACCGGGGCGGGTTCTTGGTAAACCGGGGCGGGTTCTTGGTAATAAACCGGCTCCGGTTCTTGGTAAACTGGCGCGGGTTCTTGATAACGGGGCGGGGGTGGTTCTTGGTAAACCGGAGCCGGTTGTTGATAGGTGGCTCGTCGCGAGGCTTCTTGTTCCGCTCGAATGGCTTCTAACTGTCCTGACCACTGGGCGATCGCCTCTTGAGCTTGAGGATACAACGCCCGACCATAGCTAATTTGATAGGCAGTATCGATCGCCAAACCCAAACTGCCTTGGGCAGCCAAAGTCTTGGCTTGATCCAGAATCGGTTGATCCTGAGCAATTTCTATCGTGCTTTGCCATTTACTAATTTCTGCTTGCGCTTCTTTATATAATGCTCGATCTGAGGTAATTTTTTTGGCAGTAGTGATAGCTTCTGGCAACTTGTTCGCTTTTGCCAGGGCTAAAGCTTGATCTAAGATCGGTTGATCTTCAATCCGTTGAATTTTTTTCGTCCAATTCGCAATCAAAGTTTGGGCTGAAACCCGCATCTGTCGGCCTTTTTCTACCTGACTCGCCACGGCGATCGCGGCTTGGTAAGCTTCAATCGAGCCGGGGAGGGCGATTTGTTGCGCTTGGGCGACATAAAAGCGATCCTCAAATAGCTGAATTTCTTTGCTCCATTGACCAATTAAGCTTTGACCCTCGATTCGTCTAGGGCGGTCAACAGTAACCATTTGCGCTTGGTCGATCGCCAGTTTTAATATCCAGGGATGATTAAAACTGGCAGTTAAAGTCGCTAATTGTAATTGCAATAAATCTTCAATTTGTTGATTGGCCTTGGTTTGGAAACCTTGAACTTCCTTATGTAAAGGGCTATTCGGTTCAATATTTCCCATCGCGGCGATCGCCTCAGAAAAAGCAAACACTTGCGCCAATCGGTCACTGGCAGAATTCTGTGACTTCATCAGCTTCTGTGCGGCGATCAGGGTAATCAAATCGCGACTTTCGCGATACAAGGCCAAATTATCGCGAGGCACCCAGTTCGCGGCTTTCACTGCACCTTCAATATCATTTTGCTGCCAAAGCTTTTGGGCAATTTGCAGCAAATCTCGACTCCAGGTGACAATATCTTTTTTCGCCGCTTCAGCGGCTGATGTTTGTGGTTGAATTTGTCGAGCCAGGTCAATGCCAAAAGCCAAGTCTGCTACGCTTTTAAATCCAGCGGTGTACCGAGCTTCTTTTAATTTATCCCAAGCCTGTTTTTCTTGAGAAATTTGCTCCTTGAGTTGATTGTAACGAGTGCTGCGCCAGTAAACATTGTCAAGTTCTAATAAATTTCGGGCATAGTTTTCCGCTTGTCTCCAGTCTTGTTTTTTGATGGCATCTTGGGCTTTGTCATATATGGTTTTGCCATCCGCCCAATTGCCTTGCCAGGTAGCGACTTCATTTTGAATCGCTGTATATGCTGGGGAACTGGCGGGAATTTTTTGAATCAATGCTTCCGCTTGATCGAGATCCCCCGCTAAATATTGTTCGCGAGCGAGATCCATAATTTTCATCGACCATTCTCCGACCAATTTGTTGGCCTGAGCTTTTAAGGGGTGGTCATCAGGCCAATCTTGTACCAGGGCGATCGCCGCTACCAAGTCGTCTAAGTTTTTGGACTCAGCACTTCTCTGGGCACAGTAAAGCCGCTGGCGATCGGAAGTCAATTGATCTGTTTGCTCACAATTAATCGGCGGGGGCATAGTCAGCAACCAACGCAGTGCCATCACCCCAGTGGTGCTGCAAGCCACAAGCACCGCCAGCCAGAGACTCGGCCAAGTAAAAATATATTTTGATCCATAACCCAACACTTTGCCGCAACCACGGAGCAGAAGCGCTCCCTTTTCTTTAAGCTGGATCTTTTTCGATGAATCTTTGGGCTGAGACAGAATCTCTTCAACCGAGTTAGGAAGATGTCCATGTTGTGAGTCCACAGATAACACACTGGAGCCATCAGATCCCTGTTTTAAGCTGATCTGGCGTTTATGAAGTAGTAAATACTGGGTAACGGCTGTGCCGCTCCGCCTGGTTTTTGGTCTGCGTAATCGTTGTACTGCCTGTGTATTCGATTGGTCAAATTGTTTTTTCACCATAGCTTATATAGATTCCTACCAGATCAACACCAGTTTTAGCCCTAAATATTTATGAGAGCAAGTATTAAATAATAAGTCTAGACAAGTCTAGCCATTCGTTCCTAGTCAGCGGAATTAGAGGTGCGGCGATAGTGCGTCCGCACCGCCGAAGCGATCGCTCCCTTTTCCAGCATATTTTTTCGGGGGTGCAATCAAGATCCGTTTGGCGATGTTGCATCCGCAACGCCGAAGCTATCGCTCACGGCGATCCAGTTGTCGGTGAATGTTTGGTCTTGACCTAAATTTTCCGCCTGTTAGACCGATCTAGTCAGTCACGGCAATCTGTTCAGAGGTTTCAGCCGACGATAATCGATAACCGTAAAAATCAATTCGGTAATCAGTAATTTGAACGCCAGTTTGCGCTTCTATTTGCTTGATCAGTTCTTCTGGTAATGTTACATAAATATCCAAAAGTTGACCTGTGTTGAGACAATTGATATGACTGTGGGAGTCACTGATGTTCCCATACAGCCGCCCATCGGATCGCTCGATACATTCGATAATCCCTTGACCGGATAAGGCTTCGAGGTTTTGATACACCGAAGTATGACCAATGGCTTTGCCTTCTCGATTGAGGCGATCGTAAATTTCCCGCGCCGAAAGATGTTCTGGAACCTGCCACAGCAGTTCCAAAATAAATCGCCTCTGACGGCTCATCCGCATCCCTAAATCTCGACATTGGTTTAAAGCATCTTCTAAAGAGGAAATTTTTTTCACAGCCACTCCTTTAGTTAGGACCTCACGAAAGTTTAATTTTTTTTATCAGTGATTTTATCGGTGCCACTTTTTGGGACAGCTTTGCGGTTTTGCATGGTTGATTCTATCGAAACAGAATCTTCTGCCGTTGGTGGCAAGTATCCAAAAAATCAACCAAAAAATCAACCCCTGTGCTGCCTAGTTATTTTAACGGATCGATAACTGAATCCAGGGACGAGCTTTGATAGAAGGCACAGGAGGTTAAAAAAAATATTACTAAACCTTATCATATTTTGTCATCTAGTGCTAGAATGACAGCAACGAGTAATTTTTTAGGCCGATGAAATATGTTACGCCCAGAGAAGCATCTGAATCTCTTGGAGTTGCCATTAGTACATTGCGGCGATGGGACAAACAAGGAAAAATCAAGTCCATCCGAACCCCAGGGGGGCAGCGCCGATTTGCAATTGTTGAGTACGAGCAGGACGCGAAACCAACTATTTGCTATGCAAGAGTCTCTAGTTATTCCCAGCGAGATGACTTGTCTAGACAAGTTGAATTTTTGCGCCACGCATATCCGTCATCTGAAATTGTTCAAGAAATTGGCTCCGGACTCAATTTTAAGCGGAAAAAACTTATCGCCATTTTGGAGCGAATCTACCGGGCTGATGTCGGATGCCTTGTCTGCGCTTACCCCGATAGAATCGTCCGATTTGGATTCCCGCTTATTGAGTGGTTATGCGACCAAGCTGGATGCAAACTCGTGGTTCTTAATCAACGTAATCTCTCTCCAGAAAGAGAACTCGTTGAAGATATCCTGTCCATCCTCCATTGCTTTTCTGCAAGGCTATACGGACTGCGAAAATACAAAAAACAAGTTGAAAAAGTGCTTCAAGAAAAAAGCCAGAAACTCAACGACGAAACGGACTCAGAATGCCGTCAAGAGAATCCGAATATATCCCTGTAAAAAACTTCATCAATTGTGGAAAAAATGGTTAGCTGCTTATCGCTGGATTTATAACTGGACGATTGCTTACCTGAGAAATAAACCCAACTTATCAGCGTTCTCATTACAAGCTTTAGCTCGCGAGGAAAATCGTCCTGATTGGGTCAAAGAATTGCCGGGTCACCAGTTACAAGAAGCTGTAGCAGACGCCGTAGATGCTCATAAACAAGCCAAAGCCAATATCGGGAATGCCTCTTTTAAGTCTTGTCGCGCTTTTGATCAAGTGATTAAATTCAAGGTAGGTAATTTCAAGAACGGGACTTGGTATTGTCAGGCAACTAAAGGACTTGAGTTCAAATCAGCCGAAAAAATCCCACAGCAATGCCGTTATGGAACTCAACTTCTTTATCAGAAAGGCTTATGGTTTGGAGTTTTTCCTGAATATCGAGAACCTACGGAAACTTCCCAGACGGGAGTGATTGCTTTAGATCCAGGAGTTCGCAGTTTTTTAACGGGCTATGATGGGTCAACGATTTTAGAGATTGGTAAGAACGACATCGGCAGAATCAATCGACTCTGTACGCATCTTGACAATCTAATGAGTAAAATTGCTAGATCTGACCACAAGCGTCAACGTTATCAAATGCGTAAAGCAGCGACCAGGATTCGTGGCAAAATCCAAAACTTAATTAAGGATTTACATAACAAATCAGCATCTTTTTTGGTAAAAAATTACAAATTAATCTTTTTGCCGACTTTTGAAACCTCCAACATGGTTTCACGCCAAAAAAGAAAGATTCGTTCAAGAACGGCGAGAAATTTGCTGACTTGGAGTCATTATAAATTTGCTGAAAATTTAAAACAGATGGCGGCTAGAAATGGAGTAATTGTAGTTCGCTGCAATGAATCATTCACCTCCAAAACTTGCCCGAAATGTGGTCAAATCCACGAAAAACTGGGAGCCAACAAAAAATTTCAATGTCCTAAGTGTGGATATATAGCACCAAGAGATTGGAATGGCGCTCGCAATATCATGTTACGAGCTTTGCAGGCGACTGCCTTCACCATTGTTGGTGATGTCATACTATTCTCAGAGATGTTCAGTGATGAACAGGTTTGAGAAGGTTAAATGTTGCACTACATACCTAAGAACTTGTAAAATATTCCTGACTTGAGAAATTTGTTCTTCTTCTAGTGGCAATGGCAAATCTAATCACCGTCAATTCTGAGTGCTTCGGTTCTTTAGATATATCTGGGGCTGAAAAAGTGATTAAACCCTGGCAACAAGATGCTATGGCCGCTTGTTCAGCCGAGTTACAGTTTCAAATCGATTATCCCCGGGAACCGACCGATCCTCGCGAACTGTCGGAAATCCCAGAAATTCGGATGTGGTTTATTCGCTTGGATGCCTGCTATCCTTGGTTGCCGGTTTGTCTGGACTGGAAGTCCGGAGAACTGGCTCGATATACGGCGATGCTGGTGCCCCATCAGTTTCATCGGACGGAAGGAATTCAGTACAATCCAGAAGCCTTGGAAATTTTCTTGATGCATAAAATTTTTGCGATCGCCCAATGGTTAAAATCCCAAGGTCTACCGAGCAAATCTAAACTCATGTCGATGGCCAATTTATTGGGTTACGACTTAGATGAGTCCTTGTTTGATTTTCTCGAAACTGACGCCTAAGTCTGCCGAAATTTATTTCGTTGTCTTAGGCTCATCGTAGCATTTTATCGGGGAGATTTTTGCTCGATCTTCAACGGTATCCAGCTTGGCTGTAAATTTCCCGTCAAATTTTAAGTTTCAGTTCTATGATTTTTGCTCAAATTTTTTCTCGTTGCCGTGGTGGGTTCAACTTCATTCCCCTGAGTGAGGACAAACCTCGTCGATTAATTGCCGGTTTTTTGCTGACCCTGTTGATGACTTTCACTTTTCTGGTGTTTAGTCAAATGCCCGAGGCGATCGCCGGGATCAAAGACGATCATTTTGATGGCAATATCTATGCCCTCTATGGCGGTAATGGCTCTTTAGTGCCGCCCAAAATTACTTTAGAACAAGCCCTGCAAAATCAAGACAAAGGCATTCTCCTTGTTTTTTATGTGGATGACAGCCAAGATTCTAAGCAGTATGCCAGTGTCGTCTCGCAATTGCAGTCATTCTATGGTCGCTCCACAGATATTTTGCCGATCATGGTCGATTCTATTCCGGTCAAAGACACTTATCAGCCAACCGAACCGGGCTATTACTATCAAGGAGTGGTGCCCCAAACAATCATTTTAGATCAATCTGGCCAAGTTGTCTTTAATGCCAAAGGACAAGTTCCCTTTATCCAGGTAGATAACGCTTTTCGGAAAATCTATAACCTGCCCCTTCGGTCTGAAGATCAAGACTTGAAGCAACGAACCGTGAATGAATTTAATACAGAATTAGCCTATTAAATTAGCCTACGGGTTGACCTTTATTGACTGATTCTCCGAACATCCTTCGCCGGTGAACGCTAAAAAAATAGGGCTTTCTCTGGGCAATCTATATTAGATCGGGAGGTTGGGCTAAATGTTTACCCGCCTCCCGATCCAGTGAGTTAGATTAATTTTTTTGGCTTCCTTAAATATGTTTAAATGCCAATTTTGGTTGGCCAAAAAACCAGGTTTTGGTGATTAAGCCATATTGTTGGGGCTAAGTATGCCAGTGGATGAAGAGACTATTGTTCATCATTAAGATTTAATGACAGAACACCGATCCATTGTTTGATTTTCATTTAGGTAAACCGGAAGAAAAGGTTAGACTATCGAAAAAAGCTCGGAGTCTTCTATGGAAAAGGTTTACACCACACAAGAACTGATTAAAATCTTAGAATCGGAGCGCCAAGCCTGCCTCAACGGTAAGCGTCGAAATCTGAGTGCGACTATTTCCGATCTCAATCCAGTGATTGACAAAATTATCAAACCCGACGCAGTTCAAAAGTTCACCGCTTATCAAGATTTTCAAGTCACGATCCACCGATATCAGATAGAACATCAGGTATCCGGTCTGGTCTGGCATCATCTGACTATTCACGGCAAGACCCTTAAGTATCCTGTGGTGGATGAACGGCTGATCGCCATTCCCCACGATATGAGGATTCTCAGGGAATTCAAGAGTTCGGCGATCGATTTTTGGCAACAAGTCACCGAGGGGATGGATTTATATCTGATGGTGAATTATGGTAAAGACTATCGAAAAATTCTGCCAACGGAGGTGAAGGCGATCGCCCAGACCACAGAATGGGCTAGTCTTTGCAAATGGGAGAAATCGGATTTTTTGGAAATTATCTTACAACTAGGTTGGGGTCAACCGGCACACGCTGCCGATCGCCGAGGCTGGCCTCATGCTGGCAGTGAGTATATTCATGCCGTGAAACCCAATCGGCGGCCTATTTGTTAAATGGGGAAATTTTTACGGGTGAAATGTTAAATTTTAGTAACACATCCTCTGAAGATGATGGGCTTTGATGTTGAGAAATAGGCATTGTCATTACCCCGATCAGGGTGTACGATTAGTGCAAATTCTTGAGCGATCAAGGATCAACTTGGGGTAAACTGAATGAAAGTAGAAAATTCAATTCTCGGCTGGCTTTTAGGGAACAGGTCTGGAAGGGAAACAGTACAAGAGCCTGGGGAAGAGTCTTTCTCCAAATATAAGTGTATCCTCAAAGCGATTCCGCTTTCCCAGGGAAGCGATCGCGCATCGCACTGATGATGATTTATTTTTCCAGCAGATAAATATCTCGGCATTAAGATGCTGAAAGATGCTGAATCACCAGGATTTTTTCTTGATATCCACAACGAAATCTCCATCATACCTAGATTTGGCGCGGGGCGACTCCTTTAAAGTTCAAGTCACACGGATCTGAATATTCCCAAGTCGGAGGAGAGGAAAGTATTAGATATCTGGGGATCCGAAACTGAGTTTTGATTTTTTCGTTAATCCGCCAACAGCGAATGGTAAAAAACTGATTACCTGCGTGTACACTGGTGGAGAGTCGATCGGGGCTAATAGCAGCACCCCTAAATCCTGGTAAAAAAGCATAAAGTTGCATAAAATCGTTAGTCATCTGTTAAATTGGAAACAATCATAATGAACACTCTGATGGCAAACAAGACAACCATATTTAGAGTTACCAGAACCGATTTCGGGCTAAGGGATGGGCTTTTTTATCAGCACCCATTCGCTCATTAGTGGGAGAGGACGATAGATGCGATTAGTCCAGAAACATCTGATTAACAAAAACCACCCTTATTGGTCTTACTTTGACCAGCAAGCGTTTTTGTCTAAGAATTTATTTAATCTGGCCAATTATCACATTAGGCAGCACTTCTTTAACACAAGGACGGTGTTGTCTTTCACTTCTCTTTATCATCTAGTATCCAAGACGGATGCTTATGGGGCATTACCTAATACCAAAGTTGCCAAGCAAATTATTAGGCGTGTCCATAAAGCATGGATTGGATATAAACAGGCGCATAAAGATTGGCAGCGTCATCCAGAAAAATACCTTGGGGAACCTAAAATCCCGAAGTATAAATACAAGCAGAATGGAAGATATATCGTTGTCTTCCCCGATGAAACTGTCTCTAAACCAGCTTTGAGAAAAGGTGTGGTGAAACTGACCCCATGCCCGATAGAGTTTAATTCTGGATTGCGACAGGTCAATGAAGTTCGAGTCATCCCCAGATCTGGTTGCTATGTGGTGGAAATTGTTTATGAACAAGATCGAGTAGCATCAACCACAGGGGATGCAACTGCTGGGGTAGATATTGGATTAGTCAACCTCGTTACTCTAACAACAAATCAGTCAGGCGTTAAGCCTTTACTGATCAAGGGAGGGGCGTTAAAGGCGATTAATACCTACTACAACAAGCAAAAAGCTAAAATCCAATCTGAATTGGCAACCAAGTACCAGCGTAAATCCAGTAGAAGACTAGAATCTCTCACTTTCAAAAGAAACTGCCGTGTAGACAATTACTTGCACACAGTTAGCCTTTATAGTGATTGATTGGTGTCTTGCTAACGGGATTAACCAGTTAATTATTGGCCACAATGATGGATGGAAGAACGGAATTGAGTTGGTCAAACAGACCAACCAACAATTCGTCAGTATTCCTCACAATAAGCTGATTTCGCAACTCGTCTATAAGGCTCAAATTGTCGGGATAGATGTTGTCATAACTGAAGAAAGTTACACCAGCAAAGCATCTTTTCTCCATGGCGATCCGTTGTCTAAATACGGAGACAAAGCCCCCAAATTTAGCGGAAAGAGAACCAGTCGTGGACTATATAAATCTGACAAAGGGATTCTCAATGCCGACATCAATGGGAGCCTCAATATTATTCGTAAGGTAAAGTCAAATGCTTTTGATGGCTATGACTTAAAGGCATTGCCGTTTATGCCTTTAGTGCTTGACCCACTAAGAACTCACGATTTTCTCCAAGTTGTGTGAACGGTATATCTATATAAGAAACACAGATAAGTTCACCAAAACTATCGGCACATAAGCTCACCGATGAGCGTTTCGTGCATCTAGAAAGGCAATGTCTAAACAACAGCTTGATATACGCGCTCCGATTATTACCACCCTAACTCGCGGGACTGGCATCGGCTGGTTACGGGTGGCAGTTGTCGTCCTCTTGGATAGCTTGATGATCAGTGGTGCCTGGATTTTGGCAGATCAACTGGGAAATACTACCGAAACCTTTAATCTGCTAGGGGGTTCTGACTCACAGCCAGCATTTTTGCTACCCATCTTGGTGATTACTCTAGGAATTTGTGCATCATCAGGAATCTACGGCACTGATGATAAACAGCGTAACTATTTAAACTTGCTCAAATCCCTGACAATGGCTCAGGTTGTCTTATTAATGATCGGTTATCTTTATGAGCCTGAGGCGGTGATTGCCCGATCTACCTTTTTGTTGTCCTGGTTTTTTACCATGACTTTGGTGGTGGTCGAGCGGTTATTTTTGCAATTAGCCATTGTGTCTTTACGTTACAAAGGCTTGATTCGCCAACGCATTGGTTTAGTGGGTACACCAAAAGATATCTATCAGGCACAAAAATTTCTTCAGAAAGCGCACCAGTTTAAAATTTGCGATCGCCAAGAAATTTTTGCCAAACAAAGACAACATGATTGGTCGGCCATGATTCAACGTCTAAACCGAAAAGAAGTGAATGAAGTCTTTATTTGCTCGCAATTATCTGTCACCGATCAAATTTTTCTTTACTGGGAACTGAAATCGGCGGGGATTCATTTGCGAATCCTGCCTGTGGGTCTGGAATTACCGATTCAATGGTCGGAAATCAAAATGGTCAATGGCATCCCGACGATGCGGTTTAGTTCTCCACCGATTATTGGGGGTGATTATTGGCTCAAACGCTGGTTTGACTTGATCGCAGGCAGCATTATTCTGATGTGCCTGAGTCCGATTCTCTTAGCGATCGCTGTTGGCATTAAATTTGACTCACCGGGTCCAATCTTATACAAACAAACCCGGGTCGGACTGAAAGGGCGTCACTTCAAAGTTTGGAAGTTTCGCACAATGGTAGCAAATGCCGAAAAGCTACAGCAACAACTCGAAGCCCAAAACGAAATGCAAGGAGGGGTGATGTTTAAAATGAAAGATGACCCTAGAGTCACCCGCGTGGGTAAATTTTTGCGTCGTTATAGCTTGGATGAACTGCCGCAAATTTTTAATGTTTTGCGGGGAGAAATGAGTTTAGTTGGCCCGCGTCCCTTTCCCCTGCGAGACGTGGAACGCTTTTCTGCCCATCACTTTATTCGCCAAGAAGTTTTGCCCGGAATTACCGGATTGTGGCAAGTGTCTGGACGATCTGATGTGGTGGATTTTGATGATGTATTTCGTCTAGACCTAACTTATATTCAGAATTGGTCGATCGCCTTAGATTTTCGGATTCTGTTTCAGACCATTAAAGTAGTCGTTGCCAAAGAAGGAGCCTATTAATCAGACCGCGTAGGGGTTAAGCATTCGCGAATTAACTCTTGGTACTACAATTAACATTGCCCGAATGCTTAACCCCTACGCGGATCTGTCAGGCGATCCTCTCACCGTGGCAGTTCCGCCCCGGCATACAACACCGATCGCCGAAAAATTGTTACGATTTATCATAATGACAAGTTTTTTGTTGTAGGCCAATCTTTGGGGAGAGTTATGACCTCTTTTACGACCACAAAAGCGGATATGAATGAACTACGGCGGTTAAAAGGCTTATTACCGCCCGAATTGCAAAGCTGGGTCATGGTGGAAAAAAGTGTAGAAGTTAATCCACCCCTGATCCGCACCGAAGAAATTGGCAGCGACCAGGTAGAAATCCAAGTGGATCTGGTGCGCTGGGAAAATTTAGCGATGGATCAGCGTAATTTGTTGCTCTGGCATGAAGTGGCGCGGATTCAAAACGATACGATTCCTAGAGAAGGCTGGGAAATGGCCGCCCTGGCAATTGGTTTGGGCGGGGCTGTTGGTGAACTTTGGGTTCAAGATGGTTTGTTGCTCTTGTTGGCTTTGGCATTATGTGGAGTTTCTGGCTATCGTCTATATCAGAAAAATAACGGTGAGAAGACTTTAAAAGAAGCCATTGAAGCCGACGAACGGGCGATCGCCATTGCTACTCGCTTTGGCTATTCTCTGCCCAATGCTTACAAGAGTCTGGGCAGTGCGCTGAAAACTTTAATCGAACAAACCCCGAAAAAACGACTCCGGGCTAAATATGAAGCCCGCTTACAAGCCCTCAAACGCAGTGCGGCTAAAGCTAAAGCCAAGTCCAAATCGACTCAGGATAGTTCCAGAGCCGATTATCTCTATGATCGCCCAGCCCCGGAAACTGAAACCTCTCGCTACGATAAACTTTATTAAAAAGGTTATTTGTTATTTGCTATTTGTTGTTTATCCTAATAACAAATAACAAATAACAAATAACAAAACTATCTAGAAGATTGCTTTTCTTCTAATCGTTTGAGGGTAAATCTTAAAGTTGCGTACAATACTAGGGTTTCTCCCAACAGTTCCCCCAGTTCTTCAATGGCTACGCGAAATTTTTCGAGCAACAAGGGTAAGACAGGATGGCTTTGTAATCCAGGGGAATTCGCTAATAAAGGTGACAATACATAACTTTTAAATAGTTCTCCACCAAACCCAGCCAAGGCAAAAATAATGATGCCAGTCAGTCCGATTAAGGTTTCGCGGCGATAGGATTGCCAAAAGGCTTTAAAGTCTCGATAAAATAAGACCGGAAGTAGACAAATTAATGAGGCATAGATGGCAATCCAATATTTAGTTCCTACAATCGGCAATAGGTTATGAAAACCAAGATGGAGTTTGAAGATTTCATCTAATCCGGCATAAAAGAGTAAGCCGGTTAAGAAGAAGGAAAATTGCCGAGAAGGATAGGGAAAATTGGGTTGATAGGTGATGGCTAACCCCAGGGCGATCGCGCCAATGACCAAAATTTGTATGGCTTGTAACCAAGAAGGAATATTTCTCGCTCCATCCATATTTACACTCATCGGGGATGCCCCGGTGAAGAAAATATAGCTCAAATAAATGATCGCGATCGCCAGTTCCAATAAAATTAATCCCACAATCAAATAATTGAGTCCCTGTCGCCACGGTTTTACATTGAAGTTCATGGATGAAAATACTGATAAATTTCCTGGGCTAAAACTGGGCCAATTCCTGGCACCTCAGCCAATTGTTCGGGAGTGGCTATTCTAATATAATCAACGGAACGAAAATAAGCCAGGAGTTGTTTTTGCCGATGATGTCCCAGTCCGGGAATTTCATCCAGACGCGATCGCCGCATTCGGTTTGTGCGCTTTTGCCGGTGAAAACTAACGGCAAATCGGTGGGCTTCATCCCGGACTCGACGTAATAATTGAACTCCCGGTTGTTCCGAGTCGGTTTTCAGGGGTAAAGATTCTCCGGGTAAAAAAATTTCTTCGCGTTTTTTGGCTAAACTGACCACTCGTAAATCTGCCATTAATCCCAAATCACTTAATACTTTGACCACCGCCGATAACTGACCTTTGCCTCCATCAATCATCACTAAATCTGGCAGGTCTTCCGGGATAGAGTGGGCGGAATTTTTTCCCGCTTTCCCGTCACGAAATCGCCGCTGAATCACTTCGGCCATACTAGCAAAATCATCGGCATGACCGGCATGGACTGCGGGATTCTTGATCTGATAATGGCGATAATGTTGTTTCGCTGGTAAACCGTCAATAAATACCACGCGAGATGCCACCGCATCAGACCCTTGAATATGGGAAATATCATAGCCTTCGATCCGATGAGGTAGGTCGGCAAGGTCGAGAATTTCCGCTAAGTCTTGCAGGGCTTGCATATTGCGATCGCTCACTTTTTGCATCCGGCTGAGTTCATGGTAAGCGTTACGTTCTACCATTTCAATTAATTCCGCTTTACTTTGTCTTTGGGGCGTTAAAATTGACACTTTTCGCCCTTTGCGATCGCTTAACCAGCTTGCCAAAAAATCCTCATCTTTTAATTCATATTGTACCAAAATTTCGCTGGGAATTTCGACCGCATCCACCTGTTGATAATGTTCTTCTAAAATCCGCTGTAACACATCCCCAAATTCTCTACTTTCATCACTTTGCCCCCCCTTTTGAACGCCATCGGGTTGGGGGGGTTCCACCGGAGACAATCTCACCACAAATCCTAACCTACCCACTAACTGACCTGCCCGAATTTGAAATAACTGAATACAAGTATTTTGACCATCGGTAGCGAGGGCAACCGCATCTCGCGAAATCCTATCATCAGGCAAAGCAACTTTTTGCTGAATTCCTAACCCTTTTAAACTGGCAATTTGATCGCGAATTATAGCCGCTTGTTCAAAATTGAGTGACTCAGCCGCTTGTTCCATATAGCTGGTTAAAGTTTCGAGCAGTTCGGCGGTGCGACCTTGAAACACCATCGCGACTTTTTGCACGGTTTTATGATAATCTTCTGGGTTAATTAAGCCTTGACAAACCCCTGGACAACGCCCAATGTCATAATTTAAACAAGGACGGTCTTTAAATAAGGGTTGGGGACGCTGACGTAGGGGAAAAATGCGTTTCACCAGCTTCAAGGTATTCCGCAGTTGCTGGGAATCTACATAAGGCCCATAGTAACGGTCTTGGGGGTTGCTTTTCTGTCGTTTTCGGGTAATAAAAACTCTGGGGTAAGGTTCCGACCAAGTAATACAGAGGAACGGATATTTTTTGTCATCTTTGAGCAGTACATTAAAATAAGGTTGGTGTTGTTTAATTAAGTTCGCTTCTAAGGCTAAAGCTTCCGCTTCTGTGTCGGTGACAATGAATTCAATGTCGTAAACTTGCGTCACCATTAAAGCAATGCGGTGGCTGTGAGTTTGCCCATCCCGGAAATAAGACTGAACTCGCGATCGCAGATTTTTTGACTTACCAATATACAGAATATTATCAGCCGCATCCCGCATTAAATAAACCCCTGGTTCATTAGGAATTTCTTGGAGGCGGCGACTTTTACGGTCTGGATCTTTGATTAATGGGATATTGGTTAATGAAATATTGGAGTTGAAAGGGATCATTACCTGAACTACCGATGCTTAAAGAGATGCTAATTAAATAGGAAAGAGGAGATTTGAACCACAGAGGCACAGAGGGACACAGAGGAAAGATGTGCATAGTATGCCTTTTCTCTATTCTCTATTCTATCTCCTCTCTTCCCCCGCTTCCCCGGCTTCCCCCCTCTCCTACGAACCTCTTTCCTCTTTCAGATATGTTCGCGATCGCCCTCAATGGCCAAAATATCCGGATCCCGGATATTTTCATTTGTATGAAGAAATCGCCGAATATATTCGGCATCAAGCATTGGCAGCGGATTGGATATGTTCGCGATCGCGATCGCGTTGCGTAGCCATCTCGCCAACCCGCCATCGGTTGAGGATGCGGTTTTTTGGCTCGACCGAAATAAGTCCACCAAGGGCTGTAACCCTCACCCCTGCCTAAAAATGTCATACTAGAAAAATCTCAGCTAAATATGGTACACAACAAGACCCGATTGACACCAGACTTGGGAATCAGAATTTCCCGGAAAACAGTCTGGAATCTGACAACTTAATCGATTCCACAGTCCTGGGTATGATTGATCCAGAAAAAAAATTACTTTTTCCTCCCATCAGCACTATTGTGTTCTCCAAGTTTTTGCGGCAGATGTTGGCCAAAAAATTGCCAGACTTAACCGGGTTCGCAGTCGTGGCGATCGCGACCTTATTCACCAGTGGCGTAGTGCTGGGGGTACGGCATTTTCATGGTCTAGAACCTTTGGAACTGGCCATTTTTGATCAAATGATCCGCTTACGTCCAGAGGAAGCACCGGATCCCAGAATTGTGATTGTCGGAATTACCGAAAAAGATATCCAGCAACTGCAAAAATGGCCGGTTTCCGATCGGGTGATGGCTAAACTCTTCGCGAAAATACAATCTCATCAGCCCAAATTGATCGGGTTAGATATTTATCGGGATTTGCCCCAAGAACCGGGATATGAGGAATTCAAAGCGCAACTCCAGGCACCGAATGTGATTGGCATTCGCAATGATGCGGAGGGGGTCAATCCTCCACCGGCTTTACCATCGGAACGCATCGGATTTAATGATTTAGTCGTAGATGCCGATAACACCATCCGCCGGAATTTGATGTCATTTTCCTCCGACGAAGGCAACCAGACTTCTTTTTCTCTGAAACTAGCCTTGAATTATCTCGAAGCCCAGGGACTTTCTCCAGAACCGGGGGAAAAACCCTATCAACTCATATGGGGCAAAGCGGTGTTTGAGCGCCTGGAAAAGAATTCCGGTGGCTATACCAATGCCGATGATGGCGGTTATCAAATCCTGCTCAACTATCGCACGGCCAATCAAGTTGCCCCCAGCGTCAGCTTACACGAAGTCTTAAATGACTCCGTTGATCCGCAATTATTTAAAGACAAAATCGTCATCGTGGGCACCACCGCCTCGTCTTTAAAAGACTCTTTTTTAACTCCCTATAGTCCCGCAGAAGATCAAAATCCCACCATGCCTGGGGTGATGATTCATACCCAAATGCTGAGTCAAATTCTCAGTGCCGTTTTAGACGATCGCCCCTTATTTTGGTTTTGGCTAGAATGGGCAGAATTGATTTGGATTGTCACCTGGACAGGGATGGGGGCTACCGGGGCTTGGATCTTTCGCCATCCCTTAGCCTTAGCCATCAGTGGCACGGTGATGGTAGGGGGTTTGCTTGGCAGCAGTTGGATTTTATTTCTCCATGCCGCATGGGTGCCAGTCGGTGCGCCCCTGATCGGCTATTTGATGGCCAGTGGCGCCACGGTCGCTTATCGCGGCTATGAGTCGGGACAACAAAAACAAGTTGTGATGAAGTTACTAGGACAAAGCACTTCCCCGGCAGTGGCAGAGGCACTCTGGAACAGTCGGGATACTTTGCTTAAAGACGGCAAACTCCCCGGTCAAAAGGTGGTGGCTACGATGTTGTTTACGGATCTGAAAAACTTTAGTACCATCTCCGAACAAATGACCCCAGAGACTTTGTTTGACTGGTTAAATGAATATCTCAGCGCTATGACCGAGACGGTACAAGTCCATCATGGCATTATCAATAAGTTTACTGGGGATGGGATTATGGCGGCCTTTGGGGTGCCAATGGTGAGCGATCGCCTGGAACAAATCGGTGAAGATGCCCGCAATGCCGTGGCTTGTGCTTTGGCAATGGGCGATCGCCTCAAACAACTCAATCCCCAGTGGAAAAAACGGGGTTTACCTGTGGTGCAAATGCGCGTGGGTATTTTCACCGGCCCAATTGTCGCCGGGAGTCTAGGGGGCAAACAGCGATTAGAATATGGCATCATTGGCGACAGCGTGAATATCGCCTCGCGACTAGAAAGTTGTGAAAAAGACCGCCAAGTCAGTATTTGCCGGGTTTTGATTGCTCAAGAAACCCTTGACTATCTCCCAGACAAGGAAGAATTTACCATTGAATCTTGGGGACCATTAGCCCTTAAAGGCAAACAACAAACCGTAAATGTTTACCGGGTGACTGCTTATCGTCAACACACCGTCGCCCCAGCCTCCATAAAATCTTAGAAATTTAAGCTGATTTTTAAAGATATGGTAAATTCTTGGACCTTATATTATATTGTTGAGCGATCGGTTTTATACTAATCAATAATGCCCATCCATTCCTGGGATTTTTTTTCCTGAATTTCGGCGAATTATTCTTTACTCGTAAAGTAATATTTGATCCAGATTTCCGGCTATCTAAGATTAAATTAATTTGGGGGAATGCTGGGCAATTTCCCACAAACATCCGCGAGGACATGGGTCAATCCTGCTGATGTTCAATAAATTAGAATGTCTTATAAGGGGTCACACCCAAGATTCTACAAGCCTGACCTCAAAAGAAAGCCGTTAGAAGGACTGAAGCGTTGATATTAAAAAAAAACGCGATCGCCTCCATAAATGGCCAAAAAATATTGATTAATCTATATTTTTTTTCAGGAATCTCACGGGGCTTTTAGCATATTTTGTTTAGTATATTTTGTTTCGCATATTTTTTATATTTTATTTAAATTTAAATGAATTTAATCACAAACATATACCATTTTAATCATCGCATATTTATTTTATTTTCAGGATAAGTGAAAAAAATTTCCACGCTATTGGAGGAAAAATTATGACAATCCAAAAAATTCAGAAACCTTTCACGACCCTGATTAGTTGTGCCCTATTGCTCAATTCTCTGGTTGTCGGATTACCCGCAGTGAATGCGGTGGAATTTTCCGCCCCCAATACCCCCCCTCCGAGTCGAAGAGTTGGTGGGGCTGTCAGAGGAGCGTCTGCATCCGCACAAACTTGTCTGAACAATAACCAAAAAGAACTTACCGCTTTAGTGCCCAAAGTAGATGTGGCGTTAACCACCCAAGAGTATCCGGTTTTCTTTTGGTATCTGCCACCGAACTCAGCCACGATGATTTCGTTTAATCTGATTGATGATAGTAGTGGCGAAATTATTTATGAAAGTACAATGAAAACCACTGGAGAAGGCGGCATTCTTAGCTTGAGTTTGCCAGAAAATTCTGGTTTACCGGCTTTGGAAATTGGCAAAGATTATTATTGGTCTTTGGCGATTATTTGCGATCGCCTTGATTTGCAGGCGAATCCTTTCGTTGAAGGGTTAATTAGACGAGTAGAACCCCCTGCCAGTTTACAACAAAAGTTAAAGCAAGCATCGGCACTAGAACGAGTTAATCTTTATGCCAATGCGGGCTTTTGGTATGACACGATCGCGGAACTGGCCAACTTGCGGCGATCAAATCCCGATGATTCCCAATTAGCTCAGGAGTGGGAAGAACTTTTGCGATCGGTGCAACTGGATCGGCTAGTCTTAGAGCCATTAAATCCTAACATTATTTCTGAGTTTAATTAAATGATTAGTCATTATTCTGTAGGGGCGAATGGCTGTTCGCCCCTACTTATTGGTTGTTAGTTATTAGTTGTTATTTGTTAGTTGTTAGTTGTTGGGTAGGAATTCTTTGGTTGTTGGTTGTTAGTTGTTGGGTAGGGATTCTTTAGTTGTTAGTTGTTGCCCCCCTTTGAAGGGGGGGTTGGAGGAGTTGTTGGCTATTGGGTAGGGATTCTTTGATTGCTGGTTGTTTGTTTTTTGAACCTTATCCCGAACCACAAATAACCAATAACTAATAACCCACAACAGTCAACAGTCAGCCCCTGTGCAGACAAAAATCAACGATTATTATTCAGGGCTTCCTGGACTTTTTCTACCCCTTCAGTGTCGTCTTGCTGTTGATAGAGTTTTTTGGCTTCTTGCCAAGCCGCGATCGCCTCTTCCATACGTCCTCGTGCTTGCAAAGCCAATCCTAACTCATAATGAGCTTCGGCATTATCTGGAGACAACTTAATCACCTGACGATAAGCGACAATTGCGGGAACATATTCGTCTCGCTTGAAATGAATTTTGCCAATTTCCAAGTGCGCTTCCAACAAATCGGGATTGAGGGAAACTGCCCGCTGATAGCCATCCAGCGCCCCATCAAGATCCCCTTGAACTTGCAGCATTTGGGCAATTTGAAAGTAAATATCTGGGTTGCGATTGTCCAGCCGCGCCGCTAATTGATAGGCGGAAATTGCGCCTTTGAGATCATTTTCTGCTTGTAAAAGTTTGCCAATTTGTAAGTGAATTAAAGCATTATTGGGATCGAGATCCGCTGCGTTTCTAAAATAGGCGATCGCCTGAGAAATCTCACCTTTTCTTAAAAAAGCATTCCCTAAACTCACATATAGACGACTTTGATTTGGCGCTATTTCCAAAGCTTCATTAAAAGCCACAATTGCGCGATCGAACTGTTCTTGCTCCATCAAAGCAGCGCCAATATATTCATACGCTTGCCAATATTCTGGGTGAGAAGTCGTCACATATTCATACATGGATAAAGCGGCTTCATAATCCCCTTTCTTCAGCAGGACTACCCCAATCCCCAAATAAGCATTCAAATTACTCGGATCCAGTTGAGCGGTACGCCGATAAGCAGCTTCAGCGGCTTCATAATCTTCTGCATTAGCCAAACTAAATGCTAAAGCATAGTGGAACTCAGCATTATTTGGGTCTAAAGCCACCGCTTTTCTATACGCTTCAACAGCAGCGGGAAAATTTTGTTGGCTGGCCTCTAAATAACCGATGCCAGAAAAAATCCGGGCATTTTCCGCATCCAAAGTCGCCGCTTGTTGATAAAGGGCTAATGCCCCCGCATAATCTCCAGCATCCACTAACTCCCGCCCTTTTTTCAGCAATTCATTCAGTTGTTTCTTATTACCTTGAGCATTATTTTGACTGACGACTTGCGCGAGAGTTTCCGGAAGGAATTGCGGGACTTGGGCTAAGGTGGGTAAAGGAGCGACAAAAATGCCTAAGAATAGGAGACTGACTCCAAAAAGCTTCTGCTTATGCACGGGTGATTTTCTCTTGTTTAGTGATAATGAGTTTTGGCTATAATAATGGCTCACGGACTAATTATAGAGCCTTGGCCAATTTTTGGTTAATACTGGTCATATCTACAATTAGCACTCTCCCATTTCTGGATCTCCAGAAATGGCGAATTGGCAAGCCAGCGGCAATCGCGACAAGACAAATAAAAATAACTTATGATTTTAACGACGACAGATGTAGTTCAGGGACGAATTGTCACCGCGTATTTAGGGGTTGTCACCGCTGAGGTGGTGTACGGCAGCAATGCCCTGCGGGATTTCTTTGCCGGAATTCGGGATATTATTGGCGGACGCACCGGCAGTTATGAAAAAGTGTTTAAAAAAGCACAGGAAGAAGCCCTAGCAGAACTGGCCGAACGCGCCCAGAGTAAAGGGGCTGATGCGGTAATTGGCATTGAGATTGATACTGGAACTATTAATATTGATACTTCTGGGGCTTTGCTGTTGGTGACTGCCAGTGGCACAGCGGTGAAGTTGCAGTAATTGCGACGCCGAGGAACTTCTGAGTAGACCTCTTGCTTTCAGGACGGATCGATCCCCCCAAACCCCCCTAAAAAGAGGGACTTTTTAGGTTGGGAAAGCAAGAGGTCTAGTATTTACGGCATCGCACTCCGCAAGCTAACCAAAACTCACAATTTGAGTTTGAGGATGATATTATTCCATCGTTAACCGACGAATATCGCCGCTGATTTTTTGCTTCTAATTCCACCGGAATTTCCAGATATATTAATTATAGGTTTTATTTTCACCACAGAGACACTACACAAATGTTTAAACTCTCTATGCCCTCTGTTTTAATTGGCGATCGGTAATTTTTAAATAATCACGATAATTACTTTCTTTTTAACCAATATTATAATCTGATAATTTTCGATAAATCTTCATCTAATATCAGCTAATAATTTGAAATTATCAATGGGCAAATAATAGACATATTCAAAAAAAATGATGGCATAATCAGTCTGTGTAAACGTATAATTTTACCTGATGCAGATTATGAGCCAACTAAAAAATAAAAGAATATACAGAATAGCATCCGTCCGAGTGTCAAAGGTTACTCGGATTAGATTATGAACTAGATTATGAACAAATAATCCAGCGAATAAAAGTATCATAAAGAGAACATAATGAAAAAACCTAGCGGAAAAAAACCAGATTAATTAAAGCGGCTGGAGATAGGCAACCAAAGTTAAGTATTTGCGACCATATTATACTTATATTAGTATATCTTACTCACTTACCGACATTCCAAATCTTAGGGCTTTTGTTTGGCCTCAGTGAATCAACCACAAATTATATATATATTTCAACATTGGCTGGGGATATTCAGAGATTTACGGTAGGCTTCCCTGGTATAATAAGTAAAAAAACATGATCATCTATCTTAAAAAAAGATTAAATTCAGTTTTTTTTATCTAGTAAAAACCAGCAAATAAATTTTTTTTGATTTAAATTAATTACATTAAATTCAACCAAAAAACACAGTTAATAATTATATTTTTAAGTTTTTTTAAAAAATATAGTAGTAAATAAACGGGAGCAAAAGCGTTGCACATTCGTGGTATGCTAAGGATGAACATTAAAATAAAACATAGCGATGATTTGTCCTGTATGCCAATCTAAAAAAATTAATAAAAACGGCCATAAAAGAGGAAAACAAAATCATTCTTGTAAAGATTGTGGTCGTCAATTTATTGATAGCTATTCTCAAGTAAGGCTATCCAGATCATGTCAAGGAACATTGCCTTCATCTTTATGTTGAAGGCAATGGTCTTCGTCGCATAGAACGATTAACTGGTGTTTGTGATAACACAGTTATTAATTGGATAAAAGCAGCCGCATTAAGCTTGCCAGAGCAACCAGATTATCAGGAAATTCCCGAAGTGACTCAAATAGATGAATTACAGACTTATATAGGTAAAAAAAATAAAATCTGGCTGTGGACTGCGGTCAACAAAGGGGTAGCCGGAATTTTAGCCTATGTAATAGGCGATCGTTCGGCGGCAACATTTAAACCATTATGGAAAATTCTTAAAGGATGGGAATCATTTTTTTATGTGACAGATGGTTATGTTGTTTATCCCCAATTTATTGACGAGGCCGATCATATTATTAGTAAAACATACATGACTCGTGTGGAAGGGGAAAATACAAGACTAAGACATTACTTGGCTCGTTTACATAGAAAAAGTGTTATTCTAAATCTCTCTTAATGTTGCAACTCTCAGTCAGATTAGTTATTTATTATTTAAGGCATAAAAATGTACCTATTCCATTGACTTACTCTAGAGAGCCATTGCCAACCCGGTCTCTATAGCATACCACCAGTGTGCAACGCCGGAATTTTTAGAAATATCTCAACCCAGCGATTCGCGATCCGCGCCAGCGCGGAATCGCGATTTATTCCATGAATTTGAAACTAAGTTAAATATCTCTTCCCTTTCTCTCCTGCCTTCCCCTGAGAATATCCCCTGTCAAGGCTTTAGCCGCAGAGTCAGAATCGCTTTCTTTGGCTAAATGGCGAGACATACTCCCCATTTTGCCGGTTAATCTTCCTGATGCCATGCTATCTTTAATCCGTCGTTCTTTGATTACCAAAGAATCAGCACAGAAAATCACTCGGTTTACCCTTCAACTCGTAATGCGGCAGTATCTTAATCGTCCATGTAGCCAACGGCGTTTGGTTAGCCAAACCGTAAAGCATATTAGCGAAGCATATTGGCGAAGCATATTGGCGAAGCATATTGGCGATCGCTTCAGGTAAAAATGATCGAAAGCCAGAGGTCTATTCTATAAATAATTGAACGATTAAAAAAGCGTTGCTGATTTCTGGCATGATGGCGGGACAAGGATAATGTTTTTTATCGTCTAATGAACGCCAGCAATCAGCAACGCTTTGGCCGATCTAATCGCCAGGAGATAACATACTTAATTGGTTTTTAAACAAGTTCTCATTATCATCATTCTGATAAATACAGTTAATCGTTGGCGTCTGATTCAGATCCCCTGTGTAACCAAAAGTATTCATCCTATTTTTGCAATTTCGCACCTGATCGGGGCGAACTAAATTTCTTTGTTCCAAAATCGTCCAGTTATTAGTACGCAACACGCAACCCGGTTCCATTTTCGGTTGCGATATATAAACATGGAAAGGATTGTAAGTGACAAACATCCGAGTATCCATGACCACAGCGCTGGCGCCATACTGGATACAAAGTTCTGGATTTGGGGCATTCCGGTCAATGAACTCACGGGAGGCGACATTTTCGCTATTAAAGTTTGCCGTCGAACTAAAAGCGATGCCGATGCCAATTCCCAAAATAAACACCCCAGCTAAGATCGCTAGAGAAGTGTAGTTAAGTAGAGAATTCGAGGAAGACGATCCGTATTCTGAGCGATATCTACGTGCCATTATGTTTTACGTTACTCCCGCATTGAGTGATTAGGAAGAGCGATTAGGAATTATCTTCCCAGACTCTTTGTTTTGCTACGTTCTATTATGACGAATCTGAGGCCATAATGACCGCTTGCTCCTCAGATTTCCCGAAATTTGGCGGGTTCAACTCGGATCGAAGCCCTCGAATTCGCGCCGATCGCGAGATGTCAATTCAGTATTTTTAACTGATTCATCCCAAGCTTGCTCCCGGTTTGCCTAACTTTAGGTGTTGGCAGTGTATGGAGTTGAGGTTGGGGAAATAAACCTTAATTAATCAGCTTCCAGCCAGTTCTGAGTAAAGCGAGAAATGTGGCATATCCTGGATTATTTCCCGCTAAATCCGGTTTAGCATATTGGGGAAATTCTTCGTAATGTCGCCAAGGTTCGTGAGGGTTGCCCCGTAAATATAAAACTCTGTGAATCGTTCCCTCTGATTTCCAAGTCATTTGACCGCGTTGTAAATTATTCATGGTAATTTTGTCAGAGATTTTTGGCTATTTTGCAACCTTTAATTCACTAATCACTGATAGGTTAGTGGTACATCCGGTAAATTTTAGGCCGGTAAATTTTAGGATTGATTCTGGGATAATTGGCATCATTTTGTCAGAACAGCCCAGATTTTTTGTGGTATTGGTTACGAAATAAAGATGTTTGATTAATTTCTGACCCAGAAAATTTTCATAAATATCATGGTTTCTGGATGAACATCGAGTCTGGGGATTGGGGATTATGGTTAGGGGATCTACACGATCAATTTTTGTGATTTTTAAGGTTGAAGTTCCCAAGGACAGCGCGATCGCCTAGAAATGCCTGACCAGATGGGAAATCTTCGCCTAAACCGAGTGATATCCTGGTAGGCGATCGGCCAATTGTAAAAATTTTGTCACATTATCTCGCCGATTCTGGCTGGCTGTTTATGATAAAAAGAGACTCTCGCGTCGGCGATCGCTCCCCGAAGCCAAGTTTATGACTCGTGATTACCTAACAAAAATTCTGATCGTGGCCGCTAATCCCAAAAATACCGAAAAACTCCGACTAGATGAGGAAGTCCGGGAAATTCAAACAGGGCTGGAACGCTCGAAAAGTCGCCACCAGTTTCAGATTATCTCGCGAACCGCTGTGCGTCCCGATGACCTGCGCCGTGCTTTGTTGGATTATGAACCGCAAATTGTCCATTTTTCTGGACATGGGGTGGGGACTCAAGGGTTAGTCTTGCTCGATGACGCATCAGAAGCTAAGTTAGTCAGTGCCGTGGCATTGGCGAGGTTATTTAAATTATTTGCCAAACAAGTTAAATGTGTGTTGCTGAATGCCTGCTATTCCCAAGTGCAAGCCGAGGCAATTTGTCAATATATTGATTATGTGATTGGCATGGATCGAGAAATTGGCGATCGCGCAGCAATTAAATTTGCCGTAGGGTTTTATGATGCGATCGCTGCCGGTCGTTCCATTGAAGATGCGTATGAATTTGGCTGTAGTGCGATCGCCTTAGAAGGGCTTTCCGAAGCGTTAGCCCCAGTCCTGAAGAAAAAAGGAGAATCCTCTCACGATGGGTTACACTATCGGGCTGATTTTCTCGCTGAACTGAATCAAAATAGTCAGGATAGTCTGGAAAAAAACGTTGAAGAAGTTTATAGAAAAATTAATAAACCTATTGACGAAATGATTCCTGTAACCAGAAAATTTCCGCATAAAAATATCATCAATCACCCTGCCAATAGTCCCGAAAATTATTTTTCACTCAAATTATCAAAGCCCCTATCCTTAGAACAACCAGAAGGTCAGGTGCCTTTAGATTCTTTATTTTATATAGATCGTCCGCCCATTGAACAAGACTGTTATGAGACGATTCGTAAACCGGGGGCATTGATCCGCATCAAAGCGCCCCGCCAAATGGGCAAAAGTTCTTTGATGTCTCGGATTCTGCACCAAGTAAAACAGGAAGGTTATCAAACTGTCGAGTTAAATTTCCAATCCGCTGATGCTGACTTACTATCTAATTTAGATTTATTTTTACAGTGGTTTTGTGTTAGTATTAGCGAAGAATTAAATTTACCGGATCGCCTTGATAATTATTGGAAAGGCCCCCTGGGAAGTAAAAATAAATGTACAAAATACTTTCAAAAATATCTATTAACCGAAATTGCTGAACCCCTGGTCTTGGGTTTAGATGAAGTGGATCAGATTTTCCAACATCCCGAAATTGCCACGGATTTTTTTGGCTTACTCAGGGCTTGGCATGAACGAGGCAAAAATGAGGCACTGTGGAAAAATTTACGGTTAGCGATCGCCCATTCCAAAGAAGTCTATATCCCCCTGAATATTAATCAATCTCCGTTTAATGTGGGCTTACCGATTGAATTGCCGGAATTAACCCCCGCACAAGTAGCGGATTTAGTGCAGCGACACCAACTGAATTGGTCTGAGGCGCAAATTCAGAATTTGATGACAATGGTGGGGGGACATCCTTATCTAGTCAGGGTTGCCCTTTATCAAATTGCCAAAGGACGCATGACTTTAGGGGAATTTCTCCAAATTGCCCCCACGGAAGCAGGCCCATACTATGACCATTTACGCCGTCATTTATTAAACTTAGAAAAAGATCCAGATTTAGTCGCCGCGACTAAACAGGTGATGGGATGCGATCGGGCGATCGAGATCAATGCAGCAGAGGCGTTTAAATTACGCAGTATGGGCTTAGTCAAATTTCAAGGCAATGCAGTGATGCCTTTGGGGGAACTATACCGCCAATATTTCAGCGATCGCCTCCAAGGAGGTTTCGGCAGCATCCCATCAGAGAACATCCCGGAAAAAACTTGCCAACGGGATCCGGTTTCCGGCACAAATCAAATGTCAGCAATAGCCGAGAATATGCCTCCCACCGCCCCTTTTTCTGTCGGGTCTTTGCTAGAAAGCAGTACCTTAGCGGCGATCGTCTTTACGGATGTGGTCAACTCCACCGCGCAAATGGTCGCCAACCAACAGCAAATGCTCGAATTATTAAAACGAGACTTTGACTTAATGAGAGAAATTTGTCAACGATATGGTGGACGAGTTCTCAAATGCACAGGGGATGGGTTGTTAATTTACTTTGACAGCGCCGTCAAAGCGGTAGCTTGTTCTCAACAAATCCAAAAAACCTTGAGTAAAAATGCTGCAAGTTTACCCCCAGACTTAGTGTTAGAACATCGGATTGGGGTTCATCTCGGTGATGTATTTTTCAGTGGCGATGATGTTTTTGGGGCTGGAGTGAATCTAGCCGCCCGTCTGCAAAGTCAAGCCAACCCAGGGGGCATTTGTATTTCTGAAACCGTATATGAAGTGATTAAAAATCATTTGTCGATTCATGTCACCTATATCGGGCCGCAGCAACTCAAAGGAATTCCTGAACCCGTGCGCTTGTATCAAATTAATCCTTAGAGATGCTTTGACAACGGCCAGGAAAGTCAATTTTTAAAGATATGATGAAGATTCGGGAGAATTTATTGACAAATCAGCAATGCTAACTGTTATATTAGTGAAACAAAAACCTGAGTAAAAGAAAACATAAAATTTCATCTACCAAAAATCATTGATAAAATATCAGATTTTTGGCAAGTTTTTATAGGAATACAAATTCACAAATACACAATTTTTTATATAAACTGGGTGCTAACGTTAACTTCGAGATTGTTCTAGAAATTGATGAGGTCATATCTAAAATGGGAGGTTTTAATGAATAAGAGCGAACTTGCTCCAGTGCAAATGCTGAAAGAGCCATCCGCTTGGTTAGGTGCGATCGCTATAGGATTAATCATCGTTAACCTAGCAATTCTCTGGAAAATTGACGATCAAGCCCACTTAGGCATGAGTGTTTTATTTTGGCTACCTGTGGGTTCACTGATTTGGGAAAAACGCCAAGAGTTAAATCTCAAAAGCGATCCAATTGGCAGTTTTATTGGTGCTGTACTGATTGGTTTCTTTTTATTCACAATCCTGTCAATGCCCGCCAAACTTTCCGGTCAATTAAGTACCTACGATCCAATGTTGCGTCTGATGCCATTTTTATCTGGGCTTGGGGTAGCTTTAATCGCATCAGGCATCAAAGGCTTAAAACAGTACAAATCAGAGCTAATAATTCTCTTTTTTCTGGGAATTCCTGGGGTCATTATTACAGATTTACTCAAAATTGATATCTCGCCATTTACGGCCAAAATCTCAGCTTTTATGCTGTGGTACACTGGCCATGAACTGGTCTTAGAAGATGTTTTTATTTATTTACCGGGGGGGTCGATCAAAGTCTATGGTGGCTGTTCAGGGATGGAATCCATGACTTATCTGTTGGGACTATCGGCGGTTTGTTTAATCATGTTTCCTTTAGAACGGTTTAATCAAAAGCTTCATAAATTTTTGATCGCCAGCTTTGCCTTAACCACTGGATTTATCGTCAATGCGGTTCGGGTTGCCCTGATGGCAATTTTGGCGGCTTCCTCAAACCCAGACGCTTTTGATTACTGGCATGAAGGAGATGGTTCCCTGATCTTTGGTATGATTGCTGTCGGGATTTTCGGGCTGTTCTATATGTTCCTCCTGAAACAGGATGAACTTAAGCCACAGGATCCTGTAGAGTCATAACCGGGAGTAGTATTTTGAATAACTTACGCATTCCTTTTTTGGCGGTCGTTCTGGCTGGTATCTTGGTGGTGGCAATCAAAATCTTACTCGCTCCGGAAATCGAACCGCCAAAAAAAGAAGAGGAAACCCCCGGAGCCCTTTATCTACCACCGCTAAAAAATTATTCTTTTCCAGTTTTTTCGACAGAAAATGCTAGAATCTCAGCTTAGGAACTCCTGAAAAATCAAAATCTACCTGTAAACAATATAGTGACAAATATGAGTGACTCAAACATCAATCAATTACAAGAGTCGGTAGAAGATATTCGCCAGTTTGGTTTTAGCTTACTAAGGTCGGCAACGCTGTTTCGTTGGATTGGCTATGGTTTATTGATTTTCTCCTTGTTTGATACCATTGCCATTTTTATTCCCCCCTCTTTATTAGATCCCGTTTGGGAATTTCAGACTATTGGGCAATTAGTGGAAAGAGTTCCGGTTCCCTTGATTGGGATGGTTTTGGTATTTTACGGAGAAAAACTGGGTCGGAAAAAGTGGGAAATTACCCTGGTGAAGTTGTTGTCCTGGCTAACCGTGCTATTCGCGGTGATCTTTTTCCTTTTAGCCCCCTTGGGAATTGTGAATACTGTGCGGTTGAATAACCGCAGCAATGCTCAGATTGATACGGAAATGAAGCAGCGCACCGAACAAATTGCCCAGGTGAAAGATTTACTGGCTAAGGCAAGCAGTCCAGCGGAAATGCGAGAATTGATTAGCCGTCTAGATACCCAAGGTCGAGCTCCTAATATTACAGATTCGCAGCAATTGGATGAGATTAAAAAACAAGTCTCTGAGGTGATCGATCAAGCAGAAACGACGATGCAAACCCAAGCTCAGGAGGCTAAATCCAATCGCCAAATGAATTTATTCAAGAATTCCGTGAAATGGAACCTGGGGGCTTTAGTGGCTGGGGCTTTATTTGTGTTCCTGTTTACCGGAACAGCCTGGGCAAGAAAAATGTAGTTTTGGGCTAATTCTTAGTTCAGTTCTAAATCAATAGCTGGTTGATTTCGTTTTCATATATAAGAGCGCATCATTAGAGAAAGATCCCCCCAGCCCTCTCAAACAGGGGGCTTAAACCGGGGGGATTTTTACAATTTTGTCAGACCTTTGCCGGTCGTTTACCCCTACAGATCCGATCGCCAGAACTTTTTTGCTTCTGTGAAGGGGAAGGCGAACTGAACTTCTCGGTCTCCCCGTAATTGCCCAACGTCCGACCTTCCCCTCTTGCCGCCACGGATTACAATTGAGGATAAGAAAGAACATACTAGATTACACATTAAGGACTCATTGCCCCTAAGCCCTACCTGGGATAAATTCGCCTGCGGCGATCGCACCCCCCGGTAAACCACCCCGAAAAAGCTTTTTCTTGATCCAGGGTGCGCCGAGATCGGGAAACTGTAAATCCTGGAGGAAGTTTTGGATTGTGTATTCTACGGTTTTTTCTTTGACGACAACTCCAATGAAGACCCAAGCACAGGTTCGTTTATCTATATCTGAATATAGGTAGGGGGAAACCTGCCGTGTTGGATCCGATTTGGGGAGTGGGTCAATCCTCTGAATATTAAATATTGATTAAAGTGAACTGGAATTGCGTGAGTGTTCCCCTTAATTTGTCAGAAAATCTCAAAAATCTATTTCCCTTTGAATTAGATGATTTCCAAAAACAGGCGATCGCCGCTTTGAATGCCGGTCAATCCGTCGTGGTCTGTGCGCCTACAGGTTCAGGGAAAACCCTAATTGGTGAATATGTGATTCACCGAGCCTTATCCAGAGGGGGGCGAGTCTTTTATACCACCCCCCTCAAAGCCCTTTCTAACCAAAAACTGCGGGATTTTCGCCACCAATTTGGCGTAGAGAAAGTAGGACTTTTAACCGGCGATTTATCCCTGAATCGCGATGCCCAGATTCTGGTGATGACCACCGAAATCTTTCGGAATATGCTCTATGGCACGGAAATTGGTGCGGTGGGCACTTCCCTCGACGGGGTGGAAGCGGTGGTGCTCGATGAGTGCCACTATATGAACGATCGCCAACGCGGGACCGTGTGGGAAGAATCCGTGATCTATTGTCCGCCGGAAATCCAACTGGTAGCACTTTCGGCGACAGTGGCTAATAGTCAGCAGCTTACGGATTGGATTTGCCAAGTCCACGGGCCGACACAACTGATTTACTCCGATTTTCGCCCGGTTCCCCTGCAATTTCATTTTTGTACCACTAAAGGTCTGGTGCCTCTCCTCGACGGCAAACGAGAAAAAATCAACCCCAAGCTAAAACCCAGAGGCAGAAGCGGTAGCATCCGCCGCCAAGAACCCTCCTTACCGTTTGTCCTGTCCCAACTTTGGGAACGAGATATGCTCCCGGCGATTTATTTTATCTTTAGCCGCCGGGGGTGCGATCGCGCCGTGGAAGCGATCGGCGATCTGACCTTAGTCAACCCACAAGAAGCCAGGGAGTTAAAACAACGAGTAGAAGAGTTTTTAAGCCGCAATCCTGAAAGTAACCGAACCCATCAGTTAAGGCCGCTGTTACGCGGGGTGGCGTCTCATCACGCCGGTCTATTACCCACCTGGAAGAGCTTAGTAGAAGAACTGTTTCAAGCGGGATTAATTAAAGTCGTCTTTGCCACCGAAACCCTGGCTGCCGGAATTAATATGCCCGCCCGCACCACCTTAATTTCCAGCCTATCCAAGCGGACTGACGAAGGACATCGACTGCTGACGGCTTCAGAATTCCTGCAAATGTCCGGTCGGGCTGGTCGCCGAGGCATGGATGCCCAAGGCTATGTGGTGACATTGCAAACCCGATTTGAAGGGGCGAAAGAAGCGGCCATTTTAGCCACTAAAGGCGCGGATCCCTTGGTCAGTCAGTTTACCCCGACATATGGCATGGTACTGAATTTGCTGCAAACTCATCCCCTGGAAGTCGCCAAAGAATTAGTCGAATCCAGCTTTGGTCAGTATTTAGCTTCTCAGCGGGCAAAACCAGAACTCGCAGACATTGAAGCCCTGAAAACCCAACTAAAATTGCTCAAATCCCAAGTGGGGGAAATCGATGAAGCGCTTTACAAAGGGTATCAAAAATTGCGTGAACGCTTGAAAGTTGAGCAAAGATTGCTGAAAATTCTAGAAGAACAAGCGGATGAAACTCAAAGAGCGATCGCTGCTTTAGCCCTACAAAGCGCAAAACCCGGAAACCTTCTCAGCCTCAAAGGGCGTCACGTCAACACCAAGCATCCCATCCTCTCCTTATGGATTTCAGAAATACCTGGTGCCGGAAAATCACCCAATCTGATTTGCCTGAGTCAAGATAACCGCTGGTATGTGGTGACCAGTGCTGACGTGGTAGCGGTGCATGAAGAAAAAATTCCGTTTAATCCACAATGGGACTTATTCATTCCCAGCGCCATGATGCTCAAACCCGGAGAATCACGAAAAGGAGATGAACAGACTGCCTCCATTGCGGCACAAATTGTGGCGCAGACGAAACCCGTCATCGCCCCAGAAGTCTATGCCCAACAGCAACTAATCGCCGCATTAGAAGCCCAGTTATCCACTCATCCTCTAAATCAATTCGGTCTTCCGAGTACCTTACTCAAACGCCAAAACCGAGTCCAAGAGTTAGAAAAGGAAATCCGGCGTCAAGAACAAGAACTCCAAAAAGACCTGGGTTGTAACTGGCAAGAATTTCTGAAACTAATTGATATCTTGGTGGAAATGGAATGCTTGCTGCCAACTTACCGAGAAGAGGATGACGGCGAGGATAATTTTGCTTATGAAGTCACTCTCGTGGGAGAAAGTGCGGCGGCCATTCGTGGTGACAATGAACTGTGGTTAGGATTAGCCTTAAACTCTGGCTTTTTAGATGACCTTGACCCCCATCATTTAGCGGCAGCTTGTGCCGCTTTAGTCACGGAAGTTTCTCGTCCAGATACTTGGACAAAATATCAGCTTTCCCCAGAAGTGGAAAGAGTCTTAGGTCTGCTGCAACAAAACTGCCGACGCAACCTGTTTAAAGTCCAGCGACAGCATGGGGTGGCAGTCCCGGTGTGGCTAGAACGGGACTTAGTAGCCTTGGTGGAACAGTGGGCGTTAGGGGTGCAATGGTCTGAGCTTTATGCCCATACCAGTTTGGACGAAGGAGATATTGTCCGCATTTTACGGCGCACTTTAGATTTCTTATCCCAAATTCCTCATGTACCCCATCTTTCTGAGAGTTTGCGAGATAATGCTCGCCGTGCAATGGTCTTGATTGACCGTTTCCCGGTGAATGAGATGATTAATTGATGATTAATTAAAGTGCGAATGACTTAAACGGTTCAGAATTCAGGGCGGCGTTGCATTCGCGGATCTATCTTCACTCTTAAGCGAAAAATTATCGCCGCGAGTGCTTCCCCCCTACCAAGTTATTAAATAATTAAATAATTCAATAAATAATTCAATAAATCATTCAATAAATCATTCAATAAATGATTCAATAAATCATTCAATTAACGATTGGACGGATATGAGGTTGTGTTAAACTGACAATTCGATGTTCTATACTGTTCTCCTCATTCGACCACATCCACTCCTGCTGACGGGTAATTTCACTGGCTACCAATAAATTCCTTGCCTTCTGCTCAACTCATATTCGCTCGCTCCTGAATCAATTAATTTATCTATTTGTCTCAAGTTTCGTTTAACATATTGTAGTTGTTGCTTAACTGCGTTTCTCCTTTCTTTTTGAGATGGCTTTTTCTTTTTGGCAAATTTCAAATAGTCTTTTCGGGCTTTTTGTCGGTAGGTTCTTGGTTTTTTCTTGAGTCTAACTCTCAATAATTTATATAAGATGTCTAGGGTCAGTTCGGTCGTTTTCCTAGCTTGATTTAATAGCTCTACATCCGTGGGGTATTTGACATCCGCCAGTGCTACCGTCGCCTCAATTAATAGCTGATCTCTATTTTTTACTTCGCTTTCTTCTGACTTTTTTGGGCAAGTTTCCACCGGCTTAAATCCTCGACCTCTTTGCACAATTTTTCGATTGATTTTTTGCAGCAGCAGGCCACTTATTATTTGCCGAAAATAAACCATCATTGAGGGGTCGAATGGGGCTTCCTGGCTATACCCTTTTTCGCCGATAAAATACTGTAAGTAAGGGAAATCGCTTGATTTGTTGCACTGTTTCTCGGTTACATATGCCCAATTTTTATTTGATGATTAAGGCTCATAGTGCCATGGGAAAAGGTTTCGCTGGTGTTCCCATTTCATCGGAGAAATTTTGGGAATATTCTGCCTCAAATTCTGACCAAGGAATCAGGTTTGCCAGAATTAACCAACGATTTTCTTGAGATAATTAGCCTTCAAAGGTCAGTTCTAAGGCTTCTTCTGGTTCGGAGGATTTTGGTAGTTTTCGATACATTTTTCCCAAGGAGATGCACGATAATTGCCCATTTTACCTCTTTTTCCTGTCTTTTTTCGGGGCTTTAGACTTCTCTGAGGCTTGTCTAGTCAGCTTTTCGCTTCTTTTCAGCAAGCCCTAGTTAGGAAAAATTAAGTCTCTGTAGGCATTGGCTTTGTCTGAGATGCTCCCTTTTAAATTGGTATTAAAAGTAGAGATTTCTTACGTTCAAAATTATGCCACTAAAGTATGGGATTGATCTGAAAATGTAATTGGTCGTAAACCATACATTTAATATTGATAGGACTTACGCACTCACTCTATATATGGGGCAATTACCAACGGTAAAGCCCCTAGAAAACTATAAATATCAATACCGTGCGTAAGTCCTAATTGATGGGTAACTCCGATAAAACAGCGGTGCTGCTGGCAGCAACCCTTATCGACTCTTCACAAATGCTTCATTGCAGACACAACCTAACGGCGCAACCTTGGGAAATTCAAGCCGTTTCTGGTTGGATACATCTCCATTGCCACGATGACCAGAAATCGGACCTAAATTATTAGGGGTTGCTTGGCCTGCGGTCATGCCCTTCGTATTTTGCGGATAATTCCACAAATTCAAATCAAATCGATAAGCACCATGCCATCCTCGGGTAAAGTTCATCGTGATCACATTGCTTTTATCCATGACACCCACAACCGGGTCATAGTACCAAAAGCTTAAGATTTGATTGGCTGTACCTCCCGCCACAGTGCCATAGTTGTACTGAATATCTACACCTTCAGCCGGTCCCTGATATGTAAAACAACCCTTGCCAAACTCTGTACCATCTGCATTCAGGACACGAAACACATAAGCAGTTTCATTGACTGGCGGCGGCGGTGGCGGCGGCGGTGGTGGCGGTGGTGGTGGCGGCGGTGGCGGCGGTGGTGGCGGCGGTGGTGGCGGTGGCGGCGTTGGCGTTGGAGAAACATTCACCGGCACTAATTCCCATTGTTGATTGCTGGGATTTTCTGACAATTTGGCTGTGGTGACAGGGCTATAGTCCTCACTGCCAAAAAGTTCTAAAACCCGAGCATCAACTTTACTCTTAATGAACAGGCCTTCCACCGACCACTTTTGATTCAGGTTGCTGCTATCTGGGGGCTTTACCACTGTGGCACGATAGAGCGGTTGAGTGGGATCAAACCCTAACCACTGGGCATACTGTGCCTGCATGAACATAAGCCCTTCGAGATCATGTAATCGGCTTAAAATCTGCTGGCGTTCTGTCTCTGTCTTGGGGTTTTGCAACTTAAAGTGCAAACATTTGATCACGGCGGGCAAAATGTCTTCTTGCCCGATTTCCAGCACCCAACCATTGACTTTACTTTTGATGTACCCTTCTGGGGTAATCGTCCATTGTTGATGGTCTTTCCGAGCATCTTGGTGGGTCGCTATCACCCATAAAGGCTGAGAGATATCTCGAAAGTGAGTGCCATATACATTGTCTAGATCAATTTGGAGAACTAATCCATCGATCTTACGCTTAATCAGATAGTATTGCTCGGTCATATTTGTTCACCGAATATCCTATGTTTGAAGATAATTAGCCAAGGATTATTTTCCTTGTTATTCTCCAAGTCTGAACCTAGCATATTTTGGGATTTTGTTCCGAAAAATTATTGTTTCTTAATATATATAGCAGTCTTAAATCATTCCTGTAGGGGCAATTGATGAATTGCGCCCCTATTGTCCAGTCCGATAGCAGACTCCCGCCACAAATTCTAAAAGAAACCGGGTAACTTCGGGGAAACCCGGTTTCTCTTTCCGGCACCGGATAACCATCACAAAAGCTCATCGTAATGACATTGCTTTGATCCATGACAACCACCACAGGCTTACATAGTACCAGAAGTTAAAGATTTGATTGGCTGTATATCTGGCGACAGTGCCATAGTTGTAATGAATATCCAGACCTTCAGCCAGTACCAGATAGATAAAACAAGCTTGGCCAAATTCTGTACCAGATACATTCCAGACACGAAACACATGGGCAGTTTCATTGACTGACTGCGGGGCTGACTGCGGTTGGGAAGGCGGTGGGGAAATATTCACCGGCACTAATTCCCATTCTTGATTGCAGGGATTTTCTGAGAGTTTTGCTGTGGTGACCGGGCTATAGTCCTCACTGCCAAAAAGTTCTAAAACGCGCTCGTCAACTTTACTCTTAATGAACGGGCCTTCAACGGACCACTTTTGATTCAGGTTGCTGCTATCTGGTGGCTTCACCACTGTGGCACGATAGAGCGGTTGAGTGGGATCAAACCCTAACCACTGGGCATACTGTGCCTGCATGGTAACCAACCATTCGAGATCCCTTAATCGACTTAAAATCTGCTGCCGTTCTTCCTCTGTCTTGGGGTTTTGTAACTTAACCTTCAACGCTTTGATGATTGCGGGCAAAATGTCTTCTTGCCCGATGTCCAGTACCCAACCATTGACTTTAATTTTGATGTAGCCTTCTGGGGTAATCGTCCATTGTTGATGGTCTTTCTGAGCATCTTGTTGGGTCGCTATCACCCATAAAGGCTGAGAGATATCTCGAAAGTTAGTGCCATATACATTGTCTAGATCAATTTGGAGAACTAATCCATCGATCTTGCGTTTAATCAGATAGTATTGCTCGGCCATAGTTTTTTACCGAATATCCTAGGTTTGAGGATAGTTAGCCAAGGATGATTTTCCTTGTTAGTCTCCAAGCCTGAACCTAGCATATTTTATGATTTTATTCCCAAAAATTATTGTTTCTTAATATAGAGACTCTCCGTTTCGTTCAGAAGTGCTAGGGGCGGCATCCCTGCCTTTGTAGGGGCGAAGTATGATCCGTAGATAATTTTTTAGTTTTAGTAGAGATTTATCCGCGAATTCATCACCCCTACGGCGATATTTACAGGCATCATTTACAGGCATCGGAATGCTGCCAGTGTTAGGACAGGTGGGCTGAAGTCTTGGCTAAGACAAAAGCCCTAAACCAACTCGACGCAAATCTAAATTACAAGGAAATTCTGGACTGATTTGCACTGGGGGGACTTTGATGTGATTTGGCGTATGACCATGAGGGACAAACCGACTGGTTAAACGTCCTTGGGCTTCCCGATCATTGATCGGAAAATTTGTCCAGAGTGTGCCATTGGGATCGTGACAATAAAGCATACAACCACCAATAGAACGTTCTACCCAAGTATCCACAATGTCAAAAACTAAGGGCCAATGAGGTGCGATCGCGGGATGTAAACTCGAACCAAGTTGTCGAGCCCGATATCGGACTCCGCCCACAAATTCTCCCTGCACTCCTGTGGACTGTAATGGCACTGGATAACCATTACAAATGACAAGATGCCGTCCTTGTGTTGCCCCAGTTAATAATACTTGAATTCGTTCCATTGACGAATCCACATATCGCGCTGTTCGGCCATTATTTACCTCTTCTCCTAACACCGGCCAAAGTTCCAAAGCATGACGCAACTCTAACTGAATCCCGTCTTGATTAATTTCCCCATACCGAGGAAAGCGAAACTCAAAAAATGGTTCATACCAGGCAAATTCAAATGGATAGCCTGCCTGTTGTAATTGACTAATGACATCTTTAAAATCCTGGGCAATATAATGGGGCAGAAAAAACTTATCATGGAGCATTGTCCCCCAACGAACCAAACGGTTTTTATAAGGATGCTGCCAAAACTCAGCCACCAATGCCCGAATTAATAAATTCACCGCTAAACTCATCTGGGGATGGGGCGACATGGTGATACTGCGAAACTCCAATAATCCTAACTGAAGTCGAGGATTTTCTACGGGATATAATTTGTCAATACAAAAGGCGGAACGATGGGTGTTGCCACTAATATCAATCAGGAAATTCCGCAGGAGGCGATCGACTAACAAAGGTTCAATATTTTCACTTTGTTCTAGCTGGGTAAAAGCAATTTCTAACTCATATAAAGTATCGTTACGGGCTTCATCCACTCGCGGCGATTGACTGGTAGGTCCGACAAATTCCCCGGAAAATAAATAAGACAGACTGGGATGATTTTGCCAGAAACTAATCAAACTTTTCAGCAAATCTGGCCGACGCAATAACGGACTTTCGCTGGGGGTCGCCCCGCCTATGGTAATATGAGAACCACCACCCGTGCTCACGGTTCGGCCATCGAAGGTATATTTTTCGGTTCCTAAGCGAGTCAGTCTGGCTTCTTCATAAAGAATGTTGGTAATATTCACCAATTCTGACCAATTTTGGGCCGGATGAATATTCACTTCAATCACCCCTGGGTCTGGGGTAATTTGAAATCCCTGTAAGCGGCGATCGCACGGGGGAGTATATCCTTCTATTTTCACTTTTAACTCAAGTTCTACCGCCGTATTTTCCACACAAGCGATTAAATCCAGATAATTTTCGGCGGCACTAATGGGCGGAATAAAGATATAAACTATCCCTTGGCGAACTTCTACCCCTAGGGCGACTTTAATACTATTCGGTTTTGCCGAAACTGTCGATTGTTTTTCGGCATATCGCCCTGTGACACGGGCAAAAATATCCCCCAAAGGTTGACTTTGTTGCTCAGGTTTCACCAACACTTCCCACTGGATATCTTCTGGATCTGCCCACTGAATTGATTGGAAGGGCAACCGTAATCCCGCTGGAGACTCTCCGCCGATTAAAGTAAACTTAGGCTCGACTTGCCACGGGCAACTAATCCATTGTTCTTCCCCCTCTTTCTCGCCCCATAATAACGGTAAAATATAAGCCTGTAACTCACCATTTCCGTCATAAGCTGGGGTAATATTCTGTGAACTCACTCCCAAATATTTAACTAAATGATGAATAAATTTTTCCGCCTCTTGGATGCCATAGCCATAATCCTGATTATCCGCCGCGCATAACTCAAAATTTCGCCAAATCGGCATTCGATCGCACCGCCAATAACAACCTAATGCCCAACGGGGTAAGGCTTCTCCCGGATACCATTTACCCATGCCATAATAAAGTAGTCCGCCCGTAGAAAAGCGATCGCGCAATCGTTGGAGCAAAATTCCTGCCAGACGGCGTTTTTCTTCCCCCAAAGCCCCGACTTGCCATTCCGTTGAATGATAGTCATCAATGGAAATAAATGTGGGTTCTCCTCCCATTGTTAAGCCCACATTTGCAAGAGTGAGTTGTTGCTCGACGGCCTCTCCTAAATTCGCGATCGCTGACCATTGTTCCTGGGTATAAGGTTTAGTCATTCTCGGCGTTTCTTTAATCCGAGAAACCGCGATCGAAAAATCCAATTGACTCTCGCAAGGTTCAATCGTACCCGCGATCGGTGCCGCCATTGCCGGAGTAGCAGAACAAGCCAGAGGAATATGCCCCTCAGCCGCCAACATTCCCGAAGTCGGGTCTAAACCGATCCAACCAGCCCCAGGGAGGTAAACTTCCGCCCAAGCGTGTAAATCCGCCATATCATTTTCTGGACCTGCTGGACCATCCAAAGGTTTTTGATCTGCCGCCAATTGGATCAAATAACCGGACACAAATCGAGCCGCTAACCCTAAATGACGGAAAACTTGCACTAACAACCAGGCGGTATCCCGACAAGACCCGGTTTTTTTCTTTAACGTAGTCTTACAGGATTGAATCCCTTCTTCTAAGCGCACGGCATAAGTAATTTCTTCGTGGATTTTCTGGGCAATGGATAAAATAAAATTGGTGGTAAACTGGGGTGATTTATCCAGTTTATTAATCCACTCCATCAATAAACGGCTACGTTCTTCGATGGGTAAATAAGCTCGTAATTCTCGGCGTAATTTCTTGGTATAGTTAAACGGATACTCCACGGCGTAATCATCAATCAAAAAATCAAAAGGATTGAGAGTTTTCAGTTCAAGTATCAAATCTACTTCAATTTTAAAAATATCAGTTTTATTAGGAAAGTTTAACTTAGAAATCAGATTATAATTAACATCTCTCCGCCAGTGAATCGAATAATCTTCGGGAGTAATTTTTAATGCATAACTTTGAATTTGAGTCCGCCCGTAGGGTATGGGGTGTAGGCGAAGAATATGCGGCCCTAAGATAATCGGACGTTCAAATCTGTATAATTTTTGATGATTGAGAGCAACTTGAATTGACATGGTGATTTCCTGATTTTTCACTCAATGGTTAACCGTTTATGTTTAAAGGTTATTCTTAAAAATTCAGGATTATGCTCAATCGGGTGGGTATCGCCCAGTAAAATCATCCAAGATACTAGGACTTACGTTACAAATTAAGTTCCAAAAAAATATCAAATTATGTAAGTGTTATGTGAAGTTTTTAACCACCGAAAAACCCGATTCCTGCAAGAAACCGGGTTATTTGGTTACACAATCCGTGTCACACCAAACGATTTCCACAACTGGCACAGAAGCGATCGCTCGGTTGTACCGGATTCCCACATTGGGTACAAAAATGCCGACCGGATCCGGATGATAAATCAGAAGATTTACCCATACTCATTTCCATGTTCCCCATCCGCATTTGCATAGGGTTCATAGACATTTCCATATCCCCCATTTTCATCGGCTGCATGGGCTGCATAGGCTGCATAGGCTGCATAGGCTGCATGGGCTGCATGGGCTGCATGGGCTGCATGGGCTGCATAGGCTGCATGGGCTGCATAGGCTGCATGGGCTGCTGACCGGATACCGAAGAAGATGTTTGCTGAACTTGTAGCTGTTGAGCGTTGGACAGAGAAGGACTCTGACTCATCACGCCCATACTACTGCCTTGAAGTTGGACAAAATGTTGCCCCGTTTCAGTATTAATCCGCAGAATTACGGCATTGTCCTTGCGGAACACCGTTGGCGGTTCAGTCCACGGACCTGTGGAGAAACCACTACTCGCTTGCTGTTGTTGACCGGGCCCACCACTCATAATTGTGACGATGGTTTGTGTTCCTTGATTTTCCAGATAAACCTGTTGCCCGGTTCCCAGGTTGCATAAATAAGCCATTTTAAATGCCTCACGGCAATTTCACCCAGGGTTTAATTTTACTCCAATCCTTTGAGAACTTAGGGCGATTTTTTCTCTTTTTTAAGAAAATTCAGAATCTTTTAATTATTCAAAATATTTGTTATTTGTTATTTGTTTATGGTTATCTGTTATTTGTTATTTTAGCCGATCGCTAATCGGGAATGCTGTTGGCAGAGCCAAAAATTACCAAAAATTAATTACAAGGGTTATCGTTGCGGATTTAGTCCGTCAATATTACATCATTACATCAATATCAAGAGAAGGAAAGCCGGTCTTATCTGCCCCGACGCTAAAAAGCTTCTAGGGGATAAAGTCTTACGAAAGAAATTCTCAAGGATATTTGTGGGACGATCCGGGCGTCGAAGTAGGATTAAAAAATCATCATACTTCGACTGATTTTAAACAACTTTTAGACAACAAATTATCAAGCAGTTAAAATAAGGCACAAGCCAAATCTTGACATTCTTGTTGCAGCAGAACCATGAGTTTTTGATCTCCTTTGGCTTGAGCGATATTCATCCGTCGTTCTAGACTCCGGCAAATATTAGCCCGGTGAATCTTCTCCATATCCTGCAAGATCGTTGCTATGTCGCGTTGGTCGTATTTGCGGTTCGACAAAACACCTGTTTTTTTTACGGTTGTGACGACGGTGGGAACCGTTGCGGGTGTGGCCTCGACTACTTTGGTTTCTGTCGGGCTATGACTCACATAAGCTAGGCCGCGATACTTGAGTAAGTTACTCGGTTGAGTCACCGGAACATGGCGAGGATAGCGAACTTGCCACTGGCAACCCCGATATAAACCTCCGGAATCTTCTATCATATCAATGCTTGGAGGATCGTCATTACTGTAATTCAGGCCACGATAGCTAAGTTTCATTTTCTTTGATCCTGATTTAAATCTAGTTACTTAAGTGATTTATGGTATTGATGACAAAAAAATTTTATGTCTGTATTGTATTATACAGTTACTTTTGCAAAATGTCAAAGAATCCATATATTTTGGGGGCGACTTGGGAGCGACTTGGGAGCGACTTGGGAGCGACTTGGGATCGACTTGGGATCAACCGTTGGCAGGGATTCGATCGCCGCAATTTCCAACTTCCCTCATTTTTAGCCTTTAGTCACCAGAAAAACTGGCTGGAAAAAAGCCGATCGCCGTTAAAAGTAAAGTTTTGTAGCAAATTGAGGAAAATTAGCTATATATAAGGCTGAGAAATTTAGAGTATCCCTTGATTTTGGTAATCTTCAAGCTATCTTGTAATTAAAGAGTTTTGGAACTGGTTATGCGTTCATCCTCATTAACGGCATTTACAGCCATAATGATTCTTTTATTGACGGCTTGTGGGGGGGAACCCAAACCACAGGCAGAGACTCCTACGGATCCGAGTCCACAAGCTCAACCAACCACTACGCCCACAGATGGTTCAGCGCAGCAACCGGCTGAAAAGCCACCAGATGCACCACCCGGTGCAGATTTTAAGCAGCCGATGGTGCCGGGAAGCGATCCGACGGCGATCGGCAATTTATTACAGCCGACCAACCCTGAACAGAGACTGGCAGAAATTGAAAAGAACATTGCTCAAAACCCAAGGGAGCGGTCGAATCCTTTTGACATCCCAAAACTGCCCCTATCGCCAGAAATACAGCGCATGAACACCCTTCAAGACTTTGATAGAGCGGCACAAAACCTCGGTCCTCGATCTGTCCCGGATTTGCCTAAGTTACCTTTGATCTCATTAGCACCACCCCCAGGGGCTACTCCTCCAGTCCAGACACCTCTAGGGAACCCAGGGGAGAATTTGACGACTCCGGCGACTAACCAGCGTCAGCCACAGGGCGGTGGCAATGGTCGAGGGGTAAGTTCTCCGGCAGGCAATGGTCGAGGGGTGAGCTCTCCGGCAGGCAATGGTCGAGGGGTGAGCTCTCCGGCAGGCAATGGTCGAGGGGTGATCTCTCCGGCAGGCAATGGCGCCGTACCCAGTCGTCCTCCTACTCCCAGGACAGTCGCTTTGCCACAGTTACAAGCGCGAGGAGTTCCTGATTTGCCCGGATTACCGACGCCCATTGGCCCCAAACTGCCTCCGGCTCCCAAAGGTGAACCGATCGCCCAAATTCCGCCTTCGGCTCAAGCACCGCGAGGAGTTCCTGATTTACCGAAGTTACCCACGCCAATTGGCCCCAAGCTGCCTCCGGAGCCAGTTGCACAGGCACCTCAAGCCCCGCCTTCTCCACCACCCCCACCAGATACTAAACTGGCTGATGCCACAGAAGTGACTGGGGTGATCGAAGTGGGCAATCAAATTCAAATTATTGCCAAGGCTCCCAATGAACCCAGCAGTCGATATATTAAGGTGGGGCAAAAAATTGCCAATGGTCAGGTGACTGTAAAACGGGTGGAAAAAAAAGACGGTGAACCCATCGTTATTTTGGAACAAAATGGCGTTGAAGTGAGAAAACTCATTGGGGAAAAAGTCGCGATCGCCACTGATGAGAAAAAATAGTTTGCAGTTGTTTTTAACATGGTCACTGTCTTGATTTCGACAATGATAGTATTTTGATTAAATATTTATTTTTGATTCAGATTAGTGGCCTTGTCAAAATAAATAATTATCAGTAATTCATAAAAAATTAATTTAATTAATTTAATTAGTTAAATAAATTAAATAACTCAATAATAATTATCGAGGAGATATGCGGTGAATTAGTGATAATTAATCTTGCAGATAATTCGTCGGTAATTGCCTGTTTTGCCTATTTTGCTTACTTATTTTTGGGAAAGCTTACCGGATAAATCACTGATGTAACTAACTGTGATTAAAGAATAGGAGATGTTATAACTATGCAAAATTCAATCACCGAAATCGCCAAAAAACTAGGAAGCACAATTTTACTAGCTTTAGTTTGGGAAGCGATCGCTTATGGGATTAATCCTGTGCCTAGTGGTTCTCAAGAGCAGTACAGACCGCCATCTTGTGAACCGAGAATCACCACAGGTCGAGCCAAATGTAATTATGAAGGTGGGGATAACTATGAAGGCAATTTAGTCAATGGCATTCCCAATGGTCAAGGCATTTATGTCTATGCCAATGGCGATCGCTATGAGGGACAGTTTAGAAATGGTCGTCCCAATGGTCAAGGAGTTTTCATATTTGCCAATGATGCCCGCTTTGAAGGCACTTTTCAAGATGGGGTGATCATCCGTGGTCGAGTGATATATGAAACTGGGGAAATCTACGAGGGACAGTTTGGTATTGTCCAAGAAGTTCAAAGTGGGAATATCAGTAGCCAACCTGATGGCCGAGGAAGATTTACTTATCCCAATGGCGATTACTATGAAGGAGAATTCTTTGCCGGTTCTCCTTTTGGTCAAGGAGTATTTGTGCGAGCCGACGGCAGCCGTTGTCAAGGGCAATTTTTCAATCAAGGACTAGATGCCAGAGGTACTTGTAGCTTTGCCAATGGGATCCGCTATGAAGGCGAGTTACGCGGCGGAGTTCCCCACGGAAAAGGTACGCTTATTTATACCGATGGCCGACGAGTTGCCGGAGAGTTTCGGGAAGGTAGACCTTTTGATGGCAAAAAATAACCCACAAAATTACTCAAAAATGACTAAATCACCCAGCGGATAGATAAGCTGTTTAATGATTACTTTGGTTTTTGGCAAAATAGGTTTTTTGCTAATTTTTTCATGGGGCAAAAAACCAGCCAAATTATCCAACATTCATCAGCGCAAAACCCTATCTGATGGGTAAAATAATCAGCCCTAATTAGTTCGGCGATCGCCTTTATATCGCCTTTATGACGGAAAATATTGATAATGAATTTATAATGATAATTTTTGGAGGCGCCTAATTTTATGACGAACTCCCCTGGATCTTCCTCTGTGGGCAGTCAGTCCCCCTTTGATTTTGTCCCTTATCCGACCCAGGATTCCGATCTGCTCAAGCAACTTGAGTTTATCCCTGGCTTAAAAGAAATCTTGATGTTGCGTCAAGTTCATGCCCTAGAACACGCAACAGTGTGGGTATTGAGTGAATCGGATCCCCGAAACTTTACCGGGGGTTCAACGGCTTCAGCACGGGATAACCAGGGCCTCGGCGGTATGTCTACGGATCGAGGATTTTATCTCTATGGTCAAGTGAGTGGCTCACAACTGGAACGAGCGGCCAAAATTGCCCTGACTCGTCTGACGAGCGGCGAATGGGATTTAGCGGTGCATCCCCGCTGTGGCACCAATTTGTCTGTGGGAATGCTTCTGACTGCGGGTTTTGCCCTGGGGGTTCATTTGCTGTGGCCTCGTGGCCCGATTGAGCAGTTGATTGGTTTGGGGGTGGCTGCTACCACTGCCGCAACCCTGGCGCATGATTTGGGTAGCGTCGCCCAAAAATATCTCACAACGTCAATTCCGTTTAATCTGGCAATTGAAAATATCCAGGCTACACAAGACTTGTGGGGCAGGCAGGCGCATTTTGTGCGGGTCAGTTGGCGAGAATCTTAATAAAACTTAAAGGGTAGAACTGACCGAGAATCCCAAGAGCATAGTACCCTGAGAAAAAATAAACCCATACAGCATAATTCACTTAAGGGGATAAAGCACTTATGGTTCAACGTGGTTCTAAGGTTCGGATTCTGCGTAAAGAGTCTTACTGGTATCAAGATGTTGGCACTGTGGCCTCTATCGATCAAAGCGGCATTCTCTATCCAGTGGTTGTTCGCTTTGACAAAGTGAATTACAACGGGTTTAGTGGCAGTGCTGGTGGCGTGAACACCAATAACTTCGCTTTGGATGAATTGGTTGAGGTGGAAGCCCCAGCCAAGAAGCCCGCGAAGAAGTAGGATCTCTGGAAACTGGATCGGGCGAAAGCGATTTGCCAGTAATTTTCCTTCATGGTTGGTAAAACCGTAAAACATAGTCAAATCGCCCGATTTTTTCAGGAGGAACTGATTCGATGACCTTTTTTGGTTTCTAGGCGATATGCCAGAATTGCCAGAAGTGGAAACGGTGCGTCGGGGTTTAAATCTTACGACCCTGGCGCAAGAAATTGTGGGGGGAGATGTGTTGCTGGCACGCACCATTGCCCCCCCGATTTCTGTTGCAGATTTTTTAACTCACCTCCAGGGTGTGACGATTCATTTTTGGCATCGTCAAGGGAAATATTTACTCGCTGAATTACACACGACGGCAAATCCGCCCCAGTCTGCCGGTTGGTTAGGGGTTCATTTACGGATGACGGGTCAGCTTTTGTGGGTGGAACCGGAAACTCCGTTACAAAAACACACCCGCGTCCGCTTGTTTTTTGCAGGACATTCCCCAGAGGGCGATTCCGCGAAAGCGGTGCGAGAGTTGCGGTTTGTGGATCAGCGCACCTTCGGGCGGATGTGGTGGGTGCCTCCCGAAACCGATGTAGCCAAAGTTGTCACCGGATTACAAAATTTAGGCCCAGAACCTTTTGCCCCAGAGTTTTCCGTGGACTATCTGACAAAACAGATGGCAGGCAGACGACGGGCTGTGAAAACCGCTTTACTGGATCAGGCGATCGTGGCGGGAATTGGAAATATTTATGCGGATGAAGCGTTATTTCTCAGTGGCATCGCCCCAACTCAGCTTTGTGCCATCCTCACATCACCACAAATTGAGCGATTGCACCAGAGTATGATCGAAGTTTTGACTACGGCGATCGCCTCTGGGGGTACTACTTTTAGTCATTTTCTGAATGTTCAGGGTGTGAATGGCAATTATGCTGGTGTTGCCTGGGTGTATAACCGCACGGGTCAACCTTGTCGCGTTTGTGCCACTCCGATTCAGCGCTTGAAGTTAGGCGGGCGTTCCAGTCATTTTTGCCCCCAATGTCAAAAGGTTTAATGATTTTTTTATCCCCGGCATTCTTTACGAATAGGGTTGTCCGTAAGTTCGCAAGGTTCGGCTCTCCCTGCTACTGAGGGGACAGGCCCCGGAAAATATTACATCTAGCTGGTAAAACCGCCTCTCATATTTGCCACCTAGAACCCACGGAAATCACCCTGGTTGTGTCATAGATCATTTGGCATAATTTTCGTGCCTCTATTAGCAAATATCCTAAAACCGTTGTTTAGCAAGGGTTTCACGGAATTATCCTTGGTCGTAGGTAGTTGGTTGGGAATAAAAAAGATACTTAACAAATCTTGACGCTCTCTCATTTGTGTAAAGAGTATTATTAAGACAATTAGCTTAAAAACCAAAATCTAACTATCTATGTCTTTACGCCGCTCTTTAATTGCTTCCAGCTTAATTCTTGCGCCCATCACCACCCTCGGTTTTGGATCTGCTGCCTTTGCTGGTAGCGCCAATGATAGTGTCACTCTTTCCGCTACTGTGCAGCCAATTATCGCCATTGACGCTACCGCAACTTCAGTTGCTAGTTCCTTACCGATGACAGCAGGTTCGCAAACTGCTCACGTCGCCGATCTTAATATCACCAGTAACAACACTGCGGGTCTCACCATCCAAGCCTCATCCACCAACAGCGGTGTGTTGGTATCTCGGACCAATCCAACTGATAACATTAACTACACCGTTGCAGTCGTTAATGATGGTGCAACTCCAACTTCAGGTACTACTCTGAGTAGTTTGAGTCAGAGCAAAACAAGTGGTTTTAATACCACCACAGGTGTCAAACCTATGGACTTATACATTCAGTACAATCTCCCAAATCTGCCCAAACAGGGTGGTTATAGTGATACCCTAACAATCACTATAGCTGACAATTAAAAGACTAAACTGGTGGCTGAACAATTGCCCATTAGTTTGAACAAGCCAGAAGAGTCAACAACAGCAACAGGCGGCGTCGAGGTGATGTTTCGTTATATGGGTTCAGTGTATATTCGTCCCAAAAATGCCAAATCCGAAGTCGTAGTCCATAGCATCACTCACCAACAAGGAACCGATGGCAATGATATTTTGATGATCACCTTTGAAAATAAAGGAACTCGCCGTGCAGTTTTATCTGACTTAAATTTAAACTTAACCAGCGAACAAGGCGCTCAAATTACCCTGAAACCAGAACAGCTAGAAGGGGTTAATAATGGGGTGATTTTGGCAGGTAATCAAAGACAGTTTTCAATCCCTTGGCCGGAAGCATTACCCGTAGGAAATGTAACCGCGACATTTACTTTTAAGGATGCGGAATAATCACCCCACTGATTACAAATCCGACCCGCGTAAATCCCATTTAAATATTTGATATGAGCAGAAGCCAATGAAGCGTTATTTCTCAGTGGCATCGCCCCAACTCAGCTTTGTGCCATCCTCACATCACCACAAATTGAGCGATTGCACCAGAGTATGATCGAAGTTTTGACTACGGCGATCGCCTCTGGGGGTACTACTTTTAGTCATTTTCTGAATGTTCAGGGTGTGAATGGCAATTATGCTGGTGTTGCCTGGGTGTATAACCGCACGGGTCAACCTTGTCGCGTTTGTGCCACTCCGATTCAGCGCTTGAAGTTAGGCGGGCGTTCCAGTCATTTTTGCCCCCAATGTCAAAAGGTTTAATGATTTTTTTATCCCCGGCATTCTTTACGAATAGGGCTGTCCGTAAGTTCGCAAGGTTCGGCTCTCCCTGCTACTGAGGGGACAGGCCCGGGAAAATATTACATCTAGCTGGTAAAACCGCCTCTCATATTTGCCACCTAGAACCCACGGAAATCACCCTGGTTGTGTCATAGATCATTTGGCATAATTTTCGTGCCTCTATTAGCAAATATACTAAAACCGTTGTTTAGCAAGGGTTTCACGGAATTATCCTTGGTCGTAGGTAGTTGGTTGGGAATAAAAAAGATACTTAACAAATCTTGACACTCTCTCATTTGTAAAGTATTATTAAGACAATTAGCTTAAGAACCAAAATCCAACTATCTATGTCTTTACGCCGCTCTTTAATTGCTTCCAGCTTAATTCTTGCGCCCATCACCACCCTCGGTTTTGGATCTGCTGCCTTTGCTGATACCGCCAATGATAGTGTCATTCTTTCCGCTACTGTGCAGTCAATTATCGCCATTGACGCTACCGCAACTTCAGTTGCTAGTTCCTTACCGATGACAGCAGGTCAGCAAGTTGCTCACGTCGCCGATCTTGATATCACCAGTAACAACACTGCGGGTATCACCATAACTGCAACCTCCACCAACGAAGGTGTGTTGGGATCGAGTGACAATCCTGCTGATAACATTGGCTACACCGTTGCAGTCGTTGGTGATGGTGCAGGTACACCAAATTCAGGTACTGCTCTTAGTAATTTCAGTCAGAGTGAAACAAGTGGTTTTGATACCACCACAGGTGTCAAAGCTATGGACTTATATATTGTGTATTCTGTCCCAACTCTGCCCAAACGGGGTAATTATAGTGATACCCTAACAATCACTGTAGCTGACAATTAAAAGACTAAAATAGTTGGGATTTTTGATTTTGACTATACCTAATTCCAAAATATAAAAAAGTCCCAGCCCAATTTAAATCTTAGGCTATAGCCCTCTTCAAATGTTGTCGAGGGCTAATAGTTAGCTCAAAAATAGTTATTCCTATTGATTTCAGCCATGAAATCTTCATTCATACAAACTTGTTTGAGTTTATTACTATTAGCTGCTATCCAACCCACCTGTGCAGCGGCAACGGTCACAGTTACCCCTAGTAATGAGGCAAGTAACTTGCCATTAGGAGGTCAAGGGGGATGGCAAGACACCCAAATTACCAAAGTCGGAACAATAAATTTAAGTACGACTTCCCAGAATGGTTTTACTTTAACGATAAATGGCAATAGTTTAGCCAAATCAGACGGAAAAACTCCCATTTCTATTCAAATTACTACAGTTCCCCATAATGCCTCACCGCCCAGTGCAGGATTCACCCCCTCACCTTATACCTATCAAAATAATACTGCTAATGCTTCAGAAATCAGGGATTTGTATATCAAATACACTCCTGCCCCTTTACAAGACCCGGGAAATTATACTAACACCCTCAACTTAACCCTGACAGATAATAATTAATAGCTATCAGCCCATGAAACGTTCGATATCTCGCTTTTTTACTGCTGCTATTTTTCTCTTAATTAGCACTATTTCCCCTGCATTAGCTTTCAAATTAGATCCTATTTCCAGGGTATTCGAGCCTGCGGGAGCGGGTGCTACCCAGTCTTATCAAATTATTAATGATACTTCAGAACAAATCGCCGTTGAACTTTCAATGGTAGAGCGAAAACCGATGTAGCCAAAGTTGTCACCGGATTACAAAATTTAGGCCCAGAACCTTTTGCCCCAGAGTTTTCCGTGGACTATCTGACAAAACAGATGGCAGGCAGACGACGGGCTGTGAAAACCGCTTTACTGGATCAGGCGATCGTGGCGGGAATTGGAAATATTTATGCGGATGAAGCGTTATTTCTCAGTGGCATCGCCCCAACTCAGCTTTGTGCCATCCTCACATCACCACAAATTGAGCGATTGCACCAGAGTATGATCGAAGTTTTGACTACGGCGATCGCCTCTGGGGGTACTACTTTTAGTCATTTTCTGAATGTTCAGGGTGTGAATGGCAATTATGCTGGTGTTGCCTGGGTGTATAACCGCACGGGTCAACCTTGTCGCGTTTGTGCCACTCCGATTCAGCGCTTGAAGTTAGGCGGGCGTTCCAGTCATTTTTGCCCCCAATGTCAAAAGGTTTAATGATTTTTTTATCCCCGGCATTCTTTACGAATAGGGCTGTCCGTAAGTTCGCAAGGTTCGGCTCTCCCTGCTACTGAGGGGACAGGCCCGGGAAAATATTACATCTAGCTGGTAAAACCGCCTCTCATATTTGCCACCTAGAACCCACGGAAATCACCCTGGTTGTGTCATAGATCATTTGGCATAATTTTCGTGCCTCTATTAGCAAATATACTAAAACCGTTGTTTAGCAAGGGTTTCACGGAATTATCCTTGGTCGTAGGTAGTTGGTTGGGAATAAAAAAGATACTTAACAAATCTTGACACTCTCTCATTTGTAAAGTATTATTAAGACAATTAGCTTAAGAACCAAAATCCAACTATCTATGTCTTTACGCCGCTCTTTAATTGCTTCCAGCTTAATTCTTGCGCCCATCACCACCCTCGGTTTTGGATCTGCTGCCTTTGCTGATACCGCCAATGATAGTGTCATTCTTTCCGCTACTGTGCAGTCAATTATCGCCATTGACGCTACCGCAACTTCAGTTGCTAGTTCCTTACCGATGACAGCAGGTCAGCAAGTTGCTCACGTCGCCGATCTTGATATCACCAGTAACAACACTGCGGGTATCACCATAACTGCAACCTCCACCAACGAAGGTGTGTTGGGATCGAGTGACAATCCTGCTGATAACATTGGCTACACCGTTGCAGTCGTTGGTGATGGTGCAGGTACACCAAATTCAGGTACTGCTCTTAGTAATTTCAGTCAGAGTGAAACAAGTGGTTTTGATACCACCACAGGTGTCAAAGCTATGGACTTATATATTGTGTATTCTGTCCCAACTCTGCCCAAACGGGGTAATTATAGTGATACCCTAACAATCACTGTAGCTGACAATTAAAAGACTAAAATAGTTGGGATTTTTGATTTTGACTATACCTAATTCCAAAATATAAAAAAGTCCCAGCCCAATTTAAATCTTAGGCTATAGCCCTCTTCAAATGTTGTCGAGGGCTAATAGTTAGCTCAAAAATAGTTATTCCTATTGATTTCAGCCATGAAATCTTCATTCATACAAACTTGTTTGAGTTTATTACTATTAGCTGCTATCCAACCCACCTGTGCAGCGGCAACGGTCACAGTTACCCCTAGTAATGAGGCAAGTAACTTGCCATTAGGAGGTCAAGGGGGATGGCAAGACACCCAAATTACCAAAGTCGGAACAATAAATTTAAGTACGACTTCCCAGAATGGTTTTACTTTAACGATAAATGGCAATAGTTTAGCCAAATCAGACGGAAAAACTCCCATTTCTATTCAAATTACTACAGTTCCCCATAATGCCTCACCGCCCAGTGCAGGATTCACCCCCTCACCTTATACCTATCAAAATAATACTGCTAATGCTTCAGAAATCAGGGATTTGTATATCAAATACACTCCTGCCCCTTTACAAGACCCGGGAAATTATACTAACACCCTCAACTTAACCCTGACAGATAATAATTAATAGCTATCAGCCCATGAAACGTTCGATATCTCGCTTTTTTACTGCTGCTATTTTTCTCTTAATTAGCACTATTTCCCCTGCATTAGCTTTCAAATTAGATCCTATTTCCAGGGTATTCGAGCCTGCGGGAGCGGGTGCTACCCAGTCTTATCAAATTATTAATGATACTTCAGAACAAATCGCCGTTGAACTTTCAATGGTAGAGCGAAAACCGATGTAGCCAAAGTTGTCACCGGATTACAAAATTTAGGCCCAGAACCTTTTGCCCCAGAGTTTTCCGTGGACTATCTGACAAAACAGATGGCAGGCAGACGACGGGCTGTGAAAACCGCTTTACTGGATCAGGCGATCGTGGCGGGAATTGGAAATATTTATGCGGATGAAGCGTTATTTCTCAGTGGCATCGCCCCAACTCAGCTTTGTGCCATCCTCACATCACCACAAATTGAGCGATTGCACCAGAGTATGATCGAAGTTTTGACTACGGCGATCGCCTCTGGGGGTACTACTTTTAGTCATTTTCTGAATGTTCAGGGTGTGAATGGCAATTATGCTGGTGTTGCCTGGGTGTATAACCGCACGGGTCAACCTTGTCGCGTTTGTGCCACTCCGATTCAGCGCTTGAAGTTAGGCGGGCGTTCCAGTCATTTTTGCCCCCAATGTCAAAAGGTTTAATGATTTTTTTATCCCCGGCATTCTTTACGAATAGGGCTGTCCGTAAGTTCGCAAGGTTCGGCTCTCCCTGCTACTGAGGGGACAGGCCCGGGAAAATATTACATCTAGCTGGTAAAACCGCCTCTCATATTTGCCACCTAGAACCCACGGAAATCACCCTGGTTGTGTCATAGATCATTTGGCATAATTTTCGTGCCTCTATTAGCAAATATACTAAAACCGTTGTTTAGCAAGGGTTTCACGGAATTATCCTTGGTCGTAGGTAGTTGGTTGGGAATAAAAAAGATACTTAACAAATCTTGACACTCTCTCATTTGTAAAGTATTATTAAGACAATTAGCTTAAGAACCAAAATCCAACTATCTATGTCTTTACGCCGCTCTTTAATTGCTTCCAGCTTAATTCTTGCGCCCATCACCACCCTCGGTTTTGGATCTGCTGCCTTTGCTGATACCGCCAATGATAGTGTCATTCTTTCCGCTACTGTGCAGTCAATTATCGCCATTGACGCTACCGCAACTTCAGTTGCTAGTTCCTTACCGATGACAGCAGGTCAGCAAGTTGCTCACGTCGCCGATCTTGATATCACCAGTAACAACACTGCGGGTATCACCATAACTGCAACCTCCACCAACGAAGGTGTGTTGGGATCGAGTGACAATCCTGCTGATAACATTGGCTACACCGTTGCAGTCGTTGGTGATGGTGCAGGTACACCAAATTCAGGTACTGCTCTTAGTAATTTCAGTCAGAGTGAAACAAGTGGTTTTGATACCACCACAGGTGTCAAAGCTATGGACTTATATATTGTGTATTCTGTCCCAACTCTGCCCAAACGGGGTAATTATAGTGATACCCTAACAATCACTGTAGCTGACAATTAAAAGACTAAAATAGTTGGGATTTTTGATTTTGACTATACCTAATTCCAAAATATAAAAAAGTCCCAGCCCAATTTAAATCTTAGGCTATAGCCCTCTTCAAATGTTGTCGAGGGCTAATAGTTAGCTCAAAAATAGTTATTCCTATTGATTTCAGCCATGAAATCTTCATTCATACAAACTTGTTTGAGTTTATTACTATTAGCTGCTATCCAACCCACCTGTGCAGCGGCAACGGTCACAGTTACCCCTAGTAATGAGGCAAGTAACTTGCCATTAGGAGGTCAAGGGGGATGGCAAGACACCCAAATTACCAAAGTCGGAACAATAAATTTAAGTACGACTTCCCAGAATGGTTTTACTTTAACGATAAATGGCAATAGTTTAGCCAAATCAGACGGAAAAACTCCCATTTCTATTCAAATTACTACAGTTCCCCATAATGCCTCACCGCCCAGTGCAGGATTCACCCCCTCACCTTATACCTATCAAAATAATACTGCTAATGCTTCAGAAATCAGGGATTTGTATATCAAATACACTCCTGCCCCTTTACAAGACCCGGGAAATTATACTAACACCCTCAACTTAACCCTGACAGATAATAATTAATAGCTATCAGCCCATGAAACGTTCGATATCTCGCTTTTTTACTGCTGCTATTTTTCTCTTAATTAGCACTATTTCCCCTGCATTAGCTTTCAAATTAGATCCTATTTCCAGGGTATTCGAGCCTGCGGGAGCGGGTGCTACCCAGTCTTATCAAATTATTAATGATACTTCAGAACAAATCGCCGTTGAACTTTCAATGGTAGAGCGAAAAATGAGCATAGATGGGAAAGAAACCACTGAAAATGCTGATGATGATTTTTTAGTTTACCCAACTCAAATTCTCCTACCCCCCCAAGGTGTGCAATCTGTGCGGGTGACGTGGTTAGGCGATCCCAACCCAGAGAAAGAACTATATTATCGTCTGGTGGCTGAACAATTGCCCATTAGTTTGAACAAGCCAGAAGAGTCAACAACAGCAACAGGCGGCGTCGAGGTGATGTTTCGTTATATGGGTTCAGTGTATATTCGTCCCAAAAATGCCAAATCCGAAGTCGTAGTCCATAGCATCACTCACCAACAAGGAACCGATGGCAATGATATTTTGATGATCACCTTTGAAAATAAAGGAACTCGCCGTGCAGTTTTATCTGACTTAAATTTAAACTTAACCAGCGAACAAGGCGCTCAAATTACCCTGAAACCAGAACAGCTAGAAGGGGTTAATAATGGGGTGATTTTGGCAGGTAATCAAAGACAGTTTTCAATCCCTTGGCCGGAAGCATTACCCGTAGGAAATGTAACCGCGACATTTACTTTTAAGGATGCGGAATAATCACCCCACTGATTACAAATCCGACCCGCGTAAATCCCATTTAAATATTTGATATGAGCAGAAGCCAAAAAACACCAATTTTTCTTCTGGATGAGACTCAAATTAAAGGCAAATCGTTTACCTTTATTGCTGTTGTGGGGATTCAGTTCAATTCTATTTAAGTCTTCACCTATTTTAGGGCAAGATGTCCCTTCTTCGTCGCCTAATGTGCCTCCTGACACCCAAAACCAAGAGCCTACCTTTGAGGGTATTTTTGGGAAACCTCGTGACCAAACCGAGAAAGTGATTGCGCCATTTTTTGTTGATGGACAACAGAGGGGTCAGGTATTGCTCATCCTGGGAAATATTCCCGCAGTGCGGATTCAGGCCGCACCATTATTGACTGAAACGGGAAAAGTGGTTCGTGAAGATACACAAGCAAAACTGACTGATGCGGTTGATGCTGAGGGAAATATCAGTTTAGAAGTTTTGCAACAAAATGGCTTACAAGCAACTTTTGATTACGCAAAATTAGAGCTACAGATTCAAGTTCCACCGGCTCAACGTCTCACAAATATCGCTAATTTAAATGAAAGAAGATTGCCACCAGGGGCAGAAAATGCTCTCACTCCCAGCACTTTGAGCGGCTATCTTAATTTTCGGGGCGATCAAGATTATATTTGGTCTGGTTCAGGTGATATCGGTCGTCAACCCCTCCGTTTTTCTGTAGATGGTGCGTTGAATTATAAAAACTGGGTATTCGAGGGACGCAGTGATTTTAGCGAAGGTAGAAACCCTAATTTTCTTAGGGGAGATTTGCGAGTAGTTCGCGATACACCCGAGCAAGCTTTACGTTATGTAATTGGCGATCTTTCAATTCCGGTGACTGGATATCAAAATAGTCAGGCTCAAGTGGGAATTTCTATAGCCAGAAATTTTGGTTTACAACCTTATGTCATCACTAGACCTATTAGCAAATATGAATTTTTCTTAGAAACAGATTCACGGGTTGATGTATTAGTTAATGGTCAATTAGAACGCACGTTACAGTTACCTGGCGGACGACACGATATTCGCGATTTACCTTTGAATGCGGGAACTAATGATGTAGAATTAGTTATTACTGATAATGTGGGTCGGGTGCAAAGACTGAATTTTTCTAATCCTGTAGCTGCCGATTTATTAGCGCCAGGACTCCAGCAATTTGCCTATAGTTTGGGTTTTCTATCTTCTGATAGTTCTGGCGATCGCACTTATGATTTTACTCAGCCGATTTTGACTTTATCTCATCGGTTAGGTATTACCAATAGCTTAACATCAGGGATTTATCTCCAAGCTAGTTTCGCTCAACAACTCATGGGTTGGGAATCAATTTTGGCAACTGCCTATGGTAATTTCGGATGGGAAATTGCCCTCAACAGCGATCGAGAGTTGGGCATTGATTATGCAGCTAGGTTACGTTATGAATACTTGCAAACTGGTGCAAATAATCCATCTCAACGTTCATTTAGATTAAGTATAGAATCTAGGGGATCTGATTTTACTAGAGTGGGAGAAGAAAACCCACGCAATGATTTTTATTACGATATTAATGCTAATTATAGTCAAAAATTATTCTGGAATATGCGAGGTAATCTTAGCGCCAGATATCAGTTGGGCCGCGATGTTCTCAATAGTTATAGATTGGGCATGGGTTTTTCTAGATCATTTCGCAATGGATTAAACATTAGTTTGAATCTCAGTCAAACTCTTGATAAAATGGGTTCTGATGAACAACGGGCTTACGTTAATTTATCTTGGTTGTCACCACAAGGTCGCCAATTTATCCAAGCCTCAACAGATATTAATAATAGACGAGAGCCTAGCCATCGCCTGAACTGGAATTATAACCCGTTGCGAACGATCGGAACGCCAAGAAGTTCCCTCGGTTTAGCCCAAAATGACAGCGGTTATAACTTGACCGGGCGATTATCTTATACGGGTTATCGTTTCAATTGGGATTTATCTAATGATTCGGTTTTTGCCGGGGATGGAAATTATACGATCGCTAACAAAACTCAAGTCAGTTTTGGTACTGCCTTAGTGTTTGCAGATGGTCATTGGGGTTGGTCACGTCCGATTAGTAATAGTTTTGCTTTAGTCATTCCTAACGAAAGCCTAAGAGATCAAGAAATAGGCATTAATCCCAGTGTAAGCGGCTATACCACCCGCATTGATGATTTAGGGCCTGGTGTCGTATCTAATTTAGATCCTTATCGGATTTCTAGTCTTACCATTGATGCGCCCAATTTACCGATAGGAATGGATGTAGGAAATCGGGTGATTATGCTTTTGCCAACCTATCGCAGTGGCACATTAGTGCGGTTGGGAACCGATGCTACAGTTTTTTTAAGAGGTGTATTGTTAAATGCTAATGGTGAACCGGTTTCTTTGCAGTCAGCACAGATTGTTTCTCTTTCCGATGGCAACTGGCAGCCTGTGACTTTGTTTACCAATCGAGCGGGCCGATTTGCCACAATTGGCTTAAAACCCGGTCGTTATGAAATCCGCTTGTTGACGAACCCTCCATCAACAGTTCAGTTTGAAATTCCTCCTGATACAAAGGGAATATACGATATCGGCACGCTTCAACCTCCTTGATCGGGTTCCAATCCCGACAGCCGCCCCGCCGCCGTGAAGTGTGCCGGACGGCACAGGACTCAATTGGGACAAAAGCTACGCACAAGCGTAACCTGGAGATGGTAAGGAGGGCAACAGCCCCACCCGAAAACTCACTATCAAAGGTGTGAAGCGGGCCGTAAAGGGCGATCGCTTCCCCATCTCGGAGGGAATCGTTGAGTTTCTATGGTAAATATTTGTGGGTGTTGGGTTTCGTTCCTCAACCCAACCTACTAGGCTGATTTATATACGGATATGGTGGGTTAAATTTTATTATAACACCCGACAAGATTGGCTACAAGATTGGCGATCGCATTATTTGATCGCATTATTTGATCGCATTATTTGATCGCATTATTTGATCGCATTATTTGATCGCATTATTTGATCGCATTATTTTATGAATAGAAATAGTTTAGCTTAACTCAGATTTCATAAAATCTATAAACTCCAAGATATTTCGAGATTGCCCAGGTTCAACGTTAATTTCTGAACCAATATGAATATGATGGGGAAAATTGAATAAATCTGGAAAATGCTTGACGCTACCAAGGGCGCTTTCTAAGAAATTGTTTAGATAGATCCATCCATTGATAACGATAATTTAAGGTGAAGATGTGGTTATCTTGAATTGTGAATGATTCAGCAATTTCCAATAACTCGCTGTTAATCAGGGTTAAACGAGCCAGAAAATAGCCGCGATTTCGGAAAATTCGCTCATCACTAATCTTGATCGCAGATTGGGCTACCAGTGAGCTTCTCCTTAACAGCCGCCATATATTGCTCTAAAGTCATACTTTTTCAGGGACTTTAACTTGGGTCGAATTACAGCTTGTTCATTAGAATTTTGTAAAACTTGTATGATAAACTGAAGCTGTACTCAATGCAGACCAGATTCAGCTATGGGACGTTACTCTATTGATCTTAGACAAAAAGTGGTGACTGCTTATAAATTGGGCAAAGGCTCTATTCGGCAAATAGCCGAGCAGTTTATGATCAGTCCTGCCACTGTCCATAGTTATATCAAACAAGATCGAGAAACGCAAGATTTAACTCCTAAAAAACCAGGGTCAAACCGTCCTGGAAAACTAGAGGCTTATCGAGACTTTATTATTCGGATGGTACAAGATAACCCCGATTGGAGAGTGAGGCAATATCGGGAATATCTCCTCACAGAGCCGGATGTTTATGTCAGTGTAGGAGGAATGTGTGAATTCCTCAATAAACTTGGACTGGGCGAAGCATTCGCGGAGCGGGCTAGTGATTTCAACCAAGAACCACTGGCGCGAATGCTATCGCCCCTACAAAAAAACTTACGGAGCGGAGAAGATGGCAACATCGGTAAGGTCAAAAACAGCGAGTTGATTACCGGGAGAGGGTTAGAGATCTACCAGAGGAGAAAATGATATTCATTGATGAGACAGCATTCTGGGTGGGGATGAGTCGGGAGGTGGCCAGGAGTGAAAAGGGTAAAAAGGCATTTTGTTTAAGACCCTTTTATAAAGGGAGAAAAATGACCTTAATTGGGGCAATAAGTATTGAAGGAGTTGTAGCGAAAAAAGCAATTGAAGGCTCGATGAAAGGGAAGGACTTTAAGGAGTTTGTAGAAGATGACCTGGTTCCTAAGCTGAAGCCAGGGGATGTGGTAGTGATGGATAACCTGAATATTCATTCCATTTAAGGTATTGAAGAATTAATCACGGCTACGGGAGCTAGAGTAGAATATTTACCACCCTATTCACCAGACTTTAATCCGATTTCTATGTTGTGGTCAACAGTGAAGTCACTGGTAAGAATGTTCCCAACACGAGCAATGGAAGTGCTAGAAAAGTTAATTGAAGTTGCTCTGATTGTGAGCGGAAAAGACAGCTTCAATAACTGGTTTACTAAATGCTGCTATTGTAATTAGTAATTATCGAACAAGCTGTACTTGTTGTTATAACTAACCGTAACAACCGACTACGAGCGGTTAGCAATTAATCAGACAAAAACCTTGACCGAGGTTTCAGAACATCAATGTCAAAGAAGCAAGACATAAAATTATCACTTAATTTACTCTAAGTGAAATATTTTTATGGGGAGTTTTGTTCCATCCTTAAGTGAATTCAGGAATCTAGAGAAAAAAATCAAATTCAGAAACTAATTCGCCATGATAGTGGTCAGAAAAATTAATAATCCCGAAAAATATGCCAATCGCTTGATTGGCTCAACCATTGATGAAGATCCTATTCAAGAGAAAATCTATGCATAGATTTCCGGAATTTTTCACAATCGGGTTGTAACTTCTAGCACCAAATTTGTAACATCACCGCTGATGCAGCCAAAGCAGGCAGGAGAATTGCTATGAACCGCACCCCTCTAGATGATTGCCAACTAGAAACAGTAAATCCCATAAAAGCACGGTTCCATCGGATTGTCCTTGCTTTACTCTTTACTGGGGTTTTATACTTTAATGTAGAACCCCATCAGGAACAGGTGACACGAACCGTCTCTCCATTAAAGGATGCACCGATTCTGATTACACCCATCAAGCAAGTGGCTTTATTTAATAAAGCAAATTCTGCCTCAGATTAATTCTCTCAATCCAATCAGTGTCAGCCAAAACATACTTCAAAAACATTGCCAGGGAATTGCCAGGTAATTGTGTGATTCAAGAGAAAAATTGGCTGAACTGATTAAAAGTCTTCCAGGTTTCTCTGAGATCCGCACTGGGATTTTTGGCATCAAAACTGGTTGGTTCGGAATATTGGTGGGCGATCGCCTGACAATTTTCCACTCATTTTCCACCTGTAGTCCCATAGATCAATCCCCTGTGTGACTTAGATATTTGTGGTCTTGGTCAAGTAACTATGTTCATAGAGTCATTTTCAAAAAAATTTTTACTGCTATCCAAGCAGATCCTCTACGATAATCTACTATGCTTGATGAGATGGGTATCAAACCAGCGAAGTGAATATTCGACAGACAATCTGTGCGAATATGTGTGGGTTTCATCCAGCGTGACGGTTTGGCCGATCCATAAACCTTTCGATGAAAACGTAGTTTAGACTTAGTTTGGATATGTTAGCAATTTCTGAAATTCCCATTCTCAGTTCTTTGATTTTTCAAGTTTCTTTTACCTTGGTGCTTTCTGGACTTTTACTCTGGCAAGCATTTCAAGCGTTGAATGAAGTCAAAGACAAGTAATTTAATTAGACAATTCTGGCATCAGGAGTCTGTTTAGGGGGGAAATCTTTGTTCTGTTGATCCACCACAAACCCGGTTTCCAAATCCCCTCAGACCACAAACCCGGTTTTTTCAAGAAACCGGGTTTGTCTGTTGTTTGGCAATACAGGTCAAGGGCAAATTAGCCCAAAAATTTAATCTGGTTTAATCTGGCAGTTTTCCCAAGGCGATCGCCGCATTTTGACCGCCAAACCCAAAGCTTAAACACAAAACATTTCTTAAGTCATTAGCTTGGGCATTGATCACGAAATTTAAATCAAATTCTGGCTCGGTTAAGCCCACACAAGGGGGCAAAAATCCATCTTTTAACGCCATGAGACTAAAGGCGATCCCCAAGGCACCGGATGCCCCCAAAGTATGACCTGTAGAGCCTTTTGTAGAACTGACCGCCACTTTTGGCGAAAATAACTTTTGAATTAAATTAGCTTCAAATTGATCGTTGAGGAGAGTGCTGGTGCCGTGACTGTGGATATAGTCGATATCAGCGGCAACTAAATGACTGCGATTTAAACATTGAGCGATCGCCTTTTGGGCAATGTTTCCCTCCGGGTCAGAAGAATTCACCGCACAAGCATCATTGGTCAGTCCTACGCCCAAAATTTGGCCATAAATTTTCGCCCCTCGATTTTTGGCCAATTCCGCTGTTTCCAACACAAAAACCGCCCCCCCTTCCCCTAACACCAATCCTTCCCGGTGGCGATCGAAAGGATAGCAACCTGTTTTCGCCAAGGCACCCATTTGTGCAAACCCAGCCAAAGTTAAACGGGTCACGGGGGCTTCCACTGCCCCAGCTAACACACGGCAGCATTGCCCGCTTTGAATCAGTTGAAAAGCACGAGCGACACTCCAGATCCCCGTAGCACATGACGCCATTGGCGCTAAAACTGTATCCGTTGCTCCCACCAGTTTAGCGGCGGCGATCGCCCCGGCATGAGGCAGACTGCCCAACCAATCTTCTAAATGTGCTTCTGGGCAATAATTTGGGTCAATGGCTTGATATCGCAAATAATTGACTAAATATTGTTCCCACCGGGCTTGCTGACTGCGAGAAGAACCGATCTCCACCCCACAGTCAGGCAGAGGTGGGGCTAAACCGGCATCTTTCAAAGCGGCAGGGACAACCTGCTCAATTAAAGGAATCAACTGAGCAGGGGTTTCCCCAATTAACCCCAAGGGTCGGGGGGGTAATTCTGAGAAGGGTTGTCTCAGCTTAATGGCTGATTCCCCAGCAATTAAACGCAACCAGCTTGTCTCCAGGCTGGAGCCTAAAGCTGAGAGCAAACCAATCCCAGTGACGACAACTTGCACAAAAAACCTGAGAAATAAAAGTTAAAAATTTAGGCAATTTTTAGCTATTTTTAGCAACTTTTGATTATAACCTAAATTTGATTACTTTTTCAAGTTTTCTGCACCCTGTGTCACTTTCGCGGATTGAATGCGATCGCCTTGTTGAATTTGATCCACCACATTCATCCCGTCAGTGACATAGCCAAACACGGCATAATTGCCATCCAAGAAAGACAAATCATCCAAAGCAAAGTAGAACTGGGAAGAAGCGGAATCGGGAGCCTGCGATCGGGCCATCGCCACAGCGCCTCTGGTATGGGGCAATGCCGGTGGCTGAGAAATTCGCGCCATCTGGAAAGTTTTACTATAAATGGGACTCTCGGCTCCTTCCGGGGTAATTTCTAGGGGAATAAAGCGACGATTTCCCTGTTCGTCAATAAAACCACCTGTTCCCATATTAGCCACCGGAAAATTGGGATTTTTCCCTTGGGGGTCGCCACCTTGAACCACAAATGGCTGGGGTTCACGGACAACCCGGTGAAATGCCAACCCGTCATACACACCCCGTTGTACGAGGTCTACAAAATTTCCGGCAGTGACTGGTGCCTTAGTGCCATCCACTTCAATAGTAATGGGCTGACCTTTCACAGTCATCACTACGGTCGCTTTTCCTTCTAACTGGGGTAAATTACTCATATTCATTCCATCATTTTGACTGATTGGCGTAGCAGTGGCATTGTCGGTTGGGGTGGATGTGGCAGTATTTGCCGCACATCCAGCCATCAGCAAGGTGCCGATCATCAACAGAGACATAAACCAATGCTTGATTGGAAACTTCATACGCGAACCCTTATCGCAAACAGCATATTTCCGAAATCATCTTATCTACAGACCGGGCAATTTCCGGCGATCGCCCGCTCACTTCATCAGGCGGCGTCATCCTGATGCCGTGGATTTAGTCGATTTAGTCGATTTAAGACACAAAACAGGGTCTATAAACCTTCCAGGGGAACCCGCAAAAACTGAGCCAGTTCAGCCCCTTGATTTTCTAATTCTGAGAGGGGTAACGGTTGTCCGACGCGACTCAGCGGGATGGGATTACGTCCTTTTACACGCAAATAAAGCTCCCGACGAGGATTTAACCCTTCTTTAATATCCACACGCACCGCTTGGACATCTTCCGTAGAGTAGGTAATATCCACCTGGCGATTTTTGCCCGGATATCCCCAACGGAAAATCCGCACCTGGCCTGTTTCTTTGTTAAATTCATTGTAACCGCCGCCAACATCCCAAAGAATCACCAGCCACAGGTACAATCCCAGGAGATTACCAGCCACTCCATACAGTCCCATGACTAAGCCTTGGGGGACGAAAATCAGTTGAGTGGCATCTGAAACTGGCAATAAATTAATTTGCAAATAGCTGGAAATTCCCGCTAACAGAAAGCCAGTGGCTCCCAGGGTGACAACTGTAGCCCAAAAGTAGTTACTGGGACGACGAGAGCCAATAATTTGCTGAATTAGCACGCGATCGCTTTTAGAGATAGTTTTTGTGGTCATGGAAATCTTCGGTAGTGTGGAAAGCTCATCAATCAATGAATACACAGGTTTTTTGCCCGGATTGCTGACCCCGGATGGAAATTTCTGACTCCCAGGAATTGCCAAGCATCAGAAAGATCATCCAGACAGAGGCGATCGGCAACTGCCCGCAGGAAGCATCTTCGTTAGACCGTTGATGCTGGGCTGAACCGAGATGAATGATTCGCACTCATTTATCTGTAACCTGCGCTCTGTAACCTGCGGTTTTGGCAAAATGCCCCTTAAATTACTCCGGCTGAACATCTGAGTTTAATTTCAGCGCGACACAACCGGGTTAACCTGAGCCAATCTCAGATCATAACTCTGTAAGCTACTCACATTTAAGTAATTTTAGGGATCGATTCCCAGCTTAGAGTCCGATCGCTAAGATGCATTAATCCAGAGCCAAGGGCGATCTGGTCATTTTCTTGGCATTTTTCGCCATTTATTTCAGGTTTGATTTAGGTTTGATCTCGGTTTGATCTACTTAAGAAGGCATTTTTTAGTTGGATCTAGTGAAAAAACTTATCAAAACAATCAGAATTTTATGGTTTTTTCATATTTTACTCCCTAGAGCGGCGATCGCCCTGGAATCTGCTGCCCACAAGCGCCGATTTTAATGAGTATTTTTAACGACTGAAGCCAAGCTACCAGGGAAACTCAGGCAGATTTTGTGGCGATCGCGGTGTTTGGCCAAATATTTGGCCAAAAAAGGGGTTTACTAAATTTTGGTAAATATTCTATAGTTATGTTAAGTTAATGAGAACGCTTGCGATTCTTGTCCACCAAGCAGATTAGATAAAAGATAAAAGTTATGACAATCGCCATTGGACGCAGCCAAGAGCGAGGATGGTTTGACGTACTCGACGACTGGCTGAAACGCGATCGCTTTGTATTCGTAGGTTGGTCTGGAATTCTCCTATTCCCCTGCGCCTTCCTGGCGGTTGGGGGCTGGCTGACCGGCACCACCTTTGTGACTTCCTGGTACACTCACGGATTAGCCTCTTCCTACCTGGAAGGCTGCAACTTCCTGACCGTGGCCGTTTCCACCCCCCCGAACAGCTTAGGCCATTCCTTACTGTTCCTCTGGGGTCCAGAAGCCCAAGGCTCCTTTGCTCGCTGGTGCCAATTGGGTGGACTCTGGACATTCGTCGCCCTGCATGGAGCTTTCGCTTTGATTGGCTTCTGCTTGCGTCAGTTGGAGATTGCTCGACTGGTAGGGATTCGCCCCTATAATGCGATCGCCTTCACCGGCCCGATTGCTGTATTCGTCAGCGTCTTCCTGATGTACCCCTTGGGTCAGTCTGGCTGGTTCTTTGCTCCTAGCTTCGGTGTCGCTGGTATCTTCCGTTTCATCCTCTTCTTCCAAGGTTTCCACAACTGGACTCTCAACCCCTTCCACATGATGGGAGTGGCGGGTATCCTCGGTGGAGCCCTGCTGTGCGCCATTCACGGTGCCACAGTGGAAAACACCTTGTTTGAAGATGGCGAAGGTGCCAACACCTTCCGGGCATTTGAACCCACCCAGTCGGAAGAAACCTACTCAATGGTGACTGCCAACCGCTACTGGTCTCAAATCTTCGGGATTGCCTTCTCCAACAAACGCTGGTTGCACTTCTTCATGTTATTTGTTCCCGTCACCGGGCTGTGGATGTGCTCCATCGGTGTGGTGGGCTTAGGTCTGAACCTGCGGGCTTATGACTTCGTGTCCCAAGAATTGCGGGCGGCTGAAGACCCGGAATTTGAAACCTTCTACACCAAAAACCAACTTTTGAACGAAGGTCTGCGGGCTTGGATGGCTCCGGCTGACCAACCCCATGAAAGCTTTGTGTTCCCCGAGGAAGTTCTGCCTCGCGGTAACGCTCTGTAATAGTATTCTACTTATCCGGCTTTGAGTGTTGAGTCAATCAGACTGACCCAACACTCAAAACCAAAAACCCCCTAATTGTTGAGTCGATCGCAAAAGAGGTCGTAGCCTGTGCAAAGCACTTTTAATACGTCAATGATCGGCGGACGTGACCAAGCCACTACCGGCTTTGCCTGGTGGGCTGGTAACGCTCGTTTAATCAATCTGTCTGGTAAACTCCTGGGTGCTCACGTTGCCCACGCTGGCCTGATTGTCTTCTGGGCTGGAGCCATGACCCTGTTTGAAGTGGCTCACTTCGTACCAGAAAAACCCATGTACGAGCAAGGTTTAATTCTCCTGCCTCACTTGGGTACCCTGGGCTTTGGTGTTGGCCCTGGTGGTGAAGTAATTGATACCTTCCCTTACTTCGTGGTTGGTGTTCTGCACTTAATCTCATCTGCTGTTCTCGGTTTTGGCGGCATTTACCACGCCATCCGTGGTCCAGAAACCCTCGAAGAATACTCTTCTTTCTTTGGGTATGACTGGAAAGACAAGAACCAGATGACCAACATCATCGGCTATCACCTGATCCTGCTCGGATGCGGTGCGCTGCTTTTGGTGTTCAAAGCCATGTTCTTTGGCGGCGTCTACGACACTTGGGCGCCTGGTGGTGGTGATGTCCGCGTGATTACTAACCCCACTTTGAACCCCGCTGTGATCTTCGGTTATCTAGTCAAGGCTCCTTTTGGCGGCGAAGGCTGGATCATCGGTGTCAACAACATGGAAGACATCATCGGTGGTCACATCTGGATTGGCCTGACCTGCATTGCTGGTGGTATCTGGCACATTCTGACTCAGCCCTTCGGTTGGGTACGTCGTGCCTTCATCTGGAATGGAGAAGCTTATCTGTCTTACAGCTTGGGCGCTCTATCCCTGATGGCCTTCATCGCCACTGCTTTCGTTTGGTTTAACAACACTGCTTATCCCAGCGAATTCTACGGGCCAACCAACGCCGAAGCTTCTCAAGCTCAAGCTTTCACTTTCCTGGTTCGTGACCAACGCTTAGGTGCCAACATTGGTTCTGCTCAAGGCCCCACTGGTCTTGGTAAATACCTCATGCGCTCTCCCACTGGTGAAATCATCTTCGGTGGTGAAACCATGCGTTTCTGGGATTTCCGTGGCCCCTGGGTTGAACCCCTCCGTGGTCCTAATGGCTTGGATCTCAAAAAGCTCAAGAACGACATTCAGCCCTGGCAAATTCGTCGTGCTGCTGAATACATGACCCATGCTCCCAACGGTTCTATCAACTCCGTCGGTGGCATTATCACTGAAGCCAATGGCTTCAACTATGTGAACCCTCGCGCTTGGCTCGCTGGTTCTCACTTTATTCTGGCTTTCTTCTTCTTGGTCGGACACCTCTGGCACGCTGGTCGCGCTCGCGCTGCCGCTGCTGGTTTTGAAAAAGGTATCGATCGCGAAAACGAGCCAGTTATGTCGATGGATTACATCGACTAATCTTCTATCGGTGTTGAATTAATTCATCACATAAGATAAAAAACCCCTGTATTCAATTACAGGGGTTTTGTTTTTTTATGAGAGAACTACTTCAAAAAGCGTCCCGCTAGATTCATCACATCAGTGATATCGATTGTCCCATCGCCATTGGCATCTAAAAAAGCATTCAGCACTGGATTGGCGGCTTGTTGCGGATCCGTGGTACTGGCACCAGTTTTTAACAGACTCAGCAATGCCGGAACCACTATGGGCAACATGGCTTGAATTGTTGAGGCATTTAAACCACTTTTTTGAGCAATTTCTGGGACGATTTCCGCTAATTTAGTTTGACTAAATAAGGCAAAAACAGCTTGCGGATTTGCCGAAGTGCCGCTAAACTGATTTACCAAATTTTTGACCATATCTGACCCTTCGGTATTTTGCTTTTCCTGCAAGGCAGACCGCACATATCCCCCCACCATTGACAAGAGCATTTTACTTTTGCCAGGGTCAGCACCATAAATACTGGCCGTTTGTTGAATATTGGTCAGAATATTACTCAATTCAGCTAAATTTGCTTGCTGATTTGGATTGTTGACCGCCTGTAAAATTTGGTTAAATAGTCCCATGTTTATGCTCCATTTTCTTGATTTCATCAATATTTTATCAATATTCGATATCAATTTAATAGACAATTCTGGCTTTCATACCGTATAAGATCCCCCCAATCCCCCCCTTAGCCCCTTCAAAGAAGGGGCTAAGGGGGGGTGGGGCTTTGAACGAATTTTGCCAGAATTGTCTAATGATTTTTCACAATATCGATATCGAGCACCGATAATTTGATATTTAATTACTAAAATCATTTATCTAATTTTAGCCATGATTTTGTGCTTAAATTATGATTTAATGCGGTTTAAATTGATTTAGATATTTATGGAAATTATAGGTAAAAAAATTTTTGAAAAAATTTTTTTGATTTGAGTTGTTGATTTTTAAGTTTCAATACTATAATAAGTTATCACAAAAAAATTTAGTCAATATTTATTTCCCCCTGTAAAACTATCAATCTGCCTAGACCGATCGCTGAGTAGCCTTGTGAATTCATGCAAATAAAACATAATGAATTGTTAGCTATCAGCGGCGATCGCATCCTTTTTTCCTTTCTATCACATTGGTGATATTTCCATGCGCCCCACTCGTCTGTTAACCATCTATATCGGTTTGGCCCTGATTTTAGGGCTGATTCTGTGGCTGGTGAATTCTCTTTACCAGCTATATATTCAGGTCTCTTATACCGCTCCATTTTTGGCGTTATTGCTGGTATTACTGGCGATCGCCCTCCTGGGGCTGTTAGTGGCCACCTTTCTCTATTACATGGGACTCCTGCCCGGATACCCCTTACCCACCAAAGGGGGAAGGCGCCCTAAAAAACGCCAAATCCCGGTGCAAAAAACTGCTGCCGCTGCGGAAACTTTGCAGGCAATTCGAGAACAGGTGACGCAAATTCAAGATGAAGTGGCCCGCCAAGCCATGTTACGTCGCACCCGCGAAATTGAAGCCAATTTAGCCAGAGGAAATTTGCACGTGGTGGTCTTTGGCACTGGCGCCGCTGGCAAAACCTCCGTGGTCAATGCCCTCTTAGGGCGGATCGTCGGTCGGGTCGAGGCGCCAATGGGCACCACCGAGGTGGGAGAAACCTATACTCTCAAGTTGAAAGGATTAGAACGAGATATTCTGATTACTGATACACCGGGAATTTCCGAGACAGGTGTGGCTGGTTCTCAACGAGAGGAAATTGCTCGCAAACTCGCCACGGAAGCCGACTTATTATTATTTGTGGTGGATAATGACCTGAGTCGCACGGAATATGAATCCCTGCAAGCCTTAATGGAAATTGGCAAGCGATCGCTCTTGGTCTTCAATAAAACTGACCTCTATACCGAAACGGAACAAGAAATTATCCTCGCCCGACTGCGAGAACGAGTGCGGGGCTATATCTCCCCAATGGATTTAGTCGCAGTAGCAGCGAATCCCAAACCCGTGCAACTCGAAGGGGGCGGTTGTTTTGAAATGGAACCGGATATTATGCCCCTGATTCGCCGAATGGCCGTGATTTTAAGGGCTGAGGGGGAAGATTTAGTCGCCGATAATATTCTGTTGCAGTCGCAAAAATTAGGAGAAGAAGCCCGAAAGCTGATCGATAGTCAGCAACGACGCCAAGCGGAGAAAATTGTGGAACGGTTTCAATGGATTGGCGCTGGGGTGATTGCCTGCACCCCAGTCCCCGTGGTGGATCTGTTAGCCACAGCCGCCGTCAATGCCCAAATGGTCGTAGAAATTGGCAAAATTTACGATTGTGAAATTAACGTGGAACGAGGTCGAGAAATGGCCTTGTCCTTGGCTAAAACTTTGGCGAGTTTAGGCATTGTTAAAGGCGCATTAAATTTACTGACCACCGCCTTACAACTGAATCTAAGTACCATTATCCTGGGTAAAGTGATTCAAGGAATTACCGCTGCCTATTTAACCCGCATTGCCGGAAAAAGTTTCGTTGAATATTTTCGACACGATCAGGATTGGGGGGATGGCGGCATGATGGAAGTGGTTCAACGCCAATTTGAACTGACCAAAAAGGATGAGTTTGTCCAAGGTTTCGTCAAAGATGCGATCGCCCGCGTCGTGGATCCGCTGAAAGAGAACTTACCTAACTTATCCGATACCCTGCCACCCACTTTTGAGGGGGAGTGGGCTGCCCAAGACCCCGGATATCAGGCAGCTTATCCGTCAGAATATCCGTCAGAGTACCCGTCAGACTATCCGTCAGAATATCCGTCAGACTATTCCGACTGGGAAACGCCGCGATCGCGACAACGAGATGATTGGTAAGTTATGGGTTATGAGTTACTCGTTATTCGTCAGAAAAATCACCAAATAACCCATAACCCATAACTCATAACTCATAACTGATAATTAAATGAAAAATGACCAAATCATCCCTGGATCGATCGGCGCCGGAATCATTTCTCCCCGTAAATCCAACAATTGAACCAACATCAGATATGCTACGGCTAACACCAAAGAAATCGCCCCAGTCACAATCGCCACAATTTTGGAACGATCCATAACTTTCCTCCGTTTTGTAAAGTTTTCCTCAAAAATTTTAGGCTAATCGCCCCCTAATGGGTTATGTTATTTGTTATTAGTTATTGGTTATTGCTGATGTTAATTATTAAACAACAAATAACAAATAAATAATAATCAAATCAACAATAATCAATAACTAATGAAGTATCAAGTGATGAAAAAGCTCAAAGGTGGAGACTATGATATGGAATCTGTAGCTGATTTATCTCCTCAACCAATTAGCCGTGAAAATGAGGCAGTTGTCCAAACCTGGGACTTGAGTAAATTCTATCGGGCTGGGTTTTGGATGAATCAAAAAATCCTGTCCTTAAAAAACTGTAATTTAACCATTTATCCTGGCGAAACCTTTGGTTTATTAGGGCAGAATGGTGCAGGCAAAACCACATTAATTAAAACTCTTTTAGGAATTGTCAAACCCACCAGCGGACGAGGGGTTATTTTCGGGCGTCCTTTGGGCGATCGCGCCGTGAGAGAACGCATCGGTTACTTACCGGAAAATGCTTATTTTTATGATTATCTCACGGGCTGGGAATGCTTAGAATTTGCCGCTAATTTATTTCAAATTCCTGGGGAAGTTAGAGAACATCGGATTATTGATTTACTCGATTTAGTCGGGCTGGATAAATCCAGTGCTAAAAACAAACAAATGCGTCAATATTCCAAAGGAATGTTACAACGCATTGGCATGGCACAAGCTTTAATTAATGACCCGGAATTACTCTTATTAGATGAACCAATGTCCGGTCTTGACCCTTTGGGTCGATATCAAATGCGGGAAATTATTTTATCCTTGAAAAAGCAAGGAAAGACGATTTTCTTTAATAGCCATATTTTAGCAGATGTGGAAAAAATCTGCGATCGCGTCGCTATTCTGGCGCGAGGAGAAATCATTGCGTCTGGCACAATTAAAGAACTGATTGGCACATCAGATATCTATCAAGTCAAAGGCCAAGGAGGTAACTTAGAGGTATTAAAACAATGGCTCAACAATTTAGAATTTGAAGATGAAACTTGGCAAGGCATATTACAAGGAAATACCCAAGATTTTTTAGCCAGCTTACAACTGATGGAAGCGAAACTGATTTCTCTCACTTTAGCCAATGGTTCATTAGAGGAGTTTTTTGTCCAACAACTTCGGGAAAAAGGGTTAACGGTTACGCAATAATTACGCAATAAACCGATGGTTCGGGACACGACCTTGCCGTGTCCCTGGGCAAACTATTCTTGTGTCCGATTAGGGTTCGATTACGGTAGGAAGCATGACCGCCAGTAAATGATTGCTAAAAAGCAGATATTGACTGGCGGATATTTCCGCCAGTCAAAATCACGATTTTAGATCGCGATCCAAAATCACGCACCTATATACAAATAATAGCGCTACGAGGCGGTAAAGTCAAGTTAATTTGATTGTCCTGGCAAGATATTTGTCCCTGCCCATATAATCGCTGATTTGGCTTAAATTCACCGCGAATACTAAAGCTTTTTATTGCCGATTCTATCCCGCAATTAATGGCGACCAATATCGATTCTTCTGGGCAAGTCCGGGCAAACACATAAACCATTCCCTGACTGCCGATAATTTCATAGTCTCCTATCTGTAAACACTGATAATTTCGCCGCAGCTTAATTAACTCTTTGTGCATCTTTAAGACCGATTGATTCCATTGATTTTCTGGGGGGAAGCCCCGACGACAATCTGGGTCATCACCTCCCGGTAAACCCACTTCATCCCCATAGTAAATACTCGGCGATCCGACACTGGTCATTAATAACACCGTGGCTAATTCTATGGTAGCTAAGTCTTCTCCACAAATGGTTAACAATCTGGCGGTATCGTGACTATCTAATAAGTTTAATTGGGTGAGTTGAATTTCCCACGGATATAAATTTAGCAGGTTTTGCATTTTTTGGGCATATCCAGCGGCATCTAAAGCGGGATAGGGGTAATATTCGTGATGTTCTACCAGTTCCATTTTGACGCGATCGCCTGCGGTAAAGGCGATCGTTGGTCCGGTAAATAAATAATTCATAACCCCATCAAACTGGGTGCCATCTAACCATTGTCGCGAGTCTTTCCAGACTTCTCCCACAATATAAGCATCCGGGTTTATGGCTTTCACTCGTTGGCGAAATTCCTGCCAAAATCCGGGAGTTTCCACACAGTAAGGCACATCCAAACGCCAGCCATCAATTCCTTGTTGAATCCAATATTCGGCAATTTGCATAATATATTCTCGCACCGCTGAATTGTCGTGGTTAAACTTAGGCAGCGATCGATTATTTGCCCAACCGATATAATTCGCCAGTTTACTGCCATCGTAAGCGGATATAGGCCAATTTTCTATTAAAAACCAATCTACCCAAGGAGAATTTGGGCCATTTTCTAAAATATCATTAAAAAAGAAAAATCCTCGACTGGCATGATTAAATACTCCATCCAGTACCACCTTAATTTCCCGTTGATGGGCAGCATCTAGCAAAGCCATAAATGCTTGATTCCCTCCCAATATGGGGTCAACTTGGTAATAGTCATGGGTGTGGTAACGGTGATTACAAGCGGATTGAAAAATTGGGGTAAAATAAATGGCATTAATGCCTAAGTCTTGTAAGTAATCCAATTTCTCTATTACTCCCCAAAGATTCCCTCCTTTGTATCCTTGTAGGGTCGGAGGTGCATCCCAGGGTTCTAATTGTTCCGGTTGCCAACCACCCCCCGGTTGACGGCAAAATTTTCCCGCAGGTGGTTCACTTTTGGCGAAGCGATCGGGAAAAATTTGATAGAAAACAGCTTGTTTTACCCAATCAGGGGTTTGAATTTTCATATATTCTCCGATTTGATATTACTGGGCGATGGCCGATATGATTGAACGATACTATATTATTAAGCGATATTGGGGCTTGTTCAATAAGAAATATTGCTTTTATTTTTCCGGCATTGATGGTTTGCTATGATGGGGATATATTTGTTTAATCCACACCCAAGAGGTTGATTATGTACGATCGCAACTGTGATAATTTTCATACCCTGACAGAAACGGTTAAATTAGTGTTCTTCTTTAAAACCATTGTTGGGACAATTTTACTATTATTTGGCATCGCGATCGCCTGGGAAGTCCTGCAAATTATCTCAACTTTGATTCAAGCTTCTGAGACGATCCCCCTCGTGGAAAACATTATCCAGATGGGTCATAGTGGCAGTGAATTCAGAAACCAACTACCCGCGAGTGACGTGCATGGAATACTAGGCGGTTATGAAGATGCAGTTTTTGGTTATGGAATCTTGATTTTTCTGCTCTCAATTGCTGGAGGAATTGCCCAAACTTTTCTAGGTATTGGGGCAGAACTGATTAAGTCAGACTTGAAAAGCTTATTAGAAAAGTTAGGAGAAGAACTAGCCAGACTGGGGAAAAGTTTTAACCAGAATTACTAAACAAATCAGATTTTATCAAATTAAACTAATATAAGATTCAATTTTAGCCGATATTTTTCCTTTAACTGGGTTACTTTTAAGCATCTGCTATCGTTGGAGAAGTAGAAATTAGAGAGGTTTAATATGCATTTCCCTCGTCAACCGGCCAGCCACCGCACCCCCTTCGATACGGGGTTATGTCAGGGGATTACCTCAAGACCAAGGACGGGACTGACTTTGGCGATCGCCTTAGCCATAACCCTTGACTGCACTGCCCTTTCGCCCTCCACCCAAGCGGAAACGTTTTCCAGGGATAGCGCCAACCCAGAGTCCTTAACGGTGGCAGCAGAACCTAGCCCATTACCTCACCCCGGAAATTCTGACTCATCTAAACATCTAGAATCTCAAAATCTAGAAACAAAACCAGAAAAAAATCTAGATAATCTAGATAATCTAGATAATCCAACAGCATCGCCCAAAAATTTAGAAATAAGCCAAATAGACGAAGCGGAAATGATGAGGACAGAGGCTTTAGAAACAGCGATCGCCGAGGAAAATTTCACCCCTCTAATTAGCTATTGCCGCATGGGAGAATGCGTTGAATCCTACTACACCTTTACCCGCTTAAAGCGCGAAGCCAGAGGGGAAAAACTTTACCAAACAGAAGTGTTAGTCTATCATTCGGTTATGGGTAAACCAACCGAAGGAAAATGGGTTTGGATGAAGGCGCCTACCCAGGTTTTGTGTTCTACGGAGCGTCCGATGGCGATCAATTTCGATGGCACCGAGTACATCATCGATCGCCTGAGTCCGGGAAATTATCCGCCCGGTTTCCAGAGGGAAGCTGATGCTTTGTATTGGGCGATTTGCCACGATACCAGCGTCACAGATTTAGACAAGAATCAATCCAGAGAACAGCAAGCAATTCAGCTTGGTTACGACCTCAACCGAGAAGCCGAGCAAACCCGTCAAGACTTTATTGAATTAATTGAAGACTAGGACTAATACCAAGCATCAAAAACTACTCCTGCAATTACGAGGTTAATTTGGGCGCACGTAGGGGCACACCGAAGTGGTAGCCAAGCGCAAGGTCGCAAGCCGCCGCGCCCCTACTACCACCAAGAGATTAAATGTATCATTTTTATTTAAAAAAATATAATATAATATATTTATTGGCATTATAGATAATAATAGAGCATCATAGATAAAGAGTAAATATAAGCTTTATAAGCGATCTAATTCTCTTTGTGTCCTCTGTGTCTCTGTGGTTAATTCAATAAAAAAAATTTTTTAGGTAAATTAATTTATATTAACGCAATCATCTAGAGGTATTATTTATTTTAGGCAGCGAGATTAAAATTATATATGTTAAAACAACCTGCAATTGACATTAAAAATTTAAACCATTTTTTTGGCAAAAACAGCCTAAAGAAGCAAGTTTTATTTGATATTAATTTAAAAATATTTCCCGGAGAAATCGTGCTAATGACCGGGCCATCGGGTTCGGGAAAAACCACCTTATTAACCCTGGTGGGAGGACTGCGATCGCCCCAAGAAGGCAGCTTAAAAGTATTGGGTAAAGAACTTTCTGTCGCCCAACCCAAAGATTTTGTCTTACTCCGCCGAAATATTGGCTATATTTTTCAAGCCCATAACTTACTCGCTTGTTTAACCGCAAGGCAAAACGTGCAAATGTCCCTAGAACTTCACCCAGAAATTCAAGAAAATCTCCGGGAAAAAGCCGCCGGAATTCTCACCGCAGTGGGACTAGAAGATCATATTGATTACTATCCCGAAAACCTATCGGGAGGGCAAAAACAACGAGTAGCGATCGCCCGGGCATTAGTCAGTCATCCCCAACTGGTATTAGCGGACGAACCCACCGCTGCTTTGGACAGTAAATCTGGTCGGGATGTAGTCGAAATCATGCAGCATCTTGCTAAAAAACAAGGCTGCACCATCTTATTAGTGACTCACGATGACCGCATCTTAGACATCGCCGATCGCATCGTACATTTAGAAGATGGACGTTTATTCAACAACTAAGAAAGTGCAGCCACCGGACAAGGGCAAAAATTGTTGGGACTTAATTTCACCCAATTCATTAATCAATTTAATCATAAACATTAACAAAAACAACCTATTTGTTGCCTGTCTGAATCCGTCCGATTGTTTACATCGGCCTCTAGGAGATGAATCCATTCGCGCAGATAACAGGGCAGATAACAGCGCAGATAACCCGATCGGTTTGTAGTGGAGATTGATCCGGGAATGGCTTTATCCCCTACCTTACATTATTCAATCGATCGCCAAATTCTGCTGACCATAGAGAGTTATACTGTAACTCAGTCCCGCTCGTAAAAAATCTTCATAAATTTGAAGTAACAAGCATGAACCAAGGAATAGACTTACAAGGAAGCGTTATACAATTGCTGGTGGACTTAGGACTGCCTCCCCAAGTCGCCAAAGTGATTTGGATCCCCCTGCCCATGTTTTTAATGTTAGCCGTAGCCACGGTTGGGGTATTGGTAGCAGTCTGGCTAGAACGAAAAATCTCTGCCGCAGTACAACAGCGAATTGGTCCCGAATACGCTGGCCCATTGGGGGTATTGCAACCCGCCGCTGACGGGCTAAAGCTAATTTTTAAAGAAGATATCGTCCCCACGAAAGCGGATCCGATCCTCTTTACCCTCGGCCCAATTCTGGTAGTGCTGCCGGTATTTATCTCTTACCTGATCGTTCCCTTCGGGCAAAATCTGATCATCAGCGACTTGAGCATCGCCATTTTCTTATGGATTGCCCTTTCTAGTGTCGCCCCGATCGGTTTGCTGATGGCCGGTTATTCCTCCAACAACAAATACTCTCTGTTAGGTGGACTGCGGGCGGCTGCCCAGTCCATTAGCTATGAAATTCCTCTGGCTTTGGCGGTATTGGCGATCGTGATGATGTCCAATAGCCTCAGCACCATTGACATCGTAGAACAACAAAACAGTTACGGCATTCTCGGCTGGAATGTCTGGCGTCAGCCCGTTGGGTTCCTAATTTTTTGGATTTGCGCCTTGGCTGAATGCGAACGTCTGCCTTTTGACTTGCCGGAAGCGGAAGAAGAACTGGTGGCCGGATATCAAACCGAATATGCGGGGATGAAATTCGGTCTATTTTATGTGGGTTCTTACGTCAACTTAATTCTTTCCGCCTTATTGGTGTCAGTGCTCTACTTCGGTGGCTGGACATTGCCCATTCCCATTGAACTGATTGCCCAATGGATCGGGGTCAGCGAAACTACCCCTTGGTTCCAAGTAATCGCAGCGGTGCTGGGAATTACAATGGTGCTCCTGAAAACTTACTTCTTCGTGTTTCTGGCGATTCTCTTGCGCTGGACTCTGCCACGAGTGCGGATTGACCAACTCCTGAACCTGGGCTGGAAATTCCTGTTACCCGTGGGTCTGGTGAATTTGCTGTTAACTGCCGCCTTGAAGTTGGCTTTTCCCTTCGCTTTTGGTGGTTAAGGGATTTGGGACTCGGTGTTATCGGTGTTTTGGTGAACGACCAGATCGCCGCAAAAATTCCCTGCCAACACAGTCCCAAAACAGCGCGATCGATCTAATCATGCGATCGATTCATCAGATCAATTCATCTTCAATCCAAAGCACATTGATATTCTCTGCCATCCTTCACTTATGCTAAAGTTCCTCAAACAAGTTAGCGACTATACCAAAGAAACCTTTCAAGCCGCCAAATATATTGGCCAAGGTCTTTCGGTGACATTTGACCATATGCGTCGTCGTCCAGTGACGGTGCTCTATCCTTACGAAAAACTGATTCCTTCCGAACGGTATCGGGGACGAATTCACTTTGAATTTGACAAATGTATTTCTTGTGAAGTCTGCGTGCGGGTTTGTCCAATTAATCTGCCGGTAGTGGACTGGGAATTTAACAAAGAAACCAAGAAGAAAAAGCTGAAACACTACAGTATTGATTTCGGAGTTTGTATTTTTTGCGCCAACTGTGTGGAATATTGCCCCACCAACTGTCTGTCGGCGACGGAAGAATATGAACTAGCCGCCTACGATCGCCATGATTTGAACTACGACAACGTGGCAATGGGGCGTTTGCCTTATAAAGTCACTAATGACCCAATGGTGACGCCCCTGCGAGAATTGGCCTATTTGCCCAAAGGGATCAACGACCCCCACGATCTGCCGGAAGGCTCGGTTCGCGCTGGTAAACGCCCAGAAGAACTCCTGGAAAAGATGGAAAAATAATTCTTGGCGGTGGATGGTTCACTGTTAATTGAAATAATTGAATATCGTTAACAGTGACCCGATCGATTTTTCTTGACAAGTGATATAAGGACAAAACTGTGAATTTAGCGGAAGGCGTTCAGATAGTTTCGTTTGGCTTGTTGGCCTTAATGATGATTGGTTCAGCATTAGGAGTGGTGCTGTTTTCTAATATTGTTTACTCCGCGTTTTTGCTCGGTGCTGTATTTACCAGTATGGCCGGGATCTATGTGCTGCTGAATGCAGATTTTGTGGCAGCGGCTCAACTGCTGATTTATGTGGGTTCGGTGAACGTGCTGATTTTGTTTGCCATTATGTTGGTGAACAAGCGGGAAAAGTTTGCCCAAGTGGGAAATGCCGCCCTGCGTCAATTAGTCACCGCGTTGGTAGGCTTCGGTTTGTTTGCCCTCCTGGGGACGATGATTTTATCGACTCCTTGGCCGGTGAAAACTGGCGCGATCGCCCCTGGGTCTTCGACCGTAGAGGCGATCGGCAAACATTTCTTTACGGACTTTTTACTCCCCTTTGAATTAGCCTCACTGCTACTATTAATTGCCATGATTGGCGCAATTATTTTGGCGCGGCGAGACTTCTACCGGGATGACATTCCGGCGGCTCCCGTTGCCCCGGTGCTCACCTTACCAGAGCGGGCTAAAGAATCCATTGGCGCCTTAAGTAGCAGCCAGAAAAAATCATAACAAGTCATAAAATTAATGACAGTTATTCCCGCAAAGTGCGGGAATATGTCTGAAACTTTTCCCCTCAATTAGTTTAAACCGAATAAATCGAAAATTAATTGAGAGGGTCAATTAACCCACAGACAATCAACCCAGAGAAATTATCGTTGGTAGGATTCATGCAACTTCACCTTGAGTATTTTTTATTGTTGGCTGCTGCCTTATTTTGCATTGGCATTTATGGTCTGGTGACAAGTCGTAATGCTGTGCGAGTTTTGATGTCTATTGAGTTACTGCTCAATGCGGTTAATCTTAATCTGATGGCTTTTTCTAATTTTATTGATTCAGCCACGATTAAAGGCCAAGTGTTTACGGTGTTTGTGATTACCGTAGCTGCCGCCGAAGCTGCCGTAGGTTTGGCGATTATTTTGGCGATTTATCGCAACCGGGATACGGTGGATATGGAACAGTTTAATCTGTTGAAATGGTAAAAAAATTGACTGTGAACTGTTGACGTTTGACTGTTAACAGTTCACAGTTATTTATTAGGGAATAGGCATTCTGGAAGTAAGGGGTAAGCAACAGCAATCAACAACCAACAAACAACAATCAACAATCAAAAAATCCCTACCCAAAGAATCCCTACCCAACAATAAACAACCAAAAAACAACAATTAAGGAGACTGAAGTGCAAGGAAAACGGTTTATCCGCACGCTGCAATTAAAAAATTTACTTTCTTATGGCAGTGAAGAGTCAACAATTGACCTTCAACCCTTGAATGTTTTAATTGGCTCTAATGGATCGGGTAAGTCGAATTTAATTCAGGCAATTGGGCTTTTGCAGGCAACTCCTAGGAACTTGGCGGCGCCAATTCGGGAAGGGGGAGGGGTTAGCGAGTGGCTTTGGAAAGGAGGGAGTGAACAACAATTTCCGATCGCGCATATTTCGGCAACGATTGATTACCCGGAAGGAGTGATGCCGCTGCGTTATCAGATGAGTTTTACCATGAACGGTCAAAGACTGGAACTGGTGGATGAGTCGGTAGAAAATGAGCAAAAATTCGATGATAACTATGAAGATGTTTATTTTTTCTACCGATACCAAAATGGTCATCCGATCTTAAATTTCAGAACTAAGCCTGAAGCGAAAGCGGGAAGGGAAGATCAGAGAGTTAAACGATCGCTTCAACGGGAAGAACTGAGTCCAGAGCAATCGGTTTTATCCCAGAAAAAAGACCGAGATTATTACCCAGAACTGACTTATTTAAATCATCAGTTTTCTCAGATTCGCATCTATCGAGAATGGAACCTAGGCAGATATACGCCGCCCCGACTGCCACAACCATCGGATTTACCCAATGATTTTTTAGAAGAATATTACAGTAACCTGGGTCATGTTTTAAATAATTTAGACTTCCAAGTATACAAACCATTACTCATAGAAAAATTGCAAAAATTCTATGATGCGATCGCGGATATCCTTGTCCGAGTTGAAGCAAGTACATTGCAAGTATTTCTGCGGGAAAAGCAACGCCACCGACCAATTCCGGCAACTCGTCTATCCGATGGCACCCTGCGTTATCTATGTTTGTTGACCATCCTTTGCCACCCCAGTCCACCGCCTCTTGTTTGTATCGAAGAACCAGAAATCGGCTTACATCCAGATATTCTCCCGATGGTAGCTGAGTTGCTCATTGAGGCTTCTCAGCGAACTCAATTGATCGTGACCACCCATTCTGATGCTTTAATTTCTGGCTTAAGTGAAGTCCCCGAATCAGTCTTAGTCTGCGAACAAAATCAGAAAGGGAGTTATTTGCGTCGTTTGAATCCTCAGCGGTTAAAAAAATGGCTGGAAGATTACAGCCTCGGAGACTTATGGCGCATCGGTGAAATTGGAGGAAACCGATGGTAAGCGAAATCCGAATTTATATTGAAGGGATTGGGGATTCAGAACCACTCGCAAGACAACTTCAGCCTCCCCCAAATCGAAAAATTAAGCTGCCCAAAAAAGAAACTCAAGCAGGACTAGCGCCAGGGTTTAGAACTTTTTTCCAAAGCCTCGATCGTCTAGCATATAACCACGGAATCAAAATCCAACTAATCATCTGTGGGGGGCGGAAACAAGCTTATAATAATTTTCACAGAGCGATCCAAGATCACCCCGATGCATTCAATGTTTTACTGGTAGATTCAGAAGGGCTTTTATCCGATATAAACCAACCTTGGAAATATCTCCAGGACAGGCCAGAATATCAATGGGATTCACAGGGGATTGACGATAGTCATTGTCAATTAATGGTTCAAGCGATGGAGGCTTGGTTTATTGCTGACCTTGATACCTTAAGACAATTCTATGGGGAGAAATTTAAGGATAATAAAATTATCCGGGGTCTGGAGCAATATCAGACTGTCGATCGAGTTTCAGTATATAATCTGGAAAAAAGGCTCACACAAGCGACTAAGGACACACCAAGAGGCAAGTATAGTAAAACAAAACACGCTCCCAAATAGAACTTTTGAAAGTCGATCGCGTCAGGGCTGCTTGTCCATCGTGCGATCGCCTGTTTAAGACCCTTGAGCAAATCATCACTGCGCCCCCATAAGTCACCGGATTCACTTTTAATTCGCTGGATCGGCACAATTCATTTTGAGAATCTGAAAAATTCACCCCTTTTTACTATATAGTATTATATAGTATTATTAATCAATATCTTGGTTAGATGCTCTGGAATTAATTAAATTTATTTGTCAATCAGTCTGGGTGGAGATGGTTTTTCTAATTATTCATCATAAGTATCCGTAATACCCGCAATACTCGCTCAAAAATCTGTGAAAAACCAAAAAGTTCACCTCTCCCCTCTAAACATCTCTCTCCTCTATAAATATCGTGGAACTTAAACAAGTTATTATTGCCCATAAAGCTGCCGATCCCCTGAGTAAGCGTCGCGCTGAAGAATGCGCTCGACAGCTTGAATCCCTTGGCTGTAAAGTGTTAATGGGACCGAGTGGCCCGAAGGATAATCCCTATCCAGTATTTTTGGCTTCTTCGACCCAAAAAATAGATTTAGCAGTGGTGTTAGGAGGGGATGGGACGGCACTGGCAGCAGCACGGCAGTTGTCTCACGATCACATCCCTATTTTGGCGGTGAATGTGGGCGGGCATCTGGGTTTTTTGACGGAACCTACTGAAACATTTCAAGATACTGAGACGATTTGGCAACGGCTGATTTCGGATCGCTATGCGGTGCAGCAACGGATGATGTTGCAAGCGAGGGTCTTGGATGGGTTGGATCGCAGTTTGAAGCCGGTCAGCGCTACGGAAACTCAGGATCCGCCTTTTTTGGCGTTGAATGAGATGTGCGTCAAACCCGCAACGGGCGATCGCATTCCCACTTCTACCTTGGAAATGGAAGTGGATGGAGAAATCGTGGATCAATATCAGGGAGACGGTCTGATTGTGGCGACCCCCAGCGGGTCTACCTGCTACACCGCGTCAGCGAATGGCCCGATTATGCATCCGGGAATGGAGGCGATCGCCGTAACGCCGATTTGTCCCTTGAGTCTTTCCAGTCGTCCGATCGTATTACCCGCTGGTTCGGTGGTGAAAATTTGGCCATTAGGCGATCGCGACTTAAGCACTAAACTTTGGACTGATGGGGTTCTTGGCACCTCAATTTGGCCGGGACAGCACGTCGAAGTCCGCATCGCCCAATGTCAGGCTCAATTTATTATTCTCCAAGAAAATTATTCTTATTACCGGACTTTGCGAGAAAAACTTCACTGGGCAGGGGCGAGAATCTACTATAACAACAATCACCGCAATTAATTGGCCCTGGGACAACCCTTTCTTTGGGGTCGAATATCTCGTTGATTATCTTTAAGAGTCATTCATTAATTGCTCCGAAGACTAATCCTTAAGACTTAAGACCAATAGAAATGATGCGTCAGTCCCTTGACGGCGATCGCCGATCCAGTGCGATGATCGAGGGCGATCGAATTATTCATTAATAGACTCAATAGAGTCGGAGTCAAAAATGATCGCTGGGTTAATCAAAGTCCTAGTTGTCGATGATTCGGCGTTTGTCAGGAAAACGATCAAAGCGATGTTATCCCGCAGTGCTTTTATTGAAGTGGTCGGGACTGCATCTGATGGACAAGAGGCACTCGAACTCATCCCACAACTTAACCCTGATGTAGTAACTCTAGACTTAATCATGCCGTATATGAGCGGTTTGGAGTTTCTAAGGGAGCAAATGGCGCGTCGTCCTTTACCGATGATTGTTGTCAGTATTGCGGAGGGGAATAGCCAGCAAGTCGTCGCGGCATTAGCGGAGGGTGCGGTTGATTTTATCCACAAACCCACCGCTTTGGCATCAGAGGGTTTATTACAAATGACCGATGAGTTGATTGCTAAAGTGAAAAGCGCCGCTAAGATTTCTATACCTTCTTTACCTCCGCCAACCAACACCCCAGAACCAACCACAAAATTGTTAATGACTCCAAAAAAGCCACCTGCACCAATCAACTTAGTGGCGATTGGCATTTCCACTGGCGGTCCTGCCGCATTGAGTCATATGATTCCTGAGTTGCCGGAGAATTTTCCCGTACCCATTGCGATCGTGATGCATATGCTCGAAGGGTACACGGAAATTTATGCCCAGCGCCTCGATCAGCAATCACCGCTTAAAGTGGTGGAAGCAAAACATGGGGATATTCTCCGACCGGGGATTGTCTATATTGCTCGTGCGGGGCAACATATGACGTTTACCAGGCAAGCGGATGCTCAAGTGGCGACTCGCTTGAGTTTTCTACCCCTGGAAACTATCCATCGTCCCAGTGTGGATGTGATGTTTGAATCCGCAGCCCAAATATTTGGCGATCGCGTTTTAGGGGTGGTAATGACGGGAATGGGTTCTGATGGCCACCTCGGGGCGGCCATGATTAAATCCCAAGGGGGCTTAATTTTTACTGAACATGAGTCCACTTGTGTGGTCTATGGAATGCCTGCGGTGGTGGAAGAAAATGGCTTAAGTGATTTGAGCGTTCCTCTATCTCTGATGGCTACAGCAATTCTCCATCAAGTGAAATTACATCAGCAAACTTAATCTCCGCTGATTAGTGCCAATTACTATCCCCTCGGTTCGGCGATCGCGTTCTTGTGCCAAACTCTGAATCAAACCATACAGGGACGATAAGCGACTCTCGATATCTCCAAGCTTTTGGGCCAGCGGTTGACGTTGGGCGATAATGCTTTTAATTTCCTGGCTTTTGTTCATGGCAATGCCTATGGTTTGCTAGGTAGAGAAGTATTGCAAAATATTATAGTCTTGCCGGGAAGTCAGAAAGCAGGTTTTTAAGTTAATTTTTATTATTGCTAGGTATGCGATCGCTTTATCCTCTTTTAAATTGTCCAGAAACCGGGTTGTTATGGCTATCTTGGGGAAAATGCACCAACCCATCAGAGAAACCCGGTTGCTTGATGACTCAGATAGGCGATCGCATGAATGCCCCGTGGGATACTATCAGCGATTTAATGGCTATGTTTGATACTCTTCATATTTACCCTTCTCGGTTTAAAATTTCTTCATATTCATCATGGGTTCCAATCCATACCCAAATAAAATCTTCGCCATCTTTTAAAGCTAAAAAACGATAATTTATGCCAATTCTAGCCGACCAAAATTTTCCTACTTTTTTAAAATGTAAAGAAGGATGATTGGAGTCACGTTTGAGCAATTCAAAGTTTTTTTTTGGCCAGTTCTTGAATCGAGTCTGGCAATTCCTCAAAACATCGCCAAAATCTTTTAGTATTTTTATGCACTTAAAGTTCCTGTAGTTCGTCTTGGGCTTTTGCTGCTAACGCCTCATTAACTAAAAAATCTAGTTTTCCTGAAGCCGAATCTTTTTCAATTTGTCGATCCCACTCTTCCCAGTCTAACTCGATCATCCAATTTCTCAAATAAGTGAATTCATCAGAGGAAAGAGACTGAATTGCTGCTTGAATTTCTTGGAATTTGGTCATCTCTGTGACCGTAATTTTCCTATATTTTAGCATTTAGCGATCGATTTGACGCAATTTTGCGAACCTTTTTTTGGACAACAACTATTTAAGCCAAGATTGCGCCATGTATAGTCATTTAAATTGCGTTTGAGACAAAACATCAGGGGCGCAATGCTGGCGCCAGCATTGCGCCCCTACAATATATGTTGATTTGCTTCTTTGGGCGCAATGCTGGCGCCCAAATTAACCTCGAAATGGTAGCAATAATCTTTGAAATTAGTATAATATTAATTATATCAAAAAGGCAATTCCTCATCTTCATCAAAATATTCATCAATATCTGCATCAAAATCTTTACTAGCAAAAAATAATGAAGGTTCTAATGCTGCTTTTGCCTGTTTTATCTTCTCAAACAAAGAATTGGGCGATTGCCGTTGTTTTTCCATTAACTTATCAATCCCGTATTTAACTTTAATGCGATCGATAAATTCCTGAGAAATGGGTTCTTGTGGCCATTGAAAATCTGCCGCCGTCACCACGGGCACCCTCGGCCCTAAAGGTTCAATGGGCATTTCAGAAATGCGGACTAAAAAATAAGCACGACGCCGTTTAATCTCCCCTGCCCGCTGGTCAATTTCTTGTAAAACACCCGCCAATTGACTGGGATGATGGGAAGAAATTGCCACCCGAACTTCCAAATCATCTAAAGGAATTCCTAACGCTGCCGCTTGACTGAGTAACTCCTGGGGAACATCAGTCATCAAGGGGGGATTAATCGCCGCAGACATAGCGGATAAAGCTTGTTTTACCGTTTCCATTGTTTCTGCAACGGTTTGGTTTTTTGCCCGGTCTGGTGGCGTTGACTGCACCATATTTTCTAAATGGTAGGCCGCTGTTTTTAACAGAAAAATCGCTTGGTTAATTTGTTGGTAATCCATAATTTTTTAGCGGGTAATAATTCACCACAGAGACACAAAGGAAACAAAGGATATATTGCTGGGCATTATCCCGATCGCTGTGAATAGACTTTCACAGCGGTATTCTGTTGCATAGACCATAGATATTTGGAGTAGGGGCGCGATCTTTTCGGCATTAAATCTCTGTTTTCAGAAACCGGGTTTCTTGTAGGTTCCGGCAGTGGTCGCCCCGGTATAAAACCAGAAACCCGGTTTCTCCTGCGGTCAAGATCGTGCCCCTATAGATATTTGTGGTTGACCAATCTGAAAACTGCTGTAATTGATAAAAAAATTTACACAATTTTTGGGATCGCCCCTGATATGCTGAGGCAATTGATCGATTGCCTCTGGCAGAAATAGAGAAATAGAGATTATCTGTAAATCCTGAATTATCTGATCCTATTTTTCTTTTGAGATGCTACACATTATTTGTACCAGGTTTGAATGAAATTAGTACAAGTTATGTACAAACAAAAAGCTCCAGGAATGGTTGCGCGAATTATGCCCCTGAAAAAACACCACCGATATCTAACTCATTGGCTGCTGAAAGAAGACCGCGACCCAGCCAACGAACATCATTTGAAACATTCTTGGTGGCAGGTGATGTGTTTGACTGGCGTGGATTATTTTTCCACTTTGGGATATCAGCCGGGAATTGCGGCCCTGGCAGCGGGAGCCCTTTCACCTTTGGCAACATTGATTTTGGTGCTGGTGACACTTTTCGGCGCTTTGCCGATTTATCGACGAGTGGCTACGATGAGTCCGCATGGGGAAGGCTCAATTGCTATGCTGGAGCAGTTGCTACCCTGGTGGCAGGGTAAGATATTTGTGCTGATTTTACTCGGTTTTGCGGCAACGGATTTTATCATCACGATTACCCTGTCGGCGGCAGATGCCACGGCTCACATGATCGAGAATCCGTTTTTGTCAGGGATTTTGCAGGGACAGGCAGTTCCCATTACCCTAGTTCTGATTGCCTTGCTGGGAGCGATATTTCTGAAGGGGTTTAAGGAAGCGATCGGATTAGCGGTGGTTTTGGTGGGGATTTACCTTGGCCTTAATCTAGTGGTGATTGGGGTTGCGGGGTATCAGATCATTCAAGACCCCACAGTGTTCACAAGCTGGAAAATGGCCTTGCTGAACAGTCATGGCAATCCTCTGGTGATGGTAGGAGTTGCTACCCTTTTGTTTCCCAAATTGGCTTTGGGCTTATCGGGGTTTGAAACAGGTGTGGCAGTGATGCCTTTGGTGATCGGCAGTGGCAGTGATACGGAGGCGCATCCCACGGGGCGGATTCATCACACCCATCAACTTCTGTCTACGGCTGCCTTGATTATGAGCTTTTTCCTGGTGACGAGCAGTTTAGTCACCACATTGTTGATTCCACCAGCGGAATTTCAGGCTGGGGGGAGTGCCAATGGTCGGGCCTTAGCCTATTTAGCCCATCAGTATTTGGGAAGTCTCTTTGGGACGATTTATGACCTGAGCACTATGGCGATTCTTTGGTTCGCGGGAGCATCGGCAATGGCGGGACTGCTGAATCTGGTGCCCCGTTATCTGCCCCGCTATGGGATGGCTCCAGATTGGGCGCGGGCTGTCCGTCCCCTGGTTTTGGTCTATACGGCGATCGCCTTTATTGTCACCCTAATTTTTGAAGCCAATGTGGAAGCTCAAGGGGGTGCCTATGCTACAGGGGTATTGGTGCTGATGAGTTCTGCCGCAGTCGCTGTAACCCTCTCAGTGTATCGGCAGGGGGCAGGCAGGGGGCAAAATTGGGTGGGCACAGTCTTGTTTGGGGCGATCGCGATCGTCTTCTTCTACACCACCATTGTCAATATTATTGAACGACCGGATGGACTTCATATTGCCACCTTCTTTATCGCCGCCATCATTATCACTTCCTTAATCTCTCGCGTCTTTCGCTCAACGGAACTGCGAGTGGTTGGGATGGAACTAGATGACACAGCCCGTCAATTCATCGACCAATTGAGACAGCAGCCGACCCGGTTAATTGCCCACCGTCCGCAAAAAGGAAATGCCCTGGAGTATCAGCTTGGAGAGAAAAAGGTGCGCGAGAATAATCACCTGCCCTCGACGGATCCGATTTTGTTTCTGGAGGTACAGGTGACAGATGCCTCAGTGTTTATGGATGTGATTCGGATCCAAGGGGTTGAGGTGGAAGGATACCGAATTCTGCGGATGCAAAGTGCCGCAGTTCCCAATGCGATCGCCGCACTCTTGCTCTATATCCGCGATCGGACGGGAATCCTGCCTCACGTTTATTTTGGTTGGACTGAGGGGAACCCGATTCAATATCTGCTACGTTTCATCCTCTTTGGGGAGGGGGATGTTCCCGTTGTCACCCGCGAAGTGCTCCGCAAAGCTGAACCCGATCCAGCGCGTCGTCCTGGGATTCATGTTGGGTAAACTTGAAGATAATTCAAAAGGGAAGGAAATAGCGAATGAAATTCTTTACATCCCTGCCCAGATGGTTTCTGTGGGGACTGGTGCTGCCGTTGATCATCCTTAATGGGTGGGCGTTACTGCTGTTACTTAATTACTTTCAGGGTGCGATCGCCATATTCCTGACGGCAATGTTGCTGGCTTTTGTCCTGAATTATCCCGTGAGGCTGCTACAGCGCCTCAAGATTTCCCGAAACCTTGCGGTGTTGATCGTGTTGTTGGTGGCGATCGCTCTTCTGGCTATTTTTGGTGTCACCGTCGTTCCGGCGCTGATTTCTCAGGTGAATGAACTCGCGAATCGCCTGCCGACGTGGATTGATTCAGGAAGTGAGCAGTTGCAAATCTTCCAAACCTGGGCGGCAAGCCATCAAATATCCATTGATGTCAGCAAGCTGATTACCCAACTGGAAGAACGGCTATCAAACCAATTGCAAACTCTCAGTGCAACAGTGCTGAATTTCCTACTGGATGCGATCGGCAGTATCCTCAATCTAGTGTTAACGATTGTATTGACTTTTTACTTACTGCTTCATGGTGAAAAACTCTGGAATGGCATCTTCCAGTGGTTCCCGTCTCAGATTGGGGCGCAAATTCGTCAAGCCTTGCGACAAAATTTCCAAAACTACTTTATTGGACAAATCACTTTAGCATTACTGATGGGAGTCTCCATGACTACGGCATTTGTGATCATTCAATTGCCATTTGGACTTTTGTTTGGTTTGGCAGTTGGATTAATGGCACTGTTTCCCTTTGGTGCGGCCTTTGGCATTACCGTGGTCAGCTTGCTCACCGCCCTAAAAAGTTTCTGGCTAGGCTTAAAGGTCTTGGTGATGGCGACGATCATCGACCAGGCGATCGAAAATGGCATCGCTCCTCAACTCATGGGTGGCTTTACCGGACTTAACCCGGTCTGGATTTTGCTATCTCTATTGGTCGGTGTCAAAGTTGGGGGATTGCTCGGACTCGTTTTGGCTGTTCCATTGGCTAGTTCCCTCAAAAGCATTGTCGATATGCTTCATACCCCTAAAGTTCAACGGGCTTCAGCCAATCCTATTAAGACGGGCAGTGACAACGATATAGTCCAAGGTAAAATTCACCACAGAGACACAGAGGAAACAAAGGAATAATAGTAAAAATATTTTACAAATTGGCTAAAAATAGTCACTAATATAAAGACTCAAGCCTTTTTTCGCATCAATATTAAACTGTAGTCCCACTTCGGTTTCACTGGTAATTTCTATTTGACTCTGGGAAACGTCATCAAGCTGAATAGAATCACAGCCAAACGGCAGTCAATTATAGTTACTCGGCAATGACTTGTGAAAGCATATCATCAAATAGTTTAATCCGCTTTTGGATATCAGCTTTGGTTTTCCCCTCTCCGGTTAAAAGACGAGAGTCTTCTTGGTCAAAAAGTTTCTTAGTGGATGCAATGACTTTTTCCTGGCAATTAATCAATAAACCTCTGGCACAATTCCCAAAAGCCGATAGCGGTTTTAAGGGGGGTTGAGGGGATCGAGATATTTATTTTGCGCTCTTGTCTATTATATCATAATGGTGAGGATTCACCACAGAGACACAGAGGACACAAAGAATATATTGCTGGGCATTATCCCGATCGCTGTGAATAAATACATCAGTATTCTGTTGAATAGACCACAAAAATTTGGTAGGGGCGAAGCATGACCGCCGGTATTTTTGGGTTAAAAGCAGAGATTTAATCCGGTCATGCTTCGCCCTCTACGGATACTTATGGTTGATTAATCGGAAAACCGCTGTATCGGCGAATAAACCGGGGTTATTTCTGTTTAATAAAACCCAGAAATAAACCCGGTTTATCGGAGGGTGTTAAGTAGGTGAACATAATTAATTGCACTTTTCGTTCCCCGCCGATAGGCTGTGGATTCCCGCCTTCGCGGGAATGACAGTTTTTTTCTCATTGGGTCTGTGGTGCATTTATTTCTGCCCACCTACTTATTTGACTTCTAAGGTGGTAGAAGCCGATCGCCCAAATTCTTCTGGGGCATATTGTAACTTCACTTCTGCCCCAGGCCATTCAAAGGTTCCTGGTGTGACCGATCGCACTAAATAATGGAGGCGATAGAGTCCAGGACTGAGGCGGTTGGCATAAGCCATCACCCGATCTTTGTAGATGGTTTGATAGCTAATTTCCCAGCTATCTTGTTGGGCTTGAACCGCTTTATTAGCGGTTTGGAAACTGGTATCAACCGCTTCAAAACCCGCAGGCAATGGGTCGGTAATGACTAGATGATCCACCGGGCGATCGGTGATAATTTCTAAGCCAATATCAAACACTTGACCTGCCGGAACTTGTAAGGGTTTTTTCGGCGTAGATAAGCCAATAGTTCCGAGTATCATATCTTCACCCGCAGGGCGAATGGTGCGATCGACTCGTAGACCATTAAATCGTCCCGGTTGGTTGCCTTTTAACCGATAGTTGTATGCGACAAAATAATGCAGATTTCCCTGACCAGATTTGCTTAAAATCAGGTCAGATTTCCCTTGGGGTAATTGATCCATTGCCAGATTAATAAATTGGCTAGGATTCTGATATCCCTGAAACTGCATTGAGTCGATATTTTGACCGGCTAATTTCACCGTGGCGGTAAAGTTTGGCGGTGTGGGTTGGGTATTGGCATATTCCACTAAAGCGGTTAAGGCTTCCGCATTACTATAAGTGGTTTGCCAAGTACCATCACGCCGCAAATTTAGCAGTCCTTGTAATAAGCGGTTGCTGATTTCTGGGCTACTATTTTGGGCAATAGTTTGGGCAATAGCTAACCGTAAAGTTTGCGCTTGGGCAACGGTGGGCGGACTTAACCAGCCCCAATCTTCCGGTAAATTTACTGTAGCCGATCGCCCGGTTTCATAGACAGTTTCTTGCAACTCATTCCACATAGTTCGGGCTTCATTGCGCCAGCCTGGGACTTGCATTAAATAACGGGCTAATTTGGTTTGCGCCACCCGATCTAATTCCCCGCGTTGGGCATAAATATCCGCGAGAAAATCATTGCGGCGATCGCCTAATTCCGCTAACCCAATTAATGCCCCCAGTCGCAACCGATTTTTACAAGCTTGAGACTTGCAATAGTCATATTTTCCTGGGTCAGCGAGGGTTTGTTGCAAATAAACTCGCAGCCGAGAAATCATTGAATCATCAACAGCAAATCCCGCTGCTTTGGCTTGGGCTAAACTTTCCGCCGCATAAGGACTCATAAATGGATCGGAGTTACTGCTACCAGGCCAAAATCCAAAACCGCCGTCAGTTTGTTGCAGTTTTGCCAACTGTTCCAAGGCCAATGTTGCTTGATTTGTGGGATTAAATGCGGTAAATGTTTGGCTATATTTTTTGCCCAAAATTTGCAAATTCGCCGCGATCGCCAACTCCGAGGCAGCGGGTTCTAAAAAGGGCAACCGATCTTCGGCAAAAATTTGCCGCGCTGGGGCAGTAATTTCGGGAATCAACGTAGAGGCCAAATCAATATTTAAACCGCCTACAGTTCCCTCGACATTTTTATCCACATTTACCGGAATCGTCGCCCGATCATTTGTCACTCCAGACTCGACTACGGTTTCACTCACGGGCAATTGGCGCACGGACAACGGCACCTCAAAAGCATCACCTTGCTGCTGATTTAGCTGGGCTGTAAAGCGCACTTTTCCTTCACCCAAACTATTAGCGGTCATGGGGAAACGATAAACTTGCGTATCCCAATCCGCTTTAGTCCGCAAGGTTTCATTATTCGTGGATTTTTCCGCAAATAATAAATTATTACTCAGAGAACCATTAACCACTAAATTACCCACTTTTTCCGTGGTATTAGTGACCGTTAAACCCCCATCAAAGCGATCGCCTAAGCGCACAAACTGCGGCAAAACTGGGTTAGCCATCAAGGGTTTTGTGGTCATAAAAGTATTGTCCCCTTGACCAAATCGCATATCCTCAGTTGTTGCTACGGCCATAACGCGCCAAGTGGTCAAATCATCGGGCAAAGAGAAGCTAACCGTTGCCTGTCCCCGTCGATCGGTCGTCACCGACCCGTTGTAATACGCCAGGGGCTTAAATTCTGTGCGTAACCGGGTACTATCAGCCCCTGCGGAAAAGCCACCGCCATAACCCCAACCTTTATCCAGGGGGGAACTCAGGGGCGAAATCACCACTTCAAAGCGGTTATCGCTAAATCGAGTGGCGATCGGTTGGTCTGCATACACGGTTTTCACCAAGTCTGGAGGCCGATATCCGGTGAGTTGCAAAATCGCCTCATTCACCACCATTACCGTAAATTGCCCTTTCACCGGCTGACCGGCAGCATCTTTGACTTGCAATTTCACCGTAGTTGCAGTTCCCGGGGCAATTTTTTCCTGATTAGGAGTGACTTCAACTTGCAGATATTTTGCCGCCAAATTGATATTAAATGGGGCAAAACCAATTTTCACTAAGTCTTCTACGCTGCCCGGTTCTAACTGTTCCAAAGGTTGCCCTTGTCGAATTAAAACTGCTTGAACTGCCGCATTGGGCAACATTTCCGGGGTGACAGTAAATTGAATTTGCGGCGCACCACCTGTCACCTTGGTTAAGGTTTGATACAAGGGGCGATCGCGCACAACGGCAAAATACAATTCTGCCTCTGGATAAGGAGATTGAATTAACGCCGTAGCGGTTTCCCCAGGCTGATAGGTTTCTTTGTCTAATTTCACTTCCAAGAAATTATCTTGGTCGCTACGGCTGGCCCAAAATACTGACCCACCACCTGTAGCCCAAATTTGTAAATCTGTGGCAGTCATTTCATCCGTATTATTCCCCAAAAATGCCCGAATTCGATAAGAACCAGATTCTGGGGGGGTGAGGTTAACGGTTTTCGCTTCTGTAGCAGATTTAATGTCTTGTCGATCGACGGTTTGATATTCCACCTGATAACGACTATTTCGGCTACCGGCAACCACGCGGTTGACGCGGCTATAAGTCATTTTTTGTAATTCCAGGCGGATACTTTCTCCGGCGATCGCTTCCCCTTGAAGGTTGGTGACAATAAACTCTACAGAAAACGGTTTACCCGCATCAGCAACCCACTTACTTTTTAAGCCAATTAATTTATCACTGGGTAAGGCGGTAAAAGTCTGGCTATTGCTGACGGAAAGATTGGCTAAATCCGTCACTTCTGCATCTACCCGATAGGTCATGGGATAGGGTAAATCCCGGTCTACTTGTACCTGGAAACTACCGGAACCGCCCCGATCTAAAACGGCATTTTGTTCCAGCACATCACTACTAATAGAAGGCTGTTCTTCCGGCCAAAACCATTGGCGACCAAAAGAGTATTTTTCCCAGCCTTTGGGGGTAAAGTCCTGGGCAGGCGACCGCGTGACATAATATTGCACTTGTGCCGTTGATACGGGAGCCCCAAACAGATAATCACTTTGGATATTAGCGGTAACTGTTTCGTCAGGTTTGGCAATTGCTTGATTCAGGTTTAAGTCTACCTTAAAATTCGGCGGCTTAAACTCTGCTACCCGAAATTCCCCATAAATTTCTCCCTGATTTTTCCCTTTACCCTGGAGGGAATAATAACCAAGGGGCTGATTTTCATCTAGGGTAAATTCCCAGGAAAACGTGCCAAATTCATTGGTGCTTGGGGTTCCCAGTTCTTTTTCCTTGCCGTCTGGGTCGCGCAAAACCAAGGAATAAACATCATTTTGATCTGATGTTAATTGGCCATTTTCCAAATAATAGGCAACTCCAGTTAAGGCTACTTTTTCGCCCGGTTGATAAAGTTGGCGATCGGAGAAAATCGTACCCCGTGATACAGGTTTTTCGCTATTCCAATCCCCATAAATTCCATAGCCATAAGCCCCACTCCAAGACCAGGTGCGATCGAAAGCCCAATCATCACCTTCTCGGACAATTACCAAAACTTCTGGGGCTTCATCAGCTTTTTTACTACAGCTTTTTACCTGAACTAAAGTTAACACTAACGTGCCAGAATTATCCGTAGTACCCGTAGCACAAGGAGTCGGATTACCGCGAGTTTTGCTATCGGTTTGAGACTGATAAACTTGCACATTTGCCCCAGGAACTACTGCCCCATCAGACAAATGATTCACATGAATCAATCCCATCTCAGGGAACCACTGACTAAATACCCCCAAATTAGTTAATTGCACCATGCCATAAAAGGTAGGTTCGCGCCATTCTTCCTTGCCATCCATCACATAAAGATTGGTCTTAGCGCTAACTCCATAAGCGAGTAAGCCAGTATTTTTTCCCAGCTTTTCTCGCAAAGGAACTGTAATGGTTTCTGTCTGATTTTGGTTGCCAGAAACAGGGAATGTTTGCCAAGTATTTGGGCTGGACAATAAATCAGTCGATTCACCTCTGGGATGTGCGTTATCCGCATAAACCAAGTCCGTGGGTTGTACCACCTTGTAAGTGGCTTTATACTGGGATTCCGGTAAATTAACCGTAGAAATATTTAGCTCTAAATTTTGCTGGGCTGGGAAAATATTTAACCCATCCGGCGCCCAAATATTTCCGGCAATATCCCCGGTCTTATATTCTTGAGTCAGAGTTTCACCGAAAGTTTGACCAAAAGTATCTTTTAAACCATTACCAATGGTAATGGTGTAATTCGTATTCGGTTCTAATCCCCAAGGGTTAATGCTAACCGTGGATTCTTCATCATAGGCTTGAATGGCGTTAACTCCCTCTTTAGGGGCCGGGTTAATCGTAATATTTTCTAATACCGAATCAAGCTCCAGTTTGTTATTAAACTTTAACTCTGGAGTGCCATTAACAAATCGGCCATAAGCCCCGCCCATATCCGGTTGCCCAATAAACTCCATCCGTTCTAATTTTAACGGGGAATAAGTCTCAACTTCAGAAATAAATTGAGTTTCACTAGATAAATTGCCGGGAAATGGACGAATTCCGGGAGCAAATTCTAAGCGATATCGAGTGCCTTTTTCTAATGGACGTTTCGGGGTTAACGTATAACTCCAATTTCTTAAAGCGGGGTCAAAGGTTTCCCCCGGAGTGAGTGAGGCTACATCATCGTTTTCTTCCACGGTGACGGGGATTCCGGTTTGACTGCCTCTGGGAATAAGCTGCACTTTTTCCTCTAATGACTTAACATCTAATTGCACATTAGAGGTAAAGGTTAATTGGGTTTTGACATCAATATATTCAGGAGCGACATATTCGTTTTCCTGAATTTGCGGTAAATCGGTCAGCTTAATGGGTTCGGTGTTAAATGTCCAAGCCAAATCTTGATTAAGCTGATGATCTTTTAAGTCTTTTAACCCTGATTTTAAGGTGACTTTAATCCGGGTAGCTTTGGGGAAAGCTACGTCAGATTGAAATCCCACCATGCGCGGGGTGAGAAATCGAAATCTCCCCGGTATGTTTGGTTCAATTTCAAATAGTTTGAGTTTTCCTTCTTCTGCCGTAGACTCCAGACTTTCTAAAGGAATTAACGGTTCTTTAAACCGAATTTTAATCTGGGCTAGAGTTTCTGCGGTTTCTGTCGGACTAATTTGTTCGATCCAGTCCGGCAGTTGTGGGGTGACGAGAGGCGCCACCTCTGGTAAGGGTTGGTTGAATTGTGAGAAATTGGCGGATTTCTGTTTCTGGATGTTTCCACAGGCTGATATGCCCCAAAATAGAAATATACCTACCAGAAACCACGACCAAAATCTCTTGAAGATTCTCGACATAGGTTTGTCTCAATCAAAAATCTGTGAGTGAAAAATGCGATCGCACTTGGGATAAGAAAGCTGGGGGCAAGAAACCGGGTTTCCAGAGCAATTTTGCATCGCAACCAAGATTTATTAAAGAAACCCGGTTTCTTCGGCCCTGGTTTCTCACCCCCGGCGATCGCGCATACAATCCCTATTTAATCTCAGAATTTTGGTTTTGTGGGGATTTTGCAGATTTTCTTAATTCAGATAAAATTCGGTAAGGTGTGTTACGGTGGCCAAAGGATTAAATCTATGGAAAAAATTTACCAGCGATCGCCACCTAACCCACCCTACCGCATATTATTGCAAATCATTGCAAATTGTTGCAAATTATTGCTTATTAGAATAACTTTAATTTAAGTGAATCAAAGGCATCAACAATGCAAGCAAAAATTAGAGACACAGAAATTTATTTTGATATTGAAGGGGCAGGGTTAGTCATTGACGGCGATCGCATGAAAGAAAGACCCACGGCGTTTCTGGTTCATGGGGGGCCGGGAGGCGATCATACTTCCTACAAAGCGGGACTTTCTGACCTAAGTCAAAAAATGCAATTAGTCTATTTTGACCATCGCGGTCAGGGACGGTCTGCCCGTGGCCCAAAAGAAACTTATACCTTAGAAAATAATGTCGAAGATATGGAAGCATTGCGCCAATATCTCGGCTTAGATAAAATTATCGTCATCGGCGGTTCTTATGGGGGCATGGTGGCCTTATCTTATGCCATCAAATATCCGCAAAATATCTCCCATTTAATTGTCATTGCCACCGTACCCGACTATCGTTTTTTAGAGAAAGCCAAACAGTTTATCGCCGAAAAAGGCACACCGGAACAAAAGAAATATGCGGAACTTCTCTGGGCTGGCAACTTTAAAGATGAAGCGGAATTAAAAGCCTATTTTCAAGTCATGGCGCCCTTATACTCTGTCACCTATAACCCAGAAGCGAAAAACCAATCTGACAACCGAACCATTTACTCAGTGGATGCAATTAATCAGGCATTTGGCGGATTTTTGCGGACTTATAATATCTTAGATCAACTACATAAAATTACTGCCCCCACATTAGTTATTGGTGGTCGCCATGATTGGATTTGTCCCCCGGAATTTTCCGAAGAAATTGCCGCCGCTATCCCCAATTCAGATTTAAGAATATTTGAAAATAGCGGTCACTTAATCCGCGTAGACGAACCCCAAGCCCTCAAAGATGCGATCGCGGGTTTTATTGTCTATAAAAAATGATCTAGGGTGTGTTAGGGGCGGCGATAATTTAATTAACTAACAATTATCTCAAAAATTCGCCCCGTAACGCACCATCATCAACCAGAAAAAAATTATAATCAATCGTAGGGTGTGTTAGGGGCGGCGCTAATTTAATTACCTAATAACTATCTGAAAAATCCGCCCCGTAACGCACCATAAAGCACCGTAAAAATAGTTAACCCACAGGAAAATAAACCTGTTTTTTGCGATAATTTTGCTTTTATGCTAATATTTATTAAAAAAACACGGTTTCTCCGTCCGGGCGATCGCGCATTTTTTTCCCCAGTATCACCAGAAAAAAATACTGCTACTAAACTAATCCTATGACCACATTACTGACCGATTATGCTGATATTACCAGACTTCATTGCTCTGCCAAATTGAATCAGAAGCAGCGGAGTGAATTGGGGCAATTTTTGACTCCTGCTAACATTGCCCGGTTCATGGCAAGACAGTTTAATAGTCTATCTGGTCATATTAAAATTCTCGATCCAGGAGCCGGAGTAGGCACATTAACTGCGGCAGTGGTAGAGCGGTTATTAGCTAATCCTAATCAAGTCAAAAGTTGCTACATCACCGTCTATGAAATTGAGCCAATTTTTATCGCATCATTAAATCAGTGTCTTAGGGATTGTTGTAGGGCATTAAAAAATCAAGGAATAGAGGCAGATTATTCATTGCGCCAGGATAATTTTATCAAAGCTGGGAATCAAATAACTTTACCACTTTTTTCTAGTTTATCCCCAGAATTCACTCACATTATTCTCAATCCGCCCTATAAAAAAATTCACAGCCAATCAATCGAAAAAAAGATTATAACCAGCTTGGGAATTGATACAGTAAATCTCTATAGTGCATTTGTTTGGCTTTCTATGTTACAGCTTGCTCAAGGCGGTGAGATGGTCGCCATTACACCGAGAAGTTTCTGTAATGGGGTTTATTTTCGTCCTTTTCGTCAAGCTTTTCTAGAAAATATGGCTTGGCAAAAAATCCATATTTTTGAAAGCCGGTCAGCAGTATTTTCAGCGGATAACGTTTTGCAAGAAAATATTATATTTCATGCGATTAAAACCAAAAATCAGCCGGATTATGTAGAAATTACTAGCAATGCTCAAGGCAATATAAATGAAGCTACAGAATTAAGGTATGCTCCTTATGAGCAAGTGGTAGAAACCAATGATTGTGAGAGAGTTATTCATATTGTAGCCAACCCGATCGCCGATTTTATCCGGGTGCAAATGAATCAATTTTCATCGACTTTGGATGAAATGGGCTTAGAAGTTTCAACGGGGTCAGTTGTCGATTTTCGTCTTAAATCATCTTTGAGAACTTGCTTAGAGAAGCAGACGGTTCCGTTGCTTTACCCAGAGTCGATTAAATTCGGGAAAGTTGTGTTCCCACCGAGGAATCCTCGCAAGGCGATCGCCATTGCAGAAAACCAAGAAACAGCAAAATGGTTAGTAAAATCTGGCTGGTACGTTTTGACCAAGCGTTTCTCTGCGAAAGAGGAAAAACGGCGGATTATTGCTGCTGTTTGTCATCCCGTTGATACCGCCGTACTAGGCATAGAAAATCATTTAAATTACTACCATGCTAAAGGTAAGGGAATAAATCCCGACCTAGCCAGAGGTTTAGCAGCATTTCTGAATTCAACTTTATTTGATAGTTACTTCCGGCAGTTTAGTGGACATACACAAGTTAATGCCACAGACTTGCGGCGGATTAAATACCCTAGTAAAGATGATCTGATCCGACTGGGGCAGCAAATTGGTGATTCTGACTTAAATCAGGAGCAAATTGATCGGATTGTCCATAGAGTTTTATCAATTATGAAAGAAGCAACAAATGCGATTCAGGCTAGTAAACGAGTTGAGGAAGCATTGGCAATTCTCAAAGATATTTCTACGCCAAAAGAACAACAAAATGAAAGGTCTGCCCTTTGCTTACTGGCATTAGCAGATATTCGCCCAGAGACACTTTGGAGTGAAGCCACCGCCCCCAGACGGGGAATTACAGAAATGATGAATTGGTTTCGGGATTACTATGGTAAACAATATGCACCAAATACGAGAGAAACCGTGCGACGACAAACGATGCATCAGTTTGTCCAAATGGGAATGGTTGTGGAAAATCCAGATCAACCAAGTCGCCCCATTAACAGCCCTAAATGGTGTTATCAACTCGCTCCACAAGCATTATCACTACTGAAATTATATAATTCTAAAAAATGGCCAGAGGCTTGCGGAAATTATGCCAATTCAGTGACTAATTTATTACAGGATAAAAATCGAAATATCCCCATGATTCCTGTATGTTTGCCCGATGGTCAGGAGATTGAACTATCATCCGGTGGGCAAAATATTTTAATCAAAGATATTTTGGAAAGTTTTTGTCCTAGATTTACTCCCGGAGGTTTAGTTCTCTATATCGGTGATGCAGGGGATAAGTTTCTGATTAATGAAACTGAAAAATTCCGAGAAATAGGCATTGAGTTAGATCCTCACGGTAAAATGCCCGATATTGTGATTTATTATCAACAGAAAGATTGGCTTGTACTCATAGAAGCGGTGACAAGTCATGGCCCAGTTAATTTGAAACGTCACAATGAATTAAAGCAACTTTTTCGATCGAGTCAAAAAGGCTTGGTTTTTGTGACAGCTTTCCCAAGTCGCAAAGAAATGACCCGATATCTGGCGGAAATTTCCTGGGAAACCGAAGTATGGGTGGCAGAGCAACCGGAGCACATGATTCATTTTAATGGCGAAAGATTTTTAGGTTCATACGAAGATAGAAAAAATCTGTCTTGACTATTTCGGTGTTTGACGCTTAACACTATGGATTCAACACCTCCCGAAAAGAAACCGGGTTTCTACAACAATGAGCGCATTTTAGCCAAGATTTATTAAAGAAACCCTGTTTCTCCATAAGTAGCTTTGGGGTAGGGTGTGTTAGGGGCGGCGCTAATTTAATTAACTAATAATTATCTCAAAAATCCGCCCCGTAACGCACCATCATCAACCAGACAAAAATCGTATAATTGTATAGATACAAATATCCGTATCAAGCAAAATTTTCATACAATTTGCTCTCGTTCCATCGGTAGGGAGCGATCGCGCTCAATTTGTAAATCCTCTGGGAACTCTTCCAGGGCATCAAACATCTATTTATAGCAAATATTCTGCTACTCAAGCAATGCCGAAATGAATTATGTTATAATTATGGCATTAACTAAGCGGCTTAAGCAAATTTATGATCGTTAGAGCTAAAGGAATTAAGCGCGGTCAAACTATTATTTTGAATCAATCGCTTTCTCTACCGGATCAAGAAGTGGAAATCATGGTCATACCTATTTCCGATCCGGGGAGTGAACCCTTGAAAAAAATACATTAGCTGACTTTGTGGGAAAGCTGCAAAATTCACCCAATTTTCAAGACGATCGCTTCTTGTCTTAGAGCATATTTTTAGAGGATAATCATGCTAAAAACATTTAAAGCACTATTGAAAGGAAGTCATGTAGAGTGGATTGAGGATAGACCCGATCTGGGAGATGAAATGTTAGAGGTGTATGTAACTTTACTCGATAAAAAACCAGTCCCAGACGCAAAAACACGCGGGCAAAAGATGGCGGAAATCTTAGAAAATCTGGCGGCAACAGAAGGATTAGAAAATATAGATCCTACCTTGTGGCAACGAGAAACTCGACAAGACCGTTCATTACCGGGGCGATAAACGATGCTTCTTGATAGCAATATTATTATCTATTCCGCACAGCCAGAATATGCCAATTTGCGAGGATTAATTGCGGAAAATTCACCAGCAGTATCAGCCCTCAGTTATCTGGAAGTATTGGGCTATCATCAACTGACGGAGCAACAACGGCAGTATTTTGAAGCGTTTTTTCAGGTTGCTGAAGTTCTGCCGATATCCGAGGAGGTGTTGATTCAAGCTGTTGCTTTGCGACAACAGAGAAGAATGTCATTAGGGGACGCAATTATTGCCGGGACTGCATTGGTGCATCAGTTAACATTAATTACCAGAAATGTGGATGATTTTCAGTGGATTGCTGACATAAATCTACTGAATCCGTTTGATACAAGAGAATAGCAATAGTCACAGGATTGAGAGGATAGCTGGTGTAGGGCGCACCATAAATAGCCTTGGGGTAGGGTGTGTTAGGGGCGGCGCTAATTTAATTACCTAATAATTAGCCTAAAAATCCGCCCCGTAACGCACCATGACGCCGGGGTAGGGTGTGTTAGGGGCGGCGCTAATTTAATTACCTAATAATTAGCCTAAAAATCCGCCCCGTAACGCACCATGACGCCGGGGTAGGGTGTGTTAGGGGCGGCGCTAATTTAATTACCTAATAATTAGCCTAAAAATCCGCCCCGTAACGCACCATGACGCCGGGGTAGGGTGTGTTAGGGGCGGCGCTAATTTAATTAACTAATAATTATCTCAAAAATCCGCCCCGTAGCGCACCATCATCAACCAGACAAAAATCATCTAATTGTATAGATACAAATATCCGTATCAAGCAAAATTTTCATACAATTTGCTCTCGTTCCATCGGTAACGATAACTCTTAGGCAAGCGTACCGCCTGACTATTCCCGCTCATAAACAGCTTTGCCGTTTCCATTGGCTGCTCCGTATATACAGAAGGAATATACTATTATTTATAGCAAATATTCTGCTACTCAAGCAATGCCGAAATAAATTATGTTATAATTATGGCATTAACTAAACGGTTTAAGCAAATTTATGATCATTAGAGCTAAAGGAATTAAGCGCGGTCAAACTATTATTTTGAATCAATCGCTTTCTCTACCGGATCAAGAAGTGGAAATCATGGTCATACCTATTTCCGATCCGGAGAGTAAACCCTTGAAAAAAAATACATTAGCTTCCTTTGTGGGAAAGCTGCAAAATTCACCCAATTTTCAAAATGATCCGGTTGTAATTCAGCGTCAGATGCGTGATGAGTGGGATTGATTTGTTGTAGATTAATATTAGATACTAATGTGGCGATCGGCATTCTCAAAGCCGATCCATCGGCGATCGCATTTCTGGCAACCGAGCAGCTAGAATTTGAGAACTGTGCCATCAGTCAAATTACGCGAATGGAGTTACTCAGTTATCCTAACTTAGAGGCAGAAGAGGAGCAGACGATTCAAAACTTGTTGGCAAATTTATTAGTCTTGAAATTAGATGAAAAAATTGAACAAGAGGCGATCGCCTTTCGACGCAACCATAATGTGAAGTTGCCCGATGCGATTATTGCAGCAACTGCGAAGGTTTATGGGTTACGATTGTTAACGTTGGATCGGCAATTACAGGCTAAATTTAGCATTTAAGTAGGTGGGCAGAAATAAATGCACCACAGTCCCCATTAGAAGAAAAACTGTCATTCCCGCGAATGCGGGAATCCACAGCCTATCGGTAGGGAACGAAAAGTGCAATTAATTATGTTCACCTACTTAATTTAATTACCTAATAATTAGCCTAAAAATCCGCCCCGTAACGCACCATAGCCTAGGAAATTAAATTTTTCACATATTGTTTAATCGCCGGTTGTAGAGTAAAACCAGAGGTTTTTTCCACCAAATTTCGTCTTTTTAAAGATTGAATCGCTTTTAAGAAATCGGCATCTGATAAAAGTTCTGGTGGTTTCTGGCTAATTTTGACAGGTTGGTCTTGGGTGGCTAACCACTGAAGCAAGATTTTCTCAGATTCACAAAGGCGTTGATAATGTTGTTTGAGGATGGGTTCTAAGTCTCCTAAAAATAGGGTGGGATAGGAGAGATATTCTTGAACGCTACCGTTAAATAAATCCAGGATAGTAGAGGCGATGATATTCAGCCATAAAGGGTTGGCGCTATAAATTTGGATTAGTTCTGACCATTTTTTCTGGTCTTTGAGTTTTCTGGCGCTGAGAATTTCGGTGGCTAGTTTACCTAAGCCGAGAACGGGTAGGGTTTTACAATAAAAATTTTCGGTTTCTAGGGCAGCAATTTCTAGGGGTTGTTCCCAGGTAAGCAGCAGCAGACAACTGTGATGAGTGTGTTGGCCAATTTCATTAATCAGTTGACCATAGTTTTGATATTCTGGGCGATAATTGCCGACTAATTCCCCAGGAGTTAAGGTTTCTTGAAAGTCGTCGAGAATGATTAAGCAACGGTGGTTTCTCAGATGGTCTAAAAGGGAATTCCGGGAGTTTAAATAGTTGACGATCGATGGGTTTTGGCTGGGTTGAGGTGGGGCAAGAAATTCGATGATGTGGCTTTGCAGGGCGTTGAGGTTGGGCAATTTGCGATGACTGCGCCACAGGATGCGATCGAACTTGTCTTCGATATGTTCTACCAGTTGTCTCGCGAGGGCGGTTTTCCCAATTCCCGATAGTCCGGTTAGGGTGATGATGCGGCTATTTTCTTCGAGTATCCATTGTTTGAGGGTGGCCAGTTGTTCGGTGCGGTTGTGGAGGCGGTTGTATTCCGGTGCTTGGCTGAGGTCGTGGCGAGGTTCTGGTTTGTTGCGGGGGGTGAAGGTGGCGGGCGATCTTTTTTTTTGATTGATTGTAGAGGTCGTTACAAAAATTGATTTGATTGCCGATAAGCACCCCATCATTATGATAAGAAAATATTTTATTTTCGATGAGCGATCGCACATTCTTCTTTTTCACATCTTCTCCCAACATATCCGACAGGAGTTTCCATAATTCCGATGCTGACTTTCTCACATGATCCTTGGTACAGTGGTACTCCTCAGAGATATCCTGATATTCTTTACCGTTCCATACACCCTCCAAAATAGCGCGTTGCAGGGAGTCCAGATGCTTCCCAGTGCTGGCAAAAATCAGATTATCGGTCCACTGCAAGGCTTCTTGAATTTCCATAGCTGCTAAGTTTGGTTGTAGTTTTGTATATTTTTGTGTACTTTAACCCCCCATTATCCCACATTTTCCCCCTTTTGGCCACAAAATCCCACATTTTCCCCCTTTTTGACTTTTAAACCCCTCAGAAATACCCCCCTAAATCCCACTTTTATGGGGTTGGCAAAGGAAAAATAAGTTGAGAAAATAATAGGCAAACACAAGATGACCTTAGACCAAATTAGAGGATTTTTCCAATGACACAGAACTTTTTCACCCTTTTTGGGAAAGCCGTTGCAACAATTAGCTTGAAATTTGTTATTTTGGTCTCACTTGTTTCAAATAATTTTCCCGAATCAATTAAGCAAGTTATTGACAAAGTAATGACATTTATTTCTCTGCAAATAATTTCTGCTTATAAAAAGTACATCGATCCTTACAAAAAGGGAAAATGTGCTTATCGGACTCTGCACGGTGGACTATCTTGCTCCGATTTTATTAAAAGTGTTGCGCTGGAAAATGGTGCTTCTGCTGCTATTCCTTTAGTACAACAGCGATATGATCAGTGTCGAGAAGCCCACTTATTTTTGCAGCGAGACTCATCTCTATCTGTAAATGCTGACCATAATGATTGTATTCATTGTAGTGGTACAGGAAATTAAAATACTCCACTAATTTCATGGATAAATTACCCCCTAAATTCTATTTTTTGGGTGGTTGCCAGAAGCAATATGTGTGGTAAACTTCATCTCATTGGAAAGTAATCAATCTACCAAAAAAACTTTTTGAAGGAGTTATTTATGATCATCATCAACGATTACAAGCCCACAAATAAGACAGAGATTGTTAATGATTCATCATTAATTGCTCAAGAGTCATCCCCTAAACTAAACACACAAAGTCAACAACGCAAGGTATCCGTCATAAGAACTAAAGCCAGCTGGATCGCCTAGTCTTGTCGAAAGTTGCAGTAAGTCATTCTACTTTGAGGAAGCAAGTATTGCTGAATTGAATTCAATTTTGCTTGCTTTCTCAAATAGTAAAAAAGCTAGAAAAGCTGACTTGAATATCACGATTAAATAAAATCCCTAAACTTATGACTATTTCAGCCATATTTGACAATCAAAAATATTCGATATTAGTTGATTCTGCTCAAATAATTAACCCTTTAAGTAATATTGAAGGTGTTAATGATATTTGTTTACTTAATATTGACGCTAACTTGATAGAAACTTTTGATAATAGAGAAGTTACAAGCAATTTTATATTTGTTTGTACTAATTGGGATTCCTTCGTTAAGTTCAGAAATATAAAAGGCAAAAGGATACTTTTACTACCACAAGTAGCATTTGATGTTAATATTGACACTTTAATTTACTCTATACAGAAGTTATTAGCTTCTGATTTTGAATATGCAGTAACAAAGCATCATGAATGGTATCCTGTATTTTCAGAAATTGAGCGGCCTTTGTCCTTTTGGGGTAGGGGATCTGGTCTAAGATGCGATCTAAGCCAATCAATTGAGATATCCACTATTAACAACATAGTTTTAGAAGTAGATAATCCCCGTTCAGTTGCAGAGTATTTTGAGATTGCTTTAGAAAATCGAATTGACCAAGACGGATCAGTCAAGATAGATGGCTATTTAGATGTTGAAGGTTTTTTAATGGCAAAAGGAATTGATTTTAGACTTGAAAACTACAATCGCTGTTTCGCTGATAATTTGATGTATCTAGTGAGTCAATCATCAAGCATGAAAATAATAGTTAATAACAATAAGTTAACTTCTGTTCTAATTGATAACATTGAATATTTGAATCATTTTACAGACTTGATAAGTGAGGATAAAACAAAATTGCCTAATATAACCGAGTTTGCTATTGGTTTTAACTATAAACTTCAGAATAATGTTAACTGGAATTTCAACTCGCAAGTAAATGAGGGGATCGAGGGTCTACACTTAGGCATAGGAAATGGTGAAGTAGGCTATCATTTTGATTTTATCACTACCAACATTGAATACTATAATGATCTATGCTAGATGTTTGCTTTATTCTGATGCCTTATGCTGCTATTGAGCGTCCTTCTATTGCAATTGGCTTGTTGAAATCCTCTTTAAAGCAGAAAGGCATAAAATCAAAAGTAGTCTATGCAAATATTAAATTTGCCGAAAAAATTGGTCTCAACTGGTATGAGTCAATAGACTATAGATTGCCTAGTGATTTACTTGGAGAATGGACTTTTTCAGAGGCAGCATTTCCTGATTTTAATCCTAATCCAGAGGATTACTTCAAGTGTATCAATCTTGACAAATCAAAGCAAAATATATTATGGAAAATTCGTGATTCAGCCACAAAATTTATTGACAATTTAGCTCAACAAATTGTCAATATGCAACCTAAGATAGTTAGTTGTAGTTCGACATTTCAGCAACATTGCTCATCTCTAGCTATACTGAGGCGAATTCGAGAGTTAAATCCTAATATTACAACAATAATGGGAGGGGCGAATTGTGAAAGTGAGATGGGACTAACTACTCACCAGATGTTTTCTTGGATAGATTATGTTATTTCAGGAGAGGGAGACAATATTTTTCCCGAATTGTGCCAACTGATTCTAACCGGAGGTATTAGCAGTAATTCTAATACACTGCCCTATGGTGTTCTCGCTCCATTGCATCGCGATAAAGCTCATTTTGTTCTACAGCCTCCTAGAGCAACTGTGGATTATTTAGACAATATACCAATTCCAGATTATGATGACTATTTCGATGCTCTTAATAAATCCTCTCTTAAGGGAATAGTGGATCCAGGGTTACTCATAGAGACCTCGCGTGGTTGTTGGTGGGGACAAAAGAGCCACTGTACATTCTGTGGGTTAAACGGTGATGGAATGACTTATCGTTCTAAGTCTATAAACCGTGTTGTTGAGGAGTTTTTTGAATTATCCAGACGTTATGGGATTTATAAATTCTCTGTTGTTGATAACATTTTATCAATGCAGCATTTAGAAGAGCTTCTACCAATTCTGGCAGAACAGAAGGAAAAATATCAGCTATTTTATGAAACTAAATCAAATTTGACTCGAAGACAGGTAAAAAAGTTAGTGCAAGCAGGAGTGATTTGGATTCAACCAGGTATTGAAGCATTAGATGATTCCGTTTTAAAATTGATGAAAAAAGGAACCACTACCGCTATCAATGTTCAATTGCTTAAGTGGTGTCGTGAGTATGGATTACGAGTTGCTTGGAATATGTTATGTCGTTTGCCTGGGGAATTAGATCAATGGTATTTAGAAATGGCAAAATGGTTACCTTTAATTATCCATTTACAACCACCGTCCGGGTTATCTAGAGTTCAATATCATAGATTTAGTCCCTACTGTGAGCATCCTGATGAGTTTGGACTTAATCTCAGTCCATCTCCAAACTACAACTATGTTTATCCTTTATCGCTAAAAGATATAAAAAATATATGTTATTACTTTGACGATAATAGTGAATCGGATATTGATGATTTGTCTTTATTGAAAACAGAAAAACGGTCAGGTCTGAAAAAAGTACAAAAGTTTGTATCTCAATGGAATCAAGTATTTCAATCAGATTCACCTCCTTCATTGCTTATGAGTATTCAAGACGAAGAATTAAAAATATTAGATACAAGACCTTGTGCTTTATATCGTTCACTAACCCTTACGGACTTACATCAAAAAATATATCTTATTTGCGATCGTGCCTTAACCTTAAAAGAAATTCTTAGAGAACTATCTAAGCAATATAACTTATATTGTTCACTAGATGAAGTTCAATTGATACTTAATGAGTTGCAAAAGTTAAATATTATCATAAAAATTAGTAATCGTTTTTTAAGTTTAGCTATTTCTGAAAATATGTCGTGTCTTTGCTCATTTGAGGAGAATCCAAGTGGATATACTTATATTGGTAATGACGATGAATATGCCGTATTTGGTATTCAGGAGAGACTGGGATGAACCTATTAAAGGATAGAGAAAAAATTAACATTTATTGTGGAGTAAAGTTACACTAGCTTCAATCGTTGATCGGCAGGTTGGGTTAGCAATAGCGTCGCCTCAACCCAACCTACAACAATCATTTGTCAGTCTAAAAAGTCAGCGCAGCGGATGCTACAAAGATTCCTTTCGGGATGTGAAAGCGATCGCTCCTACATCCGCCAATAGTTCTAGCATAGATATAGAAACCGGGTTTCTGTCAGAGTTTCTGCCTCCTCACAGAGATTTTGCTAGAAACCCGGTTTCTCGGCACTTCAAGCCTTGCGCTACAATAGTTTGAAACCCTACTTTTTGAAATCCATGACAACCAACACTTCACTAGAAGAACGCATGGCAGCAGTAGAAGCAGCCATTACTCAAATTCAAAAACAGATTGCCCATCCAAAATCGAGCAACTGGTTAGAGCAAATTAGCGGCTCTTTTAAAGATGAACCGGCTTTTGAAGAAATCCTCGCATTAGGGCAAGCAATTCGCCGAGGGGATGAGTCCGTATTAGACCCATCAGAAGTATTAGACCTATCAGAAATAGCATGAGATATTTATTAGATACAGATCATCTGAGTATTCTGCAACGTCAATCTGGGGCAGATTATCACAATCTTGTGGCACGAATGGCTCAATATGACCTGGATAATTTTGCTATTTCAATTATCACAATTCAGGAACAAATGCTGGGCTGTCATGCCTATATTAACCGCGCTCGTTATCCCAATGAATTGGTTAAAGGTTATGAACTCATGGGACGGCTAGTAGCTGACTTTCAACGATTACCCATTCTCTCTTTTGATGCGATCGCCGCCCAAACCTTAGAGCAGTTAAACTCACAACGGATTCAACTGGCTCAGATGGATGCGCGAATTGCCGCGATCGCGCTTTCTCGGCAAATGATTTTATTAACTCGTAATCATCGAGACTTTAGCAAAGTGGCAGGATTAGCAATAGAGGATTGGACAATTTGAAGTAGGGGAATACAGAAACCGGGTTTCTTTCAGGAATTCTGCATCTTTACTAAAATTTTGCTAGAAACCCGGTTTCTTTAGCTTAGTAGGTTGGACCCTTGGAACAAAACCCAACAACCACAAATATTTACCATAGAAACTCAACGATTTTCTGCGGGATGTGAAAGCGATCGCCAGGGCAATGGCTTCAGCCTCTCCCACATTGACACGAGTTCTTAAATCATTAACTAATCCTTGATTCTGTACGGATTGAATATCTATCCAAGGTGCCGATCGCACTGCTGTAATCACAGTTTCCCCAGCCCTGGGATCCAATAATTCCTCATACACCGCCCAGGGAATTAAAATCCTCCCATAAAGCTGGGATATTAGACTAAGTTGCCCGACATTCGCCAAATTGGAAATCGGTGAAGTGTTGCTGACAACAATCATTACTACTCGGTTTCCTCTAAAGTTTTGAGGTCTTCCTGAAACTCAGTGATATCATAATGTACGCAAATACCTCGCTCAGAAATCAGTTTTTGAAACTGCATCCGATGCAGCCCCAATAACTCACTGGCTTTCCCTAAACTAATTTTATCTTGCTGAAATAACATCAGCACAATTTCCCCAAATAATTCATTTTCAGAAAAGCCACTAGCCTTTACTAAATCATCGGAAATCACTAAACTCATGGTGTTCGCTCCTGGGCTTAATTTTCCTGCTTCAATATTAGCAGACCGGGGAGCGACGGGAAATACAGAAACCAGGTTTCTCTGATGGGTTTCTGCATCTTTACTAAGATTTGACCAGAAACCCGGTTTCTCTACAACGCCACCACTCGTGTTTCAGCTTGTCTAAAAGACTTGGGTTTTACTACGATTTCCACATCTCGACCCAACGCATTTAAAAAACGAAACAACCGAGTAGTGGAAAAACCCGATAGCTTGCCATTCACTAATGCTGACACTTTAGGCTGGTCAATTCCTAACATTTGTGCCGCCTCAGTTTGAGTCATATTTTGGGCGGAGATAATACCACTAATTCTCCGGGCAAGTTCTGCCTTGACCAGTAATTCATCAGAATTTTCTAACTCTAAATCTGCGAAGACATTGCCACTGCCTGCTTGTACTTTAATGGGCTGATTCATATTTTTCCTACTGATTGATGTAATTTTCTGAATTAAAGCCTTTGAGTGGTTTCGCAGAGGGGTGCTTTTCACCACATTGAGCCAGATATAGCGCATAACCAACACCTTGCCGAACCTCCTCCGGGAACGCCTTTAAATCCTCAAGAGAACTGCCAACCCACTCAACTGGTTTTAGTAATTCACTCATGCCTCAATTATGCTATTTTTGGCATATCATGTCAATCCCTGAATACTGCTAAGTAGGTGAACATAATTAATTGCACTTTTCGTTCCCCACCGATAGGCTTTGGATTCCCGCCTTCGCGGGAATGACAGTTTTTTTCTGATATGGTATGTGGTGCATTTATTTCTGCCCACCTACTTAGACTGAACTTAAGAAACTGATGAAGCTAAGTTTATGAAAATTAAAGCCATTATTCATCCAGCAGAAAAAGGGGGCTATTGGGCAGAAGGCCCAGCCCTTCCCGGTTGCATTACCGAAGGCGATACCTGGGAAGAGGTTACGCATAATTTACAAGATGCCGTTGAGGGTTGGCTGAGTGTTGCGAATAATAGCCTGAAAAAAATAGAGCCAACAGACGAATAAAAAAAGACCCTGCAACAGAATGAAATAAAATGATTTTGTTGAAGAAGCGATCGCGCCTGAGACTTAGAAACCGGGTTTCTGTGAGAGTTTCTGCATCCTAACTGAGATGGCAATACAAACCCGGTTTTTGGGTAGATAGCGATCGCTCTGATTAAATTACTCTTCAAATATAGGCGATCGCTCTCATTGTAAATTGCTTGTAAATTCCTTCTCGGTGTTCTCTGTGTCTCCGTGGTGAAAAATCCCCAGATTGACTTTACCGAAAAATAGAGGGGCGATCGATTATCAGAAATGAAACCATCAGTCTTGAAGTTCAGGAACCCGATCGCTTTCATATTGTTCAATTAAAACACCGAGAATATCCATCAGTGAAGCGAGAGGATGTGCTTCATCTTCGCCAACTTCATCAATCAGGCGATCGAGCCAATCAACCAGATATTGATAACTGGCTTCATCGCGGGGAATGACTAATTTAGTTGCTAGGGGCTGCCACAATTTTTGAGTTTCATCAATGCTCAACATTTTTACTCTCTCCATTTTCCTTGATCGTACTCTGCATGAGTCAAAACTGCCCGAATATAAATTTTTTGTCGATTATAGTGAATCGCCGCTATTAACCGGACTTTGTTCCCACCAATATTAAACACTGTGAGGTTATCAACTTGGTCAGCACTGGGAAACTCGTTACGAAGTTCAACAAAGGAATTAAATGTTCCTGATTTCACCAGTTGATACCAACGAGCCAATGCGCTTTCTGTGTCCGGGTATTTTGCCGCAAATTCATTGAGCCGTTTGCGTGTGATAACGTGCATAATGAAACTCAGGGATATTACCCAATTATATCATCGGTTTGAATGTCTGCGTCGCGCTCCTTAAATTTCCTCTCCAAAGAACGAAAAACGCGATTCCCTCTAGGTATCCGCTTCGCGGAATCGCCCCTGAGACTAAAAAACCGGGTTTCTGTTAGGAATTATGCATCTTTACTAAGATTTTCCTAGAAACCCGGTTTCAGGAAGGAAAATTTAGTTAAAATATTACTGTACTCTCAATCCTCAGAAACCATGACGCAAACTCAATATCAACTCTCTCTAAACTTTGAGCAAGTTTTAACCTTGGTCAAACAACTGCCCGAACCCGAAAAACTGCAATTAAGTCAAGAACTGGCTAAAGAATTGTTAGACAGTAAATTAACCGCCCTTTTAGAGTCATTCAAAACTGATGAACTATCCCTAGATACAATTACTCAAGAAGTTGAATCCGTCAGAAGTGAAATTTATGCTAATTATGCTAAAAAATCAGCAAATTAAAGTGATTATTGATACTAATCTTTGGATTAGTTTCCTGATTGGCAAAGAATTAGCGAATCTTAAAGAGTTAATCGTCAGTCAGACTGTTCAAGTCGTCTTTTGTGAACAAATCACAGAAGAAATTAATCGGGTGACGCAAAGACCAAAACTCCAAAAATATTTTTCGGCTGATAAAGTCAAAGAACTGCTAGAGCTTTTGGCGGTTATTGGGGTATCCATAGAAATCAGATCGGAAGTTTCTCTTTGTCGGGATGCCAAAGATAATTTTTTATTGGCATTGGCTAAAGATAGTCAAGCGAATTTCTTGATTACAGGGGATGCAGATTTATTAACTTTAGGTAGTTTTGCCGGTACAAAAATTATTACTTACCAGGATTTTTTAGAGCAGATAAATCCATAAACTTACCCGGCAATGATTCGTTTTGCCAACAGATAATCCAGTGAATTGGCAATATCTAACAATTTAAAGCTGCGGATACCATATCCCCTAGACTAAGAAACCGGGTTTCTCTGATAGGTTTCTGCATCTTTACCAAGATTTCGCTAGAAACCCGGTTTCTGGGTAGACAGCGATCGCCTTTATGTCAGAATGGAGGGAAAGTCAAGATACTTCAAGGAGTCTCATGGCGATCGCCGAACTAGATCGTATTACTATCAACCCAGCAGTATGCCTTGGACAGCCAACGATCCGGGGAATGCGGATCACTGTAGAATTTGTCCTCAAACTACTCGCTAGTCACTTATCTGTGCCAGAAATTTTAGAATCGTATCCAGAATTGGAGGAAGAAGACATTCGTCAGGCGCTCAATTATGCAGCCTGGGCGGTATCCGATCGCGTTGTTAGCTTCACTTCAGTATGAGTAGTATGCGTTTAATTGCCGACGTTCATATTTCTCCTTTGACAGTTGCGGCGTTAAAGGCACAGGGCTACGATATAGTCAGGACTACAGATTTATTACCTGCGACTGCTGCTGATGCGGAGATTTTGGCACTTGCGAGGGTACAAGGTAGGGTTATTTTAACCCAAGACCTAGATTTTTCCATGCTGGTGGCTCTCAGCAACTATGGACTGCCCAGTTTAATCACATTACGATTGTCTTCTGTAAAACCGGATTTGGTGACACAAAAACTCCTAGATGTTTTACCGACTGTGGAAACAGAACTGACAGAAGGTGCAGCGGTGACAATTAATGATGATTCTGTGCGGATTCGTAAGCTGCCAATTCGATGAAGTAATGTCTAACAATTCTCTTATAGCGGGCTGAAAGGATCTGCGGATGCTGAGGAAGTTAAAACGATTTCCAGCGAGACGCTTTCCTCTAAAGTTTTGAGGTCTTCCTGAAACTCATCAATATCATAATGGACGCAAATACCTCGTTCAGAAATCAGTTTTTGAAACTGCATCCTATGCAGCCCCAATAACTCACTGGCTTTCCCTAAACTAATTTTATCTTGCTGAAATAACATCAGCACAATTTCCCCAAATAATTCATTTTCAGAAAAGCCACTAGCCTTTACTAAATCATCGGAAATCACTAAACTCATGGTGTTCTCTCCTGGGCTTAATTTTCCTGCTTCAATCTTAGCACACCGGAGAGCGACGGGGAATACAGAAACCGGGTTTGTCTGATGAGTTTTTGCGTCTTTACTAAGATTTGACCAGAAACCCGGTTTCTGGGTAGATAGCGATCGCCTTCCCCTAAAATAGAGTGAGTTGACCTTTATCTATATGAATGAGACTGTTTACATCGAAACAAGTATTTTAGGGTATCTCACCGCTAGATCGACCAAAAACTTGATTATCGCTGCCAACATGGAGATTACAAGAGACTGGTGGGAAGCCGGAACGCCTTTACTCTTTATACATCAGAAGCCGTTTTAGACGAAGTGGCACAAGGTGATCCGGCGATCGCCGCCCAACGACTAGATATTTTAAGTGATTTTCCTTTGCTGGCCTTGAATCAGGCGGTACAAGCCTTGGCCGCACAATTTTTAGCCCGCAGTAATTTGCCCCCTAAAGCTAACATAGACGCGATCCACATCGCCGCCGTAAGCACATCGCCAATGCCCAGATTCAAGGAAAACTAGCCGAAATTAGTCTTGATTTTGGCTATGTGCTGCCTGTTCTCTGTACGCCAAACGAACTGATGGGAGATTAGTCCATGTGGAAAGATGAAATTGTCGAAGAAATTCATCAAATTCGCGATCGCTATGCCAAGTCTTTCAACTACGATTTGAATTCTATATTTGAAGACCTCCGCAAAAAGCAAGCAGAAAGCGGCAAAGAAGTTGTTACTTTGTCGCGCCCACCCGGTGTAAAAACCCGTTGGAGTGGACGATATTTTGATGGTGAAATAAAGGAAACTAACCCCAGTTAGAAGCGATCGCGCCTAAGACTAAGAAACCAGGTTTCTGTGAAAGTTTGTGCATCCTAACTGAGATGGTAATAGAAACCCGGTTTCTGGGTAGATAGCGATCGCGCCCCTGAGACAAAGAAACCGGGTTTCTCTGATGGGTTTGTGCATCCTAACTGAGATGGCAATAGAAACCCGGTTTCTTGGCATAAGTAAGAGCGATCGCCCATCGTATCGTTTCAATGAATGTGGTATAATAAAGAGCAAATCCATATTTTATGCATCTAACCGCCAGTCCAACCAAGACCAGCCTCTTGGTGGATATTATCGGTTTCTACATCGGTAACTTTTAGAGGATATTATTCATAAAAATTGACAGCTATTATGAATCAAAAATTAGTCTAATCTTTGGTGCAAATTATTACTTCGCTTTCTGATGAATAGCGGCAATGCTTTAAACGTGAACTCCAGAAGTTTTATCAATAAAACTAGATTGCTAATTTGTAACACAAACTAAAAAAAATTCAAAAAAAATATCATATGTAATACCATAATCTCATAATTTTTATGAAAAATTTCAAAAAGGTGAACTAGGAGATTTTATGGATTTTTTTGAAGGTAATACATATTATCAAATGCTTACAGCTTATTCGATAATTACTAATTACAATATCAGCATTTAGTAAACCAGTTATTGAAGCTGTCTTTTCCGCTCATAATCAGAGCAACTTCAATTAACTTTTCTAGCACTTCCATTGCTCTTGTTGGGAACATTCTTATCAGTGACTTCACTGTTGACCACAACATAGAAATCGGATTAAAGCCTGGTGAGTAGGGTGGTAAATATTCTACTCTAGCTCCCGTAGCCGTGATTAATTCTTCAATACCTTCAATGGAATGAATATTCAGGTTATTCATCACTACCACATCCCCTGGCTTCAGCTTAGGAACCAGGTCATCCTCTACAAACTCCTTAAAGTCCTTCCCTTTCATCGAGCCTTCAATTACTTTTTTCGCTACAACTCCTTCAATACTTATTGCCCCAATTAAGGTCATTTTTCTCCCTTTATAAAAGGGTCTTAAACAAAATGCCTTTTTACCCTTTTCACTCCTGGCCACCTCCCGACTCATCCCCACCCAGAATGCTGTCTCATCAATAGACATCTCCGAAAACAATCTAAGCTTCACCATGACTGCGTTTGAGTAAATGAAGGCTATGTAGATATTCAGATTATACGTACGATAGAATCAGGGTTGAAAATGCCTGTTATTGGAAATTAACTAAAAAATAGCATCTCGAAGAAGCATATTTTATCTGGAAAAAATGCAATTGTTCTAGCTATAAAATCAAACTACCAATCCGTAATTGGACAATCACACAAATATTCATAATTATTTGTTCATATTTCTGGGTATTTAATCTAAATTTTTGTTGTGATACTCTAAATATCTTGACTAAACGAATTAAATGTTCAACAAAAATTTTCTCTGATGCTAGTTCTTTGTTTTTTAACTTTTGTTTAACTTTTGTTCAGGGGTTAATTCTTGTTTTTTCGATTTTTTCGCCGGGGTTTTAATTGACTTTTCTCCTTGATAAGCTTTCTCGCCATTGAACCTTTGGTTAGATTCAAATTCTTTATGAGTTTCACGAAATAAACTTAGATCGCTTTTTGAACCTGGTTCACCAGCGACTACATCTACAATATCTTTACCATTGGGTAGGACAATTAGCTGGTTTTTTTATAAGTTTTTTTTTACCAGAGTAATAATTTTTTTGAGTCTCATATTCTGAAAATCTTTCTATAGGCTGTTCGTAGCTATCCACAATTAACTCAAAATTTGTTAACTTTTTTTTAACAATTTCGTAGTCCCTGGAGTTTTTTTTGTGATATTAAACTCGGTGGTAAGATTTCTCCCAGGAGGGGAAACCAATAGTTAAACGTATCATTGGCGGTTGTCTCACTTACGCCAAACTGAATACCCAGCAACTGAAATGTTGTTAAATGAAGTAAATATGTTAAGGTTAAAATTATTTGTGATTCTAGGGTTAATTTGGGTTTACGTCCACCTCCAACCCTAATGATTCTGAATTTTTTAGATTCTGCCAATTCTTTTTTCTGATTATGTATATTTATTGCTTTTTCTATAAGTTGCTTTAACTGTTGATGCTCGATTCCTAATAACCGATGTGATTCTTCAGGATTGTTATTAATATACTCAATTATGTTGCTCATAATTTCAGGTTAAATTAACAACTATTTGCTATAATACCACAATTTACTTCTTTTTCGGAGATGTCTAATGGGAAAATTTCCCGACTGGATAGAGAATTCTCATTCATCCGATGGCTGTGGATCAGGGGTTTGGGCTGATCAGTCCAGAATTTTACCAGAATTATCTCATCATAGTAAAGCCACATTTTCTGCCGCGAGAGTAACGGTAAAGGGAGATTTTTTCCTAAAAATTACCTAATTAATTAAAAGATACTCAAAGATATTCAAAGATATTTTAAGAGGCAAAATGCCAAATTTTGACCGTTCTGTCCCAACTGCCACTGACCAAGGTTTGACCATCAGAACTAAAAGCTAAAGACTTGACAGTTCCTAAATGGTTGAGAGTTTGTAGTAATTCTCCGGTGTGATAATTCCAGATTCTAATGGTGTTATCTTGACCCCCACTGGCTAGAGTTTGGCGATCGGGACTGAAGGCTAAACAAGATACATAACCTTCATGGTCAGTGAGGCTTTTTTCTAGTTTCCCGGTTTCCAGATTCCATAAATAAATTGGTTGGTCAGAACCACCGCTGGCAATGATTTTGTCATCGGGACTAATGGCGATCGCCCAAATAATGCCTTTAGACTGATCGAACCAAGAGGCTAATGACCCAAAAAAATCATCGGGACGGTTTAATGTTCGCAGTCTTTTTTCTGCCCGCCAATTCCAAATCATAATCGCACTATCTGCCCCACCACTGACCAAAATTCGACCATCAGAACTAAAGGCGATCGCGGTAACTTCCCAGCCATGTCCTTTTAAAGTGTATGCAACTTTGCCCCGATCTATTTGCCAAATTCTAATCGCCGTATCTACAGCGGTAAAACCAATATGCCCACTGGCAAGATATTGTTGGTCAGGACTAAATGCCAAACTCCCTACCCGCAGATTGACTAATGAAGCGCCCAGGGATTTTTGCAGCTTTCTCGTAGTTAAATCCCACAGCTTAATTGTGCCATCATTAAATTCGTGATTGCTGGAACTAGCTAATATTTTCCCATCGGGACTAAACGCCAACGCAATAATCGCGCTATGATGTCCAGTGAGGGTTTCTAGGAGTTCTCCGGTTGCCTCATTCCATAGTTTAATTGTATTATCTTGACTGCCACTGGCGATGGTTTTTCTATCAGGACTCATGGCTACGCAAATAATCGGTTGCGTATGTCCAGTTAAGATATGTTTGATTTTCCAAGCAGGAGGCGGTAAAAAGTCTTGCCAAGTGGGAGGCTTAACGGAGGGATTTTGGCAAATTACCGGCAACCAACTCACCCCCGGATATCTTTTATCCCAGGCATCTTCGAGTTTTTTTCTGGCTAATAATACTGAGGTATAAAAAGATTGGTTGCTGGCAAAGGCAGTGAGGAAATCCCTTAAAAAGTCTCGCGCTGCTTGGTCATAAATGCGATCGCGCATCACAATGATTTGCGGCAATTGTAATTCTTCCAATTCATTGGCTAATCCCAAACCGTTGCAAGAGTTAAAAAAGGCAATTTGTAAACGATTTTGAATCGCGGTTTTGAGGGCATTTTTAAATTCTGGAATCGCCAGATTATCTTGGGCATTAAGCTTAATCCAACCAGTTGCTTGATCGAAATTGCTGTTGCTATGGCCATCAAAAAATAAAATATCCCAGCCTTGTGGTTGCCAAAGCATATCCCGGAATGTTTCCGGTGTTGGTTCGATTACCGGCACAATTTCGGCATCGTTTAAATGGAGTTTAATTAAATCTAAGTCAGGGGAACTATTGCCGTCAGGGTATTTTTCTAACCCGGTGCGATCGCCCACCACCACCAAAATTCTCACTCGGTCATGTTTGGCTTTTTCTATCCGGGGAGGTGGGGTAAACTCTGGGGTACTCAGGGCAATTTCTACGGGAACCGAAGCATCGGCAAAAAATCTCCAAACGTGCCAAGGGAGGATACGGAGTTGTGGGTTTTTGGTTTGAATAATCACCCTAACTTCATTCGTCCCCATTAAATTGCGATTTAATTCATCCCGGATTTTTAGCCAGTCTTCATATCCAGAATTTAGCCATTTATTCAACTTGTTAATAATTTGAGGTTTTCCCTCAGCAGGGTGGATATTAATGGTTGGTTTTCCCGTAGTTTCATCGTCGTCGTCCAACCGAGAATTTCTGATACCTGGAAGTTTTTGATATCCGCTTTGCCAATAGCCATAAAGTTGCCAAAGCGTCGGATTTGTGCCATCTTCTGGCGGCAGTTTACCTTGCACTTGGATTTCGCTTCCCGTAGCATCATCATCATCCTGAATTCGCAGCAAAGCCGGAAATCCTTGCTCAAAATTGCCCTCGAATAGGGTTAAGATAACTCGCTTTCCCATTGATACCTCCAATTATTACCGATCTTGTAGGGTGAGCAAAATTTGCCCATCCTACTATTAGACGGTTAAATCACAAAATTTTCTGTAATGCTGGCCTCTTCTAATGATAATCGAATACTAAATTGTTCGCCGATCAAACCGCTAAAACCTTGGAGTTCTAAGAAAGTGGGATTTGTGGGTTGTGCTTGTCTGAAAGTATTACCGGATTGATCGAACACCGTAACTTGAAGATTTTGAGGCAAATCATTCTCCTCATCGATCGCCTCTATGCGAATTCGGATACTGACTTTCTGTTCGTTTTTCGGGCGAAATGCTATCAACAAAGCAACGGTGACAGATTGCGTTTCGCTGACTAAATCGATCGCTTTTGCCATTTCAATTCCCGCTTGGGGATGACTGGGATTAATTTTCCCCAAACTTAAAGCCGCTTGCCAAAGAGTTTCGCTATCTTCACTGGTTGCGAGTAAGTCACTCAAAGCGGCGATCGCTTCAGGAAAGTTTACCCCAATGTCCCCTAATTCCGTGGCAATTTGCCGCCGAGTTATTTCGTCATTGGTGGTTTGCAACCGTTGGATCAGAGGGGCGATCGCTTCTATTTCATAGGGTGACATAGCACTCTTGCTTCGAGAACTCTTGCTGGCGATCACTTCTGGTGGCTGCCAATCAGGTTCAAAAAGTTCATCTTGGGAATTTTTCAGCCATTGTTGCAAATTGATTAACATGGAGGCTGTTGCCGACTGGAGGCGGACATCTTCTACTGGAATTCCCAATATTTCTGATAGTTGCCCGGTTTTGAAGAGTTCAGAGAGGCGATGAAATCCTTCCAGGTAACTTTCCAACACAACGCTGGCACGTCCTTGTTTAACTTTGCGAGTTGTCAAATGAGAATGTTTAACCTGTTCTCTTAACAGGATCAGAAATGCCTCTATCTGGGATATTTGCGCCTCTTCAATTGTGGCACTCCACACTAATTCTATTTGGCCTTGATTTGTTTGCTCTGGCGATCGCGATCGTCGCTCGATTGCTGCCTTAAAGTTTTTTTTCCCGATCTTCTCTCCTAATACTTCTGCCAGCCTTGACCATAATTTTGGTCCGGCATCTTGTTTTAAATAGCTGAATGTATATCTATACTGGGAATCCACTGCTATTTCGTCATAAGTTTTTTCTTTCCAAGACCCTTTAAATATTAATTGCTCTACATTGCTTAAACCTTGATTGGTCTTAGCTACCAATAAGTCGTCGGTAAATGCGATCGCTTCTTCTAATTCCATGATTTTCCTCTTTTTTCAGACTTTTTCTGAGAAAACCTGACCTTTTCTGACCTTTTTACTGTTCAGATATATTGGCTAATACAGCTTGTAGTCGGACTTAACCTATACGACAAGCCCGTTACAGATAATTATTCAAAATACTGAATTTATATCTGAAGTTTACCTATCGCATTATATCGGTCGATTAAGAGAGATTGGAAATGTGAAAAGCGTAGTTGGCCAACTTGCTTCTCCTCTGTTCATTTCAGACATAGAAGCAGAAACTATGAAAACCATTTTTACTTCCCCAATCCTCGTTGTAATTATACTACTGGTCGAGTCCATTTCCACAGTTTCTTTGGCAGCCAATTCCCAGTTAAGCCAAAAAGCTGCTGTCACCTTGACTGACTCGGAAATTATCGCCAACCAAGACGGCGATCGCACTTCAGAATCGGATCAATGCAAAGAGCAAATAGATTGTGGCAAAATACAATCAACCCGCCTTGTTCTCTAATTTTCCGTAGTTAGGGCTGAAAAAATGCCCTAATTCTTGAACCAATGTAAAAATATTCCCCCATTCCCAGCCTTATTGCCAAGGGGGTTGGGGGAATCTTGTGCATAACCCTCGATATATTTATTTCAATTGTGATTGATACAATGCTGTAGGGGCGATTCGCCAATCGCCCCTACTTGTATTAAGTTTAATTCAAACAACTATAAATTAGATTTAATTACCCCGATAAAAGCATTTTTGCTGTTTTGATATTTTTGCTTAAAAATAACTATTATATATGATTAAATATCAATATATTTTTTGCTAAAATAACTTGATTTATTATATAATTAAAATAAGCAAATAGCTGCCAAAATTTATGATAAAAATAACTGGCATGACTCGCGAAATCCATGACCAATTTGCTAAAGACTATCTCTCAGAATTATTATCTCATCTCGGAGAAGTCGAAACCAGCCGGGAAGTCACATCAGAAGTGCGACAAGTGGATGTTTATTTTATCCCCGCCACTACGCCAAAAGACATCGATCCCAAACTCTTAGGGTTACTCGCGCCTATGGCCAAAACCGCTGGTTTATTTGAGCCATTTCGCAATCCTCCGACCCCGGTAGAAATCTCTAATTGCTTGGTAAAACTATTTGGCATTCAGGGGGAACAACGCCGCCAAGCCCGTCGGGAAAATGTCAGCCAAACTCAACTTGACTCACCGCGTTTGTGGATTCTATCTCCTTCCATTTCAACGCGAATTCTCGGAGGGTTTGGGGCGAAACCAGACGAGTCAGAGGAATGGCCACCGGGAATCTATTTTCTGCCAAAATTTTTTTATACGGGACTGGTGGCAATTCACCAGCTACCCGTGACACCAGAAACTCTCTGGTTGCGGGTTTTGGGTCGGGGAGAAGTCCAAAAAGCGGCGATCGATGAGTTGGTAGCTTTGCCAGAAGCCAATCCTTTACGGCGTTATCTGCTGGAAATCTTGGCATCCTGGCGGATCAATGTGGAATTAAGTCAAAATTTAGATGAGCAAGAAAAACAGGAGTTGACTATGAACTTATCACCGGCATATTTACGTTTGCGAGAAGAAACTTTTCAAGAAGGTCGTCAAGAAGGTCTTCAAGAAGAACGCCGTTCAATGATAGAAAATTTCCTGCGAGTTCGCTTTGGAGAAGTGGATGAGCAATTGTCTCAGATTATTGAGTCAATGTTAGGATTGCCTACGGCAGAATTGGCCGTAATGTTGCTGAATTTTTCCCGGTCTGAGTTGTTAGAAAGATTTGATCAAAATCCTTAATTCTGTAGTAGGGACACGGCATTGCCGTGTCCCTACAAGGCAATGCCGTGTCCTTGGTCAAGTCATACCAAAAATATCTGAATAATTAATCCTGATAGTCTTGGCGTTATTTTTCTTTTAACCAATTATCTAATTCTCGTAATCTGATAGAATATATGGGACATTTTGCTAATGCGTCTTTTGTAGCAGACTCGTTTTTCAAATAATCCATTACTGGTGCTAGAATACAATAAGCTTCTGGCCGATCGCCGTTAATTGCGATCGCTTCTTCCAGGGATTTTTTCGCCTTTTCGTATGCGTCCAGGCAGAGTTGTGCTCTACCCAGGTTAGTCAGCAAGGCATATTTTACTGAATTATTTGTAACGATCTTTAAACCCTCTAAAAATAGGGAAGCTGCCCGGTGACAATTTTGATCTAGCGCATAGAAAAGTTCGATCCGCCCTCGGTTATTATAAGCTGTGGCGTTTTGATATTTCATAGCTTCCTCATATTGCCGAATCGCTGAATCAATATCGTTTTGGTCTTCATAAAGGGAGCCAAGATTATAATAAGCTTGGTCGTAATCAGACTTTAGTAATATTGCTATTTGATAGTAACTTTTAGCCCGGTTAAACTGCTGATTTTTGTGATATAAAATTCCCACTTTATTCATCTCAACAGCCAGTTTATTTGACTCAACAGCCAGTTTATTTGACGCAAAATGCCAGACGAACCCCAATGCCGTTAGTAATAATATTACAGAAGCGATCGCTTTCTTTGCTTTAAGAATTTTTTCTATTATATCCTTAAATGGGATAATTTTGCCTGCCGAATCACCAGATTTAAAACATTCTAAACCTTCTAAAGATGCTAAATCATTTAACCGGGATAAAATAACTTCGGTACTAGAGGGACGTTCCCTGGGAAACAAAGCCATCATCTCATCCAGTAAATCTGCCAATTTATCGGGAATTTCCGATGCGCGATCGCGCCAAATTAAATCCCCGTTAGTTTCATTTTCTGGTAAATTAATCGGCACAATTCCCGTCAGCAAATGCACCATTGTCCGACCGAGGGCAAAGAAATCTGATTGAGGCACCGCTTTGCCATTAATTTGCTCAATTGGGGTATAACCTTCTGGAGACATTAATCTCGTATGTTCCCGATCTTCTCCTAACTTTACCAGATAAGTATTGTTAATTTGCCTGACTCCCCCAAAGTCAATTAAAACCAGCTTGCCGTTCGGTTGCAGCATAATATTTTCTGGCTTAATATCTCGGTGAAAGTAATGATTTTGGTGCAGTTCTTGCAATATTTCCAGCAGTTGTTTTAACCAGTCAATTGCCAATGACGAGGCAATCGGTTGACGATCTCTTTGCTTTAACCAGGTTAATAAATTTTCCCCGGCAATTTTTTCCATCACCAAACAATGAATGGTTTCCTGGTCATTTTCAATGGTAAAATATCCCTGGGGTTCGACCTTGGGAATGCCGGGATGATTGAGATAGCTTAAAACTTTTGCTTCTCTTTGAAAAAGCGCGATCGCCTTGTCTTTCTCTGATGCGGGAATATTGTCTAAATTGAGAACTTTGAGAACTTTAATAACTTTAACTTTATGGCAAGACTTTTCATCCCGGACAGCAAAAACTTCGCCAAAGCCCCCTGACCCAAGCTTTTCCACAATTATATAGCGATTTTGCACCCGCATTCCGGTAGATAACATAAGCAACTCACTGGAATATGTGCTTAAATTGGTTAACAATATACTTCATTACCACGGGCTGAAGGGTAAACATCACTGGATCGGAGTCGCTGGTTTTTTCCGTAATTTTTTCAATCAGCGATCGCCTTGCTAAAGACTCCAAAACTTCGAGAATTTGCGAGTGAGAAACCGCTGGGGAAATTTTATCCCGCATTTGGGAAATAGTTACAGGTGATTCAGCGGTAGCAATGCGATAAATTACCTTTTTTTCTATCTCGGAAAGTCGCTCAAACTGCCGGTCTAAAACCTCACTCAATTGTCCCACAAATATAGTATTTTGTTGGATAAATTCCGAACTTTTCCCATTAAATAATTCTAAAATGGTATCAGCGATAATTTTTAACGCCAAGGGGTTGCCTCGGTAGCGTTGAATCAGTATATCCCATTCCGGTTCTTCGACTAATCCTTGTTCTTGCAAAAGTTGTCGGGCTGCCCTTTTTTGCAGTCCCGATATTTTTAAACAACGCACCGGACGCTTATGACCTTCTAGCTTGACAATTTCACGGGGTTTTTCGTGACTGGTAATGACAAAGCAGCTTTGATGAGGCAATGCGCCAATTTGATGGAATAACTTGGCATAATCTTCATAGCCTGGGCGATATTTTCCCGCCAGGTCGTTATTACTAAGAAGGGATTCTAAGCCATCAATAATAATTAAACAACGGTGGGAATTGCACAATTCAACTAACCGATTGATGCTACTTTCTAAGGTATCTGGTAATGCTTTTTTGGTTTGATAATTGGGGATTGATTTAAGCAAATTGGGGATAAATTTTTCTAAAGGCGGGGCATATTGCAGACTGCGCCAAATGACGATTTTAAACCGATATTGTAGCTGTTTTGCTAGTTGGATGGCCATGGTGGTTTTGCCAATTCCTCCCATGCCCAAAATTGCGATTAAGCGGCAGTTTTCTTCGCCAATCCATTCGCTCATTTGTGTCAATTCTAAGGTGCGATCGTAAAAAATGCCCACCTCTGGGCAGCTATCCCAATCAATGTATTGACCGTCGCTGAATTCTTCCAGGTCGGCGCCGGGGCGATCGGCAATTGAGCGCCAGTCGAAGCCTAAAACTTGGCAAAAAGCTTTAAATGCAGGGACAGTCACCGGAGATCCGGCTAAAAAACGTCTCCAGGTGGCTTCGGAACAGCCCTCAGCGTAAGGCCCGCCCAGTAGCCACTCTGACTCTGGATCCAAAACTTCACTGGCGGCCACAAGCCATTCAGCGTCGTCTCGCTTTCGCCCGCTTTCTTTTCGAGCCTGCTGAATTCTTTGTAATCCCAGTTCAGAGGCTTTAAGAGTACCCATGCTACCTGAATATCCTTGTAACTTTCTAGGTTAATTTTAGATCGGTTTGGGGCGCAGATGAAATTTAACTAGGAAGATTTGCCGATCCAACACTGACCTGGATTTTTGCTGAAAAATAGGCGAGCGGAGAAATTAGGCAGGTTTTAGAACAGTTGAGAAGCTGAAACCGGGTAAGCAACTGAAGTGTTGAAAGAAGCAATTGAGTTGTTAGGTTAAGAACGGCGATCGCCTTTTCAGGGAGCGATCCGGTACGCTTCGCGATCGCTTTTTGGGTGGGCGATCATTAGTTTCTCCATCAAACCAAGGTATTGCCTATATAATTGATTGGACTGAGAACCTAAATGAGGTACTTTTATGGAAGCAAATCTTAACAACATATTGGTAGAACTAAAGCCGCAGATCGAGTAGCTTTTCGTCGGCGATCGCAGGATATTACTGAAGTGGTTAGTGGAATTATGACAACAAGAACCTTTTCTCAAACAGAGAATCCAAAATTCAAGAGGGAAGCTATGAGGCTTTTCGCTTTTGTTTCCCAAGTAGAGAAACCGGGTTTCGCCGAAGTTACCCGGTTTCTAATCCCTACGTTATTTATTGCTGAAATCCCCGGAGGCGATCGCGCAATATTTCCGCTTGTTTTTCCGCCTCAGCTAAAGCATCTTTTGCTCCTTGGACGACATCAGCAGGGGCTTTATCCACAAATTTAGGATTACTTAATCGGCTATTAATTGATTTAATTTCTCCTTCTAATTTGGCTAATTTTTTCTCCATTTTAGCTTTGAAAGCTGCCACATCAATTACCCCAGCTAAGGGCATAATCACCTGCACCGTTCCCACTACACTAGCAATACTTTGGGTCGGTTCTTTGGCCAAAGCCGCCGTAATAGTTAACTCTTCTACTTTGCCCAACAGTTGCAGATAATTTTGGCCACGATTTAGGATATTGCGCTCGCTTTCTGAATCACTTTGTAAGGTGATATTTGCCTTAATTCCTGGTTTAATATCCGCTTCTGCCCGTAAATTGCGAATAGTGCGAATTGTGCCAATAACTAACTCAAACTCTTGTTCAAGTTGGGGATTAATTAAATCATTCTGCAATGCGGGATAAGCTTGGGTGGCTAAAGATTTCCCCCCCTCTGCTTGGGTCAGGGTTTGCCAAATTTCCTCGGTAATATGAGGCATGAAGGGATGCATTAATTTCAGAATGCCTTCTAATACTTGGGCGATAATTTGTTGGGCAACCTGTTTAGAGGCAACATCCTCCCCTTGTAGCCGAGGTTTGACTAATTCAATGTACCAGTCACAGAAGTCACCCCAGATAAATTCATAGAGTCCTTTTGCCGCTTCTCCTAATCCATATTGGTCAATATAGTTAGCAGTTTGGGCGATAGTTTGATGATAACGGGAAAGCAACCAGCGATCGCACAATTCTAGGCGATCGCTTGCGGGAGTTCCTAGCTGTTGCGGAGTTTGTCCCTGCAAATACATCATCACAAACCGGGAAGCATTCCAGAGTTTATTGCAGAAATTTCGGGAAGCTTCCACAGAGATAGACTCATCAGTTTGCCGGTTATATTCTAAACGAATATCTTGACCAGCCCCAGCCACTTCTTTAACTAAAGTATAACGCAGGGCATCAGTCCCATATTTGTCAATTAATAATAAGGGGTCAATGCCATTCCCCGCAGACTTGGACATTTTCTTGCCATTTTCATCCAAAACCAAGCCATGAATATACACATCTTTAAAGGGAATTTGCCCCATAAAATGTTGGGACATCATGGTCATGCGGGCTACCCAGAAAAAGATAATATCAAACCCGGTGACTAAGGTAGTAGTGGGGAAATAAGTATTTAAGTCTGGGGTTTTTTCTGGCCATCCGAGGGTAGAGAATGGCCATAAACCGGATGAAAACCAAGTATCAAGGACATCCGGGTCTTGTTCTAATTGGACATTTTCCCCAAATTGCGCGATCGCTTTTGCCTTAGCTTCTGCCTCAGATTTGGCTACGACAAACGGGGTATTATCGGTAATATTTCCGCAGGTTTCACTCACCGCATACCAAGCGGGAATTTGATGACCCCACCATAGTTGTCGGGAAATACACCAATCTTTTAATTTTACCAACCAATCGCGATAAACTTTTGTCCAGCGATCGGGGATAAACACGGGTAAATTACCCTCATCTAATGCTTTGAGAGTAGGTTGAGAAAGCGCCTCAATTTTCACAAACCATTGGGTAGAAATTAACGGTTCAACCGCCACCTTACCGCGATCGCTATAAGGAACCGAATGACTATAATCCTCAATTTTCACCAAATAGCCATCGGCTTCTAATCGCTGCACCACATTTTTCCGGGCTTCAAAGCGGTCTTGACCCACAAACGACCCAGCATTCTGATTTAAACTGCCGTCCTTATTCATAATATTAATAAACGGCAAATGGTGGCGTTTACCCATTTCAAAATCATTCGGGTCATGGGCCGGAGTCACCTTCACGCAACCAGTCCCAAATGCCGGGTCAACCAACTCATCGGCAATAATCGGAATTTCCCGCCCCATAATTGGCAAAGTAATCGTTTTACCAATTAAATGTTGATAGCGATCGTCATTAGGATTCACTGCCACCCCGGTATCGCCCAACATCGTTTCTGGTCGAGTTGTTGCCACTTCCAAAAAGCCACTGCCGTCGGTCAAAGGATAGCGAAAATGCCACAAATGACCATTCACTTCTTTTTGTTCAACTTCCAAATCAGAAACCGCTGACTGACTTGCCGGGCACCAATTCACCAAATACTGACCGCGATAAATCAGCCCTTGTTCATAAAGACTGACAAACGCCTCCAAAACTGCCTTGGATAAGCCTTCATCCATTGTGAACCGTTCCCGCGTCCAATCCACGGACACCCCCAAACGGCGCAATTGATTAACGATCGCACCTCCTGACTCGGCTTTCCACTGCCAGGCCCGTTCTAAAAACTTCTCGCGGCCCAAGTCATCGCGGGTTTTGCCCTCCTCTCGCAGTTGCTTTTCCAAAATCGTCTGAGTGGCAATACTCGCGTGGTCAGTTCCGGGCAAATAAAGGGTATTGCGTCCTCTCATGCGGTGATAGCGGGTCAACACATCAATCAGGGTATTGTTAAACGCATGACCCATGTGCAACCGGCCCGTAATATTCGGCGGCGGAATCACGATACAGTAAGGTTCGCCGGAATGGTTGGGGTCTGCTTTAAAAATATGCTGTGATTCCCAATATTCTTGCCACTTCGCTTCAGTGGTGGTCGGGTCATATTGGGAGGGAAGATTAGGAATTGTTGATGTCATCGCGAGTTTATGTAGTTTAGGCCAACTGTCTAATGTAACTTATTTTGTGTAACTTTTATTGCCTTTATTCTATTTTTTGGTTTTTTGATGGGAAGATTCACCACAGAGACACGAAGGACACAAAGGAAGTTAATTATCAGTTCTTTGCGTTCTTTGTGCCTTTGTGGTGAATCAGATTTTCAGTAAATTATACTGGTTTTTGGGAGAATAAATTATTCACCACAGAGACACGAAGGACACAAAGTAAGTTAATTATCAGTTCTTTGTGTTCTTTGTGCCTTTGTGCCTTTGTGGTGAATCAGATTTTCAGTAAATTATACTGGTTTTTGGGAGAATAAATTATTCACCACAGAGACACGAAGGACACAAAGTAAGTTAATTATCAGTTCTTTGTGTTCTTTGTGCCTTTGTGGTGAATCAGATTTTCAGTAAATTATACTGGTTTTTGGGAGAATAAATTATTCACCACAGAGACACGAAGGACACAAAGTAAGTTAATTATCAGTTCTTTTTTCGATATTTTTTTCCTCTATTACTAAGTTAAAATATAAAATATAGCAATAATCTAAACAAATAAAAATTTTAATTGTTTTTATGATGTAATTTAATCCATAATTTTGGTTAAATTTTACCGACAAAATTATCGTATGTGGATGACGATCGCCCAGAATTTTTTGATAGATTTTCCAGGCTTGCCGATATAGCGCTTCGGCGGCTTAAAACCCCCGTTGGTAGTAGTAAACCATTTCTAAGTTGTTCAGCGATCGCGCCACATTTGGATGATTTTACCCCAGTAATCGCTGAAAAATTTTTCAAGGTTTTAATTAATCAAAGTTCGTTTTGTTGATACTAATTATGGGAATAATAAAGATTTGCTTATTTGTTCAGATAACTGGCTACATCGTGATGATTCTCTCCCGAAATAAATTTGCTTAAATATCCCTAAAGCTTGCGATAAAAGTGGTTCCGCGTTTCTATATCTTTTTTGGCAGTGATTGACCATACCTAAGTTACTTAGAGAAGCGGCTAATTCCAGATTATTTTCTCCCAAAAACCTCTTTATAATTACTCAATATTGGCAAATTGTTCTACTTCTTGATATTGCTTTTGGTAGTAAATTAACCCCGTAAGATTCAAGATATCAGCTACTTCGATTTTTTGACACAATTTTTTTGCGAGGTAATCGCTTTTTCAAGGTATTTAATTGCTAACGCTTGTTCTTTTAAATAGTCCCGATATTCCCACCGTTGCACTCTAGTTTGATATCTATTTTGGTAAATTTTCCCTATGTTGGCATATAAAATACTCAAACTGGTGTCTTTGACTCCTTGCTGCTTTTTTTGGGCAATTAGCTGTTGGAACTCTGTTAAGGACAATAAGACATCATCGGTGTCTTCAGCATCCGAGGATAAGCCACTTTCTAGAGATGGCAAATTTTTTGATTCGTTTTGATCAGAAATTGCGGTTTTTTTGTCTGAAAAGCGAGAAAAATATTGGTGATAACGCCAAACCCTTGGGGCGACAACCAGGTCTGGGCGATCGGGGTTTTGTGGTGTTTGATTTTTATCTTTCTGATGGTTTTGAGAGGCGATCGCTCAATTCTTCACTATCCATTAGATAATTTTCCTTCTTTGTAGCCACTCGGTGACAAGAGACAATGACAAGAGACAATTCGGCGATTGGATATACTGAATACTTTACCCCAAATTTGGCCAAGAGTTAGAACCTCAATGGGGGATTAAGTCTAAAATTTGGTCAGTTGGTTGAAACTTTTTGCATAATTATTGAGAATTATTGAAACATTTTCATGGTATTGATTCTAGGGATAATCCTAGGGATATTATTTTAATTTTTGCAAAGACGACGAACCCATGCGCCCATACCGGGGGCGATACCGAGGGCGATCTGAACCCCTGATGGTGTATGGGCTGACAACCCGGATCCTAAATCCTTTGAGCATGGTCTATATTAAAGAAACGCTGTAATCAACGCGGCTAATGGCAGGTCTGTGACAGGTAATACAGATGAGTGATGATCCTAAACCCAATCTACCCCCAGATCCCAAAGCCCAAAAGCTTTCGAGTTTTTGGTTTCGTTTTCTGTTTTGGGTAAAACGACCCTCGACCATTGCCATTATGTTTTCTCTGGTGGCATTGGGGACGGGGGCTACTGTTTGGGCTTATCTATTTATCACCCAAAAGCTGGTGCCTCTGGTATCGGAACAGATGACTAAAATTGTGAATCGACCCGTCGAATTAGGCAGCGTCGAACGATTTTCTCTGAATAGTATCCGGTTTGGTCGGTCTGTAATGCCTCCGACGGATAGTGACCCCGATCGCCTCTCCATTGAAGGGGTAAAAGTGGGTTTTAATATTGTGCCACTATTGTTAAAACGTTCTCTACCTGTAACAATTACCTTAGAAAAAGTTAATGCATATATAGAACAAGATGAGTCCGGGGCATGGCTGGATCTAAATATCACTACCGAAGATAAACCTTTGCCTATAGAAATCCCCACCACCATTAAAATTCCTGATGCCCAAATTGTGCTTTTGGCCAAGGGCAAAACCACCCCGTTGTCGGTAAATATTGATTTAAAAACTCAGTTATCGGAAAAATTTAAACAGGCAAAATATGATGTTAATTTGGGTATTAAAACCGGCAAGGTAACGGTTAAAGGGCAAACGTTTCTGGCAACAGGCGAAAGTAAGGTTAATGCTAGAATCGATAATTTTGCCCTGACAGATTTAAACCCGATTATTCCTGATTTGCCGATTAATTTGACCAATGGTTTGGTAGCCGCAAATTTAGATGTTAATTTGCCATCATTTCAGGACTTACCCACGGTTTTGGGATCTCTGGGTTTTCGAGAAATTGAGGTGAATGGGGATATTTTACCGGAGAAACTTTTGGCTAATGGTTTACTACGTTTCCAAGGTCAAACGGTGAAACTGGAAGATTTACAAGCTAGTTTAGGGGCGATCGCCGCTGAAGTTTCCGGTCAAGTGGATTTAAACCAAGGGTTTAATGTAGCCGTAGATGTGAATCCGTTTTCTTTGAATAGTCTCCTAGAACTTGCCCAAGTGGATTCTCCGATATTTTTAGACGGGGATATGGCGGTTAATTTGCAAGTTACCGGGCCTTTAAAAAATCCACAAGTTGTCGGGAAAGTCGAAGCGATTAGAAATACGCGAATCGACCGCGTAGATTTTGAGGAAATTTCTCTAAATTTTTTGGCTGATTTACAACAATTTACTCTGACAGAATTGCGGATTTTACCTCTAGCTGGAGGACAAATTACTGGAGAGGGTGAGGTGAAATTCCCGTCCAAGTCTCCCCAAGATATTCAATTAGCGTTTGATTTTGGGGCTGATTTGCCGATAAATGCGATCGCCTCTCCATACAATTTGCCCCCAGAACTGGCGATCGGTAATATGAAAACTGCCGCTAAAATTCGCGGGACTGCGGATAACCCAGAAGCATCTTTAAATTGGCGATTACCGGCAGCGGAAATTAGCGTCCCCAACCCAAATAATCCCTTAGCGATCGCCCTTTCCGGGTTTGGTGAAATCATTTTTCGCGATAAAATTGTCCGCTTGCGGAATACCTTCTTAACACTCGGTGATGGTAGTATAACTCTGGCGGGAAATGGCAATTTAGAAACGAAAAAATGGCAATTTTCTATGGCTGCCGCTTCATTTACTCTCGATCCATTTTTGCCTGTACCGATAAAATTAGCGATCGCCAATGCTAACACTAAAGCCTCCGGTTCTTTAGACAACCCCGACCCAAAAGCGATCGCGGCTTCCGGTGAATTGGGCTTAAATATAGAAGGGGGAACAATTCAGGGAGAAGGGCAACTTGATCGCGGCAATATTTCCGCCTCTGCTGCTATTAGTCAAATTGAATTAAGTCGATTTACTAATCAATTTAATCCCCCACTGCCGTTAACCTTACTTGCAGGTGACATAAAATTATCCGGTAGTTTAGATAATTTAGGCCCTGGGGCGATTCAAGCATCTGCTAATTTAGGGTTAAAAGTTGCCGATGGTTTAGTGAATATTCAAGGGGAAATTAATTCTGGTTTGGTCAAAGCTGGGGTCACAACTTCAGCGATTAATTTAGCGAGAATTGTTCCACAATTGCCCATCCCAATTACTTTACTGGGTAGCCAAGTTAATCTTTCCGCTTCGATCGCATCTTTAACTAATGCGGCGATATCTGCTAAATCGACAAATGAAGGTTTACCCACTGGGTTAAATTTAAACGGCATTGACCTTAATACGGATATTCGTTTAAAAGTTGCTGAAGCTTTGGTTAATGCCCAAGCCCAGATTAATTCTGGGGCAGTCAAAGCGGCTTTAAATACCACAGAAATTGACGTATTGTCGTTGGTTGTTAAGAAACCGGGTTTCTTGGAGAAACCCAGTTTCTTGCCTGAGTTATTAGCTGACGTAAAATTACTGGGAATTCAGGCAAATCTTTCCTCATCTTTAGCGGCTTTAATTAATGCCGCGAATCAGTTTAAAGAAGCGATCACCCGTCAAGAATTACCCCCCGCCGATAGTTTAACTGGCATTGACCTTGATACGGATATTCGTTTAAAAGTTGCTGAAGGTTTGGTTAATGCCCAAGCCCAGATTAATTCTGGCAAAGTTAACGCGGCTTTAAATACCACAGAAATTGATGTAGCTTCCTTGCTTGTAAAGCTTCATAAACCCGGTTTTTTGGAAAAACCGGGTTTCTTTGCTGACGTAAAATTACTGGGAATTCAGGCAAATCTTTCCTCATCTTTAGCGGCTTTAATTAATGCCGCGAATCAGTCCAAAGAAGCGATCGCCCGTCAAGAATTACCCCCCGCCGATAGCTTAAACGGAATTAACATTAATACGGATATTCGTTTAGCCATTGCTGATGGTTTAGTCAATGCCCAAGCCCAGATTAATTCTGGCAAAGTCAACGCGGCTTTAAATACCACAGAAATTGATGTATTGTCGTTGGTTGTTAAGAAACCGGGTTTCTTGGAGAAACCCGGTTTCTTGCCTGAGTTATTAGCTGACGTAAAATTACTGGTATTACAGGCAAATCTTTCCTCATCTTTAGCGGCTTTAATTAATGCCGCGAATCAGTCCAAAGAAGCGATCGCCCGTCAAGAATTACCCCCCGCCGATAGCTTAAACGGAATTAACATTAATACGGATATTCGTTTAGCGGTGGCTGATAGTTTAATTAACACTAAAGCCCAGTTAAATGCTGACGGAGTAAAAGTTCGCGGTAATGGAGAAAAAATTAATCTCGCAGCATTTCTCCCTAATTTACCACTACCAGTAGGGGTAAATAGCTTACAATTTAACCTAGCCACCTCTTTACAATCGCTGTTATTATTGCCACAAACTCAAGATTTTCGTGGGCTTGATGCCAATGTAAATATGGATTTAATCGTGGGCGATGGTCGCATCAACGTTGAAGGGCGATTAAATGCTGGTTCTTTATTGGCGTCGGCAAAAAGTTCTGACCAAATTTATCTCCCTAAATTATCCCCACAACTGCCCATTCCTATCACTATATTTGCCAGTGGATTTACCCTGTCTGCTGGAGTAAACCCGCTAATTTCCGCCGCCCAAAAAATAGCGATCGCAGGCATTGATGCCTTAAATCATGAAACCTTGCGAGATATCCAGGTAAATGGCAATGTGGATATGGCGATCGCCCAAGGTCGGGTGAGTGCGATCGCTACCGTCAGGGAAAATCAATGGCAAACTGCCATCAATACGGTCAATATTCAACTATTAGAATTTGCTGCCTTCTTACCCCCAACAGTATTAGAAAATCAGTTTTTAGAATTAAACCCCGATAAATTCCAGTTAAATAGTCAAGCAAATTTAGCCGGAAAAATCGCCCCTTTATTCGCTTTCGGCGCTGAACCTGTAGCCATTGAATTGCAAAATGTATCGGCACAATTGGGCGATCAATCCTTAAAAGCTAAAGGGTCAATAGTATTGACCGATTTAATCACCAATCCTGATGTTTCCCAATTGCAATTAGAGTTAATGGTTCGGTCTAATTTAAATACCTTACCTGTGAATTTGCCCCCCCAAGTGGTCGCCCAAGGACAGATTTCGTTTGATGGCCGCTTAGAAGGTAAAAATTTAATTTCTGACCCGTTATCACCGGGAAATCTGCAATTTATCAGCGATTTACGTTGGGAAAATGTAGCCGTAAATGAATTTAAATTAGACCCTATATTAGCCGGAAAGTTAAATATTCAGACGGGCAAAGAAGTGGCGATCGCCTTAAAAGGAAAAAGAGATATTTTATCTGCCCAATTAGCCGCTTGTAATCAGCCAGAATGCTTGCTGCCATATTTGCCGGTTGCCTTAGCAGTAAAACTAGGGTTAGACGCAGAAAATACCCTGATTATTAACGGCAACCGTGAAGGCGATCGCTTTAATCTGAACCTAGAAGAATTTTCCCTAGGGGTGTTAAATATAGCCCCCGCCATTGACTATGGAATTACGGGAACCGTTGGGGGGAATGTCAGCGCCAATTTAGGCATTAACTTATTTACCCTAGCCAGTTCGGGAAATTTGCGAATTACTAAACCATCCGTAGGCTATATTCAAGCCGAAGAATTCGCCACCAACTTTGCTTATAAAGATGGTATTGGCCAAATTCCCCAAGGATATCTTAAATTGGGGCAAAGTCAATATGAATTTGAAGGGGGAGTCAATCTAAATACCAGGGCAATTAACGGTAAAATTACCACCAATGTTGCCCAAGTAGAAGATATCCTCAACACCTTTAGCTGGTATCGCTTTGAAGACCTAATTAGAAATATCCAATCCCCCAATACTGACTCAAGAAATTTACAAACCGCCTCGCGAGGACTGCCCAATGAATCACTGATCAATCAGCTACGTCGCTTTGCCGAAATTAATGCACTTTTGCAAAGAAATGCTGAAGATGCTAAATTAGCTTCGCCACCAAATTTAATCGATATTCGCGGCGGTTATCAAGCGGATATCTTAATTGCGGGTACTGTAGAAAATCCCCAATTTGACTTAAAAGTAGCAGCCCAAAACCTAGAGTGGCGCACCAAACCGCCAGTGGTTGAAGTGGGTGAAACAGGAATAAAAATCCAAGATTATAAAATTATTCCCATTGATAGAGTGATTGTTCAAGCAAATTTTAAAGATGGGTTTTTTACGGTGCAGCCCATGCGTGTGGAGTTTGGGGACACGCTAATTTCTTTTGTGGGCAAATTAGGGCTAGAAAGCACCACGGGAAAATTTCAAATGGAGAAACTTTCTCTGGATACTTTGCGTAATTTTGTCGAAATACCAGGGGTGAAAATTGATGGCAATATTAACGCAAATGCGGTATTAGCAGGAACGATTAATAATCCGCAAATTCGGGGAGATATCTCTTTAACCGAAGGGGAGATTAATGATCAAGCAGTCGATCGGGTATTTGGCACTTTTTCCCTATCTAATCAACGGTTACTTTTTGCCACGACTCAGCCGTCGTCATTACAAGTGTTTGGCAGTGTACCGGTTCCCCCTGTCCCCGGAAAAAACGACATGGTTTCGCTCAATTTGAATATCGGTACAGAGGCGATCGCGCTGTTAAATTTATTCACCCAAAGACAACTAGAATGGATATCTGGAGAAGGAGACATTAAACTCTCAGCCAAAGGTAAACTAGACTTAGAAAATAGAATCTTAAAACAGTTAGAAGCAACTGGGGCAATGACCTTTCAAAATGCTGTCCTCAAAACCGCTACCTTAGATGAAGCATTAACTATCAATGGTCAAATTGCCTTTGACCAAGAACGGATCCGCATCGATCAATTTGCCGGGACATTTGCCAACAGTATTTTAACCGCCCAAGGAGTGTTACCCATCTTAGAACCCCTGAGTTCTGACGATCCAGACTTAGAGTATCCGATGACCATTTCCCTGAATGAGGGCAAAATTAATCTAGAAAATATTTATAAAGGAAAAGTAGGGGGTGAAGTGACGATCGCCGGAGCAATTTTTCGCCCGATCATTGGCGGTGAAATTCGGTTATATGATGGCAAAGCGTCTGTTCCCAAACGAGACGAAACCACATCAGCAACTTTCACATTAGAGGAAAAAGAACCGCCTATTGTCCCCATCTTAGATAACTTTAGAATTATTTTAGGCAATAAATTTGAATTAGAGAACTGGCCGTTATTTGATTTTAGGATTACCGGGGATTTAACCGTCAATGGGTCCTTATATGACTTAAAGCCCGATGGCATAATTCAGTTAGTCCGGGGACAAATTAATTTATTTAGCAGTCAGTTTTTTGTGACTCGGAATTACGAGCAAATTGTCGAATTTTCCCCAGATTGGGGGTTAGATCCCAATTTGAATATTCAGTTAGGAACGGTGGTGTTAGAGAAATCTAGCGAACAACGTCTCCCCGATTCAGAATCAGAAATTGCGGATCCTTTAGTGTTTTCTGCCCGACCAGATCAAATTAATGTGCAATTAACTATTAAAGGGCGATCTAGTGAACTTTTAGCCGCAATGGATAGTAACTCTCAACTGCTGGATTTGGTGGAACTCACGAGTATTCCTAGTCGGAATAAGAGTGAAATTATTTCCCTGTTAGGCAATAAATTTTTAACCACCTTAGAAGAAATTCAACGACTTCCGGGAGATTTATCAAATCGATCCAGTCGAGAATGGTTAGAATTAGCGATTAATAACTTTATCGTTAAACCTTATGTCCAAGAGTTGCAGTTTACCTTGGAAGATATGGTGACAAAAAATGGTCGCAAGATTGGGTTAGAAGATTTACGAGTTTATCCCACAATTGAAGGAATTTATCAAATTAATGAACAATCGTTTTTGGGAATTTCTTATGATTATAATTATCAACAGTTTGAGGTTGAGTATAAGATTCGATTTTAAACGGCGACCAAAACCTAGTTGCGGAACGGGAGACTCAGAAACCGGATTTCTTTTCTCGCTTACTACGGGCGGGTTGGAAACCCGCCCCATGATTCACAGTTTCCGATCAGGCGACTATCTCCAGTTTTCCCAAGAATTATTAAAAATGGAAGTATCGGGGAAAATCACCGGATTACCATTCATTTCTAACCGCCGTTGTAATAATTCTAAATCCGGTTCTTTGCGGGGCAATTCATCCACCATTTCATAAGGTAAAATGCCCTTTTCCATCGCAAAATTGATCGTGGTTCCCGCCGCAGCGCCCACAGACCATTCAAAGGAATGCACCCGATAAGCGGCGGCGGCTACATGACTGGTGGCGATACTCTTGCCTGCAACCAGCATATTGTCAATTTTTTGGGGAATCATAGCACGCAAAGGCACTTCAAAAGGATAAGCGTTCCCTTGACCTTGGCGTTCGCCTTCCCGTTCCGTATTGCCTGGGGCTTCTGCTGGGGAGAAGCTCATGCAGGGATGAAAGTCGATCGCATAATGGCCAATACCCACCGTATCTGGGAAAATCGTCGATCGCGATCGCTTAGTAATTTCCGTCAGGGGTTTAGCGCCCCCAATAGCACCAGCCATTTCCAGACCAGCCAAAGCAATTTTTAACTGCCGGAACTGTTCTGGCAGCAAATTCACGCGATAAAACTCATTACTATAATCTTGGCGAGAAATATCAATTTCCCACAGAGTAAAGCCATCAGGATGACTCCAAGAAGGGCGACCAATAATCCGTCTGCCTTCGCGCATATAAGGATACTTTGACAAGCCATGCGCCGTAGCCATTGGGGAATCATAGCCACTCATATACCGATGATTAGGATAAGGCTTTTTCACCCCATCCCCTAACTGGGAGTCAGTAGTTCCAGTCACCAGCCAATAAAAATAACCTTTGGCGTGTTCTTCACCCGCTGCCAGGGTTTCCGTCCGCAGTCCCCCCAACCAGCCGCCCGGTTCAAGCTGACCTGTAGCTTCGAGTTGGTCGCGGGTATAAATTAAGTTATCTTGAGACGTACCCGGTCGGTAGTCATTGCCCCAAGTCCAGTTTTGCATGGAAATATCCCCAGGATTAATCGGCCATTCCCGGACATTTGCGGGCAGATTTTTGTGATGTTTGGCACTCCAAATCCGCCGATAAGTGTAAACCAGGTTAAAGTTGGCTAATCGAGGTAATTCATAACTGTAATAAGGGGCATAGCGTTCGTAAAAATCTGGCAATTTATGGTCTTGGGGGTCTTTGGTGGCTTGCATAGCAAAGGTATAAGTAAACCCTTGGGTGCAATAAGGATCGCCGTTGACACTAGAAGAAGAGGGTTCAAAGGCCGATCGCGGATCAATGCCTAAGCGGTACGGGACATCAGCTAGGGCAATCAGTTCCCCGGTTTCCGTGGCTTCCACCACATACCAGTCTGCGGGGCGAGGGGGTGGGGTTTGACCGCGTTTGACCTTGGGCGGTTGGGGGACAAAGCGGATAATGGTTTTATCGAATAGCCGGGAATTTTCGTAACGATAAGAGTCTTCAATGGTTTGGGAAAGGGGCAGAGTATTCAACGGTGGTGTACCCTGGGCTGGTCGGTGTTGAATGGCGATCGCGCTTCTAATCTGAGAATTAGCGATATCCAAATCTTTAATCACCGTGTTGGGATACCATTTCAGCTTGCCCTTGCCTTTTTTCTCTGCCTCTTTTAACACCCGCATCAGCAGCTTATGGCCATCCTCTGGCAGAAAACAAGATTCACTAACCCAGCATTGACCCGGATTAAGTTTGCCATAGTGTCGCTGAATGCGATCGCGCAACTTCAGATAACCGCGTTGATAATACAGCATTTGTCGTTGGGTCGGGCGTTCATCCAAAGCGGAAGTCCCCTGGGAAGAAATTTGACCCCCCACCCAATCAGTAATTTCCGTCATACAAACAGTGTGACCGGCTAATAAGCCTTCATAAGCTGTAGCAGCCCCTGCTAGTCCCCCACCGACAACTAGAATTTCACAAGTTTCCTCTTTATCGGGGTTTCTCGGTGGAGTCGCCTTTGCCACCTCTGTGGGTAGTCCGAAAGAAGTGATGGTCAAACACACAGTTAAGCCCCATGAAATGCGGCTTTGATGACCCCTGAGTCTTTTAGCTGCGTCTTTTTGCTGCATAGTCTATCGGTAGTCTGAGAATTTTCTGAAATAGTCTGGTATCCAGGGCTAGACGCAACTTGTCGCCAAATGTTCATAGGGTCAGCATTTCCACAACTATACCCATTAAACGCTATCTATATGGGTTGGCGGCGGGAATCCCACTCTACATTTGGGGTAAATCCGTCAGTCATATGTGTTTAATTTTTGCTTACAATAGCCCTAAGCAAGCATTGAAATTTCTAATTCTAACAATCAGGTGTAAAGAATGTCAGAACCGTTAAGCTAGAGTCAGTCATCAAGCAATCGTGCCGAGGTATTTTTCTGGTCTTTTTTAACCTGAGTTTTACCCCAAGGCGATCGCGATAGCGTTGCGAAGCAATCTCGCGATAGCGTTGCGAAGCAATCTCGCGATAGCGTTGCGAAGCAATCTCGCGATAGCGTTACGAAGCAATCTCGCGATAGTGTTGCGAAGCAATCTCGCGATCAAATGGCCGCAGAAAATTACCGCCTAATTATCAGCCTAATTTTCTACCTAATTTTCTGCCTAATTTAATTAATATTGAGTGTAAATTGAGTGTAAATATTAGTAGATTTCGGAGACTTAGCCGTGGACGAAAGACAACAACAGATTATGATGTATTTCATCGAGGAAGCCAAAGAACACCTCGATACCTTGGAAAAAGGGTTATTGGATTTAGACGCAACAATGCAAGATCCCGAAACCTTACAAGAATTATTTCGCGCTGCTCATTCGGTGAAAGGCGGTGCAGCAATGTTAGGATTTAGCAGCATTCAAAAAACAGCCCACCGCTTAGAGGATGCTTTTAAAATTCTCAAAGAAAACCCCATTGAGGCGAATCAAAAACTAGAAACGTTATTTTTAAAAGGATTTGATACCCTGCGGGACTTACTCAATCACCTGGCGAGTCCTGAAGGGCTGAGTGACGAAGAAAGTAATAGGATTGTTAAAGAATCTGAACCGGCTTTTATCGATTTAGAAAAATACCTGCATCAATTAATTGGTGTTCCTGAAGATGAAGAAATCGATCCAGAATTTGGAGAAAAAGCTGTGGAATTTTTGCGAGAAATGCTGCAAATTTTTAAACAAACTGCCACTGATGCTAACCGGAAAAAATTGGGTTATTTATGTACAAAATTAGCGGAATTAGACAAGGAACTCGCTATCGAACCTTGGCAAAAAATTGTCAAAGCAGCGAGTCAAGCGATCGCCAATCCAGATAACCTCTACCCCACCTTAGCCCCGGTAATCATCAAAGAACTAAAAATGGCCAGTGATTTAGTGGTTTTGGGTCAAACCAATGCGATCGGGCCTAGTCCCGTCCTCGTCCAACTAGCGGGTCCTGCCAAGGGCTTAGGCGAAAACCAAATAGCGATCGACCTAGAACCCAAAGCTGCTGCGAAAGCCTTGTTAGGCGCATTTAAGAAAAAACAACTGGTAACGCTGGTCAAATTACTCGCGGAAGCGGTGAAAAGTATGTAAGAGGTTGTTGGTTGTTGGGTAGGGATTCTTTGGGTAGGGATTCTTTGGTTGTTGGGTGTGGGGGAAGAAAGTGAAAAGTGAAAAGTGGTAGGGGCGAATGGCAATTCGCCCGTACAAAAGAAATATCACTATTCACTATTCACTATTCACTATTTACTATTCACTATTCACTATTCACTATTCACTCTTCCCCTACACCCTACACCCTACACCCTACACCCTACACGACGGCGGCTTCCCCCTACACCCTCTTTCCTCTTCCCCCTACACCCTACACCCCACACCCTACACCCTACACGACGGCGGCTTCCCCCTACACCCCACACCCCACACCCTACACCCTCTCTGCCCCTCCACTCCTCTGCACCTTGGAGAGAACATCCTATCAATAACTCTGAAAAAAATAGATTTTCCTATTGACAATTTACCCAAATTCTGCGAAAATACTCTTATAAAAATATAATGAGAATCTGTGTCGCCCTACGATATAATTGGCAATTAACAACCAACAACCAACAACAACCAACAACAACCAACCAACAACCAACAATTATCTTGCTGTCCTGCCATGACCTATAGCCTCAGAATTGCAGATTTACCGCTTAGTGAAAGACCGCGAGAACGCTTAATGGCTTATGGCCCAAAAATTTTATCCACCGCTGAATTAATTGCCATTCTCTTACGCACGGGTCAAGGGCAAGGAAAATTATCGGCGGTAGGTTTAGGACAGCATATTTTACAGAAATTAAGCGAAAACCAACGCGACCCCCTGGAACTTCTCCGGGATATGACGGTGCAAGAATTAACCGAAATTCCCGGACTCGGCCCTGCTAAAGCCACCACAATTTTAGCGGCAGTGGAACTGGGCAAACGAGTGTTTTATTCTCGTCCTCCAGAACGACAAATTATTGATGACCCAGATAAAGCAGCAGCAGCATTAGCCCATGATTTAATGTGGCAAGCCCAAGAAAAGTTTGCGGTGTTATTGTTGGATGTAAAAAATCGTCTAATTGGCACAAAAGTAATGACTATTGGGACAGCAACGGAAACCCTGGCCCATCCGCGAGAAATTTTCCGGGAAGTGTTGCGTCAAGGGGCTTCGCGAATCATTATTGCCCATAATCATCCTTCGGGAAATTTAGAACCCAGTCCCGAAGATATTGACCTAACCAGTCATTTGTTACAAGGGGGGCAATATTTACAAGTACCGATTTTGGATCATTTGATTTTAGGTCAGGGAAATTATCAAAGTTTGCGGCTGATTTGTGATTTATGGGAACAATATCCCCAAGGGGAATAGAGCACCGGGAAGTTCTACCATTTTTAATTAAAAATATCTGTAGGGGCGAAGCATTCCGGCAGACAAATTATTGATCAAAATATTGTAAGGGCGAAGCATTCCGGCAGACAAATTATTGCTAAAAATATTAATCTGATTACCGGAATGCTTCGCCCCTACCGGAATGCTTCGCCCTACCGTGGTTCAGTAAGAAAGAAAACCTCTGTAAACCACAAAGGCACAAAGAACACGAAGAGATAATTAAGACCTTTGTGTCCTTTGTGTCTTTGTGGTGAATTAATCACTCCTCTAACAACTCCTGCAACACCTCCTCTGTAAACGGATTCTTCCCCTTCTTCAAGGCATCCACCCAACCCTGACGCTGTGCTTTGCTCTCATCATTATTAGTCCACTTAATAAATGCCTCCAAATCTGAAATTGCCCCCGCATAATCCCCAGTTAAAGCCCGGGCTACCCCGCGACTATCCCGAATACCTCCATTATTGGGATTGCGTTTCACCGCCATTTCGCAAGCACTCATCACCTCAGCCCCATAACCCCGCAAACTGCCATAGCGACACAAGTTATTTAAATCCGATATATCTGATTGTTTTAATTGAGCATCTAGCTTTTGTGCTTCCTTATACTTAGCTAATGCTTCAGTAGCATGATCTTCTTTGATTAACTCGGCTGCCTGATTCACTAAAGCAGGCACCACCAATGATTTTGCCTTCGCTTCCGGGTCAAAATCCCAGGAAGAATCCAGGGTTTTAGCTTCCTGGAACTTGGCGATGCTTTCTTGTAACTTGCCTTCTTTTCCTAATTTTTCCCCTTCAGAAACTAAAACCGAGGCTCTTAGTTCTTTCGCTTTAATCTGTGGGTCATATCCTAAAGACTGATAAAACTTTGGCTCCAACTGTTTGGCTTGCTCAAACTTCTCGTTCGCGGCGGCAAAATCTCCAGTCAACCGCGCTACAGCCAAACCTTGCCTGACCCAAAACTCGGCTTTTTCCTGGTTATTCCATATACTTTCACCATTTTCTTTAATCCCTTTTTCACAAGTTTCCACAGCTTCACTGGCTATTTGCAAGTCTTCCCCATCTCCCGAAAGCCCCCCGATGATCGGGGGGTTGGGGGGATCATCTTCTCTTAGCCCCCCTTTTGAAACGGAATCATCTCCTAGCCCCCCGATGATCGGGGGGTTGGGGGGATCGTTTTCTAGCCCCCCGATGATCGGGGGGTTGGGGGGATCACCCGCCTCCACAAACACCGGATGCAACCGCAGCTTGTCACACCCAGCATCCAACCAACCCTGCCAAGTTCCTAACCACAGCCGAACCGTCCCGTCCCTACTCCCAGAAACAATCTTTGACCCATCAGGGGAAAATGCTACTGAGTAGACAAAATCCTCATGGCCTTTGAAAACGGCTAATTCTGACCTGGAGTTGATATCCCACAAACGAATAGTCCTGTCCGCACTCCCAGACACAATTCTGTCACCATCTGGGGAAAATGCTACGGAAAATACAGAATACTCATGGCCTTTTAAGACGGCTAATCCTGATCGAGACTTGACATCCCACAGTCGAATTGTGTTGTCCACACTCCCAGAAACAATCTTTGACCCATCCGGGGAATATGCTACTGAGTAAACAGTAGAGTCAAGATTAAAGACACCTAATTCTAACCTGGAGTTGACATCCCACAGGCGAATCGTGTTGTCATAACTCTCAGAAACAATCTTTGACCCATCCGGGGAAAATGCTACTGAAAACACAAAAGACTCATGGCCTTTGAAAACGGCTAATTCTGACTGAGACTTGACATCCCACAGGCGAATCGTGTTGTCATGACTCCCAGAAACAATCTTTGACCCATCCGGGGAAAATGCTACTGACCTGACCCAATCCTCATGTCCCTTGAAGATGGCTAATTTTGATCCGGACTTGACATCCCACAGGCGAATCGTGTTGTCCCTACTCCCAGAAGCAATCTTTGACCCATCCGGGGAAAATGCTACTGAAAACACAAAAGACTCATGGCCATTGAATACGGCTAATTCTGAACCGGACTGAATATCCCACAGCCGAATCGTCTTGTCCTTACTCCCAGAAGCAATCTTTGACCTATCCGGGGAAAATGCTACTGACCTGACCACATCCTCATGGCCTTTGAAGGAGGAGAATTCTGACCCGGAGTTGATATCCCACAGGCGAATCGTGTTGTCCCTACTCCCAGAAACAATCTTTGACCCATCCGGGGAAAATGCTACTGACCTGACCCAATCCTCATGTCCCTTGAAGACAGCTAATTCTGACCCGGACTTAATATCCCACAGGCGAATCGTTCCGTCACTACTCCCAGAAACAATTTTTGACCCATCCGCGGAAAATGCTACTGAACTGACAGAATCTTTATGTCCCTTGAATACAGCTAATTCTGACTCAGAGTTGACATCCCACAGGCGAATCGTGTTGTCCATACTTCCAGAAACAATTTTTGACCCATCCGGGGAAAATGCTACTGATTGGACAGAATCTTTATGTCCCTTGAATACAGCTAATTCTGACTCAGAGTTGATATCCCACAGGCGAATCGTCTGATCCCCACTTCCAGAAACAATTTTTGACCCATCCGGGGAAAATGCCACTGAGGAGATATAATCCTCATGGCCTTTGAAGACAGCTAATTCTGACCGGGACTTAATATCCCACAGGCGAATCGTTCCGTCCCCACTTCCAGAAACAATCTTTGACCCATCGGGGGAAAATGCTACTGAGAAGACATAATCGTTATGTCCCTTGAAGACAGCTAATTCTGACCCAGAGTTGACATCCCACAGCCGAATCGTTCCGTCCCCACTCCCAGAAACAATTTTTGACCCATCCGGGGAAAATGCTACTGACAAGACATAATCGTTATGTCCCTTGAAGACAGCTAATTCTGACCCAGAGTTGACATCCCACAGCCGAATCGTTCCGTCCCCACTCCCAGAAACAATTTTTGACCCATCCGGGGAAAATGCTACTGAGAAGACAGAATCCTCATGGCCTTTGAAAACGTTGCGTTCGTGTGTCACCTGCAATGCTGCTAATAAACTAGATTGCACGAGAGGCAAAACTTGACCCAAGTCTTTTTTACTTCTGCCGGTGACTTGAATCGCACGAATTAAAGCGTCTACTGGGTCAGAGTCCACTAAACTTTTGGCGAACAAAGCATCTGCTTTAATATTGGCTTCTGTTGCTAATTGATTAGCTTTTTGTTCTTGTTCTTTCGCTTGTAAGCCAAATAACACGGCAATCACCGCCGCCCCACTGACCAATATAATAAACGCTGCTACTGACCCAATTTGTAAGAGTCGATTATTCCGGTTTTGTTGCCGACTTTTAGCAATAAATTTCTTTTGTAAATCGGTGGCTGGTGGTTGCTTATTTTCTGCCTCACTTTCCCGCAACCAACTCTCAGCCACATTTAACTCACTGCCCCGCAATAATAAATCCTTAGTTTGAGATTTTTCCTCCCATTCTAAAGCCCGTTGCGACCATAAGGTATGACTCTGCACATGGTCTCTGTCTGTGTCTAAGGTTCTGACTAATTCGCTAAAATTTGCATAAAAATCTCCTTCATGCTGGGTAAAATCAATCCATTGCACTTTGGCCAAAGCCGGATGTAATGTTTTTGGCTCAACTTGACGATATAATATGGTGACAAATCGCTTGTTTAATTTTTCGGCATATTCCACCTCATCGCTACAATAAGCAGAAGATACGGAGTTTGGGGATATAATAAATAGGAAGTTATCAGAGTTTTCTATGCCCCGGTATATTTCTTGCTGAAAATCTGTGCCAGCCGCGATACTTTCCTGGTCAAACCAGGTGGTTTTTCCCTGAAATTGTAAGGCATCATTGAGTTTTCGGGCTAAGTCAGAATCCGTCCGGGAATAGGATATAAATACTTCTAAAGATTTGGCTTGATGCTGACTGCTGGCTGTTAGAAATTCTTTTTGTAAATCCGTTGGCGGATGGTCATGGGTTTCTGCTATTTTCAGCCATGCCTGAAAATGTTGTAGGTTATATCCCCGAAACAAAATGCTAGGGTTATGATTTTGCTCTTGCCATTTCAGGGCTTGCACTAATAAAATCTTATGCTGATGATAATATAGTTCGTCATCTTTAATTTGTTTGATTAACTCATTTGTCTGATATTCATAACTAAATTCTGGCAGGGCCTCGCTTTCTTTATTCGGGACGATGAAACATATTATTCGCTTGTGATAATATAAGGCTAAATCTATTTCGGTTTGGCAATAGTCAGCGGTGAGAGACTCTGGGGAAACTAAGTAAACAAAATTATCCGCGATCGCGATACCCCGATGCAGTTTTTCCTGGAAACTCATCCGTTTTTTGATGTCGCTTCTCTCAGTCCAAATGGTGATTTTTTCTCGCTGCAATGTTCGAGTGAGTTTTTCCATTACTTCTCGGTCTGGTTCCGCATAGCGGATAAACACCTGAGTCAATAAATTATTGGCATTTTTAATGCTTTCACAGATATATTCACAATGTAAATCCGACGGCTGACAGGGGGCTTGTTCTTCTTTAAACCGAATATCTAACCATGCTTCGGCGGCTTGGCGTTCTTGCCCAATTAATAAATAACGACTGGGCTTTTTATTTTGCTCCCATTCCCGGGCTTTGGCTAATATTTCTGTATGCTGTCTCACATAATCTTCATGGCTGTGGAATACTTCGATAAGTCCCGCCAAAGATGTGTCAAAATTATCCGCATTTTCCCGGAAATATACCCAGTTAATTTTGCCGATTTTTGGCGGCATATTGGTCAAAGAAGAATCCAAACCTTTTGCTTGATATGCTTCCCAGTCTTCCTTTGTCCCTTGGGGATTTCGTTCTTGCCAAATTTCCTGGGTAATTTGCTCAATATGGAGTAAGGGAATAATGCGCTTATTGTATTTTAATGCCCGATTAATTTCCTTCTGGCAATAGGGCGAATTCACCGCATGGGGGGCAATAATAAAGAGGAAATTATCCGCTTTGGCAATGCCATCATCGATTTGATTTTGGAAATCTACCCCCAAGGGAATATCGTTTTGGTCAAACCAAATGTTAAAACCGGCGCTGGTGAGGCAATTGTAAAGTTTTGTAGCAAATTCTTTGCTATCGGCGCGGCCATAGGAAATGAAGGCGTTGTAGAATTTTGTCATAAGCTAATAAGCGGTTTTATACTAAGTAAACCACAGCCTTCGGGGAATGAATTCCCTGGCGGTTAATTTGGTTTATTTATATAGGACTTACGCAACAACTTTATATATTGTTTATTGGTGCGTTATAGCTCGGAACGGGCACCCTACCGATCTCGTTAATGTGTAAGTCTTATTACAGATAATTCTAGCAAAATACCGTTTTGGGGTGGATTTCCCCAACTCCCCCAACTCCTCTGAAAAAGCTCATCTTGTATGGGTTTGGAAAAGCTGTCTTCACAAATATTTATGTATCGTTATTTCCTGTAGGGGCGCGGCGAAAAGCGCCCCAAGAATTTCTCTGATTGTCGCCCGATGATTGGAAACATTATTTGAGACGGGGATGAGGCTGAGTTTTAAGCCGATCGCATCTTAGCCGCAGAACAGTGTTGCTGAAGTTGATACATATGATTAAATAACCGCCAGCAATACTGTTCCGGGAGTCCGCAAGTAACGGCACCCCGTAATACGGTGTTGAGATACCAGTCATTAGGGGCTAATTCTTCCGATAACTTGTCAATCACTGAGTAGGTGCGAACATTCTGATAGCGTTTCCCCTGACTGACCAGTTCTACTATTTCATAACGATAACCCACTTCTCGTCGATCTAGGGCGTCACTTAATCTCATGGGAAGTTGATATAACACTCCTTCAACAGAAGCATTTGGCTGTTTAATCACATCCAATACGCCACAGTTGCGTAAATCCGAATAGCCATAAAATGCCAGTCGATAGTCTGATAATGTCGCGGGGCCAATCACATATTGGTGCGTATTTTCACCGAGCGATCGCTTCAAATCTACCGGGCACATACAAGAACCGTAAGCAAAATAGTAAAACTTATGTTCACTGCTTTGGTTTACCAGTTCCAGATGTGCGGTGAACCGGCGATCGTGTAAAGGTTTTGCGTGATTTGAGTGAAACTGTCCAGGTTGAACTGTCATATATGGCTATTAACTTTAATTTCTATGATGATTTCTGTGTTGATCTACATTTTACTCAAATTTTCCCAAAAAACAACATAATCCCGACCGAGTAACCGTAGATTAAAGAATTCTTAACAATTTGTGCCGATGGCCGGGGGGCGATTTTCCGGTTGGGGAAATCGTTGCACCAGGGATAAAAAATAATTACTAATCGATCCTGAATTTTCCGTAAATATTTCCGTAATATTTTTTAACATTTGATTAGAAATTTTATTAGACAGTCTTGGCATCGTTCAGCATCGATTCCGCCAAATACCTCTGGAAAAATAGTTAAAAATAGGAGAAAAATAGGGCAAAAATAAGGCAAAAATAGGGCAAAAATAGAGCTTTTTTTCATCAATGAATTATGGCCTATTTTTCATCAAACTTAATCAAACTTAATCAAAAATTCAATTTCGGGGGCGATCGCGGAGATATTCGCGGGGATATTCGGGGGGAGACGAACAACCTCGCGATCGCCGCGATCGCGCTTCCCGATCTTGGTTAAAGTGATTTGTTAAAGTTAGATTAGATTTGCTAAAAATAATCCAGAAGCCGGACTCAAGACTCCCAACCCGAAGATGCTTTACTGCCCTCAAGGACATAAAAATCCCCCTGGTAATCGCTTTTGCCAAGTCTGTGGCCAAGAAATTCAGCAACCTGTCACCGAGAAACTTGGTATAGAAGCATCCCTTTTACAGAAACTACTAGGCGATCGCTATCGGATTATTCAACAACTGGGACAGGGGGGCTTTGGGCGAACTTACCTGGCCCAAGATATTAATCGTTTTAACGAACGATGCGTGCTCAAAGAATTTGCCCCGAAACTCCAAGGGGCTTCTGCCTTAAAAAAAGCTGAGGAACTGTTTAACCGTGAAGCGGGAGTGATGTACAAGTTGCAACACCCGCAAATTCCCAGATTTCGGGAAATTTGCCGCTGTCAAGTAGGTTCAGAAACCGGTCTATTTTTAGTTCAAGATTATGTAGAGGGTCAAACTTATCGAGATTTATTGATTCATCGCCAAAGTCAAGGATATCGATTTAGTGAAGCGGAGGGGATGGAACTGTTACGGCAAATTCTGCCGGTGTTGGATTATATCCATTCTCAAGGGGTGATTCATCGGGATATTTCCCCAGACAATTTAATTTTACGCAGTAGCGACCAACTGCCGATTCTGATTGATTTTGGCGGGGTTAAACAAGTAGCGGCCACCATTGAACAGTCGGGGAATGAGTCGAATGAGTCGAGTTCTGGATCGACAGGAAAGCATGGACAAACACCACAGAAAACACCTCCGTTAATCACGCGAATTGGCAAACTGGGTTATGCCCCAGAAGAACAGATGGTATTGGGGGTGGTTCATCCTCACAGTGATTTATATTCTTTGGCGGTGACGGTGCTGGTATTGTTAACTGGCAAAGAACCATCGGCATTGTTTGATACCCATCAAATGTGTTGGGCTTGGGAACAGTTTGTCTCCCTGAGTCCCCGGTTAACCCAGGTGCTGAATAAGATGCTGTCGCGACCACAAGGCGATCGCTTTCAATCAGCGAGAGAAGTCCTGCAAGCCCTAGGTTTCTGGGCTGGTCTGACTCCAACACCGGCTGTTATGTCTGCCAACCTGCCTGCCAACCAATCCAACTCCCCCACGGAATTGCCCCCAGAGTTGAAGGCTGCATCAGGGTGGGCGCCATCATCTCCTCACCTAGACCCTGGTAAATCCACCGCTGTCTCCCTGCCACCCAGGTTGCCGGATACCCAGTTAACGGGTTTTCCCGATAGTCAGATGCCCTATAACGCTTCAACCACAACCCTGAAACCGTCTTTTGCTCAAAGATTTTGGGGATTTTGGGGAAAAATTCTCTTATTATTATTAGTGGGATTCGGTGCCGGTCATGCCGGTTGGAGGGTGGCGAATTATTGGCTACAATCTCGCGGGGATCAAAATCCTGCTAATGAAAATAGATTATTTGAATCCGGCGATAAAAATTTATCGGAGTTTGAGAATAAGACTGAGGCCGAATTGAAAGCTGAATTGCAAGAAAGGCGAGCAGCTTTGGGGATTAACGAGCGGTTTTTTATGCGTTTAGTAGATCAATTATTTTATCTGCAATATCCCGAACAAGAAAATAAAACTTTGACCATGAAGCCAGAGGATGAAATTTGGCGATCGCGCTGGCATATTGTCGGAATTCAACTATTAGTAAAGCTGGAATCGTTAAGCGAACCAGCCAGAAAAAAACTGGGTAAATATAGAACCTCTGATTTAAACAAATGGCAAGATGTTTTAGCTGACAGTAATCTAAATAGTTCCGCCCTATTTGAAGAGACGGATGCTAAATTTTTTGCTTTGTTTCCTAATGTCCAAGATGAGGATTTTATTAACCAGCCCATTGGTCAAGTTTGGTATGCGATCGCCTTCGATCAATTTACTATGTTACAAAATCAATATCAATAGGGATTACCGCGTTTTTCAGATTAATAAACTACAATAATTTGTATGGGCGAAGCATTCCGGCAGATAAATTATTGCTGACAATATTGTAAGGGCGAAGCATTCCGGTAGGGGCGTGATCTTTCCGGCAGTCCATTTAATATTTTCAGCAGTAGGGGCGAATGGCCATTCGCCCCTACACTGCCGGAAAGATCACGCCCCTACTACCGGAATGCTTCGCCCGATCCTGGTTTAGTATTATATTGTAGGGTGGGCAAAAATTCACCATCATATATGGTAGGGTAGGGTGGGTAAAATTTTTTGTCCACCCTACGAATGTTAGGGGCTGTTGCATTAATTTTTGTTAATTTTTATTAAAAAATGATTAAAAATTTAGGAAACATTCCGTAAACAGGTCTTCTGGATATAGACTAAGAAGCATTGGTTTATTCATCGCCGCGAATCCTTACCATTGGTTATACTATGAACAATAATCAAAAACCTTTCGGCAGTATTGCGATCGGACTTTCTGGTGGCGGCTATCGCGCCACTGCGTTTCACCTCGGAACCTTGGACTTCCTCGAATATGTGGGAATTCTCCAGGATGTGACGATGATATCAACGGTATCAGGGGGAACTTTTACCGGCGCCAGATATGCACTATCCCAGGCTGATGGTAAAAGTTTTCCAGAATTCTTTCAAGGATTTTACCAGGATCTCGCATCCACTCATCTTCCCTCCCTTTGGTTAGAAGAACTCAACGCCCAGAGAGAAAGCGGAACTGGTGAAATTAAATTAATTAAAGCCGCTGCGAATGTCTACAACCAACGGCTGTTTAACGGATCTAAATTCGGCCAGTTATTTGATGCCGCCCCTAATATTCATCTCAAAGAAATCATCTTTAACGCCACCGAGTTTGACAATGGCTTAGTCTTCCGATTTCAACGCAGTAACGGGGGGCTGATTGGTAACAACAAAATTTCTATTCCTCCAGAAGTCGCCAAACAAATCCGCATTGCCGATATTGTGGCAAGTTCCTCTTGTTTTCCTGGTGGCTTTGAACCAATGGTCTTTCCTGATGACTATTTCTCGGAAACTGAATATGAAAAAATCAAAGAAAAACTGCCGGAAAATTTGAAATCAACACTGCCAGTAGCTTTGATGGATGGGGGCGTTGATGATAATCAGGGGGTGCAAAGCCTCATGCTTGCCAATGACAGAATTCGTCGTCAGATTAAACAAGGTAAAACCCCGGAAACGGCAGAAATTGGCCTACTAATTGTCTCAGATACGGATAACATTCAGCCCAGTACCGAAGATATTTTTCAACCATCTTCTTATGTGAATCCCGAAAGTCAAGCTAAAACCAACCAAAGAATTTTAAGTAATGTAACTTTGGAAAATCTGGTTTTGATGAGTCGGTTTGCTCGCGGATTTATCTATCTAATTCCATTCCTGTTATTAGCTCAAGCCATTAGCGATCTGGTCAATCAAAAGTTTGAACCAATGGAGCTTTTATTGGTAGGAGTGCCATTTTTATTAAGTTTGAGTGTGGCGGGATTTATCGGTCTTTTATTCCAAGAATTTCGAGGAAATTTATTGCCCAATGTTCAAGAAAATTTACAGAAAGAACTTGGAGTATCTCTTTGGGATAACACGCGAACTTTGACCGTTGATGAAGTATTAAAATTGGTAGAAATTCGCGTTGGTTCTATGTTAGTCTTGCCCACGGTTTTTATGAAACGAATTCGTAGTTTAGTCTCTCGCGAAGTTTACTCTAAGGATAAAGATGGCAACTTTAACACCTATGGCAATATCGTCATTGCTAACTATATCTACGATTTAGAAAAAAAACAGGGTAAAAAATTTACCGATCCGAATTTAAAAAACCCTTCGGAGAAAATGCAACAAATAGCCACAGCATCTACCAATATGGCAACGACTCTATGGTTTAAATGGGGAGAAGAAAAGCAAGGTTTAAACCAAGTGATTTCCTGTGGTCAAGTTACTATGTGCTTTAATTTATTAGAGTATATCCTGGAACAGAAAGCTGATAAAATTGGCCAAGATCCAGTAGTGACAGAAGTCTGGAACAAAAGTAAAGAAGCCTGGGAACTGATGCAAAATGACCCAGAAGCTTTAATTAAGCGATATCAGCTTTAGAGAATTTTCTGTCATGCTCAATCGGAAACCTAGGGAAGCATCTGGGCAGACGGCGAGATGCTTGGGATCATCCTAATGGGTAATTCTTAAAACATTAAAAAAGCTTCTGATATCAGAAGCTTTTTTTTGCATCAACGGATTAATTTTGGTTTAAGCCGTGAATTTTATTGCATCCCGGCAGCAGCTTTAGCAGCAGCGGCTTCGTCGGGATGAATATTTAACCGAGTCAGGTTAATCCGACCTTTGTTATCAATTTCGCGGACTTTAATAATCACGCGATCGCCGACACTCAGTTCATCTTCTACCTTACCCACACGGTAGTCAGCAATTTGGGAAATATGAACCATCCCTTCTTTACCGGGGAGGAATTCCACAAAGGCACCAATGGGAATAATCCGAGTCACCCGACCCACATAAACATCCCCAGCGGAAATCTTGCGGGTCATATTTTGAATAATGGTAATTGCCCGTTGGGCTCGGACATTATCCATTGCGGAAACGGTGACAGTGCCATCATCTTCAATATCGATTTTGGCGCCGGTTTCCTCGGTAATACCTTTAATGGTCTTACCACCAGGTCCAATCACCATGCCAATGAGATCCGGATCGATCTTAATGGTCAACAACCGAGGAGCATAAGGAGAGATTTCTGACCGAGGTTGATCGATGGTGGCCAGCATTTTCTCCAAAATATGCAGTCGGGCCGGTTTAGCTTGGTGGATAGCTTTGGCGACGGTTTCCAAGGATAGCCCGGTGATTTTCATGTCCATTTGTAAGGCAGTAATCCCCGCGTCTGTCCCCGCAACCTTAAAGTCCATATCCCCTAAGAAATCTTCAATCCCTTGAATATCCGTGAGGATGCGTACTTCGTCCCCTTCTTTAATTAACCCCATTGCCGCACCAGATACGGGTTTAGAAATTGGCACCCCGGCATCCATCAAGGATAGGGTGGAACCGCAGACCGAACCCATTGAGGTAGAACCGTTGGAGGATAAGACTTCGGAAACTACTCGAATCACATAAGGGAATTGTTCTTGGGGCGGCAACACTGGCACTAAGGCGCGTTCGGCTAATGCCCCATGTCCAATTTCCCGGCGTCCCGGCGATCGCATGGGTTTGGTTTCCCCCACGGAAAAAGGCGGGAAGTTGTAGTGATGCAGATAGCGTTTTTCGGTTTCCGGGTTGAGGTCGTCCGCGAGTTCTTGGGCATCTCCGGGAGTTCCCAAGGTGACAACGGACAGCACTTGAGTTAAGCCCCGTTGGAACAAACCCGTCCCGTGAACTCGTGACGGCAGCAGACCCACTCGACAGGAAATTGGCCGGACTTCATCAAGCTTACGACCATCGACGCGCACCCCTTCTTCCAGGATTTGTTTCCGCATCATTTGTTTGGTGACGTTCTTGAAGAAATTCCCCACCGCTTTACCATTTTCCGTGGCGGCGACTAACACGGGGTCTTCTTCCGGCAAACTCTCGATTTCTTGAGCGATTTCATCTTTAATGGCATCAAGAGCCGCATCCCGTTCCATTTTGTTCAGGTCATGGTTCTTGAGCACCACTTGGATTTTCTCTGTGGAGCGATCGCGAATAAAACTCTCCAAGACTTCATCTTCTGGGGGCGGTTCATCGATAACGATCTTCAGTCCGAGTTCCTCGATCATTTCCTGCTGGGCTTTAATCAAATCGCAGGCGGCTTCATAGCCAAAATCGATCGCTTCAATAATATCTTGTTCTGGGAGTTGATTGGCTCCGGCTTCCACCATAATCACCCCATCGGGGGATCCTGCGACGACCAGATCGAGATCGCCTTCTTTAATTTCCTTATAGGTGGGATTAATAATAAAATCATCTCCCACCAAACCGACGCGCACGGCGGCCATTGGGCCATAAAAAGGTAACTCCGCCAACAGAACCGCCACCGATGCCCCAGTCACCGCCAACACATCTGGGGGAACTTGTTCATCCATTGACAGAGTTGTGGCCACAATTTGGATATCATCGCGCAACCAGTGAGGGAACAAGGGTCGCAGCGGACGGTCGATCAAACGGCTGGTCAGCGTCACCTTCTCTGGTGGACGCCCTTCTCGGCGCAAAAATCCACCGGGAATCTTGCCCCCCGCATAGAGTCGTTCTTCGTAATCTACTAACAGGGGGAGAAAATCAATCCCTTCTCGGCCCTGAGCTCGTGTGGCCGTGACAAAAACCGCAGTATCTCCTGACTGAATTAACACGGCACCCCCTGCTTGAGGTGCCAACAGTCCTACATTCAGTCGAATATCTCTTCCGTCAAAAGATATCGACTTAGAAATCTCTTTCATCTAGTTATTTATCCTTCTATATTCACTCGCTATCCTTTGGCAAGGCGATCTTCAGGGGGTTAGCTTTGGCGATTCTCAAGCTTAAACGTTCTATGTTGACTATTCACTCCGGGCAATTGCAGCACTGTTTTCAAATATTCGAAGTTTTGCTGGGGCGAGGAACCAACTGGGGGAGGGGGGTAATCGCTATCCTACTTTAGGATGTTCATGCTTTAGCTATCTTACTCATCAAGAGAGACACAAAGCTTTCCAACATGATTGGCGAGGGGGCAAGCATTGCGCCCCTACAGTGGTGTTTCTCCAGGAAGAAAGTTTTTTCCCCCTGTAATTTCTCATTTGTTCCGCTTCTGGCCACTGTTCCACGGCTTCCACTCGGTCTGGCAGTGGTATAATATCGCCCGATGTCACTCCAGCTACATTTTCTGCCTCCCCAGAGCTTTTAGTTTTCAGGAGAACCGACGGCTTGGCTAACTCGATATGACGATCGCTCAAGAGTGCTATTCCAGTCTTACCTTTTAGGATCAACTATGTATGATAACCCACTCAGGTGACAAATGCTCTTTAAATTAGAACTGAGGCATCCACTCTGGTATGTTCGGCGGCCAGTGGCCGGGGATTCCCCAGATACAGGATTTCAATTCAGACAAAGGATAAGCTCTTGAACATTTTCAACCCGATAGTTAAAAATACTGGAGAGGGAAGCGACTAATTTTTCCCTGCTGGCGGAAAATTGGCTCTGTTTCTGAGTATTTCTAGCGATAAAATATGCTTTGGCGTGATGATTTATTCTTCGATAAATCTCCCTCTTGCTTGTTTGGTCGAGCGGCGTCACTCAAAATAATTTTCTGAAAATGTTTGAATTTTGAGACGTATTTTCACCGCTCTATGTTAACCAGGTTAACTGGCTAGGATAGATTGGTGGCAGTCAGATGATCGCTCTAAGAATCGTCACAGATAATTATTATACATAATTAGCGGATAATTAGCAAATAATCCACCCCAATCAAAAAAATATAAAAAATATAAAAAATATAAAAACTTAGTAAAGTTGCGGTAAATTAATCAGGTTTTCGTGATATTATGGCAAATATAGAGTCAAAAAAATCTGACTAAATTTTAAAAAAGCTGTCAACGAACGAGATCGCATAAACTGTAAAAGAGATTTTTGAGGCAACGGAATCAGTATGGGAATTTTACATGGTAGCTGGAAACTGGAAAAACAGGGCAGTTATCTATTTATTTGGGGAGAAACTTGGCGGAAAATAACCGATGGAGAGAACAATCCCGCTAGTGAGATCGCCCCACATCCTCTGGGGATGAGTGGAGCAGAATTCACGGATTTTCTCACGTCACTTCAGCAAAGTAACCGGATTAAGTGGGAAATCCCCGTGGAGAAGCCCCCAGAAAAAGCAAAAAGCAAACAGCGATCGCGATTTTACCAGGCGAATCTTCAACCAAATACCTCTGAGTATGTCTCTGAATGGGGCATAGAGGCGATCGCCCTGCCAACTCAAATTCTGGAAACTGGCAGCCCCATTCCCCTGCATTCCGGTGCCACCATTCCCGCCAAAACCGATCCCAATTACTCATCCCTTTCCCTCTATCCTTGGCAAGTCGAAGGCATTCGCCTAGGCACTGTAGACGCTTTAAAATTTTTACAAGCCTTACCCCTAGGGGGCGTCACCGAAGAGCAAAACTGGTTAGGGGCTGACCTGCGCTTTTGGTCTCATGTGACCCGATGGACCTTAGATTTACTAGCGCGGGGCAAATATCTCCCCGGACTCGCCCCACAAGGGGAGCGGATGGTGGCAAGTTGGCAACCTCTTCTGGACAGCGCCACAGACCAAAGCCGCTTTAACAACTTTGTCCACCTGATGCCCCTGGCCTGTCGGACTTATCAGGGAGAACCAGAAGCCGCAGCCGCCCCAGACCAACCGCCAGGGGAAGGCGAACCAGAAGCCCAGGAAGCCAAGATTGGTCTGTGCGTAGATTTATTCATCCCCCGGCGAGTCTTGCTGCGATCGGTTTTACACCATTTAATTGACCTTCAAATTCGCCAAGCCCTCACGGGGCAGTCTCAGCCCCAAATCACCTCGGTTCCTCTACGCCAATGGTTAGAAAAGTTAGCGGCGCCACAACCGCAGAAAATGGCTCCAGCGGTCGCCGAAAAAATTAGCGCTATTTGGGAAACTTGGACGGGGCCGGTGAAACATCATCTGGCGGGGCAACAAAAGTTTCGCGCCTGTTTTGAACTCATGCCCCCCTGTTACGGCGACCCCCATTGGACATTACATTATTTCTTACAAGCGGTTGATAATCCTCACTGTTTGGTGAAAGCCCGCACGATTTGGCAAAATCCTGTAGATGAATTCATTTATCAGGGGCGAAAAATTAAAAATCCCCAGGAAACTTTGCTGGCCGGTTTGGGGTTAGCTTCGCGAATTTATCCCCCCATTGAAGCGAGTTTAAACCAGAAATCTCCTCAGTCTTGTGCCTTAAATCCCCAAGAAGCTTATCAGTTTATTAAAGCTGCTGCTTGGCGCTTTGAGGATAGCGGTTTAGGGGTGATTATGCCGGAAAGTTTGTCTAATACCGGCGGCTGGGCTAGTAAGTTGGGCTTGAGTATTCGGGCGGAAACCCCCAAAGTCCGTCAAGGTGGTTTAGGGTTACAAAGTTTGTTGAATTTTCAATGGGAATTAAGCATTGGGGGACAAACTTTAACTAAGGCAGAATTTGAAAAACTGGTGGCGCTGAATTCTCCTTTGGTAGAAATTAATGGGGAATGGGTGGAATTGCGATCGCCGGATATTAAAGCGGCACAAGAATTTTTCCAATCCCGCAAAGAGCAAATGTCTTTATCCTTAGAAGATGCTTTACGGTTGGCCACCGGGGATACTCAAACCATTCAAAAATTACCCGTAGTTAACTTTAGCGCCGGGGGACAACTGGAGGAATTACTTAATACTTTAACCAATAATCAAGCCCTCAAAGATATTGAACCGCCAGCTACTTTAAAAGGCACTTTGCGACCATATCAATTACGCGGGGCTAGTTGGTTAAATTTCTTACAAAATTGGGGTCTGGGGGCTTGTTTGGCGGACGATATGGGTTTGGGTAAATCTGTAGAAACCATCGCCTTTTTACTTCATATGCAAGCACAAAATAATTTATTGTCCCCGGTTTTATTAGTTTGTCCCACCTCGGTGTTAGGCAACTGGGAACGAGAACTGAAGCGATTTGGCCCTAGTTTAAAAGTGATGGTGCATCATGGGGATAAACGGTATAAAAGCCACCAATTCGCGATCGCCGTTCAGCGGAAAAATGTAGTTCTGACCAGTTATCCTCTGTTATACCGAGATGAGGCGACGTTTAAAGGGGTGAAGTGGCAAGGGATTATTTTAGATGAAGCCCAAAATATTAAAAATCCCCTGGCGAAACAATCCCAAGCAGTGCGAAATTTAGAGGCATCTTTCCGCATTGCCCTGACGGGGACTCCGGTAGAAAATAAACTCCAAGAACTCTGGTCTATTTTAGAATTTCTCAATCCAGGTTATTTGGGCAGCAAGCAATTTTTTCAGCGCCGCTTTGCGGTTCCCATTCAAAAATATGGCGACACGGAATCATTGCAAACTCTGCGATCGCTGGTTCGTCCCTTTATTCTCCGTCGCACCAAAACCGACAAAACCATTATTCAAGATTTACCGGAAAAACAAGAAATGCCGGTATTTTGTGGACTCTCCAACGAACAGGCGAGTTTATATCAAAAATTGGTGGATGAATCTCTGGCGGAAGTGGAGTCAGCGGAAGGCATCCAACGTCATGGCATTATTTTAGCATTACTCACTAAGCTGAAACAAATTTGCAATCATCCGGCGCAATTTCTGAAGGAACAAACCCTGGAGAAAGGCCATCGTTCGGCGAAATTAATGCGATTAGAGGAAATGATTGAAGAATTAATTTCTGAAGGCGATCGCGCCTTAATCTTCACCCAGTTTGCAGAATGGGGAAAACTGCTGAAACCTTATTTAGAACAACAACTGGGACGAGAAGTTTTATTTCTCTATGGGGCGACGCGGAAAAATCAACGAGAAGAAATGATCGATCGCTTCCAAGAAGACCCCCAAGGGCCACCGATTATGATTCTTTCCTTAAAAGCCGGTGGCGTTGGGTTAAACTTAACTCGTGCTAACCACGTTTTTCACTTCGATCGCTGGTGGAACCCTGCCGTAGAAAATCAAGCCACTGACCGAGTATTTAGAATTGGGCAAACCCGCAACGTGCAAGTGCATAAATTTGTTTGTAGTGGTACGCTAGAAGAGAAAATTCACGACTTAATCGAAAGTAAGCAAGCCTTAGCAGAACAAGTGGTTGGTTCTGGAGAAAATTGGCTCACTGATTTGGATACAGACCAATTGCGAAACTTGCTGATTCTTGACCGCAATGCGGTGATTGATGAAGATGAATAAGTTTTGCATTTATAGCACTTGGCAGAGTTATGAAGTACAAAAAAACCTGTCATTCCCGCGCGGGAATCCAGAACAACTCTGTACTTCATCGGGATCATAACCGCTATAATGGTTATTAGTTGTTGCTTATTGGTTGTTGGTTATTAGTTATTGGTTATTTGGGGGTTTTTCCGAATCACGAATAACCAATAACTAATAACTAAATCAACCAGTAACTAAATGATTAATTTGCCGATTAACTCAATGTAATTAACCTAATTAACTGCCGCAAAACATGGCCAAAAAAAAGACAAAAACCGCTCCGCAGCCGAATACAGATTTAGCCCTGTCTTCCTTTCATTTGCGCTTTGATGAATTACAAAAAGACCATCAATGGCTGCTGAAGCAAATTCAAAAAAAACGTAAAGAATTAAATAATTTTCTGGAGCAAATGCAAAAAATTGCGGTTGAGATTATCCAACAAACTCAGCCGTTTCATAAAGAACTGATCGAACTCGATCAAGAAATTCATGCTTTATTTGCGGAGATTTTTGAAACTCGTAAATTGGGGAAAAAAACTCAAAAAGAAGTCAAAGGAATTTATCGCAGGCTTCAGATGTTAGGGATAATTAGTCCGAAAAAAATGCATAATTCAAATGATGAAGATGAAGCGGAGGATAAAAACGCCGATAAATCTGCCAAAGATGACGAAGATGATGATTTTAATTTCGGCTTCGATGGGGATTATTTTAACCAGGAAAATAATCCGCCACCAGACCATGACAAGTCTAAAGCAAGTGGAGACTTAAAGCAAATGCGCCGGACTTTTCTCCGGTTGGCAGAAGTCTTTCATCCTGATAAGGTGAATAACCAAGAAAATCAGGAACATTACACGGAGGTGATGAAAGAAATTAACCGCGCTTATGAGGAAGGAGATTTAGCTCGATTGTTGGAAATTGAGCGCCAGTATCAGGTGGGTCAATCTATTGACTTGGCGAATGCTTCTAGTAGCGAAATTGAACGACAGTGCGATCGCCTGGAACAGGATAATCAATTACTGGAAAATCAATATGAAAACTTAAAATCTGAACTACGCTGGATGCGAGCTACTCCAGAAGGGGAGATGGTGAAAAGCTATCGGGCAATTAAGAAAGAAGGGTTAAACCCGATTGACTACATGGTGGCCGATGCGAAAAGGCACATTGAAGAATTGGCAAACGTCAGAACATTTGTGAAAGATTTTCGCGATAAAAAAATCACCATTAAAGAGTTTTTAGATGGGCCGGTTTCCGCACGGGATAATGCTGAGGATGATCTGGATGCGATGATTCAGCAAGCTTTGCAAGAGTTAGGGATAACAGTTATCAGAAGGCGTTGAATTCGGGAGCGGAATTATTCGATCGCGGGTTTGATTTTGCTGTCTCAGCTAAAATTCCGGTGCATTCAGCGATCAGGTGATTTTTGTCCGGTATTTTGTCCGGTATTTTGCCCGGTATTTTGCCCGGTATTTTGCCCATCAGCAGTAGAGACGGCAGGTGAAACCATCTCTATTGCTTTCCCGAATATTTAAAAATAAATCAGTAAATCAGATTATTAATTTTTAGTTAAATTTTCCCAAATTTAGCCCGGTATCAATTAACGAGGCTCAAATTATCTACAATAGGGGAAACAGGATTAAACAAAGGGTCTTCTCCTATTGGAAAAGTCCGGCTAACAAGGAAGGGAAAGGGTTATGCAGGCAGGTTGGCGCATCGGATCTATATTTGGCATTCCTCTATATATAGATTCTTCTTGGTTAATTATTATTACATTGATGACTTTGGCGAATGGGTTAGAATTTGCTAACCGATGGCAACCCGTTCTGGCTTGGAGTGCGGGCTTGGCAATGGCGCTGTTGTTATTTGGTTCTGTATTGCTGCATGAGTTGGGGCATAGTCTGGCGGCGCGGTCGCAAGGCATCCAAGTTAACTCGATTACTTTGTTTATTTTTGGGGGCATTGCGGCGATTGACCGAGAGTCCAAAACTCCCGAAGAAGCGTTTCAAGTGGCGATCGCAGGTCCTGCGGTGAGTTTTATTTTATTTGTGCTGCTGGCAGTGGTGGGCAAATTTTTGCCAGACAAGTCCTTACTTCAATCTCTGGTTGCCGATTTATCCAGAATTAACTTAGTTTTGGGCTTGTTTAATCTGATTCCTGGTTTACCCCTGGATGGGGGTCAGGTACTCAAAGCAGCGGTGTGGAAACTCACGGGCGATCGCTTTGCCGGGGTGCATTGGGCAGCGAAAACCGGCAAAGCTTTGGGTATGACCGCGATCGCCCTGGGGCTATTTCTGGTCTTTTTAGCCGATGATTTCAGTGGTTTATGGATTTCCCTAATTGGCTGGTTTGCCTTTCAGAATGCCACTGCATATGATCGCTTTACCAATTTACAAGAAGCCTTACTAAATATCCATGCGGAAGATGCCATGACTCGTGCTTTTCGCGTGGTCAATGCCGACATGACCCTCCGTACCTTTGCCGATGAATATATCCTGTCTGACGATCGCTATTCGATCTATTTTGCCGCCGCTCATGGTCGGTATCGCGGCCTAGTTCAGCCCAACGATCTGCGGATGATTTCTCGCAGCGACTGGGACAATCAAACCTTAAATAGCATTGTCCATCCCTTGCCAGAATTAATCAGCGTCGGCGAACGGTCGTCCCTGGTAGAAGTGATTAAGCTGATGGAAGCCAAGAATTTACCCTGGATTACGGTACTGTCTCCAGCGGGTGCGGTTTCCGGTGTGATCGATCGCGGGGATATTGTGGCGGCTTTAGGGAAAAAGCTGAATATTCCCATTTCTTCGGCGGAGATTAAGCGAATCAAAGAAGAAGGCAAGTATCCCCCCGGTTTTCAATTAGGGGCGATCGCTGATGCTACCGAAGAATAATTAATCGCTAAAACCAACAATATTGTTGATTGTTGATTGTTGGTTGTTGTTTGTTCATTGTTGATTGTTGATTGTTGGTGGTTGTTTGTTCATTGTTGTTTGACCAGCGAATAACCACCAACCAACAACAAACAACAAACAACCACCAACCACCAACCACCAACTAACAACCAATTTCTGCCCATTCCGCCTCAGTGAGTGGCTGGGTGTAGAACTTAACCCCCCAACAATCTTGGGCCGCTTGAACTAAGGCGTTAATCAAGATCGGCATTAGGGAGGCGCGATCGCGGGGCAAAGACGGGGGAAAGCGATCGCTGCGGCCAATTTTGGCCAATGCCTCTGCCCCAAAAACCTGACAAAACAGATCCGGATCTGGTTGTAGTTGAATCGACCCATGCTGTAAGTAGTAGGTTTGTTGCCCGTCCCGCGAACGCAGTTGGGCGCTGCCAATCAACTTAGCGCCGTCGGGCAACACTAAATCTGCTACGGTGGCGGTGCCAAAACAATTCACATTTTCCTTGGGGGGTTTGGTTCTTTCCACCTGTCTGCTAGTGCCATAGTCCAGGTGAATTCCCAGGGACAGAAACCCTTGAATCAAAAACTGACAAATCTCTTGATAGGCTTGCAGGCGATTCCCGAAACGGGGATTCCTTGGGGCATCGCCTTTCACTTCGCCGGTTACATCCCCTGTCACCTCGGAAGTAACCACCATATAGGTTAAATCCCCTTGGTGCAGCACCGCCCGACCCCCAGAAGGGCGTCTGACCAAATCCACGGGCTGACCAAGATAGGTCAAATTTTCCCAAGACTTGGGCCAATGTCGTTGATGATAGCCCAAAGAAATCGCCACCGGCGACCAGGTATAAAACCTTAAAGCCGGTGGATGTTTACCCAGTCGGTGTTGTTGTAACAGCCACCGATCGATCGCCATCAGTTGCTCCCCGGTGGCTTCCATTGGGGGAATTAGACGCCAAGGGGCAGAACTGGCTGGATTCTTCATGCGATACCGAATTCTTCCATCAGGGGTTCATCACTATCATCCGCGATCGTGGCCACAATCGTAATAGCGCGAGAAATTTCTACCGGAGAGAGATCCTCCACGGTGCGACTAGCTAACACAACCACTTGGTTGTCCACGATCGCATAACGGGCTTCAAACGTCCCAGACCAGTTCATCTCTAGCAGCAGCCGCATCAGTTTGGCTTCATCCTTGGCAGGCAATGACAGCACCGAAGACCAAACGGTGAACATATCCTCGTCGGATGTCCCAGTTAGTTGCACAAAGATATCAACACTGCCGTACTTAAATTTCCACTGATAGCCCGCCTCATTTTGGCCTACCATCACTTTTTGGTCTTCGGCCATTCCCGCAATGACCGTTTCAATTTCTTCGACATAGTTAATGGATGTGGAATTGTTCAGCAAGTCTGGGCTGGATAACTCTTGAGTGGTCTCTGGTTGGATCTGTGTAGTCATAAAAAGCTTTCCTTAAAGTTGCTTTTTTCAGTCTAGGAGATGTTTGACGGATGATGTTAGTCAGAAATTTTGATAGTTGGGAAAGATCGAGATTTCGGCAAGCGCACTCTTTTAGATATGATAACTTACAGCAGAAGGGCGATCTCTGGGGGCTTTTCCGCCGCGCCCCTACACGATTCCTTGTCCGATACCATAAAATCCATACCATTACTATGAACGAATTCTTCCAAAACGTCTCCCGCTATGCCAGCTACTTTGTCACGGTGATGCTGGGGATTTTCTTTTTCACCTTTGGTTGGCTGAAGCCCTTGCTACAAAAACCAGCAACGGCGATCGCGCTGATTGGCTTTTTCGTCGCTGGCCTTTTCTTTATTTCCTTCACCCTCCGGGCGATGCTAGGTCTGGCATGATAGTTCTATGGCCAGCCTAAAAACTGCCGCGAGCGATCGCTACCAGGGCTTCCATAAGATTTTAGTTATTTGGCAATGGGATAGCAATTAGCCTACTGCCAGTCTAGACTATATAAATATATTGCAATCCTACAGATTGCCAAAGTCTACAACGATCAAGTAAGTAAGGGAGCGAAATAGTTATGGCTACGGAACGTAGAGTTTCCCGTGTGGCCTCCCTGATTAAACGGGAGATCAGCCAAATGTTGCTCCATGATATCAAAGATGAACGAGTGGGCGCTGGGATGGTCAGCGTCACGGATGTGGAAGTTGCAGGCGACCTCCAACACGCCAAAATCTTTGTGAGTATCTATGGCACAGAAGAAGCCCGCCGTGAAACCATGAAAGGGTTAAAATCTGCCACTGGCTATGTCCGCAGTGAACTGGGTCATCGAGTTCGGCTGCGTCGTACCCCAGAAATTGTCTTTGTTGAGGATATTTCCATCGAACGTGGCAGTCGGGTTTTATCGCTGATTAATCAACTGAATCATCACCCTACAGATTCTACCGAGGCCGATGATGACAGTATGGATGATTTAGGCGCTGAGGAATAAGCATTTGTAGGGTGGGCAAAGCAAAATGCAAGCCCACCCTACTAGGTAATTAAGCCCCCATACCGGAATAGTGTCGCAAACCCCGTCGCCATAACCAGCGATTTAGCAGAAAAATCACGACAGTCCAACTCAAGATGACTAATAAACAACGGACGATATCCACGGGCAATCCGATTAATAAAGAAGCCGGGATATAAAGCATATAAGGAAAAGGTGTCCAAAGAATAATTTCTCGCAGTTGATCCGGGAAGACGGCTAAGGGGGCAATTAACCCGGAAGTAAAGATATAAGGTAAATGCCATACCTGCTCTAATGCCGATACTCTTTCGAGCCAAAAGCCAAAGAGTGCTAAGGTATATTGAATTAAAAAGCGCAAGATAAAGGCCAGGGAAATTAAGAGTAAAACTAATAAAACATTGCCCAAACTAGGAATCCAAATGGCCTGGGGATAGAGCGTAAAGCATAGTAACATTAAGCCAATTACAAAGGGCATTCGAGCTAATCTTTCCGCCAGATGTCCGGCGATATGGTGCCACACTGGGTCAACAGGTTGTAAGAGTTTTGGTGATAGTTTTCCTTGGACGATTTGGGTTTCAAATTCCCAAATTACCCAGACTACATTCAGTTGTCTGACTAAGAATACTGCCAGAAAATAGCGAGCGAATTCGATGGAATTCATGGCAAAGTTTCCTCGATCGCCTGCTTCCATCCACACCCCCATTAAAATGATGGGTAAGGAGTTGGATAAAGACCATAATATGAGTTCGGCGCGGTATTCTACCATATAAGAGTAGTAAACCGCTAAAAATGTTTTTGCTAGGCGAAAAAATCGATACATAGAAGGTAATTTAAAAGGCGATTTTTCAGTTATTTTAAGTGGAAAAAGCCTATTAATCAAGACTGCCGTTTTGGAAGACTCGACCAATGACGGCTTCAATGGGTGGGTCGGTAATGGTTAAGTCTAAGATATCTAACTTTTCCAGGATTTTGGCGATCGCCCCGGTTAATTCTTGGCGATCAACCAACAGGCGAACCGACTGCCCTTCCACGGATTCAATTTCTCCAAATTGCTGTAAAATATTTAACAATTCGGGGTCATCTTCCTCTTTGGGTAATGGATGAGCTAGTTCTATTTGCACTTCTCGGTAAGGGGCAAACCGCTCAAGTAACTGATCTAAACTGCCATCATAAATTAATTCACCGCCATAAATAACAATGACGCGATCGCACAATTCCGTAATATCCGCCATATAATGACTGGTTAACAGAATCGTCGCCCCCGTGCGTTGATTATAATCTCGGAGAAAATTCCGCACTGCGGCTTGAGCATTCACATCTAAACCCAGGGTTGGTTCATCTAAAAATAAAATTTTCGGTTGATGTAATAAAGCCGCCATTAACTCCGCTTTCATCCGTTCTCCCAGGGAAAGTTTTCGCACAGGTTGGGTAAGCTTTCCTTCTAGTCCCAGCATCTCAGTTAGCTCATCAATGGTGCGCCGTAATTCGGTCTGAGGAATACCATAAACAGCCCCATTAATCTTCAGGGAATCTATGGCGGGTAAATCCCAAATTAACTGCTGTTTTTGCCCCATGATTAGGGTAATTTTTTTCAGAAATTCTTCCTGACGGCGGAATGGTACGTGACCGGCCACCGTGACCACACCACTCGAAGGATGAATTAAGCCCGTGAGCATTTTTAAGGTGGTGGTTTTTCCCGCGCCATTTGGCCCTAGAAATCCGACAACTTCTCCGGGTTCTATGTGAAAGGACACATCTTTTACGGCAGAAATCATCAGGTAGTTGCGGCGAAAAAAATGCTGCAAACTTCCTTTGATTCCGGGACTTTTATTGGCTACAGGATAAACTTTTCTTAAAGACTGTACATCAATTGTTAACATTTTTTTATGATTTGACTAGATATTCTGATTAAATATCATAGCGGATTATTTTCTCAAACTAAACCCCCGCTTGATAAAATAAATCTTTGGCAAACCTTCAGGGGTGATTTTTTATGTTTTAACAAATTCTGCCGAAACCAGTAGTAAAATATAAACAGGTGTGAGAAAGAATTCATAAAATCTCACCGGATCTGATCTGCCGCGAACTGGCGAATTTATAGGGATCCAGCCACTCCCCCAAGCCCCCAAGATGACTCCTCAACAATTTTTTCCCTAGCTTTTGATAAATCAAGACGGCACAGGGGGCTGATACTCTAAAGGTAAATTCAATATCTGGGGAATTGGTGGTCAATGCCCACCAGACATTAATGCTTGATGCTTCAGTAGATAAAAATCATTCTTCTTTAATTTCGTAGGAGCCACTCACCGATGAATGGTGCTATGTTCCGCGTATTATTCGTGAATTTTGACGAAGCTGACTATAAACAAGTTGGTAATTTGCTCGATAAAATTCAGACATTTCAATGCCAGCGATATAGATGGTCTCAGGGCGACAATCTCAACACGATGCCGCCTGCCGGATACGATGGTTATGTGATTGATGGGCATTTTTCCCAGGAGTTTTCCAATTTGGCCTATTGGATGACGGGATTACGTCCAGTCCCAGTGATTTGGTTGGTAGACAGATCGGCAGAGGGGATGGAGTTGTTGACCGCAGGTGCCGCTGATTATTGGGTGCGGGATCAAATCTGTGCGCCGATAGTCGAGCGATCGCTTAGATTAACTATCGCTTATCCCCGGCAGCTTCAAGCAAAACCTACCCAGGTGCTGACCAGGAAAACCCCTGATTTTTTGCACAAATTACTCGATACTATTCCGGTGCTGGTCTATGTTTATGATTTGACCCAGGAAAGCCCCGTCTATGTGAACCGAGAAATTAGCCAATGGCTAACTTATATCCCAGACCCAAATATGCCAAACCCAAAGGGAACGGGGGATCCGTTAGCCCTCACCGCAGAGCAAGTTCAACAGTGGCACACCGTTGCCGATGGGAAAATTTGCCATCGAGAAATTCGACTGAAAGATATCTGGGGCAGCGATCGCTATCTCGACTGTCAAGAAACTGTCTTTTCTCGAACTGCCGACGGTCGAGTCCAACAGATCCTTGGGGTTGCCTTAGACAGCACGGCCTACAAACAGATTGCCGCCCAACGGCAACAGCGGCAACTGCTGATGGAAAATATGCTCAACAGTTTGCCGCAATTGGTCTATATCTACGATCTAAAAAGCGGTCAGAATCTCTATTTTAATCAACAAATTACTCAGATATTGGGTTACAGCCAGCCGGAAATTCAGCAAGGTGGCTGGAATTTTTTATGCCAACGAGTGCATCCCAATGATACGTTTATCTTTCAGCAGCTTTTTTCTGACCGCTTTCCAACTCTGGGGGATGGAGAAGCGATTTCTACGGAATATCGACTGAAACATCAGAATGGTTCTTGGCGCTGGTTGAGTTGTCAGCATTTGGTTTTTACCAGAGATGCTGACGGGATCCCCGTGCAAATTCTGGGGACGGCGATCGATATTACCAACAATCAATTGATTTGGCAGCAACTCAGCCAAAACGAAGCCCAGTTATATAATATGTTGACCAATAGTATTGAAGGTCTGCTGATTGTAGATCCCCAGGGAGTGATTAGATTTGCGAATCTCGCAGCGGCCAAATTATTTAATCAACCCCTAGAAGACCTGCTAGAGGCCGAGTTGCAGTGGCCAATGGCCGTTGGTCAAACCACCGAGTTAGAAATTATGCAATCTTCGGGACAAATTCGGATTGGGGAAATGCTGGTCGCGCCCTCTCAATTCCCCGGAGAATCCCTTTATGTGGTGTCCTTGCGAGATATTACGGAACACCGCCAAGCCCAGTCTGCCCTGCGAGAAAGCGAAGAACGCTTTCGCCAGTTAGCGGACAATATTGAGGATGTGTTTTGGCTGTTGACCTTGGTGCCTCTGAAGATTTTATATGTCAGTCCAGCGTATGAAAAGATTTGGGGCAAAACTTGCGACAGTCTCTATGAAAATCCTTTAAATCTCTTTGACAGTATTTATACAGAGGATCGCGAGCGGTTTCGGATGAATTTGCATCGCCAAACCCTAGGCTCATCGACTTCTTTAGAATATCGGATTGTGCGCGGTGACGGGGAAATTCGCTGGATTTACGAGCGGAGTTTTCCCGTACTGGATCGACGAGGAAAAGTGATGAGAATTGCCGGTATTTCTGAAGATGTCACCGAGCGCAAGAAAAATACGGAAGCTTTCCAAGTGACTCATCAGCAATTAGAATTCCATCTAGAAAATTCTCCGTTGGGTTTTATTGAATGGACTCAGGATTATCGCGTGTCTCAATGGTCGGGTACGGCAGAAAAAATTTTTGGTTGGTTATCTTCTGAGGCGATCGGTAAACGTTACGACGACTGGGGATTTATTTACGAGGAATCCTGGGAAAATTTTGCCGAAGTTCTGGATCGGATGAAAAATAAAAAACAACCTCGAATGATTTTTGAAACGATTAATTTTACGAAAAATGGCACTCATTTATATTGTCAGTGGTATAACTCGATTTTGTTAAATAATCAAGGGGAGTTTTTGTCGCTGTTTTCCTTCGTGTTAGATGTGAGCGATCGCCACCGGGCAGAATTAGCCTTGAAAGAAAGTGAAGAACGCTTTCGCGCCATTTTTGAACAAGCAGCGGTGGGCATGAGTATTTGTACTTTAAATGGCCAATTTTTCCGGGGAAATCAAAAGTTATGTGATATTGTTGGTTATGCTCGTGAAGAACTCTTAGAACGAACGTTTCAAAATCTTACTATTGTCAAAGATCGGCGCGAAAGTGAAGAGTATATCAGTCAGTTGTTACGTGGGACGATTTCTCACTATTCAATGGAAAAACGCTATATCTCTAAAAAGGGCGAAATTGTTTGGGTGAATGTGATGGTGTCTTTGATGCGCGATAGCTTCGCTAACCCGTCAGCGAATCCACTGAATCAACCCAAGTATTTTATTTATGCGGTAGAAGATATTAGCGATCGCAAACGATCGGAAATAGCCTTAATCAATAGCGAACAAAGATTCAGAGTTATTTTTCAACAAGCAGCCGTGGGGATATTTAGAAGAAGTATTTCTGGGAAATTTCTGCAATTAAATCAAAGGTTTTGTGAAATATTGGGATACGATGAAGCTGAATTATTAAATCAAAAATTTCAAAATTATATCCATCCAGAAGATTTAGATAAGCATTTGAATTATTTAAATCAAGTTGTAAATAACCAAATAAGAACTTATGAACTAGAAGAAAGATATATTAGAAAGCATGGTCAAATTCACTGGGTGAAAATTGTGGTGTCTGTGGTTTATGAAGCGGAGGAAAAACCCAAATACCTAATTGGTATTGTGGAGGATATCCAAGAACGCAAAACTACTGAGATTAAATTGCAATACCGCCTCGCAGTGGAAAGCGCTGTTGCCCAAGTTTCTCGACAGTTAGTCACCAGCCAGAGTCGCGAGATTAAGGAAGTGTTAAAAACCATTGGTCTGGCGGTGGGAGCGAATCGGGTTTTTGTTAACTATTTTACGGAAAACTGTAGGAAGATAGCGGTGATTGCTGAATGGCACAACGGCGATGGATTTGGGGAGCGATTTGAGAATTTTCCGGCAGTTAAATATTTAGCCGCCGAAAATTTTCCTTGGTGGATGCAGCAGTTAAATGCCAATCAAAATATTATCGTTTCTCATATTGATAGTTTGCCAGTCAACGCGAACATTGAAAGACAATATTTTCAATCTAGGAACGTGAGGTCTGTGTTAGCTGTGCCAATTTTTAACCACGATCTGAGTCACAGCGGGGAAAACCCTGAAGCCGATCGCGATCGCCTTTTCCCGGTCGATTCCGTGGGTAATTTATGGGGCAGCATTGACCTGCATAGTTATGAAATGAATCAGGATTGGTCTAATGAAGATGCTCAAATGTTGCGCCTGGTAGGAGAAATGATTTATAGTTATTTTTCTCGCTTGCAAATGGAAGCAGAACTCCGAGACTCGGAAGCCCTGTATGCAGGGATTTTCGATCATTCGGCGGAGAGTATTTTTCTGCTGGATATCCAAGACAATGGAGAGTTAATTTATAAAACGATTAATCCCACAAATGAACAGTTATTTCATATGAGTCGATTGGCTGTGGTCGGCAAGAGCTTGTCGGCAGTGGGATCGCCGCAATACACCACCAATTTTAGGCAAAAATTTCAGGAATGTCTGAATACTCAAAAACCGATTAACTATGAGGAAACCATTGATCTACCCCAGGGAAATCGCCACCTCCTCACCACCTTAGTTCCCATTGCCGATAGCACGGGAAAAGTTATCAAAATTCAAGGTTCTTCCCGGGATATTACCACTCAAAAACAAGTGGAAGCTGCCTTACAAGAAGCTAAAGAAGCGGCCGATGCCGCTAACCGGGCGAAAAGTATCTTTTTAGCCAATATGAGCCATGAACTAAGAACTCCCCTGAATGCAATTCTGGGTTTTACTCAACTGCTGGTACGAAATTCGCAAATAAAATCAGAACAGCGAGAACAGTTAGAAATTATTCTGCGATCGGGAGAGCATCTACTTGCCTTGATCAATGAGATATTGGATCTTTCCAAAATTGAAGCTGGTCGGATTACCCAGAATGTGGAAATTTTTAATTTAGATCGGATGCTTGATAATCTTTATGATATGCTAGAGATCCGATCTGAAATCAAAGGTTTGAAGTTCAATATTATCCGAAGTAAGCAGCTTCCTAAATATATTAAAGCAGATCAAAATAAACTGCGTCAAATATTAATTAATCTCCTGAGTAATGCCATTAAATTTACCAAGTCTGGCAGCGTCACCCTGGAAGTAACAACATCTTCAAAATCCTCAGCGATCCACAGCCCGGAAGATTACCAGAGCGATTTCGCACAGCGGATCGCTAAAGCGAATCAATTCAATGCAAAGCCCTCAGACCCACTACACCGCGATCGGTTAATTTTTGCCGTAACCGATACGGGACCGGGAATTGCCCGAGAAGAACTGCAAAGCTTGTTTGATGCCTTTTTTCAAAGTCAAAGCGGCAAACAATCCAATGAAGGAACCGGTCTGGGTTTGGCCATTAGTCAACAATTTGTTAAGTTAATGGGTGGGCAGATCGCGGTTGAGAGTACCCTAGGAAAGGGAAGTGTTTTTAAATTTGACATACAGTTTCAACCTGTAGCAGCGGATGAGTTGGAAGACTTACTCGCCCAGAGTGAAATTGAAGTGTCTACCGCCCGATCGATGGTGATTGGGCTGGCACCAAATCAACCTCATTACCGCATTTTAGTGGTTGAAGATATTTGGGCTTCCCGTAAACTTTTGGTGAAATTGTTAGAACAAATTGGCTTTGAGGTACAGCAAGCCAGTCATGGAGAAGAAGCGGTGTCTCTGTGGCATAGTTGGCAGCCGCACTTAATTTTTATGGATATTCGGATGCCGGTGATGGATGGGTATCAAGCTACTAAAGAAATTCGGGCATCAGTTAATGGTGAAGCACCCATCATTATTGCTTTAACGGCTAGTGCTTTTGAGTCGGAACGGGCTGCCATCATCTCAGCGGGATGTAATGACTTTCTGCCGAAACCCTTTCCAGAAAATTTGCTCCTTGAGAAAATTTCTTTTTATCTCGGTGTAAAGTATATATATCAGGAATCATGTTCAATTTCCGCAGATGCACCAGCAATTCCTCAAATAAAAATGACCCCTGAAGATTTGGCGGTCATGCCGAGTGAGTGGATTTCCCAACTCCATTTTGCTGCCCTCAGTGCCCGAGGTAAAATGATTCAACAATTGATTCAAAAAATACCCCCGGAAAATCAATGGCTGATTCAGGGTTTAACGGAGTTATTTGACAATCTTGATTTTGATACACTCGTTTTTTTAAGTAAGAATGAATAAACCATGAATACAGAGCAATTTTTTCAAAAAAATGGAGATATTTTAGTTGTTGACGATCGCTTAGAAAATGCCGCACTGTTGTTTAGTATTCTCACGGAAAATGGCTATGAAGTGCGTCAGGTCATCAACGGTAAACAAGCACTTAATGCTGCCTATTACGATCCCCCTGACATAATTCTCCTGGATATTATGATGCCGGAAATGGATGGCTATGAAGTCTGTAGGCAACTCAAAGAATCAGAAAAAACCGCCCAAATACCCATTATTTTTTTAAGTGCTTTGGATGGGGAAATCGATAAGGTTAAAGCCTTTGAGTTGGGAGGAGTAGACTATATTACTAAACCTTTTCATGTGAAGGAGGTTTTAGCCCGCGTTGAACATCAACTGATCATTCAACGGCAACGCAAGATTATTGCCGCACAAAATCTGCAATTGACGGAGCAAAATAAAAACTTGGCGGATTTAAATAGCAAGCTGGCGGAATCTAATCAAGAATTGGAACAATTTGCTTATATTGTTTCTCACGATTTACAGTCTCCGTTGCAAACGACGATGGGGTTTGCTCGCTTATTAGGCAAAAAATACGAATCGATGCTTGATGAAAAAGCCAGCCATTATATTGATCGCATTGTCGAGGGGTCGAATCGGATGAACCATCTGATTAAGGATTTGTTGGAATATTCTCGGATTCAAACTCAGGCTAAATCCTTTGAACCGATTGATTTAAACTCAGCTTTTCAAGAAGTTTTATGTTCCTTAGAATGGTCGATTAAAAAAACTGAGGCAGAAATTATATGCCAGCAACCACTACCCACAGTGATGGGTGATCGAACCCAATTACAACAACTTTGGCAAAACTTGTTGATTAATGCGATTAAATTTCAACATCCGGGGATTCAGCCAAAAATTAAAGTCTCTGCAGAGATTTTCCCCAATGGACTAGAAAGTAAAAACGGGTTCAAACCGACTGCTAATAGTCATCAGCCAACGGTTTCATCGGCTGCGAAATGGTTGATGCAGATGACAGAACGTAAACCGGATCGGACTCAAGGGAGTGAATGGCTGATTGCCATTGAAGATAATGGCATCGGCATCCCAGATAGAGAGTTTGAACATATTTTTCAGATCTTTCAACGTTTACATACCGATCGCGAATATCCCGGTACAGGGATTGGTTTGACGATTTGTAAGAAAATTGTGGAACGTCACGGGGGAAAAATTTGGCTAAAATCTGAAGTCGATGTCGGCACAACTTTTTATTTTACATTACCCATGCTACCCGAATCAGAAATTAGTAAACGTAGGGTGTGTTAGGTTGGCAATTATTTGAGGGAAAAACAATTAACCTTAATTCCAGCCGTAACGCACCAGTAGTAAATGTAGTAAACGTAGGGTGTGTTCGCGGAAATTTGAGGGAAAAAAAATTAACCTTAATTCCAGCCGTAACCCACCCATTAACTACATCGTAATAGTAAATGTAGGGTGTGTTCGCGGAAATTTGAGGGAAAAACAATTAACCTTAATTCCATCCGTCCGTAACCCACCCATTAACTACATCGCAATAGTAAGCGGATTAGTGTGAGGATGGTAGGGGCAATTCCTTTTTTTTGCGGTGGTTGCCCCGAATGTGGCAACGGATGAGGCTTTTTATAATGAAAGCAAAGCATTCTTGTCTAACGGATAACAAACAACAAACAAAGAATCCCTACCCAAAGAATCCCTACCCAACAAATAACAACCAACAAATAACAACCAACAAATAACAACCAACAAATAACAACCAACAGATAATTGAAATTATCAGAAAATTTGACCGCTTTTGACGGTGAAAATTTGGGCGGCGTCGATCCACTGTTGGGCGAATTGGTCAAGGTGGGTGGTGGTGATCAGGGTTTGAAAGCGATCGCCAAGGGTATGAAATAGTTGGTTTTGCCTTTTGGGGTCGAGTTCGGCGAGGACATCATCCAGGAGGAGTACCGGGGGTTCGCCGACGACTTCTTCGATGAGTTTGAGTTCGGCGAGTTTGAGAGATAAGACTAGGGTGCGTTGTTGTCCGTGGGAGGCAAATTGCCGGACAGGTTGCTGGTTGAGAAAAAAGGCAATTTCGTCACGGTGTGGCCCGACTAAGCTGGTGCCTTGGTGTTGTTCGGCGATCGCCCGACTTTGGATTTTTGCCAAGAAAGCCAGTTCAGCTTTTTGGGCAGACTCCCGGACTGTGGGGTCTTGCATGGCTTCGATGTTGGGTAAATATTTAATTTCTAAGGTTTCGCTGTGACCGCTGATGGCATGATGTCCGGTTTCGGCAATGGGGGCGAGTCGCTGTAAAGCCCGCGATCGCCTGACGGTGACTCGGGCGCCTAGGGTGGCTAATTGGGCATCCCATAAAGCCAATTGTGATTTTTGGGAGTTTAAGATATGCTCTTGTTTTTTTAATTCTTTTAACAGGGCATTTCTTTGGCGCAAGACTTTATTATATTGTTGTAAAATATGGGCGTAAATTGGTTCAAGTTGGATTAATAATTCATCCAACCAATTGCGCCGTTGTTCCGGGCCTCCCCGGACTAAATCTAAGTCTAAGCTGGAAAATTGGACAATATTTAATAGGCCGATAAAATCCATCTGCCTGCGCGAACCTTCGCCATTAATGGTACAGGTGCGTTGTCCGCTATGGCGTAGGGTGATGGCTAATTCAATGGGGGCGGTTTCCCGGTTAATGGTGCTGGCAATTTGGCTGATATTTTCTCCGTGCAAAATCAGGTCGCGATCGCGTCTAGCCCGGTTGGTTTTTAAGGTAGAGAGCAACCCTACCGCTTCGAGTAAATTTGTTTTTCCTTGGGCATTTTCTCCCAGTAAAATATTTTTTACGGAAGAAAATTCTAAGGGTTGTTCTTGATAGTTGCGAAAATGTTTTAAGTAGATATTTTTAATATACATTCTTGAAAATAGTAGCTTTTGCGTAGGGTGGGCAATTTTTTGCCCACCCTACCTGTATCAGTTTTACTTTTGCGTAAGGTGGGCAAAAAATTGCCCACCCTACCTGTATCAGTTTTACTTTTGCGTAAGGTGGGCAAAAAATTGCCCACCCTACATAATTACAAAAAATTTTTCAGTCCAAATTTTGCCCACCCTGCTACATAATTAATTTTGCTGAGATTTATCCTAAGCCTTTTTCCGGGATTTATACCAGCGGACAAAGAGTTTTTCCAACTCAATCCAGACAAACATTAAAACACTAAATCCGAGGCAAACGAGTAACTCTAATCCATCGATCACTTGAGTGCCAAAGAAATTCCGCAAGGGTTCGACATAAATTAGCATTAATTGAAGAATGGTGGTAATCACCACCGCCCCCAATACATAAGGATTAGAAAAGGGGTTGACTTCGATGGTTAAGCGAGTTTTAGAACGAACCGCGATCGCGTGTCCCATTTGGGCAATACACAGAGTTGTAAAGACCATTGTTTTCCACCGATCCGGCTGAAGAATCTCATTGTAATTCTTGGTGGCATGGTCATAAGACCAACCCATTAGGGTAATGGTCAAAATAGCAAAAATAATCCCAATTCGCACCATATAGAGTCCCAATCCTCTGGCAAAGATACTCTCCCGGGGACTATTCGGTGGAGTTTTCATTACATCCGGTTCGGGGGGTTCCACGGCGAGGGCAAGGGCGGGAAAGCCGTCGGTGACTAAGTTCATCCAGAGAATTTGCAATGGAGTCAGGGGGACATCCGCCACGGGTAGCAATAAGGGGGCAGAGGCAATGGTGAGCACTTCGCCAATATTGGAACCGAGAATATATTTAATGAATCGGCGAATGTTGCTGTAGACTACTCGCCCTTCTTCGGTAGCGGCCACAATGGTGGCAAAGTTATCATCCAGGAGCACCATATCACTGGCTTCTTTGCTGACATCGGTGCCCGTGATGCCCATCGCAATACCAATATCTGCTTGTTTCAAGGCGGGGGCGTCGTTGACCCCATCCCCGGTCATGGCCACGAATTGACCGCGACTTTGCAGGGCTTTGACAATGCGTAGTTTATGTTCTGGGGATACTCGCGCATAGACGCTGACTCGCTCAACTTGCTGTTCTAGTTCCGGTTGACTGAGTTGTTCTAATTCTTGACCAATTAGGACGCGATCGCCGCTTTGGGCAATGCCCAGGTCAGAGGCGATCGCCTTAGCGGTCAGGGGGTGATCTCCGGTAATCATCACCGGACGAATTCCCGCTTGGCGACATTTGGCGACAGCGGCGCGAACTTCGGGACGGGGGGCATCCAGCATCCCGACTAAGCCCAGCCAGACTAACTGTTGTTCCGCCTCCTGTTGGCTGGTGTCAGCGGGAAATACATCGGTGAGAGGCTTGTAGGCAAATCCCAAGACCCGCAACCCTTGCGCCGCCATCAGATCGTTCTGATTTAAAATTTCCTTTCGTTTTTCCGCCGTCAGGGGTTTAATTTCTGCCCCTTGCTGAATTTGCGTGCAGCGGTTAATGGTCAACTCTGGGGAGCCTTTGGTGTACATGGCATAAGCACCCTCGGAAGATGGCTGCTGACAAATGGTGCTCATGCGCTTAGTTTCCGAGGAGAAAGGAAACTCCCCGACCCTGGGCATTTGACGGGTTAATTTTTTTTGCTCTAATTGGCCTTTGGCTGCTAGGGCTAAGAGGGCGCCTTCGGTGGGGTCGCCGAGAATTGTCCATTGCTGCTTTTCTTCCTGCAACTGAGCATCATTACAGAGGACGCAAGTGAGGAGAAGCGATCGCACTTCTGGATCGTTTTGTAGCTGTTCGCTGGCTATTCCGGGGGCGTGACCGTTGCCAGAGGGAGAGGGATTTTCTATTTTAAATTCCCCCAAAGGTTCATAGCCCTCTCCCGTGACCCGTAAGCTGTAACTAGCGGTTTGCACCCGTTGCACCACCATTTTATTTTGGGTTAGGGTGCCGGTTTTGTCGGAACAAATGGTAGAAACAGAACCCAAGGTTTCCACGGCGGGGAGTTTGCGAATCAAGGCATTCCGCTTGACCATTCTTTGCGTCCCCAAGGCCAAAGTCACGGTAATCACCGCTGGCAAACCTTCGGGAACCACCGCCACGGCCATACTTAGGGAAATTTCTAATAAGTCCCGAAAAGCACTTTGGTTCACCAGGGTGCCACCAATCACCACAAAGGCCACTAAAATCAGAGAACCTGTGACCAGCACATTCCCTAGTTGAGTCATCCGCTGTTGCAGGGGGGTGGGTTCGCTTTCTACTCCCTGAATCATGGCGGCAATGCGCCCCAGTTCGGTGTTCATGCCAGTTTTGGTGACTACCACTTTGGCGCGACCCAAGATTACTTCGGTGCCTTGATAGACCAAATTCAGGCGATCGCCTAAGCTGGTGTTTTCTGGTAGGGTGAGTGTCACCTGTTTGGTGACAGCGTTAGATTCTCCGGTGAGGGCAGCTTCGCGGATTTGTAAGCTAGATGCTTCAATAACTCGGCCATCAGCACTCACTTGCACCCCGGCTTCCAGCAGCATCACATCTCCGGGCACCAATTCTTTGGCGGCTATTTCCTGGGTTTTGCCGTCGCGGATGACTCGCACTAAGGGCGATGCCATGTTTTTTAAGGCGGCTAAGGCTTTTTCGGCACGGCTTTCTTGCAGATAACCCAGTACCCCGTTGAGAATCACAATTAGGAATATGGCGATCGCGTCTTTGGGAAAGTCCCCATCTTGGATATCTAAAATTCCTGACACAAATGCCACCGCGATCAGCATTAATAGCATCACGTTAGTGAACTGGTCAATTAAAATTTCTAAAGGGGTGCGACCACCGGTTTCTTGAATTTCATTAGGGCCGAATTGAGCTTGTCTGGCGGATACCTGCTGTAAAGTTAAACCGATCTGGGCATTGGTTTCTAAACGTTCAAGCGTCTGAGGCACTGCCAAAGTATGCCAAGCAAATTGAGAATCTAGCTGAGAATGGTCATTCATACAATCTGGTGAGTACAATTTGGTGAATCCACAACGGGTTAAACAGCGATATCGCCATCACGTTATCACGACTTTCAAGGGTGATGCTGATTTATTTAGTCAGAGAATGCTCTGAAGTCTCCGAAAACATTGATCAATCTGAAATTGTTGGGCTTGACGATCGCATTACTTTTCTGGCGATTATTTTAGGCGATCATTTTAACAGCTTAAAGCCACTAAGTTATCTACCCCTAAGTCAATCCCCGCAATTCTTTCATTGCTTTCTTTTTTTGAAGGCTCTTCGACCTCATACACCGCTTCAATCAAATAGCCGCCATTTTTCGGGGCGATTCTAGCTTGAATTGGTTTTTTAGCTTGGTACATTTTTATCTTGATGCCACTCTGAGATAGGTGACAAATTACCTCGGCTAGAGGTCTTTTGTAGATGGCATCAGACCCTTTATAGAGAACGGAATAACGTCCCTTCAAGTTGTCTATGTACTTGGGTATTTTTGGTTCGGATATATACTTATCAGGGTGAATTTCCCAGTCCTTGTGGGCTTTAAAGTACCCAGTCCAAGCTTGGCAAACCTGCCTAATTAAAGAGCAAGCTATTTTGGTCTAAGGCATTTGTTTATAGGCATCATTATCAGCTACTAAGTGATACAATTTGGCGTTAGACCAGACCTTGCCCGTCTTAAAGAATCGCTGCCTCATATAGTAGTTACAGAGATTGTAAAGATTCTTGGCTTTAAAGCACAAGGTATCACACTCTTGCCAATACTTATGAGTCTTCTTGTAATGGTGTCTTTCGACTAGCTGCATCTTGTTTTCTCTTTATGACGTTCCATTGTTCATCACCTACCTACCTCCGTAGGATAACATTTTTCAATATTTGTCAAATGCCTGTCTATGGATGTCTATATTTTTATTAAACTATTCAAAGCCCATTGGCCTAGGAAAAAATCTTTGACAGATGTGGGGGTTAACATTCGCGGGGTTCGGCTATTGGTCAGGGGCGATCGCAACAGTCCGAGCAACGGCATCGGTTTTCGCCGACTCCAGTCCCCTGGAAGCGATCGCCATTCCACATAAACACATAAAGTAGAAATTGCAGGAATTGCAGCCGCGATCGTCACCGCTTAGAATCCCCGCTCTAGAGGGATATCTAGACCGATGATCCCAGAAATGCCTGATACCGTTAAAATTTAAATCTAGCGATCCAACTATCTGCAAATTAAAATTTTTTTCATGGGGTGCTTCCCGAAGCGCCCCTACTTCCCGAAGCGCCCCTACACCGCATTTTCTAGATTGAAATCTGATATCTGGGGCTGGGTGCCATCACCCACGGGATCTCAAACCGCTGTCTCTTCATCTTTGCACCGCCAATCCTCTAAGTGCCATCCATCGGTTTAGAATGTCCATCATTCAACATAGTGGCGGCGCTTGGCTCTGACTGTTGTGCCAAGTGTTGTGCCAAAATCTTAAAAACATTAGATGCGCTCCCTTGATTAACCGTTAAAAAAAGAAAATTCAATTTATCCCAATTTATAGCCATAAAAAAACCTATGAAAGCAGAGATTTTAATCGTTGATGATAGCCTGTAAAATTCTCAAATTTTTCAGGATATTTTATCAAGCCATCAATCCTGCCAGCGCCTCTAATTCAACCCAAGCAAACTCATCTAATTTTATATCAAAAGGCCAGAAATGTCTGGCTATGTCCTTTGTGAAAAATAAAAAAAAACTCCAAGGCAATATCCCAGTATTTTTTATTATTATATTAGATTAAATAGCTGATTAGATAAAAATATTTACTAAGTAAATATTTTTATCATAAAATATGTTTTACTGCGATATTTTATTATTTTAATTTTAAAGCATAAATTAAACTTAAAATATTTACAATAACAAAACCATTGCCTAACTATAAAAATAGAACAAAAACTCGCAGCAAAAACCGCTGAACTCGAATATAAACTTCAGGAATCCCTGGATTTAAATAGACAAATCAACCTGGCACAGCAGCAGCTAAAACAAGAAATTATCCAGCGGGAAAAAGCCCAAGAAGAACTTTTATATATGGCTTTCCACCATCCCCTGACTTGCTTGCCCAATCGCGCTTGGTTTATGAACAAATTAACCGAAGCTATTGCACGTAACCACCAAGCATCTCACCAAGCATCCCACCAAGCATCCCCCAATCTATTTGCGGTCTTGTTTGTTTAGGGTCAAAAAACCAAAAAAAAGAACGGATCCTCTGTTTAGGCTGACAAGCACCTTAAAAAAGGATCCGTTCTTTCTCAGAATAGCAGACTATGCCTTGGGATAAATCTCATCCACCAAAGCTTGCCACAGCATTTCAACGCACTTCGCAGCGACGCGAGAATTTATTAACCGCTGCCACTTCTTCTTGGCTTGGTTAGACGTAGGATTTTTAACTTTTGTCTCTTTTGCTTTTCCTCGGACAATTTCCTCAATTTGAGCCATATCTTCTTTTGATAGCTTTGCTCCCATTTGGCTTTTTATCTCCGGCATGAGTTTGTCTTTTTCTTCTTGTTCCTGCTTCTCTTTAATCGCCTCTGGGCTGCCACACCACTTTTTCACCGTAAAATTGTAATAATCTAAAATCTTGTTTTGATAGTGATTTTTCGGAACCCAGTTTTTAGAATTACCGCAACTTCGCGAGATTAAGTGATGGTTGAATTAATGGAATACACTCTTTTTGGCCTAAAATTGTGCATTCACAAGCCTTGAATGCGGCCATGTCAACCTTGCTGTCGGAAAATTCGGACATAGAAACTCCTGCCCTCTGCAAAAGCGAGGGAAATCACAACAATTCGGAGAATAGAACTAAGAAACTCGCAGGAAAAGCTACGGCGCCCTAGCCCATGTTTCAAAGCCGCGATAAGTCAAAGAATGGTTAGGTATTGGTTGGGAGAAAATCCCGCACATACCCCTTATAGTTTGGCCATTTATGCTTAGAAAATTGTTGGAATATCGGGAGTAAATTGCTGCTTCAATTTTTAATAAAATACCCGTTTTATTGATAAATAAGTAAATTTAATTAATCGCAAAAATGGTGCTTTTTTAGGCGTTTTTGGTCTGGGATGATGAACAGCGATCGCGGAAAATTTCTGGCTATCTGTGGCAAGAAATGCTATGATGCAATCATCACAGAACAAATCCTGCGATTGTCCAGGTCGCGCAAGTCGCTGTGTTGCCGGATGCTTCTTAATGCCCCGATTCGCAACCCCGCCGTCAGGCAGCCCAAAGCGACTCACACTGGACTTTTCCGGCACTACAGAAAAAAATGCCGGTGGCCGCCACACAGCTTCTCCGCGTCTGGAGATGATCCAGCAACTAAAATGGCAACAAAAAGAACAGCTAGTTTGCAAAAAGTTCAATGGCAAGCGGGACAAAAAAGGATGGTTAGCGCCCCAATACAAATATTTTGATGAGTGTGGGCGATCTCACACCATTACCGACCTCTCCCATTCGCCCGCTGCCAAAATTTACAGCCCCTATTGGACTTATAGATGGTTCCAACCGGGCAAACTGAACGACGGAAATCTGTACTTAGGAGCAATCAGTAGCAAAAAATTCCAACACTTTTCTGTAGTGTGGCAACAATGTGACCCGGATCATAGGTGCGATTCTGAAACTGTCCACCAGCACCAGACATCCTCAGAGATCATCGCTATACCTAAAAGTAATAGAAAGTCATACGCCACTCACCCAGGTGCTGGATGCCAGTTTGGATCAAAGAGTTGGCAAAAATAGTTGGCAATCTGTTCGACTGCATGATAACATCTGTGATTCAGAAGTAGACCCGAGTCTGAGGTCGCTCTGATAGACCGATTCAGGATATCTCCAAAAAAAGAGATGAAAAGAGACTAAAATATCTAGTTCTGTCCTGACCTGACTCGTGACCAGATGTAATACAAAGTCATTAGCGATCGCTGAAACTTGAGGTTCAACCCTGGAGGCTAAAAATGTATTACCTAATTCTCAACGACAAAAATCCTGAACTGCAAGAACTCTTTCCCCAAGGAGTTCCTACGGATAGCGAAAACCCTGAAGAGTTTGTGGAAGTTTATGACGAATTTGGCGAGTTTGTGGATATTGAAATGGCTTATAGCGTGAACCTTAGAGGGTTGACGCAGCACGAAGAGTTAAGATTATTTCAAAATTATGCCACCACCAATAATGCCAGTCTAGTTAGAGGCGCTTTTCAGATGCTTGATGATCTGAAAATTTCCCCAGATCAAGTAGAAAAAGTAGTCTGGCGTCAACCTCAACCTGTGTTAGTCGGATAAAAAAGTCATAAAAAGTTATAAAAAGTTATAAAAAGTTATAAAAAATCGGAAAAATTCGGAAAAAGTCGAGTCGATTGTCCAATGGTTGAATGTCTCTCCCCGCTTCATTCATCGGTCTCATCCATCGGTGATGGCATTTCATATCCCTCGCTTTTTCTAGGTTCAACGGTCATCGCCAAAATGCCGATGATTGATCCGGCATTAATCCTGCTAGGGGTTAGGAATTGATCCTTAAACATTAAAAAAACTTAAAAAATTAGGCGTTGCACATTGTTGGTATGCTATGGAGACAGGGTTTCCAGTGGCTCGCCAGAGTTAGTCAATGGAATAGGTACAGTTTTATGCCTTACATAATAAATAACTAATCTTACTGATAGTTTCAACATTAAGCGAGATTTAGAATAACTTAGAATAACAAAAATTTTTTCTATGTAATCGATCTCTATGTAATCGATCTAAGTAATGTCTTAATCTTGTATTTTCCCCTTCAACACGATTCATTTATAGGTAGGGTCGATAGGGGAATCGCTTCCCCTACCTCCCATTCAGAACGGAACGTGCCACTTTCACAGCCCAGCCGCTCCTAGCAGCGCCTTGCTTTAATCTCACATCCTAATCAGAAAGCTGTTAGTCTTCCTGTTCGGCATAACCTTCAGATTTAACCTACCCCCACGAAGGCTATTCTTACACTTAAATCAATACTCCATTGCTGGAGAGCCAACGTGGGGTTACTTCGTCGCCAAGAGAAGGTTATTTTGCTTTTAGGCTGTCCATCTATCCGGATACTTTTGGGACTTCGTAACGGATGAATCAATTATTTCTCCGTCTTTTTCCTAGTGAATTCCTAGGATTTCTCCAGTCACTTTTTGTGCGCGGCGTATCAAGCAGTTTCGCCACTTAGTTATTAGGAGGATTCAAGACGATGGTTCCCATAACTCTATCCATGAGCAATTGACTCAGATGCCGACTTTTTTGACCATCTGCTTAGGTCTTATCGGCTTCGGGAGAGCTCGCTTCACAAGATTGATAGCTATTCCGTTCCGTGGGGCTGATGTCGATGTCGATGACAAAAGTGGATTGCTCCAACGAATCGCACCTTTGAATTAACTATAGCCGCGATCGCCTTCAAACTTTGCACTTCTTCTTGCAAATTCTTCACTTGTTAGAGTAACCTTTGATTGGATTCTATCAAAGAAACCGCTTGGCTACTTACAGCGGTTTTCAAATGAATAAACCACAATGCTCAAACCAATTAAAAACATCAGATTCCGTAATTTTACTGAAAGCTTCATTAATTGCTATATCTAAAGCTTCTTTAGTTCTAGCTTTACTAGAACGAAGAAATTCTTTAAAGACCAACATAATTCTATCGGGGATAAATCTGGAGAATAGGTAAAAATACAAGCTTATCGCCAATTCTATAGCTTTTCTGACTTTGACATTTTCATAAACAATTATCCATTAACACCAACGCTCCTGGCAATAAATTAGGCACTAATACTGACTCAAAATATGTTTGAAACACTGCCGAATCTGTACTCCTTTCTATAGTCATTGAAGCAATTAAACCATTTCTTCACTTACTGCACCGATTACGCTAATATTTTTCCCTTTATTTCTTGGACATAGTTCAACCACCCAGTCCCCAATTTTTCCTCGTCCATACAAACGAGTCATCCCTAAATTTACTGCCGATTCATCCACAAATACCATATTATTAATATCTATCTTGTCTAGCCATTTTCGATAATCATAACAGTCCTATTGAATATCGCCTCTTTCTTGATCCGAGGCGTAAAGACTTTTTTTTTGCGAGTTAAGCGATTTTTTATTAAGAACCGATACATGGTAGATTGACTAACTTTAATTCCTGTTTTTTACTCCACATAATCGCACAACTCTTTAATCAGTATATCTCGTTGTTTCTCAATTTTTGATAATATTAAATCCCCGATATACTCAGGGATTTTGGGTGAACGACCCCTAGTATATTGTTTGGGGGTGATTGTTCCGGTTATTCTATAGTGTCGTAATAAATTTCTCACAAAAGTTAAACTTACGTCAAATCTCCTCGCCATCTCACGTTGAGACCCTAATTGATTTTGGTAAGCATCTCGGAATCGACTGCGTAAATCGGTAGAATATGCGGCTGGCATGATCAGAAATAGATAGGGAGCTTAAAAATTCATTATATTATACATGATTGTGGTTCACTAATTTGAAAAACGCTGTAAATAAGGATCGCTTTCCCACCAGTTAATCCCAATTTCTTTGGCTTTATCCACGGAAGCAATTAACAAACGGATCCGACTCGTTAGCAATTCCGTTGAACCCACAGATACGGAAATATCACCAGCAATCACAATTCCTTTATCTAACACCCGTTCGAGAATATCTGCCAAGGTACTTCCGGGGGTTGATGTGGTAATTTGATCGCGTTTTGGACTGTTAATAGAACTTTGTGTCATCGTTAAGATAATTTATCCTGTGAAGCAACATAGAGGCGATCGTCTCGTTGAATGAGCAGACCCTTTTTCAGCAGCGATCGCAGGGCATCAATAGTTTGAAATCGATTCAATCCCAGGGCTTGAGAAATTTGCGAAACGCGCATTCCTTCAGATTTCTGCAAATAGTGATAGACTTTTTGTTCAGCTTGTTCAGCTTGTGCAGCTTGTGCAGCTTGTGCAGCTTGTGCAGCTTGTGCGGCTTGTGCAGGATTTAATCCTGTTTCGGCAAGCGATCGCTTGCCGAAAGCGGAATTTTCTGACTGCGGGGAATTGGACTTTCCATTCAGCAGTGCTTTGCCATTTTTAAAACTTTCCGAACCCAGGGAAATGTGTAATTTATGACCATTCTCATCATAATTCGGTGCTTCAACAATTAAAGGTTCTGAGGGATTCACCTCAGCCGGGTTTGGCGTTGTTGACGGGTTCTCAACTCGCTGATTAGGCAAGCCATCTCTCAGGGGCAAATTATTAACTTTGGCTAGAGAAACCGGGGTAATTCGAGACTCGAAAAACTGATCCAAAATTGCCTGGGCTTTTGCCCACTCTAAATTAGTCCGTGACAGCAGCACATCAGTACAAACGTCTCGAAAATCCGGGTTATTTTCCTGCACCATCAGATTATGTTCTTTGCTGACTTTTGCAATCATCAAACAAGAACGTAAAGGCGAAGAATGTTTAGCCCTTTTTGCGTGATGAGATGTTTCCGGGAGACTTTGTTTCACCGTGTCCCGAAATGCTTTGACAATTTGCACAATTCGCAGGGCAGACTCCGGATCGATCTTGGTTTTTTGTACCAAAATTGCTTGTTGGGTCTGATCATCCGGATCAGGCATACTAATCGTCACCAATCGGTCTAATAGCGCGTCTTGAGTGCCATGCACTCCGCAAGATTCTTCGGGGTTAGAGGTAAAAATTGCCCGAAAATGGGGATTAACCCGAATATATTCTGATTGCCCTTCCCCCGAAGGCAAAATTAACAGTTTTTCTTCTAATGCCGAGAGAAAAACATTATTCACTTCCGGGCGAGATCGGTTAAATTCGTCATAAACTAAAGTAAACCCTTCTTTACAGGCTAAAGTCAACCGCTCCTCATTCCAATTTTGTGTTAATTCATCTTCAATCTTGACCACGCTATGAATAAAATTATCCACCACTTTTCGGCGATTATAACCATTTTTATTGCCAATTAAATCCGAATAGTTTAACTCGCGATCGCCAAAAATGATCATCATGGGACGCCCTACTAAGTTGGCTAAATGCAGCGCCAGAGTAGTTTTACCCGTCCCCGCTGGGCCGCGTAGGTGGATGGAAAAGCCGGAGTTTAAATATCTCAGGGTTCGCTTGGCAAGGCGTTCAACCGCTGGTGTATTAACAAATTGTCTTGGACGTGCTTGGATGACAGTAGCCATTTTGGTTCCGAACGGTGATGATTGGTTAACTGTTATTGGTTGACAGTTTACAGTAATTAGTGAATCAATTTTTGCTAGTAATCTGTGAATTAACTGTTTTATTGTTTGCTACTTTTGACGGTTGATTTTTTCTCACCCCGCGTCTCAGGAGCAATCAATCAATAACCGAATGATTTGGGCAAATTTAAGTGTTATCTAAGGGTTATAGATATCCATAAAATTTGGTGGGCATTGCCCACCCTACATAATTGAATAAATTTTTCCCCCTTGAGTTTACACAAGTTTACACAATCAGATAGTCCCGATTATTTTGGGTAATTAATCCTTGATCGATCAGGGATTGGAGGATATCAACGGTTTGAATGCGGTTGATCTGTAACCGTTCTTCAATATCTTTAATTCGCGCCGATTTTACTTGCTTCAGGTAATCATAGACTGCTTGCTGCATAGGGTCGGCGATCGCGGTCGTACTTGGGGTGGCAACGGATGGCGCGGGGGTTGCCAATAGTCCGGGGGCCGGGGGCGCCGCAGAAAGGGAGATCGGTGGCGCGATCACCTTTGGTGAGTCGGTTTGTGGGGTCTCCGGAGGGGCGATCGGTGGCCAGTCTGCCTTTGGTGGGACCGTTTCTGGGTCTTTTGGTGGGGTCTCTGGTTGTGGGGTTTGTGTCCTGGGGGTTGGGGACACTGCTGATGGAGGTTTCGTCACGGGTGCAGAGGCGATCGCTGGTGCAGTAGGCGCAGTAACTCGACTAGGGACGGGTTGAGCAAACGGGATCGATTTCGTAGGGGCGTCCCCTCTGTGGTCGCCCCCAGGATCGCCCCCTGGAGATTGTACCTGGGTTGGTGTCGGCATATAGCCCCAAACCTGATTAGACAAATTGACGCGATATTCTTTAACATTGCCCCACATTTCCGCTTGTAAAGTGGCGATTTCTTGTTGCCGCTGCCAACGTAAATTAGCAAAGCTATCGTATAAAGTTTGCAGAGTTTGCGATCGCTGCTGACGCTCGGCCAGGAAAGTTTCCTGTAACTCTTGGGCAACTTGTTGTTGTTGCCAATCAAACTCTTGCAAATAAGCGGCCACATCTGACGACAGTTGGTGCATAAACTGCTCCAAATATTCAGTCAATTCAGCTTTCATATCCATTCGCTGATAATGACATTCTTGGAGAAACTGGATCGCATAACGGTTGAGATGATAGTGAAAAGCCTGCAATACTTTTGTTTGGTCTTGAGCCATTGTCGAGCGTTCTTGGGCTATATTACTGAGAAACTGCCTAGTTTCTGCCGCCAAAATATTGGCAAACTCATCTAATGCCTGCATAAATCGCTGACTATTTTGATAGCGCTGCTCTCGACAATTGTTTAAAAATTGTTCCGTTTGCACCTGGATCTGGCTGTAATAATCACTGAGGGATTGGCGCATTTCTCGACTCATATTGACCCGGTTTTCTCGCCAAACTGCCAAATCCTCACTCACTTGTTTTTGGCGAGCCCGTAACTCTTGCTGACGCTGCTGTCTTTGGGCTTGCCATTCATTAAAAAGAGCCATAATTCCCGCCTCATAATGATTTGTCCTGGGTCCGAAAGTCTCTTGTTCTTGGTTCTTTGTCTTTTGTCAGCAATAAGCAATGACTAAGGACAAATGACCAAATAAGCAAAAAATTGCCGTTAGTTGGCTGGAACGGCAGATTGAGACGTCAAACCCACTGCCTCAGCATACTTCAAGTAAGTTTCGACGGAAGCGATGACAACCCGTGCTTCGATCGATAACAACTCGATACCGACGAGAAATACCCGTACCCAAGCATCGACCACCACCCCTTTATCAAGGATGCGATCAACAACTTCTGCCAAGCTTGAGGAAGAATTCATTTTTTCAACAGCCATGATGTTATCTCCTAAATAATCAAATTTTGAGGGTTGATTTGGCTGAATTGACTCAGCAGTGAAGACCAACTGACTGGTAAAGCCGTGATTCGTTGGCGATCTTTAAAGCTTCAGATCAGTTTTGAGTTTTTCACTGAAGACCAGTTTAGACGAAATATCCCCAGGGTTTGCACGCTCCGAGCAAAATCTTTGTTAGTGGAACTAACTCTGGGGATATACTCGCTCTCGGAGGATAGATACACTATATATATATGCGTGAGATTCGGAAGAGCGCAAAAGCAGAGGCCAATAGGCTGAAGTGTGGCAGGGGTAAGGGTTTCAGGGGTTCCATTAGCCCCAGCCCGAATAACTGTGGTGAAAGTTGTCCATCAAGGAGGACAATTACCCGGATTTCCTGGGAACAACCCCAGGGCTAGTTAGGCAGTAGCTCCACCCGGAGACTCACTATCTACAGTGTGAAGCGGGCTTATTGGTGGTAACTCTTAACCAGATAGGGAATCCCCGAAGAGCCAATTGAGTCAGCGTAGGTCAGCGTAGGTAGGAGCGGCAGGGCTGTGAAAGTGGCACGTTCCGTTCTGAATTGGAGGTAGGAGAGGTGACTCTCCTATCGACCCCTAATAAATTTCCCAAAAATTTAACCAAAAATTTAACCATTGATCGCCTAGGGCATCTTAAACATAACCTTTGGGTTTAATCAAATAAGTCCCCCAAATGGGTTGATCGTTCTTGCCGCTGGATTTTTGGATCGCCAGACGCCAACTTTTCGCCTCTTTTTGCAATTGCAAATAAATATCAAAAGGATTACCCCGGTCAGTGATGCGACCATCGGGCAACTTAAAGGTCAAATTATAAGTGCCGCGAATATGATAGGCAATTAAATCTTGAATCACCACAGGTTCTTCATTCAGAATCACCACGCGATTAATCTCATAATCCGGGTGCTGCTTCCGGTCAAGATTGTGTTGTTTGAGATGCTCATCCAGTTCAGCTTTAGTGAGATTTAATTGCATTGTAATTGCTTGTTGCACAATTAATCTGGTCGGTTGAAATCCCCCCAGGCTGATTTGAATATTACAAGCAGAAAGCCAGCCAACTAAAACCATACTAATGATGATTTTGACGATGGATTTAACTGGCATTAAAACCATAGAAATTTCTCCGTTTATGTTCGCTGTAAATTGCTTGGGTAAATTATTTAATAATCTGAATTTTCAGCCGGTGTTTCTTCTGGTTGAGATGATGGAAATAGTTTTTGTTGCCAATCCTTAAAGACTTCGGGATTTAATTGCCAAAATCCCACCAAAGCAATGCCGCATCCCACCAAGACGATCAAAAAGAAAGTGGCGATCGCCAACCAAAGATTAGAACCATTGCGCTGGGCTTGGCTCACAGTCGAGGCAGGATTTACCTCTGCTGCCTCCGTATCATAAAGCAAAACCTTAGAAGCATCAGACATTTCGCCTTCTACCACCGTTTTATTCGGTAATTTATTCGTCTCAAAAAGCACCAGTTTTTCTGGAGAAATCCGACAACGCATCACCACAATCGAAGTATTATCATGGCCATTTTTTTGATTCGCAAAATCAATCCAAGCTTTCAGACCATCTTCAATCGATACCCGCTCATCTAATATGGGGGTGGCATATTCTGGCCAAGATTTTTCAACCCAACCATTATCACTCAAACCATCAGAACAGAGCATCAACAAGCCATCTTCTTCAATAATAAATCGTTGAATATTCGGCTTAATTAAATTACCATCTTTCGTGCCCAGTGCTTGAATCAAAGCACCCGCATCTCGACGTTGTTTAATTTGTCGATAAAAACCGCGCCCCAGGCAAACTTCTCTGGTGGTCAAATCATCATCCACCGTGAGTTGCTGGCAGTAATTTTCCGTAATCCAATAAGCGCGAGAATCCCCCACATTCACCACATATAATTCATGGCTATTCGCGAATTCTGACCCATCTGCCCTGGGTACTTTTTGGCCTAACTGCAATCCCATCACCAAAGTCGTTCCCATCCTTTGTCGGTAAGCCCGACCCTGAGCATCATTTTGGCTGGCAATGGTATTATTTACCACGCGGATCAAAGCCGCCATTTCTTCAGAGACTAAATTGGGCGGGCTAATATCAGGTTGGGCGGAAATTTCTTTGAGCAAAGTTGGGAGGGCTAATTTCAATGAATTAACCGCTAATTGACTGGCGACCTCACCCCCGTCATGGCCACCTACCCCGTCACAAACCATCACCAGGTTAGACACCAGAGAATTTGGGTTGGGCTTCGTCCCCGGTTTGGGTAAATCAGCCCTAGTGGGATAGTAGGCATCTTCATTGTGCGATCGCTCTGGTCCGGAGTCAGTGGCGCCTGCCGATCGCAATCTTAAAGGCAATTGACCGGCTAATTCTAGCAACAGTTGATTCAGTTGACGACGAATCCCATTAACTTCAGCATGGGGAGCCCGCATCAGTTTGCCTATTTCCTTGAGACGGTCAACATAATTGCCCGTAAAGTTTTGGCCGTCGGAAAGGGAAATTTTCCCGGTCCAAGTCAACCAGTGATAGCCCAAATCCTGTAAATCTGGTTTAGTCACCGAGGACTGATCCCCATAGAGTTCCAATAGCCAGACGCGCCAACCTTGGACGCGAATGTTTTTCGGTTGAAACAAACTGGTAGTCAAACCCAACTCCAATAAAGGCGTCCAGAGTTGCAGTATTTGCCAAAACCAATAAACGTGACGCACTGGGGCAGCATTGGCAAATGATTCGATCATGGTGGGGTAGAGTTGGCCTGTTTTCGGATCTACCGGCACATTTTCCAGAAGTAGCACTTGCCAATCCTGCTCTTTGACAGGACAAAACCCATAGACTTGAGGAATATGCAAGGAATGCCGATACAATTTTAGGTAAGGTAAGATCGCCTCGGGAATCTCTTGGGGCAATGTCGGGGGTTTCCCAGGGGTGGTATCTAACCAAATTTGCGGGCTGACCACATAGTAGCGATCGCCAATCGGTGAAGCTGGGGGGAATTGGGCTGCCTGGGAACCCACCGCCCACAAATACCGATAAGTCAAGGGATTTTGACAAGATGCACAATACTTTTGCCCCAAATCGTTAGCTGGGTGGGTACAAGCAGGATTGGGACAATCAATTTGCGGGCGGCTGGAACTGGTCATAAGCAGCAAAAAGTAATCACAGTAAAATTAAGACGCATCACATAAACCCGGAGGCACTCATTGCTCACAGCCAGCTTAAACTGGTGGTAGCCTTCTCTATTTTGTGCAGAAGAGTTCAGGAAAATCAACGAATTTGGCATATGTAGAACCCCAAAAAAATCGCTGCTCTGTAAAATAGAGGAAGATTCAAGATAATTTTAGCCTTTAGATGCTCTAATCAATGAATTCGGCATCTTTTGGTTAAGATTGGACAATGAGAGTGATTCAGAGATAAATATGCAAGTAATGCAAGTAATTTATGATCCATTGTAGTTTCTCGCCATGAATTTTCCCTTACTGGCTATGAGTCCTAGTGTCATTTGGTTAATTGTTGGCTTAATTTTGTGTGGGTTTGAGTTGATGTTGCCCAATGCCTTTGTGTCTATGATGATGGGTGTCAGTGCCTTGATCATGGCTGGGTTGGCGTTGGTGTTGCCAAACTTGGGCTTACAAGTGTTGGTCTGGATGGGTTTATCTGGGGTCTTGGTGTTCCGAGGTCGTCAATTCTTCATGTCTCGGCAGAAATTCGATTTGCTGGCTGACGCAAATGAGGCGGAAACTTTAACGGAAATTCCCCCAGGCAAAGTGGGTCGAGTGTTGTTTGAAGGCAATTCTTGGCAAGCACGATGTGCCGATGACCATCAGGCGATCGCGCCGAATCAAAAAGTTTATGTCATTAGTCGAGAAGGCACTACCTTGATCGTGATGCCAGAACACCTTTTGAATTCTTAACCTCAATGGCATATGGTATCTCTCTTTCTGGTCTAGTCCTTAATTTATCCTTAATTTATCCTTGATTTATTCTGGGTTAAATTAAATTAAATTGAATTGAATTGAATCAATTGTTTCTGATGTTTTTTCAAAATAATGACTTGAGAGGTTTAATATGGATATAGCACCAATTTTTTTGGCCTTCGTCATTTTTAGCGGCACGTTTCTGTTTCGGGGTTTGAAATTTATCGATCAAGGGAATGAATCTCTGGTGCAAAGCTTAGGCAAGTATAAAAGCAAACTCACTCCTGGGATGCACTGGATTAACCCTTTTTTCGATAAAATTGTTTATACGGAAACCATCCGGGAAAAAGTATTAGATATCCCCAAACAAACTTGTATCACCCGCGATAACGTTTCCATCAGCGTAGATGCAGTAGTTTATTGGCGAATTGTGGATATGGCGAGAGCCTATTACAAAGTAGAAAATTTGCTGCTGGCTATGCAGAATTTAGTTTTAACTCAAATTCGCGCCGAAATGGGTAAACTAGAATTAGATGAAACCTTTACTGCGCGTTCTGAAGTCAATGAAACCTTACTGCGAGAATTGGATTTAGCGACTGATCCTTGGGGAATAAAAGTCACTCGCGTGGAACTGCGGGATATTTTTCCCTCCAAAGCGGTACAAGACTCGATGGAATTGCAGATGACCGCCGAACGCAAACGTCGGGCAGCGATTCTCACTTCTGAGGGGGAACGGGATTCCGCGATTAACTCGGCGAAAGGAAAAGCCGAAGCCCAAGTTCTAGAAGCCGAATCTCGTAAAAAAGCCGCAATTTTAGCCGCTGAAGCGGAACAACAGGCACTCATTTTGAAAGCCGAAGCGGAACGGCAGCAACAAATTCTCAAAGCTAAAGCCACGGCGGAAGCCTTACAAATTGTGGCGCAAAAACTGGAAAATGAACCCAATGCCCGGGAGTCGCTTCAGTTTTTACTGGCGCAACAATATCTAGAAATGGGGATGAAAATTGGCAGCAGCGATAGTAGTAAGGTGATGTTTATGGATCCCCGAAGTATTCCCGCCACCTTTGAAGGACTGCGATCGATTGTTAGCGAAGAACCTTCTGACAGTGAAACGGAAATCTTTAAAAAACTGGGAAATCGTTAGCTAGAATTTAACTATCGATCGAGATTTCGGGTTCAGGCAAACGCCGATTTACGGCTGAAATATCCAGTCAGCCTTTAGCGGTCTAATGATTGGTGTCTAAAGGGATGAGGATGGATGCGATCGCCACTCGTCTTCGAGGTAATCGATCTATTGCCCCGAAGACGAGATTAATCCCTTAAATTTTGAGCGATTTTCCGCCCAGGGATGAATTGTGTGCCGCAAGATTTGTATCACTATAAACGCTCAATGCCAACGATCGCAGGAGGTTTCGCGGGTGATGAATATTAATAGATCCCTTGACCTAGGTCACTTATCTAGGAAGCATCAATCTCTATACTAACGATAGGTGCTGATGGTTCATCAGCATTTCTCTGTCACGCAGATGCGCTAAAAAGAGCGGTCATCTCTTTTACCTGGGCAATTGATTGCCACAACTGCGAGAAATTTTGCTTCATACTGAGAGAGTAAAGTTCTGTAACAGAATACCGAGAAATGTCCATTTACTCAATCGATAGTGGGGATAATCAAAAGAAGCATCTGCCAACCGACCATCTTTGTCACCGGGAGTAATTGATACTTAGCTTATGCAAAACACCTCTTTTTATTCTGGAGAAGATGACGAGCAACGAGATGCCGCCAATGTTGAGGTGGAAGATATCGATAGTTTATCTCTGGAATTTGACGAAAACTCAACGGAGTTAGAACAAGATGTCAGTAGCAATACCTTGCAACCGGCAGTTCGTTCTCGGAGCCAGGATTTAGTTCGCTTATATCTACAGGAAATTGGTCGGGTTCCCCTGTTGAGTCGAGATGAAGAAGTTGCCGAAGCCCAAAGAGTGCAACGTTATATGCAGTTGCTGGAGTTGCGGACCCAAGCAGCGCAGACAAAAGACGGCATCATGCGTCAATATGTGGAGTTGATGGATTTGCGCGATCGCCTTGCCGCCAAATTAGGGCATCAACCGCCTTTAGCGAGATGGGCTAGGGATGCCAAGCTTCAGGAAGCAGAACTGAAAAAGCTAATTGCCGTAGGCAAAGCAGCTTGGGCAAAAATTGCCGATTTAACCGTAGAGGAACTGGATCGGATCCAAACCCAAGGCATTCGGGCGAAAGAGCACATGATCAAGGCCAACCTGCGTTTAGTGGTGTCCGTAGCCAAAAAGTATCAAAATCGCGGCTTAGAACTGCTCGATTTAGTTCAGGAAGGCACCTTGGGCTTAGAACGCTCCGTAGACAAGTTTGACCCGACCAAAGGATATCGATTTAGCACCTATGCTTACTGGTGGATTCGTCAAGGGATTACTAGAGCGATCGCCACCCAAAGCCGAACGATTAGACTACCCGTTCACATTACGGAAAAACTCAACAAAATTAAAAAAGCGCAAAGGAAACTTTCTCAAGAAAAAGGCCGAACTCCCAGTATTGATGACATTGCTCGCGAATTAGGCAACAAGCCCTCAGAAGTGAGGGAAGTCTTGTTGCGTGTTCCTCGGTCGGTTTCTTTGGAAACGAAAGTGGGTAAAGAAAAAGACACCGAACTAGGAGATTTACTAGAAACCGATGAAATTTCTCCCGAAGACCTCCTCGTCCGAGAATCTTTACAGCGGGACTTAAAAGAACTCTTAGCGGATTTAAGCATTCGCGAGCGAGAGGTCATTGAAATGAGATTTGGGTTGTTAGATGGTCATCCCTATTCTCTCTCGGATGTAGGCAAGGCTTTAGAATTATCTCGCGAGCGGGTGCGTCAAATTGAAGCCAAGGCATTACAAAAATTACGCCAACCGAAGCGGCGAAATCGCGTTCGGGACTATCTGGAGTCATTAACTTGAATCCGGGCAACAACCATTCAGGGGCTGGAGAAACCGGGTAAATCCATTGATGTTTGGCCAATCTTCTGGGAAAACAATCCGAAAACACCCGGTTTCTTGGACTTTTTGACAATTCTTTAGGGATATTATCGGCGATTTCGCCTCGTCAGACGGGGAAATTTACCCGTCAATAAGCGGAAATTGTTGCAACTTTACAAATAAACAGGTATTATTCTCAATAAATATATTTTATTGAGAACTTGAGAGCGTTACTATGTCTTTTTATACAGCAAGTTCCCTGAAAGCTGAACTCAACGAGCGCGGATGGAGAATGACTCCACAGCGAGAACAGATTTTACAGGTCTTTCAGAACTTGAACAAGGGTCATCATCTCAGTGCTGAGGATTTATACCGGCTACTCCAGAGTGAAAATCAGCATATTAGTTTATCGACGATTTACCGAACCCTCAAGTTAATGGCACGGATGGGAATTCTGCGGGAACTCGAACTGGCAGAAGGACATAAGCATTATGAACTCAATCAACCTTATCCTTATCATCACCATCACCTGATTTGTGTCCGCTGTAATAAAACTATTGAGTTCAAAAGTGATTCTATTTTAAAAGTCGGCAGCAAAACGGCAAAAAAAGAAGGATATCACTTATTAGATTGTCAATTAACGATTCATGCGATTTGTCCCACTTGTCAGAGAGCTTTAATGCCTCTTTGATAATTGATAATGGATAATTGATAATTGATGGTTGATGAGTAGGAAATTATCCATTGTCCATTGTCCATTGTCCATTGTCCATTGTCCATTGTCCATTATCAATTATCGATTGGTTTGCAGATTTTAAAGATAAGCAACCCGAGCGTCAATGATCCCGCTTTGTTGTAAAAATTTCACTCGTGTTTTGGCAATGTCGTAATTGGGATAAGAACCTGCGTGAATATAGGTGCCTAATTGAGAAGGAGCCTCAAATGCGGTGGGGAAAATTTGCTGGACTTGAGCCAGAGTGATGTTACTTCTTTTGGGAATCACCACGACATATAGTTTCTCATTGAGAACTTTTTGGGTGTTGGCATCAGCTATCCCATCAGGGACAAATCCATAACCAATTTGAAATTGTTTGACGGCAGCTTCCGTTTCCGCCCCATAAATACTATCGACTACCACGTTGGGATAACCGGCGACAATGAGTCTTTTTTGCAGGTTTCTCACTTGAATGCCGCGATCGCCTCGCTTTAACGCCTGACTGCCAGCAACGGTATTGAATCCCTGACTGGGAACCGAAAAGGATGCGACTTGTGCTGCTTGCAATTGTTGCAATCTTTGATAGGTGGCGGCATCCACTTGCCCAGAGACTGAGAGTCCATTGGCTGCTTGAAAATTCCGCACGGCGACTTCCGTTAACTCCCCATAAAAACCCGTCACCGGCCCGCTGAAGTATCCCCGATTCAGCAAAGTTTGTTGCACAAATGTTACTTGCTCCCCGCGATCGCCCCGTGCTAATCTCGTTTCTGTTTGCCTGGGAATCAATGTCTGGGCGCGGACTTGTCCCAGTCGTTGCTGCAATACCTGCTGGGTGGTCAAATCAGCTACCCCATTGGCAGGCAGTCCCAAGGCATCCTGACAACGACGCACTCCCGCTTCCGTGGTGCGATCGTAAACCCCAGTGATCAACCCATCAAAACAACCAAGTGATCGCAAATCTTGTTGTAAGTAGGAAACAGACGAACCGCGATCGCCCCGACTCATGGCCCAGGAGTTGCTGGTGATACTCAGCACCAACAACATTACCCCCAGGGACGCAAAACGAATATAGGTCAAACTGGAAAGTCTGCACCCATTTAATCTCGCAAACAAGCCCTGAAACAAGCCCTGAAACAAGTCCTGAAACAAGCGATCGACAGATTCGCTGAAAGACGGATCAACCAGATCATCTTCTGCCGTTGCCTTATATGCATTAGCCAAACAGAAATAAGCAAAGTTTTCCATATCTTTTAGACCTTTTAGCCCCAAAACTAAAATTCACACTCCCCCAACCAGAGAGCGAAGAGAAAAACCCATAGTTGGGGGTGTTAGATTTTAGTTTAGTCTAAAAATCAGAATTCAGTAATGCCATCGGGCACGCTTCGCGAACGGCCAAAAAAACCCGGTTGGGGAATTAGCAATCATTGTTAGCAATCATTCGTGGCTTTTTGCTGCTGGTTAATTCCCCTGGTACGATCCATCACCGCTAACGCATCAAAGAATCCAACAATAAAGCCGCCACCACGGAAAATCCCGTAATCCCCAAAGCAATCAGCGGATTTTGCCCACTGAATACGGCAAAAGAAGTGACAACTCCAGCACCTAAACCAGCAGTCACCGCAGCGGTGAGTAAATCTCCTTGAGAATTTTTGTTGTACATATTTTTCATCCAGGGTTGAGGAAAGTGATTTTAATTGGCACATCCTAGCACCGAATTTTTTTTTGCAAAACTACTAAACCCGATTTTGCAATTAACCTTTAAATTTTGAGAATTTTCTTAACATAATAGGCTAAGTTTTGTTACTAAATCCGCTCATAACTAGGCTGGGCAAAAGCCCATTGCCAATATTTCTTGCCAATTTTTCTTAATATTTTCCAATATTTCTTAATATTTCTTTACTCAACTTAAATTTTAGGTGATGAAGAACCCAGAGAATCGAGTGTTTTTTGAGTGGAGATCGCCTGGGGATATTCCTGTAACCAAGATTTGATTAAGGATTTTAATTGTTCTCGTTCAGGGAGATTAATTCCGTTGGGATCGAAGCGATCGCGATAATAAAGCTCAACAATCCGCCGCAAATTTTCTAAGCAACTGGAATCGGGAAGCTCATTTTCTAAACGGGTAATCCATTTTTTTAACGACTCTGAGGGATGACGCATATAGCCTAAATCCGCCAAAGCTTGCTCAATTAAATCAAATTCTGTGACTTGGGCAAATAACTGGGGTTTAGATTGGCGCAATTTGGACTTTTTCGCCAACCGCAACGCCAATTTTTTGGGGGAAAATATCCGCATAAATATAACAATTAATAAGCCGAAAATCGGCAAGCCATACTTTAAGGTAGGATGCCCCATCACCCATTGGAACCAAAGAGAAAATTTAAATATAAAAAATGACCAAAAATCTCCAATAATTGCCCATTGGGACATCCGGGCATCCTCAAAACTTGTCCAATTGGCGGGAGTCGTATCAAAAGTTTGCCATTTTCCGTCTAAATACACTAAAGTCCAAGCATGAGCATGGCGACTTCTGACAATATATTGATTTTCTAATTGGCTAAATTCGTGAACGGAGTAGCCAACCGCATAACGGGTTGGTATTCCTAGCGATCGCAACAGTAAATTGGTGGCGGTGGCAAAATATTCGCAATGACCCGACCGATTTTTTAGCAAAAAGTTTGCTACAGGGGTCATGGAATTATTTTGACCAGTCAAAGCCAGGGAATAAGTGAAATTTCTTTGAAAAAATTTGTCTAATTCTGGTAATATTTCGGCGGGGGATTTCCCTTGCAGATTTAGTTGGGGCAAAATTTGCGCGATCGCGGCTTTTTCCGCCGGTGGGATATGTAAGTCATTGTCCGTTGGCGGGCTATCTTCAGATAAATTAGGAAAATTAGGATTAAATTGGACTTGGTAGGCGATCGGGCCATCCTTACCCGTCACCTTAATCGTCCCATATTGATTTTTTTCCAGTTTGCTGACGGGTAAACGATTAATTTGCCACGTTCCTTCTGGCAATTTTAATAATCCCTGACCCCCAGACAATGAGGAAAAGACGGTAATTGTTTTATCTGAATCCGGTTGACCGCTTAATTGCCAGCTTGTCCCATTTTCCTCCGCCTTTACTGGGGTAAAATTCGCCTCAGATGCCAGCCAAGTAGAAGACTGATATTTATCATAAGTTGATTCTCTGAGCAAAAATCGCTCCGGCTTATGAAAGTCAAGGGCAACTCTAAAATCAATGGCATTTGACCCTTTTAGTTCCCCAAGTGTGCCCAGATTGGTTGTTTTTTGGAAAGCATCACTTTCGCGTTCATAAGTATTATAATACCAATTAACTAGCCGGTCTTCTACGGTTAAATGAAGTTGATATAAGCCCAGATAGCCAACAAAACCGAGGATTCCTGCCAGCAAGAGTAAACTCAACCAAACCCCTGGGGCAAATCGCTGAGAACGCACCGACCAAAGGGCGATCGCTGAGAGGATAAATATACCCCCATAAAATGCGAAATTAGCAAAATTTTCCAGATTTACGGCACTGGCAGACAAAAGACAGAGGATTAAATAAAAATAGCTTAAATCTACGGTAAATTTACTAGGGTCGTCTGCCTCCATAGTTTGATCGAAGAACAGAAACAGTGTCCTCAGATCGACTTTTTCTGTCACCGAGTAAGCTTGAGCCGCTAATATGGGGAAAAATACCAGAGGAAGTAGCTGTAAAAAATTATAAATAAAATAAATTGAAGCTGAAGCATCTTTAGCCAACAGGTAAATAATTAAAACCATCACCAAAATTATGCATAAATTAGCAATCCGTCGAAAATATTTTGCGGATAAATCCCAGCGCCAATTTACCCAGCGAGAGGCTTCTAATACCGTGGAAATCGCGATCGCAAAAATCAACATTCCACTGTGCCAACCCCAGAAAAGTACCGCTGCACCGAGGAGAAAAATGGGTGTTTTCATAGTTGCATTAAATCCTCTTGAATTTTGCCCAAGCGTAAAACCTGGCATTGGGTTAAATTATCTCTAATAGAGTTAATCTCAGAATTCGGTAATTTGGTTGCGGTTTCTGATATAATTAAAATTAAGGTATTTAAACCGATACTTTTGAGATAATTGACTAACTGTTGCCGTTCATCATCCCATGAAATAAAAATACAAATACAACCACTGAGGAGGGAAACTCTTTCCAGCAAAACTGGAGTCAAAGCACTAAAAGATTTATCCTGACAAGCCACAACTGAGGCGAGAATTTCCAGCATTTTATCTGTATGGCTGAGGGAGCGACCAAAGGTAAAACAATAGGCTTCGTGACCGACAAACATTAAATCTAGTAAAGATTCTTGGGTTTGCACTTCACAAGCAAAAGAAGCAGCGATCGCGATCGCTTCTTCCAACACCTCGCTATATTTCATCGATTGAAACGTATCTAAAATCAAAGCATGGCGGACAAAAAACTCATCTTGTTCTTCTTTAACAATTGGTTTGCCCACTTTTGCCCAACTTTTCCAGTGAATTTTTCGCAGAGAATCACCGGGACGATATTCCCGCAAAGACCGAAATTCCTCCGCATCTCCCACGGAAGAAGCTAAGGCAACTCCACCGGATTGATATCTCCTGAAACCCGGAAGTTGAATCGGTGGGATTTGATATAATTTTGGTAAAACTAACAAAGATTGGGGTAAAGAAATCGTCACAGAAGCATTGAAAAGATTAAACGGATCCGGGCGAAAAACCGTCAAACCGACTAACCGAATCACTCCTCTATATAATGGTGTAATTTCGCCGATCGCTTCGGTTTTACTGTCAGGCAAAAGTGGCGGTAACTCGATGGGGTTTGCCGTTGCACATTGTTTCCTTTTCACTAACCACAGCCAGCGATAATATCCCAGGTAGCGATCCACAACATTATGGATATTTTCATTCGGTTCAGGAGTGGTTAAAAATTCTTGAAAATTCGGTCTGGGGTCAGCAAAATTTTCTAAAAGTTTCAAACCCTTTTGGGTTTGGTTCGTGCGGTTATGAATTACCAGACGATATTTGATTGTAACGCCAACTGTGGCAAATTTAGGCAGCATCCGCACTGCGTGAAAGCGAAAGCGAAACAGCCGACTAGAAACGATCGCTATGATAAAAAGCGATAACAAAAACGTAAAGATTTGCGCCGCCATACTCTGATTGGTATCGACACTCAAAACCCCAGAGCAAATCAGGCAGATTAAAACAACTAAACCATTGGGAGTTAATCGTCTTTGGCGCGATCGCTCAAAGGCCGAAAACTGTCGAAAAATATCATAAAGAAACCGTTTCATCTTTTAGCTTCATATTTTAGATATTTTAACGGGGAACCGGGATAGAATTTAGAATCTCTTGGACAACCCCAACGGCAGTTATGCCAGAAAAACGGGCTTGGGGTTCCATCACTAACCGATGAGCGATCGCATCTATAGCTAGTTCTTGGATCTGTTCAGGGGTGACAAATTCATAGCCATCAAATAACGCCAAAGCTTGAGCAATTTTCATTAAGGCAATAGAAGCTCTGGGACTCGCTCCTAATTGCACCCCTTGGGCCGATCGCGTCCCATTCACAATATCCACCACATAGCGTTTTAAAGTTTCACTAATTCTCACTGCTCTAACCTGCTGTTTCAACGCCATAATCTCCTGGATAGAAACACAAGGTTTCAGGGAGGCGATCGGCGGTTGTTGAATTTGATCCGAGAGCAGATTCACTTCATCTTCTGGGGAAATATATCCCAAAGAAAATTGCAAAGCAAACCGATCCATTTGGGCTTCGGGAAGTGGGTAAGTACCGCGAGATTCTACGGGATTTTGAGTAGCAATCACAAAAAACGGTTCTTTGAGTTTTCGCAAATTCCCATCAATACTAACTTGGGATTCTGCCATTGCTTCTAATAATGCCGATTGAGTTCGTGGAGAAGCGCGATTAATTTCATCGGCTAAGACAATATTGGCAAAAATTGGCCCTTCATGGAAATAAAAAGTCCGCTCATTGGGATCGAGCATGGAAACCCCCAAAATATCTGAGGGTAACAGGTCGGGGGTAAATTGAATCCGTTTGAAGCTGACATCTACGGAAAAAGCTAGGGCTTTTGCCAAGGTAGTTTTTCCCGTTCCTGGGTAGTCTTCTAAAAGCACATGACCACCACTAGCAAATGCCGAAAGTAACTTTCTAATAGCAGCGGATTGTCCTTTGATGACTTGGCCAATGTTGGCAGTAATTTTTTGATAAATTGCTTGGCCATAAAACTGATAATTATCTACTTGTGTTTCAGCCATTTTATGTATTAAAATACCCTCTGTGATTATATTAAAAAATTTTGCGATTTTAATCCTAATACCAATTTCAAAAATTATTTCTACAATTACGAGGTTAATTTGGGCGCAAGCATTGCGCCCCTACTGTTCTCTGCTTGAAAACGTTATAACAATATAACAAGAGAAAGTCATCATCGCTATTTTCTGTAAAAATGCCCTGGTGATGCATGGCGATCAACAGATTCAATCAGTCTGGGTTTTTTGCCGATACCAGACTGTCTGAAACCGTAGAAAATCATCGCTTTTTCCGATTAAAAAACCGATGAGGTAGACGAATTTTAATTAAATTTCAGAGTTAATTAAATTTTGGAGTATTTTTGGGTAATTTTTTGGGTATGCTGCTGGGAAGAAAATTTTAAAAATTGCGTAATAAATTTGGCTGCACAGTGATTAAATTTTCTCTGTATTACCGCCTTTGACCCAGCCTTCTTGATTAGCACCTTCTACACGCACTCTTTCCCATTCTTTATCAGAAGTGGTTTCCAATACAATGACGTTTTTATTAAAATCAACCCCGCCAATTGACTTGGCATCAAAGCTAGGGCGATCGCGCAAAATTAACCCATCTTGCCAAATCACGCGAGCCCGGTAAGTTCCCGGTGCCAAAGTTGTGGAATTGGCGCTGGAATTGCTGCTAGAATTTGCTGGCGTATTTTGTTTAGCGGCAGGAGTCGGTGAACTAGGTTTTGGCTTAACGGGTTGCTCATTGTCAAAAACTGGTCTTGGGGGCAATTCGGTTAAGCGAGTCACAAAATAAAGGCCAGCAGCAACACTACCACCGGCAAGGATCGCCAGTGCCAATATAAAACCAATCAAAAATTTGATCAAACCAGAGAAAATGCTCATCGCTATGCTATTTAAAATTAGGCTATTTTCGTTGACTTTGGATGCGAGAAGATAAACCACTGGATCGAGAAGCCAGACGAGCTTTGCCAGAAGCTGCCCAAGCTTGCAAAAATTCGATTTGTTCAGCGGCAGTTCGCGCCAAGGGAATAATCTGACTCACCGCTTCTAAAATATCATCATTGGTAAAATCACGGTTTTGACTAAATCCAATGTGCATGGCTTCAATCAGGGATTGCTCAATTTCTGCCCCTGAAAAATCAGGAGTTTCATAGGCAAGTCGATCCAAATCATAATTTTTTAAATTATGAGGGCGCAAGCGGGATAAATGCACCTCGAAGATAGCACGGCGCTCGTCTTGATGGGGCAAACCCACAAAAAATATTTCATCAAAACGGCCTTTGCGTAAGATTTCCGGGGGCAATGCTTGAATATTATTGGCTGTAGCCACCACGAAAACCGGAGAAGTTTTTTCCGCCAACCAGGTAATAAATGTACCAAAGACTCGACTGGTGGTGCCTGCATCCCCTTTACTCTCAAACCCCGCAAAGGCTTTGTCAATCTCATCAATCCATAAGATGCAGGGGGCTAAGGCTTCAGCCAGTTGAATCATTTGTCGAGTTCTGGATTCTGATTCACCGACTAAACCGCCAAATAGCCGACCGACATCCAGACGTAGTAACGGTAAATGCCAATGGTGGGCGATCGCCTTTGCGGTCAAAGATTTGCCCGTTCCTTGAATCCCCACCAACAGCAAACCTCTGGGATGAGGCAGACCATATTGTCTTGCTTGTTCCGAGAAAGCGCTGCCTCGTCGCAGCAACCATTCTTTCAGATTATCCAAACCACCAATATCAGAAATTTGTTCCGTGGCTGGATAGAATTCTAAAATTTGGGTTTGGCGAATAATTGTGCGTTTTTCTTGCAGAATTAATTCCAGATCATCTACTTCTAACTTGCCATGAGTGGCGATCGCCTTCGCCAATACCCGACGCACTCGTTCAATGGAAAGTCCCTGACAACATCTGACGATTTCATCGAGGGTATTCCGGGACAAAGATTCTCCCGTCGCCCCCAAAAGTCTTTGCACTTCTGCGGCAATTTCTGCTTGATTCGGCAAGGGAAATTCCAAAACCGTCAAAACTTCGCTTAACTCTTCGGGAATCGCTACTTCTGAAGAAATCAGCACCAAATTTTTCGGCTGAGATTTCAGCAGTTTCGCTAAATTGCGTAATTTGCGAGAAATCGCCACATCCTCTAAAAAACGGTGAAAATCTCGCAAAATAAAAATTGCTGGGGCGTTGCTTGGCAATTTTTCCACCAATTCTAAAGCTTGTAACGGATTGCGCTTGCCAAAACCCGTGTCATTGGGATTGCCCGTATAGCCATCCACAAAATCCCAGATATATACCCCTCGATTGCCTTGGTTTTTGGCAATTTGAGTAATGGTTTTTTCGACTCTTTCTTCTTCGCGAGTGGGAATATAAATCAACGGATATCTGGCTCGCAAAAGCAGTTCAAACTCATCACTAAATGTCATTGAATTTCACCCCTAATCAACACTTCAAACTTAATCAAACTTTAGAATTATTGAGCATTGTAGCCGGATTTAATTCTCTGAATATTTGCCCCCAAATACCCAAATATTTGCCTATAAATTTCCGGCAAATTCTGGAGATATGGATCTATTGTCTGTTTTTAGGGAGACTGCTTAGTTGGGAAATAGTTTTTTTAATTCTGCCAGAGATGCCCAACGGTGATCGATTGCAGGCGGTGCAGTCGGCGGTAAATAACTATCTGTTTGAATTCCTAAACAATTGGCATCACAAAGTTGGCGCGGTGGCAAGGCTAAACAAAGTTGTTCATAAACCCATTCTGTACATTCAAAATATCCGTGAGGGGACAAAGTTTCTACCAAATCTTCCAGGGCTGTTTCCCGTTCCAGGGGGCCTGTGTCTGGTTGATCGGCGGCTTCATCGAGCCAGATTAATTCAGACGTATCTACGGTTAATCGGTGATTATACTGTTGCAGACACCGATTGCAAGTCAGGGTGACAATGGTTTCCGCTTGAGCGAAAACTTCCAAATAGTTTCCTTGATGCTTCACGACGAGGGTGCCTTTGACGGGAGTCAAAGTTTCAAACTCTGAGAAAAACTCCTCAAACTGAATTTCCTCAGTTCGCTCAGGTGCGGTGGTCAGTTGAGGAATATAAATAGGCTCCATAGGGCTGTTGAAGAATTTTTTCTGTGAGTTGAGATTTGAGAGATTAATTGACTCTCAACTCTCCACTCAACTATTTATCCAGGATTTTAGAGGCATCATTGAATGATGGGGCGCTTGGAAGTAGCGCCCCTACCGTCGGTAAACGACCAAACGGCGATCGGGTTCTTGTCCGCGACTGTAGGTTTCCAAATCGTCGTATTCTTTCAATAAGTTATGAAGTTGGCGACGTTCGGCGGAGGAGAGTGATTTAATTTCAAACTCCTCCCCTGTTTCCCGAACATGAGCGACTGCATTGAGAGCAATAGCTTCGAGTTCCGCTTGGCGGTGAGATCGATAGTTATTCAATTCAATGGTATAAGCGGCTTGTTGATCCGGGGTTTGTCCCAGATTCAAAATTGTATTCGCTAGATATTGAATACTATCCAGGACAGAACCCTTGGCTCCGATCAGGATGTCAATTTGCTCTGGGGTCAGGTTGGTGTGATCAATGGTCAGCCAGTAGCAATCGGGTTTTTCTTCCGCGTGAACTTCCGTGGGACAAGCCGCAAGGGTTAACAGTTGCTTGAGCCACTGTTGACCTCGGTCAATGGGGCGATCGCTCATAATTTACCTTAAGCTTTTTTCTTAGAACGACCGGGTTCAAAAGGCAGTGATTGTCGTCCATCTTTAACCGCAGCGGATTTGGCTTCTGCATCCACGATTTTCTGGAGATTTTCTGGCAGAGGTTCGCGAGACAGAATAAAAGTTTGTGCGGTTTGGAAGATATTGGCAATCACCATATACATCAAAACTCCCGCAGGCAGAGGGAAGAACAAAAACATCCCGGAAAAGATCACCGGAGTGAGTTTATTCACCGTTGCTTGCTGAGAGTTATCGCTTGAACTTTGTCCTTGACCGGATAGAATTTGGTTGACATACAAGCTAATGCCAAAAAATAGCACCATGCCCACAATGTCCCAATGAATTGTGCCATCTTCCGCCGTGGCCCCAACCCGACCGAGAGCCTCAATAAACAGGAACCCTTGCTTAGATGCTAATCCAGGAATCGTCCCTTGAATCGTCACATCTCCCGGTTGCAGGGCTTCAATGGTGCCATCTTCAGACACCTTGACTCGTTCTTGACCTTTGATCACTTGCCAGGTCGGGGCAATGTCGCTGTCTGGATACTCCGCTAACAACTGTTGGAAAGGTTTACCCTCTACGGTTTGAAATTCAATTTTGGTTTTGTCACCCACTGCTAACTTATTGCCACTGGGCAGCAAAGCGGCGACTGGCGCATGGACGCTACCGGCTACATAAATATTTTGGGATGGGGTGGCAAAAGACTGAGGTTGAATTCGTTCAATTTGTTCTGAGGGAAAGATTTGCAGATTGACGGAGTAATTCACGTCAGAAAATGGCGATCCTCTCAGAGTGGCGAACAAGGCAAACAGCACGGGCATTTGCAGGAGGACTGGCAAACAACCAGAAAGAGGATTGCCATATTCCTGGTAAATTTTGCTCATTTCCTCCTGCTGTTTAGTCGGATTGTCTTTGTACCGCTCTTGAACTTCTTTGACTCGTTTCTGCATGAGTGGCTGGGCGACGCGCATTCGGCGCATACTGCGAATTGATCCCGCACTTAAGGGATAAAGCGCAAAGCGAATGACTAACGTCAAAGCGACGATCGCCAGACCATAGCTGGGAACGATCCCAAAGAATAAATCTAGGATCGGTAGCATGACGTTGTTGGAAAGAAACCCTACTCCAAAGTCCATTCTGTCTATATCAACCTAATACAATTATTGTTTTCAGACTATCTGTTTTCAGACTATAACCGAGTTAAATATTCGCTATCTTCAGCCGCAATAGGGGGGCTTGAGATAACTGGGTTTCTAGAAAAACCCTTGGGACTCGACTTAATCACTTAAGTTGGACTGTTCGTCGATGGAAAAAACTTGTTTTCTTCTGTGAATGATTGGCTGTAATCACATCTCCTGAAAAAGTTTCTTCAAAGAAGATAATTGCGTGATTGTTGGGGTTCTAAATCTGAAGTCAATTTAGAGTCTTCCGAGTTTTGGTGTTAACCTCCGCCGCTTGAAGCCCATTCAGGTGAATCAGCGAGTTATTTACCGATCGCACCACTGGCTGCACGGGCAGAGGCAGACAATTTATCATTCATATAATCGTAAACCTCTCGAAACTTAGGCAAGGCCCGCATTTCCAGACGAGAACCATCATTAAGTGTAATCACCATATCACCCCAGATGCCAAAGCCACGAGGTACGATGACGATTTTGCTAATTTCTGAGTACACCACGTCAGAGCGATCTCGGCCCATCCAGCCACCAATCACCGTCACCCGACGATTGGTAATCCGATAACGCAACCACAGCGCTCTGACAATAGCCCCAATGGTCAGCGGCAAGCCCACAATCGTCAACCCAAACAAAATGTTGACGATCAGATCCCCAATATGGGGGCGTCCTTCAAAGTACAATTCCTCTTTAATTCCCATTGAGTCCCTCCACTTGTGCCATTAACTGCTTTAATTTTTGCAGAAATTGTCGATAATTGCACTGTCTTGCCGGTGGCTGCACCACGACGACGATATCCCAACCCTCTGCTACTTGGGATAAGAGCGATCGCCAAGCTGCCCGAATTTGCCGCTTGATCCGATTGCGAACCACCGCTGTTTTGCTGACTTTTTGGCTCACGGAAATGCCAATGCGGGTCGGTACTACGCAGATATAGGATCCGTTGGATAAATTCGGGCTAGAGGACGGGACATCTTTGGTAAATCCATTGGTACGCTTTTTGGCGATCAATGTCAGGGTTCCGTCTGACCGACGAGTCCCAGATTTGTACACGGCAGTAAAATCGTGCCGATGCTTCAGTCGATTGACTTTGGGCAACACTTGGATGCTAGATAAGTTGCTTGGGTTGATTTCGCTTTGGATCGGCAACCCGATCGCGGGCCAATGGACAGTGAGAGGGACAGACTAAACAGCCAGCCGAACCCGTCCCTTGCTTCGGCGAGCTTTGATCACTTTTTGACCATTTTTGGTACGCATCCGAGCTCTAAAGCCAGAAACTCTTTTTCTTTTACGGCTAGTACCGCCCAAGGTACGCTTTGTCATCGCAGTTTCTCCGGGTTTACTTACTTAAGGATTAAAAATTCACAATTTTCAATTGTATCATTGAAAATTGTGAATCTGCGTCATTTATTTTGATTTAGCACTCTTTGAATCTGGTTTAATCAATTGCCACGACCCATGTGCCGATGTATTGGGGAAACTCTGCCCCCGTCAGGGTAGACACCCGACAGTTAAAGTTAAACATCCCGCCAAACACCGGATTCTTTACCCGGTCAAACACTAATTCGACATTGCTTCTAGGGGCAACTGGCTCGGTAAACTGGATTTGAATTGACCGACTTTCCGGATCCCAACTGACCAAGCAGGGAGCAGCGGATCTGTTATCTGAGGGATTGACTTGAGTGGTGGCGGATTTTTCTTGACATTGCAAGGTTTTCTCTTCATTGCCTACAACCACTTGCACTCGGTTGGTGTTGAATTGCCCTCGGTAGTGATTGGGATAGTCAATGCTAATCTGGGTGACCGGGGCATTGAGTTTATTACCGGGAATTTTTAATTCGTAGCGATCGCGCACATCAGCCTTGCCCCGGGCTAGATAATAATCCAGTTCATATCCTCTCTGGGGGCCGCCAAATAAGGTAAATCCTCCGGTAGTCTGGGCTAAGGTCAGTTCTGGCATCCCCACCCACGCACAACCGACAATCGCGAATACAGATAATAGCCGTTTCATAGATTCTCCTTCAAACCACTTATAAATAATAGAAATCGTACTTTCGTGTTGCTACGTCCGCTCCATCGCCATGACCTGATGTTCCGCGATCGGGATATGCGCGATCGGGATAGTTAAATCCACCACTGCACATAGCCACTGAGAAAATTTGCATCAAACCAGGTTTGCATCATCGGGGATTCTCAGGTTTTTGACTAGCTAGTCATGTTTTGGCGATCGATTTCCTGGATCTCAGTTAAATTTTAACAAACCTTAACACAAACCTGTGGAACTCTGATTAATTTTTGTCCCTTTAACGCTCCTCCTTGCTGCGGATGCTTATCAGAGACGACTAAGATGACAACTAAGATGACGACTAAGATGACGACTAAGATGACGACTAAGATGCCGCTGCGGTTTCTCTCACTCAGGCAGAGGCAAACCTCCTGGGGTTGTCTTTTGTTTCTTGAACATCCTAAAAGTCACCAATAGTAAAGATTTTCTAAGAAAATGGCCAGAAATATGCCCGGATCGTTTAGATTATTGAGTAGCTTATTGAGTAGCCACTTGCTCAGAGATTATGTTAAGATATCTTGACTTTTTGGCGTTTGACAAAAAAACATTACAGCAAAATTATCACAATTATCACAATTTTACGTGAAATTACGGAAAATCAAATTAATCAAACAGTTTTGCGAGGACCAATAGGGGCGATCAAATTATTAGGGATTGTCTAAAAGCTAGGCAGTAATACCACAAAATACCTAGAAAAACCTGCCAAAATATGGCTAAATCATCAAAAATTTTATTTGGTTGAATTGAAAATATTCTAGAATGTTGCTATAAAAAAAACGGGGGATTCGCCAATGACCCAAACAATCATATATACGGTTGAGTAAGTTGAGCAAGATGAAGCAATAATTAAGATTTGCTGATTAGTTGGTCAAAAAGTTTATTGGTTTGACCAATAAATTCCCCAGCAAAAAAATGATTTGGGTAGGAAAATTAAGGTGACTAATGAGAATTTGTCAGCCTCGTAAATCTCAGATATCTGGAGAAATTGATGAAAATAGCTGTGGCTAAAGAAATTGAAGTGGGCGAACGCCGGGTTGCTCTAGTTCCTGATGTGGTCGCTCGATTGGTCAAAAAAGGCATTGAGGTATTGGTGGCCAGTGGGGCAGGTGAGGGGTCATTCTTTAGCGATGATGCCTATACCGCTGTGGGGGCGAAAATTGTCTCTGACCCCAACCAACTTTGGGCTGAAGCTGATGCGATTTTGAAAGTGGCGCCGCCAAAAGAGTCAGAAGTTACTATGATGCGATCGGGTTCGGCGGTGGTCGGGTTCTTAAATCCTTTGGGTCAGCCAGAAATCGTGGAAAAATTAGCGGCTAAAGGCGTGACCTCATTTAGTATGGAACTGATTCCCCGGACTAGCCGCGCTCAAAGTATGGATGCGCTGTCTTCTCAAGCCGGGGTGGCAGGATATAAAGCGACGTTAATTGCCGCCGCCGCTGCTCCGAAGTTTTTCCCTATGTTGACCACCGCTGCGGGGACTATTCGCCCAGCTAAGGTGTTTGTGATGGGCGCAGGGGTGGCTGGGTTACAGGCGATCGCCACCGCCCGCCGTCTGGGTGCCGTGGTGGAAGCGTTTGATATTCGTCCGGCAGTGAAAGAAGAAGTGCAAAGCTTGGGCGCCAGATTTGTGGAAATTAAGCTGGAAGAAGATACGGTGGCGGAAGGTGGCTACGCTAAGGAAATTTCCGAGGAGTCCAAGAAACGGACTCAAGCGTTGGTGGCTGATACCGTGGCCGCTGCGGATGTGGTGATTACCACCGCCCAGGTTCCAGGCCGAAAAGCGCCGGTTTTGGTGACGGCAGACATGGTGGCCAAAATGAAACCAGGGGCGGTGATTGTTGATTTGGCGGCGGAACAAGGGGGCAACTGTGACCTGACCCAAGCGGGTAAAGATGTGGTTCATAACGGTGTGACTATCATTGGGCCGATTAATTTACCCGCATCGATGCCCGTTCACGCCAGTCAAATGTATGCCAAGAATATATCCACGTTGATAGAACTGATGCTGGACAAGGGCGAATTTAAGCTGAATTTTGAAGACGATATTATTGATGCCACTTGTGTGACCCACGCTGGGGAGATTCGCAATCAACGAGTCCGCGATGCCCTGGAATCTCTGAAAGCTAAGGTTTAAAGGGTTATTAGTGATTGGTTAAAAGGTTATTTGGCCTGAACCAGCAACCAACAACCAACAACCAACAACCAACAACCAACAATTAAAGGAGTTTTCTGAATTTATGGCTGAAGCCTTGATATCCGCTTTATTTGTGTTTGTGCTGGCAACGTTTGCCGGATTTGAGGTGATTACTAAGGTTCCCCCAACCCTACATACCCCGTTGATGTCTGGATCTAATGCCATCTCTGGAATTGCCGTATTAGGGGCGATCATTATCGCTGGTGACAAAGATTGGAGTGTCACCGTGATTTTGGGATTGATTGGGGTCGTGTTTGCCACCATTAACGTGGTGGGTGGTTTCCTGGTGACTGACCGGATGTTGCAAATGTTTAAGAAAAAAGAGGTGAAGGCATGAACAGTATGACAGCATTTGTGCCAACTGGAATACAGATAACCTATTTGGTGGCTACGTCATTGTTTTTCTTCGGATTAAAACAACTAGGTTCTCCGGCTACGGCTCGGAATGGTAATTTGTTGGCATCGGTGGGAATGTTGCTGGCGATCGTGGCAACACTATTAGATAGGCAGGTACTCAACTATCAGATGATTCTGATTGCGATCGCTATTGGTTCGGCGATCGGGGCGATCATCGCGCAGAAAGTGGCCATGACGGAAATGCCCCAAATGGTCGGTCTGTTAAACGGCTTTGGGGGTGCTGCCTCCTCCCTGGTGGCGGTGGGAGAATTTTGGAAGTATTACAGCAGCTTTGATAATCCACCCCTGGATACCACCATCACCGCTTTACTGGGTGTGTTAATCGGTGGCGTCACTTTCACGGGTTCTCTGATTGCCTTTGCCAAACTGCAAGGGATTATGAGTGGTTCTCCCATTCTGTTCCCTGCCCAGCAAGTCGTTAACGGCTTACTATTAGGCGGATTTGTGGTTGGTAGTATCTACATCTGCATTCATCCCTTGAATACTCCCGTATTTCTCACCTTGACCGTCATTTCCTTAGTATTAGGGGTGATGTTCGTGATCCCTATTGGTGGCGGGGATATGCCCGTGGTGATTTCTCTGCTTAACTCCTTCTCTGGGTTAGCGGGATCTGCCGCTGGTTTCGTGGTGATGAACAATATGCTGATCATTGCCGGTGCCTTGGTGGGCGCTTCGGGGATTATCCTCACGGTGATTATGTGTAAGGCCATGAACCGATCGCTGACCAATGTGTTATTTGCTGGATTTGGTACTGGGGAAGGTGGCGGTGCGGCTGCCAGTACAAGTGCTACAGCGGATATGACGGTTCACAGTATCGACCCAGAAGAAAGCGCCATGATGTTGGGTTATGCCCGGTCTGTGGTGATTGTGCCTGGATATGGCATGGCGGTAGCTCAAGCACAGCATACGGTCCGGGAGTTGGCTGACCAGTTGGAACGCCTGGGGGTAGAGGTAAAATATGCCATTCACCCGGTGGCCGGTCGGATGCCCGGACACATGAACGTGCTGCTGGCAGAGGCGAATGTGCCTTATGAGCAGTTGTACGATATGGAAGATATTAATTCCGAGTTCGATCGCACTGATGTGGCGTTGGTAATTGGCGCTAATGATGTGGTCAACCCAGCGGCACGGGAAAATCCCAGTAGCCCGATTTATGGGATGCCGATTTTAGATGTGGATAAGGCTGCCCATACGATCGTGATTAAGCGCAGTATGAATACGGGCTTTGCCGGGATTGAGAATGAGTTGTTTTACAAGGATAAGACGATGATGCTGTTTGGCAGCGCCAAGGATATGGTGGCCAAAATTGTTAGTGAGGTGAAGCAGCTTTAATTATATAGCATCAACTTTAATTGATTCTGGTTTCTAGGCTCTGCCTCCTGTAGCTAATCGCTCACAGCTAACAGCAACAGGAGGCAGAGCTTTCTATTGGCATTAGCTTAATTAAAGATATGAGTAGAATCAAAATTTTTTAAATGTTTCAAATTACAGCAATTTTCTATTGAATCTACCACAAACACCTGTAGGGGCAAAGCATTCCGGCAGATAATTTATTACTTAGAATATTGTACGGGCCCGCGCATTTCGGCAGTGTAGGGGCGAATGGCCATTCGCCCCTACTGCTTATAACACTAAATGGACTGCCGAAATGCGCGGACCCCTACGGAATGCTTCGCCCTACCGTGGTTCAGTAATCTGAAAACCGCTGTAAATTAGAAGTGCGATCGCGGATGGGATAGTGGATGTGATCGCGGATTGGCAGCGGATGGGATGCGGATTGGCAGCGGATGGGATGCGGATTGGCAGCGGATGGGATGCGATCGCTTTTATGGCTGTATTCAGGATAAAACATTCGTCCGACATCTATAGTCAGAACCAGCAGAAAGAGAAACTTTTTGATGGTTTACCTACTAGATAATACAGCAATTTTCTATTGGGTAAACTACAAAATCCAGCATATTTTAGAATGTATCGATCACATCCAAGACTATACACAAAATGGCAAGGATAGTTTGATCAATGAATCTTTGGTGATGGAGTTTTGCGTCGCTGGCAAACAATGGCTGAATCCACACAGCGACTCTCAGATGATTTAATTTGACTTATTGAGGATGATTTCGGGCGATCGCGCATTTTCTACCCCTCTACCCCTGGCAATGGCGAATCAATTGATGTCATAATTGTTGATATCTCTAAAATTAATCTAAAATTAAATTGGGCTTTTGTGAGCATTACTGTATTATTCCCGGAAGAATTATTAGTAGCGACGCGAGAAGACCCGGATACGTTTTCTCGGAAAGTCACAATCTATAGGGTCACTTGTACGCAGAAGGGAAAATCTCATCAGGGTTTGGTGCCCAAATTTTAGGCTGTAACCGCCTAGAATTTTATCGACTTATGAGTGAACATGGCTTTGCGGCGATCGACTATAGCGAAGAAGAATTATAAATTGAGGCTAAAACCAGTCGAAAAATTGCCACAAAGGTGAAATAATCGTGAAAAAATAATCGTGAAAGTTGTTGTCAATATCTTAGGCTACTGCTATAATTGAAGTGGCGTTAAATGGTAGTCAGCAGCCCAATCAAGTAAAATTGAGGATCAAATCATCAAATGCCTATAACTTTGATCGCCAGGAGGTTTATCTTATGAAAAATTTAGTTCATAAAATTATGGCAAGTGGGTTTTATTGCTACCAACCGCATCTGATTGGAGGATACCGGCTTTGAAATAGTCTTTTCGCTCTCATCAAAATCGATTGAAAGATGCAATGAAAAGATAATTACAGCGGATTGTATATTAATCTGCTGTATAAATCAACTTGGTACAATTAAAAATATTCTTGATCTAAATCTTAACCAACGATGGAAACAATTACTATTCCAGTTGACCCAGCAATTGCCAAAGCTTACCGAGAAGCTGACCCGGAAAAACAGCAAAAAATTGCCATGTTTCTCAATGTCATGCTCAAAAAAACACTCAATAAAAGACCATTGATAGAAATTATGGAAGATGTCAGTCAACAAGCGATCGCTAATGGAATAACTCCAGAAATTTTAGAATCTATTCTCAATGATGAAGACTAAACGAATTGTTATTGATACTAATGTAATAGTAAGTGCTTTAATTTTTCAAAATCTACTACTATGCAAGTTTTTAGGGTAGCAAAAGAAAAGGGAGTGCTTCTAATTTATGATGATATTTTTTCGGAACTCATTGATGTATTGAGCCGTCAAAAATTTGACCGTTATCTATCCAGAGAAATTCGTGAAGATTTTCTAGCGAGCTTATTTACGGAAGCAGAAATCATAAAAATTGATGAAAAAATTGAGGTTTGTCGAGATTCAAAAGACAATAAATTTTTAGAAGTTGCAGTTAATGGAAATGCCACTCATATTATCACGGGAGATGGAGACTTATTAGAATTGCACCCGTTTCGAGGTATTTCTATTTTAACCCCACGCCAATTTTTAGAGGTTATTGGAGAATTACAGCCATGAGATTAACCCCACAAATTTCCGATTTGTCAAACTGATTATTTTCTTCAATAATTCTTGATTTTCAATCTCAAATTGATCAATAGGTTCGGTTAGCGATAGGGTAGCCCAACGATGCTTTACACATCGCACTAGCAACTGTCTATAGCTTAGATTATCTGTTAACGTGGAACTGCAAACACATGGCAAATGCTCAAATTCAGCGGAAACTAGCTAACATCAGTTCCGATCTGGGTTATGTACTGCCTGTAATTTGCACTCCCTATGAGCTAATCGGGTATAATTCAGAGGTTTAGTTATGTACAAAAATGAAATTCTTGATGAAATTTACAGACACAGGGAAGAATACGCTCGCTCGTTTCATTATGATTTAAGAGCTATTTTCAATGACTTGAAACAAAAGGAGCTAGTTCATCAAGATAGACTTGTAAGAATTCCTATCAAACGCAGGTCTAACAATAAGCTGCACCCGACCGCAGGATTATCCGATTAAACCGCAAAATTTCTAGCAGCGGGTAAGCTTGACCGTTAGCTGGCTTCGGTAACGGGTGTTGACGGTAGAAATTTTAGACTCTATTCTCAATGATGAAGACTAAACGAATTGTCATTGATACTAATGTCATAGTAAGTGCTTTAATTTTTTCTAAATCCACTACTATACATCAATACCCTCGATACCAACCAAGTCAATGGGGTTATACCTGATTGACTTGGTTGAGGCGAAAGAAATCAGAATATCCAAGATTGCCTCTGAGATCAAATGTGGGATTTCATAACTCGATCGCGATTTACCAGACCTGAATTAGACTTGCTAGGTTAAGAAAAATGGAAATTTTTTATATATTCTTCAAATACTGGCAACAAAGTGAATAATATTTCATCTGAATCGACTTGACTTAATAGATATCGTCTACTCAAAGACTGTAACCCATTGACAAGTTCCAAAGAAGACAAGTTTAAAGATTTTCTTAAATCATCTCTGGAAATCGGGGCTTTTGCCCGACTCATCTCTAAACTGATTTCTTGTTCCACCGGAGATAGCCTCATCCACAAGGTATCCCAAAGCAGTTTCATATCTTCGGGAAAAATTAAACTATCCTCAGCCATCAACTCATCGACGCGACCTGAGAAAACTTCTTTAATCAAACTAGAGATAGATTGCAAATATAAAGGATTTCCTTGATAAAGGTTGCTTAACTCAAGTAAATTTTCTTGACGAGGTAATCCCTGATATTGGAGAAAGTTTCCACCGTCAGCATCTAACCCTCCTAGTTCTAAAGATTTCTTCGGATATAACTCAGCATCCAAAGATATCATCTCTGGCGATTTTTCTTGACTCATCAGGATTAAACAACTTTGATGTGCAATCTCAGCCATCATTTTGAAAAACGTTTTATAGTCTGTATATTCAGGTTTATACTGTCCCGCGAATTGTCCAGGGATAAACAGATTTTGTACATCATCAAAAACCAGCAAACATCGGCGATCGGATAACAGTTCAAATACTTGATTAATCTGTTCATCAAGCCCTAGACTCTTTTCCGTTTCTTGGTTGAAAGTTGCCAAAATATCATGCAGCAGATGAGTTAGGGCTTTCGGAAATTTCAGACTTTTCCAAATGACTGCATCAAACTGTGGCGAATGTAGGTCAATAAATCGCTTCACCAGCGTTGTTTTGCCAATACCACTTAATCCCAACACTGCCATAAGACGAGTGGGTTGATTCAAAATATACTCAGAAAGTTTTTCCAGTTCTTCCCTGCGTCCTTCAAAGTGAGTAATCTTTGGGGCTAGTGCTAAATCTATAGAATATTTTACACCAGCTTGAGTGCTTGAAGAAGAATTTTTCTGCTGTTTATCTGATGTTTCTGGACATAAAGTAAAGTGGCTATAAATTCCTAATCCAACTAACTGAGACGAATTAATTGGGATATGCAACCTTTCAATTGTTGCCCGAAAATTAGATTTATTTATCTCTTCTGATAACCGTTCTGACAAAATTTGCCACAGCTTATAGCCCACATCCCTAACCCGACTCTCACTGCGATGACATTCTTGGGCAATTTTTTCATAACTTTCCCCTTGCCAAACCCCTTTTACCACAGCCTTTTGAATGTCATCTAAGTGTTTTCCCGTTTCGGCAAAGACGAGGCGATCGGCAAATTGTAACACTTCTGTAATAATCATACAGCTAAGATGGGGTAAGGGTTTCCGCCATTATAACTCACTCCGACACGGCATCGCACGATATTTCACGATTTTGCTTGAAATATTTCTTAACCAAAATCAGGATAAAATAGGACATTTTAGTATGGCTAGAACTGATTTTATTTTCAATATTGGAAAGGAACTAAATTACCTAAATAGGATTTCCGCAATTATGCTCATGCAAAATAACGTTCAGGATTTAATTGCAAATCTGGCCAACACCGTATCGACTGATGAAATTAAACAGACAAAAGTAGTTGCGACTAAAGTTCGCAGTATGTACACCGAAAACGGGGAAAATACTGTCGTTAACCTGGTTATGATTGCCCATGACTTAGAAGCGGAAATGTTTTAATTAATTTGATTGAAATTTAGCAAAAAATTAGCTCGTCTCTAAATGTAGGGGCGATTCGCCAATCGCCCCTACATTTAGCATCTTACAGTAAAAAATGTATCAATAGTCTTTCTGTTTTGAAGGCAAACAAAAATTTGATGCATGAATTTATTACTCAAAGGTAAACATTAGATCAATAGAAACACGGAGAGTCAGAATGTTTTATCTGGATGGATATAAAAATTGTATAAAAACAGTTTTTCTTTTGGCCTGTAGTAACCAAGAACAGAAGATTAACAGCCTTGAGGAATTAAAAAATCAATATATTTGTTTTTTAAATCAACATTTTTCAGAAACTCCGATTCCCACTGAAGCTAACTTAGACCAATTTTGTTTTGATATAGAGCGAATCAAAAAAATCGCGGTAAAATATCAAGAAGATGGAATATTAACCGATTTAAAAACAAAAATTGATTTGAATACCCCTATTGCATCAATGGAGGAGGCATTAAGTTATGTGAAAAAGGGTCAGATCCTTTTAAATCAAGTCAATCCTTCTCTAGGCACAATATTTGATCTAGTGATTCATACTTTATTTTATGTGCGATCGCCTAATGCAGGAGGTGGTTCAGTATCAGACGCACCTGGAGTTATCTGGTGTGCAATCAAACGCAACTGGACAGATATGGATATTGCCGAGTTTTTAGTGCATGAACTGACTCATAATCTTGTGTTTTTAGATGAATTATGTTATCAACACTATACTAATATGATCCAGTTGAGTGACAAAAAGCACTATGCCAAATCAAGCATTTTAAATAAACAACGTCCTCTGGATAAAGCATTTCATAGTCTGGTAGTTTCCCATGAGGTACTGCATTATCGCCAAGAAGCCGGAGAACCAAGCACTCCTCTTGTTCATCCGCCTTCTGAGCAAATGCTTTCGGCATCTTTAGCGACTATTAATAGTATCAAGGCTGTGATTGATAACAGCAACTTGGTGCAACCAAGATTTTACGAAATTTTAGCCAATATCGAAGTATCTTTACGTCAATTAGAGAAATCACTAAAGACAGTTGTTGCTGTTTAGGGTATGAGCGAAAAAATACATTCTTATCAGTATCTTCAGGACTATCGCTTTGAATGGTGGAATCCAGATTTTCTGGAACTTTTGGCTAAAAGGTTCAATCTATCCCAAATTAATAGTATTGCGGATATAGGTATAGGGTTGGCGCATTGGTCACGCCTCTTAATTCCATTTCTCTCTCAACCCTTACGTTTTGTGGGGGTTGATATTGAATATTTTTGGATTGAAAAAGCGAAAAAAACTTTTAAGAACATCCAAAAAGAAGTGGAGTTTTCTGAATTACATTTTATTCAAGATGATGCCCATAACCTCAGCTTACCCAGTAATAGTTTTGATTTAGTAACTTGTCAAACATTACTGATGCACTGCTACGATCCGAAAAAAGTCTTAGCAGAAATGAAACGGATTGCTAAACCAGGTGGACTAATCTTAGCAGTGGAACCCATAAATTTACTTAATCGCTTAGAATTTAGTTCCTTGATCAACAGCTTATCGGTTGAACATCAAACTTCTCTTTTTCAGTTTTGGTCATACTTTCATCAAGGAATCAGAGCAAAAGGCAAAGGAGATCATAATATAGGTGCTTATTTACCGGCTCTATTTCAGCAGGTTGGCTTAGAAAAAATAGCCGTTTATCAAAATGATCGAGTTTATGATTCAAAAAGTGATGACTCGATTAGTGTTGAAGATATCCTCATGGAATATAGGAAGCCAGAAACCGCTGAAATGATTATGGCTGGGGGAGGTAATGACCAGATTATTGCTGAAGGACTCGAATCTGCCAAATTTCTCGCTGAATTGATCGTCTCTGAAATCCAGAATCATAATTATTATGCTACCGGGTTTCTCAATACATTTATATTCAGCGGCTTTAAGTCAGAGTAAATTTTTTAGGGATGCCATTGAATCATAAAAACGCAATTCCTAAATTAACATAAACCTAGGGACACGGCAATGCCGTGTCCTGATTTTAGTTGGCATAAGCGATCGCCCCTCTTATCCTGGTGCCAATATAATTCTCATTGGTTATTCTTGAGAGGAGATCGCTTATCCTATCATCCTATCCCTCATCCTGCATTCTTTGTCTCTTGGTGGAGAGTAGAGTCAAAATGCAAAATGCTTTATAATAAAATTACCAGTATAGAAAAAATTTAAGATGCAAAGTATTAGAGTGCGATTCGCGCAAGCTATCCGCTTTGCGGAATCGCGGATTGGCAAAAATGGAATTGTACAGATTCAGTTACCGGAAGTCACAGAAGGCACTGAAGTAGATATTATTGTGGTTTATGAATCCACATCAACGGCAAAAGACACCAAAAAAATGAGCGATCGCTTTTATGGCTGTATTCAGGATGAAACATTCCTCCGACATCCACAACCAGAACCAGCAGAAAGAGAAACATTTTGATGCTGTACTTACTAGACACCAATACCTGTTTATCTCAAAGGCAAAAATATCCATTTAAAGCAAAAAAAAACACCGATCAAATCTGAGGATCGCATCAAAGACTATACTGAATTCAAGTAGGGACTTAGACCAGCCGTGTCCTGATTTTTGCAGCCGCGATCGCCCCTCTTTTTCTCTGGTCAGCATAATTATTCTGATTGATGATGATTAATTATTATTGAGAGGTGATCGCTATTTTGTTAGTTTACCATGCGATCGCCCACCAATTGTTTTGCTAGAATAAGTTTTGCTCAAGTCAAAAAACACATCTATGCACCCTCAACTCATCAAAACAGCGGCCATTCAAACATCCTATTCCGAAGAACACAACCGCAACGTCAAAAAAATCAGTGAATTAGTCCGAGAAGCGGCAGCTAAAGGCGCTCAAGTCATCTTACCTTCAGAATTATTTGAAGGACATTATTTTTGTAAAGAAGAACACGAGAAATTTTTTGACTGGGCGCATCCCGTCGAAGGACATCCCACCATTCATCATTTCCAGAAAATTGCCGCCGAATTAGGGGTCGTCGTGCCGGTTTCTTTTTTTGAAAAAGCAGGCCAGTCTTATTACAATAGTGTGGCGATCGTGAATGCGGATGGGTCTTTATTAGGGATTTACCGCAAAAGTCATATTCCCGATGGCCCAGGATATGAAGAAAAATTTTATTTCCGACCGGGAAATACCGGATTTCGGGCTTGGTCAACCCGATTTGGCACCATTGGGGTAGGAATTTGTTGGGATCAATGGTTTCCCGAATGTGCCAGAGCAATGGTGCTCATGGGAGCAGATATCTTACTTTATCCCACGGCGATCGGCAGCGAACCCCAACAGGCGGATTTAAATACTAAAGACCCTTGGCAACGGGTGATGATTGGTCATGCGGTGGCGAATATTGTCCCGGTGGTGGCAGCAAACCGGATCGGCACCGAAGACGGACAAACTTTTTACGGTCATTCTTTTATTGCCAATCACTTCGGGGATAAAGTGGCAGAATTAGGTGCCGACGAAGAGGGGATTATTTATGCCACCTTCGATCGCGCCGAAATTACCCGGACAAGGGCGGCTTTTGGCTTTTTCCGCGATCGCCGTCCCGAACTTTACGGTCTTCTCAGTAGTGTTGATGGCATCTAATATCAAGTCGGTTCGATCGCTTACAAAAACAATCCTCTCTCATTAAGATGGATTCCCGCAGGAGTTTACCCCCGCGAAAGCCGCCATCGGCTGGAATGACAGGGCTTTGTAGATAATCAACGAATACACGGACTTGATATAATTCGCCGGAATGGGAACCTTAAACCCCAGCCACGCATCTAGACGATATCTGGATGATATTTATACGATATCTATACGATATCTATGGAGTATTTTTGTTTCAATTATTGGCATATTTTTGCCTAATTGATGGTCTAGGTGATGGTTGGGTAAGTTTAAAATTAGTCAAGTTTTGTAAACATTTATAAACTTGAGCCAGCGCTCGAAAAATTCCGGGAAATTCGACCATTGACCGGGGAGGGAAAAAAACATCGATCGCTGCTGTAAGCCCCTGTCAAAAGTCATCATTTCCTGGATGTTTGACCCGCCAATCGGGGCAGCGATCGGAGAAATCGGAATTATTCACATTTTTCTGCCAATTCTGGGTGAATTTGTCCCCAAAAACTCCGATTTTTTCCGGCAAACCGCTGCGGTAGAGAATATAATGGATCTGTATGTGCCAACCTAATCTCACATCTTCATGGATTAAACAGACAAGACTTGATAAATCTTCACTCAGATACCTAAAAATTGGCAATTGTGTAAATTTTACCCGATGGGGAAACAGCTAAATTATGGCTGGCTGAGATGGCTGGCTGAGATAGATTTAAATAAACTGAAGTCAATGAAGGATATTTACGAGGTGTTCAAATGAGTCAACGAAAAAATGGTTTAAAAAAATTGGCTGGCTTATTCCTCTATCCAGCCTTAATCAATTGTTTTGGCTTGTTGCCGTATCAAGCAGCAAAATCGGAGCCAGTCGATTTTCAAATTAGTCAATGGGGCGGCGGGGGTGGTGGGGGCTGGCCTCAACCAGCATATCGTGGGGCTCCAGCCAGAACCATTGGCGGAGGTACTCGCGGGGATGGTTGCATTTCTGAGGATTTGCCCAAACCCAGTGCATTAATTCCTACCAATAATGTCTGGACGACTCTTTCCGATCGCCCCAAATTTTTCTGGTATGTTCCTTCCACTAAAGCCAAAACCGCAGAATTTGTAGTTTTGGATCAAAATGGTGAAGAAGTTTATAGTAAAATGCTCGATCTGAGTCAGGTGAAAACTGGGACAATTATCGAAGAAAATCTCCCCCCAGATGTTTCTTTAGAAACAGGTGAAGTCTATACCTGGCAGTTGTCAATCGTTTGCAATCCCCAACGCCGAAGTGGAGATGTTTATCTGGAAGGTTGGGTGGAATCCTTAGACCTGGAAGCAGACCAACTGAATCAACTACAAACGAATCTGAAACAAGCCGGTGAAGATAGTTGGAAACAAGCAGAAGTCTATCTAAATGCCGGGATTTACAATGAACTGGTGAGTTTATTGGCTCAGAATCGTTGTGATTATCAAAATGAATGGCAAGAGTTGTTAAATTGGATGGGTTTGGAAGCACAAGTAGGGACTGATACGATCGCCCAATGTGCCGTGCAAAACAACTAAAAAACAACTAGAGGGGTGTCTCAAGATGTGGTCAACCTGGAAAAAGTTGATATGGCAATGGCGTGGGGTATGGCTAACAGCCCCTAGTATGGCAGTCCTAGTCATCCTGGTGCGCTGGGGTGGATTGTTGCAAGCCTGGGAATGGGCAGTTTTCGATCAGTCCCTTCGGCTGCGTCCTGAAGCAACCCAGGATCGCCGAATTGCGATTGTCGGGATTGACGATCAGGATCTGCAAAAAATTGGTCAGGCGATCATTCCTGATGGGGTTTATGCGGATTTGCTCCGCAAACTCAAGGCTATGGAACCGAGAGCCATTGGTTTGGATATTTATCGGGATTTACCCATAGAACCCGGTCATCAAGAGTTGGTCGAAGTGTTTAAATCCACCCCAAATCTCGTGGCTATTCAGAAAGTGGTGGGGAATAGTCCCAGGGAACTGGTCGCTGGCCCCCCCGCTTTGGCGGGCAACTTTTTTCAAGTTGGCGCAAATGATTTAATTGTTGATGCGGATAACAAGGTGCGCCGTAGTTTTCTTTATGTGCAACCGGATCCGGAGCAAACCTACTTCAGTTTTGGGATGTTGTTGGCGGGTGCTTATTTAAATGCTGACGGCATTAGCCCAGAACAAGATCCAGACACAGGAATTTGGCGGTTTGGTCAGACTGAGTTTCCGCCTTTAGAAGCCAATGATGGCGGCTATGTGCGGGCAGATGTGGCGGGCTATCAGGTGATGCTGAACTATCGCGCTGGGAGTCAGCATTTCGAGACGGTGCCGATGCGAGATATTTTGGACAATAAGGTGCCGCCAGATTGGGGGCGCGATCGCATCATTTTAATTGGGGCGGTCAGTGACAGTTCTAACGACTTATTTTTTACCCCCTATAGTAGTGGTCTGCTGACCCTGCCAGAACGGATGGCGGGAGTAGAAATTCATGCCAATGCGATCAGCCAAATTTTAAGCAGCGTCCTCAACGATCGCCCCTTAATTAGAAGTTGGCCAGAATATTATGAATGGCTGTGGATTTTATTTTGGAGTACCATTGGCGCGTCCTTCACTTGGGCATGGCGATCCACGGGTAGCGAGAAAACCTTTTCCTGGCAAAAAACCGTCGCCCTAGTCAGTGCGGGAGTGGCCTTATTTGGCAGCACTTATGTGGCCATGTTACAAGGTTTGTGGCTGCCCGTAGTCCCTGCGGGTTTAGCCTTAGCCGGTTCCGCGATCGCCGTCACCGCTTATATTGCTCGTAGTGCCGCTGAAATTAGAAAAACCTTTGGCCGTTATCTCACCTCGGAAGTGGTGTCTAACTTATTAGAAAACCCCGAAGGTTTAAAAATGGGGGGAGAACGGCGCAAAATTACCATTTTTACTTCCGATTTAAGAGGTTTTACCGCTTTATCGGAAAGACTCTCTCCCGAAGAAGTGGTGAAAATTCTTAACTTCTATCTCAGCAAAATGGCGGATGTGATTACATCCTACCAAGGGACAATTGATGAGTTTATGGGAGATGGGATTTTGGTGCTGTTTGGGGCACCGACCGCTAGACCGGATGACCCGGAACGAGCGATCGCCTGTGCGATCGCCATGCAGTTGGCAATGGATACCGTCAACCAAAAAATGAGAGAGTGGGGCTTGTCGGAACTAGAAATGGGCATCGGCATCAACACTGGGGAAGTGGTGGTCGGCAATATTGGCTCCGAGAAACGCACCAAATACGGGATCGTTGGCAGTCAAGTCAACTTAACTTATCGGATTGAATCCTACACCACTGGGGGACAGATTCTCATCTCCGAAACCACCTTAAAAGATGCCGGTGAACAGTTAGTTCAAATCAACGGCACAAAACAGGTGACACCCAAAGGGGTAAAAGAACCCATCACCATCTATGATGTGGGTGGCATTCAGGGAAAATATCATTTATCTCTGCAAAAAAAAGAAGAAGTTTTCTTCCCCCTCAAGGAACCATTGCCTTTGCAATACACGGTTTTAGATGGCAAAAATATTGGCGATACCAAGTTTTCCGCCAATTTGATTCATCTATCCCCCAAAGCCGCTTTATTGCAAATCCCCGATCCATCGCCAGATCATGTCCAACCCATCCCCTTAACAAATCTCAAATTAAATTTACTTTCCCCAGAAACCGAGGCAGAATTCAGTGAAGATATTTATGGGAAAGTTTTGGAAAAACCAGCGGATTTGGGCTGTTTTTATATTCAGTTTACCTCCAAACCTCCAGGGGTTGAAGCCAAATTGAGCGCCCTGTATAAATCCCTCACTGTTTAAATCGGATGCGGCGATCGCCGAATTTTATAATTTTTTTCCTACATCTAGATGGCGGGGAGTGATTAACTCAAGAAATGTTCATATGGGACTGCTGAATTGTTAGTCCCAGCTTCGTCTCGTTTTTTCTGTATATCAAAAAATCTAACCAATTCAGAAATCAGAGAGTGACAACATGATTAAAATACTTTTCTTAGGGACTGGATCGGCTTTTACTGTGGGAGCCGATAATTATCAATCAAATATGCTACTGATCGACGAACAAGGTAATAAACTTTTGATTGATTGTGGGTCAGATATTCGCTTTTCCCTGTATGCCGAAGGGTTTTCTTATTTAGATATTACTGATATTTATATCAGCCATTTACATTCGGATCATGCCGGGGGTTTGGAATATATGGCTTTTACTACCAAGTTTGATCCCCGCTGCCAGAAACCCAATTTGTACATCAGTAAAGATATTGCAGGTCCCCTCTGGCAAAATACTTTATCCGGTGGGTTAACATCAGTGCAAGGGGATATTAATGATTTAGATAGTCTGTTTGCCGTGCATAAAGTAAGCAAGAATGGCCATTTTACTTGGCAAGGAATTCAATTTGACTTGGTGCAAGTAATCCATATTGATAATGGCTATTATCTGATGCCTAGCTATGGCTTATTTTTTGCAGTGAATGGGCTGAAGATATTTTTAACCACCGATACCCAATTACAGGTGGAAAAAATGCAGGAGTATTACGATCGCGCCGATCTGATTTTCCACGATTGCGAAACCTCCAAATTCCCCACTCCCGTTCATGCCCATTATAATGATTTGGTGAAGTTACCCGCCGAAATCAAACAGAAAATGTGGTTGTATGGATATCAACCAGGCCCATTACCCGATGCCACAGAAGGGGGATTTTTGGGCTTTGTCAAACGGGGACAAAGTTTTGAATTATCCGAGGCTTTGATTCGGTGATTATAAGCGATCGGTTTGGGTGATTTGATGAATTGATCCCTGGGGATCCCTGGCGATCGCCAGGGATCCCCCCATTTCCTCCGAGTATCTTGCTGCCGGGGGAATTTTTTTCTCTCTGACAAATGCTGGGGCGGCATCTCTCAGTGGAATTACTGAACGACCCAGTAAAATTACTCAGATTAACCCAGCAAAAAAGCTGGCAAAATCACTGATGTAATTATATTGCTTTCAGGGGTAAGCTGATAGATAGATGAATAGCAGCGTCTGGGAAACAATTTACAGAAACCATAGAAACCGGGTTTCTGGCTAGATCGTGGCACTTACTGGCTACGGCAAATCGGCCAATGGGATGTTAAATTCAAAGGAAATTCTCCCAATCCACTCAGGTTAGGGCAATATGGATCGGCAGATCCGTCTGGCGATCGTGGAAACAAAATTTATCTCTATGTTTACTGAATGTTTACTGACTTTGGCACAGATATATCTAGTCCAGCCTACGGGGAATCCCCTGACCAGAATTTTAGCTTGATGATGGCTCAAATCCTGTTGAATCAACCTAATGATTTGAACCGGGCGTCGTCAATTGTTGAACTAATCAGAAATACCTTTAATGTAGACTGCTGCTTGATGGCAGTAGAGAGGAGCTTTGAGGAACCGATCCCATCAAAGATTGACTGGTATGTCAGCACGTCATCACAAATTCAAGAACGGTTTGGCTCAGAAGTAGCATCTTTGCCGTGTGAGGATGATTTGCAACTTGATTTGCAGCCTTTGTGGGATGCAATAGTGGCAGAACCCGATGGAGTTTTGATTTCTCAAGCTCAGGCAGTGTTTTCTGAGTTGGGGGTATCCAACTGGTTATCGCAGCTTGAAGGGTCATTGATCGCGATCGCGGCTCCCCCCAATCGACCTGTGGTTGGAGGCTTGGTGCTGATCGCTATGCAACCATTATTATGGACGGAAACAAAGATGCAACAGCTTAACGAAGTGTCAAGCCAAGTGGCGATCGCCATTGCCAATTTGGATCAACAGAGGACAATTAGTTCTTACAAAGAAAAAGTGACATCCATTCGTCAGCAACAAAACTTAATCCATCAGATGACAATGGCGATTCATCACTGGAGTGACTTAGATCAAATTCTACTTATGGCGATTGATAAACTGGTGGACTCGTTAGCAGTTGAAAAAGGGTTGATTTTACTCCTTAAATATCAAGATCCTCTATATAAAAGCCGTAACATAAGTCAGGGTGCTAAACAGAAAGGACGCAGCAAACGAGTCCCTAGAGCGAAAGTGGTAGTGGTTTGTCAAAGTGGTTTGGCTGTTGTTAAAGAAACAGATGAAGCGGAAAAGGATCGATCTTTTGTCCCTGATTCTATAGTCAATGAGTCTTTAGTCAATGAGTCTTTTTGGCTGTCTGATTGTCCCTGGTGCCAACAAGCTTTTCTCAACGCCCCAGAGCCGATCAATCTACCCAATCTCACCGAGGAGTCTGCTGACCGGGAAAATTACCCGAAAACGATGTTCAAAATTTTTGATCTAGAGCGGATGCGATCGGGTATTAATGTGCCGATTATCGCCCTGAGTAGTGGGGGTAGCGGTAATACGATTTTAGGGTTTTTAGTGTTGCAAAATTCCAGCGATCGCCCGTGGTCTGCGGAAGAGTTAAAAATTTTAGAATTAGTCGGCACTCAACTAGGCAATGCGATTTTACAAAATCAAACTTTGCACCAAGTTCAAGCCTTAGTAGAAGACCGCAATGCTCAACTGAAGCGAGCGATGGAAGTGCAAGCCAAACTTTACGAACTGACCCGCCAACAACTTGACCAACTGCGACGCTTAAATGAGGTGAAAGATGAATTTCTTGATACTCTCAACCATGAGTTAAAAACTCCCCTGGCGACCATGCGGATGGCGATCGAAAATTTACGCCGTCCCGGGATTTCCCCCGAACGCCAAGCCATGTATTTGGACATGATGCAATCCCAATTAAATCGGGAAACCAAATTGGTCAATGACTTACTCAAGTTGCGGGAATTAGAGTTTCGCAACTCTACTATCCAACTAGAAATGCTCGATTTGCAACCATTTTTGCGCGGTTTAGCAGATAATTTCCGGCAAACCTGGTCTGATAAAGAATTAACCCTCTCTTTACGCTTAGAAAAAAAACCCCTGAAAATTCAAACCGATCCCAAAAATCTGGAACACGCGATCGTGGAACTGCTTACCAACGCCGGGAAATACTCAGATCCCGCAACCAATGTTGATTTGCAGGTCATGCAGCACATAGAAACAGGCTCGGTTGTGATTAAAGTCACCAATATTGGCGCCGGGATCTTTCCAGCGGATCTACCTAATATTTTCGACAAGTTTCGGCGCGGTCAAGGGATGACCCAAAAAGCGGTAGCCGGCACCGGATTAGGTTTAGCCTTGGTCAAGTCATTGATTTCTCACTTAAATGGCACCATCACCGTCACCAGTGAGTCCTTACAGCCCCCGGAAAATGCCGATGATGATTCGGTGCCTTGGGAAACCTGCTTTACCGTCACTTTGCCCCAGCAACTTAAACGACCAGAACTCTAAGGGAACTTTCAGGCAATGGTTCGGGCAATGGTTCGGGCAATGCTTCAGGCAATGGTTCGGGCAATGGTTCGGGCAATGGTTGGCTTGGACATTCAGCATCACCAAACCCCATCAATTTTAGCGAGTTAGAAGTTAGCTGACTCGCTTTTGGTTGCCTGACTATGGCAAACTACTGAATGTCCCCGTGGTGCTGTGATTTCCCAAGCCCAAAGAATGCTCACAAATTCTACTCCAAAAACCTTCCGCTGGCAAAAAACTCAATATTCTCCCTTAGATCGGCAACGAGAAGTCTTTAGCGCTGCCGGATATTTTCTCTTTTGTTTGTGGTTGGATAAAAAACTGGGCAGAAATTCCCCGCAAATTAGACAAAAGCGTGCTCAGTGGTTAGTTCAAAAGCTTTTAGATTTAGGTCCGACATTTATTAAAATTGGCCAAGCTTTGTCCACTCGCGCCGATATCCTGCCCTTGGAATATGTGCGAGCCTTGAGTTCCCTGCAAGATAAAGTCCCGGAATTCAGTGGCAATGAGGCGATCGCCCTGATCGAATCAGAATTCGGCAGTTCCATTTATTCCCTATATCGGGATTTTAAGGACCGTCCGATCGCCGCTGCCAGTTTAGGACAGGTTCACCTCGCCCAACTCCACACCGGACAAGATGTGGTGGTCAAAGTCCAACGTCCGGGATTACAAGAACTCTTTCAATTAGATTTTCAAGCCTTGGGCAAACTCTTGCGGTTTTGTCGTCGCTGGTTGCCTTGGACAAGAATCTATAACTTAGAAGCAATTTATGATGAATTTTTTAATATTCTGTATCTAGAAATTGACTATGTACAAGAAGCAAAAAATGCCGAAAAATTTGCTATTAATTTTAAAGACTATCCCGAAATTATTGTGCCTAAAATTTACTGGGAAAGAACCAATACGAAAATTTTAACTATTGAATATCTCCCAGGGATTAAAATTGATGACCGGGAAACGATTGAAAAATTTGGCTTAAATCCCCAAAAAATTAATCAGATTGGCATTTGTTGCTACCTGAAACAAATCTTGATTGATGGCTTCTTTCAAGCGGATCCTCATCCGGGCAACATGGCCTTAACCCCCCAAGGACAAATCATTTTTTACGACTTCGGCATGATGTCGGAAGTCAACGCTCTGAATAAAGAAGAGATGATTAAAACATTTTTTGCCGTTCTCAGAAAAGATACGGATGAGGTGATTACCACCCTGATTAATATGGGACTAATTGAGCGGGTTTCGGATATGAGGCCAGTCCGTCGCATGATTACTTTTTTATTAGATAAGTTTACAGAAAAACCGATTGATTTTCAGGCATTTGGCGAGATTAAAGGGGAGCTTTATGCGATGTTTGAACAGCAGCCATTTCGCCTGCCTGCCCAGATGACTTTTATTTTAAAAGCCTTAACCACCCTGGATGGGCTGGCACGGTCTTTAGATCCACAATATAATTTAGTGGCAGCGGCTCAACCGTTTGTCAAGAGTATTACGGCATCCCAGGGACGGAGTAATCTGATTCAAGAACTGACGAAGCAAACTCGTAATTTTATTCAGTATAAATTACAACAACCCAATGCCACTGAACGGGTGATCCGCCGCTTAGAAGAGCGGATCGCCCAGGGAGAACTGGAGCTACAAGTCCGCTCTATGGAGAGCGATCGCGTCCTCAGACGAATTAGTCTGGGAATAAAAACCCTGATTTATGCTTGTTTAACCGGATTTAGCTTCTTAGGGGGTGCTGTATTAGTGGTAGGTAATTTTAAATCTTGGGCAATTTTTGCCTTTACACTTTGTGCTCTATGTTTCTTGTTGCTGTTACGCTCTTTAAGCGCTTTAGCTTTGCGGGAAAAACTCGATCAAATGATAGAAAAATAGCCAGATTTCCCAGGGGGCGATTTTTTCGGTGTTTCCGGGGAAAAATCATCGGTCTGAGTGGATGGGCAGCTTTCAGCGATCGCACGCACCTTGCTCAGGCGAGGGAATCGCCCAGGCTCAAAGCAGACCCACCAATTGTTGTTCACCGAAAAATGTTAAACTTTGTAATATATATCCGGTCGGATTTAGGGTGCTTCTCATAAATTTCTCACTGTTTGATAGCTGTTTGATCACTGTTTGATCGCTGTTTCATCATTGCTTTGCTCTCGGCCTCGCCACTACCGCAACCATCTTATCGATATAACCCTTAAATCACCAGAACCCACTCATGCTAAATCTACCCGGTTATCAGATTCTTGAGCAAATTTACGACAGTCACAAGTCTCGCGTGTACAAAGGCTGCCGCGATGAAGACAGTCAGCCTGTGATCCTGAAATTACTCAAACAAGATTATCCCACCCCAAAGGATATCAGTAGATATCAACAAGAATTTGAGATTCTATATAATTTAAATATCGACAGTGTTGTCCAAGCCTACGCCCTCAAATCCTATCAAAATACTTTAGTGATTGTTTTGGAGGACTTTGGCGGGATTTCCTTGAGTGATTACTTGCAAACACAACATTTTACCCTAGAACAATTTTTCCCATTAGCAATCAAAATTACTGAAACTATCGGGGAAATTCATGGGGCTCATGTAATTCATAAGGATCTTAATCCTTCCAATATTGTCTGGAATCAAGCTACCAATGAAATCAAAATTATTGACTTTGGCATTTCTAGCAGAATTGCTGAACCGACCAATGGCAGTAAACCAACCGCAACAACTTTAGAGGGGACGATCATCTATATGTCTCCAGAGCAAACCGGACGGATGAATCGAAGTGTGGACTATCGCACCGATTTTTATTCTCTGGGGATGACTTTTTATGAAATGCTGACTGGGCAATTGCCTTTTCAAATCACCGACCTCACGGATCATATCGAGTTGGTACATTGTCATATTGCTAAACAGCCAGTGCCTGCCCACAAAATTAATCCAGATATCCCGAAATCGGTGTCAGATATTATCCTCAAATTATTGGCGAAAACCCCTGAAGAAAGATATCAAAGTGCGTGGGGTCTGCGAGAAGATTTAGCCCGCTGTTTAAGAGAAATAGAAAATTCTGGGGCGATCGCCGAGTTTACTTTGGGAACCCAAGATATTTCAGAACAGTTTCATCTACCCCAAAAACTCTATGGCCGAGAATTAGAAATTAAAACCCTGCTTAATGCATTTGACCGAGTGGTTCAGGGAGAAAAATCCCTGGTGATCCTTTCTGGAGAAACCGGAATTGGCAAGTCATCATTGGTGCAAGAAATTTATCAATCAATTACCCAAAAGCAAGGTTATTTACTGACCGGCAAATTCGCTGCCAATCAGCCGGAACGGTCAGACAGTGCCAGACCCCCCGGAAGATCCCTCCAGGGAATTCCCCAAGCTTTTGCTGGGTTAATTCGGCAACTCCTGACCGAAAGTCAAGCCCAACTGAACCACTGGCAAACTAAACTCAGGGAAGTTTTGGCCGATCAAGTCCAAATCATCATGGAGATCATTCCCGAATTAAAACTGATGCTGAATCAGCCAGAGAATCCTCTCACCATTGACCCCAATTACCTTACCGATTCCCCGGAAATTGAAGGTGATCTCACGGGCAATCTGTATCGGGAGCAGATGGATCGAGTCTGGTTAAATTTTATTCGGGTATTTTGCCATCAAGCGCATCCCCTGGTGATTTTTCTGGACGAGATCCACTGGGCTGAGTCAGGAATTTTGAAACTGCTGGAGATGATTATGCTCGATCCCGAAATCGAGCATCTTTTGCTGATCTTGGCTTATCGAGAGTATGAAACCGTAGAAACCCGTGAAATGCCCCTGGATGGTTTCCATCAATATTTAGAAACCCTTCAGCAAGCACAGATTAGAATTGATTACCTCAGACTTAATCCCTTAACTTATGAGCAAATTATCAATTTGATGGCCGAAACCTTGCAGCAACACGATGATTCGGTCAAGTCTTTGGCCGGAATTGTCTTCTGGAAAACAGCGGGAATCCCTTGTTTAGTCCGGCAATTTCTCAAAACCTTGTATGAAGAAAAATTACTGAAATTTGAATATCACAAATCCCCAGGGAAAACTGTACAAAAGCCGCGCTGGACATGGGACATTGAACAAGTAAAATCCATAGAACTTGCCAATGCAATATCGGAATTGCCCGTTTATCAGTTGAGGAAATTACCAGAAGCCACTCAACAAGTGTTACATTTAGCCGCTTGTTTGGGTAATTCGTTTGATTTACAGACTTTATCGCGGCTTTATGAAAAACCTATTCGAGAAACTTTTGAGGTTCTTTGGCCGGGAATTCAAGAAGGGTTTATTTTGCCTCAGTCAGAACTGGAAACCATCGAGATAGAAGCCCATGATACTTTTTTGTTGTTTGAGGAATTTAAATTTTGTTCTCATCGAGTCCAACAAGCTGCTTCGGAAATGATTGAAAAGGAGGAAATTCAGAAAAAAATTAATTTAAAAATTGGCAATTTTCTCAAATCTCAAAATTTAATTAACTCTAAAAAGCAGTTGTTTCAAATTGTAGAAAATTTAAATAATGCCAAAGATTTGATTGTCGATCGAAGCGATCAAATTGAGTTAGCCGAGTTAAATTTAAAAGCAGCTAAATCCAGCAAAGCCCAGAACGATTATGATCTCGCCAGAGAATACTTAACCAATGCCCGGTTTTTCTTGAACCCGGACAACTGCTGGGAAAATCATTATGAGTTGGCGATCGATCTCTATAAAATGTTCGCCGAAGTGGAATTAGCCACCGACCGATTTGATCAAGCTGAAGATCATCTCTATTTGCTGATTGAAAAATTAAAGTATCCCATAGAAAAATCAGAAATAGCTTACCAGATCATCCAACATTACTGGCAAGTGTCTAAACATAAACAAGCGATTCTTTTAGGCAGAAAAGCTTTGAAATGGTTGGGAATAGAAATCCCCAATTCAGAAGAAGATATTTGCCAGCAAATTACTGAGGAAGTTCACCGGATAAATAAGTATTTATCCAGTCGGTCGATTGAAAATTTGATTAGTCAAGATCCGCCAATTAATTTAGCCAAACAAATGCTAATTAAATTATTGACTACCTTGTCTTTAGCCGCGAAACCCATCAGTCAAAACTTATTTGACTTGCTGATCGTCCTATCGGTGCATTTGAGTGTGCAATATGGTCATCTCCCAGAATCTGCTTATGCTTATGCGGCTTATAGCGTGATTTTAGCGGCGGTATTTGACGATGATCGCTCCAGCCATGAGTTTGGGGAACTGGCGTTTAGCTTGAGCAAAAAGCTGCACGATCCCATATGCCAATGCTTAACCTACAATTTGTATGCGAATGCCATCAGTATTTGGTTTAAGCCCATCAGTTTTGCCAATTCTATTAATACTCAGGGATATGAAATTGCCCGCGAAGCGAGAGATTTAGGATTAGCACGAGATTTCTTGATGAATCAATGTGTGAACTATTTCTATCAAGGAAAATTTTTGGCTCACTTGATGGCCGATTTAAATCACTGTCTTGAATTGAATTATAGTGGTTCTAGCCGGTGGACTACCGAGTCCATTTTAGCCAGTGAGATGGCGATCGCAAACTTAACCGGACAAACCAGCGATCAATTCACCTTTGCCACCAGGAAATATAGTGAAGATGAATATTTAAACTCGGAAAATTACCACCAAGATTTAGCCGGAGTGTCTTTGTATAAACTGTATAAAATGCAGATTTTATACTTGTATGAAGATTACAAAAACGCATTAAAATTAGCTGAAAATTTAGAAAAACTTATTAATTATTTACGAGGTACTATTGCTAAATTTGAGTATATTTTCTATTACTCACTGATTTTATCCAGTTTATATAAAAAAGTTTCTGACGACCAAAAAGTAAACTTTTTAATGCGGTTAGTCAATTACCAGAAGATCCTAAAAAAATGGGAGCAAAACTGTCCAGATAATTTTCGCGCCAAATTTTTATTAGTCAAAGCCGAAATAGCTCGAATCAACGGAAATATAGTTGAGGCGATGAATTCCTACGATTATGCGATTCAATTAGTTCAAGGCCATGAATATATCCAAATCAGAGCTTTGGCAGATGAACTCGCCGCTAAGTTTTGGCTAGAACAAAAAAAAGAAGCTTTTGCCACCCTGTATCTAGAAAAAGCTCGCGCTTGTTACCAAATTTGGGGTGCCAAACGGAAGGTAGAGGACTTAGAGTCAAAATATGCCGCATTCTTGCCGATGAACCCGGCAGAGAAAGCCAAGGTGATCGATCAAATCAAACCCTCTAGTACCTTGTCTAGTCCTTTAGTGAGTACCCTATCCCGTACCACCACTTATATGTCATCGAATAGCGAGGTGGCAATTCTGGATTTGGCAACGGTGATGAAAGCATCCCAAGCGATTTCCCAGGAAATTGTTTTGGACAAATTGCTAGAAAAATTAATGAAAATTCTGATGGAAAATGCCGGGGCGCAGAAAGGCTTTCTCATTTTGGAAAGTCAAGGTAAACTGCTGATTGAAGCGGCAGGAACTATGGTGACAGATACCCTAAAAGAATCCAGCATTCCTGACCTCACGATTCAGGTGTTGCAGTCAATTTATATCGAAGAAAGTGACCCAGAAGCCGCGAAGATACCAATGGCAATTGTTAACTATGTAGCCCGGACTAAAGAAAATGTGGTTTTGCGTGATGCCACTCAATTGGGCAAAGAATTTTCTGCCTTAGAAGAGTCTTCATCCATTACGGATCTGTACCGACAATTTATCAATGATCCTTATCTACAAAAATATCAGACCAAGTCAATTCTCTGTGCGCCTTTGATGAGTAAAGGAGAACTTTATGGCATTATCTATATGGAAAATAATTTGACGCCAGGGGCTTTTACTCCCGATCGCCTGGAAATGTTAAATTTGCTTTCCAGTCAAGCGGCGATTTCTATTGAAAATTCTCGCTACTATACGGAGATGGCGGCATTAAATAAAGCTTATGAACGCTTTGTTCCCCGTCAGTTTCTCCATTTCTTAAAAAAGAAAAGTATCGTAGATGTTCAGTTAGGGGATAATGTCCAACAGGAGATGTCGGTGTTATTTTCTGATATTCGGGCTTTTACCACCCTTTCGGAAAGTTTAACCCCCGCAGAAAATTTTAAGTTTATTAATTCTTATTTAAGTAGTATGGAACCCGCGATCGTGGAGAATAACGGGTTTATTGATAAATATATTGGCGATGCGATTATGGCCTTGTTCCCTGGTGGAGCCGATGATTCCGTGGAAGCAGCAATTTCTATGCTCAGACGCCTTTGGGAATATAATCAAGGACGAGAAAGGGCTGGTTATGTACCGATTGAAATTGGCATCGGTATCAATACCGGGGATTTGATGTTGGGCACCGTGGGGGGCAATTCCCGCATGGATAGTACGGTGATTAGTGATGCGGTTAATTTAGCTTCTCGTTTAGAAGGTTTAACAAAAATCTATGGGGTGTCGTTGTTAATTTCCCATCAGACTTTTTTACGTTTGTCTAATGCCACGAATTATAATATTCGGATTATTGAGCGGTTAAAAGTTAAAGGCAAGTCCCATGAAGTAGCTGTGTTTGAGGTGTTTGATGGTGATGAACCCGAATTGCGCGAACAAAAGTTGATGACATCCAGTTTATTTGAAGAGGCATTGATGCTGTATTATCGTAAGGCTTATCAGGAAGCGGAAAAGTTATTTCAAGATTGTTTACGCCAATGTCCGAAGGATCGGGCGATTCGGGTTTATCTGGAACGTTGTCAATCTAATTTGTAGCGGGTTTTGGCGTTATAGCTTTTTCAAGATTTGCAAGGTAAGGAGTTTAAGGGCTTGAACGGATTGCATCAAACGATTGTAGTGAAAATTGGCACCTCTAGTCTGACTACGGATAGCGGTCACCTGGCGATCGCTACCATTGCCAGTTTGGTCGATACTTTAAGCGCTTTACGTCGGCAGGGACACCGGGTGATTTTAGTCTCTTCTGGGGCCGTGGGCATTGGTTGTGCCCGCTTGGGTCTGCGGGAAAGACCGAAAACCATTGTCGGCAAACAAGCGATCGCTGCGGTGGGACAAGGGCGACTGATGCGAGTTTATGATGATTTGTTCACATTGCAACAACAGGCGATCGCGCAAATTCTCCTCACCCGTAACGACCTGGTACAACGGCGCCGCTATCTCAACGCTTCCAATACCCTCAAAGAACTGCTGCGTCTCGAAGTCATTCCCGTGGTCAACGAAAATGACACCGTAGCCGTTGAAGAACTCAAATTTGGCGACAATGACACCCTTTCCGCAATGGTCGCCAGTTTAGTTGAAGCCGATTGGCTATTTTTATTGACCGATGTAGATCAACTCTACTCCGCAGACCCGCGCAGCAACCCCAACGCCCAACCGATCTCCCTGGTGCAAAGTCTCGACGAACTCAAAGAATTACAAGTGGAAACTGGGGGGGCTGGGAGTAACTGGGGCACGGGCGGTATGGCCACGAAAATTCAAGCCGCCCGCATTGCCACCAGTGCTGGAGTCCGCACCGTGATTATGTCCTCTGCGGTTCCCGGCAATATCTCCAAAGTCTTAGCCGGAGAAAGCATTGGCACTCAATTTGCCCCCCAACTGCATACCAATAATGCTCGCAAACGCTGGATTGCTTATGGATTAATTCCCAATGGCAAATTGTATTTAGATTCCGGGGCAATTAAAGCAATTTGCGATCGCGGTAAATCTTTGTTAGCCGCTGGAATTACTCAAATTGAAGGAGATTTTCAAGCATCCGATGCTGTGGTACTATGTGAAGCAGAAGGAAAAGAAGTCGCCAGAGGACTGGTTAACTATAGTAGTGTTGAACTCCAAAAAATTCGGGGCTGTAAATCAGAAGCAATTCCGGAGATTTTAGGGTATGTGGGTGCAGAAACCATCATTCACCGCGATAACTTAGTCTTGATTTAACTTTCCCTCCAATCGACCAATCACGGGTAATTCTTCCTCGTGGCAATCAGGATCCGCATGGGTCGGCGGTGATTAGCTAAAATGGCGCTATTTTTTTGGCGAGAAATAGCCGCTATTTTAGGGTAAATATCCCTAAATATTTCATTAGATTGCCGAGGAAATAACCGCTTATGATCCGCCAAAATCCGCCGAACCAACCGCCGTCCAGCCAAGCATCAGATGCGGCGAAATCCAAAGGAAAAGTTTTGATTGTTGACGATATCCCCAGCTGCTTACGCCTCTTGTCCCAAATGTTGCAAGATCGTGGCTATGAAGTGATCAATGCCCTAAGTGGGAAAATTGCTTTAAATCAAGTAAAATTAGCCATGCCCGATGTAATTTTGCTGGATATTATTATGCCAGAAATATCCGGATATGAAGTCTGTCAGCGACTCAAATCTAATCCCAAGACAGCCGATATTCCCATTATTTTCTTGACGGCGTCTACGGATTTACCAGAAAAAATTCAGGCATTTAAAGTCGGAGGCGATGATTATGTCACTAAGCCTTTTTACATTCAAGAGGTGCTTTTACGGATTGAACATCAACTCACCCTGAAGCAGCAGCAAAAACAACTAAATTATCTGAATCAACAATTGCGCCAATCTAATGAAGAATTAGCCGAATTTTCATTATTTTTATATCACGAATTGCAATCGCCTTTACAAACCATAATTGGTTTTATGGGATTAGTTTCAGCCCAATCTGAATGCTTTGATAATACAACTAAAAAATATCTCAACTATATTGCCCAAGCCAGCGAGCAGATGCATGATTTTATTTCATATTTGCTGACTTATTCCAGAATTGAAAATATTAAACCAGAATTAGAAATGGTTGACTGTCAAGCGGCGATCGCCCAAGTTTTACATAATTTACAGGGGGCGATCACCGAAACTGGTGCAGTAATTTGTATTGGTTCTAACCCAGGGTCAAGTCAAAGTCAGTCCACTATTTTGCCCAAGGTTATGGGCAATGCTGTGCAACTGGAACAAGTATTTCAAAACTTAATTGAAAATGCCATTAAATTTGCCCGCCCCAACATTCCGCCGCAAATCCAAATAACCTGCCAACCGGATTCCAATGGTGAATTAATATTTTCTATCCATGACAATGGTATTGGCATCGATCCAGCCAATTTTGACCGAATTTTTCAAGTATTTCAACGAATAGAAACGGTGAAAAATTATCCCGGTACAGGTCTGGGTCTTTCTATTTGTAAAAAAATTATCGAGCGGCATGGCGGGAAAATTTGGGTAGAATCAGAATTAGGCTGTGGCAGTACCTTTTATTTTACCCTCCCGGCTTCATCAAACTCCAGTTAAATATTTAAAATTTTAGTTTACTCCGCGATCCGGCGGGGATTAAAATCCCCGCCTCATAGCGCAAGTCGGTTAAAACCGACTAATCATGCTTGTATTTATGGTAATTTCAGTCGGTTTTAACCGACTGTAGGGGTCAACGGCCGTTGACCCCTACAGGCGGGAAGACGATTCCCAGGCGGGGTTAATGTGGTTTATTCATCTAAAAACCGCTGTAAGAATAGCTGATACTGAAAGGAGACAGTTAAAAACCTTGACCAATTCTGAGTTAGAAATTTATCTAGAAGTGCCCCATGATGCTACCAGCGATCGCCTGGATATTTGGGTATCGGAACAACTACCGGATATCTCCCGGAACCGCGTACAAAAAATTATTCAAGACGGTGGTGTGCGGGTGAATGGAGAGGTCTGTCAGTTAAAAAAAAGCCAACTTAAACCGGGCGATCGCCTAGCCATTACCATTCCCCCAGCGCAACCCTTAGAATTAGCGTCCGAGGAAATTCCCCTGGACATTCTTTATGAAGACGATCACTTATTAATTATTAATAAACCAGCAGGCATGGTGGTGCATCCAGCCCCCGGTCATCACGGAGGCACCCTAGTCAATGCCTTACTTGCCCATTGTCCCGATTCTTTAGCCGGAATTGGGGGAGTCCAACGTCCGGGGATTGTGCATCGTTTGGACAAAGAAACTACTGGCGCGATCGCGATCGCCAAAACCGACCAGGCCCATATTCACCTGCAAGGACAAATTCAAGCCAAAACTGCCCGTCGGGAATACTTGGGCGTCGTCTACGGCACCCCCCGCGAAGCAAGTGGCACCATTAATTTACCCATTGGTCGTCATCCCATCGATCGCAAAAAACAGGCGATCGTCCCCGTCGAAAAAGGTGGTCGAGTCGCCATCACCCACTGGCAAATCCAAGAACGTCTGGGCAACTACACCCTCATCCATTTTCAACTGGAAACCGGACGCACCCATCAAATCCGGGTGCATAGCGCCCATATTGGGCATCCCATTGTTGGCGATACCATCTATGGCAAAGGGCGATCGGTTGGCGTCAACCTCCCCGGTCAAGCTTTACACGCATGGCGACTCACCTTGCAACATCCCATTACCGGAGAAGCGATCGAAGTCTGTGCCCCCTTGCCAAAACCCTTCCAAACCCTGCTGCAAGTCCTCCGCAACAGACAACCATAAAAATCAGAAACCTGGGATCAAAAAATATCCGTAAGGGCGAAGCATTTTGGTCAAAATTTGGGCATTTTTCCCAGCATTGTGGCCAAAATGCTTCGCCCCTACAGGGGTAAATTATTCAGCAGAAAAACCCGACAAACATAAAAATCAGGAACCAGGGATCAAAAATTGAGAGATTCCTCCCAATTCCTCAGCCCTCGTTCCTGATTGATCGGTAATAATTAGCGTAAAAATCGCTTACTTACGAGGCACCAACGCCAAGTAATTCATATTGCTGGTGGACACTCTTGGGGTAGTGACTTCCCGTGGAGCCACTTCGCGAGCCATACCGAGATACAAGGAGGGATTTCCAGCTTTCGGCTGCTGTTCTTGGGGGATAAACCGACGCACCACGTTTTGCCAAACGATTTGGGGGAAACCCAGTTGTCCGCGATGGTATTCGCCATAGCGAGGAGTATCGAGGTTAAAGGGAGTTTCACCAGTAGCACGTTGTGGCAAAATCCGCCGCCGTTGGTAAGGCACCGTATCAAAGCCAAAGTTACTCAGGTATTCATCGCTACCCAGCAAAGCATCCACAAATCCTTGAATGCCTTTTTGGGCTACCACGATCGACCACGCGATTTTCTCGCGCTCATTGTAAACATCGCGACCCAAAACCCGCTGCACACAGATTTGGACAAAGCGATAGTTGCTATTGGTTTCATAGTTCAGCCGACGGAAAGAATCCGACAACAGCAGGCCACGAATGAAATCGCGCACTGTAATCTGACAATTTCTTAGCTGAGATTCCAGGAATTTTTGACGAGTAGTCGATAAAATTTGGTGTTCGCTGAAAATTTGGCGATAAGCTGCCCAAATCAACTCATCCATTTCAGTAGAACTGGGAGTATTTTCAGTGGTATAGATCATGGGTTGCTCTTCACTGGCAACCTCATATCCCACAACCCGCTGATTTTGGGATGTGTAGGAATACTCTAGCAAAGGAAGTGACACGTCAGACTCTCCGTTATATCAAGTATGTTATCCGTATATTATCCGTTGTTGGCGATCGCCTACAGTCTTCGTCGAGAAATTCAAGAAATGACTAAGCTTAAGTTGCCAACCCAGTAATCTTACTTTCTCAGTAATCTGCTTGATAACTCTCACAAATGTCTTCTTGATTTTTGCCGAAGATGAGGGTCTACCTGGATAAATAAACAACCGTCATCAATAAGATTAGGGGATTTCAGTCCTCAGCGCGTCATTTTTCTTAGCAAATGCAACAATCTGTAATATTTCTTTCAGTTTTCTGCCCCTCCTGGGTGTGGGGCCGCCATCGGTGTGGGGAGCGGCGGTTCGGCCCTTCGGCTGCGCTCAGGACAGGCTTCGCTCACCGACCGGGGGAGCGGGGGAAAGTGAAAAGTTATGTATTGAAAAGTTGTAGGGGCGAATGGCCATTCGCCCCTACAAGTTAAAAGAAATATCAATATTCACTATTCAATATTCACTATTCACTATTTACTATTTACTATTCACTATTCACTCTTCACTACACCCTACACCCCGAAGGGGCGGATGAAAATATATCACGAGTCACGAATACAAAATAAGCAATTGTTTGAAGTAGTATAAATAATTTTCTATAGATTAAAGGGCAGCCTCCCAGAAAAACTAATATTCGCAATTGCTCTATATATTCTTTTAATATGGTATATAACTTTATAAAGATTAAGTCGTCACAGGGGTATAATCCAAGTGGGGAAGTTCTTGTTTAAAAATAATCAACCCAAGACCATTGACAGAACTTGCAGCCGACCGTTTCCCTGACCCCTGGCAAAATGTAAACATTTATAACAAGCCTAGCCCTGCTAGTGAGAATCTGTTATATCTAAGAAATAGATCTGACTATTGCAAATAATTTTTATTAAGTCCGGCAAGATATTTAATTAAATAAAAGCGCGTCAAGCGAAGCTATCGTGTCAGCGAATCGCCCATCTATCCCCTTCAAACAATGAAATCAACCCAAAACCCTAAAATTAATCCACACCAATGGCGACGCAGCAATATGAATCTGGGGAATGAATTGGACTGCAAGTACAGCAGCCTTTCCTGAGTCTGTCCTGAATAAACATCATCGCCCTCGGTGCGACAAACTGCTGATGAGTGGGTGAGATGAGTAAGTGACTAAAAATTTAGCAATTTAAATGTATGCATCATCTAGCCGCGAAGCTGGAAAACCTAGAATTGAATAAGTTTTGACTGCGATCGTTCTGAATACCTAACGACTAAAAGAGAAGAGGGAATCTTTGTATGAGTTTATTGACAATTATTATGAATAACCGACTCTGGAAGTGGCTCAGTCTAAATCCGGTGAGTCAGCCGTCGCCAAAGAACCAGCCAGAAAAGACTTGGGGGTTTACGTTTTATGGGGAAACCCCGCATGGGTTAAAAGATTCCCTGAAGAATTTGAATTGCGAGAACTCCAGCGAGTCGTTTTCCCTGGATCGGTTACAGCAAGAGTCAAACCAAGATATAGAAAAGGGTTTGGCCTTTTTTCCTCTGGCGATGTTGCATCCGCAACGCTACGCGATGTTGCATCCGCAACGCTGCGCGATCGCACATCCAGGCGATCGCCTATTGATTGTGCAAATCAACGGATCCCCGGAAACCGAACACAACCTGATGGATATGGGATTATGTCTGGGCAAGGAAATTCAGTTGGTCAGCGTGACGGATACGGGTTCGGTGATTGTGGCATTAGGCGGTCGCTCCCTTGGTCTTGGGGCAACTCAAGCGCAGCAAATTATGGTGACAAAGGTAATTTTAATGAATTCCCAACCCACGAAAATCGAACGCACTCAAGTCAAACCCTCTGACTTGCAAAACCAAAAACCATCGTCAATCAAAAATATCTGCTTGGGAGACTTGACCCAAGGTGCCAAAGGACGGGTTTTAGGCTACCAAGAAGTTACTCGTGGCTATAAAGGCAAATTGTTAGCAATGGGTCTGACTCCGGGGACAGAATTTGCGATTACCCGCTATGCACCCCTGGGCGACCCTGTAGAAATTCGCGTCCGTGGTTTTAGCCTGAGTTTGCGTCAATCGGAAGCGGCAGCCCTACTGGTCGAGGAGGTCTGCGAGTGAATCAGCGATCGACTGCCTCAACCACAAACGATCGAACTCGGTCAACGATACAGGGGACGCAGACTGCGATTATTGGCATCGTGGGCAACCCCAACTGCGGCAAAACTTGCTTATTTAATGCCTTAACCGGGGCAAACCAACGGGTCGGCAACTGGCCCGGTGTCACCGTTGAGCGCAAAGAAGGGGAATATGTCTACAACGGCACCAAAATCACTCTGGTTGATCTGCCCGGAGTCTATTCTCTGGATGCGGAAGATGGAGAAACTGGGCTCGATGAGTTGGTAGCGCGAGATTATCTGCTATCCGCAGAGGCGAATTTAATTGTCAATATTATTGATGCTTCTAACTTAGAGCGCAATCTCTACCTGACCACGCAGATTATGGAAATGGGCGTGCCGATTATCCTGGCTTTGAATATGATGGATTTGGCCCGCGACCAGGGATTGCGAATTGATGTGGATGCGTTGGCCGATCGCCTAGGCTGTCCGGTAATTCCCATCAGCGCTATCCGCAAGGAAGGACTGCCCCAGTTGCTCGAAGCCATGTCTCAAGGGTTGCAACAGCCGCCCCGCCCCAAGTCTTATGTGGCTTATCCCCCAGTGATGGAAGAGGCGATCGCTGCTGTGGTGGCTTTACTTCAGGAAAAAAACCCGGATGCGGCGATCGATCGCCGCTGGAAAGCGGTTCAACTCCTGGAATATGAAGATCGCGTCGCCCCGGAAATCCAAAGCCCAGAATTAGATCGCATCGTAGTCAAGCACCGCCGAAAAATTCATCAGGTCTTAAGTGAAGACATCGATATTATTGTGGCGGATAGTCGCTATGGCAGTATTCATAAATTGCTGCAAGGGGCTGCGGAAAGAGAGGGAGAAGTCAGCGTCAAGCTATCGGACAAAATCGATCGCATCCTCCTCAACCGTTGGCTGGGAATTCCCATCTTTGCCTTCATCATGTATCTGATGTTTCTCATCAGCATCAATCTCAGCAGCGTATTTATTGACTTTTTCGATATCTTAGCCCAAACCATATTTGTGGATGGTTTCGGACATCTCCTGAGAACCGTTGGCACTCCCGAATGGTTAGTGGTCTTGCTGGCAGACGGCGCCGGAGGTGGGGTGCAAACCGTGGCCACCTTTATCCCTGTCATCGGCTTAATGTTCTTATGTCTTTCGTTTTTGGAAGACTCTGGCTATATGGCGCGGGCTGCTTTTATGATGGATCGACTGATGCGGATGATTGGTCTGCCCGGAAAGTCCTTTGTCGCCATGATTGTCGGCTTTGGTTGCAATGTCCCCGCGCTGATGTCTACCCGGACATTGGAACATCCGCGCGATCGGCTAATGAGCATTGTAATGACCCCGTTTATGTCCTGTACTGCCCGGTTGCCAGTTTATGCCATCTTTGCCGCCGCCTTTTTTCCCATTGGCGGACAGAATGTAGTCTTTGGTCTTTATTTAATTGGCATTTTGGCCGCCGTATTCACGGGTCTGGTGTTGAAAAATACCTTATTGCCCGGAAAACCCACCCCCTTTGTCATGGAGTTGCCCACCTATCATCTGCCCAGCGTCAAAAGTATGTTATTGCGGACGTGGGATCGCCTCCAAGGGTTTATCATTCGCGCCGGTCAAGTGATTTTATTAATGGTGATGGTCTTGGGGTTGTTAAATTCTGTGGGCACTGACGGATCTTTTGGCAATCAAAGTAATTCCAAATCTGTCTTAGTAGCGACTTCTCAAGCTATTACCCCAATATTAAGGCCGATGGGCATTCAGCAAGATAACTGGCCCGCGACCGTGGGAATTTTTACCGGCATATTTGCCAAAGAAGCCACCGTGGGGACTCTGGACTCGATGTATAGTCAGTTAGCCCAAACCTCACAAACCTCACAAACCTCAGAAAGCGGGTTGCTTGAAGAAACCCGGTTTCTATCTAGAATTGGCGAAGCCTTTGCCACCATTCCCGCAAATTTGGCCACAATTCCGGAGGCATTACTCGACCCTCTGGGACTTTCGGCGGTGGATGACGCCAGTGGTGAGAATACCGCCAATGCTGCATCAGGGTTAGGACGCGGGGCTTTTGGCCAAATGGCGATGCGCTTTCAGACATCCGCTGCGGCTTTTGCTTATATGCTGTTTATCCTGTTGTACTGTCCTTGTGTGGCAGCAGTGGCCACAGTTTATCGGGAAACTAACCTCGGTTGGACGATGTTCGTGATTGGATGGACGACGGGACTTGCCTACTGGTCGGCTACGCTATTTTATCAAGTGGCAACTTTTGCCCAACATCCGATATCTTCTCTCGCTTGGATTTTGGGATTATTAACCGCAATGGGTGGTACTTTTCTGGTGATGAAAAATGTGCGATCGCGTTCCTCCGCAACATCGCGATCGCAGAATAATTAACCGTTTTGGTCTTCTGGGGTGGGGGTAGAAACCCGGTTTCTTGAAGAAACCGGGTTTCTTGCGTCATCTCTATAAACCTGGTTTTTTGGGTCTTCTTTATGCTCGATTAAATTAAGCGTTACGGCGGCTTGATTCATAAAATATGGGTGAAAATCAGGTTTTTGCCGCCTAACACACCCTACGCATTCTCCAACAAAAGAATCCCTACCCAACAACCAACAAAAGAATCCCTACCCAAAGAATCCCTACCCAAAGAATCCCTACCCAAAGAATCCCTACCCAAAGAATCCCTACCCAACAACAAACAACAAACAACAAACAACAAACAACATTAATTCTAAGGACTAGGTTTTTGATAACTTTTGATAACTTTTCCTGGACTAACAAAAGAAATTCCTTGACTGAAATCAGTGCCAATCATCACCGCCTCAACAATCGGTTCGGTTACAACATTCTTGGCCATCCATTCCACAATAAAACTAGCCCCTAAACCAGCAGTAATATTTGTTCTATCAATCACAAATGCCACCGAAGCGAGGGGGTCTAGTTGTGCTGGTTGGGCTAAATATTGCGAAATTAATTCACCTTTGGTATTATAGTAACGAACTGAAGTAATAATAATGGGATGAGTTAGATCGGTGTTACGAATACTCAGGGTGGTGGTTAAGTTGATGCTTCTTTGATCGTTTTCATAATAAATGTATGAATAAGTAGGAACATAAATCGTTTGACTCATCACCGCCTGACTCAAGTCAACCTCTGCCAGCGATCGCAGTGAGGATAAACCATCTATACTCTGAGGTGTTGTCGGTTGTGATTTAGGCAAACTTAGTGATGTACAAGACATCAAAAATAAGGCAAGTATGGCCGAATACAGATAAACCGAAAATTTCATAATTTACCCATTCCTAAAAGTAATTACAAGACAGTCTAAAGAATTATGTACATATTGATTTGTGGTGCTGGCTTAGTTGGGATCAGTTTAGCTCAAAAACTGGTAGAATTAGGTCATACAGTGGGGATCATTGATATCGATCCCAATGCTTGCCGCTATGCCCGAGAACAAATTGGGGTGATGGCCTTTGAAGGCAGTGCGGTTAGTACCGATGTTTTATTAGAAGCAGGAATTCGCAAAGCCAATGCTTTAGCTGCTGTCCTCAGAAGTGATGCCTTGAATTTAGCCCTAGTAACCCTGGCTAAACATTATGGCGTCTCACAAATTCTCAGTCGATTGCGGCATCCTGATTTTGCTCAACCGCTTCGGTTGTCTGGGGCTAGTCATATCATTAGTACCGTAGATTTATCGGTTTCCACAATGGTGAATGCCATTGAATATCCCCAAGTCGAGTCAATGATGCACTTTGAACAAGGACAAATTGAAGTTTTAAAACTCTCGATCGCGGATAATTCCTATGTTGCCGGTCGGACTTTGGCCCAAATTGCTCAAGACGGAAAGTTTCCCAAAGGTTCTCTGATTATAGGCTATCAACCACACCCCAATGAAGATTTAATGATTCCCAATGGCAGCACCATGCTAGAGTCTGGTTCAACGGTCTTAATTGCCACAAAACCAGGACTTTTACGTCCAATTATTGACTTTATGCAAGGTTCAGAATCGCCAAAAAAATAAAGCCTTAATCATCGTCTAATTCGATTAAGTTTTGATCGATTTTATTTAAGCGTTCTTGGACAATTTCTTCTGAGAGAATTCGTTTACGTCTGGCTTCATCCAGTGCGCCTTTTTCTGCCAGCAGCAACCGGCGACGAATCGCATCTATTTTGTGATCCTTTTTCACCGATATCTCATCCCGATCCAGATCGGATCGGTTGTTATAAAAGTCTCGCAGTAACTTTTCTGCTTTAGCAATCTGTACTTGATAATTGGAACGCATTTCTTCATAAATCGATTTCGGCAAAACTCCAGATTTCAGTAAACTATCGAGTTCATCTTGAGCAGCTTTGGCGGTCATTAGTTGTGCTTGCCATTCTTCAATATTTTGTAAGGGGAGTGAACCCTGGGATAATTTTAATTTTTTGACGAACCAAGGCAAGCTCAATCCTTGTCCCAATATCGATAGTAGCACGGTGCCAAAGATCAAGGCAATTAGTTGTTCTCTGCCGACGAAGCTGGCAGGTAAAGTTAGGGGGATGGCCATTGACAACGTACCTTTAATATTGCCTAAAAATAAAACATGTTGCCAGCGTAGAGGGATGGGGCGATCGAATAGACGAACGATCGCTAAGAGAGGATAAACCGATAGCAATCGAGCGACTTGATAGGCAAAAATTGCCAGAAAAATCGCCGGAAGTGTTTGAAAAAAAGTAATTAAGTCAACTTCTAAACCGATGAGCAGAAATAGAAAGCTATTAATAATAAAAGTTACAGTTTCCCAAAAACTACACAAGGTTAAACGAGTTGACGGAGAAACTCTTTGAGAAAGTCCGATGGTTCCCACAATTAACCCGGCTACCAGCACCGCAACAACTCCCGAAACTCCTAAGAATTGACTAATTTGAAAAGCTCCCAAGGCGACGGCGATCGTGAGTAAGCTGCTACTAAGTGGATCGTCAGATTTCACAAATAAAATGGTACTTAAATAACCAATTCCTAAGCCAACTAACGTCCCGCCGACAATGACCACAAATAGTTGTTGCAGACCCCCTAATACGGTGAATTGACCTGTTTGATGTACTTGCAAAATCAGGCTAAATAAGACCAGGGCAACCCCATCATTCATTAAACTTTCTCCTTGTACAATGGTGGAAAGTCGAGAGGGTACGGAGATTTCTTTAAATACGGCGATGATCGAAACTGTATCGGTGATGGCTAAGATGACCCCGGCTAATAGTGCAGAAGTCCAATTAAATCCTAAGCCTAATTTCAAGATTAAGGCAGTGATAAGAGATGATAGAATAACACCAGGACCCGCCAGCATGGCGATCGGTTTAATGGTACTGCGTAGGCGACTAATATCTGTATTGATTGCCGCTTCAAAGACCAGAATAGGCAGAAAAACGTTGAAAATTAAGGAATCATTAAAGCCGATGGGTCTAGGCAGTATTTCGGTGATGGCTAAACCAGCTACAACTAAACCTGTGACATAAGGAACTCGAATCCAACGAGATAGAAGTGCGACACTGGTTGCGACCAATAAAAGAATGACTAAGATTATGACTAAGGAGGAAAAGTCCATGCTGATTAGTATCCTACACCGTTAATATATTGGATAATGATTTTAGAAGAATATAGCGGTTATTATCGTTCGGGAAGTACAGAGGTTTTCTGGATTCCCGCGCGGGAATGACAGGGTTTTTTGTACTTCATAACTCTGACAATTGCTGTATTTCTGCAAATCTGGGATTGACAGTGGATATTCTACAATTTTCGTAGGGTTGAACAGCCGTTAATCCCTACTACTCCCGGACTAGCTATCCGATTCAAAAAGGAAGAAATAAGGAAGAAATTTTGATCAAAAAGTTCCTGATATCGTGTTTATAGAATTATTGTTGATCATGCCTCAATAGTTTACGAACAAATTTACAAGGTTTAAACTGATGATTTTAACTGATATTCAAACCTATCTTGCCGAACATCACCAAGTTGCCCTGATTGACTTGGAGAATCATTTTCACTTAGATGCAAATGCCCTGAGAGGAATGTTACAAAAGTTAATCCATAAGGGACGAGTGAAAAAGCTGGAAATGAATCAAAAATGCGGCCACTGTAACGACTGTGCGCCGGATTGTCTCGAATTTTATCAGTGGTTGGGAAAAGAGTAAGGCTAAATAAAAAACCCGGAAAAAACCCGGAAAAAACCCGGTTTCTTTGAAGAAACCGGGTTTTGTGATGACGGGAAAGATCAGTTTCTATTGGTAGAATTTGCCGCGATCATAGTAGCCGCTTGTTCTTGTTCCGCTTGTACCTCGGCTTTGGCTTCGGCGACTAAATCGCCAATCACTTCCCCGGTTTCCGCGATCGCGCTTACGGATTTTTGATAAAGTGACACACCTGTTTTAATGGTGGCTTTGGCAATAGGTTTGAGCAATGGCACCACCGTAGGTGCCAACACCACCACCCCAAGACCCAGCAGAATAGCTCGCGTTGGGTTGGCTTTGTAGAAATTGGTCATAGAATTGACCAGGGGTATTTGATTCAGTTGATTCAGTTGATCTTGATATTGATTGGGGTTTTCCATTGTTTTTCTCCTGAGAGTTGTTGGTTGTTGGTTGTTGGTTGGGGAGTGGGGAGTGGGGTGTGGGGGAAAGTGAAAAGTGAATAGTGAATAGTGAATAGTGAATAGTGATATTTATGCATAACTTTTCACTTGTACGGGCGAATGGCCATTCGCCCCTACGAATGCATCACTTTCTTCCCCTACACCCTCTCTTCCCCCGCTCCTCCGCTCCTCTGCCCCTCTCTGCCATTTAGCCGGTTAACTGATGCTGAATCAACGGACGGAGGCTATTCAGACCAGCAGCGATCGCCGAACCATTGTGAATCATCGTGGCGACGAGGGGATTGAGTCCCACAGTAGTGGCTAAACCCAATGCCAGTAAGTTTGGCCCGACGACTAAAACGGTATTTTCGGAAATCACCCGTTGGGTATCTTGGGCGATCGCGATCGCCTCTAACAATGCCTCCAAATCATTATTCATCAGCACCACATCAGCGGTTTCCCTGGCGACATGGGAACCATCCTCGAAGGACACCGAGACATCCGCATAAGCTAAGGCGACGGAATCATTCAACCCATCTCCCACAAAAGCCACGGTTTTGCCTGCCCGGTGTAAATCTCGCACAATTCGCGCTTTTTCTTCGGGAAAAGCTTCCGCATGGACGTGACCGGGACTAATGCCCAACTGCTCACCCACTGCCTGAGCCCGCATCTGAGAATCGCCGGTCAGCAAATGCACTTCTATGCCCAAGTCCCGCAAGCGACGAACCAGGGGGGCACTTTCTGGACGCAGGGGATCGGTATAAGAAATCTGGCCTATCAGTTGTCCATCACAGGCAACATAAATTGTTGATTGTTGATTGTTGTTGGTTGGTGGTTGGTGGTTGGTGGTTGTTGGTTGGTGGTTGGTGGTTGTTGGTTGGTTCTCGCACCCCTGCACCTCTGCACCTCTGCACCTCTGCTCCCCTGCACCTCTGCTCCCCTGCACCTCTGCACCTCTGCTCGTTGGCGGCTCCTCTGCTCCTCTGCTCCCCTGCACCCCCGCACAAGAGATCCCCGTTAAGGCTGGCAAATTAATCCCCGCTTCGGCTAAAAGTTTCTGGTTGCCTACCAAGACCGTTTGACCGTCGATTTCGGTACGCACGCCGCTACCGACTTCATAATGCCAGTCTTGGCGTTGGGGGATGGTCAGACCGCGATCGCAGGCTGCCCGGACAATGGCCTCAGCCACAGGGTGAGTAATGCGTTGTTCTGCTGCTGCTGCCAACTGTAACACTCGGTCTGAGGAAAAGCCGTCAGCAACGGAAATCACGTTTGACAGTTGGATATCTCCCTGGGTCAGGGTTCCGGTCTTATCAAACACCATCGTATCTACTTCCGCCAACTGTTCCAAGGTGCGACCACTGCGGACTAAAATCCCATGTCGGGTGGTATGGTTCAATGCCCCTAAGAAAGCGGTGGGAATGGACACGCGAATTCCGGTGACAAAATCCAGGGTAAAAATTGCCGCCACTCGTGCCGGATCGCGGGTAGTCATCAAGACCACTGTGCCCAAGACCAAAACGGGCAGAATCAGGCGATCGGCGATTTTCTCTGCATAGTTCGCCATGCGGGTGTCATGGACTGGGGCTTGACTTAATAGGGCAAGAGATGCTGCCGCCCTGGTTTGATTGCCGACTTTTTCGGCGATCAGCCTTAATTTACCCGATCGCACCAAAGTAGAAGCATAGACATAAGTCCCCACTCCCGCCACAATTGGCATGGATTCCCCGGTTAATTTTTGTTGGTCAACGGTTGCTTCACCGGCTTGGACGGTGCCATCTACGGGAATTTGTTCCCCTGGGTAAACCTGGACGATTTCTCCGACTTGTACCTGGTCGCTCTTAATTTTGACAATTCTATCCTCCCGTACCACCCAAGCAAAATGACCAATAGTATCCAACAGGTCAGCAGTTTGCATCGCCGTAGAACGGGCGGTTTGTTCCCGCAGGACATCGCCGATTCCGTGAAGGGTCATCATCAATGCGGGAGTGATTAATTTCCCTTGAATGGTACTTAAGGAAATTGCCATTAAGTCTAAGCAGTCGATATTCAATCGATGCTCAACAAAAACGCTATTGCTGGCTCGTTGGACGACGGGCAAGACACAAGCCCCCAACACTCCAGCGGCGGCAACTTTCAGCAATGGGTAGGGCCAGCGTTGACTGGCAACCGCCAACAAAGTCGCCAGAATCGGTAAGCGCAGGCTTGACCAGCCCTCATCTTCGTCTTCGGTGTCTGATTCGGCGTTACATTCTGGTTCAGAATTGGTTCCGGGCAGCTTTGCGGAGCAATCTCTCGGTATTAATGGGTTGTCAAAGAAGCGCAAAAAATAATCTGGGGCAGCGATCGCGGCAATACTTTCCGGGCGATATTGGATGGCGATCGAGGCACAAGCCTGATTAATCCGCACGCTGATAATCCGGGGATCGGCTTTGAGGCGATCGGTCAGTTCTTTCGTCGGCTGGGAATTCCATAAAGCAGGCATTCGCAAACGAATGCGTCCCGGAATCGCATGAATCACTTGTACCCCACCAACCAAAGAACTTACATGGAGTACAGAACAATCGGTCATGGCCAGTTTTTCCTACAGATCGCCCCAGTTAACTGAGGCGGCTTGCTAATTTTACAGGGGGATTTAGGCGGGAACTTCGGTTTCAGCGGTCTTAATTAAATTCATTAAACGCAAACCCAACTCCCAATCAGCCAGTTGCCCCGCTTGGTAATTAATCACCAAACAAGAGGCAGCGTAGTTAATCCGCGCACTAATCACATACTCATCATCATTGAGCACTTGTAATAAACGTTTGGCGAATTCAGCATCTTTTTTAGTCCCCTTCATCGAGTCTTGGGGAATTTTTAGCCGCACCCGACCGGGAATCGAATGAATCACCTCATAGCCGCCCCAAGTGGTAGGAGTGCTGGGTTCTCTGCTGAATTGTTGTGTTGCGGCGATCAAATCTGCTTCGGGATTTTTCAGCTTAAACAAAATCTGGCGGCTAATACTTGCCACGAGTAAGTTCACCAGCAGCGCTTGTGCCCCTCGCAGTTGAAAACGACTCGTAATCATCAATCCCAGCACAACTGGGAGAATCATTTCTATTTCCCCATGTTCTGCCAAAAACTCACTAATTTTGAGATCGGTTGTGGCTTCAGAAGTCTGGTTAGTACCGACCCCAGGGGTGGCACCATTTGTGTAAATAGCATTGGTCATTTCTCGTTTCTGTGCTGGTTGTCTCCATGAAGGTAATTTTGATTTCACTATGGGTCTTATTAGGAAATTAATCAGCTAAATGCTTAATTTTTCTACCCAGAGCGCGAAATTTAAATTACAAAACTAGACAACTGAGGACAGCCTCCGTCTAAATTATGCAACGAACTGGATGATTCTCTCCGGGACGCTAGACGAATTAACTCTGGGACGCTAGGTAGGCTATCGGACTCTGCCATTGTCATTAGTCGGCAAATGGCTTTCTAGAATAAAGACCGATGATTTGCAGAGAGAAGATTTTACCCTTTGATTTTGTCATTATACTCCTATTAATAAAAATCAGCAAGCATTTTTTAAATGACAATTTCTCTCAATCTCAACAAAATGGATTTATTGACTAATTGCTCAGAAGAGAAAACCCCAATTTGCCATAAAAACAAACCGGGTTTCTTGAAGAAATCCGGTTTCTCAGGTTTTTTATTCTGACTCTATCTCTCAGAAAGAATTTGCACCCAATAGATTTGTATGATTGGGTTAATGCCGACCTCTATGGGGATATCTCTGAGGAAATATGCGGCACTCCGGTTTGAGTTTCAGACCAAGAAGGAGGAAACTTGGCCTCGATTTTTGAATAGGGAAAATCTGATGACTGTGAAGCAGCTAAAAATGGTTTAATTAAGTTTTTCAGCACAGGTCGGCCAAATTTAATCATGGCTGGCAAAGCCACAGTGCCAAAGGCGATCGCACCTAGTCCGAACAAGGCAGCAGAATTATTATTTCCCGGTGGATCTTCCACAATTTCTCTGAGATGAAAACTCAAAACCGACTTATCCAAATGAACCAATGACATTTGTAATGACCTCCATATTTGGCGTGCTTGGCGTTTAGATCGGTTCAGATTTACTGAGTATTTTACAGCGGTTTTGAAATTCATAAACCACAGACAACTTATGTAAAATATTTATGTAGAGGCGAATCGCGAATCGCCTCTACAGGGGGCTGTGGTTTACTCGCAGCAGATTTGCGCTGTAAACTGAATCTGAACCAATAAATCGGTAAACTTTTTTTATGGTTAAGTAAAAGGTAAAAACTCCTTGATGAGTTATTTTTTAGCGGATGGGCAATACACGATCACTTGGTATTGCCTAAAAAAACAAATTCTATCAAATTTTTGCAGCAGCCAGACGAGAGCCATTTCCGTCAAAAAATAATGATGATTCATCAATTTTTTTCGGCTATGATGGAGTCGATCTGCTAATCGGTTTGTCTCATTCAACAATAAATTCAGTCTGAGTCAGCAGGCGAACGCCCAAAGACATTTTCACCTGCCAAGTCCCTGGTTTTGCCTTCTCGCCCAATTGGTAAGAACAAGCACTTATCCAAACATTATGATTAATCAGTTTTGTTTGATAGAGGTTTTGATGTACGACTTGACCTGTGGGGTCAATCCAATCACAACTGAGTGATAATTTCTTATCTTTGGGGGGGTTTTGCAAGGTCACGCGGTAGTAGAGGTGGGGACGTTCTTGACGATTAAAAACAACAAAGTAGTTGCCATAATCATTGGACAAGATGATCCGAGTCTTAGACGGTGGGGGATGAGCAATTCGATTGGCGATCGCCTCTTTCCGGTCATTAACCCAAATGATACTGGATATCATCGCCCCCACTAATCCTACCTGTGCAATTGCGGCCATTCCGCGCAGCAGATCCGCAAAGGGAATCGCCAAACTGGGTTTTTGGCCTTTTCTCGCGACGGGTAAGGCTTCTCGGCGTTCGATCAAGACCCGGACGCGATCGACTAACCGATAAGGAAGGGGCAATTCTGGCCAGATATCCTTGACTTCTTCCCAGTCTAGTTCTCGGCCATCGTGAGACAGTGGTTCCACTGCGACGATCGATCGGGCTACTGGGGATGCTGTAAGTTTTTGATTCATGGCCCAATGTTGAATCCCGTTCTTTTTATTGTAGCGGTTTTGACAGATTTTTTAACTTTTTTATCGATCAAACGAGAGGAGCCACAGGTGCGATCGGGTCGGAGCGGTTCAGAGGGTCAGGGAGGGATCGATTACGAAATCAGAAATTTTTCAAAAATTATTTCAAAAAAAGCTATAATAAAAAACTATATTAAACTCAAGTTTTAATTTCAATAAACTTAAAAAAATACTAGAATAATATCTAAAGTTATTTTTTAGGCAAAAAAATTATGATTTTTATGTAAAATATGACGCAGTTATGGCGATAACCTTAGCAATAGCAATGGAATAATAGATCGTCAAAAATAACAATAGTCTTATTTTTACTTTTTTTGGTATTAATTTAAATAATTAATCTTAAAACATAAGAAATATGCAGCAATTTTCTATAACCAATCTAGGCCAAATCAAAAAAGCCGATATCACCTTTGGGTATCTCACCCTGTTGGTCGGGCCACAAGCTACGGGCAAAAGTATTTTATTACAATCCATAAAACTAGCGATCGATAGTGGATATATTGTTAATAACATCAAAGCAAATGGATATGAATGGGAATCAGATACCGGAAATAACCATGAAAATATTGGCAATTTTATTGACTTTTATTTTGGCGAAGGAATGCGTAGTATTTGGGGCAGAGAGACTAATTGTTGTTTAGATCGACAATCTATTAATATTGCGGATTTATTAAAAAGTAAAATTGAGCCAAAAGAAAAGCTGTTTTATATGCCAGCACAGCGGGTACTCACCCTGGACAATGGATGGCCTAGATCGTTTCTTAGCTTTGAAATTGGCGATCCTTATGTGGTGAGAAATTTTAGCGAGCATCTCCGGCTATTGATGCAAAAAGATTGGGGAAATCAAGGCAGTCCTATTTTTCCCCAAAAAGGTCTATTAAAACAATATCTGAGTGAAGCCTTAGATCGGAGTATTTTTCACGGTGCTCAGGTAAAAATTACTACGATTAGAATGCGTAAACGCATTCTACTTAATCTGCAAGGTAATACTCTATCTTTCATGGCATGGTCGGCTGGACAACGAGAATTTATGCCGTTACTTTTGGGCTTTTACTGGCTGATGCCGAAATCACCGCCGTGGAAAAAATCCAACATCGATTGGGTGGTGATAGAAGAACCAGAAATGGAGTTGCATCCCGAAGCAATTTTATCGGTAATTATGATGTGCTTGGAACTGCTACATCGAGGATATCGGGTGATCGTTTCGACTCACTCTCCGATTTTATTGGAAGCAGTTTGGGCAATTCGCTGCTTCCAGGAAGAAAATTATCAGAGTGAATATTTTTATAAACTGTTTGATGTAAACGAGTCTTTAGAGTTGACGATATTATTTGATGATATCGTTAAAAACAAGCAGTTTTTTACTTACTATTTTCAACAGGAAAAAACCGGGGTTTTTGTGAGAGATATTTCATCGTTAGATCCTTTCGCCAATGACTCGGCGATCGCGAATTGGGGTGGCTTGACCAGCTTTAGTAGTCAAGTCTCTGATGTGGTGTCACAAGCAATTCAGGAGAAAGCATGAGTTTTACAGAAGCTATCAAGAATAATCCTCTGTTAGCAAATTACTTAAAAAGTGGATTAAAAGCTCTAGGTTCTAATAGCAGTAAAGTCAAACCTGAAGATACTAAAAAATGTGAAGGCCGCGTCGATATTGATATGGCACTTCAATCAAAATATCCCAACGAACCCCGCTGGGACTATGCAATTGGATATGACGGTAAAACCCATTTTATCGAAGTACATCCTGCGGATACCAGTGAAGTTCAGTCAGTTCTGAATAAGCTTCATTGGTTAAAAAATTTTTTGAGTCAAGATGCTCCTCAATTAAATCAAGAACCAAAGAGTTTTCACTGGGTTGCCTCTAGTGGCAACCACATATTACCAAACAGTTCTCAAGCAAGGAAGTTAGCTAAATCAGGGATTAAGGTGATTGGACAACTTACTCTATCTTAATTTTTTGTTACTTATTACGCATTTGTCATAAAAGCGACGACAACTCACGAATCACCCATAACCGTCAACCAAACTAAATCATTGAAACATCCTAGGCATCAAATATCGGGTCTGGTTGCAAAATTACTGTAAGATGATAAGTTTGTAGTCATCGGCAAATGACCCGGAAATCATCTAATTATTTGGAGTATTGGGAGAAAGTTTTATGCGAATTCTAATTATGGGTGGCACCCGATTTATTGGGGTTTATTTAACAAAAATCTTGGTAGAAAAAGGCCATGAAGTTGTGTTATTTAATCGCGGCAAAAAACCCGCCCCGGTGGAAGGGGTGCAGCAAATTCACGGAGATCGCACCGACCCAGAACAGATCAAAACCAAATTAGCCCATGAAAGTTTTGATGCGATTTTTGATAACAATGGCCGCGAACTCAGCGATACCCAACCCTTAGCAGAAATTTTCCAAGGCAAGGTGAAACATTTTGTCTATGTCAGTTCGGCGGGAGTTTATCTTAAATCCGATCAAATGCCCCATGTGGAAGGGGATGCGGTCGATCCAAAAAGTCGTCACAAGGGCAAATTTGAAACGGAAAGTTATCTGGAAAAACAAGGACTTCCGTTTACTTCCATTCGCCCAGTTTATATTTACGGCCCGCAAAACTATAACCCTCTAGAAGCCTGGTTTTTTGACCGCATTATGCGCGATCGCCCCATCCCTATTCCCGGCAACGGAATGCACATCACCCAACTCGGTCACTGCCAAGACCTTGCCAATGCAATGGCAGCAGTTCTGGGTAACTCCCAAGCGATCGGTCAAATTTATAACATCTCTGGCGATCGCTGTGTCACCTTTGACGGACTAGCCCGTGCTTGTGCGGCGGCGGCAGGAAAATCTCCTGACTCGATTCAAATTGTCCATTACGATCCAAAACAATTTGACTTTGGCAAACAGAAAGCTTTCCCCATGCGGGTGCAGCACTTTTTTACCGACATTCACAAAGCCAAGCAAGAACTCAACTGGCAACCTGAATTTGATTTAGTTTCCGGTCTGCGAGACTCTTTGGAAACAGATTATCTGGCAAAAGGTCAAGACAAAGCGGAAATAGATTTCAGCCTTGACGATCAAATTCTGGCAGCCGTTAAGTAATTATATTTGTTGTTGGTTGTTGGTTGTTGGTTGTTGGTTGGCATTAATTGATAATTGATAATTATCAATTATCAATTATCAATTAACTGATGAAGTAGATGGGCTTTTTTGTGGCCATAAATAGATCAGACCGGAAATTAGGGTAAGTCCGACGGATACCCAGAAGGCGATCGCGCCGATAGAATTCCAAGAGTCAATGGGAATCATTAATAAGGTGATCGCCACGATTTGAGAAACCGTTTTCAACTTGCCCCAAAAATTCGCCCCGGCGATCGGGCCGCTGAGACTGGAGTTAACCCGCCAACCGGTGATCGTCAACTCCCGCGCCAAAATCACAAACACCCCCCAAGCGGGCAAATCATTCCATTCAATAAATACCAGCAGTGGTGCTAACACCAACAACTTATCCACCAACGGATCTAAAAATTTACCCAACTCAGTGACTTGGTTGAGCTTTCGTGCCAAATAACCATCCAACCAGTCCGTCCCGGCAGCCACCAGAAAAATTCCCAGACAGATCCATTGAGACGTGGGGGTGGGATCGTGCAAACCGTAAAGCAAAAAAGGCACCGCCAAAAGACGGGAAAAAGAAATGGTGTTCGGCAGATTAATAGACACTTGGCAAAAATAAAGAAATTAATCAAAAACAACAAAAACAAAAAATTAAGGGGCAAGCCCGAAGAACAGCCCCTACGTTATCACTTTTTCTCAACGATGAAATTTTTAGAAATAAATCTTTAGAGATAAATCTTTGCTTGAATAAGTAGGGACGATTTTAGTAAGCCCCGTCTTTATTTAAAACCACCACTAGAGTTTTGACAATTAGCCCAATATCGTAGAACACCGACCATTTGTGCTGGTAGTCCAGATCCATTCTGACCACCTCTTCAAAATCTTTTACCGAAGAACGTCCGTGGGTTTGCCACTCACCAGTGATTCCTGGTTTCACATCCAAACGTCGCCAATGATGGGGTTGATATTGACTCACTTCATCCAGAGTCGGGGGACGAGTTCCCACCAAACTCATATCACCCATCAGTACATTCCAGAACTGTGGGAACTCATCTAAGCTAGTGCGACGCAGAAAACGACCCACCTTGGTAATTCTAGGGTCATCAGTATTTTTAAAGATGAGTCCTTTGGCTTGATTTTCTACTACATGCTTGAGTTTATCAGCATTGACGACCATTGACCGGAATTTCCACACTCGGAAACGGCGACCTTTATAGCCACAACGGACTTGACTGTAAAGAATCGGGCCTGGATCGTCGATTTGGATGGCGATCGCCAAAGGTATCAGTATAATTGCGGTAATAGTTAGACCCACCAAAGCGCCGACAATATCGATGAAACGCTTGATTTGACTATTCACTGACTGATGCACCTCGCCGATTGCCGGATCGCACGGAAGTCCTTTGTCAAAAAGAAATGACTTTAGAGATACCGGAGTAAGTATTTTTGAACTTGTAATCACGGCTAAAACCCAATCCTTTAGATATTCTTGTTCCTGGTTGTTGCCAATATATCCGTATTTTTTCGGATTCCACCCTGTTTTTGCAGACATTTTACTGAATCTTTATAAATCCACGGAAGTTTTTTAAATTTTTTAAGAACTTGTCTGATGGCTAGTATTTTTTTTGATTACTTGTGTTATATTCGTAAGTTTTTGTTTTTCTTTTTTTACCAAAAAATAAGTAAAATTATCAAGATTGTTTATGCCTCCTAGGTCAGATCGGTTTTTTCTATGGAAACCTAGATAATTAATGACATCCATAAGGAATCTGAAGAATTATGAGAATTTTCAGGCTTCCCATCCGATCGCAAAAATTTGTTTCCTTTGTCTTTTTTGACTCTTCTGCCGGAGATTTAAAACCCGTTAATCAAGAAAGACCAAACAATATTTAATCCGTACAAAAACTTAATATCATCCTAGCCATCCGCAAATTCTCGCATATGGCACCAATGAGATGGCCAAAAAATCTCCGTATAAATCAGCGTAAATACTGAGACAAAAGCAAGACAAAAGTCAACGCCTAACCGCGAGGGTCTCCAGGATGACTTGACTTGACTAGATCAAACCGCAATTGCCAGTGGGAATGTTGCCAAATTGGCAGAATTTTACAAAAATTTATGATGGAAATTCGCAATCATCTTCAGCTACTCCGTAATCATACGGATGACTGGCCTCTGGTCAAATGTTCGGGAACAAAATGTCCCCACCAGGTGGTTTTACCCAAACAAGTCTTCATCAGAAGGAATTGAAGTCATCGAAGTGAGATCGCTCAATTGGGCAAAAAAGTCATCTAGGTTTGATTTGGAGGATTCGTCTGATTCGAGATTAAGCTCAGAATTTGGCTCCGAGATCCAACGGTCAATATCTGAGAAATCCTGATTCCCAGAATCATTCAATGTTTCATTCTGTGAAGTTTCTGTGGAAAGATCCAATCCGGCAAAGAAATTATCAATACTGGAATTGATCTCATCGACGGGTTCGGGTTGTGCCGGAGCGATCGCTGAGGGTGATGGGTTAACATCGCCGATTTCTAGCCAATCCTCTGAATCGGAGGATGTGGTCGGCGCTGGACTAGCGGCGATCAACTGGGTAAAAACCTCATCGAGGGTCAGGTCATTAATTGATGACTCTGGTAAAGAAACTGGAGGACTGGAAACCTTTTGAACCGTCTTGACCGCCTGACCGGAAATGACCGCTGGGGGTTTTGTCCGATTGACATTCGGCGTTTTAATCGGCTGTGTTTTGTTTTGAGGTAAAGCAGTGGGTTGAGGTGGAGTAGTGGGTTGAGGTAAAGCAGTGGGTTCTTCGGTGATAAAGTCAGCAAAAATATCCTCTTGATCCGCCACTTGATCGGCCACTTGATCCGCCGCTTGATCCACCGCTGTTGCTAGTTCAATATTTTTTTGGGGTGGCAGGGTGACGGCTTGGCTGGGGTAAGGAGTGGGTTCTTCGCTGATGAAGTCAGCAAAAATATCCTCTTGATCGGCCACTTGATCGGCCACTTGATCCGCCGCTGGTTCCGCCGCTGTTGCCGGGGATACAGCTTCGAGGCGGATGATTTTGACTGGGGCTACGGCTGGGGCTGCGGTTGGTGTCGTTACGGCTGGTGTCGGTGGTTGCTTGGAGGTGGGAGTGGGTTCTTCGGTGATAAAGTCAGCAAAAATATCCTCTTGATCGACCACTTGATCGGCCACTTGATCGGCCACTTGATCTTGATCGCCCACTTGATCCGCCGCTTGATCCACCGCTGTTGCTAGTTCAATATTTTTTTGGGGTGGCAGGGTGACGGCTTGGCTGGGGTAAGGAGTGGGTTCTTCGCTGATGAAGTCAGCAAAAATATCCTCTTGATCGGCCACTTGATCGGCCACTTGATCCGCCGCTGGTTCCGCCGCTGTTGCCGGGGATACAGCTTCGAGGCGGATGATTTTGACTGGGGCTACGGCTGGGGCTGCGGTTGGTGTCGTTGCGGCTGGTGTCGGTGGTTGCTTGGAAGGGGGAGTGGGTTCTTCGGTGATAAAGTCAGCAAAAATATCCTCTTGATCCGCCACTTGATCCGCCGCTTGATCGGCCACTTGATCTTGATCGCCCACTTGATCCGCCGCTTGATCCACCGCTGTTGCTAGTTCAATATTTTTTTGGGGTGGCAGGGTGACGGCTTGGCTGGGGTAAGGAGTGGGTTCTTCGCTGATGAAGTCAGCAAAAATATCCTCTTGATCGGCCACTTGATCCGCCACTTGATCCGCCGCTGGTTCCGCCGCTGTTGCCGGGGATACAGCTTCGAGGCGGATGATTTTGACTGGGGCTACGGCTGGGGCTGCGGTTGGTGTCGTTGCGGCTGGTGTCGGTGGTTGCTTGGAAGGGGGAGTGACCGGAGAATCTATTTCTGGGGATAATGTGATGCGATCGCCTTCGCCCATAGATGGTTCGGAAATATCTTCTCCCCAACCCCAGTTTTCCCCAGTGGGGCTGGTTAATTCTACTGAATCCGCTGCATCGAAATTTGAGTCAAGCTTCTCATCTTCTTGGATTTGTAAATTCAGCAAATCCTCACTTAATTGTTGTATAATATTGGTATCAATTGCCAATTCTGTTGTTGACTTTTCCTTCAGTGGTTCTTCGGTGCCTAATAAATTTTCTTGAGGCGATGAGACATAGCTATCTTGAATGCTCAAGTCTGAGGTTAATTCTGAAGTTAATTCAGAGGTTAATTCTGAAGTTAATTCAGATAAATCTTTGCTCACAAATGATTCAGAAGAAAATTCTTCCGCTAAATCTATTTCCGAGATTATTTCGCTGATATTTTGCAGAGAACGGACTACTTCTGGGGATGCCAAAGACTCTCGAACTGTTGAATCGATGACCTGTGAATTATCAGAAACATTCAGATTAATATCATCTGAATCAATATCAGTTGAATCAATATTATCATCTTCTGAATTAAGCTCATCATAATTCTCAAAAACACTCAGGTCGATATCGCGGCGATCGCTATCCCTGTTTTGAGTATCTTCTAGCAAATCATATGTTTCCCGATCGCCTAAATTATTTGGCGCAGAAGTGGAGATAAGTTCCGAGAAAATTTCTGGTTTGCTGGGGGAAAGCAGAGACGCTGGAGGATTTTTTGTTGATTCGGCTTCCGGGGATTTTGTCGCTTCTTTTTCCTCAGTTAACTTCAGAGAGGGTTGTAAATATGTAGAAGATGTGGAAGATTCTTGACCAAGTTGTTCAGCAAGTTGATACACCAATTGGCTCAAAATCACTTCGTTGCGCTGCCCTAAACGGTGCATTTTTTCTAACTCTTGTAACAAAGAATCTTGATACGCATGAACATTTCTTTGCACGGCCTCAAAAATAACTCGGAGATTTTTATCCAAAGAAATGAGTAACTGATCGGACTGCGATTGTAGCATTCTCAGGTGTTCCAGACGCTCTTGGGGATCCAAAAGTCGCTCTCCCATTGATGAGCGAGGATCTCCGGGGAGCGTGCCTCTGCCAACGCGATCTCTCGACTCATAAGCTAATGCCTGGGACTCGATATGAGAGAGAAACTGAGTCACTGATTGGGTCAAGTTCTCCTGTAATCGACCCATCAGCACGTGCAAAAATTCTGAAATAATTTTTTGTTGATTCGCCTGTTGTTGCGCCAGAGAATAATCATGGTGTCGGCGCAGTTCTAGCTCTTGGATTTCTTTGAGCAGACTGTCCCTTTGCTCTTGCAACGCCGTCAAATCCGCGACCATTGGCTGCATTAGCTGAGTCCGCAGGGTAAACATTTCCCCCGCCAAGGCTTGCCAAGCGGCGGTAGCCTGATTTTGTCCGGTCATAGACACCGCAGAGTTGGCATCTGCGGGAACCACTATGGATCCTGCTGCGGCTGAATCCTGAGACGAGGTGGCATTAACCTGGTTTTTTTGCTCCAAGTTGACCAGAAAATTTCGCACTCGCTCTAAAATTTGTCGAGTATCTCCTGACATCCACCATGCCATACGGGAACTCATTTTTCTTAGGACTCCATCAATGTCGGTAATCAGTGCTTGGAGTTGGTCGCGCTCGGAATTCATGGGAAGAACCTCTTGCTAGAAAGTTCATGGAGAGAACCCAGCCTAAGCATTCAGAAAATCACGATTTTTCTCTTGGCCTAGTTGGGATGGGCTATAAGATGGGTGATAAACGGTGGATTCTGGTGAAGGCCAAAATCCCTGATCTTCACTATCCTACCCTGACACATTCATTTAAGGGTAGTCCTAAAAAATTATCTATGTTGAGGGCAAACCCTACCAAGCCAAACCCACCGCCCGAGAAAATAAATCATTCTGTGCCACATCTATCTGCCGTTTCCAGTACATAGCAGGTACGGATATCTTGATGATCGCAGTATAGAAATTCAACATACACAGACTAACTATAGCTATAGACTACTATGATTACGGTGGGAGATGCAGCAAAAAGCATCTTCTGATTCCTTGGCGAATTATCGATTAGCTCCTTGAATGCCCGATCGCGTTAGCGTCCCGGAGAAAACCAGGGTCGATCGCATAATTCGGCGATCGCTCAGGTACAGAAACTTGGGTTCAACTGGCTCTAGGATTGGACAGGAATTTGCCATAAACTTGGTACTTGAGAAATCGCGATCGCTCGCTCATTGTAGTTGATTGTGATTTCGTTATTGGTGATTTCGTTCTTGATTGCAGCCATGAAAGAGTCAGCAAAAATCGAACATCCCTGTTTGATTACCATTTGATGTTCCACTCTTTTGCTCTCAGGGGGATGACTATTGCTCCTTATGGTTGTTCCGTGGCGACGAGCAGAGGAGTCAGTAATGAACATCTCCCATGACATCTCTGCCTCCGTGATTGCCTCCGGCACTTCGCCAGCCGAGTGGTTTGCTATCTATAAAACAAATTTACTTATCCCAGTGTGTTAACTCTTAGGATGACTTCATGGACAATCAATATAGCAGTTTGCGAGATATCGATCCCAAGATCGATAAATTAATTCGGGCAACGCCTTTTTTTACCGGCTTACCAGAGCCGATTGTCGAAAGAGCAACCATTCATATTGTCAGTAGGACTCATCCCCCCAACCAGGTGATATTGCTGGAAAATGACTGGGGCGGTTCGGTGTATTTCGTTTTAGATGGTTGGGTGAAAATTCGCACTTATAATTTAGATGGTAAAGAAATAACCCTGAATATTTTGGGGCCGGGAGAACTCTTTGGCGAAATGGCGGCATTGGATGAAGTACCCCGTTCTACGGATGTGATTACTTTGGCTCCAACTACCATTGGCAATATGCCTGCCCAGGATTTTGTCCAATTAATTCATACGGAACCTTTGGCCGGAATTCGCTTGGCTCAGTTAATGGGACGAAGATTGCGACAAGTCAACCGTCGCTTGCGCTTGCGAGAGTCCGATAGTACCTCACGAGTGGCAGATATTTTATTGTTTTTAGCCGATGGTCAAGGACAACAATCGGATTCCGGGATCGAAATTCCCAATTTACCTCACCGGGAGTTAAGTAGTTTGAGTGGACTGGCACGAGAAACTGTGACCAGAGTTTTGAGTAAGCTGGAAAAACGCGGCTTGATTCAGCGCGATCGCGACATCCTTTGCATTCCCGATTTAAATGCTTTAGAACGCTTGCTGGTTTAATCCACGCCAATTATTTTCTTTCCAATCAGCCTTATTTCCCGATCTGGCTCGGCAGCCGAAACACCCACCCCCAGAACGGGTGGGACATTTCATCGGTTTCAAGGAGCAGCTACAGCGAACCGGGCTTCTGACTGGAAGCCCCAAGGAATTGTCAAGTTTTGCTGCGAAAATCTCTATTGGCGCTGTAATTGAGTTAAGTTATTAGTGTGAATCATTCCTGAAGAATTTTTAACAGATATGCTTAGTTATCCTCCGCCTGCTCATCGCTTAAAGAGATCCAGGGGTGAGGTTGTTTTATTTTTTTCTAGTTAACTCTAGTTAACTCTAGTTAACTCTAGTTAATCCTAGTTAATCCTAGTTAATCCTAGTTAATCCTAGTTAATTTTAGTTAATTTTAGTTAATTTTAGTTAATTCTAGTTAATTCTAGTTAATTCTAGTTAATTTTAGTTAAAAATTCTACTGGATTCTCTCTGAACTTGCTGATTACAACTGACAAAAAAACTTCAAGCATCAGGAGATTTACCCATGTCTTTTCAAAAAATTGTGCTGGCGATCGATGATTCTAAATTCAGCGAAGATATCTTAAAACAAGGCTTAGAAATCGCGAAAATTCATCAAGCTGAATTGATGTTATTTCGTTGTATTCCCCATAATGATGTCCAAGTAATTAATTCCGTTCCTTATGAAATGGGATTAGGTATTGAAGACATTAATTACAACTACCGACAACAACAAGACCGTGTGATTCAAAGCACTCAAGAAACTCTGGAAAAACTCAAATATCGGTGCGAACAGGCTACAAATCACGAACTGAATATTTCATATCGATACAAAATTGGCGAACCCGGTTACTCTATTTGTGAAACCGCTCAAGAATGGTCAGCGTCGATGATTATTATTGGCAGAAAAGGTCATAGTGCCTTGGTAGAAGCCTTGATCGGCAGCGTCAGTAACTATGTGATCCATCATGCCCAATGTGCTGTTCTGGTGATTGAACCTACTAAACTCTCTGCATAGTCTCAAGGATTGGGAATATATGGGAATAGAAATGTCTGGTTCATATTTCTAGGTTGGTTTTGACCGTCGCTGAGGAATTTTTGATACATTAGTCTGGTCGGCGATCTGACGAATTTCTGTTGATTTTTTGTTTTACTTAATTTTCTGCTTTAATTGATGGCTGTTTTTTTGCATGATTAATTATCCTGAAGATGGCACAACCTCTGGTGATGCCAATTCCCCAGAACGGGAAAATCTCTTTAACTCTAATCCCACTAATGCTCCTCAGTCTAATCCGGGTAGCGTTGGTGGGCTTTCTATTGACCCTGGCAACTCCGTCCCTCGGTCACGGCGAAAAGGTCAAGCCCCTTTAAGCATGGTGGAAACCGCTTTTTTGGCCAGTACCTCTAGTTTAATTTGGCTGATTAATTACTATTTTCCTTTGGGCCCGCTGTTGCGGATCTTTTTCCCCATTCCCATTGCTTTGGTTTATTTGCGCTGGGGTCAGCGATCGGCCTGGATGTCCGCTTTGGTTTCTGGACTGTTACTCTCTGTGTTGATGGGGCCAACCCGCAGTATTTTATTTGTGATGCCTTATGGGTTATTAGGGGTGTTGCTGGGTTGGTTGTGGCGACGGGCTGCCACCTGGGAAGCTTCTATTTGGATGGGTACTTTGGTGGGTTCTTTTGGCTTCTTTTTTCGGGTTTGGTTGCTCTCTGTATTATTGGGTGAAGATTTATGGGTGTATTTGACTACCCAAATGACCCAATTGGTTGATTGGATTTTTCTGCGCTTGGGTTTACTGGCACAGCCAAGTTTATATATTATTCAAGCTTTGGCGGTGTTTATGGTGATTCTGAATAATTTGATTTATCTGTTTGCGGTTCATTTAACGGCATCGTTGCTATTGGAAAAGTTGGGCAATCCAATTCCTCCTCCACCAAATTGGGTGCAAGTTTTGCTGGATGAAGAATAGGCGATAAAAGAGAAAAGAGGGAAGAGAAAAGAGGGAAGAGAAAAGAGGGAAGAGGGAAGAGGGAAGAGGGAAGAGGGAAGAGGGAAGAGGGAAGAGAAAAGAGAAAAGAGGGAAGAGGGAAGAGGGAAGAGGGAAGAGGGAAGAGGGAAGAGGGAAGAGGGAAGAGGGAATTATATTCTCCCTTCTCTTTCCTCCCTTCTCTTTCCTCCCTTCTCTTTCCTCCCTATATGCGGGAATCCGAGAATTTACATCGGGAAACGAAAAGTGCCATTAATTGTGTTCCGATATTTAGATAAATAAACCAAATGAACTGATGATTAGAATTTATACCGAGAGAAAAAAAGCCAAAAAATGGTTGGAGGTTTATCGTCATTGTCCCCCGGTTTTGGCTTGCGTGTTGGGCTTTACGGAGACGGGGTTGCAGCCCGGAATTTCCGCTGCGGGGGCAACTCCCGCCGATCGCCGCTTTACCGCGATCGCTGATGCGGAGTTTTTATATCACGGGTCACAGGCTAATCCTAAGTATCCCTTGCCACCCCTAGATGCCGGGGCCTCTCCCGTGGTGATTTCTCGCGCTGTGGTGGCAGCCACGCAAATGCCTGTTTATATTTTTAATGCCGGTTTACCATTAGCCCCACCAGTGCCGCATATTGACCTCGGTGGGACTCCTGCCGCTTGTGTGACCACCGGCAACGCTTTGTCTTTGGCTACGGTGAATCATTTATTGAGTCAGGGTCTGAAGTGGGGCAAGCAACTGAGTGATTCTATAGGTGCAGAAGGCCATCACTATGTGATTTTGGGCGAATGCGTGGTTGGCGGTACTACTACGGCTTTGGCGGTGTTGCTGGGATTGGGCTTTGCTGCTGCGGGTAAGGTGAATAGTAGTCATCCCCGTTGCAATCATGGTCAGAAGTTACAAGTTGTTGAGCAAGGTTGGCAACGGTCAGGTCTAAGCGAATCTAAGCGAATTTTTTTGGGCAGGGGTGCAGCCGATCCATTGCGGGTGGTGGCCGCAGTGGGCGATCCCATGCAAGTGGCTGTGGCAGGAATGGCGATCGCGGCTAGTCGTTATGGGGGAGTGATGTTGGCCGGGGGGACGCAAATGCTGGCGGTTTATGCCTTGGCTGAGGCGATCGCGCATACTTATCATCTGTCTTGGCGACCAGAAAATATTGTGGTGGGGACGACCCGGTGGGTCGCCGAAGACCCCACCGGAGATACGGTCGGCTTGGCTTCGTTGGTGGGCAATGTGCCGTTATTGGCGACTACCCTGAGTTTTGCCCAGTCTCGTTATCCCCAGTTGCAAGCTTATGAACGGGGATTTGTTAAGGAAGGGGTGGCAGCGGGTTCTTGTGCGATCGCGGCCCATCTTTGGCAAAATTGGGATCAAGCTTATATGCTGGAGTTAATCGAAAACTTGCTCGATCGCTGTGCCGGGGATTAATTGCATTGGCATAATTGTAATCATAATCGTAGGGACATGGGCGTAACGCCCGTGTCCCTACGGCAATTACCAATCACTAAAATTATGTGGCACAAAATTAGTCTATTAATAATAGCAACTTTACCCTATTTCGGGTTAAATTTTACCGCGATCGCTGCGGATAAAACTGTAGCAAAAGCAAATCATTCGCCTACGGATATTATAGCACAAAATCTAGCCCAAAATAGCGCCGAACAAGAACGAATTAGAATCTATGAACAAGCGAGTCCCGCTGTAGTAATGATTCAAACTAATCGCGGTTCCGGTAGCGGTTTTATTGTGAGCAGCGATGGGTTAATTATTACCAATGCTCATGTGGTGCAAAATGCTACCTCCCCAGTGACAATTGTTTTGGCTAATGAACAAAAAGTGCAAGGGGATATTGTGGGATTTGCTGCTAATGGTTTGGATTTGGCAGCGGTGAAAATTCGCGGGGCTAGTAATTTACCCACCTTGCCTTTAGCTAGTTCTGGATCGATTACCGTCGGACAGTCCGTTTATGCGATCGGTAGTCCTTTCGGTGCAGAATATCGCAATAGTTTTACCGCTGGGATTGTCAGTCGGTATGATGCTCGGCGCGGTTTAATTCAACATGATGCTGCCATTAATCCGGGAAATTCTGGGGGGCCATTGTTGAATTCTCAGGGGCAAGTAATTGGGGTAAATACTTCTATTGCTACTCCAGAAGTTAGGAATGACCAGGGAGCAATTGGGCGGAGTCAGGGCAATATTGGGATTAGTTTTGCGATCGCGATCGACCGACTCCAGCCGTTTTTAGTTGCCTTAAATCAAGGCAATGCTCCTCGTTCTAGCCAGAGACAAGAACCGCGACCCAACAATCAAACTCAAGGCTTACCTTTGAACGGGCAAGCGATTAGCGGACGCTTAGGGCAGGGGGACAACACCTTACCGGACAATAGCTACTATAAAGTCTATGGATTTGAGGGCAAAGCCGGTCAACGAGTAACCATAGAAATGAATAGTCAAGAAATTGACTCCACCTTATTCTTACTCAAACCGGACGGCAGTAAATTGGAACAAAATGATGATATTTCTGCCAGTAATTTTAATGCTCGAATTACCATCACCTTGCCCGAAAGTGGGGCTTACACCGTAATTGCCAATGCCTTTGAACCGGGGGAAAGCGGCAGTTATACCATCAGGGCTACGGCTCAGTAAGAAAGGGCAGGGGGGCAGAGGGGCAGAGGAGCAGGGGAGCAGGGGAGCAGAGGAGCCGCCAATCGAGCCGCCAATCGAGCAGGGGAGCAGAGTCCTCTCGTTCCCAGGCTCTGCCTGGGAATGCTTTCGTAGGGGCGAATGGCCATTCGCCCCTACTGCCTCCTGTTACTTGTTGATGATTGACACACACACGAGGCTCTGCCTCGCTTACTGGGGTTCCCAGGGTCTCCCTGGGAACCAGGGAATCGGGCAACGAACAACCAACAACCAACAACCAACAACCAACAAACAACAATTCTCTTTCCTTTGTGTTCCTTTGTGTCTTTGTGGTTCAAATATGTCTTTGTAATGCAAATACCCCAAAGCATAAATCAGCAAATTTGTCAAGGGGAGCAAAACCAGTCAGCCCAGCCTTAGCCTAAAATTTGTCAAACATTAGGCTGAGAATTAGGGCAAAAAAGAGCTTTAATTACCGTATAATCGGGGTTTTGGCCGTTTTTTTGGCGTATAGGCACAGTAATCCCCAGAATCTTGATATTTAAAAATTAACACAACCCGCATAACTTCGTCAAGCTTTTTGCGAAAATTATCAATAAAATTGTAGTAAATCTTAACAATATCTTGAATTCTTGACTAATTGTTGCTTGTTGTTTGTTGATGGTTGTTTGTTGTTTGTTGATGGTTGTTTGTTGTTTGTTGATGGGTAGGGATTATGCATGTTGTTGGGATTAAGAAACCGGGTTTCTTTCTCGCAATAAACAGTAGGGGCGAATGGCCATTCGCCCCTACATATTCACCACAGAAACCCGGTTTCTCTACCCCCACAGGCAACCCCCAAACCCCCAGAAACCGGGTTTCTTATTCGCAACAAACAGTAGGGGCGAATGGCCATTCGCCCCTACATATCCACCACAGAAACCCGGTTTCTGGGTTGTTTCTGGGTTGGCTGTGGGGGCTGAGAAACCGGGTTTCTGGCTTGCTTGCCACCCTTAACTGTTTGATTCACCAAAGAAACCCGGTTTCTGGGTTCCCACCAACAACCAACAACCAACAACCAACAACCAACAAAAAATCGATATATAATAAGAAAAATACTTATTACAAAAAAATAGCCATGAAGATTAAACTATTCGCTGCAACGATCGCTGCGGCTGCCACTTTGGTAGTTACTAGCAGCGCGGCTATGGGTCAAAGTGGTTCTAACGAAACACAGTTTATTTGCCGCGAGGCTTTTGACCAAGCGACAAATCAAAAAATTCCTACCACCTACGCTTGGACTGAACGGGGCAAAATTGCCGTTGTTCGTTGGACTTCTACTCTGGGGAATGGCGCATGGACTCCCGAACGGCGTTGTCAAGAGGTATCGCCGCGATTTCAGGCCGCTTATGAAAATGGCAGTATTCGCTATCTGACCAATGGCACGGTGAATGGCCAACGGGCGATTTGCACTGCCAGAGAAGAAGGAGGGAGTTGTCAAGATTTGTTACTGACTTTACGGCCTGAAGATAACGCTATGGCGGTATTGCGTCAGCTTAACGATGTTCTCAAAGGTCGCGCTGGGGCAACGCTTCGCCAAAGTGGGCAAGAAGACCAAGTTTATATCCAAGTGGATATTGAGCGGTTTTTGCGGACTGCCCCTGTGGAGTAATTCTGGTCAGAGATATTTTTACCACAAAGACACGAAGGGACACAAAGGGGTTTCTGTTGTTATTTCCTTCGTGTTCCTTTGTGTCTTTGTGGTTTAAAAGATATTTTTACCACAAAGGCACGAAGGGACACAAAGGAAGACAACCAACAACCAACCAACCAACAACAACAGACCTCTTGCAAAATAAATATTTCGACCCCCCCAACCCCCCTTTTTAAGGGGGGCTTTTAGGAATTTTGCAAGAGGTCTAACCAACAACCAACAACCAACAACCAACAACCAACAACGAATGTTATGAAATTCCTGCCTATCCTCGCTTCTATTACTGGCTTGTTAATTCTGCCCGGTGGTGTGGGGTTAAGTTCCCCTCAGCCAGTGGTAGCCCAAGTCACTGATAGAACTACTAACAAAATAGCGCCTTTGACTAATTCCAATCACCCGGTTTATCAAGCAGCTAGGGCAATTACGGTGCGGGTTTTGGTTAAGGATAATCGAGGGTCGGGGGTTTTAATTGCCCAGGAAAACGGGGTTTATACGGTGTTGACTAATGCTCATGTGCTGACTGCGGGGGCACCGTATCGAGTGGAAACCCCCGACGGTCAGGTTTATGAAGCGCAAGAGGCTTTGGTGTCTAGTGTGATTGGGTTGGATGCGGCTTTATTGCAGTTTCGCAGTAGCAAGAGTTATGCCGTGGCTAGGTTAGCTAATACTAATATATCCGTGGGACAGCCGGTGTGGGCTGCGGGTTTTCCTGAAGAGACGGGGAATTTTTTGGTGACAGAGGGACAGTTGTCTCTATTTTCGGCTCGCGCTTTGATTGATGGCTATCAGTTGGGATATAGCAATGAGGTGATTCCCGGTATGAGTGGCGGGCCGTTGCTGAACCAACAGGGTGAGGTAGTTGGGATTAATGGTTTGAGTGCTTATCCGATTTTGGACGATGCTTATACATTTATGGATGGGTCGCAACCTAATGCCGCTCAACGAGAGGAAATGCGGCGGTTAAGTTGGGCCATTCCGGTGCAGTTGGCTTTGGGAATAGCAGGGCAGCAACCGGAACAACGGCAGCAACCGGAACAACGGCAGCAACCGGAACAACGGCAGCAACCTCCAGTGGCACAAGTACCAGAACAGAGGTCTTTTACTGGGGTGGTGGCAAGGGTAGATGCTATTGCCGCACAGATTACGGTGCGAATTGAAGGGGCAAAGGGGCCGGGGTCGGGAGTTATTGTGGCTAGAGATGGGAATACTTATTATGTGGCAACGGCAGCCCATGTGGTGAGCGGACAAGATAGCTACCAAGTGGTGACACCGGACGGGGTGCGATATCCGGTGACAGAGGTGAAGACTCGCGAAGCAATGGACTTGGCAGTGGTGCAGTTTACCAGTCCCCAAGCATATACGGTGGCAACTCTGGCAAATTATCGCATACCCACAGAAGAACGGCGTTGGGTGTTTGTGTCGGGATGGCCTGCTAATCAAGAAAATCGCCGGTTATTGACTGGGGGACTGGTTTTCAGTAAGGAACAAGGGGCGGTATTAGGTCGATATGACGAGTCTTTAGCCCAAAGTCAGGCAAATCCAGAGAATCAAGGGTATGAGTTGGTCTATACCAATATTACTTATAAGGGGATGAGTGGCGGGCCGGTGTTGGATAGTCAAGGACGAGTGATTGGCTTTCATGCGGCTGCGGATGGAGATGCGTTGGCGGAGGTTTACCTGGGTTATAGTTTCGGCGTGCCGGTGAGTACCTTTGTGGGTTTGGCGAAGGGTTTGGGAATGCAGGAGAAGTGGTTGCAGGTAGAAACTACCCCAGTAGCGGTGCTGAGTCAGCCGGAAGATGCTGAAGTCCGGCAGAATTTGTTTGTGACGACGGCGCCTTCGGGAAATGCGGACGAGGGAAAGTGGGTAAATTATGGCAATCAACTCTGGCGGATATGGGAATATGAAGGGGCAGTGCAGGCTTTTGACCAAGCAGTGCAGCGGAAACCAGATTTTTATCAGGCTTGGTATGCTCGCGGTTTGGCTTTGAGAGATTTAAGGAAGTATCCAGAGGCTATTGCTTCTTTTGAGCAGGCGATTAAATATCGAGCCGACTTTTATCCCGCATGGCAGCAAAAAGCATCAGTATTGTCATCTTTAAAGAAGTTCTCCGAAGCTGTCACCGCCATAGACCGGGCTATTGCTGTTAGTACCCAGCAGGGAAGCCCGAATGCGGTGCTTTATTGGGAGAAAGGTTGGTATTTGGAGAATTTAAAGCGGTATGAGGAGGCAGTTGCCGCTTATACCCTGGCAATTGAAATCAAACCTCACCCTTTTGCTTACATCAACCGAGGTGTTGCCTACTACAAACAAGGAAAATTAGACCAGGCGATCGCGGATTATAACCAAGCGATTAGGATTAATCCTGAATATGCCAATGCTTACTACAACCGAGGTCTTGCCTACTACAACCAAGGAAAATTAGACCAGGCGATCGCGGATTATAACCAAGCGATTAAGATTAATCCTGAATATGCCAATGCTTACGTCGGTCGAGGTAATGCCTACTCCGACCAAGGAAAATTAGACCAGGCGATCGCGGATTATAACCAAGCGATTAAGATTAATCCTGAATATGCCGATGCTTACTATAACCGAGGTCTTGCCTACTACAACCAAGGAAAATTAGACCAGGCGATCGCGGATTATAACCAAGCGATTCAGATTAATCCTGAATATGCCCTTGCTTACTATGGTCGAGGTCTTGCCTACTACAACCAAGGAAAATTAGACCAGGCGATCGCGGATTATAACCAAGCGATTCAGATTAATCCTGAAGATGCCGAAGCTTATCATAATCGAGGTCTTGCCTACTACAAACAAGGAAAATTAGACCAGGCGATCGCGGATTATAACCAAGCGATTAAGATTAATCCTGAATATGCCAATGCTTACGTCGGTCGAGGTAATGCCTACTCCGACCAAGGAAAATTAGACCAGGCGATCGCGGATTATAACCAAGCGATTAAGATTAATCCTGAAAATGCTAATGCTTACTATAATCGAGGTCTTGCTTATCGACAACAAGGAAATAATCGTCAAGCCTTAGAGAGTTTTCGTCAATCCGCTGAATTATATCAGCGACAGGGCAAACAAGAAGATTATCAAGATGCTTTAGCAAGAATTCAGGAATTAGAGTAATTGTTGTTGGTTGATTGTTGTTGGTTGATTGTTGTTTGTTGGTGGTTGGTGGGATTAAGAAACCGGGTTTCTTATTGGCAAAAAACAGATAACTTTAATATCCACGACAGAAACCCGGTTTCTGGGTTGTTTCTGGGTTTACTGTGGGGGCAAAGAAACCGGGTTTCTTATTCGCAAAAAACAGATAACTTTAATATCCACGACAGAAACCCGGTTTCTAGGTTTACTGCGGGGGCAAAGAAACCGGGTTTCTTATTCGCAAAAAACAGATAACTTTGGTATCCACGACAGAAACCCGGTTTCTAGGTTTACTGCGGGGGCAAAGAAACCGGGTTTCTTGTGGGCAAAAAACAGATAACTTTAATAGACCTCTTGCAAAATTCCTAAAAGCCCCCCTTAAAAACTAATCTTGTAGGGGTTTTGAAACCACGAAAAATCGTTATTTCATGTAGGGGCGCAATGCTTGCGCCCCTAGGGTCTGGTTTCCCAAGCTAGGGTCTGGTTTCCCAAGCTAGAGTCGGGTTTCCCAAGCTAGGGGGCGCAAGCATTGCGCCCCTACAAAACCCCTACAAGATTAGCTTAAAAAGGGGGGTTGGGGGGGTCGAAATATTTATTTTGCAAGAGGTCTAATATCCACGACAGAAACCCGGTTTCTGGGTTGTTTCTAGGTTTACTGTGGGGGCAAAGAAACCGGGTTTCTGTTTCAAGTATCAAAGTTAACGGTGGGATGCGAAAAAGAAACCCGGTTTCTGGGGTTTAAGATACGCTGGTTAATTGAGGTTCTGGGTCTTGGAATAAGGGCGTGCTTAAATAACGTTCGCCAAAACTCGGCTGAATCATTACAATTAGTTTGCCTTCATTTTCAGGCCGTTTGCCAATTTTGATGGCTGCTGCTAGGGCTGCCCCAGAAGAAATTCCCGAAAGTAACCCCTCTTCCCGGGCTAGGCGCCGTCCAAAAGCGATCGCCTCTTCGTCGGTGACTTTAATTACTTCATCAATTAGGTCTGTGTTCAGCACTTCGGGAATAAACCCAGCGCCGATCCCTTGGATTTTATGGGGGCCTGCGGAGTAGCCAGAGAGGATGGCACTGTTCGCGGGTTCAACAGCGATCGCTTGAAAACTGGACTTGCGTTGCTTCAGTACATCAGCCACCCCAGTCAAAGTGCCACCCGTACCCACACCGGCAACCAAGAAATCCACCTGTCCATCCGTATCTTGCCAAATTTCTTCCGCCGTGGTTTCCCGATGAATTTGCGGATTTGAAGGATTGCTAAACTGTTGTAGCATATAGGCGTTGGGCATACTTTCGGAAATTTCATAAGCCCGTTCGATCGCCCCACGCATTCCCCGCGTTCCTTCGGTCAATTCTAACTTAGCGCCATAAGCTTGTAACATAGCTCTGCGTTCTACGCTCATGGTATCGGGCATAGTAATAATCAACTCATACCCTTTAGCTGCCGCGACCATTGCCAAAGCAATACCAGTATTTCCCGAAGTAGGTTCTACCAAGACAGTTTTTCCGGGAGTAATCAGCCCTTGTGCTTCAGCCACATTCACCATATTGACGCCAATTCGGTCTTTTACGGAAGCTGCTGGGTTCATGCCTTCTAATTTAGCGACAATTTGAGCCACACAGCCTTCTGATTGCGGGATGCGGTTTAGTTGGACTAACGGTGTCCGACCAATCAGTTCTGTAACATTTTGGGCAATTCGCATAATAATTTAATTGCTGAAATTGATAGTGGGTCAGTAAGATAAGATTATAACCTTTACAGTGGAGATATTTATGTATTCTCAAAGATCGATTCCTTGGATTCACCGCAAGTCACGGTTTGCGATCGCTGCGATCGCCTCAATTGGTGTCGTAATTACAGCTTATCTCACCATCACAAAATTTGCGGGTGGTGCCGCAGTTTGTCCCACAGAAGGATGCGATAAAGTATTAGAAAGTCCCTACGCGGTTGTCTTTGGTTTGCCCTTAGCACTTTTTGGTTTTTTAGCCTATAGCAGTATGATTGGGGCGGCAGTATCTCCTTGGTTGGTGAATGAAGAAACCTCTAAAGCTTTTAGGGCGAAACTAGAGAACTGGACATGGTTGTTCATGTTTGCCGGGGGAACTTCCATGATGATTTTTAGTGCTTATCTGATGTATATCAGTAATGTCGTTATCCAGGCGGTATGCTTGTACTGTATTGGTTCGGCATTCTGTGCTTTAGCCCTCTTTATTTTAACCGTTGTTGGTCGAGACTGGGACGACATTGGCCAGTTATTTTTTATCGGCATTATTGTGGGTCTAGTCACCATTATTGGCACATTAGCGATTTATGCGCCGATTAATAATCCTCAAGCAAAACCTACAGAAAGTGGCTATATTATTACCAGCAGTTCTAATCCCGATAATATAGAGTTAGCCAAGCATTTAACCGGCGTAGGTGCTAAAATGTATGGGGCATTCTGGTGTACTCATTGTAACGATCAAAAGCAAATGTTTGGTCGAGAAGCGGTGGACGAATTAACTTATATAGAATGTGACCCTAAAGGCAAAAATCCTCAAGTTGCTTTGTGTCAAGCAGCGAAAATTCCTGGCTATCCCACCTGGGAAATTAATGGTCAAATGTATTCCGGGACTCGTTCTTTGGCGGAATTAGCCCAATTATCTGGTTATACGGGGCCAAATAATTTTGGTCTTCAGTAGGGTGGGCAAATTTTGCTTAACTTACAATTTCAAGGTTTATTTGGGCGCAAGCATTGCGCCCCTACACAAAATAATGATAAATAGCAGTCCTAAATCACTTGTAGAAGACGTCGGCGGCCCCCCTGCCCCTCTCCCAGAAGCTAATCTTGTAGGGGTTTGCTCAACACACTCACGGTCTTAAGCAAACCTCTGCGTGTAGATCCGCGATTGATCCGATATAGCAGTCCTATATCAGTTGTGGAATTGTAGGGGTAACAGGTTTGGCAAGCGTGAGCTTACCCCTAAACGCGCAGGGGCTTGCCACCGCGCAAAAGGATTTGCCCCGACAAAAATATTACGATTGAAATAGGATTGCTATATCAGCTAAGATGAAAATTCCCGGAGTGCTTGAGGCAATCATCCCATGACAGAGTTTATCACCCAAGGAAAATTTCGACCCCAGGTAAAAAAAGTCTAGAAAAAGCATACAACTTGGCGATTAACAAGCCGAATCTATCTTTTTCCCAGTGTATGGGTAACAGTTTTCGTCAAACAGTAGCGGGTATATTTGCTCATCCAGAAATGAATCAAGAGATCATGTTGTCAGGACACATTCAGGCAACGATGGAACGAGCCGAAGCAACGGTTGGGGAATATGTGATCGCCGCGCAAGACACAACTTATTACAACTACTCAGGACATAAAAAAATGTCTGGGTTAGGGGTAATACAAGGGAATGTCCGAGGATTGATGCAACATAATGTACTACTGCTCAATGAACAAGGTTTACCCCTAGGACTCTTAGGACAACAATACTGGACTCGAGACGGAGGTTTAGACCTGCCAGAAGGAGAAAAAGAAAGTAGTAAATGGCTCAAGGGGTTGAATGCCATCAATCAGCAAGCCAGTCAATCGAGCAAACGCTTTGTGACCGTAGAAGATAGAGAAGGAGATGTTTTTAGTTTTTTTAAAGCCGAACGAAAGACAAATGTAGATCTGCTCGTCAGGGTATATCAAGCTCGTAATTTGGAAATCGTCAGCAGTAATATAGTCTGCCAATTGCCCGATGTGTCGTCTCACTTGCCCGACTATGGAACCCAACGAGTACGCATTTATCGTCAAAACCGGGAAGTAGAACTGATTCTTCGCTTACGGGCAGGGGCAGTCAATGTTTATCCAGATAAAAATTTGAGTGCCAACAAGCATAAAACCCAAGGTTTATCTTTGGTGGTCGCCCAAGAGATCGGTTGTATCGATCCCAAAACAAACGAAGATATCTTCTGTTCAGAAGATGCAGCCACATGGTATTTACTGACCAGTCTTCCGATTGCCACTACCAGTAATGTCCAAAGGGTGACTCGATTTTATGCCCTGCGATGGCGGGTAGAACGCTTTCATTACACTCTTAAGTCTGGTGCTTTACAGGTGGAAAAATTACAAGCAAGATGATATTCAGACATTGATTAACTCCTTGGCTTTTTATTCGGTCGTGGCTTGGCAGATTCTCGCTCTTACTTATGCCGTCAGAGAAAACCCAGACCAAAGTGCCAGTATTCTGTTTGATGAGTCTGAGGTGATTCTGTTAGAAAAAGTATCTTCTAAAAAAATCATCTCTATACGTGATGCTGTCTTAGCTGTGGCCAAAATTGTCGGCTTTGCACCTACCAAAAAGCAACCATACCCTGGGGTTAAAGTCCTAGCTACTGCAATCGAAAGATTTTTCTTTATTAAGCTTGGTTCTACTGCATGAATCAAAACCCCTACAAGATTAGCTCCCAGAAGGGGAGAGGGGAGATGAAAGTGTTACAAATCATTTAGTATTGCTAAATAGACCTCTTGCAAAATAAATATTTCGACCCCCCAACCCCCCTTTTTAAGGGGGGCTTTTAGGAATTTTGCAAGAGGTCTAATAAAGATTGTGTAGTTTTGTAGGGGCGCAATGCTTGCGCCCCCTTGCTTGTGGAAGAAAAAATTTGCCCACCCTACAATTTGTAAAATTAATGGGATAATTTCGGTTTGAATTTGCGTAAATAGACCTCTTGCAAAATAAATATTTCGACCCCCCAACCCCCCTTTTTAAGGGGGGCTTTTAGGAATTTTGCAAGAGGTCTAATAAAGATTGTGTAGTTTTGTAGGGGCGCAATGCTTGCGCCCCCTTGCTTGTGGAAGAAAAAATTTGCCCACCCTACAATTTGTAAAATTAATGGGATAATTTCGGTTTAAATTTGCGTAAGCGGAGGGCATTTGATACTACAGAAACGGAACTAAATGCCATTGCTGCCCCGGCAATAATCGGATTGAGTAACCAGCCAAAGAACGGATAAAGAATTCCGGCAGCAATGGGAATTCCCGCTATGTTGTAAATGAAGGCAAAAAATAGGTTTTGGCGAATATTATTCATGGTAGCATGACTTAGTTGAATGGCAGTAATAATTCCCTGTAAATCTCCTGAAATTAGGGTAAGATCGCTGGCAGCGATCGCGACATCAGTTCCCGTCCCAATGGCAATCCCTACATCCGCTTGGGCTAAAGCTGGGGCATCATTAATGCCATCCCCAACCATTGCGACAATTTTGCTTTTTGCTTGTAATATTCTGATTTGTTCTGCTTTCTGGTCGGGGCGAACTTCTGCTAATACTTTGGTGATGCCAACTTGATGAGCGATCGCCTCTGCGGTTTGGCGATTATCTCCCGTTAACATTACCACTTCTAAGCCCATTTTTTTCAAGGTTTTGACTGCATTTATGGAAGAAGGTTTGACCGCATCAGCAATGGCAAATAAACCTTGCACTTGGCCATTAATCGCTAACCAAGCGGTTGTTTTTCCTTGGGTTTCCCAAGTTTCTTGATATGCGGCTAAAACTTGGGTGTCAATGTTTAATTGATTTAACCACCGTTTGGTGCCAATTTGTACTAAGTTATCCTCAATGTTCCCTTCAACTCCCATACCAGCGATCGCCGCAAAATTGGTAATTTCTCTGGTAATTTCTCTAATTTCCGGTGAAGAAATTTCTACTCCCTGAGACTTAGCATAATCCACAATTGCTTCCCCCAAAGGATGTTCTGAATGACTTTCCAGTGCTGCGGCAAAAGCTAATAATTCAATTTCACTATAATCGACACTAGAATCGGCAATATTATCCACAATTCCAAAAACTGTGATATAATCAGTCACAGTAGGTTTACCCTGGGTAATCGTGCCAGTTTTATCTAACACAATGGTTTGAATTTTATGGGCTAATTCTAAACTCTCAGCCCCTTTAATTAAAATACCATATTCTGCCCCTAAACCAGTACCTACCATGACTGAAGTTGGGGTAGCTAAACCCAAAGCACAAGGACAAGCAATAATCAGCACTCCCAAGGTAGTAATCATCGCCATAGTTAGGTTGCCCGTTGTCTTAAACCAAATCAAAAAAGTAATAACGGCGATCGCCATGACAACGGGGACAAACCACCCAGTAACGCGATCGGCTAACCGTTGAATTGGGGCTTTACTGCCTTGGGCTTCTTGGACTAATTTAACTATCTGGGCTAACATAGTATCCTTGCCGACTCTTGCAGCCCGAAATTGAAAACTGCCGGTCTTATTAATCGTCCCTCCAATTACTTCATCCCCTACCTGTTTTTTTACCGGCAAAGGTTCACCTGTGACCATTGCCTCATCAACTTGAGAAATCCCGGAAATAACCTCACCATCTACGGGAATTTTTTCCCCAGGGCGGACTAAAATAACATCACCCACTTGCACCTGTTCTATAGGCAGGTCTATAGGTTCTCCATTTTGAATTACCCTCGCGGTTTTTGCTTGTAAACCCATCAATTTACTAATCGCTTCAGAAGTTTTTCCTCTAGCGCGACTTTCCAACAATCTGCCCAATAAAATTAGGGTAATAATCACTGCTGCGGGTTCATAGTAAATGGCCGCTTCTAACCCATGAGTTTGGAAAAAACCGGGAAAAAAAGTGGCAAACAAAGAATATAAATAAGCGGAACCAGTTCCCAGGGAGACCAAAGTATTCATATCCGCTGTATGATGTAAAAGTGACTTATATGCCCCGGTAAAAAATTGCTGACCGCACCAAACCATTACCGGAGTAGCTAATACTAATTGCACCCAAGCATTATGTAGCCACATTGGGAACCAATGCCAATGAAGTCCGGTCATGGCGGGTAAAGAACCAATGACTAAAATGGCACTAATTACTCCGCCAAATATTACCTTATTTTTTAGTTGCTTTTCTAACTGTTTTTGGGCTAATTGTTCAGGAGAGTTTTCATCTGTTTCTTGAGAAAAATCCGTCAGTGGTTCGGCGCTATAACCAGCATCGCTGACGGCTTTTTTAATGATGAATACATCGGTTTGTTGGGGATGATATTCTACTTTGGCTTGCGCTATGGCGAAGTTCACAAAACAGCGATCGACTCCCGGAACGCTTTGCAGGGCTTTTTCAATCCGGTTGGCACAAGCAGCACAGCCCATCCCTTTTAAACGGAGATTGATGGTTTCCATAAAGAGTATGTGAAATTACGGCTAGATATAGGGTAATGTCTCCAGTTGGCTGGAGACTCAACATTGCTTTACAAAAGTTAATAAATAGGGCAGGGGAGCGGAGGTGCCCGCCATCAGCGGGGGTGCAGGGGTGCAGGGGAGAAAAGAGGATAGAGAAAAGAGGATAGAGGATGCTTCTGAAAATTCTCTCTTCTATGCATCTCTCTTCGCGGGGGAGAACAGAGGTAGGGGCAATCCCCCGTGGTTACCCAGGAGTCTTGTAGGGTGGGCAAGGTTTTGCCCACCCTAGGAAAGATAAAGGGAGCGGAGGCTTGTAGGGTGGGCAAGGTTTTGCCCACCCTAGGAAAGATAAAGAAAATCTTTAAAATTAGCGTTTCTATTGAATGAACTTTGACTAAAGAGATATAATAAGGCCAAGGTTAACTTTTAGTTTTAACCGGCGCTTCGAGTTTAAGGCAGACGATTTTTAGGATGATTCAAATTCTCAGTTTATGAGGATTTGGTGACAAAAAAATTAAAGAGATTAAAGCACGAGGTGGGCGATGAAAGATAAAGCCGAAGTGTTAGAAAAAATGAAATCAACCTGGCACTATTACAGAGATTATCGGCGATCGCATAATTCGATGGAAAATAATCTTTGTGATGAAGGAGTATGTCAGGAAGTTTTATGTGTTGATGCCTTATATGACGACTATCAACACTTGAAAAGAGAGTTAAAAAATACCACAGGGGTGACAATTTGTCCCGAATGTGGAGAAACAATTGAACCGATTACGGATAAATGTCCTGCTTGTGGCGTGAGATTCATCACCGCTTGGGATCACGAATGGGATAACTAATTTTTCAGAATTGTAGGGTGGGCAAGTTTTGCCCACCCTACGTTTGCTTGTGCGGTGGGAAAGTTTTGCCCACTCTACGTTTATTGCTTAGTTTTTACTATTCAGGGTAGAAAAAGTCTGGTATTTCTGAAGGGAATCCGGGACATTCACCGCCATATCTAAGCCTTGCACCTCTTGCCAATTGGTATTTTCATCCCAGGTAATATTTTGCAAATCAGCATCGCTGAGGTTAGCACCCTGGAAATTGACGCTACTCAGGTCAGCCCCGCTGAGATCGGCACTTCGCAGGTTGGTCCCCGTTAAGTTAGCGTGGCGCAGATCCGCCCGAAATAAATCTGTGCTGTGCAGATTTGCCCGCGTTAAATTAGCGTAACTTAAATTCGCTCCACTGAGGTTAGCTCCCGTGAGATAAGCCCCAGATAAATTCGCTCCACTCAGGTTAGCGCCACTGAGGTAGGCCATACTCAAAGAAGTTTCAGTTAAGTTAGCATGACTAAGATTAGCGCCTACAAGATAGGTGCTGATTAAGTCAACGTGACTGAGGTTAATGCCACTGAGGAAGACCCCAGCGATGCGTAAAAAGGCGGAAACGTCTAGGGAACAGCTATAGCCGATAATACAAAATAGTTGATCTTTATTAAACTGTTCGGTGTCGGGAACGCCGCAAGGATAAAAGTTGATTTGTTCTTTGAGGTCATAATTTTCCTGGGCATAGCGGTGTAATTCTAGTAATAAAATCATTACATTTAGCCCTGCATAAAGATCCACTTGACGCTGACCTAAATCAATGCCTTGCTTTTGCAATTGTCTGGCTTTTTTCTGGGGTAAACTATCTTCGATCGCATCAATAAATACCCCGTGACACCAGCGCCAGTAAAAATTTTCTAGGCGGTGAAAGAGTTCTACGGGACGAAAATTATGACTAAGACCGAGTAACCCGATTAAGAATTCTACCAATTCTAAGGTTAAACGACCATAACCCAGGAGGTCATAAATTTCCCAGTCCATTTGTTGAGTGGGAATATAAAATTTTTCCCGTTGCACTCCGGGGATTGTCCAAGTTTCTATGCTTTGGGCTAATCGCGTGGCAAACAAAAAGTCCCCAAAGGCTTTGTGACTAATTTGAAATTCTGGTATTTCTGGAAAATTATTAGTTTTATATGCCAAATTACCCAGGGGATTTTTCAGAATTTTTCGCTCTAATATTTGAGCAATTTCCCGCAGTAAGTTTTTGACGTCTGGCAAGTTTTCTAAGCGTTGCTCAATTATGTTTAATGGCGCATATAAACTGCCAGATTGCCGCACGCATAAGCCAATTTCTGTTAAAAGCGATCGCCAATTATCTAAAGCATCAATATTGGGGAATTCATCTTTGCGGGTCTGGGGATGAAAACAGCTAACCACCCACTCTAATACCTGCTGGTAAATCAGAATCTTGGCCTGAGTATAGCTGGTATTATCCAATCTTTCTGGATACAATTGTCCATCGCGATGCAGGGCGGATAAGAAATAGAGCCATAGGGGTTCTCTGGCGATTTCTTTTAAAGATTCAGGACAGGTGTAATCTTGTAAAAATTCAGAGAAATAAGCCGGATTTTGGCCCGATACTAAATTAGACCATTTGCCGAACCATTCTTCCTGAAGTTCATCATCCATTGGTAAAAGTTCTACCCGATCTAAATTAGCCGGTAGAAATCTTTCTAAGCCTTTTAATGCCACAGAACGTCCGGTAATAATCACCTGATGCCCCATGTGATGATTTTGGGAACATTCTTTTTGAAATTCGGCCACTTGTTGCAAGAATTCTTCTAAACTACGGCTATTTTTACTGGGGGGCAGTTCATCAAATCCATCCAACAAAAATAAAAAGCGGGTGACACCAGTGGTTAACCATTGATGGCTATATTTAGCAAAGGTATTTTTTAGGTGCGATCGCAGGTTATATTCAAAACTGGGTTGAATGATTTTGAAATCATTTAAGTGAACCACAATAGGCGTCCATTGGGGATACATTTCCTGGCGCACCCAATCCGCCATAATCCGAGAAAATAGGGTTTTTCCCGAACCGGCTTTGCCTTGAATTACAATTACTTTATCGGAAAAGTTTTCCTGGTGTAAAATATCTTTTACCTGGTCTTCCAAAATTACCGGCGGACTATATTGATTTAGGTTTCCGTTGGCATCAATTGCTTGAGCTTTTAAGGAAACATAGATGTCCTGAAAGGTGAAATTTTCCGCAAACACTTTTTGTTTAGGGGCAGCGGCAATTTCCTGCTCTAGATAATGCTTGACTTTCTGATATTTTTTCAAGTTATCCCTCTGCTTAAATATCAATCTATGGTACTCGCTATTTAGTTTACCGCTACTGAGGCGATTAATTGGCTTTTTCTAACTGCCAAGTTCTTCTCTCTCTGCACCCCCTGCACCCTAGGGCGCAAGCATTGCGCCCCTACACCCTACACCCTACACCCTACACCCTACACCCTACACCCTACACCCTACACCCTACACCCTACACCCTACACCCTACACCCTACACCCTACACCCTACACGACGGCGGCTTCCCCCCAAACTCCCCACACTCCTATTTGCTAAAAATTTGCAAAATAGTGACAAATCAAGCCAAAATATGGCGGAAATCCCGATCAGGTTTTGGGTAATGTGTCTTGGCTGGTTTCGCCGTGAGGCACCATGAGCCAGTCAGATCGCGATCGGTATTGTCAGCGATCCGATCCATGTTTTTATGTTGAAGTGAGTGAGTGTATGAGAAAAAATGTCGTTTGCCTAGTGCTACTTTTTCTGGCCATGTCCACAGCAGCGATCGCCCAAGGAGAAGAAAGCGCCGCCAACAGTGGCGGGTTACTTCAGACCATTGATAGCGTCTTTGCTCAAATTGTCGCGGTGATGTCTAGGGTGCTGTTTTTCAGTATTGGTGGCATTCCCCTGATTGTAATGTGGCTGATTAGCGGGGCAATTTTCTTTACCATTCGGATGGGCTTGATCAACTTTCGGGCTTTTAAGCACGCTATTTTTGTGGTGCAAGGTCACTTTGACGATCCCTCGGAAGAAGGAGAAGTTTCCCACTTCCAAGCTTTAGCGGCTGCCCTGTCCGCAACGGTGGGATTGGGGAATATTGCCGGGGTTTCGGTAGCGGTGAGTCTGGGGGGTCCAGGGGCCGTGGTCTGGATGACTCTAGCCGGTTTGTTCGGCATGACTAGCAAGTTTGTGGAATGTACCCTAGCCCAGAAATATCGTGTGATGGCAGAAGATGGCACGGTTTCCGGGGGGCCAATGCATTACCTTTCTAGAGGTTTGGCTGAGAGAGGACTGGGGCAACTGGGTAAAGGTTTGGCGGGACTGTTTGCGGTACTCTGTATTTTTGCTTCCTTGGGGGGCGGCAATATGTTCCAAGCCAACCAGTCTTATGCCGCGATCGCTGGTATGGTTCCACAATTTCCTAACTGGGCTTATGGTTTAGGAATTGCCTTTTTGGTCGGTTTAGTGATTATTGGTGGGATTAAAAGAATCGGTTCTGTAGCGGGCGCCTTGGTGCCCGCTATGTGTTTAATTTATGTATTGGCGTCCCTGTGGATTTTGGTGAGCAATTTTAGTCAAATTCCCGCTGCCTTTACTTCGATTATCCAAGGGGCATTTTCTCCCGAAGCCATTGAAGGCGGTTTTATTGGCGTCTTGGTTCAGGGCGTTAGACGGGCTGTGTTTTCTAATGAAGCGGGGGTGGGTTCAGCCGCGATCGCTCATGCGGCAGCCAAAACCAAAGAACCCATCCGGGAGGGAATTGTGGCCTTGTTGGAACCCTTCATTGATACGGTGGTGATCTGTAATATGACCGCGTTAGTAGTGGTAATTACTGGCACCTACGATGATGGACTGGAGGGGGTGGCCATTACTAAAGCGGCTTTTAGTAGTGTGATTAGTTGGTTCCCGATTATTCTCACTTTGGCGGTATTTCTGTTTGCCTTCTCCACGATGATTTCTTGGAGTTATTACGGGGAAAGATGCTGGGCTTATTTGTTTGGTAATCACACCATTCAAGTTTACCACGGCATTTATGTGGTTTGTCTATTTATTGGTTCGGTGGTCAACTTGGGAGCGATTATCGATTTCACGGATATGATGTTTTTCTGTATGGCTTTTCCTAATATGTTGGGCGGATTTATTATGTCCAATGAGGTGGCCGCTGATTTAAATGATTATATGAATCGGCTGAAAAGTGGGGCAATGCCGATTTATAAGTAAGATACAAGAAACCTAAAGAAACCCGGTTTCTTTAGGGGAGTTTTAAGCTAGAATGCAAAACTGATGATTTCTTGATTTCTAGTCCTACGCCATGAATGCCCCAGTTAATCTAGCCACAGAAACTCAGAACCGGAAAGCCGATCATATTCGGGTCTGTCTTGATGAAGATGTGCAATTTCGGCAAACGACCACGGGTTTAGAACGTTATCGGTTTACTCACGCTTGTTTGCCGGAACTGGATCTCGCTGAGATCGATCTGAGTACGGAGTTTCTGGGTAAACCGTTGGGGGCGCCGTTGCTGATTTCTTCCATGACTGGAGGGACAGAGTTGGCGAAAACGATTAATTATCGTTTGGCTGAAGTAGCCCAAGCATATAAGCTGGCAATGGGAGTGGGTTCGCAGCGGGTGGCGGTGGAAAACCCGGAAGTAGGGGATACTTTTGCTGTGCGATCGCTCGCTCCTGATATTTTGCTGTTTGCCAACTTGGGCGCCGTGCAACTGAATTATACTTACGGTCTAGAACAATGTCAGCGGGTGGTAGACCAGCTAGAAGCTGACGCTTTGATTTTGCACCTCAACCCCCTACAAGAAGCGGTGCAAACTAAAGGCGATCGCAATTTCCACGGATTACTTGACAAAATTGAAAGATTATGCTATAGCCTACCAGTGCCGGTGATTGCCAAAGAAGTGGGCAATGGTATTTCTGGGGCAATGGCAAAAAAATTAATTGATGCGGGGGTAAGTGCGATCGATGTGGCGGGGGCTGGTGGCACCTCCTGGGCAAGAGTGGAAGGGGAACGAGCCAAGGATCCCAGGCAGGGGCGCTTAGGTCAAACTTTTGCCGATTGGGGATTACCCACAAGTGACTGTATTATCGGGGTCAGAGCGATCGCCCCGGAAATTCCGCTGATTGCCTCTGGCGGATTGCGGAATGGATTAGATGTGGCCAAGTGTCTGGCTTTGGGGGCAGATATTGCCGGATTAGCATGGCCATTTTTGCGAGCGGCGGCGGACTCGGACAAAGCCGTGGCTGAATTAGCCGAAATCTTAATCGAAGAAATCGCCATAGTTTTATTCTGTACCGGCAACGCGACTATTGCTGATTTGAAACAATCAAACGCCCTGGAGAAAAATGTTCCGTTTTTCGTCACGAGAGGACGCGCTGGGGTGACTTTTCCAGGAATCCAAAATGAGTAAATTTTAGTCGATGACTCACGTTTTCTGGAGTTTGAGGCAGAATTATCAGCACTTGCCACTTAGCGATCGCCGCGATCGCTAAGTGGCAGATTTTCTACCGGGGAGATAATACAGCTTGTTCAGTATTTAGCTAGTACAGTAGCAGCATTTGGTAAACCAGTTCTTAAATGTAGTTGTTCCAATCAGCATTAAAGCTAGTTCAATTAACTGTTCTAACGCCAACATGGATCAGGTGGGGAAAATTCTGACCAGTGACTTAACCGTTGACCATAACATCTCAATTAGATTGAATTCTGGTGAGTAGGGTAGTAAATACTCTACTGTAGCTCCCGCTCTCGGCAATCATTTCGGCAACACCTGACATTTTATGGATATTAAGATTATCCATAACTACCACATCCCCTGGGTTGATCTGCGGCACCAGGTCATTGGCCACAAAATCTAGAAAATCTTCACCTTTCATAGAACCAGTAATGGCTTTTTTAGCCACAACTCCTCTCATACTTATGGCGCCGATTAATGTCATTTTTCTCCCTTTGTAAAAGGGTCTTAAATCGAAGGCTTTTTGCCCTTTCTCACTCCTGGCCATCTCGCGAATCATCCCGACCCAAAAAGCTGTCTCGTCGATAAATATTAATTTTTCTTGTGGTACATCTTGAACCCTTTTCCGGTAATCAACTCGCTGCTGTTGGCCAGCTTCGGTTGCTACCTTTTCGGCCTGGTAAGTTTTTTTTAGGGTTAATCCTTCTTTTTGGAGAAACTCACAGATCCCCCCTAAACTCACATAAACATCCTGCTCGTTTAGGAGATGTTCCCGATACTGCCTCACGGTCCAATCTGGATGAGATTTTACCATCTTCACGATAAAGTCTCGATAAGCTTCTAGCTTACCGGGACGTTTGCGACCGGGTTTTTTGGGGGTTAACTCTTGGGTTTCTCGATATTGTTTGATATAACTATGAACAGTAGCAGGACTAAGCATAAACTGTTCGGCGAGTTGCCGAATCGAGCCTTTGCCCAACTTATAAGCAGTGACGACTTTTTGTCTAAAGTCCAGAGAGTAAGGTCCCATAGCTGAATTTAGTTGGCATTGAGTATAGCTCTAGTTGTAACTATTCAGGTGTCTGAAACACAGCCATATCAAGGGTTTCAGAATTAATGTGAGGTCTAGACTAACAGATCATTCTCAATAAATACCAAAAAATAAGGGCTTTGGATTTTATTGTTGATAATCGATAAACAGGTAGAAAGAGTTAGAACCCATAATAAACGACGCTTACAGCCGAACTATTACGACCTGAATGCTTACCTCTAGTTTAGCACACAATTGTTCTACTTGTTTCCTGAACAAGCTGTAAAACACAAATTTAGGGGCAAAGCATGACCGCAGATAATTTATTGCTTAACATATTGTACGGGCGAAGCATTCCGGCATTTGATGCTTAAAATATTGTAGGGGCGTCCTTGCGAAGCCCATGCCGTCAGGCTATATGGCCATTCGCCCCTACTACCGAAAAGATCACGCCCCTACTGCGGTCAAGATCACGCCCTTAACTTCGGGAATGGGGTACAGTCAATTTTTTCAGGGCGGCGTTGCATTCGGATAATTATGTGAACGGTAAAAACCAAAACATAACTGCCCGAATGCAACGCCCCTACAGCCGAGATCAACCCAACAGATATCTAAGAAATCAGCTTAAAATATCAGATTAAAAAACAAATGTAGGGGCGAAGCGTGACCGACATAAATTATGGTTTTTTAACCCACAAATATCTGCGGTGATGCTTCGCCCCTACAAGGTGTGTTTTTTTCTGGAAAAACGCTGTCAAAAATTCTAATAAAAAATGCTAAAATTTATGCTGATTAATTCAAAAAAATATCCTATTTACAATTATTAATTAAAAATAAAAATTGTTTTTTGTTGGGATAGTTCTTGCTGCTGCAAAGCTTGGGCAAGTTCTTGGTCGAGTTGGGCTAAATTTTGCTCGATGATTTTGACCATACTATCGATTTTTGGCTGATTTACTGGCAGATTTTTGCAAATTTCTTGATTGGATTGATAATGTTGCCGCAAATATTCCCGCAGCTTTTCCGTTTCCTGCTGATAGCGATTTGATTCGGCGATCGCCGTGGCTAATTGCTGTTGGATTTGCTGATATTCTTGTTGTTGGCTGGATAAGTCTGCTAATACTATATTTAACTCTTGACTCAACCGTTGTTGTTCCGCAGCGGTTAAGCTAATCAGTTGATTTCCGCATTCACGGGTGGCCGTTTCTAGGTTCTGTTGCTTTTGTTGCAAATAATTAATCTGTGAGTGACAAGTAGCTCGCTGTTGCTCCAGAGAGGTTAATTCAGTTTCTAACTGAGTTTTTTGTTGTTTCAGGGTTTCGAGTTCCTGCCGTTGGGGGGCGATCGCCTCTGTTTCACGGGATATCTGCTCCCGCAAAGCATTTAAATCGGTGGTTTGCAACTCAGTTTTAATTGCTTTGAGTAATTTAGCTTTTTTCTTTAACTGTTGTAATGCTTGAGCATCTTGACGGAGTTGGGCTTCCGCAGCAAATAAGCTGGCAGTAGATTGTAAGATTTCTGAGTGTTGTTGGTGAATTTGCTGTAGCTGGGTGGTGCGATCGCGAAGCGTTGCGGATGCAACATCGCGGATTTTTTCCTTCAAAGCCGAAGGTAGTGGTAAAGCGGCTAACTGTGGTTGCCAATGTTCCACTAAAGTCAATTCATCTTGCAAAGTTTGCATCAGGGCGATCGCCCAAGCATTAATACTTTCCTCGTCCGTCGTCGCAATTTCCCCTAAACTTTCTGGGGGAAACACCGCTGCACACAATGCGATCGCCTCTTGGACTAACTGAAACGGTAGAGAAATCGCTTCAAACTGATAAAGAGACGTCATAGATAACGTCTCTTTATCTGGGTGCCTGACTTGATATTGAATTTGTTCTATTAATTTGACGATCTGATCAAGGTTTTCTTGTAGGTTTTGCCGCCCAGCCATATTATAGAAATCGGAAATCTGCTTTTATAGAATACATCAATGGCTTTCACGGAGACTAGACATCGGTCAAAATTGTCTATTAAATGTCTATTGCATCACCTACTTACTTGCCGATCATCGCACTATTGATCATATTATATCGATCTACGGGTTGTGTTTCCATGGGTTTCGGACTCGCTTTTGGCGTCCCTTGCTGCCAGGTGATAATTTCTTTGAGATTTTTCCAAGAAGGAGTAAATGCTAAACAAACCAGAGAACAAGCATTCCAGCTACCTTGTACCGGAACACCCAATTGATGACAATGACCACCGCGTCGTCCTTCCGGCTGATAATGCCGACAGTTACGACAGCAGGAAGATGAACTATTGAGGGGTTCCATTGATATCTTACTCTCTACTATTTTATGTAATGTCCATATTTAAAACATAGATCCCTGGATAAAAATGAGTGATTTGATACAGTTTATATATATTACGTTTTATTAAAAAAAAGTTACAAAAAAACATAAAGTGGATATTTAACCGAAAAATGCCCATAAAACAACATTATTTATTCTTAACAGGAATTATTATCTTTAGTACCGCCCTAAGATTTACAGGTCTGGAAGCCAAAGCTTTATGGTTAGATGAAATACTCACGACTTTATTTAGTTTGGGACATAGTTTTAACCATGTCCCACTAAATCAGATATTTTCCTTGGCAGAATTGCCCAATATTTTCACCTTTAATCCCCAGGCAACTTGCCCCCAAATTGCCGAAACGATCGCCAGAGAATCCACCCATCCGCCAGTATTTTTTTGCGGAATACATTGGTGGTTAGGCAGAATGAAGCCAACCGCAAATTTACAGGATATCGTTTGGCAAGTGCGATCGCTTCCGGCATTATTTGGCGTCGCCACCGTTGGGGCAATTTATCTCCTCGGTCGGGTGGCTTTTTCCCCAAAGACTGGTCTAATTGCCGCTGCATTAATAGCCGTTTCTCCCTTTGCGGTTTACCTATCTCAAGAAGCCCGTCACTATACGTTACCCCTGCTATTTATTACCCTGTCTCTAATTAGTTTAATTAAAATACAGCATAATTTTCAGCAGGAAAGAAAAGTGAAAACCAAAACTTGGATATCTTGGGTAATTTGTAATACAATTGGTTTATATACTCATTATTTTTTTATTCTCGTCTTAGCTGCGGAAATTGGGGCAATATTACTCTGGCAAATCTGGCAAAGTATTCCCACCATCCAACCAACACCCACCTCCCCTAAACCAGGAGAATTTGGGTGGCATAAAAAAACTCATAATTATTGCCAAATAATCCCAATAATTCGTAAAATTATCCCTTCTCTATGGCATTTTAGCTTCTGTATTTTACCCCTAATTTTATTTTTGCCGTGGCTATCAAATTTACTACAACATTCTAGCCGTCAAGAAACGGAATGGTTTAAACCCTTTGAACCCAGTTGGCTGGATCATATTGTGCCAATTTATCAAATTATTATGGGTTGGGTACTTATGGCGATCGCTTTACCCGTAGAAAATCAGCCTCTTTGGATTGCCATCCCTTGTGGTCTAGGGATGTTGGGATTTGCCATTGCATTAGGCAGATATCTGTGGCAAAAAATCCCCTGCCTTTGCCAAAATTTTCGTTGCCAAACCTCGACTTTTACCCTGGGAATGTACACTATATTAATTTTAGGAGAATTTCTCAGTATTGTTTATATATTAGGACAAGATATCACCTCGGCGATTCGCTATCACTTTATTTACTATCCCAGTATTTGCGTATTATTAGCGGCTTGTTTTTCCCCAGAATTAGTTAATCATACCCATCCTCTACTGGCAGACAATAATAATTTAGGCAAAGACTCTATGAGAGCGATTAGCCAAACACTCGCTCCAAGGCTTTGCTTTAACAAAAATCAGCTAAAAATAAGCATAAAAAACCGAATATTTTTTGATAAAATTGTCATATTAATCGGAATATGCAGTAGCGTATTTGTCATCTCTGGATTCGCCTTTCAGAAGCCTTATCATCCTGAATTAGTTGCCAAGCAGTTAAACTTAGAACCAGAAAAGCCCTTAATGGTGATTGTGGGATATGAAAATTTCCAAGAAGTCGCCTTGGGGTTAGGATTTGCCTGGGAACTTTACCACCAGCGAACCCAAAATTTAGCTCAGGCAACTCATTGGCTATTTATCGATAGAAGGGAGGGATATCATAGCATCTGGCCAACTCTGCCCGGTTTAGAACATCCTGTCACCGATGAATCTGAGGGATCTTTTGAATCCTTTAAATCCCTAAATTTATGGGTGGTTGCCCCCGGTTTGCGCCAGAAAGAATATCCTAATAATTTATCATTTTCGGCTTTTAATGATTGCATTATCGACCCAAATCAGTATTATCGGATTGGCATCCCTTATCAACTTTATCGTTGTGCCGCCGAACCACAGCCTGGAGGTAAGATGGGTTAAATAGGCGTCGCTTCGATCGCAACTACCAGCCATATCCTTGCATATCCATATCTTTTGTCTCCTGTGCCGTCAGCCAATGGCAACGGCGAGGGCTGGAGAATACTCAGATAAACCTGATTTATCTGTGCCAAAGGTGAAAGAGAAAATAAATCAACCCATTACAGTCAAAAGCGAAATCCTGCTAAATTCACTTGATACAGCTTGTTCAGGAAACAAATAGAACAATTGTGTGCTAAACTAGAGCTATACTCAATGCCAACCAAATTCAGCTATGGGATCTTACTCTCTGGACTTTAGACAAAAAGTCGTCACTGCTTATAAGTTGGGCAAAGGCTCGATTCGGCAACTCGCCGAACAGTTTATGCTTAGTCCTGCTACTGTTCATAGTTATATCAAACAATATCGAGAAACCCAAGAGTTAACCCCCAAAAAACCTGGTCGCAAACGTCCCGGTAAGCTAGAAGCTTATCGAGACTTTATCGTGAAGATGGTAAAATCTCATCCAGATTGGACCGTGAGGCAGTATCGGGAACATCTCCTAAACGAGCAGGATGTTTATGTGAGTTTAGGGGGGATCTGTGAGTTTCTCCAAAAAGAAGGATTAACCCTAAAAAAAAACTTACCAGGCCGAAAAGGTAGCAACCGAAGCTGGCCAACAGCAGCGAGTTGATTACCGGAAAAGGGTTCAAGATGTACCACAAGAAAAATTAATATTTATCGACGAGACAGCTTTTTGGGTCGGGATGATTCGCGAGATGGCCAGGAGTGAGAAAGGGCAAAAAGCCTTCGATTTAAGACCCTTTTACAAAGGGAGAAAAATGACATTAATCGGCGCCATAAGTATGAGAGGAGTTGTGGCTAAAAAAGCCATTACTGGTTCTATGAAAGGTGAAGATTTTCTAGATTTTGTGGCCAATGACCTGGTGCCGCAGATCAACCCAGGGGATGTGGTAGTTATGGATAATCTTAATATCCATAAAATGTCAGGTGTTGCCGAAATGATTGCCGAGAGCGGGAGCTACAGTAGAGTATTTACCACCCTACTCACCAGAATTCAATCCAATTGAGATGTTATGGTCAACGGTTAAGTCACTGGTCAGAATTTTCCCCACCCGATCCATGTCGGCGTTAGAACAGTTAATTGAACTAGCTTTAATGCTGATTGGAACAACTACATTTAAGAACTGGTTTACCAAATGCTGCTACTGTACTAGCTAAATCCTGAACAAACTGTAAGCCATTAAGATTGCCCATACACTCACTTTCTTGATAATATTTTAGATGTAAAAATATCAAGGCATGACCTATGAAACTTTCAGATTATGCCAAATCTCAGGGAATTAGTTATCGGACAGCATGGCATTGGTGGAAACAAGGACTTCTTAAGGGTCATCAACTGCCAAATGGAACCATTATTATAGACGTTGACTCATCGAACCATATCAGAGAAACCGCTTGTATTTATGTCCGAGTCCCCAGTGTGGAAGATCAAGATGATTTAGATCGGCAAGCAAACCGATTGACTGAAATAGCGTTAGCAAAAGGATATGGCGTAAAACGAGTGGTTAAAGAAGTAGCCAGTGGCTTAAATGACCATCGAAAACAGTTAATCAGTCTGCTGAAAAATGCTGACTACACTGTCTTAATGATTGCAAATAAAGATCACCTGACTCTGTTTGGATCAGACTATCTAATTATCCTCTTAGATCAACTGGGTAAAAAAGTAGAAATTATTGAAGATATAAACAACCAGTCGGAGGATTTAGTCCCAGAGTTTATGGCCGCATTAAGAATATTTAGTCAAAAAATATATGGCAAATCAATGACTAAGTTACAAGTTAGCCACTTACTCAGTGAGTTTCAGAAACAATTTGCTCCAGAAGAACATTAATGCGGGGGCGATCTGGGGAGTATCGGGGGAATTACATTAACTCAGGTGAGGTCTTTTGATGTGGCGATCGCGCCTTGGCCTTCCATTTAATTATGCCTAATTAAATCAATAATTAAATCAATAATTAAATCAATAATTAAATCAATAATTCACTCAATAATGCACTCAATACCCCCCACATCCACCAGAAATTTTAATTAAACTCGATCAAAAAAATATAAGGAGAAATATTTTAGCAAAAATCGGCTGCTCACCAATCGGCTGCTCACCCCTAACCGGGAGCAAAAAAGGCAAAAGCATCCGGCGTCTGGGAAAAATTGGCCTAAAAAAATAGGGATTTAAGCAGCAAATTCCTAGGAAATGATTGCAGCCAGCATTTGTAAAATTGGTATAACGCCTAAGTCATGGGGGTATGACAGGGCTAATTTTGTGAGTTTTATCCAAACCTCTAGCGTCTGAACATCTGAACAGTTTGTTAGAGAACATAAAAAACAGCAATTTTATGAAAAAATTTGTAAGATAGCGCAATGGAAATTACTCCCGCATTGAGGAAGAAATCATGCCTAATCTCCTGTCCACCCTAATTATTCAAAACCCTCGGACTGACACCAGTGTTCTATTGGGTCATTTGCAAGAAGCTGGATTTATTCTAGATTTGCATATGGTGCAAACCGAGTCAGAGTATGTCGCCCAACTTGATCGCGGTTGGGATCTGATTTTGCTGCTATGGCAAAGGGTAGAACCTTTGACATCAGCGGATTCGGCGGATCAGGATCCCTCCCTGACCTTAGACCCCCTGCGAGCCTTAGAAATTCTGCGTCAAAAAAGTTACAAAATCCCTCTAATTATTATTAGCGATCATCCCTCCGTAGAATTGGCGGTCAACTGCATGAAACAAGGAGCCGCCGACTATTTATTAACCGAACAAGTGATGCAATTAGGAGAAAAAGTTCAGCAGTTATGGCAGCGGCAAAGCAGCAGTCAGTCTATCTTTACCAGAGGTGATTCTGCCAGTTCCAGGGGACAACGCCTCACCACCGTGAAAAAAATTGGCGATCGCCGATTGAGCGATCGCCCAGAATTTGTCCCAGAATTATTTTTTCAAGATTTAGTAGAAACCAACACCGATTTAATTTGGCAAGTCGATCATAATGCAGTCTACACTTACATCAGTCCTAACAGCAAAAATATTCTCGGTTATGAACCCGAAGAATTGATTGGCAAAACCCCCTTTGACTTCATGTCTCCAGCAGATGCCTTGCGGGTTGCAGAAGTTTGGGGAGCCCTCGCGGGAAAACACTTACCCTTTAACTGCTTAGAACACCGGAATCGGCACAAAAATGGTCAAGATATTATGTTAGAAAGCAGTGGCATTCCCCTCCTGGAAACTCAAGAAAAAGCCGAAAAAAAACAATTTATTCTCCGAGGTTATCGGGGAATTTCTCGCGATGTTAATTCTCGATTTTGCCAAGAAGAAGCCATTAATAATCTGATCCGAGAAACTGCCTCCGTGACGGGTGAAGCCTTCTTTTCTTCATTGGTAAGTCATCTAGCGGTGGCCTTGGGAGTTCATTATTTATTTGTTAGCGAATTGATGGATAAAAATCCCCCCACAATGAAAATAATTGCGGGTTGGGATGAGCATAAATCTGGTTCAAAATTTGAGAATCAATTTGAGTATCATTTAGCCAATAGTCCTTGTGAAATTACCTTAAAACAAGGAGAATACTATTGTCCCGATGGCCTGTTAGAACTTTTTCCTCACCACCAGAACATTCAAAAAATGGGAACTTGTAGCTACCTAGGCATTAGACTACTAAATACATCGGGAAATGCCATTGGTAATTTATGCATTTTTCACGATCGCCCCATATTACTCAATCGACGCAATAAATTTATTTTAAATAGCTTTGCTCTACGCACAGCAGCAGAAATACAGCGGCAAAAAACGGAAAAAGAACGGCTAGAATTGTTAGCTGCGGTGAGAAAAAATGAAGAAAAATATCGATCTATATTTGCAGATTCTCCGGTGGGAATGGCCACCTTTGATTTAGAAACCTTAGCCTGGATGACGGCAAATCCTAAATTTTGTCAAATGCTGGGCTATCAGGAAACAGAAATTAAAAATTTAACGGTAGAAGACATCACTCATCCCGAAGAGTTGGCAAGAGAACTCCGAGAATTACGGCGGCTAAAAACCGGAGAAATTTCCAGGTACAAACTGGAGAAACGTTATCTGAAAAAAAGTGGCGAAATTTTCTGTTGTGATTTAAATTGTACGGCGATTAGGGATGGTTGGGAAAAACCTCTTTTAGGATTAGCCATTGTGCAAGATATTAGTGAATGGAAACAGATAGAAGAGTATTTGCGGATGCAATATCGCGGAGCGTTGCGGATGCAATATCGCGGAGCGTTGCGGATGCAATATCGGGCCATCACCGCCAGTAACAATGGCATCGTCATTTGTGATGCCAGATATCCCAACCTGCCGATTATTTATGTCAATCCAGCCTTTGAGAAAATGACCGGCTATTTAGCCAGTGATATCTTAGGAGAAAGCTGCTGGTGGCTGCAAGAAAATCAAGGGAATCATCCCGAATGGCTTCATTCTTCGCCGCCGCCTCAATTACAAGCAGCAGTCCGCGAAGCAAAACCTTGTAGTGTGGTGTTGCAAAATTATCGTTTAGATGGCACCATGTTCTGGAATAAACTCAGTATTTACCCCATCTATGATAACGAGAAAAAGCTGTCACATTTTCTCAGTATTCACCATGACATTACCGAAATCGAAGAAGCCCAATCTTTCTTGCGTCTCAGTCAAGAACGCCTGCGTTATTTAGTGGCCTCAAACCCAGCGGTAATTTACTCTCGCAAAGCCGCCGATAAGTATAATGTCACTTTTATGAGTGAAAATGTTTTGGCATTGTTTGGATATGCCCCCAGTGATTTTTTGAGCGATGCAAATTTTTGGGCTAACCACGTTCACCCAGAAGATGTCAAAGTGATTTCTATTGCTTCGACCCGGTTATTGGAGCAAGAATATGAAGTGCAAGAATATCGCTTTCTCCATGCCAATGGCCATTATATTTGGGTCAGAGATGAGCAAAAGTTAATCCGAGATCAACAGAATCGCCCATTAGAAATTATTGGCTACTGGGCTGATATTAGCGATCGCAAACAAGCGGAATCCGCCTTGCAGGTGGAAAAAGATAAACTTCAGGCAGTTTGGGATGCCGTCCCCGGATTTGTGTCTTTAATTAGTTCAGATTTAAAATATATTGGCGTTAATCAGCGCCTTGCGGATGTTTATGGTTTAGCACCAGAACAATTTATCGATCAACAAATTGGTTTTCTCGGTACTAGCCCAGAATTTTCTCAGTTTATCACCGAATTTTTTGCTTCCTCTGCCCAAGCAGCAACCCAAGAAATCACTTCGGGAATCAATAATAACCAGCAAACTTATTTAATGGTGATCCAAAAATATCAACAAGGCACTGCCGCTGTTTTAATTGGCATTGATATCACGCAACGGAAACAAGCAGAAGATAAAATTCAAGCCGCCCTTTGGGAAAAAGAGGTACTGCTTAAAGAAATTCATCACCGGGTAAAAAATAATCTACAAGTGATTTCTAGTTTACTCAAAATGCAATCTCGGTCAATTACCGACCCCAGTATTTTAGAAATATTTAAAGAAAGTCAAAGTCGGATTCATTCTATGGCTTTGATTCACGAAAAACTTTATCAATCTGAGGATTTAGCCCGGATTAATTGCGCGGAATACATCCACAGCTTAACCTCACATTTGTACCGTTGCTATCATGTCAGTCCCCGAAATATACAACTAGAAGTCAAGGTGCCGCAAATCTCCCTGAGTCTTGATGCTGCACTTCCTTGTGGTTTAATTATCAATGAACTGGTTGCCAATGCCCTAAAGTACGCATTTCCCGATCGCTTATCGGGAAAAATCTCCATCGAGTTGGATATCAATGTTAAAAACTGCTATATCTTAAAGGTTAGCGATAATGGGATTGGTTTACCGAAAAATATAGATTGGGAAAATACTCAATCGCTGGGATTAAGATTAGTTCGGACTTTATCCCAGCAATTAGGAGCAACCGTAGAACTTGACCTTAGTCATGGCACCCAGTTTTGCTTAACATTTACCGAACCCAAGTATCAAAAAAGGATTTAAGCCCATGAGTCTGACAAAGATTCTGATTGTAGAAGATGAAATGATTATCGCTGAGGACATGGCAGATGCCTTAACCCAGCTAGGATATGAAGTGACCGCCATTGTGCCTTCGGGACACGATGCCATTGAAAAAGCGGCCACAACTAACCCAGATATTGTGTTGATGGATATTAATTTACAAGGAGAAATTGATGGGGTTGATGCGGCTAGTCAAATTCGTTCAAGTCAACAAATTCCCGTGGTGTTTCTCACCGCTTATGCAGATCAAAATACCATAGAAAGAGCCAAAGCAACTGAACCTTATGGCTATCTGTTAAAGCCTTTTCAAGACCGAGAATTAAAGACAACTATAGAAATTGCTATTCAAAGACATAAAGCGGAAACTTCTATTAGAGAAATGCTGGCTCAAGAGAGTCATATAAATCAGCTAAAATCCCAGTTTTTATCGATGATTTCTCACGATTTTAGAATGCCTTTAACCACAATTCAATCTACGGTAGAATTATTAGAATACAAAGGTAATAGCTGTTCTGAACAGCAAAAAAAACAATATTTTAATCATATTTATTCATCTATTGAAATCATTACAGAAATGTTAGATGATATTTTATCTTTGAGTAAATTAGAACTAGGAAAAATCTACCTTGAACCCAGTCGGCTAGATTTAAATAATTTTTGTTTAGACATTATAGAGTATTTAGCAGTTAGCCATCGCATCAAACATGAACTTAAATTTATCCCTAATGGCCTGAATCGTCCCGTATTTTTGGATGAAAAGCTGCTGCGACAATGCCTCTTAAATTTACTAGCCAATGCCTGTAAATATTCGCCGCCCAATACCACAATTGAATTTCACGTCAATTGCCAAGATGACCGAGTGATTTTTTCGATCAAAGATCAGGGGGTAGGGATTCCTGCCGATGAGCAAAAAAACCTGTTTCAATCATTCCATCGTGCCAGCAATGTCCAACATATTCCGGGAACGGGCTTAGGGTTAATGATTGTCAAAAAATGTGTGGAACTCCACCGAGGAGAAATTAATTTGGAAAGCACACTGGGCGTGGGCACAACATTTAATATTACATTGCCTATAAGTTAATTGCCGCTGACTTAACCTGGGGAATAACTGACCCATTCACACTTGCATTCATACCAAATACGGTTGCCATAGACTGACTATGATTCCGATACTTTTTTGCTAACATTTGCTAACAAACACATAAGTTGAGATACTCTCTCAACCAAGGCGTATCAACCAATGCACGTAGGAAGATCCCTCGCGCACCATTTAAATCCCTGTCCATCTTTAATTGGGTGGAATTCGATTTAATCGTTTTTGCCCCACCCAAATTATTGATAATTTCACCAGTCCATGACACCGTTTTAGAAGTGTAGGCTTCGTTGCAATCAATCACAATTTTGTGGTTTTCCCAAGCCTTCCATTTCAGAAATTGCTTAAACTCATAATGACTTAGAGTTAGCATAAGCCTGACAGATTTGTTTCTTTTACGTCTTGACTTAGAAACCATCTGTGATGTTTCAAATGTTGGGAGGAAAATCACATCAAAGTTTTCTACTAAAAATCTAGCTGTCTTATAATGCAATTCCTTGACTAAGTTCTTGATTTTACAACCAAGTCTACTCGCGGCTTTTTTGAGATTTTTTTTCTGTTTACACTTGGCTTTTGATAGTCGAGACACTAATTTGTCTAATTTGAAACACAATTTCTGAATGTGTAAGTTAGAATCTTTGCCTAGCCAACCAAAAGATGTTTCCGAAAAAAATGTCATAAACGTGCGGACACCAGGAGCTAAGGCAACAACTCTCCCTTGATTCTCGGAATTTAGTTGTTGCACTTCTGTCGAGATAGTCAAGTAATACTCACCGTAAGTTAGTGTTAATCGACCATCGCTAAAATTCTCGGGTAGTGACTCTTTGAATTTACCCTTTCCCAATATACTGTGGTAAATACCACAATCTTTAATCGCTGATTTAGGTATATAGATTGATTGCTTTACGTCTTTACGACTCCGAAATTTGCATTGACGAATCTTGCCATCTGCCTTAAACCCTTGTTTAGCGGCTTTAACGGCTAAACAAGCATCTTTGATGGCGATTGATTTAATTTGATAAGGAACAGGTTTAGCCCATTCAGGTAATCCATTCAATATTCCTGTTTTAATCGCCATCCAGTTAGCTTTTGTATCGGGCTGCTGCAAATATTTAATGGTTTCGTTGTAGACAAATCTACTAACTCCGAACCATTGTTTAAGCAATTTTTTTTGTTCTGGGTTTAGATAGATTCGGAGCTTCCTTGATTTTCTTACTGTAGCTTCTGAATCCGTGTATCCGACAATAAAAGACGTGAGGGATGGAGAGAATATCGGCTGTGAGTTGGGCTTCTGGACATTTTACAGAGTTTTCTTAAACCACGATGCCTCTACCGTTTTGTTGTGCCATAAACTCGAATAATTCAAATCCTTTTCGACACAATCTGTCACGACAGGCAAAAATAACTGTGAGCTAATCGCCTCGCATAAGTCTGACCAGTAACCAAAGCAACCCTTTGCGTTTGAAATTAAGCCCCGATCTAAAGCCGATATCTCGGATAATTTCTGCGTCTGGGTAGATTGATTACATATAGGCAACTTGTCTGTCGAGGTGAGATCGTTGTTTTGTTGAACTAACTCGGCAGTAGCAAGCCGTGGTAGCTCCAACTGTATCCCGCACCGATGATTCGACATCATAGAGTTTTTGGTAGGCGGTGTTTTTGATGTTTTTGATCTTCTTTTCATCAGCGTATTTTCGCTCCAGTGTTGGGATGTACACCCAGAAATTCGACCGCTTTCCTGAGTGGTATGTATGCCATCTCTTAAACTTTAGCATACATGAGCATCTGTTAACAAAACTGACACTGTTGAATAACCCTCGCCTGATCTATGCGCGTTCATCCCCTAAAACACTTGTGGATTCCCGCGAAGGCGGGAATGACAGATAACCTGATAAACGGGTTTTAACAACCGGATTTGGTATAATATTAAACTTCTGGCTTTCCCAGGCTAAAAAGCCGATTGGCGCTTGATCCGCCCTCGCTTGGGGGGATCTTCTACGGTATGTAAAGCAATATGTCTATTATTCTGGAATTGGGATTTGGCGCAAAAGTTGCTCGACAATTGTCTGGGGTCGCCGTCCTCCAGCGGGAATCAAGCGGTGAGATAAAACATGGGGGGCAAGAAACTTTACATCGTCAGGGATGGCATAGTCTCGACCGGAAATAAAGGCCAGGGCTTGGGTGGCTTTTTGTAAGGCGACGGCGCCTCTGGGACTAACACCCAAGGTAATTTGATCGCTGACTCGGGTTGCCCGGACTAAATCGAGAATATATTTTTGCAATGAATTGTCCAGCCGCACTTGGGCGCATAGCCGACATAACTCACTAACTTCTGACAATTCAATACAAGGCTGCAACTCCTCCACGGTGATATTCTCTTGCAGTCTTTGTAACATTTGCAGTTCTTCGGCTTCCGTGGGGTAGCCCACAGAGAAAGACAAGGTAAACCGATCCATTTGCGCTTCTGGTAAGGGAAATGTGCCTTGATATTCAATGGGGTTTTGAGTGGCAATGACAAAAAAAGGCTGGGGGACTGAACGCGAAACCCCATCAACAGTGACTTGCCGTTCCTCCATGACTTCGAGTAAAGCCGATTGAGTCCTGGGGGTTGCCCGGTTAATTTCGTCGGCGAGTAGGACATTGGCAAAGACTGGGCCGGGGAGAAATTCAAATTCTCCACTGCGAGGATTCCAGATATTTGTGCCCGTGACATCGGTGGGCAATAGGTCGGGGGTGCATTGAATCCGCTTAAATTTACCGGCGATCGATCGCGCTAGGGATTTTGCCAGTAAAGTTTTGCCCACCCCAGGGACATCTTCTAATAAAGCATGACCGCCAGAAAATAAAGCCACGAGTACCAGGCGAATGGGGTCGGCTTTGCCCACAATGGTTTTGCCGAGGTTTTCCGTAAGCTGTTGAATTCGTTCTCTCATAATGGGAATGTGGCTGAAGCCAGAGATTTCGCTTGAATACAATCTAATTGAATTTGGCTTTTTAACCGATCGAGGGAAGCAAATTTTTGTTCGGGGCGCAAAAATTGCTCAATGTCTACGGTCAGGGTTTTCCCGTATAAATCCCCACTCCAATCTAAAAGATGAATTTCGACGGTGGGTGGTTGACCCTGTGCCACGGTGGGACGACAGCCAATATTCATTACCCCTAGGTGATGCTTGGTGGGTTGGTCATCCCTGGTGACTCGGACGGCATAAACACCGTAGCGAGGTAAGAACTTATCGGGGGATAGTTGTAAATTGGCGGTGGGAAATCCCAGGGTTCTACCTAGTTGCTGCCCTTGAATGACTTCGCCAATGAGACGATAAGGACGACCTAAGAGTTGATTGGCTTGGAGGATATCCCCTTGGCTAAGGGCGTGGCGAATGGCGGAGCTACTAATGCGTAGTCCATCGATTTTGTTCAGGGGAACGATGTTAACGGTTACGCCATAAGGTTGAGCGATCGCCTTCAAGTCATCCACCGTCCCCGATCGCCGATTGCCAAACCGAAAATCTTCCCCCACACTAATACAGCAAGCTTGTAACTGTTTAATCAGAATTTCCGCCACAAAAGCTTGTGGACTGAGGGTTGCCAGCTTTTGGTCAAACGGCAACAGGATTAGTTGTCGGACTCCCATCGTCTCTAAGTATTGGGCTTTTTCCTCTTGAGGCGTTAACAGGGATCTTGATTCACCAGAAAAAAACTCTTGGGGATGCGGATCGAACGTCACTAAGGTGCTGTAGGGATGTTTTGTCCCGCCCCCAGATCCCCCAGATCCCTGGTTGTACTCACAAGCGGGCGATCGCGAACTAGGGTTTGCCAAGCTAGAATTGAATAAATGAGGCAACTGGGAGGGCAAAATTGGCTCGATCACCTTTTGGTGTCCTCGATGCAACCCGTCAAAGTTGCCCAGAGCAATAGAAGTTGGAGTCAGAACTGTTGAGAGAGAAGAAGTAATCCACACCGTTTAGATTATTAATTAAATAAGACGATCGAATATCAATGAACATTGCTGATCAAGAAGAAAAATAGAGAATTGTAGGCAATTCTCTATTCTGGATCTGAAAATCACTTGCGGTATCTTGCTAGGTTGGGGACTCTGCCTCTGGAGAGGAAGAAGAATGCGGCGCAATTAATTGAATCGACAATCCCTCCCTGGCCATGAGAGAGTTGGGGAAATGCTGTGCTACTTGCTCTCCTACGTTATCCAAAAAATCATCATTGTGCAGGGGGTCGTGGTGGAAAATCACCAGTCTTTTCGCATTCGCAGCCTTGGCCACCTTAACGGCTTCCTGCCAAGTGGAATGACCCCAGCCGACTTTACTACTTTTTGGAGAGTGATATTCCTCATCAGTGTAGGTGGCATCATAAATCAGCACGTCAGCATTATGAGCGAGGAATAAAACATTGTCATCCAGCTTGTCTGGTAGATGTTCTGTATCCGTGACATAAGCTGCGGCGTAGCCGTTCCAACTGACTCGATAACCGACCGCTTCTCCGGGATGGTTCAGCAGTGCCGTATTCACTTTTACGTCCCCAAATTCCAGCACTTCGCCGATTTTGATATCGTGAAACTCTAGCTGGGCGGCCATGATCTGCAAGGGTACGGGAAAATTTGGATGAAGCATCTGGTCATTCAGTCGTTGCTCAATGGTAGAGCCATTGGGGGCGATCGCTCCATAAATGTGAAAGCGATTGCCAGGAATAAAAGCAGGGACAAAAAAAGGGAAGCCCTGAATGTGATCCCAGTGGGAGTGAGTAAACAACAAATTGGCTTTGACGGGCATCTGACCGAGCAAGTATTGTCCCAACACTCTTAAGCCTGTACCTCCATCAAAAATTAAGCGTTGTCCTCCCACCCGCATCTCGATGCATGGCGTATTGCCGCCATACCGGACGGTCTCTGCACCGGGACATGGTATGCTTCCTCGCACGCCCCAGAAGTGAATCGTAAATTGGTTGTCCATATTCTGCATGGGTGTATTTGCACTAGGTTGTGAATGCGGGTTACTCATCACGTTTTTACATCGGCAGCAACCGTCTATGGGTTGATCATTTAGTGATTATCCACTTGCTAATCGATCGATCGACTTGCTCAGATATCCGCCACCTTTGTGAAATCACCTTAAATATATTCATATATTCAATGAAATTCGCGGGCTTTCTGAGTCAGTAAATACGGCGCCTCTGGTCAAGAACTGCCCGAATCTTATGTGTTCAGGCTGATTTTTATAATTAGGAAGAACCCAAAAGGTGACGGTTCAAACGATAATCTGAACGACCCAATCAACCATTATATAAAGTTTTCAGCAGTTTTCATCTTCATTTACCCTAAACTTGATTCTAACGTTGGCACAGGATGAGTTGTCAATTTACTGTTGAATAACCTCACCGGAAATGTTTTATTGGTTGTTTGTTGTTGGTTATTGGTTATTTGTTATGATCAAGGCTGCGGATACTCATCATCACTAATAACAAATAACAAGCAACTAATAACCAATAACCAATAACTATGAAACTGAACAAACGCGCACAGTATAGCGTTAAAGCCTTATTGGATCTGAGTCTCCAGCAAGATTTGGGGCCGACGGCGACTAAGGCGATCGCCAATCGGCAAAAGATCCCCGCCCCCTATCTAGAAAAGCTATTAATTCAAATGCGCCAGGGGGGTTTGGTGGCATCCGTCCGGGGCGCCCAAGGGGGCTATCAACTAGCCAAACCGCCTAGCAAAATTTCCCTCGGTCAGATTTTAGAAGCCGTGGGAGAAACCATTGAGCCTGATTTGAGTTTGCCGCCACAAAGTAAACACGCCGAAGACTGGGTGACATTTACTTTGTGGCACCGACTGCACCAAAAGCTAAAAGAATCACTTTATAGTATTTCTCTTGAAGACTTATACTATGATGCTCGCAGTTGGCAGGCATCTCAGGGACAAGAAACAAATTTTATTATTTAATTTATTATTATTTAATTTTGGATTGCATGAACCAGGTATGTGCTGTTTTGTCTGTTTCCCTTGGGTTGTGGCATGGGGAAAAATCAACAATCTTGGTTTTAGCGATCGCCGCTTTCCTGGATTATCTGATTGGCGATCCTTGGGGTTGGCTCCACCCAGTTCAAGTGATTGGTTGGGGAATTTCTCGCTATAGTCAATTAGTCTTACAATGGTTTTCCCAACCGCAAATCCGCCGAATTGCCGGAGTGGGGCTGGGCATTGGCGCGATCGCTGGCACTGGTGTGATTACTTATGCCATAATTCTGTGGGCGCGATCGCTTCATCCTGCCCTCAGTATCCTCTTAGAAATGATCCTCTTAGCAAGCTGTTTTGCCGGTCGCAGTTTACGCGCTGCCGCTGAAGATGTGCTGCAACCCCTGAACTCCGGGGATTTAACTCAAGCGCGGCAAAAATTAAGCCTTTATGTGGGACGAGATACAGAAAACCTATCCGAGACAGAAATTCTCCGAGCCATTTTAGAAACCGTCAGTGAAAATGCCGTCGATGGGGTGATGGCACCGCTATTTTATGCGATCGTCGGCGCATCGATCCCGGCGATCGGGCCGGTTCCCGTCGCGATCGCCTACAAAGCTGCCAGTACCTTAGACTCAATGGTCGGCTACCGCGAAGAACCCTACAAAGACCTCGGCTGGTTTAGTGCCAAACTTGAAGATTTGCTCACCTGGCTGCCCTGTCGATTAACCGTCATCACCATTGGCCTAATTTTTGGCAACCTAGGCAAAATCTGGCAAACCTGTCAAACGGACGCCACCAAAGACCCCAGCCCCAACGCCGGTTGGAGTGAATGCGCTTACGCCGTCACCCTGGGAGTCCAACTAGGGGGAACCAACTCTTATCGCGGCGTGATTAAAAATAAACCATTCCTAGGCCAACCAACTCATCAAATTTCCCCAGAAAAAATTCACCAAGCCTTAAAAATCACTCGTTATACTTTTCTCACTTGGTTAGCAATTTTCTGCCTAATTCACATCGGTTTTACATCGGCGATCGGCTATTAACCGTCAACCCCATTTTATTTTTACATTTTCTTCTCTTTGTGTCCGGCAGAGTTCTGTGGTTAAATTATCTCTAAAAATGCTTGACAATTTGTTAATAAATGGATAACATATAGTCATCAAGAATAATTCAGGTTTATTCGGGCCGGAAACACATCCAACAAGCCCAAACGATACCTGGGAGTACCCGGCCCGGAGTGGTTCAAAAAATAAGAGCAAAAAGCCCTTATTCTCTCCGGGCCAGGTAAAATCCCTAACTCGTTTCCCAACTCACTTCGGGAAGCCCCGGTGAGGGGCTTCCTCCTGCCCAGAAATACCCAGAAACCCGGTTTCTTAATCCCCGCAGCTAACCCAGAAACCGGGCTTCTTAATCCCCGCAGATCGTTCAGAAACCGGGTTTCTTATCGGCATATCACAGTTATCTGTGGAATCCAAAAAAGAAACCCGGTTTCTTAGTCCCCGCAGACCACCCAGAAACCCGGTTTCTTCGTCCTCGCAGCTAACCCAGAAACCGGGCTTCTTTTCGGCATATCACAGTTATCTGTAGCATCCGCAGCTAACCCAGAAACCCGGTTTCTTGCCACTTTGCTTAAATCGAAAAAAACTTACTACAATCATTCAGAAGCTTATACCAGGAACCTCAGCAAATACTTAGTTAGCTAGAGAAAACATCATGCCTACAATCAGTCTCACCTCCGCAGCCAACTCACCCCAGGAAAAATATGGCCTGGGCGCCGCTGCCCACTAAGGTGGGCAGCGGCGCGAATTGGTCATCATTGACCCCACCGTATCCGACTATCAAAGTCTCGCTGCCGGAGTCAAACCGGCCACCTTTGTCCATATCCTCAACCCCAACCGGGATGGTATCGAGCAAATTACGGAAATCCTTGGGGCGAAGCATTCGCGTATAGATTGGCTGGAGAATCCACAAGATGTCGGCGCGAATGCTTTGCCCCTACAATCTATCCACATCATCTCCCACGGCAGCCCGGGCAGCCTAAAACTAGGCAACAGCACCCTCAACACCGAAAACCTAGAACAATACCAAGACCAGCTACAGCAATGGCAAACTGCCTTAGCCGATAATGCCGACATCAATATATATGGATGTAACGTCGCCCTAGGAGTCACAGGTCAGGCATTCATCCAACAACTAGCCCACCTCACCAAAGCGGATATCGCTGCCTCCACCACTCCCACGGGTAATGAGAAATTAGGCGGGAACTGGAACTTAGAATTTATTACAGGTAAAATTAAATCAGCCCTAGCATTTTCTCCCGAAGTCACCGCCGCTTATACTGGTGTTTTAGGCGATGGGTTGGGTGGAGTTGGAACTGGTGCAAATAACTTAAAATTATGGCTAAAAGCCGATGCTATCACAGGAGCCACAAATAGCGCTGCTGTCGGCACTTGGAACGACTCATCTGGTAATAGTATCGCGTTGTCTCAACCTAATGCTGCGAATCAACCAATCTATAAAACGGCGGGCTTAAATAACGTACCCACCCTCTCATTTAATGGCAGCAGCCAATACTATGAAGTCGCCTATAATGCCAGCTTGAATCCGGCTCAATTCACTGTTATTACAGTTACCCAAGTTGCGGGTGGCACAGGAACCTTTCGTTCTCCTATTACGAGCCGGAACTCAGGGCCACAACAAGGATATATACTATACGCTCAAGATGATAATAAATGGTCATCGTGGCTGGGGCAAAGTTCTTGGAACACTGCCACGGATTCTACTGCATTGACTTTGAATACAGGGTACATTACCTCTGGTTCTTACAACGGCAGTCAAAATACACTGTCCGTTAATGGCACGCAAACCAGTTTAAGCCTGACTAATTTTATTCAAAATACAAGCAAACCTCTCCGGGTAGGGGCTGGAACAACCGAAACAACACCTAACTGGTTTTTCAATGGGGATATTTCGGAAGTCATATTGTACGACAAAGCTTTGAACAATGCCGAACGTACCCTAGTTGATAACTACCTTGGTGCTAAATACAACATCACCATCAGTAACGATAAATATGTAGGTGATACACCAGCCAATGGTGACTACGACTGGAATGTAGCAGGAATTGGCAAAGAAGCCAACGGCACTAACATTTCTGGTAATACCACAGGCGGCTTAATCATTGATAATGGCACATTTTTAAAAGACAATGGTGACTATCTTGTTGCAGGTCAAAAAGACACAACCGCGAACCCTGCTACATTGGTCACAACAGACCTTCCCACAGGTGCAAATAACCGTTTGTCTCGTGTGTGGTATCTCGATAAAACTGATGTCAATACTAATGGGGGAACAGCTAACCTGACCTTCGACTTTTCCGACTCAGGATTAGGTGGTACTCCTAGTGGAAAATATCATTTATTATATCGCTCTGGAACCACAGGTAATTTCGCTTACGTTAACAATGCCACTTTCACGACTAACAGCACTTTTAGCATTACTGGCGACCAAGTAACTTTTAATAATGTTGATATCGGACTACTTAATGATGGCTACTACACATTAGCCTCAAAAAATAACAATGTCCCCCTCATCAACACCATTGCTAACGCCTCGATTAATGAAGACGCGGCACAACAAACGATTACTCTCACAGGTATTAGTGATATCGAAACCGCAACTAATGCTCTGACTCTCACCGCGACTTCTGATAACACAGGCTTAACGGGTACGCCCACCATTACTAATAATAATAATGGCACGGCTACCCTCCAATATACTCCCGTAGCCAATGCCAATGGCACTGCTAACATCAGCGTTACAGTCACCGATGGCGATGGTGGTACAGTAACTAAAACCTTTGCTGTCAACGTCAACGCCGTTAACGACGCGCCCAGTTTCACGACTACCGGCAACCCAACGACAGTAAACGAAGACGCAGGCGCCCAGACGGTAACGGCTTGGGCAACCTTCAACCCCGGTGCTGCCAACGAATCGGCCCAAACAGCCACCTACACCGTCAGCAACATCAGCAACGCGGGATTATTTGCCACAGCACCAGCGATAGATGCGAATGGCAACCTCACTTATACCCCCGCCGCCAATGTCAACGGCTTCTCCACCTTTGATGTGCAAGTCCAAGACAGCGGCGGCACTGCTAACGGCGGCGTCAATACCTCCACAACCCAAACCTTCACCATCAACGTTACTGCTGTCAACGACGCACCCAGTTTCAGCAACGCAGGCAACCAAACCCTCGCCGCTTGGACAAACACCCCCCAAACCGTTGCCAACTGGGCCAACACCTTCGTCTTCGGCCCCGCCAACGAAAGCAGCCAAGCAGTCCAAGACTTTATCGTTAACGTCACCTCTGGCAGCACCTTATTTACCAGCCTGCCAGACATCGCCAATGATGGCACCCTCACTTATACCCCCAAAGGCACCCCCGGCACTGCCACCATCTCTGTTCAACTCCAAGATAATGGCGGCACTGCCAACGGTGGCGCAGATACTTCCACTGCGGCCACCTTCACCATCACCATTCCCCCACCAACAGTCAACCTCTCCATCAGTCCCACCACCGGCACCGAAGCAGGCACCACCGCCATCACGGTGACAGCCACCGCCGCAGGCCCAGTATTTGGCAACCAAACCGTTGACCTGGCCTTAACCGGCTCTGCCACCGCCGCCGACTTCGCTGGCACCATTCCCACTCAAATTACCATTGCTAATGGCACCAGCAGCGGACAAGTCACCTTCACCATTGCTGATGACAAACTTGATGAAATCGACGAAACGGCTAATTTAACAATTAGTAACCCATCGGCAGGTATTCAGCTAGGAGCAACTACCACCGGCAGTTTCACCATTACTGACAACGACACCGCCGGATTTGATATCCTGCCCATCAGCGGCAACACCAGCGAAGATGGCACCCAAGCCACCTTTGACATCCGCTTAACCAGCGAACCAACCGCCAATGTCACCATTGGCTTAAGCAGCAGCAACACCGCCGAAGCGACCGTTGCCCCGGCTACCCTCACCTTTACACCAACCAACTGGAATACTTACCAAACTGTCACCATCACGGGTGTAGATGATGGGGTAGCAGACGATGACATCGCTTACCAAATTATCACCACTCCCGACACCACCACTACTGACACCAACTACAACAACCTCAACCCCGCCGATGTCACCGTCACCAACACTGACAACGACATCCCCGGAGTCACCATAGCTCAATCCGCAGGCAGCACCGAAGTCACAGAGGGCAGCACCACAGATACTTATACTGTAAAACTGAACACCCTCCCCACCGGCAACGTGGCGGTGACGGTGACAGCAGATGCTCAAGCCCAAGTGAGTCTCGATGGCACGAATTTTGCCGCCACTCAAACCTTAACGTTTACCTCCGTCAACGGCATCACGCCGCAAACGGTGACAGTTCGTGCTGTGGATGATACAGTAATAGAATCCAACCATACCAGTAGCATCACCCACGCTATTACCACCACTGCCGATGCCAACTATCCCACCACCATGACCGTGGGTGGTGTCAATGCCCATATCACCGATAACGATATCCGCTACACTCTCACCGACAGTAGTCCTACAATTACAGAAGGCAACAGCGGCACTCAGCAAATCGACTTTACCATTGAGCGAGCCGGGGCAATCAACGAAGCCAGCACCATAGATTTTAGCTTTGGCGGCACCGCAGCCAACACCATAGACTATAACCTGGTTTCTATTACTGGCACGGGAGTGACTACTACAGGCAGTACCATTAGTTTTGCTGCCAATGCCACCCAAGCCACCGTTACTGTGGAAATAGTCGGAGACCGAATAGACGAAACCGACGAAACCTTAATTTTATCTCTGCTTAACGCCACCGCCACGGGAACATCCACCATTGTCGGTTCTCCCGTCACTACTACCATTACTGATGATGACAAGGCAGGGATTACGGTGACTCCCACCAGTGGGTTAACCACCACCGAAGCTGGGGGAACTGCTACATTTACCCTGGTACTCGACAGTAAACCCACTGCTGATGTCACTATTACCGTTGCCTCTAGCAACACCGCTGAAGGAACCGTAGACAAGTCAACCCTGACTTTTACTTCTGCTAACTGGAATACCGCCCAAACGGTGACAGTCACCGGGGTGGATGACAATATTGATGATGGGGATATCGGCTACACCATAAGTACCACTGCCAATAGTAGCGATACCAAATATTCCGGCTTAACGGGTACTAATGTCAGCGTCACCAATACTGATAATGACAAGGCAGGCATTACGGTTACTCCCACCAGTGGGTTAACCACCACCGAAACTGGGGGAACTGCTACATTTACCCTGGTACTCGACAGTAAACCCACTGCTGATGTCACCATTACCGTTGCCTCTAGCAACACCGCTGAAGGAACTGTAGACAAGTCAACCCTGACTTTTACTTCTGCTAACTGGGATACCGCCCAAACGGTGACAGTCACCGGGGTGGATGACAATATTGATGATGGGGATATCGGCTACACCATCAGCACCACTGCCAATAGTACCGATACCAACTACAACGGTATCACCGCCGCCACTGTCGCCGTGACCAATACTGATAATGACAAGGCAGGCATTACGGTTACTCCCACCAGTGGGTTAACCACCACCGAAGCTGGGGGAACTGCTACCTTTACTGTGGTACTTGATAGTCAAGCAACCTCTGATGTCACCATTGGTATTACCAGTGATAATACTGCCGAGGGGACGGTTGCGATATCGGCATTGACATTTACCGCCGTAAACTGGAATCAACCTCAAACCGTCACTATCACCGGGGTAAATGATTATCTTGATGATGAAGATATCAGCTACAATATAATTACTGCCGCTGCCACCAGCACTGATGGCAAATATAATGGGTTAAATCCTAGCGATGTGTCGGTGACAAATCAGGATATTGGGGATTTATTCCCAATTCCTACTAATCAAATTCCTCCTTTCATGGGTCTGAGCAGTATTTTGCCCTCAGAAATTAGCAGTAATAATAGCCAAAATAATACTACTTTACCCGAACTTCCGGCTATTCCACCTGAACCCACGGTAGACTTAATCAATATTTCCTTTACTGCCGTAGGAACGGATAGTGCAGAGAATATTGATGCCACACCTAATGATGATGTAATTAGTGGTCAGGGTGGCAATGATGTTATCCGTGGTTTGCCCGGACGAGATGCCCTATTTGGAAATAGTGGAGATGATGAACTTTATGGCAACCAAGGGGCAGATTTATTGCTGGGTAATCAAGGTAAAGACATTATCTATGGTGGTCAAGGCAATGATTTAGCAATGGGTGGTCAAAATGATGACTTAATCTATGGCGATTTAGGTAGCGATACCTTGATTGGTGATTTAGGGAGCGATCGCATATTTGGGGGCTCATCTAGCCCTGGTTCAGTTGCTAGTGATGCCGGTGATTTGCTATTCGGAAAAGATGGCAATGATTTCCTGCATGGCCATGCGGGAGATGACTCAATTTCCGGTGGCAATGATAATGATACCGCCCGTGGTGGTCAGGGTGATGACCTAATTCACGGCGATGCGGGCGCTGATATTTTATATGGGGATAAGGGCAATGATAGCCTGACCGGAAATGCCGATAATGATGTGGTTTATGGCGGCGAAGGGAATGATTTCCTCTGGGGAGGAGATGGTGAAGATTTCCTCTATGGAGATGAAGGCGATGATACCCTAATTGGTAATGCAGACAAAGATTATTTTGTACTGCAATCTAGCTTTGGTTCTGATACAATTCTGGACTTTACTAACGGTATTGACCTAATTGGTTTAGCCGGTGGTTTAACCTTTGACCAGTTAAGTATTACTGGCAGTAATGGGAATACTTTAATAGCCCGTGGCAATGAATTGTTAGTCACATTAACGGGTGTTGATGTTAGTTTGATTACCAGCGCTGATTTCACCTTAATGGTGTAGGTGTTTATAAACCGGGTTTCTTCTCTTTGTGTCCTTTGTGCCTTTGTGGTTTATTTTCACCACAGAACTCTGCCGGACACGAATAAAAATATCTCTCTGTGTCCGGCAGAGTTCTGTGGTGAAATTATCTCTAAAAATGCTTGACAATTTGTTAATGAATAGATCAGATATAGTCATCAAGAATAGTTCAGGTTTATTGGGGCTGTAAACACATCCAACAAGCCCAGGAAAGAAAAGAGGAAAGAGAAAAGAGGAAAGAGATGCATTATGAAAATTCACTCTCTCCTCTCTCCTCTATCTGTTTTAAGCAAAAAAAACCGGTTTATTAGTCCTCACAAATCGCCCTAAAAAACGTTTTTTTTGAATTTATTTAAACAATTTTTCATCTGATTTTTAATTTTTCATAAGCTAAAATCCCCTGATTTAGATTATGGTTACTTTTGGTCTTGAAGGTGATCCGAATTAAAATTGTTGATTTATGGTTGCGATCGTGCAATAATTACGGTTTACCTAAGTGATAGAATGATGTTTTGGCATCTAACTTTCCATGTCTATTCAAGTTATCGAGATTCTCTCTGCTGAAGAAATCCGCCGTACCCTGACTCGCATCGCCTCGCAAATTATAGAAAAATCAGGGGATTTATCCCATTTGGTGCTGTTAGGTCTTCGCACCAGAGGTGTCCCCCTGGCTCACGAATTAGCCAGCTATATTCAAGCTTTGGAAAATATCCAAGTCCCAGTCGGTGCTTTGGATATCACCTTTTATCGGGATGACCTGCAAGATTTGGGCATGAGAACCCCTGGTAAAACAGAAATTCCCTTTGACCTGACGGGCAAAAATGTGGTGATTGTGGATGATGTGATTTACAAAGGCCGCACTATTCGCGCTGCTTTGAATGCGGTCAATGATTATGGCAGACCAAGGGTGATTCGTTTGGCCGTGTTGGTAGACCGAGGTCATCGCGAATTACCGATTCATCCTGATTTTATCGGCAAAACTTTGCCCACCGCTGCGGAAGAGCAAGTGAAAGTTTATGTCAATAATGTGGATGGCCGGGATGCGGTGGAGTTGTTGAAAACCGTCGATCCTTAAGTCTTAGTGTTGCTACTTCGGATAGCTAGGTTTGACGGATCCTCGGAACCCTTGAACACTTAACATCAAGTTAGGGTGGTCTGTCCTTCCGATCAATGACTTCAGAAACCGGGTTTCGTAGAAGTTACCCGGTTTCTGAACCCTAACTTTCTTCCCCTGCATGATAGGAACTGCGGACTAAAGGCCCCGATCGCACATGAGCAAAGCCCATTTCTCTGGCGATCGCCCCTAAGCGATCGAATTCCTCTGGCGTCCAGTATCTTTCCACGGGCAAATGTTCCAGGGAAGGTCGCATATATTGACCCAAAGTGAGGCGATCGCAATTCACCGCCCGTAAATCTTGCATCGTCTCTATCACCTCCGCTTCCGTTTCCCCGGTTCCTAGCATCAGCCCAGACTTAGTGGGAATAGTCGAATCTAATTCTTTGACGATTCTTAATACGTCTAGAGAGCGATCGTATTTCGCCCCACGACGAACCGGGCCTGTCAAGCGGCGCACGGTTTCTAGATTATGGTTATAACAAGCGGGTTTTGCCCGGACTACGGTGGCAATGCGATCGCGCTGCAACTCAGCGGTAGTTTTCTCCTCCGACTGACCGCCCCAAAAATCCGGGGTCAGCACCTCAATTTGAGTTTCTGGATTCAAGGAGCGAATTTCGTCCATCGTCGCCGCAAACCACCCGGCGCCCCCATCAGCCAAATCATCCCTAGCCACGGAAGTCAGCACCACATAACGCAAACCCAGAAGTTGCACAGACTCCGCCACCTTCCGGGGTTCCTCTGGATCCAATGGCATCGGCGCATGACCTTTATCCACCTGACAAAAAGCACAAGACCGGGTACAAGTTGGCCCCATCAACAAAAAAGTTGCCGTCTTTTGGCTATAGCATTCCCCTCGGTTGGGGCAACGTCCCTCCTCACAAATCGTATGAATTTGGCGTTGCTTAATAATTTGCTGAACTGTGGAAATTTCACTAGCTTTGCCAATGGGACGGCGCAACCATTCCGGCATTGCCTGAATTTCCGCCCGACGCGCTGCTAAAGGATTTAAAATAGTTTCATTGCTTGGCATAGACATAAGTAAGAAATCATTAAAGAATAGGTATTGGCGATCGGTTAAAGGAGCAGACGAGCTTCAGGAGCAGAGGAGCTTCAGGAGCAGAGGGGATGAGGGGATGAGGAGCTTCAGGAGAAAAATTCTCCCCCGCACCCCTGCACCCCCGCACCCCCGCACCCCTGCTCGGTGAGCGAAGCCTGTCCTGAGCGCAGCCGAAAGGCCGAACCGCCGTTCCCCTTACCACTTGTTAATGTAACGCCTAGATGCGATCGCCTGCCATTTCTCCATTCAGCATAAATCTTGATCGCATGATGTTCTTAACCATTTAATTCAAAAGTTTAAAATTGAATATGGTAACATACCAGCAGGTTTGCCCTTACAGCAATGTGGCTCTCGGTTAATCAGATGTTAAAATAGGAGGATCCAATGCGGTGATAGATATCTCTGTCGTTGATCTCTGTCGTTGTGGGTAGCCTTTGCGTAAAACCACCGACTTTGTTTTTACCGAAAGCCGTAGCAAACATCAAAAAATCCAGCCTGCTTTTCATTCACTCATCTTTTGATTCAGCTTATTCAGCTTATTCAGTTTATTTATTAAGAATTACCCGAGGAGTTCATTAGTCGTGGCAAGTCACAAAATTCTGGTTATCGATGACAGCAAAGTAATTCAGCGCATGGTCAAAGATATGTTACCCCCTGGAAACTTTGACGTGATTCAAGCCTTAGATGGAGAAGAAGGACTTAAACAGATCAAAAGCTCACAACCTAATCTGATCATGTTAGACTTTTTGTTACCAAAAGTCAGCGGCTGGGAAGTCTTTCAGCAACTAGAAAAATTCTCCAATGCTCAAGGGAAAATGATCCCTTTAGTCCTCATGTCAGGGCGTAAACCAGAAGTCACCGAAAAAATTCCGGAACCGTTTGAATACTTTGAATTTATTGAAAAGCCTTTTCAGCAGAAACAACTCATTAACGCGATTAAAACCGCAATGGCGAAAGCTAAAAATTGGCAACCGCCCGGTGGAGTTGCCCCTAGCCAACCACCAGCAGGTGCTGGAGCCAGTGATGCCGAAATTCAAGCTTTGAAAAAGCAGATTGTGGCTATGCAAAATGAGATTAATACCTTGAAGAAACAGTTAACTCAAGTCGTGACCTTGATTAAGCAAAAACTCAAATAGATAATAACGGTTCATTGGTTCATTGGTTCATTAGTTTATTATAGGCATGAAATCAAGCGAGCATTTTTCTGGCGATAATTATGATCGTATTAATGCAATTTAAACCAAAAATAAAGCACCATTGACCATTAATCTTTGATGCCATTAATGGGTAAAAATGCAAAAAATACGACCATAATAAAAAATACCTAAAAATACATCCCGGATAAATTTATATATATATAAATATACAGAATATATGTTATTATGGTCTAAAATTTATTTTATATTGATTGCTCAGATAAATTGATCGGATAAATATTCAATATATTTATTCAATATATTTATTTATGAATTATGTATTTAATTACATCAGTCAAAATTAGTTATAAAATATCCAAGCAATAATTAATTTATGTAATTGATCAAAAATTGACCTCGGTTAATCACATTTGCATGGCATGGCATATCAATCCTTGGTTTTTATGTTTCAATAGTTCAAAGTTAAATTTTATAAATCTAGTATTTCCCAGGAAATAAAATCCGATAAAAAATCACTTTATTTACCATTATACTTTTGTATAAATTACCACAGGAGTCTATCGTGGCAAGTCGTAAAATTCTGGTGATTGATGACAGTAAAGTCATTCAACGCATGGTCAAAGATATGTTACCACCCGGTAATTTTGAGGTTCTCCAAGCCCTAGACGGAGAAGCCGGACTTAAATTAATCCGGGCAGAAAACCCAGATTTAATTATGTTGGATTTTCTTCTACCAAAAGTCAGCGGCTGGGAAGTGTTTCAGCAATTAGAAAAATTCGCCAAGGCGAAAGAGAAAATGATTCCTCTGGTTCTTATGTCCGGGCGCAAAGAAGAAGTGACCGAGAAGCTGCCGGAACCTTTTGAGCATTTTGAGTTTATTGAAAAACCTTTTGAACAGAAAAAACTGATTGCCGCGATTAAAAGCGCAATGGTCAAGTCTACCAAATGGTCTGACGGCGTTCCTGCCACTGCCGCTCCTGCCCATGCTGCCGCTGCTGCTGGTGGTGGTGACGACATTCAAGCCCTGAAAAAGCAACTTGCTACTATGCAGGCAGAAATTAATACTTTGAAGAAACAGCTAACTCAAGTTGTCACCCTGATTAAACAAAAACTTAAGTAAATATTCACAAATATTCGTCCGTTGACCGTTGATATGTATTTGGGCGAAACATTCCGGTGATAAATTTAAGCTTTTAATCAGCAAATATCTGCCGGAATGCTTCCCCCCTACATGGTTATATGCATCTGGGTTATATGCATCGGCAAAAATCTCAAAAATCTGTAGGTTTGTCAACAGTTAACGAAAATTTATCAATATGACTCTAGATGTAGTATTTGCGGAACGACTCTCTCAACAGCGCGATCGCCTAATCGAGTTATTGGATCGCTTTTCTCAAGCCAAAGTCCTGGTGGTCGGGGACTTAACCCTGGATGAATTTCTCACCGGGCAAGTAGAACGGATTTCTCGTGAAGCCCCGGTCTTAATTTTGCGCCACGAAAATACGCGCCAAGTTCCCGGAGGCGGTGCGAATGCGGTATATAACTTGGCCACCTTGGGCGCCCAGGTAAAAGTGGTGGGTTTAGTGGGCAAAGATGACCAAGGAATAGCCTTGCGGGGGATTTTCGATCGCGCAGGGGTGGACACCACCGGGATATTGCTAGATCCCAACCGGCCCACGGTGACGAAAACCCGGATTTCTGGTCATGCGCGACAGTCGGTGACGCAACAAGTTGTCCGAGTCGATCGCAAGTCCGACGAATTACCCGACCCAGAGTTACGGGAACAGTTAGCGGAATATATTCGCGCCCATATATCTACCGTTGATGCGGTGGTTTGTTCTGATTACGGGGATGGGGTATTCACTCCCCCGGTAATTGCCGCCGCGTTGCAGCATTCCCGCGTTATTGTCGATACCCAAAAGCAGTTACCACGGTATGCGGGGGCAACAATTTTTACCCCCAACCTCCCAGAAGCGGAGTTAGCGGTGGGCTATAAAATTAACAATCCCCAATTACTTCAGCAAGCAGGGAATGATTTGCTTTCCCTGACTCAAGCGAAACAAATGCTGATTACTCGTGGGGATGAGGGGATGAGTTTGTTCGATCGCACGGGTAAGAGTGAACATATTCCTCCATTTAATCGCACGGATGTATTTGATGTGACTGGGGCTGGGGATACGGTGGCTGCGGCTTTAACTATTGCTTTAGCAGTGGGGGCATCTTATTGGGAAGCGGCAGTGTTAGGCAATTTAGCCGCCAGTATTGTGGTGCGTCAATTTGGTACTGCTACCACGGCGATCGATGAGATGAAATTGGCGTTAGGGAAATTATTAGGAGAACAGTAATATTCGTAATATTTGTAGGGGCGAAGCATTTCGGCAGTAAATCTCTGGTGATTACCGACAATTTATCTGCCGAAATGCTTCGCCCTAATCTACCAGTAAATCTCTGACTATTACCGACAATTTATCTGCCGAAATGCTTCGCCCTAATCGGCAGTAAATCTCTGGTGATTACCGACAATTTATCTGCCGAAATGCTTCGCCCTAATCGGCAGTAAACCTTTGCCTATTACCGACAATTTATCTACCGAAATGCAGGGCGGCGAAGCATTTCGGTAATAAATCTCTGGTGATTACCGATAATTTATCTGCCAGATTATGGCGAAGCATTTCGGTAATAAATCTCTGGTGATTACCGATAATTTATCTGCCAGATTAGGGCGAAGCATTTCGGTAATAAATCTCTGGTGATTACCGATAATTTATCTGCCAAAATGCTTCGCCCCTACAGGTTTCGGGGGTTTCAAATAATAAATTTTGGGTGATTACCGATAATTTATCTGCCAGATTAGGGCGAAGCATTTCGGTAATAAATCTCTGGTAATTACCCACGATTTATCTGCCAGATTAGGGCGAAGCATTTCGGTAATAAATCTCTGGTGATTACCGATAATTTATCTGCCAGATTAGGGCGAAGCATTTCGGTAATAAATCTCTGGTGATTAGCGACAATTTATCTGCCAGATTAGGGCGAAGCATTTCGGTAATAAATCTCTGGTGATTACCGATAATTTATCTGCCGAAATGCTTCGCCCCTACAGGTTTCGGGGGGTTCAGATAATAGATTTTGCTGGATAATTTTTTGCGCGATCGCTTCTACCATTGGCACACAAACGGAATTGCCAATTTGCTTATAACTTTCCCCTAAATTAGCATCAATTTTAAAAGTTTCCGGGAAACCCATAATCCGATAACATTCCCGAATGGTCATTTTTCTGACCCGATTGGTTTCAGGAATATAAATAAAAAATCTACCAGAAGTTTCCTGAGAGGGCAAGGTGGGGTGAACCCCATCAATAGAATAAATCCGGTTTGGTTGACGGTGGACTCTGGATAAATGTTCGGTATTTGGTCGGACTCCAGTTTTCCACTTTCCTTTATTCCGATAACCGACAAATATTAATCCAGAAGCTTGTTTTTTCGGTTCTTTAATTAAAGTATATTCATCAGGAGATAAAAAGTCAAAATCTCCCTTTTGATCCAAAAAATTTCGCAGGGCTTGAGGTGACGTTTCCCTAAACTTAGCAAAATTAAACGGACGATTTTTGACGGCCATGATAATGATTCTTTCTCGATTTTGGGGCAAGCCAAAATCTTTGGCATTTAATAGTTGATAGTTGACATGATAGTTTAAATTTTGCAAACTTTGGATAATTATGCTTAAAGTTTGACCGCGATCGTGATGAATTAAATGCTTGACATTTTCCAAAACCACAACTTTCGGTTGCTTGGCAGCAATAATTTTACAAATTTCAAAAAATAATGTGCCTCGCGTATCCTCAAAACCTTGTTTCTTGCCGCAAATACTAAATGGTTGACAAGGAAAACCCGCCAAAAGTACATCAAAATCTGGTAACGACTGGGGGTTAATCTCCCGAATATCTCCCCAGGGAATCTCTTGGTAATTATTACTATATACTTCTCGACATCTTTGATTAATTTCGCAGGAAAATACGCAATTGTACCCAGCTTTCTCAAAGCCCATCCTAAAACCGCCAATTCCCGCGAATAAATCAATAAATTTCATATATTTTGATCTATGATTTACATTACTGTAGTAGGTTGGTTTCCGTGTTTCCACCGAAAGCGCTTTTTATTTTATAATAAATATCATACATTAAAAAATAGCAAAAATGTTTAAGTGTGTCAAGAATATTTAACTAATTATCACCCGAAACTGATAAAATGGCAGAAAATTTACCTCAATATTCTCAAGATCCTAACTGGGAATTAAATGCCCAGTTATGGCAGGGGTCATTTAATGGTCGAGAAAGTAGCTTGCATCAGCTTTCTCCTTATGTGGGAAAACTAAAATCTGGCATGGCTAAAGTGTTAATTCAACTCTATTCTCAACCGGGAGAAATTATCTTAGATCCGTTTGCGGGTTCGGGAGTGGTTCCCCTAGAATGTATTTTATCAGGACGGATTGCCTGGGCAAATGATTTGAGTCCTTATGCTTATATTTTAACGCGAGGAAAATTAGAAACACCGCGAGAAGAAAATATGGCCTTGGCTACGGCTAATTCATTATTAGATCGGATAGAACCAGAAAGATTTTTAGTTGATATTCGGGAGGTTCCCCAATGGGTGCAGGATTTTTTTCATCCACAAACTTTACCAGAAATTATCAGTGCTTTTCGCCTATTTCATGCCGACAAAAAAAATTTTTTAATTGCTTGCTTGTTGGGAATATTACAGCATATGCGCCCCGGATTTCTCTCTTATCCTGCTTCTCATTTAGTCCCCTATTTGCGGCGGAGAAAATATCCCCCAGAACAGTTTCCCGAAATGTATGAATATCGGGATGTGCGATCGCGCCTCTTGGCCAAAATAAAACGGGCATATCGTCACCCCCAAATACCAGAAAACTGGGAAAATCGCCAATATCAAGTTTGGCAAAACAACGCCATGAATTTACCCATTCCTAATCAAAGTGTGGATGCGATTATTTCTAGTCCCCCTTATTTTGGGGCTTTAGACTATGCACGGGATAATCGTTTGCGTCTCTGGTTTTTGGGTTGTGAAAACTGGAAGGAATTAGACGCTACTTTAACCGCAAAAAGTAAAGTTTATTTACCCCAAATGTCCGCTTGTTTGCAAGAAATGGCCCGGGTACTCAAACCGGGACATCATTGCGTGTTGGTACTCGGTGACGTGCAGAAGAACGGCAAAACCACTAAGACCGCAGAAATTTTAGCGGAGTTAGCGGTGGAAAAGACCGGGGCATTTGTGGTAGAAACCATTTATGATGACCAAATTCCTGACGAGAGGCGATCGCGCAGGGGCACCCATAGCACCAAATTGGAGCGGATTTTAGTTATGCGAAAAATATAAATGTGTTATCTGTTATTTGTTGATTGTTGATTGTTGATTGTTGATTGTTGATTGTTATTTGTTATTTGTTATTTTTTGATTGTTCACCAACCAACAACCATCAACTAACAACAACCAACCAACAACTATCAACCAAAGTTACTTAAATTGTAGGGTGGGCAATGCCTACGGCTGTCAAAGTCTAAAAATCAAGCACAAAATTGCCCAGTTAATCTAAAAAAAATAAATGTGTCATTGTTAAAACCGAGAATAGGTGACAAAAAATGCCCAAAAAACTTAGTAAAGACGAACTATTAAATCGGTATGCAGCCGGAGAGCGTAATTTTATAGAATCCGACTTAACCGGATTAGATTTAAGTAGAGTTGATTTACCGGGAATTAACTTAACTCGTTCGGTGTTAAGTCGGGCTGACTTAACCGAAGCCAACCTGAGTAATAGCATTTTAGTTAGTGCTAATCTTAGTTCAACAATTCTCAATCGAGCCAACTTCACTCGCGCTAATTTAGTTCGTGCCAATCTGAGCCGTTCTTTGCTCAACAAAGCCATATTACAAGAAGCTTTATTGTTACAAGCTGATTTAAGTGGCGCGATTATGATTCAAGCCAATTTATATAAAACTCGGTTACGCCAAGCCAATTTAAAAAATACTAATTTACGCAGTGCAAACCTAGAAAAAGCCAACTTAACGCATATTCAGTATAACTATGAAACCTTATTCCCCGAAGGATTTGATGCAGTTAAGGCCGCTGGCATCTAGCTGGCATCTATATGTCTGATTATCCAATTGCTTTTAATGCAAGTGATGCAGACGGTTGGAATTTATTCTGGAAATATATTATTTCAAATAATCAATTTTATTATAATGATTTTTTTTGTTCAATGTTTTCTGATTATCATAAGCTAGTTCCTTTATTTAAAAAACACGGCTATAAAACAATTCTCTGTGCGGGCAATGGCATTTCCCTAGAACCTTACTTTTTTGCTAATGAGGAATTTTCGGTGACAGCCTTGGATATTTCATCGGAGGCTAATAAATTTTTGGCTAATTTTCCACTGAATCCATCGGATCTGAGGGGTTTTTATCAAGAGAATTACCCAGGGAATAAGGAACCCGCTGGTAATTTTTATCAAGAGGAAATATCAAAAATTAAGTCTGTGAAATTAGTGACTGGAGATATTTTTAATTCTGATTGTTGTCCAGGGCCATTTGATGTGATTATTACTCGAAAAACGCTGCAATGTTTTTGGGGAAAATCTGGGGAAAAAACCTTTGAAGGGATGCAAGCACTTTTAGCTCGTTTGAGTCCTCATGGGTTACTGTATGTTCATACACATAATACTGATCCTTGGAATGACGCAATGATTGAATGGGTGCAAAGTCAAGGAATTTTAGATTATAGTGATTACAATGCTGATATTGGAGAAAAAGCCGATCAACGCTTATTTTATTTTTGGTCTACTTCTGGTTAATTTTATTGGTTATTGGTTATTGGTTATTTGTTGGTTGTTCTTCGTTCTTTGTTCACCAACCAACCATCAACCAACAACTATCAACCAACAACCATCAACCAACAACTATCAACCAACAACCATCAACCATCAACCATCAACTATAGCAATCCTAACTCAATCGTGAAATAAGCCCTCACCCCTAACCCCTCTCCCAGAAAGGGAGAGGGGAGAAGACAGATGTTATAAATCATTTAGGACTGCTATATCAACCAACAACCATCAACCATCAACCAACAACCATCAACTAATTATAGGAGTATTCAGCCGTGCGACGTGACCTGGAAGGACTGCCAATTACTAAAGGAGAAATTCGCCGCATCAGCGGGATTTCTGTGGATGATTTGATGCAAAATTATACTCTGAAAGACCAGCAAAAACGTTCTAAATTTTTGTATAAAGAAACTACGGTGGTTTTTGGTTTAACCGGAATGGTTTTTCTGGGTTCCCTGACTTTTGGGGATGTGATGTTTTGGCAACTTAGGGGGATAACTTTTGATTTAATGATTGCGAATCAAATGCCCTGGTTGCTGTTTGGTAGTATGGCGATCGCTTCTCTGGTGGTGGCGATCGCTGCCCGGTTTTTCTGGCTAAAAAATAACACCCGGAAAGCGGAGTCTTTGCTAGGAATTTTAGCAGACGTGGAAAAGTATAATGATTTAATTGACGTGATTCATCTCAACGATCTCTTAGAAGACGTGGGAAATACGGATGTGGAAATTATTAATCGCAAACAAGTGATTACTGCCCTGAGACATACGCGAGAAAATTTAGTTCGGGCATTGAAAACAGAACGGATTTTTCGCGAAAATCAGCAGGTAATTACCCGAAACCCGGACTTATTTGCCCATAATTTAACTTCTGTGGAAGCCATGCAAATGAGCGATCGCGCTACGGAAAGGGGTAGATTACTTAATGAAGCCTTGCAAATTGCCCTTAATGCTCAAGCGGAAATGCGTAAACTTAAACAAGACCGATTTTTTTAAGCCATAATCCATTTATTTGTAATTTACGGATTTGTTCAAAATGAGTGATAATGACATTAAAGCATTAGAAATTACCCAGGGAGAACTCAGACATTTTATCGGCATTGACCCCAGCGAAATTGCCCGACCCCTGGATTTAAAAAATCCCCAAGATGTGTTAAACTTTTTACTCCAAGAAATACTAATTGCCGTGGCGTTGATGCCGATAATTGTTGGCGTTATTTATACATTTATTATCTTGCCTCTAATTGGCCCATCTGTCCCCGTAGCGATCGCGGTAATTTGTGCTACTTTGGTAATAATTATCATCGGGCGTTGGCTGTGGCAAAAAAGAACCACTTTAACCGCATTAGTTAGCCTCTTGCAAGATGTAGAACGCTATAATTCTGTGATTAAAGCCATTCAAATTAGCGACCAAATCGAAGCCGCAGGAAATCGAGATGCGACTATCAGCGATCGCCAAACGGTGATTTCTGCCTTAAACCTCACGAGAGAAGATTTACTGCGGGCTTTAAGAACCGAAAGAATCCTCCGAGAAAATAAAGAATTTATCGGCACAAATCCCGAGTTATTTGCCAATAATTTAACCGCCATTCAAGCGTTACAAGTGAGCGATCGAGCCAGTGAATATGGGCAATTTCTCGATCGCGCCTTACAAATTGGCGTCAGCATTCAAACGGAAATGAGAAAATTACAAAATCAACGTTAGATTAGTTATTAGTTGTTGGTTATTGGTTGTTGGTTATTGGTTGTTGGTTATTGGTTGATGGTTGATGGTTATTGGTTGATGGTTGATGGTTGGTGGTTGGTGGTTATTGATTGTTAGTTGGTGGTTAGCTAGTAGGTTGGGTTGACGTAAGTAAACCCAACCAAACTAAGGGAAGAGTCAAGCGCAACATCTTTGGTGGGCAATGCCCACCCTACTAGATTAATTAAACTAAAGCTGGGGCGGTTTTCTGTTCCAGAATTTTGGCGATCGCCTCTTCTACAGACTTATCGGGAGTGGATGCCCCAGAAGTAATTCCCACAATAATTTTGCCATCAGGCAACCAATTTTCTTTAACTTCAATTTCCCCATGTAACGTCTTATATTCAATCCGATTACCGGGAAGAATTCGGCCAGGACCATCAATCCAATAAGAAGGAATCCCACGATGTTCGGCAATTTCTTGTAAATGGCTGGTATTAGAAGAATTAAACCCGCCAATTACTAACATTAAATCTAACGGTTCTCCCACCAAATTAAACATAGCATCTTGCCGTTCTTGGGTGGCATCACAGATAGTATTAAAGGTTTGAAAATGCTCGGTTAATTCCGTCGGCCCAAACTTTTTCAGCATGGTACGCTCGAACAGTTTGCCAATTTCTTCGGTTTCACTTTTCAGCATCGTGGTTTGATTGGCAATGCCCACTCGTTCTAAATCTCGATCAGGGTCAAAGCCCGCCGAGCAAGCTTTGGCAAATTTCGCCATAAATTCGGTTTTATCCCCCCCTTCCAGAATATATTGCGCCACATATTCGGCTTCCTGGACATTTAGGACGATTAAATATTTCCCGGCAAAAGAACTGGTGGCGATGGTTTCTTCGTGCTTATATTTACCGTGAATAATCGAGGTATATTCCCGTTTTTTATGCTTTTCTACGGTATTCCAAACTTTGGAAACCCAGGGGCAAGTGGTATCGACAATTTTGCAGCCTTTGTTGTTGAGTAACTCCATTTCTTGAACCGTTGCGCCAAAGGCGGGCAAAATTACCACATTTCCAGAGTCCACCACGGAAAAATCTTTTTCTCCATTGTTGACCGGGATAAATTCCACTTGTAAATTTTTTAAGTCTTGGTTCACCCCTGGGTTGTGGATAATTTCATTTGTCACCCAAATCCGTTCTGTGGGAAAATGGGTGCGGGCTTCTAATGCGATCGCGATCGCTCGTTCTACTCCCCAGCAAAAACCAAAAGCCTCTGCCAGTCGGATGGTTATATCTCCACGACTTAGGGTGTAATTGTTACCCCGAATTTCTTGGATCAGACTACTTTGATAAACCGAGTTCATTGTCTCGTTCACTTCCTCTTCGTGGCCAAATCCCTTGCGATAGTAATTTTCCGACTGCTGTAAGGAGCGTTTAAATGCTTTTGTGTCCATTGGTCTGTAATTTCTCTCTCTGGGTGAAATCGGGTCAATTAGTTTCTATTTTAAAAGAAGCTTGTACCATCGCCACGGCAAAAACCGTAATCTCCCGGTTTTGCCCAAAAAAACTAGACGGACTCACAAGAGTGATCGCCTGAGAACTTTTCAAGAGACGGTGACAGCAGCGGATTTAGGCGAAGTTAACCGCATACAACCGCATACAATAGAAACCGGAGACAATCTGGGAGTGAAGTCATTTAGCAGTAACGAAAATCTATCAGGTAGATAGTATTTAGTAACAAAAGCACGAACAAAGGTGCTTTGCTCTCAGGGAAATGCAGGGGATGGAAACTAGCGGATATTCCCGCGAAAGGGAACTCGCAAAAAAATTCCGTTGGTACAGACTGTTCAGAGGTTAATCGTGAATCAAGAGAAAACAGCAGATTTTATTCACAAGCCAGTATTAGCTGGTGAGTTGATTTCCCGGTTGGAAATTCAACCCGGTGGGCATTATTTGGATGCGACTTTGGGCGCAGGGGGTCATAGTCGGTTAATGTTGGCGGCAGCACCAGATGTCAGGGTGACGGCGATCGATCGCGATGAAATGGCGATCGCGGTGGCGAAAAAAAATTTGGCCGAATATAGTTCCCAAGTTGAATTTTGGCACGGGAATTTTGCTGCTTATGATTATACCCATCAGCAGTTTGACGGGATCATTGCCGATTTAGGGGTGAGTTCTGGTCAGCTAGAAATTGCCGAACGGGGCTTTAGCTTCCGAAATACTGGGCCTTTGGATATGCGGATGGATTCTCGCCAATCCCTCACTGCCGCTGATATTGTGAATTACTGGGACGAAGAGCAACTCGCCGATATTTTTTATCATTACGGCGAAGAAAGACTGGCAAGGCAAATGGCACGACGCATCGTGCAAAAGCGACCTTTCAACACCACCACGGAATTGGCGGAGGTAATTGCCCGCAGTATGCCTCGACGCTATCGCCATAGCCGAACTCACCCAGCCACGCGGTTTTTCCAAGCCCTGCGGATTGCCGTGAACGAGGAAATTTCCAGTTTGGAAACTTTTTTGGCCAATGCCCCAAACGCACTCAAATGCGGCGCACGGATTGGGGTGATTAGTTTTCACAGCTTGGAAGACCGCTTGGTGAAGTACGCCATGAGAGACTCGGAGATTTTAGAGGTGCTGACCAAAAAGCCCGTTCGCCCGAAAGGAGAGGAATTGGCGGAAAATAATCGATCGCGATCGGCCAAACTGAGGATCGCCCAACGGCTGAGTCCGTGATATATAAAATAATGGTTTATTCCGGTTTGACTGCGGAACTGTGTCAGATTAACTCCGGGAAAAGAATTCGAGGTAAAACCTGGATGATAACTTAAATCCCAGAATCACGGTAAACTCAATTCACAGCAACAATGACATCGGCATTGATTAGTCTTGTTTTGAAGTGCTCCTGGTTCAGGGGAATTTGCCAAAAACATGACTGAAATTCTAACAAATCCGTTGAATAGAAAAAAATAACCAACCATAGACCAGTTAAAACTTAGGAGCATAAATAGCGTCGCCAAGGGCGTGTTGCGAAGCACATCAGCCCACAGACGCTCAAAAACCGTAGCGAAAGTAACCACACCAGGATACAGCCGGAGATTTCTATTAATGCCAGTATTTCTGCACAGCCACCAATGGGGAAAAATCACCCCAATAACCATTAATGTAGAAATGGATGTTATCGGGAACTATCCCACCTGCGTCACCGTGAATCCATTAGTTAAGTGGGGGATTGCATGAGTCGGGGAAAAGGGAGCAAATTGAAAATGATGGTTGTTGATGACGAAATCGACAACTTGGACTTGCTTTACCGCACATTTCGGCGAGATTATAAAGTCTTCAAAGCAGACAGCGCCTTCAGCGCCCTGGAAATCTTAGATGAAGAGGGCGAAATGGCGATTATCATCTCGGATCAGCGGATGCCCGAGATGAATGGGACAGAGTTTTTGGGCAAAACCGTAGATCGGTTTCCCGACACGATTCGGATCTTACTCACCGGCTACACCGATGTAGAAGACCTGGTAGATGCAATTAACTCTGGTCAGGTGTTCAAGTACATCACCAAACCCTGGAATCCAGAAGAACTTAAAGCCGTAGTTCAACAAGCCAACGACACTTATAACGTTCTGAAGAAAAGAACTAATGAGTTACAGCGATCGCTGCGTCGGGAATCTCTGTTTAATGCAGTCATGTCCACAATCCGGGAATCCCTGGATTATCGCAGTATGCTGCAAACCATTGTGCAAACTCTGGGGGAAAACTTTGAAGCCACCAGTTGCGTGCTGCGAACCGTAGAGGGCGATCGGCTCTTAAAGGATGCCGTTTACTACCATTGCCACGTTGATTCTACCAATGAAAACCTCCACGAAGATCCGCTACTACAAACCGTCTTACAAACTCGCAAAACCGAATTAGTCCAAAATCAAGACAACGGCAAAAATAGCACCCAACTGGTCGTACCCATGATCTGTGGTCAAGAAGTCTTGGCCATTCTCTCTGTCTACCAAGACGGCAGTGGGGACAATTGGAGTCCAGAAGATATTCAGCTAATTGAAAGCGTCACGGAACAATCTGCCCTAGCGCTGTCTCAAGCCAAGCTCTACCAACGCACCCAAGAGCAAGCCCAACAAATGCAAGCTGAACTGGAAGTGGCTCGGCAAATTCAAATGAATTTATTGCGCCAAAGTTGGCCGGAACTGGAATCAGCCCGGGTTCGAGCGGGCTGTTTTCCTGCCAGAGCCGTGGGGGGTGACTTTTTTGAAGTTTACGTTCACGCCCAAGGAGACATCTGGCTTGCTTTGGGGGATGTTTCCGGCAAAGGAGTTCCGGCGGCTTTATTTATGGCCAGCGCCATGTCCGTGTTGCGTCGGGAACTCTCTCAAGAACTCTCTCCTGATACCGAAGTGGTAATGAAAAACTTGAATGAAGCATTAGCCGACGATCTGATTGGCAACAACTGTTTCATTACAATGGTTTTAGCTCGCTATCGGCCTTCGACTTCCGAGCTCGCTTATACCAATGCCGGACATATTTATCCTCTGGTGTGGTCTCACCGGGCAGTGATTACCAAATCCGCACCCGTGGAACCGAATTTCCTCAAAGCACGGGGCATTCCTTTAGGGATTTTGCCGATCTGGAGAGGCAAATCCGGCAGCTTACAGTTAAGTCCCGGCGATGTTTTTCTCCTCACCAGTGATGGACTGACCGAAGCCACCGTTACCAATGCAGACCCCTCGATTAAGGGACTTTCAGTGGGTTCAATGTTGGAACAAGAAGGCTTGTGGCAAATATTGCTGCAACAGACTGACCAGCTAAATGTAGATTCTGTATTAGCTCGCGTCAGAGAGGTGGCTCAACAACAGGAAGATGACCAAACAATATTATCTCTAGAGGTTCTGTAGGAAGATGAAAACTGAGTTACATGTACCCAGCGATTTGCGATTTTTGTCTGTGGTCGAACATTGGCTCTTGAGTTGTTTAGAAATGGATTTAGGGGAAAAAGTGGATTGGCCCCGGCAAGCGAATCGCTTACGCTTAGTGTTAGCTGAAGCTTACTCTAATGTGGTGCGTCATGCTCATAAAGAACAACCAAATTTACCTGTATTGTTGCGCTTGGAAGTGAAGGAGCGCGACTTAGCTCTGGAAGTTTGGGACTATGGCAAGGGCTATGATTTATCAGAATATTCCAAGCCCGTTCCCGAACAAATGCCCGATGGTGGCTATGGTTGGCTGATTATGAAGAAGCTGATGGATCGGGTGGAGTATAAGCTGGAAGTTGATGGTCGCAATTGTTTGAAGTTAGAGGCTTCTTTACCGGCAAAAGAACCCGCAAAATAGACTTATTCCCGCTTTTTTTTATTTTCTTTTCTAATATAAATTCTCACCGCTAGTTTGGCCAACTTGCGGTTTATTATCTTATTTCGATTTTTACGGTGAGTAGGGTAGCTATTGCCAGCCCTCTACCCCAAATTACAGCGCTTTTCTGCTGAATAGACCACAGATGCTTAGTAGGGTAGGGGCGAAGCATGACCGCATATAATCTCTGGAACAAAATAAAAAATTTTGTACCGGAATGCTTCGCCCTTACGGATGGGGTGCTGGCATGAAAATACTGCAACAATCGGTTTGTGGTTATGCTGGAGGACTATTGTGCTTTGATCGGATCCAGAGACGGGCATCGCGGATCGGGAATCAGGTGTAATTCAGAACAAAATCTCGTCGATCGCGATTAGTGGGTTAGGGGGTTGGTCATTGACCGGCAAAATTTTCAGTTGGTTGGGCTTTGACCATAAACAAGGGGGATAAAATTCTAGAGAAAACTTCAGTTTTAGAGAAAAAAAATGTAAAACAATGTAAAGTAATGTAAAATAATGATACAAAGATTAGCCATGCTCTTTCTCGCGACTTAGGGGAATCAATTATGCAGAAACTGCACACAGAAATTGAAGCGATTCGGAATCAGATTTATCTACTCCAAAAAGAACGTTCTCGGATGAAAATTCCAGCGATCGCCCCTGTGAATGATTCCCCAGAAGCGATTTCTGATGCTTATCGGACTCAGGCGAGAGAAACTGCGGTAATTTCCGCCGAAATTAAAGGAATTGATGATGCGATCGCGGCTTTACAAAAACAATTAAACCAAAAACAGCAGCAACTCCAACAACAAAAAGCTGATGGTCGTAATCCGATTTTACAAGAATTAGAAGCCAGTCAAGCCCAAGCTAAACTTCATGCCCAACGCATCAATGAGTTAGCGGCAGAATTGGCCGAAGAAGTCAAAGCATTGAAGGCGATCGCTGATGATATGAGTCCGAGTTATTGGCAAGTTTATTTAAAACCATTTATTACCGGATTTAAAAGTATTTCTGTCCCCTTTGTTCGTTCCGATGGAACCGTTTGGACAATTGTAAATCGGCGGGTATAATTTAATCAAAATCGGCGACTGTAGGGGCGAAGCATTCCCGCAGAATTTTGATGGTTAAAAGCGTAAATTTTTTACGGGAATGCAACGCCCTTATACAAAATCGGCGACTGTAGGGGCGAAGCATTCCCGCAGAATTTTGATGGTTAAAAGCGTAAATTTTTTACGGGAATGCAACGCCCTTATACAAAATCGGCGACTGTAGGGGCGAAGCATTCCCGCAGAAGTTTGATGGTTAAAAGCGTGAATTTTTTACGGGAATGCTTCGCCCGCCCTGACTAACCAGAAAAATGCTGTAAAGAATGGGGTTTTTCCAGACCAAATGCGGTCATAAGTTGCCGATCGCCCATAATTTTTGCCGGAATTCCATCGGCAATAATTTTTCCTGCGGCCATCAAAATAACGCGATCGCAGACTTCTAAAATCATCTCCAAATCGTGAGAGGAAATTAACATAGTTTCTGAAGCCCCTTGTAAAAATTGAATCAGCCTTCGTCGGGCTAAAGCATCTAAATTCGCGCTAGGTTCGTCATAAATTACTAACTGCGGTTGCATGGCTAAAACACCAGCGATCGCTACCATACGTTTTTCCCCTCCAGACAAATGATGAGGAGGACGGGGGGCTAATTCTTGCACTCCGGTTAAACTTAAAGCCCTGTCAACTCTTTGGTTAACTTCTTCGGGAGAAAGTCCCATATTTTCTGGGCCAAATGCCACATCTTCCCACACCGAAGCACAGAATAATTGATCGTTAGGATTTTGAAACACTAAGCCAATTTCTGAACGAAACTCACCGGGAATTACAGGTTTGTCAAATAGACTGATTTCTCCCGTAGCGGGTAAAATCCCACAAATCGATAAAAATAACGTGGTTTTTCCTGCGCCATTTGGCCCGATAATCCCCACTCGTTCCCCCGGTACAATGGTTAAATTGATATTTGTTAAAGTTCCGGCACGATCTGAGTAAGAAAAATTCACGTTTTTGAGGGCGATCGCGGTTTTCACCGTTTCCCGTTTACCCGAAATTCTTTCCAATTGACTTGTCATAGATTTTGCTACTTATGCCCTGGGATTGATTCGCTAATTTTTTGATTATAGCGAATATTTGCTGAAAATACCTGATAGCTTATAGCTGATTGCTCATGCCTATAATAAAATTTCGGTGCCGATTAAGCTGATGGCGATAATAACAGAAATTGATAAGGCGATCGCGCTAAATTTATCCGGGAAAATTTTCTGTTTAATCCCTAGGGATGGGTGGGTTAACTTTTGGTTAATCTTGTGGTTAATCTTGCCATAGCCTCGGAGACGCATAGCATTATAGACCTGTTCTGACTGTTCATAACTGCGGACCAATAAAGTCCCCATCACCGACGCAAAAATTCGCAAATTTCTCCGGGTCAGATTACGCGGTTTAAAACCCCGCAACCGTAAAGCAATGGTTAGAGTTTGCACTTGTTGCCCCAATTCAAAAATATAACGATAAGAGAGTAGGGTCATATCTGCCAAAATAGGAGATAAACCAAGCGATCGCATCGCCTTAATCGTGGTCAAAAAGGAACAAGTCCCAAACAACACCAAACAAATGGTCATAATCGCCACAAACCGGCTGGCAATTAACAGCATCGCCAAACAACCTTCTTGGCGTAAAGTTAGAAAAGTCCATTGCCCAATTGCCCATTGACTAATCACCGTTTCCCCAGAAACAAATGGCAGCAAAAATACCACACCCATCAGAAAAAAACCTGGGTAACGTAACCGAGTTTGCCAAAAAGAACGAGGTAGGTGAGACAATCGATAAACGATCGCCGTAATCAGCAAAACTACCGGCAATAAAAACAACTTTTCTACCCCGGCAAAGGCAATCATTAATGAACCCAAGCCGATTAATTTACTTTCTGGTTGCCACCGATGGATCGGCGAATTTAAATGGGCATATTCATCAAGGTTAAATTTCATCGTTTAATGGCATCCTGTTTGCTACTTCACCTTTAATTAACTCTGGTTTTACTCGTTGCAAAAACATCACTAACATCGCCGTAAAAATTCCCTCAATCATAATCAAAGGAATATGACTCAGCATCAGTCCATAAAGAGCCGATCGCTCAGTCAGGTTATCCAATTCAGCGGGTAAATTGCTAATCACTAAAATGAAAAAAATCATCAAAGCGAGTCCTAAACCAATAGCGCCCGACATAAAAGCAAAAATGCTAGTAATAACCGGCTTTTGCTCCCTAAATAAATAGCGTAACTGAAAAATATGATAAGCTAAAATAGCCGGAATTCCCATCATCGTCGCATTGACTCCCAACGTCGTTAAACCCCCATGACCAAACATTTGACCTTGGAAAAATAAGCCAATCAAAATCGCGGGAAAGGCATAATATCCCAGAATCGTGCCTAACAGTCCATTAAGGACAAAATGAACACTTGCGGGAGGAATAGGAATACTAATTCCCGAGGCCACAAAAAAGGCAGCAGTCAATAAAGACGCTTTGGGAATACCTTGTTGGGGATTTTTTTGTCGATTAATTTGCCGCAAAGAATACCAAGTCGCTAAACCAGCGATCGCATAGCCACCAATACAAACTTTAGCTGGGAGAATCCCATCCGCAATATGCATAATATTCCCAAAAAATAGTAAAGGAAAAACAGTCAAGAAAAATCAGTAATATTTGACTATAAGTAAATAGATCATAAGTAGATGTGCATAAATAAGATCGCAGACCCTATTAAATGCAAAAACTGTCATTCCCGCGAAAGCGGGAATCCAATGATTTACGTCGGAGAAAGAAAATTACAGTTAATTATGTTCATCTACTTATTAATGTTGCTGTTCCAGAGATTTACGGGAAAAAAACAAAGCAGTTCCCACAAATCCCCAACCCACGGAAATAATCATTAGACTTTTTTGCATTGGAGTATAGTTTTTGTTAGCAACTGATTGCTGATTCTGGGTTTCTGACTGATTTTCAGCATTCGGTTCATTTTGGTTAATCGAACTTGGGGAATTACCCCCAGAAATAGCCCCAGGAATACTAATAATATCCCCATGACCCGCTTGCCGAACTTTTACTTCCCAATTGCCAATTTTAGTCGGATCGGGGACAAAAATAAACCCGCCTTTTTCATCAGTAGTTCCTGTTAACCACGGAGTACCCGGATCGTCCGGGGCATAAATTGTTACTTGAGCATTTGACATGGGTTGACCACTATCATAAGTGGCATTAATTTGCAGGGCATTGGTGGATTTATATTGAATATTTGCCCCATGCGCGATCGCACCACCGGGGCAACTGACCACCCCCAGTAAACTTAATCCAATCAACCAATTCATCTTTTTAATCATAACATTCTCCTGGGATTAATCTTGTAATATTGTAATATTGTAGGGTGGGCAAAAGCCCTAATCAAATCCAGCGGATAAATCCCATAATTTTGCCCACCCTACATTGATGGAACTCATATTGTAATATTGTAGGGTGGGCAAAAGCCCTAATCAAATCCAGCGGATAAATCCCATAATTTTGCCCACCCTACATTGCTCTATTATAATTTTCGTTTGGTTATTTCTCGGTCAACAATTCGTGACAATGACCTTCTCCCACATGACCCAAACTCGGTAAAATACCTTTAAGTTTCTCATAATCTGCTGGATCGAGTTTAGCCTTCAAACTGGTCAAATCCGCCTCAATTTGATTATTTTCCGCAATATTTGCCAGAGGAGAAAACCCTAAAGCCCCAGTATTAATCTCATCATCCGGGGGACTTTCTCCATCCCCAAATAAATGATCGAAATGAAACGTCGCTTCTAAATCAGCAGTTCCTCCGGTTGATAAAATACCCTTGCGTTCTTCCCCTACAAACTCACCACATTTAAAAGCTAACTCTTGATTAATTTTCAGATTAAAGTTAATCGTTTCACCCCCTTTACTCGCTTTACCAATTAAAACTAATGGATAACCTTGATTCGGTTCGCTAGTTCCGGGAGTCATTTTCCAAGAAAGCGCATTATATCTACCAGCTTTTGCCGGAATTTCCGCCACTATAATCGGTTCAGCATTTTCATCTCCTGCTGCCAAATCAACAGTTTTCATCGACACAAGATCCACGATTTCTTGCGCTTGAATTTCCCCTCCTTTATGGGCATCATAAGGAGGATCTGTTTGATAAGCCTTCACCTCTGCTAAATTCACATAAACATGGTCAAAGGAAATTTGCCAACCATCTTTAGACACAAAACCTTTCCTAACAAAATCTTCTCCATTAGCCCGTAATTGTAGAGTCCCTTCGGCATTATTAGCCACCTGATTAGTCCCTTGATTATTTGGAGAATTTGCCCCTTGACTGTTAGAACAGCTAAACAGGGGCAATAAGCCAAACCAAAGAATTGCTGGGATAATAAAATACGATTTTTTCATACTAACTGACCTGTGGGTGATTTTTTCCTGGCGGACACTTGCAGCTAATTGCCAGGAAAATTTTCCGATAATCGCTAAATCCAGATCCAGTTAACCGCCGATTAGCCGCATTTTCAATCCCCACCCAGGGCATTTTTGACCACAAATATAAGACAGCGATCGCATTTCCTGGATTCAAGCATTGCCCAAGATGATACTAGGTAAGGGTTCTGGCTAAATCCTTGAGAATTGTTTAAATTTTGCCACCGACAAAAAATTGACAAAAAAACCCGGTTTGCCAATAAACCGGGTTTCTGGTATTCCTGATAAAATTAACTAGCCTTCGGGGTTAAATCTGGCTAACAACTCTTCTCGATTAAGTTGCATAATCAGTTGAGTTATTTCCAGGGCAGATAGTTGAATTAACGGCTCAATAATTTGGGATAACTCCCGATCTATTGTGCCAAACTTCACTTGAAGCATGGTTTCAACCATCAGCCGTTGCCCTTGTTGAATTCCTTGTTGAATTCCTTGTTGAATTCCTTGTTGAATTCCTTGTTGAATTCCTTGTTGAACTCCTTGTTGGGTAGCGATTTCTAGTCGTTGCAAATACATGGGCGATAGTTCCATAATTAACTCCCGATCTTCTCGATCCAAATCTTGACGTGCGTCTAAAATTGTTTTTAAGTTATAAAGCAATTCTAGCCACAATTATTTGCCGGAATGCTTCGCCCCTACGAATTTACTATTTTATTTTGGGAACCCCAGAAACCGGGTTTCTTTTTTGCATCCCACAGATAACCCCGGATACCCACAGCAGAAACCCGGTTTCTATACCCCCACCATCAACCCCAAAACCCCAAAACCCCAGAAACCGGGTTTCTTTTCCGCATCCCACCGATAACCCCTGATACCCACAACAGAAACCCGGTTTCTATACCCCCACAGATAACCCCAAAACCCCCAGAAACCGGGTTTCTTCTCCGCATCCCACAGATAACCCCTGATACCCACAACAGAAACCCGGTTTCTATACCCCCACCATCAATTTCTAAATAATTCTTCTAGGTCTTGTCGCCCATGCACAACCCGCAGAATTTCCACCGTTTCTCCTCCGGTACGATAAAGAATAATGTAACCGTCCAAAGGTAAACCGCGCAAATTTGTTAATAAATGCCCATAGCTTTTTCCCATATAAGGAAACTGGGTTAAATATTTACATTTCCGGTTGAATTCTTGAAAAAAGCGCTCTCCTGCTGCAATATTCTGCAACAAAAAATACTCGGAAATATCATTCAAATCCCGACTGGCAGAGGGCGATATCTGATACTGACTCACTCAACGTTACCTCCCTTTGCCTGCTGAAAACGCTCCAGAATTCCTAACACAAATGTTTCCCCATCTAACCCTTCGCCTCTGTCCATTTCTGCCACAGCCTCTTCCACCTTAGCGCGGGTTTCTGTGAGCCATTCTTCATGCTCAGTTTGCAACTGTTCCAGCAGACGAAAGGCAGCATTCACAACTTCATCGGGATGATTGAAATTGCCCCTCGCTAACTGGGCGGCGATAAACTCCTCTTGTTGCTTGTTCAATGTAATTTGCATCACTGTCTCCAGGGGTTGCTCTCCTCGTGGTTGCATTTTAACCCAGAAACCTGCTCCCCTGCTCCTGGTTTGTTGGGTTTCGTTCCAAAGACCCAACCTACGAACTGCTTTATTTACCCGTAGGGGCAAAGCATCCCGATCCCAGAAACCGGGTTTCTTCTCCGCATTCCACCGATAACCCCTGATACCCATAACAGAAACCCGGTTTCTATACCCCCACAGATAACCCCTGTAACAGAGGGCGAAGCATTCCGGTAATATATCCCCTGTTTCAGCCCCAAATTATTTGCCGGAATTATACAGAGGGCGAAGCATTCCGGTAATATATCCTCTTGTTTCAGCCCAAAATTATTCGCTCCTCTTGCTTCGCCCCTACATAATGACATGAACCGCTGTAGGGGCGAAGCATCCCGGCAGACATTTATCGCTCTTAACCAGTAACCTATTACCGGGATGCTTCGCCCTCTGTTTGGTGTATGGGCGAAGCATTCCGGTAATATATTCTCTGTTTAAACCAAAAATCATTTGCCGGAATGCTTCGCCCCTACGAATCTACTATTTTATTTTGGGATAACGGTTGGCAGCGGATGGATTGAACCCCAGAAACCGGGTTTCTTCTCCGCATCCCACAGATAACCCCTGATACCCACAACTTGGGTCCCGGTTTCTCTACCCCCACAGATAACCCCAAAACCCCCAGAAACCGGGTTTCTTTTCCGCATCCCACAGATAACTTCTAATATTCACAACAGAAACCCGGTTTCTCAACCCCCACCATCAACCCCAGAAACCGGGTTTCTTCTCCGCATCCCACAGTGCTGCATGGTGGGTATCATTTTTGTTGGCTAAAGCCACCCAGACCCCGGTATCAACAATAATCATTCTATATTTCCCAGTTCTTGACTTAAAATCGCCTCACAGTCTTCTGCCAAATTGGGTTCAGCTTCAATGCAACCCACAAAGCCAATTTTAGTAAATTTTTCCAGATGGTTATGAGAAGTTTGCATAACTTGCTGATAATAAGAGTCCAATGCTGAGTCTAAAATTTGCTCTAGGCTTTGTTTGGTTTGGTTTTGAATTAAAGCCAGTTTTTCCGCCTGTTTTTGAGTGAGTTGAGTAGTCATTTCTATTTGTGCCTATTTTTGACTATTTTATTTCAGGATAGCGGTTGGCAGCGGATGGGATGAAACCCAGAAACCGGGTTTCTTCTCCGCATCCCACAGATAACCCCTGATACCCACAACAGAAACCCGGTTTCTCTACCCCCACCATCAACCCCAAAACCCCAAAACCCCCAGAAACCGGGTTTCTTCTCCGCATCCCACCGATAATCCCTGATACCCATAACAGAAACCCGGTTTCTCTACCCCCACGGGATAACCCCTGTAACAGAGGGCGAAGCATTCCGGTAATATATCCTCTGTTTCAGCCCCAAATCATTCGCCGGAATGCTTCGCCCCTACAGAACCACTCCCCACACCCCCCACCCCCCCCACACTCCCCACACCCCCCACACCGATGGCGGCCCTACCGCACCCTCCACAACCGCACCACCCCATCCACACTCCCAGAAGCCAGGGTTTGACCATCTGGACTGAAGCTGACGCTAAACACCTGGCCTGTATGTCCGGTGAGTTGGCGCAGTTGCCGTCCCGTAGCCACATCCCACAGCCGCACTGTTTCATCCCAACTCCCAGAAGCCAGGGTTTGACCATCGGGACTGAAGCTGACGCTTCTCACATTATCTGTATGTCCGGTGAGTTGGCGCAGTGAGCGTCCCGTAGCCACATCCCACAGTCGCACGGTTTTATCCCGACTCCCAGAAGCCAGGGTTTGACCATCAGGACTGAAGCTGAAGCTATTCACGCTGTCTGTATGTCCGGTGAATTGGCGCAGTTCCCGTCCCGTAGCCACATCCCACAGTCGCACTGTTTTATCCCAACTCCCAGAAGCCAGGGTTTGACCATCAGGACTGAAGCTGACGCTATTCACGCTGTCTGTATGTCCGGTGAGTTGGCGCAGTTCCCGTCCCGTAGCCACATCCCACAATCGCACTGTTTGATCACTACTCCCAGAAGCCAGGGTTTGACCATCGGGACTGAAGGTGGCTGTATATCCCTTGAGTTGGCGCAGTTCCCGTCCCGTGGCCACATCCCACAGTCTCACTGTGCCATCATTACCCCCAGAAGCCAGGGTTTGACCATCAGGACTGAAGTTGACGCTATACACATAGCTTGTATGTCCCCTGAGTTGGCGCAGTTCCTGTCCCGTAGCCACATCCCACAGTCGCACTGTTTCGTCCTCCTCACTCCCAGAACCTAGGGTTTGACCATCGGGACTGAAGCTGACGCTTATCACATAGTTTGTATGTCCGGTGAGTTGGCGCAGTTCCTGTCCCGTCGCCACATCCCACCGTCTCACTGTATTATCCCAACTCCCAGAAGCCAGAGTTTTACCATCAGGACTGAAGCTGACGCTACTCACACTGTTTGTATGTCCCTGGAGTTGGCGCAGTTCCTGTCCGGTAGCCACATCCCACAGTCGCACGGTTTTATCTTCACTCCCAGAAGCCAGGGTTTGACCATCAGGACTGAAGCTGACGCTTATCACATAGTTTGTATGTCCGGTGAGTTGGCGCAGTTCCCGTCCGGTAGCCACATCCCACAGTCGCACTGTATCATCCCCACTCCCAGAAGCCAGGGTTTGACCATCAGGACTGAAGCTGACGCTTTCCACACTGTATGTATGTCCGGTGAGTTGGCGCAGTTCCCGTCCGGTAGCCACATCCCACAGTCGCACTGTGTTATCGTAACTCCCAGAAGCTAGGGTTTGACCATCTGGACTGAAGCTGACGCTATTCACACCCTGTGTATGTCCCTGGAATTGGCGTAGTTCCCGTCCCGTCGCCACATCCCACAGTCGCACTGTTTTATCATCACTCCCAGAAGCCAGAGTTTGACCATCGGGACTGAAGCTGACGCTACTCACTCTGTTTGCTGGTCCAGTGATTTGGTACAAAAACCGCCCCGTGGTTAAATCCCACAGATAAATATCTTTACCTCCATGTAATGCTAATAACCGCCCATTGGCGCTCACTGCCCCACCCCAAGCCGGACAATCAATTTCCCAGAGGGCTTCCCCAGTGGCGAGATTAAATAAAGTTGCTCCACCACCAGAAATCACCACGGTTAATTCCTGGTTCAGGGCAATTACTTCGCTGATAAATCCCCGTCCCAGTCGTTTTATCATCCCTTGTTGCTGTAATGCGGCCAGGGTGAAATCGCCGCGCAGATCCCCCCCAGCCCCCCTTAAAAAGGGGGGAGTTTGGTTATTCCTGGGTTGGGGGGAATTTTGACTACTGTTCCCAGGATTTTGCTCATTCCCCCCCCTTGCTAAGGGGGGTTGGGGGGGATTTTGCTCATTCCCCCCCCTTGCTAAGGGGGGTTGGGGGGTATCCAAAAACGTCGCAATAGGAATCGCCAAATTCTGCCCAGTTTTTTCCCCACCATTCCTATCCCCCCGACCGTGAACCCCAATCACTTTGCCTTGGTCATCCAATACCGGCCCGCCGCTCATTCCCGGTTGAGTGATATTGTTGTAAATTAAGCTATAACCCTGATTTGGCTGGGAAATTTTGCCGATAATTTTGCCATCGGGGGCTATTATGGTGCGGTTAGGGATGGCCTCGGTCGGTTCTGGAGCCCCCGCCACATAGACCGTTTGCCCCGCAGCCACCTGATCCGAGTCTCCCCACTTCGCCAGTTTATAGTCCTTCTCACTGGTGAAAGTCATCACCGCCAAATCCACATCCGGGACTGGGACAGTGACTTGGGGATTTGCATTGTGCCGGAAGCCATCAGGAGTGATAATCAAACAAGTAATCTGGGCATCTTTTACCACATGATGGGCGGTCAACACCGAATAAGTATTGCCCTCACGACGATAAATCATTCCCGAACCCGCCGCACAGCCATCCACCATCACGGTGACTTCCAGGGCTGTTTTCGCCACATCCTCGGACGACAGCTTCCCACAGGCCCCCACACCGAGGCCCAGAGTCAGGATGGCGATAATCAAGAAACCGGGTTTCTGCGGTAATTTTGGCATCATAATCGAGATTTATTGTAGGGGCGAAGCATTCCGGCAGATATATTATCGCTCTTAACCAGTAACTTATTCCCGGAATGCTTCGCCCTGGTATTTTATTTCAGGATAGCGGTTGGCAGCGGATGGATTGAAACCCAGAAACCGGGTTTCTTCTCCGCATTCCACAGATAACCCCTGATACCCATAACAGAAACCCGGTTTCTAGATCCCCACGGATAACCCCAGCACCCCAGAAACCGGGTTTCTTCTCCGCATCCCACAGATAACCCCTGATACCCATAACAGAAACCCGGTTTCTAGATCCCCACGGCTAACCCCAAAACTCCAGAAACCCCAGAAACCGGGTTTCTTTATCGCATCCCACCGATAACCCCTGATACCCACAACAGAAACCCGGTTTCTAGACCCCCACAGATAACCCCAAAACCCCAAAACCCCCAGAAACCGGGTTTCTTCTCCGCATTCCACAGATAATCCCTGATACCCACAACAGAAACCCGGTTTCTATACCCCCACGGCTAACCCCAAAACCCCAGAAACCGGGTTTCTGCGAAAATTTTTATTTACCCCTGTAGGGGCAAAGCATTCCGGCAGATATTTATCGCTAAAAACCAGCAACCTATTACCGGAATGCTTTGCCCTAATATTGTGCAGAGGGCGAAGCATTCCGGTAATATATCCTCTGTTGGAGCCCCAAATTATTTGCCGGAATGCTTCGCCCCTACAGAACTGCCTCTGGGCGAAGCATTCCGGTAATATATCCTCTGTTGGAGCCCCAAATTATTTGCCGGAATGCTTCGCCCCTACAGAACTGCCTCTGGGCGAAGCATTCCGGTAATATATCCTCTGTTGGAGCCCCAAATTATTTGCCGGAATGCTTCGCCCCTACATACCCATAACAGAAACCCGGTTTCTCTCACCAGCTTCCCGAAAAATTCACCAAGCCCTGCAAAGGAAAATACTGGGGCAAACCATCCTCCTCTATACGTTGAGCGTCAGCCTTACCGTCGCTAAAATCAGTAATCTTCGTTATTGCCGTTCTGGGAGTTGCGGCGTTTTTCTGACTCAGGGTAAACAGTAGGTTATCATCGGTGCAGGTTGACTGCTGATTCACCACACAAACCACCTCTTGCCCGTTTACCGGTCCATAAGTTAAATTCAAATTGGATAACTTCCCGCCATTATTCCCTACGAAAACGTTTAGCCTTCTTGTCACCTCATAACAACGGTTTTCTGGCGTCCATTTGTCCCCAAATTCCTCGCTATTCCAAGTAAACAGGGGGGTTTTGGACACCGCGTTACCCTGTTCAGCGATCGTTGCCCAACCACTGTTCCCTTGAACGCATTTAAAAGTAGTCGGTTCTTCCGGTTCCTGACTTTTTTGTCCTTCAGCGGTACTTAATGGCGCTTGATTTAAAAAAGCCCCTAAACCAAAACCAGCCAAAACCGCAACCACCAGCAGCACCAACAGTAAATATGGCAATTTCATAATATTTTCAGTCCTCTAGGGTTGGTTATGTCGGTTAAAATATCGGATAACTATAGCTACAAGACATCTCTGCCAAATATCGGTTAGGTATCGGTAAGATATATAAGTAGCGCTCCTATTTTTTTATTATGCCAAAATAAAATAAGCGGGCGCAAGCATTGCGTAAGCGGGCGCAAGCATTGCGTAAGCTGTAATTATTTTGTGGAATTATGCCCCCAGTGCATCCCTTATATATGATAACCGGACAAATTCTTGGCGGACATTACCAAATCGAAAAATTCTTAGGCAAAGGTGGATTTGGCGAAACTTATCTAGCGCGAGATACCCATCTTCCCGATCGCCCATATCGGATTGTAAAAAAACTTAAACCCCAGTCTAACCAGCCCTTCGTATTACAAGCGGCGAAAATTTTATTTGAAAGAGAAGCGCAAGTTCTGTATAAACTCGGAGAACCTTCTGAAGTTCCTCGGCAAATCCCCAAATTATTCGCCCACTTTGAGGAAAACCAAGAATTTTATCTAGTTCAAGAATATATTGAAGGCCATGATTTAACCGAGGAAATCCCCCCGCAAAATAGGAACAAACTCAGTGAACCAGAAGTAACCCAACTATTACGAGAAATCCTAGAAGCCCTAGAAATTGTCCACAAACAAAACATCATTCATCGAGATATCAAACCCGCGAATATCCGTCGCCGTAGCAGTGACGGAAAAATCGTCCTAATTGACTTTGGGGCAGTCAAACAAATTGCCACAAAACCCACCAACCAACAGGGAACAGTTACCTTTACCTTGCCCATTGGTACGCCCGGATATATGCCCGACGAACAAGAAAAAGGCTATCCCAATTTTTCCAGCGATATTCATGCAGTGGGAATGCTGGCAATTCAAGCCTTAACCGGACTACTTCCCCAACAACTACCTCGCGACCCCAACAGCTTAGAAATTATCTGGCAAAATCAAGCTTCTGTCAGTGCCGAATTAGCGGCATTTTTAAATAAAATGGTGGCCTATAATTCGGCAAAACGTTATCAAAATGCTACCGAAGCTTTGTCAGCCATGACTATCACCATTATATCCCCACCACCGACAACTGTCAAGGTGGCAAATCCGCAAAATTTATTATTAATTTATCTGTCAGTATTTTTAACAGCAATTATTGGCATAAGTTTGGGTTTATTTATTCACTCTTCCCTGAATAATACTGCGCCAAATATCCCAGGAACTCCTCAAAAACCAGATAATTGGTAGAAACAATAACCCCAGAAACCGGGTTTCTTTTTTGCATCCCACAGATCACCCCTGATACCCACAGCAGAAACCCGGTTTCTAGAGCCCCACTTAAGGCATAATCAGAGAAATCGGTTGACTGCGGAACTTCCGATAAATCAGAAAATCACTATCTAACGTCAATATCTCACTAGCGGGATTTAATTCAGCCATTCTGACTAAACAAGCATCCGCTAGAGACATGGGTACAGACTGATAGCGTTGCATCAATTCGTCAATTTCTCTGAGTTCATCCTCTAACCTAAAGGCAATTTTAATCACCCCTTTGCGGAGTAATGATAGAATCCCTGCTTGACCACCATAGACGGTTTTTACCAAAAAACAAGACTCAGTAATCACCGCTTCACAAGTCAACAGGGGATGCTCAATCTGACTCCATTCCTGTTTCGCCCAGTTATGAAAGCGATCGTTTCGGTCAATCAGAGCAACTAACGGCCCCGCATCTAACATTACCTGACGCTTCATTGTACTGGATGCCTTTTCAATTCTTGTTTTTTCATGGATAAATCCCCCGGTCCTTCAATACATCCCACCAAATCTCCCGCAGCTTCCAATGCGGACATAGGACGACCATCAGGATGCTGAAATTTCTCCGAAGGTGCATCTTTCTGTAGCAGAAATTCAATAAAATCGAGTACCTGTTGTTGTCGTCGATCGGATAAATCTTTAACTTTGTCCAGAATTGTCTCTTCTAAAGAGATCGCCGATTTCATAGTTCGTTTCCCTCTGCTTGGCAATACTCTCACTATATCTCACCTTCCAATTCCGAGAAAACCCCAGAAACCGGGTTTCTTCTCCGCATTCCACCGATAACTTCTAATATTCACAACAGAAACCCGGTTTCTATACCCCCACGTTTACCCCTGTAGGGGCGAAGCATTCCGGCAGATATTTGTCGCTAAAAACCAGTAACTTATTACCGGAATGCTTCGCCCTTTGCGTGGTAAATGGGCGAAGCATTCCGGTAATATATCTTCTGTTTCAGCCCAAAATTATCTGCCGGAATGCTTCGCCCCTACAGAACTGCCTCTGGACCCGCGCATTCCGGTAATATATCCTCTGTTGGAGCCCAAAATTATTCGCCGCAATTATACAGAGGGCGAAGCATTCCGGTAATATATCTTCTGTTTCAGCCCAAAATTATTCGCCGGAATTATACAGAGGGCGAAGCATTCCGGTAATATATCTTCTGTTTCAGCCAAAAATTATTCGCCGGAATTATACAGAGGGCGAAGCATTCCGGTAATATATCTTCTGTTTCAGCCCAAAATTATCTGCCGGAATGCTTCGCCCCTACGAATCTACTATTTTATTTTGGGAACCCCAGAAACCGGGTTTCTTCTCCGCATTCCACAGATAAACCCTGATACCCACAACAGAAACCCGGTTTCTATACCCCCACCATCAACCCCAGAACCCCAGAACCCCAGAAACCGGGTTTCTTTTCCGCATTCCACAGATAACTCCTGATACCCAAAACAGAAACCCGGTTTCTCGACCCCCACCATCAACCCCAGACAATTAGCGATCGCCTGCCAAAACTTGATATTGCTGTTCAATTAATTGACAAAGTAACTCCAAAGGATTCTCTATATCATCAGGGAACCGAGAATTATCCTCCAGGGGTTCTGCCACTTCCATCCAATCAGTATCTTTACTTAATGCTTCCCCCAGATTATGTTTAGAACACCATTTACCAATAGTGTGGGCAATGGGAAAAATTTCATCATCATTCAATTCTGCTAAATCTTGTTTTAAATTCGGTAAATCTTGCCATGAAGTTGGTAAAAACATGGCCGGTTTTTCTTGCAGCCATTTCATAAACACCAAAATCATTAAAATCGGTTCCATAAAATAAGCTAATCCTGGGAATATTTTGAATCCGCCAATTCAGTAAAAAGCGATCGCCATTCCTGAATCAGAAAAGCGATCGCCAAAAAATCAACCAAGAGTAGAAATGTTAAGAATCGTTTTCCAACCGGGAAAATCGCCGCTAAATTTGAGCGAAATTACATGGGATGGAACAGTAAGTCTGGGAAAAAGCGGTTAAATTCAATTAAAATTCCCGCAGTAATAAACATCCAAATGGCTAACACAACTGGAGCCGTAGACAGATACTTGAGCAAATCTTGCATGAGGGCTTCTCCAAATTTTAGAGTGGATTTGTTAAATCATAGCTGAGTCATTGACGAATTAATGAAATTTGCGTTTCGGACCATCATCTAATGGGATTAACGGGGGGAAACAGTAATCTCATTATCTTTGGCAAACATGGCGCCACTGGTCATTTCGCCTAAAGCGGCAACGGGCCAAGCGGCGGCACCGAGAGAGCATTTAATCGCCAAAGGAATATCGATAATGATTTCTTTTTCCTCGGCATTGCCTTCTTTTTTGATCGCTTGGAGATAAGAACGACCAGCCCAACCAATGTAACCAGCGATATAGAGAAATAGAATGCTAGGAATCAGAAATTCACCAGCATGAGCTAAATTTCCATCCACAATTAAGTGAGGTAAACCCTCTTCGCCACACAACAGTGAAGAATATTGTTCAAAGCGTGCTTTGGCTTGTTCAGTGGTGGCACTTTTCGCCCGTTGGATAAATGCAGCATTGTCAGCACAGGGGGTCAGATTAGCATAATCCGCCGAAGCAATGGGAGCGAAACTAAACCAGAGGCAAACCGCCAAGATGAGCGCTAAGAATTTTCTCATTGAGATTGTTACCTTTTGTTACGGAATGATAAGTTGTGTTACAAAATGTGCAGACTTACTGAAATCAGCGTTATTCCCACAACTGGAAACTGATTGTACCCTGCACTGTTAACCCATTAAAATTTAAGCTACTACAAATGGGCAACATATCAAGCCAAATTAGCAGATAATGGCACAAGTTTTAGCAATCGAAACAAGTTGTGATGAAACTTCCGTGGCAATTGTTAAGAATTGTCAAGTTTTAAGTAATGTCGTCACATCTCAAATTTCTCAGCATCAAGTCTATGGTGGAGTGGTGCCAGAGGTGGCATCCCGATGCCATTTAGAGACGGTGAATCAGGCGATCGCCCAAGCATTCCGCGATGCCCAAACCGACTGGGGGGCGATCGACGGCATTGCCGCCACCTGTACACCAGGTCTGGTGGGGGCGTTATTGGTGGGGTTAACTGCCGGAAAAACCCTGGCGATCGTACACAGTAAGCCATTTTTAGGCATTCACCACCTCGAAGGGCATATTCACGCCTCCTACCTCGCCGAACCGGAGTTACAGCCCCCATTTCTCTGTCTGTTGGTTTCTGGGGGTCACACCAGCCTAATTTATGTGAAAGATTGTGGGACTTATCAAAGCCTGGGGCAAACTCGTGATGATGCCGCCGGAGAAGCCTTTGATAAAGTCGCCAGATTATTAAATTTGGGCTACCCAGGGGGGCCGGCGATCGACAAAATCGCCCGATCCGGCAATCCCAAGGCGTTTGCTTTACCAGAAGGAAAAATATCTTTGCCAGAAGGGGGATATCATCCTTATGATTCCAGTTTTAGCGGCTTAAAAACCGCTGTGATGCGATTGGTGGAAAAATTACACGCAGAACCGGGGGAAATGCCGATCGCCGATTTAGCGGCCAGTTTTCAAGCTACGGTAGCCAAATCTTTGACTAAACGGGCGATCGCCTGTGCCACAGATTACGGACTGGATACCATTGTGGTCGGCGGAGGCGTCGCCGCCAACAGTAGCTTACGCAGTCACTTACAAACCGCAGCGATCGCCCATAATTTGCGGGTAATTTTTCCCCCATTGAAATACTGCACCGACAACGCGGCGATGATTGGTTGTGCGGCAGCAGCCCACCTAAACCGGGGTCATCATTCCCCCTTAACCCTGGGGGCAAAATCCCGGATGGCGATCGCGGACGTAATGAATCTTTACCAAAACCACTAACCTTCCCTCAAATAGAAACCGGGTTTCTTTCCTGCATGAAACCGTTAACTCTGTTGCTTACAACAGAAACCCGGTTTCTGCCAAGAACCCAATCCTACAAATGCGTTTTCAGGCGATCGCGAATTTGGTCAGCCACAAAATCCGGCTGTTCCACCATAGACAAATGACCGCAATTGGGAATAGAAATCACATTCTCGTGACAGCCGCCGAACAGATAGTGAAAACTGGCCAAATGTCTCACATATCGGGGTTCCATCACTTGATCTTGGTCGCCCGCCAAAAAATAAACCGGCTGCTTTAGCTGGGAAACTAACTGGGGGAGTCGATGGACTTCCGCCTCCGTAGTGGAATCGAGCAAAGTACCCCTCGCGGCATCCGAGTCAGCACTGACAAAATCAATCAGTCTTTGCCGTCCCCAGCAACGTTCCACTGGACGGGCCACACTGTCCCGGCTAAACAACCAATCCAGCCAGGGTAAATAGCACAACCAACGGGGGCGCAGTTTCACCAACTGCTCCCCGACGGAACGAAACCGTTCAAACTCTTCTTTGATATAAATTCCCCCACCAGAATTAATGCAAATGATACCTTTCACCTGTTCGGGCAAACTTACCCCAGTCCAGAGAGCGATCGTGCCCCCCAAAGAGTGACCAATTAACCACGCATGACCAATCCCCAACTTATCCAACAAAATGCCCAAATCTTTGGCATAAGCAGCAGGAGTATAGTCACGATGAAATTCCGTTGGCGAGTCCCCAGGGGGTTGAGAATCACCAAATCCGCGTAAATCATACGCCAGACATTGATACTCAGGAGAAAGGCGAGAAATCAAGGGTTGCCAATATTGACGGCTGAGAAGCCAGCCGTGGATAAACACCAAAACAACGGGAGAATCGGTGGGAGCGGTTAAATCGTAAGCGTGACCAACCCCGAGAATATCAATCATAGCCATAATCTTATTTTATCCTGAACGGTTCTCAGATTGGTCAATTTATGGTTATTTGTTGTTTGTTGTTTGTTATTTGTTGTTTGTTATTTGTTAGTTTTGCTCTAAACCAAATAACGAATAACAGATAACATATAACATATAATTATATTATACATTAAAATCGTCTCCCTAAAAGGCGATCGCGCACCCCTTCGGCAATTTTTTGTCCCAGATAATCGGGAATCAAACTTTCATTCGGGCCGAGGAGGTAGAGAATCAAACGGGTGCGCCCTCTCCAGAAAAACAAATTCACATTCACCACCAGTAAATCTTCCTGCCAAATGGCATACATCACCTTATAAAACAAACCGGGCTGGTTTTCCGCCTCAATCAAAAGCGCCGGTAGATGGAACACCTGATCCACATAAAACTCTGTCACCACATCCTTCAAACCCGCGTCTAGATTAAACTCCACTGCCAGCATTTCTTCAACTTCAAAATAACCCGCTAAAGCTTCTCGAATAGCGCGAGCGACATTTTCTGAAGTTTGTTCCTTCAAAGGCTTGCCTCCACGGGACAAGACCATATTGATAAACACCAGCATCGGCGGATAAATTTGGCCATGCAAACTCAGATTATGAATCGTTAACCCGTATGCTGCCAGCACGCCAAAAATATCACTCAGGAGAAAAGACTGATTGCGATAAGCAAAATACAAGACCGTCTTGTTACCTTCCGGTCTGAGGTCAATGACTGCTTGCCTAGTTTTGTAAAGTTGGTAAGCCAGCTTCAGATTTTGAAGTTGGGTTTCATTATTCACAAATTGTTCGTAAAACTGGGGAAACGCTCGGTTAAAGCGCTTCAGAAGTTCCAGTGTCGAGGATTTTAAACCCGTTGCCATAGTTGGGGGGAAATGTTGGTTGCCCGATCAACAACAGATAAAAGGTAGCAGCCTTGTGTTTTGCACAGAAGACTCAAAAGCATACCTGTTGTCTTCTTTTTAACTGATTAGAGGGTATTCCAGGATGTCAAACCACTCAGTCATTTCTTTCCTACCCCAGTTTGGCACAGTCGGCCTTTCCAGTCGGCTCTTCCTAGTCGGCTCTTTTTTTGGGGTGCCTAGCCCGAAACGCTGTTTAATCCAATCCAGCAGCAGGTGCCGACTCAGCCTGAGAAAAAAGGATATTGATTAAAATTTCAGACCACAATCGTCGCACCCTCCCAAGAACACCATAGCGTATTCTTGTCCCAGAGAGCGATTTTTCGCTACCCGCCCCCGTAAAATTTTAATAAATATTATCTAACATTTTAATTTTTATAAAAAAATTATATATATAAGTCAGCGGCATCCGGGAAAAAAATCCGATCTCAGCCAAAGAGATTTTACAGTCAAAGACTTTCTTTGGTAAGCTGTTAGACTTGGAAGAACATATTGAGCGATCGCCGGAAAGAGCGCAGTTGCGTGGCGCCACTCTGTCACCAATCAGCACTGAAAAGACCGAATAAAACGGTTATAGGCGATCGCCTTCCCTGGGGTAATCCTATTTAGCGAATGGGTTAACCTCACCAATGTCTGTGGATCCTGTCATGGGATCGAAATCGTCCATCTTATTTACACAAAGAACCAAACCTGCATGGGTTTTTGGAAAAACTTATTTACCACGCCTGAATCGGCCACAGCCAACATAGAGTCAATGGATCTGTATGCCCCGAATGGGACGATAAATCTGCTTGACAGTAACATTCGCATTTATTTCAGTACAGATCGACAGATTGACCTATACGAACTTGAAGAACTCTGTGATGCGGTTGGTTGGGCTCGTCGTCCTTTGCGTAAAGTCAAAAAAGCAATTCAGCATAGTTTTCTTGTGGTTTCCTTATGGGAAGTGCGAGGAAACCGGCGCCGGCTGATTGGCTTCGCCAGGGCTACTTCGGACCATGCGTTTAATGCCACAATTTGGGATGTCGTCGTTCTGCCGAAATACCAAGGAAAAGGTCTAGGTAAAGCTTTAATGGATTATACCATTCAAAAGCTGCGTCGAGAAGATATTAGTAATATCACCCTTTTTGCCGATCCCCAAGTGGTTGATTTTTACCGTTTGTTAGGGTTTATTCCCGATCCAGAAGGGATTAAAGGAATGTTTTGGTATCCTAACAATTAACCTCAGTTTTCGACCCAACAATCAATTAGGAGGAATTGTAGGAGAAATTGATTTTTATCCCCTAGTCATTCCTGATGAATCTTCCATGAAAACCGCTCCAACAATCTCAGTGTATTATCTAGTAAAATCACTTTTTAATTGGGTCGGGTTCAAGAGCGGTTTTTGCTAGATTCTCTCTCAAATTCCTTCATTCAGATGGGTGTCAGAAAAATTAGAGGCTATAATTAGAGGCTATAATTAGAGGCTATATTTTCCTGTTACAGCAGGTTCCTCTGTTATGGAGTGTAGTCTAATTCTCAAAAAGCCCACAAACGGTTCCAATAGTGCCAGATCCGAAGTTCCAAGGACGCGAAGCGCTGTAGGTTATTTAAGGGTGAGAGAAGCCGCGATCGCCGATTCTAATTCTGTTTGACTTAACTCAGTAATAATAAAAACTTCTTGCACGGTTTTTCCTTGCCGAGCAATCACTTTAAACCCACCGCGAATCGGCACGGAAATTTTTAATGTCATCTTCGGACAATGACCTTTGGCTCGACCAATCACTCCGGGAGTAATGGTATTTACCCCTTCGTAAAGAGCCAATTTTTCTAGAATGGCAATCAACCCGGGTATGTGGGTTGAGTGATTAAAAACGATCCGACCACCAGAGGGCTTGCCCATAGATTTTTCCCAAATTCACCAGTAATTTAATTTATGGAATGGGGGCTACCATTGGCGACAAAAAAACCGCACCTTTTTGGTGGCGATCGCCCCGTTTTCTGTCCTGATTTATCTAACTATATCTAGGTATATCTAGGTATATCTATGTATATCTAGGTATATCTAGCCATGTCTAACTATATTTAACTATATTTGTGTAACTATGCCGCTTCTAAAGGTGCCATCGTCAAACCAGCACGACTAAGCTGCTGATGATACAGTTCGGCGGGTTCTTGGGGGCCAACCCAGACAATTGCTTGACCTTCAAAGTGAACTTGATTCGTCAAAGCCCAAGCCCGATCGCTAGTCATGCCGGGAATATATTTCACCAAGCATTCTGCAACGTGCTGAAACGTATTAAAATCATCGTTGAGTACAATTACCTTGTAATTCGGATAAGGTTTCCGGGTAACTTGATTAGTCGGTTTCGGAGCGACAGTCGGTGCTGTAGCCATATAACTGATCAATATTCTACTTATTGTCACAATATTCGACTTATTGTAACAATTGCCAGCCACATCATCCCATGTTTTACCCTGGGGCGATCGCAAGTTATCCCTAATTTATCCCTAATTTATCCCTAATTGCTCATCAATGGCTGATTCAGAGGCGATCGCTGGGATTAATCTCCCAGCAAAAAATTTGTGCTTTTTATACATTAATGAGTGTTTTTTGTCAACCCAAAAGCAACTATCAGTTTTGTCACCATCTCTTGAACATGGAAATTGACATGACACACAATTAAGTTTATCTTATCAGACTTATAAATATAAGCTACGGTAAGCCTTTCCATTAGTCGCTTGGATCCGGTGACAGATCAAGGCAAGATATGAGGAAACTTCAGCGAGATTCCACTCACCTAAGTGAGGCAAGCGCCTGGGAATTTAACAGCAAAACCGCTTAATTGCTGAATTACTTAATATTTCCGCCGATAAACTGTCCCAGGAAGCCAGCCTGAAAAAGGAGGCGATCGCCCGATCAATCGAGATCGCCTCCTTTTTCTCAGCCTGAACCGGCTGACTATACATCTGCAATGGAAATCAGAGGTAGCTGCAACAGGAGTTTAATCTATGGCGGACAACTTTTTTGACTTAGATGATTCGGTAAATTTATTTACCATTGGTGCCGAAATACCCAGTGGCGCGATCATTCGGGGGCTGGGTGGCCAAGATTTAATCGTCGGTTCCGGCAATCCAGATGCGATACATGGCAACACTGGGGCTGACACCCTCTATGGCATGGACGGAAACGACACACTCCAAGGGGGTCGGGGATCCGATTTGCTTTTAGGCAACCGGGGAGACGACCTGATCTTTGGGGAACGGGGCAATGATGTCATCTTTGGCGGTCAAGGTAATGACCTCTTGGATGGCGGAGTCGGGGATGATTTCCTCGCCGGAGATGCCGGAACTGATACCCTGACCGGAGGGGATGGCTCCGATGCCTTTGTTCTGGATATTCGACATGGCAGCAGCGATCGCAACCTAGCCGATGTCATTACCGACTTTAGCGTAGAAGATGGTGATGTATTTGCCGTCACTGATGGGGCAAATGACAACCTCACCGAAGCGGATCTCACCCTGGAAACCGTAGGTACCGAGACATTTATTTCCTTAACTGCCACAGGAGAGTTTCTCGCCCGAGTTCAGGGAGTAACCGCAGAAGAACTCACCGGGACATTCAGCACCGTGCGAGCCACTCGTGATGATACAGAGTCCGGAGCCACGGTACTCAATGCCCTACCGGGACAAACCAGCATTCAGGGGCAAGTCGGGGAAACCGATTATCAGGACTTCTTTGAACTCCAGGTAACGGAAACCAGTATTGTTGACCTCAGTCTCACCGGCTTAACTGCTGATGCGGATTTATTTCTCTATCAGGATTTGGATGCCGATGGAGAATTAGGGGGAGACGAAATTATCTCCGCATCAAGTCGATGGGGCAATGCCGATGAAGCGATCGAAAACGTCACCCTCGACCAAGGCCGATATTTCATTGGCGTAGAGCAATTTGAGGGAGACACCAGCTACAACCTGAGTATTTCCGGGGTCGCCGGAACTGTAGCGCGGGATTTGGCAGGGTCTGAACCCAGTACCGCTCGTCTCCTGCCCCCCGACGGGGAAGTAGAACTGCATGACTACCTTGGCGGCACGGATGCGGTAGATACCTATCGCCTAGAAGTCCTCAATGGGGGATATCTGGATCTGTTCACCACCTACCAGGAGGCGGATCTCAACCTCACTCTGTGGAGCGATACCAATGGCAACAACCAGTTAGACGCCGATGAAACCATTGCCCAGGGAACCAATGAAATCCAGCAGGATGTCATCAGCCCTGGCACCTACTACGTCAATGTCACCGCCCTTGGCGCGGGAACAGCCTACGAAATTCTTTCTATTTCCGAACCGGGTAGCCGGGTTGGGATTGAAAGCTATAACCCACTCTTCCCAGGCGTTCCCACCACTGGCACCCTGGATCAAAACGATGCCTTTGATTTTAACGATGACGAAAACTATGCCGATCCTTATCTCCTTTCAGAAATAGGGGCTGGGTTAACCGTCACCATCACACAGGAATCCAAGGATTTCGATGCCTATCTGACTGTGGTGGATTTGATCACTGGGGAAGTGATTGCAGAAAACGATGACATAGACACTGAGGGAGGCAACTTCAATGCTCAAGTCAGTTTCACCTCCGAGCAAGGGGGACAATATGTGGTCTATGCCTCTAGTGTCGATTCTCCGGGTATTGGCGAATACACCCTAAATACCACGCTCACAGGAACCGTCACTCAAACCGTTTTCAGCAGTGATAGCGCCAGCAGTGACGATCAGTCTGAAGAAGGAAGCGATTCTTTATCAAGTTCTAGTGTGGTGTCCACCGCTGCCTCGTCAATTTCCGATCAGCTGCCACCCCCTATCTTTAACGAGGAAGGCGATCGCGCTGATACAGGGCTGACACAAGATGTACTCCATAACTTAGTCTATCAGCCCCTCACAGGTGGTCTGATTACTCCAATCCAACTCAATAACTTGAACCAGGGCAACTTTGGTAACTGTGCCTTTATTGCAGCACTAGCGGCTACCTTCGGTAAAATTGAAGATCCCAGCACGGCTAACTTGAAGCAGAGTGAAGTTCTCAATAGTGCCATTACTACCGATGGCAGCAACTATACCCTCAAGTTCTACAACTACTTAACGAGTCAACCGGGAAATGTCATGGTGAACAACCAAGTAGTCACCAAAGACGATAACTTGTTTGGGGCGACCTGGGACAATCTCAACCCTGTCGAACCGACGGAAGCTTCTGGCCAACGGATCTGGGGTGCCATTTTTGAACGAGCTTATGCCAAGTGGCGGGGTCAAGAAACGGGCAAAAATGGCTATGATGTCATGGGTAATGGCGATGTTGGGGGTAGATCCCTTAAACGGGTCACAGGTAAAGCTATCCAAGAAATTTCCTGGGATCCTTCTCAATCCGATCCAGAATATTCTTTGATCCAGTTCTCGCAGGATATCGACGGCTCCTATAATAATTTAGGGAGTATTACCCAGGAGGAAATCTTTAATCGCATTCAAACTGCATTGAACGAGGGTCGCTATGTGATGACTGGCACAATCTCAGAAGCAGAGAAGCTTTCTCAGGGTGCGTTAGTTGGCGGCCATGCCTACAGTGTCCACAATGCTTATGAAATGAACGGTAGAAAGATGATTCTCGTGCGGAATCCTTGGGGGACAGATACTAGCAAGGGAGCAGTGGATAATCTTAATGATGGATTTGTGGCTATCACCTTTGAAACATTTTTGAATAACTTTGATGGGGTGAGTCTGTCTCAAGCCGACTCGCCATAGATTCATTTAATTATCCGATTTGTGAAAACACCACGCTTGATTTTTACCAAGAAGCGTGGTGTTTTTTTATTATCAGCAAATATTATGGCCGCATCGAAATAAAATGCATAATGGACAATTGAGAATGGTGAATTATTAATTTATCCCTTAAATAAATTTAAAACTGGAAAAAGCCAAAAGTTATCTTAAAATATCGATAATTTTTCTCAACTTTTGACTTTTTCTAGAGGTCAAACAGGCAAATTTTTCCGGGGTTTAAAACTCTCGATTTGACGCAACTTCTCATAGAGTTCTTTTTCTTCAGCGGTCAAATTCTTGGGAATAGCAATTTGAATTTCGACAAGTTGATCGCCCCGTTCGCCTTTCCCTGTGGGATAACCTTTATTGGCTAACCGCAACCGCTTCCCATGAGTCAGTCCCGGAGGCACGGTCATTTTTACCAATCCGTCCAAAGTAGGAACTTCCACCGCCCCACCGAGTACCGCTTCACTCGGAGTCACCGGCACCTGACAGCTAATATCCGCCCCTTCTAACTTAAAAAAGGGATGGGGAGCCACTTGAATTTTCAAATAGAGGTCGCCGCCGCCAATTCCTTGACCCCTTAGACGGAGACGCTGCCCGGTAATCATGCCTGCGGGCATATCCACTTCCAGCGATCGCCCATCTTCCAAGCGAATGCGTTCATGTCCGCCCAGATAAGCCTTTTCCAAAGGCAAAGTCAGTCGCGCCTCAATATCCCGACGAGCTTGAGTGGTTGCCACGGTGCGGGCAACCTTGGTGCGACCGGGGGTAAAATCGTCCGCACTTCGCTGCTGACTTGGCGTTTCCGGGGTTCTCACCGGATTGCTTTGATAGCTACTACTGGTGGCACTCCCATTGGCGGCTTGTTGCCGCTGATGACCCAGTAGAGTTTCCACAAAGCTATTAAAATCCGGAAATTGACTCGGATCGATGTCCGAGCGAGTGCCATTGCGGGCATTCCAAGTTTTGACTCTGGGGGTTTTACCCTTAAATCCTTTCTGCTGCCAGAAGCGGCTGAACTGGTCATATTGAGAACGCTTATTGGGATCTGACAAGACCTCATAAGCTTCGCCAATATCTTTAAATTTTTCTTCAGCAGCTTTGTCCCCGGGATTTAAATCCGGGTGATATTGCCGCGCTAACCGGCGGTACATTTTCTTGATCTCATCACTCGAGGCATCTCTGGGAACTCCCAGAATCTCGTAATAGTTCCGAAAGTTCTGCATCAATCAATGTTAGATATTAGATTTTGAATTGGAGAGTTCATCATTTATGAGTGTTCCCATCTGGAAGTTTTCATTACTGTCACCGGGCTTCTTTTCCAGAACAAACTGTTAACTCTGTTATTTGCAATAGAAACCCGGTTTCTGCGAAATTAATTAGCTTTGCACCTGGGCTACTACCGATTTCCAGAGCAGCCGAGGAGACAATGCTTGCGGGTCATCCGATGGGATTTTCTTGAGGGCGAAGAAAGAATTTTACAACCAATCATCATCTTCATCCCCCCAATCTTCATCCTGATAAGGATTATTGTAACGAACTGACTCATTGACGCCAGAGCGTCCCCGTTGACGATAACTCCGATCTGATTGATAGCGATCGCTACCCGGACGCTCGCCACCAGAACGATCGCTAGAAACCGGACGGTCTGCCATTGGACGGTCTGCCATCGGGCGATCTACTCCATAGCGATCGCTAGAAACCGGACGGTCTGCCATTGGACGGTCTGCCATTGGACGGTCTGCCATCGGGCGATCTACTCCATAGCGATCGCTAGAAACCGGACGGTCTGCCATTGGACGGTCTGCCATTGGACGATCTGCCATTGGGCGATCTACTCCATAGCGATCGCTAGAAACCGGACGGTCTGCCATTGGACGGTCTGCCATTGGACGATCTGCCATTGGGCGATCTCCTCCATAGCGATCGCTAGAAATAGAATAAGATCCAGACTCATTCCAAGAACTGCGAGAATATTCTCGGTAAGTTGACCCACCTGGGTTGATTTCATAATCATCATAAGGGTTCCTTTTCCGGGAGCGTTCCAGTTCATCCCCGGAAAATGCTCGCCGCACAGAACCGAAGAAATCATCCTCCTCTGCCTCCTCCCGCGATCGCTGATAAACCTCTCGGTTCAACTCATAAATCGCATCTTGTAAATCCGACTGGGCCAAATCCATCCCGCGCTCATCATTGCGCTGTAAACTCTCGCGTAACTCGCGAACCAACGCCTCAATCCGGGGTCGATAAGAACTGACAAATTGAATCCCATAATCCAGAGTCGCTTCGCGTAATTGCCGTTGGGCACTCAAGATTAACCCTTCAATCCGATTGCGCTTTTCCACTCGTTCGCGGCGTTCTCGGTCAGTTTGGGCAAACAGCGAAGCATCCTGAATCATCCGATTGACTTCTTCCTCACTCAGAGTGGAAGCCCCTTGAATCACAACACTTTGCTCCCGCCCGGTCATTCTGTCCAGGGCGCTCACCTGCAAAATTCCATTGGCATCAATATCAAACGCCACTTGAATTTGTGGCACCCCTCGTGGGGCTGGGGGAATCCCGGTTAACTTAAAGCGACCCAAAGACTTATTGTCTGTCGCCATCTCCCGTTCTCCCTGTAAAATATGAACCTCCACCAGGGTTTGATTATTTTCTGCCGTGGAAAAGATATCAGAACGGCGCACGGGAATCGTCGTGTTGCGGGGAATCAATTTTTTCATCACCCCACCAATGGTTTCTAACCCCAAAGATAAAGGAGTCACATCCAATAGCAACACATCTCTGACTTCACCGCCGAGAATTCCCGCTTGAATAGCCGCACCGACGGCGACCACTTCATCCGGGTTAACGTTTTGATTCGGCTCGCGATCGATTAAGCTGCGGACTAGCTGCTGTACCAAAGGAATTCGCGTCGAACCACCGACTAATACCACTTCATCAATTTGCATCGGACTCAAACCCGCATCGGTCAGAGCTCGTTTCACCGGACGACGTAAGCGATTAATTAAATCCCCACATAAGCCTTCAAATTCTGCCCGGGTTAATCGGGTTTCTAAATGTGTGGGGCCTTCAGCGGTAGCGCTAATAAAAGGTAAATTAATCTCGGTGACAGGAACCCCGCTGAGTTCAATTTTCGCTTTCTCCGCCGCTTCCATCAGCCGTTGCAGGGCTTGGCGATCGCGCCGCAAATCCACCTCTTCTGTCTCCAAAAACTTTTCGGCCAACCAATCGACAATCTTTTTATCAAAATCATTCCCACCCAACTGAGTATCCCCAGCGGTAGATTTCACCTCAAACACCCCATCCCCGACTTCCAGAATCGACACATCAAAAGTGCCGCCTCCCAGGTCAAACACCAAAATCGTCTGACTCTCGTTGCGCTCCAATCCATAAGCTAAAGAAGCTGCGGTCGGTTCATTCAGAATGCGTTTAACCTCTAGACCGGCAATCCGTCCCGCGTCCCTGGTCGCTTGACGTTGAGAATCATTAAAATAGGCGGGCACCGTAATCACCGCCCCTGTCACGGGTTCCCCCAAATAGCGACTAGCTTCATCCGCCAACTTTCTGAGCACCATCGCCGAAATTTCCTCTGGGGCAAAGTCCCGCTGCAATCGAGGACATTTCATCCGAATATTATTTTGCTCATCGCGGCGAATCGTATAAGGAACTCGCTTAGAATCGCCAGACAGTTCTGTGTACTTCCGACCCATGAAGCGCTTGAACCCATAAAAGGTATTTTGGGGATTCAGAACTGCTTGCCGTCTGGCCAACTGTCCCACCAGGCGCTCCCCGTCTTTACTAAAGGCAACCACGGAAGGGGTCGTCCGCATTCCCTCGGAATTTGCGATTACCACTGGCTTACCGCCTTCCATCACTGCCACTACTGAGTTGGTTGTTCCCAAGTCAATGCCGACTACCTTTCCCATGTCGTTCTAATTACCTTTTACTGTTTCCTAAACGTTCGGAGCGCGATCGCATCGTCAGAATGCGTTGCACATCAATTTTATTTTTGTCTGGCTACATTTAGCGCCTAGACATTGAACTGATCCGCGAATTCTGAAAGCTCTGTGCATCCATAAGACTCGCGATCGATTTTTTATAGACGCTGATTTGATAATTATTGTATCCTGCCGTAGAAGTGTCATCTATTTCAAGAAGTCACTCTTGAGGGCAGGGGGGGTCAGATGTACGGCGATCGCTACCTAAACTTAACCAACATGGTGGGTAATTCCCACTCTCAGGCCATAGAAATTCTAGGATCCCGATGACAATCAGACCCCTGAATTACCCAAAATCCCCGCAGCCATGTTGTTTGAAACATCTTTACCGCTTTCATTCCACCATTGATTCCACCATTCATTCAGCGACTAAAAGACTAAAACATTGATTCTACTACCTCAACGCGCCATTCCTTATGACTCAATATGATTCAACATCTCAATATATTTTCTCCTAAATCGAAATCCTTTAAAAAATTCAACTTATCTTATTATCTTATGTAAAAAATGTAATATTTATTATGAAGCAGCAAAAATCATAATAAATATTATATCTTATGATTTAATCAAGATTCTTTTCATTGGGGCTATCCCTCCCTATTCTTTTATTCTCAGCCAAGGATAAGCACAAAGCACAAAGGATATTCGCGCAGCAAATACCAATCAAAATTAAATAACCAATATATTATATTCTGATCATATAGCTGCCAATCATCAATATATATCAAAAAATAAATGCTTAATTACTATTTTGTTTGTGCTTATTTATGTATGTCAAATATTAGTTTAGTAAAAAACAACCATGACCGACGATAAATTACCAAACCATAATATATATAATAGTTTTTGAGGTTTACGGTCAAACATGATTTTGATCGTAAACCTGATTTCTTGAATCTTGATCAATTTTTAAAGGTAAAATTAACTGATATCATTGTCAGAGTAATAGAATTTTCATCTAATTACCTAAACAATTTAATAATTACCCACAACAGCCTCCTTAAAAACTATTTTTTTAGCAATTGCTTTATAGTGGTCAGCAGTTCTGTAGGCCGAAATGGTTTAGCAATATAGGCATCAGCTCCTTGTTTCATACCCCAATATCGATCAAAATCCTCACCTTTACTGGTACACATAATCACGGGAATACTTTGAAATTCCGCAGTATTTTTAATCCACCGACACAGTTCATAGCCATTCATTTCCGGCATCACAATATCGGTGACAACTAAATCTGGAACTTGCTTTTGAATTTCTTTTTTAGCTTCGTCGCCGTTGATTGCCTCAATCACATTGAGGCCACTCTTTTTCAATATTTCTGATACCATTTCGCGTACCGTTGCACTATCGTCTACAATCAGAATTGTATTCATCTATTTCTCCTTAATTTACTGTTTGTTTTGGAAAATTTACATTGGCTAGAAAATGTATTATGATTTCTGCATCAGTATTTCCATCTCCAGTGATCCATCATTGCTATAAATTTTTATAGTTTTGGTAAGCAAGATGCCTAGGTTTCATTCCTCAATGATTAGCAGATATACAGGTTTTCAATGCTATCATATTTCTCAGCATGATTATGCTTCAGCCGTTTAATTTGGTTGGCTCTTGGTTCTGTTACTCAATGACTATTTATTTGATTTTTGATTGTTTTTCGGGCAATCATTGTTTGATCTTTTCTCCTTTTAATTGCAATAGATTAGTTATAAAAATGATAAATCTGACTCAATGTTAAACCTAGCCTTACTTAATTCATTTTCCTATTTTTTATTTTAAAAATCAAATAAAATCAGCAAATTTTATAAAAAATCAATACTTAAAATAATTCAAGCGTACCTCCGGCCTAGGAAATCTCATTACTAAAAGTGTATCAGTGATTTAAAAAAAACGGTCATCGTTTGGGTCCAGATGGTTTCAGAAAGTGATCGCCTCCAGAAAAATGCCGGATTGATGGATCCTAAATCAGTCACCCCCTGAATTCGGGGGCATCCATCAGAATGGCTTTCCGCAACAAACGCCGATGAGAATCTTTTGGCATGGATCCGGTGACAGAAGGGCGAGAATCTGGTCTCTCAGGGGTCTGACTCCGGTGGATTTTCCGTGAGTCTGAGATTTTTTGAGGAAAATCCTAAAAAAATCTGCAAAATGTAACGGATTGTAACATATAATAAAAACCGGAAAAATTAAAAAAATTTAAAAGGCAGTACCATCAAATGCGAGTTGCGATCGCGGGAGCAGGGTTAGCAGGACTTTCCTGCGCTAAATATCTCACAGACGCTGGTCATACCCCCATTGTCCTGGAACGAAGAGACGTATTAGGCGGCAAAGTCGCGGCATGGAAGGACTCTGATGGCGACTGGTATGAAACTGGTCTACATATCTTCTTCGGAGCCTATCCGAATATGTTGCAGCTATTTAAAGAGCTCAACATTGAAGACCGGCTGCAATGGAAAGAGCATACCATGATTTTTAACCAGCCGGACAAGCCAGGAACTTACTCTCGGTTTGACTTTCCGGATATTCCAGCCCCCTTCAATGGGGTCATGGCGATTCTCCAAAATAACGATATGCTCACCTGGCCGGAAAAAATTCGCTTTGGCATCGGTCTGATTCCAGCGATGATTCAGGGACAGAAATATGTCGAAGAGATGGACAAATACAGTTTCTCCGAATGGTTGAAAAAACACAACGTGCCGCCCCGGGTAGAGACAGAAGTCTTTATTGCCATGTCCAAAGCACTGAATTTTATCAACCCAGATGAAATTTCCGCCACGGTCATCCTCACAGCGCTCAATCGCTTTCTTCAAGAGAAAAATGGCTCTAAGATGGCATTTTTAGACGGATCCCCCACGGAAAGACTTTGTGAGCCTCTGGTGGATTATATTACCCAGCGGGGCGGGGAAGTGCATTTAAACGCACCCATCAAGCAGTTTTTACTCAATGACGATGGCACAGTGCGAGCTTTCGAGATTAGAGGCTTGAATGGTGCAGCGGATTATCAGGTGACTGCTGACCTGTATGTGTCGGCTATGCCGGTGGATCCACTGAAAACCATGCTGCCAGAACCGTGGCGGGGGATGGAGTTTTTCCAAAAGCTTGATGGTTTAGAAGGAGTGCCGGTAATCAACCTGCATCTGTGGTTTGACCGCAAACTGACGGACATCGATCATTTATTATTTTCGCGATCGCCCCTACTGAGTGTTTATGCGGATATGAGCAACACTTGCCGAGGCTATGAAAATCCAGACCGATCGATGCTCGAACTGGTCTTAGCCCCAGCCAAAGAATGGATTAGTAAATCCGATCAAGAAATTGTTGATGCCACGATCGCCGAACTGGAAAAATTATTTCCAAATCACTTTGGGGGAGAGAAACGGGCGCAATTATTGAAATATCATGTAGTAAAAACTCCCCGTTCAGTGTACAAAGCCACGGCGGGACGACAAGCACATCGTCCTTCCCAGGTGACACCGATTGCGAATTTCTATTTAACCGGCGATTACACCATGCAACGCTACCTCGCCAGTATGGAAGGGGCGGTACTTTCTGGTAAGCTAACAGCGCAGGCAATTTCCAGCGTTCAGCAACCGAAGGTTAACCACCCTAGATCCGCTGATGACGATCGCCCATCAGGATCCGATAGTCAATCCTTAGTGGTCAATCGTTAAATATTGATTGTTGGTCGTTGACTGTGTACTGTTAAAAGTCAAGCGTTAATAGTCTACTGATCACGGATCATCGACAACGGACAAATAGAGACGCCATAATCAAGCGTCTCTTTCATAGCTGATAGCCTTCACCCTTCCAGCCTGCAATCAATGCTCCAACTGTCTCAAAGCCCTCGCATGAAAACTCTGGCTGCCCGAGAGGACGCCTACGAACTCTGTCGTCAAATTACTCAGACCTACGCGAAAACGTTTTATCTGGGTACTTTACTGATGTCAGAGTCGAAACGCCGAGCCATTTGGGCCATATACGCTTGGTGTCGTCGTACTGATGAACTGGTGGACGGTCCTCGATCGCGATTAACAACCCCCGAAACCCTTGACCAATGGGAACACCAGTTAGAATCTGTCTTTGCTGGTGATCCGGTAGAAGATACCGATGTGGCCCTAGTCGATACTCTGGAACGCTTTCAGATCGAGATTCAACCCTTTCGGGATATGATTGCGGGGATGCGTATGGATCTATCCCGCAGTCGCTACCAGACTTTTGAAGACTTGGAACTCTACTGTTACCGGGTGGCCGGGACAGTGGGATTAATGTCCCTGCCGGTCATGGGGTTGGATTCTTCGCCTCGCTCGGCGCCTTGGTCTGGGAGCAAAGAACTGTCTAATCCCGCTGAACGGGCGATCGCGCTTGGGATTGCCAATCAACTCACAAATATCCTGCGAGATGTGGGAGAAGATGCTCGTCGGGGTCGCATCTACCTGCCTCTGGAGGAGTTAGCTTTATTTGACTACACAGAGCAGGATTTATTGAATGGTGTAGTTGATGAGCGTTGGCGGGAATTGATGCGGTTTCAAATTCAACGAGCTCGTAAGTTCTACGTTGAAGCCGAAAAGGGGATTAGTACACTAAGTCGGGATGCTCGTTGGCCTGTTTGGTCAGCGACGATGCTTTATAGCAAGATTCTTGATGCGATTGAAAAGAATCAGTATGACGTTTTTCGGAAGCGAGCCTTTGTTCCTACTCCAGGCAAAATTACTTGTTTACCCGTGGCTTGGTTAAGAGCACAAGCGCTCTAAGCTGACAAACAAGCTGACAAACAAATGGTTTGATCTATCTCGCATTTTTGAAAATCAGAGGGTCGGGTTTTTCCGGTAACTCTTTAGAAGAGTTGCCAACAGAAAACCACAAAAACCCCTCAAATCGGCAAACGGTTCCTGTTTCAGGATGTTTTTATCATCATCACCAAAGTAGCGCTTAATCACCTAAGTCTTTGAATAGTCTTAGCTGATTAAGCGCTACTTATTGCCTGGAAGAAATCACCCTCGTGATGGGAAAGTTCTGGTGGCGATCGCGGGTCTTGTCCCCGATGAATCTTGACCGATAGAAAAATTAGGGATTCATGGCTTGAGCCGCTAACATTTTTTTGAGTTTTTCTAGGTCAGCAGCCCAGCGGGGATCCGGCTGAATGGCTTCAGGTTCAGGAGTGGTCTGAGTATTTCGCCGAGTCTTGTTGTTGTTTCCGCCCCGACGAGAAGAAGAAGAAGCAGAAGAACTGGCCGGTGCTTTATTAGCCCGTGGCGCTGGTTGTTCTTCTGCTTCGCTTTCATTCTTTTTCTTGGCACGCGGTAATGCTTTCTCAATTTTCAGCGCACTGTCTTGAAAGATATGCCCGTTAAATTGTTCAATAATTTTATCGGCCTCTTCATCGTTTTTCACGGTGACAAAACCAAAACCGCGACATTTACCAGTTTTGCGGTCTTTAATGACCTTAGTGGTGACAGCGGTGCCGCAATCTGCAAAAACTGCCTCTAACTCTTGGCGTTCTATTTCCTTGGGCAAATTGCCAACATAAAGACGAATTGACATAAAAGTTATCTCCTTTGCTTGGATTTTGATTGATTTAGGGAAAAAACTTTAACCATTACTTGGGTGTAAGTCAGTGAATTTAGTCCTTTTTCTTGTAAAAATTTCCCATACACAGGCACCCCTCTTATCTATAAGAACATAAGGGGGATAATTTTCGCAAGTGGCGAATTTTTATGGTTGTAATAATACATTGAAAATTAAACGATCGCAAAATTTCTGTGCTTGATTTGCTTGACTTCACTCTGGAGCATTCCCGGCTGGTGAAAGGGCAAGATTCGGGATTAAGAATAGGAGTGAGTTGGTTCACAACTATTCACTGATTTGGTCACATACCAGTAATTTTATACCAGTAATTTTAGCAGTCAGGTTTTAATAAACCTATTCATTACTGCAATAGATGCTGGTGAAAGAAATCTATTGTTATGAGGCAATAGACTTTTGTAATTATAACAGAAATGAGCCTATTTTTTCCTTTGAGCTTTTTCGCTCATTTTTGGCAAATGCTGTTCATATTTTCAACTGAAGTCGTGTAATTATTACCACACTTAAGACCCAGAGAAGCATATTCTCCGATTTTTGATCCAGTTTGAAAAAATGATACAAGAATGTTTAGCCATCACAAAAGCAGCCTTGAATTTTTTTTTCGGTGTTTAATCATAAATCACTGAAACCCAGGATTTTTGTGTTCTGGGGCTGTCGCTATACGTTGCTTAGTCACTTAGCCTCAGAGATGACCACTCATCTGTCTGAGTAATGAGCCGGTTTTTTCCCAATCGACATCTTACCTTTGCGGTGAATGATGGTTGATGGATAATTTTGTGAATCAGCGGACTTGGCGAGTATTTGACCATGTTTAAACTTATCACATTATTTGGGAATTTTTCTAGGGATGATGCATATTTTTTGCCTGGGTGCGGAAAAATTTTATCCTGGATCGGCGTAAAAACCCAACGGATTCGTTAATTTCTCATTTTAATTGTGGGTAAACACTTAACCTGTAATTGTGGATCTGTGATGGATATGTAAACAGCCAGTCTTGACTGGTTATGGCTTCTAATCGATGTTTTCCCATAGGCTAATAATCAATGGTGCGATCCTGAATTGGCTGCAAAAGCTTTGATATCTGTACTCTTCGAGCCTAGATTTAGGCATGGGGGGACACAGCGGGGAATTTTGTTAAAAATTGTAACACTGTTTGGGAAAAAGTTAGTATTTTTGCTTGAAGTTGAGGGACAACTGGCCATGATGCTTAGAAGACCGCACCCCCTTGCAGGTTGAGATAAACTCCCCAAATAGCGGCGATCGCGGCTAAAATCGTAGACCAAATCGGATGTCCCCCTGGGAAAGACAATCGTGAGCGTTGACTTTCAGCGATCGTTTCCATATTTTCCACATCAACCCAGACGGTGGCGCCTCGGCGAAACCAGCCGGTGATTTTTACCTGAGAACCCACCAGGTCAATGGGACGATTTTGCAACGGCCAAAGATAGGCAAATGGGCCTAATTTGGCGAAACAGTGCAATTTGATCAGTCCCTCGGATGATTGCAAGATTAAATCTTGAGCTAAAGCATTGCTAATCCCAGAGCGCCCTAATAATTTCCCTTCTAGGTAAATAGGTTGACTATCGATGGGTAAGCTGGTGGGATTAGTCAGTAGTTCTGATAATTCAGGCAAAGAAGATGTGGGTGGGGGTAGATCGGGAAAGAATTGATTAATCCGCAGTAAGATTCCCATACTGATGCCAATGGGCAGACAACTGAGTAGAGTTATCCGATCGCCCCATAGCCAGGTGACTTGCTCTATGCCCAAAATCCCACCGATCCCACCAATTGCCCAAAAACCTAAGCCGATCGCCAAACCCAAGGGTAAGCCAAAAAAGGGGATTACTTGGAGGATAAACCTTTGAATTGCGGATTTTTCCAGTTTTCCTTTGGGGGAAGCCACAAAATCTAACTCCGGTTCTAGCTGCCAAAACTTAGCATATAACGAAAGAATATAGAGGCGATCGCCCAATAATAAATGAGAATTATTCAGGGTCATCCAGGGGCGCCAAGGGTTAGACCGCTCCCATGTGAGCAGATTTTCCCAAGAAGTCCGACCGGCACAACTGCCGAATGTCACCGCTTGTCGGACACCCACTGGGGTCAGCAGTTCCCATCCTTCTAATAACCCACTGGTTTCTCCGACCGTTTGAATATTTTCTGCCATACCGATGGCAATTTTTAATAAAGCTCTGGATAAGCCGTTGGGGTTGCCGGTGAGTTGGGCGGCTGCGCGATCGCTATGATACAGTCGCAACCGGGAAAGCCATAAAACTGGCCAACGCAATAGCCAATAAAACCCATAAGCAACGGAAGAAATTAGGGTGGCACAGACCGTCATAAACTGACCTTGAGAGGTGGAGACTTTTTCCCAGGGTTGACCATCCTTAGCCACTTGGAGATAAATACTGTAAGGAATCTGTAACAATAACATGGCCAAGGACATCAGGGGTAAAGTGCCACTGAGAATATGTCCTAATTCCCCGGCATAGATGGCGGCAATTTCATCCGGTTCTAGTTTTTCTAATAGTCCCCGACTGACGACGATTCGCGCAAACCGGGGTAAGCAACCTAATGAGATGGCCATTGGTGCATCGGTGGGTAATAGCCCCAGCTTGCATTGGGGAATATTTTGCTCACGGGAAAACTGGAGCAGTAATTTGGAGGCTTCGGGACTGCGATCGCTTAAAGTTTTCCAGGACAAGGGTTGCAGACCGTAGCACTTTTCCAGCAGTAAATCCATCAACCAGGGAGATGCCATGAATAACCCGATTAGACCGAGCAAAACTGTCCAAGTCTGGTCTTGATAAAACCATTGCACTGGCGAAAGCAAAGGCATTTTTAATAAAACATCATTTATTAGTAAGAAAGAAAACTCGACGAATTCGACCATGAGCCAAAATAGAGCGATCGCCGTGGTGACTTGCACTAGAAACAGTTGCCCTTGCTTCACTGGCTTCATTTTGCGCCAATTTTTTGCCCGTCCTGCTTGCCGCCAAGTAATTTCAGGGCTGGGGGCTGGGGGCTGGGTCTGGGTCAGACTCTGGGTCGGACTCGGATCCGCAGTCGGCGAATCCGATCCGTTTTGCATAAATCTGGGTTGCTGGGGAATTGGTGCCGCCGGTCGTGCAGGGGGCGGTGGGGGCGCCACAACCGAGACAGAATTTGGGGGCATATTCATCTTTGGCGGTAGGGGCGGTTTGGCCGGTCTTACCCCATTCGATAATCCTTGCCCCTTGAGTAAAGGAGATTTTGGCGGCGCTGGCGGTTTGGGAGGTCGCTTGACCCCAGACCCAGGGTTTTTAGGGGGCTGATTTTCTGTGGTGGGTTGAGATTTAGTTAATTTTCCCGAATTTGCCGGTCTGGGTAGGTTGCTGGGTTGAGGAGGTTTAGGGGTTACTGGCGCCGGAGATAAGGGGACAAAACCTGTCGGGTCTGCGGTGGGTGACGGGTTGACTGGGTTATTTGCCGGACTATTTGCCGGACTCTCAAAAGGCATAAAACCTGTGGGATCATTGATTAAGCCCGGATTCTTGTTTCCTGAATTGGGTGGCGGGGGGGATGCCGCTACGACATCCTGAGATGGGCTTAATTCCCGTAACTTGGCCATTGCCCATTTTTTCGCTGGGGCATTGGTTGTCGATTGGGTGTGAATCAGGGTTTGACAAAGTTGGCAAGCTTGATAGCGATCGCCTATCTGCTGATAAGCTTGCACCAAAGCGATCTGTGCCCGTAATCTTGTGGACTCGTGCAGTTCTGTTTCACAGATATTTTCTAAAGTGGCGATCGCGGTTTGGTAATCTCCTTGTTTTAAGGCTGCCAAACCAATCTCTAGATTAGAGTTGCCCATGATAATTAAGTTTCAGAATAATTAACAATTGATAATTAACAATTGTTAATTAAGAAATCATCAATTATCTTAATTATCAATTATCAATTATCAATTGTCAACTTACAAAGATTCTGGTTCTTGACCTGCCACCACTGGGGCTGTGGCATTCAGTTTTAATTCTGGATGGTCGCCTTGAACTTGATGTAAATTCCATTCGTTTTTAAACAGTAGCACGGGACGCCCCCAACTGTCTTTCACCGTGACGGTGTTAAACAAACGACCGACTTTATTTAAGGCTTCCCAACCATCCGCTACCCAACGGGCTACGGTAAAGGGCAACATTTCGATTCTGGTTTCGACCCCATATTCATTTTCCAGCCGAAACTGTACCACTTCAAACTGTAGCTGACCCACTGCTGCCAAAATGGGATCCCGTTTGGATTCGTCCGTAGAATACATAATTTGTACGGCGCCTTCTTCCCGTAATTCTGAAACCCCTTTGCGGAATTGCTTGAACTTGGAAGGGTTGGGATTTTTTAAATAGGCAAAGAGTTCGGGAGAGAAACAGGGGATCCCTTCGTATTCCAATTTTTCTCCAATATATATAGTGTCCCCAATGGCAAACATTCCCGGATTGTTCAGACCAATGGCATCCCCCGCATAAGCGACTTCGATGGATTCTCGGTCTTGGGCAAAGAGTTTCTGGGGACGAGATAACCGAATGCTTTTGCCGGTGCGAGCATGGCTGACAGTCATGTCTTTTTCAAATTTGCCGGTACAGACCCGCACGAAGGCCACGCGATCGCGGTGTTTGGGATCCATATTAGCTTGCAGCTTAAAGACAAAGCCGGTAAAGTTCGGGTGAGTGGGGGGAACGTCCCCAAGACTACTCCGACGTACCGTTGGTTTCAGGGCATATTCTAGAAAATTATCTAAAAAGAGCTTCACCCCAAAATTGGTTACAGCACTGCCAAAGAATACCGGAGTCATTTTGCCCGCATGAACCGCTTGCAGATCCAGTTCTGCTCCGAGTTCTTCGAGAATTTCCAGTTCTTCTTTCAGTTGATAATACAGTTCTTGTTCTAAGAGGTCTTCAATGCGCGGATCGCCGAGGTTGATTACGGTATCCTGGGCTTTTTTGCTGCCGTGGGCGGTGCGTTCAAATAAGTGAATCTGCCGACGCAGGCGATCGTACACTCCTTTGAAGCGATCGCCCATGCCAATTGGCCAGTTTACGGGATAGGTACTAATCCCCAGTTCTTTCTCAATTTCGTCCAGGAGTTCCAGAGGTTCCCTAGTCGGTCGATCCAGCTTATTCATAAAAGTGAAAATGGGAATTTCTCGCATCCGACAGACTTCAAACAGTTTCCGGGTCTGGGGTTCCAACCCTTTAGCGGCATCTTCCAGCATCACCGCATTATCCGCAGCGGCCAAAGTCCGGTAAGTATCTTCACTAAAATCTTGGTGACCGGGAGTATCCAGCAGATTTATATAATAGTTTTGATATTCAAACTGCAAAACTGTGGAGGTAATGGAAATTCCCCGTTGCTGCTCCATTGCCATCCAGTCTGAGGTAGCTTGCCGCTGGGCGCGTTTCGCTTTCACGGCTCCCGCTTCATTAATTGCCCCTCCGTAAAGCAACAGCTTTTCCGTTAAAGTCGTTTTACCGGCGTCGGGGTGGGAAATAATGGCAAAGTTGCGGCGTCTTTCTACTTCTTGTGCTATTTCTGTAATCAGTTCTTGGGTCATGCGGATACCTAGCTGGACATGGAGCATTACGCTATTCAAATTGTAGCAAAATTTCGCTTTTCGGTAAAATAAATTTTTAGCAAATTTTTTAGAATTAGTGATTTTTACAAAAAAATTAAATGAATTATCTTTTTTTGCTCGGATTAATTGGTTAAATTTTGATGTTAAAATTCACAAGACACTGTGACAATTATGCTGGAGCATCCATGAATATTATTCCCACGGAAATCCCAGATGTATTAATTATTGAACCCAAAGTTTTTGGGGATGATCGCGGATTTTTTTTTGAAAGCTTCAATGAGCGAGTGTTTGCGGAAACAACGGGCATTAAAACTCAGTTTGTCCAAGATAATCACTCGCGATCGGGCAAAAACGTCCTGCGGGGACTGCACTACCAAATTCAACAAACCCAAGGCAAATTACTCCGGGTGGTTGCCGGTGAGATATTTGATATTGCCGTAGATATTAGAAAAAGTTCTCCCACCTTTGGTCAATGGGTCGGTTGTCTGCTGAGTGGGGAAAATAAACGGCAATTTTGGGTGCCACCGGGTTTTGCCCACGGCTTTTTAGTGGTTTCCGACTCGGCGGATGTGTTGTACAAAGCCACGGACTACTACGCTCCCCAGTACGATCGCTGTATTCTCTGGAATGACCCTGATATTGGCATCGAATGGCCGTTAAATGGTGCCGAGCCAATTTTATCGGCGAAAGACCAAGTCGGTCAACGGTTAAATTCTGCGGAAGTGTTCCCATAAGTCACGGAATAACCGACATTTATGGACCGCTAGTGTAAGGACGAATAAGCAAAAATTAACAAACAAACCGGGACAGAAATGAAAATTTTACTCGCTGGGATTAACGGTCAACTTGGCCAAGAATTACACCCGATGTTGGTGAAATTGGGGGATGTCACCTGGGTCGATCGCGAAACCCTGGATTTATCGCAACCAGACATGATTCGTCAGGTAATCGCTGAGGTCAAACCGGATTTGATCGTCAATGCCTGCGCTTATACGGCAGTGGACAAGGCGGAAAGCGAACCGGATCTGGCGATGGCCGTGAATGGCTCTGGGGTGGGGATTTTAGCGGCAGAAGCCCTCAAACTGGGCGCCCGGTTGATTCATGTTTCTACGGACTATGTGTTTGATGGCAGCCAAAGTCATCCCTACCAAGAAACGGATCCTACTAATCCCATTGGGGTTTATGGTCGGTCTAAATTAGCGGGAGAAGAGGCCATTCAGCAAGTGGGGGGCGACTATATTATTGTCAGAACCGCTTGGGTCTATGGTGTCGGGGGAGTTGGCAATTTTGTTAAGACTATGCTGCGTTTGGGCAGTAGTCGGGACGAGTTGCGGGTGGTGACGGATCAAGTGGGCAGTCCCACTTGGGCGAAGGATTTGGCTGAGGTGATCGTCTGTATGATTCAAAATTCCCCAGAATCCGGGATTTACCACTATACCAATAGTGGGGTTTGTAGCTGGTATGATTTCGCGATCGCCATCTTTGAAGAAGCCAAAGCCCTGGGTTTTCCCTTGCAAGTGCAACGGGTGGTGCCCATTACCACCGCTGAATATCCCACCCCGGCAAAACGTCCCGCTTATTCCGTTCTTTCTCATCGCAAAATCTCTGCTGTTATCGGTACTCATCCCCCCCATTGGCGGCAATCATTGCGTCTTATGCTGAAAGATTATCAAGATAATTAACAATTGATAATTGATAATTGTTGTTGGGTAGGGATTCTTTTGTTGCTTGTTGGAAAGTTGTTTGGCTGCTCCAAATAACCACCAACTAACAACCACCAACCACTAAGCTGTTTATACTCTTTATTTTGGCAAAAAACATGAAAGCAATCATTCTTTCTGGGGGCAAAGGCACCCGGTTAAGACCGCTGACTTATTCTGGGGCAAAACAACTGGTACCCGTGGCGAATAAACCGATTCTTTGGTATGGAATTGAAAGCATTGTTGCCGCTGGAATTACGGACATTGGGATTATTATTAGTCCCGAAACTGGAGAAGAAGTTAAACAGGTGACTGGGAATGGCGATAGCTTTGGCGCCAAGATTACTTATATTCTCCAAGAACAACCCGCAGGATTGGCTCATGCAGTCAAAATCGCCCAACCTTTCTTAGGTGATTCTCCTTTTATTATGTATCTGGGGGATAACATTATTGAAGGCAGCGTTGACTCGTTTTTGACCCAGTTTAATCAGCAAAATCTTGATGCTTTAATTTTGTTGCGAGCAGTGTCTAATCCCAGCGCTTTTGGGGTAGCGAAAGTAGATGAAAAAGGTCGAGTTTTACAGTTAATTGAAAAGCCCAAGGAACCCCCGTCTAATTTAGCATTGGTAGGGGTTTATTTATTTTCTAGTGCTATCCATGAGGCGATCGCACAAATCAAACCTTCCGCCCGGGGTGAATTAGAAATTACCGATGCGATCCAGCGGTTAATTGACCTAGAAAAACCTGTAGAAGCTTGTACATTACAAGGTTGGTGGCTGGATACCGGGAAAAAAGATGACCTCCTCGAAGCCAATAGAATTATTCTCGATACGCAAATTACTCCTTCTGTAGAAGGGGAAATAGATGACCGGAGTCAAGTAATTGGCCGAGTCAAAATTGGCGCCGGAACCAAAGTAATCAACTCTTCCATCCGTGGCCCAGCAATTATTGGCGAAAATTGTTATTTAGAAAACTGTTTTATCGGCCCTTATAGCAGTATCGCCAATGAAGCAACCTTAATTGATGCTGACCTAGAACATAGCGTTATTTTACGCGGGGCAAAAATCGATCGCATTCAGCAACGTTTAGTCGATAGTGTGATTGGTCGTCGAGCCAATTTAACGGTTGCTTCTCGCCGTCCCAAAGCCTTACGATTTATGATTGGCGATGACTCTCAAGTAGAGTTATTTTAATTGTTGATTGTTGTTCGTTGATTGTTGTTCGTTGATTGTTGTTGGTTGATTGTTCCTCGTTCCCAGGCTCTGCCTGGGAATGCCTTCCTGGAGGCGCTGCCTCCCGATCTTTAAACAGCCCCCCATTCCTCCAGAGCAAAAAATCCGGCTTCTTCAGGAGGAGGGGGCGTTTCCCCGCATTGGACCCATGACTAATGCTAGAGTAAGTATTAGATGGTTACGGCAGTTTCATTTTAATCACAAAATCTTATGCTCAAACGGATCTACATTGATAATTTTCGCTGCTTGGTCAATTTTGAGCTTAATGTTGATGCAATTAATTTATTTCTCGGTGCTAACGGCTCCGGGAAATCAACGGTTTTTGAAGTATTGCAGAAAATTCAAGCATTTGTTAGCGGCGATCGCAAGATAGAAGGAATTTTTAAATCCTCAGATTGCACTCGTTGGCAAATTGCACCATTACAACGGTTTGAGTTAGAGATTATCGGCAATGGCGGCAGCTATAAATATGAGTTGGGGATTGGACATGAGCGCGATCGATGTCGGGTTGAATATGAGCGTTTGTGGTATGATAACCAGCCTTTACTAAAATTTGAGTTAGGCGAAGTTCAACTGTATCGAGACAATCATTCAGAAGGTCCTCAATACTCATTTGACTGGTCGCAGTCCATGCTGCCTTCGTTGATGCCAAGAAATGACAATACAAAGTTAACTTGGTTTAGAGAAAGAATCCAACGAATTATTATTGTCCGAATGATTCCTAGCTTAATGGCTGATGAAAGCAACCAAGAAGAAATGCGGCTAAATACCCAGATGGAAAATTTTGTTTCTTGGTATCGGTATCTTTCTCAAGACCAAGGCAAAGTCGCTGAAATCAGCAATGTTTTAAAAGATGTTCTGGATGGTTTCAACAGCTTTAAGTTTGAGCGAGTCAGCGAACAAAATCAAGTGTTAAAATTACGTTTAGCCGGTGGAAATAATAGTAACCAATTAATTGAATATCGGCTGGGAGAATTATCAGACGGTCAAAAAGCTTTAGTTGCTTTATATACGATGATTTATGGGACGCGATCAGAAGACTATACTTTATGTATTGATGAACCGGAAAACTTTTTAGCTTTGCCGGAAATTCAACCTTGGTTGATTCAGCTTTATGACTTTTGTAGTGAAAGAAAACTGCAAACTTTACTAATTTCTCACCATCCTGAGTTAATTAACTACCTTTTGGCTTCACCGATTGGTTATTGGTTTGACCGGCAAAGTAATGCCCCTGTAAGATTAAAAAGAATTAGTATTGAAGTGGCTGATAATTCTGGATTACCTGTTTCAGAATTAATTGCAAGGGGATGGTTGAATGAGCCAGCGTAGAGTTCAAATCGTTATCCTGTGTGAAGATAGACAGCAGGAAGTTTTTGCTCGTCATTTCCTAAAAATGCGAGGTTTTACTGGTATCATCAGAGCTAAAATTTGCCCTTTAGGTAGCCAATCAGGAGAACAGTATGTACGCAGTCAATACGCAGCAGAAGTCAAAGCCTATCGTCAGAATAGAAACCGGGTTGCGATTGGCTTAGTCGTGTTAATTGATGCAGATAAGGGAACATTACAAGAACGACTTAATCAGTTAGCAGATGCTCTTAGCGCAGATGCCCAACCAGACCGTCGATCAGATGAGGCGATCGCTATCTTTATTCCTAAACGCAATATTGAAACATGGATACATTATTTACAAGGAGAAGTTGTCAATGAGGAGCATAGTTATGTAAAATTTGAGAATAATGAGGCTTTTTGTAAACCAGATGTTGAGAAGTTAGCCGAGGAATGCCGCTCTCATAAATTATCGTCAAACGCACCGGAGTCTCTTCAGGCAGCTTGCGGGGAATTACAGCGTTTATTAATCCTATTAAAATAGTAATTGGTCAACCATGAATTAAACCAAAATATAAACAAAAAAAATAATAATTTAATTTATTACAGCTTTATTGATATAATTTATGACTGAAAATCAGGCTGAATCAAAACCATTTATCTACTTTTTGACCGTTAACTATTACTCATCAAAGTTAATTACCTCTCTTTTAGCATCTCTGGAAACACAAGCCAAAATACCCTATAAACTAATTATCGTAAATAATTCCCCGGATGATGCCGAAATTGAAGCATTAAATCAGGAAAAAACGGTAATTTTGCAGGCTGGGGAAAATCTAGGATTTGGTAAAGGGTGTAATTTAGGCATCCACTGGGTTTATGACCAAGACCCAGAAGCTATTATTTGGCTGATTAATCCCGATACCCTGATGCTGACGGATTCTTTGGCAAAAGTGCCGGACTTTTTTAGCAATCATCCCGAAGTTTCTATTTTAGGCACAATGGTTTATGAACCCAGTGGGGATGTTTGGTTTGGGGGAGGGGAATTTAATCGCTATACTGGGTCGATTATTATTAAAGATAATTTATTTTTGCACAATCCCGATGCTGAATATATTTCTTGTGCTTGGGTGACAGGCTGTAGTTTTTTACTGAATTTAAGAAAGTTTGATACTTGTCCCGAATTTGACCCAGATTATTTTTTATATTACGAGGATTTTGATTTTTGTCAGCGTTATGCTCAAAAAGGTCATGTTATAGCCATGACGAATCATCTGGCAGTGTTTCACCAACCTTCGCAAATTACTAATCAAAATTTATTCCATAAGTATTATCATAGTACCTATAGTTATTTATTCACGATTAACAAGTATTGTCATCCAGTTGTTTTCTGGTTGAGATTGCTCAGATTAGGGTTAAATGGTTTATGGTTTTTGCTGCGCGATTCGCTAAAGCGATCCGCCTTGCGGAATCGCGCAGTTGGGTTAGGTAAAATTAAGGGAATTTTGAGTTATCTTAAATCCGATAAAAATTACTCAGATAATCACCACAGAGACACAGAGAACACAAAGTAGTGGTAGGTTGCGTTAGGCGTGGTGTCGCTGCTAACACTACCACTACTTTATATGAGATTCCGCGATCGCATTTTAGTCGGAAATCAAAGCAGCCACAGAAATTTTGACATCGGGAAATGCTAATGGGGTAATTTCACCGTCGGTTAAGGTCATTTTTGAGGCATATTCCCCATGTCTGGGTTCGCGAAATACGATGAGTTCCCCACGCTTTAAATTCACTAACCAATATTCAGGAATTCCCGTTCCGCATAGATACGATATTTTAAGGTTGAGTCTTTTTCTAAACTGCTATTGGCATATTCAATTAACCAAAAAATATTTTCAGGATAGGGATGGTGGTTGAGATATTCTCGTCCCAAACGTTGCACAATAGCAATGTCTGGTTCGGGTTCGGAGTCGTTGGGCAATGTGATGGGTTTAGCTGGACTGACTAAGGCGCGGTAAGCGTCAGCTATGCCGTCAGGCTTATCGCCCAGTAAACGGGTCAAATATTCGCCAGCTTTAGTGCTGAAATAAGCGTGAGGAACTCCTTCTGGGGACATTTCTACAATTTCTCCATTGAGTAGTTCCACGGGGCGATCGTCGAGTAAGCCAGTTTCGACGATCTGGTGATAGTCTTCCATTGTCCATTTGGCCAAAGATATAGTCATGTTCGTTAACCATTGGAGTGGGTATTAATAATATAGTAGTCTACTGGGCAACGATGTATCCCATGAGTCGTTTCTTTATTCCATTAATTCGCGCAATCTAAGGGTAAATCCAGGCAGGGATTTAAATCCGTGGCTACAAGAACCAAGTCCGCTTTCTGGCGGACTAAAAACAATATAAAAGAGGATGGTAGATGAAACTACTGGAGAAATTTTTTGGTAAATTCTAGGATTTTTTATTGTTAATCTGCTCTTGGGATTGGGCGATCCTTACAGCATTTAATTCTCCATAATCGCCAGTATTTCTTAAATCTTGGGCATCAATTACCAGACGATGAAATTCCTTCGGAACTATACCGCTTTTGACAAATTCCCGACCAAAAGCAGAAATCACGGCTGCATGACTCGAAAATGATAAATCTTTCTGTAAAAGAATGGCTTCAACAGCATAAAACATACTGTAATAAGCGCGAGATGCCGCATAATCTGGAAATTCATTAGTTTGGAGAATTTTGGCTGCTTCTAAGCTGGTGATAGATTTTTGCAGTAAGTTTTCTTGTTCTGGGGTCAAAATGTAATTCCCTCTTTTCTGATATTGAGCAGTAATGGAGTATTGGCTGTAGAGAATTTTTCCGAATCCATAAATAGACGACTGATTGTGAGATCATATTGCAGAGATAAGTCAGAAATCAAATGTCCCGTTCGTTTGATTTCTTCCCCCGGATTAACTTGACCTTTGAGGATAATCAATACATCAATATCGGAATTTTCTGTGGCAGTTCCCCGCGCTTGAGAACCAAATAAAATTAGGCGATCGAGTCGAGTTCCATATAATTCCAATAAATCTGATCGCAGTTGCTTTAGCAGGATTTGTAATTGTTCGGACATAGGGCGTAATCACAAATAATTAATTTACTGTAAAATTTCCACTACAAATACAGCGGTTTTCAGGGCGGCGTTGCATTCCGTAGGGGCGAAGCATTTCGGCAGTCCATTTAGTGTTCTAAGCAATAGGTTATCTGCCGAAATGCTTCGCCCCTACAGGCACTTGTGGTAGATCCAATATAAAATTGCTGTAATTAGCAGTTAATCATTAAATATAATCGCCTCCTACCCCAAAATCAACCGGGCAAGCTTTTTACATCAGGCAATGGCCAAGGGGTAATATTACTTTACTAAAAATGTATCCCATGAATCGTTCCTCTATTCCATTAATTCACGCACTTTCTCTAAGGGTAAATCTAGCACTTCGGCAATTTGTTCTGCGCTTAAACCCAGTTGGATTAATTTGGATAAACTATTTAATTTGGTTTCGTATAAAAGAGTTTCAAAGGCGCGTTCGCGAAGCGTTGCGGATGCAACATCGCGAAGCGGCGCGGATGCAACATCGCGAAGGGGTTCCGATGCGCGATCGCGAAGCGTCCGGGAATCGCCACTGGTTTTTGTCTTGTCTTGAATTAATTCTTGATTTCCCGCATCTTCATTTTCTAATCTTGGGCGATCGGAATTAGGACAAAGATTAATATTACCAACACGAACACGATTTCCAATGAGAGTAGACTGATAATTTGCGAATCCTAACCGTTGAACTGTAGCGCAAAAATTCGACCTATTAACATCTTCCCCAAAAGTCTTTGACAGAACTTGCCAAAGTTTATAGGCTTCATCTTTAACATGACCTTTGGTGCATTTATACTGTTTGGCAATTTCGGGATACTTCTGACCATTGAGCACTCCCTTCAAAATTTCCACTTGCAGACTATCAAGGTGTTTCCTGGTTTGTTTAAAGACCAATTCATCAATTGACTGCAACACAGTTTCCCAGTCCATTCCTTTATGATGACTCCTCTGAAATTTTACCCGCCATTATCCGCCATTATCCGTCATTATCCGCCCGCTTAACATTTTTTAATAAAAGTCCCGTCTTTATCAGTCTTTTTCCGCCCTTTTCCGTCTTGTCGATTGTGTCTGTGTCAGATGACAATAGAGATTATGTGAGCGTATAGCATTTTTCAATCAGACAGATAATTAATCTGTCATTATTTTTGATTGTTGATGCAGAAATCCAAGGAAAATCCAGAATATGCAACCTGTCTAGAAAAATATTGTTAGAAAATAGAAGGGGGTGCAGAAAAACTCGCCTAGATACCCAAAGATTAAAGTAGCGCGGGACAAGGCTCATAACTTATGATCTTATCATAGGTGATAACGGCACTGGGAGAGAAGATATCTTACAGGATATCGTGCTGCCATTGGCATTGGTGACAGGTCGAATTTGAGATATTATACCCGATTTTGACTGGAATGGTTTTCTTTCTGGTCGCGATTAAATCTGATTATAATAGTCTAAACTGCGGGCATCCCATCTTTGTAAAAAGACTTATTCTTACTCTTTTCTCTATCCTCTCTCCTCTTTCTTACAATACAGAAAATGATCCGGTCTAAAATCAAACTTACAGGGTAGTTAAATTAATGAATATCGAATTTGGTCAGGTTCAGGAATATAATGGAAGAGGCTTTGGCTTTGTAAGCCGCACCCTTAAGAAAACAAATCAACGCAGTAGTAAAGGTGTTTGGTTTCACATAAGTAAAATTAAGTATGATTATCCACAACTGGCGGAACAGTTAGACTCTGGGTGTGTAGAAAATGTTAGCTTCTGGTACGAAATCGAGCATACCGAACGCGAAAAAGTTAGTCTAATTTGGCTAGATGCTAAGGATATCCCCGAACCTCATAAAACTGATTTAGTTGCCTATATGGAGAAAATTTGGTGTGATATTGACAATTCGGCACCAGAATGGCTAGGTGAAATTACAATTGCTTTAGTTGGAGAAAATCAAAAAAATGAGTTAACTCAGAAACGTAATGACCTAATTAATCAGCGGCAAGAATTAGAGCAAAAAAATCAAACAAGCCAGCCATCTATACTTGAAAAAATTAGAAAATATAGACTTGAGGCAAGGAGCAATGAAGAACCTCAACGGGTTTATATTGGTTTGCCAGAAAATTTTGTCAATCGTGTATTTTGGGTTGCAGATATATATCGAACAAATATTCAGTCACATGAACCTGGTGGTTATGATGTGGTTGTCGAATATGATAATGAAGTGGTACGTGGCTATGATCGGATTAAAACGCCATCAGCTTATATTGCCAGCTTTTTTTATGGAGAAATAGTGAAAGTTTATGCTAGAAAAACCGCAGACGAAGACGAATATTCTACTGCTTCTTTTGAGGAAGTCTGGAATATTGAATCTTCTAAGGAAGATCCTTGTGAAGCATTAAAAATTTTTCAGCAAAAACAAGAACAAAAAAATAAACCTTCTCTCTTACAAGTTTCGGGAATCTTTGAAAGTCAGGATGAATTTGAAACATTCGATTCGGGAGATGTTTGGGAAAGTTGGTACAATGAAGACGAGGGTCAGTGGTATTTTGGAGAATGTCCTGAGTGTAATATCCCAGATAGAGATTGATTTACATTGGGGTTTATAACGGTTTTTAAGTAATGGTAGGGTGCGTTAGGCGGGGATAATATTTTGCGGAAAATAAATAATCTCTAAGTCCGCCTAACGCACCAAATCATCGGCATAATCATCGACCCATTATCGAAAATTTTTATTGATTAAATTATCGGATTAATATTATATAATTAGGTGCGTTACGGCGCGATTGTAAATTATTGGTTGAAGTTTGAAATTATTTCGCGCCTAACACACCCTACGCTGAATTATCGCATTTATTTTTAGAAGAAAATATGGTGCGTTACGGCGCGATTTTCAAGGGTTGGTTTGAGTTAAAGATAGTTTCGCGCCTAACACACCCTACCCTGAATATGTGCGATCGCCTCTTTCCCCCCAAACAGCGATCGCCTGATGATATAATTTAATCAAAGCTTAATCAAAGCCCTAATTTTTACTATGAAAACATTAACTAGAATTACTCTTAATCCCCAAGTTATGGGTGGTAAACCTTGCATTCGAGGGATGAGAGTAACCGTAGGAGCGATCGTTGGTCTAATGGCCTCCGGTCACACCCCCGCTGACATTTTGAAAGCCTATCCTTATTTAGAAGAAGCCGATATATATGAAGCCCTAGCTTATGCAGCTTGGCGAGTAGAAGAACAAGAAGTACCCCTGATGGTGACATGAAAATATTAATAGACATGAACCTATCACCGGATTGAGTTGGGATTTTTGCTAAATATTCAATTGAGTCAGTTCACTGGTTAAATGTGGGAGATCCAGCCGCCATAGACCAAATAATTATGAATTGGGCTAATACTAACGGCTATATTGTTTTCACTCACGACCTGGATTTTGGCATACTTCTAGCCACTACCCAAGCTACCGCTCCAAGTGTAATTCAAGTAAGAACGCAAGATATCTTACCTACTACCTTGGAAAATATCGTAATTCAAGTTCTGCGTCAGTTTGAATCCGAATTAGATCGCGGTGCTTTAATTACGATCGATCCCGCTCGTTCTCGAGTTAAAATTTTGCCGATTATTCCATCTAAGTCATAATTATGATGTGCGATTCCCGTCTCTGGATCCGCTGCGCGGAATCGCCTCTTTTCCCACAAGGAAAGAACCGGGTTTTTTCGATAAATTTTGTTAGTTAATCCCTGCAATGGAATAAAAACCCGGTTTCTCAACTAAACAGCGATCGCCTCTTTTCCCACAAGGAGAGAACCGGGTTTTTTCGATAAATGTATGCTTGTCAACCTAGATGTTGGGTAAAAACCCGGTTTCTATTCGTGAGCGATCACCCTTTCACGCTCTATTTTTCTCCAACTGACTCAAGTCATATCGACTTTATAACTATCTTCAGCAGTCAGCTATTAGCCCCTGATACCTGATCGCTGACTGCTGATAGCTAGAATGAATTAGTGAATCACCACCAAAAAGCTTTAGACCCTTTAGAAGACCCTTTAGACCAGTTGCGCGATCGCCGTTTCAAACAGTTGCAAAGCTCGATCGATTTCTGCGGCAGAAACAATTAACGGAGGAACAAAGCGCACCACTTTCAGGCCTGCGGGAACTAACAGCAATCCTTGAGAAATTGCCGCTTTCACCAGGTCAGTAGAAGCGATCGGGCTATCTGCCTTTAATTCCAAACCATTAATCAAACCCCAGCCGCGCACTTCCTCCACCAGAGTGGGATATTTAGCGGCGATCGCCTGTAAACCTTGGCGCAACTGTTGCCCCCGGTCTTGGACATTCGCCAGTAAATTTTCGCTTTCCAAAGTATGACAAACCGCCAAAGCGACCGCACAAGCAAAGGGGTTGCCGCCAAAAGTGCTGGCATGATCCCCCGGTTTAAACACATCACAATGGGATTTGCACAACAGCGCCCCAATGGGAATGCCACCGCCCAACCCTTTGGCAGAAGTAAAAATATCCGGTTCAATGCCCAGATTTTCATAACCCCAAAGTTTGCCAGAACGTCCCATTCCCACTTGGACTTCATCCAAAATCAGCAAAATGCCTTTTTCATCGCAAATTTGGCGAATTGCTTGGAAATAAGCCACGTCACCGGGACGGACACCCCCCTCTCCTTGCAAAGCTTCCAGCATAATGGCCGCCACGCGCCGTTTTTCGCCCCCGTCGAGTTGGGCGATCGCGGCTTTAATCGCTTCCAAGTCATTAAACGGCACATAGCAAAATCCGGGCACCAGGGGATCGAAATTCTTCTGATATTTAGGTTGACCCGTAGCTGTAATAGTGGCCAAAGTCCGCCCGTGGAAACTCGCATGGGCAGTTAAAATCACTGGGTCGTCAATATTTAACACCGTATGGGCGTATTTGCGGGCCAATTTAATCGCCCCCTCGTTCGCTTCGGCCCCGGAATTGCAGAAAAAAGCGCGATCGGCGCAAGAACGATCCACCAACCACTGAGCCAACTGACCTTGTACCGGGATATAGTACAAATTAGAAACATGGTGCAATGTTTGCATTTGCTGCGTCACTGCCGCCACCATTGCCGGGTGAGCGTGTCCTAGGGTACAAGTAGCAATTCCCGCCACAAAATCTAGATATTCTTTCCCGTCCGTATCCCATACGCGACAGCCGTCGCCTTTGGTCAAAGCAATGGGAAAACGGCCATAAGTTTCCATCACCGCATCGTCAAATTCAGCCGCACTAAAGGAGTTAAACTCCTTTGAAGTCGAGGTGACAGAAGGTTTTTGAGTTAAAGTTTCTGGAGTCACCGGCAGTTCCTCTCATCATAATTTCAATGCCTTATTCGGATTTAGTATAGTGAAAAGCGATCGACAAGACTGTTATGTGCGATCGGACTCTCACGAATTATTTTGTTATTTGTTGTTGGTTGTTTGTTGTTGGTTGTTGGTTATTTGTTGTTAGTTATTTGTTATTTGTTGGTGGTTGCCGATAAGGAGAAAAACGAACTAACCATCACGAATCAGTCATCAGTCATAACCATAGTCATAACCATCAAAAATTGGAGAAAATCCTGTTAAGAGTTATAATGATTCCAGGGTAAATGCTTTGGTACTTGGCAGCATCCCATATTTGGACAAAACAATCATTTTCCCAGTCAAAAATATTATTTTGCGGAGGCTTGAACATGACTCAAATTACTAACCATAAAACCAATAGTCAAAAATTAACGCAAATTGTCGAAACCTTAATTGACAATAATCCGATTTACCAAGAAAACTTAGATCGCCAGGAAATTATTCTGATGATTAATCAAAATTTTAATCCGGTAGCCATTCCCGACCTGAATAGCATCTCTGAGGAAGAATTAACTAAAAGGATTAAAAGAATTTTGTCTTTAAATTTAGTCTCAGGAATGCTCAATGATTTTACTCCAGAGCAAATGCGACTTTTTGATGAATCGGTGAAGCGAGGGTAAATGGGTTATTTATTAGATACTAACATTGTTTCTGCATCCCTCAAACAAAATATCAAATACCAAATTCCGTTCTCACAACCCGTTTATAAAGCCATCTGTCATTCCCGCGAATGCGGGAATCCACAATCGACAAGCGTTTTAGGAGATTATCGTAGGGGCGAGCAAGCGAATCGCCCCTATTATCAGAACCGGATTTGGTATTAAAACTACTCTCTAACGACCTATAAATATTTGTGATTCAGGCAATAGAAAATTTCTGTAATGTGTAAAAAATCATTGTCACACCCAGTCAAAGATATTATTTTGCGGAGGCTTGAACATGGCTCAAATTACTAACCATAAAACGAATAGTCAAAAATTAACGCAAATTGTCGAAACCTTAATTGACAATAATCCGATTTACCAAGAAAACTTGAATCGCCAGGAAATGATTCTGATAATTAATCAAAATTTTAATCCGGTAGCCATTCCCGACCTGAATAGCATCTCTGAAGAAGAATTAACCAAACGGATTAAAAGTATTTTGTCTTTACATTTAGTCTCAGGAATGCTCAATGATTTTACTCCAGAGCAAATGCGACTTTTTGATGAATCGGTGAAGCGAGGGTAAATGGGTTATTTATTAGATACTAACATTGTTTCTGCATCCCTCAAACAAAATATCAAAATCAACTTAAAACTACAAGAAGTTAGTGGTTTTAAAGTCGATATTTTTATTAGTGGGATAACTTACTATGAAATCCAAAGAGGTCTGCTCAGAACTAATGCCACCAAAAAGCTGGCTTTATTTGAACAATTTTGTCAAGATTATCCCATTTTATTTTTAGACCATCTAAGGATTTTTCAAAAAGCATCAGAAATTCATGCAGATTTAACCCGTCAAGGGAGGATTATTCAAGATGCAGATATTTTGATCGCCGCTACTGCGATGATTCATGGATTAATTTTAGTTTCCCACGATTCTGACTTAACTAGGGTTAAAGACTTACAGCTAGAAAATTGGTTAATAGCGTAAACCTGTAGGGGCGAAGCATTCCGGCAGATAAATTATTGGTTAAAAGCAGAAACTTTATCCCGGAATGCTTCGCCCTCACTGCGGTAATGCTTCGCTAACGCCCTACCAATATTTGTGATTCAGGCAATAGAAAATTTCTGTAATGCGATCAAAGAAGGAATAAATACTTTTATTTAAATCAGATTTTTCTTCTTTTTATCCACACTACTGCCATGATTACCTTAAAAATGTAAGTTGGATTGACAAAGAAAACTTCCAACATGAGTCTTGCAATTGTTGGGTTTCGTCGATGGCATACCCAACCTACAATAATGCTACAATAATGCTAAAAATTATCAGTTAAAGCTTTAGTGCAATATCCTTTCTATTTCAGAAAAAATATCTTTTCTAAATTCACCTGATGAATACATGCCAAACCCAGCCGTCACTAGCATAGGCCAAGCAATAAACCAGGCTATGCCTAAAGATGCTAACTGTTTGCGAATGTCTCCATCATCTATTGTAACAACTACTGATTTATCCGTATTACTGAGTTCAATATTGTATTCAAAAACCAACCCAGAAATTTGTCTAAAAAAGCCAGTTTTGTTTACAGAAATAATATAACGATCGAGATGCCATTCCTTTCGCTTAACCGAGAAATTGTGGGCTGACAACAACCAGTCTGCTAACTTACTGCCTAAATCCTCGATACTCGTGGAATGTATGTTTTTGATTGTACGGACTTGGACACTCATAAACACTCCTTCTTCTGTGACTTCTTCTGTGAGTTGTTATTTACACTCTTAGAAAGCTAAACGCTATAGATGCCTATCTTACTACTTCACAAACTGATAATTACCACACAAAATGCGGTGGGTTAATCATTGATTAAGCAAATCAGTCAATTTAGGATGATTTGCTTAATATCTGACATTATACTTTGTCATTTTTAGATTGGGTTGAAATTGAAGTGGCATTTAGTGGGAAAATTAGATTGGCGGGATTTAGTGTGATATAGTGGGATTTAGTGGGGCGGTTTGGTTCTCGGTTTACAAAAGTTAAATTTTAGTGGCAAACAGTGGGTTTTGGTGCCAAAAATCAAAAAAATGAGGAGGGAAAAACATCTATGGATATTCAAGAATTGTCAAAATGGACGGATGAGCAGGTATTCGCTAAAACCGGACAACATCTTGATTCTTTACAAAAATCTATATTAGAAAGTGTTTTACAATATAAAAATTTTCAAAACATTGCCAACCAAAATGGATATAGTTACGATCATGTCAAAAAAGAGGGGGCAAAATTATGGAAACTTCTCTCTGGCGTTTTTGATGAAGCTATTGAGCAAAGCAATGTGCGGGCGATTTTAGAAAATAAAGCTGGATCTACTATTTACAGTTTTGGGGATTCATCGTTAATTATTAGTAATCATAATATTAAGAAAAATCATGTGAATATTTGTAGGGGGAATCCCCAGATTTTAGAGGATACAGAAAAGCGATCGCCCTCTGTGCCAGTTCCCAATAAAGTTCCGCTTGTGGATCTAACCACCGCCCCAGAATTAAACTATAATTACGGGCGCGATTCAGAAATTTATACTCTGAAATCATGGATGGTCGATGATCGGGCTCGGTTAATTACAATTTATGGCTTAAGTGGGATGGGGAAAACCGCTTTGATTCTTAAATTAATCTCAGAAATTCAGAGAAAATTTGATTATATTATTTATCGGGGTCTTGAACCTTTGCCTAAACTGGGGAAGCTGAAAGACCACCTGACGCATTTTTTGGCTGAATCCTCAGCCAGTCCCTTGCCAGAAATTATTGATTATTTTCGTTCATCTCGTTGTTTAGTAATCCTGGATAACGTGCAGCATCTTTTTAAACCAGGTCATTTAGCGGGTCATTATTTAGCAGAATATAAAGATTATCATAATTTTTTTCAGCAAGTGGCGACCTCCTCTCATCAAAGTTGTTTGATTTTAAGTAGTTGGGAGAAACCTGGAGATATCGAGACTTTAGAAAAGGAAAACGAGTACACAAAATCCTTAAAGATTGAAGGCTTAGGAGCATCGGCTAAAGATATTTTTAGACAAAAAAAGTTACAATATGAGTCAATCTGGGATGAATTAATCCAGCGATATCAAGGTCATCCGGGTTGGTTAAATATTATCTCGGCAACAATTCTGGAGTTATTTGACGGCAGGGCTGCTCATTTGATTGAAAGAGAGGAGTTGTTTTTAGGTGATATAGAAGCAAAATTAGAGTTTCAGTTAGATCGGTTATCAGAATTAGAAAAAAAGGTGGTTCACTGGTTGGCAATTCAAGATGAGGCGATCGCAATTTCCCAAACCTATGCTAATCTGGAAGTATCTCAAAGTAAATTTTGGCAGATTATGCAATCTTTAAATAGACGCTGTTTAGTAGAAAAAGTCGCCGGACAAGAACCTGCAAAATTTCAGCTAAATTCTATTGTTAAAGCCTATCTAGGGTTTTCATGTTTGATGTAAAGCATCAATCCGGTGCGTTACGGCGGTGAAATGCCGATGATTCTGGTTGATGCCTAATTTTCATCTCACCGCCTAACACACCCTACATTATTTTTATCTCTATAAACCAAGAACAAAGAACCAATAACCAAGAACATGAACAGTGAAGTAACCGCAGGAATTCTCTATATTGTCGCCACACCGATTGGCAATTTGGAAGATATCAGTTTTCGGGCTGTGCGAATTTTGCAGTCAGTAGATTATATTGCGGCGGAAGATACGCGGCATACAGGAAAATTACTGAATCATTTTCAAATTAAAGTGCCGCAAATTAGTTATCACGAACATAACCAAAAACAAAGAATTCCCGAATTGCTGGATAAGTTAAAAGCAGGGAAAAATATTGCGGTAGTCACCGATGCGGGAATGCCGGGAATTTCCGATCCGGGCTATGAAATGGTGACAGCTTGTATTGATGCGGGGGTGAATGTGGTGCCCATTCCGGGGGCAAATGCGGCAATTACTGCTATCAGTGCGGCAGGATTACCCAGCGAAAGATTTGTGTTTGAAGGTTTTTTGCCGACGAAAGGAAAAGAGCGCCAACAGCGATTAGATTTGTTAGAAACTGAGTCCCGGACGATTATTTTATATGAGTCGCCCCACCGCTTAGAGAAAACTTTGGCAGATTTGGCTAATTGTTTAGGAAGCGATCGCCCGATCGCCCTGGGTCGAGAATTAACCAAACTCCATGAAGAATTTTGGCGCGGCACCATTGGAGAGGCATTATCCTACTATCAATCCGTGCCACCGCAAGGGGAATTTACATTAGTTATTGCCGGGAAAAGTGAAGCAACAGAGGAAATTTCTGACACCACCCTGAAAACCGAGTTAGAAAACTTATTAAAACAAGGAATATCCCGCTCTGAAGCTACAAAAATCATGGCCGAACGAACCTCTGTTTCTCGGCGCAAGATTTATCAGTTAGCGTTACTAATCCCAGAAAGCAATGAAGGGGAAAATGATTAGCTAATTTTAGCATTAGCCCAATTTTAGCATACAGCAATTTTCTCCGCGAGTAAACCACAAAGTATTTGTAGGCGCGAAGCATTCCGGCAGAAGTTTGATGCTTAAAATATTAATGTACGGACGTCCTTGCGAAGCATAATCCGTCAGCCCTTATGCCTTATGGCCAGAAAGCCCCTACGGAATGCGCGGGTCCTACCGTGGTTCAGTAGGGGCGAAACCGCTGTAATTATCGGAAAATGCTGAAGATATCCTCCCAAATCAGCCCGTCGGATGATGGCAAAAGTCTATTCAAGGGGGGATATCTCCATAATTAGTTACTTGTACGGGTAATTCCAGGAAGTCGATCGCTTTTAGCCAGAAATAAACAAACACAACAATGATATAATTTACTCCTGAGTATTAATGCGGAACAAAAACCGGAATTTTGGCCGAAAAAAAATATCGTTAACCATAAAAGTTTGGTTTACAATAGTTTTGCGAGGGTAAATTCTTAACCGTCTACCTGAAACGCAACAAACTACAAGGAGATAGAGGCGATCGCGAGTAAATCTTATGAAATTTGGACGAGAAATTTGTGGCAATACCATATTGGCTGAAACAAGGGAATGGCTTGTCACCAATGGCATTGGGGGTTATGCTTCCGGCACGATCGCCGGGATGCTGACTCGACGGTATCACGGGTTACTCATTGCCGCACTCAAACCACCCGTGGAGCGAACTTTATTTCTGACTAAATTAGATGAAACCGTTGAGTACAACGGTCAATTTTATCCCCTGTTTACCAATCGTTGGGCTGATGGCAGCATCAGTCCCCAAGGGAATTTATATTTAGAAAGCTTCCACCTGGATGGAAATATTCCCGTTTGGCGATTTGCTTTGGCAGATGCTTTGTTAGAAAAACGGATTTGGATGCAGCAAGGGGAAAATACCACTTACATTTCTTATCGGTTACGCCGGTCCACTAAACCAATGAAACTGGCGATCGCCACCTTAGTCAATTACCGGGAACACCATCAGCAAACCCATGCCCATGACTGGCAAATGACCATGACCTCTGTAGAAAACGGCGTTTGTATCAGTTGTTCGGCCAATAATGAGATATCTTTATATTTACGCAGTTGTACTTCCTTTGCACCAGAAAAAGCAACCGGGGTGAAAATCGAACCCGTGCATCGGTGGTATTATGGCTTTTGCCTGAATCAAGAACACGATCGCGGACTAGACTATTGCGAAGATCATCTGCAAGTTGCCACCTTTCGGGCGGAACTGCAACCGGAAGAGTCTTTCACTATTGTCGCCAGTACGGAAGAATTCGCGAATTTAGATCCAGAGCAAAGCTTAAAAGCCCAAAAAAAATACCATAAACATCTGATTAAACGTTCTTACCAAAAGCAAGGAAAAAGCAAAGAGACAAAAGCTTATCGTTTAGCCAAAAAAGCCCCGAATTGGATTAAACAATTAGTCTTAGCCGCTGACCAATTTATTGTCAATCGTCCTTTACCAAATGTCCCGGAAGGGAAAACCATCATTGCCGGTTATCCCTGGTTTAGTGACTGGGGACGAGATACCATGATCGCCCTGCCCGGTTTAACCCTCTGTACCGGACGACCAGAAATTGCTCGCACCATTCTACAGACCTTTGCGACCTTAGTTGATCGGGGGATGTTGCCCAATACCTTTCCCGAAGCCGGACAAACTCCCCATTACAACACCGCAGATGCTACTTTATGGTATTTTGAGGCGATTCGCGCTTACCATGAGGCGACGGGTGATATCCAGTTGGTGCGAGAACTTTGGCCGGTGTTAAAGGATATTATTGACTGGCATCGTCGGGGCACCCGCTATAACATTCATGTCGATCCCTGTGATGGCTTAATTTATTGTGGGGAGTCCGGGACTCAACTCACTTGGATGGATGCCAAAGTCGGGGATTGGGTGGTGACACCTCGGATCGGCAAACCCGTAGAAGTAAATGCCCTGTGGTACAACGCCCTGCAAATTATGGTGGAATTTGCCGACTTGATGTATTATCCGGCTGCCGAATATCAGCAAATGGCCGAACAAGCGATCGCCGGGTTTGCCCGATTCTGGAATCCCGAATTAAACTACTGTTACGATGTAGTTGATGGGCCGCAAGACCACGATGACTCTTTGCGACCGAATCAGATTTTTGCCGTGTCTTTGTGTCATAGTCCTTTAACTCCAGCCAAACAACGCGGGGTGGTTGATAGCTGTGCGCGATCGCTCCTGACTTCCTACGGACTCCGCAGCCTCAGTCCAGATCATCATGCCTATAAAGGTTATTACAAGGGCGATGCCTTTGAACGGGATGGGGCTTATCACCAGGGAACGGTTTGGGGGTGGCTGCTGGGGCCTTTTGTCCTCGCCTATCTTCGGGTTTATCACCAGCCAAAACAAGCTCTGATGTTTCTCGAACCAATGGCTCATCATTTAATGGATGCTTGTGTCGGTAGTCTCAGCGAAATTTTTGATGGCAATCCCCCCATGCGTCCCAAAGGGGCGATCGCCCAAGCTTGGACCGTCGCCGAAGTGCTGCGGGCTGCTGCCTATTTGAAAATTAAACAGTCAAAATAGAGCTATTGGTCAAAAGTGAATAGTGAATAGTGAATAGTGAATAGTGGTATTTCATTGAAATGCATCACTTTTCACTCTTCACTTTTCACTCTTTAGAGCTATTGGTCAAAAGTGAATAGTGAATAGTGAATAGTGAATAGTGAATAGTGAATAGTGAATAGTGAATAGTGAATAGTGAATAGTGGTATTTCATTGAAATGCATCACTTTTCACTCTTCACTTTTCACTCTTTTCTGTCTCCTCACGAAAAATCGTGAACTATCAATCTTTTAAAGTAGTCTATAAAATATCTCCTAAAATTTTGGCTCTGACCCTAAGAAATAGGCGAAGTTGCATCCGCAATGCTTCGCGATCGCCCTAATCACTCAGTCTCATTTGTCTACGCAATTTTACTGAGATTATTGAAGATTTGAGAGATTTTATCTCAGTAAAATCTCGGAGATGAGATTAGGGAAAACATGGTTATGGGGAAAACATGATTTTGCCGAATATCAGAGGATATACGGATTGGGGCGAATTTTGGTGGGCGATCGCCTCTGAATCAGTCAGGAAAAACAAGTCATAGCCTGATGTGGATCGCACCAAAAACCGAGAAAATGTGTTAAATTATACTGAGAGAGTTTGAGGATTAAATATGTCTAATTTAATTCATTTAAGTCAAAAATATCCTCCAGAAAAAAAAAGTGCTACTTTCATCAGATATAGCCAAAATCATCAAAATTGGCAACAATTGTTTCAATTAATCGATGATATCAAAAACCAAATCGATCACTATAGAGGAGAATACTCCCGTTTATTTGATGCACGAAAATATCAAATATTGCAAAATTTAGAAGCAAAAATAGAAAAACTAAATCAAGAGATATTTAAACATCAAGAAGAAGAACAATATTTACTAGAACTAAATGAAAAATTGCATCGATTTGCGACGATTGACAGATTAACCCAGGTAGCTAATCGGTACTGCTTTGATCGATATCTTGACCATGAATGGCATCGTTTGATTCGCTATCAAAGACCGTTATCATTAATTTTCTGTGATATAGATTTTTTTAAGCAGTATAACGATAAGTACGGACATCCAGCCGGAGATAAATGTTTACAAAAAGTAGCCCAAGCGATTCGCGGGGCTGTCAAACGTTCTACGGATTTAGTTGCCCGTTATGGGGGAGAAGAATTTGTGGTGGTTTTGCCGGGAACCGATCTATCTGGGGCGATTAAAGTGGCTTCAACCATTCGTTCAGCAGCAGAACAACTTCGGATTCCCCATAGTCAGTCGAGTGTAAGTGAATATGTCACCTTAAGTTTGGGTCTGTCGAGTATGATTCCCAATCAGGCATCTTCACCGGAACAGTTGTTAGCGGAGGCAGATGCCAAATTATATGAAGCGAAACAGTCTGGACGCAATTGTGTCAAATATTCTATGAATTGTCAGACTTGTCAACAAAATCAAGGTGAAAAAATTTCTCTCACATTGAAAGAAATCGAAAATATTAACCGCACTATAATGATTCATTGGTCTTTTGAGAAAAAGTCCATGATTAGAATTGGTCGGGCAGCGGATAATGATGTTGTGTTATATCATCCCCTGGTGTCGAGACACCATCTGAAGTTACAGTGGGTTGGCCAGACATGGGAATTACAAAGTTTCGGCCAAAATGGAACCTATATTAATGACAGAGAAGTTGAGCAAGCAGTGGTAAATGGTGGGGAAATTATCAAGTTAGCTCGCTTTGGCCCAGCGCTGCAAATTGATTTAATTAATAGTGAGTGATCGAATAGTGAGTGATGGATTCGGAAACTGGGTTTTTCAGGGGTGATGTAGAAATGTAGAAATCGCCGCTGCCCAGTTGCCGATCCAGTTTGCTTTCTAATGTTCCGAGGCTTCGGGGTGGGGCTTTGTGGTTGAGTTTGTAGTTGGGTTTGTGGTTGGGTTTGTAGTTGGGTTTGTGGTTGGGTTGACAGAAAATTCTTGTTCGAGTTGACGATATTGGGAAATGTTGATGATTTGCTCGAATTGCTGGAAGTTGAGCAAGCGATCGAAGCCCACGGTGGTGCCATGTTCTTTCAGATATTTGTAACAGTCGGCGATCGCTTTGGTGGCAGAAAATAAACCCGCCAAGGGAAATACCGCGATTTTATAGCCGAGGGCTTCTAGTTCCGGGGGCGACATGAGGGGAGTTTTGCCACCTTCAATGGCGTTGGCAAATAACGGGGCATCGGGAAAAGCTGCGGCGATCGCTTTTAACTCCTCAACAGATTGGGGCGCTTCAATAAATACAATATCGGCCCCGGCTTCAAAATAAGCCCGACCTCGGCGAATGGCCTCTTCAAGTCCTAGGGGCGCCCGAGCATCGGTGCGACCAATAATCACTAAACCACTTTCGCCTCGTGCTTTGACTGCTGCTTTAATTTTTTCAATATGTTCCTCTGCCGGAATCACCCGTTTGCCTTGGAAATGACCGCATTTTTTCGGCCATTCTTGATCTTCTAAGATCACACCAGCTACACCGAGAAGTACCGCTTCGGTGACAGTGCGAATCACGTTGAGGGGATTGCCATAGCCGGTGTCAATATCTGCAACTAAGGGAATTTTCACCCCTTGAACTATGCGACTGACACTGTAAAGCATTTCAGTGGCGGTGAGGAAGCCGTAGTCTGGCCGCCCCAAGGTGGAGGCGGAGATGCCAAACCCACTGGTAAAAATTACTTCAAAACCGACTTGTTCGGCGATTTGAGCGCTGAGACAGTCGTGAACGCCGGGACAGATTAACAGTCCGGGTTCTTGGAGCAGTTGTCGAAGTTTTTGGCCGGGAGTCATAAAGCTTGCGGTGACTAAAGGGATGGTTGGATTATGATTGAATATAAAAGCATTGACCATCTATTTTATTGATAAAAGCGTAATCTGTGTTTACCAGTTAAGAGAGGATTGCTTGTGACTACGACGAATACCCCCCAAATTAGAGAAACGATTCGACTGGCTCCTAGTTTTGTGATTCCTTTGGTATTGGCGATCGCAGCCATTCCTCTACTGCTGGTTCAAGTTTGGATTGGCTTGCCCGTTGAGGTATTGGCTGTATTTTTGTTGTTTCAAACCGCCACAATTCGCTTGGAATTTACCGAAACCGCTTTAGATGTTTACCGTTCAGAGCGACGAATTCGCCAGTTTCCCTACCAAGACTGGTCTCACTGGGAAATCTTTTGGCCTCCGGTGCCGATTCTATTTTATTTTCGCGAAGTGAATAGCATTCACTTTCTGCCAATTTTGTTTAATCCCAAAATGCTGCAAACCTGTCTAGAAGAACGCTGTCCGAGAAAAATTAAGTAAAGAATCGGTAAATTCCAAACGGGCAATCGTCAGGGTTTCGAGGGGCAGAAAAAGCGGCGATTCGAGATGAAAATGATTGCTCAAACCTGAGTAATGACTTGCGTATATATAGATGCATCTAGATGCATCTATATATACGCAAGGGTGAGAAATTGCTTAAACTATTAAAGATTTTTACTGTTGACTTATGATTTCAGAGCCAAGTCAAAACCCAGATTCATTGGCAAATAATCTAGATTTTTCCACAGCGGACGTTTGGGCGGATGCCCCCGCAGACGAACCGGGGCCAGAAGTTGTGGTAAAGGCGGCGGAAAACGAGGAAAAGGTTGTGGTGAATTTGACCCCCTCGTCAGAAGTTGAGGCATCAGAAACCGAAGCATCGGTTTCTCCGGCAGAGTCTTTACCGCTGACTGATTTAGTCGAAGACAAAGAGTTGCCGGATGAAGATTTAGGCACAGCTTCGGCGATCGCCTCGCCCTCCGCAGCGGAACCCCCGGAAGTGAATAAGGCTGAACCGATCGCGGCACCCACCCCTGTGGAAGCGATCGCACTTCAGGGGCAATCGCCAGAAATTGCTCAAGGGGAAGCCTATAAAGATATCGAGGATCAAAGAGATCGTTTGGTCAATGATGTGGCGGAATTACAACGGCAAAAAAAAGCCTTGCAAGAAGAGATTTTGCAGTTAGAAGCGAACCGGGGGCGCTTGCTGCAAGAAAATATCGCGGAACTCCAGAACACTCTGGGGCAAATGATCCAAGAGTCTTTAGGTGAGTTGCAACAACGCAAACAGGCTTTACAAATTTCTGTGGAACAACTTGAACGACGGCAAGAACGCATTCGCAAGGAAATGCAGACCACTTTTGCCGGTGTTTCCCAAGACTTAGCGATTCGGGTTCAAGGGTTTAAAGATTATTTGGTGGGGAGTTTGCAGGATTTGGTCAGGGCAGCGGAAGACTTGGAGATGTCTCCGAAACAGCGATCGCCTGAACCAGCTTCTGATGAGCGATTCCGCGAAGCGGATCCCTCAAGGGAATCGCGTTCCTCCGGGCAACCAGCCGCCAGCGGTCCGAATAACCCCGAATTTGGGAATTCGTCTTTTGAAGAACAAGCCCAGCTAATTCGGCGAATTTTAAAGCAATTTCGCACTCAACCGGACTACTACGGCCCACCGTGGCAACTGCGGCGCACCTTTGAACCCATTCACGCGGAACGAGTCTCTAACTGGTTTTTCACCCAAGGAGGACGTGGGGCTTTACGGACAATGGGCAGTCGCTTACAAAATATCTTGGTTGCCTCAGCGGTGATGTCCTGCTTGCGGAAAATCTATGGCAACCGTTTTCGGACTTTAGTCTTAGCGGATAGTCCAGAACGCTTAGGAGAATGGCGCCGAGGTTTGCAAGATTGTTTAGGCATTTCCCGCAGTGATTTTGGCCCTGAACGTGGGGTGGTATTGTTTGAGGATGCGGAAGCCTTAGTTCAAAAAGCCGAAAGATTGATTAAAGATGGTTTAATGCCACTAATTTTAATTGATGAAACTGAAGGGCAAATTAACTTAGGAGTGCTGCAATTTCCTTTATGGTTAGCGTTTGCTGCTGAACCAAAAATGTCAGCCGCCGCTGCTTCTAGTAATTGGTAATATTAGGAGACATTAGTCATATTAAAGGGCAGTCGAGCGATTGCCCCTAGTCCCTTTGTCCTAGTTTTTCCTAGTTTTTTGCTTTTTAGGCGAGCGATCGGCAAACATTGCTGACTTTTGATCTGACCTTGGATCGGCGTCTTCAAAATTTACCAAAAAAAATACAATAGCAAGAAATTTCTCTTGCTATTGTAAATAATTGGATTTAAGCATCTAGCGATACAGTGAATCTTGGACGGCAAAAGGTTGCGGTCTAATTTGGGCTTGTAAATTGGATACGGCTTGCAGATAACAAGGATCTTCGTGAGTACCGAGGAGAGATGTATTAGTGGAAGCCCGCAGTTGTTCGGCACTGTTCATGTCCACCTGAATATCCGGGGTAATTCCCTTGTGGCTAATATCAGTGCCATTAGGAGTGTAGTAGTGGGCGATCGTCACCGCTAAACCGGAACCGTCAGAAAGTTTATGCACCGATTGCACCAAGGCTTTGCCAAAGGTTTGACCCCCAATAATCGTGGCTCTGCCATTATCTTGGAGGGCACCGGCTAAAATTTCACTAGCACTGGCGGAGTTATTATCCACCAAAACCGCTAAGGGCAAGTTGGTTAAAGCTTTACCTTTGGCTGCAAAATCCTCCCCAAATCCATTGCGGTTGACCGTCCGCACGATGTCCCCTTCACTCAGCCACATTTTGGCAATGTCAATGCTGGCATATAATAGACCTCCAGGATTTCCCCGCAGGTCAAGGACAAAGGCGTCCACATTCTGCTGCTGCAAATTTTGGATCGCGCTTTTCATTTGTTCTGCCGCATGGGAACTAAATTCTTTCAAGCGGATATAGCCGATTTTGTTCGATCCTTCTTGTTGTAAGGTATAATGCACCGCTGGCAAGGCAATTCGGGCACGAGTCAGGGTGACTTCAAATTCGTGGGATCCAGGGCGAAATAGTTTTAGTTGAATTTGGGTGCCGACTTCGCCTCTAATCAATTGGGCGGCTTGATCCACCTTCATGTTATCGGTGGATTGACCGTCAATTTGCAGAATGTGATCCCCTGATTTAATTCCGGCTAACATTGCCGGAGAGTTTTCCATCGGTTCTGCTACGGTGATCCGATTGCTCTGTTGATCCAGTTGCAGCCGCATCCCTACCCCAGTCAGTTCCCCAGCGGTCTGGTTGCTCAGGGCTTGATATTGCTCTGGGTCTAAAAATCGGGTGTAGCGATCGCCCAATTCAGCGAGTGCTTGGCGTAATGCGGCATAAGCTTGCTCGGTGGAACTGTATTCAGTATTGAGCAACCGAGTTCTCACCGATTGCCAATCTACTTGATTAAAATCAGGATCGACATATCTTTGGTTAACAATTTGCCACGCTTCATCCAAAACAGTTTTCGGACTATCTTCCAGGGCGGCTAACACAGAACGATTCCAGCCCGAACTCAACGAGGATAAAGTTGCAGTGGTGGCAAGGGTTCCAGTAAATAAGGCAACTTGAAGAAAACGAAAGCCTCTTGAATATTGATTCATGAAAATTCGCTCTGACGGAGTGGACTTGATTAAGCAGTGGGTGACAACACCAGGTAAAACCTAGGAAAACCTTGTAATTTTTGAAACTTCCTAGATTTTTTTAGGGGTTGTGATTTCATCTGGTGATGAGCATACTTTATATTTTCAAAGTCTATCTGGCTTTGGAAAATATAAATTTAAGTTACTAAAAATTTAGCAGTATCATTAATCAAGATTCAAATTTAAACCCAAATTTAAATCAATGACTAAATTTGGCAATGCCGCTCAATGTTTTAAGATTAAATAGATTTAACTTGTCAAACATTGCGCTTGGCTCTTCAGCCCTAGGGTGTGATTTTTGGTACAACCCAGGAGGTGTTTTCAGGCAATATAATTACTTATGAGCGATGAAAGGATTGTTTCAGCCATTTTATTGGGTGGCCTAGTTTATCCTAACTTCAACAGTCAAATCAGATTTTCCGTAAAATCTCCAACTTGACTTAGCAGATTTTTTCGGTTTAGTCTGTGTGAGAAGCAATAGAGTACAGTAAAATTACACCAGAATTACACCAGAATTACACCAGAAATTATGTCCACATAACCGCCAGGGATTTTCCCGGTAGAAATACGGAAAGCTCCAGTCAGTGAATTGGCGCAAGCTGTCAAACACTGGTATTTTTTACTGATTATGGCTGGCGCTGTGAATCGCTGCCCTTGTTTCTAGTGTAGCTAAAATAATCATAAAAAGCAGCAGTCTGAACAAAATTATGATCGGATCACAACTCAAAACGGTTTACCCAAGGTGGTGGGAGGTCGCCAGTAATGGCGCGATTCGCGCAGCGATCCCTTCGGGAATCGCACTAGCAGCCCTTTGCGGTGTAGTGTTTATGCAGCAAAGTCGTTTGGATCGGGCTGCCCTGAACCCTCTGAGCCCACAGCAAGCGGATCAACAAGAGGCGTTACAGATCGAACTGATGAAGCGATCGCCCACGTTAGGGTTTGATAATGCGATCGCCAACTGGGCATTCATTAAGTTTATTGGCTACTTCGGTGACGAGGAACTGCGTGACCAGACTGGGTATGAACTCAATGATGATTATTTTGACTTGCTGACCCAAAGGGATCCACGCTTCATGGAAGCTTACCTATTTATTTCTTCTGCGGTTTCTTTCATGCAAGCCAAGCCGGAATTAGGGGTGAAGTTAATGCAGCGGGGAACCGAAGTGCTTTCCCCAGAAATCAACCCTAGATCCTATCTCCTCTGGCGCTATAAAGGCATCGACCAGTTATTGTTAGTTAATGATATTCCTGGGGCAATTAAATCTCACGAAATCGCCGCCGAATGGGTGAAAGGAACTCCCGATGAAAAATTTGCCTCTATCTACGCACAAACCGCTGAATTTCTCAAAAGTAACCCAGATAATACTGATGTGCGGTTTTGGGCTTGGAGTGAAGTTTATTATAGTACGGTGGATAAAAATGTGAAAGCACGGGCTGAGGCGGAACTCTTAAAACTCGGTGCCAATAAAAGGGTTGACGAAGATGGAAATATATATTTTGCTCTGCCAGTGTCGAATAATAAACAGCGGTAATGAAAGAAAATCCCCGAAAAAAACGCCGTTTTTTTTACTGGCTTAATCATAAGCTTCCTCGGTGGATTTCCTCTTGTAAAATATGGCCAAACCATTATGGATTAAAAAATCAAGGGAAAATCCGTAAGTTAATCCCTAAATTTATTTCGCTTTTATGCAGTTTTTTTCTGGTGGCGATTCTGATTTTGATTGGTTTGGTGGGCAGTTGGTGGTTACTGCTCGATCGCCCAATGTTACGAGAATCAGCGAATAGACCGATTGATAGTATTTTAGTCTTAGGCGGCAGCATTAGTCGAGAAATCTATGTGGCACAACTTGCCAAAAAATTTCCCCAAGTACCGATTTTAATTTCCCGTGGTTCTTCAGATCCTTGTATTTGGTTAATTTTTCAGACAGCCGCCGCCCCCATTCACCACGTTTGGTTGCAAAATTGTGCCACTTCTACTTTTAAAAATTACTATTTTGCTCTGCCGTTATTAAAACAGTGGAATGTGCATCATTTAAAGATTATTACTTCTGCCAGTCATTTACCAAGAGCAAAATGGTTAGCCCAAATTATTTTGGGTTCTCATGGAATTTGGACAGAAGTCGATGTGGTTGAAGAAAAAGGCATACCCGGAAATCGGGAAACATGGCTGAAAACTAGCCTAGATGTGATTCGTAGTCTAATTTGGGCAAGAGTCAGTCAATATTATAATCCTGAATGTTCCCAGTTAAAACATTTACCAGTGGTTGATTTTTCTGCTTGGAAAAAACGGGGATTTAAATGCGAGCATCAGGCAGGCTTAAACAAGAAAAATTAATCCGATCATCTTATTTCACGAGTAAAATTTTCCAAATAAAAGAGATATGATAAATATGTATATTTATATAATAAAATCGGTGGGCTATGCCCACCATGAGGAAAAATTAGGGGTTAAATTTACTGCGAATGGCTTCGATTCTTTTCCGGTTGACCCCTAAGTCTGATTCACCGAGACGGGAAGCGGAACGAACTTGAATGGTTGCTGCTTCGGGGTCTAAATAAAATTCTACATCATCGACAAATCCCATTAATTTACTGGTAAATTCGGCATAGATATAGTTGTGTTCAGCGGTAATGATTTTGGCATTTTCGCTCGCTTCTATAATTTCCTTTAGTTGCCCGATCGCCTCTGCGGGAGTTCCTTGATAGGTCAGCGGGGCAATTTGATGTTCCCCATCTCCGCTTTGACTAGACACGCAGTTGGGAGAAGCGGGACAAGTGGCTAAGGCACCATTTTTTACTCCTAAATTTCTGGGGCGATCGCCGGAAAAAGAAAATAGACTAGCCACCATTGTTTCTGGTAAGCGATCGTTGGCGATTGCCGGAAAAGTTGAGCCTAAAAAACCGCCGATGGTCAATACAAAAGCAAGGCAAATCGGCACAATTTTTAAGCGAAATAAGCGAAATAAGCAAAATAATCTTTGCATGGGTGTTCAGTAAAAAACCACGTCAATTTAGATATTAATGGGCGATCGGCAGATTGTAAAGGAATCTTATATCTAAGAAACGCTAAAAAAACCAATCATAACAGATAACAGATAATTAACAACAAACAACAAACAACAAACAACAAACAACAAACAACAAACAACAAACAACAAACATAAGTAAATTTGCCGATTTCACCAGAGAAAAGGTTGAATGAATCTGGGTGAGGTTATCAGTGCTTTAAGAAAAATGCTACTGTGGAAATAGGGCTGGGAAAAATGTTTCATCAATAGTCTGTGCTGAATGACCCGGAAAATCCCAAACAGATTTCTGGCGCGATCGCACAGCGGGCATCTTGCTTGATGGATTTAGATTGATCCCGGTAATCCCTAAGTAAGTTCCTGATTATGCCTACTGGTCAAGAGAAAAATAACTTATGACTGTGCTAGAAGCTGATTGGCAACACCATTTTATTGAAACCAACCGGATCCGTTTGCACTGTGTGAGTCAAGGAGAAGGTGAATTGGTGGTTTTGTTACATGGATTTCCAGAGTTTTGGTATTCCTGGCGATATCAAATACCAGCCCTGGCTCGATATTTTAAGGTTGTAGTTCCCGATTTACGGGGATATAATGATTCCGATAAGCCGGAAAGTGGCTACGATCTCGATACGTTAACGGCGGATATCCAAGGGTTAATTAAACAGTTAGGTTATGTGAAAGCCCATATTGTGGGACATGATTGGGGTGGGGCGATCGCCTGGAACTTGGCGCAAAAGTTTCCCCAATCTTTGGATCGGTTAGCGATTTTAAATGCCCCACATCCCCAACGGTGGTTAACAGAAATTGGCGGCAATTTCGATCAACTTCAGCGCAGTTGGTTTATCCTCGCTTGTCAATTGCCCGCATTGCCCGAATGGTTAATTCAGTTAAATTTACGCGAATTTGTAAAGAATATTTTTCAAAACGAAGCGATTCGCAAAGGGGCTTTTACTGCTGATTTAACTAAGATTTATCAAGATGCTCTGGCAAAACCGGGTGCTTTATCGGCGGCGTTGAATTATTACCGACAGTTAATGTCTCCGGGGAATTTATTGCAGACTTTGGCGCGATCGCCCAAACCAGTAAAATCCCCTACCTTAGTCCTTTGGGGTGAAAATGATTCTTTCCTCTCGCCAAAGTTTACTGAAGGGTTGGATAAGTTAATTCAAGCGCCGTTTGAACTAAAATTAGTGCCGCAATGTGGGCATTGGATTCAACAAGAAGTCCCCCATTTAGTCAATCGGGAATTAATCTCGTTTTTGCGTCAGTCGGGGAAAGGTTAATCACCACGACACAAAGAACACTTTCGACATAAAGAACATAAAAATATTCCTCGTTCCCAGAATCCAGTAACCAAAAATTTTAACTTTTGACTACTGGATTCTCGTTTTTTGGCCTGTTCCTGGGCTGAATTGATTAATTGATACCAAATCCGATTCTCAAAACCCACTGATAAAGCTAGATGTCATTCCCGCGAATGCGGGAATCCACAGGCGTTTTAGGGGATTACCATAGTCAATATATAGCGCGTCTAAATCAGTTGGCAAATAAACCCTCACGATGGCGGCCCCCTCTCCCATGCATGGGAGAGGGGAGCCGATTTGTCAAATTCATTTAGACTCGCTATATGAGAACGGGATTTGGTATGAATTATCATAGATATAAACTGTTGAGGCCAGATATGCAAATCAAACAATTTAAATACCCAGTGGAACAAAGTGAACCGCCACGTCCGGCGAGAGAAACTTTGCCCACCATGTATGATTTACCTAGTGAAAATCCGGAGGAACCTGGTTTGCCTGACGAATTCCACGATCTTCAACCCGAACTGTTACGATTCACTTTTCGCCCCCCGAATTACCCAGCAGAACAATTGTTTTGCGGCAGTGATATGAACCTTTACTACGATGTGCGACACCCTTACTGGTATAAAAGACCAGATTGGTTTGCGGTAGTCGGAGTGTCCAGACTTTATGAAAATCAGGATTTACGCTTAAGTTATGTGATGTGGCAAGAAGCAGTCCGTCCGACAGTGGTGGTGGAGTTATTGTCACCAGGAACGGAAAAAGAAGACTTGGGTTCAACAGTCCGCTTAAGTAGCGACCCACCGACGAAATGGGAAGTTTATGAGCGGATTTTAGGGGTGCCCTATTATATAGTGTTCGATCGCTACACCGATGAGTTAAAAGCGTTTGTTCTGATGGCTGGATCTTATCAGCAGATTTCGCTACAAGAACCGAAAATTTGGATGCCCCAATTAGAATTAGGTTTGGGTTTGTGGTGGGGAGACTATGAGGGAATTACTTGCCGCTGGTTGCGCTGGTACGATGCCCAAGGTAATTGGATTTTGACTCCCAGTGAACGGGAAGCCGTTGTTCAGCAAGAACTAGAAACCGAACGGCAACGTGCGGAAGCGGAACGATCGCGTAGTGAGCGTTTAGCAGAATTATTGCGTACCCAAGGAATTGACCCGGATTCTATTACTTGAAAATACTATTTCACCAGGGGCGATCGCTATAATAATTCCTATTCGATCGGAAATCAAACATAGGGACGGATTTAAATCCGTTCCTATCAGAACAAAACCCGTTTTCAGGGTGTTTAACTGTTACGGATTATCAATTAGCAACAAAACAAGGATTTTGCGTATCTTGTCGATGTCTAACTTTAACTCGGTCTAGGTCAGTTCGTAGGGGCGCAATGTTTGCGCCATAAAATGAGCGCAGATGAGGGAATCAGTTTTTTTGAGCAGCGATCGGGAGATTCTATGTTTAGAAATAAGTTTCAAATTTTTGATTAATTTAGGGAAACTATGGGATAATATACCTGCGACACCTGCGACTACAGGGCAATGGCAGCTTACTGAGAAATGTGGCTGTAACATCTTCATATCTCAGGAGACACATGAATAAAAATCTCCCCGAAATCTTTGCAGCGGTTGAAAACCGAGTCAACCATTTAGGTCAGTCTTGGCAGAAATTTTCTCAAGAAATTTCTCAGTATTTACCAGAAACTTATCAGCCAGAAATTCAAGAAATTTCGACCCAGTTAGCAAAAGCAACAGAAAAGTTGTTAAATGAACTGCATCATCCCACCCTAGCGATCGCCACCACGGGCACCACTAGCAGTGGTAAAAGCACTCTGGTCAATTTACTTTGTGGGGCGGAAATTGCCCCAGTTGCGGTAAGTGAAATGAGTGCCGGAGTTGTCACAATAGAATATAGTCTAGAAAAATCCTTAGTCATTCAGCAAACACCGGGCGCTACTTGGGAATGTGGGGAATGGCAAGGGATTAGTGAAACAGAAATTTGTCAACGCTTAAATCGAGTAATGACAAGTTATCTCGATCGCAAACAAAGCGACCCTCAGATTGCTTGTCCAATTTCGCTAATTCGTTATCCTTTCCGGCTTCAGTCTCAGTTACAATTACCCCCAGGCACAAAGGTAAAAATCATGGATTTACCGGGTTTAGCTTATGTGGGGGATGAAGGAAATGCTAATTTAATTCGCCAATGTCGTGAAGCGTTATGTCTCGTGACATATAATAGCGCCGAAACCGACCAGCAAAAAATCAACAATTTATTACAAGAAGTTGTTGAACAAGTCAAAGAATTAAGCGGTTCGCCAGCGCGGATGCTATTTGTGTTAAATCGAATTGATGTGTTTCGGGTTGATAATCATTGGCCTGAATCAGAACGAGGATATTGCTGAAAGTCAAATCCCTCCCCCAGAGAAAGTTGTGCGGGAAGTGACCACGGATCTGGCGGCGTTTCAGGAATCTTTAATGTTTGCTATTTTTGCTGCTGCGAATTTTGAGTCTTATTGTATTCAAGAGTTGCGCGGTTTAGTGGATAATTTCCGGGAAAAAGAAGGGGTTTGGAGTGGGGTGGCGATGAATGAATGGTATAGAAAAAATCCCGCGTTGTTGTCCCAGTTACCAGAAAGTTTACAACCCCAAGAGTTTAATGTAGAGGTCAGTCATTACCTGCGGCAGTTGGGGGTGGCTTTGAAGCGCGATCGCACATTTGATGATTAGGTTAAAAAATATAAGTCCAAAAAATATCAGGAAACGGCAATGCCAGGACACGGCATTGCCGTTTCCCTACGGGATGTTTTTTAACCATATATAATCGCAAAATTTAATCATCATTTTCGATCTCATCAAAAACTGGCGGCCAAAGTTCCACAATGGGCAACTCCCAACCGGGGAATAATTCGGGGATGGTTAATGTGTCTTCATTACCCAATGTAACAGCTTCTCCCGTCGGACGATAAATAGTTAATGTTTCCTCATCCGGGTCAATCAACATCCCCACCTTTGCCCCTAATTCTATAAAGGAAAGCAATTTTTGTTCTAAGGGTTTTATCCTGTCGCTTTGGGACTTAATTTCTACCACCAAATCAGGAACTAATTCGCCAAAATACCGCACGCTACGGCGCAACCGTTCCGCTTTGACAAAAGAAACATCCGGGGCTTTTAAATTAGCATCTGGCAGAATAAAACCTCCCGCAGAGTCAAACACGCGGCCCAACCGACGCGGATAAATCCAGTTACCTAGCAATCTAATTAATTGAACGCCCACTTCACTCGATATAATATCTGACGGCCCCATAACAGAAATTTGTCCTTTTTCCAGTTCTAATTGATAATCTAATCCGGCTTCCCGTAAGGTTGCTTGAACTTGTTCTAAGTCTTTGACGGTCATCGTGGCCATGACAACAGACTCCAATAATAAAAACTATGCTTATTTTAGCGAGGGATTGACTCGCTTGTTGGGGGCGATCGCCCTGGAAAGCTTCAAGAAATGAGCGCGATCGCTCACTCATCGCTCATTCATCGCTAATTATAAGTATAAACGCCGAGTATCAATACCGAGTATTAACACCGATGAGCGATCGCGGCCAATCCCACCCAGGGGATTTTGTAAAAAAATTTATCGTGAAACTTTAAGTGAGAATTACTAAAACCCAACTTTTGTAAGAAAATAGACCAAAGGATTGCAATTTAAAACGCTGATTATTGATTGATGATTGATTTTATCGAAGCGATCAACGATAGCGCCTACCAGATTGTAGAGAAAAATTTTTATACTAAAGTGTGAATTTATATCACTATAGTATCAAATTAGGAGCAAAATCACAAAAATCAAGGGGAATGGCTTTTCTGATTTAGGATCCGATTTTGATTCTCTCTGGTGTTGGTCGGCCTTGGATCAAACTCCCCAAAAATTAGCCCTGTATTGAGCGATCGGAGTTGACAAATTGACACAAACAAGCTATCTTTACGAAAAAAAGATGAATGTTCGTCGTTGGCCGGTCTTTAAAGGAAAGCTTTTTTGCTGAACGAATAGAAACCGTCAGAAATTCACTAGAAATTGGCGTCGGTTTGCTAACTAAATAGTAAATCTATTTAAAATTTCTGAGTAATTTCCCACGACCAATCATCGGAATGGCTTGTTAAGGTTGAGGGTTTTTTGTGACAATTTACGTTGGCAACCTGTCCTACCAGGCAACTGAAGAGGACTTGAAAACTGTTTTTGCCGAATACGGCTCAGTTAAGCGAGTGGTGCTTCCCACCGATCGCGACACAGGCAAGATGCGGGGCTTTGCTTTTGTAGAAATGACAGATGAAGCTCAAGAAGATGTAGCGATCGAAGAATTAAACGAAGCTGAGTGGATGGGGCGTGTCTTGCGAGTCAATAAAGCTCGTCCAAAAGAGAATAACCGATCGGGTGGTGGCGGTCGTCGCGGTGGGGGTGGCAGATCGTAACTCGTCGATCTGCTTTCGCCTATAAACACCCATAAATATTTGCTTTGGCCGCCAAAGGTGATTTAATTGTGAGTCGCCGGTTAAAGTGAATAAGCGAGTCATCGCCAAAAGCGATCGCCTCTGGTTGGAGCATAAAACATTTGATTAAATCGTTGAACCCCTCACCCCGATCCGATCTCTGATTACACAGAGAAACTGTACGGGCAGTGAGGGGTTTTTTTATTAAAAAGTATCAGGAACTACCATTTCCATCATCAATTCTAAAACTTAATTTATGTCTGCGACGATTGCATTAATTGCCCATGACCGGAAAAAAGACGAATTAGTCGCTTTTGTGAAAAAATATTCAGCCGTCTTTGCTCGGTATAAATTGATCGCCACAGGAACCACCGGACAACGCATTCAACAAGGAACAGGGTTAGAAGTTGAGCGATTATTATCCGGGTCAATGGGAGGGGATATTCAAATCGCCGATCGCCTAGTCACAGGACAACTAGCCGCCGCGATCTTTTTAATCGATCCCCTCTACGCACAACCCCACGAACCAGATATTCAACCATTACAGCGGCTGGCAGCGGTTCATAATGTGCCATTGGCGATTAATTTAGCCACCGCAGAGGCGATCGCTTCCGCCTTAGCCAAATCTTATGTCGCCCACTTAATTTATAACCCGATTGCCGGTCAAGGCAATGCGGAAGAAGACTTAAATTTAATCCAAAAAATATTAGAACCGCAACTCCATTTAGAAGTTCACTTAACCACCCCAGAAATTAGCGCCGAAGAATTAGCTAACCGGGCGATCGTGGCTCAACCGGATATCATCATTGCCTCTGGAGGAGATGGCACAATTTCTGCGGTAGCAGGCCAATTAATTAACACCAACATCCCGTTAGGAATTATTCCCAGGGGAACCGCCAATGCCTTTGCCGCAGCCCTAGGAATTCCCACCACAATTACCCCGATTAGAAGTGCTTGTGAAGTTATTTTAGCCGGCAAAACTGTGGTCGTTGATGCCGCTTACTGCAACGATTTACCCATGATATTACTGGCCGGTATTGGCTTTGAAGCAGAAACCGTTGAACGGGCTTCGCGGGAAGCCAAAAACCGCTGGGGGCCATTGGCTTATATTATCGCTGGTTTTCAACAGTTAAATCAGCAACAACTCTTTGAAACAGAAATAGAAATCAAAGAGGTAGTTAGAACCCTTAAAGCAGCGGCAGTCACCATTGCCAATGCAGCGCCCCCCAGTTCAATTATGGCACAAGGCATGGGCGAAGTAATAGCAACTGATGGCTTATTAAATGTCACCATTGCCGCCCCAGAAAATGAACTAAAAATTGTCAACACAATGGTGGATCTGTTGGGCGCTGCCTTACTGGGAACTCCCACAAATCGCCTAGATATTATTAACTTGCGAACTCAAAAAATTAAAGTGCGGACAAACCCCTCGCAAAAAGTTGTGCTAGATGGGGAAATTATTGGCACCACTCCCATAGAAATCCAATGTATTCCTAATGCATTAACTGTATTGGCCACCCCCAAGAAAGGGGGAGAAATCGTTCCGGTAGAGTAAAAACCATATAATAACAATTTATGCCCCACTTATGCCCCACCATTTCTCATACTAAATTATCACATATGGTGGGGCATAAATTATCGCTGATAATCGCTGATTTTACCTCAAATTAACACAAATTACCCCGATTATTCCGCCACCCAAATGGCATGGAATCCATAAGGAACTCGCTGGGGAATCATCACCCTGGCCACAGGTGCATCGGTCAAATTTTGAGCATCAAAAACCACCAATTCTGATTGCTGCTCATTCTCGTCATGGACAAAAGTGATTAACCAACCATCATCTTCAACCGTCGCACCGGGACGAGGGGCAAATACTGCTTCTCCCCCATAACGACCAGCCCCAAAGTGATGAGTTTCTGACTGACCTTTTTCTAGGTCATACTTAATCAAACCTTCAAACAAAGGCATGGGATTATTGGCCATTTTTCCGGTGTAACCATATCGGTTTTTACGTCCTACTAAGGTTTCATTCATCCGAGGAAACTCTGAAGCCACATCATCAAGCATTTGTTCGCTAACATTGCCGGTTTTGAGATTAAATCGCCACTGATATAAACGAGGAATCCCCGCATCCGGGTCACTATTTGCCTCTGGAATTGGCACAATATTCATCGCACTCATGCGACAGGCGATCAAGATTACTTCATCTCCTGCCTCGTAAGCGTTGAGAATATGAAACAGGAAGCAACTATAACTTTCAAACCAGCGAATATTATCGTTATCGCCATGACGGGGAACGATGCCAAAACGACTGGGTAAATCCCGTTCAAACATTAAAAAAGGTTGCCCTTTTTGCATCCGTTCGGGGCGAAAAGTCAGGGGCAAGTCCATAAAGATAGTGTAATTTTCAGTAATAGCAAAATCGTGCATCATTACTGGGGTTGGCAACTCAATGGGGACAGTCTGTAACAGTTCGCCAGCGGCAGAAACCACACTATATTTTAAGTAGGGTGGTTGGGCTAATGAATACCCAAAAAACATCATTTCCCCCGTCACGGGGTCTACTTTCGGATGGGCGGTAAAGGCCGATGCTAATTTGCCATTGTAATTATATGCGCCGATGGTGTCTAAGTCTGGTAGCCGAATGGCGTGGGGGGCTCCAGCTTCCCAAAGGGCCAGCAGTTGCCCGGAATGCCAGACTAAGGCGGTGTTGGCGACATTTTTCACCGGGCCATAGGGATTATCCATTTGCGGTGGTTCTAAAAGTCCTGACCAGATGGCTTTTCCGGCTTGATGTTCGATTTGATATCCTTGGGTGCGGACATAGCGGTTACGATAGGAGGCTTTGCCGTTGTGAATTCTCACCCCATGTAACATTCCATCGCCATCAAACCAGTGATATTGCCCGATCGCCGGAAATTGAGGATTTGGGCCATTGCGAACAAACATCCCAGAAAGATCCGCAGGCAGTTCACCAATGACTTTGAGGTTTTCTGCCGTAATTTCTTGGTGAATTGGGGCAAAATTGCCGTCCAGATAAGGATTGACTAAAGTTGAGACCATGATTTTTTCAGGGATACCAGTCAGTTGAATCACTTTTATGATTAATTCAGCCTAACGCAATTTTCTATCGGCTGAACCAATGCCCGCCCATTTTTGACCAAATTTATCGGACAAATCCGCCGCCCCAAGCCAAAAATGCGCGGGAAGAGAGTCCCACTTCCCTATTCCCTACACTCATTCCCTACACTCCTTTTATTCCCACCTTAAATGTAAATGCTAAATGTAAATGCTATATTTATGATTCTTAATAAAATATCTTTAATTCATTTGGACAGTTTAAGTAAATGCAGTTAAAATATAAGGGTTGATAAATCATTCAAATAAAACCAATGAAGACGTTAAAAATTGACTTTAGTGCTTGCAGGCGTTTTTGGGCGGTAGCCAAACCATACTGGTGGGATTCTCAAGAAAGATGGAAAGCCATTGGGTTACTGTTATTGTTGATATTTTTATTAATGCTCCAAGCCAAGATGAATGTTCTCCAAAATGCCCAAAGAGGAGAGTTCACATCAGCCCTGGCTGAAAAAAATGCAGGCAGATTTTGGCAATCTGTCCTGACATATCTCGTGGCTTGTATGATTTTTGTGATTCTGCAAACTTTTGGTCACTATTTAGAAGATAAGATTCGCTGGTTTTGGCGCGGTTGGCTGACGAATTTATATCTTCAGAAATACATGAATAATCGCAACTTTTATTGGTTAGGAGATTGGAGGGCAAAAATTGATAATCCCGATCAGCGAATTTCTCAAGATATTGAAAATTTTTGCTATATGTCTCTGGTTTTGTTTATGCACTTTAGCTCATCTTTGGTTAATCTTATTGCTTTTGGGGTCGTTCTCTGGTCAATGTCTCACAATCTGGTGATTTTACTGATCGTTTATGCGGGTGTGGGAATGCTGATCGCGACGGTGGGATTTGGCCGGATTTTAATTCCCCTAAAAACCGAGCAACTCAAACGAGAAGCTAATTTCAGATTTGGCTTGGTACGCATTCGGGAAAATGCTGAGGCGATCGCCTTTTATGAAGGAGATAATCGGGAGTTAAATAATGTTAAGCAGATATTTAAGGCGGTTTTAAGTAATTACAACAAAATTATCCTCTGGGAGAGAAACTTAGAATTTTTTAGCAGTGGCTATCAGGTAATTACTTGGATATTACCGGCGGTAATTCTCGGTCCGAGGATCTTAGCTGGTGAAACGGAGGTAGGAATTTTGATCGAAGCAGGAGGGGCTTTTATCACTGTATTTAACTCTCTCATTGTGATTATCAGAGAGTTTGAAAAAACGACTCAGTTTGTGGCAGGAATTGAGCGTTTAGAAAGCTTGGAAAAAGTCCTAGAAGAACCAAAAGTATCGCCCAGTGATGGCAATCCAGCGATTGATACGATTGAAGATGCCAGTTTAAGTCTAGAACATCTGACTTTGCAAACTCCCAACTATCAACGGACTTTAGTTAAGGATGTATCTGTAGAGATGCAACCGGGAGAAAGATTGCTCATTGTCGGGGTAAGTGGTTGCGGTAAGAGTTCGATTTTACGAGCGATCGCCGGTTTGTGGAACTCTGGAACTGGGGCAATTCACCGACCGAAATTAGGGGAGATTCTTTTCTTACCCCAACGTCCTTATATGATTTTAGGTTCTCTGCGCGATCAACTGCTTTATCCCAGCACAAACCTGAATATTTCCGAGGAAGAAATATATCAGGTATTAAAACAAGTTAACTTGCCAGAGTTAGCGGAAAGGTTCGGTGGTTTAGATGCGATCGAAGACTGGGATCATGTGTTGTCAATGGGAGAACAACAGCGGGTGGCTTTTGCTCGTTTGTTGCTGACACATCCTCGTTATGCCATTTTAGACGAAGCTACGAGTGCGCTAGATGTGAAGAATGAGCAAAGTCTTTATAACCATTTGCAAAAGCTATCTACGATTTATCTTAGTGTGGGTCACCGTCCGACTTTGTTGCAATATCACCACAAAGTTTTGGAAGTCCATAATGATGAAACATGGCGCGTGATTTCTGCCCAAGATTACAATTTTATGTCAATGAATTAGTCAATTAATTAATCGGGAGATAACATAAGCGCGATCGCCCCTTTAATTTGCTGAAAATAATACTATTTACAAAAATTCATCCAAGATACCCTAACATTAGCATCCTCTTTCCTCTTTCCTCTCTCCTCTCTCCTCTCTCCTCTTTCCTCTCTCCTCTCTCCTCTCTCCTCTCTCCTCTTTCCTCCCATAAGTGTGGACTTTTGCCCACCCTACAATATAAATACTGATTGTTGCATAATTTTGTGTAAATGGTATTACCGCTGTTTTTGGTTAATAGTTAGCGATCGCCTCTAAACCGGATGCAGTAAACGGGGGATTGGTCAATTTTGATGGTTTTTAACAAAGCCAAATTTTTACCCTGCCAAAGTTTAATCGTCCGGTCTTCACTGGTAGTTGCCAGTAAATTTCCTGCCCCATTAAAACTAACACTATATATAATATGTTCATGGGCGGGAATTTTCTGGAGTAATGTGCCATCTAAACGCCAAATATTCACAATTCCATCAGCCCCAGCAGAGGCGATTAAATCCCCATCAGGATGAAAAGAAGTAGCGATCGCGGCATTATCATGTCCCTGCAATGTTTGCACCTGTCCACCCCTACCCCAAACTCGATCTCAGCGCCATAATTTTACGGTGCCGTCCCGACTTCCAGAGACAATTTTGTCACCGTTGGGACTAAAACTTACCGAGTAAACAATATGACCGGATAAGGTTCTTAAACAAATACCATCTAGATACCTTTCACAGTTCCATCCCCTCCCCATACGGCAATTAATTTTCCTTTGGGCATGAAACTGAGGCCAAAAACTCCCCCCATTTGAGCTTTAATAGTTTTGCTTAAATCGCTATTATAACGCCAAATTTTTATGGTATCATCGGCGCTGGCTGAAGCAAATTTTTGTCCATATGTACTAAAATCTAGGGCAAATACGGCATCACGATGGCTGTTCAATGTTCGCTGAGGCACATAATTACTGGCAAACGGATCCCACCGCCAAATTTTGATTTGGCCATCAGCACTACCAGAAACTAATAAATTGTGATCGGGACTAAAAGCTATGGTTAATACAGCAGATTTATGCCCTTTGAGAGTGGTCTGTAACTTGCCATTTGCCATAGTCTGATGGAGCGATCGCCTAATGCTTCAGCCAGCAATTCTTCTGTTTGATGATATGGTTGATGAGAATTTGGCATCAAGATATTGAGTAAAGTTAATAAAAATTTCCAAAATTAAATAATTTAAATATGCTCAATATGTCATAATATTCATAAAAATAAAAAAATCTCAAGATTATGAGTAACGTAGTCAAAGGACTGAATATCTATCTCATTGGCATGATGGGTGCGGGAAAAAGTACCGTAGGACGGCTGATCGCCAATCAGCTAGACTATCACTTTTTTGATACTGATGGCTTAATTTCTCAAGTAGCCGGACAATCAATTAATGAAATTTTTGCCACCGCTGGGGAAGAGGGTTTTCGGGATTTAGAAACTCAGGTAATTAGCGAACTTTGTGCCTATAAAAATTTGGTGGTAGCTACGGGGGGCGGTCTGATTATCCGACAAAAAAACTGGAGCTATCTACAACATGGGGTGGTGGTATGGTTGGATGTACCTGTGGAGCAACTTTATGCCCGTCTTCAAGAAGATACAACGCGACCTTTGTTAAGAGATCCTGACCCATTGGGCAAATTAAAGCGTCTTTTAAGCGATCGCCTCAATATGTATGCTCAAGCGGATCTCCACATCCAAGTGGACAGCCATGAAACTGCCGATGAATTAGCCGCCCGAATCTTACAAGAAATTCCCCAAGCTTTCAAGTCTGAAAACCAGAATGGAAAATTATCATAATTGGTTAAGATTTTGCCGTTTTTTCCTTTATAATCTCTTATTATCTCTGAGATAAGCGAAATCATCCCATGAGTCGATTCACATCAAGAATTAGTGACAAGACTTAGTGACAATCTTGAATGCTCATTTTAAGGAATGTAGACAAATATGATGACTGATACGATGAATGAAAATCAATCCCTGAAAAACTTGCCGGATAGCGTGCGCGTGAAAGTGCTCAGTGAAGCACTGCCTTACATTCAAAAGTTTTCCGGTCGGACGGTGGTGGTAAAATATGGCGGCGCGGCCATGAAAGATAGCACTCTCAAAGATCAAGTCATGCGGGACTTGGTATTTCTCTCCTGTGTGGGAGTGCGTCCGGTACTCGTTCATGGGGGCGGCCCAGAAATTAATTCTTGGCTGGCCAAATTAAATATTGAACCGCAGTTTAAAGATGGTTTACGAGTAACTGATGCGGCCACAATGGATGTGGTAGAAATGGTGCTCGTGGGCAGAGTTAATAAAGAAATTGTGTCATTAATTAATCAAGCTGGGGGCAAAGCCGTCGGTATTTGTGGCAAAGATGGCAATTTGATTAAAGCACGGCCAGAAGGTCGTAAAGGAATTGGTTTTGTGGGGGAAGTCAATTCGGTGGATATCAAAATTTTAGATTGCTTGGTGAATAACGGTTATATCCCCGTGGTTTCCAGTGTCGCTGCTGATGAAAGTGGCCAAGCATATAATATTAATGCGGATACGGTGGCCGGAGAAATTGCCGCCGCTTTAAATGCCGAAAAATTGATTTTAATGACCGATACGGTGGGGATTTTGGAGGATTACCACGATCCTTCTACTTTACTGGATAAATTAGATATTAATAAAGCCCGCACTTTAATTCAAGATGGGATAGTTTCTGGGGGGATGATTCCCAAGGTGAATTGCTGCGTGCGATCGCTGGCCCAAGGGGTTCGTGCTGGTCATATTATTGATGGTCGGATTCCCCATTCTCTCCTCTTAGAAATTTTCACCGATAAGGGCATTGGTTCGATGATTGTGGCTTCAGAATATATTCGTTAACTTTCTCTCTAGACTCAATCATTGGTGTCTGGAAAATATGTGCATTGCTGCTCTGGTGAGATGACGGATTTCTTTAATCCGATCGAAAACCGGGTTTTTTCATAAACCCGGTTGTTTCACTGGTTTTTAATGATTTCTTATTGTACAGCAGAACAAATCATATTCCCATAGAAAATAGGGAAATCCAAGCCCAAAAATCAGCAGTGAAAATATATTTTTGCAGATTTTTGCAGATTTTTGCAGATTTTTGCATATTCTTGCCGTAAATTTATTCTCTTTCTGATTCTAATTGTTGCAATGCTTCTTGACGATAACCGAGCACATCTGCATCATTGGGTTGCAAGGCCAAGGCTTGATCGAAAGAGCCGATCGCCTCTTGGGGTTGCTGACAGTTCATCAAGGCCAAACCACGCACCACCCAAGCCGGATGATAATTCGGTTGTTGCTCAATCACTCGATCCAAAGAAGCGATCGCCTCTGGGTAATTTTTGTCATTCATAAAACACATACCTCGGTTAAACCAAGCATCGGGATAATGCGGTTGATGGGCAATAGCTTGATCGTAAGAAGCGATCGCCTCCGCATATCTGCCCAAATGCAATAAAGCATTACCTCGATTACTCCAAGCTTCGGCAAAATCTGGCTTTAACTTTAGCGCTTGTTCGTGAGAATAAATCGCCTCATCATATCGTTCTAATTGGCAAAGAACAACCCCGCGATTTTGCCACGCATTCATAAAATCGGGCTTGATTTGCAAGCATTTCTCATAAGAATCATTCGCTTCTTGGGGACGCTTCAGTAAAGTAAAGGTAAATCCCCGATTGAACCATAAATTCGGGTTATCAGGACTCAAATCGATCGCCGTATTAAAGATAATCAACGCATCTTCATATTCTTGTAAATTAAACAGTACCGCCCCTAAATTACTCCAAGCTTCAATAAAATCTGGCTTTAGCTTCAACGACTGCTGATAAGCGGCGATCGCCCCGGCAAAATCCCCGGCCTGAAATTTCTGGTTGCCCTCCTCAAACAAAGTCTTGACCACTTCCAGATTCTCTGGTGTCAGATTTTCTGATGTCAGATTTTCTGATGTTTCGGCTTCCGAACGATCCACTCCTGCTTCCTCGTCCGTCGGTGTAGAAGTCCACGACCCTTGACCCGCTTCTGTCCCTGTGGTTTCCTTTTCCTTTGAAACCGGAGAAGTTGCTGCCCCTGGTTGAGATGAAGATGGCGAAGTTGTCACCCGTTGAGATAACAACTGACTGCCGAGGTGATAAGCTACGGTACTGAATTCCCCACAATTGAACTGTCCCAGCTTCACCAGTCGTCTGCCTAAATCCATATTCTGAGTATTTTTCTTCAGCTTAGTCTCGCCAAACCGCTGTAACCAAGCCGCCCATAAAGCAAAATTGCCGCGATCGCCCAACGCTTCCAGGTATTTGACCACATCCTGTCGTTCCCAACCCAAACGCAACCCTTCAAGAATCTGATTAAACAATAAAAGATAATCCGCATCCTCCAGAGGAGGAAGTGGACCCTTGGGTGTAGAGTCCTCCAAAGCCCGATGTCGGTTTCCTGTCTTGTTAAACAACGGCCAAATCCCCATATCACCTTTTCTCCTATAAATCATCACTCGTGGCAAATTCTATCGGATCCTCAAAAGCGATCGCCTCCTTTGCCGCGTTTTCATATTAATCACTACCGATCAATATATCGCTCGTTATATCGATCGTTACAGCACTTGTCAGAGTTATGAAGTACAAAAAAACCCTGTCATTCCAGCCGATGGCGGCCTTCGCGGGGGTAAAGGCGGGAATCTGTGAAAACCTCTGTACTTCCCGAACGATAATAACCGCTATATAACGATCGCTATATCACTCGTTATAAAGTGCAAGTGTTTCCGTCTCTTTTCCTGAAATTCTCGGCAATTTTCCCATCACCGCGATCGGTCTATCGGGGGGCGATCGCCTCTTGAACCAGAGTCAGAGAATCCTTCGCCAACATATCTGTGGTCATTACTCAAATATCAGACAATTCTCAGAAAAAATACCTAATCAGCAACCGGCGATCGACCATCAAACGGAATCATCTCATCTATGGGATCGAAGGGCGATCGGGCTAATGGCTACTAGATATCCGCATCCAAGGCTGTTATGATTTAATCATTATTTAACGTCAGTGAATTACAATAATAAGTTTTGGGCAAATTTATTAGGCCAATTTAACTAACAAAATTCACCCTGGATTTAAGTCCCTGAATCTTGATATTCCGGCTTGACTTTCTCAAGGGATGTATTATGATTAAATCAAGCATAATGTTATTTAAAATACAAAATAGGGGGTGAGGTTTGTGCTAGAGGTAGTCAAGCAACAAAACTTCATGGTCGTTGATCTGAAAGAGGGCGTGAAAGTTCACACTCTCATCCCCAGCGAAAATCACGCAGCACTTCGGTGTGGTTTTGCCGGTTATCCTACTAATCCACGGTGGACCGCTGCCAAATTTCATGCATGGAAAACTGGGCAACAGTTAAAAGAATCACTCAGTCGAGGGGAAATGATTGTCCGTTCGGCTGATTCGATGCTAGTTGCCGCCTGCGAAACCCAGGACCAGCGCAAAAGTTCCCCACAAACTTCTGAATCAGAGAAATGTTCACCGAGTTTTTATGAATTTCTGATTAGTAGTTTCCGGATGTCGTTGCACATTAATCATCCGAGTGAAGGAGAGAGTCAACTAACCCCGTCTACGACTTCTCCCAATTCTCAGTCAAATAATCTCAATAATCATGACATGAAACAAGCTAACCAAAACCGGGTATCTCACAAATACAGTCGTGAATTTATAGAGGTTTATGCCGATCAAGGTTATTCTCAAGATGTCAGAAAAAAGTGTCTCCATCTCTACCTAGAAGGCAATGGATTCCGTCGTATAGAACGTCTAACTGGAGTGAGTCGTCATACACTGATTAACTGGGTCAAAGAAGCAGGGTCTTCTCTATAAAGCGAACCCGGTTATCAAGAAAATGCTTAATCTGACTGAAAAATCTATTCATTGTTGACCGTTGACCGTTATTGGTTGACGGTTATTTGTTGGTTTTTGGTTGGGGAAAGGGGAACGGGGAAAGGGGAACGGGGAAAGGGGAACGGGGAACGGGGAACGGTTATCAGGAAGAAGAAACAGAAAACCGTGGCAATAGTGCCTGTAGCAGTAGTTGCCTGTAGCAGTAGTTGCCTGTGGTTGTTGGTTGGGGAAAGGGGAAAGAGGAACGGGGAACGGGGAACGGGGAACGGGGAACAGTTATCAGGAAGAAGAAACAGAAAACCGTGGCAATAGTGCCTGTAGCAGTAGTTGCCTGTAGCAGTAGTTGCCTGTGGTTGTTGGTTGGGGAAAGGGGAAAGAGGAACGGGGAACGGGGAACGGGGAACGGGGAACGGTTATCAGGAAGAAGAAACAGAAAACCGTGGCAATAGTGCCTGTAGCAGTAGTTGCCTGTAGCAGTAGTCGCCTGTTGCCTGTGGTTGTTGATTGTTGATTGTTGATTGTTGGTTGTTGGTTGTTTGCACCAGAAGCCCCTCCGCTCCCCCGCACCATCCGCTCCCCCGCTCCCTACACCCTACACCCTACACCCTACACCCTACACGACGGCGGCTTCCCCCGCCCCACACCCTACACTGATGGCGGCCCTACACCCCACGCCCCTACTCTTAAAAAATGTGGGGAAATTGACACTGTTTTTGTTCATAAAACCGAACTTTACTCTCCGTTAATTTCCGATATATTAAATGGCATAAACAAACGGATCGTAACAGTGATTAATTGAACTGGAGGTTAACACTATGAGACTCGCTCCTTATTCTCCCTTCCGTGAAATTGAAACCATGCAACGGCAAATAAACCGTTTGTTTGACAACCTAGTCGGTTTCACTGAAGATGGGTACAATACATCCTTTATTCCTGCCGCCGAAATTGAAGAAACCGAGCAAGCTTTGCATCTCAAACTGGAAGTTCCCGGACTAGAACCGAAGGATCTAAATGTAGAAGTTACCGCTGATGCCGTCAGCATTAGCGGCGAACGGAAATCCGAAACCCGTACAGAAGAACAAGGGATGGTTCGCAGTGAATTCCGCTATGGCAAATTCCAACGATTGATTCCGTTACCTACCCGAATTCAAAATAACAATGTTCAAGCGGAATATAAAGATGGAATTCTGCATCTGACCTTACCAAAAACTGAAGAAGAAAAGAACAAAGTAGTTAAGGTGACTATCCAATAATCCTCTAAGTTTATACCCCCGGCTGTTTTGCCAACCGCCGGGGGCTTTTTGTGTTTTCTGTGCTACTAAGTATCTAAGTATCGTGGTCTTGGTTCAGTGATATGAATCAGGAATTGTGCTGATTATTCTAGATGCTGATAAATATATTTACTCATAAATAAATTAAAATGATAAACTTAAGGATTTCTTCAGATTGTTTTTGACTTAAGTCAATTAAATATACTAGGCGGCTAATTTATACTAATGCTCTGGGTGAAAATCTATCCAGGGTTGATTTGGATCTATCGGATCTCGATCGCACCTTGAAAAAACTTACTAGAGCGATCGCCCTCTCAAAATTGCAAACCATAACTGAATTTGAAGCGAAAAAAATGACTACTTTATTTGATAAACTAGGTGGCAAAGCTGCCGTTGACCTCGCTGTAGATAAGTTTTATGAACGGGTTTTAAACGACGATCGCATTAAGCATTTCTTTGCCAATACAGATATGGCGAAACAGCGATCGCACCAGAAGGCATTTCTCACCTATGCTTTCGGTGGCAGCGCTCGATATGATGGGCGCTATATGCGAGAAGCCCATAAAGCTTTAGTAGAAGAAGAAGGTTTAAGTAGCGAACATTTTGATGCGGTGGCAGAAGACCTGATGGAAACCCTCAAAGAAATGGGGGTTTCTGATGAATTATTAGCAGAAGTTGCGGCGATCGCGGCTGCCCCACAACACAAAAAAGATGTCTTAAATCAGTAGGAATTAACTCGAATTTGTCTTAAATCAGTAGGGTGGGCAATTGCCCACCCTACTTGCTTTACTCTATTTCAAAATTTGAAAGCTGTAAACTTCCAATACTGGGCCAATCATGGCCATTGTCATCACATCATCTCGCACTTGAGCATCTATGGTGACTTTGAGGCCGCTTTGCAATAACTCCGAGGGAAGTTCATAAAGTTCATAGGTTTTGCCCTCGTCGCTTTTCAAAGCCCAAGTCCCAGTACCCATGTTAATTCGTTGAATGGTGCCGGTTACGGTGATATTCATGCTAGTTTTTCTTCTCCTTTCATGGCTAAACGCGCTAAGGAGAAACATAACAGGGCATTCACCAATAAGAATAGACGGGCGCCGATACCGCTACCGATCCACAATAATGTGGGCGGGTTGAATAATAAGGCGCTAACGGCTAAACAACTAGCAACGCCGAGGGTTGAACCGATCGCAAACCATTTCCAGTCTCGGTGTCCTAGCAGCAGGATGACTAAAACCAGGGGAATGGCGATACTGGCAAAAATTGGGTTCAGGGCGCTACTGCCACTAATGGCGGTGCCCAGTTCGGGGATGGAACTACCCATAATTCGCATGGGCCATTGAGGTAAATCAAAGATATAGAAGCCGCGCAGGACGAATAACCCGGAACTGCCAAAAACTAAGCCGGTAGCGAGGTTCCAGTTCCAAGCAAAGGGGAAATAGTTCCGTAAGAACCAAGCCAGCAAATAGGAACCGAGTACCATTGCCAGTTTCGGTAACAGTGCGTAAGCGCCACCATCAATCCAGAAACGCGGATTCAAATAACCGTTATCCCGCAGCCAGCGGAAGAAGTCCCGGAAGGTGATTTGGCCTTTGGTGGCGATCGCCACGGCATTGGCGGCATCCAGTTGTCCGGCCCCAAAGTGGTTTAAGGGGTCATCTTTAATTGCCCGCGCCGACTGTTTGAGAATGCCAGTGACTTGTTCTGGGTCATCCACTCCAGAGGCTTTGATTAATGCCGCAACTCCCGCAACGTGGGGGGATGCCATGCTGGTGCCTTGGAAATAAGCAAACATGGGCTGGCCGGTTTGGGGGTTAATGGTTTCTTGGAGAATGCCCCCGCTTTCGGTTTCTGAGGTATCGCCACCAGGGGCGGAAATGTCTACACCCGCGCCATAGTTGGAGTAGGGAGATTTGACGCCAGCAGCGTTGATGGCGGAAACCCCAATCACATGAGAGTAACGAGCGGGATAGGAAGCGCTGTTATCATTGGAGTTGCCAGCGGCGGCAACGACGACCACTCCTTTGCTGTGAGCGTAGGCGATCGCCTCTTTCATGGCTTGGCTTTCGCCCCCACCACCGAGACTCATGTTAATTACATCGGCGCCGTTATCGGCAGCAAATTTAATCGCTTCGGCGATATCGGCGATCGTGCCACCACCACCAGCACTGAGGACTTTTAACGGCATAATGTTGGCTTGGTAAGCAATACCGGCAACACCATAACCGTTGTTGGTGGTTTGGGCAATGGTTCCGGCTACGTGGGTGCCATGTCCGTTGTCATCATCGGCTACTTCGCGATCGTTCACGAAATCGTAGCCTTTGACAAATTTGGTATCTTTTAGGTCGGGAACGCGAGAAACCCCCGTGTCAATCACTGCCACGGTGACGCCTTCCCCTTTGGTGTCTTCCCAAGCTTTTTCTACGTTAATGCTGCGGAAATTCCACTGTTTGCTATAGTCGGGGTCGTTGGGACTTCCCAGGGTACTATAGATATAGTTTGGTTCTATATATTCGGTATATCTACCAATTTCCGATTTTTTCAGGCGATCAAAAAGTGTGCGATCGCCCTTCACGATATATAGATTATCTGCCTGAGAAAATTCACTATTTAAACGAGGCGCAAGCTGATACTCTTGAGTGAGTATGCTAAGTTTTTTGTCAATTTGGCTGGGAGAAATATCTTCACGAAAATCCAAGACAATGGACTCGTAAGCGCCTTGGGCCGCCAATCCCTGAAAGGAGGCGATCGCCCAAATTAGCCCAACCAAAAATAAACCGAGCAAGAAAAATTTTTTCATCGTCAAAATTTGGTGTAGAGCCTGTGTTTCTACCAGGATAGCTCATCGAGAGTGGAGATGTGGGGTGTGGTGGGGTATGGGGTGTAGGGTGTGGGGTGTCGAAGCGGATGTGGGCAACGGTATTGTTGACTATTTTATTTTGGAATAGCGATGGGCAACGGATGGGATGACTGATCGGATAACGGATGGGCAAGAGATGAAAGGGCGATCGCTTATTGACCCTTAATTCAACCGTCCCCCTGGAGTGACATTGATATGTTAATATTTATTAAGAATTTATTAATAAATCGCCTCTGAAAAATTAAGGATTAATTCCAATTCTTCTCCGTAAAAACTCGTAAATTGCTGGTTTTTTGATGCGATCTGGGAGTTTTTGTGCAATTCAATTTGGTAGGATATATCAGTAATTTTACGCATTTTTTTTCAATTTTTAATATAATTAAAACATGATTTTAATATCTTACAGTATTTTTTTGTATTAATTTAATAAATTAATGCATTAAATTATTCAGTTTTTATTGCTAAGTATCCTGAATAATTTATGATAATTTTCTGTATCAAAAATATACAAAAAAAATCTATTTATCCGTAAAAATATGTAAAAATTTCGCAGGAAAATAAAAAACAATCGATATCGCTGAGTCAATCGGCGGCTAGAACGCCGATTGAATGAACGATCTGGGGCAATATTGGTAGGTTCGGAAAGTGAGCGATCGCTGTATCCCGGTCATTTTAGCTCAGTTGTGGCTCATTGCGGTTCAATTTTAGATCACTTGGGTTCAATTTTTCCTGAGTTTTAGATCAGTTTGCCTCTCAAATATCTCTATTTCAGCGACAAAAGTGATCTGACAATTTTACGGAAGATAACCAATACTTAAATCAACAAATTTGGACATTCGTCCCGGGTTTCTAGCAAGATTTTGGCTTAATCACCAAGATTTTTCTAAGAAACCCGGTTTCTAATCTCCCTCGCGATCGCCGACTTCACTGCTGCTGGTGGCCAAAAAGATGCGATCGGTCGGGCAGATTATCTCACTTATAAAAGCCTTACTATTGTATATGTTAATGCCGATAGCTGGATTAAGAACGCCGCGAATGATGAACTATTGGCAATGCTTTCCGGGGTTAATGCCAATCAGATTAATCTTTCTCACTTTCAATTTATTTATCACTTAAGTAAGATAACGACTGAACCACAGAGACACAGAGGACACAGAGGATATCTCCTTTGTGTTCTCTGTGTCTCTGTGGTGAAATTTTTGGCAGGGGATTGGCAGCGAATAAAAAGGCGATCGCAAAAAACCACTCTACTTTGTGCTCTTTGTGTCTTTGTGGTGAAATTAACCTTACGGCTGTATCGACAAATATTTTTTCATTATGGGTATGCTTCTCGCTTCGGGGTTCCGTGAATATAATGGTCATGCTGGTGGGCTAAATCTTCAATGCCCGTATCTACTTGGCAATCTGCTAATATTTGATTGAGTTCTTCCCAATCAGAACCCTCCAAATCTTCTGAGGGATTCTCTTGTTCCACGAATGTAATGATGACTTGCTGCCCTTCTTTGGCTGCGATCGCCTCTAATGGATGAACTACCCCGTTATTAAATGTGCCTTTAACTGAAACCATAATTAACTCCATTTTTGACTATTTATAGTATATCACAATCAATGATTTACAGCGCTTTTTGGCTGACTAAACCACACTCGCTTTAGGGTTGATTCGTTTTCTCGCCAATAGTCGGAGTTGTTTAATCCCCAAATAAAAAACCCCGGTTTTCTTCAATAAACCGGGGTTTTGGGATTAGACATCGGATTAATAAGCAGAAATGAAATCTCTAGTGGAGAGTTGAATTGTATCATTAGATGTGGATACACCCAAGGCAACCGCTAAAACTTCATTAGGATTACTTTTTAAAACAATCGCGGTATCATTACTAGAATAGCCATATCCACTACCAGAACGTAACAGATATTGACTCAGACTTCCTTGAACTTTGATTCGATCTTGTCCTTTGGTAAAGTCTTCAATCACAGCCCAGCTAGAACCGAGATAGCCTTTGCCGTAGTAATCACCAATCACAAAGGTATCGGCACCAGCATCACCGCGTAAGCGATCTTTTTCTCCATTTCCACCAGTGCCACTGTACCAAAAACCATCTAAAACATCGTTACCTGCTCCACCAATCAAGGTGTCATTTCCCAGGCCACCCAGCATCGAATCATTACCATCATTTCCATACAGTAAATCATTACCTGTATTGCCCTTCAGAGTGTCATTGCCTGCGGCTCCCGATATAGTATCATTCCCAGCCAAACCGTCAATATTGTCGTTGCCAGAAGTCCCGGTAATATTATCATTTCCGGCTGTGGGAGTTCCTGAGATTGGAAAACCGCTACCACGAGACTGCCAAAAAGCTTGTAGCGGACTCATGGTGTTATTTAAAACAAAGTTTTGATCGGGACTAGCACCGTTAGTCACCGTATAAGTGCGACGATTAGGTTGGACTTCTAGATGCAAATGAGGTGCTGCGGGATTACCTACTGAAGCTAGTTGTTGTCCTGCATTAATTCGTCCACCAATTGGGACTTTCAGACTTTGCAAGTGACCATAAACCCAAAGATGACCATCATCTCCTTGGACAGCCACAAAACGGTTATTAGTCTGAGGAGTTCTTTGCAGTTCAATTAAAGTTCCACCAACAGCAGCTTTTACTGGTGTTCCAAGTGGCGCACCGATATCAGTACCAGCGTGCCATTTTCCGTAGCCGGTACGATAACTTTGGTCATAAGCGTAACCTGCGGTCATTTTGTACGGCTGTCCCAGAATTGCTGTGGATAAATTGCTGAAAACCTGTTTAACTGCCGCTGAACTTTCTCCATTTGATAGATTACCATCAAACAGAATGTCATCACCACTCTGACGAGCCCATTGGTTATTTGTTGTAGGTAAAGACATAGATTTTTATCCTTATCACTAAGAAAATTAACAATTTTACAAGCAATCTTGTTGCCTGTTTTTCTCTTGTTCTTTCTTAAGTTTGAATTACACAAACTACACATACAAGCCTTTGTGCAAAATGCACTTGCACAAAATTTGTGTAGGGATGTGCATTGGTTGTGTAGCGCTTCCTGTACAATTTTGTGTAGAGGGATAATGAGGTAGATAATGATGGATGCCAGAACATTTGAGCGAAAGTTTAATAGTCTAACAGGCAAGCCAAAAGATGTACTAACGCCAACGCTGAATGGCCAAAGTGATGAGGATATTGCCAAGTCCCTGGGTATTGAAGCCAGCACGGTGAGAAAGCACCAATCGAATATTTACAAGCATTTTTTCGGTTCAGGACAGCGGAACTCCCGGCAGGATTTAATTGATTTGTTTCGCCAACACAAGCCGGAGTTAGTCCGAGTTAAGGAGAACGGCGATCGCACCCCTACTGACCCCTCGCCTCCATTAGAGTGTCATGCAGACGAAAGCAAGAATCCATGTACTGACTCCCATTCCACCGTTAGCGAAGCTATGCCCGAAAACGCTATCAGCGAGAATCCATCGCAGAATATACTGGTTATCGACTGGGGAGAAGCCCCGGAAATTCAGGGTTTTGTCGGCAGAACCACAGAACTTGAACAACTGAAAAACTGGATTATTCGCGATCGCTGTCGTCTAGTAGCAATTTTAGGACTGGGGGGAATTGGCAAAACTGGATTAGCGGTAGAACTGATTAATCAAGTAGAAAAAGCACCGCAACAGCCTTTTCAACTGGTATTTTGGCGCAGCTTGCGTGACGCGCCGGAATTAGAAACAATTGTCACAGATTTACTGGAATTTATTGCCCGCCAAACCAATATTATTGTTGACCAAACCTCAGATATAAAGAGTAAAATTAATCAGTTGATTAAAGTTTTGGCTGAAGTTCCCTGTTTAGTGGTTTTGGATAATTTGGAATCAATTTTTCGGCCAAAGGACAATCAGGTAGGAACCTACTTGAATGGATATGAAAACTATGGAGAATTGCTTCAGCGAATGCGACAAGGCAGACATCAAAGTTGTTTGCTGATTACCAGTCGGGAGAAACCCAGCGAAGTTGAGATTTCAAACCTTTGCCAAACTCTGCCCATCAAGGGTTTACAGGCTGAGGCTGAAGCTATTCTCAATCAAAAAGGATTGTTAGGAACGACTCAGGAAAAACAGGCATTAATTAGCAAATATGACGGGAATCCTTTAGCGTTAATTATTGCTTCAGAACTGATTAAGGAAGTTCATCAGGGAAAAATTCAGAACTTTCTCAAGAGCGATCGCCTGATGACCGGCAAAATCGAGGATTTGTTAAATCAGCAATATCAACGGTTATCCGATTTAGAAAAGCCGGTGATGTATTGGCTGGCGATTAATCGAAAACCCGTATTATTAGCCCAGTTACAGAAAGATATTTATCCATCACCTGATTATAAACAGTTGCGAGACGCAGTACAAAGTCTTATCCGGCGATCGCTCATCGAAACAACCGAAAAGGGTTATACCTTACAAAATGTCATCATGGAATACATGACCGACAAGTTGCGAGAGGCAATTTGCGGGGAAATCAAAGCCGGTAAATTCGATGAGAATCATAAATTTAATCGTTATGCCTTACTCAAAGCCAGCGCCGAAGATTATATCCGTCGCACTCAAAAACGTCTAATTATTAATCCGATTATGGATAAGTTAAACTCAGATTTTTCTGAGCAACTGGTTCCCCATTTAAAATCAATAATTTCCCAGGTAAAAAGTCAAAACCTCAGAGGCTATGCGGCGGGTAATTTAATCAATTTATTGTGCAATAGTAATCGGCCAGCAAATTTAGCCGATTGGGATTTTTCTGGCTTAACAATCAGGCAAGCATTTTTAAGAGATGTGGAATTGCCGGGAGTGAATCTGGAACATACTAAATTACATCAGTGCATTTTTCCCTTGTCTATGGGAGAAGTCTGGCATGGAGTTTTTTATCGAGATAGTGAATTAGTCGTTGGCGATAATCTGGGGACAATTTATATTTTAGACATTAAAACTCACCAAACCCGCAAAATTTTACCCGCCCACTCCAGCGATCTTACCTCCCTGAAAGTAAACGAGGAACAAGAAACTATCATTAGTGTGAGTCGCGATCAAACCATCCTTTTTTGGGATTTTAACACAGGCAAATGCCAGCGAACTATTCCGTTCCAGACTGATGCTATCACCGTTTCTACTATTAGTCCCGATGAAAAATTTTTAGCAACTAACCATCTCAATTCCCCTGATGTAGAACTATGGGATTTGAATACAGGGCAACATATCAGAACTTTATCAGGACATCAAGCACCAGTCACAGGAATTGCTTTTAGTCCGACAAATCCGCAACTGCTATTGACTGGCAGTAAAGACACAAATATCATACTCTGGAATCTGGAAACAGGTAAACTTATAGAGACTCTGACCGGACATTATCGGGAGACAGAAAGTGGGTCATTAGCTTTTAGCAAAGATGGCAATATTTTAGTCACAGGTAGCAATGACTCGACCATTAAATTTTGGGATATTTCCGATTTGCATAACATTAAGGAGTTTCACTGTATCTCTGATGGTCATCAGAATGACGTGCGAAGTCTAGCTTTTAGTCCCGATGGCAAATTATTGGCAAGTGGGGATGGGGATAGATTGGTGAAACTATGGGATATTTCAGAGATGACCAATCCCGAACCAATCAATACTTTAAAGAAACATAGTAGTTGGCTAGACTTAGTTAAGTTTAGCAGCAATGGCAAGTATTTATTGACCGCTGCGGCGGATAAAATCGTGTGTTTGTGGGATGTGGAAACCCCCGAAAAACCCAGTGAGTTGGAAACTTGGCGAGGCTATAGCAATTGGATTAGATCCCTGGCTTTTAGTCCTGATGGCAAAATGCTGATCAGTGGTAGTGATGATTATACCGTGAGAATTTGGGATGTCACTACAAAACAATTAAAAGATACTTGGCGAGGACATCAACAAAGAGTGAGCACCGTTGCCGTAAGTCCTGATGGGAAAATTCTGGCAAGTGGCAGTTGGGATTATACGGTGAGGTTGTGGAATTTGCAGACGGGTGAATGGGATGAAACTGATGTTAAAGATAAACATACCGATCAAGTTTATGGCGTTGCTTTTGCTCCCGATCAAAGCTTTTTAGTTAGTGTGGGTGACGATCATACCGTGAAAGTTTGGAATTTAGCCACCAAATCTCTGGCAAAACAATGGCAGCCTCAACTAGAGCAATTATTTGCTGTAGCGGTGAGTCCTGATAGTCAAACGATCGCCGTGGGGGGTCATAAACACCGCATAAAATTGTGGAATATTCATACAGGTGAAGAAAAACTTTTAACCGAAAGCGGGCGAGAAGTTCTTGGACTAGCCTTTAGTCCAGATGGCAAAAAGTTAGCCAGTAGCAGTTTTGATCTCACGGTGCGGTTGTGGGATTTAGCCACTGGAAAAGAACTGAGAAAATGGGATTGTCAACAAGTTTGGACTTACGGGGTTGCCTTTAGTCCGAATGGTGAATTAATCGCCAGTGGTAGTGCGGATTATAGTTTGTGTTTATGGGATATTAACAGTTATGAATGTTGTCATCGTTTGTTAGGACATAAAAAGAGTGTCACCACTGTAGCATTTAGTCCCGATGGGGAAATAGTTGCCAGTGGCAGTGTGGATGAAACCATTAAACTTTGGGATGTGAAGACAGGTGAATGTCTGGCTACTTTAGAAATTCCTCGTCCGTTTGCCCAGAGCAAAATTACCGGAATTCAAGGGGAAACTGAGGTAGAAACAGAAGCAATTAAAGCCACTTTAAAAGCATTAGGTGCCCTAGAATGATGGCGATCGGGCATTTATGCAGTAGAACCGTAGGGTGCGTTAGTGGAACGGAGTGGAACGTAACGCACCACCAACCTATGTGGGCAACGGATGGGATAACGGATGGGCAGCAGATAAAATAGCGATCGCTAAGAATAACTTTACTTTTTTTGATGATTATATAGCAGTATAAACCACAGAGACACAGAGGAACACAGAGGAGATTTCTTTGTGTTCTTTGTGTCTTTGTGGTGCGACTAATTTACTAGCCGTTTAAACTATTTGGGTCAATGCCATGCGATCGCAGCAATTCTTCTAAACGCTGGGATTTTTGCCGTTCCGCTTCAGCCAGTTGTCGTTCAGTTTCCGCCCGTTGCCGTTCCGCTTCAGCCCGTTGCCGTTCAGTTTCCGCCCGTTGCCGTTCAGTTTCCGCCCGTTGCCGTTCAGTTTCCGCCCGTTGACGTTCTGCTTCAAAATTTGCTTGGGCTTGTTCCGTTGGTGTTAAAATCCAATTACCTTGGGCATCATACCAACGCAACCAAACGCGATTAAGTCCTTCATATTCTCCCGACCACAAACCCAAACCTAATTCTAATTGAGGCATCCAAATTCTGGGTTCTTTTAACTCGATTTCCTGATAAAACCCAGCCCGGATTTCAAAGGCTTTTAATGTATCCGTATAGCGATCGAATACGATATAATAAGGAACCTTCAAAATTTGCTCGTAAACTTCCCATTTTGTCGGGGGTTGATTGCTTAATCTCGTACTTCTGCCTAAGTCTTCTTTTTCCGTTCCGGGTGATAGTAATTCTACCACCACCGTCGGGGCAACCACTTCTTGCCAAATCACATAACTTAACCGTAAATCCTTTTCGTCATAAAGCCGTGACACCCCGACCACTCCAAACCAGTCTGGTCGTTTATACCAAGAATGGTGTCGCCCATCATAATAAAGGTTCATATCACTACCGCAAAACACTTTTTCTGCTGGGTAGTTGGGGGGGCGAAAAGTTACGCGCAAAAGTTCGGGTTGAAAGTCATGGAATTCGTCAGGCAAACCAGGTTCCTCCGGGTTTTCACTAGGTAAGTCATACATGGTGGGCAGGGTTTCTCTCGGAGAAACAGGAGTTTCTCTTTGTTCTATCGGGTATTTAAATTGTTTAAGTTGCATTTTGCTTCGACAACCGTTTATTATTTATAATAATTCAATTATAACGCAAAACAAAAAATGTGCGTTTGGTTTTTTCAGGTAAAAATCTATGATGACTAAACATTCCGATCTAAGAAAATCCGTAGAGATATTAGATGGAGGAACGGGAGAAGAATTACAACGGCTGGGACTGCCGGACGATCGCAAAATTTGGTCTGCCCGTGCCCTAGTAGACCAGCAATATCACGATTTAGTGCGGCGCGTTCATCAAAATTTTATTCGGGCAGGGGCGCTTTATATTACTACTAATAATTATGCGGTGACTCCTAACTGTGGATTAGCCGATCGCCTGGAAGAATTAACCAGATTGGCGGGTCATTTAGCGGTGGAAGCTAGAGATAAATGTCACCAAGAAGGATATCTAAGAGTGAAAATTTGTGGTTGTCTACCTCCGCTGGGAGAAAGTTACCGCCCCGACCTGATTTTACCCAAAGAAATTTCCCTGGATTACTATCGCCGCATTGCGCTGAGTTTACTGCCTTTTGTGGATATTTATCTGGCGGAAACTATGTCTTGTTTGGCAGAAGCAAGCTGGGCATTAACAGCGGCAAATTCAGTCAGTCCAGATATGCCTTTATGGGTGTCTTGGACAGTGCAAAAAGATGGCTGTTTGCGAAGTGGAGAACCGGCAACAGAGGCGATTCGTTCTTTACTGAAATTACCCGGAATTGAGGGAAGACTAAAGGCGATCGCGTTTAACTGTAGCGAACCGGAATCAATCACATTAACCTTGCAATCTATTCATGGCGATCGCGCCTTAACCGAAGATTTACAACAGCGCGGAATTCAATTAGGGGCTTATGGGAATCGGTTAGTTCCAGTAGAGGCAAATTTTGAATTAGCCAAAAGTGAATCTGCTGCCCCAACCAGAGAGGATATCACCGAAAAAGTTTACACTAATTTTGCCTTAGAATGGGTGAAACTAGGGGCGCATTTTATTGGGGGCTGTTGTGGAGTCAGTCCCCAATATATTAAAAATTTATCCGATAGATTAATCTAGGGGGAAATTATTTAGGGTGGGCAAAAGCTCTTATTTTGCCCACGGTTATTTTATTCTAATTTCATTTGAGTAAATAAATCGATCGCCGATCGCCAAACTAAATATCCTTGACGGCTTAAATGTAGACCATCGGTGGTTAACTCTAACCGTAGATTTCCATTAGCATCCGTAAATAAAGGATGTAAATCTAGGAAATAAACATTTTCTTCCTCTGCGATCGCTTTTAGTTGACTGTTCATCTCGCGAATAGTCTCATTGGGAATTGCTAAGAGGCGATCGCGTCTTTCCCAAGTCGCATCTTCTGAACTGTGGGGTAAAATTGACTGCACCACCACTTGAGCATTAGGATGAGCCCAAAGAATATCGCGGATAATTAAACGGGAATTTTCCAGCACCGTTTCCGGTGACTCCCCGCGAATCAAGTCATTAATTCCAATCAAAACAAACACCGTTTCGGGATTAGTTTCATCCAGGATTTTTAATCGCTTCAATAAGCCCTGAGAAGTTTCTCCCGAAATCCCTTGATTCAGCCAAGTTTTACCCGGTGGCAATAACTCTGGAGGAAACCACAGAGTTATCGAATCCCCAGCTAAAATAAACAACCGTTCGGGCGGATTTTTCGCCACCGCTTTGGCTTCCCGGCCCAACTGGGCAACCCATTGGTCATAATTCCAGCGATGTTTTGGCCCTAACTGGAGTTGACTGGGGGATACCTTGATGCTTTCTAGGGTTTGTTCATTATTCAATTTGGCCGATTTTGACCAGTCAGCGGAAGATCCTGAGCCTTTTGCCAGCAGCAAACTGACCGTCAAAAGCAGCAACCCATTCGCTGCCAAGGATAATAAAGCCCAAGACGGAATTTTATTCAAGGACGTGAATATGCTAATTGTTTGGAGTTTGCCTGGTTCCACCGTTTAATTTATCTGCTTATGGGGTGAAGACTTTGCCCACAGGTTATCACATCTGATTGCTAATTGGCTTGGTGGTGTTCCTCTGCTTTTTATCAGTCTTACAGGGTACATTCACAGGGTCATTCACAGAGTCATTGGCAAAATCATTGGCAAAATCAAGGCAACCAGGGGATCCCCTCTAAGTTTATTCGATATCCTGGGTCAGTCTTATCTTAGGGAAAAATCGAGAAAATGATGTCTGGGTGGTTTTTGCCCAGACCATCTATTTTTGAAATCCGGCTATTCTGGGTTATTTCTAGGGAGCATTTCACATAGATGCCTATTTTTACGGTCAATTAACCAGAGAAAAATTAACTCGCCGCACCATTCCCATACCCATCGTAGTTTTGCGTCCCAAACCGGCATATAAAGCAAAATCCGCCAAGGCATTTAGTTGTTTAATTGCAGTGGGTTCAACCTCTCCCAAAATTCGGAAACTAATCTCCCCAATACAGCCGATAAAAGTGCTCCGAGAATCCCCCACTACTTCGGTACGAATATTAAAAAAACTGGGAAAAATCATCCCTAACAAATCAGGGGAAAACTCTATGCCACTGTATTTATTCCAGCGGTGCAGCAAACTATTAAAGACACAATCCCTGGTTGGCAAAGAGGCATCGTACTGTCCCTGACGAAAAGAGGTCGGTGTGGCAATGGTAAAAGCCAGTTGGCGATCGCGATCGGAAGCCTTTTCATATAAAGTAGAATAAGAGCTAAAATTTGCCCAAGGTTGCTGAGGTTGCGCCGTGCCTAAAATACTGGTAATGTGTAAATCTGCTGGCCCTAAATGCCAAGAATGCTCTGGGTTTAAATTCAACCAAAGCTTAGTCAAGCGAGAAAACAATGTATCATCTAATAAAGAAATCCGCCACCAGCAACGAGTCCCCCCACTAATGCCTTGATGATACTCCCATTCTAACGAATCAATGCCGAATGCACTCCGCATTTTTCCGCTAATTTGTAAAGGACTGAGGGTGAAAGCTTTATCATTTTTTTGCTCATGGAGATAGTCGCCTAATTCTCGATCTCCCGCGCTGACCAAGGTGAGAAATAGGGCGTGTAAATGTCTGCCGGTGAGGTATTGGGGAGGAATCCAAGATTTAGGTTGGATGTTGAGGACAAGACTGTGAGGCATTGGCTTATTTTGGGTTGAAGATTTAGGGTTATTTTGGGTTATAAAAGGTAATTTTAGGGCGGCAATGGTGCGAGCATAACAATATTGTAGGGGCGAAGCATTCGGGTAAAAAATTTTTCTTGTGTCCCAGAGATACTTTGCCCGAATAAGGGCGAAGCATTCGGGTAAAAAATTTTTCTTGTGTCCCAGAGATACTTTGCCCGAATGCTTCGCCCCTACTAGGTTTATTTACAAAAGTGTAAGGGGGCGATCGCGCCATTACAACTATTGCCAATACGGATGAATTAATTAACTGGACGGTTCTAACGCCTTAATATAGCGAATAATTACCGATTTTTTACCATTTGCACTTTCAAACTGATACAGCAATTTTTCCTCAAATCCAGTAGATTTAGGCTTGATAAACACTCCAGGCAGTTCCACAAAACCGACTTCTGGATCGTAAGGATATTCTGGCAAATTATCTGGCATGATAGCACCATCATGGGATTTATTGATTTTGATGATAATGTCTTTATGATAAGCAAATCCCCAGCTTAAATCCCGCAAATCCGAGCAAGTCTCTTCTTGATTATAATAGCGTTCATAAACCCTGATATTGGCATAAAGATTACTGCTTGTTTCAGACTTTTTGATCGTAAAGCGGTCAATGGGTACAGAAACTTGAGGCATTTTTGCTATATCTTCGTTGGCAGAACCATCATCATAAACTAATGTCACCGAAGGTGTCCAACTGCGGGTGATGATTAAGCCTTTATCGTGAGCCGGTTGACAAGTTAAATCCGCTTCATAAACATAGTCCTGGAGCATCGAAAATAATTCGACAACTCGGTAATCATCAACATGAGGTTTATGGGCAATACAGTCACAAATTTTATCACTGTCAAACTTAGTGAGCGATCGCAACATTTCTTGATAATTTTCCCATCCTGGTTCACTCAAAGTATTCGCGAAATTTTGAATATAATTTCCCACTAAAATAACTTTAGCATTGGCCACATCTCCTCGGCGGTTACAGCGACCTGCTCTTTGAATCAAGTTTTCTGGAGGACAAAGTTCAGAAATTAGCGTTTGGCTATTCAAATCACAACCAACTTCGATCGCGCTGGTAGTAATCAGAATATAAGATTGATTGTTGTCATCCCGATTTTTTAGGCGTTTGTAAACGTTAGTCCGAGAAAATTCGTGATTCGCAGGCTGCTCAGAAATACGGCCATGATAAAGAAATAAAAATTGTCCTTTGGCGTCAACATGAGAACCTAACTCATGTTTAACCTGCTGATAAATAGCCACCGCATCTTTAACGGTTTCCACAACCGCAATAATCCGGCGATCGCTGTTTATTTGCCATTCATTGAGAATAACTTGGGAAAACTGGGTTTGAAAATCATTCGGATCTTGCGGATTGCGTGTAATTTCGCTCAACCATTGAAAGCTTTTTTCATTGAGACAAGATTGATTTAAGGTTTGCTGCTGAAATTTTATGAGTTTTTCTCTGTTTTCTGGATTGGCAATATAATCAATCACCCGCAGATAATCAAAAAGATCCTGATGTTCTGGGGGCATTGTAGCGGTCATTAATACGATCGCCCGTCCCGCTTCATACAGCGATCGAACTAAACTAGAAAAATTGGTAAAAGCCAAATCATCATAACTATGGGCTTCATCAAAACAAATTAAACTTTTTTCTTGGTGAATCCGCAGGGGAAAAATAAACGACTTCTGTTTGTCTCCAAAAGCAAAATAGCGATAGAGAAACTTATCGATAGTCGTTAAAATCACATTACCTTTGTAAAGATGGCGGCGGGGATTAATCCTCCGTTTAATTTCTTGACCATTTTGATAGACCCAGCGGTGCATCTGGGAGCCAGTATCAACCACCAGCGAAAATTCTTTACCGGGATAAAGCTGTGAAAACTTCTTAAGGTACTCTTCAACGCGCTGTTTTTGATCTTCTAATAAACTGCGAGCCGGTAAAGGTAAAAATAGCCGATAATTATGTGCTAAAGCAGCAAATAAAATACTCTCTAATTTACCCGTACCCGTTGGAGCTTTTAACAAAATAGCGGGAGTTTCGTCTGCCAAAGCCTCAAACATTTCTTTTTGCATTGGGTTTGGCTGAAACCCTGCTAACTGCTGATACCAAAATTCACAGCGTTTATCTTCCGGTTCCTCTAAAGGTGGATAAGGTTTGAGGATAGCTGTTTTTGGGGGTTGCTTCGCTTGTTCTTCTGGTTTGGATTGCCACCAGTCTTTGACAATTGTATCCAGAGTTTTGCCTAAATCTTTTGCTGGCTTTTCATCTACACATTTTTGCAACTTATTTTTGTCATCTTCAGCTAAATCATTAAGCCGCATTGCCCATGACTCAAAATTCAATTTTATGACGGCATCTTTGGCAAAAGGCCAAGGATCAATATAATATTCCAATTTCGACCCATCCTGGGCAATGGTAAAATCCATAAATGCCCTCGATTCGGCTTGACTTTCATCTCCGATAACTCGGCAAGCTAACTCCGCTTCAATTTGATCGCACATTTCTAAAATGTAGAGTTCCTTAGCATAAGCAAGGGCGTCTTCATTTCCTAGCTGTTGATATTTTTCCTCTTTGTTCAAAGTATAAGTATCTCGACAAATATCCCCAACAGAAAAATCGTGATGTCCCCGCGCTAAAGCTTGCGCCCAAGTATCTTTTTTACTTTCCGCTAAAAACCGATGTCCTTTGAAGGAATAGATATAGTTTTTAAAGTTTCCTTGTGAATCAGTGTTGACACCAATGGCAAATTTTTGTGGTTTCCCTTGATCGTGAATTTTCGCCGCTTCTAAAACCCGTTCAAATGAAGACTCAAAAGGAAAATCATCTTGATCCCAATCCCGAACCAACTTCATCACATTGCCCACATGATTACCCAAAGGTTGAAAAAGAACCTCATTCGGAATCGGGTGAGGATCGCCTGGAAAAAACACGCGGCCAAAATTATAGGGACGATCGCGATCGCGCTTGACTTTTGACATAAACTTATCCTCGCAGCAAATTAACCAGAGAAACAGGGATATAAATTTCCCCGTTGGTATAGTAATCAAGGGTAGGGCTGGGATTCACCGGCTGAGAAAAATATGCCCCTACAAAGGGAACAAACCCATTAATTAAACTGGGCTGCAAATCTAAAAAGCCTTCTCGGTCTGAATCAGTTTCATAATTTGCATCCCAGTTATAACGATAAAGGTTGTAAATATCAAAACCTCCCACAACTTCCCCTCTTTCTAAAAGGGCTTCTACCGGCACAATGGTTGAAGGATTTGCGGCAACGGTTCTTTGTTCAAGGGGCATAATTTCTGAAACTTCGGTGACAATAGCAAAGCCTTCTTTGCCTAATTTACAGCCGTAGGTTTCCAAATCTTGGAAATGTTTTAAACCGGGCAAAGAGTCCGCCACCACATAACCAATTAACTCCTCAGCAATCAAATATTCCCAAGTATGTAACTGAAAATTTGCCTTATCTTCTTCCAGATATAACCTGGAAAAAGAATCATGGTTAAACTCGCGCATTCCCTTGCGATAGGTGCGATGAACTGAACTCAACGCACCTTTAGGCAAATAAGCACCTAGGGAAAGATAACGGGGAGGTAAGGCATAAAAGGGGGGATTTTCTTTGTTAATTCGAGTTTCGGGAATCTCTAAACCTACACTCATTATTCCTAACCTTCGCAGAAACCCAGAAAAGGTAGTGGGTGGGACAAAGGGATAGGTAGCGATATTGAGAATTGAACCGGGCAGAATTCTAAAAGTCATCGCTGCTGCCGGTTGCAATTTAATTTCTACGCAGTACATAAATTACTTCTGCAAAACAGTGTCAACAAACAAGCTAGAATATTCCAGCAATTTTTCTAATGCAGCATCTCCAATCCAGCGATCGAAGTAGGTCGCTTGGATATGGTCTGAGTTGCTTTCTGGGGTTCTGGCAAGACGAATAAAATTATCAATTGCTGTTTCTGGATCGGTGACTGATGGGGAAATAATCGGACGTTTACCACGGGGAACTAGATACTTATCTAATACCAACAATGGCATCTGATTTTCGCTTTCTGCGATCGCCACTCCTTTGGGATTTCCAGAACCAATCCGAGGCAAAGAATCTAAAAAAGCATAGGCAACCGAAGCAAATTCTTTCTCTGTGACACTGAGAGCGTGATTAGACACAGGATATAATATCCCCGGTTGATTATATTCCCGCTTAAAAGGGATGGGTGTTTCATCCTTTTGATTCACCAAAAGTGCCGGGTGCATTGCCCGTTGTTTTTCTACGGGATAAATTGCTTGAACTGCAACACCACCACCATGAGTAACTCGACCGATTAAAGTTCTTTTCCCCGGATCGAGCGCACCATAAGAACCACAAATCGGACAATCTGGTTTAGCACAGGTTTTAGGAATTCCACACTCTTGTTTATCGCCTAATAACTGACCTGTTTTCACCGGCGCCCACAATAAACAACGACGTTCGACACCCCGCCGTTTTGTGGGGGAAAGATAACATTTGTCCAGAGATTCTCCATCCTTAGTCGTCAGTTTTACCATCTCTACTAAGTTGACATTTACCTGTACCTCATGCCCAAAATATAACTCTTGAGCACCTTCAAGAATGGCGTAAATGTCAAAATGCAGACGGGGATTTTGAGAATCGGTTTTAGGAAGTCCAGTAGCCATGATTATTTCTCGCTTGTAGTAGTTTTTTCTTTTCGCAATTGCTCAGGAAAGTGAATGTAAAGAGATAACTTGAGTTGATAAGTTAAATCTCTCCAATCTTTTTCTTCCTTATAGCCACTTCTATCTGGGTTAGATAAATATTCATAGGCAGCCATTAAATCATTGGGATACAAAGTAAGTGATTTATTATGGGATTTATCGCCATCATTTTTTTGATTTTCCCGACCAGTAATGTTCAGGTTATCTTCTAAGAATTTTTTTGCTTGATCGTAGATAAAATATATATCGGGATTTCGGTAAAGCCTCACTTGAGTGAAAGTTCGTTTATCTTCTCCCACATAATTAATCGGACAATAAAGACCAAAACAATAAGAAAAAATACTGGCATTATCGTCTACTTTTTCAATTAACTTGCCCACCTCTCGCTTCACATCTTCTGGTTTTTCCTGGTTGGTCGCATTTTTCTTAAATGCCAGAATAAAAGGATAAAGTAAGCCGGTTAAAGCTGCTACATCCCTGTATATTTTCGCTTTTTTAAACATGAGATTATCTGAAGCCATACATTCTCCTTGTGAGTCCAAATTTAAATCTTTCCAAATTCTTTCAAAGTATGCCTGTCGATTATTGTTTAATTGCCGCATCAAGTCGTTGCTAGACACAGTTGCATCTTTTACTGTGGTGTACTCTGCCAGAATTGGCAAATCTTTTTCTACATAACGCACCGCCTCACCCAAAGTCATGTTGATATCTTTACCGGAAATAATGATCGATTGTCCATAGCCCTCAATTAAACCTTTAATAAAAATTAAATGCCTACTTTCTAAAGCAACACCTTCACTGCCTTGATAAATCAGAGAAAAATTAAAATCAGCTAAGACTTCGCGGGGAAAAATCGAGGCAACTTTAGCCAAAGCATATTGGACTTGACCTAACTTTGCTGAGGCAATATCTCCTTTATTTGTCTTATCTGATGCCAGAATTAAATAACGACCGGCATTTAAATGTAACTGCCCAGTTGTCACCATTCTGAGATAGTCTTTAAATTTCTCTTGTTTGTCTCTAAAATTTTGATGGTTGTTGGTATCTTTGGATTCTAGTTTGAGAATAATGCTCTCATCAGTGACTTTTAACGGTGATGCAAATGCCAGGGCAGAACAAGAGGCACAAATATGCGGTCTGCCTTCACTAGATGCTGATTGACGCCTTTGAGAAGGACGCTCAAACATAAATCTGAGAACTTGCCAACGAGCAGTTTTTGGATCGATCGCCACTCCACAGGAATAACAAAATTCTTTGCTATCATCACCGGGCGATCGCGCTTCCATAACTCTGGGTTTTTCTGTAAGTAAAGGTTCGGGTATATCCTCTTTTATTTCATTCTCCATTAAGCGATACATTTCGACAATACATTGAGTAAAAATATCCCCGCGAGTCGAGTTAATTTGGTCTGTAGCCGTTTTAGTAAAAGTTTTGGCGATCGCCTCGATTTGTTTAAACTTATCACGATTTTGCTTTCTATCCAACTCCACAAACTCAAAGGTATCTCCTTTACTCTTTTCAAAGAGATGCCGTTTTTGCTGTACAGAAAAATTAGACCAGATAATCTGTGCTGTTAATTTATTCTGCTGATTCTGTAGCTTTTTCTGTTGGGCTTTTGTTAACCCTGACTGTCCTAGTTGTGCTTCTAAATCTTCCAGGGATTTCCAGAGGGCTTCTTGTTCATCTAAAATCTTGCCAAAACTTTTGTGAAAATATTCCAAATATTTTTTAGCTTCTTTTGCTTGCATTTCCTCCTTGTCTTTCAATTGCTTTTGTTGTGATTTTAGGTCTTTTTCGCTTAATGCTTCATCAGATATTTGTTTTTTTAGGCGATCGATTTGCTGCTGCCGAACTTTTTGCCGATTTTGGACATCGCGAATTACTGCCAGATACCAGGCAGCTAAAACATTTGCTTGTTCCTCCGTTAAAATTGGCACATCTAAGGTACTGAAACCCCGTCCCGACAGAGTGACACTATTGAGCATGGCAATAAATGTCTGCACTAATCCGGGTAACTGATGTTTTGGTTCTCCATAAGCAGAAAAAGCCACATTTTTGATAAAGTCTTCCCACAGGTTTCTCAAGTCGGCAACCGCAAGATTACCCGGAATAAAAACCCGAACATGATAATCGCTTTCTTCTAAAACAACGATATGATGTACCTTTTGCAAATAGTCTAAAAAACGCTCGATCGCGCTTTCAGTTGCCAGTCTTGCCTGCAACTCTCCGGGTAACGGTGATTTATATAAAATCTGAAGTTTCCCGATCGCCCGTCCTTGATAAAAAATTTGGCTGCCTTTACATTTAATTTCGGGAAATTGCTGATTATTTGACCGTTTTTTTTGCTTTAGTTCTCTGATAATTCTGGGGTCGCCTAATTGCTTGGCTATCCCTAAAGCCATTGGTTGACTACTTAATATCGAAATTAGCGTTTTTATTTCACCATTCGGGATAACCTTAGCAACTAAAGCACTCAACAGTATTTTTGGATTAAATGCAGGACTATGCTTGGGAACAATACAGCTAGTAACTTCTAAGGATGAATCCTGAAAGTTTTGCTCAAATAAATTAAGTTGTTGGCCGATCATGCTTGATTTTCCTTCCCATAAGCGATACAAGCTAAAATATCCTCACGTTCCCCAACCCTGTAGGGGCGAAGCATTCGCGTAGATAATTTTTGGGTTAACAGTGAACATTCAGCCGCGAATGCTTCGCCCTTGCGGGCTAATTGGCAAAATTGGGATAATTCGCATTTTATGAGTCGAGCAAATCAGCCAAAAAGCTGATCTCCCCTTCATCGTTTTCTACAGTGGCACACTCCCACTCTTGGAGTAAGCGATCAATCCGTGCTATTTCCCGTGCGAAAATCTCTCGAACTTCTCTTAGAGTCTCAATTTGAGAGCGCAATGCTTGATGGGAGTAGTTCATATATCCTGCCTTGAAATATATAGGGTTCTCATCCAGTTGCTAGTTTAGCATAAAAATTTTATTGTCTGCTATCAATGAGGTTATTAATCAATCGCGCAACGGACAAAACTTGGTATAATCCCACGCAGAGCGAATTCCAGCACAGGAATTGAAATTGCTAATCAAGGGAGGTTATTATTTAGCCCCTTATCCCGAATCCCTTTCAGGGTTTATCGGCCAGAGGTTTACTCTGGCTTTTTTAGTGCCTAGATTTTTGTATCCACACTTAGCAAGCATGACCCCCACCGGCACAGCATCAGCAAGACGAGAAAATACTGGCTTCAAAGTAATACAGCAACTCATGGCTGGACATCCTCCCAGGCAGCTTGTACATTTACAATATAAACAAGTAAGCCAATTATGTCAATAGTGCAAGTATAAAAATTTTTAGCTATGCCCAGAAAAAAAGAAGCCCTAACCCTGTCGGTTCCCCCTGGAACCAAAGAAAAACTAGAGTCGATCGCCTCTAAACTCAAGATATTGTGGGGAAAAAAGCCCAGTGCATCTGGGCTAATCGTCGCGATCGCCGAGCAAACCGTGCAAGTAGGACAACCTTTTGCCCTCAGTACAGTGCAAGTACAATCTTTAAATCAAGCCATCAAAGCCCTAATCGATGCGGGTCACTTGGGAGACGCTCAAATCCTGACGACCCTGGCGATCGAACAGGGAAACCTCAGCCCCCAAGAACATCAAACCCTCATGCAGCAAGTCAGCCAGCCTAATCAAGCTTGGCGTGTCACCGTCGATGAGTATCGCCAAAATCAACAACCCTTTCATCTTCTTTATCGCAATGCTCAAGGGGAAAACCTTTCTTATACCGTGCGTTACGCCGAAATCAACTTTTATGAGAAACGGTTTTACTTGCAAATTTGGTGTGATGAAACCGAAGACATCAAAGACAGCAAAAACATCTCCTATGCCGAACTCAAACATAATCGCTGTCTGCGGTTCGATCGCATTCAAAGCATCCTACCCGCCACCGGCCATTGGCGCAGCGAAGGCTTAGATCACATAAAAGTGTATTTACACTTTTATCGGGGCATGGTCAAAGCTTATGAACCCAGAGTAGGGCAAGACATCAGCGACGAAACCACCGGCAACGTTCGCCAAGTGGTTCGCCGAGTCAATCACCCCTTCTGGCTAGTGCGAGAAGTCCTGCGTTATGGCCAAGATTGCATAGTCATATCTCCCGATAACGTCCGTGAAGAGGTTAAACAAGAGATTCTGGCCACTTGCCACAACTACGATATTAATCTCATGTAGGGGCAAAGCATGGGGACTGAAAAACCGGGTAACTTCGGCGAAACCCGGTTTTTTGGTTTGCACACAAAGCATGGGGCTTGAGAAACCGGGTTTCTGGCAAAAATCTGGGTTTGCAGGTAAAGATTATCGCCGAAACCCGGTTTCTTGGTCTGGAAGCGGCATTATACTGCTTTTAAATAGAAAAACATCACAGGATCCAGCAACTTATGGAATGGCACGTCACTGATGCCCAGAGTTTAGGAATTATCGACCGGGAAATCGGCGATCATCTGTTTTCGCCCGCAGAGTATGAAATTGTCCGGCGGGTGATTTATGCCACCGCTGATTTTGAGTATAAATCTCTGATTCGGTTTTCTGACCAAGCCTTGCAACGGGGGGCGGCGGCTTTGGCTGCACGGACAACTATTATAGTCGATGTGCCAATGGTGCAGGTGGGAATTGCCCCACTGATTCAAAAAACTTTTGCCAATCCCGTTTATTGTTCAATGGAAGCGATTACTCGACCCCAAAGAGAAAAAAGCCGCGCCGCATGGGGCATAGAAACTTTGGCCAAACGCTATCCAGAGGGGATTTTTGTGATTGGGGAGTCTCAAACGGCGTTAACCGCAATTGTAGAACTGATTGAGGCGGAAGAAATTAGACCGGCTTTGGTGATTGGCAGTCCCGCTGGTTTTGTGGGGGTGGATGCGGCAAAAGCGAGGTTGAATGATTCCATGATTCCCCATATTCGAGTTGATGGTCGCAAGGGAAGTGCGGTGGTGGCGGTGGCGATCGCAAATGGTATGGTGGATTTGGCTTGGCAAGCTTACGGACATGAAGGGCGAGGAATGCCTTGACAGTGGGTTGAGTGATCGAGGGATGGATAGAGGGATGGGTTGCTGTGTATGGGTTGCTATGTAGTTGCCATATACTGTTCGGATTGGTCAACCATGCTTTCCATCCCCCGATCGCACTTTACGGCGCAACGGCGCAACGGCGCAACGGCGCAACGGCGCAACGGCGCAACGGCGCAACGGCGCCAGGGCGCATTTAGGGCGATCGCAATCGGTCGCTGTTTCTGGGGCTTCTAGCGGGGTTTCGCCGTCGGGCAGCCCGTAACTCGTCCCCAATCGCCAGAAAAATATCTCGGCGTAAATAAGGATAATCACTCACCCACAGATCCAACCGGGGCAGATAAATATCGGAAACTTTGCTAATGCGACTGAGATCCTGAAGATTGGACATAACGACCATTTGCGCCGCTTCACCCACCGCGATGCCTTTATGTTCTTTTTGTAAAGCGACTTGCAAAATGGTCAGCGGGCCGGATTTATCTCCTACTTCTAGATTTAGTCGCCGTTCCAAGTTTTCTAGCAGTACCAGTTCCCCTTTATTATTAACAGTTTCCTGGGTGCCGACTAATTCTTCAGTGACAAAAACATCAAAAACTTTTCCTTGCCAAAGGCCACTATATTTATAGCGGCGACATTCCGCATTCCGACGACTGGCGTCAAAAATTGGCCCCCAGAGCCAATAAAACCCCATAAAAATACCGATAATAAATAAAAAGGGTTTCAAGTTTTCCGCCAAATAGTTGGCGATAATTAATAATATTAATACGCCAACCACCGAAATCAACAATCGTTTTAATAAATCAGAAAATTTACCCCAGCAATAAACATATTGAGGGCCGGTGGCAATAATCGGAATCAATTCTTCAAAGCTTTCTCTTGTTAGTGGAATGAGCATAATCCCCAAGACTTAACCAGCGTGAGCTATGATTTTGGGCGAATAACCGGGGCATAATTACCCTAAATAATTCGCCAAGCGTGATAATTAGACAATTCTGGCTTTCATAGCGGATCGATCCCCCCAACCCCCCTTTTTAAGGGGGGCTTTTTAGCTTGGGAAAGTCCGAATTGTCTATTGAGAATTGTCGGAAATTATCCAGTCAGTGAGAAAATTGACCGCATTTTTTTCTATTCTACCCCGTGAATTCAGCTAGGTGCTGATTAAGTAATCCTGATTAAATAATCTTTTCTAGGCCATAAACCAGGGATTTGAGTTTGATGACCTGACGAATCGCCAGGAGGACTCCGGGCATATAGCAGGTGCGATCGCTCGTATCATGGCGTAGGGTGTAAATCTGTCCCGGTGCGCCAAAAATTACCTCTTGGTGAGCCAGTAAACCGGGCAAGCGGACACTGTGAATCCGAATCCCTTCGTCGGCCAGTCCCCCACGGGAACCCGCCAGAGTCTCAGTTTCTTTCACCTTGGGGGGATTGTAGGTTTTGCCCATTTCTGCCAGCATTTCCGCCGTTTTAATCGCCGTCCCACTGGGGGCGTCTGCTTTTTGGTTGTGGTGCAGTTCAATAATTTCTACATGGTCAAAGTATTTGCTGGCTTGAATCGCCGCTTGTTGCAGCAGAATCATGCCAATGGAGAAATTAGGAATAATTAAACAACCAATACTGGCTTTATCGGCAAATTCCGCCAGTTCGTCAATTTGTGTGGAACTCAGACCTGTGGTGCCCACCACGGGACGGACTCCATAAGCGATCGCCGCCCGAACATTTTCATAGACAGACTTCGGGTGAGTAAAATCCACCATCACCGCTGGCTGTTTTTCCTGGGAAGCAGCACAGAGAATGGGTTGAGGATCGTTCATAATCGGCACTTCCAAGGCACCACATCCAATCACCTCTCCCACATCTTGACCCTGAATCTCTGGATTGATATCAATCGCCCCAAACAGAGTCATATCCTCAGCAGCGGCCACGGCTTTGATCACTTCGCGACCCATTTTGCCCGCTGCCCCATTGACAATTACCGGAATCGGTTCTTGATTCGTCATAAGACAAAAAATATTCTGAACAATATTCTTGGAACTTCTAGAGCGAATCTTAACCTGGCGGTGGGCTCACTTGAACGAATTATGGGCAAATTATCGGCAAATTACCGGCAAGTTATCGGCAAATTACCGGCAAATTACCGGCAAATTATGGGCGATCGCTTTTCAATAGACTTTTAAATACGCTTTTAAATAGACTTCTTACACCTCCCTAAAAAGCCGTTCGCGGTTTTAAGGGGGGGTTGGGGGGATCCTTCCGTCCTGTTTGCCAGAATTGTCTAATAAACTTCTCACTTATGGGTGCAACGTCCCCGCAAAGCCTAAAATCTTAGCTTGGAGTCGCTGACTACGCGGAAATATCAAATTATGGAACCACCCGTCGAACGAATTAAACTATCACAAAGCGCCAAAGACCAACTGATTAAACTCAAGCGCTACACCAAAATCGAGCAGTGGAATATTCTTTGCCGCTGGGCTTTTTGTCGATCGCTTGCCGAACCCACCATTCCCTCACCGATACCCATTCCCTTCGATAGTAATGTAGAAATTGCTTGGCAAGTATTTGGCGGGGAAATCGGGGATATTCTGACCATTGCCTTAAAACAGCGCTGCCAACAAGACGGACTAGGCACAGATCCAGAAACCTTGGCCACTCAATTTCGCCTGCATTTACATCGCGGCATTGGCTATCTCGCTGGAGATCAGAATATTAAGCAAATTGAGCATTTAGTGGATATGGCGATCGCGCAGGATTTGAGAAACCGGGTTTCTCCGATAACTTAAGTAAAAAAGCTTCTTGTTTATCCGTAGGGGCGTGATCTTTCCGGCCAATATTTATAGGTTAAAAGCAGAGATTTAATGCCGGAAAGATCACGCCCCTACCAAAGCAAGGGTGGGCTTTTAGGCAAGCCCACCCTACGAGAATTATGGATACAAACCGCGATCGCTCAAAGCTTCCGCCACGCGACCCACCCCCAACATATAGGCAGCGCGACGCATAGGAACACTCATTTTTCGAGCATTTTCGCTAACTCGTTGATAGGCTTTCACCATCAAACCTTCCATTTCCCGGTTCACCCGGTCTTCATCCCAGAACACATAAGATTGACCTTGCACCCATTCCAGATAGCTAACCACCACACCGCCAGCATTCGCCAGAATATCCGGCAACACCATAACTCCGCGATGATGTAACATCTGATCTGCCACCAGAGTCACCGGGCCATTCGCCGCTTCCGCCACAATTTTTGCTTGGATGCGATCGCAATTATCCTCAGTAATTTGGTCTTCCAGGGCGGCTGGCACCAACACATCACAAGGCAGAGTCAGCAACTCTTCATTAGAAATCCGTTGCGCCCCCATAAAACCAGCCAGACTGCCTCGGTTGCGGGCCGCATAGTCCATCAGGGCGGGAATATCCAACCCATTGGAGTCAAACAGTCCACCAGACACATCAGAAACCGCCAAAATTTTCGCCCCTTCCTCATACATCAAATAGGCCGTCGCATTGCCCACTTTGCCGAACCCTTGGATCGCCACCGTCACATCTTTAAAAGATTGCCCCCGTTCCGCCAACGCCTCGCGAACCACAATCATCACCCCGCGTCCGGTGGCCAACTTGCGACCCTTGGAACCGCCAATAGACAAGGGTTTTCCCGTGACAACTCCCGGCACCGCATAACCCTTATTCATAGAATAAGTATCCATCATCCAGGCCATTTCCCGTTCCGACGTGCCGACATCTGGGGCGGGAATATCGATCGCCGGGCCAATATCCTTAATTAATTCGCTGGTATAGCGACGGGTAATTCTCTCCAATTCCCGGACACTATATTGAGCCGGGTCAATGGCAATGCCCCCTTTCGCTCCACCGTAGGGAATTCCCAGCAATGCACATTTCCAGGTCATCAACATGGCCAGAGATGAGACCTCCTCCAGGGTGACACCGGGATGATAGCGAATGCCTCCTTTATATGGGCCAAGCACATCACAATGTTGGACTCGGTGTCCCGCTAAAACTTGCACTTCCCCATTGTCCAATTGCACCGGAATGGAAACCGTAATCACCTTGCGGGGCTGTTCCAGCATCCGCAATATGTTCGGATCCATTTGCAAATCTACCGCTGCCTGTCCCAGATAGCTACAGGTGCGAGCCGTTGGGCAAATATAGGCAGGAGAGGGAGCCGCATTGAGGACAGTTTTTGTTAAAACCATAGTTTGCTAAACCTTGATGAGAAGTTTGATGAGCAGTTTTAAATCAGTTGCTATATTTTTAGGTTAACTCAAAATGTCAAGAAATGATGACATTTGTATAAATCGTAACAATTCACCATCAAGTTGTATGTATGAGATCAAGATATCCGTAGAAACACGGATGAATACAAAAATTTGGGGATTTGTCCTGGGAAGAAGCGATCGCCCCAAATAAGTATTAATACTCAAATGATTAAAAATGGAGTTAACCATGATCCCTATTTAGTTTTTGTCTAAATTTAGCCGGTTTCCCTTAAGTCCATCATAGCCGGAAAATCAGAAAACGGGTTGCTTTTGCTTTCCTGGGAGGCGATCGCCGGTAACTTGCGCCAAATCAATGTCAGGACAGCACATTGCCTTGTCCTCGTTTTTGCCCCAAGTCTCTTGCTTAGTCCGGGGCGGCATTAAGGAAAGCGCGATCGCTTTTCTGGGGAATAGCCAAATCCACAATAATCGGCAAATGATCTGACCCCACCGGATCGCCAACGCGACTATTTTGCACCCGAATATCCGGGCTGACCAAACAGTGGTCAATGGGAATATAAAAAATCGGTGATTTCATGTACCATGTGGGCTGCACCCCAAAACCAGCGCGAGCATTTCGCATTCCCGTAGTTGCCACAAAATCTTTATAATAAGGAGACCACATGGTAATATTCAAATCCCCGAAAACGATTTTCGGCGTAGCGATTGTTTGCAGATAGCTGCTGATTTCTGCTAATTGTTTATTCCGGGCTTTCTCCAGACCGAAACTGATAGGTGGAAAAGGATGAGTGCCGATAACGTTGAGTTTTTCCCCGCCCACCGTGACCTGAGCCACAATACTGACAATTCGCTTAACGCCAAACTCTTGAAAAACCCCATTTTCTAGGGTAAATTTGCTATATAAAGCGATGCCATGATAGCTATCCTGGGGATAGGATAAAGCATAAGGCAAAATATTTTTTAGCTGTGCTAATAAAGTATCCGACCAGGCATCATTCACTTCCATAAATAAGGCCAAGTCTGGCTGTTCTTCGCGCACCAAGGATATGACGCGATCGTAGTCTTGATTCCGCCGACGCACGTTGGCGGATAAAACCCGCAGATTTTGGGTAGCGATGGTGGGGTTATTGTCCGGTACTGGCAGATACCAATGCAGAATTTCAGGGAGATTAATCACTAGGCAAAAAGCACAAATTGCCAGACCGATTTTTGACTTGCGGGCTAACAATAAAAACAGACCCATTAGCCCCATAGACACAATCAGATATTGCAGGCGAAAATGAGATGTAAGTTCTAAAAAAAGGTGGAAGCTTCCGAAATAACCGGCCAGGGAAAAAAGGGTACAACCGGCAATGGCAAGAATTAAGCCAATTTCCAGGATAGTTTTGAGAGTTTTTGTGTTAAATTTGGAGTCACTCATAAAGCCATATTGGGAAGTATATCCCGATTATTTCATTATGCCTATACAGCAATTCACTCTGTTATGGAATACAGTTTAATTCTCGAAACGCCCGTAATACAAACTGTTCCCTGTTTCCTGTTCCCCGTTTTTTCCCAGCGCGATCGCTGTTGATGCTGTTGTTGATGCTGTTGATATTTTTGGTCAAATTTTCACCCCATCCTGAAATCATCCACCAGACTAAGTTTAACAGCCTTAACCGGCAAAGGACACGGCAATGCCGTGTCCAAAAATTACTAAGCTTTCAGCACCACCGGGTCTTTAAAACAAGGAAAATTCACCACATCCCCAGGGGTTTTTTCCGAAGGATTCAAACTCGGATCAACCGCCCCAGCGATTTGCAAAGATTTAGCCACTAACTCAGAACAAAATATAGTAGAAAAATCTGGCTGATTGGTTAATCCTAACTCATCAAACCAATCAATTGCCGCATTATAAATTTGCAGATAATCATACCGAACTTTCTTGTTGTGCGTTTCCCGTAACCAAGCTTCCATTTCCGCTTGCTTCTGTGGATGGAGAGGATTTTTCAAGCCTAACCAATAAACCGAGCCCTTATACATCTCAATCCGCTTAGATAGCCAGTGCATTTGCATTCCTTTAATGGCTTGTTTTTTCTGGGCATCTAACATTTGAGTTTCTAGGGTAGATTCAATAATTAAGATACTGTCACCCAAACCACTACCCAGTTCAGCTTTAACCACAATCCCCACATGAGAATACTGGGATTTAGTCGCCCATTTAATCACATTAGAAAATCCCGCATTACCAGAAAAAGCAATCACATCGCCGGTTTGCATCTGGGTTCGATATTGTTCATAAGTTTCTAAATTACTCCCAATTCTGGGAATTATATGTTGCTCTGATGGTTCAATAACTCGCGATTCAGGCAAAATTGCGGGTGGGTTTGCCTCGGTTGCAGGTTCGGGGTTAAATAACTCTAAAAGTCGATTAAAAAATAGCTGAATATAACCCCATAGTCCCGATGGTTCTTGTGGTTTGCTAAAGTCCATTGGTTTGAGGACTACGGGTTCCCCAAAACAAGCAAATTTCACCACATCATCCGGGGTTTTTTCCGCAGGATTAAGGTTCGGATCGATGACTCCCCCAATTCGCAGGGCTTTGGCGACTAATTCAGAACAAAATAGGGTAGAAAAATCCTGTTGATTGGTTAACCCTAGCTGATCGAACCAATCAATCGCTGCTCCGTAAATTTGTATATAATCATAAGGCACTTTTTTGTTATGAGTTTCTCTCAGCCATGCTTCCATTTCGGCTTGTTTTTCGGGAGCCATTGGATTGGTGAGTTTTAACCAGTAAACTGACCCATTATAGGATTCAATGCGTTTAGAGAGCCAGTGCATTTGTACTCCCTTAATTGCTTGTTTGTTATGAGCATCTAAAAATTGAGTTTCTAGGGTCGATTCCACAATTAAGATACTGTCACCGAAACCAGTGCCTAGGTCTGCTTTTAATACCATACCCACATGAGAATACTGGGATTTGGTCGCCCACTTAATCACATTAGAAAATCCCGCATTGCCGGAGAAAGCAATTAAGTCTCCGGTCTTCATCTGCGATCTATACTGCTCATAAGTCTCTATAATACTTGGATTTCTGTTCATAATCACTTTAAGGATGTTGACCAAAGGTTATTGTAAATTTTTAAGACTAGATTCAGCAATAATTTTTATTAAATTTCTTAAATTTATTTAAGCAACAAGCCTAGGTTATTCCCTTTATGAGTGACACCAACTATGACTGGCATTGGTTATTGGTCTTTTCCAATGTCAAATCAATCAAATATTAACCTGTTATTGACATTGTTATCTGTTATTTGTTATTGTTGGGCTGATTAAAAATTTCTAATGCTGGTAATTTGATGCTGGTAAGGGGTGTAGGCTATTTCAAAGCGATTCCCCTCCTGAGCAACGCGCGATCGGAGCGTCAGTCAGCCCAAGGGGGAAAAATAATTTGGCAGATTTACAGAGAATTCATAGAGAAAGTGACCCCGTTCAGGGGTCACTGGTTAAAGAAATCAGCATTCTATTTTTTGCCCACTTAATCCCCAAGACTCCTGGGAAGCTGCATCGCCAAATAAAGAAAAGAACCGTGACCAGAAAATCTCATCAGCAAGATTAACGGAGGTATTCTAATTTTAGAGATGGGCATTTAGAGCCCTAATTGAACCGCTAACATCACTCATCTAAAATCACCTCTGTAAGCAATCAGCGATCGACATTTAGAGATATTTAACGATGAGCAGTCAGGGTTCAGAAATTAGCATTCAGAAAGGTTCAGAATGGAGGACGGGAATCGGCTAATTCCTGACCGTGAAGCCTGAATACTGACTAACGACTAAATCAACGACTAAATCACGGTGCCATTGGGAATCACACCATTTTTCAGCACCACGACAATGCCATTACGGATGTAAAATCCTTGGTTTTCTCGGTCTGCTTCTTCCACGCGATCTTTATTGATAATTTGCACATTGCGACCAATGCAAGCATTCTTATCAATAATGGCGCGGCGAACGGTACTTCCCGCACCAATTCCCATAGGAACTTTGCCACTGTTTTCGGACGAATGCCGTTCGGCATAAGGTTGGTAATAGTCCGAACCCATAATCAAAGCATCTTGGATATTGCAGTTGGACTCAATCCGGGTGCGGACTCCCAAGACCGAATGTTCCACCCGACATTCTTTGAGAATGCAGCCTTCGCCAATAATGGACTCGGTGACATGACAATCTAATAGCTTGGTCGGGGGTAAATAACGAGAACGAGTATAGATTGGGGCCTGTTCGTCGTAGAAACTAAAAGGCGGCTGTGGTTGCTTGGTTAAAGCTAGGTTAGCATCGTAGAACGCTTCAATGGTTCCGATATCTTCCCAGTAACCTTTAAATAAATAAGCTTGAACATTATAGTTCTTTGCCGAAGCAGGGATAATTTCTTTACCAAAATCTGTCCGTTCTGGGGCTTCTAGGAGCAGCTTTTTGAGAACCTCTTTTTTAAAGACGTAAATGCCCATTGAGGCAATATATGGACTTTTCTCCGCTTCTTCTGGAGTTAACCCCAAGGCGGTTGTATCCACTTGCATGGCTTTTAAGGCTTCCCCTTTGGGTTTCTCGCTGAAATCAACCACTCGCCCTTGGTCGTTGATTTTCATCAAGCCAAAATCAGAGGCGCGTTTTTCGTCAATGGGTAATACCGAGAGAGTAATATCGGCGTTGGTTTCCCGGTGACGGTTTAAAAATTCGCGATAGTCCATCCGGTAGAGATGATCCCCAGAGAGAATCAAATATTCATCAACATCCCATTCATCCAACAGCCAGAGATATTTGCGTACTGCGTCAGCAGTTCCCTGGAACCAGCTAGGGTCGCTGGCGGTTTGCTGCGCGGCCAGCACTTCCACAAAGCCGTCACTGAAACCGGAAAAGTTATAAGCGCGGGCAATGTGACGATTCAGAGACGCAGAGTTGAATTGCGTCATCACATAGATTTTGAGGATGTCTGAGTTAATACAGTTACTCACAGGAATATCAATTAAGCGATATTTCCCGGCGAGTGGTACAGCGGGTTTCGCCCGCATTTTGGTGAGTGGATAAAGGCGGCTACCAGCGCCACCTCCCAGAATAATCCCTAGGACTCGTTTCACGAAAACACCTCGCATTCATCAGCTTTAAGGTTCAAGTCCAGTGTCCGACTGCGGGGGATCGTTGACAAGGGGGGAGAGGGATAAATTCAGAATCAATTGCGCTGGTAGGTGACTCTAGATTGCTTGTAATCAGCCTGATAGCTTACTTTTAGCAGCCCAAATTAACTGGCAAAATTAGCTGGTTTGAATTTCTTGTTCTAAAGCCACTTTGACTCTGGCGTACTCCGTGGCTATTTTGCCGATTAGGACGGGGGCTTCGGCGGTATTACCCGCACGAGTCATCAGTTCGAGGGTTTGGTTGAGTTGCGCCAGGGTATTGGCGCCGATCGCCCCACTGGTTGATTTTAAGGAATGCGAGGCGTCTCGTAATTTGGCTGGATCGCCTTGTTCGATCGCTTCCGTCATTTTTTGCAGCAGTTTGGGAGACTCGGTTAAGTAAATTTCAATTACTTCTTCGAGGGCGTCGATTTCCCGCAGTGAGTTGAGAATATTGGCATCGATTAGGGATTCGCTGTTGTGCCAGTCTTGCTGCGGTTCTTGGGGCGGTTCAGGGATGGAAGTGAATGTGGGTGGAGAGGGTGGGTATGGATCTTGGTGGGTTGTCTGAATAGTCCGTTGATTGGGATCGAGGGGTTGGCAGACCGAAAGGGCTTGACTCAGTTCGATCATACGGATGGGTTTGCTGATGTAGTCGTCCATTCCCGCAGCTAAACAAGCTTCGCGATCGCCACTCATGGCATTAGCAGTCATGGCAATAATTCGCGGTCTGTAGGCTAACTGACCGGATGAAGATGCTTCTTGAATCTTTTGGGCGGCTTCTAACCCATTCATTTCTGGCATTTGTACGTCCATTAACACCACATCATAGGTTTTTTGGTGGATTAATGCGATCGCTTCTAAGCCATTGTTGGCAATATCCGTTTGATGCCCCATGCGCTCTAACATTTGTAGCGCCACTTTTTGATTGACAAGATGGTCTTCGGCTAACAAAATGTTTAGGGTCACGGCTTGAGTGGGTGGCGGGTTGCCTAAATTAATCTCCGGTTCTACAGACCGAGAATTCAGGGTTTGTTTGCCGAAAATTCCACTGACCACATTAAACATCAAAGATTTTTTAATCGGTTTATTCAGATAAGCGGTGAATTGGTCGCGATGGTTCAGCTTGGTGCCTAAAGGAATCATCATCACTAAAGGGACGGTGGCATAATTATCTAATGCCCTAATTTCTGCACTCAGAGCGATCCCATCCATTTCTGGCATAAGCATATCCAAAATTACCAAGTCAAAAGGTGGTTGATTGGGCAACAGGGATAAAGCCTCTGCTGAGGATGTGGCGGTTGCTACTTTCATGCCCCATGACTGAGTTTCTCGGCTTAAAATTTTTAAGATCGTCGGATTATCCTCGACGATTAATACTCGTTTATTGGTTAAGTAGTTTTCTTCTCCTGGGGAAATCAATAATAAGGATGAAGTGGGAATTTCTGGGGCAATAATTGTGAAACCAAAGGTGGCGCCACCGTTTAAAGATGATGCCTCGTTTTCTGGTAAGAATGTATCAATAAATGATTGGCTGCCCGTGGGCAACTGTTGCCAATTTTGCGGCGGCGTACCGGCGATCGCTCCACCACTTGTAACCCACATTGTCCCTCCCATCATTTGCGTTAAGGAGTTACTAATCGCCAGTCCTAATCCGGTGCCGCCATATTGTCTGCTGGTGGCCGCGTCCGCTTGACTGAAAGATTTAAAGAGACGGGAAATTTTATTGGCGGGAATGCCAATGCCGGTATCTTTAACCAAAAAGATAATTTCAAAAATTTTCTGGCTTGTGGTTTCCGGGGCTATCGCCTCATATTCTAAGTGCAAATGAGCATAATGTTGCCAATTTTTTGCCTCATTTCCTGGCTTTAATTGAGACGTAAACAAGAGAATAATTTCTCCCTCATCTGTAAATTTAATTGCATTACTTATTAAATTAACTAATATTTGGCGCAATCGATTTAAGTCCCCCAAAATTAAATTTGGGGTAAATTAATCTATAATATATCCTAATTCTAGTCCTTTATAGTTGGCTTTACTGGCAAGTAATTCTATGGTGTCTTCAATGCAATCTTCCAGATAAAATGGTTGATATTCTAAGTCCATTTTTCCGGCTTCCATTTTGGAAAAATCTAAGATATCATTAATAATGGTGAGTAAAGCATCTCCACTATTTTGAATGGTGGTGACAAAATCTTTTTGTTCTGAGGTTAGGGGGGTATCTAATAATAAACTGGTGAGGCCAATGACGGCATTCATCGGTGTTCTAATTTCATGGCTCATGGTGGCCAAAAATTCACTTTTAGCTTGAGTGGCTGCGATCGCTTCATCCCGCATTTGAGCAATTTTTTCCGCCGCTTGGATTCGTTGCAGTTCAGTGCCAATCCACTGAGCCATTAATTGCAGGAGTTCTTGGTCTTGACTTTTAAAAGGAATTTCCCGGGGCTGGGAACTGAAAAAACTTAAAGTTCCATAGATTTTTTCATTGACCATCACCGGACAGCCCAGATAAGCTTTTTGGTCTAGAATAGAATTGATTGATTCGCTATGCCAGGGAGAAACCATTAGGGATTCAAAATATACAATTTTTTGGGCTTGATAGGTTTTTTTGCAATAAGTTTTATTTAAGCTAATCCGCTGCCCAGAGGCGATTTTCTCCGGTAATTTCCCTGAGATTTCCGCTGGTTCAAAATGGCAGGCGATCGCGGTATAATTGTTGTCTTCAATTTGGGATAAAATCCCCACATTGAGACTAAAATGACGGCAACCCATTGCCAGTAATTGTGCTATTTTTTGAGAAAAATCTAGCTGAGGGTCGGAAGTAATGCGATAAAGTTGCCGAATGGATTCTTGATTGTATTCTAATTCACTTTCGGTTTGGTGGCGGTTCGTAATATCATGGGAAATCCACAATAATTCTAAGTTTTCTGGAGATGATGAATCTGCTAAAACTTTGCTGGTAGTTTCCAGCCAAATATAATCCCCACTTTTGCGTTGATAGCGATGAGAAAAGGTTAATGTCACGGGCTTTTCTTTGATGATGGTATATGCGCGGTTAACTTGGGTAACGTCTTCTGGATGCAGTAAATCCTCGACGGAAATTCCAATGATTTCTTCCGGTTGGTATCCCAGGAGTTTACGACACCCGGATGAGACGTACAAAAATACACCATCTAGGGTTTGGCGGGTAATCAAACAATTGCCATAATCCGCGATCGCATTATAGTAAGATTCTATTTGCTTTTTCGCTTGTTTGATTTGCGTAAATTCCGCCTCGATCTGGCTCAGTGCTGCTAGAATCGGCGAGACTTTTTCCGGTGAAGCGATCGCCGATTTTATCGATGACGTATTTATAGATGATAGACGATTTTCCGCCGCAACAATATCGAGAATTGTTGTGACTTTTGCCTGGATTTGAGACAGTTTTTGTCGCCGCATCCGAGCGAGTAAGATTAAAATGACGACATTGAAACCCAATCCTAAACCGAAAAAAATCCAGGGTAAAGAACCCTCGGAGATTAACCGGCGGCGATCGCTGTTGACCCTCAAGAAAAGTAACGAAGATTTCCGCGCAATATCGGGCAAACTGATTTTGTCAGAGGCGATCGCCGATTGTAGGGGAATCAGCAACAATCCACTGGCAGTTTCTATTAACCCGGCGATCGGTATTTCCGAAGGCGAATTTGGCAGCGAATTTGGCAGCGGATTTGGCAAAAGTTGTTTAATTTGTAGCGAGAGATCGAGGAAATTTAGCTGGCGATCGACCAAAGCAAGCTGAGTCGGCACATCGATCGGCACATTGATTAGATGCTCAACCATCACCTCACCTTGTGGTTGAGCCTGTTGTAGTTGCCACTTGTGAATCGGACGGAAAATCAGTTGCCATGCAATTAGGTAGATAAGGCCTTGTGTACTAATTAGTGCTGCACCCATGACCAAAAATGTTTTTTGACGCAGTTTCATTGAGAAGTTCCTGGTTGCCATCCCCCTTGGGGTTGCTAGGGTGACATTGAATTGCTGGTCTGACGGATATACTGCTCCCTGAGTTGCGGGGTTTGGATTAACCCAAGGTAGTTTCCGCTGTGTTGACCGAATATCAGATCGACGAAAACCAGCAATTCCCCCATATAATCAGTTGTATCCTGAATTAGACATTAAATCACCTCGGCACCAGTTGGAAATTACTCACTGAGACGAAGGGGACTATCCTCCTTTTGCTGCCGCAATTTTTTCCCGGCGATCGCCGAACATAACCCCGATCGAAGTTAGTTCGGCTCACCCAATTTTGCGCCAATTAAGCGACTAACTCCACTCGACCCACGGGACAAGCAATGCAAGCCAGAATATAACCTTCTTCTTGTTCGCTATCATCAAGCGCACCCGGTTCTGATTCATAGTTGACTTGCCCGGATAATTTTTTCACTTTACAAGCACCACAAGCGCCACTCCGACAACCGCTATCTAGTTCAATTCCGTTCTCTTCGGCAATTTCCAGAATGGTGGTTTGTGGATCGCAATTGACCTCTTTGCCCGACTTGCTAAAGACTAAGGTGGCTGAACTGGCAGAAGGTGCGGGAGTTGGTGCCGGTGCGGGAGTTGGTGCGGGAGTTGGTGCCGGTGCGGGAGTTGGTGCGGGAGTTGCGGCGGCGGCAGAAGGTTGAATGGCTGCGGTTTCTGGAGATTTTTTCGGTTTTTTCGCACCGCCAAAGCTTTCTTCATAGTAATTTTCCATAGGAAAATTCATCCGTTGGAGTAATGCTTTGGTGGATTCCATAAAGGGATTTGGTCCGCAAACGTAGACGGTACGTTGATAAAAGTCCGGGGCGATCGCATAAAGCATATATTCATCTAATCGGCCAATAAATCCTGACCAGCTTTGACCGGGTTGGGGTCGAGTAATGGCGATCGCTAATCGAAATTTAGGATGGGATGAAGCGATTAAGTCTAACTCTCGCGGGTAAATAATATCATCGGGGGTGCGAGCACTATGGAAAAAGACAATATCTAAATCGGCGGCAGTATCCAAAGCCCAACGAGACATGGACATCATTGGGGTAATCCCACTTCCCGCTGAAATGAATAGTAATTTTTGGGCAGGATTGGCAAAACAAGTAAATTTTCCTGATGGCCCATTGACTTGGATTTGATCCCCTACTTTTAGGCGATCGTGCAACCAATTAGATACCAAACCGGGGGGAACATTCGGTTGATCTGCCGGGGCAGGAACTCGTTTGACGGTAATTTCTAAAGTATGGGGTCTTGAAGGGGTAGAAGATATAGAATAAGACCGTTTTATGGCCTTGCCATCAATGTCTAAATTCAGGGTCATAAATTGACCCGGTTGATAGGAAAATAAACTGGGCGGTTCAGTGACAAAGCGAAAGGTTTTTACATCTTCGGTTTCATTAACAATTCGCACACATCGCACCGTAATCATTCCTTTTGACCACCGGCTGATATTTTCTGGATCTATCAACGCCACGGGCATATATTCTTGAGGCGATCGCGCCGGTTCTGGGGCTGCTTGAGGAATGGCCGGTAAGGGATATAACAATTTTCCTGATTCAGAAGTGGTTGGGGATTTTTCCGCATTTACTGGCTGATTGCTGGGGCTTTCTTGCGGCGAAATTTCTACTTTTTGGACAATTAAAATAAAGTCGCCAATTCTGAGAATATCATCTTGTTTTAAAGGATATTGATGATTAATTTCTGCCGGTTCATTGTTAATCCGGGAGCCGCTGCGACTGGCTAAGTCGGTAAAATGATATTGTCCGTTGATAAAAGAAATACTGCCGTGAACCCGACTAACTTCGGCACTGGTACAAACGATCGTACAATTAGGCGATCGCCCGATGAAGCATTCCCCATTAATCATGGTTTCTGGGGTTAATTCTACGGTTTGACTGTCATAGGGAGAATTGGCGTTAAAGCATTTAATAGTAATCATAATAGTTTTTTCTGCTATTTTCTGGGATTTTCTGGTAATTATTCAAATAAAACTTACAGCAATTTTATCCGCGAGTAAACCACATATATCTGTAGGGGCGAAGCATTCCGGTAGATAACCTATTGCTTAGAATATTGTACCGGCGAAGCATTCCTGCAGATAACCTATTGCTGAGAATATTAATGTACGGGCGAACCATTCCGGCAGTAGGGGCGAATGGCCATTCGCCCCTACAATATTTTAAGTAATAAGCTATCTACCGGAATGCTTCGCCCCTACGGAATGCTTCGCCCTACCGTGGTTTAGTAAGAAAGAAAACCGCTGTAAATAGGTTGGTTTTTTCTCAGATTTCCGCGATCGCTGAAATCTGAGAATTCTGGACTAGAAAGATTTCACTTTAGCGGTCAAACTTTGGAGACGATTGCTCATTAAGAGTAACAAATTGCGAGACAGTTCTGGATGTTGATTTAGGAGATTTTCAAAACTGTGGGCTTTCACCACCAAAACTCGGTTAGTTGCGGCGGTTGCCACCACAGAACTCGATCGCGTTTGTCGAGTTAAAACCCCCATTTCGCCAATAATTTCACCGGGCTTAATCGTATTAATCGTTTCTTCGCGATCGCCTCGGAGAATGGTGACATCAGCGGCACCGGAAACCAACACCAATATTTCATCAGATACCTCTCCTTGTTGGCAAAGTTTTTCTCCTGGCTCAAAAATCTCAACTATGGCATCTCTAGCCAAATCGATTAATGCTTCAGGATTAATTGATTGCAAAAAGGGAGTATCAAACAGCAGCAGCAATTTATCCAGAGTGCAGGTCAATTCTGTGGGATGTTTTGACTCGATCGCCCGTTGTTCCCAGTGAATAGTAATCGCCGGTTCAGGCAACCGACCAAAACGCACCGTATCGCCCTGATTTAAGCGCAAGCGATCGCCTTTAATCAAGCGATCGCCCACCCGTACTCCGGTAGAAGAGGTCAAATCAATCACTATCACCCCATTTTCATCCACCGCAAACACCGCGTGTTGTTGTAGCACTCTCAGGTCGGAAATCACAATATCATTGACGGGACTGCGACCCACGCGCACCTCTGGCTGTTGAAAAACCAACTCTTCAATTTTGCCCATCGCCGCCACACGAGCAATCAAAGTCGAAACTTTCACCGATAATTGTTCGTTGGCATTCGAGGAATGAAATCCCAAAAGTTCTGAATTCGTGAGAACTTGCTCCGCTGTTTCTCGCACGAGCCAATGGACAGCATTTTGCTGATCCAGAAGTTCCCGGGCTTGTTCTTTGGCAACATCTGGGGCAATTATCGCCAAGCCATAAAGACTCGCCGCGTCCACCAGGGGGTCAACATCTTGAATCAGTTCTTGTAACACGGCCACCACCGATTGCAAACGCTGCATCATAGAAGCAGAATTGGCGCTTTCTCGGTCTGATGGCAATAAAGTTGGTGCGGATCCGGTAGTAAGTCCCTCGGTTTCTGAGTCCGGTGCAGAGGGTTTTAGCAGGGGGATGATTTCGCGATCGAGTCGCTGCAACCAAGGCACCTGTTGATCGAATCCTTGTAGCAACTTACCCAGGACATTTTCCGCTAAGATGCCCGTAGACCGAGCAATTTCCACGGTTTCTGGGAGATTGCCCAAAATTTCCATAATACTCAGCAGTTGTTTGGCTACCAGTTCTTGCTTATGGGCGATCGCCACCCGTCGCAACAGCACAAAAATCGGCGCTTGAGGATCGGGGACTAAATTACTCAGCACTTGATAGCGAAAAGCCAACTCTTTTAATTGATTCAACAGCACCTCTGCCTTACGCAAAATGGCACTGTTTTCATCAAACATCAGGTTTAAAATTTGGGCTTCTTCTTCCGCATTAATCGCATATTCTTCTTTTAATGCCGTAATTTGCAGCGCTTTTTGTTGCAAAGCCAATTGCAAAGGCACGCCAGTTTCTACCAGTTCCAGCAGTTGCAATTCTAAAGCTTGCCGATAACTCTCTAAGCGGAGTTGATTTTCTTTACTGCGTTGCTTACTCGGATCGAGCAGGTCGGGACTTTCAATTCCCACCTCGGTCAATATCTCAAAGTGTTCTTCTTCTTTTAGACCTAACTCTTGACGAATTTGCTGTAAAAATTCCAAGCTATTGGCGGAATTAACATTTCCCTGTTCCAACGCTTCTTTTAACAAGCCTTTATACACTTGTGTACCATAAGCTCGGTTGACTCCGGGCAAAACAGTCGCCAGAACATAAACCTCATCCGCTTTTAAGTCCGCTAAAGAGCGACCTTCTAAATATTGGGAAAAATCCACCGTAAGTTTGCTGAGTTGACGCCGTAAACTATTGGCCAAACTCTCTTTTTTATACATTTCCCCACTCCGGCTCAAGGTGCGATAAAGCCAGATAATACTCACCGCAATCACCAGAGAATTAAAAAAAAGCTGCAATGGCGTCGGCAGTAACTTCAGCACTGGCCGTCCACCAAACATAAAGTAAATGTTAAAAGCCGAAAACGTACAAACCGAAAAAATCTGGTGTAGTACCAAATCTTGGTTAATCGGTTTTTGGATTTTTTGGCGATACCCTTTATAGGTTTTTTCAATCCAGTCAAACAGAAAGTAAGTTGCGGCAACACAGGCAGCAATAGTGATAGGAGCCGCGATGATTTTTGGAATCGGAATCGGTTGATTGGCAATATAAAATCCAGGTTGAAAAAGTTGCTGCAACTGGTCTTTTTCATAACTCCATACCCCGGAGTAGTAATAGTCAAAGTTGCCGGAAAATAAGAAGTAATAGATATAAAAGCCAATGACTAAACCCACATAGCCATATTGGGTCAGTTTCCGACCGGGTTTATGGAGAATTTCCCAATAAGACCGTTCCGCATCAATATCGATACAAGGTGATTGACAGCTAACACAGGCACTTTTTTCCATATTTTCAGCGGTCACGGTGCGGCACATTGACTGAGTAATCGCCTGTTTTTGTCCTTGGTGCGCTTCACTGCCAAACAGCGATCGCGGTCCATTATAGATCATTTGTACCGGAGCCATTGGGCAGAAATACTGACACCAAGCTTTCCCTTTATAAAGATAACCAACGGCGATCGCACAGCCAATGGTAAACAGTAAAAATAACCCCAAAGCTAATCGATTGGAGTTAACAAAAAGAATTCTAATGCATAACCCTAAACAGAGGAGGCCGAATTGGAAATATAAATGATTTCTGCCCAACCATGAATCTTTTTTAACCTCAAAGATTTCATAGCGAACTTTCCCCGTTTTCGGATTGACAATTTTCTGGTGTCGTTGCTTCCCTAAATGCCGGGGAATTTGGGACAAAAACGAAAGAGGACAAATCCGCCGCCACGCTTCATGGCCGAAGGTTAACAATAGCATGACCGCAACGGGAATCACCATGCCCCAGAAAATTTTTGCTCCCATTGGGTAGGGATACTCATAAAAACATTCCCCTTGGATTTGCGCGACACATTTAGTCGGATCGATCTGAAAGGGACTTAGTTGATTACTTGGATCCGTGAAATAAGGTGAAATCGGATCGTAAAATAAGGAAAAAATTAACAGCAGCCAGCCGATGGTGAGCACCCATCTAACTCGATGCATGGTTTTTTCAGCAATCTTATTAAACATTTTTTGATGCCAACATGAATCTTGTAATCAAAGGTAACTTGTTCGGACTTTACTTCACAGTAAAACTGTCATTTCCTGGAACATATAGTGAAGATATCATCACCAGTTAGTTTTTGACAAGTATTCAGTAGACAATTCTGGCAAAATTCTCAACCCCCCCTATATCCCCCCTTTTTAAGGGGGTTTAGGGGGGATATAGGGGGGCTTGGGGGGGTATCTTCTACGGGATCAAAGCAAGAAGTCTAATGGGATCATTTTCCGATTCATTGATTGATTCCTAGCAATATAACGCCATATAACTATTAGACTATTAGGCATTAGCTATTAGCGTCCCCAATGAGGGAAATCACCGCTTGTAAAAGGGTTTGATCGTGAAAACTGCTTTTGCTTAAATAATAGTTAACCCCAACTTCAAATCCCCTGATTTGATCTTTTTCTCGGTTTTTCTCAGACATAATAATGATAGGAATTGATTGTAATTTAGGATGATTTTTGATTTGCTCAGTTAACTCAATCCCATTCATTCTGGGCATATCAAAATCCGTAATTACTAAATCATAATCAGCGGTTCTTACGGCATTCCAAGCGTCCATCCCATCTACCGCTACTTCCACTTTGTAGCCATGCTTTTCCAGGAGTTTTCGTTCCATTTGTCGGACTGTAATGGAATCATCTACGACTAAGACCTTTTTCACCTGATTTTCTGGGGAACGGGCTGGAGTTTCTCTAATTAACTTTAACTGTCCCCTGGCGATCAGTCTATCGATGGAACCGATCATATCTTCCACATCTAAAATTAAAACTGGCGATCCATCTTCCCGAAAAGCCGCCGCACTAATATCACGCACTTTTCCTAATCTGGGGTCTAAGGGGATGACTACTAAATCGCGATCGCCAATCAACCGATCCACCACTACCCCATAGCGGTGAAAGCGATCGCCGATAGTCACCACTGGCAATGTATCCAAACTCAAGGTAGCTTCTGGTAATTCTAATACTTGAGAGGCAGAAACTAAGCTAATATTTTCTTGCTTGAGGGTAAAATATTGCTGATTTTCTTTCCTCGATATATTTGTTCGATCCAGCTTGACAATTTGTTCGATTTGCGTTAAGGGAAAAGCATAAGCTTCTCCAGAAATTTCGACTAATAAAGTTTTGACCACCGCCAGGGTCAGAGGTAATTGAAAATCAAACTTCATCCCGGTTCCAGGGTAGGAAAAAGCCCGGATTTTTCCGCCCAATTCTTCTATCATGCTTTTAGCAATATCCAAGCCGAACTTTCGACCAGAAATTTCATTAGTTTCGGTGAAGTTAGCCAACTCAGGTAAAAATAAAAATTCCATTAACTCATCTTCGTTCATTTGGTTGGCTATTTCTGGATTAACCAAATTTTTTTGGACAATCATAAGGCGGAGTTTTTCTAAGTCTATCCCCCGGCCATCATCTGTCACCGTAATCGATAACATTCCGCCAGAATGGGTCACAGCTAATCTAATTAAACCTTCCGGTGATTTGCCCAGGGCTACTCGTTTTTCAGGCAATTCAATCCCGTGTAAAATGGCATTTTGCAGGATATGGTTCAGGGGAGTTGCTAATTTTGCTAAGATATCTATATCGACTGGGGTTGACTTGCCAATGATTTCAACTTTGACTTGCTTGCCTAATTTGCTGGCTAAATCATGCACCAATGAAGAAAAACTCATTGATATTTCAGAAAATGGCTGCATTTTACTGGCAATGACTTCTTGGTACAGCCGCTCAGATAAGTTAGTAAATTGTTGGGAAAATAGTTCTAGTTCATTCAGGCGATCGCTCAGGGTTTGCTGGCATTGTTGCTGTTGTTTTTTAGCTATTTTTAAACAAGTAATCGCCGAGTTATTGGCTGAATTGCTTATTAAGTGTCTTTCTAAAGTGGTTAATATTTTTGATAATTCTAACTGCTGTTTTTTCAATATTAGTAATGAATCAGCTAAGGGTGTTAACCAAGTTGATGCAACCAAAGATTCTCCAGCTAAACCCATTAAGCGATTTAGATTTTCCGCCATGAGTTTTACTACTGGGTCTGGGGGTTCTGTCACCTCTTGACCGTCGCGGTTCTGACCGATCGCCGATTTAGTCGATTTAGTCGATCCGGTCAAATTTGGCGCTATTTGTGGTGTTGTTTGACTGGGAGAAGCGATCGCCTCTTTCGCTTCAATGGGGGATCGATCCTCTGGCAAATCTTCTGTTTCCAAGCAATTCTCTGTCTCTGGTAAATCCTCCACTATAGCATTAGCGTTCGGATCGGTAATTTCCGACTGAGGCGCTATCTGACTTTCTATTTTCCGGGGTGTTTCGGCGATCGGGGTAATTTCTGGAACTTTTGAAGCTGGAGAAATTTGCTCCGGGGGAGAATTTGATGATTTGCCTCTAAAAATCGCCGCGATCGCCTGCTTTTGCTGGTTAATTTCTGCCTGATTTTCCGCCAACCAATCTGCCATTTCCGGTTCTTTAACTTGGCTGATGCGATCGATTAACTCCACTCCTTGAAATAACAATTTAATGTCCGCTGGTTCTAACTGAATATTTCCGGCGATCGCCTCCACAAAACATTCCTCCATCACATCAGCAATGGTGACAGCAACATCTAATTGGACAATGCGAGCCGCCCCTTTAATTGAATGTGCCGCTCGCATCAAAGATTCTAAAGCTTTAGCATGGTGGGGATTATTTTCTAGAGCCAATAAATTTTCATTAAAATTCACCGATTGATTTTCTAATTCCATGCGGAATAAATCCAGCATAGAAAAATCACATAAGTCTTGAAGCTGACCGCTCATAAAATCCTCCGTTCTAAAGTATAAAATAATAACTCATCATCTAATAAATTAATTAAACCATCTTTCCATTTCATCAGTGCTTGGGTATAGACTCCATTAGATTTAGCATTAACAGCGGCAGTATTCTCCAACTCTTGAGCATTCAATCGCTCGATTCCATAAACTTCATCTGCCGGAAACACCCAGCTATTTCCATCTTTGGCCATCACGATCATTCGTTGATAAACCACCGGACTTAAATGCGTCGGTTTACCCGCATTTTTTAGCTGAGAATCAGTCGTTCCTAAGCCCAGCAAATGCCGCAGAGAAATACACAGTAATAATTCCCCTCGCACATTGACAACACCGAGAAATATCTGATTACTGCGGTGGGGCACGGTATGAATTTTCTTGGTTTGTGTCACTTCTTTAAATAATTTAGCGGATAAACCAAACCATTCCACTCCCAAGCGAAAAATCAACACCGAGACAGTATTCGACGAGTCTAGGGTTGTCAGACCATTTGCTAAAGTGTCACCGTCTGAGTCAAGTGGTACTTCTTTAGTTTCTGGTGGGAGTGGGTTTGTTCCGCGATTCGCGATAGCGGATTCCGAAAGGGAATCGCGATCCTCCCCGGTTGCCTCATGTTCAACTAAACGCGGATTAGCCGCCAAATATACTGGACAATTGCGACAATGAATCAACTGTTCTAGTTCTGGACAAGTGCAATTACCCATCACTCCGATCTGATTCCAGCAATCTTTACTCATTATGGTGATTCGTTAGGTGATTCGTTATTGGTGATTGGTTATTCCTTGTTGATTGTCATTTAAGTAGGTGGGCAGAAATAAATGCACCACAGACCAGATCGGGAGAAAAACTGTCATTCCCGCGCAGGCGGGAATCCACAGCCTATCGGCGGGGAACGAAAAGTGCAATTAATTATGTTCACCTACTTATTGGTTATTGTTTATTCGTGATTGGACAAAAAATATGCATCCACATCACCAAATAGCCAATTAAGCAATAGCCATTGCTTGTAATTATTAACTAGCAGCACTAGCAGCGGCAATATTTGCACTCTTTATAACTTACTTCACTCCCAGATAACTCGAAGAAATCGCCTGATTAATTTGAGTTGCAGCTTGAGTTTGATTGGCCATTCCTTGACTAACCAGTTGAAAACGCGGAGTTAGATGTTGAATTTGGGAAATAATCGCCGCTAATTGTTGACTAACATTATGCACCCCTTTGAGGCTTAGACTCAATTCTTGGCTAAATTTATCGATTTCTGTGACTTCATTAGACACCGCAGTTTGCATATCTTTGACCATAAGCTCAATGTCTAAAGTGGCAACGGCGGTTTGGTCAGCCAGTTGGCGAATTTCTCGCCCGATCGCGGCAAAACCTGCCCCATATTCCCCGGATTTTTCTGTTTCAATGGCCGCATTTAGTGAGAGTAAATTGGCGCGATCGGCCACCTGGGAAATCGTTGTCATCACTCTACTAATATTATTAGATTTTTCGGTAATTGTTCCCATTCTTGAAGCGATAGAATTCGTATAATTGGCTAATTGATGCATATTTTCTTCGACGCTGGCCAAATTTTCTTTACCATTCGTGACTGTATTAGCCATGTCCTGATATATCGCGGTGACTTGATCAAGGGCTTGAGATACTTGTTCACAGTTCAAGGCCATTTTTTCGGCGATTTGTACCACTTGATAATTCGATGGCATATCTTCCATTTGCGGGGCTTCTAATTGATTTCTAACTGTGACAATTTCTCTACTGTAACTGGTGATTTGCATTGCTGAAGTTTGCATTTGCACAATCAAAGAACTTAGCCGATCTGTCATTGCTTCAAAGCTGTCAAGTAATTGCCTACTTTCATCGCGATCGCTTCTATAGTTTAGGGATTTTTCTCCAGAACGACTTAAACTACCATCGGATATCTTTTCCGGTAGAGCAAATAATTTTTCTCTTTGATTTTTTCGCAGCAAATTTATTACCAGGCTCAGAATGATGCTAATCGCGATCGATAAAGCTGTAGCCAACACTAAAACCCCAAGCATCGATTCATTTGCCCCGGCAAATTTACGTTGATTTATTGCGTAATTGTTGGCAATTTCTGCCATTAACTGTTTTTGAATATTCTCAATTGCCGTCAAATTTAAATTTTCGACGATCTCCCTAGATTCAAGCACTTTGTTTTCTTCCAACAATTTTCGCGCCGTTTCACAATCATTAAACAAAGTTTCTGCTTGTTGGATAAGATTGATTAACAAAAACTGTTTTTTGTTTTCTTCTTTAGCACTATTTATGGCTAAATGTATATTTTTAACTTTGCTAATTTTTTCCGGAAATAAATTAGCGGTTTCTTGATAAATTTGGCCATGATATTTGCGATCGGGTAACAGAACATAGCTGCGGGCGTTTCGCGCTAATCTGCCCATCTCAATCATAAAATCGTTCACTTCTAACAGGGTATTCGTGGTCAGTTTTGTCTCTTGCTCAAACTTTAAGGAGTTTTGCGACTTTACATATACAGTGAGGCTCAAAGTTATCAGCAAGAAAATGGGAATGGAAAATCCCCAAAAACTCCGGTTGTTTCCAATAGATTTGTTAAACATATTTTCTAGCTAATTTATTTTAATTCTGTGTTTTAATTCTGTCATTGCTAATCGAGTCTTTGAAGTATGATAATACATCTGCGGTTGCGTTATAGCAGTCCCACCATATTGTCCATTGTATTCATAGACTATATGAGTATCCCTATCCCAATTGCTTGATCGGGGTTAGGGGTGAGGAAGGATTTTGTCAAAACTGCCACGGGGATACAGAAATAAATTAATAAATTTTGACAAAATATAACACAATATAATTTTATTTTAAGCGATCGCGCTGGGCAAAAAAAGGATGGATTAAATTAACTCAGATTTAATCCATCGACCACGGGTTTTAACCCGTGGTGATAAGAACCCAGTCCGCCCAAGGGCATAGAAAACCTGATACACTGCTGATATGGGTTTTGCTACTTGAGCGATGGGTTGTAACTATTCAATATAGCCATCGTCTTTAAGCTTTTGCAAAACCTTATTGACACATTCATCTACAGTTTCTATGTCCGTGCGACACTCAACATCAGCATTTTCTGGAACCTCATAAGGATCGTCAATCCCCGTAAAGTGTTTAATTTCCCCAGCCCGTGCTTTTTTGTAGAGTCCTTTGACATCGCGCTTTTCACACTCAGCCAAGGGCGCATTGACGAAAACTTCAACGAAATCGCCAATCTGTTGTTTAACTTCTCGTCGGATTGCCCGATAGGGGGAAATAACCGAAACCAGCACAATCACACCATTACGAGTCAACAGATGTGCCACAAAACCAATGCGGCGAATATTGGTATCTCGGTCTTCCTTGCTAAAACCCAATCCTTTGGTCAGGTTTTCCCGCACGATATCACCATCAAGTCTCTCAATTTTGCATTGGTTATCTCGGAGATATTGTTCCACCCGATCGCTAATGGTGGTTTTTCCGGCTCCACTCAACCCTGTAAACCAAACTGTGACGCCGCGATGTTTCATTTTTATTCGACTCCAACTATAGCAATAAGAATATAGCAATAAAAATATAGCAATAAAAAACATCCTGTTGAGCCAAGATTTTAGAAGAGTTTGTAAAGACTGACTAGGTTGATGTCCCCGGGGATTTTAAGTCCCTGATTACTGGTAGATTTTTGCCGGTTAATTATCGGCAAAAAAAACCCGGTTTTTTTTTGGAAAAACCGGGTTTTTTTCTTTATTTAATAGTTAATGGAGCTGAGCGGAATCGAACCGCTTTCCGAAAAACCTATTAACTTCCCACTCGTTCACAGGCGTAGCCTTTCTAATCCTCAAGGCGGGAACCATCCATTATCCCGGATGATAGGATGCAATGGTTAAGTCTTAGCTAACAAGCAACCAGAGTAATCTTGTTAGAGCATCCGTTGGGGGTTGGTCTATAGTCCTTAACGGAGTCAAACTACAGACGCTCGAACCTATGAGAGGTTATTAGGCAGCAACAGTGGCCGCTTTACGAGCAAATGGAACGATGTTGTTCGCAGTTACTTTTTTGTTTGAGCCTTGGATTATCGAGAGGAGACTCACTCTCGGCCTGAATCACAGGACCAGCTTTCAATTTCCCGTCGAAACCAAAACAGCCCCTAGCACTTTCTATTATAATAAAAAATTCTCAATTGTCAAGAAGTCGTGGGAGCGGGGTGTGGGGCCGCCATCGGCCGCCATCGGTGTGGGCTGTGGGGCCGCCATCGGTGTGGCGTGTGGGGTGTGGGGGAGCGGGGGAGCAGAGGAGCAGAGGAGCGGGGGAGCAGAGGAGCATTTAACCAAGAACAACCAACAAACAACCAAGAACAAACAACCAAGAACAAACAACCAAGAACAACCAACAACAAACAACCAACAACCAACAACCAAGAACAAATAACCAACAACCAACAACCAACAATAGGATAAATGGAGATATTTGAAATTGAAGTTACTGTGTTTAAGTAATGGTCATGGAGAGGATGCGATCGCAATTCGCATTATCAAGCAACTTCAGCAGCAACCGCAGCCCCCAGAAATCGTGGCTTTGCCTTTGGTCGGGGATGGACTGGCGTACAAAAACCAGCAAGTGCCGATCGCCGGGCCGGTGAAGCGGATGCCTTCTGGTGGTTTTATTTATATGGATGGTCAGCAACTTTGGGGAGATTTACAAAGTGGCTTGCTGAAACTAACTTGGGAGCAAATTAAAGTGATTCGCAGTTGGGTTCAGGATGGTTCTGCCCCAGAAAAGCCAGAAAAGAAATTTATTTTAGCGGTGGGAGATATTGTGCCCCTGTTGTTTGCCTGGTTAAGTGGGGCTGACTATGCTTTTGTGGGGACGGCGAAATCAGAATATTATTTGCGGGATGAAGTGGGTCTGTTACCCCGTCAGTCTTGGTTTGAGCGGTTGGAAAGTTGGTCTGGGTCGGTGTATCTGCCGTGGGAACGGGTGCTGATGCGGCAAAAACGTTGTAAGGGAGTTTTTCCCAGAGATACTTTGACGGCGACAACTTTACAGAAATTCGCGATTCCCGCGTTGAATTTGGGAAATCCGATGATGGATGACTTGGAGGAAGAAAATCCCCCAGGGATATTTTATGATCCCAAAAAAGTATTAAACGCAGAATTGAAAGAAAGTCAAAGACCTTTGGTGGTGGTGCTGCTGCCTGGGTCGCGATCGCCGGAAGCAGCAGAGAATTGGGAAATAATTATGGCCGGTGTGACGGATTTGCTGGCTGCATTAGGCGATCGCCCCATAATTTTGCTGGGTGCGATCGCCCCTGGGGTCAGTTTAGAACCTCTGCAAAAAGTGCTCCAGATTTATGGCTGGAACCTGCAAGCCAGACCTCAGCCATCATCTGCAACTGAGTTAGGAATTACTGAGTTAGGGATTAAAGACCCCAATGCCCTCTATTTCCAACAAAAAAATACTTCATTAATTTTAACTCAGCAAAGTTTTGTCTCTTGTCTGCAAAAAGCTGACCTGGCGATCGCGATGGCAGGAACTGCCACGGAGCAATTTGTCGGTCTGGGTAAACCGGCGATCGCCATTTCCGGACGGGGTCCACAATTTACCCCCGCATTTGCCGAGGCCCAAAGCCGGTTACTGGGGGCATCATTAATTTTAGTCAATCGTCCCTCACAGGTGGGCGCCGCCGTCCAGCAACTTTTTCGTGACCCCGATCGCCTGGAATTAATTAGACAAAATGGCCGAAGACGGATGGGCGAACCGGGGGCTGCCCATCGAATTGCCCGCTATTTAATGGAGCAGATCGCCGTTAATGGTTAATGGTTAATAGTTATTAGTTATTAATTATTAATTATTGGCTACTTGCTATTTGTTATTATTTATTAGTTATTCTTTATTCGTTAGACAAACAACCAACAACAAACAACCAACAACCAACAACCAACAACTAACAACCAACAACTAACAACAAATATTAATTTTTCACTAATACCCCTGGTTCTTTTTGAATGGGAACTACATCTAAAATATCCATGTCGCAGCAATATTTAAGGTCTTCATCTCGATTCAGTCTAAGCAGCCGTTGACCATGACTAGCTAAACGCATCAGTTGTAAGAGATCGTCTTTCCATTGCTCATAAAGAGCGATCGCGCCAATCACTTCATCATTGCCAGCGAATTCGCCAATTTTCAGACCTGTTGCTGCGATCAAACTATGGGCGATCGCCCCCGCACAAACCGTATCTTCCAGGGAAAAACTGCCTTCCCAACCTGATGCAACAATCCAGACTGTTTCTGGTTTTTGGTCTAGAATAAAGTCCACCACAGCCTGACGATTAATTAAAGCCGCTGCCAGCACAATGGGGGCTTTTTGAATGCATTGCAGGGCTCTGGTGCCATTGGTGGTACTGATAAATAAGCGGGATTCTTTCACCCGTTCTGGAGTGCAATCAAAGGGAGAGTTGCCCATGTCGCAACCTTCTACCTGAGCGCCCCCGCGTTCCCCAGCCCGCAGCCGCTTGTGGGCAGGCCAAGCTTCACTGACTTGCATCAACTCATTTATATCACTGAAAACTTGCACGGCTTCGGCGCCCGCATTCAAGGCCGTTGCCATCGTACTGGTAGCCCGTAAAACATCAACAGCGATCGCACAATCTGGGACGCGATCGCTCGGAGTTAATTCAGGAGTATGGTAAATATATAACTTCACTGTTTGGCTTCACTTATTGTTTTATCCAGTCGGAATAACATTCTATTGGTTTGTGTGCCATCAAAAGCAATGATTTTTTTATCTTGAGGAATATTTTTTCCCACAGGTAGAAACAGACCCCACTCCTGTTGCGGTTGGCGGCGCTACGGGATTCGCCACGAGAGCGGCTACGGCAGAGGCTAAGTGCTGCGAGTTTAAGAAAAAAACTTCGCCAATTGCCAATAAGACAGCGTTTTTTTTCTTATAGGTTTTATAACTTTTTTTAATTTTGATGCGGATTTGCGAATTTGACTCAGCGATCGTAGGGTGGGCAAATTCTTGCCCACCCTACATTTAGCGATCAATAATTATTGATTGATTGTTTGGTCAAATAACCAACAACCAATAACCAACAAAAAAATCCCTACCCACCAATAACCAACAACCAATAACCAATAATCAGCAAAATTTTCAAGCGAAATATTTACTTAATAACAAGGCTAACTTTTCCTTGGTGGCTGCTGGTGCGTGATTTAAAGGGGTTAAAATTGCATATTTCAAGGCCGAATGCGCCTCAGAAATGGGCGGATTTGCTTGTAAACGTCTGACTGTTTCTTGAATCACTTTTTGAGCATTCACCGCATTGCGTTGCAAATTGCCAATAACCATATCTACTGTGACACTATCGTGGTCTGGGTGCCAGCAATCGTAATCCGTGACTAAGGCTAAGGTGGCATAAGCGATTTCCGCTTCCCGCGCTAATTTGGCTTCGGTTAAATTAGTCATGCCGATAATCGTGGCATCCCAACTCCGATAAAGATGCGATTCAGCTTTGGTGGAAAATGCCGGCCCTTCCATACAGACATAAGTGCCCCCACGATGCAGGGTGACATCGGGTAAGTTTAAACTAGCTACCGCATCGCCAATAATTTTAGCCAGATGGCCGCAAACTGGATCCGCAAAAGCAATGTGAGCCACAATCCCATCCCCGAAGAAAGTGGCAATCCGATTTTTGGTGCGATCGATAAACTGATCCGGGACGACCATATCCAATGGCTTCACCTTTTTTTTCAGGGAACCGACCGCTGATGCGGAGATTAAATACTCCACCCCTAAACTTTTCATGGCATAAATATTAGCCCGGTAGGGAACTTCCGAAGGTAAAAAAGTATGGTGACGGCCATGCCGCGCTAAAAAAGCCACACGAGTTTGCTCTAATGTGCCCACAATGAGTACATCAGAAGGATCGCCGAAAGGAGTATCAATTTTGATTTCTTCTACTTCTGTCAGGCCATCCATTTTGTACAGCCCGCTACCACCAATAATGCCAATTTTTGCTTGTGCCATGAGTAATCCCTGTCACCAAATTTTTACCAACATACTTGGTTATTGTATAGGAAATTTGCTCAGTTAATACATGGTGTCAGTGATTTTTGTCACTAAGTTTGCTAGAAAATATCACAATACTTCCATGAGCGCGATCGCTTCTGAATCTTTATAAAATCTTTAAGAATAGAAAGATAAAGTTGTCATATAGACTTGAGAGGGATTCTATATGCCAGGAACTAACAACATATCCAGAACTTCAGTGGACAGCATCGTCAACCGGATCTTTAGATGGAAAAAAATTACCAGGAATGACCAACATCTCCTGATGTCAGCATTGTTTGCCAAAGAATCGATTAGTCCAGAGGAAAAATATCAAATTGATCGAGTATTTGATGCAGTAAATAGTGGTTTTTTGAAAGTGCTTTAAGCCAAACCAGCCCGGTTTGTCAGATAAAAAATTATGTCACGAGGAGCAGAGGAGCAGGGGAGCAGAGGAGCCCGCCGTCGGCAGAGGAGCAGAGGAGCAGAGGAACAAACAACTAACAACTAACAACCAAAGAATCCCTACCCAAAGAATCCCTACCCAAAGAATCCCTACCCAACAACCAACCAACCAAAGAATCCCTACCCAAAGAATCCCTACCCAAAGAATCCCTACCCAACAACCAATGTAATTTGATTATGAATTGGCTACAATAGTAACAATACATTCAGTCTGACAAAGAAAAGGAGTTAATTATATGGTGTCAACAAATAACTGGGGAATCACCAATGAAACTAAAGAAATGTTCAAACATCGAGTAAATCCGATTGTGGAGCATTTTCTCTCGACTGATACATTGTTTGAGAATTTGAATCGGGATGAAATGATCGAGGTCATGGTTGATGCGTTTAGCAAAAATTTTTCCGCCGAGCAATTAGAAAATATGTCCGATGAAACTTTAACGGCGAAAATCAGAAGCGTTTTAGGGTTAGAAGCCTTGTCTCATTTGTTTGATGATTGGACTCCCGAACAAATTGCCGAATATGAAGCTGCTGTTAAAGATGTCAGGAGAACTTGGTAATGGACTATTTGTTGGATACGAATATTTTAACCGCCATTTTGAAAAACAATTGGCCAAATCATTCTAAATAATTGGGGTTAGTGCTGAGATCGGCGGGAAGGTTTTCAGCCCTGCCAATGACCCCTAGTTGTAAAGCCAGATCGTAGCAATTTTGGGATTGATTTAGTTCTTGAAGATGTTTTGTAATTGCCTCGATAATAAGTTCTTGTTCGGTTTTGTTGGTTTGCTTGGCAATTGCTTTTAATTGTGCTTCTAAGTAGACTGGCAGAAATAAATGCACCACAGACCCCATTAGAAGAAAAACTGTCATTCCCGCGCAGGCGGGAATCCACAGCCTATCGGCGGGGAACGAAAAGAGCAATTAATTATGTTCACCTACTTAGTTGGGGTTCAAGAGTAATTTTCATCATTCACCAGTCAATTAATTTTAATTGTGATTTAATATATATTAATACCGTTTCCCATCAAAAGTGCAACTCTTCTGGACGCGGGGCGACCACCCTTCGGCAGATGGAACGGTTGACGAAAAAATTGGCCGCACAGTTTACTGAAAGCGCCAATCGGGAAAATCTCTGGAGGTTGGAGTTATGAGTCCTTTACTACAACAGCTATTGCAGCAAGTCGAACAACTAGCCCCTGAAGAGCGCTTAGAGTTAATTCGACAGATTGCACAAGGGCTGAAAAAGTCAGAGGTGGTCGTCAGACCCAAGCCTCGATGGAGCGATTTAAAAGGAATGGCTCCCTATCCAATGATGGGAGAAGATGCTCAAGAGTGGGTTTCGCGTACTCGACGAGAAGCCGATGAGCATCGAAGCCAAGTTTTGCGAGGCGAATGATGAGAATTGATGAGGCTCTTTCTGGGGTATCGCGGCTGTTTTTAGATACGGCTCCTGTCATTTACTTTGTAGAACGGAATCCTAGCTTTATTGATCGGGTCGATCCAATATTCGATCGATTAGAGTCTGGGATTACCCCAGTAGTGGGATCGGTGACGGTTGCCGAGTGCTTAGTGGGTGCGTTGCAGATGGGCTTAACGAATTTAGAACAAGCATATATGGCTATCTTTACACGAGATGATGTACTGTTTGTGGCGAATACCCTGACGATCGCTCGTGAGGCTGCAAGGGTGAGAGTCCGATACAATCTGCAACTTCCTGACGCATTGCAAATTGCCGCCGCGATCGATGCTGGCTGTGAGGCGTTTTTAACTAATGACGTGCAACTGAAACGGGTAACAGAATTAAAAATTATCGTTGTTAGTGAATTAGCGATTTAACCAGCCGATTTGGATAGTGCATCATCTTCTGGCGCAGATTATCGCGTTTAGAAATATTGATTGATTAGACATCTCCAAAAATCAGCTATAAAGCCTTGATATGGCTTTGTGACTGGCAATTATTGGAGATGTCTATTAGCTAAAAATCTGTCATTCCCGCGAATGCGGGAATCCCAGGATTTACGTCGGGAAAAGAAAAGTGCAATTAATTATGTTCACCTACTTAATAATCAGGCTATTGTTACTAAATTAATCACGATCGGGAAAAATATCTTCTCCATATTCTGCAATCAACTCATTGAAAAATTCTTCCCCTTCTAGATTATCTATCATTAAACTTTCTTGGATTTATTCTTGTTGTTTTAAAGCAATTTTTTCAGCTATTTTATTATTATTATTGATACATTTTTGATATTGAAATTCACACATATTAATGGCTTCTTGTAATGTTTTTCCTTTCCCTAAAAAATTGATATTTACGGGGTGTTCTTCATCTTCAATAGCTAGAATTTTTACTACTTCCCATGTAATTTTTTGTCTCCCAACATTAAGAGTAAATTTATGAGTATTTGATTGACATGACAATTCAAAATAAGATAACTCAATATATGAAAAGCCATTTTCATGGTAAGCGAATGTAACGGTATTGGGGTTAACCATAGGGTCGATTTTTTTGCAAGTATCAAACATTCGCTGCTTGGTCAACGGAATTTTTTGTTCAATAAAAGAATCGATGATTATCTGAGAATTAGTAAATGTTTTTATTCTGGCTTTATGAAATTCTAAATCAGCTTCTGGTAAAGTATTTCCATAGCCCATGATATTTTTTGGTGATTTTGCATATTTAGTATTCTTCGTAGGTGTTTTTAAAATCAGCCAACTTTGAAATGTTTCATTGTCAAATGAACCCCGCAAATAAGCATAAGTTTTTAGGCTATGAACTTGTGAGTTTTTTAGATTTTTCCACGATGTATTTAATTTGGGTTTTTTAGAAAATCTATCTTCAATAATTTCAAGTGAATACTCTTTCGGATTTTCGGAATATAATGGAGCATCACAAATAAATAATATAAAATTTTCCAATACTTCAATTGCACAGCGAATATCACTAAATTTATTAAATAAATTTATGATTAATTCATCTCGATATAGCCGATCGCAAAACAATAAATTAGCCCGATCTATGAATCTTCCTGATTGCGTCGAAATCGTTGGATCGAAGATAGAGCAATATGTAATAAAGTCATCTAAACTTTTAAGATCGGGTTCTTGGAAAGGAGGTTGCGGTTTTGGTTGATTCCGATCATTCAAAAAAGCGTCCATGTTTTTCATGTGATTTTCCTCACAAAATTTTGACTACTAACAATTCATTGCCTCTGTCATCGATCGCCTTGACAGCAATTTTTTTATGCTCACCTGCTGCAAACGGTGCGCTAATTGTCGCGGCTAAATGATCCTAAACTTGATCGTCATAGGTTCGCTTTAATGCCTTCTTATGATAAACTGGCCACTGAACTTGCCGAAAGTGTGTCAAATTTCCTTGTTTCCACCACCTCCAGTTAGATAACTGATTCCGGTTTGTTTGGCATAGTCTGATAGTTTCATGTCAATATATTACCAAGAATTGCCATGTCTGACTATATTTTTATTGAAACTTTACAATACCAAATCCGCTGGCTCAAGTAGGGGCGATTCGCGAATCGCCCCTACTTGAGAACCGAATTTAGTTCAAAAAACCCAGTTTGTTGCTAATCCTGCAATAGCCAAAAGCCACTATAAGTCATTCCAGAATCATCCGGTTGAACCAGGAGAAAATGTAACCCTTTAATCAGTTGTTTCCGGGTTTGATAATTTTGGGCTGCTGCCGCAACTTCTTGGTCTTCAAAGGTGGCAATAACCCAGCGATCGCACAAACCAGCCTCTAAGATTAATCCATCTGGTTGACCGGGGATATAATTAATCGATACCGGATTAATTTCTTGCAGCCATCGGGCTAATTGCATCGATGACCGACCGCCATAAATCACAATCCCAGGGACGGCCACCGTTGAGGCTAATCCTAACTGAATCGGGGTAACAAATTCGGGGATTTCTTTGACGGGAATCGGCAAATCTGCAAAGGTATCAATTAAATCCCCAGCTTTTACCGTTGCCATACGCCATTGTTCTCCCCAGAGGTTTTCTGGTAATGGTAATGGAGGCGGTTTATCTATGGCTAATGGTTCATAATTTTCTCGGATATAACGAGGATCGCTGGGATATTCTTTTGCCCTGTCAATGAGCGATCGCTTCAAAGCCAAAGTGCGCCGTGTTGGTTCTACGGGAATCCCGAAGCTTTGAGCCACAGTCTCAATTAAACTCAAACTCTGAGGTCGAAATACTTGGATTTTATCCGGTAGTTTCCCATGATTAACTTGCGGGAATTGCGCCCGAACCCAATCAGCATTGACCTCGGATTGCGGACATAAATTAGAAAATAAAGGGGCTGAATCACTGGCATCACAAACCAGTAATTCCCATAAAGGTTGTCCCGATTCATTTTTCAGGGGACGACGATAGCAGTCAACTTGCCAAATTTTCATTGATTAAATATAGAATGTGTTAAGAACAGGATAGAGGAAAGAGGGAAGGGGGAATAGGAAAGAGTTTGGAAAAATCAACCATGTGTAGGCATTGGCCAATCTGAGATGAACCCGACAATAATGCATTTTGATTCAATCGATGTCAAATATCTGGTAATCAGTAAATAAATCATTAATCTGTTCTAAATTTAAATCAAATTGACCAATAGAAATTAACTCTACCCACCGTCCCTCTGGCTGATGGGCTAAACGAATTTGCCAATAATTCTCTGGCAAATATGGTAATCTTTCCGCCCATTCGATCGCGACAATTCCTGGTTCAACTTCTATCCCTTCCCAATAAATTTCTGGGTTAAGACTCGGTATTTGGGCAGGTTCTAAACGATATAAGTCGAGATGGTAAAGGGGAATTCTGCCTTCTAGATATTCTGTGATTAAGGTAAAAGTTGGGCTAACAATCGGTTCAGTAATATTCAAACCTGCCCCAATTCCTTGAACTAAGGTTGTTTTTCCCGCACCCAAGTCCCCTGACAGCAAAAGAATACTGCGTGGTTTGAGCGATCGCCCTAAAAACATTCCTAATTCAATAGTCGCCGTAGGATCGGCTAAAAAAATTCTCTTTCCCTGTTGACGCATATCTCGGTAAACAATAGTAAATATTATGGAAGTATAATGGCAGTTTATTCAATCTTTTGCCGTGTGATAGGCCGGATGATATTAGATATTGTATCAGAGATTGATTCTTGCTAAAATTCCCTGAATGTATTACCCTTCCCTGGATCTAATATCTTCATCTACGCGGCAAAAACCTGACGCTCTTTATTCAGCTTTACACTTTCGTTTTAAGTAGTTGCATTCGACTGTACCAACGCAATAAAACCCGAGCCAGCAGTTGAGGATTATGCCGAACATAACCCGTGTCAGGGTCTTCTTCCATCACATTAGCATTCACAATTTGTCTCCCAGAATTTTTGATAGCTTCGCGATCTAAAAAAACCGGATGAGAATTATCTTGAGCATAGCGAATTAAGGCTTGAGCCGATGGGGATTGTGACTGCACTAATACGGCATTAAATAACTGACGACCACAGGCAAGATCGATCGCCTTAATATGATCGGCAACGCTGTAATCTTGGGTTTCTCCCGGTTGAGTCATAATATTGCACACATAGATTTTCGGGATATCTTTTCGGTCGATCGCCTCAGTAATTTGCGGCACCAAAAGATTAGGAATCACACTCGTATATAAACTACCTGGGCCGAGAATAATAAAATCAGCTTCCTCAATGGCTTGAAGGGCTTTCGGTAACGCTGGGGGATTAGCTGGAATGCAGCCAATTTTGACAATTTTGCCCCCCGCTTCAGAAATACTCGACTCCCCAGTAATGCAACGTCCATCGGCTAATTCCGCCCAAAGATTCACATCACAAAGAGTGGCTGGCAGCACTTCCCCCCGCACGGCTAAAACCTGAGAACTAGCAGCGATCGCTCGTTCCAAGTCTCCGGTAATATCAGTCATAGCTGTAAGAAATAGATTACCAAAACTATGACCTTCTAAACCTTTACCGGCACGAAAACGATATTTAAACAACTCAGTTAATAACTTTTCCTCTGCCGCTAACGCAGATAAACAGTTACGAATATCTCCAGGGGGCAACACACCATTTTCTCGCCGCAGACGGCCAGAAGATCCCCCATCATCGGCCACGGTGACGATCGCCGTAATATTACTACTGTAATGTTTCAATCCCCTAAGCAACGTCGAAAGACCAGTCCCACCGCCAACCACCACAATTTTTGGCCCGCGATTTAATCGGCGATGATTCAGCAACAAATCCACCAATTCCTCATCATTATCGGGTCTTAAAGCCCCGGCGATCGCACCCACAGTCCGCCCGTGAGCCCACAGCAACAACAAAATCCCCATCACAAGAACCAACGGGCCACTAATATAATTAGGGATCACCGTAGTCAGAGTAGACAGAAACGTCTCCAGAAATTGCATCACCCGAAAAATGGGGTTCAATCTAATCCAAATCGCTAGACCCAACAGACTGAGGATCACTCCCAAAACACTAATCAGTAACCAGCGCTTCACAAATAATCCAGGGGAAAGCCATTTGGCCCACTGATTAACCCGATTTGAAGGTCGGCGGGAATACAAATTCTGGGTACTTCCGGCAGCAAATGAGCGGGTTTCAAACTCAATTGCTTGAATTGCTTTTCTCAAGAAACCGTTGGCCATAATTAATTTTGACTTTACAGGATAAAAAAAACGATATACAAAACTTTACACTACACATACAATGGTTGACTGATGACCGTTTGATCTTCAGGCATCCCTTCCCACCACCTGAGTATCCGGGAGTTCGGGGAGTTGACGGCTATGCTGGCGTGCCGGTTGACGGCTGACGGTTGACGGTTGACGGTTGATTATTTTAGAATAATTAGCATTTAGTTTGCATTTTTAGATCAAGTTCTTTTAGATTAGAGAAAATCTGGCTAAAAATTGTGATTTCTTTAACAAACAGCTAATAATTCTCGTAATTATCGTAATTATCGTAAATTACCTGTTGATAATCTGTTGATGTTCTGTTGATGTTCTCTTGATGAGCGGCGATCAAATTTATATAATTTAACTGTTTAATCAAAACCCATCAATAACCAAGGTTAGGCCGTCCCTCGCTTGTCAATGCTAACCTCAAAAAAGTAGGGGACTAAAGAAGATTCAATCCTCTCTGGCGCAAGACTGCCATCTTTAAACGGTACAGACCACTATACTAATCTTTGAGTTTCCGCTCAGGATAGGACAACATCAAATGATCGACGAGCCTTTAATTGAATTAAAAGGAGTATCTAAGGCGTTTGGCGGGAAGGCCATCTTAGATGATGTCAATTTGATTATAAAAAAGCATGAAGCTTTGGGAATTATCGGCCCATCTGGGACGGGAAAATCAACAATTCTGAGGATTATCGCCGGTTTGCTGGAACCGGATAGTGGTGAGGTTTATGTCCAGGGGACTTTGCGGAAGCATTGGCTCGACGATCTCCAGGATCCGATTGGGATTGGGATGGTGTTTCAAAATGCGGCTTTGTTTGATTCGTTAACCGTTGATGAAAATATTGGCTTTTTGCTTTATCAGCATTCTAGGCTATCCCGTAAACAAATTAGAGAGTTGGTGAATCAAAAACTGGAAATGGTGGGTTTGCCGGGAATCGGCGATCGCTATCCCGCTGAACTTTCCGGGGGGATGCGGAAGCGAGTCAGTTTTGCCAGAGCGATTATGACCAACCCCCACAATCCCAGAGCCAACCCAGAGGTGTTACTGTACGATGAACCGACCGCAGGACTCGACCCGATCGCCTCAACGGTGATTGAAGACTTAATCCGAGATTTGCAAGCGGCAAAAGGCGGTTGTAGTACATACGTCATGGTGACACATCAAGATAGCACCATTCGTCGTACCACCGATAGAATTATCTTTTTGTATCAGGGCAAAGTCCAATGGCAAGGAAGTGTGGAGCAAATCGATCGTGAAACCAATCCATTAGTTAAACAATTTTTTAGTGGCAGTGTGAGTGGACCGATTCAAGTGGTCGGGTAAATCAAGTGGATCTCGTCCCAGTACCACCCAGTTCAAAATTGGTAGGAGCAATTCCTCAATTGCCCCGACTGAAATCGGTGAAATCATAAAATATTGCGTTAAATATTAAGTGAAGTATTAAATAAAATGTTAATTCAAGTATTAGATTAAATGTTAATTTAAATATTAGATTAAATCTTGGTTTAATTCTAGAGAAAATAAAACAGAGCGTGTTATTCAGGAGGAAATATTGTGTCGCGACGAATGATCAGAGAAGGCTCATTGGGCTTGTTAATTTTATTGGGTCTGGGTTTATTTGGCAGTTTTTTCCTGTGGTTGCGAGGATTTAGTTTCGGCAGACAATATTACACGGTAGTGGTTGAATTTCGGGATATTGCCAAACTGCAACTAGGCGCACCCGTGCGATACCGTGGGGTACAAATTGGTGCGGTTTCCGAGATTAATGCTCGTTCTAATCAAGTGGATGTGGAGATTCAAATTAGCCCAGCGACCCTACGGATTCCTAGACAAGTGAGGATTGAAGTCAGTCAGGCGGGATTTATTGGGGAAACTTCGATTGATATTTTTCCTTTCCAAGAGGTTTCGATCTCCGCTAGAAATACGAATCCTTTAGACAAAAACTGTAAATCAGAGTTAATTATCTGCGATCGCGATCGGCTTCAAGGAGAAATCGGTGTCACCTTTGATGAACTATTACGCAACTCCCTAGGCTTGAGCAAGTTATTTGCCAATCCCCAATTTTTTGGCAACCTCAACCAACTGATCCAAAACACCACCGTTGTCACCGCCGAGGTGACAGCCCTAAGTCGCGATCTTCAACAGTTAACCCAATTAACCGAAAAAGAATTGGCCAGGGTTTCCACCACCGCAGTTCAATCAGCAAATACCATTAATCAAGCGGTCACTCAAATTAGTGGCACCGTCAACGAATTAGGCACCACCGCCAAACAAGTCACCGCTTCCATTGATCGGATTAGCAGCACCGCCAATCAGGTTGGCAATACCATTAGTCAATTTGGCGACACGGCCAATCAGGTTGGCAATACCATCGATCAGTTTGGCAGCACCGCCAATCAAATTGGCAATACCGTTGGTCAACTCCAAACCACCGCCAATGAACTCAACAGTTTAGTCCGAAATGTAAATGGATTGGTGGTCGCCAACCGTTCCACCTTAGTGCAAACTTTAAATAACTTGAGTCAAACCAGTGAAGACCTCCGGGTGGCGGTCAATCGTCTCGATCCCGCCATCTCCCAGGTAGAAACCGGATTAAATCAAGCTCAAATCCCTCAACTGCTGACCAACTTACAGCAAGTCTCCGCTAATGCGGTTCAAGTTTCCAATGATGCCGCCCAAGCGACGGCTAATTTAAAAGACTTATCCAATCCCACCAATTTAATCTTGTTGCAACAAACCCTCGATTCGGCCAGGGCTACGTTTGAAAATGCTGAGAAAATTACCTCGGATTTAGATCGTTTAACCGGAGATCCGACATTTTTTAATGATTTGCGCCAGTTGATCGACAGTCTGAATAATTTATTATCCGTGACCGAACAATTAGAAGAACAAACCGCGATCGCGCAGAATCTCGATCCCATCGTTAAAATCGTCAACGATCAAGCCACATCCTTGCCGGACATCAACCAATTACCATTACAAAATCCCCCCTCCCCCAAAGCCCCATAATTAATTATTTGTTTATGGTGAATAGTGATTACAGATTCCCTTTTTAATCTTTAATTTTGAATTTTGAATTTTGAATTTTGAATTTTGAATTTTGAATTTTGAATTTTGAATTTTGAATTTTGAATTTTGAATTTTGAATTTTGAATTTTGAATTTTGAATTTTGAATTTTGAATTTTGAATTTTGAATTTTGAAGTTTTACTCTTTACTCTTTGTTTCTAATTCTGCTAGGCTTTGGGGATTTTCTGGGGGTGCTTCCTCCTCTTGGATTTTGGCGGCATTGACTAAGCGCGATTCCCTCGCCTGAGCTTTCGCGCGATCGCCACTTTTCGATCCGCTTCTGATAATCCGCTCTTATAATTAAGGCTTCTGCTAATTTCATATCACCTTTTTGGTTAAATAAACTACAAATTTAATCTTTTTTTGTAATTAGTTATTTGCCCTTCGGAAGTATAGATTAAAACAAATCAGGTGGGGAAATTTCCGCCACCTGATAGGGTTAATCTATGGGGTTAATCTATGGGGGTTAATCCTCTGGGGATAAGCTGCTGGCATTAATCCCAAATAGATTTTCCAGTTGGTCCGTTGACCAAGATTCTGTGCGGTAGGCGATCGCAGAAATGGAGGACAAGCGGATTAACCAAGCGGTACTTTCATAGGACGCTTCTTCTTGTTCGTCTTCGTAAAACGTTCCTAACACCAGAATTTCCAGAAATTCTCGATTGAGATTGATTGGTACACCACTAAAACTTCTTTCTTCTGTTTCAATCCAAACTTGAGTACCTCGATCAAGTGCTTCTTGTAGTCTTTGATAGAGGAGATTTGATTTTTTGACCTTGGTTTTTTTTCCCACGGTGTTTTTCCTTATGGAAATGTCAGTGGACAAGCGATCGTGTCAAGGAGAGAAAATGCTGAGAGTTAATACACTTTTGGCATATTATGAGCCTTCTCCCCTTGAAGTGAACTACCGATCATCACGTACCGGCAACGGTGTTTCCATTATTTCCATCAACAACTCCAGACGCGATGGACGAGACAGGAGTGGGACGAGATTCGGTAGCGAGTAGTAGTCTCCAGAAAAGGTGAAAGTTTCCACCGGCAAGTGCTTATTTTTTAGCTGAGTTTCAGTCCAATCATAAGCATACCCTACTTTTACTATAACCACATTTGGCATCACTGCCATTTCGCGGCAATAAGTTTGGTAAGCATCATGGAAATAAGGTACAGCATTTTCTCCTTCGTCGGTGACAAGAATGATTTGGTCTACTATTTGCTGCTTGCGTCGTAGTGCTTCCATCGCACAGCCGATGCTGGTGCCACCACCGGCGCGAATATGCTCAAAAGCACGTTCCCAGTCGCTCAACTCTGGACCTTTGGCTTCCACGTAGTAAGGTATGGTGTCGAAAGCGTACACGAACAAGTCAGCATCAGAGATTCCAGAAATTAAAGCAGCTAAATGCTTACCGACTTCGAGCGCTTTCTCCATACTGCCACTTTTGTCTACTAGCAAACCAGTGGACTTAGTAATTTTACCGCGTTTCTTGACCTGCTCGTTAGTGATTTGTTCCAACTGGGCAATGGTGGCGGTGTCTAGCTGGGTGGCTGCCGCTGCGACCCGCGCTTTATAGGCAGAAACGCGATCGCACTTTTGGGCTGCTTTCAGTTTTTCATCGATCAAAGCCTTCACCTCTGGGTGATCCATTGCCCCCCGTCCTTGCAGGGACTTGAGGTTATTAATCACCTCCTGGGGAGACATGGAGTTAATCAAGGCTACCAAAACCGTTGGGGTCAATTGGGCGATCGCCCCAATTGCGATCGGATAAGGAATATTGTGTTCTACAATCAGCGCCGCTTGTTCTCCGGGAGTTTTCCCTTTCGCCAACTGCTTGACCATAAAAGCCAGACTATCCACTGGAGGCTGATCCTTAAACAAAATCGCATCAGCGCGAGGTAGTGGTTTAATATGCAGGGTGGCATATAAGTGCTTCATCGCTTTCCGGTTACGCAGGGCAGCGCGATCGAAAAACTGGGGATTCTTTTCCCGTTCCTTCAAATAGCGAGTCACCGCTGTCCGAGCCGATCGCGGCATCTTCCCTCGATGTCGTTTCATAAAATCAACAATTCTTGACACCTGGTAAGGCGGAAACTCTTGTAACATCACAAAACCCGCATCGCGATGTTCTGTCAAAGCACTGGTCAGCAAATAGCTTAAAAACACTTCTTGATGATCCCGCACCTCCCCATTTTTCTGATACCAAACGGCCAAATGACCATAAAAAATTGGATCGACATCGATCATCAACTGGTGAGTTTCTGCCACATCTTCCAGCTTGCGGTGTGGGGTGATCAACAAACTATTCAGCATTTCTAATCGTAAATCGCGTTCTGCGGTATTCATCTGTCACCTCTTATGGTTCAAAATAACTAAGGAAGCAGATGTCGCCCACTCTAAAAAAAGAGTGCCGCGCAAGTTTTAGCCGGAAAGTATTAGCCTGTGCTGACATAGAAACCGGGTTTCTGAAAAAAAACAATTTCATCCTCAGATGAGACAAAAAAACCCGGTTTATAAAATTAAATCGTTCAGCCCTGTAAACCTTCCTAATTTGGGCGCAGCGACAATATGTTTTGGTGAAAATAATTTGACAATTTGACAATTTGACAATTTGACAATATTTGTGAATTATTTTTTAATGCGGACAGCCAAACGGTGATCCTTTGTCGGTCAGGAGTCGCAAAGGATAAATTGGCCCGCCGCTGGCCAAATAATCACAAATTTCGCACACTTCCTGGGCTCTCAAGGGTAATTTTTTCATCTCTTCTCGACAAAACCAACCAGCCCTTAAGGATTCGTGATCCGCAATACTTTTTGGCGCCGTATCGTCCAAGGGATGCGCCAAAAAAATCACCCGAAACCGGGCTTTATCCTTAACAGGAGTATGCTCGATTCTTAAAATTCCATCCAGGGCAATGGGAATTCCCCCTTCTTCTAGCGTTTCCCTGACTGCCGCTGCCATCAAAGTTTCTCCTGGATCCACTTTTCCATGCGGAAAATACCAATTCTGACCGTATTTCGGTTCCTGAATTAACAGAAACCGATGGTGATAACGGACAACAACTAGGACAAAATAAAAGGTGATAATCGGCTGACGCGACATGGAATTGAGCGGCTTCCAGGAGCGATCGGGTTTAGTGTTTGGTAAATATTGCTTGGTAAATATTGCTTGGTAAATATTGCTTGGTAAATATTGCTTGGTAAATATTGCTTGGTAAATATTGCTTGGTAAATATTGTTTGGTAAATATTGTTTGGTAAATATTGTTTGGTAAATATTGCTTGGTAAATATTGCTTGGCAAATATTGTTTGGCAAATATTGTTTGGCAAATATTGTTTGGCAAATATTGTTTGGCAAATATTGTTTGGCAAATATTGAAAATTCAAGCAAAATCAAGCCAAATTAAATAGGTGACTCCGTACAAGTTTAGAAAGCTATTGGCTCGAATGGAAATCAAGGGTGTAAGCTTTCTGGGTTAGGGTACGGAGTCATTGTTCCTGATTGATTTTAAAAGGTTCTTCTGTTTATGATTCGCCTATCGCAGATATTTCTGAGCAAATCAGTGCGATCAAACATCAGCAAGTTGTTAAAGAATCTAAACAACATTAACCGAGTGGATGATTAAAAGACACCCCGCGCAAGTAAAAAAAGCCGTGGTTTCATACGCAGGAATTGAACCTGCATCATCCTGATCTTAAGTCAAGCGCCTATACCATTTGGCTAGTATGTAAGCTTTTTTAGTTAGGGCGCGAGATGTATATTTCAACCATAGCACATTCTCTCGGTAATTATGTAAAGCTTTGTTGACAAATTGGCCGGAACAAATGCCGGAACAAATTTTTCCCTTTCTCACTGCTGACTGGCAATAGGGGACTTTTTGGCATTTGGCAAAATCCCGCTACCTGAAAGCCCGTTTTCTGAGTATATATGCTGATTATCTGAACCCTGAACCATCCAAAGGCAAACGGATTTCTAGGGGTCAAACTCAGATCGCAGAATTAATCACATAATCACTCACATAATGTCACACATAATGTCACACATAATGTCACATATAATGTCACATATTTGATCAGATAATTGGCAGCGAGGAAAAAAAGACTTCGCGCAAGTTCAAAAAGCTGTTGTTTCATAGGCAGGATTTGAACCTACGAACTCACGATTGAGTTACTTGATTGACTGTCAAGCGCCTTAAACCACTAGGCAAGTATGTAAGCTTTTTGCGTCAGGGCGCGAAGTCTAGCTATCTGTAATCTGGCAGATAATCAACGCATATCTTGATGCTTTTCTGGTAATTCAATTTTTAGATAAATCATGGAAAAATTCGGTAAATATTTAACCGTAAACCGCTTCTGGTCTGACAATCATGTCGCCGCTGGGACGATGATCAATCACATAATCGTTAAAGCGATTAATGGGCAGGTCAAAATATTGTGCCAGACGTTCTTTGATGGCAACTTCGGTCATATTTGGGGAGATGCCTAGCTCGCGATCGCCTAAATCATAAGATCGTCCTTCAAAGCGAATGTGAATCATGCTGACACCTCCTTATCTTGATTTAATATTGATTTAATATTAATTTAATGTTTGCCATGAGAAAACAATGCCAGTCCTGATTTTTTGCTCATTTTCTCATCAGGCATTGCCGTCGGTCTATGGGCGCGATCGCCCTTTCTAGTCAATGTTCCTTGACCAACCCAAAGATTTGATTAATTTGATTAATTTAATTAATTTGATTAAATTGTCTAGGTTCAGTATGGATAACTTGGCCACAGCAAAGAGCGCGATTCCCCCCCCGCGAAGGCGGGGGCAAGCTTCGGGATCCGATCTTTCGCGAAATCGCCCTTGGCTTTCTTGGCTACATCTATATACTACATTAATACTACAAAACGGTCAAGGGGTTGGGCAAAAATTTTTTTAGCGTATGGCAAACAAGCCATAAACCTTTGGTATATGGGCATTCCTGCTATCTGTGTCAGCCGAGATTCTCTCCAGGGGTGAGGGTACTACAGAGGCGATCGGTGTTCATCTAAACCCTTGCTAGATCCATAACCCCTGGTCAAAATTCCAATATCTTTTGTCCTTGATGTCCTTGAACAGTAAACAATCAACAAAGGACAATGGACTTTCAGACAATGGACTTTCGGACAATGGACTTTCAGACAGAGGACTTTCAGACAGACGCTTAGGGAATCTTGAATCCGCCAAAACCCTTGATTACACTGCCTAGTGCGCTTTGAGCGATCGCTGACTGGTGAGATTTGCGATCGCCGTTTATCATGGCAGATATTTGTTTGATTGCCTGTATTTGATTCCCTTACCGATCATAGGTGTGCGTTTATTCAGAAAGAGGAATTCCCAATGACTTATATCATTGCCACGACGAACATGAAGGGTGGAGTGGGTAAAACCACATTAACCGTTAATTTAGGGGCAAGTTTAGCGAAAGATCACGGCAAACGGGTTTTAGTGGTTGATTTAGACACCCAAATCAGTGCTACCCTGAGTCTGGTGTCAACCCAGGAATTTGCCAAACTGCGTCAAGAAAACCGCACTTTAAAACATTTGGTCAACCAAATTATCCAACCGATTAATCAGACAAAGATTAATATTCACGATGTGATTAAGTCATATATATCCAATGTGAAAGGATTTGATTTATTGCCCGGAGATATTGACTTGTATGATGAATATTTGGTATCGGAAATGCTACACGAGAAAGCCATCCGCTTGGGTAAAGATAAATTTGATACGGTTTGGAATATTTTGGAAAGCAGTTTAATCTTTGATATTTTAAAGCCAGTCTTTTCTGATTATGATTTTATTATTTTAGATTGTGCTCCCGGCTACAATTTGATTACTCGGAGTGCTTTGGTTTGTAGTGATTTTTACTTGATGCCTGCACGTCCTGAGCCTTTATCAATTATTGGCATTCAGTTACTTGAAAGAAGATTAAAACAATTGAAAGAGATTTATAAATATACCCAGCCTCTCCAGCTAGAACTCTTGGGGATTGCCTTTACGATGTCGGGAAATTTAATGACTGGGAAGTATTATAAACAAGTGATGCAGAGAGTTTATGAAGATTTCGGCCAAAGCAAAATTTTTAAAACTCGCATCCCGATGGATTTTAAGGTGTCTAAGTCGGTGGATAGTTTTTTGCCGGTGGTTTTCAGCGATCCCACCTCATCAGCCTCTAAAGCTTTCAAAAAAATGACTACAGAACTTTTAGAGAAAGTTCAAATTGCTGTTGATATGAAACAACAAAAAACTAAGTTAAATTTAGTTAATTTAGATTAGTTGATTTTCCTTAATTGATCGTAAGTTAGCGATAGATAATTATCTAGCAGAAAGAAGCGATCGCGTTTTTCTGCTATCCAAAAATTCTATCCATAAAATAGAAGGCAAACAAGACGGATTGGGGGATTAATCCGTCTTGTTTGCCGGAATTGTCTAATGTTGGGTTTCGTCGATGGCGGACCCAACCTAAGAATAAAGCTTATTTTAGCCCGTGGCACTACCGCGAAGGTTATGCAGTTTTTTCTTTCACGGAACGACCATAAGGTTTAATCACTTTCAGATTGGGAATAACCTGATATTTTTTTACATTTAAGGTGCAAAGAGTGGCGGATCTTTCTATGGCACAAACGGCAATTTCTGCGTCAATTGACCCTAAGCCATAGGATAAACATTGAGGATAATAAGCGGAAGCTTTGGCGGATTCTTCCCGCGTTGGCCAAATAATCGGTAAAGGGGCAATGAACTGAAACATCTGATGGACTTGTTCCTGATTTCTGACGATTTCCATTAACTCCTGGAAAACCGTATAGGTAATCATCGGCACTTCGGTTAAGGTGCTAAACCAAGCGATCGCCTGTTTATTACCTTTCAATACATCCAGTAAAATATCCGTATTTAATATATACATAACATTGCTTTTTTATGGTTAAAGAAATTCCGCTTGACTGCGGAGTTGACTAGCATATTTTTGAGGATTTGTAATGTCAGGACGAGAACCAATCACGCCCGCTGCTTGCCAGTAAGCAATTAATTCTCTGCCGTTTTTGGGTGGATGATTAAAAACTTGTCGGACTGAGAGCAGATGCACAATATATTCCGATAATGGTAACTTAATTTGTGCCGCTTCTTTAGCTAGTTCTGCTTCTAATTCCGGGGGTAAATCTAGAGGAATTGTCATGGGATTAATTTGGGGATATAGGGTTAAAAAGGGGAACGGGGAACAGTTATCAGGGAACGGGAAGGAGCAGATAACCTTTGCCTGTTGCCTTGATAGCGTTTGTCTTTTGTAAATGGAAGGCGGGGTCTAGGGGGGATTTTGAGAATTTTGTAGGGGCGAAGCATTCTGGCAGTGAACTTATCGGTTTTTACAATTAACTCTTTACCCGAATGCTTCGCCCTATTATCTAGGGTCAAGATCGCGCCCCTACAAGCACTTGTGATAGATCCAAGTTAGTTTACAGGGTTTCTGGGTCAATACCCATTGCTCTTAACTGTTCAGCTAAACGTTGTGCTTTTTGTTCAGCCTCCGAGAGTTTTTGTTCAGCTTGGGAAGCCTTTTGTTCAGCTTCCGAGAGTTTTTGTTCAGCTTGGGAAGCCTTTTGTTCGGCTTCCGAGAGTTTTTGTTCGGCAGCTTCCTCTGGCAATAAAACTAAATTGCCTTCGGGGTCATAAAATCGCAGCCAAATCGATGATTGTCGCTGAATTGTCCCTTCCCAAGTTCCTAACCATAAGCCTAATGTTTCTGACCAAAGCCATCCTCGTTCATTGGGGACAAGGGGCTGGTATTTTTGACCAGAATCTAAATGCCATCCTTGTAAAGAATTGGGATCGAAGGGATGATAGACAAAGTAATCTGGGGTGCGAAAAACTTGTTCGTAAAGCTGCTTTTTCTCCACTTTGTCGATATAGGCAGTGCTGTTCGACATGAGTTCAACGATCGCATCAGGATAGCGTCCGTTTTCTTCCCAGACTACCCAGCCTTCACGAGAGTAACTGCCGTCAATGTTTAAAACCGCAAAAAAATCCGGCCCGCGAAAGTCCCGATTTCTTGCCTGGGCGCTACTGTAGTACATAAACATATTGCCCCCGGTAAAAAAGTCGTTGCGATCGCGCCACGCATATTCCAACGACCGAATGAGGGCATTCATCGCCGTCCGATGTCGATTAGTTTCCAAGGGTTTACCATCATCAAAAATCAAGTCCGTGGGAGGCATCGGCGGTTCCCACTCTGGCACCTCTGGGGGCAACGACTCTGTGGGGGAGATAATTTCTTTGATCGCCTCAGTAGTCATAGCAAGACTCTCCCGATTTTACAATTTTATTTTACAATTTATTGATTTCCTTTTTTAGGGTAGCTTACGGGAAAGGAATAGAAATTTTTCTAGCTAGTCGGTGCGTCTAGGCGGCATTTTTTATCGGTTAATTTTTTACCAAAAATTCTGGCCGTCTAAGACACCTTACTTTTATTTTATACCATTTCTAATTAAATATGCAACATTAGGGGCGCAAGCATTGCGTCCCTACAGATAAATCACCAGATGCTTGTAGGGGCGCAATGCTTGCGCCCAAATTAACCTCGAAATCTTAGCAATAATTTTTGAAATTGGTATTACTTTGAGGCGGTGCGTCTAGGCGGCATTTTTTATCGGTTGATTTTTTAACCAAAATTATGGCCGCCTAACACACCCTACTCCTGCAATTAGATCAAATAGAGAATGGTGAACAAAACAATCCAGACCACATCAACAAAGTGCCAGTAAATTTCGGCAGCTTCGGGGCCAAAGTGATATGTACTGGAGTAGCGATCGCCTTTCAAACTGCGGAATAACACCGCTAAAATCAGCAGCAAACCAAAGGTAACGTGCAAACCGTGAAACCCAGTTAACACATAAAAGGTACTGGTGAAAATATTATCGGTTAAGCCAAAACCCGTATGAAAATATTCATAAAGTTGGCCACATAAGAAAATCGCCCCCATTGCAGCAGTGGCGGCAAACCAAGCCCGCATTCCCGCCACATTATTTTGTTTAATGGCGGCGTTGCCCCGGTTCATCACAAAACTACTAGAAATCAGAATAATGGTGTTAATTCCGGGGACTAATAATTCCATTTCTGGGGTGCCTTCCGGCGGCCATTCGGGGGCAACTAAGCGGAAGGTGCCATAAGCGGCAAATAATCCCAGAAAAATCATCGATTCAGCAATCAGGAACATGATGATGCCAAAAATTCGATGATCGGGATGGGCTTCGTGATGGCTGGTAGCTATTACGCGATCGCCCACGGGGGTATTAAATGTTTCAACCGTTGAACCTTGCATAAATTTCTGGGAATATTTTTCACTTTTTGAAACAACAAATTTTAGTTATTGGTTGATTGTTGTTGGTTGTTGGTTGGTGGGTAGGGATTCTTTGGTTGTTGGTTGGTGGTTGACAGTAATTGATAATTGATGATTATAAAAAACAATCAACCAACAACAATCAACAATAGAATCCCTACCCAACAACAATCAACAATAGAATCCCTACCCAACAACAATCAACAGTAGAATCCCTACCCAACAACAATCAACCAATAACTAATAACAATTAGACACTTCCTTTCACTTCTGCCAGCAAGTCCTCAACGGATCGATCGCTGCCTTCATTGACCGTATCAATGCCGTAGTCATAAGGACCAGACCATAAGATTGGTTCTTCCAGGAAGTTTTCCACTGGAGGGGGTGAACTGGTCAGCCATTCTAGGGTTAAACCTTTCCAAGGATTTGCGGTGGCTTTTGGCCCAGCAACCCAAGACCAAACGGCATTAATAATAAATGGAATGGTGGAAATGGCTAACAGGATGGAACCGATGGTACAAACCATGTTGATGGTGGCAAATTCGGGGTTATATTGGGCCACCCGTCGGGGCATTCCTTGGAGCCCTAACCAGTGCATTGGTAGGAAGCAAAGGTTAAAGCCCAAAAAGGTGAGAACAAAGTGAATTTTGCCCCAAGTTTCGTTCATCATGCGCCCGGTCATTTTGGGGAACCAGTGATATAAGGCGGAGTAAATGCCAAAGACACTGCCCCCAAAGAGGACGTAGTGCAGGTGGGCAACGACGAAGTAGGTGTCGTGAACGTGAATGTCGAAGGGGACGGAGGCTAACATGACGCCGCTGAGTCCACCGACTAGGAACATGGAGACAAAGCCCATGCCAAACAGCATGGCACTGTTGAGGCGGAGTTTTCCACCCCAAATGGTGGCAACCCAGCTAAAGACTTTGATGCCGGTGGGGACAGCGATCGCCATTGTGGCAATCATAAAGAACATCCGCAACCAGCCCGGAGTGCCACTGGTAAACATATGGTGCGCCCAGACGATCAGGCCCAAAAAGGCGATCGCCATACTGGAATAGGCGATCGCTTGATAACCAAAAATCGGTTTGCGGGAATGCACCGGCAAAATTTCTGAAATCAGCCCAAACACCGGCAGAATCATAATGTAAACCGCTGGGTGGGAATAAAACCAGAACATATGCTGGTAAACCACCGGGTCGCCGCCCCCTGTGGGGTTAAAAAATGCCGTCCCTGCCACCAAGTCAAACGCCAGCAAAATCAAAGCCCCGGCCAAAACTGGAGTAGAAACCAGAATCAGCGACGAAGCTGCCAGCATTGCCCAACAAAACAAGGGCATATCATTCATGGTCATCTCAGGAATTCTCATTCTCAGGATAGTGGTGACAAAGTTCACCGCCCCCAAAATGGAAGAAGTTCCCAACAATAAAACGCTCAAAATCCAAATTAATTGACCCGCTTGGTTAGTCACCAAACTCAACGGAGGATAAGAAGTCCAACCAGCGCCGGGAGCTCCGACAAAAAAGCTGGCCATCAGCAAAACGCCCCCAGGGGGAATTAGCCAAAAAGCCACCCCATTTAAGCGGGGAAAAGCCATATCTTTGGCACCAATCATCAAAGGAATCAGATAATTGGCCAAACCAGCCCCCGCCGGGACGATCCAGAGGAAAATCATCACGGTGGCATGGACGGTAAACAGCCCATTGTATAAGTCAGGGCTGACAAAATCGGGGTCTGGGGTGGCAAGTTCGACCCGCACCCCTTCCGCTAACAGACCGCCAATCAAATAAAAAATAAAGCTGGTGACGAGATATTGAATCCCGATTACCTTGTGGTCGGTACTAAAACCAAAATATTTGAGCCAATTTCCTTCTTCCTCCCCGTGGGGATTGGATGGGTTGGTATTGTGTTCAACTTGTGCGGGTGATGTCATATTGAATGATTGCGATAAGTCTCTACGGATGTTTTTTGTTGTTGTTGGTTGTTGTTGGTTGTTGGTTGTTGTTGGTTGTTGTTGGTTGTTGGGTAGGGATTCTTTGGTTGTTGGTAAAAAATTAACAAAGAACAAAGAACAAAGAACAAATAACCATCAACAATCAACAAAGAACAAAGAACAAAGAACAATCAACAATCAACAATCAACAAGAAACAATTAATGATGATTATGGGAATGCAGTTGTTTTACGGTTTCGGAAGTGATGCCCAAATCTGAGGTATATGGGGCAAGAAATTCCGCCGGAGATTTGTCTGCTGGGTTCATTGCCAGGGTGACGGCGGGATTTTGTTCATCCTGCTGCATGGCGATTTGACTTTGCATCCAAGCGTCATAGTCTTCTGGAGTATGGACAATGACTCGCGTTTGCATTGCCCCGTGGTAAGCGCCACAAAGTTCAGCGCAAATTAGCGGATAATCGCCAGGGGTTTTCGGCTTAAAGCGTAATTCCGTGGGACGACCGGGAATGGCATCCTGTTTAAGGCGGAACTGTGGCACCCAAAAAGCATGGAGCACATCTTGGGCGTTGATGTTGAGTTGCACGTCTTTGCCTGCGGGGATATGCAATTCTCCAGAGACTACGCCGGTTTCTGGGTAGGTAAAAATCCAGGCAAATTGTAGACCCAAGACGTTGACTTCGACATCAGGGGGTTTGCCTTGGTTTTCGGGGGAAGCACCGACACCGAGGGCGATTTTTTCCTCGGTGGTCATGGCTTCGGCTGCTTCGCTTCCCGGTAAGGGGGCAGCGATCGCGTAAGCGGTGCGGAGCACTTTCGCCGCCCCAGGTTTCATGGCCACCATTTTATGACCGTGGTCATGGGAGGCCATCGGATCCAAGCCGCCCATTGCGTTATAGACTTCATAGCTATAAACAGAAAGTCCCATGACAATCACCACGGGAATGGCTGTCCAGAGAATTTCCAGAGACAGGTTGCCTTCTACCGGGGGCCCGTCGGTTTCGTCCCCTGGAGACTTGCGAAATTTGAATACGGAAATAATCAGCGCCCCTTCTACTAAGAAAAAGAGTGCGGCTGAAATCGTCATCATGGTGTTAAACAGCCCGTCTACTAAAGGGGCTTCGTCAGATGCCGCTACTGGCATTAGTCCATGATTTTGGCCAATCCACAGACTCGCCAAAGTCAGGACGATGCCTGCAATCATTGCGGTAATGGCGCTGGGGATTTTCAAGTTATTTTTCCTCCCAATATCAACCCATTGCCCTGTTTGCTCCTGCTACCTTGGGCTTGATTCAGACATTTTTTCGGCCCTTCGGTTCGGCAAGTTTAGGGTTTTATCCGATAGCTTAACAATTTTTCTCGTTCATTTCTGCGATCGCGCCCCAATATCGTCCCAATATCGTCCCAATATCGCCCCAATATCCCCCCAGATCGACCCGCGATCGCTCTCGATCGCGCCAGATCGCCCCAGATCCCACTGGCGATTCCCATAAATCTTTAGCTTTTATTTGGGATCGCGTGAATGAATGAGAAACCCGGTTTCTGGGAGAATGAATGAGAAACCCGGTTTCTTGAAGAAACCGGGTTTCTTTGCGGTAAAAGTTATGTTAAAAATCAATAACGTAAGGTCGCTAAATGAGCAAAAAATGAGCAAAATCTGTCAAAAATATAAATTTTTCCTGACAATTAAATCCTTTCATCGGGAAAGTGATTGGCGAACTTACCCATTCTAAGACTTTGCTATCCTTGGGTTTATGAGAAAAGCGAGTATATAGTTACATTTGTATGAAGATACCTGTAGATAGCAAGAAAGCTTATGACAAATCCAGTGTGGAGTCAATTAACCACAAACACTAAATCGGCATCAACCCCCCAAGACCGAATTCGTCGTTTGGTCTGGAAAATTGCGATCGCCACCCTTATGCTGATGGCTGTGGGCAGCGCCACACGGGTAATGAACGCGGGACTGGCTTGCCCAGACTGGCCGCTTTGTTATGGTGAGTTGGTGCCCACCAAGCAAATGAACCTACAAGTATTTTTAGAATGGTTTCATCGCTTAGACGCCTCGTTAATTGGCCTAATGGCGATCGCCCTAGCGGGTTTATCTTGGTGGGATCGGCGACATTTACCCGGTTGGTTGCCTTGGGCTTGCACCGGCGCCCTGGGTTTAATCGTCTTTCAGGGAGTGCTCGGCGGACTCACGGTGACACAACTACTCAGATTTGATATTGTCACCGCCCACTTGGGAACCGCGTTGCTATTTTTCACCACGGTTTTAGTTATTGGTCTAAGTCTCTTGCCCTACCAAGGCACTGGAGTGACGGGAAAATTGCGCTGGGTCGGTTTAACCGCTGCCATTTTAACTTATTTCCAAAGCCTACTTGGAGGGTTGGTCGGTTCTCAATGGGCATTGCATCAATGCTTTGGCTATCAACAGCTTTGTGGGGTGATGCATAGTCATATTGCCGGAGTAGTGCCGCCGACAGTGGCAGTGATTACCTTAGTCGTGATGGCGTGGCGGACTGCGGCCCTTCATCCCACCTTAAGAAAACTAGCTTTCTGGACGGGGGCTTTATTAGGGTTGCAAATTCTCCTCGGTGTGGCCACTTTTTATCTGCGTTTGCAAGTGGAACCCCTGACCGTAGCCCACCAAACCACCGGCGCCACTTTATTGGGCACCCTGGTGGCGTTTACGGTTTTGGCTATTCGGGACGATCGTCAGACCAAAATCAGAGAAACTAAATCACTGTTGTAACGTACCAATCTCGATTCCTCCTTGAACGCGAGGCCAAAAAAGGTAGGGTGTGTTAGGCGGTGGGTGAATATTTTGAGCAAAATCCGAGAAATTAAATCACCGCCGTAACGTACCAATCTCGATTCCTCCTTGAACGCGAGGCCAAAAAAGGTAGGGTGTGTTAGGCGGTGGGTGAATATTTTGAGCAAAATCCGAGAAATTAAATCACCGCCGTAACGCACCAATCTCCATTCCTATAAAACTTTTTGACCGCAGATCGGGAAAATAATCTATGCAAGAAATCATCAATAACAATGCTCAACGACACCATGAAAACTTTTGGCAAGTCGTTAAAAGTTACTACCAACTGACCAAACCGAGAATTATCCTGCTGCTGTTAATTACCACCTCGTCAAGTATGTGGGTAGCCGCTAAAGGAGAAGTCGATCCGCTGTTAGTCCTGGTGACGGTGACTGGGGGTGCGTTGGCTGCGGCTGCGGCGAATACGATCAATTGTCTGTATGACCGGGATATTGACTATATTATGGAACGCACCAGGCATCGTCCCTTGCCTTCCGGTCGGATTCAACCTCGCGATGCTTTGATTTTTGCGATCGCCTTAGCCGCTGCCTCGTTCACCTTGCTGACCACTTTTGCTAACTTGCTGGCGGCGCTATTGGCCATGTCCGGCATTGTCTTTTATGTCCTCATCTATACTCATTGGTTAAAACGCCATAGTACGCAAAATATTGTCATTGGTGGGGCTGCCGGTGCTATTCCGCCCTTGGTGGGTTGGGCCGCAGTGACCGGGGATTTGACTTGGGCGCCTTGGGTAATGTTTGCCATTATTTTCCTCTGGACACCGCCTCATTTTTGGGCTTTGGCTATGTATATTCGCAATGAATATGCGGAAGTGAATGTACCCATGTTGCCGGTAATTTCTGGTAATGAAACTACCGCTTATCAGATTTGGCTTTATACCTTAATTATGCTCCCCGCCACATTTTTGCTGGTGTTTCCTTTGCAAGCTAGTGGCCTGGTTTATGGGGCGATCGCTCTTTGGCTGGGAGGTATTTTTGCCCTGAAAGCTTGGCAACTGTTGAAAAATCCCGACGATCAAGATATGGCTAGAGGATTGTTTAAATATTCCATCTATTATCTGATGTTACTTTGTGCGGGTATGGTGGTGGATAGCTTGCCGGTAATCCATCACTTCAATACGGTGTTGGCGGAGAATATGCAAAGTTTAATCGGCGGGATTATTGGGACGATCCTAGGGGCGTAAAACGAAGCCTGGAGAAACAAACCCGGTTTCGTAGAAGTTACCGGGTTTCTCTGCATTCACCACTTTGTGCTAAAAAGTAATAGAGGGCAATTGTTGCCCTCTTTTTTTGTAACTTACTCAAATAATTGATATCTATATTTCCGATGATTGGACAGGTATTCAGTGGCCGTTATGAAATTATCCAAGAATTCAGCCAAGATGAGTTCAGCCAGACTTATCTTGCCCAGGATAAAAAAGGACATGGTTCTCCGGTTTGTTTGGTCAAAGAATTCGTTCCTTGTGCAAATTTTTTAAGAGAGGGCGATCGCGAATTTTTACAGCAGATTTTTCGTCTATTTCAACAAGAAGCAGAAATCTTAAAACAACTCGGACATAGCGATCGCTTTCCCAAGTTACTGGCATATTTTCAATACCAAGGAAAGTTTTATCTCGTCCAAGAATTTATTGAAGGTCGGCCTTTACTAGATGAACTGGTGCCCGGTAAGCCCCTGAGTGAAGAAGAAGTCATCAACCTGTTAGCTGAACTATTAGAAACTTTAGCCATGATTCATTTTTACCATATCAATCATGGCAATATTCATCCTAACAATATTATCCGCAGTAAGCAAAATCACCAGTTAGTTTTAACGGACTTTGCTGTATTCAAACAAATGCTCAGTCAAAATCCGCAAATTGCGGGAAAATTGGCCGGTTATCAACGCCCTAAATTAACAGCCGAAACCTGTCTATTTAGCGATGATATTTATGCGGTGGGGATGATTGCCATTCAAGCAATCACAGGAATTCCTGCTGAACAAATCCCCAGAAATTATAAAACCCATAAAGTTATCTGGGAAGATAAAGTAAAAGTGAAAAATCGCCGGTTATTATCGCTTTTAAATAATATGGTCAGCGTTGGCAAAAAGCCGCGTAATGTTGTTATTTATAAAGGTTTAAAACCAATCAAAATTATTCAAAAAACATATCAAACTGTATCGCAAAAAAAAATCGATTTAGCTGGCAGCTTAATTGAGATATTTGCTCAAAACCAATTAGGGAAATTATTAGGATTGATGTGCAGTGGTTCGGCGATCGCATTTTTATTGCTGAATCCATCAACTTTATATTTTATCAGATATCCTCAAGTGCTGCTCCATCAGGGAATAAGTGGAGAGGCAATGAGTCAATCTAAAGCTTTCGCTCGTTTAGATATTATTGAACAAGATTTAACGGTTCGCTCTGCCCCTGTTTCCGAGGAATTAGCCAAAAAAGTTGAGGGAATTGCCAGGAAAATTACGATCCAAATTAAAACCGAAAATAAGCATCAAGGTTCAGGGGCGATCGTCGCTAAATCTGGCAATCAATACTATGTTTTAACTGCCAAGCACGTCGTGAATAAAATCGATACTTATTCCGTGGTGACAAGAGATGGAAAAAGCTATCAAGTTGATGATGATATGGTAAAAAAATTTGCTGGGTTAGATTTGGCAATCTTGCAGTTTACCAGCGAAGAAAATTACCCAGTTGCCACCTTAGCAAACGATCCATTAAACTATGATGAAACTCGCTGGGGTTTTCTCTCTGGTTGGCCAATTGTGCCAGAAAATAAACCCTCTCATTATGAGTTTAATCTAGGCCAACTTGTTAGTCAAGAAATTGCCTTATTAAATATTACCGATGCTAATTCTGTAAATCAAGGTTATGAGTTACTTTATAGCAATTTTAGTAAAGCCGGAGTCAGTGGTGGGCCGGTGTTGGATACCCAGGGAAGGCTGATAGGAATTCATGGCGCTGCGAGAGTCGATCGCGTGAATAAAGTTCAGCTTGGGGATAGTTTGGGAGTGCCAATTAAAAGGTTTCTTGATGTAGTGAATCAAACAAACCTGCCCCAAGAATCGTTAAAAATAGAAGTCAATCCGCCCGCTAAAATTACTAAAAATAGCCAGAAAATTGAAGGAAAAAATAAGATAAATTTATCCAGGGATTCGGTCTTAGCTGTGAATCAGCCTGCGGATAAAAACAATCATAGCCACTGGGTGAATTATGGCAATCAATTATGGCGCATGGGGCTAACTGATGCGGGAATTCAGGCATTTGACGAAGCAATTAAAATTCAGCCAGATTTTTATCCTGCTTGGTATTTGCGGGGGTTGGCATTAATAGAAAATCAAGAAGATCCAGAAGCTTTGACATCTTTCGACCGTGTATTAAAGCTTGAGCCGAAATTTCTCCAAGTTTGGGCAGAACGGGGAAAAGTTTTGGCTGAGTTAGGGGAATACTCAAAAGCAGTTAACTCAATTGAGCAAGGGATTAAAAGCCATCAGAAAAATTTGATGTTTCATTGGTTGCATGGAAATTGGCTTTATCGCTCTAAACAATATGTAAAAGCGATCGCCGCCTATAGTAAAGCGATCGAGATTAAACCCCATCCGTTTGCCTATTATAATCGAGGCGTAGCTCATTATTTGATGCATAACTATACGGAGGCGATCGCGGACTATAATCAAGCTTTACAAATGAACTTGAACATCGGCGAAATTTACCTAGCCCGCAGTTTAGCCTATACCGCCCAAGGCAACGCACAAAAAGCGGCTGAAGACTTAGCCAAAGCTGAACAACTTTTTTGTGAACAACATCGTCCTGAATGTGAAAAAAAATGAGGAAAAATAACCCAAAAGAAGGGATTAAATCCCTAGGGAGTTAGAGATGAAGAAAAGACTCAGCCACCGGCAACTACGGCACAACCTCCCCTTAATAGCTACCGTTCTCTTTTCCTACTGTCTTTTCGGTTTACTCGGACTCAAGTTAGCCGTCCTTCCTGGAGATGTGACGGCGGTTTGGATACCAGCGGGAATTGCTCTGGGGGCTGTTTTGGTCTGGGGGAAAAAGATTTGGCCGGGAATTATCCTGGGTTCTTTTAGTATTTCTTTAGTATTTAATCCCACTCCGGTCAGTTTGGCGATCGGTGCCGTCACCTCTGTGGGCAATACTTTGACACCTTTATTTGGGGCATTTTTTATTAAACGTTTTACCCACAGTCGTTATCCTTTTCATCGGGCAATTCAGGTATTTCATTTTGTGGGTTGGGGCGCGATCGCCGCTCAAATGATTGGTGCCACTGTGGGGGTGGGGGCGCTCTGTCTGGGTCAATTTGTCCCCTGGTCAAATTTTGCCCCATCGTGGATTACTTGGTGGGTTTCTAATGCCGCAGGGGTATTGATTTTTACCCCGTTACTGTTAACTTGGTATCGCTTTTTGCCTAGTATATATAGTATATACCGAGAAATCGAACCAGAAAATTTTGCCTCTAGGGTTTTTAAGTATTGCCAGCTTTTTTTGCCAAAAAGTCAATTCTCTCGCCTGGAACTTCTCAGTTGGCTATTGCTTTTTGAAATTGTAAGTGTTTTAGCGTTTTGGCAGGCTTACCCGGTGGAATATTTAACGATTCCCTTATTAGTTTGGGCGGCTTTTCGGTTTCCCGAAAGCGGGACAACCTTGGCGATCGCCCTAACTGCTTTTACGGCGATCGCGGGGACAATTTTGCAGCGCAGTTCCTTTGTCCGGGACGATCTGAATATCTCGCTGCTTTTTTTAGAATCATTTATTGGGGTAATTTCCGTCGCCACCTTAGTGTTAATGGCGGTTTTGACAGAACGCCGTGATGCATTATCGGGGTTAAAAAAAGCCAAAGACGAGCTAGAAATGCGGGTGATCGAACGCACCCAGGAACTCTCGCAAGCCAATGAACAACTGCAACGGCAAGAACTGCATTTAAGAGAAAAAGCTGAATCTCTTGCCCAAACTTTACGGCAACTGAAACAAACCCAAGCCCAACTAATTCAAAATGAAAAAATGACCAGTTTGGGGCAATTAGTCGCCGGAATTGCCCACGAAATTAACAACCCAGTCAGTTTTATTTATAGTAACCTCCAGCCCGCCCAAGAATATTTCCGCGATTTAATCGAACTGATATCTCTTTATCAAGAAAGATACCCAGAACCAGAGGCAGAAATTATTGAGTTTGAAGAAGGAATTGATTTAGAATTTATCCAGACAGATTGCTTGAAACTTTTGGAATCAATGCAATTTGGTGCCGATCGCATCCAAAAAATTGTGTTAAGTCTCCGCAATTTTTCCCGCTTAGACGAATCCGCACTTAAGTTAGTAGATATCCATGAAGGAATTGAAAGCACCCTGTTGATTCTGCAACATCGTCTTGAGGGTTTTAACGCTGATAAAACCAGCGGCAGTAATCATCAGCCCATTGAGGTGATTAAATCTTACAGTGTTCTGCCCAAAGTTGAATGTTTTGCCGGGGAAATTAATCAGGTTTTGATGAATATTTTAACCAATGCGATCGATGCTATTGAAGAATGCAATCCACCAAAAGAAGGCCAGATCAAAATTAAAACTAGCTTGTTAGAAGATGAGCGCGTGTTGGTAGCGATCGCGGACAAAGGTGGAGGGATTGATGTCGCTACGCAATCGCAAATCTTTGACCCATTTTTCACTACAAAACCCGTCGGTCAAGGGACGGGATTGGGGCTTTATGTTTGCTATGAAACAATCGTCAACAAGCATCATGGGGATTTAATTTGTCGCTCAGAATTAGGGGTGGGAACTACTATAGAAATTATTCTGCCTATTCGCCACATTCCCGAAAAAAAGGGGTAGGGTGGGTTAGACCCGCCGGTAATTTTAGCAACTAACAGATAACTTTCCCGTTGATTACTGAATGGGAAAACCAGGAATGAGGCGATCAATTTCTGCCATTAACTGCATAGTTTCTTTCAGGGCGATCGCAATTTTTTGATAATGCAAAACCTCATCAAAAGATAAAATACGGCTGGCTTTCTTACGGTCTTTCAGCCATTTATCTAAAACCTGATAACCGCCAATCTTAAAATCCCACAATTCCGGGGTAATCCCAGCAAAATAGCGAGTTTTATTAATATAAACCCGCTGTTCTTTAGCTTGGTAAGTTACCTCCGTCACGGCATTATCCCCCTCACCACCAACTTTGGTAATTAATTTATTGAGTTTTTTGGATTTCATTAAATGTAAATTGACTAATTCCTCCCCTTTTGTCCCCAAGTCTCTAAATAATTGGTCATTGCTGGTTAAAGGAACGCGGGGAAAGTCGATTTTCAGAAATTCGGCATAGCGTTGGCGATAGGTAGGACTGTGGAAAATCCCGTAAATATAGTAAAAAATGGCTTCTGGGGTGGGGACGTAGCCCAGTTTTTCTCGAATAGCTTCCAAAAATCCTTTAGAAAGATTGGCGGATTTTTCAACGAAAAGATTCCCTTGTTGATTTTGCGTATCAGGATAGGTATAGAGGGGAAAAACAAAACCATTATTTGATGTTTTGGGTGACATACAGATTACTTCTACAATACTAGAAGCAACTTGTGCATGAGCAAACGTTTCCCCTTTGGTTAGTCGCGATGTTATCAGAGCAAGATTATTCCCAGCCAGCAGATGCCTCATCACTTCAGAACGCGGCATACAAATAAAACCTCTTGTTTGTCCTGTGTAGTAAGTAAACCTAACATCAAAAGGGCGATATAATACGGAAACAATTTTATCATTTTCTATTGGACTACGGTTTAAATCTTTTTGAGCCAGGTCAACTTTCCAGTCTCGTGCATCTTTCCCAAGATTATATTTATTTCGTGCTGTTTCAACCGGGAGAGAGGCAAAGTCTGTCACCGTATCCATCACTTCCTGCGATGACCATTTGATTGTTAAACTATCCCTAGCGGTGACAATTCCCACAGAATTGACCGGCATGATTTCAGTAATTTTCCAGCCCTGATTATATTCACCTAATAAATCAGTATCTTGGGGAATAAACAGATAAAATGGCGATTGGGGATTGAGTTCTGTCCAATCAACTGTGGTGACATCATGTTCTTCCAGATAGCGATACTTATTTTCTCGCGAACCGTAAACATGGGCGTGATAAATTTTAGTCATAGTAATTTTCTACTCGGTTTTCCATTCTGTTTCTGGAATATTGGCACTGACCATAATGTTGCGTAAAGTACCAATGGGGAGGTTTCGTCCTTTATGATAAGGAACGATTACCTGAAGTTGATCTTCGATATTTCGCCACTTGCGATGACTGCCTTTTTGAGACACTAATTCAAACCCATATTGTGCTAAGATGCGCTCTACATCATCAGCATTCATTTGTCGAATGCGAGTCATCCCACCGATACCTCTCTTAAAACCGCACCTGATTTAAGTTCAATCGTATCGGGTTCTAAATAAAGCGCGATCGCTTCCCGAATATTTTCTAAAGCTTCTGATTCAGTTTCTCCTGCTGACACACAACCGGGCAATTCTGGACACCAAACCGCCCAATCACCTGTTTCCGAGTCGAGTTCTAGAATGACACGCCATTTCATATTCTTTACTCTGTTAAAAATTGGTTAATTTTGAACCATTATAGCAATATTTTAAGTTGATGTTGTGGGATTGTACCAACTTTCTATAGGTAAATCCCGCACGGTTTGAATCCGCTGAAAGTCGCTATCCGCAGACACCAAAATTAAATTGTGTTGCAGGGCGATCGCGGCAATCCATAGATCATTTTGACTGACTCCCAGATCGATTAGTCGAGTTCTTCGGCGTTTACTTTTCTCTTTTGGCCCAAAACGTCGCATCAACTCTGCCTGAACTGCGCCATAAATTTTAGCAGTGCTTGAGTCGATCGCATAGATGAATATATTCTGCAAAAATTTTTCGACTAGCTGAAGATTATTCTGCTGATTTTGAGAATTTTCGGCCATATAAATCAATTCAGCTTGTACAATGACACAAGTTGAAACCTGCGCTTGACCGAGGGCTGATAACTGAGCGATAATATCAGGCTGATGCTGAATAGCTAAACTACAGTGATTGGTATCTAATAAATACATAAAATTTCTTAGTCTTATTTCAATTCTTCCGTCTCATTGTCATCAGTAGCAATATAGAACTTGCTCCGAGATTGATGGACTAACTCTAAACATTCATCAAAGTCATCCCCCTGCCATTGACCAATGTTTTCCAGGGTGTTTAAAATTGATGCGGCAGTAGAAGGCTTAGGTTTTACTATGGATGAATCAGAAGACCGGGACTTGAGAAAAAGCAGAAATTCTAAGGCGATCGCCAATATTTCATCCGGTGTTTGTTCAATTTCTTGGCGCAATTGTTCTTTAACCGACACTGGGTTAGATTCAGGGTTGGTGATAATTTCTTGAGTTTCCATAAATCTTTCCTCCATTAGCTTGGCGATTTGGGATATTTTACCATTATAGCAACGGCCACCCCTTGCTGAATGTCAAACACATTCTTATCCTGTGAACCATCGGGGGCTACTTCTTTTTTCTTACTATTCCCATGCAAGTCTAGCAGATAGATTTTGTCAAAGGTTTTTGCTAAACTTTGACGCATTCCCCGAAAAGTAGGGTTATCTAAATAACCATGATTGGTAATAAAAGCGAGAATACCAGAACCAGTTTGATCAATCCGCCATTGCCCAAACCGGATAAATTTTACATAGTCATCTTGTAACCATTTGGGATTTTTTTCGTCTAAAGGTTTGCCATCCACAAAATAATAATCTTTGATTAATCCGGCAATCCATTCGCTTTTATTGGCAGAATGTCCAGCATAAGGGGGATTTCCTAACACTACCATTACCGGGGCATCCCGTTTAATTGAGGAGGCTTCGTTGGCTTCTTGGGCAACAAATTGACCGAATAAAATATCGGATTTTTTCATGGCTTCATCCAAGGTATTGGTTAAATAGATGCCTAACCGTTGTTTGTGGGTAAACTTGTAGCCTAATTCCTGAAGTTGTAGCCCTAATTTCAGATGCGCGATCGCATAAGGTGCCATCAACAACTCAAACCCAAATAATCGATTGAGTAAATTTTCCCGGACATAACTATCCCACTGAGAAGCCATGCCAATATCGGCTAAATTGCGGTAAATCTGCTTAATCACCGCATATAAAAACGTGCCGGTTCCCGTTGCCGGATCGAGAATTTGCACTCTGGGCTGTTGGGTTTTGCTATCTTTAGCCGTATCCGCTAAACCTAACGGTAAATCAAAATCTTCTTTGAGGATAGCATCCACAGAACGGACAATAAAAGATACTACTGATTCAGGAGTATAATAAACCCCGCGACTTTTACGCAATTTGGCATTATATGCCGCCAAAAATGTCTCATAAAAATGCACTACGGGGTCTTCTTGTTGTTGGCCAAAATTTTCTAGAATGCTGCCCATATCTACTTGGGACAACAATTGCACCAAATCATCGATCGCCCAATCAATCTGACTCAGTGCATCGGTTTCCACAATGGTATTAAATAATCGCTTTAAAAATGGATTGGTTGCCGGAATATAAGTCCCTGCGGTGCGTCGAGTAAACTTGTCAGCCGTTGGATTTTGAGTATGACCAACTCTAGCCGCAAATAGCCCATAAGAAATTGTTTGAGCATACATATCGGCAAAGTCAGAATCATTTAAATCGGGCAATAATACCTCGCTAAATCCCTGTTTTAATTGATGTAATTCACCAGATTTTTGTTGTTTTTCTGCTTCTAATTCCATCGCCGTTGTCACCGCTAACCGAATCGCCTTGGTTAACCGAGCCATTTGTTCCGCTAATTGTTCAGGGCTACTAATAATTTCGCCCGAATAATTGAGAAACTGCTCCAGTAATGCGGCTACTTGATCGGGGGATTTTAATGTCAGCTTTTGCTCATTTTTTTCGGCTAAAACCTCCTTGAGTCTTGGCTGACCGTTCACATACCAGCGAAATTCTAAATAATTGGTTAAGATTAGATTGGGAAAAGCTTCTCGATAGCGTTGTAATTGCTCCGTTTTTTCTACTTGATCTAAATCTAAATCAATATCTTTGGCCTCAATATAACCGACCAGTAATTCTCGACGGTTAACCGTAAAATCGGGAACTCCTGCTTTATTCCCGGTTTCTTCAATGACCGCATCAATTCCTCGATCGCGATCGTCGATCAAGTTTTTTAATGCCGGATAATGGCTGCGTTCGCTACCTTTTTGTAGATTCTTTTGAATCGATTTGAGATAAGCATCAAAAGAGATAGTGGGCATTGAATTAATTTCCTATTTTGGTGATTGGCCGCAAACTGAAAAAAAGGCGATCGCGGGGGCAGGCTTTTACCGGCTTCTAATCTATCATATATCTGGGGTCGTGCTTGCCCCGAATAAAATCATCTATCCTATAATCATCTATCATAAAGTCATAAACATATAGTAAAGCGAGTAAAGCGCGAATCATAAAGCGGAAAGTCAACGGGCTGAACGGTTAGCCGCCCAACTTCGATCTGCCGGACTATAACCGGAGGAATAGTTATTAGTTATTAGTTATTAGTTATTTGGAGTTTTTCACAAATAACTAATAACTGATAATCTGATAATTAGGACTTACGCAACGACTCTATATATAGGGTATTGGTGCGTTACTGCTCGGAACAACACCCTACCGATATCTAATTATTGAAAAATGTCCGCTATATAGAGGTAGGGTGGGTTAGGTACGCCGGTAATTTTGACAACAAACAGATAACTTTTGATTCGTGCCTATACCCAGCGACTGAGATGTATCGGATACATTAAACCAAGCCGCAACGGTGACGATAAAATATTCCCATTTGAGAGACTTAGCTACAAGTTTAGTCGTGTCAGTTCATCAATGAATGGGAAAACCGGGAATGAGGCGATCGATTTCTGCCATTAACTGCATGGTTTCTTTCAGGGCAACCAAAATTTTTTGATAATGCAACACCTCATCAAAAGATAAAATCCGGTTGGCTTTCTTACGGTCTTTCAGCCATTTGTCTAAAACCTGATAACCGCCAATCTTAAAATCCCACAATTCCGGGGCGATGCCTTCAAAATAACGGGTTTTATTAATATAAACCCGCTGTTCTTTAGCTTGGTAAGTTACCTCCGTCACTGCATTATCCCCCTCACCGCCAACTTTGGTGATTAATTTATTGAGTTTCTTGGATTTCATTAAATGTAAATTGACTAATTCCTCCCCTTTTGTCCCCAAGTCTCTAAATAATTGGTCATTGCTGGTTAAAGGAATGCGGGGAAAGTCGATTTTCAGAAATTCGGCATAGCGTTGGCGATAGGTAGGACTGTGTAAAATCCCGTAAATATAGTAAAAAATCGCTTCTGGGGTGGGCAGATAACCCAGTTTTTCTCGAATCGCTGTCAAGAAATCTGAAGAAAGGTTAGGAGATTTTTCAGAAAATAAATTACCTTGTTCATTTTGAGTATCGGGATAGGTGTATAGGGGAAAAACTTGATTTCCTTCTCGACTTGTAGTGGATAATACACAACTTTCTGCTGGAACATCTGAGCACCACACATGATGAAAACCAATAGTTGCTTGTTGTCTTGAGCAAAGCAATGATAAATTTTCTTTAACCATATTTTGTTGTAATACGGTTCTAGGGTAATCCATTGCCACTGTACTGTAGTAACAAGGTCGCCAATCAAAAGGACGATAAAGGCAATTAATCAGACCTGTTTCCCAATTTTCATCTGCACGAATTTGCGTTCTAGCAGTCTCTACTTGCCAATCTCTATTATCTTTGATGTTATATTTATGCTTGATTTCATCATTAGAGAATTTCCGATCTCTAAAATCTTGAAATCTTTGTCTAAGTATCTCGCGATCGAAATCAATGGCAAAATGATCTCTATGAGTTTGAAAGCCTAGAGTATTAACGGTAAAAATTTTAGGTATTTCCCAATAATTATCATATTCTAATCTTAAATCAGTATTTTGGGGAATAAACAGATAAAATGGCGATTGGGGATTGAGTTCTTGCCAATCAACTGTGGTGACATCATGTTCTTCCAGATAGCGATACTTATCTTCTCGTGAACCGTAAAGATGGGCGTGATAAATTTTAGTCATAGTAATTTATTAAGAAAATACATTAAGAAAATAGTTGGTTAATTAGCTCGTCACGAGTAAGCTCAAAATGAGTTTCAATATCTCGTAAAATTGCGCTGAGAGTACCAATATCATCGAAACCAATATCTCTAAGTTTAGTTTTTCGTCTTTGGCTTTGCTCTTTTCATATCCCATATTTTACCATTATAGCCACCGCTACTGATTTTGTGCTGCCTGACGACCCTGTGGATAGTATCAATCAACCAGCGATCGCCGGACTAGAACCAGAAGCATATTTATGGGTTATTATTTATTATTTATTAGTTATTAGTTATTTGGAGGTTTTCAGAAATAACTAATAACCAATAATTTGAAGTTACTGAAAAATATCCGCGATCGCGATCGCCAAACCAGGAAGTAATGGCGAAGCTAAAGTATCCCCATCTAACAAAGTATTAACTCGCTGAAGTTGGGCATCATGGCGACGATAGATATCGAGGGTTTTCAGTCGCCAATTCACAATCCAATATTCTTGCACTCCATAAATAGAATAGAGTTTTAACTTTACCTCTTTATCTCGTTGTTCATTGGTTTCTCCTTCCGAGAGAATTTCTACCACAATTTCCGGGGCAACAATCAAATGTCCCGCGTCGTCCACCCCCACCGCCAAACGCTCTTTGCTAATCCAAACTAAATCGGGAATTACTGCATCAGTGGGGCTAAAAATTAACCCTGGGGTTTGGATTGGTTTACCTAGTTTAGTTTGTCTAGACCAGCGTTCTAGTTCAAACTGAATGTTACCAATGGCACTTTGATGCCGAATATGGGGGGCACGAGTCACGAATAGTTCTCCATCTATAATTTCATAACGTTTCCATCCGCCATCATCAGGCATGGCGTCAAGGTCTCTGGTTGTCCAGCGTAGTAAGTTAGCGACCATTGCAGTTTACCGTTGAGTCTATTTCTATTTTAATCACTTATTTTACCGATCGCACTAGAGATCGCTCTTGGGTGACTAATAAATTGAAAAAAAGCGATCGCCATATTGAGAAATATCTGTGGTTTATTTCATTGAAGTTACTGGAAAATCTCCGCGATCGCTTAAGCCGCGATCACCTAAAATCAGTAATTGTTCTTACGATCGCCCCATCATAAAGTGGAAGAAAATCTAAAGATTATGGTATTTGACCCATGTTTTTGACTTAAGTCAAACCATTGGCAATTTCCTGGCCTTAAAATAGTAAACAAATAGTAAACAAAGATACTTTTCCAGAGGATTTACGATGTTTTGCGAACAATGCGAACAAACAGCCAGCGGACAAGGATGCCACCAATGGGGCGCTTGTGGCAAAAGTCCAGAAGTCAATGCGGTTCAAGACTTATTAATCTATCTCTTGCGTGGGCTTGCTCCCGTGGCAATCCGAGCGAATCAATTGAGTATTTCCACTCAGGAAATCGATCGCTTTACCTGTGAAGCTATCTTTGCCACCATGACCAATGTTAACTTCGATCAACATCGGTTTACGGATTATATTCGACGGGCGATCGCATACCGGGAAAACCTCAAAACCCAAATTGAACAAGCCACGGGTGCCACAGAAAACTGGTCAACAATTTCCTGTTTTGAGCCTGATTTTGAGGACAGTTTATCCGCCCAAGGGGAAGATATCGCCCTGAAATTTATCAGCCAATCTGGTGCAAATGTCGATATTTTTTCCCTCAAATTAACGGTACTGTATGGCATTAAAGGCGTTGCTTCCTATGCCTTTCATGCTCAAGAAATGGGGCAGGAAGACGATCGCATTTATCAATTTTGCTATGAAGCCCTCGCCGCTTTAGAACGCCAAGACCTCACCCTCGATGATTGGCTGAAACTGGCGCTAAAAGTTGGCGAAATTAATCTGCGGACGATGGAATTGCTTGATGCTGGACATACCGGCACTTTTGGTCATCCCGTCCCCACTCCCGTTCCCCTGAATGCCAAAGTAGGCAAAGCAATTCTCGTTTCCGGTCACGATATTCCCCAACTGGAAGCGGTGCTCAAACAAACCATGAACAAGGGAATTACTGTCTACACTCATGGGGAATTATTGCCCGCCCACGGTTATCCCCACCTGAAACAAAACTACCCTCATTTTTATGGGCATTATGGCACCGCATGGCAGAATCAAACTAAGGATTTTGCTAAGTTCCCAGGGGCGATTATTATTACCACCAATTGTTTAATGCCGCCCCACGAAAATTATCAGAATAAATTATTTAGCCTTGGGCCTGTTGGCTATCCCGGATTGAATTCTATTCCTAATGGGCCTGATGGACTGCCGGACTTTTCCCCCGCAATTAATAAAGCTTTAGAGTTACCAGGATTTACGGAAGCAACCGAACCTCGTCAGGTGACGACTGGTTTCGCCCGCAATGCGGTTTTGAGTGTGGCCGATCGCGTCATTGAAGCGGTGAAAGCGGGACAAATTCGCCACTTTTTCCTAGTTGGTGGCTGTGATGGGGCAAAACCCGATCGCAACTATTACACCGAACTGGTGGAAAAAGTCCCCAGTGATTGTGTGGTGCTCACCCTCGCTTGTGGCAAGTTCCGTTTCTTCGACCAAAATTTAGGCGATATTGGTGGCATTCCCCGCTTATTGGATGTGGGACAATGTAATGATGCATATTCAGCGATTCAAATTGCGATCGCCCTAGCCAATGCGTTTAATGTGGGGGTGAATGAATTGCCCTTATCCATGATTTTGTCCTGGTATGAACAGAAAGCGATCGCGGTCTTACTCACCTTACTTTATCTAGGAATTCAAGATATTCGCTTAGGCCCAACTTTGCCCGCATTTTTATCACCTAATGTGTTGAAATTGCTATCGGATACATATCATATTAAACCCATCAGTACACCGGATGAAGATTTAGCCGCTTGTTTGGCTAAGGTTTAACAAATACCCGTAGGGGCAAAGCATTTCGGCAGATAAATTATTGATAAAAACCATAACTTATATACCGAAATGCTTCGCCCTCCCAATAATACCGTAGGGGCGAAGCATTTCGGCTGATAAATTATTGATGAAAACGAATAACCTATATACCGAAATGCTTCGCCCTCCCAATAATACCGTAGGGGCAAAGCATTTCGGCTGATAAATTATTGATGAAAACGAATAACCTATATACCGAAATGCTTCGCCCTAGTCTAAGATAAAAACTACACCGTTTTTCAGATTACTGAACCGCGATCGGGCGAAGCATTCCGGTATTTAATTTAATATTGTAGGGGCGAATGGCCATTCGCCCCTACGAAATGCTTCGCCCCTACAAATCATTGTGGTTTATTTAATAGAAAACCGCTGTAATATCAAGCGCGATCGCATCTATCCGCGATCGCCTCGGATATCAGAAACCGGGTTTCTTTGACTAAACCACGATCGGGCGAAGCATTCCGGTATTTAATTTAATATTTTCAGCAATAATTTGTCTGCCGGAATGCTTCGCCCCTACAAATGCTTTATGGTTTATTTAATAGAAAACCGCTGTAATATCAAGCGCGATCGCACCTATCCGCGATCGCCTCGGATATCAGAAACCGGGTTTCTTTGACTAAACCACGATCGGGCGAAGCATTCCGGTATTTAATTTAATATTTTCAGCAATAATTTGTCTGCCGGAATGCTTCGCCCCTACAAATGCTTTATGGTTTATTTAATAGAAAACCGCTGTAATATCAAGCGCGATCGCACCTATCCGCGATCGCCTATTTTTTACGCTTAGGGGCAATATCAGTAAAAAGCCGATCGCCCACTTCTGTCTCTGTGTCTTGTGTAACGCTGTGGTGAATTGACTATTTTAATCACCCACCAAGTTATCCCGTAATTGCTGTGTTCTCACCAACTTAATTACACATCGTTTAACCAGTTTTGCAGCACATCCAATAAATTATCTTGTTCCGAGATAAACCCGCGCATGGGTGGATCGATGTTTAGGGGATGATTTGCGATGCGATCGCTAATCCAAGCAATAGAAATTTTTCGAGATTTTGCCAACGATAAAGCTATTTCATATAAAGCAGATTGTTTAAAATTAGGGTTAATCTCTAACCCGCGTAAGTCAAAAATTAAGGCGATTTTTTCAACTTGTAAAGAAATCGTTAGGTTAGCAAGTTCTCGCTTTAAATCTGATTTACCTTTGATGGTGGGAATGGGTTCATTGTGGGCAATTTGCTCAAATATTTGATTAGCTAATTCTTGGGCAATTTCAGCGATATCGGTTTCTTTGACGAGGATTTCCAGTTGTTCAAGGCAACAAAATATTTTGTTAGAGACTGGTTGCAGTTGAGAGCAAATATCTTGTTGTGCTTCTAGTTGTTCTGCGATTAAGTTGCGATCGTTGTGCCATGCCATGCAAAAATCTGGGTAGGGTAAATCTTGGGCAATATTCCAGAGAACTTTGTAGCAAGTTGTAAAGAGATTAAAGTCATTTTCGTAAGTTTCATCGTTGAAGTAGGGCTGTAAGGCAGTGACTACATATTTTCGGTTTTCATTGGTGGTGATAATTTTCCCTAAACAATAGGCAGCCGCGATATGGGTATCTTCATCTTCAGGGGCTTCGAGAACTTTGACTAAAGCAGCGATCGCCGTTTGATTGCCTGGGTCGATTTCTCCTAAACTCCTGGCAGCCAGCCAACGGGTATCTTTATTTTTAGTAATTTCGAGAAGTCTAACCAAAGCAGTAATCGCCGTTTCATTGCCTTGTCCGATTTCCCCTAAACAATTGACAGCCTTCCTGCGGGTATGTTCATCTTCAGTCTTTTTGAGAACTTCGACCAAAGCAGCGATCGCTGTTTCATCGCCTTGTCCGATTTTCCCTAAACAATAAATAGCCTGCCTATGGGTATCTTCATTATCAGTGTCTTCGATAACTTTGACCAAAACCGCGATCGCTGTTTTATTGCCTTGTCCGATTTTCCATAAATATTCGGCAGCCGCGATATGGGTATCTTCATCTTCAGTGGTTTCGATAACTTTGACCAAAGCAGTAATCGCTGTTTTATTGCCTTGTCCGATTTTCCCTAAACTATCGACAACCTGCCAACGGGTACTTTCATTATCAGTAGTTTCAATAACTTTGACCAAAGCAGTAATCGCTGTTTTATTGCCTTGTCCGATTTCTCCTAAACAATCGACAGCCTGCCAACGGGTATTTTCATCTTCAGTGGTTTCGATAACTTTGACCAAAGCAGCGATCGCTGTTTCATTGCCTGGGTCAATTTGCCCTAAACTCTCGGCAGCCTCGATAAGGGTATCTTCATCTTCAGTGAGATCGAGAAATTTGACCAAAGCAGCGATCGCTGTTTTATTGCCTTGTCCGATTTTCCCTAAACTATCGACAACCTGCCAACGGGTACTTTCATTATCAGTAGTTTCGAGAATTCTGACCAAAGCAGCGATCGCCTTTTTATTGCCTGGGTCGATGTTCCCTAAACAATAGGCAGCCCACCAACGGGTATCGTCATTATCAGTATCTTTGATAACTTTGACTAAAGCCGCGATCGCCTTTTTATTGCCTGGGTCGATTTCTCCTAAACTATCGGCAGCTTCCCTACAGGTATCTTCATTGCATTGAGGATGTTCAAGAATTTGACAAAGTTCTTGAATAGTGCGTTTACGGTCAGTTTGGGGCAAAATTTCCCTGGCACCGAATTTGATTGGATCGAGAAAGGTGCGCCATTGTTGTTTTTCCTGGTGGTAATAGCCAAAACCCCACTGGACTATCTGCTTGACAATGGCGTCAGCTAGAGAACAGGTTTTAAACTCACTAATTCCTGCTGCTGCCATAAAATAGGCGCGATCCTCATAAAAACCTCCATCACACCCGTCATCAAAATTCACTAACTTTTCTATAAACTCCTCTTTCTTCTTATTAAACTTCTTAAACTTCTCCTGATCTGTAACATCGCTACGACCCAACCAGAATAAAATTACCTGTTTCCATTGCGGTTCAAAAATGCGGTATTCTTTCCCTGGCACTGGACAATTTACATGATTGCGAGGTAAAAAATCATCCCAATCATCCACCGCTAAGGCGGCAAAATATTCTTGAAACGTCAGATGTAAAAAAGCATAAATCGGTTCTGGCAAACGTTCTATCGGATTCAACCATCCCAAATTTTTAAAGCATTGAAAAATTTGGCGACTTCCCATAATTGTCACTATCCAACTTTCTGACAACTGGAACCGGGAAACCTCATATTTTTGTTCTATTGCAGCCAATGCTAACCGGGCTAAAGCTTGATCTATTTCTGAACGTTGATTTAAAATTTTCTCATCGGCTTTCCAGCGATAAACCCAATCAACAAACTGACAATATAACTCTGCTTGCGTATCCGGCAACCCGCCCCCCCCGGTCTGCCAAATTTGGCACAACATCCACAACCGCAAAGGATTCTGAATTAACCGATTGAAAGCCAAATTTTCTGATTTGGCCAACTCTTTCTCTAAACTTTCTCCTGTGGTAGCATCTCCTATTTCCTTAAACCAATTGCCAATATACTGATTGACCTGTTCCCGGCTAAACTCCAAATTTTTAAATACATCAAACCCGGAAAAAGCATTTTTATCCGCTTCCCAAACATTCACGCGACAAGTCACTACCACTCGCGCATCTTGCAGCCATCCTCCTAATAGGGCAGAAACATGACGGCTTTCTATTTTCGAGGTCATTTCATCTAGACCATCCAACAATAACCAAATCCGATTTTTCTCTTGTTTCAGCGCGTCAATGGTCAGATTTTCACCTGCCAGCCATAAGTCCTCAATATATTTATAAACCGTTGCTTGGGTTAAATCTGCTAAAGATACCCAAATCGGCAATCCCAAATTTTGGTCTAAAATCCAATCCGCAATTTTCTGTAACCGCGTCGTTTTCCCCGAACCCGGTTCGCCAATAATGGCAATTTTTCGCCCTTGACTAATTTCGCTTTTCCCTTGTCGCAATACTTCCTCAAAAAAGCGCTTTTCCTCAATCGGAATCAGTGTTTTTTTTTCCGTTTCTTCTGGCTGATTTTTTAATTTAGGTTTAGGCGGTTTGCGTTCAACAATGGCCAAAGGAACATAAACCTTTTCCAGTTTTGGCGCTATCCCATAGGCATTGGTAAAAGGGTTGGTGGTGAGTTCTTTTTGCTGCGCGAGGTTTCGTTCGCAAATTTCGCGCCAGTTGATCGGTTTTTCCGCAGGTGTCGCGGGTTGTGCTTGTAACCATTCCTGATATTTCTCTTCTAACCATTCGAGTAAACGCTTGCCTTTTTGTGGACCTGAATCTTCTAATGTCTTGCAACCCTTGAGGTTTTGCTTACTGAATTCAAATTTATTAAAAATTGCTGTTTTAAATTTTTTGTAATTTTCGGTTTCCTTGGGAATCTTGTTTTGAACCTCTTTATCCGGTTTTTCCTTATTCTCTTCACTCCATCGGATCCGGAAAATCTTGGTTTCCTCTGGTGATAATCCAAACTCATCAGCAATTTCTCTTAAAAAATTATCCCAAGTCATCGCGATCGCACTCTCTAGCTATCACTATATATATGAATCATCCTCAATACCAAGGGCTTTAAATCCTTGGCTACTATGATTTTATCGCATTTTTCCCCTAAGTGGAATAAAGATTCCACTTAGATTTGCCCTAAGTGGAATAAAAAGGGGACTGACTTTCTCTGAGTAACTGCCTAAGATTGAGTTAATCGGACAAAACTAAGATTTGGAGTCAATAAAATGAACGCTTACCAACTCAGCCTATTTGGAGAACCCACCCCAATCAACCACCAACAATCCCGCAAATCTGCACCACGGCAACAGACCCACATCATCCAATGCAGCACCGAACAAGCGGCAATTTTAATGGAGATTTCTAAATCAACTCTCTACTCTGCCCGCAAGCAAGGCAAGACATATCAAAACAACGGATGGACTGCCCAATCAAATGGTAAAAATTCCTGGATTCTGACTCACCATTGCAGCTAATTCCAAGTAATATCATCCCAATTTATTCTTGGGATGAACCAGTTAAGATCCCCCCAACCCCCCTTTTTAAGGGGGGCTTTAGAAATAAAAAGAGAAATAAGGAGAAATTACAATGTTTGCTTATTCCCAACCGCCCAATCAACCGCAACTCAACCCAAGTAATCCAACCACAAACCAGTCTCCGGTTTCTTTATGCTTTGAACGAGGCGAAATGGTCAATGCTTATGTGCTATCAGTTGCCGAATTACTGCGCGATATTTTAGGCGATGATTACTGGTATAGTTTTGATTTTCCGTTGCAAATGCTGTGTAATAAACGAGAACATATTTTCTTGCCTAAAGAACTCTGGCAATTTTGGGTCAATTCGCGAGTTGATATTGCCATAATGAATAGTCAAGTCGGAAAAAATTGCCGTCAAGCCAGTTTACTGGTTGAATGTCAATCACCTTTTCATGATCGCCCCGAAGTGGAACTGAACGATCGCACCAAAGCCAAAGTAATTGCCGCTTCTCGGATTCCGTTAATTTATGTGCAATATGTGGACTATCCCAGAGTCTTGAAATTTTGGAACTTGGGCAAAGAGGAAATACTTTATAATCCATTTAACCAAAAAGGTCGTTCAGAATTAGTGGCATTTTTACAGGAGCAATTTTTCTAAACTTTGAAAATGTAGATTGTTGGCAAAAAGCCATTGTATTGTCAGGCTAATTTTATTCTTTCTTGGCTGTACAAAGGCTTTTTAATAGAGCAATTGGGAGAATATCAAACGGCCATAATTTGTTATAATAAATGGCGCTCAAACTCATAAAATATCAAATCGATCCCTGACTTTGGCGACTATTTCCAATCCGATTAAACTGCCCAAGGGTAAGTATTCGGAGTCAGAAAGAAAGCCCCTGGAAAGAGAGGAAGCGATCGCACTCAGTTTAAGTAAGCAAAAGCAATTTGCCGGGGAAATATGCCAGGAATAACGGCAGCCAGAATAAAAAAGAAAATCTACAACAGCGATCGCTATTATAATTAAATTAGTGCGATTCGTTCACGCGGAAAGCGGACGGGGAAACCCGGAAGCGTGCGCGTGGTAATGGTTTCGTCAGACGCCGTGTACTAACAGGCTCCGCCTGCACTCGTGTCACGAACCATTATAACTGTGGATTTGTTGTCTTAAATGGAGGACAAATACCCGGATTTTCTGGCAAAAGAAGAATCTTAACAAAAGATTTAACAATTGCCAGGGGTAATTAGGCATCAGCCCCACCCGGAGACTCACCATCAAAGGTGTGAAGCGGGCTGAAAAGGAGGTAACGCTTAACCAGTAAGGGAATCCCTTCGAGCCAATTAGTCAAGGTCAGCCGCGAGGCAAATGTCCGACTTGAACCCTCTTAACTATAAAGTAGCGAAATCTGGTTGGAACGCTGCGACCAAAAGGTCATGGGGAAAGTGTGGGGGAATTAATTAGTCACCCACAAAAGATACGGAGCTCGACGTCCTACGTATTAGCGAAGTCCCAAAAGTACCCAGGGGGAAAGGGCAGCATCCTAAAACTAATAATCCCAAATCCACGGAACGAGGTAAAGCCCATGCCGGCTCTTAGGAGAGGTCGATACTCCTAAGTAGTGATAAGTGTAAGCGAAAGCCACATGGGTGAGAGATACAGCGCAGAAGCCAAAGACCAGCCTAACAACTGGTATATGCAGACAGCCTGTGCCTAAGTTGAAATGTAGAGTTTCAAGTAGAAGTATATATGTCCAAAACACGACAAAAGTTGATGGTGGAATGGAACGGAATCCCCTGGAAATTAGTACAGCGGAAAGTGTTCAAGCTCCAAAAGAGAATCTACAGAGCGGCTAGTGAGGGCGATGATGTCTTAGCAAAAGGGCTTCAAAAGATTCTATTGAAGTCATATTACGCGAAGTTACTCGCTGTAAGGCAAGTAACCCAACTCAACAGAGGAAAGAAGACAGCCGGGGTAGACGGGATAAAATCATTAACACCCGTACAAAGGCTCAGTCTGGCCTCAAAACTGAGATTGTCTCACAAGGCAAAAGCAGTTCGGAGAGTATGGATACCAAAACCCGGACGGGACGAAAAACGCCCGTTAGGAATCCCTACAGTAGAGGACAGAGCGCGTCAGGCATTGGTAAAAATGGTACTAGAACCATATTGGGAATCTAAATTTGAAGAAACCTCGTATGGGTTTAGGCCAGGTAGGTCAACACACGACGCCGTAGCCAGAATATATCTTGTTATAAACAAGAAACCTAATTACGTTCTGGATGCGGATATATCCAAGTGTTTCGACAAAATCGACCACACATACCTACTGAAAAAGCTCCAATGTCCATCAAATATCCGGCGTCAAGTAAGAGCTTGGCTAAAAGCCGGAATCATGGACAAAGGAGCCTTTGATGTACCAGTAGCAGGCACACCCCAAGGAGGGGTAATCTCGCCACTACTTGCCAATATAGCACTAGATGGGATGATTCGCGAAGTGGAATCAAAGTTTCCTAAGAAGGGAAATTACCCACCAGCCAGAATCATTCGCTACGCTGACGATTTTGTGGTCCTACACCCAGAATTGAAAGTCATCCAAGGAGCTAAAGCCGCAATCGAAACTTGGTTACAACCCGTTGGATTGGAATTGAAGCCGGAAAAAACCAGGATATGTCACACTCTCAATCAGATGGTTGCAGAAAATGAATTGACGGTACACCCCGGATTCGATTTCTTGGGATTCAACATCCGACAACATCCAGTTGGAAAACACAAGTCAGGAAAAACAGGGGGCCCCAAATCGGAGCTACTCGGATATAAAACCTTGATTAAGCCAAGCAAGAAAGCAATCAAAGCCCACCATGTAGCCCTAAAAGCAGTAATTAAGACCCATAAGACAGCCCCACAAGCGGGACTCATCAGGCACTTAAACCCGATGATTAGAGGGTGGGCAAATTACTACTCAGGGGTAGCAGCCAAGGAAACGTTTTCATCAGAAGACAATATCCTTTGGCAAATGCTCAGAGCATGGTCAGTAAGAAGACGTGGAAGAAAACAAAAAGCCCAAGCAATACGTAAGTATTATCGAGAAGGCCGACATGGTACATGGACGTTTGCCACAGCAGACGGACTAACGCTATGGAAACACGCGGACGTCGAAATTAAACGACATACCTTAGTCAAACCTGACAAATCTCCGTATGACGGCGACTGGGTTTACTGGAGTACCAGGCGAGGACAAGACATCGAAGCCCCCACAAGAGTGGCAAAACTGCTGAAAAAGCATGCATGGTAAATGTCCATATTGCGGGCAATACTTCACAAGCAGCGACCTGCTCGAAGTAGACCACATCATTCCTAGAAGCCAAGGCGGAAAGGATGAATACAAAAACCTGCAATTGCTTCACGCTCATTGTCACGATTTAAAGTCAAGATATGACGGAAACGCCCAAGGGCATCAGGAAGAAGAACTGCCACTCTGGTAGTCGTACCTATGTAAGGGGTCAACGTAGGTAGGAGCCTAGTGCCGTGAAAGTGGCACGCTGGGTTCTGAATGGGAGGTGGGGGAAGTGATTCCCCCATCGACCCCTAATAGATACTTACAGCGGTTTTGCCCCGACTGAACCACCGTAGGGTCTGTACAATATTGTAGGGGCGTTCTCGCATTCGCCCCTACGGAATGCTTCGCCCCTACAGATATTTGTGGTTTACTTAATAGAAAATTGCTGTAAATAAAGCTTCTGTCCTTTTACCAGCGGATAGACATGACTCAAAGCCTAGACCGGACAATAGTACCGCCCGCTTTTCCCGATCACACTCAATTACCTGAATCCGACGGCACTTTTGTGAAGAACTTTCAAGAACATCCCCAGAGTATTTTATTGACCGATTCTCTGGAAAGTACATTGCAAACTCTCCACCCCGACGGACAATATGCGATCGGGCAAGATTGTGGCATTTATTGGCGGGAAACTGACCCGCCGGAACGGGGTGCCGAAGCCCCGGATTGGTTCTATGTTCCCAATGTTCCACCGCGATTAGATGGTCAATATCGCCGTTCTTATGTGTTGTGGCGCGAGTATATTGTGCCTTTTATTGCGATCGAATTTGCCAGTGGTGATGGTTCTGAAGAACGAGATAAAACTCCCCTATCTCGTTTGCCAGAAGGAGGCAATCAAAAACCCGGAAAATTTTGGGTTTATGAGCAGATTATTCGCATTCCTTATTATGCGATATACATCATTCAAACCAACGAATTAGAAGTTTATAACTGGCTGAATGGTCGCTATCACCTTTTGCAACCAAACGATCGCGGACATTACGCGATCGCCACTATGGGAGTTGAGTTAGGGGTCTGGGAAGGTAGCTACCAAAATCAGACCCAGCAATGGTTACGTTGGTGGGACAACCAGGGTAATTTATTGCTCACTGGTAGCGAACTAGCTAAACTCGAACGCCTGCACACTGAACAGGAACGCCAACGGGCGGAAGCGGAACGCCAACGGGCGGAAGCGGAACGCCAACGGGCCGATCGCGCCGAACAGACCCAACAGGAAGCCATTCCTAAACTACTGGCAATGGGCTTAAGTATAGAGCAAGTGGCTCAGGCTTTGTCCCTGTCGGTAGAAGATGTGGAAAGACTTCGTTAGAGATTAATAGACAAGAATGCTTTCCCAAGCTAAAAAGCCCCCACCCCCCCTAGCTTTGAAAAGGGGGTTGGGGGGATCGAGACAAGTATTTTGCCACAATCGTCTATTGTACCAAGCATCAAAAATTTTCGCTACAATTACGAGGTCAATTTGGGCGCAACTAGGGGTAATTTACTTCTGGATATCCGCGACCATACTGTTGCATTTTTGAAAATTAAAAAAAGTATAACAATTTAATTAACAACTATTTTTTTACCAGTTAACTAGCTAATTAATTAAAGACAAAGATTAAATAGTCAAATTTAAATAGTTTTTGTTCTAGAAAATATCAAAAATTAATTATTTTATTTTTTTTTAGAAAAAAATACGGAATAACTGACTTTGTAATTGTTTTGATTATAAAGGTAGGGGTAATTTTGCCATTGGAAAAGAATAAAGAATAAGGGGATGTATATGGCTGACAATGCAATAAATTATGGGAAAAAGTGGAGCGATCGCAGCGATTTAGAGCGGTTAATGACGACAAAACAATGTCAAGGTGGCTACCTGAGTCAAGCACAGCTTGCTGGTGTTAATCTCATGGGTGCTGACCTGACCGGGGCGCAGTTATTATTTGCCAATCTCAGTCGGACAAATTTACATCATGCTTTGTTGATTGGTTGCCACCTGAGCTTTGCGAATTTGGTGAAAGCTGACCTGACTGAAGCGGTGCTTCACGGTGTGGAAGCGAAAGGCAGTAACTTTTTACAAGCAACACTCAATCACGCTAATTTAGCTGGGGCAAATTTGACTTTTTCTTGTTTGGTGAATAGCGATATGTTGGCAGCGGATTTAAAAGGGGCTAATTTGCTGGGAGCGAATTTAGTTCGGGTGAATTTACAACGCTCAAATAGCGTTGGCGCTAATTTTCAAGGGGCTAATCTTCAGGATGCTAAAATGACTGGGGCAAATCTCTCTTATGCAGATTTGCGTGATGTAAATTTAGTGGGATCAGATTTGCGTGATGCTGATTTAACCGGGGCTAATTTGAAGAATGCTAATTTGTTGAATGCAAATCTGGCGGGTGCTATTCTGCGAGAAGCTGATTTTACTGGAGCTAATTTTATTGGGGTGAAGTTGGATGGGGCGATCGGTTTGTCCCCAGAAACAGCTATCAGGGAAAGTCAAAAACCTTTATCCCCAAAGGAGGAAAAAGAGGCGATCGCTAACCAGAGGTTGCCCGATTCATCTAAATTTAATCGTCGGATGGATAGATTTTCTCAGGTTAGCTAATCCTTGGCAACGGATAGGTAACGGACTGGGAACAAAAGAAATCAATTTCTCAATACACTCTAAAGCCTAAACTCGACAGCCGACACCCGATAACCAACAGCTTACACCCCAAAAAACGGATAGATAAATTATCATGGGAATGGCGATCACCTAATTGATAGAGGGCTAATTCAGAGAGGTTGTGACTGTGACGTTGCAGATATTTTGGTATCAGGGGAAATTACAAGATTCTGGAACTTTAGAGTTGAGAATTGACGATCCGGGTTTGATTTATGGGGCGACGGTGTTTACAACTTTACGAGTTTATGGGGGGTCTTTGGATCATCCGAGGACGAATTGGATTGCACATTGCGATCGCCTCAAACATAGTTTAAATATCTTTGGCTGGGCCGAACCAGACTGGCAACAAATCCGTGAGGGGGCGGAAGCAATGATCCCTCATTGGTCAGTGTTGCGGGTGACGATTTTTCCCGATGGTCGAGAATTGATTATGGGGCGATCGCTGCCTGCGGATTTAGCAGAAAAACAGCAGCAAGGGATTTCCGTGGTGGTGTGGGATGCGCCGCAGTTTCGGCGATCGCTGCCCGACCATAAAACCGGCAATTATTTAGCTTGTTGGTTGGCGTTACAAGGGGCAAAACAGCAAGGGGCTGACGATGCGATTTTGGTGGATGACCGGGGTCGATGGCTGGAAACCAGTATTGGCAACCTCTGGGGGTGGCGAGACGGTCACTGGTGGACACCCCCGTTACCGGCGGGAATTTTGCCCGGTTTGATGCGATCGCAACTGATTGACTGGTTGACGAGTCAGGGGGAATTAGTCCAGGAACAACCCTGGACAGCGGATCTAATCCGGGGATTTGAAGCAATGGCGATGAGTAATAGTGTGATGGAATTAGTTCCCATTCGCGAAGTTCGCGCTGGGTCAGAAATTCTTCGTTATCCCGATCATGGTGCGGTTTGGTCGAGGTTTCGGCGATTTTTGCCAACCACCATTTGACCAATAAATAGCCCAGTAAATCACCCAATAAATCACCAAGTCACCCAGTAACTCACCCAGTAAATCACAAGTAATAATTAACTTTAATAAATTTAAACCGGAGATGATTTAATGGGCAATCTGGGCAAAGTAAAAAAGAATGTGCTGCCTTATTGGGCGATCGCACCTCCTGCCATAACTGCTCAAAAATACATCATTTTAGAAAGCCAGTCACCAGAAGGAATCAGTTGACGGTTTCTTTAACAATTCTAATTCCCTCAAAAGCAGGCAATTGGTGAAAATAACGCTGATGAATCAGGCTAAAAAAAGCATACAGATTTAGCGCTTCACTTTTCTTTCGATCGTAATCTTGATTTTGCGGCAAATTATCTTTGGATACCTGATGAGAATAAGAAAAATAAATTGCTGAATTTTCATTTATTGTTACTTGATAATTATCTAAAGAATTGAAGCAAATATAAATCAGCAAAAAATCCTGGCGAATGCTATCAATTTCTCCTGGATTGCTTCGGATGACTTTTCGCAACGCAAACAGTTGACGCATTTTAGAAACTTGCAGGGCAAAGTCACGAATTTTATCGAAGGTATCGACACTACCTAATGTAAAAACTAATTCGTGAATATGGTTTAAATTTTTCACCATATCGTGGGATTTTCCTCGCTGTAATCGGTGATAAATCTGCTCAACCAGTTGTTTTTTTTGGGCTGCCGCTAATTTCAAGGCAATCTCGCGAGTTAAGGTGCGGTTTAGGTCTAGTTTTAACGCTTTTTGTTTACGGCGCAACTGTTCTAGGTCACGATCCAGAGCGTTCGCAATCTGTTCTTGCCATTGTTGCCAGAATTGGGCAGAAAATCCGGCGATCGCCTTATCTTTTTCGGCATAACACCACGCCCCTAGATGTTCTTCTACCGCTGGATGGCTGTGTAATTCTGCCGCCGTTGGTAAGCGAAATCTAATCCCATACCCAGCATATTGTTGAGTTAACCATTCACAAAACTCCTCCGCATCACTGCCACGGACTCCAGCGATCGCTTCGTGAGATTTTCCAGGAGAAAATTGTTGACTTGGCCAATGATCCGGCTGGCGATATTGACCCAATTTCCGCTTATCATCAATAAATAATTGATACTCAGCATTGGTAATATAATCGTCAGAAATCACCACAGACTTTTGAATTTCCAAAAGCTTTTGGCAGCGCTGTTTTAAGCGCAATTTTGCCGCTGAATAAAAAATCATCGGTGTGGCAGATTCTAAGGCGCTATTTAATTTCATGTTAAAGATTTTTTGCAGGGGCAACGGCACATTATAATTATCCTGCAAGCAATCATAAGCTAAATTTAAGGTACTCGGTTCTGAGAGAGCCGCTTCCAGCAGATTCGTTAGATCATTTTCACTCATAGCGGTATAAAACTTGATGGTTTCATGCCACCAGAGATTTTGGATATTTTTCACCAGCAATTCTGCTTGCTGAGATTCCTTGATTTCTGCGGCTGCCAAGTATTCTTGAAAACTTTTATGGGCAAATTTATAAACCCCAGATTGAATTTCGACTAACAACCCACCAAAATTTTTTATATTTTTTAAAAATTCTAAGTTTTCTCCTAACCAGCTTGGGAAAGAATCACTGGTAAATTGACTTGTTTTTTGCTGCATTAAGCCCAGAGCCAGCTTTTGTAACAGAAATTTCTTGGTCTGAATAGTCTCGTCGGATGGAGAATTTGTTGTCAGTAAGACATCACAAAGGGCTTGATAAAGTTCTACCCGGCGAGGGGGAATTTTACCCAGATTACCCAGATATTTACCCATATCATAGACCAAGGCGATCGCACTAAGCAATAATGGGTTGGTGGCCATATTCGCCACCGATCGCATCGATTTAATCTCACCGAGCAACCGCTTACTTTGGTTTCCAGTGTTCATTTCTGGGGCAAGCGGCGATGAGGAATAGCGATCGCTGACCTGATGCCAACTGTGTAAAAATTCCTGAATTTGCTGATCGTTAAACGGCTGCAACTCCAGAACCTGCCCCACATCTGCCAAGGGTCTGAGGTGATAAGCATGGGAAGTGGCGGTAATAATAAATGGAGTATGCCAATAAGTTTGCATCTGTTGCTCGATCCAATAGCTAACCTGCGCCCGCGCACTGGTGCGATTCCGCAAAGCGGATCGCTCTTCGAGCGAATCGCCAGGATCGTTACTGCCATCAACTTCATCCAACCCATCGAACATCACCAAAAATTCTCCCCGATCCAGATAACCTTGGAACCATTGTTGTTTTTCCAGGCTTTCTCCCGGTGCAATGAGTTCCAATAAACTCAAAGGAGGATCTTGGGTAATCATCGGTTGAATATCCGGTAAACAAAATCTCAAAGGAATCAGGTGAGGAACTCCTGAATGGATCTGTTTATGCCGATTTTCCGCATAGCTGCGTTGTAGATGCTCCAATAAAGTCGTTTTGCCGCTTCCAGGACTGCCAATTAATACCACCCTGCGGGCGGATGGATCCGCAGGCATCGCCGCCAAAACATCCCAGATATCTAAACTGCCCGTCGATTCTTTCGCTTGAATCATCGACTGGGACAGTAAATTAGTGCTATCGGGAGTAAGTCGTTGGGGAATAAAGAAATCAGCAGACTGGTGATGCCAAAATCCCCGATCATTTTGTGGGACAAGAGTGGCATAAGAACCATTAGGCAAGAAGCTTTGGTGAGACTTGCCCGGAAACAAGCTAATGAGAGTGCGAACAATCTGTGGGAGCATTTTATTCAATATTGGTTCAGGGATTTCAGTTGATAGCAGTTAAATAGCAATTAATTATTCACGGCCATCAATGCTAATTCAGTTCTAGATTAATTTAATCTGAAATCAGCAAGCCACTGCGGTTCCCCGCCTAAGCGCGCTTCGCGCAGGCTCCGCCAACGCGGGGACAGGCTTGGGGGTTACCCAAGTAGAGCAAGTGGCGTAGGATCTTGGGAATTCAAAATGACATTAAGACAGTTCGGATACTGATCCGCAGTTCAGACCCAGAACAATTAAATCGAGGAATTCAAACAAGGTCAGCAATCACCCTCTGAGAATTCCTATAGATAAATTTTAATCAAAACTGAAGATCAATCGCTTTTGTCATAAAATACTTAGATTGTACGCAGTTGTCCCGAACTATCTTCGCCATGCCTCTGGCTAAGGTTGAGCCGAGTTTAGTTTTTCCGGACTGACATTGGCCTGAATTTCTGGAATGGCTGGTGGTTCTAGCTGAGTTTGTGTGGCATTTTCTTGTTGCTTTAACCAGACACTAGAAATCAGCAACAAGGCAAAATAGCCCAGATATAAATGCATCCGACTTAAGACAATTTTAGCCTCCCCAGACTTGGGCGATAAACACCGGGAACCCAGGACGGTTTTGAATAGATGCATTTCCGGCATGGAATCTGCCAGCCGATCGCCATCTAATCCAAGGGCTGTACCAATTTTGCGGATAAATCCTCGCACATAGACTGCGGTGGGTAGGGCTTCAATGCGTCCGGTTTCCAGGGCTTGAATATGGGCGATCGGTACGAGGGTTTGATAATGGAGTTGATACTGGGACATTCCCAGAGCAGTCCGCGCATCCCGGAATTGCTGACCAATTTGATGTAAGTATTCCCGGTAATTTTCCTGGGAATCATTCGCCTTGGTGACAGGCGGATCGATCGCATTTTCCTTGGCTGAAGCATCACCGACCAGTGAATGATTGTGTGGCTGGGGATGGGGATGGCGCTGATTTAGCCCTGGCAAAGGTTTGGGGGATTTGCTAGGGATCTGTGGTTTTTGAAAGGCGTCCAAAAAATCTGGGGCAAAACCAAACATTGAATTCGCTCTTAACATCGCGGATGTCTCCTTGACTGAGTACAACAAAATTTTTTTGGTAGTCCCACCCTAAAAAAAAGGGGGTTTGACCCCTCATGTGTTTGTTACCTCATCATTAACACTTTAGACATCCATTTGTCCACTAAATTTGGTCACTAAACTTGTCTACTAAATTTGTCCACTAAACTTGGTCACTAAATTTGTCCACTAAACTTGTCCACTAAACTTGTCTACTAAACTTGTCTACTAAACTTGTCCACTAAATTTGTCCACTAAACTTGTCTACTAAACTTGTCTACTAAACTTGTCCACTAAATTTGTCCACTAAATTTGTCCAAAGGAATTGATGACTGATGGCTGGCCACGCGGTCAAAATACCCAAAAATCTCCATGCATATTTCTTTGATGATTTCTCTGGTGGTGAATGACGTATCGGGGTTACAATGTCAACCACTACTCATGTTTTAATGCCGTGTCCGGATTTCTCTCTCTCAATAAACCTGCCCTGATGACTTCCCACGATTGTGTGGCCCGCATCCGACGACTGTTGCGGATTAAGCGTGTGGGTCACGCTGGTACTTTAGACCCTGCGGCGACGGGGGTTTTACCCGTGGCTGTGGGTAAGGCCACTCGACTGTTGCAGTATTTGCCCCAAACTAAGGCGTACCGCGCCACGATTCGCTTAGGTGTGACGACGACGACCGATGATTTAGAAGGGGAAATTTTAACTCGTGAGCCGGTGTCCGTGGAGCGGTTGCCGGAAGCGGCGATCGCGGCTTTGAGGGAATTTGTGGGTAAGATTTCCCAAGTCCCACCGGCTTACAGTGCGATTCAAGTCCAAGGTCAACGATTATATGATTTAGCCCGTCGCGGGGAAGCGGTGGAGGTGCCTGTCCGGGAGGTGGAGGTTTACGAGATTAAATTCCTAGACTGGCGTGATGGGGACTTTCCCGAATTGGATCTGGCGATCGCCTGTGGGCCGGGGACTTATATTCGGGCGATCGCTCGTGACCTGGGGCAGCGACTCGGTACGGGTGGCACCCTTGCCCATTTGACTCGCACCGAAAGTAGTGGCTTTACCCTTGACCAAAGTATCACCTTTGAAGAGTTAGAAACTCAGTTACAATCGGGCAGTTTTAATTTGATTTCGCCCGTAACTGGGTTAATCCATTTACCGCAAATTACTCTGGAAAATGCGATCGCTCATCGTTGGTGCCAAGGACAGAAAATTACCGAGTTTTTATCTAACCTGTCACCGACAGAAAATTCTCCCTTTCGAGTCCATTCTGAAGATGGAGAATTTTTAGGCATTGCCGTAATTTCTGATAGCGAAACACCACAATTAATCCCCAAAATGGTATTCGCGGAAATGGCCTAACATCATATATGGTAGGGTGGGCAATGCCCACCCTACGATCGTAAATTAAACCGCTACTAATGGCTGGAAAATATTACGGCGCCAATGAGCTAAATCCCCTAAAGCGCGATCGCGATATTTCCCATAACGTTCCGGCTTACTTCTCACCTTTTGGGGTAAATCGGGAATAATGCCAAAATTCGGCGGCATCGGTTGATAATGTTTCGGCGAAGCTGAACTAATAAACGCAAATAATGCGCCCATCATCGTCGTTTCCGGTAACGCCACCGGAGGCAAACCTAAAGCAATTCTGGCCGCATTTGTTCCCGCTAACCAACCCCCAGCCGCTGCTGCGGTATAGCCCTCAGTACCGATGAGTTGACCTGCCGCTAATAAGGTGGGTTTTTTTCTAAATTGTAACGTAGGATCGAGCAATTCTGGAGAATTAATAAACGTATTCCGGTGCATGACCCCCATGCGGACAAACTCCGCATTTTCTAAGCCGGGAATTAATTGAAAAACCCGCTTTTGTTCCCCCCATTTTAAATTAGTTTGAAAGCCAACCATATTCCATAAATTCCCGGCCTTATCTTCTTGGCGCAATTGCACCACTGCATAATAACGTTCTCCCGTGCGGGGGTCATTCAGTCCCACGGGCTTTAGCGGCCCATAACGCATAGTATCTTCTCCCCGTTTGGCCATTTCTTCAATGGGTAAACAGGCTTCAAAAAATTTAGCGGTTTCTCGTTCAAAGTCTTTTAATTCGGCTTGTTCTGCGGCACATAATTCTTGCCAAAAATTAAGATACTGTTCTCGGTTCATGGGACAATTAATATAGTCCGCATCTCCTTTATCATAACGAGAGGCACGAAAAGCAATGTCAAAGTTAATTGATTCCCCCAGGACAATGGGACTGGCGGCATCAAAAAAACTCATATACTCCATGCCAGTAAACTGTTGCAAATCCGCCGCTAATGCCGCACTGGTTAACGGCCCGCTGGTGAGTACGGTAATCGCATCTAAGGGAATATTTTGCACTTCACCCCGGCGCAGTTCAATTAATGGGTGATTGGCCAAAGTTTCGGTGAGTTCTCGACTAAATACTCCGCGATCAACCGCCAGCGCCCCGCCTGCGGGGACTGAATGTTCGTCTGCTTTACCAATAATAATTGACCCTAGTTGTCGCAATTCTTCATGGAGTAATCCGGCAGCGCGATCGCTCGCTTTTGCCCCAAAAGAATTACTACAAACTAACTCGGCTAACTCCTCACTATGGTGGGCAGGGGTCATTTGCACTGGGCGCATTTCATGGAGAACCACGGCCACTCCAGCTTGGGCTACTTGCCACGCGGCTTCAGTCCCTGCAAGTCCACCACCAATCACTTGTACGGGTTGTTGATTCATCGTTTTTGCTTTAGCTTTGCTTTAATTTGTTCAGTAAAGGAAAAATTAATTGTAGCAATGCCCACCATCATATATTGTAGGGTGAGCAATGCCCACCCTAAGAATTTTATTTTTTTTTCTTAGTTCTTAGTTATTCGTTATGCGGATTAAACCACCAACCAAAGAATCCCTACCCACCAACCAAAGAATCCCTACCCAACCACTAACCAAAGAATCCCTACCCAACCACCAACCATCAACCACTAACAAAAATCAATTATGAGCGAATTTTATAAAGGCAACCAAAGAGGCTGGTTCTATGATCGCGGACATGAAGCGGGATTTTTTCACACTTATGATAATTTTCAGGTGGGGGGAAAAACCGACCAACCTCGGAAAGTTCATGTATTTTTACCGCGAGAATATGAAGCGGTGGGCGATCGCTATCCAGTGCTCTATATGAATGATGGAGATACGGCATTTTTTCCCGGTGGAATGGTGGGAAAATCTTGGTGGACAGCGGAAACTCTCTGCGACCTTTACCAAAGAAGTGCTATCCGCAAATTAATTATCTTAGCGGTTTGTCCGTTAAACCGTGACTGGGAATACACCCATGAACCTGTCCCAGGACGAGGTGGGGGTGGACTCGAAGAATATAGCCACTATTTAGCAGACTCAGTAAAGCCATTTATCGACCAACACTATCGTACCTTATCTCACCCTAAAGAAACCACAATTTTAGGCAGTTCTCACGGCGGACTTGCGGCTTTTTATACCGCTTGTCGTCGTCCCGAATGTTTTGGCAATGCGGCGGCTATTTCCCCATCATTTTGGGTGGGTCTTGATACAGGATCGGGAATGTTAATTAGTTTATCCCATTCTCGGTTATTAAAACTCTGTACTCCTACCCTCAAAAATGCCAGTATTCGCCCTCGAATTTGGTTAGATTGGGGACTATTGCGCGATCGAGGATTTCATAACTGGTTTATTGAAGCATATGCCACTAAAAGGGGAAGATAAATGGCCGATTTACTTTGTGATAAATTTGGCTATATTCAAAATCAAAGTTTGTATATTTATCAAGACACAGACGGCCATCATACCGAAGCATTATGGCAAGTTTACCGTTAGTTTTGCAGGCATTTTATGAAATCAAATACTCATAGGTATAAATAAACCCGGCATATCTCTCTCCTAATTACTATATTAAATAAGCTTAATCAAGCATCAATTATTTTGTTTATCTTGCCCCCTCAAAAGCGGGTGTTGGTTTAGCGACAGCGTAACCGAACACCTCCAAGCAACCCGTGTCAATCGTTGCTTTTTGAAGTTTTGTTTTTGAAAAAAATTTATAGCAAAGATTTAGGTGTTTTATATTATATACATATTAAACAATTCTGGCAAAATATTGAGATCGATCACCCCAACTACCCGATCCACCGTCATCGGCTTTTTATAATTGTACATTTTTGTCTATTAAATAACAGAGTAGAACCAGAGAGCAAAAATGACTGAATATTTTTATCAAGTGGGGGGCAGTCTAGCCAGTGATGCCCCGACTTATGTGGAACGTCTGGCAGACAAGCAACTTTATCAAGCCTTAATTAAAGGCGAGTTTTGCTATGTGTTTAATTCCCGACAAATGGGCAAATCTTCCCTAATGGTACATACGAGAAAGCGCTTAGAACAAGAGGGATATGGTTGTACTACCATTGACCTAACTCGAATTTGCAGTGAAAATATTACCCCTTTACAATGGTACAAAGGAATTGTCACCGAATTATGGCGGGGATTTAATTTAATTGACAAGTTTCCGCTAAAATCTTGGTTGCAAGAAGTGGAAGAAGTTTCTTTATTGCCAAAATTAAGTAATTTTATCGAATAAGTTATTTTAACAAATATAAATGCATAAAAATTTTTGATTTTTTGGATAAAATTGATAGTATTTTTCGGTTATATTTTGCGGTAGATGACTTTTTTGCTCTGATTCGGTTTTGCTACAACCAAAGAGCCACTAATCCCGCATACCATCGTCTTAGCTTTGCCTTATTTGGGGTAGCTACTCCCAGTGATTTAATCCAAGATAAAAGCCGCACTCCCTTTAATATTGGCACCGCGATCGATTTAGGGGGATTTACTCTGGAACAAGCGCAGCCGCTTTTAAAAGGATTAGAAGCTCATGTGAGTCATCCAGAAAACGTCTTGCAAGAAATCTTGCTTTGGACAAATGGCCAACCTTTTCTGACTCAAAAACTCTGTAATTTAGTTACAATAGCAGCCAAGTCAATGGCATATGGCTTAAGTATTCCCCCAAGTACGGAAGCATTTTGGGTGCAAAATTTGGTCAAAAGCCAAGTGATTAAGCATTGGGAGTCTCAGGATGAACCATAACATTTAATAACCATTCGCGATCGCATTTTGCATAACCAACACAAAGCTGGGAGATTACAGAACTAATTTTATCAGGTTTGGTGGTCAAACATCAGAAATATTTACAAGTAAAAAATAAAATTTATCAGGAATTTTTTAATCAAAAGTCGGTAGAAAAACAACTTTCAGCCTTACGGCCTTATTCTCAAACTTTTGATGCTTGGGTTGCTTCGGGGCAAACCGATGAATCACGATTATTAAGAGGCCGAGCTTTAAAAGAGGCGCAAATATGGGCGCAAGGCAAAAGTTTAAGCGATTTAGATTATCAGTTTTTAGCCGCTTCGGTGGACTGTGACAAACAAGAAGTCCAACGGGCTTTATAAGCCGAAGGATCTAAAGCTATTGAATCTGAAGCAAAAGCGATCGCTGCCCAATTAGCTGAGGAAAAAAGAAGGTTATGGCAAGAACAAAAAACTGCCAAATTACACAGATTATTTTTAGGAGCAATCAGTCTAGCTTTTCTGGTATCTTCTGGCTTAGGAGTCTTGGCTTTTCAACAATATCGAGAAGCCAGAATTAGCGAAATAAAAGCTTTAACTGCATCCTCAGAAAGTTTGCTGCTTGCCAATCGACAATTAGATGCAATAATTGCCGCAATTCAAGCTAACCGCAAGTTAGAAAATTTTTCCAAAGGCGATCGCGCCACCATAGAAAATGTGGAAACTGCCTTAAATCAAGCAGTCTATGGAAGTTATAAATTTAACCATTTAAGCGGACATAAAGGCAGTGTTACGGCGGTGAATATTAGTCCCAACCTTCAGTTAATTGCCACGGGTGCTGAAGATCAAACCGTGAGAATTTGGCAACCGGATGGGAAACTTTTGCATATCTTAAAACATAGCGGATCCGTTGGGCGGGTGATGTTTAGTCCTGACAGTCATTTACTCGTAGCAGCGAGTTTAGATGGCACTGTGAAAATTTGGAGGGTTGATGGTACATTAATCAAAAGTTTTAAAGCCCATGAAATGCCGGTTTGGGGAGTGGCGTTTAGCCCCAATGGTCAACTAATCGCTTCAGCAAGTGGCGATCGCACTGTAAAATTGTGGAACCTTGATGGCCAACTCTTAAAAACATTTATCCGTCATCAAAACATCGTGCTAAGTGTGACTTTTAGTCCCGATAGCCTTATGATTGATTCTGCTGGAGCGGATAATACGATTAAACTATGCAGCGTTGATGGTAGCTTGCTGAACACCCTAAAAGGACATCAGAAAACTGTCTCGGATGTAAAGTTTTGCCCAGGGACAGATTTACTGGTATCTGTTAGTCACGATCTCACGGCAAAACTGTGGAAAATAGACGGCACTTTAGTCAAAACAATTCCCACCAATCGGGAATTTTTTGCTATTTATTTTCAATAAAAAAATACTACAATTGACGAATAAAACACAATTAAATATTGGAATTTTAACGGCAACTTGATTGCCGAGTTAAATATGTTTCGCAGCCAAGTTGGATTCGTGGCCATGAGTGCCAATGGTTTAATGGAAATCTCGGCGAATAATCAGGGGGAAATTAAACTCTGGAAGCTGAATCACGATCTATTAAAACCCCTCAAGGCACATGAGCATAAGATTTGGGATGTGGCGACGAGCCCGGATGGTAAATTAATCGCTTCAACCAGTGTGGATCAAACCCTAAAATTATGGCGGTCTGATGGCACACTTTTGCAAACCCTGAAAGATAACAAATCTACAGTTTTTCGGACGGCGGTTTTTAGTCAAGATAGTCGAATGTTAGTGACGGGTAGTGTGGATCAGCAAGTGCAAATTTGGGATATTAGTAATCCAGAAACTTCAGAGATAAAACTGCTCAAAACTTTCGCAGGACATCAAGCGCCGGTTAATGCTCTGGCGATCGCCCCTGATGGAAAAACCATCGCTTCTGGAGATAATAAAACGATTAGACTTTGGAATTTTGAAGGAAAATTACTGCATAGTTTTCCCGCGCATAATCAAATTATTTGGAGATTAGGGTTTAGTCTTGATGGTCAATTCATTGCCTCGGCCAGCGCTGATGGCACCGCTAAAATTTGGCGGGTTGCCGATGGTTTATTAGCGGCCACTCTGAACCACGATGGCCCAGTTTGGGGAGTTGCTTTTAGTCCTCAAGGAAATTTGGTTGTCACTTCTAGTCGCGATGGTAACTTGAAATTGTGGGAATTAGATGGAACATTACTCAAGACGATACCTAATTTAAGTGGGTTAAACCGATTGGCCATCAGTCCTGACGGTAAAATTATTGCGACAGCGGGAGTAGATACGAATGTAAAATTATGGAGTAATACCGGAGAATTACTCGCCATTTTACCCGGTCATCAATCGATGGTTTTTAGCGTGGCTTTTACCGCTGATGGCAACTTCCTGGTTTCTGGGGGAGAAGAAGGCACTATGATTATCTGGAATTTAAAGAATATTCTCGCTCTGAAACCGCTCAATTATGCTTGCAATTGGGTGCAGGATTATTTGCAGACAAATGTTGAGGTGGAAGAGGGCGATCGGGATTTATGTAAAGGAGTAGAACTAGGAAAGTAAGCATGACTAATAAACATTACTAAATAGTTGGATTGAGTGGGGGGATCTAGGCAGTGATATTCCCACTCTGGAGTATGCTTGTGATTGGTTGCGGGATTAGTTGCGGGATTATCTGCGGACTAATGTTGAGGTGGAACAGGGTGATAGCGGGATAGCTTTTCCCGGCACTTATGTGGGTGGAAAAGCAGGGGATAGATGCTCCCATGAGATTTAAGATTCCCGGATTCTTGGCAAAAGTCGGGGATCTGTGGCCAAATTTGGCCAATTTTAAATATTCAGGAATTACCCATGAACGCTATCGGTAGGGTGTTTTTCCCAGACTGTTACCGACTAATACCCCATATATAGAGTCGTTGCGTAAGTCCTAATATTCAGGGAGCGATCGCAATATAGACTCAGATTTACAACCTATTTATATTTACAGGCGGAATCAACCATGATTCAAAAAACCATCCGGTTTGTGACTACCTTCTTGCTTCTTATCACACCCATAGCTGTTGTTACTGGGATTATTTATGCTCAACAAGCAAAGCAGGCGAAAACTGTTCTGGAAATCCAAGCCAGTAATAGTGTCAAAGGCCAAACTGACCAAATTACCAGGGAATTTCAGTTAATCGTATCTGATTTAATATTTTTAACAAAACTTAATGAATTGCAATTATATATTAAGCTAGAAAATCCCCAATATCGGGATGAATTAGCCCGTGAATTTTTAAATTTTTCCGCCTCAAAAAAAATGTACGACCAGATTCGGTTTTTAGACCAAACCGGGATGGAAATTGTTCGGGTGAATTTTAATGGCGATCGCGCATCGATTGTGCCGGATGAAAAACTGCAAAATCAAGGAAATCGCTATTACTTTAAAGATACATTTCAGATCGATCCAGGAAAAATATTTGTTTCTCCCTTTGATTTAAATGTGGAAGGAAACCAAATTGAACAACCATTAAAACCAATGATTCGATTTGGGGTTCCGGTGTTTGATGACCAGAATCAAAAACGAGGAATTGTTTTACTTAACTACCTGGGAAATCAGTTGTTAAACCAACTGAAAAATAATGCGGCTTATGCTCCGGGGAATGTGATGCTGCTAAACGCCCAGGGTTTTTGGCTGACGGGAGTGGAAGATGCCCGGTTGTGGGGGTTTATGTATGGCGATCGCAACCATCAAACCTTTGGGCAATATTTTCCAGAGGAATGGCAAAAAATGAGCAAAAAAAAATCCGGTCAATTTTATAGTAAAAATGGCTTATTTACCTTTGTCACTATCTATCCTTTAAGGGGAACACAAAAATCCAGTATTGCGATCGCCCAAGAAGCCTTTGCTCCCAGCCAAGCGGAAATCGGTGCCTCAGAATATTATTGGCAAGTGGTTTCCTATATATCCACTGCGGATCTCCAGGAGGCACTCAACCCCATTCGGCAAGAAACGACCCTGCTTTTCTTCGGATTAGGGGCGATCGGTCTGGTGATTGCTCTCTGGTTAACTAATATTCAAAATAAACGGGCTGAAGCGGAAAAACAAATTGAACAACAAAATAAATTTTTAAATAATATCATCAATTCTCTAGCGGATCCTTTCTATGTGGTTAACGTCAAAGATTACAAGATTATTACGGCGAATACTGCGGCCAAAAAGCTGGGGAAATTAGATCGAGGAATTAGCCTGGGTTTAACCCATCAAAGCAATACCTCCTGTACAAATGCCCGACATTCTTGCCCCTTGCAAATCGTTCAGCAGACCAAACAGCCGGTGGTGCTTGAACATACCCACTTTCGGGCTAATGGCGAACCGATGATGGTAGAAGTTCACGGCTATCCGATCTTAGATGAGGAGGGAAATGTGGTGCAGATAATTGAATACAGCCTGGATATCACTGCCCGCAAACAAGTCGAAGAAGAATTACGCAAGCTTTCCCAAGCTGTAGAACAAAGCGCCAATGGGATTATTATTACTAATTTGCACGGCAAAATTGAGTATGTAAATCGCCAGTTTGCTCAAATGACTGGCTACACCTTTGAAGAAGTTAAGGACAAGACTCCTCGGATTTTGAATTCCGGTAAACAAAGCAAAGCTTATTATCAGGAGTTGTGGCAAACGATTAAATCGGGACGAGAATGGCGTGGGGAATTTCATAACCGCCGCAAAGATGGCTCGCTTTATTGGGCACAAGCGACGCTTTCGCCGATTTTTAATGCTGAGGGAAATATGACACATTTTCTCGGAATTCAAGAAAATATTACCGCCAGAAAAGAAGCGGAATCAGCCCTACGGAATTCCGAAGCAAAATTGAGACGACAAACTCAGGAATTAGCTAAAGCTTTAGAAGAGTTACGCCATGCTCAAAGTCAATTAATTCAAACAGAAAAAATGTCTAGTTTGGGTCAACTGGTGGCAGGAATTGCCCATGAAATTAATAATCCCGTGAATTTTATTTATGGTAATCTGGCTCATATTCAGACCTATGTGCAAGATTTAATTCAACTAATTCAGCTTTATCAAACCTATCTCCCTGAACCCGCCGCAGAAATTACGGATCGAATCGAAGATATCGATCTAGAATTTATGATCGAAGATATTCCTAATTTGATCGGATCCATGAAACAAGGGGCGAATCGAATTAAGGCGATTGTTTCTTCTTTACGCACTTTTTCCCACATGGATCAAGTTGGGATTAAAGCGGTGGATATTCATCAAGGAATTGATAGTACCTTAATTTTGTTGCAGCCTCGCTTGAATGCCACGGCAAATCGTCCCGAAATTCAAATAGAAAAACACTATGGTAAGTTACCTTTAGTTAAATGTTATGCCGATCAAATGAATCAGGTGTTTATGAATATTATTAATAATGCTATTGATGCGATAGACCAGCGCGATTCGCGGCAGCGATCCGCTTTGCGCGATCGCACCCGGTCTTGGGCTGATTTTGAACAAAACCCCAGTCGAATTCAGATTATTACTGAGCTTATTACTGAAATGGGCGGGAATCGCCAATCGGTGAAAATCCGCATCATTGATAATGGATCAGGGATTCCTGCCTCGGTCAAAGACCGCGTATTTGACCCTTTTTTCACCACCAAAGATGTCGGTCAAGGAACCGGCTTAGGACTCTCGATCTGTTATAAAATTATTACCGAACAACATAAAGGAAAAATAGAATGTTTTTCCACCGTTGGTCAAGGTACAGAATTTGCCATCACTCTACCCATTTCGGGAATTTAAATATGATTTCATTCAGAATTGTCTATGGAGAATAATCCTGTGGTGGTTATTCTCCATTTTTATCAATTGTTGAGAGCCTGTTGAGCGCCTCTGGTGCGATTCCGCTTTCGCGGATCCCGAAGCGCGAATCGCGTCCCAGAGGGACTTAAAGCATTCAGCCAGCTTAGGAATTTTCCAAAATCCATTCAGAAGCCCTTTCGCCCAAATCAATGGGAATACTGACCGCTTTACCCAACCGAGGACGTTCCTGAGTATTTTCAATAAAACGTTGCACTTGCTCAAACCCGCCCCAAGCGTGCAGATAATTCGCCACTGCGTTCAAATGCTCTTGATATTCCGCTTCGGTCATGGGAAAAGAGGCTTGCTCTAAGTATTTCCACATCACCTGGACAAACATCTTACCTTGAGTCCGGCGCAGTTGAATGTCGTAGGAATATCCCCATTTCTGGATCAACAATGCTCGTAATGTATTTCCGTCCATATCATTAAAAGAACAATTTTACAATCACAATTTACAAAAATCCCGTTTTCAGAAATTACGATTATGGCGTAAAAGAATGTAATAATTCTCTAAGGAATGCTCTAATTGGGCATCTCAAGCTGTTGAGGGTTGACAGTTGACCGTTGATAGTTAACAGTTAACAGTTGACCGTTGACCCCCGTCTGCACGGAGGCTGACCGTTCATCGTTCACCCCTGTCCTTAGTCCTTAGTCCTTAGTCCTTAGTTGTTAAGTCTAATGACAAGTGACAAGTAACCCTTGACAGTGAACAGTGAACAGTTAACAGTTAACAGTTAACAGTTAACCAGGAACGGTGAACCAGCAACGGTGAACCAGGAACGGTGAACCGTCAAACTCCCGATTGGGATTGCTCTATTAAAAAATAAAACTGTACCATACACCTAGCTGTTTAGCTCATGGCTCAAGCTTCTGGATCTCCCGATGTCCCCAGCATGGGGCGTCGTCAATTTATGAATTTTCTGACCTTTGGTGCCGTTACGGGAACCGCGTTAGGCGCACTTTATCCGGTCGTTCAATATTTTATTCCTCCCTCTAGTGGGGGTGGTGGATCGGGTGTCACTGCTAAAGATGCCCTGGGTAATGATGTGAAAGCCACCCAGTTCTTGGCTAGTCATAATTCAGGCGATCGCACCTTAGTCCAAGGTCTTAAAGGCGACCCCACCTACTTAGTAGTAACTGAAGACAAAAGTCTAGCAGATTACGGAATCAACGCCGTTTGTACTCACCTGGGTTGCGTGGTGCCTTGGAACGCTGGTGAAAATAAATTTATGTGCCCGTGTCATGGTTCTCAGTACAATGCCGAAGGCAAAGTTGTGCGTGGCCCTGCACCGTTGTCTCTAGCCCTGACTCACGTCAACGTGCAAGACGACACCGTGTTTATCAGTCAATGGACTGAAACCGACTTCCGCACCGGGGAAGAACCCTACTGGGCGTAAAAATTTTAAATTTTAGCCTTTAGATTTTCAATGTAATTGCCCATTGAAGTAATCTAAATTTCCCCCGTTATTTCCCACGTTTGACCTTTGGAGCAGAGAACCTCTCATCGAAGATGAAAACATATTCCTTATCGGAGATACTACGGCTTAGTCAAAAGGCGATCGCCAAAGGACTGGTTTTAGCCGTCACCACCCTTAGCTTATTCATTGCCAGCGACCTGGTAATTCCCCAGTCAGCCGCTGCCTATCCTTTCTGGGCGCAGCAAACCGCTCCCGAAACTCCTCGGGAAGCCACCGGACGCATTGTTTGCGCCAACTGCCACCTCGGTGCCAAACCCACTGAAGTGGAAGTGCCTCAGTCTGTGTTACCGGACACGGTGTTTGAAGCCGTCGTGAAAATTCCTTACGACACTCAAGCCCAACAAGTCTTAGGTGATGGCAGCAAAGGTGGCTTAAACGTTGGTGCCGTCTTAATGTTGCCCGAAGGCTTTAAGATTGCTCCAGAAGACAGAATTCCTGAAGAAATGAAGGAAAAAGTCGAAGGACTTTACTTCCAGCCTTACAGTGCTGACCAAGAAAACGTTGTGATCATCGGCCCATTACCCGGTGAACAATATCAAGAGATTGTATTTCCGGTCTTATCTCCCAATCCCGAAACCGATAAATCGATTAAATACGGTAAATATTCGATTCACGCTGGGGGCAACCGGGGTCGGGGACAAGTTTATCCAACCGGGGATAAAACCAACAATACTATCTATAATGCCAGCGCTGCCGGAACCATTAGCCAAATTGCTCAGGCTGCCTCTGGTGGTTATGAAGTGACCATTCAATCCACTGACGGCGCGTCCGTTGTTGATGTGATTCCTGCCGGCCCAGAATTGATCGTTGCCGAAGGCGATCAAGTCACCGCTGGTCAAGCTTTGACCAACAATCCCAATGTGGGTGGTTTTGGTCAGCGCGATACAGAAATCGTGTTGCAAAGTGCGGCGCGGATTCAAGGATTATTAGCTTTCTTTGGCATCGTCATCTTGTCTCAAATTCTTCTGGTTCTGAAGAAGAAACAAGTCGAAAAAGTTCAAGCAGCCGAAATGAACTTTTAAGCCTAAAGTAGCTTTAATCAGTTAACTCAAAAAAGGGGGCAATTTGCTCCCTTTTTTTATACAAATTTCAAAAATTACTGCTATATTTATTTCAATTATGCTTGATCCAATGCTGAGATGGGGCGCAAGCATTGGATCAAGCACAATTGAAACAACTATATAAAGTACAAAAAAACCTGTCATTCCCGCGAATGCGGGAATCCAGAAAACCTCTGTACTTCATCCAAATAATAAGCGCTATATTGCATTTTTACTTGGAAACGGAGTAAGCTTAATGATTGACAATCTGAAAATAAAAATAACATCGTGAAAGTTGAAGAAAAAGTAGTTGAAGTGGGTTCCCTGAAGTGGTTTTATCGGGAAATTAATCCCCAAAACCCCAGCGATCGCCCCCCGGTATTGTTGTTACATGGACTAGCTGCCCAAAGTTATAGTTGGACAGTGATTATGCGGAATTTGGCAGAAAAAGGATTTCGGGCGATCGCTCCTGATTGGATTGGCTTTGGTCAATCAGCTAAACCGGAAAAACAGGACTTTCCCTACACTCCTGAAGCCTTTATCAGCGCCCTGGATAGCTTTATCAACACCCTAGAAATCGCTAATTTTTCTTTAGGCATCCAAGGCTTTTTAGGCAGCGTTGGCCTCCAATATGCCCTAAGAAATACCGAAAAAATTGAGCGATTAATCATTCTCAATGCTCCCGTTTCTTCAGAATCAAAATTACCTTGGAAAATCAAACAATTTGGTTTACCATTCATCGGTGACATGATTACCCAAGACCCTCTTTCCATCGATCGCACCTTGGAAGCGGGCTGCGGATATCCTATTTCTGACGAAGACTTAAAAATCTATCGGGCACCATTACTCCAAAGTTCCGCCGCAGGCAGATCACTGTTAAATACTGTGCGGAAACTTGACCTCAAAAATGCCATGACTGAAATTGAATCTGGGGCAAAAGCATGGCAAAAACCTACCTTAATTATTTGGGGGACAGAAGACCCTTGGTTGCCCGTACTCGATGGGGAAAAACTGGTTAAATCTCTACCCAATGGTCAGTTAGTCAAACTGGAAAAAGCGGGACATTATCCTCAAGAACATTGGTCATCAGAAATCAGCGATATTATATTGCCCTTTTTGCGTCGTCAAGAATAGGCTTCTTGCAAAACAATTAAGAAACAAAGAAACCGGGTAACTCTCAAAGAAACCCGGTTTCTGGACTGCTATTCTTAAGAACGAGAACGACTCAAAGCAGCGCGAATATCACCCGCTTGCAACTCCTGTAATGGTACTTGGCGCGGATCGACTCGATGGTGAACATTACCACATACGGGACATTCCTCGCGACTCTTTGCTGTTAACCAAACGCTCTGATAAGCGTATTGTCCCGGTGTTTCGCCAAATATAGCTGGATAAAACCAGTAATTTGGCATCATTGAAAGGGTGAGATAATTAAACCCTGCTTCAATTGCTGGATTTAAGAATCCTTTTAGCTTAACTTGTGTATTTTCCGGCAACAATAACGACAGCGCCATTTTTACCGCAACACTGGTGACATGGTGGATATCTGCTGACAGGGCCACTTCACCCATTACCCGACCATTGCTACCATAATCCCCATCTGCACTTACCCGTCCTAAATCCATTTCAGCTTGATGACGATTAGCCGTAGCGCAAAGATAACAGGGTGTTTTTTCCGGTAAAGTAAAAATTACTTCTCCACCTTCTGCACCGTTATATAACCCAACAAACAAAGTAGGTTTGCCGTGAAAATAGGCAAAACGGTTGAGAATCCGCTGTGCTGCTGGGTCATCCGTTGTTGCTATTACCAAGTCGGCTTGTTGCACCAAAGCATCAAAATCTGCCACTTGATAATCTAATAAACTCTTGGATTGTAGCGTCAATTCCACCAAGGGGTTAATATGCAATAGTCGCCGTCCTAAAGCTTCTACCTTGGGATGTCCCACATCGGTGAGATCGTAAGTCGTGCGGCAAAGATTTACCGTTTCTACTATTTCCGGGTCAATTAAAGTTACTGCACCTACACCACTGCGAATCAGTTGTTCCGCTAAGTAGGAACCCACAGAACCCGTCCCAGCAATTAACACCCGTTTCGTGCTAATCTGTTGACTCAAAATTCCCGTACTGCGAGCAAATAATCCTTGTTGCACCTCAGTCGCGGCGGTTTTTGGGTTTTCTCCCGAATAACAGCCAGTCCATCCAGCTAAACGAGCAATTTCGCTGTCTGCGGTGAGGGCGGACTTTCCCAAAGGGCGGTAAACTTTTCGGTAAGAACCAGAACTTTGAATAATGCTTTTGACTGCGGTTAATAAACGTTCTTCTGCGGGTGTTTCTAGGGACCAGGGGAGTTGAATTTGCTCGGTGTTTCCCTCTGCTGGTGTTGCTAACAACAATGGTGGTGTGATGGGATAATTATTGCTGAATAAAAACAGCAGTTCCAAACGGTTCAGGGTGACGCAACCAGCCGGAATAGTGCGTCCTTCCATCTCGGTGGTAAAGATTTCTGGCGGTTTAGTGCTGCCAAAGGTGCGACTAATTAATTCTAAATCACGTTGCATGGGTATAGATGGGGGTTGAGAAGATTGTGTAGTTAGATTCTGGTTAGGTTTAATTCGCCCTAACTCTCGTTGGGAAATTTTCTCCACTGGCAGAGTTTCCACCCTTACCCCACCGCGATCGCGGTAAGCTGCGTAGCAGGAAATTTTGCCTGGACTGAGGGAAAGTTCGTGGTTGCGTAATTGACCCCAAGGCCGCTGTGTGGTGACAATGGGAGCAACAAAGTAGGGAATATGAGGGTTGATACTAAGTCCTTCCAGCATTGCTTCTTCATCAGGTCCTGAAGGGCGATCGTAACCGCCGGGGTGAGAGTGGATAACGCCTTTAAACTCGATTCCCAGTTCTATTTCTAGTCGCTGTACTCGTTCGGTGAGTTGGCGAGAAGGGAGATAACTGGCGCCACTGGTTTGCGCTTGTTGGTCTAAGATAAAGTGGGTGATGATGGGTTGACCGATGGGCCCTAACAATGCACCACCGCGTTCGGGGGAATAAGCTGCGATCTCGCGCTCAATTTGACGCAAAACATCCTCAGAGATTTGCAACGAAATTTGCGACATAGTTGACCTCTTGCTATTAGTTATATTGGGGTATATTGGGGGAAATATTGGTGTAATAAGTTTGGGAAGAAACCGGGTTTTTCCAGAACAAAACCCGGATTTTTCAGCCAAGAATGTAGAAACTAGAAAGGAAATTGTCCGGTGCGGACATAGAAGCTAAAACCTGTTGCCCAGAGTACGGATTTAGCGTAAGCTTTCTCTAGGGTAGGGTAGCCATGTTCTTCGTTGAGACAGATGCAACCGTTGGAAAATAGATGTCCTTCGCTGGGACTGTAACGCCCTGCAACTTCTGGGAAGAGGACCATTACTTGATAGAGGCTACCGTCGTTGAAGATGAACATGGTGTAGGTGTCGCCTACTTCGCTGGTAATTTCGTAAACCCAGCCGGTGACACCGCTGATCTGCATTTCTTGGGCGTTGGCGGGGAGTTTGTGTGCCACAACTTGCCGATCTTGCATTAAAGTGGCGGCGAAGAGTTTTTGCGGCACTCGGGAGAGGTTGCGTTGTTGACCGGGTTGGGGTTGAGTGAGGATGTTGCCGCCGTTGTCTACGAAAACGGCGCGGTTTGGTGAGCTAGGATCGTCGATACCGCTTTGACGGTTAGTCATAACGCGGTTGCGGACTTCGTTAAGATCGACTTGTTGTGCCATATTTACCTCTATTAGCTTTTGAGTGCTTCTACTATTCAGTCGTTAGACGGTTTGAGTTTTATGCAGAAGTCGCGGGGGAATCTTGGGTGGTGTTCCCTTGCTTGTGTCTGCTTATTGGTTTATCGGTGGGGAGGAGGATATTTATGCAAGTGGGGGAAATTTTCGACAAAAAAGGGGCGCAAGCATTGCGCCCCTAAAGTTTGTGACTGATATTTGCGTCCTTCCTGGCTCCAGCCTGGGAACGAGACCTCGTAACTGTAGCAATAATTTTTACATTTGGGCTTTTCTGGTAGCTCTGAATTGCCTAAGTTTTTCGGATACAGGTGGAGGGTTTAGGCGCTGTTGTTCTCTCATTCTGTGACCATGTTCTATCCAATTTTTTAGGTAATTGCTGATAGTTTCTTTGTTATGTAGGTAATAAAGAATCGTGGCATAAACTTGTTCTAAGGTTAGGGAGGGGTAGGTTTGGGCAATTTCTTCTGGAGTTAGAGCGCGATCGATGTATTCATAAAGGATAGTTTCGATGCCGATTCGTGTTCCTTTCAGTCGAATATCATCGGGGGTGATAAAGTTAAAATAATCTGTTAGTTGTGCTGTTGACATGGGTTATATTCTCATTCTTATTAGGGTTCCTAACAAAGTAGACAAGATAACTTCCAGAGCATACCTTAAATTACTCTCCTGTAACTTTGGCCAAATTAGTGGTAATTCCGCTAAATTTTGACAAATTACTGGCAACCAACTGGCACAGGGAAACAGGCTTTCCCAACCTTGCAATCTTTCCCGCGCTTCCTTAACCGCTAAATAAAATGACTGACCCTCCGAAAAAGAACACAGAAAATATTTTAAAAATTCCTGTGCTACTTTGTCAGGAACAGGTTCTCGCATGACAATCATTTGAGGTAGATTCAAATCAGCTAAATCCTGAGCTAAACCCAAACCATCACAGGAGTTAAAAATCGCTAATTGTAAACCTTTTTCAATGGCTTTTTTTAACGCATACCTTAAGTCAGGAATAGTTAAACTCTCAGTCTTATTAATATAAATAACTCCTGTCTCTCCTTCCGTGCGGCTATGTCCGGCAAAAAAGAGAATATCCCAAGACTGTTCCCATAGTCTCTCGTTAAGTGCTTGTCGGTTTGGTTTAACTAAAAACTCAACTTTAGCACCGGGAAGAGAATTTAATATTTTTCGATCTTCTTCAACATTAATCCCCTCATCATCGCCCAAAATCGCCAAAATATTCACTTTATTTTTAGCAACTTTGGCTGAGGTCACTTGTTTAAACTTGGGCGCAATGACACTAATTTCGGCTTTAGGGTAACTTTCTAATAGATCCCAAAGATGCCAGGGAAGTTGGCGTAGCTGAATATTTGAAGTTTGGATAATTAACCGCACTTCATCATCATATTTTAAATATCCTCGTAACTCTTCCCTAATATGACTAAATTGCTGCGATTTTAGCCAAAGATTAAAATTATGCTTGAAATCATCAGATTTTTCCTTAACATCAAGGATAGAAAAGTTAGTCGTTTGTGCTGCTTTTTTTGCCTCTAATTTTCTAATTTTTACCCCAATAAAGCCATAATAAGTCACTTTCCAATTGATGTGAGACTCAACCACTTTTGAATTTGGCGGCAAAGATCCGGTTTCCTGAATAGTCGCAGGTTTCCCTTCATCCCCCATCTGTAATGTCACCGGAAAACCTGTTTTGTCCAAGTCTCCCTCGGCAAAAGTCAGCAGCACTAACTTCTCCATCGCTTTCTCCTGGTTAGATTAGATGACGAAATTTTCCACAATACTAGCATCGGTGACTATTATATCCCCAATTTTTCCGTGAATCAGCACCGCCAAAGTGAGATAACGGGGAATTATTCATCGCGATCGCACTCGGCTAAGATACTTAAAATATCATTAGCATTAATATCTTCTCTGTCTGATTTAGAGTAAATTGTCAGCAGAAGTATGCTAGTTTCTGATTCAACTTGATAGATAAGTCGATAACCGGCGCTTTTCCCTTTTTGGATATCGCTATTTTTAACTCTCACCTTGAGGATGACATAATTTTCACCCATCCCGGCAAGGCGATCGCCTATAAAATTCCCACCTTGTAATTGCTCAATAATGGACTGAGTATCTAACCGAATCTTGCGATATTTTTTGGATAATTCCCGTAAATTACGTTTATACTCAGGTGTTAAATCAATCTGGACAAAAGGCGTGTTATTCGACATCTATTCCCTCCCACATTTCGGAAAGGGGGATGCGTTGTCCAGATTTAGCTTGTTTTAATGCTCGTCGGAGACTGGCTTTTACTTCTGCAATGGGAGTATCATCAGGATCGGTTTCAACTTCCTCATTTACTTCGGGATAAAGCACAATAACTCGCACTCGACTAGGGGGTAAATTTTTAATGGGGTAGTCGAGGGATAATTGACCTTTTGCATCCAGGGTTCCTGTCACTTCAATGGCTTTCATTTGGTTATCCTCAAGTTTGCATCTATGAGACATTTTACAAAATTCTTAAAAGCCCCCCTTTTTAAGCTAATCTTGTAGGGGTTTTTGGTGGGAAAAATCCTTATTTTATGTAGGGGCGCAATGCTTGCGCCCTACCCCCCTTCGGCTGCTAGGGCGCAAGCATTGCGCCCCTACAAAACCCCTCTTCGGCTGCTAGGGCGCAAGCATTGCGCCCCTACACGAAATAACGATTTGAAGAACGATTTTTGAAGACAGCATTTCACAACCCCTACAAGATTAGCTTTTTAAGGGGGACTTTTAAGAATTTTGCCAGATATCTATTATATTAGATTAGCCTAAGAATTGAAATTATATCACAAAATTTTCCACAATATTAGCATCCCCTAAAGCTACTTTAACACTGAACTGCTCTCCTGGAACACCGCGAAAATCCAGTTGGATCCAATTGTCAGCATTTCGAGATTCGGCTTCTAAAAAGACTTCTCCATTTTCATCCAGGATAATTAATTGTGTAGCCGGTGGTAAATAATTTTGTGCTTCATTACGGGGATATAATCTTACCAGGATGTCCCGTTTATCATCACTTTTTTGCTGACAGTTGACAATCAATGCAACCGGATAATCTCCTAATGTGATTTTACTGACTTTACTTACACTTAAAGTGGGATTTTCGGCATCAGTCCTGCTGGAACGGGGTGTAGTGGCAAATCGAAAAATTAGATTTCCCTGTAGTTCACTTAAAAACGATTCCAATGTTTGCCAATTTGATTCAAAAGCACTTTCAAAAGCACTTTCAATATTTTGCAACCATTGACTTAGATTTATAACACCTATAACAGTGGCTAAATCTTGGGATAAAGGAGCAACTATAGGCTCTATATTAACCGTTTCTTCTGATTCATCACCCCCCCAAAGTTCTGCTAACTTCTCTAGCAATTCTTCTGCTAAATCTTGCAGTTCATTTTGTTGTGATTCATCAAAATATTCTTTCGCTGCAACTGTACCACCTCTAAAAGCAAGACCTCCTACGGTTAAATAACTTGCTAAAAACTCACCACCGGCATACCGTCGCTCGTATTTTTTATAGGTGCGATATATTCGCTCTAGTTGAGTGACAATTTCTGAAAAAGATTCGTCATTTAATCGCTGTTTAACTTTAGCTGCTACGGGGTCATTACTCTGAAAAAAATCCAGGGCTGACTCTAGGCGATCGAGATAATCAATCAATGTTTCTATCGGTTGAAGACTGGTAATTTCTATTGTTTCTAGCGGAGTTTGTGGGTCTGTGGTCGGATAAAATCCTAACAATTGCACCTCGTTTAACTGTTCTTGGAATTGCACCCCAATATAGGCAATTCTGTTCTCTGTCACCTCTGAAGGTAGAGAAATAACTGTTTCTCCAGGTAAAACCGGACGACATTCGATTTTGCCTAAATTGGGAATTACTAAATCAGCGACATCATTAAAACAACGGACAACAGGATGCCAACTGTCGCCTGCGTTTAAATCAGTTTCGATTCCTAGCCAGTCTAAAAAACTGCGAACCCCTAAAACAGCAAGAGTGTTTAAGTAAACTTGCTTACCTTTTTCAACTGTATCTTGTTGTCCAGAGAATTTTCGAGCAATTTCATGGTTTTCTTTGCTTAAAGCCATCGTCAAAAAGTTAGTTTTTGTGGTATCCATAAGATTCTCCTTTTAGTTCTCGTATCCTAATTCTCTAGCAATTCTTCTAAGTAAAGGAAGACAGTAATTTCGCCAGCGATCGTACACTGTTTGTTCGGGAATTGTTTTTTCGGGAGTAGTTAACTCCTTAGCAACTTGCCTGGGGTTAAGAGGCGGTTCTTCAAACAGTAGTTTTCGACTCAAAAGTTGGCAGTCAAGATTGGCATTGTTACGCGGGTGACAATTTCTCAGTTTCATTTCCGGATCTTCTTCAATATAGCGTCTTATTTTCCCAGCAAGAGAATGACGTTCTTTTTGCAGCAGGCGACTAATGCCAGTGAGAGTTAGATCATCTGCTATGGTATCTTCAATAGTCAAATCTTCATTCCCTCCAATAGTCTCGCTCGTACTAACAGTTTTAGATTTTCGTCCGCGCTTGACATCTTTACAATCAGTCTTCAGAATCATCATTACCCAGTTAATAAAGCATTCGCGAACCTTAGCAGCCTCAGAAGGGTTTTGACAGTTAACGGTTTCCAAGTTCAAAGAATATCTTTGAGGAAACCTATTAATATTTCGCTTAACGTCCCTTTCTGTTATTGGCAAAGCTTCATCATAATAGGGTAGCCAACCTTGATTAAGACGTCTCTTAACTTCCGGCAAATAGTCGATCGCGAGTCCTAGTGCCTCAGCCTTTTCAGGAGAGTGCAAGGCTTCTCGAATCAATTGACATAATGACGCATTATCCATAAAAGCGCGAATCAAAGCAAAAATAGGGATGCCTGGATTATAGCCCAAAGCACCCCCCACCAAGACAGAAACCAGGTTTTTCTGAAAAATAGGCGGCTGGAAACCAGATTTCTAGGCAGAAACCCGGTTTCTTTAGCCTCAAGCTATGTCGTCTAAGTCGCCCCCAAATTCCTGATGGTCTTCCTTCCAGTTGCGGTAAGCGTCGTCATACCGTTGCTGCGCGGCAATAACGTCTTGTTCACATTGTTGAATTTGGGTGGCGTAACGGTGCGCGATCATCTCTTTATCTTCCGCTAAAACCTCCTCTAATTCAGCGCGTTTTTGCTCTACCCATTCCCGACGCATTCGTTCAATTTTTTGCTGTCTTTCTTTGATTTCATGGGGGGCACCTGTTATGTCGATTTCTGGCGCGGGAAATTTATTCGGCAATTCGGTTAAGTTACTACGGTGTTTAAATAGGCGTTCTTCCAAAGTCCGATCGCCCTCTAATTCTAACTCCCTCTAATTCTAACTCTTCGAGGGCGATCGCGCCCCATGTTGATATCATAATCCGCAACCAAGGTTCGTTATGCTGGTTCGGGGTCGGTGGGCTGTAGGTTTCGGGTTGATAATATCGGTTCATGGTGATTTCTTTGCTAACGGTGTTATGGATATATCGAAGGTTGTCACCGTTGTTATGCAAAGCTGCGGAAAATAACGAATTTACTCGTAGGGGCGAAGCATAAAGCCTACGGCATGGCTTCGCTTACCGGGCGAAAAATCTTGGGAAAAAACAAATAACTCATATCCCCGAATGCTTCGCCCCTACATTAACGCAAACCAGAACAGATAAAACCAGCCCAATAAAATGGATCGGCAAAAGGATATTCTTTACCACAGAGAATTGGCAGGTTTTGTTGTACTCGGAAAATGCGGTTTCCTATGGCATCCCACTGTTTATATTCTTCATCCCATCGCTGGTAGTCGGGCGTTCCTGCAACTAGACGCTGGCGATTTTTCTTGGCTTTTTGGCGCTTTTGGTCGGCTAGTTGTAATTGCCGATCGTAATACTTTTGTAGTTCAGCTTTGTAATTACTTGCTAGGGTTTGACCGGATAAATTTCTGAGGTCAATTTGCGCTTTTTTCAGGGCTTCAGGACGGTTTAACCGCTGACGATTTTGATAATAAAAGATGGAAAATAAGGCAGTGGCTAAATCATCAACAGACCACAAGGTACTCACCACATTTCGCGCCCCGGCACATAAAAAGCCGGTGGATAATGATAAAATATCATCACTAATTCCCGCCACACCCAGGTTAGTTTCGCAACAGGAAAGAAACACATCAGAGAGGTTAGGCAGGCGAAAACCGGGGGTCATTATTTGCCCTAATGTAATTTGACCATCGGCTAATATGAGAATCGATTCTAAAGGATTGTCCAGACGAGATTGGGCGTGATGGCTAGAGTGTAATACTTGCACTTGTTTGGCAAGTTGGCGATAATTTTTTACGGTAGCTTGTTCACGACCTTTTAAGCGTTGATGGGCAGGAATTTGGTGTAAATTCGCGATGGTTTCGCATTCAAATTCTACACTGGGTAGGCTACCATCGGGGTTTTCTACTGTTCCGTAATTAATTTTATCAAGTTGGGGACGTTGTTGGCAATATTGCAAGATTTGGCTACTGGGAACGTAGCGAATCGGGAATTTATCGCCTAAGTATTGAGTTTCATCGGTTAAAAAAGGTAAGGCAGCAAAGGGGATTTGATGCCAAAATAGATGGGGGATGATAATCAGTTCCTTAATATCCTGGAGATAGGTTTCTACTAAGTTTTTGAGTTGCAATTTATCGGCTAATTGCTGCAAAAAATCCGATATTTTGGCATACCAAAGGCCATCTTGTTTCTTGTTAAAATAGGGATTTAACCACTCGTTAACTACTAAATCCTGTAAGGTTTGATAGCCAAAGCCGGTACAGGTATGTAGTTCGGGGTTTTTGTCTTTGTAGATGATGAAAATGTGGGTGTCGTTGTTGGTGGTAAAGAAATTGAGAATCGCAGTCTGGGGGTTTTCGATGAGTTGCTGAATGGTGGCAAAATCTAGGGGGTTAACTTCCTTTTCTCCGGCTAAAACGGGGTCTAAACGGCGCATTTGTTCCCAAACTTGTTGTTTTTCTGCTTCCAAAGCGGCGATTTTTTCCGTAGCAGCTTGGAAAGCAGCGCGAGTCGAGGTGACAGTGCCTTTATTTGTTGGTTTATCTGTTCCTTGATTGGTTGAGTTTTCTGTCTGTTGTTGGCTAGAGTCAGAGTTATTTTGCAGGCGGTTTCGTTCTGCATCAATTTCCGCTTGGAGTTGGTCGTATTGTTGCAAATATGCCTGAACTTGGGGCGGAATTTCTCCATCTGCATAGAGGTCATTACTGGCCATTAAGTCTACCAGACGTTTAGCGCGAGAGCGATCGACATAAGCAATGGCTTTGTCCAAATTGCCGCTATTGATGTAGGCTTGAATGATGTTGGCGTAAACATCTATAGAATCAGCGATAATCTGTTGACGGCTGGCATCAGTTTTTGACCAACTGCGGCTTTTTTCCACCGCTTTAATGGCGGATTCGTAGCCTTCTATAGCTATCTCCCATTTACCTTCTTTAAAGCCAAGATTACCGAGATTTCTGCCCGATTGTAAACAATCTTTAGGAAAGGCTTCTGGTGTTCTAATTTCTAATGCCCGTTGATAACACCGAATGGCCTCATCAATATTCTCAGCCCGGTTGCCGGTGATTTTGTTTTTGTAGGCATTTCCGAGATTATTTTGAGTCATTGCCCAATATTCGGGAAAATCCTCACGGCTATAAACTTCTAAAGCCCGTTGATAACAGGCGATCGCCTCATCTATATTCTGGGCCCGGTTGCCGGTGATTTTGTCTGAGTAGGCATTTCCTAGACCATTTTGAGTCCCTGCCCAATATTCGGGAAAATCCTCACGGGTATAAACTTCTAAAGCCCGTTGATAACAGGCGATCGCGCTATCAATATTTTCAGCCCGGTTGCCGGTGATTTTGTTAGAGTAGGTAATTCCCAGATTATTTTGAGTCATTGCCCAATATTCGGGAAAATCCTCACGGGTATAAACTTCTAAAGCGAGTTGATAACAACGAATCGCCTCATCAATATTCTCAGCCCGGTTGCCGGTGATTTTGTTAGAGTAGGCACTTCCCAGACCAATTTGAGTCCCTGCCCAATCTTGGGGAAAATCTTCACGGGTTCTTACTTTTAAAGCCCGTTGAAAACAACGAATGGCCTCATCTATATTCTCAGCCCGGTTGCCCGTGATTTTAGACCAGTGGGCATTTCCCAGATTGTTTTGAGTCATTGCCCAATTTTTGGGAAAATCCTCACGGGTTCTTACTTCTAATGCCCGCTGAAAACAAGCGATCGCCGCATCAATATTCTCAGCCCGGTTGCCCGTGATTTTGTTTCTGTAGGCTTCTCCCAGATTATTTTGAGTCATTGCCCAATCTTCGGGAAAATCCTCACGGGTTCTAACTTCTAAAGCCCGCTGAAAACAAGCGATCGCCGCATCAATATTCTCAGCCCGGTTGCCCGTGATTTTGTTAGAGTAGGCACCTCCGAGATTATTTTGAGTCATAGCCCAATCTTCGGGAAAATCCTCACGGGTATAAACTTCTAAAGCCCGTAGATAACAGGCGATCGCCGCATCAATATTCTCAGCCCGGTTGCCCGTGATTTTGTTCTTGTAGGCAATTCCCAGACCATTTTGAGTCCCTGCCCAATCTTCGGGAAAATCCTCACGGGTTCTTACTTCTAAAGCCCGTTGATAACAGGCGATCGCCGCATCAATATTCTCAGCCCGGTTGCCCGTGATTTTGTTAGAGTAGGCACCTCCGAGATTATTTTGAGTCATTGCCCAATCTTCGGGAAAATCCTCACGGGTTCTAACTTCTAAAGCCCGTTGATAACAGGCGATCGCCGCATCAATATTCTCAGCCCGGTTGCCGGTGATTTTGTTCTTGTAGGCAATTGCGAGATTATTTTGAGTCCCTGCCCAATCTTCGGGAAAATCCTCACGGGTTCTAACTTCTAATGCCCGTTGATAACAACGAATTGCCTCATCTATATTCTGGGCCCGGTTGCCGGTGATTTTGTTAGAGTAGGCATTACCCAGACCATTTTGAGTCCCTGCCCAATCTTGGGGAAAATCCTCACGGGTTCTGACTTCTAAAGCCTGTTGATAACAACAAATCGCCTCATCTATATTATCAGCCCGGTTGCCCGTGATTTTTGTTCTGTAGGCTTCTCCCAGATTATTTTGAGTCCCTGCCCAATCTTGGGGAAAATCCTCACGGGTGTAGACTTTTAATGCCCGTTGATAACAACAAATCGCCTCATCTATATTCTCAGCCCGGTTGCCGGTGATTTTGTCAGAGTAGGCATTTCCCAGATTATTTTGAGTCATTGCCCAATTTTCGGGAAAATTCTCACGGGTGAAGATGTTTAAAATTAATTCATAACCAGTAATGGCAATGTCTAGGTTACTCGCCCTGTTGCCTAAAGGAAACTGCTGAATTAAATTGCTGAAATAGACAAAAGCTGCTGCATAGCTTGGGGCTTGTTCCGGTGTGGCCTGGGAGAGAATATGGTTAGCCCAATTTGGGTACAAGGCAACTAATCTATGATTGAGTTTATCTTGGTTAGCCTTCAGGATGGGATAGACAACTTGTGGGTTGCCCTTACTGTCAGCAGTAGCTACTAATACTTCAACCAAAAAATTGATATATTCTTGTCGAGATTCTGGTGATAAGTGGTTGTGCAGATAAGCGGCTATTTCCTGCGCTAAATCAGTTAAAAATCTAGCGTTGTTTTCATTCCCCTGTTGCGCCATCATTGCTGCTTTTTGTTGCATTACCTCTACTAAATCTGGATCGATTAGGTGGGGATGGGCGTTGAGGGTATTAATAATTTCTTCTCCATTGGGGCATTCAAGTAAGGCTTGAATTAAGTTAAGGTATTCTTGTAGGCGTTGTTCGTTCATGGTTGTTTTCCTGTGGGTAAAGGGGTAAGCGGCGATCTAGGGTTTAGTGGGCATTGCACGAAACCGGGTTTCTTTGATTAATCTCTGCGGAAAACGAGAAAGTCTCATAGAAACCCGGTTTCTGAGATTTGGAGTCCCATAAAAACCCGGTTTCTGAGATTATTATCGTAGGAAGTGTTGGAGTTTATGCAGTCGCGGGGAAAAAACCGGGAAACCGGGAAAGAAACCGGGTTTCTTTGATCAATCTCTGCTGAAAACGAAAGAATCTCATAGAAACCCGTTTGGGGAAAGAAACCGGGTTTCTTTGATCAATCCCTGCTGAAAACGAAAAAATCTCATAGAAACCCGGTTTCTGAGATTTGAGGCTAACCACATTAACCGCCAGGGAATTAATTCCCTGGCTAATAGCCTAAGTCGGTTAAAACCGACTAAAATTCTTTACGGGTCAAGGGTTGTTGTACGGGTCAACGGTTGTTGTACGGGTCAAGGGTCGTTGTAGGGGTCAACGGCCGTTGACCCCTACAGGCGGGGATTTTAATCCCCGACGGGTGTGGTTTACTGAAAACGAAAAAGTCTTATAAATAAACTACATTAACCGCCCGGATAATTAATTCCCTGATAAACTACATTAACCGCCCGAATAATTAATTCCCTGGCTAATAGCCTAAGTCGGTTAAAACCGACTAAAATTCTTTACGGGTCAAGGGTTGTTGTACGGGTCAACGGTTGTTGTACGGGTCAAGGGTCGTTGTAGGGGTCAACGGCCGTTGACCCCTACAGGCGGGGATTTTAATCCCCGACGGGTGTGGTTTACTGAAAACGAAAAAGTCTCATAGATAAACCACATTAACCGCCCGGATAATTAATTCCCTGATAAACTACATTAACCGCCCGAATAATTAATTCCCTGGCTAATAGCCTAAGTCGGTTAAAACCGACTAAAATTCTTTACGGGTCAAGGGTTGTTGTACGGGTCAACGATCGTTGTACGGGTCAACGGCCGTTGACCCCTACCAAGCATAATTAGTCGGTTTTAACGGACTGTAGGGGTCAACGGCCGTTGACCCCTACAGGCGGGGATTTTAATCCCCGACGGGTGTGGTTTACTCAGTGGAAAACCGCTGTAAATCAAAAATCAACTCCAAAACTGAAAAAAAACTAAAAAAACTTATGACTGCGCCTTTAATTTCCGTGATTATTCCCACCTATAATCGTGAAGATGCCCTACGAGACAGTATTGCGGATGTACTCAAGCAAGACTATCCCAATTTTGAGGCGATAGTCGTTGACCAAACCGCTACTCATAAACCAGAAATTCAACAGTATTTAGAAGAAATGTCTAATCAGGGAAAAATTCGCTGGTTTAGAGTGAACTGGGCCAGTTTACCTGGGGCGCGAAATTATGCAGTTCGTCGGGCAAAAGGCGAGATTATTCTATTTATTGATGATGATGTCCAATTGCCAGATAATTTTTTAGCAAACCATGCCAAAAACTATCAAGACAACCCCGAAATAGGCGCGATCGCTGGTCGAGTTTTTGACCGAATGAAACTAACCGATTCTCAGGGAAATTTAATCATCGAACAACTGCCCCCGGAAGCAATGGATCCGGGAATTGCTTGGTATTATATTGATTTAGTCCATACGGTAAAACCCCAGCAAGTCCTCTCTGCCAGAGGCTGCAATATGTCGTTTCGCCGGGAAATATTTACGCAGCATGGACTCAAATTTGATGAGCGATTTAGAGGGTCTGCGGTGCGCGAAGAGTCTGATTTTTGTCTGCGGTTACGGTCAACAGGATATAAAATATGGTATGACCCAGAAGCCCATTTAGTTCACCTGGGAGAAGAGACGGGCGGATGTCACGATATTAGCACAAAATCTTGGCAATATCAGATTACTTTTTATCACAATCATTTCTTTTTAGGCTTAAAAAATCTCACCTTTTCTCAATGTGTCCGCTTTTTTGCCCGGTTATTTGATTGTCATGTCCTGGGTCATCCCCCTTGTAATAAAAGTGGTTCACCGCTAAAAATGTTGGTGCGGGGATTTTTTTATACCCTGGGTTTTTTCAATGCAGTTGGCACTCAAATCAAATCTCTCTGGAATGATGGGCAAATTTATACTAAGGAATAATTGATAATTAATAATTGATAATTGATAATTATTTTTTAATAGTTATTAATTATTTTCCCCAACCAACAACCCCCCCAACCCCCCCGTCAACCGCCATCGGGCAAGCAACAACCAACAACCAACAACCAACAACCAACAACCAACAACCAACCAATAATAAAATTATGAAAATTTTAGTCGTTAGCCATACTTATATTGTTGACCTAAACCGAGAAAAGTTTAGGGCTTTAGCCAAGTTAGAACCAGGAATTGAGGTGACGGTGGTGGTGCCCCGACGGTGGCAACCCGGTGGGGTGCAAAATAAAATTATTGAAACCCAACCCATTCAAGAAGGTTCTTTTCAAGTAGTGCCGGTTTCTAATTTTAGTGAAAATAATCAGGGTTTATTGGTATTTGGGGCAGATTTGATTAAGGTATTGCAGAATTTTCGCCCGGATATTATCCAAGTTGAACAAGGAGCAAAAGCGCTGGCTTATGCTCAGTTAATTACTCTGAATCGTTGGTTAAAAATTGGGGCAAAAAATGTTTTCTTTACTTGGTGGAATTTGCCTTATACTTTAAAGTGGCCGATTTCTTGGTTAGAAGCCTATAATTTAAAAGCTACTGATGGGGTAGTGGTGGGTAATCAAGATGGGGCAGATATTTTGCGCGATCGCGGATATACTGGCCCGATGGTAGTGATGCCTCAATTGGGGGTTGATGAAACTTTGTTTCGTCCCCAAAGCCAACCGGAATTAGCGGCTAAACTGGGAATTAAAGATACGGATTTTATTGTGGGATTTGTAGGCCGATTTGTGGAAGAAAAAGGCTTAATTACCCTAGCAAAAGCTTTGGAAAAAATCCCCGAAAAACCTTGGAAGTGGTTATTATTAGGACGCGGCGATTTAGAGTCACAGTTACTCGCTTGGGCGGCAGAAAATGGCTTTACTGATAGAGTAATTATAGTGGAAAGTGTTCCCCATGACCAAGTATATCAATATATTAATTTAATGAATGTTTTGGTTTTACCTTCGGAAACTACCTATAAGTTTAAAACTTTAACTTCTGTGGGCTGGAAAGAACAGTTTGGTCATGTTTTAATTGAGGCGATCGCTTGTAAAGTGCCGGTAATTGGGTCGGACTCTGGAGAAATTCCTTATGTGATCGATGATGCTGGGTTAGTGTTTCCTGAAAAAGATGTGGCAGCGTTGCAAAATTGCTTGATGCAACTGATGGAAAATCCCCAGTTAGCTGCGGAATTGGGGGAAAAAGGTTATCAAAGAGCGATCGCGCACTATACCAACCAAGCCCTAGCCCAAGAATTGTTAAAATTTTACCAACAATTGCTCGTTGCTGATATTTCTTGAACCAAATATAAACCGCAATCATACAGCACTTTGCGATTTTTTGAGGTACGGTTCCCCTCGTCGATCCCCCCAACCCCCCTTAAAAAGGGGGGCTTTCGAGGCAATCAACAAAAATCCCCCTTTTTAAGGGGGATTTAGGGGGATCGAAAAGTCCCCCTTTTTAAGGGGGATTTAGGGGGATCGAAATGTATAGCAGAGAAAATGTAATCCCAATCATATTCCCAATCATATTCCCAATAATAATTATGCGAATTCTGCAAATCATTCCGGCAATATCCCTCGTTTATGGCGGCCCCAGTCAAATGGTTTTAGGGCTTTCTGCTGCCCTAGCTAATGAAGGGGTTGATGTGACAATTTTAACCACTAATTCTAATGGAGATACGGGACAAGCGCCATTAGATGTTCCTTTAAATCAGCCTATTGCCCAAGATGGTTATCAGGTGATTTATTTTCGCTGTAGTCCATTTCGGCGATATAAATTTTCTGTGGATTTATTGAGTTGGCTGGCAACCCATGCCCATGAGTTTGATTTAGCCCATTTACACGCTTTATTTTCCCCAGTAATTTCCGCCGCAGCGACGGTGGCAAGAGTGAAAAAGTTACCTTATATTTTACGGCCTTTAGGCACTCTAGACCCGGCGGATTTACAGAAGAAAAAACAGCTAAAAAAAATCTATACAACTCTGTGGGAAAGAGGCAATATTGCCGGGGCGTCAGCGCTGCATTTTACCAGTCATCAAGAGGCGATTATTTCTGAACGGTTTGGGGTGAAAACCCAGGATTTAATCATTCCCTTGGGGGTAAAATTTCAGTCGGTTAATCCAGAAGTTTGTGACGTGAGAAGTCAGTTAAATATTCCCCGCGATCGCCCCTTATTATTATTTCTTTCGCGCATAGAACCGAAAAAAGGACTAAATCTGCTTTTGCCTGCTTTGGAAACCCTAATCGCCGAAGGGTTTAAATTTCACTTTGTCCTCGCTGGAAGTAATCCCCAAGACCCGGATTATGAAGCGATGATTAAGGCCAAAATAAAAGCCTCCCCCCTGGAAAAATGCACAACTATCACCGGATTTGTCACCGGAAATTTTAAGGCAGCTTTATTACAACAAGCGGATTTATTTGTCTTACCTTCTTATTATGAAAATTTTGGCATTGCGGTGGCAGAAGCAATGGCAGCAGGGACAGCGGTTTGTATTTCGCGGGGGGTCTATATTTGGGAAGATGTGCAAGGGGCAGATGCCGGTTGGGTTTGTGATTGTAATCTGGAAGATTTAGTGAGTCAATTAAGGATGGCATTACAACATCCAGAAGATTTATCCCGTCGGGGAAACAATGGACAAGTTTATGCGAATCATGCTTATCGTTGGTCGGCGATCGCCCAGGAAACTATCAAAGCTTATCAAGGGATTATTTTTTAGGGCGATCGCCTCTTAATTTACTGAAAATATGATTCACCACAGAGACACAGAGGACACAAAGAATACAGAGGCGATCGCTTTTCTTTGTGTCCTCTGTGTCTTTGTGGTAAATAATCCATTTTTTTAATAGGCGATCGCTCCGGGACGATGCGCGATTCAGCTTTAGCCATTAGGAACTTCAAAATAAACTGCTCGTGGCTGTTGAAATCGCGAAAATCGTTATCATTGGTTTAATGTCCCAGAAATTGCCTAGGATAAAATTGAAGCATCTCTAGAAAACTGAGATCCACGGTATCAAAAATGACTCCAGCATCCAACCCAGAATCGGCAAACACTCAATTGCCGAATTTAACCCTAAGTTCAGAACAAGTTGCTCAACTCGACTGGTTGCGTATGGCGATCGGCGCCGAAAATACCAAAGAAGCGATTCTGCGGTCAATTTCTGTGATGGTGACTCTGAAACAAAATCTCAAATCCGGTAGCCAGCTTTTTATCCATAATTCCGATGGACAAATTCGCCTGCTGATTCCAGAATTGGAACCTTCACCAATTGAAAATTGGCAATATTTAGTCGAACGTCCTCACCCTTGGCGACGGCAACTTTATATTAAAGGTCGTAAACTTTTGGCTTCAACAGTTTGGCGAGATGCGATCGCCAATGAAATGTCCCCCGAAGAAGCTGCCGAAAATTGGGATTTACCTATCGCTGCCATTCAAGAAGTCATGCACTACTGCGAAATGCATCAAGAACTATTGCAACTAGAAGCAGAAGAAGAACGTTATCGTTTAGAAGCCAAAGGAGTCTCCCTTGAGTCTAAGACTACTGCTTGATGAAGACTCCCAAGCCAAGAAATTGGTTACTTTACTCCAAGAAGCCGGTTACGATATTGTCACCGTGAATCAAGCTGGATTAATGGGAAAAGCTGATGCAATTGTGCTTGATTTTGCCAGAGAAGAAGGGCGGATATTATTGACTCGAAATTGCCATGATTTTTTCAACCTTCATGCGGCAAATTCATCTCATCCAGGGATATTGGCGATTTATGAATATCCGAATCCGGCTAAAAATTTGAGTTATGCTATGATTGTCAAAGCTATTGCTAATATAGAGGCCGCAGGTATCGAGTTAAACCAGCAATTTATTCCTATAAATCAATGGAATTATTGATTTTTTAACTCAGTTAGCTAACCCTGGGTGAGTGAATTATAGTGAATTATGTATGGCGATTCGCATTCGCGATCATCTGATGCGGAATCGCCTCCTAATTTACTAAAAATCTTATTCACCACAGAGACACAGAGGACAAAAAGAATACAGAGGCGATCGCTTTTATGTTTCAAGGCGGCGACTGCTAGAATATTAATCAGTCTGAATGAAAAAGCAGAGATAGTATTTTTTTAAGATAAGGAGAAATTGCTGTGGCTGAACTGACGATTCAAGTATCTGATGAACTGGCAAAACGCCTTCAACCCTTACAAAACCGCTTACCGGAACTATTAACGTGGCTAGTGGATTCTATCCCTTCTAGCACAAAAATAGAAAGCCTGCCAACGGTTGAGCGTTTAACGACTCCTCCACCCGCTTATACAGAAGTGATTGATTTTTTAATTTCTCGTCCCACTCCCAGAGAAATTATTGCTTTTAAAGTATCGGCAGAAGCACAAAACCGTCTGAGAGAAGTGTTAGAAAAAAATCGCCAAGGTACGTTACATGAGACGGAAGTGGCAGAACTCGATTTATATGAGCAATGCGATCGCCTAATGACTTTATTGAAAGCCAAAGCTTATTCTGAATTACAAAAATGAGTTCTGCTTCAATACCAAATCTTTTACGTCAGCTTACCAGCGATCGGGCAAAAGGTCAGTGCGAATACTGCCTAATTCACCAAAACTTTTCAATTTACAGCCATGAAGTTGACCATATTATTGCGGTCAAACATGGCGGTCAAACGATTGCAGAAAATCTGGCTTTATCTTGTTTACCCTGTAATCGTTACAAAGGTTCTGATTTGGCAACTTTTGATCCACTTACCGGAGAAATTGTCCCGTTATTTAACCCACGCACCCAGATATGGTCAGAGCATTTTCGATTGGATAATGGTCAAATTATTGGGATTACTCCAACAGGTCGCGCAACGGTATTTTTGCTGAAATTAAATGAGCCAAAACGCTTACAAATTCGCCAAATTTTGATTGCCCAAAGACTGTATCCATGATGGAATTAGTCAAAGGCGATAGCGCTTGTCTATACTCTGGGAGAGTGTTGGGATTCGGGTCTCGCATCTGGTGTAGAATAATCGCCGTTGGCTTAGATTGAATATTTTTATTCTATCCCAAGCTAATGACCGGATCTGCACTGGTGACGACAAAAGTCGCTATTATCTCTACGTTTTTATAATTAGTGCTGTTTAGTAAGAAGGTTAGCTAATTCATTAGTAATTGGAAAACCAGTGGTTCGTTCAAAATACAAAAACAAAGGATTAGAGTTTGCCTCTAAAAAAAAATATTCTTGGTCTGGGGTTAACCGCCAGTCAATCGCTGTCCACACCAATCCTAATTCTTTGGCAATATCTAAAGATTGCTGACAAATATTGTCGGGTAAATCAAAGGGAATCAGTTGACATTTTTTATCTTTTCTAAAATCTACTGCTTCACTTTTAACTTCAGCGGAATAAACTGAACGATCTATAACGTAAGTGCGAATGTTAGTACCCGGAATATATTCCTGAAAAGTCACAGGAGATATTTTTAAGGCTATATTTAAACGTTTAGGTTCTAAATGATAAGATGTTAATGTTTGTGTCCACGCTCCACCACATACTGGTTTAAAAATAACTTTTTCTTTTGATTCGGCAAAGTTACTAATTTGTTCTGGATCGTTAGTGGTTAGGGTTGCAGGAATATTAATACCCAGTTTTTTTGCACTGGCAAGCTGCAATGGTTTCTCTTCGTGAATGCGGTATGAAATTTCCCAATTATTTACCCAAAAAGCGGGGGATGACTTCAGTATTACTCTCAAAGTAGTCATAGAATCGTCAAATGCAATTCTTTCCTGTTTTGAGTTCCCTAGAGATGGAACACAAGGATCTGAAATTCTTCGCAAAAAAATGCTATGAATATTTTCTACTTGTAACTTGTAGCCATCGGTTAGAGTAAAATAGCAGTTTTGTATTTGGGAGTCCCAAGCTGCTTTCAATTGTACTGGTAGTAGACGGCTATTTAAATGAAATACAATTGAATCTCGTTCTGTAAGAGCTTGAGTAAGATGACTTACATGAACGTCTTTTGGATTTCCTAAAATTAGATGAATCATAGATGAAAGTATTTTTAGTTTAGAACGAAAACATTTAAATTAGGCAACACCATAGTAAAGTATTAGATTCGGTTAAAAAGTTATCCCTAACCTAATAAGCCCGTTCGACCTCGGTGTTTAAAATTGAATCGAGATATTTTTACTTCAAGGACGATATAGTTTTTAAATTTGAATCACAAGCATTCATATGTAGCTATAATATAGCAGTCCTATATCAGTTGTGGAATTGTAGGGGTAACAGGTTTGGCAAGCGTGAGCTTACCCTTAAACGCTCCGGGGCAACCACCGCCTTAAGGAATTGCCCCCTACAAAAATATTACGATTTCTATAGGACTGCTATATATATCGTTATTGTTAAATATGAATGCTTGCTCGCTCCAAATTATGGGTTTAGCTTTCAACTCGCCAGTCTGAAATCATGCTAACGGCAGCGTCATTTCCTAGGTACTCCTCTTCTGCTTCAATTACAGCATATTCTAGATCGATTGATTCTAGCTGGGATAGTTGTAAATCAAAAGGATGGTTCATCATTATCTCCTGTATAAATATTAAATTTCACTCTTGTTGCCTTTGACAAGCAAAAGTTTAGGAAGGTTTAAGAATCTGACCGCTACCTTTACAGGTCGGACATTGCGCTGCTCTAACGGCTCCATCTGGTTTCACCTGCCCGCTTCCTTGACACTTAGGACAAGTCTGATATTCCTCCTTTTGCTCACGTCCTCGGTCGATTGGGGGTTTTTCTCGAGACATAGTTAGTCTCGATGAAAAATTGATATTGAATAGCGCTAGTAAAAATTATAAGAGCTACCTTCAGCTAGGGTGGTCAGAAAAGGTAAGAAAAAAGTAAGAAAAAAGTAAGAAAAAAGTAGTAGAAAGGTATCAGTTATGGTAAAATATAATCTGGGATGGCAATTTCAGTTTCTAGAAATGCTGCTATGCCTTATGCTACTGGGAAGGATCCACTGCGTTGAGTTCTAAGGATACCCTTTTTCGGGGGTGGGTGGCGGCGGATAACTGATCGCAGCATCGGCATTTGCAGCATGAGGTGCCCCTGGATTTCCTCCCTGTTGTTCAATCGCTATCATTTTTAAGGAACCTTGAGTCATGACGGTTGATGAAGCACTCGCGATCGTGGAAACTGCACTGGATTACGATCGCCTCAACCACGTTCAAGAAATATTATTTCGTCAGTCATGGGCAGGTCTATCTTATCGGGAAATTGCCAAAAATAGCGGATACGATCCCGATTATCTCAAAGATGCTGGATCTAAACTCTGGAAGGAATTGTCAAAAGTCTTCGGGGAAAAGGTAAAAAAAGATAATCTCCAATCGGTTCTGAGGCGATATTTAAAGCGAAATCAAATAACTTTACAACGAAATCGCCAGATCGCAGTCAATCTTACTGGGAGAAATATTAGTGGCACAAAAGTTGTTGGAAATTTACATGAATCAAACTTTTGTCAAGCCGATTTATACCAGGATAAAATAGGGGATAATAAAACTGGATTAGACGAACCGAATATCAAAGCTGAAAGGAATTCAAATTTGATCGCTCATTCGCCTGTTGAAACTATCACTTATTCCTGGAAAGGTTGGCAGTTTCGGTCAGCAGCAGAGGCGAATATTGCCCAGGCACTCGATCGCTCCGGGGTGCTATTTTTTCCTAAAGCAACGGCGCGGTTGACAACCACCGAGGGCAGAGAAAACCAAGACCTTTATTTTCTGATTTGTTATGAAGGAAAATTAGGGATTCTGGGGGTGAATGCAGAGGAGGAGGATGAAGCAGATCGGAGAAGCGATCGCATTCTTCAATCTCAAGGTATTCGGATGATTCAATATTACAACGTTAACGAATGTACGGAAGAACCGGATAGAGTGGTGTTGGAATTTTTACAAAATTTAAGTTTTGCGTCCAAGGAAAAAAGCGAATTTGACCATGATTAGTTTGGTTAAGCTGATGACAGCGATCGCCTCCTAATTTACTAAAGATATTATTCACCACAAAGGCACAAAGAACACAAAGAATACAGAGGCGATCGCTTTAGAATGTGTCCTTCGTGTCTTTGTGGTAAATAATCCATTTTTTTAATAGGCGATCGCTCAGATTAATTACCAGAAAAATCATTTAATTATGCCAAATATTCTAATTTTACTTCAACTAAATTATTCTGATCATTAATATTGTCAACCGCACTGAGAAGTCGATTTTTGTTAGGTTCAGACTTGAAAAGATACTCGGTTTCATCTTGATTCAATTCTGAGACAACGATTTCAATCTCTTTATTGCCAAACTTGGCTTTAATTTTTTCTAACAAATCATTATTAATTTCACTGGCTTTTAAGCGATAAACTGTTGACATAATTGCTACCTATTGCTACCTATTGTCGATGGTGATAATCATAACGGTTTGAGTTTAATCACATCATAATTATGCCATAACCATAGCCCAATCCTCAACCCGATCTGCGCGGCGATAAGCCTGACGGCATAGCTCCGCTTACCGCGCCTATATTTCCTGAGAGGCAACTGGGAGGCGATCGCCTCCTACAGATGGGCGAAGCATGGCCGTAAAAAATTCACGTTTCTAACCCATCGAACTTCTGCGGTCATGCTTCGCCCCTACCAATATCTGTGGTCTATTCAATCGAAAACAATAAGGCCGATTACTTTATCAACCACAGAGACACAGAGGACACAGAGACGAGCCATGATGAGCAATTTTCTCTGTGTCCTTTGTGCCTTTGTGGTGCAGATAAAAAATGCCAATTAATCTTGCTCAACCCAAACCTTAATCATGCCTGCGGGAATGCGAATAACCGGATGCTCAAAGATTTCTTGTAACACCTCACTGCCGCGCACTTCTAAGGTGCGTTTTAAGCGGTTTTTCAGGGATAAATTTTCTTTGATTACCGCTTCGATCGCCCGTTCCGCTTGCCGATTACTGGGATTTTTTTCTGCTAACCTTTCTAGGATTTGCTGCACATCCGATCGCAAAGCGTTATAAGCATTAACATCAACGTTGGTAGATGCAACCTCTTTGGAGGCGATCGCTAAAGATGGAGCATCGGACGAGAAATTATTGGTTTGAGGCTTGGCGGTTGCTTTGGGTAAAACCCGCGCATCTTTTACCGGCTGTTGACCGCTAAAACTCCGCACCGCATCCACAATATCTAACCCAGTGGTTTGCCGCATTTGCTCCATAAAACTGGCGATTTTACTAGCATTATTGCCGTTATTGCCATCAATTACGGTGACATTACGCACATCCACTTCTGGCACCGTGGCCACCATTGTTTTTAACAAAATTTCTAACTTTTGGAACAGGAAAATTTCTCGCGCTGCGGGGCCAGCCGCTTGCCAAGATTCCACTAAACGCTTACTTCCTTCCGCTTGGGCTTTCCCATCTTCAATAATTCGCGCCGCATTTCCCTTAGCACGAGAGATCGCCCGCTTACATTCCGCTTCCGCAGGGGCGACCACATCCGCTTGTAACTGTTGTTCAACTTGTTTAATTCGTTCCGTTTGCACGGCGACTTCTGCTTGTCGGCGAGCCACTTCCGAGGCAATTTCGGCTTCCGCTTCGGCCACCACAGCCACCCGCTGAGTTAAGGCATTTTTTACCCGGCGTTCGGCCTCCGCTTTGGCAATCTCAATATCTCTTTCAATGCGTTTCAGGGCGGTAATTCGCTCGTTTTCCGCATTGCGAATGGCTGAAGTGGCTTTGGCCTCCGCTTCGGCAATGCGGGCATCCCGTTGCAATTCCGCTTGTTGTTTACGGCCAATAGAATCGAGATAATGCACATCATCAGAGATATTTTGAATTTGCAAATTATCCAAAACTATGCCTAATTTTTCTAGGTCATCTTCGGCTTCGTCGAGCAAGCTTTTGGCAAAAGCCATTTTATCTTCATTAATTTGTTGCGGCGTCAAAGAAGCCAACACCCCACGCAAATTTCCTTCTAAAGTTTCCCTGGCTAAAGTTTCGATTTCCTTGCGACTTTTGCCGAGTAAACGCTCGATCGCATTGTGGATAGTCGGTTCACTTCCAGCAACTTTAATATTCGCCACCCCTTCCACGGTGAGGGGAATTCCGCCTTTGGAATAAGCTCCCGTGACCTTCAATTCAATGATCATGTTGCTTAAATCCATGCGAAATGCCCGCTCTAATAAAGGAGTGCGAATACTGCTACCGCCTTTAACTAAGCGATATCCCACCCGCCGTCCGTCTTCCAATTGGCGATCGCTTCCGGCAAAAATTAACACCTCACTGGGCTGACAAATATAATAAAGGTTACGCAGAACCAAAGTCCCCGCCCCACCAGCCACACTCAAGATAATTGCTAGTGAAAAAATGAACTCCATAATGATTTTTCTCCCTATTTTTTTGCTAATTTGGCGCGATTAATTAATTCCGGGCGTTAAACTTCCGTTTTATGTCCATTGCGACTGACGCTATTTCCCATCACCTTAATTCCCAAAGTATCATCAACGCGATCGAGGAACTGACGGAAAATTTCGGGATAAGCGTTCACTAAACAGGCCAAAGATTTGCCATCACCGTTATCAATCACATTCACTTGTTCCAGTTTCAAACGGCCAGGAATTTTCGCCGCTTCTCGCAGCACCATTTCTATTTGTTGAATATAAAACACTTCGGAAGCATCGGTGCCAGTGTCTTGCCAAACTTGAGCGAGGAGTTCGTTCACCAAAGCAGCGGCACTGGCATTTTCCGCCAAAGCTGCCGCATCCCCTTTAGCTTTGAGTTGTTGAGCTTGTTTTTGGGCTTCTGCGGGGAGCACTTCATCCGCTTCTAAACGCAACCGCTCTAACTGAGCCCGAATGGTTTGTAATTGTTGTTCCGCTCTCGCTCTGGCTTCATTGGCGGCTGCTTTAGTCCGTTCTTCTTCTGACCGCGCTTGTTGTTCTAATTCCGCTTTAATTTTGCGGAGTTCGTTTTCTTTTTCCTGGATAATTGTGCGAGCTTGAGTTTTTGCCACTTGAGCTTCTTGTTCGCATTGGGCTTCTACTCGGTCTGCTTCACCTTTGGCGTTGGATTCGGCAATTTCTGCATCCCGTAAAATTTGGGCAATTTGTTTGCGTCCGATGGAATTCAGGTAATCGACGTTATCAGAAACGCTTTGAATTTTTAAGGTGTCTAAATGGATGCCCAGTCTTACTAGGTCATCTTCTACATCTTGGGCAATGCGTTCGGCAAATTGCAAGCGATCTTCGTTGAGTTGTTCCGGGGTGAGGGTGGCAACGACACCGCGTAAATTGCCTTCGAGAGTTTCCCTGGCCACCCGAGCAATTTCGCCGCTATTGTGATCGAGAAAACGTTCAATAGCATTCCCCGCAATGGCCGGGTTGCTGGAAATTTTTACATTGGCGATCGCATGAATTTGTAGTGGCGTTCCTCCTTTGGCATAAGCATTAGAAATCTCAATGGGCACGGCCATCGTTCTGAGATCCATTTTTTTAATGGTTTCCAAAATTGGGATGCGGATTGTCCGTCCGCCAAAAATCACCCGATAACCCACTTCTTGACCGTCTTTAGTTTTGTGTTTCCGTCCTGAAAGTACCAGGATTTCATTGGGGTTACAAATGCACAGAAAATTGTTAATAAACCAGATCAGTAAAGCTAAAGCCAAAAATCCGGAAACAACCAAGGGTAAACTCATACCCATTAAGTTCAGATTTTGGCTTTGGCTTTCCCCAATAGCCCCGATAGATCGATTCGCGGGGACTTGGGCCACTTCGATCGCGACCACTTCTTGCTTGAATGAAGACTTAAATTGATTTTCCATTTTATTCCCTAGAAAAATTGACAATACCTGTTAAATATCCGTGGATTCATCAGTGACGACCCAAAGTTGATTATTTTTCAGGCCAACAATTAAGACGCGATCGCCTTTTTTAAAGCCTTTTTCTTCATCGGTGAACGCCACTAAATCGAGGTTTGAACCTTTGAGGGTTAGTTGAACTTTCCCCTTGCTCTGGCTGTCAAAAGGAAGAGAGACTTTACCGGATAGACCAATTAAATCATTGGCACGAATTAAGGAATCCGCTTGATGGCGCCGCAAGTTTCGCAAAACCCAAACCATTGAAGTGCCGCAAAAACTACCGATGAGTACCGATATTGAGGCGATCGCCAGTTCAGGAATTCCGGGGGTCAATTTCGACAGCACAATGCCGGTTAAGCCGAAAAAACAACTTCCGAACGTCCAAAATTTAATCGTCAAAAACGGCAACCACAAAGTCATTTTTTTGGGTCGCTTGGTCAGGGTGAGTATTTTCTCCCCTTCTTCAATGTTCCGAGATTCTTCTCTAACTTCGATGTCAGCGTCGAAGGGATGGTCAAAATCTACGCCGTCCAATCCTGCCAACGCAGCGAGGGCGACGAAAATTCCGCCAATAGTAAAGGAAAAAATATAGATGGGTAGCATCTTCTATCCAAAATGACAGCCAGAACCGGGCAAATAGTCTTGCAGATAATCTTGCAAATACTTAAATTCTGACAAATAAATCCCGATTTCACCACGGGTAAACTTTAAGTTTTATTAAGTTTTTGGTCACTGAGTTAAAATCTTTAGATAAATTTTAGATTTCACCGGAAATTTTAGGGTAATACCATTTACAACAATTCATCCAACAGCCCCTAAGATTCGTAGGGTGGGCAAAAAATTTTACCCACCCTACTATATATGATGGTGGAGTTTTGCCCACCCTACAATATAAATACTTATTGTTGCATAAATTTTTGTAAGTGGTATAATTTTTTGGGTAAGAACAAATTATAACTTTTTGATAAAAAAAATGGCTAAATCGCTAGATAAACATCGGTTAGCGATCGCCAAATTAAAGCTCAATTAAATCTCAATTAAATCTCAATTAAAGCTAACTAAATTAAATCCAGATTTGCTGGCAACTGGATTATGGGTTAACTGACTTTTTTCCTGAATGCTCGATCGGTAAAATTATAAGTTTTTAGAGGAATAACTTTTTCATAATTTACCGATAAATCCGATGCCTGACTGATGGTTTCTATAGCAATTAGTTCGGTGACAAAAGAACGAATCGCCAAAGGGCAAGCCTGCCAATTTCCTTGGACAGATACATTCAGAAGATGACAAATTCCTCCCCGTCTTCCTTCGACTTCATAATGCTGGCAAAAACGACAGGATAAAGTGGAATAATTGTTATAATTCATGGCATTTAGCGTTGGCTCTAAGCAATATTAATGATGAATAATTTGGCAAAAATACGCTGCGATCGCGGATGGCTATTTGAGCAAGCCAGATTCATAAACTTCAGTCAGTGATACCAAGTAAATAACTGGGGTAATTTTGTTTGCTAAAACAGCATATTTATAAAATTAATCAAACATGGCGATTTTCCTTTTTTTATAAATCAGCAAAAAATGAGTTAAAAAATTATTAAAAGGTCATTTATTTTTGTTAATCTGTTTTTTTATCACCATTATTTTTCCAATTGCTGAGAAAATAATGGTTTTAGCCATGACTAATTTGAGTTTGATAGCTGGGGTATATATCGGACTTCACGAGTTCGGGAATCAATGGATTAATCATCGGATGAATTATCGGATAAGTGTAAGGAGCATGAGAGTAGGTGGAGATATTGGTAGCTTTCTCTACATAAAAAGAACATCCAATCAAGTCACCATGTACGGGGACAAAAAGCAATTGACAAAATTCCCCTCGTGTTGTCGATGCACGGTAATGCCTACAATGTTGGCAAGAAAAAGTCTCAATATTCCTGGAATTCATCAAACATCTCCTGACTAATGACACTATTTGAGTCTGTCTATTCTTTCCAGTTTTGAGTGCGATCGCCGTTCGACTTTACCTGTGATCTAAAGCAAGAGGGTTTCGTGATAGCGATCGCCCATAACTGCACAACAGCATTCACCAGAGCAATACAGCCTCACCACGGATTAGTCAGGATACTTTGACATTTGGCTCGATCGCGGTGGGGAATCCTCTTTTTTTGGCGAAAAAAATACCTTATAGTCAATCACCTTTGTCAATCGATTTCAATTTCTATCATAATCATCGTAGGTTAAGACCAGATTGTAGGTGATTAAAAAATCAATTATAAAATATGGACTCGTTGCCCAAAGACACAGGGAGTGACAAGGCTGAAAAAAATCAGTGCGATCGCGCCGAGTGCCGTCAACTCCTGAGATAATGATTCTCTTATTTGTCAAGAATTTTGTAGAGGAGCGAAAAATGCGACTATCTCAAATGCTGTTTGTCACCCTGCGGGAAGACCCAGCGGAAGCGGAAATTCCCAGCCATAAACTTTTGGTGCGGGCGGGTTATATCCGCCGCATTGCCGCTGGGGTCTATGCCTATTTACCCTTCATGTGGCGCGTCCTCAAGAAGGTTTCTCAAATTGTTCGGGAAGAAATGGATGCTACCGGCGCCCAGGAATGTTTGCTGCCCCAAATGCAACCGGCCCAATTGTGGCAAGAGTCAGGACGGTGGGATACTTACACCAAAACTGAGGGGATTATGTTTGCCCTGACTGACCGACAAGAACGGGAAATGGGACTGGGGCCAACCCATGAAGAGGTGATTACCGCGATCGCCCGCGATACGATTCGGTCTTATCGGCAATTGCCCTTACATTTATATCAAATTCAAACCAAATTTCGGGATGAAATTCGGCCTCGGTTTGGCTTGATGCGGGGCAGAGAATTTATTATGAAAGATGGCTATTCTTTCCATGCCTCAGAAGAAAGTCTGAAAAAAACTTATCAGGATATGGATCGGGCTTATAGAAATATGATTCGCCGTTGTGGTCTAGATTTTACCGCTGTGGAAGCAGACTCAGGGGCGATCGGTGGGACTGGTAGCCAAGAATTTATGGTACTCGCAGAAGCCGGAGAAGATGAGGTACTTTATACCGCTGATGGTAAATATGCCGCCAACGTAGAAAAAGCCGTTTCTTTCCCCCCTGATGCGGAAAATTCGTCATTTACTCAGTATGAAAAACGGGAAACTCCGGGTACAGATACTATTGAAACTTTGAGCAAGTTTCTCCAATGTTCGCCAACTCAAATTGTTAAAAATGTGCTTTACCAAGCGGTGTATGACAGTGGCATGACGGTGCTGGTATTAGTAAGCATTCGTGGCGATCAAGATGTGAATGAGGTGAAGTTAACCAATGAGTTAACTAAGTTAGCCAGTCAATATCAAGGCAAAACTCTTATTTCCTTGACCGTTCCTGATGTCGATGCCCAGCAAAAATGGGCGGCGAAACCTTTACCATTGGGTTATATTGCCCCGGATTTGGCCGATGATTATATTGCTAAGAATAAACAGGTTGCGCCTCAGTTTTTGCGCTTAGTTGATCGAACCGCCATAGACCTGCAAAATTTTGTCACCGGGGCGAATGAATCCGGTTATCATCTGGTTGGGGCAAACTGGGGCAGCGAATTTTCTTTACCGAAAATTCAGGTGGATATTCGCAAGGCAAAAGCAGGCGATCGCGCCAAGCATGACCCAAATCAAAGCCTACAAACGGCGCGGGGAATTGAAGTAGGTCATATCTTCCAATTGGGGATTAAATATTCTCAAGCAATGGGGGCAACTTATACCGATGAATCCGGAGAAGAAAAACCCTTAATTATGGGTTGTTATGGCGTCGGAGTTTCTCGCCTTGCCCAGTCAGCGGTGGAACAATCTTATGATAAAGATGGGATAATTTGGCCAGTGGCGATCGCGCCTTATCATGCCATCATCACCATTCCTAATATTAACGATGCCGAACAAGTAGAAGTCGCGGAAAAACTTTATAGCGATTTAAATGCCGCTGGAGTGGAAACCTTATTAGATGACCGCAGTGAACGGGCTGGAGTAAAATTTAAAGATGCGGATTTAATCGGCATTCCCTATCGAATTGTTCCCGGACGTTCCTTGAAAAACGGTAAATTAGAAGTGGTCAAACGGGCTACCCATGAATCTCAAGAAATCCCCATTGAGCAAGTCGTAACCACCATTAAACAATGGGTTAATGCGGCATTATCGGTGTAAATTAAAGCCATCAATTAGTCACAATAAAACCGGTTTTTTATAAATAAAATCCGGTTTTGTTTTTATTAACATATATTGATCAAAAATTTTTTTTAATTAAAAAATACCAGAAATTGAATATTTCAATATTCCGTGGATCTGAGGTGCCTAAACTGATTAAATTCTGGGAACAGAAACATCAGAAGATGATGGCGATCGCCTCCATTGCTGTAGGTTCCTTTATAATAAAGCCTGGATTTGGTGAGGTTGGGCATCACCCCCAAGGAGGCTTCCCATTTATACTCGTCCTTTAGCTCGTTTAATCGAACAACTGCAACGGTTGCCAGGAATTGGGCCAAAAAGCGCCCAAAGACTTGCTTTGCATATCCTGAAGCGACCGGAAACTGAGGTACAAGCCCTGGCGATCGCCTTGATGGAGGCGAAAAAACAGGTGGGGCTGTGCCAAGAATGCTTTCATCTTTCTGCGGAGCCGATTTGTGAAATTTGTTCTAATCCCAATCGCGATCAAAATATTCTTTGTGTGGTGGCGGATTCGCGAGATTTGATTGCTTTGGAAAAAACCCGGGAATATCGCGGCAAGTATCATGTTTTGGGTGGGGTGATTTCGCCAATGGATGCGATAGGGCCGGAACAATTGACGATTCAACCCCTGGTTCGTCGTGTCAGTCAGCAAAATATTCAAGAAGTGATTTTAGCCATTAGTCCCAGTGTGGAAGGCGAAACCACTACTTTATATGTGGGGCAACTGCTGAAACCCTTTACCAAAGTGACTCGAATTGCTTTCGGTTTGCCAATGGGCGGCGATTTGGAATATGCCGATGAAGTAACCCTGGCAAGGGCTTTAGAAGGACGACGAGAATTAGATTAGTTGTTGGTTGTTGGTTATTTGTTATTCTGGCAGAGGGGCGGAGGAGCGGAGGAGCGGAGGGGCTAAAAACAACAAACAACTTTCCCACAACCCCCCAAACCCGATGGCCGTCAAACGCCATCGGGCAACAAACAACTTTCCAACAAATAACAAATAACCAAATCGTACAATTAACTTGAGAAAAAAAATGAATGCAAATATTTATGCGATCGCGCCTCTAATCATACCGGGGATGATTCAGCTTCCGAGCAATTGGTTAGTGTTGCTGCCTTCCTATTTAGTGGTTTTTTGCGCGGTGTTGGTGATTTTGACCGCAATTGCCATATTGTTGCGCGTGATAGTTTATCAAAATTTGACCCTGATTGCTCATCAAGTCCGACGACTAATTCACCAGGAAAGCTTACGGAAAAAACCGCAGATTGTTGAAAAAATTGAATATAGATTACAACAATCTTTAACCAACTTAGATCGACTTAATACTACGGCTTTAGTGGATCAAGTTTATAGCCAACAATTATCAAAAAATCAACAGTTAGATTATTTTTGCCGGTTATTGCCCAATTTGTTGTTAGCTTTTGGTCTGCTGGGAACATTTTTGGGGATTACGATGAACCTGAGTGATTTAAGTCAGACGATTAATGAATTTGGCAGTAACAGTATTGATGATTTGGTGCAGCAAGTGCAAAGACCATTGCAAGGGATGGGCGTGGCTTTTATTAGTAGTTTAACGGCGGTTTCTTGTAGTGTTATGTTGACCTTGGTGAATTTATTGCGGAATACTAATGTAGCCCGATATCAACTGTTAAGTGCCTTAGAAGATTATGTGGATAATGTTTATATTCCCAGTTTAGGGCATAAAAGCCCAATGGAGCGATCGGTCGATCGCCTAGAAGAGTTCTTTCAGCGATTTACCCACGAGTTTGGCATTTCTGTTAGACAAGCGGTTGAGCAATCTTTGGGGGAAAAAGTAACCGCAATTATGGACGGAAATCGAGAAGCAAATCATTTGGCTAATCAAGTTTATACCCGCTTTTTAGAGTCCGCTGGGGCGATGAAATCTGGGGCAATGATTTTCCGGGAGTCAGCGAATATTTTTGAACGGAGTCAGTTTGCTCATAAATTAGCCAGTTCTATGGAAAGTTTGGTGACGACTCAGCGGGAATTATCGCGGTCTGCGGGGGTGTTGAATCAATCCACTCAATCGATTCAAATGGCGATCGCGGCTTTACAAAGTTCTAATGCGGAAATGGTGCGGTTAAGTGAACAAATTAATTTAAGCACCAAACAGTCTTCAGAAGTGCTGGGAATGACTCAAGCGAATCAATATTCTCTGGGAGATGTGGTGAACCAACTTCAGCAAGCAAGCCATATTTTCCACTCCGTAATTAGAACTTTGGATTTACTGCAAAAACGCTTAGACAATCGTTCTGATCGCTTAATTAATGTCCATGCGGAATTGTCAAAATTAATTGAAGTGGTGCAGGATTATACGGAAGATGTCACGGTGAATTTGCAAGCAATTGGCGATCGCCTAGTGGTGGCAATTAATGAAAATAGCACCTTTGCTACCTCCCAAAAACAAGAAGTCACTACCAAAATTTATCAACTGGGGAGTGATTTAAATATGGTGAAATCCCACCTGGGGGAATTAGTCAAAAATTTAGAAAATCATCCCCAAACAGATGATAGTGAATCAACTCGGATTAGTTATCCACCAGAAGCTTAGTATGGAATTGTAAGCATTCATAGGGGCGAAAAGTATTTCGCCCCACCGAACCGATCTTTTTTCAACCAAGAAGATTTGGTGAATTAGAATAGTAGAATAGAGGGAAATGATTATGAGTTTGCGATATTATGAGTTTGCGATCGCGTCGTCAAGAAGCCTTAGAAGATTTTGATGTTTGGCCAGCCTTTACGGACTTAATGTCAAATTCTTTTATGATTTTGAGCTTTATTCTGTTGCTGGCAATTATTAAACCCCTGGTTTCAATTAATAGTCTGCGAGCCACAGAAGAACAATTAAGAAGTGAAAACCGGCAACTGCAACAACAAATAGAAAATGCCCGGGCAGAAGTAGCCAGGAATCAGGCTCAAATTCGTTTTTTTAACAATGAAATTCGCCAACTTGAAGCCAGTGTCACTCAGCAACGACAACGGGCTGAAAATGCCGAAAGACAAGTGAGGAATTTTGCCGATCAAGCCCGAACATTACAAACCCAGTTAGACGAAGAAACCCAGCGACCCAAAGCCCCGCCGATTATCGTGATTCAAGAAACTGGTTCTTATCAATTTCAGTCCGGTAGTGCGGCATTACCTGAGCCATTAACCCGCTATATTCGGCAACAGTTAGTCCCCCAAATTGAGACTAATGCCGCACAATATCAAATTGATGTGGTGGAGATTATTGGTCATACCGATGGTCAGGTGAATCAAGGGGGAGTGAGTAATTTAGATCAAGTGCTAGAAAATGTGGCCAAGGGGAATAACTCTTTAAATCAGTTATCTCCCGGTTCTAATGCGGATTTAGGTTTAATGAGAGCCTTAGCCGTGGTGAAAATTTTACAGGAAATTCAACAAAAAGAAGGGCGGCTAAAAGGGTTACAGTTTCGTCCATATTCGGCGGCGCAATTAGTTACTCCTAGCGGCGATTTCGCCGAAACGAATCGCAATCCTGATGGAAAACGGCGGCGAATTGAAATTAGATTTACCCGCTTGGGTCAGGTGACAAATGTGGAGTAAAACAATTAGAAGTGGTGGCTAAAAAAATGGGCGATCGCTCCCATATGATTTAATCTGATCTAATCTAACAATGCCTTCGCCATTTTCATGCATTGCCTTGAAAATGGCGAAGGTATTGATCTAAGTTAAAGCATATTTCAAAAATCCCACCCAGACCCGATCGCCCTCCAGATAGAGCCGATCGCCCAGTCCTGGCAAGTAATCGCCCGTTACTTGGGCGATCGCACCCCCTATTCCCTAAATTTAGCCTGCCTGAATTTAGCCTGCCTGAATTTAGCCTGATTGATGATTTTGATGGCAAAATCGCAGTACAACTAAACTAAGTGCAATCAAAAATCTAACACTTCATGCAACAGTAAACCAGGAGGGCAATCAAAGTGTCACTTAGAATTTTAAGTTTAGATGGTGGGGGAATTCGGGGGGTTTTAGCCGCCCAAATGCTGTTGAGCCTAGAAAAACGCTTAGGGAAACCACTGAACCAATATTTTGATTTAATCAGCGGCACTTCTACCGGGTCAATGTTAGCTGCCGCCATTGCTATGGAAATTCCGGCGGAAAATATTGTTGATTTCTACCGACAAAAAGGCAAAATCGTCTTTCCTTATACGGATGGTTTAGATGTCAAGCGACTACCCGTGATGCTGGAATATGGATTTTTAGGGCCGAAATTTTCTAATCGCGGCTTGAAAACTGTCCTCCAAGATCTCTTCGGAGACAAAAAACTCGCAGATGTAAGTAAATGCAAGTTGTTGATTACCAGTTATGACACCTTGGAACGAGAACCGATTATATTTAAAAGTTGGGACTCTAAATTTGCTCAAACACCATTGTGGGAGGCTTGCATTTGTTCGGCTTCAGCCCCCACTTTTTTCCCGGCTCATAAATTAGAGCGAGAATATCATGGGACAGTGGTCAGCGCCACAGAAACCACAATTATTCTCGATCAAATGGCCGCAACCGATCATAATGATTACCGAAATATGGAGATGACGATTACCAACGGCAAAGGCAAGAATCAGCGACGGATGATTAAGCAATATAACGGGGAAAAACGAGAGGCAATTGTTAATGAACCTTGGCAAGAAATTCCCGATCGCACTTCGACTTATCAATTATACAAACAATACTGTGCGATCGATGGCGGTTTAGCGGCTAATAATCCCACCGCTTGCGGAGTGGCTGCCGGAATTCGACTCGGTTATAGCCTCAATAATTTGCACGTTCTGTCTATTGGCACAGGGGATCCGACCCGAAAAATTCCTTGGGAAGCGGCGAGAAAATGGGGAGCATTTCAATGGATTAAAGGTGGTTTAGTGATCAAGGTAATGACCGATGCTCCCTCGGATATTTACGATTATATTACAGAGCAAATTATTGGGGATAATTCTCGTTATATTCGCCTACAATTTCCCTTAGATCGACAATTAACCGCTAAAAGATTAAGCGATGATATGGATGACGCCAGTGAGGAAAATATTAACAATTTAATTGAAGCGGCAGATGTTTATATCAATCTGCCAGAAAATCAGAAAATTTTAAAGCAGTTTTTTGCCCAGTTCGAGCCGGATTTGGGGGAGTTTTCTGGCACCCAAACCTGATAACAATGATTAAAAAAAGCTAAAAAAATCAAAAAGAATAACAACCAGGAATGAGTCAAGGCGATCGGGCTTTCTCATTCTTGGCCACTCAAGGATAAGTAACTATTCCGATCAATTTGATAGAATTGAATTGCCGTCAATATTTTATGAAAATTTTCGGTAAATTTTTTACGGCAAAAATTACAGCTTACAGTTATATTTACCGAGCTAGGTAAAGAATCAAGAGTATCTAAATAAAAGTTTACTATAATTCTCGGAATATCTTGGCATAATTGAGATATCAACCATAAAAACTGTGTTTTAGTTTTTTATCGTTAATTAAATCTGATTGATGGAGATAATCATGCTGAACTTATCTGGCTATCAGGAGACAAAACTTCTCTACAGTGGAAACCGTACCCTAGTCTATCGAGCGATTCAAGTCCAGACTCTCCAAGCTGTTATTATCAAAGTGTTGCGAAACTCCCACCCCAACTTTAATGAGTTGGTTCCTTTCCGCAATCAATAAGTTGTTCCAAGCAGGCGATCGCTATGTAGGGGTGAAGCATTACGAGAGTCAATCTTTCATTAGCACCGATGAATCAATTGCTGGAATGCGCGGGCCACTACATGGCCGTAAAATATTGCTTTTTGCACGATCGCATTCAGCAAGCGGCTTATTCCCTAATTCCCGAAAATTTGAAACAAAGCACCCATCTAAAAATTGGCCAACAATTACCTCGATAAACTGGCCGAATCAGATCCACAAAAACGAATTTTTGAACAGGTCAAACAGTTAAATTACGGCCAACATTTAATTACAGAACCGCAGCAAAAAATTCACCTAGCCAAACTCAACTGCCGGAGAAAAAGCCAAAAATGCCACGGCTTATCAAGCAGCGGCAATCTATTTAGGGGTGGGAATGCAATTACTAGGCAATCATGGGATTTTGAGTATATTTTAACCAAAAATATTTATACCTTAGCCACGGAGGTAGCTTATCTCAATGGAGATTTTGCCGATATGGAAATCTTGGCTCGGTTAATGTTACGCCACGGCAAAAACTGGATCAAATTCCCGTTTATGAAACTCTCATTGTTGCCCATATTGTGCAAAAAAAACAACTTTTAGCGGTGAAAACAGCTTTATCAGTGTTGCAAAAGTTAGGGATTTCACTGCCGGAACAACCGACCACCGCAGACTTTACTCAAGAACCCAAAGCAGTTAATCAAAATTTACAAGGTTGCCCCATTGAAAATTTGGTCAATCTGCCTTTAATCAGCGATCGCAACATGGCTGCGGAAATGCGAATTTTGGCCAGCATTTTTTCCGCATTTACTCCCGTTAATTGCCTTTAAAATAGTCAAATCTATTCAATATGGAAATGCCCCAGATTCGGCGTTTGGTTATAGTCTTCATGGCTTAATTATTTATGGAGTTTTAGGCGACATTGAATCAGGATATGCTTATGGTCAAGTAGCCCTGTCTTTACTACAACGGGGTCAAGCCAAGGGTTATCAGGCTTCCGAGAAATTTTTGCCACATTTATTCAACATTGGCAAGAACCTTTACACGCCACCTTGCCCCTATTAATGCAAAGCTATCAAGATGGATTAGAAGAAGGAGATTTAGAATTTTCCGGCTATTCTCTCTCCAATTATGCCTATCATTCTCTATGGTTAGGCAAAAATCTGAAAGATTTATCCCAAGAAATAGCCAATCATAACCAAGCTTTAGCAAAAATCAACCAAAATGTTGCCCAAACTCACCACAAAATTCACTGGCAAACTCTGCTGAATTTACTCGGAGAAGCCGAAAATCCGCAAATTCTGGTTGGCCGAGTTTATGATACCACGGCAATGGTTGGCATGAAGAAAAAAGTGATTTTACCGGACTGGCTTTTTTATTCCTTTGCCAGATGTTTCTCTGTTATCTCTTTGAAGATATGCCAACCGTTGCCCAGCACTTAGCAACCGTGAATCAATATTTGGGGGCATTAATTGGTTCTAGTTGTATTGGGGTTTTTCATTTTTATGATTCTTTGGTGCAATTAGCCAATTTTGATGGGGAATTAACCGCTACAGCTAATGAAATTTTAGACCGAGTGAACGCCCATCAAGAAGAAATCGCGAAATGGGCTAACTCTGCCCCAATGAATTATCAGCATAAGTTTGATTTGGTAGCCGAATAAAAATATCGGCTGTTGGGAGAAATCCTCAAGTCGATTCAGAAAATTCTCAATAAAAATTTATAGTCATTTCAATTGTGCTTGAGACAATTGAAATGACTATAATAGACAAGAAGGCAAAATTCGTTCAAAGCCCCCCGAAAATCCGCCATCGGTTGGGAGGTTCGATCTGTTATGCAAGCAAGAGGTCTAATAACTGGGCGATCGAATGAGTTGACAATTTTCTGGGTTAAACTATTTTAAATTAGCCAAATTTTGCTGAAACCTAGCCAATAAATTAGCTAAAAATTCTATTTCATACTGAGCCATCATCATCTCTTTTGATGGTTCAGGATTTTGGATGACAATCATCTGTCCTACTTTGATTTCATAGTCTTTTAAAGTAGCGAATGCTTGCTCGCTAAATCGCGTTAAATAGTCTTGGGCGGCATGATTGTAAGCTTCTATCAGTTGAGCGTGATAAGCTTCATTAGATAGGTTTGATTTTGAGGAATTTGCGGGTGATTTAGTTAAAATATAAGTAGCACCACCGGCAACCGCTGCCCCCACTGGACCGCCCAATAACCAACCTAATCCAGTGGCGATCGCTGTTGGTAAACTACTCCGAGATTTTTGTCCTGATGGTTTGATAGAATCAGGAGGGGCAGGTAATAAAACCTGGGGCGGTTCGGGAAAAGAAATGTCAATTTCCCCCGGATGATTGATGGGAAAAAATTCACTGGCTTTCTTCACCCATTCCATAATTCCGGTTTGATATTTGCCAATTTCTGCTTGAAATTGTTCGGTTCGCCAAGTGTCAAATTTAGTGGTTTCTAAAGCTTTGGCTAGGTCGTTTTGATAGCGGTCTAATAATTTGGGTAAATATAGCCAACTTTGAAAATCTGATAAGGCAGCTTCGATTCCTTGTTTAATCAGTTTTTCGGCTTTTTGTTGAATGGCAATTTTTTGCTGTTGTTTTTCTTGGGCAGTTGCTAATGATTGTAATGCCTCGGATTTTTTTGCTTTTAAAACTTCGCATATTTGATGCGCGATCGCCTCTATTCTAGATAAGGGTACAGTGTTTTTTTCTTGTTGGGCAGTGACAATCATTTGTAGGGCTGATTCAAACATAGATAAGCCACTGGTTTGCGCCGCAGCCACATCACCTTTGAGTTTAGCACGCAATGCGGGCAAGGCATCAACCCGATATAAATTACTCACTCCATCCGGCAAATCTGCCCGAAAACTTTCTGCCACAAACCGCATCCGGTTAGATACTTCTTTTTGCTCTTCGGGTTCTAGTAAATTGAGAAAATTAACCACAAATACTACCGTGTTAATCCCCCGATCTAATAGCCAATCTCGGAGATTTTCTCGTTCTCCCAAGGTCATCAGTTTCCGCCCATCTAAAAGCTGAATAATTAAATCTGCCCCTAAGAGGCGATCGCGCACTAAATTATCTTGGGCTTCCTGGTCATTAGTGCCTGGTAAATCCAGAAATTCTACCCCAGTTTTCAAGAACGGATGGGGACAATAGACTTCTACGGATGCCACATCATCGCGCATTCTTCTGGCATCAGAAAGAATGGCATAATCCTGGAGAATTTTAGTCCCCGGTTCGCGAATTTCTTGGCCATTAGTTAAAGTAATTTTAGTGGATAACTCTTGACCGTATTTTACCAGAATCGCCGCCCCAGTGGTGGGAATTAAATCAATGGGCAGAGTCTTTTCTCCCAGTAACGCATTCAGTAGGGTAGATTTGCCATAATTAAATGGCCCAAACACCGCAATTCTAAAAGCGGGATTTTCCAGAAACTCACCAAGGGCGATCGCATCTTTTCGCAGTTGGGCATATTGCTGCTTATCTAATAGACCAATGGCCGATTGCAGGGTATGAATAAAATCCTGATTAATTTGCTGCTGTTTGATCATAATTATTCAATTCAATATCCAAATTATCAAAAATATAATTTTTTCTTAGGGTGCGTTAGGCGGTCAAAAGGTTTCATATTTATTACCCTATATTACGATCCGCCGTAACGCACCGAATATCTGAATTTGTGTACGATATTAGCTGTAGGGGCAATCCCCCCGTGGTTGCCCCTGCATTAATAGGACTTACGCACTAACCCTATATATAGGGGCAACCACCCTTCGACCCCCTTCGGCCCCCTTCGGCAGGTTCAGGACAGGCTTCGACAACGCTCAGGGCTCAGGACAGGCTTCGACCTCGCTCAGCTCAGGGTTCAGGGGCAACCACGGGGGGATTGCCCCTACAAAACCCTAAATATCAGCACCGTGCGTAAGTCGTAATTAAAACTAATGGCTACCCCAAAATCAAGAAACCGCTACCAAAAACTCCTGATAAACTGTCTCAATATCCTGTGACTCTGAAGCTACGGTAGCCTCCAAGGTTTTCAACCGGGCTAATTCCGCCTCGCGATTAATTTCATAAGCTTCTTTTTGTTTCAGCAAATTATCTAACTCAGCTTTCCGAGATTGAATATCATCATTCACTCGTTCACTCACTTCGCGATCGTAAGTTTCAAAACATTCTTTAATCGCATTATAAACCGGCTGCCATTGCTGTTGCGCCACTTCTGGGAGATATTTGACTAACTCTTTTTTCGTCGCTTTGACTAATTCTTTCCGGGCTTGATCTGCTTGGAAAACTCCCACACCCAAAGCCAACATTCCCAAACCCACAGGGCCGAGAACCATCCCCGTTGCCGCAGTAATTAAAGCCCCAATTCCCGCCACCGTAATTAAATTTAATAAGATATTTTGCCAGTCAAAACCAGCCCCAGCCATTGCCACTCCTGCCAAATTTCCCCGCGCTAAAGAAAACAAACCCATCGCCCATTTTGCCCAAGCAGGAGATTTATCTTCGGTGGTAGAACCGATCGCCGCTTTCACTTTTTGTCCGGTCAGTTTTTCCGAGATTTTATCGGTGACATTAGTATAATCTGTCCCGTACTTAGACGCACTCATGGATAACTGTAAAAAAGCCGCGTCCATCTCTTTTTCTACGCTACGAGTCCAAGCGGCTAATTTATCGGTGACATATTGCTCAAAAGCTTTGGCTAACTGTTGTTCAAAGGCTGAACGTTTCCCCGCACTCAAGAAATCCAGAAACCGTAAATCTGGCTGATAGCGGAGAAAATCCGTTTCAAAAGTATCCCCCAATCCGAGAATATAATCCCGGAAAGAATTAGCAATACTGCTGGCTTTTCGATCGCGCATGGTTCTAATCTCATTCTGGAAGCGATCGCGAATCTGATTTAGTTGCTCAAACTCCGGTTCTACGGAGCTAATTTTCTCTTTTAATGCCTGGACATTTTCATTTAACAAAGGAATCCGCCGCTGGATGGCTTCCCGGACATAACTATTGGTTTGTCGGGCTAAAGTGCGGGCTTGACGAAATTCTGCGATCGCTCGTTCTTTAGTTAAAAAAGTATTCAGCGCCCCCAAAAACGGGGAAAATCCTGTTCCTTCCAACGAGGCATCAGGATTTTTAATCCGGCGTCGAAGTGCCTGAATTGAAGACAGTTCAAACACCCGCTCATCATAAATACTTTGTCCTTCTAGCTGACAATATTCCGCCAAATTTGCGTGAAAAACCCGCCGGAGTCTATCCTCTGCTGCCGCCAATTCTTCCGCATCATCTGGGTCAATCAAACTTTCTTTCACTTGGTCCCAAGCATTGATTAAAAAGAAGACCGTTAACCCTCGGTCTTTAATATAGTTTTCTAAATAGCGGCGTTCGCCCAAAGTGCAAGGTTGTGACGCTCGCAAAACAAATAAAATCGCATGGCAATTATTAATATAACCCAGGGAAAGTTCGTTACGCGCTTCCGTATCATTCAGCCCCGGACTATCCACAATTTCCACCCCTTTTTGTAGCAACGGTAAGGGATATTCTACTACCGCATAATCTACATTAGGAAAAGCTTGCTTTTTCTCAGCTTCTAATCGTTTTGCCTCCGCTGGATCGATGGTATAGCGCTGTTTAAAGCTTTTAAAATCGATAGTTTCTGGGGCTGTGTTATCATTAAAATAAACGGTGACTTTTTTTTCAGATCCATAACGCAATACGGTTAATAACGCCGTGCAAGGATTCACATCACTGGGCAGTAAATTTTCCCCAATTAGGGCATTTAAAAATGTACTTTTTCCCCGTTTCATATCCCCTAACACCAGCAGTCTAAAAACCCCTTGACTTAAGTTTTTACTGGCTTTGGTCAAATCACCGATTTCTCGTTCCAACCCTAAACGCCCGGATTTTGTATCACTTTCGGTTTCTGAACGGGTTAAAGTAGCGGCTATTTCTGCCAAAGAATCAGCGATCGCCCCACGGACTTTAGCCACCTTATCCAAATCATTGATAAACTTGTTGCTTTCAATTTGATAACTCATAGGAATTGTGTTCTAAACATCACCAACACAGCACATTTGAGGTCTGAAATCCAATCTAGCATAAAATTAGCTGAGATCGCCGGGGTTCAGAAACCGGGTTTCTTTAGATCATCTCTGTCACTCAACCAACACTCTCATAGAAACCCGGTTTCTTTCCTGGGGGCAAACAGGCGATCGCGCATGGTGAGAGAACCGGGTTTCTTGAGATCATCTCTGTAACTCAACCAAAACTTTCATAGAAACCCGGTTTCTTTCCTAGGGGCAAACAGGCGATCGCGCTTATGTTTAGGTCAACCCAGTAGGGTGCGTTAGGTGGGAAAAATCTGGGGAAATATTCGTTAATTTATTTGTCCACCGTAACGCACCATTAATTTTTGGCATGATCTTCAACGATAAGAAAACCGAGAGAATGCGACGCTAACCTGAAAAAATAGATTCCCGCCTTCGCGGGAATGACAAGTATTGCTGACTGGTTCTGACAAGTATTGCTGACTGGTTCTGACAAGTATTGCTGACTGGTTCTGACAAGTATTGTTTACTAATCCCGATTTCTGGCGGTTAAGGTTTCAATGCTATAATGTATCTAGACGGTTTGGATTCGGTTGTTTATATCCATCGATATCACCATGAAAAGTATTGATATTAACCAAGCATTACCGCAAATATCTGATCTTTTGGATATGGCTTTTTCCGGTGAAGAGATTATTATTACGAATCAGAATCAGCAAAAGATTAAAATTTCTGCTATTTCTGTAAACTCTCAGCGTCCACCTTTGTTTGGCAGCGATCGCGATCGCATTTTCATCGCCGATGATTTTGATGAACCTCTCGATGATTTTCAGGAATATATGTAATGCGCTTTATTTTCGAGATTAGAAACCGGGTTTCTTTTCTAAAATTTCGGGTTAATTGCCAAAATTGTCCCAGAAACCCGGTTTCTTGTTGGCGATCGCGCTTAGGTTGAGAAACCGGGTTTCTTTAGATCATCTCTGTGACTCAACCAAAACTTTCATAGAAACCCGGTTTCTTTCCTGGGGGCAAACAGGCGATCGCGCTTATGTTGAGTTGAGAAACCGGGTTTCTTTAGATCATCTCTGTGACTCAACCAAAACTTTCATAGAAACCCGGTTTCTTTCTTGGGGGCAAACAGGCGATCGCGCTTAGGTTGAGAAACCGGGTTTCTTTAGATCATCTCTGTGACTCAACCAAAACTTTCATAGAAACCCGGTTTCTTTCCTGGGGACAAACGGGCGATCGCGCTTATGTTGAGAAACCGGGTTTCTTTAGATAATCTCTGTGACGCAACCAACATTGTCATAGAAACCCGGTTTCTTTCCTGGGGACAAACAGGCGATCGCGCTTAGGTTCAGAAACCGGGTTTCTTTAGATCATCTCTGTCACTCAACCAAGAAACCGGGTTTCTTTAAGAAACCCGGTTTCTGACCCGGTTTCTTTCCTGGGGGCAAACAGGCGATCGCGCTTAGGTTGAGAAACCGGGTTTCTTGAGATCATCTCTGTGACTCAACCAAAACTTTCATAGAAACCCGGTTTCTTTCCTGGGGATCGATCGATTGTCATGGTTCGCCCCTAAAAATTTTAGCTTTTTTTAACTTTTTCGGCTTTTCATTTTTGCGTAAGTGGGTTAATATACTTGTCAAGCCAGATAAATGATTATTCGGTTATGGCGATCGCTCTTCAAACAGCGTAAAGCCTAAGATCCAAAACGCTGTACGGTTGTGAGTATCGACAGCTAGTTATTTTCCATAAACTAAATAGTTAAATCGCCAAGTCTGTGACGAATGTGAGTTTCGCGGGACTGGGGAAGGTGGCTAAAGAACCGAGTTTTTCCAGGGATATTACTTCGGTAAATTTGCTTTGCCAAAAAACCCGGTTTCTGAATACCTCCAGCTTTTTATGTTTGTCAATCAGTAGCTTGGTGAGGAATTGAGATTATGAAATCGCTGACAAGTGATGCTGAATTGTTGAATGTTCAAGTGTCAGATGCGCTGCAAGATGTTGAGAATTCCCTGAAAAGTTTTGCCACCGAAGGGGATTATGATGCCAAAATGCAAGGGATATTTGGCGATCGCCTGGATGGGGAAAAAGCACGAGTTTTGGCAGCATCTTGGGTCGCTGGAGATTTTAGCGCTTTTCCGGCGATCGAGGTTCGGGACTCCGCTGAGATTAATGGCGCATGGGGGGCTTTTGCCCAAGCTACGGGCAAGATTTATCTGTCGCGGGAGTTGGTGAACGCGGGAGATGTAGGGGCGATCGGCTCTGTTCTCCTAGAGGAATATGGACATTATATAGATGCACAGGTGAATTATGAAGATGCACTAGGGGATGAGGGGGCACTTTTTGCCGCTTGGGTTGAAGGTCAGCCATTGAATGAGTCGGACATCTTGACCCTGAAAGCTGAAGATGATTCGGCGGTGGTGGTTTTGGATGGGCAAGAGGTGAGTATTGAGCAAAATATCTATAAACCTGGGACTAACGAAGATGACGTAATGTCAGGAACAGATGAAGCTGAGACGTTTGACACTGGAGAGGGAAATGATATCGTCTATGCTGGTGGTGGTGATGATAGTATATGGACTGGACCGGGGAACGATACAATCTATTGTGGAGATGGGAATGATAAAGTAATTAATGGAACTTCAGGCAAGAAAACTTTGTTTGGCGAAAATGGCGATGATTTACTGGAGGCTCTGCAGGAGGGTGGCTACCTGGATGGTGGACCTGGAAATGACGTATTAAGAGGCAACATAGGCAATGATACTCTCATCGGTGGCGATGGCTTTAATGTTTATGCGGGTGGAACTGGTGATGACATTTATACTGTAGATACAAATTCTAACGGCGGACGTATATGGGAAGAAGACGGTGGCAATGATACTTTAATCCTTGAGGGCGGCGGTACAATTTCATTAGCGCCCATACAAAACGGAATCATGGGATTGGGGCGACACTTTACCACATTACATATAGATTTAAACCAAGATGGGATTTCTGATTCTGGGGGGTATGGGATAAATTTAGAGATAGCAGGTTTTTTTTCAAGTGACGAGGCAACAATCTGTGAGCCTGGTATTGGTTTCATTGAAACAGTAGGGAATGTTTCTGGTCAGCAGATTTTGGATTATTTTTGCCAGAAAAAAAACACTCCCACCATATCGATTTCTCCTCCCATTACTAAAACCAAAGAAGGCGATCCACCATTATCGTTTGAAATCAAGTTGACAGAAGCCAGCGATCAAATAGTAACAGTCAACTACAGGACAGAAGATGGTACTTCGACTAACCCTAGATTCAATGCGAAGCAGGGTGAAGACTACAACTTTGCTAGTGGTCAGGTTGTTTTTACCCCAGGAACAACTAGCCAAAAAATAAGCGTTGCTACCAAGTACGACAAAGAGCCAGAGAGTCCAGGAGGAGAAGAATTCTACATAAAACTTGAACCAACCAATGCAAAACTTCCCTCGCCAGATTATCACGCGACTGTTTATATCTCTGATGGGGCAGACCAAAATAGACTCACAGACGAAGAAAAAAAATCATACAATAAAAGTGCTTTTTGGTTGGCACAGGGAGGAAATGGTTGTCTGGTATTATCTGAAATACTATTCAAAACTCCCGGAATGCAATATGAAGCAATAGGTTTCCGGATAATTGGATGGGCTCTTCTGTCAGCCAGTTTCTACTACGGTAAGTTAGCACTAGACCCCCCCGATCCCAATTTCACAACGATCGCCGAACCAATTACCCCTTCTCTATCTCAACAACCATTTACCGCCAGTGATTTGGGCAGCCAACAACTCGCCGATGCTGCTAATGCAATGATAGCGAATCAAACCCAATGGATTGGTGTTGCTCAAGCCTTACAAACATCCCTCGATCGCGCTGATGGTGCCGTTGCTGCTGGGGATGAAGCTTGGCAAAAACAACAAGAACAAGCCGCGCAAAAATATACCCTAGCACTAGGAGCATTAACAGACCCTCAACCTCAACTGTTTGCTGACTTCTTCAATGCCTATCAAGCTGCTGGACTTCCGGCCATAAATCTTACGGTTAGCGATGTAATTGATTATCAAAATCAGCTTCGCGCCAACGGTTTATCCCCCGAAATGTTACAAACCCTGACGGAACTCGGTGCCGATAGCGTCACCCAACAAGAGATTCTGCAAAATCTTTTAACCATCGATCCCAATCAAGTCGTCTCTATGGGTGGAGGTGTTTTCCCCAATGCCCTAATAGATAACTCCTTCAGAGATTCTATCATTGCCAGCGCCGCCGCATTCGACCAAGGAATCATCGGCGCAGGTTTCACTGACGGAGTTGTTGCTATCACCATACCCACCCCTAACGTCACTAGCAATGGTCTTGCCACCGGACTACCGCCAAATGCCAACATTCCCGACACCAATCTAATCACCCTCACCGATGGCCCTGATACTGCCCTTCCCACCGTAGCAGCCGGTCAACAAATTCTCGGCTTATCCGGTCAAGATAACCTCACTGGCACCACCGCCGCCGATCAGATTAACGGCAACCAAGGAACAGATACCATCAACGGTTCTAATGGCGATGACACTTTATGGGGTGGCAAAGGTTCAGATCAGATTGATGGTGGCGCGGACAATGATTTAATCTATGGCAACAAAGATAACGACATTCTCAATGGTGGAGACGGTAACGACACCCTGCATGGTGGGCAACGCCGGGATATTTTAACCGGAGGTGCCGGTGACGATATCCTCGCGGGAGAAATCGGTCAAGACATTCTCACAGGTGACGCGGGAAATGATACTTTTATCCTAGCCGGAGGAGAAGCAGCAGCCCTGAGTTTGCCACAGGCTGATGTAATTATGGACTTTACCCTAGGGGATAAAATTGGTCTGGCTGGTGGTTTGGCTTTTGCTGACCTGACCTTAGAAACGATTAGCCTAAGTTTGAATAGTGCCGCCGCAATTACCGCCACTGCCTTGAAAGTCGGTGAGAATTATTTAGGGATTGTTGCTGGTATTGCTCCGGCTACTTTGACCGCTGATGTTTTTGTCGGTGTGTAGAATAAATCAGAAACCGGGTTTCTTAACCAAGATTTTGGTTGTAGGGGCGAAGATTGTCACAGAAACCCGGTTTCTAGGTTATCTGCTTAGACTCAGAAACCGGGTTTCTTCTGTGAATGCCACAGATAACTGTGATATGCCGAAAAGAAACCCGGTTTCTAGGTTATCTGCTTAGACTCAGAAACCGGGTTTCTTCTGTGGATGCCACAGATAACTGTGATATGCGGATGCATAAACCCGGTTTCTCCGGTTAAAAGCCCAAGAGGAAGCCCCTCACAGGGCTTCCCGAAGTGAGTTGTGAAACGAGTTAGGGATTTTACCTGGCCCGGAGAGGATAAGGGGTTTTTTGCTCTTGCTTTCTTCGCTACTCCGGGCCAGGTAGTCCCAGGTATCGTTTGGGCTTGTTGGATGTGTTTCCGACCCCAAAAACCTGAATTATTCTTAATGACTATATATTATTATTTTATTGGCAATTTGTCAAGTATTTTTAGATAAAATTTAAGTTTTACCGCCAATTATATGTCAATCTTTGGTGCGTTACGGCTATTAATGCTACTAAAATATGAACCACTAAGGCACAAAGGACACGAAGAAAAGATTCCTTTGTGCTCTTTGTGTCTTTGTGGTGAAATTCCCAAGAAAATTTAAACTACTAAACTACTAAACAGGAGATGAGAGTAAATCTTGGTAAGCCGATTCGATAGTTTTTAGCTGGGAAAGTACCTCCCCATCCAACATTTTCAGGCGGCTTAATTCCTGAGCATAATCAATCTCTTGGGATTGCTTTTGTGCCACCAAGTTGTCAAGTTCCCCTTGACGAGATTTAATATCCGCATTCAGCCGCTTGCTGACTTCGCGATCGTAGTCATTAAAACATTGCTCAACTACATCATAAATCGATTGCCATTGAGATTGGGCTAATTCTGGAAGGGATTTAATAAACTCTTTCTTGGTAGCTTTGATAAATTCTTTCCGGGCTTCATCTGCTTGTAAAGCCCCCACTCCTAAACCTAATAAAGGAATGCCGATTAAACCAATGGAAGCGAGGGGGCCGGCAAACAATAATAAAAAGGTACTAATGCCAATTACCGCCACATAATTGACCAGAATATTTTTCCAATCAAATCCAGCACTAGCCATCACTACCCCAGCCACATTTCCCGTGGTTAAGGAGAAAAAACCCATTGCCCAACTCGCCCAAGATGGCGCATCTTCTTCTAATTCAGTGTTAATTCCCCGGTGAATTTTTTGCCCGGTTAATTTCTCGTTAATCAGTTGAGTGACTTGAGTATAATTCGCCCCATATTTGGCAGCACTTTGGCTCAGTTGGGCAAAAGCATCAGCAATTTGTTTTTCGGCAATCAGTTCCCATTCGGCGATTTTTTCATTCAAATAACGCTCAAAAGCTTGCTGGAATTCCGCATTAAACTGTTCTCGTTTGCCCTTTTGCAGAGAATCTAAAAAACCGAGATTTGGCTGATACCGGACAAAATCCAATTCAAAAGTCTTGCCTAAATCTAAAATATAGGTGCGAAAAGAATCGGCCACTTTTTTGGCTTGCCGATCGCGCATTTCCCCAATTTCTTCCTGGAAGCGATCGCGAATATCCGTCAACATTTCAAACTCTGGGGACACCGACGCAATTCGATTTTTCAACTCTTGCAAATCTTCCCCTAACAAAGGAATTCGACGGGCGATCGCATCATGGCAATGGTTATAACTTTGACGGGCTAAAGTTCGCGCTTGGCGAAGTTCTGCCACCGCTCTTTCTTGAGTCAAAAACGTATTCAAAGCCGCCATAAAACCAGGAAACCCCGTTCCTTCTAGGCTATCTTCTGGGTGTTTTAAGCGGCGGCGCAAAGCATTAAGAGAACATAGCTCAAAGACTCGTTCATCATAAACATTTGCCCCATTAATTTGACAATATTCTGCCAGATTAGTTTGGAAAAATTGCCGCAGTTTTGCCTCTGCCTCCGCCAATTCTGCCCCATCATCTATATCAACCAGACCCAGGCGAATTTCATCCCAACCATTAATCAGGAAAAACACATTTAACCCGCGATCTTTGATATAATTATCTAAATAGCGCCGCTCATTCAACGTCAAAGGTTGCGAAGCCCGTAACACAAACAAAATAGCTTGACTATTATGCACATAATTTAACGATAACTCGTTGCGGGCTTCCGTATCATTCAGACCGGGACTATCCACAATTTCCACCCCTTTTTCTAAAAGAGGTAAAGGATACTCGACTACCGCATAGTTAACATTAGGAAATGCGGCCTGATTTTCTCTTTCCAGCTTTTTCCCTTCATCGGGGTCGATAGTATATTTTTGCTTGAAAGTATTAAAATCGATAGTTTCTGGCAGTTTGCCTTCCTTAAAATAAACCGTAACTTTTTTTTCTAGGCCATAACGTAACACCGTCAGCAATGCCGTACAAGGATTCACATCACTGGGTAATAAATTTTCCCCAATCAGCGCATTCAGTAACGTACTTTTACCCCGTTTCATATCGCCCAAAACCAGCAGTCTAAATACTCCTGATTTTAGATTTTGGCTGGCTAATTTCAGGTCATCAATATCCGCGTCTAGTCCGAATTTTCCTGAGTGAGTTTCGGCAACTTCTTCTGACTTAGACAAAATTTCAGCCATTGTTCCCAGATAGTCCGCCACATTCGAGCGGATACTGGCAACTCGATCTAAGTTATTAATTAATCTGGTACTTTCCATCATGGTAATGATTCCGAGTAACTATTATAGAGGTTATTATCGGGATTACAGAGTTTTTCTGGATTCCCGCGCGGGAATGACAGGTTTTTTTGTAATTCATAACTCTGAGAAGTGCTGTATTATTTGACATTCACATCATCAGAGTCAAAGAAAATTTTGTAGGAAAACCAAGCAATTCCCCCAACAATAATAAATCCAGCAATCCATGCGCCTAGCTGAATTGCGGCAATTCCGATTACCACGACTCCGACAAATTTACCAATTTTAATTGCTTGTCTAGTCCATCGTTTCAGCTTATTTTCTGGCGGTGTATCTGGCACAGTTTTATAAAGAGGCGGTTCTTTTTGGTAGAGTTCATGCTCTAATTCCCTCAGTCGAATCGCCCGTTCGCGCTCTTCGATTTCTTTTTGTTTTGCCTCTAAGTCTTTTTCTGGGTTGTTAGAATTATTCATTTGATTTCACCCCTTCTATCTGGAAAAATTAATTCATTCAGATTGAATTAATTCATCTCTATTCCAATTATTGATTAAGCGAAAGTTTAATTGGTTTAGCCACATCTTTTATTATATTACCATATTTAATTCAGTTAACAATTCTTGATGATGGCGAAGAAACCCGGTTTCTGCGTTAACTTTGGCCAAATTACAAAGATTTTATTAAGAAACCCGGTTTCTGAAAGCCCCAAAAAAACCATCTGCTATAAGGCCAAATCACAAAAATTTAAGAAAAAAACCCGGTTTCTGTTCCCTCTGGGGACGAATGCGATCGCTTTAAGATAAAATTGCCTCACATTCACCGAAAGAACGAACCATTGCCTCATGCGTTGCGATTACCTGGTACAAATTCTCACCGCCCGTGTCTATGATGTTGCCCAAGAAACGCCTCTAGAATTAGCCACAAACCTCTCAGCCCGACTCAATAATAAACTGCTGCTAAAGCGAGAGGATATGCAGTCAGTTTTTTCCTTCAAGTTGCGGGGGGCATATAACAAAATGGCCCAACTGCCCCCAGAAGAACTTGCCCAAGGAGTCATTGCCGCCTCCGCAGGCAACCACGCCCAAGGAGTCGCCCTGTCAGCCCGTCACCTAGGCACCCAAGCGATTATCGTCATGCCCGTGACCACCCCCCAAGTGAAAATTGATGCGGTCAAAGCCAGAGGCGGACAAGTGGTATTACATGGGGAAACCTATGACGAAGCCTACGCCCACGCCCGTCAACTCGAAGTAGAAAAAGGCTTAACTTTTATTCATCCCTTTGACGATCCTGACGTGATCGCCGGTCAGGGAACTATTGGCATGGAAATTTTACGCCAATATCAGCAGCCAATTCATGCCATTTTTGTCGCCATTGGTGGCGGCGGGTTAATTTCCGGCATTGCCGCTTATGTGAAACGGTTGCGCCCAGAAATCAAGATTATTGGGGTGGAACCCGTTGATGCGGATGCCATGCATCAATCCCTCAAAGCCAGAAAACGGGTGAAATTGTCCCAGGTGGGCTTATTTGCCGATGGGGTAGCGGTCCGAGAAGTGGGGGAAGAAACCTTTCGCCTCTGTCAAGAATATGTGGATGACATTATTTTGGTGGATACGGACGATACTTGCGCCGCGATTAAAGATGTGTTTGAGGATACCCGGTCAATCTTAGAACCCGCTGGGGCATTGGCGATCGCTGGGGCAAAAGCTTATGTGGAGAGAACACAAATCCGAGGACAAACCCTGGTTGCCGTCGCTTGCGGCGCTAACATGAACTTCGATCGCCTCCGGTTTGTGGCGGAACGGGCGGAATTTGGGGAACGTCGGGAAGCCATCTTTGCCGTCACCATTCCCGAAACCCCTGGCAGTTTGCGGCGATTTTGCGACTGCTTGGGCAAACGGCAGCTTACCGAATTTAACTATCGCATCGCCGATCAAAAACAAGCCCATATTTTTGTTGGGGTGCAAGTCACCAACCGGGCTGATGCCGTGAAAATCGTGGAAACCTTTGAAGCCAATGGCTTAAAAACCCTCGATTTAACCGATGACGAACTGACCAAAATGCACTTGCGGCACATGGTTGGCGGACATTCTCCCCTCGCGCATAATGAGTTACTGTACCGCTTCGAGTTTCCCGAACGTCCCGGCGCCCTAATGAAATTTGTCGCCTCCATGAGTCCCAACTGGAATATCAGCCTATTTCACTATAGAAATAATGGCGCGGACTATGGCCGAATTGTGGTCGGAATGCAAGTTCCTCCAGAAGAAATGCAGGAATGGCAAGCATTTCTCGATACCCTCGGTTATCGCTACTGGGATGAAAATCATAATCCGGCTTATCAGTTATTTTTGGCCTAGTTAGGGTTCAGAAACCTGGAGGGGTGGGAAACCTGGAGGGGTTAGAAACCGGGTTTCTATGTAGGGGCCTGTGGGGTGGCAAAGGTTAACTGAAGAAACCCGGTTTCTTGTCCCTGGGGTGGCAGAAACCTGGAGGGGTTAGAAACCGGGTTTCTATGTAGGGGCCTGTGGGGTGGCAAAGGTTAACTGAAGAAACCCGGTTTCTTGTCCCTGGGGTGGCAGAAACCTGGAGGGGTTAGAAACCGGGTTTCTATGTAGGGGCTTGTGGGGTGGCAAAGGTTAACTGAAGAAACCCGGTTTCTTGTCCCTGGGGTGGCAGAAACCTGGAGGGGTTAGAAACCGGGTTTCTATGTAGGGGCCTGTGGGGTGGCAAAGGTTAACTGAAGAAACCCGGTTTCTTGTCCCGGTTTCTTGTTTGCCGAAGTATTTTTAAACATCTAAATAGCATAAAATAAAAAGAGATGACCCCTAGAATCTTTTAAGAATGGCAGGACAACCCTTTCTGACAGATCCCCAAAGAAAACGACTCCAAAAGGCTTTACGAGAAAGCGAATGCCCTAGATTTCGGGAGCACGCCCTGATTCTCCTGTTGAAACATGACGGCAAAACCTATGAGGAAATTGCTGACTTTATTGGGTGTTCTTATAGAACCGTGGCTTATTGGTGCGTACATGGGGATCCAGACAATCTCGAAACCATGAAAGACCGACGGGAACAGGGGAATTATCGCAAAGCAGACAGTGATTATATCGACTTATTGCTTAAAATCGTTCATCAAAAGCCTAATGAATTGGGCTATGAAAGTGAATTTTGGACCAGTGGACGATTAGCGGCTTATCTGGCTGAAAAAACCGGAATTGAATTAAGTGGCACTCAGGTGATCCGCATTTTGCGTAAGCATAAAGTCCGCTTGCCCCGCAGTCGAGTTTAATTGGCGCGATCACCCCTGTGCGGCTAGATCCAGAAGCGGATTCGCTCGCGCAGCGGTGCGGAGCACTTTGGCGGGTTCGTGGGTGCTGTCCCCCGTTACCCCCCATCATTGTTTAAGCGTCGCGAGTCCGGGCTAAAGTTTCCCCCACGGCTAAACGAACATCTTTAAGTTGAGTAATCACGGAACGAGTAATTAATTTTCCAGACTCTACGACCACTTCCCCAGTCAGAGGGTGAAGTAAAGGTTGTTCCGTTCGTCTGCCAATTAATGCTTCAATATCTTCGATCGCGTCAATATACATACCAGCGGGCACTTCTACCACCACCCCTTCACCCAGGACTCGTGACTGACAGGCAAGGCGAGAATTGGGTTTGGCGGTGGTAATCACTTCTAGGGTGCGCTGTTCCCGTTTAGAGATGCCGGAAAGACTTTCCATCCCGTCTTTGATGTAAACATGGCAAGTCGCGCACATTCCCCGTCCGCCACATTCTTTGAGAACGTGCAAGTCTTCTTGCAACAGTGCGGATAAAAGATTAGCGTTAGTCTGAATTTCCGTATTTTGGGCGATCGGTTCTAGCCTGACAGTTTTAACCATATTGTGCTGATGAGCGTGTAATCTATTTAAATCTATAACTCAATCAGCGGTGATTGTGGGCAAAAGCGGCGGCAAAGGTAAATTTTTATTTGAGTCAGTACGGTGCAGGGACAAAATTAGCACAAAAAATACAAATTGCTTCGATGTTCACATCGGAGCGACAATAATCATAGTTTAAGTGGCATAACATGGGGGCAAACCAGCCGTATGAAGGAGTGGGTTCAAGATAGTAAATCGCGGTCTCTTAGCCGACAGCTTCCGAAATACCGCGTTTTGGCCCGGGTGGGACAGGGACAATTTGGCCAGGTTTTTTGTGCCGTAGAACGGCAAACCGGCCAACTGGTGGCATTGAAGGAAATCACCCACCGTCGCTTATCCACATCTAAGTTTTTACGAGAATTGGGGTCACTGTTGACCTTACAACATCCCAACATTGTCACCTGTCGCGCTTTTGAAGCCACCACCACGGCGCGATATTTGGTCATGGATTACTGTGAAGGCGGCACCTTGCGTGAGTTGCTAGAGTCGGAAAATTCCCTTTCCTTGGGTGAAGCCTTAACTATTATGCAAGGAATTCTGGCGGGACTAGAACAAGCTCACCGTCACGGAATTATTCACTGTGATATTAAGCCAGAAAATATCCTCCTGGGATTAGATGCCGGGATGTGGTTGCCGCGCTTATCGGATTTTGGCATTGCCCGTCGCTTGTCAGAAATCGCTCAAAATCGAGGCACCGTAGAATCAGCGGACGGGAGTATTGATGTGGTGGGAGCGCCTGCTTATACGTCCCCGGAAGCATTTTATGGGATGTATTCTCGCTCCTCGGATATTTATGCGATGGGAATTGTGTTTTTTGAACTGTTGCTGGGTGATCGTCCTTTTACGGGAATACCAGAACGGTTGATGTGGGCGCATTTAAATCAACCCCTGGAAATTCCCGTTGGTCTGCCAGAACCTTTGCAGGCCATTTTGAAACAGGCTTTGGCCAAGTTGAAAGGGCGCCGCTATGGGACAGCGGCAAAAATGTCAGAGGCGATCGCGCAAGTAATGAATCATCCAGAGATTTTACCCTTGATGGCAAGACCTCTGCCCTTCAAAGAAGCTGACCCCAACAAAGATGAGGACAGAATACAAGTGCCAAATATTTGTATCTTTGACCAGCAAGAATTACCTGGTGTTTTAACAGGTCTATGTTCAGGACATGGTAATCTTTACGGAATTTTCCAGCAAAACACAGTTTTGAACTGGCAGCCATGCCAAACCGAGGCAATACACCTAAATTTCCCAGAACCGGTTCAGGAAATTATCCCTTTGGCAAATAGCTGTTTAGTGAGTACCTGTGAGTTAGACCCAGGGAAAAGCGGATCGATTTACTGGGTATCGGCAAAATCTAGGCAACCTCACCGCTTGTTGAAGTTTAAACAAGGGTTTACGGTAGCGGCTGACCCTTGTGGTCAATCGTTGGTGGTGGCAGTTTTGAGCCAGCCGGAAAAAAAGACTCTGCGATTTGGGTTTTATTCCTTGGGAACCGATCAAGATGGAAACAAACCACCGCCGGTGAAGTTGTTAAAAAGCCTTTCTCTGTCCGTGGGTATGTTGCCCCAGTTGATGTTTCTGGATCGCCGTCATGTATTAAGCGTCTGGCACAGCCGCGAAGCCAAAAAGCCCCAAACTATCTTTAAGATGTATAGCCGTAAGGGGACGCAGATGGGTTCGGTGCGATCGCCTCTTCTCTTTGAGCGACTGATTTTCACCGATGCCCCAGGGATTTTGTTTGGCATTGTCCGGGAGCCCAGACCCGCCGTCTGGCGGATCCAGCTTTTCCCCATGCAACTGATGCGAATTCCCCTAGAAACCATGCCAACTTGTTTATCTCCCATCCCCGGAGGCTGTCTGTTAGCCAATGCTAAAGGTGAAATCACCTGTTTGGATCGCCAAGGACAGAATAATGGTAAGTTTCAATTTGGCTTCCAGGCTCCCCTGGGATTTGGGTTTTGGACTGGAACAGAAGCTGAAACCGCTGAAACCACCGCTGAAACCACCGCTGAAACCGCTGAAACCACCGCTGAAACCAAAGATATCACCAACATCACCAACAATTTTCTCGGTCTAGCTGGGGTCACAGAGGCGGCGAATGGTAGCTGTATTTCTTTTATTCAAATCAAGAAACCGGGTTTCTGAATTTAAGTGCTGATTTTTGGCCTAAATTGACACATAAACCCGGTTTCTGCCCCAAGTTTCTGAATTTAAGTGCTGATTTTTGGCCTAAATTGACACATAAACCCGGTTTCTGGAAATCTAGAGTATCAACATACAACATCAACTTCAAAAATGCTCGACTCTGCTGAATTTGCTTTTCTAAGCAAAACCGTCCTCAAACTAGGCGATTCGCGCTGGCCTCCGCTCTCGCGGAATCGCATAAACCGTTCGTCCGCAGAAACCTCCTTGGTCTCAGAACAACAGACAATAGACAAGACAACCGACCAGACAACCAACCAGAGACAAGCAACCCAACCAGTATTAGAGGCAATGACGCGACTGGTGGAAATCGTCGCGGAACTGCGATCTCCTTTCGGTGGATGGCCTGCGGACTTGCCAAAAACCTCAGAAAACCTGATTCCCTACGTCCTGGACGAAGCTTACGATGTCCTGGACGCCTTCGGGCAGTCAAGCAACAGGGCTTCCGGGGCTTCCGGGGCAGAGGAGCAGAGGCGCAGAGGCGCAGAGGCGCAGGGGAGCAAAGGGACAGATGGGAAAAATATCTCCCCCGCACCCCCGCACCCCTGCACAAGCGCACAAGCGCACCCCTCTCCATTAATCGTCGTCGATAATTTAATTCCTCGATTACTTTGGCATCTAGTCAGCAGTTCTTATGACGTAATGCAACTAATTGGCGGCGTTCCTGCCCAGATACTGCGATCGCCTCAAAATCCTGAGATTGGCTTAATCCGATTAGTGGTGGGTTTGTCCGTCTGGAACTCAGACCATCATTGGTTTATCGACTTAGCCACCCATAACGTAACATCTGAGCCAACTCCAGAAACTCCAGAAACCGGGTTTCTTAATTTAAGTTCTGGTTCAGAAATCGGGTTTCTTAATTTAAGTTCTGGTTCTTGGCATAAATCGACGCAGAAACCGGGTTTCTCGCAGAAACCCGGTTTCTTGTCACCGATTTCCGCCGGTCAGCTAATCACTCAGTTACGCCAAGAAATCGAATTTACCAGCCCAGAATTGGCCAAGTTAATGGAACCGCAATCGGTGGAATGGTTGTCGCCAAATCACCAATGGCTTAGTGGTTTTCTGCAACTGACAATGGATTGGGAATTTTTGCCCCAATCACCAGAAAATTCCCCAGAACCAGAAGGTCAAAGCGCACCCTTGGGTCAACCAATTGTTGCCGATATTTCTGAATCATTCCCTCGGTCTGGTCTGTATGGTAAGCGAATGCTGCGACTTTCTCAACCGGCAATATTGCAAGAATCCGCCAAAATCCCATTTGAAGAAACATTAATCAGAATACTGCCACAGATTCAGCCAGAATCTATTTCAGACACCGGGTTAGAAACCGGGTTGCTTGAAAAAAACAAGTTTCTAACAGCGGAAAATGAATCTCTCAACTCAAATCTAATTTCTGAGTTGGTGACAACTGCTTATGATTTAGTCGAAAATTGGGAGTTTCCCTGGGGTGACGGAGAAGTTTTGATCGATGAGTGCATGGAGCGATTACTCTGGCAAACCATTACCAGTTCTTATCCGATGATGCAGTTAATTGGCAGTGTAGAGGCGATGGTTCTCAGCCCCGGAGAAGACTGGAAAATTGGCATTCTCCGGTTATTAGCCATTTTTGAAATTCAGGTGGGAAATGAAACAATTACGGTGGATTTATCCACCGGTCAATCTTGGGAAAAACACCCCGGTCAAAAAGTTTTGTACTTGTCGCCAAACACTATTGTGCGATTCCTCGACAGCGGATCGCTTCGCAAATCGCCCGATACTGAATTATCCATGCAACCCCTAATGGTTGAACAGATCCTACATAGTTTGAGCCAACAAATTAAAGCAAATACCCCCTCTTTTCAGTGGTTAATGAATGGAGCCAACATCGATATCCAAAATCTAGCCAAAAACTGGGAATCTGGGTTAGCACAATTTCGCTTAGAATTAGAATTTATCCCGACTTAAATTAACACAGAAACCCGCTTGCTTCTTAGGGTGTAGGGTGTAGGGTGTAGACCACACCGATGACGAACCCACGGCGTCGGAATTTTCCGAGTTTGTCGCAGAAATCCGGTTTCTTAACTCGGTTTATTAGCAGAGATTGTCGCAAAAACTATATTTACGCTTTATTTAAAAGTCCCGCAAATTCATTACAATTGCCCCAAGGAATTGAGGGTGATTTACAACTAATTGATATCATGTCCGCATAATCACTTATAATAGAGCAACCCAGTAATATCAAGTCCGTGTATTCGCTGATTATTCACGTAGGGGCTTTCTCGCATTCGCCCCTACTGTCCCGAACCGCTTCCTTCGGAGTATGCGTCCTTGGAGCGCTATATGCGGGAATCCATCTTAATGAGACAGGATTGTTTTTGTAACCGATCGCACGGACTTGATATGAGACGGAATTGCCGACGGAAAATATCGGGGCGATCGCTGAACCAGGGTTAACATCTCTAACCCCCTTAGAAAAAGACGATCGCCGTCTGATGCAGGCAGTTTTGACCTACGATCACATTCTTTGTGAATTATTTAACCAAACTACCATTTTACCCCTAAGATTTGGCACCATCTTCCGTTTATATGCGGATTTAATCGCCCATTTAAACCAGCAACAAAAAGAATATCTAACCAAATTAAACCAATTTGAAGGCAAAGCCGAATACACCCTCAAAGTCGTACCCTTAGATGTCCCCGTACCGGATACAGATCCGCAAGCCAAAGGAAAAGCCTATTTATTAGCTAAAAAACAACGCTTTTCCATAATCCAAGAATTTCAAACCCAACAAAATCGTGAATGGGAAAATCTCCAACAGGCGATCGCAGAAACCCGGTTTCTCCACGAAACAGGCAAAGAAGCCGGATTTCTAACCATTATCGGCGAACCCCAAGGCACGACCAATAGACTTTATTTATTAATCCCAAAAAATCAAGAGTCGCGACTTCTAGAATACGTCCAAACATGGCAGAAGAACCATCCCACTTGGCAATTATTCCTCAGCGAATCACTGCCGCCCTATCATTTTGTTTAAAAGTTTAAATCGATAGATATCTCTCGTTCCCAGGCAGAGCCTAGGAACGAGAAAACGAGAAATATAAATGGGGATAAACGGATTATTTAAACACCGATAAATCCAAAGCCTCAAAAGACTCGAAAAACTCTAACAGTCGAGTCACAATTTTATTCACCCCACCGGGAACATTCGACTCAACATTCAAAGGAATTACCGGGTCATGCAGAGACAAGCGCAACAAAAACCAGCCATCTTCCTCTGGGGAATGACAAGAAATCCGCACCCCTTCATAATTATTCGGCACAATTTGCCAACCCGCTTGCTTGGCGGCAAATTCTTGCAGTTGGTTAATTACCTGATGCCCATATTCTTTAAACTCTGGTGTGCTAATTTTTAACCGGAATTCCTCGCTTTCTGCTGGTTCCTGGAAATTGGCAATTAAATCTAATAAGTTTTTGCCAGCTAATTTAGATTTAGCTAATTCAATTAATAGCTTAGTAATCAAATAAGCCCCATCATCCAGAAAATAATTTTCTTTCATCGCCCCATGACCGGAGGTTTCGATCGCCAACCAAGACTCTTCCCCGGATTCATTCAAGCGAATTGACTCATTAATCACATTCTTGTAACCGCGTTTATAACGATGATGTTTACCTTTTAACTCTTGTTCAATAAACGTAGTCAGTCCATCGGAAGTAATCGAATCGGTGACAATTGTAGACCCCGGATGTTCTCTTAAAACAATTGCCGACATTATAGCAATTAAGCGATTGCGGTTTAATTCTTTGCCGGTAGAATCCACTGCTGCCCCGCGATCGACATCCGTATCAAAAATAATCCCAAAATCCGCTTTTTGGGCGATCGCTGCTTGACAAATCGAAGCCATCGCCTCTTTATCTTCCGGGTTGGGGATATGGTTAGGAAATGTGCCATCGGGTTCTAAAAATTGGCTGCCCGTCGTATCTGCCCCCAGGGGTTTCAGCACTTTTTCCGCATAAAAACCCCCTGCCCCATTGCCCGCATCCACAATAATTTTTAAGCCTTTAAGAGGCTCGTCAAAATGTTCGGGATGATTCACCGCTGCGCGAATTTTTTGCACAAATCCAGCGGCATAAACGGAAATAAAATCATGGTGGGAAATGCTTCCTTTCGTGGCAGCAGGTTCAAATTTATGGTGTTCTGCCAGTTCTAAAATTGCCGAAATATCCGCTTTTCCTAAACCACCGTGAGAAGTGAAAAATTTTAAACCATTACGATTAAAAGGTAAATGACTAGCGGTGAGCATAATTGCCCCATCACAGGCAAATTCCGGTGTCACAACACTCATAAACATGGCCGGAGTTGACGCCATGCCAAAATCATAAACTTTAGCCCCCATTGAAGTAATTCCAGCGGTGGCGGCTTCGATTAAACTTACTCCCGATAATCGACTATCTCTGCCTAAAGAAATAGTTAATTCTGACGCAGCTTTGCCAAATTTTTCCGTTAGCCATAACACAAAAGCTTGCCCCAAAATTTCTACCACTTTTGGGGTAATATTGACTGGTTCATGGGCGACTCCTTCCAGGGCGACTCCCCGGATATCTGAACCATTTTGTAATTTTTTCCAGTGAAAATGTTTGTTATGTTTCATATAATGCTGAGACAATCAACTCCTCTAATATTACCCTAATATTTCTCTTTGTGTTCTCTGTGTCTTTGTGGTTAATTTTTCCTTTAATACATAATCCGAATATTTGATATAATATAGATTTTTTTGATGAAAAAAACATATGAATTAATCTAATATAATCATTTTTTAACATAGATTACCTCGGCTTCAGCTAAAACTTGTTCTCGGAAATAGCGGCTCAGGTCTTGAGGTGTATTCAAGTCAACGGTACGACCTAAACGTTCCGAGAGTCTATCTTGAATGTTAATAAAGCGAAATCCGGGAGTTTTTCCCGCTTGAAATTCTACTAAAATATCAATATCACTCTGCGGTCCAAAGTCATCTCTTAACACGGAACCAAATAAAGAAAGTTTTTGGATATGGTAGGTTTGGCAAATTTCGGCAATGCTCGGTAATGGAATATTGATTGGATAAGCCTTGATTTGTTTTTCCATAATTATGACTTACTCATCTATTTTCTATTTTAGCGATTTTTTGGCTTATGTTGAAATTCTTTAGCTTTTTTAAAGATTATTCTCCCAATCAAAAAGCCGATCACTCCTAGGAAAGCCCCGATGAGAATTAATAAAGATAGTCCCACTTTTGAAATTAATCCTTGCACTTCTGGGGGAAGCAAGGGGGAGGTGCGGTGCCAGGTTTTGAGCAAATTGCCTTGGAATAATGCAGCTAAAGCATTGAGAATTTGAAATTCTTGGCGGTTTGGGTCAATTTCTAGGGCGGGCTTCAAGGCTTTTTCTGCCGCACCTGGACGCCAATCATAGAGATTTACAAAAGCAAGATAGCCATGAGCATAAGGATTTTTTGGATCAAGTTGAACGACTTTTTCTAAAGCCGCGATCGCACCTGGGGCATCTCTTTTTAACACCATTGCTAAAGCTAAATTATAGGCATAATCGAGATTATCCTGTCCGCTTAATCGCGCTTTTAAAGTTAATTGGGCTTGGGTTAAATAATCTTGAGTCGGGTCATATTGGTTGATTCTGCCAATGTCATCAAAAACAGGACTGAGGGCATCCACTCCCAGGGGTAAGGCAGTGGCAAGCGATCGCAATTGAGTGACTAAATCCAACTCTGGCGCAGGAGTTGCCGCCGCCGTTGGGTCAATTTTGATTTGCACATTATTCGGCACTTCTAACGGATAAGTTTCGCCAGTTTGCCGATTAAGATATTCCGCTTTTAAAGTATAGATTCCTGGGGCAATATTCCCCGGTGGCAACATAGCTAATGTTTCGGTGATAGAAACAGAGTCGGTGATAGAAACCGGGTTTCTTGAAGAAACCGGGTTTCTTGCGTTTTTATGCAACTTTCCTAAACCGATCGCGCGATCGTGTAACCAATAGTTAGTTTGGTTATTGGTTGTTGGTTGGTTGTTGGTTGTTGGTTGTTGGTTGTTGGTTGTTGGTTGGTTGTTTGGTTGTTGGTTCCAGGTTAACAATACTAAGCCATTTTGCAAATCTTGCCAGTTGCCCAACCACTGATAAGTCACGGGAATAGGTTGCCCTGGGGGGGCAGCAGGGGACACGGTGACATTTTCTAATTTAATTTGCGGTGGCGGGGTGATATCTGTCGTTATGACTTGAATGCTTGGGGATTGGCGGTGATAGAGTTGCAAGGTACTACCATCGGGTAATTGCCAGGTTTTGTGCAGTTGGAAGTCTGGACTTGTCTGGACTGCTTGCACTGTGGCGGCTTGCGCTTCTACGGGCACAGAACCTTGGTCGCCGGTTTTGGTGAGAAACCAAGACAGCGATCGCACATCTTGGGCAACCTGCGATCGCCGGGTTCCCACCTGACGGCCATAAACTTGGAAATTCGCCAACGCCCCATAATAATTCAGGGTATGCTGATTCACCGTAGGGGTAGAAGGCAACACCCCCACGGTTGAACGTAAATAAGGTTCGGTTTGGATAATTTGCGCGATCGCCTCACGAATTGGCCAAACAGGGCCTGCATAAGCATGATGTTGTCCTGGTTGTCTGGAGTTTATCCTGGACAAATCATCCACCGGCCATAAATTCACTGTCATCAGTAACAATGTCACAGCTACAGTCCCCGCAGGAACCCACCGCCCAACCGAGGGGAGAGAAAAGAGAAGAGAGAAGAGAGAAGAGAGAAGAGAGAATATATTTCCTCTTTCCTCTTTCCTCTTTCCTCTTTCCTCTTTCTTCCCCCAACGAGGCGATCGACTCTGCCACTCGACTAACCCATTGGCTAAAAAAATCGCCACTACCGGCAAATAGGGCAAGACATAGCGAAAATCTTTGTTGATATTCAGGGAACACAGCAAATAAGCCCCTAGCCAGAAAACTAGCAACCATCGCCGGGGAGGAGAAGCGGGGGAGCGGGGGAGCGGGGGGGCAGGGGGGCTCTTGTGCGGGGGAGAATTTTTCTCCTCTGCTCCTCGGCTCCTCTGCTCCTCTGCCCCTACACCGATGGCGGCCCTACACCCTACACCCTCTTCCCTATTCCCCGTTGCCCGTTGCCTCTTGCTTCTGGTTATGTACAAAAAAAATCCGGCGATCGCCACAATTAATAATGGCAAAGAAACATGATGGGGCAATTGTTCAAGATAATAAGTCCATGCCCCCAAGGTATTTAATGGCGGATCTCCTTCCGCGATCGCCGAGTCAATAGTTGCCCGTTTACTGCCAGTCAGAATTAGTAACCAGTTGGTGCGATACCAGGGATACATTACCGCGATCGCCAATAAGTTCGCGATCGCCAATTGTGCCAGTCTGCCCCACTCACGCCGCCAAACGCTGCCGACTACTACCCATAAAATTGGCGCAAACAAAAATAACACCGCTGTTTGCTTAATCATCAAGGCCAACCCCAGAGATAGCCCAAAAGCGATCGCCATACCCCACTGACTAGGGGCAAGCCCTAACTTTAGGAAAGAGAATAGAGGATAGAGAATAGAGGATAGAGGAGAGAGGATAGAGGATAGAGGATCAAGAAAATTCTCTCTTCTCTTTTCTCTCTTCTCTTTTCTCTCTTCTCCCCTATCTCCTCTCTCCTCTCTTTTCTTTTCTGGTGGATATTTCCAAAGAGTTAAACAATAGAAACAGAGAGTCACCACCGCCGTTAGAGGATAATCGAGGAGAAAGTCCAGGCGGACATTATATAAGCCGGGAAACAACATACATAAACCGGCAGCCCATAAACCAACTTTCTGGTGAAATAACAAACTGCCTAAGCCATAGACCGAAACCAGTAAAATCGCGCTAAAGAATAAATTCACTAAAGTGGCGATATCTTCACCTAAGCCAAAATAGGAGTGAAATATCGCCGTAATCATATAAGTGCCGGGAGGAATTTTAGACGACAGTTGCCATAAACTTGTCCACCAGTCAAGATTCCCCCACTGAGGAGTTTGGAAAGCTTGCCAATAGTTCAACGCCCCCGTCAGATAATCCGCCTGGTCCCAACTGGGGATAGAGTTATCAATGGCAAACCAGAGGCGATCGCCAACAGCGGAAACCAACCAGATTACCCCTAAAATTATCCAACTGTGCGATCGACTCAACTGATTAGTCATTTTTTCTGAAGTTCTTGGTTGTTGGTTGTTGGTTGGGTTTCGGGGAACGGGGAACGGGGAACGGGGAAAGGGGTTCGGAGGGGCGGAGGGGCGGGGGAGCCCGCCGTCGGCAGAGGGGCAGAGAAGAGAAAATTTTCCTATTTTCTCTTTCCCATTTTCTCTTTCCCATTTTCTCTTTCCTATTTTCTCTTTCCTATTTCCTCTTTCCTCTTTCCTCTTTCCTCTTTCCTATTGCCTGTTGCCTTTGGTTCTTGGTTCACGGTTGATTGTACCCCTGTCCCCACGTCTTGCCGTCGTCCTGTCAGTAGTCAGGGTAAACTGTCCCCAATTCTTACTTTCTGTGTTAAATTGCCCATTGTAAAACTTGTCAGGTAAAACTTGTCAGTTAAAATTTGTCAAGTAAAATTAGCAAATTTTGATGCCAAATAGTTTGTTTTAATGTACAATTTCCCGGCTTAGGGAAAATTCTTCCAGTATCTTAGATAAAACTTGTCCATTATTGTGGCTTTTTTATAATGACTCAAAATCCTTTGTTTAACTGGTGCCGCGCCACGTTCGCGGTAGCGGTGCGGAGCACTTTCATCCCTGCAACGGTGGCGGCGATCGCCATGAGTACCCCGAAAGTAAACGCTCAAGTTATATATAACCCGATTGACTTAAAGGGACGCTATGAAATTACCGATGTTCTCTCAGAAAAAGATATTCCCACGGGTCAAGGGGGATTTGCCCGGGACTACCGAGTCACACTCACCGATGTCGATCAAGTAGCGATCGATTTAATCTCTGATGGTTTCGACGCAATAGTATCCTTAATCGGTCCTGATGGCACCACCATAGCGGAAAATGATGATGGACCTGATGGCACCACCAACTCTCTATTATTTGCCAGAATCCAAACTACCGGCGATTATATTGTCCGAGTCCGAGCCTTTGGCGAAGGTGGAGTGGGCAACTTTACCCTCAAAGTCACTCGCTTGCGCCCAATAGACAACTAATAGACAAAACCTTCATGGGTCAGGGACGTGAAGTTAAGGGAGTCGCCCTGTTTCATCGCGTCCCAATTTCAATCGGCGCTTTAAAGGGGGAGGCAGAAAAAAATTTTTACCAATATGGGTTGACAATCCTGAGTTAATTAGTTAAGATAATAAAGTTGAACAAACACAAGCCGGGATAGCTCAGTTGGTAGAGCAGAGGACTGAAAATCCTCGTGTCGGCGGTTCAAACCCGCCTCCTGGCATATTAGATTAACAGATTAAATAAACCCCTATAGGCTATGGCTTATAGGGGTTTATTTTTAGCGATGAGAATATCAGTTCACTCAAATTTGACTCATTTCTGCAAGCTGGGGCAATTGATGAATTGCCCCAATCACGAATCAAACCGATCAATATGATGGGTAAGTCCTGGTGAGTTGCAAATATATTTTTCAGATATATTTTCCGATCGCTTCTAAGCCATAACCATGCCGCCATCGACATTCATCACTTGACCTGTAATATAGGCAGCCGCAGGATCGGCAGCTAAAAATCGCACTAACCCAGCCACTTCTTCGGGTTGACCAAAACGACCGAGGGGAATATATTTCAGCAGTTCCTCTGTGCCTTTGAGATCCTTGGTCATGTCTGTGGTAATGAATCCAGGGGCAACCGCGTTGACGGTGATGCCGCGAGAGGCGAGTTCTTTGGCAATGGTTTTGGTAAAGCCGATGACTCCGGCTTTGGCGGCGCTATAGTTGCCTTGTCCAGGGTTGCCCATTTGTCCGGCAACGGAGGCAATATTGACGATTCGACCGGCTTTTTGCTTGAGCATAATTTTGGCGACAGCGCGGGTACAGAGGAATACTCCACTGAGGTTGAGGTCGATGACCGCTTGCCAGTCTTCTAATTTCATCCGCATTAATAAGGTGTCGCGAGTGATTCCGGCGTTGTTGACTAGAATGTCGATGCGACCCCATTGATCCATGACGGTTTTGATCAGATTATCTACTTGGTCTGGTTGGGAGACATCTGCTTGTAGGGCGATCGCCTCTCCTCCCGCTTGGGTAATGGTCGTCACCACTTCATCCGCAGGCCCACTGGAACTGGCATAGTTGACCACGACTTTAGCCCCTTCTGCGGCTAAGGCGATCGCGATCGCCCGACCAATTCCCCGTGAAGCCCCAGTGACAATCGCCACGCGATCGGGTAATTTTTGCATCTGTTCTGGTAAAAGTTCCATCTTTAATTTCCTCGGAAATTGATCGCAAACTAACCGATTTTAATGCGATTTGGTTACAGCAGCGAGGCTGGCTGTTGGCGGGGGTGCGGAGGGGCGGGGGAAGCCGCCGTCGTGTAGGGTGTAGGGTGTAGGGTGTAGGGAAGAGGGAAGCCGCCGTCGTGTAGGGTGTAGGGTGTAGGGAAGAGTGAATAGTGAAGAGTGAATAGTGAATAGTGATATTTATTTTGTAGGGGCGAATGGCCATTGGCCCCTACGAATGCATAACTTTTAACTTCAGATTTAGCATCAGAACATCAGATTTTAGCATCAGTAACTTTACTGTTATTTAAAAATGGTTAACCTGTGAAAATATTTGCTGGATTTATGCCCGCCGAGCGGTTAATTTCTGGCTTAAAATAATTGGTTTAAGTTGTCAAGGTATATTTGCCGTTATCCGTCCTAAAATCAGTTAGGATAGCTAAAGCTAACCATGATTTAAATCGGTGTCAAGATGCCGCTAGATTCTCAAATCAAGCCTCCGGTGAATTCTCTCGATGTCCTAGAAGAAGCTCAGAGACGATCAAATATCCCCCATGTCACGATTCCTAGACCATCTCAACTGAAACGAGAACGGTGGATATTTGCCGCGTCGATCGCCCTGCCATGTTTAGGCTTTATTGGTGCGATCGCCCTAGGGTTTTATTCAGGAATCACCGCCCTAGATTGGATCCTATTTCTGAGTATGTTTTTCCTCACGGTTCTGGGTATCGAAGTGGGATATCATCGCCTATTTTCTCACCATGCCTTTGAAACCGTTGCCCCCATTCGCGCCTTTTTAGCGATCGCTGGCTGCATGGCGCTACAAGGCCCTGTCATCTACTGGGTCAGCAATCATCGCCGCCATCATATCTACAGCGATCAAGCACAAGACCCCCATTCACCCTACTTTCAAGGCTCCCAGTCTGTGGAATTACTCCCAGGACTCTGGCACGCTCATATCGGTTGGATTTTTGACCCAGAAAGAACCAGTCCCGGTCGTTATGGTCGGGATATTCTCAAAGACCCCTTAATAATGACCATTGACAAATTTTACTTTGTTTGGGTATTTTTAGGTCTTTTAATTCCTGCCATTTTAGGCGGAATTTTCAGCGGCAGTTTAGCCGGAATTCTACATGGTTTTCTCTGGGGAGGAATGGCGCGGATGTTCCTAGTCCAACAGGGGACTTATAGCATTAACTCTTTCTGCCATGTGTTTGGCAATCGTCCTTTTGCTACCCCAGAAAAAAGTACCAATAATCTTTGGTTAACTATCCCAACTTTAGGGGGGTCTTTACACAATACCCATCACGCCTTTCCTAACACAGCAATTAATGGGTTTGAATGGTGGCAAATCGATCCCGGTGCCTGGTTTATTCGGGGATTAGAAAAGCTAAATCTAGCCTGGGATATCAAAATGCCAACTCCGGAAATGATTGCTGCCAAGAAAATTAAATAGTATAGCAATCCGTTTAGAGGTTGTGGTAATTGTAGGGGTAACGGGTTTGGCTTGGTGAGCTTACCCCTACAGTCTAGGGGCAGCCACCGCCACGGAGAAGCCCCTACAAAACTTTTGGCACCACTTTAGCATTGCTATAAGCGAAAATCAACCATTCTCTGATTTCATGGCCACACAGACTCTACCCTTTAGCTTTAACCTGAATATGAGATAAAATCAACGAGATAAAATTAACGCTCGTTTATCTATCAAAATCTCTAACCATGTCCAAGTATGAATTAGCGTCTCAATGGGACAACTTCCTCCTGAATTTAGGGGTTTGGCAAGGGTCATTTACCCGAATTTCCCCCCAAGGAGAAATCCAAAGTGATACCCCCACCGTTGTGAGGTTAGAAGGCTTAGACAATAATCGCACGGTTAAACAGGTAGTGGAGCGCTTTCCCCAAAATACCGATGAAATTCCGCCCCCGTTGGTACTGCAATATAGTTCTTTAAACCGCAGTATTTTATTCTTTAATAATGGAGCCTTTTCCACTGGTTCGATGCAATTTGGACCCTTTAGTGAGTTTGGGGCAGAATTTGGTTTTATTGTTGGTGATCGCCGATTGCGTTTGGTGGAATTATTTGACCAAAATGCCAATTTTGCCAGTATGACCCTGATTCGAGAATATCGGGAAAATACCAACACCCCCGAACGTCCTCCCCTGACCCTAGATCAACTCCTCGGAGACTGGGAAGGAGAAGCGGTGACTATTTATCCAGATTGGCGATCGCCTGATGTCTCCTCCACTCGTCTATCCTTACGTCGGCAAGGAGACAATCTTTCGACATCTTTGAGTATAGAAATGAGTGCAGAAAACTTTAGCTTCACTTCTACCGCAGAGATTCAAGGTTCCCGGCTCTTATTCAACCAAGGAAGTATGCCGATGCAAATTCTGTTACTGCCCGACGGTGCATCGTGCAATACTCCCCTAAGCATTCCTATGCGTCAACCTTTTTTCCTGGAAGCGGGATGGTTGCTTGACGATCGCCGCCGACAGCGCTTAATTCGCCGTTATGACGATCGGGGAGGATGGGACAGTTTAACCCTGGTGACAGAGGAGAAAGTAGCTTAATTCGGCCAAGAAAATCCCTGGATTTTTTGATACTCATAAGGGCCAATTAATGCCCCCCACAATCCTTTTCCGGTTTCTGGATCGACTCCGCGATCGAAACTTTTAAAGCTATCTTCGCTGACTTCTAAGCCCAAAACCACTTGACGGATTTGGCCATCATATTCAAAGAAGCATTTTGCCCCCGGTTCCGGTTGGGCAATAAATTTTTGCTCTTGCTCCGTAATGGTCAAAGCACAACCGGGTAAATTAACTAAATCTTCCGGTAAAAATTGATTCAGCAAGTGAGGATTTGTCCCGGCACCGCGAAATTTATTCGGGTCTTTAAATCCATAATATTGGCCGATGAACTTAGCGGGATTATCGCTCGGTTTTAAGAATAAAATTCTCTGGCGATAGGGTTGATCTAATTTTAAAATTGGCGCTTGCTCGGCAAAAATAGCTAAGTTGCCGTCAATTTTTATGGGTAAAAGCCGATGCCAAAGCCGAATATGTACAAACCAATTCGGTTGTTCTTTGGCTTGATTAACGTTTTCAAATTCGCCTACCAGCCATTGTGCTAAAATGGTTAATTTGTTTTGTTGGGTCATTTTTTCAACCAGCGATCGCTGCCTTTTATAGCACTTGTAATAGTTATGAATTACAAAAAAACTGTCATTCCCGCGCAGGCGGGAATCCAGAAAACCTCTGTAATCCAGATAATAACCGCTATATTGGTTAGTTAACTTTTGGCTTTTTTATTTAGCTATTATTTCTGCCCGTAAACTTATGATCGTCACCCTAAAACGCGCTCTGGATTCCCGCCTTCGCGGGAATGACAGAGAAAAATTATTACCTCATAAGTATGAAAAACGCTAGATCCAAGCTTTTATGCTAAAAATAGCCAACAAAAAATAGAGACGTTGTAGGAGGCAACGTCTCTATTTTTTAAGCGTGACGCACATTAAAACAACACCAATCTTGACGACGCCAAAGGGCGGCAACGATCCAACCATGTTGCTCTAAGGTATCGGCGACAGGTTTGGCTTGATCGAGCAAAATTCCACTGAAAATTCCCCAAGTTTCTGGGCCGGCGATCGCATTCATCTCTGGGATTAAATCAATAATCACTTCTGCCAAAATATTACAGACGATCCCATTCACAGGTTGGTCAATTAACTCCTTGACCTGTAAAACACTGCCTTGTTGAATCGTGATTTGCTCTTTGGCGATTTTATTTAATTCGCGATTTTCCCGTGCTGCCCGCACTGCTAGGGGATCAGTATCTACGGCGATCGCTCGATGCGCCCCCAAAAGGATCGCACCGATGGATAAAATACCAGAACCACAGCCAATATCAGCAATGACCGCATTTTGTTGCTCACTATCATCTCCGAGGCGCATTTCCAGGGCTTCTAAACAGAGTTCCGTGGTTGGATGATCTCCAGTGCCAAAGGCAACGCCCGGATCCAAACGCAAAATCAGGCGATCGCTATCCGTGGGGATGGGCAGCCATGCGGGATTAATCAAGAAGCGATCGCCAATTTTCTGGGGATGCCAATGCTTCCGCCAATTAACGCCCCAGTCCTCTTCCTCGATTAAACTCCACTTAATCACGGGAGCTTGAAAGCTCATACATAAAGCATCTTGCCTGAGCAAAAGGGACAAAGCCGATAAATCCAACAACTGTGCTTTTTCTTGGGGTAAATAAGCCAACACCAAACAAGAAGAACCTTTAGTCTGAGAAGCTGTACCCTGACAACCAAAACTTTCCAGCCTTAAGAAGACTAAATCTTCCAAAGCTGGTTCACAAAGCACTTGAATTTCCCACCAATTATTTGCCATATCAATTAGAGACTTTAGATTTGAAATAAGCATTTAACTATAAGTTATCAGCTATCAGTTATCAGTATTAAGCTATCAGCCGCTAGGTATCAGCTATCAGCCGTTAGCTGATGACCGTCAGCTAACGGCTGATCCCTGACACCTGATACCTGATAGCTGACTAAATTGGCTTAGTCAAATCTAAAATCATTTAACTAAAATCCTTTAAAGGGTGACGGTACAGGCATCGCGAATCCCTGAAACCTTCATAATCTCAGCCAAAATTCCTTCTGGCAAAGGATCGTCAAGGCTCAGTACCATGACCGCATCGCCGCGAACAATTTTGCGACCCACCTGCATACTGGCAATATTCACATTGAAACTGCCCAGTAGGGAGCCGATTTTACCAATAATCCCTGGCATATCTCGGTGCCTGGTTAAGAGCATATAGTGAGTTGGCGCCACGTTGACGGGGAACTCATCCACATCGGTGATCCGAATTTCCCCATCCCCTAAGATCGCCCCAGTCACCGTATGCTGGCCCAGAGAACCTTTAGCTTCTAAATGCAGGGAACCGGCATAGTCACGAATTGACGCATCACGAGTTTCAATCACCCGAATGCCTCGTTCTTTGGCTTCGATGCTGGCATTCACATAATTGACTCGTTCCCGCAACGCTTGAGAGAGCAGACCTTTGAGGGCAGCCACGACTACAGCTTGACTTTCATTGTTAGCCAAGTCCCCTTGGAGCCGCACATTTAGCAGTTCCACGCGCCCACCGGCCAATTGAGAGACTAAATTGCCCAAGGTTTCCGCCAATTCTAAGTAAGGGCGTAGTTTCTCCAGGGCATCTGGGTAAAGTCCGGGAATGTTTACCGCTGAACGGGCAGGCAGTCCCAAAAGTACATCGCGAATTTGTTCGGCTACGTCAATGGCCACATTGACCTGGGCTTCAGTGGTGGAAGCGCCGAGGTGGGGGGTGAGGACAATTTCTTTGCCCAGTTCCCGCAAGGGCGACCCTTCTTCTAAGGGTTCATTGTCAAAGACATCTAAGGCGGCTCCGGCGATCCGACCTTCTTTTAAGGCGGTGGCTAAAGCGACTTCATCAATAATGCCCCCCCGAGAACAGTTGATAATCCGAGCGGTCGGTTTCATTTTACCGATCGCCTCCGCATTAATCAGATTCGCGGTTTCCTTGGTTTTGGGGATATGCAGGGTAATGTAATCGGCTTCTCGGAATAATAAATCGAGATCGACTAAGCGACAGCCGAGTTGATCCGCTCGTTCAATGGAAATAAACGGATCGTAAGCCAGCATTTTCATGCCCATTGCTTTGGCAATGCTGGCTACATGGGAGCCAATTTTGCCCAGTCCGACAATTCCCAGGGTTTTTTTGTAAATTTCCGCGCCGACAAATTTTTTCCGCTCCCATAAGCCATTTTTAACCGATGTATTGGCATCAGGAACGTAGCGGGAAAGGGCCAGCATCATAGCCAGAGCGTGTTCCGCAGCGGCGATCGTGTTCCCTTCAGGGGAATTGACGACCACAATCCCTTTACGGGTGGCTTCTGGCACATCCACATTATCGACGCCAACGCCAGCGCGACCAATGATTTTGAGGCGATCGCCCGCTGCAATCATTTCTTTAGTAATGCGGGTGCCGGAACGAATCATCCAAGCATCATATTCAGGAATGATGTTGATGAGTTCTTGAGGTGATAGTCCAATTTGAACATCAACCTGGGCGACCTGGGATAGAATATCTATTCCAGCTTGATCAATAGAATCTGAAACGAGAACCTTTGGCATGGTCAGCAAGTAGGTTGCAACTAACAACAGCAAGCCCGATCGACACAGGGGTAATGTCAGAGGGATATCATCCGCTCAACCTAGGCCAGTAGCTTTGGTATTCAATGACGATCTCTGACCCATCAGAAAAACCTCTATACCCGGAAGACTTGGTGCAGTAAGTCATTTTAGCGGTAAATGGGTAGAAAATCTGATGACACATCAAAGTTTTTTTTACTTTCCGATCTCAAAGCCGGGAAATTCGTGATTATTGTGGCAGAAAATGGGCATAATTATCCAGAGGCTTACTCGGCTTAATCACTCTAATCACTCGATCATCTCCCGGCACGATCGGGCTTTCTCACTTAGCGACCCAGCAATGTAAGTTAATGTAAGTTAATGTAAATTTCGCTTTTCGGTAAGTTTAGTTGACCCTAAGCGTTTTTTCCCGAAATCAAATCAATCTTCTAGAGATTCAATCCCGCACTCTCTTTCACTGTCTTTCAGTAAATTCGGAGCATCCCATCTTGGTAAATCTTGATCAAAACATCCAAAACATCACTTTTTTAGCCTTATTCCGCCTGATTCTTCCCGGTAGGGTTGGCTGGACTGCGGCTAACTCTTCGGTTGACCAGTCATTTTTTCCTTTTTTTTACAAAATCCCCCTGGGGCAGCATAAATTTCTAAATTTTCTGGCACTGCCTGGCTCAAGTTCAGATATATTATAACTATGACTGCTGTCTATTATAGCACAAAAATGCTATTTTTTTTTAGCAAAAAAAAGGATTTTGCCGGTTCATTTTTGTGGTTTAATCGTCTATTCATTATTAGTAATTTCTGTGGTATGAAATATCTCGTAGCGGTTCTGGCAGATCGAATTCAAGCGGAAGCAGTTTCCGTTGCCTTGGAAAAAGAAGGCATTCCCACCAGTCAAATCCATATTTTAGGAAAAGGATACAAAAGTGCTGATGAGTTTGGGTTTATCGATCCCAACCAAAAAGCCCGGAAGCAAGCTCTCCTAATGGCAACTTGGCTTGTCCCGTTTGGCTTTGGGGCTGGCTTTACCTTCAGCTTCATTACTAATTTAGACACATTTGCCTGGGCTGGGGAAATCGGCAATCACCTAATTGGTGGACTCTTGGGAGCAATGTCTGGAGCAATGGGTAGCTTTTTTGTGGGTGGTGGGGTTGGTTTAGTGTTTGGCAGTGGCGACGCTTTGCCCTACCGGAACCGGCTGAATCAAGGCAAATATTTAGTGATCGTTCAAGGGGCGGACAGTTTAATTCGCCAAGCCACTCCGATTATAAATCAGTTTAAACCAGAAAATATTCAAGGTTATACTGAGGACGCTAACTTTATTTAATCCCCATTTAATCCGCCTTGATTTTTCTCTTCTTTTGGGCAAAAGTGAACCATAAGAGGAGCAGCAGAGCAAGGTTAACCGTTGAAATGCTTTTAGAATTAGTGTGGATTAGTGTGGATTTTATGGGTGAAGTATTTGGGATAAAATTATCTCATTTGTCATAATTTCCCAATACTTCCCGCTTTCTTTATTTAGAGAAAAATCTATTTTTGGGAAGCAGAGAAATGTGCCACTATATATGATAACAAAAAAAATTACCAATGTAATTTTTTCAATAGCGATCGCCTAGAATGGCTATAATTATAGCGATGGCTATCACGGGTAAAAGTTAATTGGCTCCGGTAAGCATCGGCTGATGATAATTCAAAAAAGCCGATTTCAAAAACGCCGATAAACTAATGAGTAAAAAATGTAAATTCACAATTAGGAAAAAATTTGATTAATTTTTGATTCATCCTTGTTTACAGATATTTAGATCGGAGTATGATGAAAAAAATTCTCACCAGCAGAGCAATATAGTCCATCACTGATGAGATTCTGTATCTAGTCAGTTCCAGACGAGTCAGTCAAAACAATCAACGCCAGGATCGGTTAGGAATTATGTTGGAGGGATGGTAATGGCCAAAATTCTCATTGTGGATGACTCAACTTTATCCAGAAGAATTATGCGAACAATTCTCATCGCAGAAGGACATCATATTATTGAAGCCACAGACGGATTAGTGGGAATTGAAACTTATTTAATGGAACAGCCGGATTTAGTTTTGCTGGATATGGCAATGCCAGGACTACCCGGAGATGAGGTGCTGGAAAAAATTCTGGAGTTGAATCAATCTGCCAGAGTCATTATTGCCACCGCTGACTTGCAGGACTTAACCAAAACCAAAGTCCTAGAAGCTGGGGCGATGGGTTTTGTCAACAAGCCATTCAATCGCACCAAGGTATTAGAAGTGGTGAATCAGGTACTTAGCAATACCCCAGATGTTTTATAAGGAGATAGAATTATGGATCTCACTCAAACCCAGCTAGATGCTTTGAGTGAACTAATTAATATTGGCTTTGCCAGGGCCGCCAATTCGTTGAGTGAACTCACCGGCGATCGCGTCTTACTCGATGTGCCGCAGGTTTCCATCCATACCATTGATGAGCTTAGGCCAAAACTGGCCAGCTTTGTGGAGGGAGAAGTGGCCACGGTTCAACAGATATTTAACGGACCTGTCTCTGGCAATGCCCTATTATTATTAAATTATGACGGAGCCGTCATGCTCTCAGACTTAATTACCCCAGAGGCTCATATTCATAGCAAGCGATTGGATACCGCAGCATCAGAAGTGATCACGGAAATTGGCAATATTTTGCTGAATGCCTGTTTAAGCGTATTTGGCAACTTATTACAAATTCAAATTTCTTTTTCTGTGCCGCGCTTATATCTGGAAGCGATTGATGGCTTAATCCATTCCCTGGTGATTGGCAAGGAAGAAATGCGGTATGCCATGCTCGTTTACACCGGATTTCGACTCCAAGAAGATGAGGTGAAAGGTTATCTGGTACTGATTTTGAGCGTGGTTTCCTTGGAAAAATTACTGGAAGCGGTGGAACATTGGGCAGATGTTTCGGTGGAAATTCTGGAATAATGATGAGGACTCCCTGAACACTCGAATGATTTGATCGCGATCGCTCAAAATTTACTGAATCTCCATAAATCCCCTTGATCCGACAGCAAAATTACATGAATTATGATGAATGAGAAATTTAACACAAATTACCATCAGGCATTGGAACACTGGCTAGACGCCCTCGCCGATCAAGGAGTCTTTACCACCGATCCTAACTTGAATATTATCAGTTGGAATCATTGGCTAGAAATCCACAGTGGTTTATCGGCAAGTGAAACCATTGGGCGTAATTTATTTGAAGTTTATCCCACGTTAGTAAAAAAGGGCATCGAGCGTTTCTATCGTCAAGCCCTCAATGGTCAGGTGGTGATGCTTTCTCAGCGGTTACATCGTTATTTGCTACCGATGTCCACTTCAGCGGTGCAACATCAATTATCCTATATGCAGCAGAGTGCTCGCATTGGCCCATTGATCTCAGAATCAAAGATTGTGGGCACAATTACGGTGATTCACGACGTGACGGAACGGGTGATTCGAGAAACACAACTCCAAGACCAAATTGAAGAATTAGAACGCACTGATGCGGTTTTGCGATCGACTCAGGCAAAATTGCAACATTTACTGGCATCCAGTCCGGCAATTTTATATACTTGCCAAGAAAATAATACCGATCAAATTACTTTGCATATGACCTTTATCAGTGACAATGTTCTAGAACAATTGGGCTATCAACCAAATCAGTTTATTAATCAACCCAATTTTTATTTTGAACATATTCACCCTGATGACACTGAGTTAGTTTTACCAAAAATTTTGCATCTAGGGAAAACCGGACACCAAATTATTGAACATCGATTTTTACACGCTGACTGTAGCTACCGCTGGCTACGCAATGAAATGAAAGTGATAGACAGTCTGGATGGTAATATCGAGCAAGTCGTCGGCGCTATGTACGACATTACCGATCGCAAAGAAGCCGAAGCCCAAATAGAAGAACAAGCGGCATTGATCGGAATTGCCAAAGATGCGATTATGGTAAAAGATTTAGAGGATAGAATTTTATTCTGGAATCCTAGCGCCGAAAAATTATATGGTTGGAAAGCATCAGAAATTATAGGAGAATATGCCAATAAAAAACTTTCTAGTCAAATTTATGATAATTATTATAAGTTAGCTAAAAAAAATACAATTGAGAATGGAGAATGGCAGGGTGAATTACATAAAATTAACAAAAACGGCATGGAAATCATTGTCTCTAGCAGTTGGACATTAGTCAGAGATAGCAAAAATTATCCGAAATCTATCCTAACGGTAGATACGGATATTACCGAAAAGAAGCTTCTAGAAGCGCAGTTTCTCCGGGTGCAACGTATGGAAAGCATTGGCACTTTGGCGAGTGGCATTGCTCACGATCTCAACAATATCTTATCCCCCATTTTAGCTGCCGTTCACCTGTTAAAAATGGATCTCCCAGAGGAAAAGCGAGATCAAATTTTAACGATGCTGGAAAATAATACGATTCGCGGGGCGGATTTGGTCAAGCAAGTGTTGTCTTTCGCCAAGGGATTAGAAGGTGAACGGACAATTATTCAAGTCAGACATATTGTTGAAGAAGTTAGATTAATTGCTGATGAAACCTTTCCCAAAACAATTACTGTGGTCACCAACGTTCCTAGAGAATTGTGGTTAATTTATGGCGATCCCACTCAACTGCATCAAATTTTGATGAACCTATGCGTAAATGCCCGCGATGCCATGCCGAATGGCGGCACTTTAAAAATTTACGGGGAAAATGTTTGGATTGATGAAAACTATGCTAAATTAAATTTAGATTCCCTGGTCGGTGCTTATATTTGTATTACGGTAAAAGATACAGGAACGGGAATTCATCCCGATCATTTAAATAAAATATTTGAACCTTTTTTTACTACAAAAGAAATTAGTCGAGGCACGGGTTTAGGTCTGTCCACGGTGATGGGAATCGTCAAAAGCCACGGTGGATTTATTCAGGTGGCCAGTCAACTGGGTGAAGGAACTCAATTTAAAATTTATTTACCCGCCGCACCGGAAAACCATGCCGAAACAATTCCAGAAATTGATTTTCCTCAAGGACAGGGTGAGTTAATTCTGCTGGTGGATGATGAGTTGGTGATTTTGGAAATTAGCCAAACTATTTTAGAAACGAATAATTATCGAGTGATCACCGCGAAAAACGGGATTGAGGCTTTGGCTCGATATACTCAGTACGGAGAGCAAATTAATCTGGTATTATTAAATATGATGATGCCGGGGATGGATGGGAAAACGACTTTGAAATACTTACGGAGTATTAGCCCCCATTTGAAAGTTATAGGGGTGAGTGGTTGGCCTTCTCATTTTGAGGATGATATGGCAGTTAAACAAGAATTAGTCGGTTTTTTGTCCAAGCCTTATACTAGCCAAGAGTTGTTAAAAATTTTGGATAAAGCTTTGCATTCACCTTCAGATATTAGTTCTTAGTTGTTAGTTGTTAGTTGATTTTTTTTGTTGCTAGTTGTTATTTGTTAGTTAACTTTTGTTAGTTTTTTGTTGTTGGTTGTTAGTTCGGGAGATGTCTGTTAAACAACAAATAACAATCAACAAATAACAATCAACAAATAACAATCAACAATCAACAATCAACAATCAACAAACAACAAACAACAAACAACAAACAACAAACAACAAACAAGAAACAAGAAACAAGAAACAAGAAACAAGAAACAAGAAACAAGAAACAAGAAACAACAATCAACAATCAACAATCAACAAACAACAATCAACAATCAACAATCAACAAATATATTAATAGGGAAAATTAAGATGCTACCCAAAGAAGAACTGTTAAAAGGTATAGAAAATCGAGACTGTGTTGCCCGCATTATTGACCAAGCAAATCAAGCGATTAAAACTTGGGAGGTGGTGTTGACAGATTTTTTGTCTCCCCCAGAGTTGGCGGATAGTCTAAAGGCTTTTAAGTCTTTGACGGAGGTTCATTGTGTGAGTTGGGGCGGCTACCCCCAAGCGGAACGCACCCGTTTGGCGATCGCCCGTGAGGAAATTCCCCTTGATGTGTCACAAGTGCAGGTCTGCGCGTTAGAAATTGCCGGAAATTTTCTGTTTGACACTGCCAGTCACCGGGATTTTCTGGGGGCAATGTTGGGGACGGGAATTGTCCGGGAAAAAACTGGTGATATTGTTGTTTTGGGCGATCGCGGGGCTCAGGTGATTGTGGTGCCAGAAATGGTGGAGTTTCTGGAAATGGAACTGAAACAAGTGCGATCGGTGCCGGTGAAAACTCAACGAATTGAGTTGACGGAATTAAATATTAAAGAACCGAAGAAAAAGCAGTTAACCACCGTGGAAGCTTCTACGAGGTTAGATGCGATCGCCTCAGCGGGGTTTGGGATGTCTCGGAGTAAAATGGTGGATTTTATTAATGCCGGAGACGTGCGAATTAACTGGAAAGAAATCACCCAACCCAGCTATCAAGTCAAATCCAATGATTTAATTGCCATTCGCGGCAAAGGACGCCTAGAAGTCGGGGAAATTACCGTCACCAAAAAAGGCAGATATCGAGTAGATTTAACGCGATATATATAATTCTATTTGTAGGTTGGGTAGAACGAAGTGAAACCCAACACTTGCGAGGAAAGAGGAAAGAGCATGCATAGGAAAGAGGAAAGAGTGAAGAGTGGAGAGTGGAGATTTCAATTTTCACTCTTCTACGAACCTTTATTCTCTCTCCTCTATTCTCTCTCCTCCGTTGGGTTTCGTACCTCAACCCAACCTACAATTTTAGGCTCATCCCTGACCTCAATTTGGGGCTAACCACTTTTGACCATTTAACCGTTGAATCACGCCAAATAACATCAAGTCCAGAGTAATCTTGCGCTCATCAATCAAAAACGGCTCCAAGGTACTGGGTTTAGCACCGACATCAGAACAAGAAAACCCTCTAGGGCCAGAAATATCCGCTTTGGGGAAATAGAGATTAAATTGACGTTTGCCATTGTTCCAGCGACCAATCACCTGCCAGCATTCGGAGTTGGCACCCAGACCAGACATAGGAAATTTTTGTTTTTCCAACATCACCTCAATATCGTCCAGACCTTCTTTGACCAAAGCTGCTTTTAAGGCTGGCAGATAGTCTTGATGCATAAAATCGGCAAAGGGCTTATCTTCTGGCTTGGGGGCTTTGGCTTTGGCTGCATCGGCTTTGGCTGCTTCCGGTTTGGCTTTGGCTGCGGGTTTGGCTTCTGTGTTTGCTGCTTGCTCTTCGCTCATAAATCGATCCTTCTATGGTTTGAGTAATGGGTGGTTAGCGATCCAAAAAAACAGACTTTTTGCCACCTGTACGAATTTAATCACAATCCTACTAACATTTTTAGCGGGCAATTTTAGCCTATCCATAAAAAAGAAAGGATGAAGGCTTCTGTAGTTAACCCCTCATCCTTTCGGTTGGCATCAATGGGATTAGATTTCCGCGATCGCGCGTTCGATCAGCCGCCGCGCTAAAGTTTGGATCCCGGTATGTTCATAATAGTTGGTGGTCATATCCAGGAATGCCGCCACATAGTCCAGCTTGTCATCGGCAATTTCCACATAGCCTTGTAAGTTGCTGAGGACTGATTGGGGGGTTAAACTCCGTTTTCGGACAAAATTGCTCATCCAATCAGACACGGAAGAAAAGCTTTCGCCGATAAAACCCAACTTACTACTGGGGTTATCTCCCGGAATTAGAGAGCTCACGGACTTAAAGGAACCATTGTCCTCAAGTTCTTTCGGGCTTAAACTTTCAATGGTGGATAATCCTTTTTGGATAAAGTCGGGGCCGAGGGGAATTAACCCATCCAGGCAAACTAAGGCCGCCATTCGCATAATCGACTCACCGCCATAGTCTGCTAACGAGGCGAGAAAGTCCCCAATGCTATCGCCGGGAATGCCGTTAATTTGACAGAAAGCTACCAATTCCACGACTAATTTCATTACTAAGTCAATGGTTTGCGCTTTGTCTGCTTTGGGGGTGAGTTTGTTTAAAAAGCCGAGAAAGCTGATATCTTCACCAATTTTATTGGCCATTGCCGCAGTACCGAGGGCGGAACCGGCGCTATCAATGGTTTGGTAAAGCCAGAGGGCGCGTTGGTAGCCTTCGTTTTTGTCGTTGAACAGATAGATGGCCCGATCGCCTACTTGTTGGATAATCTCTGGGTCGTCTTCCCCGGTTACTTGCCGAATGGTATTTTCAAAGCCCACCAGGTTGTTCCACTGACCGGGAACCACAAAGTCAAGGGCGCGGAGGACTTTGACCGTCATATTATTGGTTGGTAGCTGATCCACCAATTCAAAAATCGGTTTACTCATGGAAAGACTCCTATTTGAAGATTACTAAGTTTGGATTTTGTCTGGAATAGACAAGGATTATTTAAGTCTAGATAAACCACTGAGATTAAATTCTGAAATCCACTTTTCGCGATCGCTTGGTGACAAAGAACTCGATTGCACTTTTACTTGATAACGGTCAGCCACCAACACTGAAGTCATAGTTTTTCCTTGTTCTGCTGCTGGATAACCGCCAATTTTTTTCGTGCTGCTGGCAAATTTTTTCACCGCATCCGGTGTATCAATTGTATCAGTAATCGAGAGCTTGGCTACGCTTTGGCCGCCTTTTTTCAAATCGGCGATCGCGGCTCCTTTTTTCTCCTGTTCATAGACCAAGCTATATTCCCCACTGGGTTTAGGAAAAAACTTATTAAATTCTCCTCCTTTAACTTGTTTTTTCACCGCTTGATTACGCGGTTGGGTGGTACTTTCTTTTTGGGCAGTATCCCACTTTGTGGTCTTGGTTTCCGCACAAGCGCCCACGAGTAGCAGCAACGTGAGCATCACGGAAAGGACTATTTTTCGGCTATTTTTTGATAAAATCATTGGAGTTTCCTAATCTAAAATGAAATGTTTTCTCAAGTTTCTAGATAGCCTAATTATCTCTAACTGGCTCTAAAACTGGCTCTAACAGGCAGAAACCGGGTTTCTTTAGCAAATCTCTGTAATCCCACCAAAATTCTCATAGAAACCCGGTTTCTAATAAAATCACCCCGACTTCATTATAGTGAAATTATTTTTACCCGCAACTATTCACCGACCCGGATATTTTTTGAGTGAGTAAAAACAACTATTAAATCGGTTTTCTGTTGAATAGACCACAGATATTTAGTAGGGGCGAAGCATTCTGTAGGGGCGAATGGCCATTCGCCCCTACAATACTGAAAATATTAAATTAAATACCGCTTGGGCTTCGCCCCAGCGTGGTTCAGTAATCTGAAAACCGCTGTAAAAGCAGAGATTTAATCCAAGATCACGCCCTAACCGAGATTTGTGGTCTATTCAGTAAAAAAACCGCTGTAAATATGCGAGTAATGCAATAAAATCTCAGTTATTCACTTTTACCTTTAGGATTGGCTGGTTTATTGGTTTGTTTTTCTGGGGAAGTTGTTGGTTCGCCTTCAGTTGTAGGACTTTCTGCCGTTGGCTAATTATTAACAACACAAGGGCCATTAGTGTACTTTTTATCGGATTTTTCTAGATTAATCTGCGCTTGATTTAACTCACCGAAAGGGATCCAACCTAATTGAGATTTTATTTTATCTCCTAACGGCGGATCTTCAGGTGGGCAAACTTGAACTTGCAGCCATTTCTCAGTATCTCCAGTTATATTTCCTGGTTTTTCTTTCACTAAAATAACCGTATCTGTGGCGATTTTAGCGATTTCCTCTGATTTATTCTTAGACTTGTTCTTATAAAGGGAAAGAGGAGATTCTGATACATTAGAGTCAGCCTTAATCTGATATAAAGTACCAGTGGTTAGGTCTTCCCATTGCACGGACACTGGTGGATTAGAACTCGTTGTCGAATTGTCTTGTGAATTTGTAGCTAACCGATTTTCTGGATTACTTTCTGAATTATTTGAACCAGTCATATTGTTCAAAGAATTCAAATAAAAAGCCACAATACCCAGTCCTACCACTAGGACTATGGCCAATAAAATCGGTAAAAATGGCCGCGAACCTGTTGGCCGTGTGGCTAACTTTGTTGGGGCAGAAGAAGAAACTTCTTGCCCAGGCAATTCGGTATCCTCATCGGGATGAGCATCGGGATGCATTAAAGGGAGTGGAATTTGCTCAAGTTCAGCCAACAATGCTTCTGGGGTAATCTGGGCTGTTTCATTGGGACTGACTCGACAATGCACTAAAGCGACCGTTACATTGTCATGGCCATTGTGATAGTTGGCCAAATCAATCAGAAGATTAACCCCTTGAGTTAAAGATAGCTCTCCATTTAAGACCGGCAAAATCTTACTCTGCCAATATTGTTCTACTCGGTCGTTGTCACTGAGTCCATCAGAGCAGAGTAAAAATAAGCAGTCTTCATCAATCACAAAACGTTCGACTGATGGATGCAGATGAGCGGAAGGCCCCATCCCCAGGGCTTGTACCAGAGAACCAGAGGAGGGTTGTTGCAGGGCATCCCGATAGAGGATGTAGCCAAAACAAACGTGACGGGAGGCGACATCATCGTCGATTGTCACTTGGCGGCAGCCGCTGCGGTTAATCCAATAGGCGCGACTATCCCCCACATGGGTGATATAGAGTTCGTGGGCATGGGTGTATGACATCACCAGAGTGGTGCCCATACGTTGACGGCCTTGTTTTTGTTGGCTATCGTTTTTGGCGGAGATTGCTTCATTAGCCGCCCCTGCCGCCTGAACTAGGGTGGTGGTGATTGTCCTTGGGTCGGTTAAATTGGCTTTTGATGTTTGCTGTTGTTGGATGTGCTTTTTCACCGCATCAATGGCCATATTTGAGGCGACGTTGCCGCCTTCATGTCCCCCAATGCCGTCACAGACGATCGCTAATGAACTTAGTCCCGATTCTGAGGTGAGTTTCGTGCTACTTTCGTTGGGATAACAAGCGTCTTCGTTCCGGCGACGGCTAGGACCTTGGTTGGTGTCGGTGGCGATCGCATATTCTCGTTGCTGAAGTTGCCCACATACATTTAAACCGCGATCGAGTAAAGCAACTAGCTGGTCACTGGTTTTAATTTCACCATCGATCAACAACTGGCAAAGTTTTTCTAAAAAAGGAGCAATCAACGGGTTGGCGGTGGATACCCATTGGGACCAGAATTGACCCAAATTTTCTAGGGTGGGAAACTTACTATCCAGACGCAGTTCTAATAATCTGACAATTGACCCTTCCACCCGGATTAGTTCTGGGTTCAGCAAACTTCCCGCCACTCCTTCGCCCATAAATGGGTGCCAAAGATTAGCTATTTGCCACAACCAGTTAAGCTGTCTTAAGGGTGAAGCTTTCGCCCATTGGCCGATTAACGGTGGCATTAGTTTACCCGTCTGTGGGGGTGGGGTTTCCCTAGCTTCGCTGCCAGACGGGGTAGGAATTTCTGCGTAAATCGGCCCTTGCTCTAATAACCACAAGCCAGAACTACTGATTTTTTGATCCACCAATTGACCGTAAACTTGGGGAACATGGATGCGGTGAGAAAAGAGCCTTAAGTAGGGCAAAATCAAATCGGGAATTTCCACCGGCACATCTGGGACTTTGCCCGGTTTTGTATCGAGCAGAAGGCGATCGCCCTTCAACACATAGCGATCGGCCAGGACTTCACCGCTTTTCAAATCTTTAAACTTTTCTTTAAACTTTTGGACTCCTGTCCCCACTACCCATAGATAGCGCTTAGGCAACGGGGTGCGGCATTTTTCGCAAAATTGATGGTGTTCTGCATTGGGCTGTTCACAGGTGTAGTTGGGACAAATAATGGTTGCCGCAGGTGTTTGCATGGGGATTCCTCACGCCGATCAGCTATGGTCTAGGGGGAATAGGCTCGGCTTATAAGCTTATGAGTTTAAAATAGCTTATTTTTCGCCTGCTTGATGGTTCACGGTTATTCGGGTATGGGTCAGCCCCAGGAAACATAGATTGCGCCGATGGGCTGACGACTCTCCGGTAACAACCGCCCGGAGAAAAATCTGAGGGATAGAGAACCGGGTACAGAAACCGGGTTTTGTGCCTTGCGGCAGTTTCGGCTGATATCATGGCAGCCACCCGGTTTCAAGGGTTCGCACTGATCGGATTAGCGATCGGACAAAAGGACTTGAGGCAGTCCCATGCTGTAATTGACCGCCCGACTGTTGAGGTTATAGCTAATCTTCCCCTGTTGCAGGAGCGATCGCACATAATGTTCCAAATCAGAACCAATGCGCCGCAAGTTATATTCGGTCAGTTCCTCACCGGCAGAAGCTTGGACTAATTCATCAAATTTTTGGTGTACATCGGCTAAGACTTGATCGTTCCAGTTTAATTCATTATCTGGATCGATATCCAGAGTTAAGGTGTCTTCGCTGGGAACCATTTCGTCTCCTTGAACAACACCGGCAAAAATATGAACGTGACGAGTTGTGGACTTCAACAGCATAACAATGGTTAGATTAAGGATACTTGAGTATTGTAAAGCGTTGTTACAACATCAGTCTCAGCTTTAACTCCCATCTTGGATTAACATCCTAAACATCCTAAACATCCTAAACATCCTAAATATAAGGAGTGATATCTTCACCGCAATCATCCGCTAAATAACTCAGAGAGCGAAAACGCAATCCCACCAACTGTTCATACAAAGGATTCAGCTTGCACATTGGGGGAATATGGACAATTTTGTGGCCAAAGAGTTTAATGTCTCTTTCAAAGGGACATTGGGGCGGAATCATTTTGCACAAGAACTTCGCCAGACGCGGATCGTGGATTTCCAGTCCATCCATCCAGTCACGCACTGGCGCCAAAACATCCACTCCTGGGTGTGGTGGTTTCAAACTGTGGCCACTGGTGGCGAGATCCACCGGAGTTTCCTGAGTCATGGTTTGCCGATCTTCTATGGTATGTCGCAGAGACTCCAGGGCATCCACGTTGACCCCCAAAGCGACACACAGTTCTTGGAGCAGTTGATCTTCCGAGGGAGAATAAATCCCATCGGCTAAGGCGACCATCACCGCTGTTCTCAGGAAATTTTCCGCGATCGCCGGATCTTTGCCCAAAAACTCACCTAACTCTGAGGTGGAAATCGGTTCAAAAGATTCTAAATCAATTTTTAGGGCTAACTCGGTTTGAGTCAGTTCGTGGATTAAATCTTTTTCCTCCCGATCAAAGTGACCATCAGCCCAAGCAATGGACAATAAGCCACGCAACCAGGTAGAAATCTGATCGTCGGTTAAGGTATTACATTTGACAGCTTTAGTCATTCACTTCCTTCCTATGGCGGAATATCTCAGAATGCTTCTATGAGCATTTTAACTCAGGAATTCAGCACTGGAGGGTTCCCAGTGCTGCTACCTTTGCCCGGTTATTTTTCCTCATATCCACCGGCATAGGTAATCACGCACATAACGCGATATTCGCGATGCTCACCACAAGCCACCCCTGTAACCCGAAAATCTGAGTTAAAAATATTCGTGCGATGACCGCGATCGGTAACGCCATCATCAACAATCAAGCTGATCACCACATCTTCTCCAGTATTTGGGCCATAGCTAATATTTTCCCCCACCGTCTTTTGCCATTCCCCATAACGCTCCAGCCGATCCCACGGCTGACTGCCGTCGGTCCCCGTATGACCCAAGTTACCCCCAGGGCCTTGATCTTGCACATGATCCGCTGCGGCTTTGGACATTCCACTCGAAGCAGTCAGGGCAGACATGGGACTAGCGGATTTGAGAAACTGAATCGCCTCATTGACTGCACTTACCCCTTCCTGGGTCATCAGGGGAGTTTGTCCGGGGATTTTCAGTATGCCACCCTCAAAATATTTAGTCTGCTTTTCCAGCTTTGCCGCATAAGCGGTAGGATTCGTCCGCGCTGCGTTGGTTTCTTGAATAATCGCTTGTTCCAACGCGGAAAAGTTAGTGTTACTTGATTGGGCTAGTTTCATCGGTGCAGTAATCGTTTCTCTCGCAGGCTGAATACTGGCTTCTACGGTGAGCGTTCGCTCCCCAGAAACCTGACCGAGTAAGTTCACCACGGCCATCACGAGAATACTGGCTGACCCGATCGTCAAAAATTTGGTTGGCAGCATAAATTGCCCTCAACATGTATAATGTATTCTGCTTTTTTATATCTCAATTGGCGCTCATAATGGGCGATCGCACCCAGAAAATTTTTCTGAAAATTTTTCTGAATCGGCGATCGCGCCCCAAGAAGATAAATTTTTGTTTATCATGCTGATAGTCTTCATGGAATGCGAAATCATCAATGGACTACGAAACTGCTTATCAGCTATTAATCACCCAGGGCAATGCCCTTTTCAAACCTGAAAGTGAAGATGACTTTCTCAGACGCTTACAACAAGGAAAACCCCCAATCCCCGGTCAAGTCACCGCCATTTTGTTAGCCTTAAAAATTGTCTTTGAAGCTTTGCACGACGCAAAAACCATCCAGCGGGAGTTAGCCTTAGCCGTCTATGTGCTAACAATGGAAAGTCAACGCCTGTTTGAAGCCGGACGAAAATCTCAAGTTGACTGGCCTCCCTTATTAAAAGAAGATTTATATCGCATTTCTTTGGCGGTACAAAGTCTTTTTTCTGGGGTTTGGCAAACGTAAGCTCAACTAAGCGGTCAGCGATCGGCAATCAGCGATCTGCGGTCAGGGTTAAGTTAATCCGATCGCGCTTCGTGCTAATAGCATAAAGGCCGATCGCTCACCGTCAGGGACACCCTTGAAGAGATCGCCGCCCATTAGGTAAAAACGCCCCACATAAATTACTACTACTTAAATTAGCTTGCCCCAAATTTGCCTCAAGTAAAAAACTATTTCTTAAATCAGTTTCTGTAAAAATTCCCCCATTCAAATTAGCTCGATTCAGATTAGATTGACTCAAATTAGCTTTGGTAAAATTACCACTGCTTAAATCCGCTTCAAACAAATTAACTTCCCTTAAATTTGCTTCAGTTAAATTCGCCCGATTTAACGTCACCTTTCCCAGATAAGACCCTTGTAAATTTGCCTTAGTCAAATTCGCATTAGTTAAATCAGCCCCCCCTAAATTACTGTCACTCAAATTCGCATTGCGTAAATCAGCCCCCGCTAATTTGGCTCTACTTAAATTAGCCCCTCTCAAATCACATCCGGGACATTTATTCGTACTCAGCAACCGTTGAACATCAGGGCGTTCTTGAGAATAAACTCGTCCGGTAAACCAGACTAAACTGAGAAATACCGCCATGAACAAAATAGTTTTTTTCATCCTTGCCTCAACTCATGTTTTCCCATCATTTCAGATTATTTCCCAGAATTAATTATGAGAGTTACTTAGGAAGTTCAATAGTAAATTCTGTGCCTTCATTTACCTTTGAATAGCACTCTAACAAACCCCCGTGTTTCTCAACAATAATCGACCGACTAATCGATAATCCGAGTCCAGTTCCTTCCCCTCTTGACTTGCTGGTAATAAAAGGATCAAAAATTTTCGCCCGCAACTCATCGGGAATTCCCGGTCCATTATCGGCAATTTTAATCGAAATGCCATAGTCAGGAATTTCACAAGTAGTAATGGTAATTGTCAGGTCAATATGAGCGCTATGATAACTTTTAGCTAAATAAAAAGATTGAGGAAAGCGGACTTGATCATCAAAAGCATCGATCGCATTGGCAAATAAATTCATAAACACCTGATTCATTGGCCCTGGATAACAGGAAACCAGGGGCAACTTGCCATAATCTTTAATCACTTTAATTTCTGGACGTTCGGAATTTGCCTTAAGTCGATGCTGTAAAATCATCAGGGTACTATCAATACACTCGTGAATATTAATCGGTACTTTCTTAGAGTGATCTGCCCGAGCAAAATTTCGCAAAGACAGACTAATTTCTCGAATTCTATCCAGTCCTAATTTCATAGAAGCGATCATATTCGGTAAGTCTTCGAGCATATAGTTTAATTCAATTTCTTCAGCATTTTCAATAATTTCATAACCCGGATCGGTAAACTTTTCTTGATAAAGCTTTAAATGTTCAGTTATCTCGGTGAAATATTCCTCTAAAAGTGCCATATTACCGGTAATAAAATTGAGAGGATTATTAATTTCATGGGCTACCCCCGCCACTAATTCTCCCAGGCTTGACATTTTTTCACTTTGAATTAACTGTAATTTTGCATTAGACAGTTTAGTCAAAGAATCGGTCAGTTCTGCGGTTCTTTGTTCAACGCGCTTTTCTAATTCGGCGGTGAGTTTTTCTAAAGACGCTTGGGCTTGAGTGCGGTGGATAATTTCTTTTTGCAACCGTAAATGAACATTGATCCGAGCTAAAACCTCTTCCGGTTGAATTGGCTTAGTAATATAGTCTACGGCTCCCAAGGATAGTCCTTTAATTTTATCAATTGGGTCAGAAAGTCCGGTCATAAAAATCACCGGAATATCTTTAGTATCCTGATTTTTTTTTAATATCTGACAGGTTTCAAATCCATCAATTCCTGACATCACCACATCTAACAATATGATGTTGGGCAATCGGTGTTGGACTTGTGAAATCAATTCTTCTCCTGATTGAAAGGCAAATACAGAAAAGCCACGGTTTAAAAAGGTCAAAAGATATTCAAGATTGGTTTTGCTATCATCGACGATGAAGATAATATCTTGAATCGGGGTCTCCATCTTTAATTTCTCCCTTCGGTTGGGGTAAAGGATAGTTGGGTTTGAAAACAGTATTTTATACAAGTTTATCGGGTACAACAATTAAAAATTGTTTCAGCACTAATCTTCAGTAAATTTTATACAAATATCAGAAAAATATAAGAATTTTTCTCAGCGATCGCTCAAAAATCGACAATCGATAAGTCATTCATCGCATCTAAGGGAAATCTTGATGAAATTGTACATCAATCAAGGATGGTCTATTTCAATTGTAATCGGCTGGTGTGATTTTTGTCCTCTAGAATGATCGAATCCAGATCGAACCATTCCACACCGATTCCCAACGGCTACGGGCTTCACTTACCGCCCCCAGCCTATTCTCCCCTATTGGATCCCCTTTGAGGGTTAAGAATTCATCGCACTTACAGCAAGGCCAAAACTCTTAGTTAGGATAGTGAATGAAACATAAGAATCTGGCGAAAAATTCATGCTAAAGACTTCCTCTGCAACATCAGATGCAACAGATGCAATATCAGAGTCGGTAAGCGAAGAGCCACATCGGGGAATCGCCGCTGGTTTTCATGCTCTTTCCGATCCCCTACGGATTCAAGTGCTGGAATTATTGCGCCGGCAAGAGTTATGTGTCTGCGAACTATGCGACCAGCTTGCTGTTAATCAATCAAAGCTTTCTTTCCACCTGAAAACCCTCAAAGACGCTGGGTTGATTCGCGGACGACAGGAAGGCCGATGGATTTACTACAGTCTAAATTTATCTCAGTTCGTGGAGTTAGAGCAGTATCTCGCAGAATATCACCGCTTTAGTCCGATTCTTCCCGGTCGTCAATGTTCTGAATGACTGTTGTTTGTTTGTTGTTTGTTATTTGTTATCGGTTATTTGCCACATTTCCCTTGCTGGAAAGCCGGTTGTTGTTTGGGGCGATCGCGCATACTAAATCCGCTTTAATTTGTAGGGGTTAACGTCCGTTGACCCCTACCCACCCCAGACCTAACCGGATTTCAGATCCATAACCTGCCGACCAATAGCCTGCCGACCAATAGCCTGCCGACCAATGACCAATATACCAATATAATTAAAGTAAAATTTTGCTAAACCTGCCGATATGCAGCAGAAGCCCTAGGATATCTAGGATATATTTAATCTGCTTTAATCTGCTGAATTGTTGCTGTTATGAGTTATTGTCTAAACCCCAATTGCCGTAAGCCTGAAAATCCTCTGACCCATAAGTTTTGCTCTAGTTGCGGATCTAAGTTGCTGCTCAGAGATCGTTATCGGGCGATTTCGGCGATCGCACAAGGGGGATTTGGCAAAACCTTTTTAGCGGTAGATGAAGATAAACCCTCTAAATCTCGCTGCATTATTAAACAATTTTATCCCCAAGCCCAAGGCACTTCTAATTTACAAAAAGCGGCCAAATTGTTCGCCCAAGAAGCAGAACGGTTAGAACAATTAGGGAAACATCCTCAAATTCCCGAATTGTTAGCCTATTTTATCCAAGATAACCAGCAATATTTGGTGCAAGAACTAATTGAAGGGCAAAACTTGGCAGAAATCTTAGCTACTAACGGAGCATTTACAGAACTTCAAATCCGGGATTTACTGACTCAATTGTTGCCGGTTCTGGATTTTATCCATACTAATAAAATTATTCACCGGGATATTAAGCCCACGAATATTATTCGGCAGAGTGATGGACGATTGGTTCTGGTAGATTTTGGCGCCGCTAAGTTGACCAAAGAAACCACTTTGATGACTACTGGAACCACCATTGGTTCTCCGGAATATGTCGCCCCAGAACAAGCAATGGGTCGAGCAGTTTTTGCCAGCGATTTATATAGTTTGGGTGTGACTTGTATTCATTTGGTGACGAATGTTTCGCCGTTTGAACTGTTTGAACCGTCAGAAGAAGGTTGGGCATGGCGAGAATATTTAGCCCAAAATCCAATTAGTTTTGATTTAGCCCGGATTTTGGATAAAATGAGCGCTACGACGACAAAAAAGCGCTTTTATTCGGCGGCTGAGGTGTTGCAACAGTTAAATCCAGGGACGGGAATTCCTCGACCGGCAAATCCTGTGATGGTGACTCAGCCTCCTGGGGGGGCATTCCGAGGGGGAATTCAGGGGGGGGAAGTCACTGAGGGGGCGTGGAAATGTATCTATACGTTTACAGGTCATGGGGATAGTGTCAATTCGGTGGCGTTTAGTCCCGACGGACAGTTGCTCACCAGTGGCAGCAGTGATGGCAGTATTAAGCTTTGGCATCTGCGAGATGGTGTGGAAGTGACTACCCTTGGGGGTCGGCGTTGGTTTTATCGGTTGTTTAATTCAGTGACAGCGGTGGCTTTGAGTTCTGATGGTCAAACTCTTGCCAGTGGCATTAATCGGAATATTAAGCTTTGGCATTTAAATGAGGAACGAGAATTAACCACTCTGCGAGGTCATCCGGGAACGGTGGAGGCTTTGGCGTTTAGTCCCGATGGGCAAATGTTGGCAAGTGGGGGCAGTGATGGCACGATTAAGTTGTGGTGGGTGCGCGATGGTCAGGAGTTGCGGACTTTGCCCGCTCATTATCATGCTTTGACTTCTCTGGCGTTTACCCCCGATGGCAAAATTTTAGCCAGTCATAGTGCATCAGATAATGTGATTAAGTTGTGGCGGCTAAAAGATGGACAGCTTATTTCCGGGACGACTTTTTTTCTGGGGTTGGTGTTTGCGATCGCCTTTACGGTGGATGGACAGGCGATCGCTTGTGGTAGTAAAGATGAGATGCTGAAAATCTGGCGGCTTGCCGATGGTGAAGAGTTAGGAATGCTCCGAGGAAATCCTAGCTGGGTCAGTGCGATCGCCATTAGCCCGAATGGGGCGACTATTGCCACTGGAGGTCGAGATAAAACTATTAAAATTTGGCAATGTAATTAGGGTGTGGGGCTGCCATCGGTGTGGGGTTTGGGATGTGGGGAAAAATAATTGATAATTAATAATTAACAATTAATAAATATTTTATCAATTATCAATTGTCAATTATCAATTATCAATTATCAATTATCAATTATCAATTGTTTGGTTGGTGCTATGCCAGTCCGACTAACTTCGCACTCAAGTCCCAGAGACGTTCGGCTTTTTCGTCATCACGAGCTTGGGGAGAAACCTTTTGGACAAAGGATTTGCGACCCTTTTTCTGGCGGTTGCCCCAACTCCAATAAGCGCCGGATTGCTTATATTCCGGATCGACGACCACGGCGGCGACCCGTTCACCAGCTAAGTCCTGAGACACATACCCGCCAGTGATGTATTTTTGGAATAAGGGGAAAATTTTCTGAAATAGAGGATAGTGGTTGCGGAATAATGGGGTGTCGGCAACACATCCCGGATAAAGAGAACTAAAAGTAATCCCGGTTGATTCGTGATAGCGGTGATGTAGTTCGCGCATGGTTAGCACGTTGCACACTTTGCTGTCTTTATAGGCTTTGACAGGTTCAAATTTTTTGCCATCAATCATGGAAACAGGTTCTTTGAATCCGAGGGCAAATCCTTCCAGATTGCCTAAATCAGGCCGTGGGGGAATTTTACCGCCGAGTTCATCGGGGTTATGGGTGACGGTGCCTAATAGGATCATCCGCTTGTCTGCGGCAGGTGATCGCTTCATATCCTCCAACATCACGCTGCACAGCAGAAAATGTCCGAGGTGATTGGTGGCCATACTGAGCTCATATCCCTCTGGACTGCGTAATGGTTCTTTGATTAACGGCATATAGATGGCCGCATTGCAAACCAACGCTTCGAGCGATCGCCCAGTAGCGCGAAAATCATTGATAAACCGTCGGACACTATCCAAGGAACCTAGATCAATATGTAAAATCTTGTAGCTGTCCTTGGGAATTCCCACCTCTTGGGCGGCTTTTTCTGCCTTTTCAAGATTCCGACAAGCCATGATCACATACCATCCCCGTTTGGCGAGTGCTTTCGCCGCATATAAACCCACCCCGGACGAGGCCCCCGTGACGATCACTGTTGACTTTTGATCTTGTGACATTTGCAATTCCGACTCAGTTGACCTTTGTTGACTATTATTCTGATTTTACATCGGGGTTGAGTACCCAAATTATTACAAAAAGTAAACTTTGTTCTGTTACTTGTTATTTGTTATTTGTTATTTTTTATGAAAATAACGAATAACAGGTGACAAGTAAATTAATTTTCTAAGAGTTCTCGGAGAAATTTTTTGGCTTTGGCTGCTTCCGGTTTAAAGCCCACAAATACTAATAAAAAACCAAATAAAAACATCCCCAAAGGAATCAATGCCGCCGGTTCAAAATTTCCCTCACCCAGGGTAGCGAGTAAAAATAAGATGCCCATGTTGCCAACCATGCCCAGCCAAACCAACATAAAGATAAATACCAAAGGGTCTAGGATCATGGAGATTTCAATTTTGCTGCCCGTTCCTTCTGGGGTGATTCTGCCATTAATTAGGGGTAAAAAAGAGTTGCGATAACTGATGATGCGGCTGATCTGGAAAGCGCGATCGCCAATTTCTCCTTGATATGGTTTAGCGGAATTTTTGGCGTCCCAGGGCAAAATTTGCCGAGGGTCTACCACTTCTAATAATGTTTCTCGGACGCGATCGGGATTTCGGGAACTGTGAATCGTGAATTTTTCTAGAGGTATCATAGCGATCGAGTTGATAAGCGGGTGAATTAACCAAACAAGTTAAGGAAACAGACAACAGTGAACGGTGAACTGTGAACCCCTAAGAGGGAAAAATCTTTATTTTTATTTTAGCATTTACGCCAAGAAGTGCCACTCCAAAAGTATCGTTTTTTTTGGGGCAGCTTTACACGGCTTTGCCTACAGCCTGGAGTTTTATAAACCGTTTGTTTGATAAAATTGTCCGCTAAACCCCCAATTCATTGGAAAAACTGACGGTTGGCTTATCGGTCTGTTTTTAACAATTAAATCCGGTGAAATAAATGATAATATGAGTTGACAAATCCCGAAAAATAAGCTAAATTTGTATAAGCCAAAATTACCGATGCCGAGATTAACCACAATTGGGATAATTCAGTAGTTTATTCAATACAGAAAACTTAACACAAAACTTAAAAATTCAATCCATCAGCGCTTAAAGATCCGCTTAAGCATAAATCTCGGATCGAGCCAGGGTACTTGCCTAGATCCTAATAGAAAACCAGCTTGAAAAAGTCAAGCCTAGCTTTCTGCGATCGGGCTAAATTATCACCCTGGAGATCCTGACCTATCTGAGGTCAAAAATTCCTGGATGCTTGTAGGGCTGATGGCTGGCCGCTAAATTTTTTTATGAAAAAAAATCAAATAACTTCAAACGTAAGAGGAAGGAGTTATGATTATTGTCTGTTTAGTCGAGCAAGTGGATGAACCCTTCTACCTGAGTTTACAAAAAACTCTAAAATTGCAACATAATTGGGAAGTCGCGCTCAGAAAATTTTCTCCAGACCTGAACCATCTGATGAAGGAGATTAAGTTAAGAAATCCTGACATTGTGATGATTGATTTAGCAAAGGGCAAAGTCAATGATGTTTCCCGAATCGTTAAGCTGATCAATCAGACATTCAACCAGAAAAAAATCATTATTGTCACCGGAGACGATAGTTATGAGTCTTTAGGTCAATTAATTGGGATTGGAGTCAAAGGATATTTGTGGAAACAAGCTCCGGCAGAAGAACTGATCAAAGAAATTCACTTGGTTGACCGGGGTTCTCCTCAAATTGCCTCTGGGTTGCTGAAACAGATGATTCCGGAAATCCTTCCAGAAATGGTGGTGAATCATCGAGAAAATAAGCCATTAAAACATTTGGGTTCAACCCTGAAAAATTCTCCTACCTTAAATTCGGTGACAGAGGTGAATTCACCCAACCGAAATTTTCCGGTGAATCCGGTGATTAAGTTTCCCGATAAATCGGCAAAACATGGTGGAATGACTTCCCGAAAAGCATCGGTAGGAATGAATTGGCGATCGGTGTTCATTTTACTGGTGTTTACTGTGGGTCTTACGGGAGGAATTTATCTGGTCAGAGACCGGATGAGACAGCCGTTGCCCCAGTTAAACTTTTCTGAACAGTTGAAAATTATTACTGAGACAAAGTTTACGGGAAAAATTCAGCCCGCTAACCAGTATAAAATGACGGCGACTTCTGGTTCAGTGGTGGAAGAAATTTATGTCAAGGTGGGCGATCGGGTTGAATTGGGTCAACCGTTACTGGTTCTGAAAAATTTAGAAGCCGAAAAGTATCGGGAACAAGTTGAACAACAACGAAAAGCGATCGCACAGCAACAGCAGATCGCCAGAGAACAACAGGAAATGGGACGAACTCAACAAGAAATGTCGCGACGACAACAGGAAATGTCTCTGCGACAACAGCAGATGACCCTGGAACAAGAACAGATGACTGTTGAGCAAAAAATTGCTGAGTTAGAAGCAAAAATTTCCCGGTTTAAAGAGCAAAATTTGTCGCTCGATTACCGTGGCTGGCGCGGTGATTGGGTTAGTTCTAGGTGCGGCTATGTTTATGTTAATCTCTGGCCGGAAAGTTTTTCAGGCGATCGCTCATCTAAAGTATGCTTATTATCTAGGCGGTTATTAGGAGAACATTAGCTGATAATTACCTGAAAATTGGCTCAGGCTGTCATCCCGAAATTTCCCTCGTAACTTGCATAACATTCTTGCACTAAAACCCGTGCGAGTCGCTGACTATTGTGACGCAAATAACCCGTTTGGATATTTTCATCGATGATATGAGCGGCAATAATTTTTCGCCCCAGTTTTGCCACCTCTTCTCGATCCAAAAATACGGGATGAGAATTCTCTTGGGCATACCGAATTAATGCTCTTTCTCCGGGAAATTGACGATTCACTACTACCGCATCAAATAACCTTTGACCACAAGCCGTATCAATCGCTTTAATATGATCGGCAACGGTGTAATCATCGGTTTCTCCCGGTTGCGTCATCACGTTACAAACATAAAGGCGAGGAACCATTGCCTGGGCGATCGCATCCCTAATTTCTGGTACTAATAAATTGGGAATAATACTGGTATAAAGACTGCCTGGGCCAAGAATAATATAGTCCGCTTCGTGAATGGCTTTAATGGCAGCAGGTAAGGCTGGAGGATTAGCCGGAGTACAGCCAACTCTAGCAATTTTTCCCCCAGAATGAGGAATATTTGATTCCCCTTCAATAATTCTCCCATCGATCAATTCTGCCCACAAATTTACATCACTGGATGTAGCGGGTAACACCTGTCCTCGGACTGCTAAAACTTTAGCACTCGCGGCGATCGCACTTTCTAAATCCCCGGTAATTTTTGTCATCGCCGTCAAAAATAAATTACCAAAACTATGGCCGCTTAAACCATCACCGGATTCAAAGCGATATTGAAATAAATCACTGAGTAACTTTTCCTCATCATCCGCTAAAGCGGCCACACAATTTCTAATATCTCCAGGAGGTAATACCCCAATTTCTCGACGCAAACGACCGGAAGAACCGCCATCATCTGCCACCGTCACAATTGCGGTAATATTAGAGCTATATTCTTTCAGTCCTCGGAGCAAAGTTGACAGCCCTGTACCGCCCCCCAGAGCCACAATTTTTGGGCCTTTATTTAAGCGACGATGAGTCATCAGGCGACTGACTAATTGCTCATTACTTTTAACATCAAAAATTTCCGTAATTGACCCTAAACTGCGACTCTGACCCCAAGCAATTAAAACTACCCCAAAAACCACCGCACCCACTCCCGAAACATAGCTGGGAATTATGCTGGCTAACGCAGAAATGAATAAGTTTAATAATTGAAAAATGTATTGAACTGGAGTTAAGTTTGCTAAAATTGCTAGACCTAAAATCGTCAATAATACCCCGGTAGCACTCACGAATAACCAACGTTTAATTAATAATCCAGGGAAAAACCATTTCAGCCAAGGTTTTACCTGTTGCCAAAAACGGCGACATTGGTCAAATTTATGTCTATTGTTACGTTCTAACGTCAGAGGATTCAAAGATTCTTGACATATAGCTAGTGACATAACTTATTCTCTCCTTGTAATTAATAAATAAACAAATTACTGCGGCATTATAGCCAAAAAATAACCCGGATTGCTCCCCCCAACCCCCATTGGCGGATATCCGATGGGGGTTCCCCCTTTAAAAAGAGGGGCAGGTTTGCACTTTTATCTAATCTTTGCTATGGCTGAAGTTGCCACATAATTTATGCTTCACTGTATTCAACCAGTTAGGTTTTACCCATTGTATCTATCAACTAAACTGCAAATTGACTCAGCTATGTTGCCAATTTGGCAAACTGTTACAAAACTTGATAAACCGAAGTTGACAGTAATAGGTAAATTCTCGACTAAAGCACCATAATTGGATTGACTGAATCAAAAACCGGGCTGTTTTCTCCGAGTTTAACTCAAACTTGTCGGATAATAAAAACCCGGTTTTTGACGACATCAACTCAGTGTTTGTCGGGGCGATCGCTTTCAGTAAATCCAGAAGTATAAGCTGGGATTTTGCGAAATCATGCCTCAGATCCAGAACTTAAAACTGAAAGCAACCGTGAGGACTCACCTAAACAAAATTGAAATAACTCTGAGCCAGATCGAGAGAGGTATATCCTTGAACGATCGCAATCAACTCATCAGATCCAGAAGCGTTTTTGAAGAGAATTGCTGCACTATTATATAAAAGGCTATCCGGCAAACTCCCTTGGAAATATGTTTGGGCATTGACGACACTATACTGAGAAGCATTGCCTGACAGTTGGATCGTATCCTCGGAAATCAGGAAATCCCGAAGCAGAGCATAATCGCTGAATCCCAGATTAGAACAATCACCATCGTTGTAATAAAGGCCGTTCGCATCACCGAGAACAAAGCGATCGCTGTTCATTCCACCTCTGAGAGTATCAATCTCCCCGACACCCAAACCCTGGCTGGGGTCAACACCCGTCAAAGTATCTAAGCCACGACCACCATTGATCTTGTCATTCCCGAGACCAGCAAAGATTTGATCGTCTTGAGCGCCACCCAAAATTTGGTCATTGCCATCAGCACCATTCAGGATATCTTGACCACCCCTTTAACGATCCAGGGCGTTTCATCGACATGGAGGTATGACTGCTGTGGTAGCGCTTCCACGAGTTCATTGACCGCATTGGTGATTGTGGTGGCAATTCGCTCGTTGGTTTTCACCAGAGTTCCTACGCCCACCTCGATTTGACCCAGTTCACGCAGCAGTTCGGCTTGTTTTTCTGATGACATCTGTCCATAGCAACCGAGCCATCCGAGTAATGCTTGTAAACCGGCATCCAAGTCTTGACCGGGAATAACCCTCGTCGGCCATGCTCCAGCACTTTCTTGCCCACAGCTATTGCATCGACACCATCTCTGACGATACTCGACTACTTCGATTGGGCGCTCTACCAGTTGAGCCACTTGTTGAACTTTGACCCCTACTGGCTCGCCCTCAAAACTGTTGCTGCCACAGTGGTAACAATGCGGTGGAATCAGTTCCTCTATGCGGTCAATTCTATTAAATCCTTTCCGAGTCGAACCTTTATGGCCTGGTTGCCCCCCGGAAAACGTTTTGGCTCAGGGTTGGTTTCTGCGTTGGATTGTTTTTTGGGTTTTTCGGATTTCTTGAGAACGTCTGTAGAGGGAGGCTTCGATGATGTCTTACTGTCTAGCCCTAGAGAGGTTTTAAGGCGTTTAACTTCTTCTATCAACCCCTCTATTACTTTTTGCTGTGCCAATAGCATATCTACCAGTTGTCTCTGGGGCAACTGTTCAAGAGTTTCCCTGTCTGGTAGCTGTGGCACATTATCTAGATTCATATCAACACTTTACCCCAAAATCCCCTCCTGTCAAGCCCCTGACCTGAATCCTTACATCGGGGATTATAATGAATCATTGAGCGATTGAATATAATTCACCTGTTCTTGCCAATAAGATGGTAAACTATTCCAAGGATTTCTATCGACACTGTCTGGGCTATCATCGGTGATGTAAATATAGCCAATATTCCGCTGAATTGCTCGATCGATATGACCTTTCATCGTGGCGGTATCCGGTACAGTATGAATTAAACAAGAGAAGCGATCGCCCGGATAATTATTCATATACGGTCGTGATTCATACTCAGGCCAAGCGCTAGAATAATTTTCAAAGATAATGGAAATATCCCCCGCCGGTCGGTTCAAATAACCCTCATCAGTTTGAGTACCTTGATTTAGCACAACCATGTTTAAATTTTGCTTGGCTTTGATATAGCGATAAATTTCTTGATAGTAGTCAAGTTTATCAGATCCACTGGCGGCTTCATCAAGAAAAATCCCGTCTATACTATAGTGACGATCGTATAAATCGATCTCGGTTTTCACCTCCTCTAAGGGGCGATCGCCATAAGTGGTTGCCACATACCCCAGAATCGTCACATTTCCTTGACGTAAATCATTTATGCCTCTGGCATAATCTCGATTAGGTCACCCACCACTAGGGCCATTATTGGGATTAATCACGGCCACAATTGGCACCTGAATAGATGCCGCCGCAACCTGTGGCCAAATATAATTTTCTGGATTGTACCAAGTTGGATAAGAATACAGAGGAATCATAATTTTTAATGGCTGACCGGCTTTGACTTGTTGCCGCATCAAACAACCTACCAAAAAAGAAGTCATCAAAAAAGTAATTAAAGATTTACTCAGTTGCTTAATCATTTTCAACTCCTGATCGAATGAATAATGACTATTTTTTGTTTGAGCAATTGAGGATACATTGAGGATACAATAGAGAGAGACACGATTTAGGATTTCCCGATCGCGCCTCTACATCTCTACCAGGTTTGACTCATCCACCAGGGAAATTTTTCCCGGAGTAAAACCAGGGGTAAAAAATTAAATTATCCTATTGTCTCATATTGTCTCATTTCTAATTGCTCCAGTTGCTTTTTAGCAAAAGCGCGGAGTTTTTCATCGGCGTCATGCTGGCGGCGATCGCGCAATAGAGATATCATTTCTGGATGATCTGCATATTGATCCAACAAAATTTCTAAGGCAGTTTGTCGAGGATTAATCGAACCATCTTCAGACCCACTAAATGGATCGTTTAAGGCGCGATCGCGTAAAAAATCCCACAGGTTAGATTCGGCGAACCAGCCTTTAGCAATTTGTTGCAAAATCGCTTGACGGACAAAAGAATCTTGATCGGCAGTTGCCCCGGTTTTTAAGATATCTAAAGTTTCGGGAACATCGCGCCAACCTTTGGCCAATTCTTGAGCCGCTGCTAATCGTACCGCCCAATGTTCATCATTAGTGGCACAGTTTTTGAGAATCTCTAACGTTTCTGGATCTTCAAACCAGCCGGTGGCTAATTCTTGTAAAGCCACAATTCTTACGTCCCAATTTTCATCATTTTTTACCCGGTTTTTCAGTAAAAAAATAGTTTCCTCGTTTTCAAACCAGCCAAGCACTAAGGAGCGTAATGAGGCAATCCGCACGTCAGAAACCACATCGGCATTTATGCTATTTTTTAATAAGTTTAAAGTTTCGGGTTCATCAAACCAACCGCGAGAGAGAATTTTCAGGGCGGCAATGCGAACTCGCCAATCCGGATCGGAACTGGCTTTAGCTTTTAAACAATCCAAAGTATCCGGGCGATCGCACCAGCCACTAGCCAATTCTTCCAACGCCGCAATCCGCACATCGGTATCTGGATCGCAGTTGGCACGGTCTTTAAGTACCTGCAAAGTTTTCAAATCATTTGACCAGCCTCGGGCGAGTTCAGCTAAGGCCGCAATTCGCACATCCGCATCTTCATCAGCATCGGCACTTTTTTGCAAAATTAATAAAGTTTCCGGTTCATTAGACCAGCCACGAGCCAATTCTGCTAACGCGGCAATTCGCACATCAGAATCATCATCTAAACTAGCACTGGTTTGTAAAATTGCCACCGTTTCTGGTTCCTCTGGCCAAACTCTAGCGATTTCTTGAATCGCCGCTTCTCGCACTAACCAATAACTATCGGATCGGGCTAAAGTGGTGAGCATCATTAACAGTTCTCGATCGCTTGAACAGTAGTTCGCTAAACCTCTAACCGCACTGGGACGGGTAATTTCAAAACTTTCCGCTGTGGCCAATTTTTTCAACCATTGAATCGTCACTGGATCGTGTTTGCCCATTTTCGCTAACTCGTCCACAGCGGCCATGCGAATAGAATCATATAAATCAGATTCTGCGATCGCTTTTAGCCAATCAATAATCTCTGGATCTTGATGCCAAATAGTAGCAATTTTAGTAATTGCCTGCATCCGCATCATTATTTTTTCATCTAACTCTTTTTTTTCCGTTAAGTTCTTAAGTTGCGTCAGCAGTTGGCGGGATGAAACTTGAATAATGCTGGGATCTGTCACTTGTCCGAGGCAATCAGCGGCCACAAATAAGTTCATCGAATTCCCTTGGTGATCCAAGTGAATTAAATAGTCAATAATTTCGCCAACCGCAGCGGGTTCAAGCATCGCGGCAATCGCCCGAAATACCCCATGCCAAGATTCATAATACCAATGCTGACCAAACACTTGATCTTTCAACTGCTCCAAGGTTAAACCATTGGCGGATTCTGGTTTTCCTAAACGTTTCACAAATTCTCCGGCAAATGCGATATCTTTGGCTTTCTCTAAATATACTTTAGCCAATTGTTCCCAGTTAAACTCTTCTGGTAATGATACAAGTTCCAGACTATCCCAGGTACTCGCTAATAGAAAAGGGTCAATTTCTGGCGGATTTTGAGTAAAAATATGTCCTAACGTTGCTTGCACCGATGGGTTGTGAATAAATTTTTTTAAGGATGGGGCGAACTGGGATAAATCTTTGGCCGATAAACCCGTGGCTTCTAACTCCTGCTGGACTAGATATAAAAAATCCGCGATCGCCAAACTCGCTGCCACATTTAATGCGGCACTCTCCTGACCATCCTTTGACCCGACCATTGCTTTTACCCAGTCTGGGTCTCGGTCTGTGGTCAATTCTGGCAAAATTGGCTGGAAAGCAAACCCAAAAACGCTCGTGATTTTCACCATAGCTCGTTAATCAACTCCGATCATCAACTTTACTCTAAGGCTTGGATGATCTAATTCATCAAGGGACTTCTATAAAATCATTCACTCAAGCAGATCATCTTTGTGCGGCTAAGTCCGCAATTCGGTGGCAATTCGGTGGCAATTCGCTGGCAATTCGGTCAGGACATCAGTCAGGATATCCGCTATGACTCTATCGACCGGGAACTTCCGAACCCACTGAAGCAGGGGCAACCCTGACAAATAGCGCCATTTCTACGCGATCGCCATCTACTTTCAATTGTAAAACCCGTGATTGAATGCCATTGTCTTCTAAGCGACTTAGATTAAAGCGATCGCTCGCAGCGATTAAGCCTTTGACAAACTGCCCTGGGGCGGGGCGATCGTTGACTCTGACTTCTGGAGAAATCAAACGAACTCGCTGCGATGCTTGGCCAATTTCCACCCCTGTTTCCACCGTCAGTTTCAACCGATCATTGTAACCGCGTTCGGCGAGTTCCGTCTCAAATCTCACCCGATTATTACCTAAAAACTCCACTTGTGGATTCACCAATTGATATCGATAGGCTGCCCTTTGCAAAGTCGCCGAATTAAATAAACTTAAAGTCAGAATTTCCAGATAATCCGCCAATTCAGGAGAACTCAGGGCTTGGTTAATATCCTCTTGAGTGAAAACAAATCGCATTGCCACTAATAAAGGACGACGCAACCCTTTAATCTGGCGTTGTGGCTCATCCAACTGCAAATTAGCCAAATCCACGTCTATCGGATCCATTTCTAACTCAAAAGTATCAATCCGCATAGCCGGAATGGGATATAATCCTCGGGCGGCAATTCGCACGCGATCGATTTGGCCTTGGATTAATTGATAACTGGGGGTATTATCAACGCGGACTTGCAACTCTTCAACGGTATAAAGTTTTTCGGTAATATTCTTTTCCGCCACCGTATCCACAACCAAACCAGGGGCAGTAGCTATAGTCAGAAAACTTGATAATAAAATGGTCAATAAATCCATATATTTGGGTAATTTAAATAAGTTTAATAATAATTAAAATTATCAAATAAAAATATCATGATTTTAATTTAATAATTTTATCTTAACTTCAATTAATTTTGCTACAATTATGAAAATGCCAAACCAACAAATCCAGTGGGGTGACGTTCTTAACACACCAATAAGGCACCAATACAATATCGAAGCATAATTACGGCTAATTTTTCAGGATTATCCGACAACAAATTCCCTAAAGGCTAGACATTTAATCAAATGATCAAATGATCAAACATTAAGAGAATTGAATTCATCCAGGGGGTTAATATTACTTTCACTTGCGGCTTTTTCTTCTTTGGTTTTTTCGGCAATCTCCAGTTCTAGTAATACAGAAGAAGGCATCGGCACTTCTTCCACTTTCGGCAGTTTTTCTATAGTCAACTTAGACTGAGATTGGTTGGGGACACCCCCAGAAAGCCGTTGCAGCAGTGTTGGTTTTGGTGAATGCAATAAATAAATAATGCGATCGCCCACTTGCCAAGATGCGGCAGCGGGATGTACCTGCAACTGTCCTTCCCGTTCCCGCAACAACGGCAACAACTCCTCAGAGCGAATCAACGCCTGCATATGCGCTTGCTGAAACGCAAATCCGGGGTCTTTCATGGTCGTTTCCCCCAACTTCACCTCACCATTACTTAAATACTTATTCCACAGCTTCAAAGACAAATTATTTGTAAAAGGCTGTTGAATTTTGCTATTCCCATTGGTGGAACTCTTCTTATTATTTGGACTACTTTGGCTATTTGGGTTATTTTGGCTATTTGGGCTATTTGGGCTATTTGGGCTATTTGGGCTATTTTGGTTATTTGGGCTATTTGGGCTATTTTGGGGAAATACCGCCAAAACTCGCGGCGGCTGAAATTCTTCAACAGCCCTTTGAGCTAACACCAAATTCACCTCCGCATTACTGGTCATTGCCAGAAAAGTGCCCATTGAACCCAATCCCGCTTCTTCTAGCACCTTAACATCCAGAGCACTGCTCAACAATACCCGTAACTCCTCCTGTTTTGCCTCCTGATAGGCTTCTGGATTAGTATCAATTAGCACCACGGACTCATTGCGTTCTTTAAACAACCGGGCAATTAAACGACTCACGGGATTAGATCCGACAATCACCGCACCCTTGGCTTTTGTAGAAGTTAACTGTAACCAATTCGCTACTAACTGCGCCGTTAGTCCTTGAGAAACCACCGTGAAAATAATGGTTAAAAAGACTAAAGCTTTAATCGCATCGCCGCCATTAATTCCTTTTTGGGTCAGCAAAATGGAAAACAACGAAGCTACGGATGCGGAAACAATCCCTTTCGGGGCAATCCAACTGACAAACAGCTTTTGTCGCCAATTCAATCCACTATTAATGGTACAAATCCAAACATTAATTGGTCTGACTACAAACATCAAAAATAAGACCGTGACCACACTGCCCCAACCCAAAGCCACGATACTCTCTAACGACAAATCTGCCGCCAGCAAAATAAATAGTACCGAAACCGCTAAGATGGTCAATTGTCCTTTAAACCGCCGTAAAGCCCGCACTTCCGGGATATCGGCAGAACTCAACACCATGCCCGCGATCACCGTAGCCATCAGCCCGGATTCGCCACGAATGGATTGGGACAAGCCATAAAGCCCCCATAACCCGGCTAAGACTACTAAATTTTTCAGGTCTTCCGAGAGATTACTGGCCTTTTTGAGAAACCAGCCGAGAAACCAACCGCCCAAACCGCCGATGATACTGCCAATACCCAGGCGAATGGTTAACCCACTAATCAAGCGAATGGGATCGGCATCGCCATTGAGGATGACATCAAACACTAAGACCGCGAGAATTGCCCCCACTGGGTCGATGAGAACTCCTTCTCCTTCTAACAAGGCGGCAACTTGGCGATCGACCTGAACTTGTTTGAGTAATGGCCCAATTACCGTTGGCCCTGTAACCACCACTAAGGCAGCATAGAGAAAGGCTAATGGCCAGGGAAATTCCCCAAAGGTATAGGCGGCAAAGCCCCCACCGATTAAGCTGATTAAGGTGCCGATACTGACCAAATTTCGCAAACTGCCAGAAACTTTTCCCAGTTCCCGTAATTCCAGGTTGAGTCCACCTTCAAAGAGGATTAAGGCCACGGAAAGAGAGACAATTACTTCTAGGCCATTTCCCAACAGGTGAGGATTCAGCCAGCCAAAACCATCGGGGCCGAGCAAAATCCCAAACAACAATAGAAAAACAATGCTCGGAACTTTCAGGTAGTCACCGAACACTTGGGCTGTAATGCCTGCCATGACGGTAATCACCATCAGCAGGGTAATGTTAAAAGGCATTTCCATAGGCGAGGTTTGTTTAGGGCGATCGCACACCGGCTAAACGTCTCATGGTCAGGGCTAATCAAGAATATTCTTGATTGGCGATTCAGTCCGGTGGTCAATCATAAGATGACGGATGACGCTTGGTGAGACGCTTTAAAGACCAAGGTACATCCTTTTAGAATAATTTAAGTAAGAAACCGGGTTTCTGCCAACCCAGAAAGCAGTCAAGAAGAAACCGCGACCTGTGGGTTAACTTCTGAATGCAAGCAAGAAAACGGGTTTCTGGGTTAACTTTTGTTAAGTAAGAAACCGAGTTTCTGAGTTAACCCCCGTCTTCACGGGGGCAGGCTTTTGCATCCGGGCAGAACTTTAATTAAGAAACCCGGTTTCTGGGTTAACTTTTGTTAATTAAACATTGCGAGTACATTGAAGGTTATAAGAACCGATGAATGCATTAAGGTCAGATTTTTTTGATTTACGATCAATTTATCATATATTTATGATAGATTACCAATAAATTTATGATAGATTTATGATCTATTTTTCATAGATTATTTGACTGAATTCGGTGATCCCATTCATTGCCCAAACCCATGTCACCAAAGGCAAACAACCAAGGCGCGATCGCTACACAAAGCCAAAAAATTTTGCCAATAATTGAATATACATACTCAGGAACGCTCATCGATACATCTGTAACACTGAAGCGTGCTGTTTTGATATTTCAGGATAAAACTTATGCCAGATCAACAGGGTGGAAACTATCGAACCCAATGGACGCAACAACTAGGCAGCCAAGGGGATGACTACGCTTTTAGCATTGCCGCCGATCGCCTCGGTGGGATTTATATGGCTGGACTAACCTTCGGCGACCTGGGCAGCAGCAACGCCGGAATCGATGACGCTTGGTTAGCGAAATACGACACCAGCGGCAACCAACTCTGGACCAAACAGCTAGGAACCAGTGAGGGCGATCGCGCCTACAAAATGAACACAGACAGCGCAGGCAACATCTACCTCACCGGAACCACCAAAGGCATATTAGGCAAAAACTCTGCCGGAGACTGGGACGCTTGGATTGGCAAATACGACAGCAACGGCAACCAACTCTGGATCCAGCAACTCGGTTCCGCCACCACCGACGAAAGCAGCAGCACCGCCACAGACAACGCGGGCAACACTTACCTCACAGGTGCCACCTGGGGCAACCTAGCGGGCAGCAACGCCGGGAAATGGGACGCTTGGATCGCCCAATACGACAGCAACGGCAATCAAGTCTGGGCAAAACAAATCGGCACCCCGGAAGAAGACCACAGCTATGCGATCGCCGTTGACAACCAAGGCAACGCCTATCTTGCCGGATACACCCAAGGCAACTTATTCGCCCCCAACGCAGGCAACTGGGACGCTTGGATTGCCAAATATGACCGCAACGGCAATCAAATTTGGGGACAACAAATCGGCACCCCCAGCGAAGACCAAGCCAAAGGCATCGCCACAGACAGCCAAGGCAACATTTACCTCACCGGATGGACCGAGGGGGCAATGTCATCAGAAAACCAAGGGTCTTTTGATGCTTGGATGGCCAAATACGACCCCAACGGCAACCAACTTTGGATGCAACAGCTAGGTTCTGCCGGTTCCGAAGGCGCCCTAGACCTAACCATCGACAGCGAAGACCGCATCTACCTGACTGGCAACACCTGGGGAGACTTAGCCAGCCCGAATGCCGGAAACAATGACGCCTGGGCCGCCGAATACAACAGCGACGGCAACCTCCTGTGGAAACGACAGTTAGGCACCGCCGGGGAGGATCTAGCCTTTGGGGTAGCCGTAGGCGAACCGGGGAAACTATATATAGGCGGATGGACTGATGGCGCTTTTACCCAAAACTCTGGGGGGACTGATGCTTGGTTAGCGCAACTGCTACCGAACAATGCCCCCGAACTGTCCGATATCAGCGTAGAAGGAAAAGAAAATCCCCAAATAACGTTCACCGCAGAAAATTTTCTTCAAGCCTTTACCGACAGCAACGGCGACAGCCTGGTAAAAGTGCAAATCACCTCCCTACCAGAAAACGGCAGTTTAACCCTCAATGGCAACCCCGTCACGGAAAATCAAGAAATTGAAACCAGCCAATTAGAAAACCTGAAATTTATCCCCACATTCGGTTTCACCGGCCAAACCAGTTTCACCTGGAATGGCTATGACGGCATGAACTATGCCGCCACTCCAGCCACCGCCAACCTGACTGTAAGCGCTAATCCTAACGAGCCACTAGAAATCGAATGGATTCGCCAGTTCGGGAGTAATAATGACGACTTGTCTCATGGCGTGGCAGTAGATAGCACCGGCAATATTTACCTGACGGGAAGCACACTGGGCGATTTGGGCGGCGCTAATGCCGGAAATAATGACGCCTGGGTAGCCAAATACGACTCACAGGGTAATCAGCTATGGTTGCAGCAGTTCGGGACTAATACTGACGACTACTCCAATGGCGTGGCGGTGGATGATACAGGCAACGTCTACCTGATGGGTCACGTCAATTTTCCTAGCACTGAAGTCTGGATAACCAAATACGACCCAGAAGGCAACCAACTGTGGTTACAGCAGTTCGGGACTAACACCTACCAATTCTACGGTGATATAACGGTAGATAGTGCAGGCAACGTCTACCTGACGGGAGTCACACTGAGCGATTTGGGCGGCGCCACTGCTGGTGGCAATGACGCCTGGGTAGCCAAATACGACCCACAGGGCAACCAAATTTGGTTGCAGCAGTTCGGGACTAATTTTTACGACTACTCAGGTGGCGTAACCGTCGATGCTGGGGACAATGTTTACCTGACAGGAGGAACACTGGGCGATTTGGGCGGCGCCAATGCTGGTGACGAGGACGCCTGGATAGCCAAGTACGACTCGTCGGGCAACCAACTTTGGTTGCAGCAGTTTGGGACTAATTTTATTGACTCCTCCTTTGACGTGGCGGTAGATAGCACCGGCAATGTTTACCTGACGGGAGAGACATCTGGCAATTTGGGCGGCACTGGTCTTGGTGACGTTGACGCCTGGGTAGCCAAATACGACCCACAGGGCAATCAGCTATGGTTGCAGCAGTTCGGGACTAATACTTACGACTCCTCCAATGACGTGAGGGTCGATGCGGCGGGCAATGTCTATTTAACCGGAAAAACCGAAAAGTATTTAGGCGGCTCTAGTGATTTGACCAATGACCGCTGGGTCGCCAAGTACGACCCAGAAGGGAACCAAATTTGGCGGCAGCAGTTCGGGACTGGGACTAGGAATGCCTCCGCAGATGTGGCGTTAGATGACACGGGCAACCTCTATCTGACGGCAAGCACCTATGGCGATTTGGGCGGCCCCAATGCTGGTTTCCGTGACGCTTGGGTAGCCAAACTGAGCCACAATGCACTCCAGGCACCTGTGGAAATTTCGGGTAGCGAAGCGGACGATCGCCTCACTGGAGGGATTGGCAATGAGGTTTTATTGGGCTACGAGGGCAACGACACCCTCAATGGCAATGGCGGTAATGATACCCTCACAGGTGTCAATGGCAGCGATGTTTTCGTTTTGGCTTCCGGTTCCGGCAGCGATGTAATTACGGATTTTGTCGATGGCACCGATATGCTCCAGTTAGCCGGTGATTTGACTTTCGAGCAATTAACCATTCTCCCCGGCACCGACGGAACTTTAATCAATCTGGGCGCTAATTTGTTAGCCACTCTCACCGGCATTGATGCCAGTTTGATTACTCAGGAAGATTTTATCTTCTGATTAGTGCTATCCTGCGATAAAGGGCGAAGCAAAAGCGTACCAGTCTTTCCGTTTCATTGAGAGATTTGGGCGCTTTTGCTTCGCCCCTACAGGGTTTATATGAATCACGTAGGGGCCCGCGCATTACGGCTAAGGGTTTATCGCTTTTAAGCCATAACCCATTACCGGAATGCGCGGGCCATTCTCACATGAATAAGTGCGGTGGGTGCAATCTGTAGTGCAATCTGTAGGTTGGACCCTTGGAACGAAACCCAATTTCTAGATTTATTTCCGTTTAAATAAATCAAAAATTACCGGGGATGAATCGGCTGATTTCCTCCGGTGAGTCTTCCCCCTTCACGACCAGAACGTAAGGCAATGATTTCGGCAAAAATAGAAATGGCCGTTTCTTCTGGAGTATTTGCCCCAATGTCTAAGCCAATGGGGGAACTAATCCGAGCCATATCAGCCGGATCCATGCCGATTTCCTGAAGGCGCCGGACGCGATCGCTGTGAGTGCGACGGCTGCCGATCGCCCCGATATATCCGGCATTGGTGCGGACTGCTGCCCGCAATGCGGGAATATCAAATTTGGGGTCATGGGTTAAAACCACGATCGCGGTGCGGGAATCAATCGCCGTGCTTTCTATGCTTTCTATATAATGATGCGGCCATTCGATTTCTACTTGGTCAGCTTGGGGAAACCGGGCAACGGTGGCAAAGCGCGATCGGGCGTCGCAAATGGTGACATGATAGCCCAACAATTTGCCCACCTGACATAAGGCGCTGCTAAAGTCGATCGCCCCAATAATAATTAGACGCGGTGGGGGGAGAAAACTTTGAATAAAAACTTGTGTAGCTTGTGTAGATGGGGTTTCTCCTGGATCGCATTCTTCTAAGTTGCCGTAATCACGCAACTGAGTCAGTCCTTTGGTTAAAAATACTTTGGCGTCCTGAGAAACCAAAAAATCCCAGGCGGAATTGCCCAAAGAAGCGATTGGCGGTTGGCTGGAGTCACCAAAAATCAACATTTTTGCCCCGATATTTGGGCCGCTGACCGCCGTACAAAGGGCAAAAGCGGACTGATTTTGGATAGCTGCCACTAAGCGGTCAAAAAATAACCCCGGTTTGAGGCGATCGACAAAAATATCAGTCGTTCCCCCGCAGGTCAACCCCACCGCTAAACCCAATTCATCGGTAATGCCATAATTCAATAGTCGCGGAATACCATCTGCGAGACAGGCGATCGCCTCATCCACCACTGCGGACTCCACACAGCCGCCACTCACGGATCCCGCCACTTCACCGGCATCATTCACCACCAAAACCGCGCCGAGTTCCCTGGGGCTGGAACCTTCCTTTGCCACCACTGTAGCAATCGCCACTTCATGCCCTTGGGCAAACCAATGCTGAATCTCTTGAATCACCTCTTTCATTTTACTGCGCCATACTTAGCCTTGATTGCTGATAAATATTTAATCGATAAAAATTAGAAATTTTTGAACAATATTTGCCACTTTTTGTTATTAAAATAGATATTGATTTTCCAGTATATCGGAAAAAGCAGCAAAATTGTGGGAAAACAATTTTTATGATTTATGACTACATAATTGTTGGGGCTGGTTCTGCTGGTTGTGTATTGGCAAACCGTCTCAGTGCTAACCCCAAGAATCAGGTACTTTTACTAGAAGCGGGAATGAGCGATCGTCTATCCGCTATTCAAATTCCGGCAGCTTTTGCTAAACTATTTAAAACCCCATTAGATTGGGCTTATGAAACCGAACCCCAAGCCCAACTTAACCACCGCCCTTTATTTTGGCCTCGGGGCAAAGTCTTGGGGGGTTCTAGTTCTATTAATGCCATGTTGTATATTCGCGGTCATCGATATGACTACGATCGCTGGCAAAAATTAGGCAATCCTGGTTGGGGTTACAGCGACTTATTGCCCTATTTCAAAAAAGCCGAAAACCAAGAAAATGGAGCATCAGAATATCATGGCATAGGCGGGCATCTGAATGTGGCTAATTTACGCACCATTAATCGTCTTTCTCATGTTTTTATCCAAGCCGGAAAAGAAAGCGGATGGCCAATTATTGAAGATTTTAATGTTGCCGAACCTGAAGGGTTTGGGTTTTATCAAGTTACCCAAAAAAATGGCCAACGACATAGTGCGGCATCGGCTTATTTAAAGCCTTATTTAAAGCCTTATTTATCGCGAACTAATTTAACCATTTGCCTAGAGGCAACGGTGACTCGGTTATTATTTGAACACCGGCGCATTGTCGGATTAGAATATTTAGCCAATGGACAAGAAAAACGTCAGGTAAAAAGTGGCAAAGAAGTAATTTTATCTGGGGGAGCGATTAACTCGCCTCAGTTACTCATGTTATCGGGAATTGGCCCCGGCAATCATTTGCAAAATTTAGGCATTCCTGTGGTGCTAGATTTACCAGGAGTTGGCCAAAATTTGCAAGACCATTTAATTACCGGGGTTTTCTATGAATGCCGGAAACCAGTGACGTTAAAAGGTGCCAATAACTTGGTAAATTTACTCAAGTATTTATGGTTCAAAACCGGGTCTTTGACCTCAAGTGTGGCGGAGGCAGGTGGTTTTGTCAAAAGTCAAGTTGATTTGGCGATTCCTGATTTACAATTTCATTTTGCCCCGGCATTTTTTTGCAATCATGGGTTTACTAAATGGGAAAATCACGCCTTAACTTTGGGGGTGACACAACTGCGTCCCCACAGTCGGGGTTATATTCAGTTGCGATCGCCCAATCCTTTGCAACCACCGCTCATTGAACCGAATTATTTAAGCGTTGAAGCGGATTGGCAGGTGATGATCCGTGGGCTGCAACTTGCTGATAAAATATTCCAAGCATCCGCATTTGAGCCTTGGCGAGGTTCAGCAATTTTTCCCAGTAAAGTTCCCCTGCCAAAACTTGAGTCTACCCAGGAATATCATCAGCAAATTCGTGATTATATTCGGGAAACGACACAAACTGTGTATCATCCCGTTGGAACTTGTAAAATGGGAAACGACACAATGGCTGTGGTCAATTCGCGATTACAAGTCCGAGGAATTGAAGGATTGCGGGTGGTGGATGCTTCGATTATGCCCACAATTATCGGTGGAAATACGAATGCTCCCACGATCGCGATCGCTGAAAAAGCAGCGGATTTGATTCTGAATTCTTGACATATAGGGGTTTTCAGATTACTGAACCACGGTAGGGCAGGGCGAAGCATTCCGGTACTCAATTTAATATTCTAAGCAATAGATTATCTGCCGGAATGCTTCGCCCCTACAGATATTTGTGGTTTATTCACTCTTAAAATTGCTGTAAGTCAGAGGAAAATTATTGGTTATTTGTGATGAGCGATTATCCCGAATAACCAATAACTAATAACGAACCACCAGTAACAATCAACCAGTAAAGGAACTACCGAAAATGAGTGCAAAAACACAACTCTTAAAAGCGATCGCCGGCAGAAATCGGGGATTACTCGCGCAATCGAGCGATCGACAGATTATTTTAGATGCGATCGACCACTTAGAAGATGAAAATCCCACCCCGCAACCCATAGAAAGTAACCTTTTAGCCGGAGACTGGCGGCTAATTTATACCACCAATAGTAATTTATTATTTATTGACCTGCCGCCTTTGGTGCGGTTGGGTCAAATTTATCAATCTGTTCGTCCCGCAACGGGCAAATTATATAATATTGCGGAAGTGGTTTCTGGATTACCCGGTTTATCTGGATTAATCTGTGTCAGTGCCAAATTTACGGCGGTTTCCGACAAGCGGGTTGATGTAAAATTCCAACGGTGGATTATTGGATTACAAAACTTGCTGGATTATCAATCTCCTGAAGAACTTATCGATAAAATAGAGTCTGGTAATCCCATCACTGCCCTGGATTTACCTATTGATGAACGAAATCAGGACAACTGGCTAGATATTACCTATTTAGATGAAGATTTACGCATCGGACGGGGACATCGCGGTAACTTATTTGTTTTGACAAAAGATTAATTAACAAGATTAAACTTCTTGCAAAAGACCGAGATGGGGGATCCTCCCAGCCCCCCTTTTTAAGGGGGGGCGGGGGGCTTTTTAGCTTGGGAAAGCCAGAATTGTCTAATCTGGACTGACGCAGCTTCGATCTATGATCCCGGAGGAATTGATCGATTGACCTTTCCTCTAGGAAAGCGACCGAATATCCGCATCGCGTTAGTCCTGGGAGTAATGGTGATGCGGGCAGGGTGATACTGGCAGGGTGATACTGGCAGAAAGAGGGGTCATATACCTGATTTTGTGCCGATGAATCTCTGATAAAATTCTTAAGATTTCAATTTCTCGACTTTCGGTTAATTTGTGAACTATACTAGAGTCAGTACCATGATAAATTTACTATTTCAAACAGTTAATGAGTGGTTAAATTTTGTTAAAGTTATTTTATGAAACTTCGATGAGATTTGCCGCGCTGCGGGAGTCCTGTAGGGGCTGGCCAACCTGCCAACCTTGCCGGAAATTGGCAATAAAATTGACTTAGCGGATCCAAACAAGTCTAACCCTGTAATTAAGCCAAGCCAGGAGATGAAAATAAATTGAGAAAAACCCCTTAATCACTTAATTAATTAATTAAAATTTAAGTAAATTTTACTTGTCGAATTAAAGTTAAATATTCAATTAAAGTGAAATTAAAATTGCCAGATTTTAATTGGTGTGGTTTCACTCTTATTCCTTGGAATTTATTGAAAAAACTATTTCGCTCATTGCCAATTTACTATTATAAAAATAGGTGATGGGAGATTGGCAAGGCTGAACCAAATTAAGAGTAATGGCGAAGCATAATCTGGCAGAACTTAGGTTAACCCGCCGATATATGAATGAGCAAAGGCTTCGCCAATGCCAATAAGGTAATCGCGAAATTAAACCTGATGGATTTTGTTGATTCGGGAGAATCGTATAATGAATGCTTTATCTCATCTAGATCGAGTTACCGCAGACTTAGAAAGTAGCGTGAATATTACCCGTATGAAAAAGCTACTTTATTTCGTGGTGTATGGCAATTGGGAAGTTAATGAAAATAAATTAACTGAGTTAGACCTGAAAGAATTGATTCGCGAAATTCTTGGGTTAAATTATAACTTATATCAGTTAGAATCTTTACTGAAAGATATTTGTAGTAAAATTAATAAGCAAGTCGAGTATTTAGCGGTTTCTGGTGAGATTATTCAAAAAATCGCTCCGCTTTATTTAAACTCATCAGAAATTTTGTCAAATACGGGCAATTCTTTCAATAGTGATTCCTCCACGGATAATGGATTAGGCAGTCATCAGCCTAAGATTTTGACTAAATATGATGTGGAGGATAAAAAGCAAGTTAAGCAGGATTTGTTTGAAGTGCGGTTGAAATTGGTGCAACGGACTAATCCTCTGCGAGTAAAAATTTTGATTTTTTCAGCAATTCATCATGTATTTACTTTTAGTGAGTCCGACTGGTTAGCGTTGAAAAAGTATCGGTTAGATGAGTTGCTGGAGAAACTTTTGCGGCAGTGTACCCGCCAAAAAGATTTAGAAAATCAGCTTTATAAAACCGCTAAAAATTTTGAGAATAAGAATGAAAATATCCAAGTAGCTAGTGCGATCGTTAAGTATCTGAGTCCGCTTTATGAAAAAAATGCTTCACAATTTTTTCAGACTCAGGGAAGTGAACAATTAACGGTAAACGTGACTAATTATCTGCCGGAATATCCTGCAAAAGAGAATCACAAATCATTAAATATGGTTGAGTTTATTCAACCCGAAAATGAGCAAGACATCGCATCCTTAAATACCTTAAATAACGGGTCAATTTTTCCCGAAAAACCGATTGAATCTTTTGCTTCAATGGGTGAATTTCCGCAGTTAGATTACCACCATCTCGGACAAGTTTATGCTTCGGAAGATGAGATCACAATTCCTGAATTGCACACCAGTATTTCTGATCATTTGTCCGGTAAGAGGGATTTTGTAGGTGATTTGGCAGAAAAAAATTATGGTGAGCAATTGAGGCATTATGCTGAAGCAAATGCCCCCATTTTTGCCAGTAAAAACACGGCAAAAATCACGGAATCTCTCAAGCGTCGTCTGAGTTTAGAAGAAGAAATTACCGCTTTAGTAAATAGTCAAGTCCATCGGTTAGGAGAAGAGATGGAAAATAGCTTAAGTGAATTGGAAAATTTCTTAGACGATCGCTTACAAGATCAACCAGTTTTTACCGCTTCATCCTTAAAGTATAATAGCCTCAAAAATATGATTGTGCAAATCCAAGAAAAAACCTTTAAGTATCTGGATTTACTGAGTCAAATGCAGCAGGGAGAAATGCCCGATTTAACTCCGTCAGCCCCCACCACCAGCCAACCGCGAATCGGCGATCGCGAAGCTAATTTAGCGGATAGTGCGGATAGTCACGATGCTGCCCAAGAGAAGACAATCCAATTAGCAAAAGAAGGAAATACTAAAGCGATCGCGGTTTTGATGAATCAGACCCTTAAAGGTCGGGGGATTCATACGTTGGCTGCGATTAAACAGGATTGTCTGCACATTGTTTTGGAATCAGAAAAAGAACCCAACCAAAAAGCCAGCATTAATTTGGTACAAAAACATTTATCGCCTTTGGAGATTACATCTATTAATAAGGTAAAAGTCCACTGGCGACAAACTGGCAGTAAATCTCTGGTTTGGAGTCACGAATTTAATTATATTGTTGATGGATGATTGTTGGTTGTTGTTGGGTAGGGATTCTTTGGGTAGGGATTCTTTGGGTAGGGATTTTTTGGGTAGGGATTCTTGGTTTGTTGGTTGTTGTTTGTTCTTAATGTTGGCCGTTTGTCAAGAATTAACCACCAACCAATAACCACCAACCACCAACCAACAACCAACAACAAAAGAATCCTTAGCCACCAACCAATAACCACCAACCACCAACCACCAACTAACAACAAATAACTAATATGGAAGGAAATGAAATTCTGAGACGATATCAAGCGGGAGAAACTGACTTTAAAGGAGTTTCTCTACGGAATGCCCACTTGCAAGGGGCTGATTTAATTGGGGTGAATTTGAGTCAAGCAGACTTGAATGCGGCAAATCTGATTTTCGGATATTTAAGTCGGGTGAATTTGTATGGGGCAAATTTAACCCATACAAAAATGGCTGGGGCGAATCTGAATCAGGCGGATTTACGCAATGCCAATTTAAGTGATGCGGATTTGCATGGGGCGACGTTGCAAGGGGCAGATTTACGCAAGGCGAATCTGTCTTTGGCGGTGTTGTTGGATACTAATTTGATTGGGGCAGATTTACGCAATGTAAATTTGAGTGGGGCTTGCTTGCGCGGGGCTTGCTTGCGTGGGGCAAATCTGCGTTATGAACGACGCGCTTATGCTGCCGCAGACTTACGCGGGGCAGACTTGCGCGGGGCAGACCTGCGGGGGGTGAATTTGGCGGGGGCTGACCTCACCAGGGCGGATTTGCGCGGGGCAAATTTGATGGAAACAAACCTGCGAGGGGCAAACCTGACTCAGGTGAAAATCCAAGAGGCTAATTTAACGCGGGCATTGCTAACGGAAACGAATTTAACTCACGCGATCGCCTTTGATGCGTTGATGATTGAAGTGCAGATGGAACGGGCGATCCTTACGGAGTCCGACCTGACCAGGGCGAATCTCAGTGGGTCAATATTACCAGATGCGAAACTTGACAAAGCAACTTTGGTAGGCGCAAATTTAACTAAGGCTAATTTAACTCGGGCTAACTTAACTCGAACCAATTTGACGGGAGCGAATCTCACTGAGGCGGATCTACTAGAAGTTTATTTTGCCAAAACCAACCTTAGTGACGCAAATTTAAGGAAAGCCACTCTGTTAAGAGCAGAACTCAGTATGGCCAATTTAACAGGTGCAAACCTTGAAGGTGCCATGATGCCTAATGGGGATATGAATGATTAAAACATTTTCGAGTTGTCAATAGCCTTTTCCATCACGAATATTGTGTGAGGATAAGTATTATGTTGGCCAATTATGCCAAGTATTTTTTGTGTGGCCTTTCTGTGTTAATGCTTTATGGGGGATTCGTGAATGCGGCAGAAAGCGATCCGGTCTCCCCCTTTTTAAGGGGGGCTAGGGGGGATCGAGATGTTGCCGATCGCCATAAGCCACAGTTCGATCCGGCTTCATTTAGCGAATGGGGATTAGAATTGGGATTAATTTCCCAAAATCCCTCCAGCCCCACGAATCAACCACCCCTGGAAATTGATCGGATTGATGCGGGCATCCCCAAAAACCGGGTAGAGTCCATTAACCCCAGTCCCATTTCCGTCACCCCCGCAACCCCAACAACCCCAACAACCCCAACAACCAACAACCAACAACCAACAACTAACGTCAATGAGGTTTTGCAGCAAATCGAGGAATACAGCCCCATTAATCAATCTCTGCAAGAGTCAGAACCTTTGGAAAAGGTGAATTCAGTGTTTGATTTGGCGGATGTTTTCCCGAATGATTGGGCTTATAGTGCTTTGGAATCTTTGGCGGAACGTTACGATTGTTTGTTGGCTTATGGCGATCGCACTTATCGGGGCGATCGCGCCATGACTCGTTATGAATTTGCTGCCAGTTTAGATGCTTGTTTAACCGCAATTCAACAACAAATCGAAGCTAAAAAATCCGATATCACCGGCGAAGATTTAGCCCAATTACAGCGTTTACAGACGGAATTTGCCACAGAATTAGGCCAATTGCGAGCTCGCATCGATAATTTGGAAGTTCGCACCGCTGAATTAGAAGCAAATAAAGTCAATCAGTCGGTGACGGTGTTTGGTGGTGAGGCGATTTTTGGTCTAGCAAGCGCCTTTGGGGGCGACCCTCCGGGGACGGGAGATGCACAAACGGCTTTTCATAGCTTAGTCCGCTTGCAAACGGTTTCGACGTTTAGCGGCAAAGACCGCTTACGGGTAGAAATGGCCGCTGGCAACTTTGATGACTTGGGTTTTGCCAGTCCTCAAGTGTTAAATACTGCCCCCGCGTTGCTGTCTTATCAAGCAGATACGGATAAAAATATTCAGTTGTCAATGGTGGAATATCGTATGGCTTTGGGCGATCGCTTTGTTACCACTTTTAGACCCGTAGGGTTTAGCCTTGCCACGGTTTTAACCACCAACTCCCCTTATTTTGACAATGGACGGGGGGCAATTTCCCGCTTTGGGGAAGCCAACCCCGTGTTTAAAATTGGCGATTTAGATGCTGGGGTGGGATTTGACTGGTTGATCAGTCAGCGATTTCGCTTGCAAATGGCTTACGGCACCCAAGGAACGGGCAATCCCCTGAAAGGTTTTGGTAATGCGGATAGTAATGCCCTAGGATTGCAGTTTTTACTCTTACCCTTTGACCGGGTACTCACTGGTCTGACTTTTGTTTATGGGTATTCTGAAGATGGGCGATTAAATACCTTTACCGGCAGTGCGATCGCCGATGCTTCGGGCTTTATCAATCAGCGATCGCGCATTTATGCCGCCAGTGGCACCTTACAATGGCGGGTATTAGACGACCTGACTTTCTCCACCTGGGGCGGTATCGTGGGCACTCACGGCATGGAAACTGATGCTTATGCCGTCAGCACTAATTATATGTTTGCCTTGGGTTTGTCCGATACCTTTGGCCGAGATGGGGACTTACTCGCGGTCATGTTTGGTCAACCACCGAAATTAGTCGAATATGATGACTTTGATATTTCGTCAGGGTTAGCGGATCAAGGGCAATCTTATCACATTGAAGCCTTTTATCGCTTCAAAATCAATGACAAAGTGACCATTACTCCGGGCTTCTTCATGGTGACAAACCCAGGAAATATCGAAGATAATAACAATATCTATGTGGGCGCCCTTCGTACCACATTTCGCTTTTAATTTTTCTGCCCAATCCTTCGGTAAATAATATGTGGCTACTAAAACAAATTCCCGCAATTTTCATATTTTCGGCCTGTCTGGGTTTAAACCTGAACTTATCAGGAATAGGGGCTGCTCATGCCCAATCCTCTGAACCATCAGAGCAAATAATTGCCCAAGCAACGGACAGCCAAGCAGCCCCGCGCCGTCGCATCAAACCTTCTTTTTTTGAAGAAGAAAGAAGACCAAAATTTGGCTTTGGTGACTTTCTCGACTCCGCCTTAAATGGCGTCGAAAATGCCTTTGGTGCCGATGATACCACCCAAATCATTCAAGGCATTGCCTTTGATACCATATCCATTCCCGTGTTACAAGGAATCGCTGGAACTTTAACGGTCAGTGACTTTAAAGATAACAATATCGGCACATTTTTGAACACCACTTTGATTGGCGAAGGGGTGAATTTAAGCTTCACCAATAGTCAACCAAATTCCGACCAACGCACCGGCACCATTACCGTCAATGGAACGGTCAGCAGTGGCAGCGGAACTTTGACTTTTAACAACGAAGTCAGACAATATAACGCTGGTTTTAGTAATAAAGGAAATGATGTCAGTGCGGTATTCTTAATTGTCGATCCCAACGATCCGAGTCGGTCAATTTTTATTCAACTGCCGCGCACGACTGTTGAAGGGGCAAATGACCTAAATGATGATGATGATGTCGTCTCCGGTCGGGCAAGTTTATCCATTGGTTTACCGAGCGATCGCTAATTTTTTGCCCTGACCAGAAATCCCTATCCCAAATTAGGATAGGGATTAAAAAACCCGGTTTTTGAACCAAATTTCTCTGTGTTCTGATTTCTCTGTGTCCTTTGTGTCTCTGTGGTTCAAATTATCCGGTTTAGAAATCTTCCCGAAATCCTATACCTCTAATTAAAACTATTCACAATATAATATTATGACTTCATCTAACTTAGAAAATGCGGCCAGCAGAATTATTGAAAGTCGGATTAAAGCGGCTACGGTTTACACCAATCAAGCTTTAGTCGTGCGCCAGTCCCAACTTGAATTGACCGGAGCAGAACAGGAGTTAATTATTGAAGGATTGCCCCTGAGTTTGCAACAAGATTCGGTGAGAAGTCGGGGGGTTGGCAATGTGCCGGTGAAAATATTAGGTGTACAAACTGAGCAAGTTTTTTCTTCAGAACCCATTGAACAACGGACTGCCGAAATTAACCAGGAAATTCAGGCGATCGCAGCGGAAATACAAAAACTTGAAGATCAAATCGTCGGGATTAATTTACAGCGCAATTTTGTGCAAGATTTGGGAAGTAAATATCTAGAACGATTTTCCAGCTTGCAACCTCCTAATGAAGTGAATTTAGACGAAATTAGCCGGTTATTAGGATTTATTGGCAGCCAAGACCAATCATTAGCCGGTCAAATTACTCAGTATAAACAAGAAAAAGCTAACCGGGAAAATCAATTAGAGGTTTTGCGCGATCGCCTGAAACAAGTCCAAACCAAAACCAACCGCGATCGCTACAGTCATTATCGCATTCTCCTAGCCATTGAACCGGAAAGCGCCGGAACTTTTGAACTGGAAATTTCTTATTTAGTCAACTATGCCAGTTGGAGTCCACTTTATGATATTCGCAGCAATACCACAGGGGATCAACTGCATTTAACTTATTTGGCGGAAGTAAAACAAAAAACCGGCGAAGATTGGATCGGAATTAACTTAACTTTATCCACGGCAAAACCTTCCCTGGGAAAACTGCCCAATAAATTAAAACCTTTCTTTATTCAAAGTGGCGGTTTTCGTACCCGTGAATCCGCCGATGAATTGGCTGGAAGACCAAGGTCTTATCCCGCTGAATTTTTTGAATTAGACGCACTATTAGAAGAACCAGTTCCATCAATGGATTTAAGTGCTGAGGTAAAAATAGAAGCGGAACAAGCGATCGCTGAAACGACTCAAGTCGGAGGAATTGTCACATTTTCTTTAGAGCGAAATTCCACAATTCCCAGTGACGACCAAGCCCATAAAGTCATGCTCTATCAGACTCATTATGCTGGTCAACCGCAACATATTACCGTACCTCGGTTAGATAGTTGTGCTTATCTAGAAACTCAAGCTATAAATCCCGCCGATGGTGCAACCTTACTCCCCGGTAAAGCGAATATTTTCCGGGATAATACCCTAGTCGGAACCACCGAGTTAGAGCATATTTCTCCCGGTCAATCCTTTAAAGTTTATTTAGGTATTGATGAAAGTATCAAAGTCAGTCGGGACTTAGTTAAACGAGAAGTTGAATCAATCGGCACTTATCGCCGGATTAATTACAGTTACCGAATTCGCCTGAGCAATTTACGCGCTGAGGAAACCAAAATCCGAGTAATTGAACAATTGCCCGTCAGTCGGGATGAACGAATTAAAGTTCGCTTGTTGCGGACTCAACCAGAAATTCTCGAAGGAGAAATGGGAACCTTAGAATGGTTATTAGTGTTAGCCCCGAAATCCCAACCAGAATCTCGCCAAGAGATAGCTTACCAATCCAGTACAGAATATCCGACTAATTTAGCGATCGAATATTCATCCTAAGTTTCATCTGCTGCCAAAATCAAGCCTCGTAGGTAGGGCAAAAGCCTACCTACTTTCCCAATACAGGACAAAAGCTCACGCGATCGCATCCCTGATTTTTTCTTAAAGATTTGTTACATCCTGGGGGTATCAGCATATAAACCTTAAATGAAAAAGATAAAATAAGAATAGATCGACTGAAAATTCAGGGAATGTCAACTATGAATCTCAAACCAATATTTTTATTTACAATTGGAGGAATAATTGCCGTTCAAATTACCGAAATAAACTTTATCTTTAATGCCAAAACACCATTGCCATCAGGCACATTTTTAGCCCAAAAAACCACCCCAAACAGTGACAGCAACCCCAGCCATAATCAACCCCAAGAAACTGGGCGCAGTCGGCGTCAAGACGTGAAATATCGATTTTAATGCAACAGCGACAACCAAACCATTCTGGCATTATATAAACGGATACGCAGCCGCAGCAGTAGCAGGGTTTCTTGGCATCGGGCTGGAGAACGGCAAATAATTCAATGGACCGAAGAAGGCGCCCAAGAGTTTGGGGAAAATTTGACCGCTTCAGAACGTTGCCGCGCTGTGAGAAAGAGGTTTAATCAGTATTGTTTGCGGCAAAGCGCTCAACCGACCTTGCCGCCATTAAGTGAAGGAGTGGTGAATGGAATGCCCGTAATTTGTGCCGCTGCGGAAGTAGAGTGTAGTCCTAATAATACTTTATGGACATTGAAAACAGAAAATCGCGATACTAATGGCCGAATTATTGCTCAACTTTTAAGTGCTTTAAAAGGAGAAGCTGGTACTGGCTTAATTTTGGAAAGTGAAGATGATTTAGAGATTACCTCAATTCTCATAGAAAGTTTGATTGATGGGATTATTATGCAGAAAAGCGATCGCCTGCCAGACCATAGTGAACCGAGCTAAATTCTGTCCCCGCTCCACTGCGAATATTAATCCGAGAATTCGGCATCGCCGTTAACAAAGCCATTTCATTAGATTGATCTAGGTCAAGGTTTACCGATGGTGCGGAGGGCGAATTATTAAAGGATGAAAGATGGGCAAAACTTAATTTTGTGCCGAGCGCGCCGATTGTGCCGATCTCGCTCAAAATTCCCAGAAAAATTACTATCCAGTATTTTGATTTTGTTAATTTCATCGTTACACCGGGCCTAAGAATCATTTAACCTAGATCGGTAACTCAAAAAGACCTGTGAATGTTCCCTAGGAGAGTAATCATGTACAAAGATCCGATAGTAGGCGAAACCTACGCCAGACACCACAACAATCTAATAGCAAAATCCTTTGTGTCCTTTGTGTCTTTGTGGTGAAAAAATAAACCACAAAGACACGAAGCACACAAAGAAAAAAACTCAGATAAATAGAGCCTTAAATATCACAATTGTATTCCCCCCATCTTAGCTGCAGCCCACTGGAAGGATCAAAATCAGCGCATTCAAAGAGGCTAACGCGACCATCGATCAAACCATAAACATGATGCCAGCCAGAATAACCAGAACTAAACTGAACGGAACTGGCATTCCCACAACTCTGAATTAGGCGATCGCTAATTGGTTTCATCAATGGTTCGGAGGAAAGCACCTCATCTTCTCCCGATCCACCCAGCCCCAAAATTAACTTATTCGGTCTTTCTCGGAGCGGCGAAAGGGAATCTCTTCTTAAAATAATTCTGTTCAGAAAACCATTTCTCACGTTGTTTAACTCCGTTCTGGCTTGGGCTAAACTTTCATGGCAACGATTACTTACCGATTCTGTGGTTTGAATCAAAAAATCTCCTCTTACCCAACCTTCTGCCCTGGATTGCTGAAAGCGAACTCGATACCACCGAGGACTCATAGGATCGGAGGAATTTGCCAATGCTGACTCTAAAATAGTCACGCGATCGCCTGCCAGACCATAGTGAACCGAGCTAAATTCTGTCCCCGCTCCACTGCGAATATTAATCCGAGAATTCGGCATCGCCGTTAACAAAGCCATTTCATTAGATTGATCTAGGTCAAGGTTTACCGATGGTGCGGAGGGCGAATTATTAAAGGATGAAAGATGGGCAAAACTTAATTTTGTGCCGAGCGCGCCGAGCGCGCCGATCTCGCCCAAAATTCCCAGAAAAATTACTATCCAGTATTTTGATTTTGTTAATTTCATCGTTACACCGGGCCTAAGAATCATTTAACCTAGATCGGTAACTCAAAAAGACCTGTGAATGTTCCCCAGGAGAGTAAATCCGAGCAAAATTAACGACATTCCAGGAATTTCATCGCCCGATCCGTGGTTAAAAAGATGCGATCACGCCCTAATTTTTCCACAAAACCGACCTTTTCTAACTTATCCATCACCGGGCTTTTCACCTCTGACATATAAAACTCGATCCCCATGTTCTCTAAATCCAAAATCAAGCTTTGTAAAGTTTCCAAAGCACTACCGTCAATTAAATTAATCGCACTGCAAACCAATAATAAAGACTTCACCTCTGGATTCCGTCGCACCGCTTGCATGACATAATTTTCCAGATACTTTGTATTCACAAAATATAAGCTTTCATCCACGCGGACGGCTAAAACATGGGGGCAAGTTTTCACCGGATGGCGTAAAATATTTCTAAAATGTTCTGTATCTTCTACCCGTCCCACAATCGCTATATGGGGTTTACTGGTTCGCCATAAGTGTAATAATAAAGAAATTACTGCACCGAGCATAATTCCTTTTTCTACACTGGTGAGTAATACCGCCACAAAAGCCGCTAACCACGCGATCGCATCAGCTTTATCATAATTCCATAAACGTTTCAATGTAGCAAAATCCAGTAAATTGCCCACAGCCACTAAAATAATCGCCGCTAAACTGGTTTGGGGCAGAAAATAAAATAACGGGGTTAAAAATAACACGGTTAGGGCTAAAATTACGGCGGTAATCATTCCCGCAAGTGCCGTATTTGCCCCCGCAGAAAAATTCACCACCGAACGACTTAAACCCCCGGTAATCGGATAACCTCCAGTAAATGCGGCAGCTATATTTGCGCCTCCCAACGCAATAAATTCCTGATTCGCATCGACTTTTTGGCCTTTTTTACTGGCTAAAAATTTACCCACCGCAAAGGCTTCCATAAATCCGACGAAGCTAATAGCTAAAGCCGGGGTACTCAAAGATTTAATAATATTAATGTCAAATAAGGGTACAGTTAGCGGTGGCAAACCTTGGGGAATATTGCCCACCACTTTAACTGCCGCTACTCGATCTAATTGTAATCCCCAAACGACTAAAGAACTGACGATCACCACAACCAGCGGGCCTGTTTTACTGATAAAGGCGATCGCATTTGGATTAACGCCCCATTTTTTCAGTTGTTCTCCCAACCCTTTTTTAAAATATAATAAACTCAGTAAGCATACTACTCCTAAACCGAGGGTAATCCCATTAGTATTGCTAAGTTGCTGCCCTAGATAATTCAAAGTCATTAAAAATGATTCTGTCTGGGTAATTTTCAAGCCAAACAAATGCTTAACTTGGCTAAAGCCGATGATAATTGCTGCCGCCGTAATAAAGCCGGAAATCACCGCTTGACTGAGAAAATTCACCAGAAATCCTAGGCGAAAAACCCCCATAAAAATCTCGATTGCCCCCACCAAAAAAGCCAAGGTAAGCGCATAAGCCAAATAGTTTGACTCATCGGGGGCTAAGGCACTAATTGCCGTTGCCACCATCAAAGAATCCACCGCAACCGGGGCAACGGATAGCATTCTCGCAGTGCCCAAAAAAGCGTAAATTACCTGGGGTAAAATACTGGCATAAAGTCCCACTTGGGGCGGCAAACCGGCCAACATTGCATAAGCCATCCCTTGAGGAATTAACAAACTAGCAACGATAATTCCTGCCGTGATATCTCCAGATAAATCTTGCCGCCGATAATTTAAACCCCAGTCTATAATTGGCAAATATTCGCTCAAAGTAGCACAAAATTTTGAGCGATCTAATTTATTAGTCATTTCTGAATATTTATAATAGTGTTTTTCTTAATTTGGCCATGTTTATATTTTAAATGAATAGGGTGGGCATTGCCCACCCTACATTGTTACTGGTTATAAGGTTATTGGTTATAGGGTAACTTGGCCAATAACTTCGCCATCATACAAGTATTGGTCGCCCCCGAAAAGACTAAACCGGCACCAACAAAACCACTCAAAAACAAAAATTTGGGATAATTCGCCCCCAGAATAGTTCCAGTTAAGACTAAGGAACCAGCGACAATTTGCACTTGGCGCATAATGCTAATGGGGGCATTTTTATTCACTTTTGTGGGATAACCGGCTTGTTTCCAAGCATTGAGCCCCCCTTCCATATGAACTACTTTTTCAAAGCCAGCCTCTAATAGTTTTTTCGCCGCTTGTCCCGAACGATTGCTACTTTGGCAATATAAAACTACTTGGGGAGAGGTTTGACGGGGTACTTTATTGGCATCAAAACTGGACAAAGGAAGTAGAGTTGCCCCGGCAATATGTTCTCCGGCAAACTCCGAAGGTTCGCGGACATCAATCAGTTGGACAAGGTTTTGGTCAATTAATTGTTTGAGGGTTTCGGCATTGACAGTTTGAATTTGTCCGTTAGCTGAGATAGTCATAGAAATTGATCCTTGGTTGATTTGATGTGATAATTTTGTCAATGATATTTCTTAGATTTTAGCGGGCCAATTTATCAAACGGAGGCAACTTGACCACAACTTTGGTTGGCGGGGACGGCTTCCATGATTTTTTTCGGGTTGGGCAGATTCAGAGAACTCATAAATTGAATGAAATTGTCGCGATCGCGCCCCACAAATCTGGGATTCAGTTGTTTTTCTTCGCCAATGGTAGAAACCATCATACCTTTGTAGTCGTGACCGGGATAAACCAAGGTTTCATCGGGTAAAGTAAACAATCTTTGGGTGACTGCATCATACAAGGTTCCCGCATCCCCACTTTGGAAATCCGTGCGTCCACATCCCCGAATAAACAAGGCATCTCCAGTCAGTACCATCTGCCGATTGACTAGATAAGCATGGTGGCTATCTGTGTGACCCAAAGTGGCGATCGCCTCGATTTCGATCTCACCCACTTTTAAAGTTTCTCCATCGGCAATATGGCGATCGGCACAACTCACCTGAGCACCTTCAGGGACGATACCGGAACAGCCAGTCAGTTCGCGCAGCTTCCCCGTTCCCGTAATATGATCCGCATGGACATGAGTTTCCAGACAATAACGCAGGGTCAAACCCAGTTCTTGAATTAACTTATAGTCACGTTCGACTTGTTCGATCACTGGATCGACCAAAACCGCTTCTTTGGTGGTGCGATCGGCGATCAGATAAGTATAGGTGCAGGATTCTTGATCAAACAGTTGTCTAAATAACATGGCTGACTTCCGGGTAGTTGTACATTGGGATAAGCAGAAAAAATGCAGAAAAAATATAGTCCGCTACCAGTCGTATCTACTGGATCGCGTTCTTATTTAATTTATCTTATTATAATTATATAGTAATATAGTAGATATGTCAAGGGAGAGCGATCGCCAAATTTTTTTGTCCCCAGTCCCCAGTCCCCAGTCCCTAGTCCCTAGTTATTTAACAAATAACAAGTAACCAGTAACCAGTAATTTTAGAAAAAATTACTCTACCTATTGATTTACTATAAAGCTATGTGGTAATATTCTGATCGTTTGACTTATGTTGCTGGCCAAACAATATTGATTTAATTATGTCATGCCAGATAATTCTTCCTGATCCCTTGGAGGCTGACCATTTGTTTCGATAAATTTTCCCCTTGGCGATCAATTCTTGCCATAGAAGTGATGACCCCTGGTTCACAATGAACGGATCCTGATTTGCTTATTTAAATTAAAATAAGCCAGTGAGCGAATTGAGTCTATATATCGATATATCGAGGATATTTTTCCTTATGCCGACCAAAATACCCGTAATTACCGATTCTTTGGCAACATTAAACCTGGATGATGCTAAAATATCCCAACTACCGCCTACCGCTCTAGGAATGGTGGCTGATTTCTTTAAAGTGCTTTCAGAAATCAGTCGAATTCAGATTTTATGTTGTTTAAAAAAAAGCCCAAAAAATGTCACAGAGATTATTGCGGAAACCGGCCTGGGGCAAGCAAATGTTTCCAAACACTTAAAGATTTTGACCCAGGCAGGCATTGTCAAAAGAGAGCCTCAAGGGGTCAACGTTTTTTATCAAATTGCTAATCCTTTTTTGTTTGAAATTTGTGACTTGGTGTGTGAGATTATCGTGGATCAAATCCAAGCAAAAAATGAACAATTTGAATCTTTAAAATAATCAATCGCTACTCAATCCATATGCCAAGTTAATGCGGACTAAAAATCTGCGGATATCAATGATTAAGCTGCGATTAAGCTGCTCTGCGAAATCATCCGTAGATTTAGTCCAGCTATCCTAAAAATCCTGATAATTCGCAACTTAGTCACTTACGGATCAAAAAAAGCCCCTGCCAGAGACTAGGGGCATTTAATAGGGTGCATTTCACTTGGTTGAGTGTTCCCTTGCGAAGGGGCAGTCCAAGCTAGATGACCAGATGGACGCAAAACAAGTTTTTAGAGTTCCACTGTTAAGTCAAGTTTTCTGGAGTTTTCCAGGGGAAATTTGACGATTTATTACGAGTCAGTAATTTGATTATTTTTTGTGGCCAAAAATAAAAGTTTTCTGTCAGAAAAATCAGCCCATTTCTCTGGTAAGCCAAGTAACCGACTGTCCATACCAACTAGAAGACAGTCGGTTACTTAGCTAAATCGGGAGATGCATTTAGGTTTGCTTATTCCACCAGTCCTGGATCTGGGTTAAAGCAGCAGCCAGGATATTGAACACAGCCCAGCTACCGGCCAAAATAATCGGAAGTAAAACAACGATGATACGCCAATCCATAATGTTGCCTCTCCTCTTTAAAGATTTGTATCAGGTTCTCATTTTTTCTATTTTGCAATCAAAGGTATTTATTTTCCAGTCCTTTGACAAAAAAATTTCATTTTCTCCAATTTGCGATGAGTAAATTTACCATGATGTGGGTTGAGGAAACCCAGGATTGTCACCTTTGTTTGCATGAACTAAGGCAAGTTTTTCATAACGGTGGGCGTGTTCGATGAGTTCCGCTGCTTCGTCGTCTGTCACTGTCCGAACTCGTTTGGCGGGAATTCCCACCATGAGCGATCGCGCCTCCACATCTTTGGTGACAATTGCCCCAGCGCCAATAATACTGCCAGCGCCAACCCGGACGCCATCCATCACCACCGCCCCAATGCCAATTAAACTGCCTCGTTCAATGGTTGCCGCATGAATCACCGCCCGGTGCCCGACGGTGACACAATCTTCTAATAATGTCACCTGACCAGGATCTCCGTGGAGAATTGCCCCATCTTGAATATTGGTGCGATCGCCAATAATAATTTTTTCTACATCTCCTCGGATCACCGCCCCATACCAGACACTCGCACCAGCCCCCAATTTCACCCAACCGACCACGGTAGCGGTAGGGGCCACAAATGCCGCCGCCGAAACGTCCGGGATCGGCCAATAATTAGGTAAGTTAGTCATGGATTGGTTAATATGGTTCACAATCATTCCGTCCTTTAATCCGTCCTTTAATCAGAAACACTCGCGAGGTTGCGCCTACCGGCGCCCCAGAATAAGAATCGTGAAGTGGTCAATATCTCTAGGTATAATAAAACCACGAGTGCTGGCGCCAATCCTAATTAATATTTTTGCCGATAACCTGCCTCAATTATGAATCTAGTATTGCAATATCCCATTTTCGGTCCAGAGATTCAATGTCCTCATTGTCGTCAGACAATTCAAGCGCTGACGTTGACAGATAGTTATCTTTGTCAACGGCATGGTGCTTTTGAGGCAAACCCTGACACAAAAGAACTGATTCATTTACAATCGGGGCGTCATTGGCGTCAGTGGGAGGGTGAATGGTATCGACAACATACCCATCCCGATGGGATTCGCTTTGAAATCCATGAAGCCTTGGATCGTCTTTATACTAAGGGATATCGCGCCACTCGCGTGATTATTGCCAAACGCTATGAACAACTCCTGAATTCTTATTTAGAACGTAGCGCCCCTTGGGGAGGTCAGTCTGATGCTCTGCTGCCCAAACTTTATGGCTTACCCGTGGAGTTTAGCCCGGATCCCCAGGAAGACCCCCAATGGCAGGTGATTAATTTTACTTTAGAACAAGAACCTGGAGTCCCCAGTCGCTATCCTTATTTTCGCTTATTTGAGTAGTTATGCACCATGCCTCGATTAGAACTGCGAATATTCACCGAGCGATCGCCTTTTATGAAAAACTGGGGTTTACGGTCAGCGAGCGGTTTACCGCTGGAATTACCTTAGCTTGTTGGCTGGTCGGGGACTTGGGACGAATTGAATTAATCCAAATTCCCGAACCCCGTCCTGCGCCCGATGCTTTTGGGGATGAGCATTATACGGGCTATTATCATTTATCCTTTGATTTAACCGACCAAACCAGCGACTTACCAAGCTGGTTAAGGGATTTACAGCAAAGTTTTGCTGATGCGGCGGCATCAGACCAGGCCATGTTTCAACCGTTGAAAGTGCTGTTGGCACCGACCCAACAGATGATAGGCGACCGTGTTTATGAAATTACTTTTATTGCCGATAGCGACGGGCTGCCCCTAGAATTTATCCGCGTCCTTTGCTAAATAACCAACAACCAACAGCAAAGAGGAAAGAGCAAAGAGAAAAGAGGAAATAGGAAAGAGAAAAGAGGAAAAGTGGTATTTCATTGAAATGCATCACTATTCACTATTCACTATTCACTATTCACTTTCGCCGTTCCACGCCACTTGCTAGACTTGGGGAGACCCCAAGATCGCAGTGGCTCCTGATAACTGTTCCCCTTTCCCCAACCAACAACCAACAACCAACAACCAACAACCAACAACCAACAACAAATGCTGAGTTTATATATATTTTTAGCACTGGGTTTTATCGGCAGTGGCCATTGCGTGGGAATGTGCGGCCCGTTTGTGGTCAGCTATACCCAGTGGAACCGTAACCCCTGGTATTCTCATGTGCTCTATGGTCTGGGTCGTTCTACCACTTATGCCTTTTTAGGATTTCTCACCAGTAGCTTTGGTCATGGATTGCAAAATTTTCTGGGTTTTCGGGCCAGTATTCTGGTAATCGCGGGACTGGTGATGCTTTATATGGCATTAGGTCAGTTGAAGCTTTTTCCCCGAAAACTTCCCTCACTCCAACATTGGCGATTTTATCAAAAGACTGTGGGACGGTTATATGCCAGCAATAGTTGGTATCGCACTTATCCTTTGGGGGTTTTTCTCGGATTTATCCCTTGTGGCTTAACCGCGATCGCCCTGAGTTTGACCATAACTCAGCCCGTGGCGATCGCCACCGCCGGTATGTTTATCTTTGGCTTAGGAACCATGCCCGCAATGGTTGGCTTTGGTCTATTGTTGCAACGACTCAAACTACCCAAACTGGAACGCTACATGGCTGGACTGATGGCATTTCTGGGTTTTTTAACCTTATGGATGGGACTGCATCGTTTAGGATGGATGCCCAAACCGCCTCAAAGTGCCTTACTGATGCGCTTGCATCCCACCACCGTACCCATGCAAAACATCGATCGCTCTAATCCTGCCCCGGAAATGCCCCACCATCATCATTAAAAAAAGGAACGAGTCCGCTTTAAGATGAGAAGAGTCTCTTCTTGTTAGGCAATTCACTGAACAACGATTGACAAAGGTGAACAATTGCGTTAAGCTAGAGGATTTCGTACACAGCAAGCGAGCTAAATGCCGAAATATACATCACCAAGTGAAACATCTCAATAGGTGTATGCTTACATACCCTAAGAAGATGGGAAAGAGACGGCAAGATTCAAGCGATCAGGACACCATCAGGGCAGAGGCGATATGATATTGCATCCTACACGGGAATTTCCAACAAGAGAACGCAACGGGCAATTATCGCTTATGCCCGCGTTTCCAGCCGTGGACAAAAAGCAGACCTCGATCGCCAAGCTGCAAAATTACTCGAACTCTACCCTAACGCCGAGCTCGTCACTGATATCGCCAGTGGTCTTAATTTCAAAAGAAAAGGACTTAGAGCCATTTTGGAGCGAGTCCGTCAAGGGGATGTCGGATTTATTGTGGTTGCCCACAGAGACAGACTTGTTCGTTTCGGGTTTGACCTCCGAACCTGGTTGTGCGAACTCGACAAAACAAAAATCGTGGTTCTCAACCAAGACAGTTTATCCCCAGAACGAGAATTGGTTGAGGACATCCTTGCCATTGTTCACATCTTCAGTCGCCAACTCTACAGACTTACAAAATATAAGTCTGCAATCAAAGAATATCCGGATTTATCCCAGTCCTGAACTGGAAAAAATTTGGAAAAAATGGCGGGCGGCTTGCCGTTATTGTTTTAACCAAGCGATCGCCATGCAGCGTCAATCAACGACTCGGATTAGTAAGCTGAAATTGCGAAATCTGGTCATGCAATCCGATTTACCTCAATGGGTGAAAGAAACGCCTTGCCATATCAGACAAAATGCTATCTTTGACGCACATCAAGCAATAAGTGCGAGTTGTGATGCCAAATTCCGAAGTATCCGTGACCCCCGCCAAACAATCAAATTTAATAATTCCAATTTCACCAAAGGAACATGGTACAGTCAATTAACAAAAACACTTAAGTTTAAGGCAAGTGAACCTATACCAGAGCAATGGGATTATGGTACTCAATTGACTTATCGGCGTGGTAAATGGTTCGCTGTTTTTCCTGAACCTGTAATTAAAAGTCATACATCTTCAAGGAAAATAATTGCCTTAGATCCTGGAGTCAGAACTTTTTTGACTGGGTATGACGGCGATCGAGTCATTGAAATTGGCAACGGGGACATGGGTCGAATCGTGAGATTATGTCAACACGAATATGATTTAATTAGTCGTTCAACTAAGGTAAATGCCAAACGACGCCGTTCCATGAGAAAAGCGGCTAATCGGATTCGAGAAAAGATTCGGAACTTAATTGACGAAGTACACAAAAAAGCAGCCCATTACCTGACTAATAACTATGGATTAATTTTTCTACCTCGCTTTGAGTCTTCCCACATGGTAGCCAAGTCAAGAAGAAAAATTAGGTCTAAAACAGTCAGAAGTATGCTGACTTGGGGAGCCTGTGCGGTCTTGGGGTTTCCCCAAGTGGAGCAACTGGCGTCGCATTATCACTTTAAGTTAATTCTGAAACATCAAGCAGCAAAGCGTGGTTGCGTGGTGCTTGATGTGGGCGAAAGTCATACATCTAAAACCTGTGGAGTGTGTGGACATCGCCATACCAAACTAGGTGGTGCGAAAATACACAAGTGTCCTCCCTGTGGCAGTCAAACTCCTAGAGATGCAAATGGCGCACGTAATATAATGTTACGTGCTTTGAGGGATTCCTTTTTTACTGTCAGTAATGATGGTATTGCTATAGTTACAGTCCGAGCATTGGAAATCAATGTTCAGGAATGTTCAGCTTAAATGAATCAGACAAACAAAATATTCAGCCAGATTTAAACTTATCTCCCATGATTAAACAGTTTGTTTCCTCATCACATAAACTTTTAACCCGTTGGATGCTGCTGCCATTAGTGCTATGGTTCAGCCTGCTGGGGTCGGTCTCGGCGATCGCGGCACCTACGGGTGATTTAGCCCGTCAACCGGCGATCGAGGTGGCAGTGAGTTTAGGCAATACAGCCAATGAACTAAAATTTTTCCCCAATAACTTTGAATTTGAGGGTGGTCGTCGTTACAAGCTGGTATTGACAAATCCCAGTCCCCAAAAACATTATTTCACTGCCAAAGATTTTGCCGATGCTTCCTGGAGTCAAAAAGTAGACGCCGGTAACGTGGAAATCAAAGGGGCGATCCACGAACTAGAACTCAGACCCAACGCGGAAGCGGAATGGGTGTTTGTCCCGGTAAGATCCGGAACCTATCAACTGCGTTGCACTATTCCCGGTCACACCGAAGCGGGAATGATTGGCACCATTACCATTAAACCTGCGGCGCAGGTTTAATCCTCGGTTATCCGGCTGATTTCCACGCAAAAGTTCCCTACATTGTCTGTGGGGAATTTTTGTGGAATCTGTTAAGTTAGTTAAAGACGGTTAATTTATCCAGCTAAAGTGAATATCGGATCCTCGATCGCCTGAAATCAATTTCTTTATTTTAGAAAAATGGGATCGGGCGCGATCGCTGTTCTCCTATTCAAGCAAATATCATCACTACTGACTACATGAACATTCTTGCCAACCTCCTGCAACAACCTGCCCAGAAACCCAGCGTCAAAAACCAACAGCGTCGCCGCACTATTGAACTGAAATCTCCCCGCGAGATTGACATCATGCGTCAGTCTGCGAAAATTGTGGCCACGGTGCTCAAAGAAATTTCTGAAATGGTTCAGCCGGGCATGACCACCGCAGACCTGGATGCTCACGCGGAAAAACGGATTCGGGAAATGGGAGCCACCCCTAGTTTTAAAGGCTATCATGGCTTTCCCGCTTCGATTTGTGCCAGCGTTAACAATGAAGTGGTGCATGGAATTCCTAACAAGAAAAAAGTCTTATGCGCCGGGGATGTCCTCAAGGTAGACACAGGCGCTTATTATGAAGGATTCCACGGGGATTCTTGCATTACTATTGCAGTGGGAGAAGTCACCCCAGAAGCCGCCAAATTAATTCGGGTTGCCGAAGAATCTTTATATAAAGGAATTGAACAAGTCAAAGCGGGCAATTATCTATTAGATATTGCCGGAGCAATTGAAGACCATGTGAAAGCCAATGGTTTTAGTGTGGTCGAAGATTTCACGGGTCATGGTGTGGGTCGGAACCTCCATGAAGAACCTTCGGTGTTCAACTTCCGCACTCGTGAAATGCCCAATGTGAAATTACGCGCTGGGATGACTTTGGCGATCGAGCCGATTCTCAATCAAGGCTCCAAATATACCCGCATTTTAGCGGATAAATGGACAGCGGTAACGGTGGATAATGCCCTATCCGCTCAGTTTGAACATACAGTATTAGTCACCGAAAATGGCTATGAAATTTTAAGCGATCGCACTAAAGTTTAATTAGTTTATTAATTTTTTTGGTGTGAAAAAAAATACCTCTTACTGTCTAGTAAGAGGTATTATTGTTAATAAATTTACATATCAGGGTTGATCGTTATAACAATATAAAATGAATGGCTAAATAAATCACTAAAATCTTATACCATAAAACTCTATGAATTACTCAGCCGCTATCAGGCCGGGGAAAGAAATTTTGCCAAAGCCAACTTGATTGGTGCGGATATGAACAATGTTAACTTAACTGGGGTCAACCTCGAAGGCTCCTTTCTCACAGGTGCTAACCTCAGTCGGGCAGTCTTAAATCAGGCCAACTTGAATGGCGCTTTTCTTTATCGGGCGGATCTAAGTTTTGCCAAACTTCAATCCGCTACGCTAGTTTAATCGAAGCAGACCTGACAAAAACTAATTTAAGATCCGCCTGGGTGGTGAAATCAAAACTCATTGAAACTAAACTCAGTGGCACTTTACTTACTGCGGTGAACCTGGCGGTAGCGAACCTAGAAGGGGTGAATCTTTGTGGTGCGGATTTGCGGGGAATTAATCTGCGCGGTGCAAATTTGACTAAGGCTAATTTGAGTTGGGCAAATCTGAGTGGAGCCCGATTAAGTGGTGCGCGATTACAGGGGGCGCTGCTCAATGGGGTGAAATTTGCTCAAGCATATCTTAATGGGGTGGATTTGAGTGGGTTGGAGTTGGAGGGGGTGGACTTTTCCGAGGCTAAACTCAATGGAGCGAATTTAAGTCAGGCGAATCTGATTGCCAGTAGTTTGATGGCAGCGTCCCTTCGGGGGGCTATGTTGGCGGGGGCAAACTTGCAAGGGGCAGATTTAACTGAAGCGGTGTTGAGTCGAGCGTCTTTAAGTCAAGCGAATTTGACTAGGGCAGATTTGACTGATGCGAATTTACAAGAGGCAGATTTGACCGGCGCGAAACTGAATTTAGCTTGTTTGTTGCGGACTAATCTCAGTGGCGCTGATTTATCTGATGCTTACCTTTGGGTGCTGATCTGTATGAAACGGATTTGGAGCAAGCCAATTTCCTGGGAGCGAGTTTGCGTGATGCGATGATTGCCAACGTAGATATGCATAAAGCGATTTTGCGGGATACTCGGATGCCTGATGGTCAGCTTTATTCCAGCCCAAGATGATCTAGCCCAAGATGATATGATGCCTATCAAATCACGATTTAATATTCCATATAGTTTTTAATCGATGACCGATGAATGATTTGGCTCCTTGGCGATCGCCTCTTGGTCGCGCCCAACATCGCAATCGCAGTTTGCCCAATGCTCGTTATGTTCAGTTAGCCACTGTTCGTCCCAATGGCCGACCGGCGAACCGAACAGTAGTTTTTCGCGGATTTTTAGACCAGACAAATCAGTTAAAATTTGTCACCGATTTTCGCAGTGAAAAACCGGATCAAATTGACCGTTGTCCTTGGGCTGAAGTTTGTTGGTATTTTCCCAAAACTCGCGAACAATTTCGCTTGCAGGGTCGTTTAACTTTAGTCACCGATACCCATCTCGATCCGGTGTTAGCCGTTGCTCGCGAAAAAGCCTGGGCAGAACTTTCAGACGCGGCGCGATCGCAATTTGCATGGCCACATCCCGGACATCCCAGAGAAAATGGCGATGGGTTTAATCCCCCACCGACCGCAGCGGATCGACCCCTTTCTCATTTTTGTTTACTATTACTTGATCCTCTCTCCGTCGATCATTTAGAACTGCGGGGCGACCCACAAAACCGTCGCTTATACCAGCGTCAAAATGATGGGTGGTCAATCCAAGAAATTAATCCTTAAAATTCGCCGCAGGGATGCAGAAACCGGGTTTCTTAATTAAATCTATGTTTTTCGGCAAAAATTATCGCAGAAACCCGGTTTCTTTTGGTTTCTCCCGCACAGGGGTTGATAAACCGGATTCAGAAACCGGGTTTCTTAATTAAATCTATGTTTTTCGGCAAAAATTATCGCAGAAACCCGGTTTCTTTTGGTTTCCCGCACTCAACCCGATTTTTTTGGGTTAATCAGCATCAGGATCGATTCCCAGTTCTCGCAACCGTGCGGCTAATTTCGCGGCCCGTTGTTGTTGCCGTTCCTTTTCCTGCCGTTCTTGTTCCGCCCGTTGGCTTTCTTGTTCAGCCCGCAGACGTTCTTGTTCCGCCCGTTGGCTTTCTTGTTCTGCCCGCAGACGTTCTTGTTCCTTTTCCAGACGTTCGCGCTCGGCTCGCAGTTGTTCGCGATCGCCTCTCTCTCGTTCTTCGCCATAAGTGCGTAAATACTCGCCGGTCTGACGATGGAAAAAACGCAACTGACCATCAATTAGGAGATGCATTTCTAATCCCAATACTTCAGAAGGGAAACAAAGGGTGCCATCTGCCAACGCAGTGGGTGCGATCGGCGAGTAAGTATTGCCCTCTAACCTTCTGCCCTTGAGTGGAGGGTTCAGATAATCCCCCGTTGGGTCATATTGGAAATATTCCGTTACACCCATTTGAGCATAAGTGCGGGGTTTTTCTTGTTCATCCTGATGTCTTGTGCTCCGGGAAGTTATTTCTAGAACCCAGGAAGGCGCTTTGTCATTTTCTTCCCAGATTTTATAACTGCGGCGTTGACGGTTTTCTACCCCAAAAACCACAAATACATCCGGAGCAACTACCGCATCAGGGACTCCTTGCTGGTAACATAGCCACAAATTACCGGAAACATAAACATCCGATCGCTTTTGAAAATATAGTTTTAGGGCTTCTACTCCATAAACTAAATAATCACGAGTGGGGTCACTTTCTGCCATAGGTGCGCCGTCTGGTTCGGGATAAAATATCGGGGTTTTTAGGGATGCTTGGGTCATGGATATCCTCCCAGCTAGGGGACTTATTCTGAGTATAGGCGATCGCCCCATCCTGGGCGTAGAAACCGGGTTTCTTCAAGAAACCCGGTTTCTGAATTAAATCTATGTTTTTCGGCAAAAATTGCCGGCAGTTACCCGATTTCTTGCTTTTGATCGCAGTTTTAATTATTGTCTACATGACTGACACGGCGCAGATTTAAGACATCACTCATTTGTTTGATTTGAGTGAAGGTGCGGTCAAGCTGAACCCGATCGCGGATTTCAATGCCTAAGTCAATCACCGCTGGGCGATCCATGTAGGTTTTGACGTTGGCACTGCGGACATTTACATGATTATCCTTTAAGCGAGAAAGAATGTCATTGAGAACCCCCACGCGGTCGATCACTTCAATAGAAATATCAATCGGATAGGTTTGGGGGCGCGCTTCGTCTTCACTGGTGGGGTTCCAATTCACCGGGACTAGGCGATCGCCAGGAATGCTATCCACATTGGGACAACCTTGCCGGTGAATGGAAATGCCCCGGGCGCCACGAGTCACTACCCCAATAATGTCTTCTCCAGGAACGGGATTACAACAGCCAGCAATTTGATAAAGTAAACCTTCCACACCGGCGATCGGAGATTTTTTCCCTGGTAGGATCGACGGGGATTCTCGCAATAGCCGAGTGGAAGCGATCGCCGTGGGTTGAACCGACTCAATTTCTGTGGCTTGAGGGGTATTGGCTTTGACATAATCTTGCAGACGATGTACCACTTGATTCAAAGTGATTTCGCCATATCCCAGACCCGCTAACAAATCATCGACGGTTTGGTAATTAGATCGTTGGGCAACCATCTGCATGGGTTCTGATTTGAGTAAGGCTTCAAAGCCATTTTTACCCATTTCTTTTTCCAACATATCTCGACCGCGATCAATGTTGTCATCCCGGTGCGATCGCTTATACCATTGGCGAATCCGAGTTTTGGCCGTAGTAGTGACGACAAAATTCAACCAATCTAAAGAAGGATGACTATTTTTCTGGGTCATCACTTCCACAATATCCCCGTTCTTCAGCAGCGTATCTAACGTCACCATGCGATCGTTCACCCGTGCCCCGCAACAATGATTGCCTATTTCTGTATGAATGCGATAGGCAAAATCAATGGGGGTTGCCCCTCGTTTCAGGGAAACTACATCGCCCCGTGGGGTAAACACATAGACATCATCATCAAATAGATTATCTTTGATATTTTCCAGATATTCCTGAGCATCTTTCAGGTCACTTTGCCAATCCAACAATTGACGTAACCAAGTAAATTTTTCATCGTCATTGGTTAATTGAGCATCAGAAGACCCCGTTTCTTTATATTTCCAATGCGCGGCAATTCCATACTCAGCAATATGGTGCATTTCTTGGGTTCTAATTTGCACTTCAATCGGACGACCTGTTGGCCCAATCACTCCCGTATGTAAAGACTGGTAGCGGTTGGGTTTGGGCAGACCAATATAGTCTTTAAAACGACCTGGAATTGGCCGAAATAGGTCGTGAACTACGGCCAAAGCCCGATAACATTCTTCATTATTTTCTACAATAATTCGCATGGCGGCGACATCGTATATTTCGTGAAATTGCTTTTGTTGTCGCTGCATTTTCTGGTAAATCCCATAGAGGTGTTTGGGACGACCATTAATATCGATACAGTTAATATGAGCTTTTTCTAAACGCTGTCTTAAAGTCTGAGTCAGAGTGGCTAACCGGGCTTCTCTTTCCGTGCGTTTTTCGGCGACTAACAATTGCGTTTCCCGATAAGCTTCTGGATCGAGATATTTAAAGGATAAATCTTCTAATTCCCATTTAAATCGGCCAATCCCTAAACGATTAGCTAATGGGGCAAAAATTTCTAAAGTTTCGCTGGCAATTCGGCGGCGTTTGGCATCCGCTAGAGACTCTAAAGTTCTCATGTTATGCAGGCGATCGGCTAATTTTACCACAATGACCCGAATATCTTGAGCCATTGCCAAAAACATTCGCCGAAAGTTTTCTGCCTGGCGTTCAGTTTTGCTAGAAAAGTTAAATTTAGAAAGTTTGGTGACTCCTTCGACTAAGCTGGCAACTTCGGGGCCAAAGCGTTGCTCTAAATCTGCTACGGTGACATCGGTATCTTCTACAATGTCATGGAGAAAACCGGCAGCAATCATGGCGCTGCTGCCACCGAGATCCCGGAGTAACCCCGCTACGGCGATCGGGTGACAGATATAGGGCTCTCCCGATGCTCTTCGCTGACATTCATGGAGGTGATAGGCAAATTCAAATGCTCGACAAATCAAGGCATTGTCGGCGGGAGATATTTCTGGAAAAGCTGATTTACCTTGGGTTTCGGCTATTAGACAATTGTTAAGCCAATCGGGTAATTCAACATTAAAAGTACAGGTGGGCGCAGCAGTGTTCATAAGGATGGTATGAGTACAGTGAAAGGATTTAGGGAGGAGCGAGCGGTGAATGATGGTCGATAATTGGTTAATTGTAAAGGATGTCTGTATCTATAGATACATTTTACCCAGTGGAGAGAACAGAAAGTCCCACCATTTTCTCTGGTTCAGGGCATTGTGCCGCTAGAGTCGATTCAGAGAATATAAATTGGGCTGCTTTCAAGGGCGATCGCCCCTGAATCCAGCACTACTCCAGCTTTATAGGTTTGTGTAAAACTCTTGCTTTCTATTATATAAACCAAATTTTTAGGCAGAAATCAACGATGTCAGAGATTCATTACCCGCAATATCTAAGCTTTCAACAATCTCTCGAAGAAATCCATAACACGATCGCTCAGTTCAACTCTCAGTCTGAGTTAAATCAAACTGCCTTGTTAGCGGCACTATCCCAAGTCCAAGAATTATTTAAGCAAGAAATTCTCACCATAAACTTGGATGAATTGCCCAAGGAACGCATCTCTTTAGTCCAGTCATATCGGACAGAAATGCACAAGCATCTGAGTTTGTTGACCACCGATGTCATGTTTTTCCAAACCGCTCGACAACCCACTACCAAGCAACAACGTTTGGCACAAATTAGCGATCGCCTAGGGATTTTGATTCGTTACTGTGATGTCCTTTTAGAATAAAATCTGCTGGTTGTGGCAACTTAAAAAATTTTTGTCAAGATTTTTGTCAAGAGGGAGGTGAACCCTCGCGATTGATTAACTAATGATTAACTAAATATCGCCTTCGGAGAGATACCGTGATGAAATGTCCAAAAGATAGAAAAGTTGAGTTGGTAGACGGCTGGTTAAGTGAGGATTTAGCGGTTCATTGTTGTCCAGACTGTCAGGGAAATTGGATTTCCCTGGATACTTATGAGGAATGGCGCAGCCAACAACCCCAATGGTTACGACAACGGGGCGCTACCTCGACTCCAGGGGAGATTATGGTGGAAGTCTCACCCTCCGATAACCGTGCGGGTTTGTGTCCTAAGTGCGATCGCTATCTGTCTCGGAGCAAAGTTCAGATCAAAACTCCCTTTTATGTGGAACGTTGTTCCGCTTGCGGCGGCTTTTGGTGCGATCGCGGCGAATGGGAAGCTTTGGTAGAATTAGCCCTCAGCTATAACCTAGAACAAGTATTTTCTGGGGAATGGCAATCCCTGATTCGCTCCAGACAATATCTGGAAAATGCGCGTCAGGCGATCGTTGATAAACTCGGTCCAGAAATCGCCGGAAAAATTTTTGCCCTCGCAGAAATCTTAGAACAACATCCCAACGGGGATTTTGGCGTCGCTTATTTAATGCGTCGCTTGGATAAACCGCAGTAAGAGTGCGGGGGAAGAGAGGGTGTAGGGGTTTGAGAGGGTGTAGGGTGTAGGGTGTAGGGTGTAGGGGTTTGAGGAAAGAGGATGCATAGGATGCATAGGATGCATAGGATGCATAGGATGCATAGGAAAATTCTCTCTTTTCTTTTCTCTATTCTCTATTCTCTCTTCTCTTTTCTCTCTTCCCCCCACACCGATGGCGGCCGATGGCGGCCCCAACCAACAACCAACAACAACCAACAACCAACAACCAACAAAAAAATATGCCAAATGTTTTGTTTTCTGTAGAAAATCTGCGTATTGCTTACCCCCAAGATGAGGAGGAGAAATCTCTGAGGTGGGCTGTGAATGGGGTGTCATTCCAAATTGCCCCAGGAGAACGCTTGGGACTGGTGGGTGAGTCGGGCTGCGGCAAGTCCACTTTGGGACGGGCGGCGATGCGCTTGTTGCCCTCTGGGAGCCAAGTTCAGGGGGGGATTAAGTTTGCCGGAAAATCGGTGTTTGATTTGTCACCAGATGACCTGAGACGCTTTCGCGGTGAAGAAATTGCCTTGATTTTTCAAGACCCGATGACTCGCTTAGATCCCCTGATGACCATTGGCGAACATTGTGTTGAGACTTTAATGGCCCATAAGCCTACCCTGACGAAGCAGGAAGCGGAGAATATTGCGAAGAAAACTTTGGAAACGGTGAAAATTCCCCCAGGGAGATGGTCTCAATATCCCCATGAGTTTAGTGGGGGGATGCGGCAACGGGTGGCGATCGCCCTTGCCCTTTTACTCCAGCCCAAAATGATTGTCGCCGATGAACCGACCACCAGTTTAGATGTCACCGTATCGGCGGAAATTTTGCAGGAACTTACCCGACTTTGTGCCGAATTGGATTTAGGACTATTGTTGATTTCTCACGATTTAGCAATGGTGGGAGAATATTGCGATCGCATTGCGGTGATGTATCAGGGCGAATTAGTAGAAATTGGCAATACCCAAGATGTGTTAGCAAATCCCCAACATCCCTATACCCAATCCCTATTAAAAGCGGCGTTACATATTCAAGCGGTTAAGCCAAATAACGCTCAGATTACCGCCGATAATGCCGATAATATTATACCAGAAAAAGATGCTAATGTCAATAATAATAATATAGAAAATATAGATAAAGTAGAGTCATATCCGCTGCTGAAATTAACGGATTTACAACAACATTATACTTTAGAAAGTAATTTTATTCAACGGTGGTTATTTTCCCAACCGGGACAAAAAATTAAAGCGGTAGATGGAATCAGTTTAGAACTGTATCCGGGGGAAATTTTAGGCTTAGTTGGTGAGTCCGGTTGTGGCAAAAGTACCCTCTCCCGGACTATTTTACACTTAGTCCGACCCACCGGGGGAAAAGTGGAGTTTCTTGGCCATGATTTAACCAAACTTTCGCCGAATTCTATTCGACAACAACGGCGAAATATGCAAATGGTATTTCAAGACCCCCATGCTTGTTTAAATCCGATGATGACCGTGGGGCAAAGTATTGCCGATCCGTTGTTAATTCATAAATTAGCCAAGCCCACGGAAGCGAAACAACAAGTTGAGCAAATGTTAGCCAGAGTGGGGTTAGATCCAGGGATATTTTACGATCGCTATCCAGGAGAATTGTCCGGGGGACAACAGCAGCGAGTGGCGATCGCTAGAGCCCTAATTACGCGACCCCAATTAGTAATTTGTGATGAGCCGGTGAGTATGCTGGATGCTAGTGTCCAAACCCAAGTATTAGAGTTAATGTTGGACTTGAAAAAAGAGTTTGATTTAACCTATTTATTTATTACCCATGATTTGTGGGTAGCACGATTTTTCTGCGATCGCATTGCCGTAATGAACTCAGGCAAAATTGTGGAAATTGGCATCACTCACGATATTTTTACCAACCCCCAACATCCCTATACCAAAACTTTATTAAACGCTGCCCCATTACTGGCGCGTACTTAGGGTCTGAGGTCGTCCGAAATTGTGGGAGTGCAGAGGTGTCTCTGAGTGCAGGAGAGAATTTAGGGGCTGGCGGATTCTCCTTTATATCTCAGGTAGACAAACTCAATTTCTTGTGATTTAATTAGGAGTTATAAACAGTGTTACATTCTTTCTAAAAAGTAAAATATGTTTCATAACTCTTTTGGCAAAAGCGTCGTAGCGATCGCGCTATCCCTCCCGATCATTGCATTCACCGGCTACGGCGTCTTAGCCGAAGATGACACGGAATCGGAAGCGGACACCAGCCCTGTCATTTTTACCCTGATTAACAACACCAGCCGTACTCTCCAAGAGTTCTACGCCTCCCCTCCTAGCACAAACGATTGGGAGGAAGACATTCTGGGCGTTGACACACTTGCTCCCGGCAAATCCGCAGAAATCACGATTAATGACAGGCGCCCAGACTGTATTTATGACTTTAAAGGAGTTTTGGCTGCCGCCGAAGACGGCTCGGTAGGGGAAGGCGCATTGATCCAGACTGGTATCAACGTGTGCGAAGACAAAACTTATGAATACTCCGAGAATTAACAGGGAATAGCAGTGATAACAATAGCCATAGCCTGTATAAATCATTTGCACAATTCCTGTCAGCAGAAAGATGTACTGATTAGACAATTATGGCTTTCATAAAGGATATATCCCCCCAACCCCCCTTAAAAAGGGGGGTTTTTGATAATTTTGCACTCGTGTCTATTAGACAATTATGGCTTTCATAAAGGATCGATCCCCCCAACCCCCCTTAAAAAGGGGGGATGATCGAGAATTTTGCACTCGTGTCTATTAGACAAAATTATCAATTATCAATTATCAATTATCAATTACTTAGCCCCTACTTTGATTTAGGCTGACTCAACCATTGCCAGAATTTTACCAACCAATAAACGCAAATGGCTACGGAAAAACTGGCTAGTAAAGCAATAATAAACGGATGGGGATAATCCGATCGCTCCTTGTTCCAGGACGCAGTAATTAACCCGGAACTGGATGCTACAATTGCCCCTGTTCCTAGGGCTAATCCCAAAGCTTGAATCGTGTTTTCTAGGCTTTTTTCTTGGTCTTGAAGTTGGCGATCGCGCTGAGTTTGTTCTATTTCCACGATACCCCGAATCGAGGCAACTGCCTTATCCGCTAAACTAGAACCTTCCACAAAATAGTTCAGTTCGTCCGCAATGCGAGTTTGAAAATAGGGACAGGTGCGATCGCTAAACTCCCGGAAAAAATCCAGGTCTGACTCTGGGACGACATAGTTCTTTTCCTTCTCAAGCTGATATTGGATAGCCCCTAAAGCAACTTGGTAATTTTTCCCATTAATCGCGATCGTATTCCGGCTATGCTTATAATTTCTCAACAGTCGGGCATATTCTAAATCTGACGAAGATAAATCTTCTAATATATGCCTCAACTGATTTAAATCCCCATCGCTGACCCGTTGCCCTGGGGATTGCTGCTGTAACTTCAATAAATCTTTCAGAGCCTTGACTTTTTCCTCTAATTGGATATAATTATCGTATAATTGGCGATACAAACTCCGACTTTCCCGATAAGCGGATAAAACCTTATTGCGGTAATAAAATAAATTGATAAATTGCCGATAAGCAGCCACAAACTTCTCACTGGCTGAATCCTCCCGAAATAACCAGATTAAAACATGACAAGTATCTAGAGATTCCGGGGAAAAATCCGCATCGATAACTTGACCGCCAAACTCAAAAATCGGGCTGCCAAACAGTTCCCCCACTCGTTCCAAAGGTGGCTGTTTTCTTGAAGCAGGAATCAACTGTTTTAAACATTTCTGAGCCAATGGCTTTAAACTTTCCACCCACCTATATTTATTACTATTATTATCACTATTTTTATTATACTTATCCTGTTCTTCCGGGGGCAAAAAAGCCGTTAACAACAAAGTTTGGCCTAAAGAACTTTGGACAAAATCAGGCAGAAAAACGCTGTTATCTGTATTTAAAAGACGCCAAAACGAAACCGGCACCGCAGCGGTTATAACATCATTTTCTGTTTCTGGCCGCCGAAAATTCAGCGTCAAACTATAACTATCATGGAGGCGATGCGCCAAAACTCTGCCGGTAATTCCTAACTCTTGATTGGCCACTTTTTCGGGAAGTTTTCCGATTAACTTCAGCGGTTGCTTATTCAGATTCACCTCCATACCGCCCGGTTCGGGGGAACTCTCAGGATAACCGTAAATATCCAGACGTTCAGTAAATCCTAAACTGGCTAAAATCTCATCTCCTTTTTGCCACAAAAGATGCGGATTAGTCGCCCGAGAATCCGGTTTGCCCGTCAAACCGCGCCAAAGATGAAACGCGAATAAATGTAAATTTGGCGCATAAACCAGCGGCATATCTTGTTGTTGTAAATCCATTTGCTTCACTAAATTAAATCGTAATTAAATCGTAATTAAATCGTAGGTTGGGTTGAGGAACGAAACCCAACATTATCATTCATTTTTTACCAGATCGGATCTCGTAGGTTGGGTTGAGGAACTAAACCCAACATTATACCCAAAACGATCATTTATTTTTCCCCAACCAACCGAAATAACATCTATAATTCGCCTTCTCAACCCAATTTACGCAACTACACGCAATTAATTTAATGGCAAAACTATTACACATTCCGCTAACTTTTGGCGAACATAAGCCAGCAAAGAAACTTTTTCCTCACGTCCCGGTGGTAAAATCATCGTTTCCTTTTCCTCAATAATTTGGAAATTGGGAATTATATACTGCATCTTATTCGGTTCTGGTTCCGCAAGTTCACCTAATTCTTGGCGGTTTTTTGCTAATTCTTTAACAAAAATTTCTTGCTCTTGAGGAAACTGTTCCAGCCATTCTATAATTATATCAGCCGCCCGGTTTGCTTCGGTTTCTGGAATATCTGCTAATTCGGCGGCTAATTCCTGAAATTTTGCCCGGTCTGGGGGTAAAATTGGCGGTTGCGTCTCCAATAATTGCGCGAACATGACTAAAGTCTCTGTATCATCTCTCATAATTATCCTCTGCTTTCCTCTGGTTTTACTTTAACAGCTTCTTCTTTGTGTCCTTTGTGCCTTTGTGGTAAAAAAAATTAACTCACCACAAAGACACAAAGAAACACAAAGGGAGATAGAAATTAAACGCCAATGGCACAAAAAGCCCCCCAATGTTTAGGGTGTTGGTAGGGTTGATAGTGGGACGGTTTGAAACCTAAATGGACATTTTCCCGCAGCTTTTGTTTAATCGGGGCATTCTCCTGCGACTCGGAGGGATTTAACCAATTAATTAACTCCTGTTTGGTGACAGTTCGCATCCACTGTTGGGCGGCTTTTAAGGCCAGGGTAATAGAAGGCTGAATCTGCATTTCCTCATATAATTTTACCATTAAAATCGCCGTGGATAAGTCATTCACCGCCCAGAGGCTGCAAATCACGTTGGGGGCTCCCGCATAGAGGAAACCCAGTCCTAAACTAATGTATTCTTCTAACTCTGGGGAAAAGTCCACCAACCCGGTTTCGCAAGCGGAGAGAATCACTAAGCGACAGGAGGGTAAATCAAGCTGGAATAATTCCCCTAATGTGTAACATAAGGTTAAATCCAGGGTTTTACCTTTGCGCCAGGGAATATATCGACTATTCCCGGTTAATTCTGGTTCGGGTTTTGGTTCGGGGTGATTTTCGCGGGGTAATGATTCGGTTTGTCCGTCCTCACGTTTTACCACTGCCCCCGCTAGGACTAAAGGAGATAGTAACGGACTAACAAAGTTAAACGCCCCATGTCCGGCGAAATGGATATATTCCGCCCCCTGAAAATCTTGGGCAGTGGCGGTTTCTTTGAGGGCAGCTTTGCTGGCTGCTTTCTTGGGTAAAATCCGGGCATGGGGTTGGAAAGCGGGAGAAATTGCCTGAACTTCTAGGTCCGCATATTCTAAATCTTCTGTGGGATTTTGGATGGCAAAAAACCGGGGACTGGTATTGTTGCTGGTATTGTCACTAATATCCTTGCGGTTGCGGCGGGATACTTTTTGCAAAAATTGACAACTGGGGGCATATTTTACCCCATCGGCAAATTTATCGGCTAAATATTGCGGGTTGCTGCCGTTGTCCGGGGGTAAGTTGTCCAGGGGTAAAATATGCAGGGGAAATAGGTGCAAGTCCCGATAGGGCACTAAAATCAGTTGACGATATTTGTCCGTCAGGGGGGCAATCAGTTCTGATATATGCAGGATATCCGCGAGACGATGCAGGTAGTGATTAAATTGCTCTTCCCAGTGGGATTTTTTCTGGGCATAGGTGTCGAGATAAGTTTGGCGGAGTTCTTGTAATTGGGTATAGGCTTCTGGGGTGGAAATCCACACTGAGATCCCCCCTGCCCCCCTTAAAAAGGGGGGTTCTGAGTCTTCTTTTTGCGGGAAGTTAAATAGAGTAGATAACTTAAACAACAGCATCTTAATATTCTTCAGAAGAAAGTTTCTTTCTTTAACTCCACCTAACACCACAAAGGCATAAATCCGCTCGCGGGTACAATACCACTCAATTAGGGCAGTATGTTCGTCCAGTAAACCCTGAATTTCAGAAAATTTGATGGGTTCCACTCGCTGCGTCAGGGAAAAAGTGGGGTCATAGGTTTTGATGATATCCAGGAGTTTGTTTAACTTTTGTTCTGCCTTTTGATATTCTTGGCGAATCGTCTCAATGGCATCAGGAGTCAAACCACCACTGCTGCTGCCTCGTGAGTCTCCACCCAATGTATCTGAGGGGCTGTTGGTTGTGGTGGGACGATCCAAAGTTTCTAACAATTGCTGTTTGGCAGTGACTTCCCGACGCAGGGTATCCAGTTGGGTGAGGATTTCTGGGGGAATATCGCCTTTGGGATAGATATCGCGGTTGGCGAGAAGTTCGATGAGGTTGCGGGATTTGCTGCGTTCCACACTGGCGAGGGCTCTACCGATATCGCCGCTATTGATGCAGGCTTGTACCAGTTTCTCATAAACCCCGATTTGAGCGGTGCGGCGTTTTTGTTTTTCCTGGTTGGATGCGGCGAAAGTGCAACTGGTTTCTACGGCGGTGATGGCTGCTTCGTATCCTTCAATGGCGGTTTGCCAGTCTTTAATGTCAAAGGCAGCATTGCCTAATCTGCTACCGATATCCAAGGCTTCTACAGGGAATCGGTTTGGGGGACAAGCGGCTAAACCTGCTCTCCAGGCGGCGAAGGCTTCGGAGATTTTGTTTGAATGTTGATGGACAAAGGCAAGCTCATTATAAACATCGCCCATACCGGATTTATAGCCCAATTCGGTTCTCAATGCCAAAGATTGCTGATACAGACGCTCCGCCTCATCCCAGTTGCCGCGATTTCGCTGGATATCTCCCAACAGTCCCCAAGATTCTGCCATACCGGAGCGATCGCCCAATTCGGTTCTCAATGCCAAAGATTGCTGAAACAGACGCTCCGCCTCATCCCAGTTGCCGCGATTTCGCTGGATATCTCCCAACAGTCCCCAAGAGCTTGCCATCCCAGACTTATCCCCCAATTCGGTACTCAATGCCAAAGATTGCTGATACAGACGCTCCGCCTCATCCCAGTTGCCGCGATTTCGCTGGATATCTCCCAAACTTCCCCAAGTGGTTGCCATACCAGACTTATCGCCCAATTCGGTTCTCAATGCCAAAGATTGCTGAAACAGACGCTCCGCCTCATCCCAGTTGCCGCGACATCGCTGGATATCTCCCAAGACTCCCCAAGAGGTTGCCATACCAGACTTATCGCCCAATTCGGTACTCAATGCCAAAGATTGCTGATACAGACGCTCCGCCTCATCCCAGTTGCCGCGAAATCGCTGGATATCTCCCAACACTCCCCAAACGGCTGCCATCCCGGAGCGATCGCCCAATTCGGTTCTCAAAGCCAAAGATTGCTGATACAGACGCTCCGCCTCATCCCAGTTGCCGCGATTTCGCTGGATATCTCCCAACTGTCCCCAAGAGGATGCCATCCCCGCGCGATCGCCCAATTCGGTTCTCAATGCCAAAGATTGCTGATACAGACGCTCCGCCTCATCCCAGTTGCCGCGATTTCGCTGGATATCTCCCAACTGTCCCCAAGAGGTTGCCATACCGGAGCGATCGCCCAATTCGGTTTCAATTGCCAAACATTGCTGAAACAGACGCTCCGCCTCATCCCAGTTGCCGCGATTTCGCTGGATATCTCCCAAGACTCCCCAAGAGGTTGCCATACCTTTGCGATCGCCCAATTCGGTTCTCAATGCCAAAGATTGCTGATACAGACGCTCCGCCTCATCCCAGTTGCCGCGAACGTTCTGGATATCTCCCAACTGTCCCCAAGAGGTTGCCATACCGGAGCGATCGCCCAATTCGGTACTCAATGCCAAATATTGCTGATACAGACGCTCCGCCTCATCCCAGTTGCCGCGAACGTTCTGGATATATCCCAACAGTCCCCAAGAGGTTGCCATACCGGAGCGATCGCCCAATTCGGTACTCAATGCCAAATATTGCTGATACAGACGCTCCGCCTCATCCCAGTTGCCGCGATCGCGCTCAATACAACCTAACTGTCCCCAACATAAAGCGATGTTAGCCTTATCCCCGATTGCTTCATACAATGCGAGAGACTGTTGCAAAGATTCCCAGGCTTGGGAATATTCAGAATGTTGATACTGTTGAAAACCCTGCTGCAATAGAGCATCTGCTTCTGCTTTTCGTAGGGTGGGGAGAGAATAGTTAGCGGTTACTATTTTAATCCCTACATTCAGTAACCTGTCGGCGGCTTTCAGTTCCCCCAATTCCATCTTTATTTCCGCTTCTGCACGCATCACCTGCACCAACCCCGCATCAACGAGTTCGGGGTTGGCTTGTAGGATGTCCATTTCCTCGCCACTGGGACAGCCGAGGATTGCTTCAATCAGTTGGATATAGGCGTTGAGTCGTTGTTCGTCCATATTGCCTACCGGGGGGTTGGGGGATGATGACTTATTTTAACCCGAAATCCTGTAGGGGCCAAGCATTCGCGCCGACATTTTCAGGAAAAATCGACCATCTTTGCCGCGAATGCTTTGCCCTAATTTGTGCCCAGAACCCCAGAAACCCGATTTTTTATGTAGGGGCCAAGCATATAGCCTACCCTACGGGAAGCCGCTTCGCGTCTACGGCATGGCGAAAGCTTACCGCGCCGACATCTTCAGGAAAAATCGACCATCTTTGCCGCGAATGCAACGCCGCCCTGATGGGGGTTGGGGGTTTCAGAAACCGGGTTTCTGGGTTGGTGGCGGGGGCTTGAGAAACCGGGTTTCTTAATTAAGGTTATGCTTGGATACAGAGGTTAACCCAGAAACCCGGTTTCTGGCTTGGATACAAAGGTTAACCCAGAAATAGGCGGCTGTGGTTTACTCAGTAAAAAAGCGCTGTATGGGATTACTTAAGCGGATGTCAAGCATAATTATGTTAAGAAATATGTTGTTATGTTGTTAAGAAATATGTGGTTAAGAAATATGTGAGTCAACATAAGTTTCATCAAGGGGACTTAAGAATCTGTTGCACAATTAAATGAAATTGGTATAAATCAAAGATCGTGTCATTATGGATCGATGGAAGAATTCACCTTCTTTGCCGTCACAGGAAAGCTCAAGATCCCCTTATGACTTTGTATCTTTACAATACCCTGACTCGTCGCCAAGAACCTTTTGAACCCCTGGAACCGCCAAAGGTGCGGATGTATTGCTGTGGTGTCACCGTTTACGATTATTGTCACCTCGGTCATGCGCGATCTTACATTGCTTGGGACACGGTTCGCCGCTATCTGATTTGGCGCGGCTATGAGGTGCGATATGTGCAGAATTTTACCGATATTGACGATAAAATTCTGAATCGGGCTAGACAAGAGGGTTCCACAATGGAGGAAGTGGCCGATCGCTACACTCAAGCCTATTTTGAAGATATGGCCCGGTTGAATATCCTCGAAGCGGACGAATATCCCCGCGCTACTCATACCCTGGACGGGATTAAGCGCTTGATTCACGAGTTAGAACATCGCGGCTATGCTTATGCTGCCGGGGGCGATGTCTATTATAAAGTCCGCAAGTTTCAGGACTATGGTCAGTTGTCGGGTCGCAAGTTAGAAGAGATGAAGGCAGGGGCCAGCGGTCGGGTGGAGGATGACCCGGAGGCCCAAAAGAAAGAAGACCCGTTTGATTTTGCGTTGTGGAAAGAGGCAAAACCGGGCGAACCTGCTTGGGAGTCGCCGTGGGGTTCCGGTCGTCCCGGTTGGCATATCGAATGTTCGGCAATGGTGCGCGATCGCCTGGGAGAAACTATTGATATTCATGCGGGTGGGGCGGATTTGGTATTTCCCCACCATGAAAATGAGATCGCCCAATCCCAAGCGGTGACGGGTAAGCCCTTGGCGAAATATTGGATGCACAATGGGTTTGTGACTATTAATGGGGAAAAAATGTCCAAGTCTTTGGGCAATTTTACCACGATTCGCCAGTTATTAGATGAGGGAAATGTGCCGCCGATGGTGGTGCGATTGTTTGTCCTGCAAGCCCAATATCGCAAGCCGATTGATTTTACCGATGAGGCGATCGCTTCTGCTACCCAAGGGTGGAATACCCTGAAAGAAGCACTATTATTTGCCAATCAATATGGGGAAAAATTAGGCTGGGATAAAATAGAAGTCTCAGCGGCACCTTTAGCCGAATTTGTGGAACGGTTCCAAGCCGCAATGGATGATGATTTTAATACTTCCAGTGCCTTAGCAGTCTTATTTGAAATTGCCAAAGAAATTCGGCGCGATCGCAACCTTTTAGTCCATGAAGGTAAAACCGACACTGCCCCAGAATTGCTCAAACAACGGTGGCAAACCTTAGTTACTTTAGCCAATGTTCTCGGATTAGAAGCGGATGCGGATGCGGAAACCACCGAAGAACAATCTAATGGTCTGAGTGATGCAGAAATTGAAGCCTTAATCGAACAACGAAAAGCAGCCCGAAAAGCGAAAAACTTTGCGGAAGGCGATCGGATTCGTGACGAATTGCAATCCCAAGGAATTACCCTAATTGATAAACCCGGTGGCGTCACTCAATGGCATCGTAATTAATTTTGTTGGTTGTTGGTTTTTGGTTGTTCTTTGTTGTTTGTTGTTGGTTGTTGTTTGTGAAAATTCAACAATCAACCATAAACCATAGAATCCCTACCCACCAACCATCAACAATCAACCATCAACCATCAACCACAAAATAATTGACAATTGACAATGGACAATTAAATAAAATTATCAATTATCAATTATCAATTACTGCCAACCAACAACAAACAACCACCAACAAAAATATATGTCCACCCAACGTATTACAATTTCGGTTACTAACTTACTCCTGGTATTAGCTACAGCATTTCTATTAGTTTTACTCTGGCAACTGCGGAGTTTACTCATTACTGTGATGATTTCTGTTGTCCTTGCCGCATCAATTTCTCCTGCTATTGAATGGGCAGAAAAACGCCACATTCCCCGGTGGTTAGCCGCTATTTTAACCTATTTGCTTTTGATTGGCGGTTTGACTGGAGTTATGCTATTAATTGGCCCAACAGTTTTTGACCAAATTGAACTGATTATTAGTCAGTTACCTCTTTATTTAGAAACCTTACAAGATATTGCCGAACAGTTAGTTAGCCGACTGAGTGATAATAGTTCCGAGTTGGTCAGTGAATATTTTAATACTCAAGCCATCACCGGCTGGGTATTTCGTTCTAGTCAACAAGTGATTATCCGTTCTTATAGCATTACACGAGGAATTATTGGGGCAATTTTTACCCTAATATTATGTTTGTTTATTTCCGGCTATATGTTAGCGGATAGCCAGACATTAATTAAAAGTTTGGTGCAGTTATTTCCTGCCCCGTGGAATGATCGCCTAGAAGCCCAAGTTCATACGGTGACTACCCGGATGGGGGGTTATATTCGGGGACGTTTTTTGGTTTCCGCTATTTTAGGAATTGCCACTGCTGCCGGGTTATCTTTTTTAGGATTAGCAGATTTTGCCCTAGGTTTAGGGGCGATCGCTGGGGTGACGAATTTAATCCCCTTTATTGGCCCTATTCTTGGCTCTGTCCCCGCTTTAATTGTGGCGATCGTCAAAGGGAGTTGGGTCTTTCTCTGGGTTTTAATCCTGTTTGTGATTATTCAAAATATTGAAACCTATGTGTTAGACCCATTATTAGTAGGGAGTTCCGTTGGTATTCATCCTTTATATCAGTTATTAGCGGTATTAGGAGGAGTTCAACTATTGGGAATATTCGGGGCAATTTTAATTCCACCCTGGTTTGCCGGAACCGCTGCCTTAGTCGAAAATCTCTATCTCAAACCAAAGTTAGAAGCGGAGAAAAAATTGGCCAAAGAATTGGCACAAGAATAACCACTCGGATGGAATTACAGAAATCGGGTTGTCGGAAAAACGTGGGAAAACAACTAACAGGTTAATTACCCAGCCCGGTTTCTGTGCGATCGCCCGAAGACTATTGCTGAAAAATGCCGAACAACTATGATTAAATTATTTACTATGGCATCATTGTGCGAGAGAATGTGATAAAATATATGGCTATTTGCTCGCCCTCTGATATTTGATAGTTTTTGGCCATTAAAATAGGATATTTGTTGACGAAAAAAATTTATAATAAAAAATACTCATAGGAAAAAAATGTTAAATTTATAGCGGGATTTTTGACAATTTGTTGAATTAACTCATTCATGGTGAATCTCGTTGAATCAAAACGCTTGATAACTCAAGCTGAATATGCAAAGAAACTACGTCCGTTAATTCCCCCGGAAGCCTTTCTGTCTGACCAAAACTATATATGTATTTTACCGATCAATCTCAGCATACTGATTCTAGGTTGGGTAATGGCTGACTATCTCGATCGCTGGAATAGATATTTATTATGGTTGTATTTACCATTCGCATTAGTGATGGGCAATAGTGTGATTGTCTCACTTTTTAGCACTCACAATATTATGCACAGTGCGGTCCTTAAAAATCCCCGGTTAAAACAGGCGATCGGCTTATTAAGACTAACCATGTTAGGGATGCCCCAACATTATGGAAAGCCGTTCATCATCGAGAACATCGTAATAAAACTAACTCTTTACAAGACCCCGATCGCAACTACTTAGTGGAACAGCCAAACACCTAGGGCAAATGCTATCAAAACCTGTTTGTTTCTTCGGAGGAAGTTAACCCAGTATTATTGATCTTTTGCCTGGCTGACTCTTGGGGATTTCACGCTTTTCGGAATCTTAGTTCACTGTTATTGTTTAATAACGGAAAGACCAAATATCCGGTGGCTTCATTCACCGTGAGTGAATCAGACCGCAAAGCCATTGGGGTTGAACTGCTGATATTATTACCCGATGGTGCAAGAACTACTAAAAAGAACTGCTAAAAACTCACTATGGCGATCGCTTTAATTTATTAGATGCGGGGAAAGTTTGACAATTGATGTTACAAACTCCCCGGCATTACTTTGATGAAAATACTTTCACCGACAAGCGATCGCCGGGACAAGAAACCGGGTTTCTTCAGTTAACCTCTGCCTCCCCACCGGCCCCTACATAGAAACCCGGTTTCTAACCGCCCCAGGTTTCTGACCCCAGGGACAAGAAACCGGGTTTCTTCAGTTAACCTCTGCCTCCCCACCGGCCCCTACATAGAAACCCGGTTTCTAACCGCCCCAGGTTTCTGACCCCAGGGACAAGAAACCGGGTTTCTTCCGTCAACCTCTGCCTCCCCACCGGCCCCTACATAGAAACCCGGTTTCTCACCGCCCCAGGTTTCTGACCCCAGGGACAAGAAACCGGGTTTCTTCAGTTAACCTCTGCCTCCCCACCGGCCCCTACATAGAAACCCGGTTTCTAACCGCCCCAGGTTTCTCAAATTAAACCTTCTCCATGCCCAAAACTCTAATTAAAAACGCCCATTTATCTGCCACCTCTTCAATAATTTTCGTCGTCGGTTTATCAGCCCCATGTCCGGCTTTAGTTTCAATGCGAATTAATACCGGCGCCTCCCCAGCATGGGCAGCTTGCAACCCAGCAGCAAATTTAAAACTATGGGCAGGAACCACACGGTCGTCATGGTCAGCGGTGGTAATTAAAGTGGCGGGATAATGAGTCCCTGGTTTCAAATTATGTAACGGAGAATAAGCATAAAGGGCTTTAAATTCTTCGGGATTTTCTGGAGAACCGTAGTCAGAACACCAAGCCCAACCGATAGTAAACTTGTGGAAACGTAGCATATCCAAAACCCCGACCGCAGGCAAGACTGCCGCAAATAAATCCGGGCGCTGCGTCTGGCAAGCTGCTACTAATAAACCGCCATTACTACCGCCCCCGATCGCCAATTTTTCCCGGCAAGTATATTGGTTGGCAATCAACCATTCCGCTGCGGCCATGAAATCATCAAAAACATTTTGTTTGTTCAATTTTGTTCCCGCTTGATGCCATTCTTCCCCGTATTCACCGCCGCCGCGTAAGTTAGGAATGGCCAAAATTCCTCCATATTCCATCCAGACCAACTGAGACACAGAAAAACTGGGAGTTAGGGAAATATTAAAGCCCCCATAGCCATATAAATAAGTGGGGTTATTCCCATCGAGTTTAATCCCTTTTTTATGGGTGATGAACATGGGGACGCGGGTGCCGTCTTTGCTGTGGTAAAATACTTGGTGACTTTCATAGTCTCCGGGATTAAAGTCTACCTGGGGCTGCCGAAATACGCTGCTTTCTCCGGTCAGCATATTGTAACGATAAATGGTGGTGGGAGTGGTAAAACTGGTGAAGCTGTAAAAGGTTTCCGTATCGGTGCGATCGCCATCAAAACCCCCCGCCGAACCGAGTCCGGGTAAGACCATATCCCGCACCCAGGAACCATCGAAGTTAAAGACTTTAATCAGACTATGAGCATCTTTTAAATAAGATGCCACAAACTGATGATTTAGAACATTAACCCCTTGTAAAGTTTCCGCTCGTTCCGGGATAATTTCGGTTTGATTTTCATTACTAATATCAATAGCGATCGCCCGACCGCGAGGAGCATCTAAATCCGTTTCAAACCAGAAAACCGAACCATCATTATCAATAAAACTATATTGGGCTTTAAATTCGCTAATCAGTTCTACAACTTCGGCATATGGATCGGTTAAATCCTTGTAAAATAGCAAATTTTTCGGGTCAGTTCCTAGCCAAACCGAGATAATTAAATATTGGCCATCTTCACTCACAACCCCACTAAAGCCCCATTCTTTTTGATCCGGGCGGTGATAGACTAAAATATCTTGGGATTGGTCGGTGCCAATTTTGTGATAGAATAGCTTTTGATAATAGTTAACATCTTCATGCTTGGTTTGTTCGTTGGGTTCATCATAACGACTGTAGAAAAAACCTTGATGGTCGTGAGTCCAGGATGCCCCAGAAAATTTACTCCATTTAATAAGATCCGGTAAATCTTCCCCCGTTTCAATATTGCGGACGTGCCATTCTTTCCAATCAGAACCGGAATAAGACAGGGCATAAGCCATCAAATTGCCATCTTTACTAATGGCTAAACCGCTGAGAGATACGGTGCCATCTGCTGACAAAAGATTGGGGTCAATTAATACTCTAGGTTCATCGTCTAGGGAGTTGAGAACATATAAAACACTTTGGTTTTGGAGGCCATCATTTTTATAGTAAAAATAGCGATCGCCTCTTTTAAAAGGAATGCCGTATTTTTCATAGTCCCAAACTTGAGTTAAACGGGTCTTAATCTCTTCCCGTTGGGGAATTTGACCCAAGTAGCTAAACGTCACCTTATTTTGGTCTTCCACCCAGGCTTTCGTGTCTGCGGAGTCCGGGTCTTCTAACCAGCGATAAGGGTCAGCAACTTCGACCCCATGATAAATATCAATTTGATTGACTTGTTGAGTTTCTGGGTAGTTGAGAGATGTCATTTTGGGATTCTGAGATTAATGATTAGCTTCTATTGTAGCTTCTATTGTAGCTTTTATTGTAGCTTTTATTAGACAATTCTGGCAAAATTCCAGATCGATTCCCCCAAATCCCCTTACAGCGTTTTTCGTATCCATAGAATCAGTAAGGACGAAGCATGACCGGATTAAATGTCTGCTTTTAACCAGAAATACCTGCGGTCATGCTTCGTCCCTACGAAAATTTGTGGTTTAGTAGATAGGTAGGGTGGGCATTGCCCACCCTACTTTTATCATATATAGCGTTTTATCTCTAAATTATGGTTGCTGTTGGTTACGGTTAAAGATAAAAAAGCTTGTTGGGCAGCCGCTTGTTCGGCAGCTTTTTTCGATCGCCCTTTTCCCGTCCCTTGTCGCTTTCCTTGTATCCAAACTTCGGCGGTAAACCGTTCTTCTGGAAGTAAAATATGACAGTCAACTAGAGGAGTTTCTCGGACGCGATATTCCGGTAAAGATTTATAATGAGTTTGAGTCCAACCTTGCAGCGCGTGTTTATAATTCTGTCGGGCTGGATCTTGGCTAATTTTAACCGCAAATGGTTTAAAATGTGTATCCAACCAAGGACGAATAAATTCTAAAGTATGGGTAGACAAATATAAAGCACCCATGACCGCTTCCAAGGCATCAGCCAACCGGGACTGACGCCCAAGAATATCCCTTTTAGTGCTCGCAGACATGAGTAAATAATCTTCTAATCCATAACAATCCGCAATTTCTGCTAAGGTGCGATCGCTGACTAATTCTGACCGAATAGCGGCAAATTCTCCTACTGCCGAATCTGGATAAGTTTCTAACAGTAATTCCGCCGCAGCCAAACGCACCACCGCATCCCCAACAAACTCTAATTGTTGATAGTTGCGATCGACGGAACTGGTGGGGTGAGTTAAGGCTAAATCTAAAAGTTGCCATTGCAGAGGTAATTCACTAGAAAGCCCTAACTTTTCCACTAAATTTTCTAATTCCCGTTGTCGCGGTGGATATTTAACTTTCAGAGAAACTTTCATAGAAACTTTCATAGAAATCGATGATGTATCGCTATGCATAAACCTTGATAATCAATAATTAACAATTGATAATTAACAATTGATAATTAATATCTAATAATATCTACAATTTATCAACTACAAACTATCAATTATTAATTGTTAACTATCAATCATCAAATATCAATTGTTTCCTCTTCCCTGTTGCCTCTTGCCTCAAAAAAAAGGGGGGGAAAGAGTAAGTCATAAGCCGGGTTCTGTTCTCCAAAAGTGCCAAGCACTTTCGAGGGCGGTTATCTATCTGGGACGCTTGTCACCAAACGCCTCTTGCGGTTCCTCATATCGGAACTGGTAAAAGACCAACCATAGTTCCATCCACCTTGCTCCCAACCGGGGTTTACCTAGCCAGCGCCTCTCGACGCTGCTGGTGCGCTCTTACCGCACCGTTGCACCCTTACCAATTAGTAATCAGTTATCAGCCCAAGGCTAAAAGCTAATTGCTAATTGGCGGTATCTTTCTGTGGCACTATCCTCACGGTCGCCCGCACTGGGCGTTACCCAGCAAGTTTGGTCTTTCGGGAGCCCGGACTTTCCTCAGACAGGAAACCTGTCCGCAACCGCCTACCCTTACTCTTTCCCGGCTTCTATTGTACTCCTAGATGGGAATATCGGGGCAGGTTTTGAGGAGCGGAGGAGCGGAGGGGCCGCCAATCGAGCGGGGGAGCGGGGGAGCGGGGGAGCGGGGGAGCGGGGGAGCAGGGGAGCCGCCAATCGAGCGGGGGAAAGTCGTAGGGGCGAATGGCCATTCGCCCCTACAAAAGTCGTAGGGGCGAATGGCCATTCGCCCGTACAAGTGAAAAGTTAACAGTTAACAGTTAACAGTTAACAAAATATCACTATTCACTATTCACTATTCATTCTCTCCTCTGCACCTCTGCACCTCTGCTCCTCTGCTCCTCCGCTCCCCCACACCTCTTTCCCCTCTGCTCCCCCGCTCCTTATCTCATCTTTTCGCTTCTTGAGCATATTTAAGCAATTCTTGGGCTTCCTTAGAAACCGTGGTTCCGGCGGGAATACTTTGCAATTCATTAATAATTTGCTGTAAAATGCTCGCCACTTCCCCTTGGCTATAGGAACTATCGTCAGTATTTAAGCGCTGCCATTGAGCAATTAAATCTTTGGCTCGTTTCATCGCGTTTACTGACTGTTTTTCCGCATCAATTCTAATTTTAACTGCGGCTAAATTAGCCTGATATTCCGCTAATTTTTGTTGGGCTTCGGGATAAGTCGGTTCATCAACCCGCACTTGTTCTAATTGATCCATCGCTTTTTCCCATAATTGAGCAACTTGTTCCCATTTGGCGGCAGAATGAGGCGGATTTTGACTCATAATCGCCGCTTGCATTCCAAAGGCTTTGGCCGCTTCAATTAAATTACTGCTGCGTTCAAATGTTGCCGAGAACCCAGAAATTTTTTCAAAATCTCTTTGGGCTGCCGTCAGTTTTGGTTCTGCTATTTTCGCCGCTAAAGTATTGGGATAAATTTGCTCCATCAGGTCGATCGCACTTTGCCAAGCCGCGATCGCCTGTTGTTTTTCCTTAGCATTAGCTGTGGCATATTGTTGTTGAGCAGCAGTTAAAGCAACTTCTGCATTAACAAGCTGATTTTGGGCATTTTGTTCTTGAAATATCTGGGCTTCCATCCGACCAATCAACTTTCTAGCTGATTCAAATTCATCATAAGTAAACCGCCAAGTACAGTTAGAAAATCGACAATAAATTTGGGGTTCATAGCCTAAAAACCACACCGGCAATTTGTCTAAATTTGCTTGGGCTTGTTTAACTTTACTCGCTCCTAATTCTATATCTGCCGTACTGGTAGAATTATTAATCAATTGGTCGGCTTGTTCTACATAAGCGATCGCTTCTCGGTAATTGCGATCCATACTCATATAACTAGGCAACAATAAAATCGGGGCAACTTTAGCCACAGGTCGGCGAATCATCGGATAAGGTAAATTAACCAAAGCAACCAAACCAGTCACCCCTAAACCCGCTGCCATCATTAAAAAAATCAGCTTGGTAAAATTAAATAAATTCGCAAATCCCTGAGATGAATTTGATGAATTTGATGAACTGTGATTCGCCTTTGCCGCCTCCTGCAATACCCCTTGACTAAATTGGGGATAAGTAGTAATGACAATCTTTTTTAATTCTGCCAAACTAGCCGGGTTTCCTTCTTGTATTCGCAAATTTTGCAACTGTTCCAAAACCAATTGTTTCTCCAATATTTTCATCGGATCGTTCCCGGTCAACTTTTCAATTTCCCCTTGCAAAATTTGATAAGCGCGTGGATTTAGACGAGCCATAATCTCATTCCTTCTTCCTCGATGAGAGGTGAATTAATTGTTAGGTAGAAGGTGCTCACTTATCCTGGTTGATTTTATTGGTTTTATGAATAAATCAGTCAGGCAAAGTCATCTATATATTTAATATTGGATTTAAGGTTGAACATCCCCAGCGGAAATTTAATCCTGGAGACTATCCCGGAGACTGCGATCGGGCATGATTGCCCCGTGCAGATTAGCCAATTCCCAGTCGATTTCAGTTAATTCTGCATTCCGCAAATCCGACTGACAAAAACTACTGTATGCCACCTTAGTTTCGCGTAAAATTGCTCTTTGTAGATTAGCACTGAGTAGCGACGCATAACGCAAATCCGCTTCCACCAACCCCGACTCACATAAAATTGCCCAACTTAAGCAAGTTTCTCGCAAATCTGCCTCATGCAAATCCGCCTTGCTTAAGTCAGCCCTGGTTAAATCCGCTCGGTAAAAATCCGCCTCTCGAAACGAACCCCCGCTTAAATTCGCGTCCTGAAGATTAGCCCCAGCCAAATTTGCCCGATTCATCTGGGCGCCACTCAAATTAGCTCCGACCAAATTTGCCCCGCGCAGGTCTGCTTCAATTAAATAGCAATCACTTAAGTTCGCACCCGTCAAAGAACATCGCGATAAATCAATATCTCCTAAATCCGCACCACTGAGATCCACTTGGTTAAAATTACGTTCCCCTTTTTGGTAGCGGTGTTTGAGTTCAGCAGCTTCCATCAATCTCTCCTCGGATAGCTTTAGGCATGATGAGAATATTGTACCGGGCAGAGAATAAACAAGACAAGAAACCGGGTTTCTTTCTCCCATTCCTCAGTTAACGGCGATCGCCAGAAAAGCCCGGTTTCTGGCCTCTCGGCAAACATTACCGCACTGCCCCTAATATCCGTTGCCAATCCATTAACCAATCCATTAACCAATCCATTAACCCATCCATTAACCCATCCGTTGCCCATCCGTTGCCCATCCGAAACATTTGTGGGGTTAGGGCGAAGCATTGCGGCATATAAGTGATGGCGGGAAAACAGGATTTTGGGCTGCAATGCTTCGCCCCTACAGAAATATCAATTGCCCCATCTATTAACCCATCCGTTCCCCATCAATTTTGACTAATTCTGCCATCGGGCATAGTCGCACCAGTTAAATTAGCATCAACTAAATTGGTTTCTCGGAAGATAGCAAATTGTAAATTTGCTTCGGTTAAATCCACTTGATTAAAATTAGTTTTGAATAAATTTGTACCCCGCAAATCTGCATAACGCAGGATTGCCCCTTTTAGGTTTGCCCCGCGCAGATCCGCTTCAAATAGGTTGGCAGAATCTAATCGAGTGGGTTTATTATTATTCTGAATTAGAGTTAAATCCGCCCCGCGTAAGCTGCTGCGTTGTAGATTTGCTTCCATTAATGAGGCACCACTCAGGTCAGCAAAACTTAGGTCGGCGCCACTTAAGTCCGATTTGTCAAAGTTCGCGGTACTGAGTTTCGCCCCGCGTAGGTTCGCCCCGACTAAACGCGCCATTCTCACATTAGCTCTGGCTAAATTAGCGTTACTTAAGTTACTGTTACTTAAGTTAGCACCAACTAGGTTCACGCCTGTGAGAATAGCTTGGGAAAGATTAGCCTCGGATAGGTTGGCGTCTCTTAAGTCTCCAGCAGTTAAGTGAGAAACAACTAAAGGCGGGTTGACGTTGGTAATTACATTTATGCCAGCGCTATTGGGATGAGGTTGGGCGAGGTTTGCCTCACTTAAATTAGCCCCAGAAAGGTCAGCCCAGCGAATAATGGCACCAGATAAGTCCGCCTGGGATAGGTTGGCGCCGGTGAGGTTGGCGCCCCGCAAGTCTGCGCCCATGAGTTTTGCTCCCGCTAGGTTCGCCCTAGTGAGGTCTGCCCCCACTAGGTCGCATCCCATGCATTCATTTCTGGTTAGTAATCTGTTTACATGGTCAGCGTTGGCAGCGATCGCACTCTGGCTGAATACTAGAGGAGTTAGTCCCGTGGCTGCGATCGCCGCGATCGCCTGCCAGAAATTTGCCCCCGTCCCTGGTAGGCGGTTGTTTTGGCGTAATTTGCCGAAAAAATTCATGGGGATATTCATGGGGATATTCATGGGGATATTCATAGCATTAGGTGAAAATTTTTCTGGAATTAATCACTAGGTTAAAAGATTTCTCGCCGGCGATCGCCAAACCCATCCTACTTGTGGGGCGATCGCCCATCTCCTACCGATCGCCAAAATTTTATACTGGTAAATAACGTGAAATATTTGACTGAGGTCAAGATATGGCTCCCAATCCCACGATTATGCAAGCCGTGGAACAGCTAGATTACCGCGTCACCATTGGGGACGTGGCAGCAAAAGCGGGCTTAGATGTCAAAATCGCCGAACGAGAACTGTTAGTCCTGGCATCCGATGCGGGGGGACATTTACAGGTAGCAGATACGGGGGATTTAGTCTATCTGTTTCCCAAAGATTTTCGGGCGATTTTACGCAATAAGTTCTGGAAACTGCAACTCCAAGAATGGTGGGAAAAAATCTGGCGGGTTTTATTTTACCTAATCCGCATTTCCTTTGGCATTGTTCTAATTGTTTCGATTATCCTGATTTTTGCCGCCATCTTTATTATCGTCACCGCATCCAATCGGGACAACGAAAGTGGTGGAGGACGCAGCCGTTCTGGGGGTGGCGGCATGATTTTTATGCCTAACTTTTGGTATTGGGGGGATTTATTCTGGTTTTTCGACCCAGACTATCGCCGCAGTCACCAACGGCGCCAAGAACGACGCGATCGCCGCGAAGCCGAGAAAGAACCGGGGATGAATTTCCTAGAGGCGGTGTTTTCCTTCTTATTTGGCGATGGCAACCCCAATGCCGACTTAGAAGAAAAACGTTTTTCGGCGATCGCCACAGTGATTCGCAACAATGGCGGCGCCGTGACTGGGGAACAAATCGCCCCATACCTGGACCAAGCGATCGATGACTATGAAGAATATATGCTGCCCGTACTCACCCGGTTTAATGGTCTGCCTCAAGTCAGTCCCGACGGGGAAATTGTCTATCATTTCCCAGAATTACAAATTACGGCGACCAAAACCCACCGGCAATCGGTTCCTGCCTATTTAGAAGAAATCCCCTGGCAGTTTAGTCAAGCCAGCAGCGCCCAAAAAATCCTTTCTGCGGGATTGGGTGGCTTGAACTTGGTCGGGGCGCTGATGCTGGGTTCCCTGCTGCAAGACGACGAAATCGCCGAGGTCGTCAAAGAACTCGGTGGTTTAGTCGCCCTTGTGGATTCGATTTATTGGCTGTTATTGGCTTATGGCGCCGCTTTTTTAATCATTCCTCTGGTGCGTTATTTCTGGATTCAATGGCGCAATGGTAAGATTTTGGCGAACAATCAACAACGCCAAGAACGGGCGATCGCCTTGGAACAAGCGGATGACCAACTCCAGAAAAAACTCGCCTACGCCAGCCAGTTTGCTGCCCAAAATGTCATCAGCACTGCGGACTTAGCCTACACCACGGAAACCGATTTAATCGAACAAGAATTTCAGCGATCGGCCCAACTGGACGCCGAATGGCAGCGTAAATTAGACGGAAATTAACTAATTTTCAAACTTTCGAGACTGCCGGACAATTGGCGATCGGACCTGCCAGCGCCAAGGCAACTCAGTCCCCACAGATAAACCAATGCGGGTGGTTTGCACCAGGGAATCATTATTAAGCTGTTGGGCAAAATCTGCGGTACGATGTTCTAGCCATAAGGAGCCATTGGCATCAAGCAGTTGACCATTTAAACTCAGGTCAATTTGTAAAGCCCGACAGAGTTTACAAATTGACCTGCGGCGAGCCGATGCAGTTTATCTCGGGACTGAAGATGGGCAGGTCTTGACTCCAACTGCAAAGCGCGAATTAAGACCGCACTGGCAGTCGGCACTAACAAGGGCGGCGCGATCGCTGGAAATGTTTAAACAGTGGTACATCCCATAGATTAAATAAACATAGATAGTTCCGGGAGTACCAAACATCGCCGAGTTCCGAGGAGTCCGCTGACGATAACCATGACAAGCCGGATCTTCTGCGGTATAGGCTTCGGTTTTCACAATCATGCCCCGAATCATTTGCCCATCAGCCAGTCGTCTCACCAAATGACAGCCAATCAAATCCCGTGCGACCTCCAGACATGGACGGGTCAGCCATTCAGAATCTACAATATTGGCGGAAAATACATTCATCAAAAACCAAGGGGTATTATGGATATCAAGTTAGTAATTTCGGTCTTGACTGTACTTTTCATCGTTTCCTGCCTGTTTTTTGGCACCCAAAACGGATTTTACGATACCGATAATTATCACGGCAACGGTTCAGCCCACTAATTCGCCCATAACTTACCCATAACTTATTTTTATCCCCGGACACCAATAACAGGTGTCTTTTTTTTCTTCACCGGATTTATTAAGTTTTAATTAAATTTAGCCCGAAGCTGATTGACATTTATTCCCATAATTGTAACAATAAATACAGACAAAGCAACGTTCATCTCGGATAAAGACCTCCTGGAGAATTTTCCCGGAGTCATCAGGTAGAGACGGAAGTAGGGATGATCCCGAAGGAACGCGCCTCATTCAAAACGAACAAATTTTAAGAGGCGAAAACTATGAAACTCTGTTATCGCGGCGTTAGTTATGAATATACTCCCCCCACTTTAAAAATCACACTGGGGGAAGTGGTGGGAAAATATCGCGGTCTAGATGTGCGATTCGCGAAAGCGATCCGCTTTGCGGAATCGCGCACTCTAGCCACCATGCCTATGGAGCAACCAAGCTTTGAGTTGCAATATCGGGGAGTTCCCTATACAAGTGGCAGCAAAGTGGCGGCAACACAACCGGCACAGGTTGCCGCATCAGAACCCGTCAGCCTCCCAGCTTTGGATACCACAGAAAAAGCTCGTACCCTCATGGTGAAACAGTCGCGAGGAATTAAAAAGCGTCAACAGGCAATGCTCAGTCGTTTAGCGATGGAAGTCGGTTTAGGTAGTAATGTGGCGGATTATTGGAATCGCATCCAAGGCAAAATTCATCCGACTTTTCGGATCAGCTATGACCGGAGTCATGTTGCTTTTAGTTAAGATTTCTGGCCATGATTTTGCAGATTCATAGGCAATCACCTAGCATTTCTAAACATAAAAACCCTATCTAACCGGGAAGTTTGAAGTTTATTTCCTGGGATTGCTTTTCTGCTATAACAGAGCGCTCTTCTGTGCGCGAATGCGAAAAACGCCTCTCTCATGGGAGGTGTTTTTATTTGCTGATTCTTTGAAGATAAATTTTTTCAGCTATCCGTAGGGTGTGAAAGCGCAAAGCGTAACGCACCAATACCCGATATATAGATTCGTTGCTTAAGTATTACTGAAAATAAATTTTGTCAGGATATTTTTTCAAGATATTGATAGCGGATTGTGGCGATCGCCCCAAAAACAAGCGCCAAAAAGATCGCGGGATTTAATCGGATAAGCTAAAGTTAAAATAATTTACAGAGAGCCTACAGGGAGAGGTTGACTGTGGCTACAATCGCTCAACCGATATCAAAACTTAAAATTACCTGGCCACTGTTGCCAGATGACTTTCTCTTACCCGATGACCCCGTAGAAAATACAGACCAACCTTTAATCGCGGCTGCTTTGCGTGAGCTTTTGTTAGACCAACCGGAATTAATCGAGGATGCACTGGTGGTTTCCAACTTTGCCCTCTGTGCCGGGATGGGCGATCGCATCATATCCAAAGCCCCTGACTGGATGTACCTAAAACCTGTAGAACCCTAGCCCCATCGTTACCCACGCCGCAGCTACACTCCCCACAAAGAAGGCGGAGTGCCCCAAGTAGTGATGGAATTTCTTTCCGCCAACTATGGCGAAGAATACTCCGTGGAATATCGAGAAAGTGTGGGTAAGTGGTTTTTTTACGAGCAGGTGATCCAGGTTCCCTGCTATACGATCTTCCGACCAGAGACAGGACACATAGAAGTCTATGCTCTCGAAGCTGGCAAGTATCAAGAACAAACTGCCGATGCCGCAGGACGTTTTTGGATTCCCGGACTAAACCTATTTCTCGGAGTTTGGCACGGAACCCATTCCGCCCGAAACGGCTATTGGTTACGCTGGTGGAATGCTCAAGGCGAACTTCTGTTATGGCCAGAAGAACGGGCCGAAGCCGAACACCAACGGGCTGAAGCCGAACGCCAACGGGCCGAAGCCGAACGCCAGGAAAAAGAACAATTACAAGCGGCACTCGAACAACAACAACAGCGAATGCAAGAGTTATTAGCTCGATGTGCTGCCTTGGGAATTGATCCCGAAGAGTGGAGCTAAGAAACCGGGTTTCTGCTGTTTGATCCAGAAACCCGGTTTCGGCTATTTGTTGCCAAAATTGTAGGATTTACCAGAAAAGAAACCCGGTTTCTCGTTTCTGCTGTTTGATCCAGAAACCGGGTTTCTGCCGTTTCTTGCCAAAATTGTCTGATTTACCCTCAAAGAAACCCGGTTTCTTTAGAAAAAATCCGGTTTTTCCGTGGTTAAAAACTCAATTTTTGGTAATAACGGGTCTTGGACAATTCCCATGCCATTAAATCCCCAACGATCTAAAAGATTTTTCAGCCCCGACTGAGTAATTGACTCGACAGCAAAGCGATCGCGCATATCCCCCGCATACTTATTCAGATAACTCAGGGCATCAAAATTTTCTGGAAACATCAGTAGATATCCCTTCTGAGCCTTTCCATCGGCATCGTTCACTTTTGGATGCGCCGCTAGATAACTGCCGTCAATTTTAGAACGAATTAAATAATAAATTTGAGTCATTTTTTTTAATCATCAGCCCCCAATTTAATCCGAGGATCGACCGCTTTTAGGAGTAAATCCGCTAACAAATTTCCGAGGATCAACATCACCGCACCCATCATCAAACTGCCCATCACTAAATACAAATCCTGAGACTGGACTGCTTGCAAAATCAGCCGCCCCAACCCAGGCCAATTAAAGAAGGTTTCCGCAATAAAGGCTCCTCCCAATAAACTGGAAAACTCAAACCCTAAAATCGTGATTAATGGGTTGATGGCATTTCGCAAAGCATGAACATAAATCACGCGATTTTCCGGCAAACCCTTGGCGCGAGCGGTTTGGATATAATCTTGCCGCAGGACATCCAATAATTGACCGCGAGTAATCCGTTGTAACCCGGCAAAACTGGTGATACTCAGGGCTAAAGTGGGTAAAATCATATGCCAACCAATATCGATCATTTTGCCAAAGGGGGTGAGTTGATCGTGATAGATACTGGTCATGCCCCCCACCGGGAATACAGGAGAGGTAATTTGGGCGACAAATAATAGCAATAAGGCAGTAATCAGACTGGGAAATCCTTGCCCGGTGTAGCTGATCACTTGTAACACCCGATCCACTGTGCCATTTTGCTTCAGGGCGCCCAAAATCCCCAGGGGAATGGCGATCGCCCAAGTAATCACCAACGAAGCGATCGACAACAACAAAGTATTGGGGATCCTTTCCCACAACAAATCTGCCACTTTTCGGTTGTAAACAAAACTTTGGCCAAAATCCCCCTGGCTTAAAATCTGCCATAACCACCGCGAATATTGTTCAATGGGATGCCGATCCAAACCAAACTGTTGATTATATTGCTCCAGTGTCTCTTGAGAAATGGCGGGATTTTGCCGCAAAGCATCCAGGTAATCCCCTGGGGCAAGTTGAATAATCGCAAAACTAAGCATCGATGCCAATAATAAAGTGAGCACCGCTTGTAAGAGGCGCTTCACCACATAGAAAAACGTATCGCTGGCAAAAAAGGCGATCGCCGCATCCTTCAATGCCGTGATGGGCTGCCCAGAGGAAACCTTAAAAGAAGTCATAGTCAATTGGGGAATGAGAAACCGTGAAACAGACAGGAGAGATCAACCATATTTTAATCATGCAATCAATTAATTACCTTAATCTCTCACCGACAGCCGTACCAAAACTGACCAAGTATTTTTTTTATGAGCTTTACTTAGGCGTGAATGAAACGGCATGAGTTGATTGGAGCCGCTTTCCCGGTTCTCGGAGCCAGGAGACTATCGACTAAATACATCCCACCTCCAGGGTCAACCGGCGATCCCTATCGGCAAAAAACCGGCTTTAGACCAGATTTCAGCCGGATCCTAGCGCCCAGCGATCAATTTATTCGGGGGAAGATCACCCTGAATTTACAACCTCTGGGTAAATTTTAAAAAAAATTTCCAAAATGTTCATAGATTTCAATGATAGAATCACTGATAACTGAACGTGCTTCGAGGCTTTCCTGTGATCCGTTCTGCTGCTTTAACTCTCCCAACTTCTTTGGGTAACATTTCCGATCACAGCCGCCTACGGCTGTTTTCAGGTTCTTCAAATGTCCCTTTATCTCAGGAAGTAGCTCACTACCTGGGAATCGACTTAGGGCCAATGGTACGCAAGCGGTTTGCCGATGGAGAACTGTACATTCAAATTCAGGAATCTATCCGAGGCTGTGATGTTTATCTGATTCAGCCAACCTGCTACCCAGTAAACAATAACCTGATGGAACTGCTGATTATGATTGATGCTTGCCGTCGAGCATCAGCCAGACAAATTACCGCAGTCATTCCTTACTATGGTTATGCTAGGGCAGATCGGAAAACGGCGGGACGTGAGTCGATTACCGCCAAATTGGTTGCCAATTTGATCACCGAAGCGGGAGCAACTCGTATGGTGGCAATGGATTTGCACTCAGGGCAAATCCAGGGCTATTTTGATATCCCGTTTGATCATGTTTACTCTTCGCCGGTTTTGCTAGATTATTTAGCTCACAAAAATCTGCCGGATCTGGTGGTCGTTTCCCCAGATGTCGGCGGGGTGGCAAGAGCGAGAGCTTTTGCGAAAAAACTCAATGATGCGCCCTTAGCCATTATTGATAAACGTCGCCAAGCCCATAATGTGGCGGAAGTGATGAATCTAATTGGTGACGTTAAAGGCAAAACAGCGGTCTTAGTCGATGACATGATTGATACCGCTGGCACGATTACTGAGGGCGCCCGGTTACTGCGTCGTGAAGGAGCCAGACAAGTTTATGCTTGTGCCACCCATGCAGTCTTTTCTCCTCCTGCGGTGGAGCGTTTGTCATCGGGAGTCTTTGAAGAGGTGATTGTAACGAATACTATCCCTGTTGCTGAAGAACTCCGCTTCGATCAGTTACGTATCCTATCAGTGGCCAATTTGCTGGGTGAAACTATCTGGCGTGTCCATGAAGATAGTTCGGTAAGTAGTATGTTCCGCTAAATCTATCGCTATCTCAATCACTATCCCAATATTAATGGTTCTTAGTGGCTGCTGGATTGCCGATGAAAATTTATTGATGCTGTGGTTCCCGCTTGAATCAGTATTTTCTGTGATCTTTTGGGCTACCGATCCAGTTCGGGATATTTTGATTTTCTCTCTATCGTGCCAATGCTCAAACTAAACAGGGTTTTGGCCTGGTAGTCTGCCTCCGTTGATGCGGGGGTTTTTTGTGTTCTGGGGAGAATTCTCCACTACCAGGATTGGGTTATGTTCATTACAAACAGAAATCTTTGACTCTTTGAGCTTATGGTTGTACTGCATGATGCCTGATGAATTCCTCATATTTAGATAATTCCTGTTTGATTCGGCTTTTAGATTTGACCTGGTGAGTGACCTGGTGAGTGGTGTTTGGTGAATATTTCACCCTCTGTCAATCATGTTAATGGATCATGTTAACGGATATGTTTGATTCAATTGGTGATCTAATTAACAAATTAACCTAGTTAAGCTTTTATACTTGGTCAAAAAAACTTAACTTTTCTAAATATTTATTAAATAAAATTCATAATATATATATTGTTCAGATGACTTTTTAGCTAAATGTCAAGCTTTACAGACATAAAGATTTGCCAGTCACTTTGGAGAATTTGGATAATTATCCCTGGTGGGCAAGAGAGAGGCAGGGCTGAGGCTCTAGGCTCAGAAAATCAGCAATTTTACGGATCTCAAGTTACCTAATTATACTGATGGCAACTTTAATCATTTATTGATAAGGTTGAAATTAAGAACTTAAATCATATAAATGAGAGATACTTATGCTAAGTAAATATACGGCAGGCGGTTCGGTGAAGTACCGTGATTTAATTAAAGATATCCGCAGAAAGAGCGATCGCAGTTTAGAAATTCGCCATCAAGAAATGGAGAGTCATCACCAGACCTTAGTCAAGGGGAGAGTAGATGCGGCTGCAACCAACACAGCCCAGACTTTAGCCGCAAAAATAAAAACCTTTTTAGAAGGCAAAAGAAAGTTTATAAATTTTAACGATCCCATTAACGATAGGGAAAATATGAATATTCTGGAGAATAAGGATAGATATTTGGCATTAGAACTCAATGGTTCTCCAGAGCAACATTCAAATTTAATGAATGATGAAAAAGTATTTGTTCTGAACGAAGGATTGTGCAAACAAAAGTCTCCCGGACGCTGGTCAGGCAAAAAAAATGGGCAAAATCCAGAATTTAGGACAAATGCCGAGAGGCAAATTATGACTGAAAAGATAAGGGGAAAAAACCCAAGCCATGATATTTCTATATCGCCGAATATATTCGGCGATCGCCATCTAATTGAGGCGGCTCTCTGGGAGAGTGAAATTAAAAATCGGAGTTTATTAAATGCGATTCCTGACTTGGTGTTTCGGCTAAATCAGCAAGGAATTTTTCTCGATTATTTTCCGGCAAAAGATGATCTGAACGCCCCGGAACCAGAACACTTTATCGGCAAAAGTATTGATGAAGCTCTCTCAGAAGATTTAGCCCTCTGGACTCGCTGTTATTTAGAGAAAACTTTGGCCACGGGACAACCCCAAGTTGGCGAATATAATCTGCGAGAAAATAATACATGGAAACATTATGAAGCGCGATATGTCCCCTTTGGCAGCACTGAGGTAATTGCCATTATCCGGGATATTACCATCCGCAAACAGATGGAAGCAGACTTGCGCTTGTCCCAAGTGCGGGAACGCGATCGCGCTCGACAAGTGGAACAAACTTTACAGCAGTTACAGCAAACTCAATCCCAATTGATTCAAGCGGAAAAAATGTCCGCCCTGGGGAGTATGGTGGCCGGAATTGCCCATGAAATTAACAATCCCATTAGCTTTATCTATGGCAATGTAGCTCCAGCCATTGAATATATTCAAGATTTGCTAGAGTTGGTGATGCTTTATCAGCAACACCATAATCCACCTGATTTGGCAATTCAAAAGCATCTAGAAAATATCGAGCTGGATTTTCTCATTGAAGACCTGCCTAAATTACTTTCCAGTATGAAAATGGGGGCGGAACGGATTAAAGAAATCGTCAAATCTCTCCGCAATTTTTCCCGCTTAGATGAAGGGGAGAAAAAACCCGTCGATATTCACGAAGGCATTGATAATACTCTGCTGATTCTCCAACATCGACTCAAAGCCCAGAGCGCTCGCCAGGCGATTACCGTAGAAAAAAACTATGGTGCAATTCCTAAAATTGAATGTTATGCAGGATTAATGAATCAAGTGTTTATGAACATTCTCAGCAATGCGATCGATGCCTTAGAATATTGTCATATCAACCAAAATTACGACAGCAGTAAAGCACTAGGAATTCAGATTAGCAGCAAAATTTCTCCAGACAATTTTTTGGTAATTAGCATTGCTGATAATGGACCGGGGATTCCCGAAGAAATTAAAACAAGATTGTTCGATCCATTTTTTACCACTAAACCTGTAGGCAAGGGTACGGGCTTGGGGTTGTCAATTTCTTACTCCATTGTTGAAAAGCATGGTGGTCAATTGCAATGTATTTCAGAAGTCGGCAAAGGAACAAAATTTATCATTCAGATTCCTTTACAACTTTCTGATGCTTAATTTGATCTATTAACTTTAAATCAATATAAAATTTTTACAAAAAAATTGCCAAAAAAATTATAAAAATTCAGTTTATTTATAATAAATTTTAATCTGACTGATAATCGTTAGTTAATAGCCAAGGTAAAAAAACGGAAAATTCAGTTTTTTCAAAAAAAAATCTTAATTTAACATTATGAATTAAGCTGAATATTTAAATTTTAGCTTCAGCAAATTTTTTTCAAAAAATAAATCACGTTATTCTGGCCAGCAAAAGTACCTCATAGGGGTTAGTAAAGCCATCGACTCTATCAGCGGCCGTCTGGTCTAAAACTTTACTAACTGCACCTAATACCGTTTCCAATTAAGAATGCAACTTCTTTGGGCGCGGCGGCTTGCGGCCAAATTAACCTAGTAACTGTAGCAAGAATTTTTGAAATTGGTATAAATATCAGGATTTGACAGTGATGGATTGCCAAGTCATGGCAGCAACAGTCCCTTGACAATGGCGAGGGAGATTCCGATTAAAAATTACCCCTGGTAATTTCAACCTAAAGCCGAAAAAAGTCTTAAAGATTAAGCGAGGTCAGTTCGTCTAAACTTAATCACTTTCCGTGAGATGTCCAGTCCTGGATCGCCAGATTTTCCCGAAAAAAAATAGCCGCCACGGCGATCGCCCGTCTGGACAGCCAAAAAATTCTCTGAAGCGATCGCCAAAAGCCCCTCGAACTATTGTAGAATTCTGGCTACTGTGGTGAGTTAAATCTGAATCCCTCACCTTCAGGTAAATTTAATGATTTGTTAATGATTGGAGTTTCACGAGTTTTTGTTAGTAAGATCATGTAGCTTCATTCTCAGTAAGATGTCCATTACTAAAATCCATCCAGCAATGAGGAATTGTTATGCCTGACGAGTATCGTTTTGAAACGCTTCAAATTCATGCCGGTCAAGAACCCGCCCCGGGAACCAATGCCCGGGCAGTGCCGATCTACCAAACCACTTCCTATGTCTTCAATGACGCGGATCACGGGGCGCGATTGTTTGCCCTGCAAGAATTTGGCAACATCTACACCCGACTGATGAATCCCACCACCGATGTCTTTGAAAAGCGAATTGCCGCTTTAGAAGGTGGGGTGGCGGCTTTGGCGACTTCCAGCGGACAAGCAGCCCAATTTATCGCGATCAATAATATTGCGGAAGCCGGAGACAACATTGTCTCTACCAGTTTTCTCTATGGTGGCACCTACAACCAATTCAAGGTCAGCCTACCTCGCATGGGCATTAACGTTAAATTCGTAGACGGAGATAATCCCAAGGATTTTGCTAAAGCCATTGACGATCGCACCAAAGCTTTATATGTAGAAACCATTGGCAATCCTGGGTTTAACATTCCTGACTTTGCCGCCTTAGCGGACGTGGCCCATAAAAATGGCATTCCCCTGATTGTCGATAATACCTTTGGTTGTGGTGGCTATTTATGCCGTCCCATTGAACACGGTGCTGATATTGTGGTGGAATCTGCTACCAAATGGATTGGCGGTCATGGCACTTCCATTGGTGGCGTGATTGTGGATTCCGGTAAATTTAACTGGGGGAATGGTAAATTTCCCGTGTTTACCGACCCAGCCCCCGGTTATCATGGCTTGAAGTTCCAAGAAGTTTTTGGCCCCGATGGTCCGTTTGGTAATATTGCGTTTATTATTCGGGCTCGCGTGGAAGGCTTGCGGGACTTAGGTCCTTGTCTGAGTCCTTTTAATGCATTTTTACTGCTGCAAGGACTGGAAACTTTATCTTTACGGGTCGATCGCCATACCAGTAATGCGTTGGCGTTGGCAAAATGGTTAGAGTCCCATGAGCAAGTCGAATGGGTGAGTTATCCCGGATTATCGAGTCATCCTTCCCACAAGCGGGCCAAGAAATACCTCAAACATGGCTTTGGCTGTGTTTTGACCTTTGGGATTAAAGGCGGACGCGAAGCTGGACGTTCCTTTATCGATCATGTCAAGTTAGCCTCTCACTTAGCCAATGTGGGAGATGCGAAGACTTTGGTGATTCATCCGGCTTCCACCACTCACCAACAATTGACTGACGAGGAACAACTATCCGCTGGTGTCACCCCTTCATCCATTCGCGTGTCCGTCGGTTTGGAACATATCGACGACATTAAAGCAGACTTTGAGCAAGCTTTTGCTCAAGTCAAGACTTAATTTTTTCCGGTCACATCTACTATGAATTACCAGCACTTCGTCTCACCAGATACCGCGTTTCATAGCCTGTCTACCCCCTTCCCCTTAGAGTCTGGGGAGCAATTGTTTGGGGTGCAGGTGGCTTATCGCACTTGGGGAAGTTTAAATGCTGCCCGGGATAACGCGGTTCTGATCTGTCATGCGTTTACGGGTTCTGCCGATGCAGATTACTGGTGGGCGCCCTTATTTGGACCGGGAAAAGCCCTAGACCCTGACCGTGATTTTATTATTTGTAGCAATATCCTCGGTAGTTGTTATGGCACCACCGGGCCGACTTCTATTAATCCCAAAACTGGTGAAATGTATGGCGCCAATTTTCCCCAAATTACGGTGCGGGATATGGTGCATTTACAAGCACGGTTTTTGGAGGAGTTGGGAGTGCAATCGCTCAATTTGGTGATTGGCGGTTCTCTGGGAGGGATGCAAGTGCTGGAATGGGCGGTACTCTACCCAGAACGGGTGAGAGCGATCGCCCCCATTGCCATATCCGGCAGACATTCTGCCTGGTGTATTGCTTGGAGTGAAGCCCAACGGCAAGCGATTTATGCGGATCCCAACTGGAATGGGGGGCATTATTCTGACGACCAACCCCCGATCCAAGGACTCGCGATCGCCCGCATGATTGCCATGAGCACCTACCGTTCTTGGGAAAACTTTGAGCAGCGCTTTGGTCGCCAACTCCAACAGAGCAAAGCCAAAGAACAGTTTGCCATCTCCAGCTATTTGCAATACCAAGGAGAAAAACTGATCGAACGGTTTGATGCCAACACCTACGTTATCCTCACTCATGCAATGGACAGCCACGATCTCAGCCGTCCCGATCGCGATTATGAATCGGTACTCCGCAATATTCCTCATCCCACCTTGGTGGTCGGAATTACTACCGATGTCCTCTATCCTCCTGCTGAACAAGAAGAACTGGCGAATTTAATTCCCCAGGCAAAACTTTTCTGGTTAAACTCTCCCCACGGCCATGATGCTTTTTTAATTGAGATGGACAAGCTCAATGATTTCGTAGTGGAATTTCGCCAGGAATTTAAGTTATAAGTTGTTATTGGTTGGTTGTTGTTGGTTGTTGGTTGTTTGTTGTTTGTTGTTGGTTATTAGAGGGAACGGGCATCAGGGTGTAGGGTAAGAGGTGTAGCCCTTCGGCAGGCTCAGGGTAAGAGGTGTGGGGAAGAGTGAATAGTGAAGAGTGAATAGTGAATAGTGAATAGTGAATAGTGAATAGTGAATAGTGATATTTTTTTGTACGGGTGTCCTTGCGAAGCATAATCCGTCAGGCCTTATGGCCATTCGCCCCTACGACTTTTCAATGCATCACTTTTCACTTTCCCCCCGATGGCGGCCGATGGCGGCCGATGGCAGCCCCACACCCTTTCTTTCCCCCGCACCATCCGCTCCCCCGCACCATCCGCTCCCCCGCTCCCCACACCCCAACCAACAACCATCAATCATTTTCCCGCCACCCAGACAGGGGACAAACCCAATCACTTGGTAAAGTAGAAGGCCAACCTTGGGCTAAGGCTTCGGGACAAATAACGTGCAGAGTCATCTGACAATCCAGCATCTCGTATTTAGAAGCTTGTGCTTGCTTGCGACAAATTTTTAATACCGCTTCATTGGTAAACTCAACGGTTTTATAGCATTGAACACAGACTAGATGGTGATGATGTTGCGGGGCAGGGGGGTTGATTTCATAGTGTTTATGTCCTTCGGCCAGTTCCAGTTCTCGCAAAATTCCCATCCGAGCCATTAACTTCAGGGTGCGGTAAATTGTGGCGAGGCTAATTTTCTCTTGTTTGAGTTCCAGTAATTTTTGTAGTTCTTCCGCACTGAGATGTTTACCCTGGGGAAGAGTTTGAAAAATGTTGAGAATTGTCTGTCGCTGTGGCGTCAGTCTAAATCCCTGCTGTTTGAGTTCAGCTTTGAGTGAGTCGTTTGTGTAAAATGCCATTTGCTGTCATGTCACCAAATAATCATATTAGTTATTAGTTATTGGTTATGGGTTATTTGGTAAAAGCGATGCCATGATTCAAATAACCCATAACCAATAACCTGTGCCGCAAGAAATGTCTCAAACTAATCTAATCTTATTGATAAGACTTGTCAATACGTGCCAGGAATATTTAATCAGAAACCGGGCTGCCTGAAGACATAAACCCGGTTTCTTGAAGAAACCGGGTTTTTATTTCCCCCAGTCGCTCCACCCGAATATCTGGGGTAAATATTTGCCAAATATTGATAAATATAGGTTTTAGCCGTTATTTAGCTCAACGCAGATCCCTGAACCAACGGCGCCACACGGCGACACAATTTTGGTAAACCGGCTAGAGAAATCTAGAGAAATTTACATTATTTCTCAATAATTTCTGAGGATTTGCGGGGAAAAGACAAACCACCCCAGAGGCGATCGCCGATCGCTTCTGGGGTGGTGGTTGTGTTCTCATCAAAAGGAAAAACAGCGGCGGATTAGTCCGCTGTCTATACAGACTTATTCGATACTAGCGTATTCAGTAATCTTTGTGGCGGTTAATTCCCCTTTCTCATTAAATCAGGCTTATTGCATCCGAGATTACCATGATTTTTTGATGAACGATAATAGCTGGGCAACCTCAGAGTAGATTATTAGCGCATCAACGGGGAATACCGCTTAAAAAGCAGATTTTTGCTCGGTTAACCCAGAATTTGCTTAAATATGCCACAAAACCCAGTTGAGCCAATTCTAAAAAAAAATTTTTGGCAATAATCTTGAGAATTCTTCGCACTTAGGGTATGCTCAAACACAGGGGAAAAGTTCCGGTTATTCCGCCGGGAAGCTTAAATTTCCCTCAAGCATGATTAAGAATTACTTGCAATACAGGAGCCTGATGAATCCATCAGAACTAGAATCAGAAGTCAGCCATATCCTACATATCCCAAATAGTCCAACGGAAGCATTACAGATTCATCGTGTCTTGCAGCAATTAAAAGCATCTCGTCCAGACTTGGTGCAATGGTTGAGTCATTGCTGGCATACGGAATAATCATTCATCGGTCAATTTCTTTAAGACAATATTCGCTTCACATCTACCAGCTTCTTACAAAAAATACTGAAAAATTGCAATAAATTAATCTAATCCCAATGAGCAAATCACACAAAATCGTCTCCGAGTTTAATCTAGCCGGTCAGTTCTTCGGTTTTATCCTCAAAGATGGTTATCAACCGAAAATGCTGCGACTGAATACCAACAGTGGGGAATATTGGATTAAAGTTCCGAAAGAATTACGCGGGGATCTGGTGCGGGCTGAACTTTATAATCAGTTAAAACCAGGCGATCGCATCCAAGTGAATGGGCAAAGTATTCGATCGATGAAAAACGGCACTATTAAGTTGGTGGCCGATCGCGTGCAATTGCCGACAAATCATTTTTCTCCCATTTATCCCACCAGTCAGCCCAGCGCACCCCCGACTATGCCTTGCACCGTTGCGGCAACCTGTAACCAACAGAGTCCCCAACAGAAAAAATGCAGTATTTTAGTGTGTGGTAAGTCCGATTGCCGCAAACGTGGGGGGGAAGAAATTGCGATCGCTCTTGAGGAACAATTGCAAGAACTGGGACTGGGCGATCGAGTCCAAATTAAAAAAACCGGCTGTATGAGTCGCTGCAAACAAGCGCCCAATGTGGTGGTGATGCCGGATAAAACTCGCTACAGCGGCCTTGATGTGGCAGAAATTCCCGAATTAATTGAAAAACATTTTCCCGTCACGGCGATGACTTAAATAGTAGGGTGGGCAAAATTTGCCCACCCTACGGGAAACCCTTGTATCACAAGAACTTTGCCGCAAAAATCATTCCTTTGGCTGTGTCAGTAAAAATTTTTAATGAGAATTATTGACAATAAGCCAGAAAACCCCTATAGTCATAAGGCTGTAAATTTTTATTGCAAATATTTATCAAGAAGTATTGGCAGCGATCGCCCACCAGGGAAATAACCCCTAACAACCAATTCTTTCACGCGATCGCTTCTGCGAAAATCCTGCTTCTTCTGTTTGATTTCCCATCACGGAAATGAGCCACCACAGAAACAAACTTGGCATTCTATCAACAACCAATAAAAGAGCAACCAATAAAGGAGCCAATTATGAAAATTAATCGCACATATATCGCCCTCGGTGTTTTAGCATTAGCCGCAAGTATTGGCGTGGCTAAACTGGTCTTTGCCCAACCAAAAACCCTGACCATTTATTCGGGGCGAAATGAACGATTAATCGGGCCTTTAGTAGAAAAGGCTAAACAAGATTTAGGGATCAATATCGAGGTTCGCTATGGGGATACTTCCGAATTGGCGATCGCTATTTTAGAAGAAGGAAACAATAGCCCTGCGGATGTCTATTTTGGTCAAGATGCGGGGGCATTAGGGGCATTAGCGAAAGCGGGCAGAACGGAAGCAATTCCCTCTAACTTATTGGAAAAAGTAGATGGAAAATTTCGCGATCAAAATGGACAATGGGTAGGGATTTCTGGACGGGCTCGTGTCCTAGATTACAACACTAATGAAGTTTCCAGCAATGAATTACCCCGTTCAGTTTGGGAACTAACTCAACCGAAATGGCAGGGAAAAGTTGGCTGGGCTCCTACTAACGGTTCCTTTCAATCATTTGTCACCGCCATGCGTCTGACTGCTGGGAATGAAAAAACCTTAGAATGGCTTAAGGCAATGAAAGCCAATGGCACTAAAGTTTATCCCAAAAATACGGCAATTGTTGAAGCTTTAGGCCGGGGTGAAATTCATTTAGGCTTAGTCAATAACTACTATCTCTATCAGTTTAATGCAGATAATCCTAATTTCCCCGTCAAGCATCACTATATGCCGGGAGATGTAGGCTCAATGGTTAACGTTGCTGGGGTTGCTATTGTGAATACCACTGACCAAAAAGCTGATGCCCAAAAATTCGTTGACTATTTGCTGAAGAATGAGTCCCAAAATTACTTTGCCCAAGAAACTAAGGAATATCCTTTAGTTTCGGGAATTGCCGCACCGAAAGGACAAATCTCGATCGCTCAGATTAACCCGCCCAACATTGATTTAAGCAATTTATCGGATTTGGAAGGGACTTTGGAACTTTTGCAACAAGCGGGATTATTGTAAGTTGATAGTTATTGGTTATTAGTTATTTGTTGTTCGGTCTTCTGACCAATATAGCGGTTATTGTCGTTCGGGAAGTACAGAGGTTTTCTGGATTCCCGCCTGCGCGGGAATGACAAATTTTTTTGTACTTCATAACTATGACAGACAATCGCTATAACAAATAACTAACAACCAATAACGAATAACGAATAACAATATCGATGAAAATCCCCAAGACAGTTCTTAGCCCATTTGCCGGTAGTCTTTCCTTTGTCAGTGGAGCCCGTCCACCGTGGTTTCTGGTGGTGGCTGCCGGAATTACCGCGATCGCCATTTCCTGCCCCCTGATTTATCTATTTGTTCGCGCTGGGGGCGCTGGATTGGATCAAGTGTGGCTGATGCTTTCCCGTCCGCGAACTTTGGCAGTCTTACGAGACAGTGCAGGGTTGGCAGGGGTGGTGACGCTATTTTCTGCATTGATTTCCCTGCCTTTAGCCTTTTTAACGGAAAGAACGGATTTACCAGGCCGAAAATTTTGGGCGATCGCCACCACTTTACCCCTAGCGGTTCCCAGTTATGTGGGCAGTTTTGCCATCATTGCCTCTTTTGGCACTAAAGGCAGTTGGTTGCAACTGCTGCTAGAACCGTTTGGGGTGCAAGAGTTGCCCTCAATTTACGGTTGGCCCGGGGCGATTTTGTCCCTGACCTTATTTACTTATCCTTATTTACTAATTAGCATTCGGTCTGGGTTACAAGGCATTGACCCTTCCTTAGAAGAAGCCTCGCGAAATCTGGGACAGAATAGCTGGTCAACGTTTTGGCGGGTTACATTTCCCCAACTGCGCCCTTCCCTGGTGGCTGGGGGCTTGTTAGTGGCTTTATATTCTTTGCGAGATTTTGGCACCCCAAGCTTGATGCAGTTTGACTCGTTCACCCGCGTCATTTTCATTCAATATAAAAGCAGTTTTAACCGCAACTCTGCCGCTGTCTTGGCTTTAGTCTTGGTGGCTTTGGTGTGGTTAATTTTATGGTTGGAATATCGGGCCAGAACTGGGGCGGCTTATTACAGTAGCCACTCAGGGGTGGGTCGTCCCCAGGGTCAATTCCAGCAAGTGTCTTTGGGTCTGTGGAAATGGCCAGCGATCGCCTTTTGTAGCCTAATTACCTTCCTGGGGTTAGTGCTACCCATTGCCATATCTGGGCTCTGGCTGTGGCGCGGACTCAATGCTGGGAATATGCCTCCCAATTTTTTCCCGGCGGCGGGAAACTCTTTGCTGGCGGCAAGTTTGGCGGCGATCGCTGCCACCTTATTTGCCCTACCCGTAGCTATTTTATCGGTACGGTTTCCAGGGGCTTTGGCAACTTTAATTGAACGTTGTACCTATATTGGCTTTGGCTTACCGGGCATCGTCGTCGCCTTATCCCTAGTCTTTCTCGGTGCCAAATATCTACCGGGTTTATATCAAACTTTGCCTATGTTAATCTTTGCTTACTTAATTTTATTTTTACCGCAATCCGTAGGGACGATTCGCAGCAGCTTATTACAAATTAACCCTGGACTCGAAGAGTCAGCCCGGATTTTGGGGCGCAGTCCTTGGCAGACCATTCAAGAAATTACCATTCCCTTGGTCAGTCCGGGAGTTGTCGGGGGTGGGTTATTAGTTTTTCTCACCGCCATTAAAGAACTGCCCGCCACTATGTTATTAGCGCCGATTGGTTTTCGCACCTTAGCCACGGAAATTTGGAATGCCACCGAGGATGTTGCCTTTGCGGATGCTGCCGCCGCATCCTTAAGTTTGCTGATGGTTTCCACTGTTTCTACTTTGGTACTTTTAAAACAGAAAAAATAAATTTGTTGGTTGTTGGTTGTTGTATTAACTATTAAAAAAATGACTGAATCTACGATTCTTTGCCTAAACGGGATTAAGAAACAATTTCCTAACTCAAATACGGCAGCAGTTGCCGATATTTCCCTGGAGGTAAAACGGGGAGAAATTATCTCTTTACTCGGCCCGTCCGGTTGTGGCAAAACTACCCTATTACGACTGATTGCCGGGTTTGAACGTCCCGATGCCGGAGCGATCGCCATTGCGGGGCAAACTGTTGCCAGTGAAGGGGTCTGGGTCAACCCAGAAAATCGTCATTTAGGCATGGTGTTCCAAGAATATGCTTTATTTCCTCATTTAACTGTGGCGGATAATATTGCCTTTGGATTACAGAAGCGTCGGGGGGAAAAATTCTCTCTTAAAGTTTGGCAAAAATCTGTCCCCGATGCCAAAGCTATTCGATCGCGCGTCAAAGAATTACTGGAATTAGTCGGATTACAAGGACTCGATCGCCGTTATCCCCACGAGTTATCGGGAGGACAACGGCAACGGGTGGCTTTAGCGAGGGCATTAGCCCCCAGTCCCGAAATTGTCCTGTTGGATGAACCGTTGAGTAATTTAGATTTGCAAGTGCGTTTATACTTGCGCGAAGAAGTGCGTAAAATTCTGAAAAATACTGGGACGACGGCGATTTTTGTCACCCACGATCGCGAGGAAGCTTTGGTTATTTCTGACCGAGTGGCGGTGCTGCGGTCTGGGGCGATCGAACAAATCGGCACCCCAGAAGAAATTTATCAAGCACCGACTTCTCGGTTTGTGGCTGGATTTGTCACCGAAGCCAATTTTTTAACCGCCCGACGGATTGGTCAAAAGTGGGAAACTGAAGTGGGTTGTTTTGAGATTTTAGACTCAGGTTTAGACTCGGCGATAAATTCACAATTACTCCAAGATGGGGATATGGCTGAGTTGATGATTCGGGAAGAAGATATTATGTTGCACCCGAATGAAAAAGCGCCAGTGGTGATTTGCGATCGGCAATTTTTAGGCAGAGAACACCGCTACTGCTTAATCACCCCTTCCGGTAAAGAAATTCATGCCCGGACAACGGTCAATTCCTTATTGCCCGTCGGTACGCGAGTCTCTGTCGGCGCCGTCACGGAAGCCTTACGGATTTATCCTACGCAAAGATAATCGTAACCAATCAGCAATCACTGTCAAGTTATCAAGGGTGAAAATTACACCGCCATCACAAGCGCTATCCATATCGTGGCGATCGCGATGGCGGTGATTGTTATGTGGTGACTTTTTTTGTCTCATCCCTGAGCTAGTTTATACTTAATGGAGAATGCTTTCCGCCGCCATTGTTGGCTTTTTCCCTATACCAGGGACATGATGGAGCGATCGATCTAATCGGATACCACCAAATCTAAGTTAAATTAGATGGCTCAAGCAACTAGGTAAACAAGTACACAGATTCACGTTAATCAGTAAATTATGATCACCTCCTTGGAATATCCTACGGGTCTGGTTGCGATCAAGTAGCCATTTTATGTTCCTCGTCCACCCGTGGAAGAGCAAGCTTATCAAGAAATTACTAAACCGGGCTGCTTAATTAGAATTAAAGCCCCAAAAGAAATGGGAAAATCTTCCTTAATGTTGCGGATTAACCACAATGCCAAAAGCTTGGGCTACTACCCCGCTACGGTAGACTTGCAAAAAATTGATACCGCTGATTTCCAGAATATAGATCGATTTCTGCGAGTGTTTTGCACGCAAATTAGCTATGCCTTAAATCTTAAACCTAATTTAGATGATTATTGGGATGAAGACCTGGGGAGTAAAGTCAATTGCACTCTTTATTTTCAGTGGTACTTGCTGGAAGCAATTCACCGTCCTTTGGTTTTATGTATTAATGAGTTATCGCTGATTTTTGAATATCCCCAATTAGCTCAAGAGTTTTTGCCTTTGTTGCGATCGCGAAGCGTTGCGGATGCAACATCGTGGTTTGAAGAAGCGAAACAGGTGCAGCCTTGGAGTAAACTGCGCTTATTGGTGGTTTACTCGACAGAAGTGTATGTGCCACTGAGAATTAATCAATCTCCTTTTAATATTGGCTTACCCCTGACTTTACCCGAATTTACCCGTGGACAAGTGCAGCAGTTAGCCCGATTACATGACCTCCCTTGGGACGAGAGAAAAACGGATAAATTAATGGCAATGGTGGGGGGACATCCGCTGTTAATTCGGTTGGCATTGTATAATTTATGTCATAATTCAGAATTTAGTTTAGAGCAACTTTTAGCAACAGCGGCAAGGGATACGGGAATTTATCGGGAACATTTGCGGCGTCATTTAGCAACTTTACAAGCTGATGAGCAAATTGCCACGGTTTTTCTGCAAATTATCACTGGAAATTACTCAGGCAATCACTCAGCCAATCACTCATAAAATGTTAATACGATTCTGATTTATAAATTATAAAGTTTAGGCTTGATCAAATTTGTTCAGGGTGAACTAAGAGTTCGCTGTGATTTATACAGAATCTATTTGGGCAGATTTTTAAATAATAGCAATTTCGTCGATATTTCCACGCAAAATAAAATTTTGTGCGATCGCCTCTTGTAATTAGAAAAAGCCAAACAAGAATTGGAAAAACTCTCCCATATCGATCCTCTAACCCAGGTAGCAAATAGGCGATATTTTCAAGAATACTTAGACCAACAATGGCAAAAAATAGCCGCCACGGGAAAGCCATTGTCGATTATTTTCTGTGACTTAGATAATTTCAAATTATATAATGATTTCTCAGGAAATCAATTGGGAGACAATTGCTTAAAGCAAATTGCTAATATTTTAGTAATATTGCCAAAAAAGATCATTTAGTCGCTCGCTATGGAGGAGATGAGTTTGTCATAATTTTACCGGATACTGACGCCAAAGAAGCAGTAAAAATTGCCAAGATTATCAGAAATAATGTGGAAAAATTAAAAATAATCATTTGGCAAACTACCCCAGCAGAAAATATCCCGCGAACTCAAGTAACCGTCAGTTTAGGGGTAGCCACTACCATTCCTGATGCCAGTAAGTTTGCCGAAATTTTAATTGCCGCAGCGGATCAAGCCCTGTATGACTGTAAGAAGGCTGGACGCAATGGGGTTTCCCTCAGTAAAATTCTCAATTTTGGGGCAGAAATGAATGGGGATATTTATAATGAATAGCCCCATTCATTAATGATTCGTTAATTAATCGTCACTAATCGTCACTAAGAATCTTGGGCACTTTGAAAAAGTCCCCATCTACTTCAGGGGCGATCGCTAGAATTGACTCTCGCTCAGAAAAGGGCTGCAATTCATCCAAACGAGTGACATTTGTCACCTCGATCGCCCTGGTGGTGGGTTTGACTTTACTGGTGTCCAGTTCACTCAATTGTTCAAAATAATCTAAGATACTGCCAAGTTGAGTGGTAAACTCGACCTCTTCCTGTTCTGTGAGTTCTAACCGAGCTAAATGAGCTACTTTATGAACTTGTTCGCGGGAAATCATCGTTTCAAGTTAATCTTGGTTTTAGGTTAATCGTTAATTGTTAACGGGAAATTGTCAGCCGTGGATTTGGGCAAAATAGACAAGGATAAATTTCCGGTGATGTCACTCACCCTAAAAAAAGATATCCATCTTAGAACGTCCGGTAATCTTCAGCCAGTTTTGCGCTTCGATGTAGTTATTGGGAGCCATACGAATCGCTTGTTTCCAGTATTCTGCCGCCTTATCATACATGGCTTCGGATTCTTCTTCGTTTCCCGCAGCTTTCGCTTTTTCTCCTTTGTAGTGATAAATCACCGCAATGTTATTTAAGGCTTGGGGCATCCGAGGATTTAGGTCAATCGCTTTTTGATAGTTTTCCAACGCCAGATCGTGTTCCCCATTGCTGGTGTGAATCAAGGCTATATTGTAAAGAATATAGCTGCGATCGTTATCATCCGGTTCCAGCTTGAGGGCTTCATAGTAATTTTCTAAGGCTTCCGCGTATTCGCCATCTGCTTGGGCGGACATTCCGTCGCGGTAATAGGCGAAAGCTTCTTTAGACTCTCTATTGGTCGGCAGAATCTTTAAAATGATATCCGCCATGACCGTGAAGCTTTTATCGATGAAGTTATCGTTGCGTTGAGTTCTTGGCATTTTATGGCTCTTGGAGTTATGACTAACCGGGGCAAAGGTTATTTTAATCTTTTATTGTAGACCTAGATGCGATCGCCTGAATCAAATATTTGTTATTTGTGGTTTGTTATTTGTGGTTTGTTATTTGTGGTTTGTTATTTGTGGTTTGTTGTTGGTTATTTGTTCACTGTTGAAGTTTCACGGTTCATCCACACCTGAGAAAGCGGGGGCAGGCTGCGGACAAACAACAACCACCAACCAACAGAGCGTCTTGTGCGGGGGAGCGGAGGGGCAGAGGATAGAGAGGCATAGAATTTTCCTCTTTCCTATGCATCCTCTTTCCTATGCATCCTCTTTCCCCCAACCAGCAACAAATAACAAAGAACCAAGAACCAAGAACAAATAACAAATAACAACTCTGTATGTGATAATTTCCTTGTAAGATTATTTTGTGTCTTGGATCACAATTAAGCAAACAAACCATCGCTGGGAGGCAGAGTTGATGCAGCAATTGCTGGCGGCGCATCAAATCCCTAGTCGAATTCTGGATTTGGGAATTGCACCCTGTTTGGGGAGTGGTTCTCCAGCCGCTTTACAAGTGCGGTCAGTGGATCGTTGGACGGCATTGCTTTTACTCAGTCCGTTAGAGGACGAGTTGACTGAATCATCGGAGTAACTGAGTCGGGCAGATGTTTTATTGAGGTGGAAATTTCACTATATCTAACAAGATTCGGGAAAATTGATCTAATCAGGGGCGTGAAGCTTGCGCCCCAAAGCGCTACTCGAATCCCTCCTGAATGAATCACCCCGTTAATCATGGCGACATGGCGGAAATGTAGGCCAACACGGAAAGGGTAAAAGAAAAAAGGATTTATTGTTTTTATGTCTTTATTTGACTGGTTTGCGAATCGAAAAAAAACTGGGTCAATGGCCCAAGAACGCCAAGAACGGGATATTGCCGAAGGACTCTGGACAAAATGTCCAGAGTGTGGGGTTTTAACTTATACCAAAGACCTTCTCAGCAACCAACTGGTATGCATCGAATGCGGACATCATATGCGGGTGGATAGTGATGAACGGATCCGTCAACTGATTGATGCCAAAACTTGGATGCCAATGGATGAGCATCTGGCACCCGTGGATGCCCTGAAGTTTCGCGATCGCAAACCATATAGCGATCGCCTGCGTGAATACCAAGAAAAAACCGGGTTTGCCGACGCGGTACAAACAGGACTGGGTAAAATGGATGGGCTGCCCGTCGCATTAGGGGTGATGGACTTTCAGTTCATGGGGGGCAGCATGGGTTCCGTAGTCGGAGAAAAACTCACTCGTTTAGCGGAAAAAGCCACCCGCGAACGCTTACCCTTGGTAATTATCTGTGCCTCTGGGGGCGCCCGGATGCAAGAAGGAATGCTCAGTCTGATGCAAATGGCGAAAATTTCTGGCGCCCTGGAACGCCATCGCCAAGAGAGATTACTATATATTCCCGTATTAACTCATCCCACCACTGGGGGAGTCACCGCCAGTTTCGCCATGCTAGGGGATTTAATTATCTCTGAACCCAACGCCACCATTGGCTTTGCCGGACGGCGAGTCATCGAACAAACCTTGCGGGAAAAATTACCCGAAGAATTCCAAACAGCGGAAGATTTGCAGTCTCATGGTTTTGTCGATTTAATTGTCCCGCGCACCCAACTCAAGAAAACCTTAGCACAACTCATTTGCCTGCATCAGCCTCAGTCTCCCTTATCTCACCGACTCTCATTGCCGCAAATGGAGTTGAGTAATATGGTTTCTCAGTGAGTTACTACTTTTGCGGTGGTGACACTTGAAGCCTAACCCCAGCAACCTCGCTCCCAGGAATAATTCCCCGGAGCGAATTTTACTTGAATTTTACTTTTTTAGCCTTAATTACCCTCTATCCTCTATTCTCTATCCTACGAACCTCTTCCCCTGAGTCAAGGCCACAGATATTCTTGCTAAAGATATTTTGGGAAAAATCCCGTCCAGTGGCATGATATTGATATTGGATGAGAGCAATCACCAATTGCGGAAACCGATTGTTATGGGTTTTGCTTCCTTATCCCTTGCAAAGATTGCCAAGACTATCAAATCCCTGGGGAGCAAGTCTTGAGTCGGTGCGATCGTGGGAAGCGTCAACATTCGTCACCATAAAATGGGGTTCAGACCCGTCTGGGTTGGCAAGATGCTAAGGCAATTATGTCTCAAACCATCCGCCAGAAGGAAGTGGGTTCTCTTCCCAAAGTTGAGTGACTTCGGTTGGTCAAGGGCATTTTTCGGGGAATCTACCCCCTGAATCTGTTTTCTGCCGATAATCCTTTGGCGGCGAATGTTTCCTTGACCAACTTAAACTTAGCCGCACGATTTATGGTTCACTTTGTTAATCCTGCCAAAAACGTTGATCTTGAGGAAAACTATGGTAAAAAGATGTATCATGGTGGCTGTTGCCACGGTATTTTTCGCTTTTCAAGTGTTTGTCAATAGTGCTTCTGCGGTGCAACTGTCCACAGAAGTGCGGACTTTGCCACTGAATGCCACCGGGGATACGGTTGTGGTGACAGAGAAAGAAGTTGAGAAAGGCAAACGTCTATTTATTAATGTCTGCTCTCAATGCCACCTTGAGGGAGTGACTAAGACAGACTTTAACGTGGGTCTCGATCCTGAATCTTTAGCCCTAGCGACCCCCCCTCGCAATAATATTGAATCGTTGATCGATTATATGAAAAATCCCACCAGCTATGATGGGGAGTATGATATTTCTGAAATCCACCCCAGTATGAAGAGTGCGGATATTTTCGCGGAAATGAGAAATCTGACTGAAGATGATCTCTATGCGATCGCCAGTTTCATGCTTGTAGAACCCAAAGTCAACGTCAAGTGGGGCGGTGGTAAAACCGTGCGTTAATTAGGCAGGTTATTCGGAGATTCCGTAACTGGTCATGGGTAATTATTAATGGCCGATGAGAGATTAAAAATTTTTACCTCTGGGGAAAATGTTTGATTCTTTATGGTGGTTAATAATTACCCAATTCACAGATAAAAACTCATTACAGATTTGAAAGTAATAAAAAATGTGGCGGATATATCAGTCTTTCTTCATGCGTAATTTTCTGATCCTTTTGGTAGCAATTTTAGGGGTAATGATCTGGATTCAGCCCGCCGAGGCTGATCCGATTGAACCTTATCTGCGTCGATACTTGCAAGTCACCGAACCTGTACCCTTAAAATTGAATGAAGCAGGGGAAACTCGCTTATTTTCTCCTGACCAAATTTCCGAAGGAAAAAGTCTGTTTTTACAAAATTGTATGAATTGTCACGTGGGTGGTTCTAATTTACCTGTTCCCTCGGTGACATTATCGATGGAAAACCTCAAAGGGGCAACACCTCCACGGGATAATATCAATGCTTTAGTAGCCTATTTACGCCATCCCACCACTTACGATGGTATGGGGGAAAACTTCTGGTGTCGAGAAGTACCGGACACCTGGCTTTCTACAGAAAAGGTGGAAAATTTATCGGCTTTTCTGCTCCGTTCCGCCGAAAAAGCTCCCGGATGGGGTTCTGACACTTTTGGCCTCTAAATTTCCGGTCAATCTAAGATAAATCTGACCAAATCACAATGATTTTAAGTTGACAAAAATCATCGAGCAATAGATTTTCCTAAAGATTCACCAATATGCTTAATTGGTGAATTTTTTTCTGGAGCTAAAAAATTACCGAAAAAATTAAAATATGAGAAAATTAGGATTAGACTGGATTGGTGTTGATTAATAGTTCGGCTTCGGGTGAAAAGCGCAGACAATTCCGACCATTATGTTTGGCTTGATAAAGGGCTAAGTCAGCTTGGTGCAATAAATCGTGAGCTTTAAACGAATGAGTCTCGCTGGCGATCGCCCCTCCCAGACTAATGGTAATCCCAAGCTGTAAATCCCCAGAGACTTTAAACGGATGATCGGCGATCGCCTTGCGTAAAGATTCTCCATAATCTCTCATCTTTTTGGGGTGAATCCCCTGGGTGACACAAACAATTTCTTCTCCACCGTAACGATATACGGAACTATTAGGACGGACATTCGCCTGTAATCGTTGCGCCAAAATTTTTAACACATTGTCGCCAATTTTGTGGCCATAATTGTCATTCACCTGTTTAAAATAATCCACATCAATCATAAAAATACAGAGATATCGATAGTGAATCTCAGTCCCATCTCGTTTGCCCACTTGCGCTAATAAATGAGGTAAACTTTGATCCAAGGCGCGACGGTTGAGTAACCCGGTCATGGCATCAGTCATGGAGAGAGATTCCAAGAGTTCATTTCTAACTTTTAACTGTTTATTCACCTGACTTAATTCTTCGTTGGTTGCTTTTAATTGCTGGTTTAATCGAGAGATTCTTAATCCAGCACGCACCCGGGCTTTGAGTTCATTGAGATCAATGGGTTTACAGAGAAATTCATCGGCTCCGCTGTCCAGTCCTTTGACGCGATCGCTGACTTGCTCTCGTCCGGTTAGCAAAATAAAAAATGTCGCATATAACTGGGTATTTGCCTTGATTTGTTGACAAACCTCTAACCCATCTAACACCGGCATCATCCAGTCACAAATAATCAAATCAGGACAAAACTCTTCGGCAATCATTAAGCCTTCTTTTCCATTGGTGGCGACTTTGACCTGGTATTGTTCATCCTGCAAATTTTTTTGTAAAATTAATCGAGTGGTTAACTCATCATCAATGAGGAGAATTTTGCCGATTGGCTCGGAAGCTTGCTCCGTTAGCATATCAATATTCAGGATTCAATCCAAAAATTAAAGGTAAAAAATAAAAAGAATATGATCAATGATAGAGTTAATCGCTCAATCAACGATGATTTTTCTAGAAATTTTAATGGTTCTCTATCTTTATAACAAATTGACAGAGAAATAAATGTCTAAAGACTGACCAGGGCGATCGCACTGAGCAACCACGGGGGAATTGCCCCTACCATTTGCGCCATGATTTCCCGTCATCAACCATATTGCCGCCGTTCCTGTGGTTGCTGTGTGTTTTGTTTTATGGTAGCCTATTGCCCGTCAGGAACAGAAAATAATTCGCGATAGATCGCGAAATCGCCTACTTGCCAAAAGTCCGATTCTCAAAATCGTGTCCTGGGCAAGAGATGATTCAGCCTTCCAAGGGATCCCAAAGAGTTGCGCCAGAAACTTGCTGGAGATACCCCGAAGATTTTAATCACGGGTCTAAGTTGTTGTCACCCTGACGATATACAATACGATTTGACAGATTTGTCTGTATTTATGAAGAGGAGAGCCACTTTGAAGAAACTATTATCAATTTTCTTGGTTGCGATCGCCGTCCTGACTGTGGCGTTCGTTCCTCCAGCCCAAGCTGGAGATGCTGCCGCTGGCGCCAAAATCTTTACCGCCAACTGCACTGCTTGCCACATGAATGGTAACAATGTGGTCATGGCCCCCAAAACCCTGAAAAAAGATGCTTTAGAAACTTACGGAATGTATTCCAAAGAAGCCATCATTACCCAGGTGACAAAAGGTAAAGGTGCTATGCCCGCATTTGGTGGTCGTTTGAGCGATGCTGATATTGAAAACGTCGCTACCTACGTCCTCGAACAAGCTGATAAAGGCTGGTAAACTAAAAAACTCGGCGTCGCCATCACTCAAATCCTTTGAGCGGCTACTGCCTCAATGAATAAATCTGGAGAACACCTCTAGACTCTTCACCGAGTCTAGAGGTGTTTTTATGACCGCAAATTGCCGATATTCCCCCTACTACAGGAAAGGAATTCACATTAGCGCCAGCAAGACATCCGAGAATCAAATAGGCTATCGTAAACAAAAAGCTTTCAGTAAAGAGGAAAAACCGCCGTGGTTCCCCTAAGAGATGAAAATCCAACAACTATTACACCGTATATAACCTACGCACTAATTATTATTAATATATTGGTGTTTATCTTAGAAGTGAGTTTACAACAACAGGGTCAGTTAGAAGAATTTTTCCAAGCTTGGGCGGTGGTGCCGGAACAGTTGACCGCCAAACCTCAAGGAGAGTGGATTACTTTATTTTCTTCTCAATTTCTCCACGGAGGCTGGCTACACCTCGGCGGAAATATGCTGTTTTTGTGGATTTTTGGCAATAATGTCGAAGATTGTTTGGGTCATATTAAATATTTGCTGTTTTATTTAGTTTGTGGTGCTTTGGCCGCATTAGCCCACTGGTTTTTTTCTATGGATTCTGCGATTCCTTCTTTGGGTGCTTCAGGGGCGATCGCTGGAGTGATGGGTGCTTATATTATCAGATATCCTAAAGCTAAAATAGTCACCTTAATTCCGTTATATTTTATCTTTACAACCGTCAGAATTCCTGCTTTTTTATTCCTGGGACTTTGGTTTATTCAACAAGCTTTTTATAGCATTGCCAGCTTGCCTCAAACCAGTATTAGCGCCCCAGGAGGTGTGGCTTACTGGGCTCATGCCGGTGGCTTTGTTTTTGGGGCTATCTTAGGCCCTTTGATGGGTTTATTCCGCGATGATAAATAAACTAAGCTGAAAGTGAAATCAGTAATCAAATCGGTGAGCAAATAAGCAATAATTGAGGCTAATCTCTCAATTATTACATAGCTGTAAACGAATGCTGGTGAGAATTGCTTGTATATATTGCATCGACGGATCATCTGGTTCTATTCCCGATCGCCGCCAACGATTTCTTTCAACTAAGAGTCCAGTTCGCAATTCAGCAATGGAGTCCGGCAAGATGCCCGAAATATGGTAATTTTGGGCGCAATATTTACCCAATTGAATACAAGCTTCTACGGACTGCCAATATCGATATCCGTCAAAAGATAAGGCAAAGTAATTAATTTCTGCCCATTCAGCTTCAGCATCAGGAATATCATCTAAAGTCAAAGGTTTTGGGGCGATCGCATTTAAAAAAAGCTGCACCAACTCAACCCAATCTTGAGAAATCCAGGCTAAAAATGGCGAATGTGGGACTCGTTCAAAAATCCAGGCAGTCTCAATTAATCCGATTTCCATCCCAATCTCTGTTTCGCTTCGGGAATTATGAAAAATAATCGGACATTGAGGCGATTGAGTGGCCAAATAATCGACGACATCTCGGCCAGTTCCAGGGTCAAACCGTTGATTTTCGCGAGTCCAAGTGGGGCCAAGATTATAGTCAAGACTGATTAAATCGCATTGGTGTAAATTTTCTGAAAACCAGGCGATCGCCTCTGGTGCATTATCAAAAAATACTGGCAACCAATTGGGACTAAACCGCTGAAGTTGATGGCGCATTTCCTCAATTCGTTGTTTACTGTTATCTAAAATCGCGATTTGGCGAGCATTGCGGCTAAGATTCATCCCTGCTAAATGCTCCGATAACCAAGCCATCAAATCAGTGGCACCAGAAAACCATAAAGATGACCGTGAAGGAAACACTTCATCGAGTTGAAGCTGGGTTAATTTCCAACTTGCTTCACTATCGTCTAAAACAATAATCAATCTATTTTCAAGCAATGTTTTTTTGTGATCAATTATTGGTTCTAGCAAATCAATTGTTTGAGAATTGATCGACTCTGAGGAATGCCTCTTTAATAACCGATTGATCGTCTCTGTCCAATCGGTATCAATCCATTCCGCACTGCCAATTAACGAACCAAGACTGACAAAAGGAATCACCCTTTCTACCTGCCAATTCACCTCAGTTAATGCCATTTCCATACCAATCACAGCCTCAGCATTAGAACTATGAATAATCAGCGGACATTGAGGTGATTTTGTCACCAAATAATCTACGACATCTCGGCCAGTTCCAGGGTCAAATAACTGACCATCGCGTTTCCAACTTGGCCCAAGATCATGGTCAAGACTAATGACAATACATTCAGATAGATGAGTTTCCAGCCATTCAATCATATCTGGGGCATTGTTGAAAAAAATATAAGCCCAATCAGAAAATAATTCGTTGAGGCGATCGCGCATTGCACTGACTCGTCCTGAGTCATCTTCCAAAATGGCAATAATCTTTTTGGTCATCAGAATCAGCCCTTTCCAGTTAGTTTTTAATCTTAACCTATAATTTCCATCAAAAAAATTGACTCAGAGGAGCAAAATCGCTCGAATGCCGCTATTGATGAGGCTGCCAGCTATTTGTTGGTTGGGATATAATCATCAACAAGAATTACCAGAAAGTGGGGAACCGAAAATGTCAGTAGAACTCACTGCCCAGACTTGCCCCGAAACCGTCGTGGAGCCGGACTGGGAACCCCCCATGCCGCCGACGGATTTGATTTTTGATGATGGAGAACCCTTGGAGACTAACCGCCACCGCATTGCCATGAACGTCCTGATTCGGTCATTGCAACAAGCTTGGAGCGATCGCAATGATTTCTATACGGGCGGCAATATGTTTATTTACTACAGCAGCGAACAAGTTAGAAACAAAGATTTTCGCGGCCCTGATTTCTTTGCGGTCTTAGATGTAGATGGCACAAAGGAACGACAGGGTTGGGTGATCTGGTTTGAAGGGGGTCGCTACCCAGATGTAATTGTCGAGTTCATGTCCCCCAGTACCGCGAGAGTAGATAAAGGAATCAAAAAGGATATTTATCAGCAGGTTTTCCGCACCCCTGATTATTTTGTCTTTGACCCGTTTGAGCCAAATTCCTTACAGGGATGGCATTTGCAAGGTTCCCAGGGTTATCAGACCTTGGTGCCAAATGACCGAGGTTGGCTCTGGTGTGAGAGTTTAGGCTTTTGGCTGGGAACTTGGTCGGGTACTATCGACCGAGAGGAGGCCGTTTGGTTACGGTTTTACGATACCGAAGGCAATTTGGTGTTGCTACCGGAAGAGGCAGAACACCTTCATGCTGAGGCAGAACGCCAAAACGCTGAGGCTGAACGCCAAAAGGCTGAGGCAGAACGCCAAAAGGCTGAGGAGGAACGCCAAAAGGCTGAAGCGGAACGCCAACGGGCACAACAAGCTCAACAACTAGCTGAAGCGGAACGCCAAAAGGCGGAACAAGCTCAACAACTAGCTGAAGCGGAACGCCAACGGGCACAACAAGCTCAACAACTAGCTGAAGCGGAACGCCAACGGGCAGAACGTCTCGCCGAACGGTTGCGGGCGATCGGGTTAGATCCCGATAACCTTTAAGGGAATTAGAAACCGGGTTTCCGATCCAAATATGATAGTTAATTTGCCAAAATTCTCGCAGAAACCCGGTTTCTTTTTTGGTTAGAGATAGGGGCGATCGCTTTCCCAAACCGCCGATAAATTGCTTAAAAAAACAGAAACCGGGTTTTTCCAAAAAAACCCGGTTTCTTGTCTGCTCTGCTTGGGCAATTTTTTGTCAGCGATCGCCCGAATTTGAGAATTAAATCAAGAATGCGATCGGTTTGCACATATCCTCAATCCCCTGTCCTCTAACCTATGGCATTGGTGACAAATAAAGTCACGCACAATATCCGCGTTATACACTATTTTTTATTTGTTCATCTAATTCATTCACCGCAGACATCACACCCAATTCACGATCCTTTAAAAGAGTATTTTTGAGTTCATGTATAGATTCAACTAAATCCTCACGCAAACGCGGCTTATTTTGTGCAACTCCATTACGATAATCCCAATAATCCCAGGCAAGTAATCCAAGAGCAACGACAGGATCGATCATACTTGCTATTTTACTAGCAGCCAATGCAGCGATAGCTTCACCACTAGCCATAGCTCCTAATGTAACTACAGCTTTAGTTGTGGCATAACCACCGATAATTTTGAGTGGCAATGATTGCTCTCCTTGTTCATCTGCTAATCTGGCTTTGATTGTCTCTAAATATTGCTGCCAGTCTGCCTCAGCAATTTTATACTTTTTGGGAACATTTTTTAGTTCAGCCGATAGCTTTTCTACATACAACTCAGTGGTATCAATCACGATTGTCTTAAATTTACTTTCGGCAGATTTTGAACTAACAACGCGACGAGCAAATTCTCTTTGAAGATTATCATTTACGCTATTTTTGATTTGTTCGTTAACTCTGGACTGATTGAATCCATTTATAATATTTTGGCCGGCAAATTGAAAAAGAACGTCAAATTCTTGTTTTTTCTGATTAAAGTAACTAAAATACCAGTTCAGAAAATCCGTATCTATGCGGTTAATTAATTCAGTTTCCCATTTATCTAATTCCTGTTTGGCATATTGTTGAGCCTCTTTATAGGCTGTCTGACGAGCTTGATCAAAAACTTTCTTGTCCCCTGACCCCCCAAATGCTACCATATTTTGTGTAATTTCCAAAGAAGGAGGAGGATTTAATTCAGCAGCTAAAGCTTGAGTCATAATCAAGCGTCCCAGTAATGGGATTAACACCAGAAAAATCACCGTAGTCCAAATGATGATACTCGCTATCTTAATCGCTTTGACGACGATGGATGTTTGTTTTAACTCAACCAGACTGAAATCGCGATCGCCCAAAAACTGACTTAATTTTTTATTCAGCTTTTTGGCAACGATCTGCCGTCCTGAAGGAACACCACTGGGCAGATAAATTAAATGGTTATTTTCGTCCAAAAATACGAGGGCTAAAAAAGTGCCTTCGGGATGTTCTTGGCGAACGATCGCTGCTTGTGTTAGATTGGGATTATCGGGGCGATCGCTTTTCAAATAACTCACTACCTTATCAAAGCTGATTTTCTCTAAGATTTCAGGGTTTCCAGGAAGAGATGGTAATGACTTCTTGCACTCCCCAACTATCCGCACCATATCTTCATCGGTAATTGTCTTGGTTTCTTGAAATGTTTTTTTAGCAAACAAGTTAAACAATGGCATAATTGTTCTTGATGATTATACAACTAAACTTCTGTTTTTTTGTGTATTTTTAATAGTTATTTTTAATAATTTTATATATAAAATTATTAGTATAATTAAAATTATGCTCCGATTATGATATAATCAGCATGACAATCGAAGCAAAATTTTAATTTATGGCTAAATACTTAGATTCAAGGGATTAAACTATTCGTCCCAACATCTTTTTTGACCATCAACGTATCGGCAAACCATCTTTTCAACAATTAAATGTTTTTGAATTTGCTCGGACTGTGAATTGGCTGTATATGCCTGACTGATAGAAACATTATCTATTGGGTTAAAAGATGAACTAGCCCATACAGGGACAACATTACTGAAAAACAACACAACCATTAATATTGATGCCGAAAAAAATCTCATCATTTTTTGCATAGTTATTCTCCAATGTAATCAAAAAATTTTTTTCATTATCTAAGATAATTCTGGATTTTACAACCCTCAAAAAGTACGATAAAGTAAGGACTTTTGTAAAGTTTTTTATCAATTTATCTAGGCTCTCCTTGCCAAAGTACGGAAAAGTACGAAAAAGTATGATAAATTAAGAAAAGCTTAAACCAAGACTTCAACCCTAAAGAAATCTATGACTACTGAGGAACTGCTACAGTGGGCAGATGGCATTGTATTTGCGAAAACAGAGAAACACCTCGATTCTGTGCAAACGGCTATCCTAGAAGGGGCTTGGCAAGGGTTAAAATATGAAGACATTGCTAAAAAGTGCCATCGCAGTAAGTCTCATATTAAAAATATTGCTGGGGAATTATGGCAGACTCTATCGGCACTATTGGGAGAAGAGATTCATAAGGCAAATTCTCGCTCTGTTTTAGAACGAAAAGCAGTATCTAGTATTTACAATTATGGTAATTCTTCACAGATTGTTAATAGTAAAATTAATAGAAGTCATATAAATATCTGTGGAGAAAGCAGGCAATATGAAGAAAATCCGAAACAGCGATCGCCCTCCGATCTCTCTTCTTCTCACTCTTCCCCCACCCAAAATTACTCACCCATTATCGACCTAATCGACGCCCCAGACCTCAGCGACTTTTACAACCGCAACACCGAACTAAATACCCTCAAACAGTGGATCTTACAAGACCAGATCCGCTTAATTACCATCTATGGACTCAGTGGCATTGGCAAAAGCGTACTAACCAGGCAACTCATAGAACAAATCAAGCCTGAATTTGACTATATTATTTGGAAAAGTCTCACAGAAACTCCCACCCTTTCCTCTCTAAAAAACCAACTGCAACAATTTTTTGCCCAGTCACAAAATCCCCCATTACCCACAATAATTGATTACTTTCGTAACTCGCGCTGTTTAGTCATCCTGGATGACCTGCAAAATCTTTTTCAAAGCGGGTTCCTTGCTGGTCAATACTTAACCGAACATAAAGACTATGGCCAATTTTGGCAACAAATCGCCAAAAACCATCATCAAAGTTGCGTGATTCTCCTCAGTTGGGAAAAACCCAGAGAACTCGTCACTTTACAAGGCGAAAAACAATCCACCCGCACCTTAAACTTGAAAGGATTATCAGCGGATGCTGAGGAAATTTTGAAAGAACACGGATTAACCGATTCAGAAAAATGGCCAGAATTAATCAACCTCTATCAAGGTCATCCCACCTGGTTAAATATCATCGCCTCAACGATACTAGAACTATTTGATGGTAGCGTTTCTTTATTTTTAGCCGACCAAGAGGAGATATTTATCGGCGACTTATCCCCCATTCTCGAATCTCACTTAGACCGTTTATCGGAGTTAGAAAAAAAAGTCATATCCAGGTTTTCAGAATATGAAGCCGTAGATATTTCTCAACCACCTGGATTACGGGAATTTGCCAAATCAGAATTAACCGAAGCCATGCAATCATTAGGCAGACGGGGCTTAGTAGAAAAAATATCAGAGGGAGGGCGATCGCGGTTGCTTGTAAATCCTGTATTTAAACAGTTGCAACAGAATTCACTTTAATTGAGAAAAAAGATATTTCCAGTCAATTTGGGCAGGTCTTTCCCCCTGATTAATTAACTCAAATACGGTATTTTCTGTTTCTGGGTGACTAAGACATTCGACACAAGCAGTGGCTACATCAATGCGACTGGTTTGCCCTGATAAAATATCGCCTGTGCCGATGACCAATCCCAGTTTTCCCTCGGTAGTGGCCTTTAATAAGGTATTTAAATCATAAGAGGTAAATGGGCCGTCAATGAGTCGGGCTGGCCGAATAATTGTGTAAGGAATTCCTGAGTTGGCGATCGCCTTTTCGCCTTTTTCTTTTGCATCCAAAACTCCGAAACGATTTAAAATACTAAAAGGGGGTTTTTCTTTCCGCAAAATGCCACAAGAAGACACAAAAACAAACCTCCGTAAATCTTTGGCGGCAACCTCTACCAGGTTACTCACTCCCTCTGCATCCACTTTATCCGGGCTATTCTTGGCCTGAGAAATGCAATAATCCCGATTAAAATATATTTTCAGCCATTCTAAGAAACCCGGTAATCGCTGCCCTTGGTTGATACTCTCAAACTCCCATCGACTCGAAGGAAAAGCCGTGGTTCCGGTACAACAAATAATATAGTCAATATTTTCCATTGCCGGGGACAAAGTGGCGCGATCGCGGATATCACCTAAAACAATTTCTACCCGGTGATTTAAGGAATCATTAAACATTTTCTGGGCTGCAACCGCATCTCGCACTAAAACTCGGACGAAAAAGCCTTTTTCTAACAATTTGCCCACCGTAAGCTGTCCCACCCCTCCGGTAGCCCCCACCACTAAAACGCGATTTTTTCCCTGATTTTCTTTGGTGGTCATAAAGTCTCCTGATGATAGCAAAATTCAGGCAGCGATCGCCCTAAACATATGCCGGTCATTTTAACAGATTGTCGCCATCAACCCGGACGCCAAAAGTTATGCTTCAGTGACATGATGCTCGACGATCGTGAAAATTCTATCCAAATCAAATATTCAGAAGCAAAAATTGCCGCCACAAAAAAATTGGGGAAAGTTACACTTTTCCCCAACTCAAATTTAGCGAATCGTCAACTAAAAGCCACCTAAATAAAAAAATGGTAACTGTTATTTCCTTTTAGAAAGCACCCCGATGGTTTTTTAATGGATCCTGCTGGTAGTAGTCAGTGATGACTCAAGTGATTGACATCTAGGTTATTTACCTATGTTCTGATTATGGCAAAGGGATTTACCAAAAGGCAAGAGGGTTATTGCAAAAACCCATTTTTTTTACTCCCATTGGATAAATCAAACCTTTTTTGCAAGAGTTTTGTACGAGATTTTAGCCTATCATGTTTTCTCAAAAATCAGCGTGATCGATCAGCAAATCACTCCAAATATTTTTTCTGAGTCAAAATAAACAAATAACCAGAAAACAAACAATCAGGTTTCTGACAAAAACCTGGTTGTTTGTCTATTTCCATGATGACAAAAAACTTGCTGATGAGGCGATGAAGCGATCGCCGAATAATTTTTGAGAAATAATTTTTCACAAATAAAGCATCAACAGTGAAGAGTAAATTGCCGAATCTCTTCCCTGAATATTGTTTTGAAAAAAAATTGAGAAAAAGATGACCCTGATGGCATAAATTGCTGATGGCTTGGCTTTCTCTAATCAGAGACTATCCCATAACCTGATACTTGATTCAAGTTTAGGAGTCTCGGATTTATGAGGTTAATTAAATTATCCCCATTACCATTGACAAAAAGCAATAGGTCTATTGCAATTACCCACATTTTGACCCAATCAACAGATGATTGCAGGGGAAATGAAAGGTGAATTCTGACCCAATCAACAGATAATTGCAGGGGGAATTTAAGGCGATCGCCCCCCGGAGGTATATCCCCATAACCCTAATTAATAGACAAAAATGCTTTCCCAAGCTAAAAAGCCGATTGGCGCTCTTATCGGGGGGTTGGGGGGATCGATCCGTCCTGTTTGCCAGAATTGTCTAATCATTATCCCCGCTGATTGAGCGATCGCCGAAACTGAAAATCATTAAGCGGTGCGATAGGCAATCACCGCATAAAAAGGATCTCCTCCAGCCATCCCGAAAAACTGAAGAAAACTCGGCACCTCCGATCGCACCGCAATCACTTCAGGAACGCTAAATTTTTTAAATCCTTGTACGGAATTAAAATAGCCTTTCACCAACTCAACCCGATTCGCCTCCGAACCATCTCGCCATGCTTGAATCGCCTTGTGGTAAAACATCCGATTAGAAAAACTCACAATCGCCACCCCACCGGGTTTGAGAATTCGATGAATTTCGTGAAACACCGCTTCTGGGTATTGTAAATACTGCACCGAAACCGCATTCAACACCGCATCAAAACTTTGATCGGGTAAAGGCAGTTGAGGATTTTTATTCAAATCCTGCAAAAAATAATGATCAAAGCGGGTATTTTTTGCCAGTTCAGCCTGATTCAACCCGTGACCTTCTACATGAGAAAAATCCATCTCATCGGGCAAATGGGAAACCCAGCTACTCATCAGATCCAAAATCCGAGTATTCGGTTTTAGACGTTCTCGATATACATTGGTCAGTTGGTCGATAAACCCGTCATCCACATGGGTGACAAATCGGGGATAGGAATAAAACAGCGTATCATCAGACTCGTCTAATTTACAACGTTGAATCGGTGCAAGCAACATGAGTAATCAGTCAAGGTAAAAACAATGAATAATGATTTTCTATTTTATATAGAAATTTACTGGTTGAGTGTTGCTAAGTCCAGTTCAACCAGCACCAGAAGGGATTAGAACAGTCAATGGCGGCGATTTGCCCAAGGAAAATCAAGGGAACAAGATCGCCTTCTTGACCAGGGAATTAACCCTAGAGAGAATACACTTGACCATCCACCAACAAGCGGCTAATTCCTTTTGCCTCCAAATAGGGAGCCGTTTTTTGCAACATCCCCCCATCGGGAACCTTAATCACCCGCTGATTTCGATTAGAAAATCGTCTCGCCACTCGATGATTATCAAAAACCGGCAAAGTTCTTTGCTGGAATTCATTTAAAGAAATTTTTCCCAGTTCACTAAAATCTCCCAAAGGACGAGTAATCAACTCCCCACCTCGGTCTACCACAATATAACAAGGTCTGGGTAACTCAGCATTTTTAATCGGCAGGACTTCGACGACGGTTTGAGAAATTTTCCGAGGCCCACTAATGTATGGTTCATTATCCTCCTCATCATCCTCATCATCATAGTCGTCATCATCCTCATCATCAATATCATCATCATCGAGCAAATCTTCGCCCAGCATTTCATGTAAAGTGCTGGCTTCTGCTTGATAAATCTCGTCTACATCATCATCACGGGAACTTTCGATCTCTGCTTGATCTAACAGACTCAGTTGAGTGCCAGAATCGAATAACCCTTGTGATTCATTCGTCACCGAAGAACGCTTTCTCGGACGGCGGTTGTCTGCGAGAGGTGATACTACCTCTAATTCAGGGGCTGTCGGGACTACACGGCCCGATCGCTTCTCTTGAATTAGGGTTTCATATTCATGCTCAGATAAACTGCTTTTGAGGATGCGGCTAATCGTCGAACTACTCACCCCATAGCGACTAGCCAAGGTTAAAGTAGTTTCTCCCGGCTGTCGATAAAGTTCGATGATATCGCATTTGTCAGAATCAGATAATTTTCGAGAACTCATGCCGCCTCTGTAGTTAAGAGAATCTTGTTGCTATTACCCAATTAATATAATTTGCGCCACGCAGCGCGGGATCTTTCAATATAATACCAAACGGAAAAAGTTAATTATATCAAGATTTTATCTCAAATAGAACATTGACATCTTTATTTATACTTGTCATTTCTCCGAAAGTCGTTTGTCTCTCTACTGTAGGGGCGAATGGCCATATAGTCTTACGACTAATGCTTCGCAATGGAACCCCTACAGACCGTTCCCCGTTCCCTCAAACCAATAACCAATAACTAATAACCAATAACCAATGACATTACGACAAGCTATTAGCTTTGAGCTTTCACCTTTCAGCCGCAGAAATCTGGCTGAGAAGCTGAGAAGCTGACCTCCCGAAAAAAATAATCCGGAGATCAAAATCTCCTGATCGGCAGGAAATCTCACACTCCGGATCGGCAATTCAAGGACAATTCAAAGATCGGATCAACTAGAAGAGGAAGATCCACCTCGTCGGCGTCGGCCTTGACGGGAACGAGTGGAAATGTGATATTCCAAAACCGCACCAATACCAAACAGCACTGGAGAGAAAATCCAAAACACTTCCAAAAGGTTGCCACTTTGATAATTTTCAATCGATCTATCGGCGTATTTAAACCACATATCCGCAATATAAAGGGAAAAAGTCGCTGCGGCGATCATTTGCCAAGATTGGGAAAATTTACCGCCCCAAAAGGCCAAAAGCAGCGCTGTGGCAATAATCAAGAGAAATACATCAGCGACTACATAAAATAGTCCTACATAGTAGGAATATTTGGACAATTCGGTATCAATGGCCAAGATGATCCTTGGGGCAGTGGTGGAAAATTCGGGAATGACCGCTTCAGTTGCAGTCAAAGCACCTTCTGTGGGCATAGAAACCCAAAAGGCGAAAGCAATACCGAGGGCGGCAATTCCCAGTAATACTGCCCACTGCCAAATTTCCAGGTTGACGCGCTTGGAGAGAACTGCCAATACCATGCCCCAACCCAGACAGATATAGGTAATCAGAAAAAATATATCTCCCAAAGTCACATCTGGCTGTAACTGCCAAATTAGTTCCCAGCAGCCAAACAATATATCGCCGATCGCGTATGACAGCAGCCCGATCCCAATTGCCAGCCAAACCGTCCGTCCGCTGACCACCTGTGGAGAACGCCAATTTCTCAAACACAGAATGCCTCCGGCCAAAAATGCGACCACTTCAAAAATCAAAGTACCAATTGAATACCAAAGCGGTCGTTCCTCACCGGGAGGAGTAACACTGAATAGCAGAAAAAACAACAGAGCAAAGACCGCCCAAGCAATGCCGGCGACAATCAAATTTTGGGCTGATAGCAACGGTTGAGAACTGCTTAACTTTTCTGAGCTTGTACGCATAGGACATCCCAAAAGGTTAACTCGCTGTTTGCGGATCGCAAAGACATATGAATGGATATAACTTTGCGGTTCTCGCTTCTTCAGGCGGAATCCAGGATCGGGTTCAGATCAATCCTATTTGTCCTGGGAGTTCCGGATCAATTGTTACAGATTGTGATTTAATCTGTTCCCCAGAGCTTACCTAGGGGATATTGATTCATCCAATCAACAAACTGCTTGCGCTCACTTTGTTGCAAGTCTTCCAAGGCATCAACGGCTCCAGCAGTAAAGCTGTCATTGCCAAAATATTGTTTGCCAAGATTAAAGAGTTCTTGCAACAAGGTAGTTATATGATGCTCCTGCCATGCGGGCATCTTGTCTTCTAAAGGATTCATCTCAAGTAGCTGACTCACCGCCTTGGGAGAATCGACTTGGGGGAATTTCCACTTTTGCATGATTTGAGCAATGTCCTTCTGAAAGGCAGAAGCTTGCCGGTTGCCAAGCAAATCTTCAATATCGAAGTACACCGCTTGCATTAGTAGTAAAGAAGCTTGGGTCAACACGGCGGTAGATGCCGTTCCAGCCCCGCTGGTGTCGTCACCAAGTTGTTCTATTTTTATTTTTCCCCAAACACTGTATCTGTCAGGCTCTTCGAGCAGGACACAAGCTTTCCCACGGTTATCAGTCAGATCCCGCCAGAAAGCTCTTGCCTCTTCCGCTTGAGCCGCACCAAATACGTTAATCAAACGAAAGCTTTGACCTTGATAGTTCAGAATTGGAATCTGCTGACCCGTTTTGGGGTGCTGAACACTAGAGATTTCAACATCCTGCCGTTTCAGAATAAACATGACACTGCCAATTAAATCTTTGTGGCTTGCCTGGGCTACAATAGCCCTTGGGTGTTCCCGCCTTCGCGGGAATGACAAGGTGATTCTCTGGACAGTCGCCTGCGCCTGAGACGTTTAATCAGTGAGAGGCGGTCTGCCGGAGAATGTTGTCTCCGTCGGCTCACCAATGGATTGATGATTTTACGGAGACAGTTGCCTGATTCATAATTTACTGCTTTACTGTACATTTATCACTATCTTGGATCAGACTGTTCTCAGTTCCCTCCTGGAGGCGATCGCTCATATTTTTGATTTCTTAGACCACTATGGACATATTTTGATACCATATATTAATGTGAAAGGTATCGCAAACCTTGTTTGATCTTTTTTTAGATCCAAATTGGCGAAAATCGTGATATACTATACCAGCACGATCGCTTGGGTGCGTAACTCAGATGGATAGAGTAGCGGACTTCTAATCCGTTTGTCACAGGTTCGAATCCTGTCGCACCCGTTCAAAATATCTGGAAACCTTGATAAACCCGCTCATGGGCGATCGCGACTATGACCAGACTATGACCCCTATCGGCGATCGGTTCAATGGCTTGCCCCTAGATAGATCCCTTGATAGAGCGATGCCATGATCAGGGGAAACTATTCCCATATTCCCGTAAATACCCTTGTTTTGCTGTATTATGCTCAAGTGCTAATCAGTGAAATATAGGTTAACGGATAATATTATCAATGAAGTTAACCCTCTACAAGCCTTATGCTGTAAGGAAATAATTTAAAAGCCCGTGACGAGGATTGAACTCGTGACCTCACCCTTACCAAGGGTGTGCTCTACCACTGAGCTACACGGGCGCTGGTACTTTAAACCAGGTTTAGAAATATAAATAAACCCATATTTGGTTTGTGGTGGGCCGGGCTGGATTTGAACCAGCGTAGGCGTAGCCAGCGGATTTACAGTCCGCCCCCATTAACCTCTCGGGCACCGACCCTTTTGAACCCACAGTTATATATCCTAGCACAAAAATTTTGAAATGCAACTGTTTTTACAAAAAATTTTTTTTTGATAGTTCCCGGGCGCTGATTAAATCCCTGGATGATTTCTTCAGAGAGGATGGTTTGATGCCCGCAAAGGCTGATGGTTAAGGCTTGTCGGCTTGATTGCCCTTAGTTCGGGCAGAACGCCCCGATGATGATTTACTCGACTGACCAGATTGGGTGCGATCGCGCAAGGGAAAATCACTTTCATCATAGATTTCCCCCACCAGTTCTTCGAGAATATCTTCTAAGGTCACTAATCCCACGGTGCCACCGTATTCATCCACAACAATGGCAATATGGAATCGTTGTTGGAGCATTTCCTTAAGTAAATCCGCCACCCGCTTAGTTTCTGGAACATAAACCGGAGGATCCATTAATTCCGTCACCGGCAAACTGGTGCCGAATGAAGCGGATGTAGAGGGGCGATCTCCACGATCCGCTTCTCCTTGCCAATTGCCCAAATAGGGTAAAGCTTGCTTCAAATGAACCACCCCGACAATGCGATCTTTCGATTCTTCTTGGACGGGAATCCGAGAATATCCCGTCTCCAGACACAAATCAACCAAATCTTCCACTGTGGCTTGATGGGAAATCGTCCGCATCTCAATCCGAGGTTTCACCACTTCTCTGGCACTGAGGCTATCCAGCATCAGGGCTTTGTTCAAGAGTCGATGTTTATACAAATCTAACTGACCCTTGCCCCCCAGAATTTCGATCATTAACTGTAAATCTTTAACCGACTCCCCTGGTTGTACGGCGTTGCGTTGAACCAAATTAATGATCGTCTGAGTAATTTTTTCCAAAAACTGGACAATTCCAAAGGCCGAGAGGAGTCGGGACAAACCATAAACTGGGGGAACGGCCAGTTTAAACAAGGGAATCACATTATTGATAGCCAGAGACTTGGGCGTAATTTCCCCAAAAATCAACAACAACAAGGTAATTGCAGCCGTGGCGAGTCCCAACCCCGCAGGCCCTACCCAAATCGCAAAAAGGTTGCTCGTGAGAATCGCCGAAAAATTATTGACCAGGTTATTGCCGATTAACAAGGTCGTAATAAACCGACTCCGTTTATGGAGCACCAGAGTAAAGATCCGGTTGGGGTCTCCCTGTTCTTTGATTAAAGCTCTCAGTTTCAGATTATCCAGCGCTGTAATTGCGGTTTCCGATCCAGAGAAAAAAGCCGAACAAGTCACCATCAAAACCAAGACCCCAAGATCAATCCAAATATTGCCCAAGAGGGGGCGGATTTCTGAGGCAGCTAAAAGGTAAAACGAAATCGGGGAAGAAATCACTTTGGCCGGTGAATGAATGTGCAATTATCAATCTTAATCAAATCAGTCCTGAGAAACTGGAAATCTGTGTGTTCAGTTTATCCAAAGTCGTTCAATGGTCAGGTGGGTTCAGGGAAGATGCTCGAACTGCGTTCACGAAGTGTCCCGGAGGGAATCACTGAATTGTGAGCATATCTTAACAAATGACTACACTCTCAAGATCCAGCCACCGACCATCCTCACCATTACCTAAGTGACTATTTCTTGGCCTAAGCTTATCACTAAAATGAGAAAAATTTCTGAGTAAGTAACTTACGTATCAATCAAAACAATTAAGCAAATATCACCGAACAGGACGATGTTGCTGCCAGATAAATCTGGTTAATTCATGGAAATTATTGAAATTATTGAATTTTACAAATCTTGTCGGACAATTAGTGAGACAGATTTTTTGCTGATATGCGCTCACTTTTGCCACTTTTTTATGCCATGCCATAAAAATCACTTAAAGTAGAATTAAATTCAGAAACCGGGTTTCTTAAGCCTGCCCCCGCAGAGGCGAGGGTTAAGTTTTGCTTGGGTGGCAAGAGTTAACCCTTTCAACCCGGTTTCTTGAATGGTCAAAGATGATGGCGATGCCGAATCTAGTCGGAGTAGCCGGGAAGCATTTTAATTAAATGAGTAGGCAGCTTGGACAGCCCAAGCGATTAGGCAGCCAATGCTGCCTAAAATGATTACAGCGGATAGAGCGATCGCCCCTTGGCGATCGGCTCCGTCAAATTTCATAATTCCTCGGTTAAAGTCTGACATGGCGGATTTGCTCCCATAAGGGAAAAAATTTCAGAGATTGTACAGCGCAGACCGGCACAGACAATCGCTGTCTGAGTCTGCGTAGCAATCTATATAATTGATTTTACTTCAGGATTTGGGCAGACTGCTGCATCATCCTTGAGTAAATTTCCCCAGTAACCTTCCCAATCATAGAGTGTAATTTACCAAACAGGCATGAAAATCTTGCTTGTAGTCAAACCAGTCTTGGTGTATTTTGGTTAAGATATATGAATGAAGAGCAAAAAAGCTCCATTTGAGGCAGATATTATTCATAGACAAGCCGACTGCATGGGCAAAAAGCCAATTATTGCCATATCTCACTTAGGATGCGAAAAAAATCGCATCGATACAGAACATATGCTCGGTCTGCTAGTATCCGCTGGCTACGAAGTCGATGCCAACGAAGAACTCGCAGACTATGTAATCGTAAATACCTGTAGTTTTATTGAAGCCGCCCGGGCTGAATCCGTTCGGACCCTGGTGGAACTGGCGGAAGACAATAAAAAGATTGTGATTACCGGCTGCATGGCCCAACACTTCCAAGCAGAATTGCTCGAAGAATTGCCAGAAGCAGTAGCCGTAGTCGGTACAGGCGACTATCATAAGATTGTTGATGTTATTACTCGCGCTGAAGCAGGAGAAAGGGTTAAAGAAGTTTCCGCCGAACCCACTTATCTGGCTGACGAAACGGTTCCCCGTTATCGCACAACTCCTGAACCGTTTGCTTATCTACGGGTAGCAGAAGGGTGTGATTATCGCTGTTCTTTTTGTATCATTCCGCATTTACGCGGCAATCAGCGATCGCGCCCCATAGAATCGATTGTCGCTGAAGCCGAACAACTGGCATCCCAGGGGGTGCAAGAGATTATCCTAATCTCTCAAATCACCACCAACTATGGCCTGGATCTCTACGGGCGTTGCGTACTAGCCGAACTACTCCGAGCCATGGGGAAAGTAGATGTACCTTGGATTCGGATTCACTACGCTTATCCCACGGGCTTAACCCCCCAAGTGATTGCGGCGATCAAAGAAACTCCCAATGTTTTGCCATATTTAGATTTACCACTTCAGCACTCTCATCCAGAGATTTTGCGAATGATGAATCGTCCTTGGCAAGCTGGAGTCAACGATCGCATTCTGGAAAATATTAAAACAGCGCTACCAGAAGCGGTAGTCCGCACCAGTTTTATCGTCGGTTTTCCGGGGGAAACCGAAGAACACTTTGACCATTTGTGGCAATTTGTCCAACGCCATGAATTTGATCATGTCGGGGTCTTCACCTTTTCACCGGAAGAAGGAACCCCAGCGGCTCACTTATCCAACCAAGTTGCTCAAGAAACGATGGAGGAGCGTCGGGATGCGCTGATGCGACTTCAACAACCCATATCTTTGCAGAAAAATCAAGCAGAAGTTGGCAAAATTGTCAATGTTTTGATTGAACAAGAAAATCCCCAAACTGGAGAATTTATTGGTCGTAGTCCCAGATTTGCTCCAGAAGTCGATGGACTGGTTTATGTGCAGGGTCAGGCGAGTATTGGGGAGATCGTCCCGGTACTTGTCACCGGCGCTGATGTCTATGACTTATATGGTGAAGTCGCTTCGGACTAAGACCGGGCGACCATAGCCAACCATTAGCCTAGGCTGAAGGTTGGCAACGTCCAGTGAGTTGCTGAAAACCCAATGAATGAGCCCCTGTACTGGGATGCTCTCATGTTCGATCAGTTCACAACATACATTTTAATTTAATCAATTATTAAACGGTGTTCTGGACTGCAAGCTGGCTCAAAAACCAACAAAAGATGGCAATCTCTGGGCAGTCAATGATGTTAAAGCAAATACTTATTTACTGAAAAGGCTGCAATCAATCAGCCTTGGCTCTGATTCTAATGTTGTTAGGAGATTAAATGACTCTTTCCTTTGAAACTATCGGTATTTCCGAAGCTCGTGTCAATCATTTAGAAAAAATAGGCTTCCAAAACCCAACAGAAATTCAAATTCAAGCTATTCCCCATCTCTTGGCCGGTCGGGATGTGGCAGGAAAAGCTCAAACAGGGACGGGGAAAACGGCGGCGTTTTCTCTACCCATGTTGGAGCGGCTGAGTCCCGAAGGACAGGAAGTTCAAGCACTGATTTTAACTCCGACTCGTGAGTTGGCGGTACAGGTGACTGATGCGATTCGCGATCTGAGTGGAGATCGTCGCATCCGAGTGTTGTCGGTTTACGGAGGTCAAGCTATTGACCGCCAAATCCAACGCTTAAAACGGGGCATTGATATTATCGTCGGCACTCCCGGTCGGATTCTGGATCTACTCGATCGCGGCTGCCTGAAACTGGATCAACTGAAGTATCTAGTTCTGGATGAAGCCGATGAAATGTTGAGCATGGGCTTTATTCAAGATGTAGAACGGATCCTGGAAGCGTCACCCCCAGAACGCCAGACCGCGTTTTTCTCAGCGACAATGGATGACTCGATTCGTCGCCTGATTCAAAAGCACCTGAAGGATCCGGTCACGGTGGTGATTCAGCAGCCAAAAGCGACTCCAAAACGGATCAATCAAGTGGTGTACATGGTGCCCCGTGGCTGGTCGAAAATGCGGGCACTCTACCCAATTTTAGAATTAGAAGACCCGGAATCCGCTTTAATCTTTGTGCGGACACGGCGAGCCGCAGCCGAACTGACCAGTCAACTACAATCGATGGGTTACAGTGCGGATGAATACCACGGTGATTTGAATCAGTCACAACGGGAACGGTTATTAAACCGTTTACGCCAACAGCAGGTCCGTTGGATTGTGGCCACGGATATCGCCGCACGGGGGCTAGATATCGATCACCTGACTCATGTGATTAATTATGATTTACCGGACAATGTGGAAAGCTATATCCACCGCATTGGGCGTACCGGACGGGCAGGTCGCGAAGGCACGGCCATTTCTTTGATTCAGCCATTTGACCGGCGCAAGCTGACCCAAATTGAGCGGCAAGTGGGGCAAAAATTATATATTCGCTCGTTGCCGAGTCGCTCGCAAATTGAAGCACGGCATTTGGAAAAACTGCAAAATCAAGTGCTGGAAACCCTGAAAGGAGAGCGCTTGGCTTCTTTCTTGCCGATTGTTTCTCAGTTGAGCGAGGAGTATGAACCGCACGCGATCGCCGCAGCGGCTTTACAAATGGCTTATGATAAAATTCGCCCGATTTCGGCTCTCAGCGAAAAAGATGATGAGTTAGATGCTGTGGATGAAGAATTTTACAAACAGACATCAACACCTAAGCCTAAATTACGGAAGACTTCTTCATCTTCTTCTAAACAGAAATAGTCTTTATTTCATCGGTTCATCCTGAATTTAGGTAAAAAATTTAGGTAAAAAAATTGCCTGTCCGCATCCATTTTGGGGCGAACGGCAATTTTTTTAATTAATAATGATTAAATTAATTGCCCGTGGCTGAACGTCCTTGTTTGCCCAAACGAACGACTACAAACCAAGTAAAACAAATGGCATAAAACATTAAGCCGACAATTCCTAAAAAGCCCAAAAAACCAGGACTGCTGTTAGCATGGAACATTTCTTTATAGCCCCAAGGAGCATCTAACCAAATGCGACAAGATGGTTCACCTAAAATCATATTTTTAGGCCAAAATCCACAGCGAGTCACGGGAATTTGTAGCAATGCGCCCACGGTCATATAAACGGTCATCGCCCATCGCCAAGCGGTGAAAGAAAGCTTCAAGAGTGAATCGGGCTGCTCTTCAATTTCTTCGTTGAGGTCTACCCAAAACCAAAGAGAAATGGGAATCAAAATCCGAGCGGCGATCGCGGAAATAAAGCTAATCGGTAACGCCGCAATCATTAAATAAACAGTAATCGCTAATAAACTGGAAACTTTCCAATAAATTGTGACTAAATGTTGAATTGCATCGGATTTTACGGTAAATGACCAAATTAGTAATATGAGAGGAATTAGTACGGTAAAAATTACCGCTAATCGGTAGTCCATCCAGACTAGATGTTCCGTTAGGGTCATAATTTTTTAGACAGTAAAATTAGAGATCGATGAGTGGTGACTATCCAGGAATGTGGCAGTTCTCCAGATATTTGACAACCAACATTTCTGAGTCATCAAAGCATAACAATTAAAGCTACAGCTACTGGAAAATCTAAAAATACAAGCAGCTAGAATTTCCGCTCAAGAAATCTAGCTGCTTGTGAGGGTCAGTGATGCCAGGATGATTTAATAAAAAGACTTAAGCCGATTTAGTCATCATACAGCCGACACTCAGCAGCATCGGGATTATCATCACAATATTTTTCAAAGGAATTTTTGGGTTTGACTTGTTTTTGGTGAGATGCTTCAGCTTGCAATTCTTCCACTGCATCCCAAGCTGCTGCACATTCCGCAGAATTCCCTCCATTGACATCACAAACAGCGCGGGCATTTTGAAGTTCTTTTTCGAGTTCCTGTTTGATATCGCTCATAATGTCCTGATTCTCAACAACTTTGGCATTTTAGTCAGGAGAACTGACTAATGATGCTTTGATCCTGATTAATCGCTCCAGAGTGGCTGATTGCCTGACCCTAGAGGCGATCGCTTGTCAGCCCTTTTCCCTGACTTTGAGACGAATGGGAGTCACGGTGACGCTCATTTCATCTCTGGGAACCCAGGGAACGGCTTAGTCAGCCCTAAGATAACTGCTCTTTTTTGGTGATACACCAAACAAAGGATGCCTAAAATTCGCTCTTTTCATCAGGGAATATTGGATCCTCGCGGTTGGCTTTTCTTGTGTACAGTGTATCCGTGAGAGCCACCTTTTACTATATGTTAACTTATGTTACATAGGGATCGTTAAATAGTGATCGATATTTTCTACCAGACTATATATATTCTGTGTAGTTCTACAATAAACCCTAAAAGCAGATCAAGCATTCCTGAAAATAGAGCCAAGAAGAGGATCGAGGATGGAACAGACCCAGGCAAACCGAATGAAGTGGGCAAATGCCTTATCAACCCGTGCGTCTCTGGAAGCCGCACTGAATGAGGTCATAGAACAAGCTGAACAACAATTAGACGGATCGGCGTCTTTGGCTTTGATCTTTATTTCTTCAGCCTTTGCCAGTGAATATTCCCGGGTCATGCCTTTGTTACGGGAAAAACTAAAAAGTCAGCCCAAGGTGATTGGCTGTTCTGGCGCGGGGATTGTGGGGATGTCGCCGGACGGCACAACCCAAGAACTCGAAGGCAAACCGGCGATTAGTTTAACCTTGGCCTATCTGCCTGGAGTCGAGGTGCAAACATTTCATATTTCTGCCGCTGAGTTGCCGGATTTAGATAGTCCTCAGACGGACTGGGTGGATCTCGTAGGAGTCCCTCAAGCCCATCAGCCTCAGTTTGTGCTGTTAGCAGATCCCATGACTGCCAGAATTAATGATCTGTTGCAAGGACTGGATTTTGCTTATTCCGGTTCGGTGAAAATTGGTGGACTCGCCAGTGGTGGAGTTTCCATGAACTCCGTGGCGTTGTTCTGCCACGATCGCATATACCGAGAAGGGACGGTGGGAGTAGCTTTGATCGGTGATATTGTGATTTCGACGATTGTGGCTCAAGGGTGTCGTCCCATTGGTGAACCCTTCCGAGTAGTTTCGGGCGATCGCAATATTGTCACGGAATTAGAATCGACGATCCATACAGGCACCCCCCAGTCACCCCTAGCCGTGCTGCAAGAACTGATCGAAAGTCTTTCCGAAGCAGATCGAGAACTGGCACAGCATTCTTTATTTGTCGGGGTGGTGCGGGATGAGTTTAAACAAGCGTTGGCACCGGGAGATTTTTTGATTAGAAATTTACTTGGAGTCGATCCCCGAAGTGGTGCGATTGCCATTGGCGATCGCGTGCGAACTGGGCAACGGATTCAATTTCATTTACGAGATGCGAAAACTTCCGCCGAAGACTTGGAAATGCTCCTGTTGCGGTATCAAGAACAAAGCTTTAAAACCAATGCCGTCGGGGCTTTAATGTTTTCTTGTTTGGGACGGGGACAATACCTCTATGGTCAGCCTAACTTTGATTCCAAACTATTTCACAAATATCTGTCTAATTTGCCTTTGAGCGGATTTTTCTGTAATGGCGAAATTGGGCCGGTTGGTGGCAGCACTTTTCTCCACGGCTATACCTCAGTGTTTGGCATCTGCCGCCAACCTTGACCGGGATGATCTTAGAGAAACTTCACCCCACCCCAGACAATTGCCCGATCGCCCTTCAACGAGGCGCGTGCAGTTCCAAGGTGATGTTGTTATCTTTAATCATCGGTTGCCCATTTCCGTTTGTGCTGCTGAAACTTTGGAAATATTCACGCACTTTAGGGGGAAATTGGGGAAAATCACACCAAGCATCTCCGCAGGCAATATCTGCCCAAAAGTAACGCAAAAACGGGGCGAATTCTTCGCAGAGTGGTTGGGGCAAACTCAACGGCGGAACCGATAACAGCCGCATCATAAATGGGTAGCTGCGATCAGCCATTAATTGACGTGATTTCGCCGGCAGATCCGGCCAAGCGGGGAGGGACTCCACCCGATGGGAAGCAATCTGTAAAGTCTGTCTTCCCCTGGCATCAGTTCTAAACTCTAAAATTCTATAGGGATGGGGATAACTGACTAAAGACCCCGTAGTCACATCGTACAAACCCTGCTGACAAGCAATATGTTGGGCGTGTAAATGGCCTGTAAATACTAACTGCACCCCATATCTTGCCAGGAGTTGTCGGAGTTCCCCCGCATTATCCAACATATACCGCCGCCCCATCGCATGGTTGGATTGGTCTGGTAAATGTTCCACCACATTATGATGCACCATCACCAAGACGAGTTCTTGGTGTGCATTGGCTCGGATCAAGACATCTTCTAGCCATTGCAATTGTGCTTCGTCCAGTCGCCCTAGTTGATTGCCTTGGGCATCGAATATATTAGAATTTAAGGCAATTAATCGGACTCCAGGGAGCATTTCACAAGTGTAATAGAGGGATTCAGGATTCTCGTAACCAGATTTTTGGTAGTAGTGGCCAAATTCTGTCCAGCCAATCGACTGATGATTTGACTTTAAAACAGGGATATCGTGATTGCCCGGAATCACATAAACCGGAAAAGGCAAACGAACTAACCGAGAAGCTAACCAAGCATGGTTATCTGGCTCCCCGTGATGGGTTAAATCTCCTGTCAGTAAGAGAAAATCAATTTTGGCGTTGGCTTGAGCTAAACGCTCGAATACCAATTCGAGGGCTGGGATGCTAATTTCAATCAGATGAAAAGGACTTTTACTGTTTTCAATGGTATGAGGCAGAGCCACATGAGGATCGCTGACGATCGCAAAACGAAAATTCAGATTCATTTGTAATTGATTAAAAAAGTTATAATTGGATGATATAGCGGACAATAATTGGTGTTTAATGGTTATTTAATGGTTATTTAATGGTTCTTTAATTGTTCTGTTGATTGTGCTTTTGAACGATTGAGAACTTTCTGACTTAAATTGAAAATTAATCGCGTTCTAGAGGACAACGATGAGTCAATTCGATATGTATGAATCCGACAATTTGTCAGAAAATTTGTCAGAAAATTTGTCAGATTTGATCGCGCCCATTTCTAGCAATCGAAGCAGTCAATCCGGTTTACCGCCATCTACCAATGCCAAAACCAGGGAGATTTTGGCCAAGACTGCCAAAAATATTGACTCATCGGCTATGACTCCAGAAGAGTCAACCGAGGACTCATCTTGGGAAACGGTGAATTTTCCTGGTGCTATGAGTGTGGATGACTTGGAATTGGAACAAGAGGAGGTGACACCTGTGGAACCAGAGGCACCTAACTTACTACCTCTAGACTACTATAAATTGACGATCGCCCAGATCATTGAGGCACAAAAGCTTGTCACCAAAGGCGAGGAGCCATCGGCTTCTGGGGAACCAGAATTGTGTGAAGAAATTGAACATCTGGAAAATTTATTATCACAATATCAGCGCTTTGTAGAAGATCAACAATTGAATGCTGAAGCCCAACAAGCACAGCTTGACGAAAAAACTCGCGCATTACAGGCGGCGCAAGCGCAGATTAAGCATTTGACGGAAGAGTTAGCGGTTTGTCAAGAAAAAATTCAGGATCAGCTTTACAGCATCGCTGACTTATCCAAAAAATGGCAACAAAGTCAAGAGCGTTTAGCCCAACTGGAACGAGAATGCGCCACCACTGTGCAACTTTATCACCAACAAGTTCACCTAAACTTACAAGCGGCCAATACTTGCCGGGAGTTACGAGATCGTTTAAATCGGCAACAACGTCAATCTTTACAGTTTAAAGCCGCTTTAGAAAAATCTTTAGAAAATCAACAATCCGCACGGCAAAAAGAACTTGAAGGCGTCACCGTGACTGATTCCAGGGATTATTCTCTGAATCTAGAAGAGGATTTTTCCGGGGAAATTGCCTCAGACCGCACGGAAGAACCGATCGCGGTGTCTCCATGGGGTGTGGTGCCTAAGTCAGTGCCGATTCAACCTTGGTACACAACGTCTTCAAAAACATCGGTGTTTGAGTTGGAGGAAAAACTAGAGCGAATGACGGAAACACCTGAGTTGCCTCCGTCCGCATCTTGCTCCCCTGGATCCGCACCAGCCGCTGATCGGCTTCAGTCGGCGAATTCATTGAGTTTACCAATGGTGAGCCCCCGCCCGGAAACCAAGGAAACCCAAAACCAGATTTTGAACTGGCCGGAAGAAGACAATTTAATTCAAACGATTCGGGATATGGTCAGTCCAGCCGCCAACGGCAGTCTTCCCCCAGGGTCGGTGTCAGAAGGTCACGAGTCTGCTGATTTGCCTATCTCAGCCCAAGGGACTGATCTGGCAAATTCCCATGAGGCCTTAGCAACCACTTTGGCAAGCACTTCAGTGGTTGTCGGATCGACTTACCGGACTGAGTTCCAGCCGAATTCAGGAGATAATTCAGCCAATTCCCATAGTGATTTACCGGAACTTTTAGGATTGGCGGAGCCGATAAAGCCGATGAATCCGATGAATTCTCCAGGGGGGGAACCGACCCAAAATTGGCCAGCGCCTGTGGTTTATCCAGAACGTTCAGCCAAGAAACGGCGATCTCTCGCAGCGGTGGAATTGCCCCGCTTTCCCACAAAATAAGTGCTTGGGTTGCAGCAAAGCGGGGTGTAGGGGGAAGGGTGTAGGGTGTAGGGTGTAGGGTGTAGGGTGTAGGGGGAAGGGTGTAGGGTGTAGGGGAAGAGGATGCATAGGATGCATAGGATGCATAGGATGCATAGGATGCATAGGAAAATTCTCTATTCTCTTTTCTCTATTCTCTTTTCTCTCTTCCCCCCACACCCCACACCCCACACCTCTTACCCTGAGCCTGCCGAAGGGCTACACCCTACACCCCACACCCCGTTCCCTTGTCTCAAGATTGCGGTCGTCCCACTCCATAAGTTAAGGCATAGCTTTGAGCTAGAAGCCAAAACCAAAGACCGGGAAATCGCGGTTCTAGCCATTGTTGCGACCAGCGGGTGAAGCTAGGCAACCAGACAAATATCCAGCTTAAAAGAGAAAATAAGGTGAAATTAAAATAACTGCCCAGCCAACGAATCAGGTCTTTTGTGCCCGCCATTTGCCAAATCCACCAGAGTAAAGCGGGGTTAAGGGTGGCGGCTTTGAGGGCTAGTCGGTTAAAGGTGAGCCAACCTACCCGATCTTTGATAAAAGAATCGGCGATCGCCCCTGGTTCAGTGGCCAAAAGACCAAAGAATGTATTGAGCATTGAGTTGATCCGTTCCGGTGGCAAGAACTGACCTGTGGGCACCATCATGCCTTTGGAAAACATCCAGGTGACTGCAACATTACTTTGATAAGCCCGGATTTGGTTTAAATAGTTGGCTGTGAGCAGATCGTGTTTCAGGGCAACATCTAATAAGCGAGTTAAGCGACCTAGGTTACGCACTAGAGAACCAAAGCCCGTAAAAACTAAGGGTGATTGTAAAGATGCCGCATCCCCTAGGGCAATCAGGCGATCGAAGGCAATGGTGCGATCGCTGGCTTTGTTACTAAAATGTCCGGGAATATAACCAAAGGTGGCTTTTTTCCACACTAAGTCATCCATGTTGCAGCGGCGATACTCTGGCAAAATCGTGAAAAAGTCCTCATACATTTCCAGTAATGAGCCTGGATTTTCTGGATTCACCTGATGGTAATGAAATAAATAAAAAGTTAGTTCTCCGTCAGCCCCAGGGAATAATTCCCAAATTAACTGTCGTCCGCGAGAAATATCTCCGTGACTGTTGAGCACATCCCCATATTGCGTATCCCAAACTTCGGGGGCCAAGCCACTGGAAATCACCCCCCCAACGGTGGGACATACGCTGTCAAAAGCGCGATCGCCATTCAGTTGCCATGCGATCGGGGAGGCAGTACCCATCGCATCCACCATTAAGCGACCTCTGGCTTGTTTCGCTGTCTGGGTGGGCAAATGTTGACAAAAGACTGTCGCCGCCTCTGATGAAATCTCAGCGCGGACAAACTCGGTCTGATCCCAAATTTCTCCCCCTGCTGCCTGTAGTTTTTCTCCACATAGCCGCAAGAATTTTTCCGCATCGATCGCGATATTCAGCACCGTGGGGGTATGCAGCACTTGGGCCTTGCACTGCGGCGGATTGTTACTATCGAAAAATTTATGGAACCCATCAATATATTCACAAGCAATGATGCTTTCAAATTCACTGGGAGTGAATAATTCCAGGGAAATCAAACTTTGAAACTCAGCCCGGGAAATGTTCCATTCTCGATTCATCCGACCAAAGGGCATCCTTTCAATTAACAGCACTTGATAGCCCAGTTTGGCCATAACTGCGGCGTGAACCACCCCCAAGGCCCCGCCTAGATAAATTAAGTCATAAGTGGTTGACCGATCGCCGGTCGGGGTACTCTCGGTGACGGGGAAAATTACTTGTTTCGGTTGTTTGGGGTTGCGAACCGATTCTCGCCAACGCTTTTCCCACCAATAGACTCGGTTGAGGTCATACTCTCCGTTGGGAATTTTTTGAAAGTATTTGACGGTCTGTGGGTAATCCTTGGCTAATGCCTCAAAAATTGATTCTTTAGATAAATCAATGTTGGGCGGTTCGGGATATTGGTAGGGGAACTGCTTTCTGATCTCGGCGGTCAGGGCGTAGATCATTTTCTGTTCATCCCGAATGGGTTTTTCTGCCCAGCGAAAAACTTTCAGATAAGTGGTGCGTTGGACAGACCAGATAAATATAGATAGTTCTGTAGATAGTTCGGCGCCTTTTTCCCCCGCAGGTTCTGAAAACTGAACGCGAATGCCATCGGGGGTGATGAGTTTGCTGCCGGCGATCGGCTTAAACTCTTGTTGTAACCAGGTACAAACCGCCTCGGTGTTGGGGGTGGGGACTTCTAAGTAAAGAATTTCTTTCATTTAAATGCTCTGTGGTTGATGATTGTTTGCGGGTGAGAAATTTTTGGCCGCGATTACCGGGCTGCGGTTGACAAATTGACAAACTGGTGTATAATCCCTATACTGAATTAAAAAATTTAACAAAATTTAACAAAAATCTCAGCTTCTTCATACTTGTATATCCTCTCAACTAGCCATGAATTATCCCATTCCGACGAGTATTCAAGAAATAGTCAATCTGCGGCAAAAACCTGTGAGTGAAGAGGTGATGCTCTGCGCGATCGCTGGAACCATTAAAATATCTCGCGAAGATGGCAAATCTTTAGAGGATATCACCGCTGAAGTCTTGGCGGAAGACAATTTTCTGGATCTGAGTATGAGACGCTGGCTGAGTCAAGCGGTGACTACGGTTTGGCATTTTCTGGAATCTGATGCTGCGGACAGTAGCGATCGCCATCGCGGTCACTAAAAATATCTCTGGCCACTGGTGACTTGGTTTATTGCTGATTGGTTAACTGTTATTTTTCACATCTGGGAAAAACCTGTGGGAAAAAATAAAAAAATAAAAAAATAAAAAATTTCTGTGCCAATCTGCAAAACTTGTGCTATAGTGGAAAACGTGCAGAATTAAAGCGGATGCGGGCATAGTTTAGTGGTAAAACTACAGCCTTCCAAGCTGTTAATGCGGGTTCGATTCCCGCTGCCCGCTTAATTTATTAATTAAACCCTTATAGGCTATGGCTTATAAGGGTTTTTAATTTTAGGGACATTTATTGATTTGCTCAATTTTCACTCATTAGGCTTTGCGATTTCCTCCGGGTGGATCCGTTTGAGCGATCGCGCTGCTGTTGTATGTGCATTGTTTATGAATTTCAGTCAAGGGATCTGTCTGGAAATTTTGATATTTTGTCAGGTACAAGGCTTAAAATCTGTGGTTTGCCCCCCATTTTGGGGCTGGTTTACTCTAGTTCAAGGTTACAATTGAGCCTAGTCGGCGATCGGCAGATTCGACTTTTGCATAATGACTGGAATTCAGCGAAAATTTTCCGGCGATTAAAGTAAATTAAAAGCCCAAAAATTTAGTTTAGACTAAATTTTTCAGGGGATGAATTTAATTGAAAAGTTACGGAAACAAGAAAAATTGTCGGTTTTATGATCAGGTAAAACTTTAATGGTGTAACTTTGGTCTAACTTTATTGATGAGTAGGGTTTTGCCGCATATATGAAAATACTTGAATACACCTCTACAAAATTAACCATCCAGCAAAATGATCCGGATAGACGTTGGATCATTGGGATGATTTTTATCCTGATTGGCTTGGTGGCGATCGCCGGGCCAGAACAATTGACCACTTTCAAGTGCGATCGCTTAAATATGAATCAAGGCAGTTGTGAATTAGTTCATTATAGTTTAATCACATCTGATGTCAAAACATTTTCTCTAGAAAATATTCAAGAAGCAAAACTTGAAACAAACTCCAACTCTCAGGAGCAAGCTTCGCGATTGATTTTAGTAACAAAAACCGAAAAAATTCCAATTATATCTGAGTATGGCTCAAATTTTGAAAATCAAAAAAATGCCATGCAACAAATAAATTACTTTTTGAGTACATCCACACAAGCTAGTTTAGAAATTGTTGAAGATTCGCGGATTTTTAGTTATTTTTTTGGCAGCTTATTTATCATTGCCGGATTAATCGGATCGGGACTAATGAATCAACAATGTACCTGTAACTTTGATAAAACCGTTGGTGCGGTCACTTTGACCAGAAAAGGATTCTTGTGGAAGCGTTCTCAAAAAAGAACGACGAGTGAAATTCTCGGATTACAAGTTGAAACCAACAAGAAACAATCTGATAAAAAGAAATATCGCCTGACCTTAGTCTTGACATCTGGGCAAAAGCTGAATTTAGGGCAACAATATGACCTAAGTCGATCGGAAACCCAGAAGCTTATTGATTGTATTACGACATTTTTAAATGTTGGGGTGACAAATATGTGGTAAGAGATATGTGGTAATAAATATAGCAATAATTCCCGCATATAGGGAGGAGAGAGGAGAGAGGAGAGAGAATATAGTAATTTCAATTAAAATTGATACAACCATCTAGTGGCGCAATGCTTGCGCCCCTACAGCAAATCAACAAATCAACATATATTCTAGAGGCGCAATACTTGCGCCCCTGATGTTTTATCGAAATCACAATTGAAATGACTATATCTTTACTCTTTCCTATTTACTCTTTCCTATTTACTCTTTCCTATTTACTCTTTCCTCTTTCCTTTTTGACAAAATAGTGACATTATAGTGATACCACAGACACCGATTTAACAGCCCGGTATCGGGTTACAAATTCTTATCTCTAACCACTAACCACTTAGCATCAATTTATGAAAGTGATATTCTTCGGCACTCCTCAATTTGCGGTACACACCTTGGAAAAATTACTCGCTCACCCCAATATGGAAGTTTTGGGAGTGGTGACGCAACCGGATAAACGTCGAGGACGTGGGAATGAATTAATTCCTTCTCCGGTAAAAAAAATTGCTTTGGCGCATAATTTACCCGTGTGGCAACCGGCAAGAGTGAAAAAACACACCAAAACCCTGACTCAATTAAAAGCAGCGAATGCTGATGTATTCGTGGTAGTTGCTTACGGGCAAATTTTATCCTCAGAAATTCTGGAAATGCCTCGTTTGGGTTGCGTTAATGTACATGGTTCGATTTTGCCCAAATACCGAGGTGCCGCACCGATTCAATGGTGTTTGTGTGCCGGTGAAACGGAAACAGGAATTACTACGATGCAAATGGATTCAGGGATGGATAGCGGCCCAATGTTGCTAAAAGCTTATACTTCTATTGGACTTGTGGATCATGCCTACCAAATCGGGGAAAAGTTGGCTATTCAGGGGGCAGAATTATTAATCGAAACCTTGTTAAAACTCGATCGCGGTGAAGTTTCGCCTATTCCTCAGTCTGAGGAGGAAGCAACCTACGCACCATTAATCCAAAAATCTGACTATTTGCTGGATTGGTCAAATTCCGCTAAAGCATTGCACGATCGCATCCGAGGACTTTACCCCAATTGTGTGGCTACTTTTCGGGGCAAAGCTTTAAAAATTATGGCCACGGTTCCCCTGGGGGATGCCTATTGGTCCGCATTGCCGCCTGAATATAGTGGGATATATAGCGCGATCGCAAATAATTGGTCAACTTTATCGACTCTCACCGGCAGTCCCGGAGAAGTGCTGACCGTGATTAAAAATATTGGGCCAATTGTCCAAACCGGCGATGGGTTGCTGTTGTTAAAAGAAGTCCAGCTTACCGGGAAACGAGTACAGTCTGGCTGGGACTTTGCCAATGGGACACGGTTAAAACCAGGAGAAGCGATCGAAAACGGATAAACAGTTATTAGTTGTTTGTTTTTGGTTGTTTGTTGTTTGCTGTTTGTTGGGGAAAGGGGAACAGTTATCAGGAGCCACTGCGATCTTGGGGTCTCCCCAAGTCTAGCAAGTGGCGTGGAACGGAGAAAGTTAAAAGTTAAGAGTTAAAAGTTAAGAGTTAAAAGTTAAAAGTGAAAAGTGAAAAGTTAAAAGTTAAAAAAATATCACTATTCACTATTTACTCTCTCCTGTGCTCCTGTGCTCCTGTGCTCCTCGGTCGGTGAGCGAAGCCTGTCCTGAGCGCAGCCGAAGGGCCGAACCGCTGCTCCTCTGCTCCCTGTTTGTTGGTTGTTGGTTGTTTGTTGTTGGCGATAAATAACGAATAACAAATAACCAACAACCAACAACGAATAACATTAAGTTTTTGTTGCCCTGGGGTGAGGCATGAATCTGCGGATTTTTCTTAATATTTAATTAACAATTATATTAATAAATTAATGTTAAGATTATAAGTATAAAGTAAAGAATTAATCAGTTTTTTCTGTTTGAGATAAATGGCTGGAATTCTGGGGAAATAATTGTCGCGTCCCAGAGCAAACCGGCTTAAGTATTCAGTAGGCGTAGGGTGCGTTAGCAAAGCGTAATGCACCGTTTGATAGAACCAGCCTGCATTCTGAAAAAAGCATTGACATTAGCCGCACGGAGGCGACGAAAAATGTTTTTGAAACAAAAATTAACCGGCGATCTGATTGAGATCATACGAATCGAAGATTTATATGATCCCTGCTTGAGTGAAGTCATGGGGCGTTCTCACTTAGGTGAAGAAATGCAAGATCCGGCAATTTATGAAAAGGAACAATTAATCTTCCCTTCTGGAGAAATGCTTCCTCGGTGCTGGAAAGATCCGGATTATGGAATGGTTAAACCCCCTATACCCACCCAAGCAATTTTGGTTCGATGAGTTTTAAATTGAAATGAGCGAGGACTTTAACCAGAGAGGAACAGTGCGCGATCGCTGTTCCTCTCTGGTTTTTGCCTCGATCGCCAGTTTCACTCAATTCTGGATTTCTTGTGGTTTGTGGGCAATTGGTTTGTGGCAGTGGTTCCATGAGCGATCGCCTATATCATCATGTAACCGACGATGCCAAAAGCTGAAGTTTTCCTAAAACCTGCCTTAGATTGATGCGAGTTGAGTATTTTTTGGTTAGGATAGTAATATCAACAGGGTGAATTACACCAAAAACCTAGTCAGAGCGAAGCATATAGCCTGCGGCATGGCTGCGCTTACCGCGCAGAAACCTTCCGGTTTAAACAACAATACATCTACGGGAATGCTTCGCCCGTACAGCTAAGTCTTAATGTTGATTTTTTAATAAATTTTGATAAATTTTAATTTTTGTAAATTTCTGATTCATGTCGTTTCAGGATGAATTCTGAATTGGCGCATCAATCGGTAAAATTTTAATTTTTTTTTATTTTTGGGGATTTCTGAAAAGAATTTTCCCGATTTAGCGAGCGAATTGCTGAATCCAGGTGACAGCCTTGGATTCTTATTTTCAACAATTCGCTTATTTTTGGCAATTTTTTTGATGGCTGAACTTATGGTTTTTAATTGGTTTTTGCAGATTTCTCAACTCAAGGTTTTTCCAATGGAGCAATTATTATGGATGCTAATCGAAAAATTCAACAAATTCTCGATCTCGACATAAATAAAAGTAGAATAGATCGCATCGAAGCGGTGTATCGTCGAAAAGATTTAAATCATTTAGAGCGACGGCAACAGCAACGAGCTATTAGTAATGCGATGATTTCTGTGGCTTTACTGTATGGCAAAAAACGATTTAGCCGAGGGGCGATTATTTTTACCCTGAACGATCGCAACCTAAGATGGACTCCTTACGCTAAGTTTTCTGATGTATTGCGGGGGCTGCGGGTGGTCTGTCTGAGTGGTCCACCGGATGCGAAAGTTCTCACCGCTTACTGGCACAAACATACAAAACAGAAGGTGAGAAAATAGATAAGACGATTTCATTTTTCGGCAATTCCCTGGGAAAGTCAAAATCCGCTTCTCGATTGATTGCCCAAAGATTGATTTTGGTTCGGTTGTTTCATTTACCTCAAATAGACTTATGCACTTGGTATGATCAAAAGTGAAGCTGGCAAAGCTTCACTTTTTGCGTTTTAAGGGATGCTAAACCCTTAATCCATAAACCTGAATGATTGCCAAAGCAAAGAAACCGGGTTTCTGTGGTGAATATGTAGGGGCGAATGGCCATTCATTCGCCCGTAGGAACCGAGAAAAGAAACCCGGTTTCTGAAAGGGCGATCGCTTTTTCCGAGGGTATTTTGCTCCGCGTTTTCCCAAGAGATAATTTTTAGAGATAATTTTTTTGGGATTTTTGGCATAACATCGCCGCTTTTACTTAAAATTAAGGTAATCAATCAGCGCTACAGTAGGAAGTTAACGCAATGCAGTTTATTGATTTAGCCGAACTCCAAGTCATTGGTGGCAAGGGAGGCGATGGAATTGTGGCTTTTCGCCGAGAAAAATATGTGCCTGCGGGAGGACCGTCCGGTGGAAATGGGGGAAAAGGCGGTTCGGTGATTTTTGTGGGGGATGAAAATCTGCAAACTTTGCTGGATTTTAAGTATAACCGAATTATTAAGGCGGAAAATGGGGAACGGGGTGGCCCGAATAATTGCACTGGGGCTAATGGAGGCGATCGCATTGTCAAAGTGCCTGTAGGAACAATGGTCTATGATTCGACTACGGAAGAAATTATTGGGGATATTGTCGAGACAGGGCAAACTTTAATTGTCGCCCAAGGGGGTAAGGGCGGTTTGGGGAATAAGTATTTTCTGAGTAACCGAAACCGCGCCCCAGAATATGCCCTAGAAGGGTTAGATGGAGAAGAAAAATTTCTCCGTCTAGAATTAAAGTTATTAGCAGAAGTGGGAATTATTGGGTTGCCGAATGCGGGGAAATCTACCTTAATTTCGGCGGTATCTTCTGCCCGTCCCAAAATTGCCGATTATCCTTTTACTACGTTAGTGCCAAATTTAGGCGTAGTCCGCAAACCGAACGGGGATGGGACCGTGTTTGCGGATATTCCCGGTCTGATTTCAGGGGCGCATTTAGGCATCGGATTAGGCCATGAATTTTTGCGTCATGTTGAACGGACTCGCTTGTTATTGCATCTGATTGATATTACCAGTGATGACCCGATCGCTGACTATTCTAAAATTCAAAATGAGTTAGCGGCTTATGGTCGAGGATTAAGCGATCGCCCCCAAATTGTTGCCCTAAATAAAATTGATGCCAGCGATCGCTCTGATGAAGAGATTGCTGGCATGATTTCCGAGTTAAAATCTCTGGCAAAAACCCCGGTTTTCCAAATTTCTGCCGTTACCCGTTTGGGATTAGATCCATTATTACAAGAAGTTTGGCAAATCCTGGATCGAATGTTAGTCACGGTTGACGGTTAATTGTTGTTTGTTGTTTGTTGTTTGTTGTTTGTTGGGTAGGGATTCTTTGGTGGTTGGTTGTTGAACGAACAAATTGACAACAAATAACAATCAACAATGAACAAACAACAATTAACAAACAACAATGAACAAACAACAATGAACAAACAACAATGAACAAACAACAATTAACCATCAACCAACAACAATCAACAATCAACAATTATCAATTAAGTCAAAAGTGAACCTTCAATGTTATGGGGATAATGGCTATGTTCCCACCAATTTAGAAGCAGATAAAGAGGAATCCAAGTTAAGGAAAATAAGACGAGGAATGGGGAGTGGAGGAGAAAACCTAAGACCAACCAAAAAGTTAAGTCACTGATGACTTGGGATTGATAAATACTTTCATGGTTGCCTAAGATCGTCATGGGGATGGTTTTTTCTATCAGCGAACGCCACCAATAGTAAATGGATAACAATGCGATCGCGGTAGCAATGGCGGCGGAAACCCACCAACTCCAGGGGAATACTTGGGGAATTGACAGAGGAATTGGGTAAAGAAAATAGACTATATAGTTAATTCCCACTAGAGTCATTAGCAGTTCTGCCCAGGTTTGGTATCGGATCGAGTTTAAGCTTTGACTCTGATTATTTTGGCTGTCTAAGTTTTCTGGGTTGGCACTTTTGACATAAAAATATAAACCCAGAACGGTAGCGACCATTAAAATGATGACGTTAATCCAAGCAATCATCATGCCCTCCTTGATTTCTTATTTCAGGATTTTGTAGATATTTTCATAACGAATAACAACGAATAACATAGATCCGGCGCAGGGCGGATTTATCTCGACAAAAACGGTTGCATTTTCTGGTTTGTTCCAGGCTAATTTTTTTCTGGCCAACCATGCCCAGACATTTGTAATTACTTAATGGATAATGGATAATGCTAGGGATGCAGCAGATTATTTCCTGATTGCCTGTTTCCGGATGTAAATGACGAACGTGAATCGTTAAAACTTAATCTAGACTTAATTTAATTACAGCATAATTTTAATCAAGTTCAACTTTTTTGCATCATTTCTTAACAAAGTTGCTCACATTTAGCCGAATTCCCGCTTATTTTCGTTAGATTACATTAGAGAAGAGAATTTTTTATCTGGTTATTGCTTCAGAGGAGGAGGAGTCATGGCAAAAATGCCCGAAAAACTTAACAAAGTTAACAAAAAACTTCACAAAATGTTGCAGAAGGCTTTATGGGAGAGGGAGGAGAGAGGGGAGAGAGGGGAAAATTTCTCCGATGGCGGCCCCCCTGCTCCCCTGCCGATGGCGGCCCCCCCTGCCCCCCCTGCCGATGGCGGGCATCCCTGCCGATGGCGGACCCCCCAGAACCAGCGGCGGTTAAAACTACTTTTGGCTTATTTTGCCTGGCCAATTTTGGTGGCGGGCGGGGTGCGATCGCTGCCTTATTTAGTGCCGATCCGGGCGGCTGATATTGCCCAAACGGAAGCAGCGATTATTTTTAGCGATCGCCACGGTCAACCCTTGGGGACAATCCTGACTCGCAGCCAAGAACATACGGCGATCGTGCCGTTGGATCGGGTTTCCCCCGTATTTATCCAGGGGACAATTGCCGCTGAGGATAAACGCTATTATCAACATGGGGCATTGGACTATCTGGCGATCGCCCGTGCCATCCTGGAAGCCATCCAAGCTAAAGAAATCGTCAGTGGGGCATCTACTATTACGATGCAGTTAGCGCGAATGCTGCATCCCAACCCGCGCACCTTACCCTATAAATTTCAGGAAATCTGGATTTCTTGGCGACTGACTGCGGGAATGACCAAAGACGAAATCCTCGCCGCCTATATTAACCGCCTGCCTATGGGCGGTAACATCTACGGGGTAGAAGCCGCAGCCCGCAATTATTTCGGCATTCCGGCGGCTGACCTGAACCTTGCCCAAGCCAGCATTTTGGCCGCTTTGCCCAACGACCCCACAGACCTCAATCCTTATTATCAGTGGGAACCTCTGAAACGGCGGCAAAAATATGTGCTCGATCGCATGGTGGCGGATGGATATATTACGGCGGTTGAAGGCGATCGCGCCTATCGAGAACAAGTTCAGCTACAACCGCCGAATCAAGGTATTGTCGCCGCCCCGCATTTTCTGTTTTGGTTAGCCAACCAAGTCCCGGAAGATGTTTCCCAAGTCCGCACCACCATCGATCTACCCCTGCAAAAGTTTGTGGAAGCCCAAGTCAAAGAAGTGGTCGGGGCGCTGAGTTCCTATAACGTCAATCACGGGGCGGCGATCGTTCTGGACAACAAAACTGGGGAAATCTTAGCTTATGTCGGTTCTCCCGATTATTTTTCTGACGATTATCTGGGGCGAAACGATGGAGTCCAGGCGCTACGACAACCGGGTTCGGCCCTGAAACCCTTTCTCTATCAACTCGCTTTAGAAAAAAAAGTCATTCGTCCCAATACCATTTTGGCCGATGTTCCCACTTATTACCCCATTCCCGGAGCTAAAGTTTACTCCCCGGTTGACTATAGCGAAACTTTTAAAGGCCCCGTCCGGGTGCGGGTGGCTTTGGGTAACTCCTTAAATATTCCCGCAGTGCGAGTGTTGGAAAAAGTCGGGGTCGCTACCTTTTTGGAACGCTTGCGTCAACTGGGTTTTACCCATTTGGACAAACCCCCCGAACATTATGGCCTGGGTTTAGCCCTGGGTAGCGGTGAAGTTAGTCTCTGGGAGTTGGCTCACGCTTATTTGACGTTTGCCAAACAGGGAACAGGACAGAGGAGCGGGGGAGCGGGGGAGCGGGGGAGCGGGGGGAGAGAGGGAAGAGAGGGGATTTTCTTCGATGGCGGCTTCGATGGCGGCTTCGATGGCGGCTTCCCCCACACCCCTGCCCAGATCCGTTCCCCGGAAACCGTTGCGTTAATTACCGATATCCTCAGCGATCGCCACGCGAGGGCTGCGGCATTTGGGGTGGACTCGGTGCTGAGTTTACCGTTTCCCGCAGCGGTGAAAACTGGCACTTCGTCGGATTTTCGGGATACTTGGACCGTGGGCTATACCACCGATTACACCGTGGCGACTTGGGTGGGCAATTTTAGCGGCGATCGCATGAGAAAAGTCTCTGGGGTGACGGGGGCAGCGCCATTATGGAATCGAATTATGCTGCATTTGCACCAATCGGCTTCTAAAAAGGGGCAAGAACCGGGAAAATTTGCCCCACCGCCCCTGATGGTACAACGGCCTATTTGTGCGATTACGGGTTTAAAACCGACGAAAGATTGTCCTTCGGTGGTGCTGGAATATTTTGCGATCGCCGATCTTTCTCGCTATGAAAAAGAAAACACCTTTGAATTATCCCCTGAATATAATGAATGGCTATCCCGACAAAATCAACCCCGATTAACCAAAGATGATTTAAAAATAGTCTTTCCCCAAAATGATGACTACTTTCTCATCGATCCAGCGGATGCCAACCCCAAATTGGAATTTAAATTAGCAGCAAATCCGACCGAACCTGTGGAATGGTGGCTGATTAGTAAAACTGGCAAAAGAACGTTAATTAAAAGTAAACATCGTCAGGCCATCTCTCAGGCAATATTTTGGCCGTTAGAGATTGGGGAATGGACTCTAGAGGTGAAAAGTGGGGAAAAAAGCGATCGGGTTAGTTTCCAAGTGGTCTTAGACGAATATCGAGAAACTCCCAGAGGCTTTTCTTTAGTTAAAGATGAGTAGTTGATTAAAGAAACCCGGTTTCTCCCAGAAACCGGGTTTCTCAGTTTTATTTCTGGTAGTATTTATAATCTTAAGGATATTATTAGAGATATTTGGGACTGTGAGCAAGTCTTTCTGGGGGCTGGGTTTTGTTTTTTCTTTGCGGCAAACAAAATTTAATAAAATTTCTAGAAATAAATGACCAAAAAACCTTTAAAGTAAAATAATCAAGTAAAATCAAAAAATGACCGTAAAAATATGAGTAACCACAGACAGTCAGACCAATTGACTCCCAGCTTTATTTCCCCTGTATTGCCGCCGAATTTTATGGCAGAAAATCCCCCAGCGGATGCTAAGATTAGACTGGGGATGATGGCTTCTGGAAGTGGCACTAATGTGGAGGCTATTGCAGAGGCGATCGCCTCTGGAAAATTGAATGCAGAAATTGCGGTGTTAATTTACAATAACCCTGGAGCGAAAGTCGTAGAACGAGCCAAACGCTATGGAATTCCGGCGATTTTACTCAACCACCGCGAGTATAAGAGTCGTCAAGATTTGGACGCTAAAATTGTGGAAACTTTCCGAGAATATAATGTGGAAATGGTGGTGATGGCCGGTTGGATGCGAATTATTACGGAAGTTTTATTAAACGCTTTTCCTGACAGAGTAATTAATATTCACCCCAGTTTATTACCGAGTTTTCGCGGGGCGCATGGGGTAGAAGATGCCCTAAAAGCAGGAGTGAAAATTACCGGCTGTACGGTACATATTGCGCGGGTGGAAGTAGACAATGGCCCGATTTTAATCCAGGCGGCTGTACCAATTTTGCCAGATGATACTCCAGAAACTTTACATGGGCGGATTCAGGTACAAGAGCACCAAATTTTTCCTATGGCGATCGCGATCGCGGCGGCTCAAATTAGATAATTACTAGCAACCGGGTTTCTCAGTGAAGAAACCCGGTTTCTAAAACCCAACAGGGAACAGGAAACAGGGAACAGGGAACAGGGAACAGGGAACAGGGAACAGGGAACAGGGAACAGGGAACAGGGAACAGGGAATAGTGAACAGGGAATAGTGAAAAGTGAAAAGAAGTATCACTATTCACTTTTCACTTGTACGGACGAATGGCCAGAAAGCCCCTACGACTTTTCACTTTTAACTTTTAACTTTTAACTTTTCACTGTCCCCGTTCCCCGATAACTGTTCCCCGTTCCCCAACCAACAACCAACAACAAACAACAGGGAACAGGGAACAGGGAACAGGCAACAGGGAACAGGCAACAGGGAACAGGGAACAGGCAACAGGGAACAGGCAACAGGCAACAGGGAACAGGCAACAGGGAACAGGCAACAGGCAACAGGACTGATGGCAATATTCCCCATTCCCTTGACCCGGTACTTGACCCGGTACTGATAACCGTTGCCTTTTTAATAAATCTTGACTTTTTCAATCCCTTCGCCAAAATTCAAGCCGCTCTAGTATCTATCCTGCCGATTTCAGCGATTTGGGAAAACTTGTCATCAATTAAAAATTCCTCGCCTTTTTTGCCGAATGAATTTAATATCCGCCGCGTGTATTTTCGCGCCCTGAAGACGGTTTTCAAGTCCAGCATACTGTCTCCACTTAGGCTCTCCATTTTGTTGCACAACAGCCGCGAGAAGGTCACCATAAACAGGGAGAAATTGCCGAAATTCCCGACTTGCGTCTCCTTGACGTTCATAAAGTCTTCCAGCCCCCAGTATTGTTTGGCGTCCCTGAAGTCAAACTCGATTTGGAACTGCAACGAGTAGTATTCGATCGGGGTCTCGCTAGCTAGGGACAAGTCGTCGCTGAACAGCAGCACCTTGGCCCTCCCTCCGCCCGGTCTTCAGGTTAGTCTTCACAACAACGACGACATTCATTCAGTAATGCGGGGAAGTTCCCATGCCACGCTTGCGCTTGGTATTTGCGCGGTCTGCCCTTGCTCCCATATCGGCATAGGGAAAGTGGAGCGTCGAGTCGTGGCGCAACTTGGAGATCAGGTGCAACCCCGTTTGTTTAACTGCACGGCCTTCGGCGCACTTCCCTGAACTTATTCGCACACCAGTTGCTCGGCGATCAAAGGGTAGGACTTGCGGGTTTCGACCTCAAGCAATGACAGGTTCAGAAAGCACAGGCCGGGGAGCGGCTTGTTGTAAATCGAAGAAAAAAAACGCCCAGCCCATACGTTTCCTTGCCGGTCAACAGCCAAACCCCCCTTTCTCCCCATCCAATGCTGCTTGATGAGTTGCCAGCGCGATTCATTCTACTTTCTCAGGGGCGGCCATGCTAATTTTTCGCCAAAAAAACGCTTTACCGTCCGATAGATCCCACCCCTTTAGGCCGAGCGGGACAAGCCTAGCTAGCATGGTGACGCGACCCGTCATCGCCAGCACGGCCTCGGCGATGACGGTGAGTTGGTTCAGGATGCGCGGCGTCAAGTGTTGACTCAGTGTGCTTAGGGCTGCTATGATTTCATTGATGGTCAGATTGAGATTGGATACTGGACGTTTTGATTGACTCCATATCCTACCTTTTCTGGCCACCCACCCTTCCCCCGAACCGCAAAAATCACCCTTGCCAATTGGCGAAGTATTGTAAAATCCAATTTATGTAATAATGACAATAATATATATTCAGCTTACAAAAATACAAAAATCATGGATGAGAACTTAATAATTGATGTTGGCGTTCACACAGGAGAGGACACAGAATTTTATTTAAAAAAAGGCTTTCGAGTGGTGGGGATAGAAGCCAACCCAGAAATTTATCAACTCACAAAAAACAAACTACAATCATACATCGCCAATGGTCAACTACAACTTCTCAACATTGCCATAGCTCCCCAAGATGGTGAAATCACCTTCTATTCTAACCTAGAAAAAAGTATTTGGGGAACAATCTCCCCAGACTTTGTTCATCGTGGCGAAATTCTCGGCACTAAATCAGTAGCTATTAAAGTTAAAGGAACTAGATTTGAAAATATTCTACAAGAATTTGGCATTCCTTACTATTTAAAAATTGATATTGAAGGTGCAGATATATTGTGTATAAAGGCATTAAGGAAGTTTGATAATAGGCCAAAATTCATATCCATAGAATCAGCAAAACTTTCTTGGAATGATTTACTAGAAGAATTTAAGATATTTGAAGAACTAGGTTATCAGAAATTTAAAGTTATTAACCAAGCAAAAATATCCCAACAAACTTGTCCCTATCCAGCAAAAGAAGGAAAATACGTCGAGCATGAATTTCAGTATGGTTGTAGCGGTTCATTTGGAGAAGAAACACCAGGTAATTGGTTGTCAAAAACAGCAGCCATAAATATCTACAAACGCATTTTTTGGTTTTATAAAATATTGGGTATTCAGGGAATTATTTATAAATATCCCTGGGGTAAAATGCTCATAGAAGGACTCAACCTTAAAGAGCCATGGTATGATACTCATGCCAGTTTGTAAAAGTAGATTAGGCTTCTAGCCTGATTCCTACAAGATTTCTATCGCCTTACCATATCATCAGGTCTATTTTCCAGTGCTAATTCATCAAATACCAATACCCTGATGATAATACCCTGATGATTTTTTATCTCAGTCTTAAAAAAGCAAGAATGCTAATTTTTTTAGCAAACTGTTCAGAAAACATGGTATTTTTATTGCAGTATTCTTGATATTCCTGAAAACAATGCCCAGTATCCAATTTGACCCAAAACCAGAAATTTCTGTCATTCTTACCACATATAACCGCTCAGATTATTTAAAGACTTGTATTAATAGTGTTATTGAGCAAACCTTTCAGGATTGGGAATTGGTTATAGTTGATGATGGTAGCCAAGATAACACTACAGAAGTAGTTAACTCCTATCTCCTGGAATACCGGAATATCCGTTATCTTAAACACCAAAATCGTCAAGTTGGTTATGCGAGAAATGCGGGAATACAAGCGTCATTTGGCAAATACATTACATTCATTGACAGTGATGATACTTATAAACCTCATCATTTAGAATCACGTTGGGAATTTATGCAAACCCATCCAGAAATTGATTTAATTGAAGGTGGATTTGAAATAGAAAAAGAGTTTTTTGTGAGTGATTATTTTCAATCTGGTAAAACAATTAGTATTAAAGAATGTGTTTTATGTCCCACATTTTTCGGCAAAAGATATGTATTCTTTGAATTATCAGGATTTAATAATCTTGCTTATTCAGAAGATACAGATTTTTGGGAACGGGCGGAGAAAGTTTTTAAAACTCAACACATCAAGGAACCAGAAACGTATATTTATACTAGAGCAGAAACTAGCCTATCTAAAACTTTTATAGAACAAGTACGTATAGTTAATTACTTGTAAAAATCGCCATATTTTTCATAGCAAATTTTAAAAATAATCAAATTAAAATATCACAGGAATATGATATGAACCCAACAAATCAGAAAGAAAAATTTAGCAACAACAATATTTATCAACAAACAGCAGAATGTCTAAAAATATCACACTTGACTTTTCTTGATTTAAGTGGCTATCAAATTGATTTAACTTTTGATTCTACTAAATTTTATACTCATCCACAGGATATTAGTTTTTGGATTTTACCAAAATTATCTGGTGATGACAAAACAAAACACAAAACTAGAGGTTTGGAATTACCTGGAGGGAAAATTAATCAAGAAGAAAAACCTCTACAAGCTGTATTGCGAGAAACTTGGGAATAAACAGGAGGAATTATTAATTATGTGCAACAAATAGGAGAATATATTATCAGAGAATACCAGGGTAAAGATAGAATTAAGGCTATTTATTATGGCATAATCTCTAAGTTTACTAAGTTACCAGAAGGTTTTGAAACTGATGGTTTTGAGTTATTACCTTTACCAGTAAATACCCAACAACCTGGATTTAGTCCTACGTGATGATGTATTTGATTTAACGATTAATTATTTAGAGTTACTCAATCTTCATCTCTTTGCAAATAACTAAACAAACTGCAATATTTTATTTATTGCGATCTGATTTTGATTTTGATTATGTGATAATTTAGGAGGTTATTTCTTGGAAAAAAATATTGCTCTAATTACTGGAAGTGCTACAGGTTTAGGGAAAAGAACAGCAATAGAACTAGCTAAACAAGGTATTAATATTGTTGTTAACTTTATTACTAGCTTAGAAAGTGCTAATGAATTAAAAAAATTCATTGAAAATAATTATCCTGTGGAAGTAATTGTTGTCCCAGGAGATGTGAGTTACTATAGTGAATGTGAAAAAATAGTCAAAACTGCCCAGGATAAAATTGGAAAAATTAATATTCTGGTGAATAATGCAGGTACTTATGTTTTTGAGCGCAAGGATATGATAGATTATGATTTACAGGAATGGGAAAAAGTCATTCAAGTAAATTTAAATAGTGTGTTCTATCTGAGTAAATTAATTATTCCCACAATGCGAGAAAATCGCTGGGGAAGAATTATTAATATTGGTTTTGATAGAGCAGAAAATTCTCCTGGTTGGAAATATCGTTCCGCTTTTGCTGCTGCAAAAACAGGATTAGTTTCTTTAACAAAAACACTTTCTATAGAAGAGGCTGAACATGGTATAACTGTAAATATGATTTGTCCTGGTGATATATCTGCTAATTTTAAGGAAGCAAATATTGATGATGTGCGAGAAATCAAAGATGATTATACACCTATTGGCCGTCCTGGAACAGGAGAAGATATTGCCCGGATGATTGCTTTTTTATGCGATCGATATTCAGATTTTATTACTGGTAGTATTATCCAAGTTACAGGGGGTAAGGATGTCCTCAATAAGTATAAATATCAGACATAATTACTAACATCATTACTAGGATTTCATGCGGTATTATCTATTGTTAAACCTATCAACAATACTATGGAAAATTTTTGGAGACGCTATTGTTTGGCGTCCCTGAAGTCAAACTCGATTTGGCACCGCAACGAGTAGTATTCGATCGGGGTCTCGCTAGCTAGGGACAAGTCGTCGCTGAACAGCAGCACCTTGGCCCTCCCTCCGCCCGGTCTTCAGGTTAGTCTTCACGACAACGACGACATTCATTCAGTAACGCGGGGAAGTTCCGATGCCACGCTGGCGCCTGGTAGACGCGGGTTTGAATGTCCTTTTCAACCGCATCCGATTTCAGGTTTGCATCGGTCAACGTCTCCAGGGTCAGCCTCTCGTCGTATTTGCGCGGTCTGCCCTTGCTCCCATATCGGCATAGGGAAAGTGGAGCTTGGAGTCGTGGCGCAACTTGGAGATTAGCTGCAACCCTTGCCAATTGGCGAAGGTATTGTTTTTTCCATCAACTTAACTTAGAACCCCGGTTTCTACTTTTCCACAGAGAACTAGAAATCCAATTGGCGCTGGCATGAGCTACAATGGGGACTAATAAATTGCCACTCAATAAAGCGCAGGCACCTAAAACAGCGCCGACAAAGATAGCCCACAACATATAGGGCCATTGTTCTCGACCGCTGAGATGTAAAACGCCAAAAAATACACTAGAAAACATCAGCCCGATCGCATTTAAGCCAAATGCTGGTAACATAATGCCCCGAAATAATAATTCTTCACTCATTCCGGGCAGTAATCCCAGCCAAATTAAATCTGGCCAAACTAAAGGTTTGAGGATTAATTCTAAATAGGTGTCTGCACTGCGGCGATATGCGGGCCATAGTCGATAGACGATTGCGCTGGCTAAAGTAATTGCCAACCCCACACCTAGGCCGATCGGTAAGGCGATCGGGTTCCAGGTTAAGGGGATTTGTTGCACTGAGCTTAAATAGAGCCACAGTTTAGCGATCGCCAGTAAAACCAGCGCGGTTACAGCGATCGCCACCAAAACCTGGGGTCGGGTGAGGGGTTCTATTCCTAAATCTTTGGGTTCTTGTTCTGACACAAATCTTTATTTTTATATTTGCAAAATAGAGACAATTATCTGATTCTTCGGTCTGGAGGGGTCAACTTGACCCAGAAACCGGGTTTCTTTAATGAATCCTGGCTTTTTTCCATCAACTTAGCGGAGAAACCCGGTTTCTACCACTCAAGACAACGGAGGGAAGAAATCTGCGGGCGTAGGGCTGAGGCACTAATTCCGGCCCGATGAGCTACTAATACCCCTAATGCTTCTAAATAAGAGTTGACTGTTACAGCGTTAATGCCCACTGCTTCTGGTGTTACTTGCATCAGGGTGCTATTTTCCCCAACGGCAATGATTTGCACCGATGGATATTGGCTGAAACTTAAAACCGCACCGCCACCGGCAGCGGTTGCCGGAATCACCACCGCATCTACTTGGTCTGCCCAAATATCTGCCCCCTTCGGAAGGAGAGAGGAGAGAGAAGAGAGAAAAGAGGAACTCTGCCCCTCTGCCCCTCTGCCCCTTCCGGGAGTGGAGGTAATGAATTGAGGCGATCGACTTAACCCCGCTAAGACACAAGGTAAGAAAGTATAACCTAACTCTTCCGCCGCCGCACGGGGGGATATTTGCGGATCTAGAGGCAGGGGTGACAGGGCTGGGGCGTGAGCGCAAGGGATGTGAAAGTGACGCACGATCAGATGACTGATCACCGCTTCCGCACCGGCAATGGGGTCAATGCCGGAACCTTGCCGATACTGTTGCAGTGCCGGGGAATCATGATCGTCGGGAAACCTGGCTACCACGGCGATCGCAGAGGCCCCTGCTTTGGTGATTAAAGCCGCTGCCGCCCGCAATAAGCTGTCTGGATTGCCAATCGTCCCCCAACTTGCCCCCCCAGGAACCGTGCGTAGTTCCACATTTAAGGGGCGATCGGTGACTACATAATCGGTGAGATCGAGTCCCAAGGTGGCTTTGGTGGCATCTGCCGCTTGCAACTGCCGCCAACGCAGATCCGATTCAATGGCCGCATCCAAAATCAGGCCGATCCGATTTTTGTGTACGGGTCGTAATCCCCAATTCATCGCCGCAAATTGATCCAGTCCGTACCCTTCTACATAGAAGCTATTGGCCATTGGCCAGTATAACTGCGCCCCATTCAGGACATTGGGATGGGTAATCAGGCGATCGGCTACTTGGGCGATCGCCCGTGCCACGGGCAAAGCATCTCCTGCATAGCCACCAATTGCCGCCCCGACTCCCGTCGGTACAATTAAAACAACTGTGTAAGGACGCTGAATCATAGTTATTCGTTATTGGTTAATAGTTATTCGTTATTGGTTATTCGTTATTGGTTGGTCGTTATTGGTTGGTCGTTATTGGTTGGTCGTTATTGGTTGGTCGTTATTGGTTGGTCGTTATTGGTTGGTCGTTATTGGTTGGTCGTTATTGGTTGGTCGTTATTGGTTGGTCGTTATTGGTTGGTCGTTGCTGGTTAACTGTCAACGAAAAACCGGGCAACTGGCAACCATCAATCATCAACCATTAACCATTAACCATCAACCATTAACCATCAACCATTAACTATTAACCATTAACCATTAACTATTAACTATTAACCATTAACTATTAACCATTAACCATCAACCGTCACTACTGCTTCTACCTGAACTTTTTGTTGTTCTTTGTCCACGGAAGTGACAGCCCAACGCAAGGGTTTGCCTCGTTTTTCCAGTTCTGCTTCAATTTCTTGTTGTAATTTTACGGGAGACTCTTGAAGGTCAATTTCTGCGGTAATAAAATGTGTGGTCATGGGATTTTTTGTTTCTGGTTTCTGGTAAAATTCAAGTGAGCAATTTTCTGCGCTCGTGACGATGGGAGATTTGATCTGAGAAAAGATTGGGGAAATTACTCCCGCCCAAATTGGCGATCGTAAACTTCGTCTTCTTTCTCGGTTTCAATCTTCAGATCCGATCGCGGATAGGCGACGCAAAGTAACACATAGCCTTCTTTTTGCAGTTCTGGACTCAAGCCCATGCCCTCGGACTGTTCTACAGAGCCTTCACCGATAATCTTGCCCGCACAAGTGGTGCAAACCCCGGCATTACATGAATTAGGCAAGTGGAGTCCTGATGCCTCAGCCACTTCTATAATTTTTTGATCTTCTGCCACTGTTAAAGTGTGGGTTTCACCTTGATGGTGAATTTCAACGGTATAAGTTTTAGCCATACTCCTCGCGCTTGCTGAAGCTAACGATAAATTTATAACTTGCTCATTTTACCTTTTATGAGACAGGACTTATGCATTACCGCGACAAGTCAGGAGAAATTGATCAATTGCCTTGACTGAAATGAAATAGAGGCGATCTAGGGGCGATCGCCCCTAGATCGCCCTAAATTCTGTAGCTTGGCTTCCGTAAGCAATCCATCGGGGAATCCCGGTGACAGTCAAAAGACTAAGACTAAAGACTAAGACTATAGATAAATCGCCCTCACCGAAAAACTTGCCCACCTGGGGGCGCATACCGGCAACCGGACTAGAAATTGCGGCGATTTTCTGCCGTTTCAACTGAATTTGACTAAAATTTGACTAATCGGCGATCGCGGGATTTCAAATCGGATATTTAAAATTAATCCGCCAATATCACCCGATCTTCGCCAAATTCATCGTCAAGGTCAATTTCATCAGGACTGAATTCTAAGGCATCTAGGCGATCGCTTTCCTGCATAATAATCCCATCAATCAAACTATCCATCGGAATTGAAGTAATTTCTAAATCATCCTCACTTTCTAAAATTAAACCCGTCCCCGCTTCTCCTTTTAAAGCACTTAAAAGTTGAGCAATAATTCGGCCATTAGTATCGCGATTTTCTGGCTTTAATGTCCACAAAATATTATTAGGATTACACTCACCGGACTCAGCGGCACAAATTACCGGCATTCCATGCACCACTCCTTCACTTAATGGGGGTACGGTCGGTTGAGTGCTTTGCCGCAAAAAATGCTGATTAAACCTCGTTGTCACAGCGCGGCAACGGTCTGAAGCGGTCAAATTTCCGCCAAACTCTTGGGCGCCTTCTTCAGTCCATTGAATTAGTTGGCGTTCTCCAGCCCGATGCCAAGAAACCCTGCTACTGCTGCGGCTGCGGGTTCCTTTATATAATGCCAGAATGGTTTGGTTGCCGCTGTTGCATTCAAACCGATATCTCACGTCCCGACGGCGACTGCGACCAGTTTCTTGCGGTTGATTCTGGCTGGGATTGCTCTCACTGTTTGGAGTAGTTTCTTGGGCTAAAAACGTGCGTGATGGCAGTGTAGTTTTGGCATTAGAGATAAAGTTTATTTGGGTAATTTGAACCGCAATCATTCCTCCAATTATAAATAAAAAGATTTGTTTTAAATTCATAGTTAACATCCCCTGACTTTCCAGTCGATCTATTCTTATTTTATCTTTTTCCTTTAAGGTGTATATACTTATCACCCCAGGATGTAACAAATCTTTAAGAAAAAATCCCGGTGGCGATCGCGCCCAGGGGTATCGGTTGCCTCGCATTGCCGGTGGGCTTTTGTTTTGGGCATATATTTAGCTTCAGATATTAAATATGATTAGTAAAAAAAGAGAATAGGAAATCATCTGGTAAACGGAAATTTCTCTCTCCTACGAATTCCCCTGCTTGCCCTGCTTGCCCTGCTTGCCCTGCTTGCCCCGCTTGCCCCGCTTGCCCCGCTTCCCCCGTTTCCCCCGCTTCCCCCGCTTCCCCTATTATGGCGCTTCGCGCGGGGAGCAGGGCTAGAAAGGAAGTTTGAACAACCCTTTGTGTATTTCCAGGTTTATTTATTGATTAAATTTGTCAACATACCTGCGCGAATATAACCCATAATAACAATATACGTAGCTTCCTCTAAACCCATGCAAATAATTGTTGAAGGCTGGCGCTTTATTCCTCATTCTTATGCGATCGCGAATCATTTTCAACTTTTGGAAATGTTGAAACGACCGGAGTTGAAAATTTTTCATCGAGATATGCCCTTCCTACAGGATAGCTGGAAACCTGTAAAAGGATTATTAGACCCTGCCGCAGAAAGAATCTTAAATTCACTGCCCAATCCCCCAGAAAACTTTGAGGCAGATGTTACTTTTCGGATCTACTGTCCGTTTAACCTCGCATCCGCAAAAACCCCAAGGACTGTAATGTTTGGCTGCACCGAATGGGGTATGGTGCCTCCGAGTATTCTCAAGGGAATGAAAGTAGCATCTTTCTCACAAGCTCATGCTAATTCTAATACGACGATTGTTACTTCTTCTCATTGGTCAAGAGATGGTTTTATCTATAGTGGGGCTGACCCAGACCGGGTAGTGGTTGTACCCCTGGGGGTCGAGCCAAATATTTATAAACCATTACCTTTAGAAGAACGCCGTCAACTCAGAAAAAAATTAGGGTGGGATGACTATTTTATTTTCTTTAATAGTGGGGTGATGTGGAATAAACGCCAAGGAATTGATGGATTATTAAAAGCATTTGCTCAAGTGGTAAATGGCCATCCAGAAGCTAGATTAGTGTTAAAAGGGCGCGATTATATTTTTCCTTCCCGTCAGGAACTGTTTCAGGCAAAAAATGTTTTAACCGCAAGGGAATTTGAACAAATAAAGCCGCGAGTGATGTATCAGGGGGAAAATCTTTCTTCTAAGCAAATGGCAGAACTTTATCAGGCTGCTGATGTCTATGTTTCTCCTTATTTAGCGGAAGGTTTTAATTTGCCGGTTTTGGAAGCTGCCGCTTGTGGCTTGCCGGTGATTTGTACCCAAGGTGGGTCAACGGATGATTTCACTCATCCTGATTTTAATTGGGGTATTTCCAGTCAGGTAAAGTCGGTGAACATGGAAGAAAATACAGTATTTTATCTAGAGCCAAATATCGATCACTTAATTACATTAATGACGGAAATTATTGATCGCAATGCAGAATGCGATCGCGCCAGAAAAGCTGGGCCAAAATGGGTACATAGTCGCTTCACTTGGCAAGACACTATTGATAAATTATTGCCAGTGTTAACGGATGAAATTTCACCGCATCCCCTCTGCCCCTCTGCCTCACCCGCCACACCCCAATATAAAAAGTATAAAATATTAGTAGAAGGATGGAGAAATATTCCCCATTCTTATGCAATGGTCAACCAGTTTCAACTTTTAGAAATGTGCGATCGCCCAGAAGTAGAAATATTCCACCGGGATATTCCTTACTTACGTTCCCACTGGCAACCTGTTGCCGAATTATTTGAACCTGTTGCCGCCCAAAAAATACAGCAAATTCCTCCACCGCCCCCAGAAACCGTGGACGCGATTTTGCGGATAGCCATTCCCTATAATTTAAAACCGGGCAACGCCAAAAAAACCTGTGTATTTTGTACCACGGAAGCAGGCATTGTCACCAAATCCATGTTATCAGGAATTTGTGCTAATTCTATCACAGAAGCATTAGAAAATTCTGATGTAACAATTATTACCCCATCTCATTGGTCAAGACAAGGTTTTTTACGCAGTGGAGTTGAGGCAAACCGAGTTGTAGTCGTTCCCCACGGGGTAGATAATAATTTGTATAAACCACTACCAGAAGATCAACGAAAGGCTTTACGGCAGCAATTAAGCATTGCGGATAAATTTGTGTTTTTGAATATCGGTATTTTATCGGACAATAAAGGCATTAGACTCTTGTTAAAAGCCTTTGCCACAGTGGTTGACAAGTATCCTCAAGCAAGGCTAGTCTTAAAAGGGGCAGATAGCTTATTTGCATCTAGGCAATTTTTTACTGACTCTGCCAAAGCTGTACTCACCGAAGCTGAAGCGGCAAAAGTTGAATCTCGGTTGGCTTATATTGACAAAACTCTCTCGATTTCCGAAATGATTCGACTCTATCAAGCGGCGGATATTTATCTTTCTCCTTATTTAGCGGAAGGCTTTAATTTGCCAGTTTTGGAGGCCGCTGCTTGTGGTTTGCCAGTCTTATGTACTCAGGGAGGCCCGACCGATGATTTTACTCGGCCTGAATTTGCATTAGGAATTAGCAGTCACCTTCAACCAATCAACGTTGGTGAGGAAACCGTATTTTTACTGGTGCCAAATTTAGATCATTTAATTGAACAAATGGCATGGGCGATCGCGCATCCAGAATTTAGAATTAATGCCCGTAAATTTGCGGAGAAATTTATTGGAGAACATTTCACCTGGAACCGGGTAGTCGATCGACTACTAAATGTATTAACTGGGGATTAATTGGGGATTAACTGGGTATCTGATAAAATAGAAAACACACCTCTTGCTTTCATACCGGGATGGTGGATCCCCCGAACCTCCCTTAAAAAGGGGGGCTTTTATCGATTTTCGCTGATGATTACAGGGATGACCAAAGAACCATGAACCTACCAAACTCCCGTATCGCTTCCTTAAAGTTAGAAGCCATTACCGATCCTTATCCTCTGACCGTAACACCAGATACCCTCCTGATACAGTTGGTGAATCTGATGCACCAGCAACGCGCCGAAGCCAGTGAGGTACTGGCTGCCACTGGAGTCCCGGAAGCCCGAGCCAGTTGCGTTCTGGTGCGAGAGGGAACCAAGGTTATTGGTCTATTTACGGAGCGGGATCTGGTTAAGTTAGCGGTTCAAGGGGTCAATCTGGAAGCGGTGACTATTGCAGAAGTAATGACCCAGCAACCCATTACCTTGAAAAAATCCGACTATCGCGATATTTTCAGCATTTTGAGCCAATTTCAAAGGCATCGAATTCGCCATTTACCGATTGTGAACGATTCTGGGGATTTGCTGGGCTTAACTTCAACCACTTTGATCTGCCAACGACTACGCCAGATAGAACTGCTTAAGTTGCGACGAGTGGGAGAGGTGATGAACCGAGAAGTGATCCAAGCCCCGCCAACCGCTTCGTTGTTGGAGTTAGCCCAGACAATGGTGCAGCATCAGGTAAGCTCTGTGGTGATTTCCCAGCCTTTGCCCGGTTCGGAAAGCCTGAAGGTTCCCTTGGGCATTATTACCGAGCGAGATGTTGTTCAGTTTCATAAGCTCAAGCTAGATTTTGCCACGACTCCAGCGGAAATGGTAATTAGTACGCCGTTGCAGACGGTAAGTGCAGATGCTAGTTTGTTTGATGCGAACCAAGTGCTACAGCAAAAACCGATTCGCCGGTTGGTGGTTACGGGTTCTCAGGGGGAGTTGTTAGGTATTGTGACGCAAACGACGATTTTGCGACTGCTAGAACCGGCTGAGTTGACGGAAATTTTAGCTGTGTTGCAATTTCAAGAAAACGATGGTTCAGTTGCCAAAACTCAAACTCTTGTCAAGCATCAAACAGCCGTCTCGCGGGATACTGTCCAGAAAAGCCCTGGGCAAAGACGAGAACTCACATCGGTGCTATTACTGGAAGACGATATCACTTATAGGATGATCGTTAAGCGCCAATTGCAGCGATCGCTCCTCGTTGCGGATGCAATATCGCCCCAGGGGCGGATAGAACTGACCATTGCCGGAACCCTGGGTGAAGCCCTGGGCTGTCTGGAGCAAAATACCTTTGACGCTATCTTGCTGGATCTGAACTTGCCGGACAGTCGCGGGGTTAACACTTTGCAGGCGATCCAACAGTCGGCACCGAATACCGCTATTGTGGTTTTGACCAGTACGGACAATGAAGAATTGGCCTTGGAACTAATCCATCTGGGCGCCCAGGATTACCTGGTTAAGCAACAAGTCAACGATCATTTGCTGATTCGCAGTATTACATACTCTATTAGCCGGAAACAGATCGAGATCGAGCTCCAGGGGAAGAATTTAGAGTTAGCTGCCGCCAATGAAGCCCTGGAACGGAACACCGCTAAACTTGCCCAGAAAAATCAAGCACTGGAAGAGGAAATCACGCAGCGTCAACAAGTTGAAGAAGCTTTGCAACAACTGGCGGTAGATTTGGAACACCGAGTAGCGGAACGCACGGTTAAGCTGGTTTCCAGCAATCAACGGCTGAAACGAGAAATTGAAGAACGCCTCTCAGCAGAAGCCCGGTTAGAGTCCGCTGCTGAATATCAACGGCTGCTAAATCAAACCGCTTTGCAAATTCGCCAATCTTTGAATGTAGATGAAATCCTCAACACTACCGTGGAACAAGTGCGCCACTTGCTCAACTGCGATCGCGTGCTGGTCTATCAGTTTGATGCGGATTTAAATGGCACCATTGTTGCCGAGTCCGTGGCCACTGGTTGGCTGGTGAGTCTGGGGATGAATATTGAAGATACTTTTTTTAAGTCTGGGGGGAAACAGCATAATCAACAAGGGATCAAGACTGCCTTGGATGATATTGATCGGTCAAACCTAAGCAGTTGCCATTACGAGTTATTGACTCGATTTCAGGTGAAAGCCTATCTGGGGGTGCCGATTTTGTTGCCGACGCGATCGCCCCAACCCCTCTTATCCGAGGCAGATCAAGGCACGATTTCGCCAAATCCCCTGTGGGGCTTATTGATTGCCCATCAATGTTCTGCTCCCCGTCACTGGCAGACTGATGAGTTGGAACTGCTGGATGAGTTGGCGGTGCAGTTGGCGATCGCCATTCAACAGGCAGAACTTTACCAGCAAGCCCAAATGGAACTACAACAGCGCCGTCAAGTGGAGGATGCCCTGCGGCAACTGAATCAAAACTTAGAACAACAGGTTTTACAGCGCACCACGGAGTTAAGAGAAACTAACCGCAACCTGTTGGCAGAAGTTGCCCAACGGCAACAAGCCCAAGCGAAACTGGAGCAGCAATATATTAAATCCAGCTTATTTGGGGAAATTACCCAAAAAATTCGCCAATCCCTGCGTTTAGAAGAAATTCTCCAAACTACTGTTGAAGAAATCCAAAAAATTCTTCAGTGCGATCGGGTCCTGATTTACCAAGTATTTGACAGTGGGGTTGGGCGGGTGGTCGCGGAAACCGTGAAACCGCCGTATCCCAAGCTCCTGGACATAGAATTTCCTGAAGAAACCTTTCCCCGGGAATGCCAGGACAGATATCGTGATGGAACCATCGTCGCCATCACGGATGTTTACCAAGCTTATGGGGAACACTGGCCTTGTCTGCGGGAATTCTTGCAATCTTGGCAAATCCAAGCCAAATTAGTCGTGCCAATCTATCAACCCCAGAATGTTCAGGAACTCTGGGGGTTTATCATCGCCCACCATTGTCGCGCCCCTCACCTGTGGACGGATTTTGAAAAAGAGCTTACCGGACAACTGGCCTTGTCTGTTGCCGTTGCGGTCTATCAGGGGAATTTGATGGCTTCTCAACAAAATACCCTGCAAGCTTTAGCTGATAGCCAAGAGCAATTGCAAGACTTGTTTGATAGTACCAATGACCTGATTCAAAGCGTGGCCCTGAGCAACGGTCACTTCATCTATGTGAATCAAGCATGGCTGGAAACCTTGGGATATACCCTGGAAAAAATTCCCCAGCTTTTTTATCTAGACGTGATCGCCCCGGAATATCACGACCAGTGCCGAGAGATGTGGGATGCCTTAAGCAGTGGTCAACGGGATCGCTATAATGCGGTAGAACTTTCCTTTATTAGCAAAGACGGTCGCACGGTGATCTTGGAAGGAGATATCACCTGTCGTTATCGGGAGGGTAAGCCCGCCGCCGCCCAAGCGATTTTCCGGGATGTCACCGAACGGCGCAAAACCCAAGGCCAATTGCACCAAGCGCTTCAGGAATTAGCCTACCAGAAGCAGGCTTTAGATGAAATGGCGATTGTCACCATGACCGATCCCCAGGGGATCATTACTTATGTCAATGACAAATTCTGTGAAATTTCTCAGTACGAGCGATCAGAGGCGATCGGGCAAACCCACCGGATTGTCAATTCTGGCTATCATCCCCCCAGTTTCTTTCAGGAAATGTGGTCAACGATTACCCGTGGGCAAATTTGGCGCGGCGAAGTCAAAAATCGCTCCAAAGATGGCGGGTTTTACTGGATGGATACCACCATCGTCCCCTTTTTGAACGAAGCGGGCAAGCCGTTACAACATCTGGCCATTCGGATTGATATCACCGATCGCAAAGCCGCCGAAGAAGGTCTGCGGCAACAGTTAGCGGCCATCGAAGCCGCCATTGATGGCATTGGCATTCTGCATAACAATCGGTATGTCTTTCTCAACCAAGCCTATGCCCAATTGTTTGGCTTCCCTAGTACAGCGGATTTACTCGGCCAAACCTGGCATATCCTTTACGATCCTGATGAATTCGATCGCATTGAACGGGAAGTTTTCCCCATTTTAACCCAGCAGAAACATTGGCAGGGAGAAGTGATCGGTAAACGAGTCGATGGCAGCACCTTTCCCCAGGAACTTTCCTTAACTCTGAACGATGATGGCGACTTAATTTGTGTTTGCCGAGATATCAGCGATCGCAAAAAAGCCGAACAACAACTTCGCAAAGCCCTCGCCAAAGCCGAAGAAGTCAACGAACTCAAATCGCGGTTTATCACCATGACTTCCCACGAATTCCGCACCCCCTTAACCACAATTTTAGGAGCCGCCGAAATCCTCAAATACTACGGTCATAAATGGGACGAAGATAAAAAAATGAAATATCTCGATCGCATTTACAGCACCGTCAAACACATGACTGGACTCTTAGATGATGTCCTATTATTAGGGCGAATGGAATCCGGCAGACTAGAACTAAGCCCAGCGCCAATCAACATATGGGAATTTTGTCAATCCTTAGTCGAAGAATTAAAACTAGGCATCGGCAAACAACATCAAATTACTCTAAGTTGCGGCATAAATTGTGAACCAGCCAGTGCTACTTATAACTTAGACGAAAAACTTCTGCGGCATATTCTGATTAACTTGCTCACCAATGCCATCAAATACTCTCCCGAAGGCAGTACCGTAAATTTCCAGGTATCAACCAAACAAAAAGACCAGGTGAAATTGCAAATTCAAGACCAAGGAATTGGCATTCCCCTAGAAGACCAAAAGCATTTATTTGAATCATTCCACCGCGCCCAAAATGTCGGCAACATTCCAGGCACCGGCTTAGGTCTATCTATTGTCAAAAAATCCGTAGATTTACACCAGGGAGAAATCGTCTGTCACAGTCAAATGGACAAAGGCAGTACCTTTATTGTCACTTTGCCATCAATTTACACTTATTAGTTTATTTGGCTTGGCATTATTTGGCATTTTCAACACAAAATCAAATAAATATTCCTAATTAATAGATAGCGATCGAGGTAGTTTATGTATGGCTAAATTGAAAATAATCAAAAAATTATTCAAAAAATATTTTTTTGATAGTAAGTAGGGATGTTAAATACTATAATATAGTAAGTAGGAATATAGTAGCAACCATCATCCAATCTATCAAAACCATTATTTTCCTAACAAAACATCATGCTAGAAAATCAAAAAATATTAATTATTGAAGATGACTTTATGATTCGGGAAGTCATCACCACCATGTTAGAATGTGAACAATTTGAAGTAATCGAAGCCGAAGAAGGCTATGATGGAATCACCTTAGCCAAACAATGTCTCCCGGATTTAATACTCTGTGACATTATGATGCCCAACCTCAGTGGCTATGATGTGTTAAAACGGCTAGGGGAAACCGAAAAAACAGCCACCATCCCATTTATTTTCATTTCGGCTAAAGCCCAGAAAAATGATGTCCGCTTCGGTATGGAACTCGGCGCCGATGATTATATCAGCAAACCTTTTACCAGGGATGAATTAGTATCCGCTGTAAAAACTCGGCTGAAAAAACAAGCATACCGACAACATTACTACGATCAAAGAATCGATCAAATAGAGGATAAACTGCATGAATTAGAAGAGAGATTAAATAAATTATTTTATGCTGATTCAGAACAGATTTTTACTCCCACCCAGGGGTGGCAAGGCCGGTTTGAACAAGTGATAATGACCGCTGACAAAATTATCACCATGACTGGCGAAATAACTCAAGCTTTAGAACGAGAAGAATTTCAGCTATACTATCAACCTCAAGTTGATATCCGCACTGGACAAATTATCGGATTAGAAGCATTGCTACGGTGGCAGCATCATAAAAAAGGCATGATTTATCCTGTTGAATTTATTCCCATAGCGGAAGCAAAAGGCTTAATTATACCCCTGGGGGACTGGGTACTCAAAACCGTATGTAAAGACGCCAAAAAATGGCATAACATGGGTTACTCTTTACGGCGAGTTGCCGCGAATATCTCAGCCAAACAATTGCAGCAATCAGATTTTGGTTCTAGACTACTAGAAATTATCGGGGATACCGGGTTGTCTCCTCAATATTTAGAACTAGAACTTACTGAAAGTATGGTTGTTCAAAACATAGAACTGGCAACCCAGATTTTTAAGCAAATTAAAAATATGGGTGTGCAAATTGGTATTGATGACTTTGGCACAGGATATTCATCGTTAAGCTATTTGAACAACTTTGATTTTGATACATTAAAAATAGATCGCTCTTTTTTGCACCAACTGGACAAGCATCCTAAAAAACAGGCGATGGTTCAGTTAATGATTGAACTGGGGCATACGTTAAATCTAAAAGTATTGGCAGAAGGAGTAGAAACCGAAGCCGAACTCAGTATTCTCAAAGAACTGCACTGTGATGAATTCCAAGGCTACCTGTTCAGTCCGCCTTTACCTGTATCAGAAATAGAGGCTTTACTTCAGGAGTACCAGAAACCGGGTTTCTGAGACAAACCCGGTTTCTTAAGGGTTTGCACGCCAGTTGCTCTACTTGGGGTTTCCCGAAGACCGCACAGGCTCCTGAATGAGGATTCATTCCTCAGAAAAATCTCAGCCTGGGTTAGATTTTTGGGTTAACCGTCTCAGACCAAACCATGTAAGATGACTATGAGCCAAAATATGAGCCAAAATATGAGCCAAAATATGAGCCAAAATATGAGCCAAAATATGAGCCAAACAAGCAAAATCTTGGTAATTGAAGATGAAGACCATATCCGAGAAATCATTGTAGAAATCCTCGATGCCGAGGATTTCGCAATAATAGAAGCCAACAATGGTCAAGTGGGGGTGAAACTGGCAGTAGCAGAACTGCCAGATTTAATTATTTGCGATGTGATGATGCCAGCATTGGATGGCTACGGGACGATCACCCGCTTAAGAAATGACCCAGTTACTCAACATATTCCGGTGATCTTTCTCACCGCCAAAGCCACCAAAGGAGATATGCGCCAAGGGATGAATTTGGGGGCGGATGATTATCTGACCAAACCCTTTACTCGCGATGAACTAATGGATGCGGTTAATGCTCGTTTAGCGCGAGTTGCCCAGCAAAATCAAAAACTGGCGGAAGTCTCGCAAAAACTGGAACAATTAGAACAGTTTGATAGTCTGACTGGCTTACCAAATCAGTTAGTTTTAGGGGATTATTTCCAGCAGGCACTCCAGCAAGGCCAAGTCGATAATAACAGCCCGCATAGCAGCCAACAAACCCTAATCCCATTTCTGCTTTTAGGTCTAGATCGCTTTACTCAGATTAATGATACGATTGGCTATGAAAATGGGGATTTAATCTTAAAAACTCTAGCTCAAAGATTGACAGATTTTATCCAGACCTTTGAAGCGGTGGGAGTCGTGCGTTTGCCCGGAGATGAATTTGCCCTAATCCTTGCTCCGGTCAGCCACGAGGATCAAGCATTGGTTCTGGCGGAAAACCTTTTAAAAATAATCGCCCAGCCATACAACGTGAACCATAAAATGATTCCGGTTACTGGTACGATTGGTATTTCCTTTTATCCCGAATCCAGCACTCTGGAGACCCTACGGCAACAAGCGAGTATGGCCATGAGTCAAGCAAAGAAAGAAGGGGGCAACCGTTGTAAAATTTATGTTCGGCCTTTGTTTGGGGTAGATACCCCTAAGGATTTGCAAATGGCGGGATATTTTCAAACCGCATGGCAGCGTAAAATGCTCAAAGTGTTTTACCAGCCCCGAATTAATATTAGAACGAGAAAAATTGTCGGAGCCGAGGCGGTAGTATATTGGCAGGATCCAACGGGAACTGTGGTTTCTCCAAGAAATATTGCGACCCTGGCAGATAAAACTGGACTGAGACAGGCGATCGCTGAATGGGTACTATCTGTCGCTTGCGAGCAAGCCAAACAGTGGCAACAATCTCGGAAAAAACTGCGAATGGCGGTGAATTTGCCCTTACAATTGTTCATGTCCCCGTCTTTGTTGGATACGATCGCCCAGCGGATCGAAGCCGTTTCATTAGACCCAAGCTATTTGGAATTAGAAATCTCGGCTGACATCATTACTCATGCCACTAATTTAAATCAGGTTGCCTCGAAATTATTAGGGCTGCAACGGATGGGAATTCAAACCACCATTACCGATTTTGGTTTAATCCATAGTTCGGGTCCTTTTGCCGATCTGGGATTATTAGCCTTAGATAATTTAAAGTTAGATAGTGGTTTGGTGCGTAATTTGCCGCAAAACGAACCGGCGATCTCTGCCTTGCTGCAAATTGCTCGCGGCATGAAATTAAAGCCGATCGCCAATGGCGTAGAAACCGAAGCTCAAATTAAAACCTTAAATAAACATAAATGTGATGAAATTCAACAAAACATTTCTTTGGCTCCCGCCGAATTATTAAAATTCTTTTGACTTACTGTCCTGACACTTTGCTATTGGTTATTAGTTCTTGTTGACTTACCCGAAAATCCTTTCTCCGGCAGCAGCATACTTTCTCTTTTACAAGACCAATAACCAATAATCAACAACTTTTACTTGGCAAACAATAGGCAAACAATAGCCAAACAATAAGCCAATATTAGACAAACAATAAGCCAATATAGCAATCCTACTCAATCAATGGAGAAATAAGCCCTCACCCCCAACCGACGGCTGCCCATGGGAGAGGGGAATCTGAAAAATTCACAAATCCTGCACGGATAGCTATATTAGACAAACAATAAGCCAATAGAACACTTGGCGATCTTATGAGGTACAATCAAGAGCAAGTGAAAAACAGATAATCGTGAAAGCTTATGAAATCCTATTCCGTTGACCTCCGATCAAAAATAGTAGAAGCGCACTTGAGCCAAAAAATATCCATCAGAAAACTAGCCCAAATATTTGCTGTTAGTAAAACTTTTGTGCAAAAAATAGTTAAGCAACAACGAACCGAAAGAAATGTGTTTCCCAAAAACCGGGGTAAACATCGATTCAGTCAGTTGATTTCCTCTGAATAAACAGTCCGATCCTTAATCGCTGAATATCTCCAGGCGACTTTGGCATAATTCTGTGAATTATGAGGACAAAAAACCGGCAAATGGGTGAGTGAGACCGCCGGAATGTCGTTACTTTAAAAAGCGCGGAATCACTCGTAAAAAAAACAAGTTACAGTAGTCAAGCTGAAACAGAAAGATTACAAAAATTAAGACTATTGGCAGCAAATTAAATATATTGAGGCTAAAAAATAGTATTTATAGATGAAAGCGGGATTATGCTAGGGTTAGATAGAACTCATCCCGGTAATCAATCGGGACAAGAGTCCGAAAAATTAAGCTCTTTTATCGAGGGTCAAAAGTCACGATTGTCGGATATATTACGCTGGAAAAATTCTTGGCTTTTATGAGAATATATAACTCAATGGATGGGTCGGTATTTGCTGTATGAAGATTTCAAAGTTTTTAATCCTTCAATTGTGGCGGGTATCCGTAGTCGTGATGGATAATTTATCCGCCCATAAAATGACCTTAATTGAACCGATGATTTCCAGGGTCTGTGCAAGAGTCATTTATTTATCTCCCTACTCTCCACATTTTAATCCCATTGAAATGTGGTGGTTACAACTTAAATCTTTTTTACGGAGCTTTACTCCCAAAAATCCAGCAATGATTGATCGACTCATATCAATTGCCCTAAATTTGATTAATCCTCAGCATTTAAATGGTTAACTCATTGTTGCTATTGTACTTCATAACATCGCCAAAAGCTGTATTAGATAAACAATAAATAATTATGACTAAAATTTTAGCGATTGAAGATGACAATCACGTCAGAGAAATTATTTGGGAAATTCTGGAAGCTGAAGACTTTCATGTCATCGAAGCTGAAAATGGCTTAATCGGCTTAGAAATGGCCATCCAAGAACAGCCAGACTTAGTTATCTGCGACGTAATGATGCCCGGAATGGATGGGTTGACCGTGTTGAAAAATTTAAGAGAAAACCCAGTCACCCAAACAGTTCCCTTTATCTTTCTCACCGCTAAAGTCACCAAATATGACATGAGGGAAGGCATGGATTTAGGTGCAGATGATTATCTCACCAAACCTTTTACTCGCGATGAGTTATTGGGATCCGTCAGTAGTAGACTGAAAAAATCTGCTGCCGCGCAACAACATTCTGAAGAAAAGTTAAATGAATTGCGGAATAATCTCACCCGAACATTACCCCATGAACTGCTGACGCCATTAAATGGAATTCTGGGTTTTACAAGTTTTCTGATTGACGAATATCAAGAAATGGAACCCACAGAAATTCGCCAAGTGCTGCAAGATGTTAAGTATTCTGGTGAACGACTATATCAGTTAATTCAAAATTTTTTACTGTATGCCCAACTAGAACTGGTGGGCAAAGACCCTGACAGATTAAAAGTATTTTTGCAGGGAGAAACCCTTTCCTCCCACCTAACAATTAATGCCGTCAGTTACGAGAAAGCAGTGTGGTTCAATCGAGTGGATGATTTACATTTAAAATTGGTAGATACTGAATTGTCTATCGATGAGCATTGGTTTAGTAAAATTGTCAGTGAACTGGTAGAAAATGCGTTTAAGTTTTCTGAAGCCGGACAACCCGTCAAGATTTCGAGTTTTCTAGAAGATGGACAATTTATCTTATCAGTGTGCGATCGCGGTCGGGGGATGACCCCAGAGCAAATTTCCGCCGTAGGAGCTTATGTTCAATTTGAACGAAAACTTTATGAGCAGCAAGGATCCGGCTTAGGACTAGCAATTAGCCAGCGACTGACTCAATTAAATCAAGGACAGTTGAAAATTGAGAGTATTCCTGGGGAAGAAACCACCGTCACAGTAAGCTTCCCTTTGAGGTCTTGAACGAGCATATGGACAAGAAACCAGGTTTATGACCCCAGGGACAAGAAACCTGGTTTCTATGAGATTTGTTGGTTGGTGGCAGAATTTTGCGTCAATTAACCGGTTTCTAACCTCTCCCGGTTTATGACCCCAAAGACAAGAAACCGGGTTTCTATGAGATTTGTTGGTTGGTGGCAGAATTTTGCGTCAATTAACCGGTTTCTAACCTCTCCCGGTTTCTCGCCTCTGAGTATTGAGATTACTTCACCGTTTCTAAGCCTCTGGTTTGGTTAGTTAAACGGCTGATAAATAACTGTAAAACAGTGCGCTTGCCAATCTTAATCTTAGCTTGTACCGCCATCCCCGAATGTAGACGAACTTGTAACCCATTATCGAGAATAAACTTATCACTATCCAGTTCAATCGTGGCGGGAAAGGCATAAAAATTCTGACCTTTTTGGGGATCTGGTTCCAACACATCTGAGCCAATGCTGGTTAAAATGCCATTGACTGTACCAAATTCTGTAGCGGGAAATGCTTCGACCATTACTTCAACAGGAACGCCTTTTTTCCCTTCCGTTTGATTTTTCCGTAAAGCATCTAAGACTAAAGCAATATCCTGGTTTTGAATCAGTACAGAGGCTTCTAATTTAGCATCACGAACTAATTTTAACAGGGGTTCAGTTTCTCTCACCACAAAACCCGGAGCATTCGGTTGTAAATCAAACACTTCACCGGCTACGGGAGCGCGTAATTCTTGATATTGCAATTCCAATTGCGCCCGGGCTAATTGACCGTCAATTTGGGAAATCCGTTTTTGATTTTCCAGGAGCGATTTGCTAAATTGCGAGTCAATATCAGAGATGCGTTTTTGATTGTCAGCGATTTTAGTTCTAATATCTTTTTGAGACACAAATTGGGTATTTTCCAACTGTTGTTCAGACCTTCCGATCGCCGCATCAAGTCGCTGCACCTCATTTTGCAGCCGAGTCAGTTCTGCTTCCCTAGTCACCACCTCTTCCCGACGCCTGTCCAGTTCCGCTTGTCTGGCCAAAATTTCATTTTGCCGGTTGAGTACCTCAGTTTCCAGGGCAGAAATTTCATTTTGCCGATTTAACAGTTCGGCTTCTAGGGCAGAAATTTCATTTTGCCGATTTAACAGTTCGGCTTCTAGGGCAGAAATTTCATTTTGACGGGAGAGCAGTTCCGCTTCCCGGTTGGAAACTTGGGCTTCCTGGTTTAAAACTTCTTGCTCCTGCCGTTGTTTTTGCAATTCCGACAAAGCTCCTTGATCGACTAAAGGCTCAATCCGGGAAAGAATATCCTCATTTAGCGCCAATGCTTGTTCGGCTGTTTCCAACTGGGCTTTGGCGGTAGGAATTTGGCGGCGAGCGGTTTCGACTCGCGCTTGGGCGGTGGGAATTTGACGACGAGCGATTTCGATTCGCGCTTGGGCGGTAGGAATTTGGCGACGAGCGGTTTCTAACCGAGATTGCACCGTAGGCAATTGTCGCTTTGCAGTTTCTAAACTCGCTTGGGCGGTAGTTTCTTGTTCCCTGGCAATGTTTAACTGATTTCTCACGCTGGGGATTTGTTGTTGCGTTTGACTCAGTTGAGCTTGGAGTTCTTGAACTTGGAACCCCGCCGCCGCCACACGAGTATCATATTCTGAACGGCTGGCTCTTAACAGTTGTTCTTGGTTGGCATCAAAAGCCCCACTCCCCCCTAAACTGGCAACGCCATTCGCCGATGCTTCCAAGAACTGATTTTCTGAGATCAAATCCGATCGCAGCTTCACCAGTGCTTGCAACTCGGCACTAGCGCCAGGCACCGGGTTGCCATTCATAGCCGCCTGGTAAAACTGATTTTCTCGCATCAGAGACTCTCGTAACTGCCGCAAGGACTCAACATCCGCTTCCGGGGCTGTCGGGTCAAAGGTAATCAACAAATCCCCTTGTTTGACTAAATCTCCACCTTTAACATGAATCTCGCGGACTACCCCCCCAGTCGGGGCTTTTACTTCCACACCGCCGCCTGCGGGTTCCAGTTTTCCGGCACTAGCAACTGACTGGTCGATTTCCGCCCAGGCAGCCCAAGCCACGCCAAAAACTGTCATGCCCATAATTGTCCAGACAAAAATACTCGACCAAAACGGGCGACGTTCTAAGATTACAGGTTGATCGAAAATTGGGGTAGATTTTATTGTGTCATTGGTCATAGGTCAATTTTTTGTTATTTGTTATTCGTTATTTGTTATTCGTTATTTGTTATTAGAGCGAACGAATAACCAATAACAAATAACCAGGGATTACATTTGTGATTCTTGCTGTTGATAGAGACAGTAGTAGAAGCCTTTGAGAGCCATTAATTCATCATGTTTGCCCTGTTCAACCACAGACCCCTGATCCATCATTAGGATAACATCTGCTTCTTTAACGGTTTGCAGGCGGTGGGTGATGAAAAAGACTGTCCGACCTTTGAAGGCTTTTCTTAAGTTGTCACAAACTTCTCTTTCGGAGCGATAATCCAGGGCACTGGTGGCTTCGTCCAAAATCAGCAGGTGAGGATTTTGCAATATTGTGCGGGCGATCGCAATCCGTTGTCGTTGACCCCCAGACAAAGATGAACCCCGTTCACCGACAATGGTGTTATAACCATTAGGCAAACTCATAATAAAATCGTGAGCCACCGCAGTTTTTGCCGCTGCCACCACTTCATCGGTGGTGGCATCGGGATTAGTTAGGGCAATATTGTCCTGTACCGAGCCATTAAACAGCAAAGTATCTTGAAGGACGACCCCAATTTGCCGCCGCAGAGAATACAACTCTACCTTAGCAATATCGTAACTATCAATAAAAATCCGTCCACTGGCCGGTTCATAAAGACGCTGCACCAGCTTCATCAAGGTACTTTTGCCGGAACCACTCTGACCGACAATTCCCACAAACTGACCCGCTTCAAAGTCCAGATTCACGTTGACCAAGTTTAATGGGCCATTTTTGGTAAAACGGAAAGAAATATCCTCAAATCTCACCGCCCCATGAATTTCTGGCAGAGGGATATTGTGGCGATCGGCTTCATCGGCTTCTGGGTGGGCTTCTAGAATATCTCGCAGTCGTTCCACGGACATGGCGGTTTCTTGGAAAGTCTGCCACACCTGGACAAATCGCAACAAAGATCCAGTCACGTTAGAGGCAATAATGCGGAAAGCGATCAACTCACCCAAGGTCATGTCGTTATTTAACACCAAGGTTGCCCCCACCCACAGCAGCAACAAACTAGAAAGCTTGTTCAAAAAGCCACTAATAGAACCAGCAGTGGTTTGGGTTTTCACCGTATCAAATCCCGCACTCACATACCGAGCATAGCGCTCGTACCAACTCCAGCGAGAACTTAACTCAATGGTTTGGGCTTTCACGGTTTGAATCCCTGATAGCACCTCCACCAAATAGGACTGAGCATCGGCATAACGCTCGGCGCGATAGCGCAATAAACGCTGCACCAGGGGAGAAACCAGCAGGATTAAGACGGTAAATAATGGCACCGTCACCAGAGCAACGGCGGTCATTAATAAGCTATAGGAAAGCATTACGGCGATATAAATCACCGAGAATACCGCATCGAGTACCACGGTTAAAGCGGTGCCGGTCATAAATTGGCGAATTCTTTCCAGTTCTCCCACCCGACCGGCGAGTTCGCCGACTCGTCGTTTGTCGAAATAATCTAACGGCAGTCGCAATAAATGATCGATGACCTGAGAACTGAGACTTAGGTCAATGCGGTTGGTGGTATCGACAAATAAGTAGGTGCGTAATCCGGTCAGCAAGCCTTCAAACAACGCCACCCCGACCATTAACACCCCCAAGACATTCAGGGTGTCTAAACTTCTTTGACCGATGACCTTATCAATAATGACCTGGGTCAGCAGTGGGTTAGCCAAACCCATCAACTGCACGAAAAATGAGGCCAAAAAGACTTGGAATAAGGTGCCTTTGTATTTGGCTAATTCTGGTAAAAACCACCAGAAGTTGAATTTTTCTTTGTTTTCCGTATCCAGTTTTTGCAATAGCAATACTTGGATTTGGCCGTTTTCAGCGTCACATTCTTCGGCAAATTTTTCGGGTTTTTTGCGGACGATGCCTTTTTCGGGAATGGCCATCACCAGTTCCCGCTGATTAATGTCAAATAACAGGGCAAAGCTATCTTTCCAGCGAATCATCGCTGGGGCTTTGAGTCTGCCGATTAAGTTGGGCGGAATGCCTACCAGTTGCGGATTCAAGCCCATGCTGGCGGCAACACCTCCACAAGCTTGCAGGGTTAAACGTCCGGTGGTGGCCAGTTGATCTTTGAGGACGCGGCGTAATAAATCTTTACGGATGCGGAGGCCGGATTGTTTGGCCAGCATTTCAAAGCAAGCTAAGGGCGCGTCAATTTTGCCACTGCCCCGGACAAAGGGATATTTCGGGCGCGGGGCGTTGGGGTCAAATTCCGGTTCCGGGGGTCGGTCTGGAGCGTAAGGAATTTCTACAGGGCGATCTACAGGAGCAAAAGCCCCTCCCGCTTGGTCTGTCACCTCTGAGTCGGTAATTTCCGCCACCTCTGGGGTTAAGGATTGGGAAATCAGCGCAAATGGCACGCCAATCAACCGAACCCCACCATTACTGGGGAGTTTTTTTTGCTGAGTGCGATCGCATAACAGTAGCTTACCGGCGTTAAAGTCTCCCAGGTTGCCTTGACTGACGAACCACAGGTATTCTGGATCGAGTTTGGCTAGATCCACATTGCCGTTGGGGAAATTCACTGCTGTGGCTTCTGGAGTCAGTTTGAGGGTTAAATCTTTTAAATTCGTGAGACTATCCGCTCGTCGCTGTAATTCCAGCGCCAGCAGTTCAAAGACTTCGGTTTCTGATATGTGGGTTTGAAAATAGTCCCTCACCGTTGAGTGAGATTTGACAAAATCTAAAAACTCATCTGCTGGTAGGGTGATGGCGATCGTGTCCGTAGAAGCGATGATGGTATCTGAGGCCACGCCGCGAATTAAGGAAACCCAGCCCAGGATTTCTCCTGAACTCACCAAACGCAAGCTGACCAGGGATTGTTTTCGTTGGTCGTAGGCTAACTGTCTTGCTTTGCCCTCGTAGATAATCACTATTTGAGTGGGCATTTTTTCCCGTTCAAAGACTGGTTGACCAGGGCGATAGCGTAATAGCTGGCATTTGGAAGCTAGGGTATTTAATTGATTCTGGTTGAGTCGCTCAAACGGCGTCGTTTGCGCTAGGAAGTCAGGAATTTGGGATTGTGAAATGGTTGTGGTCATGATCCGGAAGTAGCTGAGGGCTGGACAGACTGCAAGGAGATGACTTTTTGCACCTCTTCTTTGAGCCATGTTTCAAATAATTCATCGATTAACCGCCGACGCATGGCGTCGTCGAGTTGCGCTGGCATAAATTTTTCTAATCTAATAATTACAAACCATTCGGCGAGAACTTGCGGAGGCCAGAGTTGACCCGGTTGACTAATGGATAAGAGTTTACCAATCCGAGGATGAGGTTGACTGACCGGAACAGGGCCAAGTAATCCTCCGGTACGACTTTCCGGCCCTTTTGAGTATTCCCGAGCAAGGTCGGCAAATTTGGCTTCCCCTTCTTGAATCCGAAAATACAGTTCGTAGGCTAGTCCTTGGTCTTGAACCCGGATTAAGGAGTAGATTACTTGGTCAAGGAACATTTTCCGTTCCATAAAATAGGATTCAACTTTTGATGACCAAGTGGTTTGCTTAAATTTTTCTACTCGCACCGGATGGGTGGCTAAATCTTCCATTTCTGCGGGAGTTAGCCCTTGACTTTTTAGCCAAGCTTGTCTGGCTTCCGGTGATGTGAGTTTTTGCTGGACGGCCAGGTCTTCGATCGCCCTTATGCGTTCTTCTTCCGTCAGGGGGATATCGGCGATCGCTGTATCTAGCACTATGCCACGCAAAAATTGCGGCATCAATTGATACCGCTTTAACAACATGGGGATTTGCTCCCCCTGAATCACTCGATTGCCAACTTGGAACAGGTCAGTCATATCACTCCTATAATAACCTCACCAATGGTATTTGGTTTTGGCAGGTAGTCACTCCATATCCGTTAGACAGCTTGTCACTATCTTGAGATTTTATAACTTACGATATAAGTGAGACCATCTCTACTAGACTGAAAACCCAAAAACCGGGTTGCTTCAATAAATATTTGCTTTCTTACTTCAAGTTAACCCAGAAAACCGATTTCTGAAAACCCAGAAACCGGGTTGTGAAATCAATCTTTGCTTTCTTGCTTCAAGTTAACCCAGAAACCCGGTTTCTATTGCAAACGTCTGGAAAAATGAACTTTCAGAGGTTTGCCCGGTGAGCGATTCGAGTAGCAATTCGGAGCTTCGCTTCACGGGCTGATTAATTGGCTACAGACCCATAAGTGTTGCCTCTTTGCTCCGTCGTGTACATCAGTAGCGAAGAGGGTGCGAAATCGCGATCGGCGGCGGCTTCAGGATTTCATAAAACAACCCGGTTAATTAAATCAACCGGGTTTTTGCCTTTAATTAATCGACTTTTATCAGGAATTTTTCTAGATAAAAAACCCCTGTTTTAATACTTTTTGATCTGGGCTTAATGGCTTTCTAACCAAGCGGATAAATCATCCAGACTGCTAAAATCTAATAACGCCTCGCTTAAATCTTCCAACACCGATAGGGGTAGGTTGGAAATGCGATTTGTCATCGCATCCGATAAATTTCCCAAACGACGCCGCAATTGACGCCGAACTAGATTAGCCGCTTCCTGTTGTTGTCCCTCTTGGCGACCTTCTTGGCGACCTTCTTGGCGACCTTCTTGGCGACCTTGAACCAGTCCTTGAAGAATTCCTTCTTCTTTGGCTTCGCGATAAACTTGGGTTTCTTCTAATCGCAGTCCGAGCATGGCTTCTACCTCCCGCCGACTTAATTTAGTGAATTTATAGACCATGATGGTCGCGATCGTATCTATGATGTCGCGACTTGTTTCTGCTGAGGCAACTTCGGTTTTTACTCGTTCTAACAAATATCTGGCTTCAACGGGTGCTTGTTCTTCTTTTAAGATCGTCAACACCATTAAAGCAATTCCTAACGGTGATTGTCGAATATCACCGAGTTCATTTAGGAGCCAGTGCGGTCTTGGGGTTTCCCCAAGTAGAGCAACTGGCGTGTAAACTCGATGCACTTGGTGCGAGTTGAGCAGTGCTTGATAGGGCTGAATATCACTCTGTTCAATACTGCGTGATGGATAAATCACTACCGCTTGCCAGTTGGAGTAGCGATCGCGATTTCGATAGAAATACAGAAACGCTTCCCCGAATAGACGCTCGTATAACCGTTCATCTTTCTGAAATTGTACCTCGCAAAAATAAATCATGCCCGGATTGCCATCCGGGGGCAGAAATACCCCATCAATTTCAAATTTTGGTTCTTTGACCGCTACGGAGTCAAAGCGGTAGGCACTGGCATTTTCCGGGGGATTTGCCAGGAGGTCAAATAACAGGCTGGGGGCTTGTTGGAATATTTTGTAAAATATGGAGTCTCGCCGCATGGAATTTTTTTCGCGGATGGAGCAATTTTTATTTTACTACACCGGGGCGATCGCTATTTTCTAGCGGCTGTTCTTCCCCTTCTGTCAAATTATAGATAAGGTGGAAAGCAAATAGAGTAAGTTTAGGAGTAGAAATGGTTGTTCATAAGTTGTCCATGAATTCCTCTACAAAAAATTGCCCACACCCAATTAGGGTGGGGCGATACAAACTAGGAATTAGATTCGTTGGTTTGTCCGGCAATTTGGCGAACTGTTTCTATGGGTAAATCTAAAATATGGGCGATCGACTCTACGCTAATTCCTGCCGAAATCATATTGGGAACCGCTTCGAGTTTGCCTTCGAGTTTGCCTTCGAGTTTGCCTTCGATTTTACCTTCGCTAAAGACCTCTTGATAGAATCTGGTTTGTTTTAAGTCACTTAATCCAAGCATGGCTGCAATTTCCTCCCGACTTTTTTGCGGTAACTTGTACACAATAATTGTCTCGATTAAATTGATGAAGTCTCGGCGCATATCTGCCGATGTGATTTGAGATTGGCTGCCAGATATTAACTGTTTGGCGCGATTGGCGGCTTTATTTTCTGTCGGTTCGATGACCAGTTTCAAGATTTGAATTCCCAAGGATTCGTCTGAGTCATCTAACTCATCGAGATAAATCCGCGAAACCCGACTTAATTCTAGCATTTCCGCAAACTGAAAGTCTTGTTCGCGTTCGATTCGGCGGTTGGGATGAATCACCACCACTCGCCAAGGATAGGGAGGTTGATTCTGTCTTAAATATAGAAACAGTTCTCCAAAAACGCGATAATATAAACTATCATCCGGTTGAAATTGAACTTCTACTAGGTAAAAAGGTTGGTTGGACTGTTCCTGTTTGGGCAGAAAAACCCCATCAATCCGAAAAGCCAGTTGTTTGAGTTCGACGGAAGTAAATTGATAAGCCGTTGCTTCACTAGCAGGGCGGTTGATCAGTTCAAAGAAACTGGCGGGGAACTGTTGAAATATTTGGTAAAAGATGCTGTCGGTTTTCATCGGTTTGTCGGCGGTGCAGTTGGGGTTTTGGCTGGGAAACTTTCCTGAATGACAGTGCCTCTATTTTACTAAAAGTCTTCCTGAGATATCTTTGTTCGGTTTTACCGAGGTGCAGATTTTCCGTCCATACCTGTAATTTTTCTTTGGTACTGTTTGGCAACCTGTTTAGGAAAATCTATATATAGTGTTTATTTTTTTGTGACACTATATATAAAGTATTTTCTCAGTAAAAGCCTTATTTTGTTCTCTATTGAGAATATTTTTTGCCCTCGTTAGGGTCGGATGAGGAAATTTTGCGATCGCACTTGACAAACCCTGAAAAGTGTGCTATAGTAATTAAGGCAACTCAATAGAGAAACGCAAGCACTAAGCTTGGGTTCTCGTCTCATGAGCAGCACCCTTGAACCTTGAATCATTAATAAAGTTCTTGGCCTGGTCTAGCATCAATTTCAGCCAGACCTTCAGATAAGAGGTATGAAAATTTGTTGCGGTGAATGGTTTTATTCCAGTCATTCATTTCAACTGCTTTTCATGTCTCTTATCTGAGAGTCTGTCTGAAGTTGATACTAGATCCCGTTAAGAACTCTATGATGATTCAGGGAACGAGGGTCCTGCAAGGTTTGAGACGGCAACCGATTCAACAGTTCCAGAATGGATCTGGATTTTTGCTGTTTGCATATAAAGCTATCTTTTGAGACTGCCTCAATTTATTACTTATTGAAATAACAAATGTTAAATCATGTAGCTATCTACTGGGATTTGCAGAATGTCCGCCTTAAATCCCAAGGTAAATCCAGAGATCAAGTAGCTATCTACTGGGATTGGCAGAATGTTCACTTTAAATCCCAAGGTAAATTCAGAGATAAAGTTATAGCTTTAGTGGAATTTGCTAAAAAACTTGGGTCAGTGAAGGTTATGAATGTCTACGCACATTGGCGTAAAGAAACTCCTCTAGTCGAGGACACTTTCGACGATTTGGATTTTAAATGTCGTAACGTTCCTGCTAGTAAAGCTAAAAAAAATAATGCTGACAAAAAATTAATAAAGGATTGCCAGGAAGATATTAGCAGTAATCCACACATATCAACGGTTATTTTGCTTTCAAAAGATGGTGATTTCGTTCCATTAGTGCGGGAGCTAAAAGCGGCTGGTAAAAAAGTAATTCTGATATCTGATTCAGACAAAACTACAAACCAAAAGCTCAAAAACATGGTCGATGAATTTTACACTTTAAGTAAAAGTGAAGCCGGGTTTAGCCCTTTAAACGTGGCAGCCTAAAGTATGCCATGAGCAAAAACGTAGTAGTTTTCCAGCACTTTTCTATTGCCTGAATCACAAATACTGGGTTAGGGCGAAGCATGACCGGATTAAATTTATGGTTTTCAGAAACCGGGTTTATTGTAGGGGCGATTCGCGAAATTGTAGGGGCGATTCGCGAATCGCCCCTACTCGGTATGAAGCATAGATTGTTGCAGAAACCCGGTTTCTCCTGCGGTCATGCTTCGCCCCTACAGATTTGTTTTTTTCTGTAAAAAACGCTGTAACATTGAGCGATTATGGGCGATGTTACAGCGGTTATTTGTGGTAAAATACCTAATAAATGATATAATTTACATGGGAAACAAGTCAGGAGAACTATTCAAATGCATGAATTGTTAAATTTTAAAGATGAAAAGCTCTTGCGACAGGCTTTGACTCATCGTTCTTATACTAATGAAAGTTTTGGGGAACTACATAATGAACGCCTAGAGTTTTTAGGGGATGCTCTATTAACCTTTATTAGTGGCGAGTATCTCTACTGTCGTTATCCGGAAATGGCAGAAGATGAAATGACTCGACGGCGATCGGCATTAGTTGATGAAAAACAACTCGCTAAGTTTGCGATGGAAGTAGGGTTAGACTTTAGAATGCGTCTCGGAAGAGGCATGATTCAAAATGGGGGATTTCAAAGTCCTAATTTATTGAGTAGCACTTTTGAGGCAGTGGTTGGAGCCTATTATTTAGATCACGATCGCAAGATGGAGGTACTTCGTCCAATTATCGAAGAGTTATTTGATTCTGTACCTGCCACCACTGTTGAAATCCGTTCTAACATCGATTCCAAAAATAGATTTCAAGAGTGGGTACAAACAACCTTTGGATCTGTACTGCCCAAATATGTCACCGAACGAATTGGCGGACCCGATCATGCCCCCGAATACCTGTCTACAGTTTTTGTCAATGATAAATCCTATGGAAAAGGCAAAGCTTGTGGCAAGAAAGAAGCGGAAAAAAAAGCCGCTGAAAATGCTCTATCTGAGCTTAAAAAACAAGGGTTGATTTAATAGTCAACTTGAGGGTTTGAGAAACCGGGTTTCTTTCCTTAATTAATATCGGTATTGTTGTCTTGTCTCAGAAACCCGGTTTCTTGAATTTGGGGTAGGGGCGCGATCGCTGTTCATAAACCGGGTTTTTTTCCTTGATTAATATCAGTATTATTCCATTGTCTCAGAAACCCGGTTTATTGGCTCCGAGATAAAAATAATTTTGCTAACAATTTCCCCATAGCTGCTGCATAAACCCGACTATCCAAAAATGGAGGTAATTGACAGAATTTATCCTGTAGATGCTGTTTTAAACCCTGTCGTTTTACCCGATCTTTAGCCAATGCAATGGCTAACTGAATATAAGACGCTTCACTGTTAGTAATTAATTCAGGATGTCCCATTTCTTGTAATATTGCCGCCCCACGGCGCGATCGCAAAATATCTCCTTCTCGCACCACCACCGGCAAACCCACTTGTAACGGTGCTAATAATGATAAAGCCCCGGTATAAGGATAGGCATCCAGATAAATATCTGCTAACTGCAAACAAGCATTAACATCCGCTTGACTGGGCAAATTGCCATACAAAAAAACTCGATCTGAATCAAGGCCATATTGCTCAAAAACCTGTGCCATTTGTTTAGCAAAAGAGCGCTTGGGATATGCTTTCGCCCAATTTGCCCCAAAAGGATATAAGACTAAAATAGAATTCGGTACTGCCTGGAGAATCTTTGCCCAAGTTTCTCTTAATTCGGGAATAATTTTATAAAAATTAGCGCCGGAAATAAAAACGACGCTTTCTGAATTTACTCCCCAGTCGCTACGCTGAAATTTTAACTGTGGTTCCGGTAACGTTAAAGGATATTTAAAGCAGAAACCTGAACCGGGCAAATTGACTAATTTTTCGGTATAATATTGCTGGGATGCGGGCAATGGTGCGGTTAAGTTTCCGGCTATATAATAGTCTATATGCCGCATCCCCGTGGTAATTAAAGAAACGCTATTAATTACCTGGATTTTAGCCAGTCGATGTATGGCTAAAAGTTCAATGCTTTTATTGCGTCCGGTGGCATTACTGCCAATCAATAAAATATCGAGGTGATCGCGCCGAATTGTGTTCACTGCTGCTGCCAAACCTTCCGGTAAATGCACCAATCGATTAACTGGACTAGCGCAATAACTTTCTATAGGGTCAACTGACTTTTCAACTGCATATAATATGACATCAAATTCCTCCTGGTTCAGAAATTCAAAAATAGGCAAATTAGCCAAAGTTTCTGAGTTGTAACCAAAGTTGCTTTGCAGAATTCCTAAGCGAATTTTTCCAGAATGGGGGGCATTGTCAAACCGATAATCAACTTGATGGCTGGTTGTAATCAGCGCAAATTCAATTATTTCAGTTTGTTTAATCACTAAATCACGAAAGTTCTTTTCGGCAAAAGATAAAGGTATTCGATAGGCAATATTCGACAGTTTAATTGCTATATCTTTCCATTGAATTTCACGATTTACTGAAAATGCGGTGAATATTTTATAATGAATCTGATTAATTAAGTCTTGAATATACTGGGAATATTTTTCAATATCGCCAATTTGGGTAAAATATCTGGGAGCAGCAAAGATAAATTCTAGGAAATACTCAAAAAACCAGTCAGGAATTTCCGCCCATTGTTCTATTTGAATTACCCAGGAAAATTGGTAACTCCGACGGTACAGCATTGCTGCTAGAAAATACTGAAGATTAGAGGGATTTATTCCTGTGGCAAATTTGGGCGTAATTTGATCCAATATTTTTTGTTCTGTTGGACTTAAGGGTTCATCTTGGGTTGCCAGTTTGAGGACATTTTTATGGTCAGTTCCCACCCCTCCCAAGTAAGTCATTTTTATCTGGTCAATGGTGGTTAAACTCAGCCAGCGATCGCATATTTGTTGCCGAATTGTGTGCAAATCACCTGACTCAAAAGCGGCAACCTTGACATCCCGAAAAATTGGCTCACTATGCCACGGATCAAAGGTAATTAACTTTTGACTAGGTAAGTGGGGACGCACAAATAGTTTACTCCTTTGATTCAGCATACAAGCGGCAAAGGAAAAGGTACTATTAGAAATAGCCACGAGATCGCCTTGACTCAGAATATAAAAATCAACATAAAAATCGGCATTAAAATCAGCTTCGGGTAATTCTATAGGTAAATCTTTAGCCGTAACGGGATGATATGCCGAAAAATGATGCAAAACCGTTTCCGGTTCATCGGTAGCAATATATAATATGGGATTTTCTAAACTTGGCCATAGCTCATTTAACCAGTCTACATACCATGCAAATGGCGGAATAAAAAAATAAGAGAATCCATAGTCTTTGAGGCGAATATGCAAGCATACAACAGTTTTTTGACTTAAACCTAATTTGTGCCAAGCTTGCTGGATTTTTTGCTCAATTTCGGCTCGCGGTTTAAATAAATCACAAAAATAATCTTTATATTGGGCATAATAACTGGTATGATATTGAAAGTATCCCCAAATATCGATATTTTGTAAGGGCGGATTAGCTGTGATAATTTCACTTTCAGCAATTTCTTGGCTAGATTCCCGGATTTGCGGTAAAATTTGGCTAATTTCTGGATCCTGATGGCCAAAGAGATATTCTCCGATTGGCCATCGGGGAATTTGCACCTGTAAGTCATGTTCTTTGGCGTAAATTTTCAGAAAAGCATATTGGAAAATTTGATTGCCAAATCTGCCATTTGTGCCAAAGGTGGACATTGTAATTAGATGTTTTGTCATGTTTTTTTAAATTAACAAAAATTACTGCACAATATATATATATAATACTTGAAAATATAAAATTTAAATCAACAATTTTTCCTCTTTCCTCTTTCCTCTTTCCTCTTTCCTCTTTCCTATGCATCCTCTTTCCTCTTTCCTCTTTCCTATGCATCCTCTTTCCTCTTTCCTCTCTCCTCTCTTCCTAATTAGCAATGACAAATAGTTATGAAAATTATCGTTGCGATCGCCCATTTTTTTAATCCTCAAGGTCAAGGAGATTATGGCTGCCTAAAAGCCGGGGCAGAATCTCGGATTTCCGCATTAAGGGAACAAATCACCTCTTTTCATCAATTATTTGGTAAATTTCAGGAGTCTACCGACTATGGGGAACAACGAATTTTACCGGCAAATCGATGTGAAACTCGTGAAGTCACGATGGTGATTTGCACCACCCAAGATTACCATGTTTTACCTCAATTGTCTCTGGGGGCAAAACTTTGGCATCATTATGGGACAAATGTTCAACCGATGCTGTTGGGTTTTGAATGTCAAAGGATTCTCAGAGAAAGTTTAGGGGCTTATGATTATTATTGTTTTATGGAGGATGATTTAATCTTACATGACCCGGATTTTTTTACAAAACTGAAATGGTTTAATCAACAAGTCGGCGATCGCCATCTTCTGCAACCCAACCGCTATGAAATTTCTGTCAACGACTACATTAAAAAAACCTACATCGATCCCGAATTAGCGGAAAAGCTGACCGCCCGGTTCCAGAATATTCGCGAACAACCCCAATTAACGGGTACAGTGATGGGCAACCCCGTTACTTTTCGCAGAACGGGCAACCCTCATGCCGGTTGCTATTTTTTGAATGCTCAACAAATGGCTTATTGGGCGCAACAACCCTATTTTGCCGATCGCGATACCAGCTTTATTGGCCCGTTGGAAAGTGCCGCCACTTTAGGAATTATGCGAACCTTTAAAATTTACAAGCCTGCTCCCCAAAATGCTAATTTCCTAGAAATTCAACATTTTGGCAACCTCTGGAGTCAAAAAATTCTCAATTTAATCCCTAGAACAAATTCTTGATATAGCAATCCTAAAGTGATAGGAAAAGCCCCTACAAAAATATTATACCAATTTCAAAAATTATTGCTACGATTTTAAAGTTAATTTGGGCGCAAGCATTGCGCCCCTACAGATAAATCACCAGAAGCTTGTAGGGGCGCAATGCTTGCGCCCCAAATGATTGCATATTTAATTAGAAATGGTCTTACGATGGGAAAAGGTAATACATTCGTTGGCGCGATCGCGAAGCGGCGCGGTTTACTATCGCCCAAAAAAAGGTTTCTGCTATGGATTTTAAATCTCTCGATCAACTATTAAAGAATGTGGCGGGTCTACCGATCGCCCAAAAAATCAAAGAACATCAACAATTACTTCAAGCTTGGGAGCAAGCGGTTGGCCCGGCGATCGCCAAAGTCACTCGTCCGATCGCCATTGACCGAGACATTTTATCTATTGCCACCGCTTCTGCCGTCTTAGCCCAAGACCTCACCTTTAAACGGCGACAAATTTTAGTCAAATTAAATCCCCACCTTCCCACTCCGGTTCGGGATATTCGCTTTTCGGCCCAAAAGTGGACTGAAACACAAACCAGTAATGGGCGATCGCCTCTCACTGAACCGCAAACTTTATTACAGCAACATCCCAGTCGGATCCATCCCCCCACGGAGCAAATCATCTCCGCTCAAAATACCCCAACTGCAACCCCCCAGCAAGCCTTTCAAGCCTGGGCAAATCGGATCCAGAACCAATCAAAAAATTGGCCCCTTTGTCCCCAATGCCAATGTCCCACCCCACCGGGAGAAATCGAACATTGGACAGTCTGTGGCATTTGTGCGGTCAAACAAATGAAGCCATAATTTACAGCAATTTTCTCCGCGAGTAAACCACATATATCTAGGGGCGAACCATGACCGCAGTGTAAGGGCGAAGCATTCCGGCAGATAAATTATTGCTGAAAATATGAAATGGACTGCCGGAATGCTTCGCCCCTACGGTCAAGATCGCGCCATACCGTGGTTCAGTAAGAAAGAAAAACGCTGTAAATATAGAGTGACTTAAAAATCTGCACCCCACAAGTTATCCGAAGTCATCACGAGTTTAGAAACAGATCAAAAAACTCCCGACCAACGGATCCAAACTGAGACAAAAAAATCAGCATTACTATTTTATCCAGTTGAATTTTCTAGTTTTCTTAGTGGATCCCCAATCATTTCAATTTCCGGGGGAGCGTAATTTTTGGCTCCCTTAATTACATCATTAATCAGAGGTCGAAAGTCTGATAAAATCCCAGGTTTCACTTGATCCCCATTGGCTTTACCCCCAAATTCATTGATATTATCTCACCAAAGGATAAGCTTTAAACAATTTATGTGTAAATTTATTACCGAAATATAAAGAAAAACTTAAGCTTTGTTTAAGAGTGGGGATCGCTAAAAACTACATGGCATAATAGATTTTAATCTGTTATATGCTCTCCAGCATTGGTTCACAATTAGTTAAGAAAGTTTTGGAAGATAACCCTTATGCCCAAATCGAATTGCTTGGCATCTACCTGTGAATCTTGTCGCTATTGTCGGTACTTCACTCCAGAGGGTCGTCGGGGTGGGTATTGTGAGCAACTAGGTGTACCAGTCCAAAGCAAATGGAAAGCTTGTATGTTAGCTTTGCCCCCATTTGCACCTTCTTGGGAAACTTTGGAACAAAGTATTGCTTGGCAACCAAAACCATTCATGGTTGAAGAAGAACTCACCTTGGCAAAAACTTGGCATTCTGGTGAGTTTAAGCATATAGATTCCCCTCGTCCATCATATCGCCGCCAATCAGAGTTTCAGGAAATCTCCGTATAATCGGCTGAATCACCGGCTGAGAGTTGACGAATAAAAAAAACATAAGTTAATCAAACGCAAGATTATGTAGAATTATGTGTTGATTCATTAGTAAATTATTCTGTCAATTTTAAGATTTCTAAAGCTGATAAAACTTAACATTTTTTTCTGAGATGAATTAAAACCAATTTTTAGCGAAAATCGCACCGAGTTAAATCACTCGGTGCGGTTTCTGTCGCCGAAAATTTGCGGGAGCATTAAGGCATCAAGGGATTAGGGCAACCAGGGAAAAGACCGAAAATCCGGGGGGCGTTTTTCCAGGAATGCTTGTTTTCCTTCTCGACCTTCTTCGGTCATGTAATAAAGTAAGGTGGCATTGCCCGCTAATTCTTGGAGTCCCGCTTGACCGTCGCAGTCCGCATTAAAAGCCGCTTTCAGACAACGAATGGCGATCGGGCTTTTTTGCAGAATTTCCGTAGCCCACTGAATGCCTTCCGCTTCTAGCCGATCTATGGGTACTACACAGTTGACCAAACCCATTTGTAGCGCTTGGTCAGCATCATATTGACGACACAAAAACCAGATTTCCCGGGCTTTTTTCTGACCGACGATGCGGGCTAAATAACTCGAACCAAATCCGCCATCAAAGCTGCCAACTTTTGGCCCGGTCTGACCAAAAATGGCATTATCGGCAGCAATGGTTAAATCACAAATCAGATGCAGCACATGACCGCCGCCGATCGCATAACCCGCGACCAAAGCAATCACAACTTTGGGCATGGAACGAATTAGCCGTTGTAAATCCAGCACATTCAACCGGGGAACTCCGGCATCATCGATATAACCGGCTTCTCCCCGGACACTTTGATCGCCCCCGGAACAAAAAGCATATTTGCCATCGGTATGCGGCCCGGCCCCGGTAAACAGAACCACGCCGATTTGGGAGTCTTCGCGGGCATCGCAAAAAGCATCGTATAACTCAAAGACGGTTTTCGGGCGAAAAGCATTCCGTTTTTCGGGACGATTAATCGTGATTTTAGCCATGCCGTCAAACTTGTGATAGAGGATGTCTTCATAAGTTTTGACGGTTTGCCATTGGACTGTTTGCATGGTGAATGGGATGGTTAATGGTTAGTTTTCTTGAGCGAACCTGGTTTTTATCTTCCCATTCCCGGTAATCGGGCGACGCAAAAATTTAATAGACAATTCTGGCAAAATTCTGATGCATCCCCCCTTGGATCGGGGGGTTGGGGGGATCTCTACGGTATGAAAGCTATTCGTAGGGTGTTGTTCCGAGTGGTAACGCACCAATACCTCATATATAGAGTCGTTGCTTAAGTCCTATAAGTATAATTATTGACTCATGGGCGGTTAAGGTAGGCGGAAAACCAGCAGTCAAGAGGTAAAACCATGAAATCGCCCCAAAATTAATAATTCTTCACAACAATCTATATTTCACCAGGAGTAGCTAATCATAGCCAAGGATCCGTTGATGTCAGATCGGATTTCACATCAACCAGACTCTATGACCCAATAGCTAGGCAAAGTCATTTTGACTTTGGGTATCAGTCTATAGTCAGCAGGGGTGAGTAATTGGGCTGAATCGGATCCATTGTATTTTGGCTCTGGGGTCTCTTGGCTTTATTTTGTTTATTGTTACTATTTTTTATATTGTTTTATGTAAAAAATTATTTTTTAGGATAAATAGCTAAATTCCTGGATTCATAGCAAGGTTAATCCGCCTTGATTTTCCAGAAATTTCATCGCGGCGATTTAAGCCCCAAGTTAGTCCAGGGAGGGCTTTACTTCCATGAGGCGATCGCACCATAATGCCAACAACAGGGCAATCAAAAACCACCGTGGACCACAGGCTCATCACCAGAACCCAGAGAAACCACGGTTTACAGATAAAAAATCTCAAAAATACGCAAAAATCAGGAGAATAACAAAGTGAAACTCGCAGTTTACGGAAAAGGTGGCATCGGCAAATCTACAACAAGCTGTAATATCTCCGTCGCCCTCGCCAAACGGGGTAAAAAAGTGCTGCAAATTGGCTGTGACCCGAAACATGACAGCACCTTCACCCTCACGGGATATCTCATTCCCACCATTATTGACACCCTTCAAGAAAAAGACTTTCACTATGAAGACATCTGGCCGGAAGATGTGATCTATAAAGGTTATGGGGGCGTAGACTGCGTAGAAGCTGGTGGCCCGCCCGCTGGTGCCGGTTGCGGTGGCTATGTGGTCGGGGAAACCGTCAAACTGCTCAAAGAACTCAACGCCTTTGATGAATATGATGTGATCTTATTTGATGTCCTCGGTGACGTGGTATGTGGTGGCTTTGCTGCACCTCTCAACTATGCAGACTACTGCTTAATCGTCACGGACAATGGCTTTGACGCTTTGTTTGCCGCTAACCGCATTGCCGCTTCCGTGCGGGAAAAAGCCCGGACTCACCCCCTGCGACTGGCTGGACTGATTGGCAACCGCACTTCTAAGCGTGATTTAATTGACAAATATGTGGAATCTGTCCCCATGCCTGTGTTGGAAATTTTGCCTCTGATTGAAGATATCCGCGTGTCGCGAGTCAAAGGCAAGACCTTGTTTGAAATGGCAGACGCGGACCCATCCTTAGATTATGTTTGTGACTATTACCTGAATATTGCCGATCAAATCTTGGCGCTGCCAGAGGGTGTGGTGCCTAATGATTCTCCCGATCGCGAATTATTCTCTTTATTGTCAGATTTTTACCTCAACCCCACCAAAGGGGCGATCGCGGCAGAGGAAGAACTAGACTTGATGATGGTCTAGAAATCACCACGATTCATTCTCAGATTTCAAGTGGTTGACTGAGAAAGCAGTTATGATTCAGTACAAGACTTTGTTAGGTCTTGAAAGAATAAATTTAGATGTGATTTCAGCAACCCTTGGGAGAAGTATATGGCTTTTTTTGAAGATTTCACTCTCGTCTTAAAACAAAAGTGGTTGCAGTATTACCAAGATAATAAGCATTGGCTGGTACTGCATATGAAGGTGGCAGCGGTGAAAACCCCCGATGGGGGAATGCGACCTCCTGCCTACTTCATTCTGGGAGTGATGAGTACATTAGAACCGAAGTTAGCGCAGTTGATGCTACCTTTTTCCCAGCTAAATCCTGATGCCGAGAGACTGATTGAGGTTTTAGGTCTCAACTTTAACCCAGACAGTAGTGATGCAATTGCCGCAACCGATAAGGCATCGGATCATGGATTAGCGTCAACCCCAACGGAAAAACCAAAACCAGAACCAAAACCAGAACCTGCCGCAGTTGCGCCAACACCCACCCCTAAAACTCCGCCAACTCCCCTCGCTGTCCAGGAAGTGCTAGAAGAGTCTGCCCCTGTAGTCATCATGGCCGAATCCGAACCGGACGCAACTTTTGACACCGAAGATGCAGCAGTGGCGACCGCAGCGGCAGTTTTTGGTGCGGAAGCCCTCGATGACGAGGAAGAAGATTCCCTGAAACAAGACGTTTGGGGGGAGGAATCCGAGTCCCTCACCGAGGAAAGCACCACTAATGAATTAGAGGGATTTTCTGAATCCGCCGATGATGACCTCGGTGGCATGGGACTCGATGCCTTGGAAGATGAATCCGCCGATGATGACCTCGGTGGCATGGGACTCGATGCCTTGGAGGAAGAATCCGCCGATGATGACCTCGGTGGCATGGGACTCGATGCCTTGGAAGATGAATCCAGCGATGATGAACTCGGTGGCATGGGACTCGAAGGTCTGGGGGATGCTTCTGGAGAGGATGATGACCTGGGCGGCATGGATCTCGAAGGTCTAGGAGATGCTTCTGGAGAGGATGATGACCTGGGCGGCATGGATCTCGAAGGTCTGGAAGCTGATTCCAGCGATGATGACCTGGGGGATCTCGATCTCGGTGGTCTGGAAGCTGATTCCAGCGATGATGACCTGGGGGATCTCGATCTCGGTGGTCTGGATGATGACGCCGATGATGACCTGGGGGATCTTGATCTCGGTGGTCTGGATCATGATGCCGACAATGATGGTCTTGGGGATCTCGATCTAGATGATTTAGGTGGGGATATGGACTCAGATGATGATGCTTCGGATCTTTTGAAGGGTTTGTAATTAATTTTCCGCAGCAAAATTTAAATAAAGGAGAATTGTTTCATGGCTGTTGCTCAACCTGAAGCACTGAACTTTGAGTGTGAAACTGGAAATTACCATACGTTTTGTCCGATTAGTTGCGTGGCGTGGCTTTACCAAAAAATTGAAGATAGTTTCTTTTTGGTGATTGGCACGAAAACTTGTGGTTATTTCCTGCAAAATGCAATGGGCGTGATGATCTTCGCGGAGCCCCGCTATGCGATGGCTGAGTTGGAAGAAGGTGATATTTCCGCTCAGTTGAATGATTATAATGAGCTCAAGCGCCTGTGTTTGCAGATTAAGCGCGATCGCAACCCCAGTGTGATTGTTTGGATCGGCACCTGCACCACAGAAATCATCAAAATGGACTTAGAAGGTCTAGCGCCAAAACTAGAAGCGGAAATTGGCATTCCCATTGTCACTGCTCGTGCCAATGGTTTAGACTACGCTTTCACTCAAGGGGAAGATACCGTCCTCGCGGCAATGGTGAATCGTTGCCCCAGCAAAGTGGTCGAAGCGGAGAAACACGAACGCAACGCGATTCAAAAACTTCTCAGCTTTGGTCGCAAAACGGAAGTGGAAACAACTCACGAGTCTGAGTATGTGGATCACCCGCCATTGGTGCTGTTTGGCTCCCTGCCTGACCCCGTGGTGACTCAGTTAAGCTTGGAGTTGAAGAAACAAGGGATTAAGGTTTCAGGTTGGCTGCCAGCGAAACGATACAGTGAACTGCCAGTCATTGAAGAAGGCTATTATGTGGCGGGGGTAAACCCATTCCTCAGCCGCACCGCCACAAACCTGATGCGGCGCCGCAAGTGCAAGCTGATTGGGGCGCCGTTCCCCATTGGACCCGATGGCACCCGCGCTTGGATTGAGAAAATCTGCTCGGTGTTGGGAGTGGAACCGAAAGGGCTGGCAGAACGGGAAGCCCAAATTTGGGCAAATCTGGAAGATTATATTCAACTGATTCGGGGCAAGTCGGTCTTTTTTATGGGTGACAACTTGCTAGAAGTGTCCTTGGCTCGCTTTTTAATTCGCTGCGGGATGACTTGCCCGGAAATCGGTATTCCCTATATGGATAAGCGCTATCAAGCGGCTGAGTTGCAGTTGCTAGAACAAACTTGTCACGAAATGGGCGTCCCAACTCCGAAGATTGTGGAAAAACCGGATAATTACAATCAGGTTCAGCGGATTTATGAGTTAAAACCGGATTTGGTGATTACCGGGATGGCCCATGCTAATCCTCTGGAAGCTCGCGGGATTAATACGAAGTGGTCGGTAGAGTTTACTTTTGCTCAAATTCACGGATTTACTAATGCTCGTGACATTTTAGAGTTAGTCACTCGTCCCCTACGTCGGAATAATTCTCTGAAGGATTTGGGCTGGGATAAGTTGGTGAAAGAAGAAGCCAAAGTTTAATTTTTTCGTTGGTTAATTAGAGGCGATCGCGCCTAGGAAATAGCTCGCCAATGCGGGCTATTTTTTTTACAATTTGTCAAAACCGCTTTCACCGGAATCCCCAGCAATTTGTCAAAACCGCTTTCACGGGAATCTATTTTTAAACCTGTCATTCCCGCGAAGGCGGGAATCCACCGACAAACATTAAATCACCAAACTGTCAAAACCGCTTTCACGGGAATCTATTTTTAAACCTGTCATTCCCGCGCAGGCGAGAATCCACCGACAAACATTGAATCCCCACCAATTTGTTACTCCCGCTTTCACGGGAATCTATTTTTAAACCTGTCATTCCCGCGCGGGAGTCCACACCAATTTGTCATTCCCGCCTTCGCGGGAATCCACTTTCACACATTGAAAATCCATGAAAAACTATTTTATCTACATCCTAGCCAGTAAATACAATGGAACCTTATATATAGGAGTCACCAATGATTTACTCAAACGAGTGTACGAACATAAAAATAATTTCGTGGATGGATTCACGAAACAATATGGAGTTCATCGATTAGTCTATTACGAAGTGTTTAATAGTATCGAATCGGCAATAAATCGTGAAAAACAGATTAAGAAGTGGCGCCGGGAATGGAAGATTAATTTAATTGAAAAGGATAATCCCAAGTGGGATGATTTGTATGATTCTCTGTTTTGATATAGCGGAACTCTTGAAGGCATAGACAGTGTATGGATTCCCGCCTTCGCGGGAATGACAGTGGGGGGCGCGGGAATGACAGTGGGGGGACGCGGGAATGACAGTGGGGGGACGCGGGAATCACCGTGTATGGATTCCCGCCTTCGCGGGAATGACAGTGGGGGGACGCGGGAATGACAGTGGGGGGGGCGCGGGAATGACAGTGGGGGGGCGCGGGAATGACTGTGTATGGATTCCCGCCTTCGCGGGAATGACAGTGGGGGGGCGCGGGAATGACAGTGGGGGGGCGCGGGAATGACTGTGTATGGATTCCCGCCTTCGCGGGAATGACAGTGGGGGGGGCGCGGGAATGACAGTGGGGGGGGGCGCGGGAATGACAGTGGGGGGGCGCGGGAATGACTGTGTATGGATTCCCGCCTTCGCGGGAATGACAGTGGGGGGACGCGGGAATGACAGTGGGGGGGCGCGGAAATGACAGTGGGGGGGCGCGGGAATGACTGTGTATGGATTCCCGCCTTCGCGGGAATGACAGTGGGGGGGCGCAGGAATGACAGTGGGGGGCGCGGGAATGACAGTGGGGGGACGCGGGAATCACCGTGTATGGATTCCCGCCTTCGCGGGAATGACAGTGGGGGGGCGCGGGAATGACAGTGGGGGGACGCGGGAATGACAGTGGGGGTTATTGCTAGAAAACACCGGCTGCATTTGTGTTATATTTGTCAGTAGCATTTGAGGATCAACTCAACTGGAGTCAGAGAAAAAATATGCCAGCAGAACAATATCCTTTTGCCCAAGAATTAATTACAGATGTTTCCGGTCAAATTCGTAAAGTTATCTTGGATTTTAATGACTATAAGCGACTGCTAGAAGTGATTGAAGACGAAGGACTTTATCGAGCCATGATGGAAGTCAAAAATGAAACTTCCTTGGACTTGGAATCCGCCCTAGCTGAACTTGAGAAAGAATGAAAACCGAGTATAAGCCGAGCTTTTTAAAAGACCTGAAGGCTCTGAAAAGTACGCCTAGCTTTGAAACAATAAAAGCGTTAGCATTTACAGAAATCCCTAATTTACAAAAATTTGAAGAGATTGGTAATTTAAAAAGGCTAAAAGGGGATGACAATGCTTATCGAATTCGCATCGGCGACTATCGCCTGGGAATTTTCTTTGATGGCGAAACAGTTATCTTCGCTCGCGTTCTACATCGTAAAGATATCTATCGCTATTTTCCCTAGCTATACGCGACATAGGCGATATAGGCGATCGCGCCTAGGAAATAGCTCGCCCGTGGCTATTTTTTGGTCTTGATATTCTGGACTATGATTGACTATATTGGTCAGAATATTTTATAATCTAACCAATGTTTGTTATCGGATAGATATATTTCGTGTTTTCACAATCAAAGAAGCTCGATAAACTAATCAATCAAGGGATTGACTACTACAAGCAAAGTCAGTATGAAGCCGCCCTTGAGTGTTTTAATCAAGCGATCGCGTTAAATCCTAATTGTGCCAGAGCCTATCATTACCGGGGTTGGTTGCATCTAGCCAACAATAATCCTGGTGAACTTCTGAATGACTTACAGACTGTATGTAGATTATTAAACGATAAATATTATGAGCGATTAGTCAATAAGATTGAAAAAATAATCCCACAATTGTTTTATCGAGAAGACTCCCTTTCATGGATTTACTGTGAAGAAGATGACTCTTGGTACGAAAGTTACAGCGATATTCCTGGAGGAGATATTTATATCGGGATCATCGGTGACATAGAAGCAGAATTAATGGAGCAGCGATCGCAAGAATTCTATTGGCTTAGAAATTGGCTCTTTGCTAGAATAGAAGAAATAAATAATCTTCAGTTAAAGCGCAATAAAAATGCCAAGTTTAATCAAGAAAAATTAATCAGATATCAGTTGCCTTTGTGTAATTCACACTCAGAAATTGCTGCCGCGATCGGATTAAGCGTTAATGGTTTGCGGTATCTCGCTTTTTCTCGTAATAAATTGCACTACACTAGATTCAATATCCCTAAGAAAACTGGAGGAAAGCGGGAAATATCAGCACCGCTGCCGCTGCTGAAAAAGGCGCAAAATTGGATTCTACATAATATTCTAGAAAAGCTAGAAATTCACCCCGCTGCTCATGGCTTTTGTCGCCAAAAATCTATTGTCACCAATGCTCTACCTCATGTAGGCAAAGATGTCATCATTAATATCGATTTGAAAGACTTTTTTCCATCAATTTCTTATCCACAAGTCAAAGGGCTGTTTAAATCATTAGGATATTCGGAAACCGCTGCGGTAGTTTTCGGTTTGATTTGTACTGAACCCAGAGTACAAAAACTAGAAATAGACGGAGAAAGCTGCTTAGTTAATCTCAAGGAAAGACGCCTTACCCAAGGGGCGCCAAGTAGCCCAGCGATTAGTAATCTGCTGTGTAAAAAGCTCGATCACCGACTTAGTAATATGGCAAAAAAAATGGGTTTTATGTACACTCGTTATGCAGACGATCTAACTTTTTCTGGTTCTATAGATAGTCGGGAGAATATTGGTCGGCTATTCAAAGTAACCAATTTGATTGTTCAAGAAGAAGGCTTGGCAATCAATCCAGATAAAACGAAAGTTCGCTGGAAAAATCGACAGCAAGATGTGACAGGATTGGTGGTTAATCACAAAATTAATATTTCTAGGAAAACGCTGAAAAAATTTCGGGCGACACTATATCATATTGAGCAAGATGGCTTCAGAGGTAAGCATTGGGGACAGACTAATACCAATGACTTAATGGCATCGATCGAGGGTTTTGCTAATTTTGTATGTATGGTCAATCCAGAAAAAGGGGCTAAATTCAAGCAGCAGGTGCAACGGATCAAAGATACCTATAAAAAAACCGATCAAAAAGCCCATCAAGCCAACCATGAAAGCCCAAAAACATCGGCACAGATTTATGATGTAGTATTTCTGATCTTTTCCGCATTATTTTGGCTCGGCTGGACTTACAAGAAAAAACTTGAATATCTGCGCCAAACTTATGGAAATACTGCAATCAAACAACTGAGGCCAAACCAGCAATGGGAATTTTTAAATTACCTTTTAGAAGCGATCGTGTCTCAGGAAATTAAGACTCATTTATCTTTAGCTGATTTACAAAGCAAGGAAATTCATAACTTTAAGCAAGTTTTATGCTGTTTAGACTATTACAAGGGACGAAAATGTAAATCTTACGCCATACCCAGTTTTATCATAAATAATACTCCGATCTGGGAAGATAAAATGGCTGATTATTTAGATTTTTTATGTAGGATATATAGAGAATATCTACGATTAGGCTGGACTGACAACCAAAGAGAGAATTCCGCAGCAAAAACCTATTTGCAAGAAATCTATCATGTGCTATCGCCTTTGGCTCTGACCCTAAAACAATTGCAAGACTTTCTCGAATATCTAAAACTTCAGCCCACACCAGAAGTGTGTTCTAATTCCCAGCCTGATTCTTATGAATATGATTTTTCTGATTCTTATGAATATGATTTTTCTGATTCTTATGAATATGATTTTTCTGATTCTTATGAATATGATTTTTCCGATTCTTGTGAGTATGAGCCTCCTTATTAGGGAAAATTCCGAGCGGTTGGGCGCTAAATCTGTTATAATCGAACCGTCACGCGCCAATGTCAACAAGTCAAAAGCCTTGCAAGATGTGGGAGGGTAGATATATCCTCTCCGAGGACGGTGGATCGCCGTTCCTACATTTAAGCTAGTCCAAAATCGCCCGATGCCTATCGGCTGGCTGGCGAAGTAAGCATGAATGTCCTCTGATTAAAGAGATAAAGTCGAAGGCACAATCTTGAGGGCGCGTGACACCCCATTAAAAATGATGATCGAGAAAAGAATCAGTTTCATCGAAAGACTATCAGGGCTGATGCCGAGCAATTTCCTGCAAGTCTTTGTCAATCACAATTATAGCTGTTCATGTAAGTTTTTTTAAAGCTTTTTAAAGCCACGGGTTTAAACCTGTGGCGACCATATTATGAAAAAACCATGTAGCGATCGCGCCCTTGTTGTTTGGCGCGGTATAAAGCCACATCCGCTTGTTTTACCAATTCCTCTGGGAGATCATTGTGATGCAAATCCCCATACTGACGGTGACAATATCCCTGATATCGGAAGCTTGATGGGGAATTGAGAGCGATATTGCATCCGCAACGAGGAGCGATATTGCTCCGCAACGCGAAAGCTGCGATATTGCTCCGCAACGCGATCGCGATCGCACCTGAGACTGAATGCGTTGGGCGATCGCCACTGACTCAGGTTGCTGAGTATTGGGCAAAACGACGACAAAAGCACCATTTGCGGTAAAAGCGGTTTTATTTTTTAATGAACCACAAATTTTCGCAGAGGGGAAGCCTGACTTAACATATGGGCGCAATGCTTGCTTGCGCCCGGACAAAATATTTTCAGCAATAAATTTTCAGCCATAATTTATCTGCCGGAAATATCGTAAACCTACACCCTATAAAGGCTGCTGATGCTCTCTGGTCTTGGTCTATATAAAACCGCTGTAAACCAGACTGAATTTATTTCATTCTATTGACTACATTAAATAATGCGGAGTAATCTTCCTCCCCCAGGTTTTCAGTCATGGCAATTTCTAAAATTTCTTTTACTCCGGCTAAACTACTCACATTTAAACCTAAAGCTTGGGCTTCTTTAAGGATTAAATTAGTGTCTTTTAATAGATGTTTGGTGGGAAAATTAGGATTAGCAAAGTTCCGGTCAATCATCCGCTGTAATTTTTTGTCAAAGGTCGGTGCATATAAGGCACTTTCCCGGAGAATTTCCATAAAAACTTCTATATTGACCCCTTGTTTTTGGATTAATCCTAAACTTAAGGCAAATCCAGTGGTTAAATTAGCAATCAGTTGATTTAGTGCCAGTTTTAAGGTCATTGCCGCACCTACAGGGCCGATTAATTTAGGTTCTGGACTAAAGTTTTTTAGCAGCATTAACCATTTTTGAAATTGCGCTTCTGTGCTGCCAACCATGACAATGAGTTGACCTGTTTTTGCTTCGGGGATACTGCCAAGTACCGGGGCTTCCATATATTCACCTCCGAGATGGGTTACTTCAGAGGCGATCGCCTGACTTTCGCTGGGGGCAATGGTACTCATGGAAATGATTATCCGTCCCGATAATTGGCTACGAGTCGATTCAGAAAATAACATTTCCCGGATGGCATTGGCATCGGTTAACATTAAGAATATACAATCGCAATAATTCAAAACTTCTTGAGGCGAAGCGGCTATTTTTGCGCCTTTTTCTGCCAATGGTTGCACTTTTTCGGCAGTGCGATTATAGACCATTACTGATAAGTCTGCCTCTAATAGTTTATTGGCCATTGGTAATCCCATTAAGCCCGTACCGATAAATCCAATATTCATTATATGCTCCATATATGCTCCATAATTTGTTGTTGGCAACGGATAGATGAATTATGGCATAAAATGGATGGATTTTTGGGGATTTTTTGGGCGATCGCTCCACGGGTATGATGTTTATTGCAACTCGGTTTTTTAAACTACGGAATAAACAACCGACCGGCTCCCATGTAATCTTGAATATCCAGCACAATCTCCACCAGTTTTTCTACACAAGAGTCTCGATAATCATATTCTGATACTCGCGACCGATCGCCAATGGTGATAATAGGGAATGAAGTGGAGGTATTTTCTTCGCGCATAACTCTTTCCAAAGAGTCTTGCCCCTTGGCATTGCGGTTAGCTGTTAGCAAAATCATTCGATTCGCTTGAGCAAATTGCCAAACAGCACGGTCATTGCTATTTGCGGGTAGTCCAACATCTGCAAAAGTTATTAGCCGAATAGAAACGAGGTCTAACCACCCTCTAGAAGCAAGAATTCCAGCAAAGAGAATCGCTTCCTGATTCAAATTGTAATCAACTAGAATAATCATTGATTTTTTGCTTCCCGGCGTCTTCTTTGTTCTATAATCTTAAGTCGAGCCGCTTCGTGACCAGGACGGGGAGGCATTGCGGCAATGCGAGCAAAATGTTCGCGGTTACGTTCTTCCCAATATATTCTCGTCTCTTCTGCTTGACGCAAAATTTCTTGATACTCTGCTTCTACCGCTGAGTTATGAGTTTGAATATAAAAAAGAGCCCCATCGATTTGCTCGTCCGTTAGCATGAAGGCATCGCGAATGTACTTGCGTGGATACTCCGCTTTGAGATAATCCATTATGTCATAGATAGTGATGCGAGTACCCGCGATGGTTAGTCCCCGTTCGGTACGGATAATTATCTCTTGTTCTTGGTGATTAATCGTCATCAGCACTTTCTCCTGTAGTCTTATCCAAGATTTTCGACCCGATCGTATCGATGATAACTCAAGTAGCCCCTGGGAGGAACATAAAGCCATTAGAAGTAATTGTCTGCTGTGCGATCGCCTGGAGGGAAGCATTACGCCCCTACTGGCGATTATTTTTGATTATTTTTGATTATTTTTTGTTGGGATAAGCGATCGCCCACGTCGATCGCTTATGCCAAATTACCAGAATATTGGCTGGTTAAATATTGTTGAATTACCGGCTGAACTGTAAACACGGTTTCCTGGTCTTGGGTAATTTTTTCAATCAGCGATCGCCTCGACAAAGATTTAATCGCATTCAATATTTCTGAGAGAGATAATTCTAATTCTTGGACTAAAGCGGAAGTGGTTACAGAATCCTCGGCTGTCACTAGATAAAGCATCACTTTTTTCTCCACCTTTGATAAGCGATCGATCTGCTGCTTTAATTTCTGTTTAAAAGCATCATCCAAAAACAGCGCTTCATATTTTAAAAATTCAGAAACTCCACCGGAAAATAAATCAGCGATCGTGGTCGCCACCATTTTCAACCAAAAGGGATGACCTCGGTATTGGTGAATCAGGTCAGGCCATGTTTCATCATCCCCTAACTCTTTTTCTCGGAAAAATTCCCCAGCGGATGATGCGGACAAGCCCTTTAATTGATAACAGCGAACCGGCGCATTTTCTCCTTCTAATTGACCAATTTCTGCCGGAGGTTCCCAACTCAGTAGCAGCAAACAACTCTGATGAGAAAATTCGCCGATTCTGCGGAAAAAGTCCCCATAATCTTCATAGCCCGGTTGGTAATGACCGGCCAATTGACCCCTACTGAGAATCATTTGCCCATCATCCAAAATCAGCAAACAACGATACTCTTGCAGCGATTGCATCAGTAAAGATAATTGGTCTTCTGTATCTGCGGGTGACTCGCTTTCTGATTGATTAGAAAGCGATTTCAGCAAATTAGTCAAAAGCCCTTTTAAGGGAGGAGAAGACCGCAGACTTTGCCAGATAATATAGTCAAACTTATCTTGAATTTGGGTGACACATTGCACCGCCAAGGTAGTTTTACCAATTCCGCTTAACCCCACCAAAGCTACCAGTCTTGTGGATTCTTTTACGATCCATTGTTCCAGGGTATTCAGTTCCTCTGTGCGTCCGTAAAAACTGGCAAATCGCCAAAACCTGGTTTCTTCAAGAAACCGGGTTTTTGTCTCCCACAAACCGGATGTTTTATCTTCTTCTGAGTTGGCTGCGCGATCGCCCCTTTTTGAAGGGTGGGTTAAGGGGCGATCGGCTTTATCGCTTTTAGACTTCCGTTCTCGTCCCTTCTTTTCTCGCTTTTCTCGACCTGAACCATAATGCACCGTATCTCCACAAACGCTGAATTTCTCAATCCGAATAGAATCTTTATTGAAGTGTAAGAAGTTAGAGAAATTTAATCGATCAACTGTAGCGCGAAAATTAAACTTATTAACCTCTTGCCCTAATGCCTGGGACAATACTTTCCATAACTCTGAGGCCACATCTTTCACATGACCCTCACTACAGTGGAATTCCTCAGCAATTTTCGAGTATTTTTTCCCCTTGCAAGCACCGCGTAAAATATCCTGCTGTAGATTATCCAGATGTTTGCCCGTTTGCGTAAAAACCAGTTCGTCTGCCAATGTCAAGATTTCGTGAACATCCATAAGTCGGGGAGATGCAGGAATTTTGATTATTTTAGCCGACTTTACCCGACTTTTTCCGACTTTAACTGACTTTTTTTGCCAAACCAGCTTTCGGTGGGTTATTCCTGTCCAGGACTTGCGCCAATCTTGTGATTCAAAGCTATCGGTAGGGTGTTGTTCCGAGACGGTGACACACCAATACCCCATATATAGAGTCGTTGCGTAAGTCCTAATAGGGTTTTGTAGGGGCGCAATGCTTGCGCCCCCAACCTACAGCGGTTTTCCGATTACTGAACCACGGTAGGGCGAAGCATTCCGGTAGGGGCGAAGCATTCCGGTAAGGGCGAAGCATTCCGGTAGGGGCGAAGCATTCCGGTAGGGGCGAAGCATTCCGGCAGATAATTGATTGCTTAGAATATTGTAGGGGCGAATGGCCATTCGCCCCTACTGCCGGAATGCTTCGCCCCTACAATGCCGGAATGCTTCGCCCCTACAATGCCGGAATGCTTCGCCCCTACAAAATTCCCTCGTTCCCATGCAGAGCATGGGAATGCCCAACCAGAGGCTCTGCCTCGCGAGAGTTGCCGACTTAATCCGACTTAATCCGACTTTTTGACAGTTAATTTTGCCATTTATTAAAAATAAAGTCCCTACTAAACAAGACTTTTTCCGACTGGACATTAATACTTAATTGATAAATAATTTTATAAGATCATAGCAAGCAACCGAATTTTTTTGATCGGCTCAACGGCGATATATTCACCTGAATACATCGCAGCCCATCCATTTTGTCATCTCATCGCTTTACACCAGGGAATCTTTATATAGCAACACTCATTGCTCATAGATTACTCGTTTCCATATCGCTTTTATGCTCTGCATTTCCATACTCAGGACTTACGCATAAACGCTATTGGTAGGGTGTTGTTCCGAGCGGTAACGCACCACAACCCCATATATAGAGTCGCTGCGTAAGTCCTAATACTCTGCATAGAAACAAGAACGTAAACCTCTATTTCCTTAGAGAGGAATTGACCTATGGCTGTTAACTTATTTGACGCCAACTTCTACCGCTCAGTTAACCCAGACTTGGCCGGTTTAAATGATGCTCAAGCCTACCAACATCTGATTAGTTTTGGCCTGAACGAAGGGCGGACATTTTCATTGTATGTAGACTTAAACACTTACCGAGTCAGCAACACCGACTTAGCTGCTGCCGGGTTAATCACCAATCAGCAACTCTACGACCATCTCTCAATTTCGGGGGCAGCAGAAGGACGGAATTTTTCCCCAGTATTTAATGCCAATGTCTATCGGGCATTGAATCCCGACTTGCAAGCGGCTGGTTTAAATAACGAGCAATTGTTAGACCATTTTCGCGCTTTTGGCATCAACGAAGGTCGCCAAGCTTCTAACTCTTTTAGTGTCGGTTTCTACTTGGCAGCTAACCCTGACTTGCAAGCTGCTGGTTTCAACAATCAACAAGCATTGCAACATTATGTATTCTTGGGCATAGCTGAAGGACGCATTGCTGCACCGAGTGTAGGAAGTACATTATCAGCAGCACCGTCTTTTCTCTCTACCAATAGTGGGCAAGTTGGAACTATTGACCGATTAACAGGAGTATTTACAGAACTAGCAGTTGGTCCGTCTTTCACAGATATAGCCCGGTCGAATGATGGTCAGCTTTTTGGCATAACATTCGACGAATTGTACAGTATTAACCCCAACACAGGCTTGTCTTCCAAGATTGGAAGCTTTGGAGTGAGCGGGGATTTTAACGCTTTAGGATTCTCTGGAGACAATCGATTGTTTGCAGCAGCTAGAGACCAGTCGAGCATATATACTATAGACCCTCTAACTGGCACTGCATCTCCAGTGTCATCTATAGTTAACTTAGATTTTAAAAGTAGTGGCGACTTAGCCTTTGACTCGAACAGTAACCAGTTCTTCGCCGTATCAGAGGAGCTAGGAACTGAAGTTTTATTCTCGATCGGACTAGATGGAACGGCCACAAGGATCGGTGGCATTGGTTTTAGTGGAGTATTTGGCTTAGACTTTGATCATGGAACCCTTTTCGGATATACCCCGGATCAACAACAAATCGTCATTAATACAGTGACGGGAGCCGGCACTTTCAGCCAGGACGTTACTGGGGTTAATGGGGTCATTTGGGGTGCTGCGTAAAACTTCAGTAGTAGTTGAGATATTTGGGTAGGGTGCGTTAGCGGGCGATAAAAATTAGCGAAAGTCAAGTGAATTATATTCCCGCGTAACGCACCGATTATTATGGTGAAAATGGTGCGTCTAGGCGGACATATAAATTAACCGTGGGAAATCAAAGATTATCTCCGCCTAACACACCCTACCAAACTAGAGAATGTCCCTCATTCCTCTGTGTATCTCTGTGTCTCTGTGGTGAAATAATAGTAACGCACCGATTATTATAGTTAAAATTGTGCGTCTAGGCGGACATATAAATTAACCGTGGAGAATCAAAGATTATCGCCGCCTAACACACCCTACCAAAATTCGCCCAAAAAATAACCCATGTAGGGGCAAAGCATCCGCGCCAAAATCTTGAAAATCCACTAAAATTTATCTACGCGGATGCTTCGCCCATTGCCAATTTTACAAAATTAGGCGCAATTCCTATGAATAAAAAAAAAGTCTTTACCCAATTGCCAGCGGTTTTTATTTTAACCCTTGGTTCGCTAATTCTCAGCCCAACAATCGCGAACTCTCAACCCCAAGAAACCATCGATCGCTGGGCGGATAATTTTTTCTACAGTGTTAATCCTCAACTATCTCGACGAAAAATTCGGGCTGATGAAACCCTATATATCCGAGAATGGAATGCCATTGCTAGAGTGGTTCCAGATATTTTAGTTTATGAGAATAGTACCTGTGGCGGAGACAAGCCAACTTTTGAGTGGCTGCTAGAAAATTATGATGGTCAATCGCGCAATGGACTGAACTTAGTCAGCGAGGATCTTAACAAAATTGCCGATGCCATATTTTATGTGCGTAATCCTGAATTGGGAGGTCGCAGAATTCAATCAGGAGAAACAGGGTTAGCCAATGAATGGATGAGAATTAGAACCGCAGTAAGTCGGTTACATCCTTGTGATTAATCAGCTTTTGTTGGGTGCGTTAGCGGGTGATAAAACCTAGGGAAAATCCAGTAAATTATATTCCCGCGTAACGCACCGATTTTTATAGTTAAAATTGTGCTTTACTGCGGACAAATCAATTAAATTTGATCTTTTCTTTGTGTATCTCTGTGTTTCTGTGGTAAAATAAATCTTCAGTTAAAATGGTGCGTCTAGGCGGACAGATAAATTAACCCTGGGGAATCAAAGATTATCGCCGCCTAACACACCCTACCTTAAATCTATTATGCCTGAGAATTGCTATAATAAAATCACCCAACAGCAATTGAGGGGAAAATTACCATGATGTCACCCAAATTACTAGAAATCGATCGCACCATTAGAAATTTGTCTTTGGCAGAACAACAGTGGCTTTTGGATCGGTTAACCAAGCAAGTACAAGAACGCACCCAAAGCAGGGGCAAATTTTCCGATTTGGAAGCCATTAAGCAACAACTAGAAGATATGGCTAACGATCCAGATATCCAAAGAGAAATTGCCGAGATAAATCAAGAATTTGCGATCGCTGAAATGGATGGACTAGAGAATGTCCCTCATTCCTCTGTGTATCTCTGTGTCTCTGTGGTGAAATAAATCTTCAGTTAAAATGGTGCGTCTAGGCGGACAGATAAATTAACTCTGGGGAATCAAAGATTATCGCCGCCTAACGCACCCTACAACCTACACCGTTAAAAATCAATGGTCATCGGCGCACGGGGGAAAGGAATTACATCCCGAATATTTTGCATCCCGGTCATAAATTGCACCAAGCGCTCAAATCCTAAACCAAAACCAGCGTGTTCTACAGTTCCATAACGGCGTAAATCTAAATACCACCAATAGTCATCTAATGCTAGTCCTTGCTTTTGAATCCGGGACTCTAAAACATCCAGCCGTTCTTCTCTTTGGGAACCGCCGATAATTTCGCCAATTTTCGGGGCTAAAATATCCATCGCCGCTACGGTTTTATTGTCATCATTTAACCGCATATAAAACGCTTTGATTCCTACGGGATAATCTGTGACTATCACCGGCTTTTTAAACAGTTCTTCCGCTAAATAGCGCTCGTGTTCCGATTGTAAATCTAAACCCCATTTTACCGGAAATTCAAAAGTTTTCGAGGCTTTTTCTAGGAGAGAAACTGCTTCGGTGTAGGTAATCCGTTCAAATTGGTTATTGATAATATTATCAGCGGTGGCTAATACGGTATTATCAATGCGTTGATTGAAAAATTCCAGATCGTCCGGGCAAGTTTCTAGGACGAATTTGAAAATATATTTTAAGAACGCTTCGGCTAAATCCATGTCCCCTTTCAGGTTACAAAAAGCCATTTCCGGTTCCACCATCCAAAATTCCGCTAGGTGGCGAGAAGTGTTGGAATTTTCCGCCCGAAAAGTTGGCCCAAAGGTGTAGACATTGCTAAAAGCCATCGCCATGACTTCCGCTTCTAACTGTCCGCTGACCGTGAGAAATGCCGGTTTGCCAAAGAAGTCTTGACTATAGTCAATGTCTTGGGATTTGGTGCGCGGGGGTTCTTTGAGGTTAAAGTTGGTCACGGCAAACATTTCCCCCGCCCCTTCGCAGTCACTTGCGGTGAGGATGGGAGTATGAACCCAAAGAAAACCCCGTTCTTGGAAGAATTGATGAATGGCGTTAGCGGCAGCGTTGCGGACTCGGAACACGGCCCCAAAGGTGTTGGTGCGCGATCGCAGATGGCTAATCGTCCGCAAGAACTCAAAAGAGTGCCGTTTCTTTTGCAAGGGATAAGTTTCTGGATCCGACTCTCCCAACAGTTCACAAGTTGACGCTTTCAGTTCAATGCGCTGTCCTTTTGCGGGGGATGCCACTAATACCCCGGTTAATTCTACCGAAGCCCCAGTATTTAAGCCCTTGACTACTTCCTGGTAGTTGGACATCTCAGGACTGAGGACAACTTGCAAATTGCCCATAGAGGAACCGTCGTTAATCTCTAAAAAGGCAAAATCTTTTAATTCTCGTTTGGTGCGAACCCACCCTTGAACTGTCAAAGCGTCATCAGGTTCGCCACTGCGTAAAATTTCAGCAATCCGTTTAGTCATTTTTTTTCGCGGTATTTGAGAGGTTATCAATAAAAATCCGGTCAACCAGCACAAGATTTTAAGATCCAGCCTATAATAAGGCCCAACCCGCCAAACCGGATCGCTTGCCAAAAAGGTTCTTTTAAACTGGATAAGCTAAAAAGTTGACTTTCTAAATTGAGTTCAATGGTGTCAAGTTGTTCCTGGATATGTCGCAGTTCGTCGCGGAGGGGTTGACGACGCGATCGCTCATAACTGGGAGTACGGCGTAATTCTTTTTTTAACTCTGCGGCACGTTCCCTGAGTTGCGCTTGCAGGGCTTGATTTTGCTCGATTTCGCTGTAGCGTTGCTTTAAATCACTGAGAGATTTTTCGACTTCTTGCAAGGCTGTGGCAAAATCCAAGTCATCATCAGACTGTTGATTGCTTTCTGGGGTGGGGGTGGGTTCGTTGGGGTTGGGAGTAGGCGATGTCATCCGAAAACCTAAAATATCTGTAGAGTGAAAATATTGCTGTATTAACTGCTGGATTTATTTTATGGCCACAATGCCCAACAATCCCTTATTTGCCATTTCTGCGAATTTACAAAGTCCCACCTCTGCCAAATTGCAGGATGTCAGTACCTTAGAATTGGCTCAAGCTTTGGCGGAACGCTTGAGTATTACCGATCTGAATTGGCATAAAAGCAAATCTAACCGCAATGCCCGATCGCTGGAACAAACTGCGGTTGCTCTAGTCTTTTTGTTAAAAAATAATCCCGAAGAAGCCCTGGCGCATTTACAACAAGCAACAGGGTGGTTAGATCGGTCAATTTCGGCGCCCCCTTGTCCCACTCATGGCGATCGCCGTCAGTCCAAATGAGTCAATAGAAACCAACTTTTATTAATTTAAAAGATGATTCCTTGGTTGACTGATGAAGATTAGATAATTAACCACTATTATGTAAGCATTCAGTGGGTAGCCAAAGGGCGATCGGCAAGGCGGAAAACCTATTAATCGCTGAAAAATTAGCGCTGCTCTCTGAACGCTTACCGCCATCATCAATAATTCACGGTTTACCGTGAGGGAGCAAAGCTTAACGCAATATTGGGCTACGAGAATAGTGATTCACAACCTTACATAGACTTAATTCTCTCAGGTTATTATTCCAATGAACTTTATCGAAAATCTGGTGTAAAATAAACAATCCTCTGCCGCATTCCTCTTCCTCGTGCGGGAATTCTTCATTAGTTTCATTGGCATAAGCCGAATTGGGGCAATAAAAACCATTTCCTTGATCGGAAATGATCCACCAATACTCATCACGAACTACCGAAAACCGAATTTCAACTGTTTTACTTGGGTCTAGGTTATTGCCATGTTTAGCTGCATTCACTAAAGCTTCTTGTAGTCCCAGTCTAATTTCTGCTTGCCATTGACTGGGAATTTCTGCCAATAGCAAATCTAAAATTGGACAGAGATATAGCGTGGAGGCAAAGCTAATTTTGTTCCAGCTACGTCCTTTGATCCGAGGTGATATAGCAATCACAGAAAAACCCCGCAGTTTTGATTAATAAATGAACATGGTTTGTCTAGGTGTCATCCTAAATATCCTTGAGGAGTTGCTAATTGCCTAAATGCTAATCAGCGCTAATCACCGAGTTACTTTGTTACTTTCGCAGCCATGTCAGAATCATAGACAAAAATCGTCAATGATGCTTGAATGTATCGAAAGATACTTATGAAAGATACTGATGATTGCATATGATGGCAACTCACCAAAAAAGGGATATTTGTGTCACCCCGATCGCGAATTGTTGTGGATTCCGGCAACAAAGCGATCGCATCCAAAAAGGTAAGTTGCTCCCCAAGGTGGATCATTGAGTTTCAGATAGATATAGGGTCAAACCCGCACAATCTGTGACTCGTTAAGCAGGATCCAGTTAACCGATTAAATATTAATTATTGATCAGTGCGTGTGCGGCATTGACAGCCGATGGATCGGCATTTGTTTGTCATCAAACTTGCCAGCCTTTTTTGGCGGCAGGTCACGGAATTTGTAGTTGCCAAATCATCCAAATCATACTGCTCGTGACCCAAGGTTCTCACTAAGTATATTTTTATTTTATCTCAAGAATCAGCAAAACACCAGAGGTTTAGTCAGATTCAAATAATTCCCAGGGAATCATTGCATCTTGAATTCCACACATTTGATTCCGTATTTAGGCATTCATAGTTATAATAGCCTATTTGTCGATGGACTGGATCGTGCGAGTTTTTACGGAATCAGGCCATCCAGAAAACCGGAAATAGCTTAGGGCGATCGATGTTATCCCAGGAGTTCACCCCCTTATCTGGACTATCTTCTCGGTAATTACACAGAATCAGATCCATCAACGACCCCCCAGCCAAATCCGGCAAAATAGAGTGATTTCCATCCCATGCTTAACCTGGGTCTAAATAGGAAAAAAGTTAAATTTTTATTAAAATTTTTTATTGAATAATCACTCATTCTTTGGATTTACAAATCTATCCGATGTAGGGTGTGGGGAGCTTCTGGTGCGGGGGTGCCCGCCGTCGGCAGAGGAGCAGAGGAGCAGAGGAGCAGAGGGGAGAGTGAATAGTGAATAGTGAATAGTGAATAGTGAATAGTGATATTTTTTTTGTACGGGCGAATGGCCATTCGCCCCTACGACTGTTCACTTGTACGGGCGAATGGCCATTCGCCCCTACGACTTTTAACTGCACCCCCGCTCCCCCGCTCCTCTGCTTCCCCGCTTCCCCACACCTTAAGATACAATTATTCACAAAACTTATTAATTCTTAATCATCATGGCGGATAGTGCAGTCCTGGCTTCAGCAGAAATTTGCGGTGATTACTGGCAATGGCGCGAACAGTCGATTTATTATGTTCGGGCCGGAAACCGACATTCGGGGCGCCCACCGTTGTTATTAGTACATGGTTTTGGGGCTTCCACCGACCATTGGCGGAAAAATATTCAGGAATTACAACAAGATTTTGAAGTATGGGCGATCGACCTGATTGGTTTTGGCCGTTCGGCGAAACCGAAATGGGTCTACGGGGGGGAACTTTGGCGCGATCAACTGCATGATTTCATCCAAGCACAAATTGGGTCGCCCGTGGTGTTAGCCGGTAACTCCCTGGGGGGTTATGCTTCCTTATGTTTGGCAGCCCAGCGCCCTGAGTCTGCCGCTGGGGTGATTTTACTTAATAGTGCGGGGCCTTTTAGCGAGACATCAACGGACACATCATCGGACACACCATCGGCGCCCAAACCATCACCCGTTCGGCAAGGGATGAATCAACTGATCCGAGGAGTTTTTCGCCAAGAGTGGGTCAGCTTTTTGATTTTCCAATGGACCAGACGGCGATCGGTGATTCGGAAAACCCTGGAAAAAGTCTATCTGGATACCACTGCGGTGACGGATCGACTGGTGGAAGAAATTTATCGTCCTTCCTGCGATCCGGGGGCGGCGGGGGTTTTTGCTTCGGTGTTCAAGTCTCCTTCTGGGGAAAAAGTAGACCAGCTACTCCAAGAGTTGAACTGTCCCCTGTTGACTCTGTGGGGGGAAGGCGATCCCTGGATGAATGTGCGCGATCGCAGTCAAAAGTTTCGTCAATATTATCCCCAACTCACCGAATACTTCCTCAAAGCCGGTCATTGCCCCCATGATGAAATTCCCCAACAGGTCAACGAATTAATCAAAACGTGGGTTTTCTCCAATTGTTTAATGTAGGGTGGGCAAAATCTTGCCTACCCTACCACTAAGGTGGGCAATTTTGCCCACCCTACCATTTAATAAAATCGGGGATGAATCCTGGGGTGGAGTAACCGATCCACAGGTTTACCCTCTTGAAGATGTTGTTCGATAATCTCCGGCACATCGGTGGGTTTAACCCGGCAATACCAAACATCATCGGGGTTTACCTTCACCGTTGGGCCGGAACTGCACTGACCGAGACAACCACAGCCACTCACCGTGAACTCCGGCAATCTAAGTTGCTGAAACATCGCCAGCACCTCTGCGGATCCGTTGCGCTGACAAGATTGATACTGGCAAATGGAAACACACTTATATGTTGTCTGTGCTATTGACGGTGCCGTTGACGGTGCCATTGACTCTACCATTGACGGTGCCATTGACGGTGGCGTTGCTTGTGGATCATTTATGGGTGTCATCGCTCAAATCTCTACATAAATCTTTACAAAAGATCATAACAAGGTCAACGATAGTTTGCCGATCGCCTTTCCTTTGAAGTAATAGTTTAAATTTCCAGAAAAGATCGACTTTTGTGCGGATATCTGCGAAAATTTTTCTAGCACAGTCAAACGTTCCAGTAATCTAACCTGATTGATTAGGATCTGGATCCGAAGTCATTCAAACGCCTGGGTTAGAGAAAATATCACCTAGGCTAAAAATTAGCTAGACTCTAGTCTCGTTTATTGGGTTCGGTTCAGCAAAATAACAGATCCATCATCTTAGATAAAATTGGGGCAACCCATCATCTAATCTGGTAATAAGCTGGTAAAAAGAAATGCTTGTTTAGCTTCTTGTTTAGCTTACTTAGCAGATAGCCTAGATGTCTTGATGCGGATAAGAAATATTCTAACCAAGATTCTAAGCAAGCAGATTTCGATGGCTGAAAATTAGTTATAAATGTAATCAGAAGTATGTCAAAAACAGTTGGTGAAGTAATGACCCGCGATCCGATCTTAGTGCAGCCTCAAACTTCTTTAGAAGAGGCGATTAAGATTTTAGCGGAAAAACGAATTGGCGGTTTGCCCGTAGTTGATGAGTCAGGAAAACTGCTGGGAATCATCTCAGAAGGTGACTTGATGTGGAAAGAAACGGAGGTAAAACCGCCAGCTTATATTATGTTACTGGATAGCGTGATTTATTTGGAAAATCCAGGGCGTTATCAGCGAGAACTCCATAAGGCATTGGGCCAAACTGTAGGCGAAGTGATGAGCGATCATGTTTTGACGATTAAACCAGGAAAATCTGTTAAAGATGCCGCCAGGTTGCTGAATGAAAAGCGGATCGATCGCCTGCCGGTAATTGATGATAATGGCCATGTTGTAGGAATTATTACTCGTGGAGATATTGTCAGATTTATGGCTTCCGGTGAAGATTAGTTGATTGTATACTTGTAAGAATCTCTAGCGAATAATAATCGAGCATTTATTAAATTACGAACATGACGATAACTCCTGAGTCTATTCAGCAACAGCTACAGTCAGAAAATGTGGGCGATCGCCTCCGTGCAGTCAATGATTTACGTCAACTTGACCCGGCGATCGCATTTCAACTGATACAAACAGCCATTAAAGACCAAAGTGCTCGAGTTCGCTATGCTGCGGTGAGTCAGATGACGAGTTTGGGTGAGCAGGATCGAGAAACAGCCTTAACTGTACTGCGCGATCGGCTACATAATGACTCAGAAGCCGATGTCCAAGCAGCCGCTGCGGATGCTTTAGCCGCCTTAAAATTGACCGAAGCCTTTGATGACTTGCGCCAACAATACGAAACCACTAAAGAGTGGCTGGTTAAATTTAGTATTGTGGCAGCCCTGGGAGAAATGGGATATCCGCGATCGTTTGAAGTCCTAGAAGATGCTCTGCTCAACGGGGAACAACTGGTAAAAACTGTCGCTATTAGCGCATTAGGGGAACTGGGCGATCGACGGGCGATCGCGTTATTGCTGCCTTATGCCACGGATCCCGATTGGCAAATTCGTCACCGACTGACCCAAGCATTAGGGACACTTGGTGGGGCAGAAGTACGAGCGACTTTAGAGCAACTGGCAAGTGATGAAATGGAAATCGTCGCTCAAAGTGCTCAAGTCCATCTCCAGCAAATATAGCGTTTCTCATACTTATGAGGTACTGAGCTTTCTCTGTCATTCCCGCGAATGCGGGAATCCACAGAGCCACTACACCTCACAATATTTCAAACTGCTATATAAAGTCATCCCTTCAATTCAGGAGCAGTCACGAACCCGGTCTAATCAACCGGGTTTGTTGTTTGTTGGTTGTTGGTTGTTGGTTGTTGGTTGGGGTGTGGGGAGTGTGGGGTGTGTGGGGTGTGTGGGGAAGAGAGAAAAGAGAATAGAGAAAAGAGAATAGAGAATTTTCCTATGCATCCTATGCATCCTATGCATCCTATGCATCCTATGCATCCTCTTCCCCTACACCCTACACCCTACACCCTACACCCTACACCCTACACCCTACACCCTACACCCTGTTGGTTATTTGTGATTTGAAAAATAAAAAAACTTTTTGTGGCTAGATTTCGTATAATTTTTTATGAGTCCAATTTAATCACAACCGGAGCGAATCATGGTTCAGAGAGTAGAAAAAACCGAACAAGAGTGGAAACAGCAATTAACCGAAGAACAGTTTAAAGTTACCCGCAAAAAAGGCACAGAAAGAGCCTTTACTGGGGCTTATCACGACAATAAAGAAAAAGGAAAGTATCAATGTATTTGTTGTGGGGCTGATCTCTTTACTTCAGATACAAAATTTGACTCTGGGACAGGTTGGCCATCTTTTTGGGCGCCGATTCAGGATGAAAATATCAAAGAAGAGAGTGACTTTAGCTTCTTTATGCGGCGAACCGAGGTGCTTTGTGCCGCTTGTGATGCTCACTTGGGTCACGTTTTTAATGATGGCCCAAAACCCACCGGATTACGCTATTGCATTAATTCTGCTTCGTTGAACTTTGTGAAATCTGAATAGTTAAACCGATTCAGAAAATACCTCACAAAATAAAATTTTTGATCATAGGAGCAATTAATTAATTGCCCCTATTTTTATTTTTAAATTTGATTGAATAATGTTGACTATCTGCCTAAGTCAAATAGTAAAAATTCTGCATCGCTTTCGGCAGATAAAATAATGGTTAATTCATCCACCATTGCCACCGCATCTCCGGCAGAAATTGCCTGATTATTTACAGTGATTTGTCCTTTGATAAGCTGTAACCAAATTAGGCGATCGCGCTTAATTTCCGATTCAATTTTATCTCCAGCAGCCAACAAACTAGCATATAAATTCACATCTTGATGAATTGTCACTGAACCATCTCGACCATCCCTAGAACCCACTAAACGTAACTGACCGATCTTTTCTGCGGGGGAATACATTTTTTGTTCATAACTGGCAGGCAGCCCCTTTTTTTCCGGCAAAATCCAAATTTGTAGCAGATGAACTAACTCATTATCCGAATGGTTATATTCGCTGTGACTGACTCCGGTTCCCGCACTCATGCGCTGCACTTCTCCGGGACGAATCACCGAACTATTTCCCATACTATCTTTATGTTCTAAAGCCCCTTCAATAACATAAGTGACAATTTCCATATCTTGATGGGAATGAGTGGGAAAACCCATTTTTGGTTGCACTCGGTCTTCATTAATCACGCGGAGATTGCCAAATCCCATGAAATTTGGATCGTAATAGCTGGCAAAGGAAAAAGTATGATAGGAGTCTAACCACCCACGATTAGCGTGTCCGCGTTCTTGAGATTTTCTAATTGTTAGCATAATGGTTTGGAAGATGTTTGGGAAAATGTTTGGGAAAATAAAAGGTTATACCAAATCCGGTTCGTAGGGGCGATTCGCTTGCTCGCCTCTACGATGAAAATGTGATTGTTTCTCCCTTGTCTGGAAATCCTAAAGTAATTTATAATCCCAGATGAGCACCATCGCAAAATGGGGCATTATTGGTATGTTTGCACTGACATAATGCTACCTTTTTTTTCTCGTCTAATTTAAATTGCATGGGAGTAAAATCTGTACCTTGATGTTTGCCATCACAGAATGGTTGGTTGCTGGATTGACCACAAGTACAATAATAATAAGTTCCAGCTTCTAGTTCGAGAACGGCAGGTTTTTTGTCAGCAATTACAGGTTTGCTCATGGGTTCTTCCTCTATTTTAAAATTAGTTAATGAACCAGAGTGCAGCAGGTGGCAAGATTTTTGTCTCTGGTTTGATCCTGTTTCCAGGTTAAAATATTTACAATCAAAATGTAAAGTACGCACTTTAAAGTGGGGTACTTACCAAAAAGATACTATGAAGGGACTATGGTAAGCAGTACGACTCAGCAAGAATTTCAGATTACCGATCTGTCTGTGGGGCAGATTGATCGAGAGGATATGAGCGATCGCCTCACTTGTGCGGTGGAAAGCACGATTAAAGTGATTGGGGGACGCTGGAAAGTGTTAATTTTGCGAGAACTTTTTCAAGGAGTGAAACGTTTTAATGAGTTACATCGTGTGCTACATGGGATTACCCAAAAAATGCTGACTCAACAACTCAGAGAAATGGAAGCTGACGGCATTATTCATCGAGAAGTTTATGCCCAAGTTCCGCCAAAAGTTGAATATTCTCTGACTCCGTTGGGGGAAAGTCTCAAACCAATTTTGAAGGAAATGCACCAATGGGGGTTAACTTATTTGCAAAGTCAAAGAGATAAATAGACGAGAAGGCTTTCATCAATATCTCGATTCCCCCAACCCCCCTTGGGAAGGGGGGCTTTTTAGAGTTTTTCCTCTGATTTAATGACAACGGTGTTCTATTTACGGGCGAAGCATGACCGTAATAAGTTACTGCTTTTAGTCAATAAAATATCTGCGGTCATGCTTCGCCCCTACAGGATTTGATTGTGGTAATTTGATTTTGGTAATTAGGCCATTTGATCCCGATCCATATTGGTCGATCCAAAAATAGGTTCTACCCGAATGGCTAAGATCGCAGATGGTCGGACTACCATGTATTCCCCTTGGATATTTTTAATGGGGACGTTGACAAATTCTTGACTTTCCGCTTTGGGGACTAATACCCCTTGATACCATTTTTGAAAGTCTTGGATAGTGGGAAATTTGACGCATTCCCGTTGTCCACCTGTCAAAAATATATACACCGCAATTTCATCTGGAGTTCTTGGCATGACAAATTCTCCTTAACTAATTATCACCAATCGGATCTCGGAATATTTGCGAGCGACCTGGAAAAGATAAATTGAGAAGAATTGACTAATTTTCTGTGGGGAAATTGCCACTGGAGTCGCTTAATCCGTGGGCAATTTCCGGGTTAAGAAAATAAGCTATAACGTTGCAGTTGAGCTTCGATCGCACCGGGTAAAATTTCCTCTAGTTCGGCGCGATCGCGGAACTGAATCATCTGTAATGAAGGCCAATCAAAGGGCAATTCTTTTGGGGTGTCCTCTGATAATTGTTGCACCAGTAAGATTTGTTCCCGACGCTTGCTTTGTAGAGCATAGCCCAATTCTACACATACCGTCGGACTGGGAATTCCCCGGGCAGGATTTCCGAAGCGATCTTTAGCAGTGGCAACCGGAGTCATATCGGCGATAAACAGTAAACTCTGGCGCAATTTCCGCATCCGACTATTACTCGGACGCAACAGCCCCGTATCTGGGCGCTGGGCTTCTTCCAGGGATAAGGTGAGGCGCGATCGCTGATTTAAGTGAGCGATCGCCTCTTGCAATCCTTCCCGCAGGTCATCACTCAAGCTGGGATTTTCCCCTTGCAGAGAGAAGTATATGGTCGGATCCAAACGGGCCATCACGTCTTGTTTCGTAAAATAGATTTCCTGGGAAATCAAGTCAATATTGGCCACCGCATAGCCGCCACTGCCTTCAATATAAAATTCGACTGGATCCCCTTCTAAGTAGCGCTCAAACCAAGCTGAACGTCTGACCTCATCCTTGTCATCGAGAAAATCAGCCCTTAGTCCGGTTTTTAACAAACTATTTTTGTTCAGTCGTAAATCCGCCTTCGGTCGTTTTTCCAATTCTCGAATTGGTTCATACTCCTGAAGATACCAAGCTCGCACCGCAATAATCGCCATTAGATGCTTTTATCCATCACAATCCGATTCATCACTTTAGCATAAGTTGGATCGGTAGTTTACGGCAAAAAATATTTGTTATTGGTTATTGGTTATTTGTTATTTGTTGGTGGTTGATGGTTGATTGTTGGTTGTTGTTAGCGATTGTGATTTCGTTCTATCTCTAAGCGGCATATCGGATAATTTCCACTTCAGCCCCGTTATTTGCCGCAATTTCGGCGCGGTGTAAAATTTCCTCGGTAATTTGATTACTCAAATAATATTCTCCACAATTGTTACACACTTCCGCTGGGACTTTTTTAATAATAATAATAGATTCTCCTCGTTCTAATGTCACCGTAACTAAACCTGGGCTAGTTTCTCCATTTTTACAAATGATACAATTCATCTATTCAACCTCCGCCTCAGATTTACTCATATTATACCAAGTTCAAAAATTATTGCTACAATTCCGAGGTGAATTTGGGCGCTTTTCCGTAGCGCCCCTACTGTTACATTTTTAATTGGAAACGGTATAATTATTCCCAGGTTTCTAACTCAGCGATCGCCTGTTGTACCAGGGTAATGATTCTTTGCCGACTGCGTTCAAAGGTAGCGGCAATCCAAATAAAGCCAATGCCAACTAATAAACCGATCGCCCATTTGAGTTGAGTATCTTGATAAATCAGCACCACCATTTGGTAAATGGCATTGAGCAAAAATACCACAGTTCCCACATAAAGATAGGCGCGAACTCGTAAGATTAAACCGGCAAAGATTGACACCATACAGATTAATCCCGTGACCAGCCAATTTGCGGTCAGCAAAGACACCACACAAATAGCACCCGTGGCGCAGAAACGAATCAAAGAACGGGTTTCTTTTTGCTCCGCAGTCTTTAAATCTGGATCGAATTGGGCAATATATAAAAACAAAAAAGCAATTGGGATGACATACCCCAAAGGTTCGGTAAAATTCAGTTGTACTAACCACCGAATAATCGCCCAATCAATCAGAAAACCGCTGACATAAGTGAACCGCAAAGAATTTGGCGATCGCCGATTAAACCAAGCCAGAAAAATATAAAATGCCGCAGGCATTAAGAGACTACTGGGGACAAAGGTACTGGATGAAAGATTGCCCCCAAATATCAACGCAGTGGTGATGGGTAATATGACAGCACTTAACTGCCAAGGTTGGGAAGGCCATCCCCATTTTTCCCAGGGGATAAAATAGAAAAAGTAAGCAATGATGGTAGCGATCGCCCCTGCCCAACCGATGACCCAATTAAACCAAAACTCTGGCAATTGAGTGATGCCATAGATTAGCAAGGCTCCAGTTTCTAGTAAACCGAGATAAACCCAAGTTTCGGCGATATTTTGATAGGGATTATGGCGACCTTGCATAATCGCATATCGGGCTAATAAAATACCCGTGCCAATGCCGAGGAGCATATTCAAGCTAATGGGATAAGCGATCGCGGCAATTAACAAGCTACTGCCAATGACCCAGTGAGTATGGGCGCAGATAACTAACTCTTCTTTGGTGAGTTTTAAGTAATAAGTTAACCAAGGAGTTAGCAGACGATAGGCGTATAAAATGCCCGTGGTTAAAGCCGCGATCGCAACTAATTGATCTCCGGTGCCGAAAGCGGAAATTTGATAATATAAAACCTCATAAGCGGATAACCAAACTCCCACTAAGGCGAAATAAATCAGTAACTTGCCTTGGGGACTGCGACGACCTACCCCAATGGCGGTTAAGGCTAGTCCTAAAGTGGTTAATCCGGTCCAAGAGGTCAAGGTGCCGGAGCGAAAAATAGTCCCTAAAACCGCATAAGCTACGGGGATAATGTCCCAACTTCTGGTAATGGTTTCTTCGCTAGTTTGACGGCGGGAATCATACCAATCTCCTAATAGTTGGGTTGCTAATCCGAGGACAATATTGGCAATGGCTAAAATTAGCAGTGAGCGATCGAAAAATGCCAAAGTTTCGGCGGCGAGAATTTCTATACACCAAGCTAAGGCATAGATAGAACGATTATTAGCTATCGGGAAATTCCAATAGGCGATCGCCACAGTAAGAATAATTGTGGCAATTAAAGCCTGGAAATTAGGAACAAAATAGAACCCAATCCAGTATAGGGCAAACGAATGAAACGTTAGGGCAATGAGTAGAAAAGTTGCGAGAAAGATAGCCCAACCATTCAACGCTGGGGCATAGACCAATCCCAAACTTTTACTCTGGTTTTCTTCTGCTTCTGCTGCCCGGTCTTCGTTGCCCACCCCCCTTGATAAGGGGGGATCGAGGGGGGATTCCTGTTCCCCTATGGAGGGGCTTAAATACTTATGTAGTAAGATTAAAACCGCGATCGCCACCGCAGCGACCACTAACCAATCTGTTCCGGTGACTAGAGGTACGCCAAACAACCCAAAATCAAGGGCGATCGCGGTAAAACAGAGGCCAAAACCAACGGTCATGGCGGCTGCCCCAGTTTGGCGTAAATATGCCGTATTAATCAACATCAAAACCGTGGCTACGGCAAAACCAATTAACCGAATGATCGGCGTTTCTAGGATAACTAAATTGGCCATAACTAGGGCGATCGCACTCAACCAACAGGCCATGAACCGCCGTTTCTTTGACCAATAAGCCACCCCGGTTAGGGAAATTGGCGCAATCAGCCAGATCGCATATAATTCTTGATTTACATTGGTATAATTCAGCGCGATATTCTGGTTTAATAAATAATAACTGAGTCCAGCAAAACCCAGCCCTAAATAATATGCACTTTTTTCAAAGAAATAACTCCAATATGAAATCATTTCTGGTTTTTGGTTATTGCTTTCTGCCCAGAGATAAAGGGCTAACTCGATAACCATCACTCCCAAGCAAATCATACCCCAAATTTCTATGATGAAATCCGGGAAAAATCTGTGGATTAAAGAAAAGCCAGTCCCTAAACCAGCAATATGCGTCAAATACACCAGAGTTAAGCTATTGTCCGTTGTAATTGGTCGAAAACGATAATTATCGTGGTCTTCCCCTGCTTTTGCGGGGGCAAGGTTCGGGCTCTTTTCTGCCGAATCCTCTGTATTTGGCAATCCAATACCTGATATTAACCGCCGATAAGTAATCACCGCCAAAATAATCGTCGTAGCGATTAAATTGAGCGATCGCACATTCCCGTTTGGCAAACTCAGCAACACCATGCCTATGCCTAACCCTAAACTCAAATAATCTCCGGTTAAACCACATTGGATCGCATTAGGTTTTTCTTGTCGGTAAATCCAATCCGTCAACCAAACCGTCAAGATTAAATAAGGAATCAGAGTAATTGCATAAATCGTAAATGGGGCATCAGCAGCTTGGGCTAGTTCTACCCCTGTTTGCACTGCTTGCGAGCGAAAACCAGGGGGAATAATTTGGCGAAGTAAAATACAAGCTTGTAAACCAATAAAGAAAATTGCGGTCAAATAAGTCCGGTTAAAATTATCCCAGAAATAACGACAGAGCAGCCACAAAACTAGACCACTGACGCCAATTGCTTGCAAAGCTTCCCACGGTTGCCACGCTGCCGTTGCCCAGGGAATACTGACAAATGCAATCAACCACCCAAGGAATAATAAAAAGCTGCCAATTTGCGGCAAAGCCAACTCAGGAGAGGCGGGAACATTTGCTTCTGAAAGAGCAGGATCAATGGATTTTTTCTCAGACAACCAAACAAATAGCCAACCACTAATCCCGATCGCTAATCCTAATTGACTAATCTCAATGCTTTGCAGGAAAATGCCCCGAAATAATAACACCCCTGTGGCATAAATTAAGCATAAATAATACTTACGGGAAATCTCCCTTTGGTTCCCCCGGAGATCGGCGCGATCGCCCGTTGGTCGTCCTGAAGCACCAGAAATGTCGGGTCGATCCCCCCGTGGTAGCCCTAAATATTTTGTTTGATATTTTGTTTGATAAAAAGTAGTAACAGAAGAGGCGATCGTCCCCAAATAAACTGCACTTAAAGGAAAAATTGGCCAAGCCCAACCCCAATGCAACACACTTAAAAAGATGTAATTTCCCCAAAAAATTGGGGATGACCTCGCCCGATTTTTAGGCTTTTGATAAGTCCCAATCGTCATCCCAGCTAAAGTCATGGCGGCGATCGCGGCGGTAATCCATCCTAGGGGCGAATTCCACAAACGAAACCCATCCATCGCCCAAAAATTTAACGGCACCAGTAACATGGTTACTGTCTGTAAAGTTTGTGCGGTTAACTGCAAATTTGACTGCTTAACCGTCCACTGACTAACCAACCAAAATAAACAAGTATAGGCAAATAAAACTAAATATTGACCAAACGGCGGAAACTGGTCCCATTGAGTCGCAACCAATACCCCAGAAGAGAGTGTCACCATAAACACCCCTAGGAATAGTAACCACTGCACACTCAACTCCGCCATCAGGGATTTTAACCCTTGGGCAATGTAAGACGGACGAGGTGGGGCGGTCGTCGGGGCAGAGGATCTCAGAGGAATTTCTGCGGCTGGTTCTGGTGATGATTCGGGGATTAATTCGGGGATTAATTCCGGGATCAATTCTGCCACCACGAATGGGGGCAAAGGACTGGTCAGAGATTCCTGACAGAGTTGCCTTACCTGTTCGTCAGTCACCAAACCCAGACGCAATAAAGCATCTAACCCGTCGAGTAAATGGGGATCAGACTTGCGGATATTCAGTTGAATGCTGATTATATTTTGTGGGTCGTACATTGGTAGCCACCAATAGCGCTACCAAATTATCGTACTTTTATCGAAGATTGACCACAATTGTGCATTCGTGCTGAGGTTTTCCTGACAGCAAATGTATCATCATCTATAGATGATGATAGATAGATGAGGCCAAGCCGGGATAACCCACCAGACTGAAACGCCTAAAATTGTAGGTTGGGTTGACGGCTGTTACTCAACCGTAACCCTCACAGCAATACTGGGGAAAGTCCCTCAACCCAACCTACGCAAATCAACTAAAATGCCTTCAGGACATAAAAATCTTTAAATTTGGCGGTATTTTCGGCACCATAAGCAAAACCGACCTCAATTCCATCTAACTTTTCTACAGCCGTCCGATGCTTATATTTATAAACCCAAGGTGCTTGTCCGGACACTTCGGCTTTGACTTCAAATTCACCGGGCAGAATTGTAATGAATAAAGCCGTTTCTACCCCTTTTACCAACGGAAAACCAGCCGGTCGTTCTTCTGGACCCCAGCCTCCACCTAGCTGACTGTTCAGAACAACACATCCGTTGATGTAACGAGGATTAAGATGAAGGGCAATGTCTTGACCACATTTCAAATTGATTACCGTGGATCCGGCTCCATCTGAGGGACTAATATAAGACCATTTCACCACATAGCCAACGCCCAAATCAGGCATGGTGGTACTGAGAATAGACATATAATTCTCCTTTGTCGCGCAATATGAGTAAAGCATTTTCAAAAAACCTTCGTCATTTTAACCGGGTTTTGATTTTTTTGAGCAAATTATGACAATTCTTAATATTAATCTGAGAAAAAACCCCAACTAATGTATATAGCAATCCTAAAGCCTCGCCTGTAGGGGCAATTCATCAATTGCCCCACTCAGTCAAGCGGGAGCTTGACACCCCAGAATTCTCCAATACCGGGACTATTATAGTGATGTTAATTTGGCGATCGCCTAGGCAAAAAAACCGATCCGATCGGGCTTTTATCATAGTTGATTTTCGGCCTGAAATATTCTTTGTGAATAGCTGTTATGTTTATGGATTCTGAGTCCTTTGCCCCAAAAATCTCTTGATTCAGGGTGTCACCAGCCCATGCCAGAAAGTAGTGAAAACCCACCCAGTGGTTCGGTTGACGGTAAAAACCCTTGTCATCTATGATTAACCCATAAATCACAGTCACCATAATCTATATCAACAATTTATTCAGAAGATGGAGAGAAATTGTCGCTATGCCAACCTACGATTATTTTTGCGCTAGTAACAACAAAACCATCGAAGTGGTACACAGCATCCATGAAAAACTGGAAACATGGGGCCAATTGTGCCAAATGGCTAAATGCGATCCGGGGGATACGCCGGAAAATTCCCCAGTTCGTCGGTTAATCACCGCCCCCAGTGTTGTGGTTCCTACGTCTAATAGTGACTATAAGAGTATGGGATTTAGCAAGCTGGTGAAACGAGATGAGGGAGTGTATGAAAACGTCACGGCAACTGACAATGAAAGTAAAGTGGTCAGACCAGGCGATCGCAAAACTTATCCTGATTTTCACAAGAAAATTAGTGATTAAATCAGCGATTTAAATGCATCAAGTAAAAAATAGGTGGCAGGATTTACAGTGAAAACCTTCCACCTATTTTTGATTTTAGATTAAATCTCTCAAGGTCGATCGATGGTCATCGCCGCCGATCCCTAGGCACTAGGTAATCACAAGTGATTTGTGATTCTCAGGATTGGCGATCGCTTTTCTAACATAAGCAAATCAACCCCTGATTTATAACCCAAAAAACTTACACAGGAACTGCTGTGTCCATCTTAAGTTGAACTAAGAACTGTTCCGCTTGTTTTTCCCCATCAGCCATCAACTTATCAATAAATGACCGAGAGCGACTCAGCTTAGAAGCATAGTCTAAGGACTGACAGAGATCGGGACTCATATCAATCCAACGAATTTTCACGGGGCGATACTTTTGTTGAACTTCTTCATTAAACATTCCTTGTCGGTGCCATTCATTGACCAATTCAATAAATCGCACTTCTTGGTAGAGAGAAAGGTTGCCCGCGAGTTCGTTGCGTCGATCTAGAATTTCTTCGGCGGTTTTTGGAGTATCGTTCCGAGTTTTTGGATTAATTTGAATAATCCAGAGTTCATCAGGACGTTGATCCAAAACATCGGCGACTAATTCTCGAACCGGCGGATTTTGAGAAAATAGTCCATCCCAGTAGATTCCTTGCACGGCTTTGAAGACATTCGGAATCGCCGCAGAAGCCAGAATCGCGTCAACGGTAATTTCCCCGCGACGAGAGTTAAAGTCTTTAAACTCACCCGCCAGGATATCACAAGCGCCTAGAACTAAGACGGGGCTGTTCGGCTCAATAATCTCGTTGATTTCCTGAAAAGGAATAAATTCTTCCAGAAGGGCTTTGAAATCAAAATATTCTTTTCTGGGAGACAAAGCCGTCATTAAATTGACAATCCAATCGGTGTTGTAGGGATTGGCTGGCACTTGAGGGATGATTCCTTTATCTTGCAAGTTAATCAGTTGAATCGTCCAATCATTAATCATCTCTTCCCAGAGGGAATTGGCAGCATTGCCCTTAGTCCAAAAGTCAACTAACCACTTGTAGGGGGGTTCTTTAGAGCCTTTAGCCCATTTCAACAAACCATACCAAACGGTAGTGGCACAAATCGCACCGCCCGAAGTGCCACTTAAGCCAATAATATTATAGCGTTCATGGACACCGGCTTGGAGCAGCTTTTTCAAAACTCCAGCGGTAAAAGCGGTATGACTTCCGCCACCTTGACATCCAATGACGATTTTCTTTCTTTCTGCCATAACCAATTTTCCTCTTGAACTGGGAACGGTTAATTTATCGTGATGCGTTTCTGGTATAGAAATTGAAGCGAGATCACGAACTGAATTTACTAAGCATTAATAACTATAACACCCAAGGGGATCGATTGATTGTTAATAAATGTAAATAAAAATTAAAATGAGGCCAGCAAAAATAGCCTGTTTATGAGAAAAAGCAGTGATGTGAAATTTGTCTGTGGTTTTCCCTGTCTAAAAAGGTGAAGGGAAGCATCCCATCTTTCCCTGCTGTAAAGGCTTTAGGGGCGAGGCAAAAGGGTAGTTAATTCTCTGTTTTGACAGTTAAGATAATTACCCTTTGGCGAGATCGCCCTTAATTTTAAGTTAGTTCATGTTAGCCGGATCAAAACCAAGATTTTTGGATTATAGTTTGGTTTTGCTAGGGGCGATCAATCTTAATCAAAAAGTTCGGGAAAATGCTGCTGAATAAACTGAATCAAAATGTCCTGATGAGGGCGACTCAGGGGACGAACTTCACCGGCTTTTTCCGAATAGCGATCGCCCCGCAGAATCTCTTCCACAGTCCATAAACCCATATCCCATCCTTCATTTAAAACCAACTGATTCATGTCCACGGTTAAGTCACCATAGTAAATATGACGAACCACTTCTGGAGTCACAAAACTATCAAACCAGGAAATCACCGCCGGGGCATAGCCAATTTCTTCTTCTAACTCTCGCTTAACCGCAGCTTCTGGGGTTTCGTTCGGTTCAACATGACCGCCAAAAAACGCCCAATAACCGGGATGATTGATTGTCGGAATATTATCTCTTAGTTGCAGTAGGAATTTGCTGTCTTGGTGTAAAATACCTAAAGAAACGTGCCGCAATTTTGTGTTCATTTAAAAAAATTACTTTTTCCTTTATTGATTAATTATTTTTGGGTTTCATTCAATTCCAGTCGCTTAACTTGTTCCAGATAAACTTCGCCAAACTCTTGGTCAGAAATGGGAATACTTTGATATTTAACCTGACCTTGAATTAAGACTTGCTCTCCCATCTGGGGGGGAGAATCTTTTTGGATAAAAACCCAAATATTCCCGCTCTCATCCGCTAATTGATAGGCGGCACTATCCACAAAAGGAACTACTTTTTGTACAGTTCCTTTGACATAAACTTTAGAGTGTTTTTCCCAATTTTGTTCGATCGCATTAATCGGGGTGACACCCAATCCTGATTTGACCAAGCCATTACAACTGGTTAGTCCGATCAATACAAATGCGATCGCACTTATTTTAAGCAGTTTGGCGTCAAGTTGCATCATATCGCAGGTTTTAGTGGAATGAAGTAAAAGCGGGGGATGGCCAGAAAAACCCGATTTCTTGAAGAAACCGGGTTTTTCCGCGATGAAACCGGGTTTTTGGCTTGTTTCTGATTCTAACGCACACCGCAGTAATACCCCAGAAAGCAATCTACAAGCCATCTACAAACTATCCGGGTCAATACCCAATTCTTGCAACTTGGCTGATAATTGAGCCACTTTTTCCAAGGCCAACTGCTTCTGCTGGCGTTCGGTTTCCGCTTGTGCAAAGGCCAACTCTTTTTGCTGACGTTCGGTTTCCGCACTTTCCTCTGGGGTATTGACCAATTCCCCTTCCGGGGTAAAAAATCTTAATTGGCCGTTAAAAACCCCCAAATATAACCCTAATTGCTTACTCCACAAATATCCTGATTCATTTGGGGCGATCGCTTCATACACAGAATCTAGCAAGTGGAAACCAGCAAATTCTAAAGTATCTGGGTCAAACCAAAAATAATCAGGAGTGCGAAAAATGTCTTGATAGAGTTGTTTTTTTAAGCCTCGGTCGATCGCTGCGGTACTTTTTGACAGCAATTCAATAATTATATTAGGATATTTGCCGTCTTCTTCCCAAACCACCCAACTTTTGCGCGGTGTTTTTTCGGTGCCAAGAACGACAAAAAAATCTGGCCCGCGAAAATCTTCCGACTTCCGTTGCCGTGAGGAGTAATAAATGGTCAGATTTCCACTGGCAAAATAGTCAGTGCGATCGCGCCATAACCAATCTAAGCATTTCAGCAACAGCAGTATTTGCTGAAGATGTAAATGAGTTTCCACTGGAGGTTCATTGCTATATAAATCACTTTCAGGAAATATAACATCTTCTGGGGGATCTTCAGAAATATTGCGTTCTTTAACCAAATTCATAAGCGGTTTTGATGACTATTTTATTTTTATTTTAACTTAGTTTAGCGGATGCGGGAATGATTTTTTCGAGCCAATTTTCGTTTTTTATTATTTTTGTTAAAATTATGCTAAAGATTTTCCCATTCATCCCGATTAATACCGTCTTGCCGCAATATTCTCACCAACAACTCCATACCAATATCACTTTGATGCGGATTTGGCAGAGTTAGGGTAAGATCGCCTTTTTTCATATGTTGATGTTTTCCGCCCGCGACCGGCCCGACAAATCCCAGTTCTTTTAAATAACGAATTAAGTCTTTTCTCTTAATTAGACCAATTGGAGGCATTAAACAGCCTCCTTAATCATTAATTCAATTCCATCAACAATTGGTAAAAATTGACGATCTGCCAGTCGAATTAAAATCCAATCTTCTAAGGCAGACTGTAATTCTTCTCGACAATTTTCCAAAGTTGCAGCATTTGCCCAAACTCCTGGAAAACCGGGGATTTCTCCAGAAACCGGGTTTCTATGACAATTTTGGTGGGGTTACAGAGATTTTCTAAAGAAACCCGGTTTCTTCAGCACTCGGTGCATGGCTGCTTGAATGTAGCTGGTTAACATTTTGATCTTTAATAAAATAAAACAAAATAAACAGACTCACTAAATAATTGTGACATACCTTTGAGCAAACCGGGGGATTCCCTACCCTGGCCCGACCCGATCGCTACCATTGCTGATTTCTCGACGATCAGCGCGATCGGGAAATTCCCACGGAATGCCTGGAGGTGATGGCGGCAGCAAACATCTCCAGTAACCGAGATCGCACCGACAGAGGCAGCAAAACCTAATCATATTGACCCCAGAACTGTCAAAAGATCCCCGAAATATGGCAATCTGAAATATAAAAGAGAATTTAAATAAAATTCAAACTCTTGCAACTATGCAAACTCTGCCACTACCGACAACTCCTAAAGCGGATGCCAACGCAGCCCTGATGGACACCACCATCCATCGCCGCAAAACTCGCCCAGTAAAAGTGGGCAACGTCACCATTGGCGGCGGATATCCCGTAGTCGTCCAATCGATGATCAACGAAGATACCTTAGATATCGACGGGTCCGTTGCCGGAATTCGGCGTCTCCATGAAATTGGCTGTGAAATCGTCCGGGTGACAGTGCCGAGTATGGCCCATGCCAAAGCTTTAGCCACCATCAAAGAAAAACTCGCCGCCACCTATCAACCCGTGCCCTTAGTGGCAGACGTACATCACAACGGCATGAAAATCGCCCTGGAAGTAGCCAAGCACGTCGATAAAGTGCGGATTAATCCAGGGTTATATGTCTTTGAAAAGCCAAAAAGCGATCGCACCGAATACACCCCAGGGGAATTTGATGAAATTGGGGAAAAAATCCGCGAAACCTTAGAACCCTTAGTCATTTCCCTGCGGGATCAAGGGAAAGCCATGCGAATTGGGGTGAACCACGGTTCTCTCGCGGAACGGATGCTATTTACCTACGGAGATACTCCCGAAGGAATGGTCGAATCCGCCCTAGAATTTATTCGCATTTGCGAATCTTTGGACTTCCGCAACCTGGTAATTTCCATGAAAGCCTCGCGAGTTCCCGTCATGTTAGCGGCTTATCGGCTGATGGCCAAACGGATGGACGAATTCGGCATGGACTATCCCCTGCACCTAGGAGTCACCGAAGCCGGAGACGGAGAATATGGGCGGATCAAGTCTACCGCAGGCATTGGCACTCTCTTAGCCGAAGGCATTGGCGACACCATTCGGGTTTCTTTAACCGAAGCCCCAGAAAAAGAAATCCCCGTTTGTTACAGCATTCTGCAAGCGTTAGGCTTGCGGAAAACAATGGTGGAATATGTCGCTTGTCCTTCTTGTGGTCGCACTCTATTTAACTTAGAAGAAGTGCTGCATAAAGTCCGAGAAGCCACCAAGCATTTAACCGGGTTAGATATTGCGGTGATGGGCTGCATTGTCAATGGCCCAGGAGAAATGGCCGATGCTGACTATGGTTATGTGGGTAAGCAACCGGGCTATATTTCTCTCTATCGCGGACGGGAAGAAATTAAGAAAGTCCCTGAAACTGAAGGTGTAACAGAATTGATCAATTTAATTAAGGCCGACGGTCGCTGGGTCGATCCTTAACTTTTGTTGTTAGTTGTTGGTTATTTGTTATTGGTTGTTGGTTATTTGTCATAAGGTGCCAGACATCGAATAACGAATAACCAATCACGAATAACCAATCACTACACCAAAAACAATTATGGAAAGAATAATCATCAAGACTGGTTAAGGAAATCTGTGTTATCGTGAAAACTGAAGGGTGGGCAATTTTTCGGCGGCGTAAGTATCTTAATCAAAATCAACCGAGTTAACAAAAGTAGTTGAGTTGAGGTGATCCATGATAACAAAAATGCCCTAGGAATAATCCCCGGTTGTCTCGCCTCGGCTAGTTTTTTGGAGAAAAAGCCTTTAATAATTCAGCGAAATTCAGGAAAAATGCATAGCAATGCTTCTGTAGGGGCGATAGCATTCGGGCAAGTAACTTATCCGATTTCACAATAACCTTTTACCCAAATGCTTCGCCCGGACGATCAATTAACAACCTTTCTACTCAGTTGCTAATATTAAGACCAAGGGACGTAGCAGCAGTCGAACCTCCGTGATATTACGGAAACTTTTCGTTAGGGGCAGGATCGGCAAACGTGAAAATCTTAAAAAAATTCTTTAAAATAAAGAGCAGTCCTGGAAAATAACGGAAAAATAATGGAGAACTTATTGATATGAAAATCTGATTCGAGTAAGGTAGCGGGTTAACTCGCTCCATATTTGAACCTTAGACACTTTAAGGCGTCAAAACCCCTAACCAGCCATCAAGTAATTCTCGTTCGTGATGGATCTGGAAAATATTAAACCAGGATTTCAGTGATTCGTAGCTGTAAATGTTTATATGTAATGTTTTCTTCCCGTCTCAGGAGACTTATGGTGATTAAAAAACGCGGACTTGTTCTCGGTACAACAGCATTTATGTTAACGGCGATTACGGTGACGGTCACGGGACTGTTGTCTCAAGGACAAGCCTTTTTTCAAGATAGCCCCAAAGAACTGGTCGATGAAGTCTGGCAGATCGTTGACCGGGAATATGTTGATGGTACTTTTAATAGTGTAGATTGGCGAACGGTGCGTCAGGATTATGTGGAAAATCGATCCTATCAGTCGATGGATCAAGCTTATGACGCGATTAGAGAAATGCTGGAACAAATCCAGGATCCATACACGCGGTTTATGGATCCCGAAGAGTTCCGCAATATGCAAATTGATACTTCTGGGGAACTGACTGGGGTAGGGATCCAGTTGGCGCAAGATGAAGAAACTAAGCAACTGGTGGTAATTGCGCCGATTGAGGATACTCCGGCTTTCCGGGTGGGGATTCAAGCTAAAGATGTGATCCTGAAAATTAATGGTCAGAGTACCGAGGGCATGGATGTTAACCAAGCGGTGAGTTTAATTCGTGGTCCGGTGGGTACAGAAGTGACTTTGACGATTAAGCGGGACAAAGAACCGGAAAAAGATTATACGATGCGGCGCGATCGCATTGAAATCCACCCAGTTCGTTATAGCTTGCGTGACTCTGACAGTGGCAAAATTGGTTATATTCGCCTCAACCAATTCAACGCCAACGCAGCGGAAGAAATGCGTCAAGCGATTCAAGACTTGGAAAACCAAAAAGTTACCGGCTATATTCTGGATTTGCGTTCTAACCCAGGGGGTCTGTTGTACTCCAGTGTGGAAATTGCCCGGATGTGGTTGTCCAGCGGCACGATTGTCTCGACGGTTAACCGACGCGGGGAAATGGATCGCCAAGAAGCTTCGGGGCGATCGCTCACCGAAAAACCCCTGGTGGTTCTGGTGGATGGCGGTTCTGCCAGTGCCAGTGAAATTCTCTCTGGGGCATTGCAGGATAACGGACGAGCGGTGGTTGTGGGCACGAAAACTTTTGGGAAAGGCTTAGTCCAATCGGTACGGGGTTTAGGTGATGGTTCTGGATTAGCGGTGACGATCGCCAAATATCTGACCCCTAATGGCACAGATATTAACCATGAAGGCATTCACCCAGACATTGAGATTGACTTGACGGAAGAAGCTAAAGAAGCGATTAAGAAGGATCGCACTTTGATTGGCACTGAAACCGATACTCAATATGCGGAAGCGTTAAAGGTGTTAAAAGAGGAAATTGCCGCCTCTCGCCGCATCCAAGCGGGAAATTAAGCATTACCATTGAGCCTCAGATCAAATGCGCGATTCCGCAAAGCGGTCGAGAAAGCGAATCGCCTCTCCTGGGGAAGAAAAATATACCCAAGAAGACCCCCATCGTTCTAAGATGTTGGGGTCTTTTTCGTTGAGTTCGTATAATGATTTATCCTATTCTGTGGCAAGATGATAGCGTTTTCCTGATTGACCAAACGCGAATTCCCGCTGAATATCGCCTGGTCAAAATCGATCGCATTGAGGATATGGCTCATGGGATTAAAACCATGATCGTTAGAGGAGCCCCGGCTATTGGCGTAGCGGCAGCCTACGGAATGTATTTAGGGGCTAGAGAAATTGAAACCGACAACAAAAGTATCTTTTTAGAAAAATTAGCCTTCTTTGGCCAACAGTTGCGGCAAACTCGTCCCACTGCGGTCAATTTGTTTTGGGCGATCGACCGGATGTTAAAAACTGCCCAAGAAACCGAGGGAACCGTCGAGCAAATTAAGACTGTGCTTCTGGAAACCGCCAAAACTATTAATCAAGAAGACATACAAACTTGTCAAGCTATTGGGGACAAAGGCTTAGAAGTGTTACCCCCCAGCCCGCAGAAACTGCGAATTCTCACCCATTGTAATGCTGGAGCCTTAGCCACTGCGGGTTATGGCACCGCTTTGGGGGTGATTCGTTCTGCTTGGAAAGCGGAACGTTTAGTGCGGGTCTATGCGGATGAAACTCGTCCCCGTTTACAAGGGGCAAAACTGACAGCTTGGGAATGCGTGCAAGAAGGAATTCCCGTCACCGTGATTACCGATAATATGGCGGCTCATTGTATGAAAAAGGGGATGATTGATGCAGTGATTGTCGGCGCCGATCGCATTGCCGCAAATGGGGATACGGCGAATAAAATTGGGACTTATTCTTTAGCATTAGTGGCCAAAGCCCACCAGATTCCTTTTTTTGTGGCGGCTCCCCTTTCTACCATTGATTTTCAGTTAGCAACTGGGGCAGAAATTACCATTGAGGAACGCGATTTCGCCGAAGTTTATCAAGTAGGTGACACGGTTTTAACTCCCCCTGGAGTAGATTTTTATAATCCAGCTTTTGATGTGACTCCGGCAGAGTTAATTACTAAAATTATTACGGAATATGGAGCAGTCAACCCAGGGGATTTAAAACAGTTTCAATAAAAATGTTGTTGGTTGGTTGTTGTTTGTTGTTGGTTGGGGAACAGGGAAGGGTTATCAGGGAACGGGGAACAGTTATCAGGGAACGGGGAAAGTCGTAGGGGCGACGAGCGCATTCGCCCGTACAAAAGTCGTAGGGGCGACGAGCGCATTAGCCCGTACAAGTGAAAAGTGATGCCTTTCAATGAAATACCACTACTCACTATTCACTCTTCACTCTTTCGTCTTTCATTAGCATCCTCTTTCATTAGCATCCTGTTGCCTGTTCCCTGTTGTTTGTTGTTTGTTATCATAATCATCCCCAAACAACCAATAACTAACAGATAGCCAATAGCAATTAACGTATAGCAAATAACAAAAAACAGATAACAGATAATTAAAAATGTGAAAGTTTGGGGATTTATTGTTATCTATTCCATAAATTTAGGTATTCTGGTATGTGTTCATGCAGTTGCTACAGGAGGATGGAGATGAAACCTTCTATTGGCGTCAAAGAAGCGATTGAACAAAGACGGGCGGCCCGTGCGTTCCGTCCTGATGTTATTCCCCAGGTGATTTTGGAAGAAATTTTGCGCTTAGGTTTGTACGCACCTTCTGGGTTTAATCTCCAGCCTTGGCGATTTATTGTGGTGCGCGATCGCGAAAATAAGGAAAAATTAAAAGCTTGTGCCTTTAATCAACGGCAAGTGACTGAGGCGCCGGTGGTGTTGATTTGTTGTGGCGATCGCCGGGTTCTTGACCCAGATTATATTGAATCAGTGATTTCCTTGGGCATGAAAACCGGGGCGATCGCCGATCCACTAGCGGAGTATATGCGATCGGCGATTCCTAAGATTTTTGAGAATAAACCCTCTTTTGAAAACATAGAAGCTTGGACAAACCGGCAAACCATGCTGGCCGTAGCGCATTTGATGATTGTGGCTAAAAGCTACGGGGTGGATAGCTGCCCAATGGAAGGGTTTATCGCTTCTGAGGTGAAAGCGGCATTTAATATCCCGGAAGAGGTAGATGTCTGCTGTCTGCTGCCCCTGGGTTATGCGGCTGAACCCATGAAACCTTATGGGGGACGTTTTGAAACGAACCAAGTTGTCTACAGTGAAACATTTGGCCAACCCTTTCACCGATAATTACCGATAATTTTAGAGAAGTCAAACACAAACCACTCTCAAAAACTATTCTGGAAAGCAAGACTGTGGGACAAAATTTATGAGTCAAACCGATTATCCAGAAAGATTGCAACAGCTATTGCCGCAGGTAGGACTGAGAAGTTTGCGCGAACTCAGTCGCCAAGCGGGGGTTTCTCGTTGGCAGGTGCAACAATTAAGGGAAGGCAAAGCGTTACAAATGCGGGGCGAAAGTTTGCTGAAACTCAGTGCCGCCCTGCAAATTCCCCTGGCTGATTTACTGAGCCAATTTGGTGAGGTGGACTTAACTCCCCAGAAAACGAAAGACGCAACGGGAAAAAGAGATTCCTATCAAGCAGAATATCAGCGCTTAAAAACGGAGATGGCACAACAGCGAGAAGTGTTGATGCAGGAATTTCAGCAGTCTGGTTTACAAATGCTGGAATCTTGGTTAAAGCAATGGCCAAAAGCGGTCTACGCTGCCCAGCAAAATCCTCAGTTAGCAGCGGCGAATCTGTTGCCGCTAATGCGTCCCGTGGAAGAGTTGGTGAAACAATGGGGAGTAGAGGCGATCGCGGAGGTTGGTTCCCAGGTGGCTTACGATCCCCGCTGGCATCAACTCACCCAAGGAACGGCGGAACCGGGAGCAATGGTTACAGTAAAAAGTCCCGGTTATCGTCAAGGCGATCGACTGCTTTATCGCACAGAAGTTAGCCCATAGTTAGTCAATCAAAAGGGTTTTGAAAAGGGTTTTTACCTGGGAAAAATTTAGGAATTTATTGCTGATTTGCGATTTAGCTATTCACACCGAGAGGATTGAGCCAGCGGAAAATCTCTTGTTTAAGCAGATCCGGTTCTCGATGAATTTCTTGCTTCACCCATTGGGCGATCGCATCGATGGGCGAAAACTCTTTTCCCGGTTTCCATTGCACATTTTGACTCAACGGAGTCAGGTGATTTCCCGGCAGGATTTTCACCGTCACCATATTAGAAAATAGTTCTTGTAAAATAGGATTTAAACTGAGAGTTTGATCCAAATCATCCTGCTTAAACTTAATTAACAAATTCCTCCTAACTTGGTATTTACGAGCAATAATATCATTAGTTTGCTTGGGATTTGGGCTAAAGTCAAAATCAAAATCATCGGGTAAATTGTCCGCAAAAGGAATCGATCGCCGCGCCGGAAAATTATTAAAAGAAATCAGAATATTCCCCGCCCGTTCCACGGAAAATAAACTACCAATTAATAAATGTAGCTTGCAGCCCATACTATGCCCTAATCCGTAAACGGGCAAATAGCGATTCGGTAATTTTCCCGCCATTTGCAATTGTTCCACACACCACTCGAAGCTTTCCAAAACATTCCGGGCAATCTCGCGATGATCGAAAGTATTAATAAACGGTGTAGCGACGATCGCATAACCTTTTTTACTGGTGTCTTCTAATAAAGAACGATAGGTTAAATGGGGCGCTGCACCGATAAAAGCACCGCCAATAAAATGCACTATTCCCTTGGGACGAGAAGGAATATAAACCCAGTTACCAGAAAATTCTTGCCAGTCCATATTTGTTATTAGTTATTTGTTGGTTGTTGTTTGTTCGTGAAGAAAAAACCACAGAGACACAGAGGACACAGAGAACAAATTACCTTTGTGTCCTCTGTGCCTTTGTGGTTCAATTAATATGTCTAATATTACCACAAGTTAACTAAATTATCTCACAAATTTTTTACCGATTACGACGTTGGGCAAACCAAGATTGTAACTGTTGCCGACAAGGAGTTTCAAGAATGCCACCCAGCACCGATAATTTATGAAAAGAACAAGCACTATCTGGAATATTCGCTACAGTACGAATTGCCCCGGTTTTGGGGTCATCAGCGCCATAAACTAATAACTTTAAACGGGATTGCGTGATCGCACCTGCACACATGGGACAAGGTTCTAAAGTTACATATAAAGTACAATCATTCAGGTGCCAATTTTGTAACCGTTTCCCTGCTAATCGTAGAGCGATAATTTCTGCATGGGCGGTGGGGTCGTTATCTCGTTCTCTGCGGTTTTCTCCTTCAGCAATTAATTCATTTTGACTATTAATAATCACCGCTCCTACGGGAATTTCCGCTGCTTTTCCGGCATTTTCTGCCAGTTCTAAAGCACGATTCATCCATTTTTTATGGTTAATATAAATTGGATTTTCTAGCATACGGCTGTTTTCGATTGATTGAATAGACTACAGATATTGGTCGGTTTGGGGCTTGTAGGGGCGAAGCATTCCCGGAAAAAATTCCGGGAATGCTTCGCCATCACCCAAGCAAATAAAGGTGTAGGGTGTAGGGGCAGGTAATAGTGAACAATGACAACTATTAATTAACCTTTTCTTGCAATTTGGCAAAGGCGATCGCCTCTTCTGGAGTAGAGATTTGATCCGTGGCACGAGCCAGGGCAATTTCCGTCAGTAATTTGCCTATTTCTGGACTACTGGGTAGTTCTAAAGCTGCCATTAATTGTTGCCCTGTGACTAAAGGCGTGGGATGAGCAATTTGATTTTCGGGGTTAAGATATTTTTCTATCAATTGGTTCAAAACACCGGTTTCTTTAAAAAACAGGGTTTCTTCGGTTACTTCTATTTTTTCCGCTATTATTTTAACAGCCAATGCCGGAAACATTTCTTTGACTTCCTGAAAGATAAAATATTGCGATCGCACCAAATTAGTTTCAGAATCATGCTCTAAATTATGCCGATCAAGAGTTTGATATCGCTGCCAACTATGCAGCACTCGCGTCACAGCGCTAATTTCCGATCGACTAAACTTTAACCGGACTAATTGGCTTTCCGCTTGCTTCGGTTCAGGAGATACCAAAATCGCAAATTTAGCCACCGCTAAATAACCAGAACTTCGCCTACTTTTCGGCCAAGAAGCAAACAGTTGCCGTCCCAAATCTGGCCAAGTTTCTGCTAACTTAATCGCCGCTGCATCAATTCTTTCTAGCACAGCGAAACTTTCCTTCGTTGCATTGGGAAACCACATACCCAGTAACCCATCTTCCCACGCGGTAGTCAAGGGATTTGCCCCCTGGGGAGAATCCAGAATATAATTCAACTCTGTTCTAATTCGTTCCGCTGCCACCTGTTTCAGAAATGGTGCTAATTGACGGATGGCTTTTTGGGTTTCTGGATCGATGGTAAAACCCAATTGGGCTGCCTGACGATAAGCCCGCAATAACCGCAATGGATCATCTGCCAAATTAGTAGGAGAAACCATGCGAATGATGCCACTTTTAATATCTGCTTCACCATTAAAAGGGTCAACAAATTCACCAGTCCGGGGATGATAGGCGATCGCATTCATGGTATAGTCTCGTCGCCCTAAATCTGTAATTAAAGTAGACCCTTCCTGCTTGGCAAAATCTACAGTTGCATTCTGAAAAACCACCCTAGCAATCTTACGTTTCTCATCAAGTACCACAAAACCAGCCTTATATTCTTTGGCAATTTTACTGGCAATGCTCACCGCTTGACCGGGCAAAACAAAATCCAAATCAAGATAGCCTAATGCAGTGGACTGGATTTTCCCTTGCTGTTGCAGCAGGGCATTTCGCACCGCCCCTCCGACCAAATAAGCATCATTCGGCAACCATTCCAAACTAAATGGCCAAGTTTCCGGGGATAAAATAGCGATATTTTCAACATTTTTGCTGTTCATAGGTATTCGGGTAGGTATCTAGACTGAGGGACTAGACAAATTTAGGACTGTATAAGCTAGATTAACAAAAAGGTCGTGGAGTTTGTTATGGAGTTTGTCGAGATGTGTATTTGTATTAACTGCCATTATGTAGACCGCTGCATCACCTATCACGCGGTGGAAACCCAACACCAACAACCCCATTTAACTGATATTCCAGATTTTGATCCCATTGAACCATCGATTAATGTGAATATTCGCTCTCAAGCAGATGCGATCGAAATGGAATGGGATGTAGTGGGTTGTAACAGTTTTCAAGCAGAAATGGGTAAATGGGCTCGGTTGCGTCCGGGAGAAGCCATTCCCACATAACCGAGGGTCGGGGAAGGTAGGGACTGGGGGTAAAAACAATTCTCTCGTCCCGAAATCCCCTCTGATTTATCATTAAAATCATCAAAAAAATCATCAAAATTCTCAATGAGAGGATAAAATCATGGTTGTTCAAATCGAGGCAAAAACCAGTAAAAACACCAATATTATTTATCCCGATAGTGATGGAAAAACCATTACAGATAATACCAAACAATTTCGCTGGATTACAGTGATTTATTACAATCTAGAATGGCTATTTGCTCAGGATGAGAATGTATTTGTGGCGGGGGATTTGCTCTGGTATCCAGTGGAAGGAAATAATCAGCTACGTCAAGCCCCAGATGTGATGGTTGTATTTGGGGCGAAAAAAGGCGATCGCGTAAGCGGTGCGGAGCACTATCGCGGTTCTTATATGCAATGGAAAGAACAAGGAATTAGCCCGCAAGTAGTATTTGAAATTCTCTCTCCCGGTAATACCTTAACCGAAATGAATCGCAAACAGGTTTTTTATAACCGTTATGGGGTAGAAGAATACTATGTCTATGACCCGGATAAAAATGATTTAAGTGGATGGTTGAGAGGCGAACATGGACTAGATATTATTGAGACCATGACAGTCCTCGTTTAGGCATTCGCTTTGACTTATCCGAGGAGCAATTACAACTTTTCCGTCCTGATGGTACACCTTTTGTCAGCTATGGAGATATTTATCAACGGTTGGAAGTGGCACTAGAGGAGGTAGAACAAGAACGCCAAAATGCTGAACGAGAAAGCCAACGGGCTGAACGAGAAAGCCAACGGGCTGAACGAGAAAGCCAACGGGCTGAACGAGAAAGCCAACGGGCTGAAAGATTGGCTGAACGCTTGAAGGCAATGGGCATCGATCCAGAGGCGATTGATTGAAATCGGGGGATGAGAAACCGGATTTTTTGAGATATTAATTGGTGGGCAATGCCCACCCTACACCCGTAGGGACACGGCAATGCCGTGTCCCTACATTTAATGTTAATTTAATGTTGAAGATTTTTGACATATTGCTGAAAAGCAGGAATCACTTGAAACACAGTTTCCTGGTTGTGAATCTTTTGTGCGATTAAACCGCGTCTGACTAAAGATTGAATGGCGGAAAATACATCGGTTGGCAAACCTTGATAGCTTTTCAATAATTGAGGAAAATTAGCCGGGGCTGCTTGGACTGTTAAGGCATTTAGCACCTTTTTTTCTATTTCTGACAGTCTCTCATACTGTTGCTGGAAAATAAAGCTTAATTCATCTCCTAATATCGATAATTCTGATTGATAAATTAGATATTCAGCGACTCTCCCAGCAAATAAATTATTGATAGTCCGAGCGGTCAATTTTAAGTATAGGGGATTGGCTTGAAATAAGTTGATTAATTCGGCCTATTTATCTTGGTCTAGGGCGTGTCATCAATTAAGCCAAATGACAGAAGCGATGAGATAAATTGCTCCTAAAAAATTACGAGCAGTCTTATCATAACGAGTTGCAATCGCTCTATATTGCTTCAGACGGGCAAAAAAGTTCTCAATTAAATGACGGGCTTTATAAAGCTCTTTGTCATATGGGTAAGAGACTGTGCGATTCCCTTTTGAGGGAATCACCGCCTCACATTTTTTGGCGGAAGATATCGCTTTCGAACTCGCTCATCTGCATCATATGCTTTGTCTGCTAAAACTGCCTCCGCTTCTATCTCTGGTAACAAGACATCCGCTCCCTCTAAGTCATGGGCTTGCCCCGCAGTTAAATGAAATCCGGTCGGATTCCCCAGTGGATCACAAGTGGCATGAATCTTAGTGCTCAACCCCCCTTTGCTACGTCCAATGGCTTGGTCTTCTCCCCCTTTTTTTCCGCCCCGGCACTGTGTTGATGGGCTCGCACAATCGTACTATCAATCATGGCATATTCATCATCCGCATCTTCTGCCAGTAACTCGAAGATATTCTCCCACACCCCAGAACGACACCAACGACTAAATCGAGTGTGAATCACCCTAAAATCACCAAATCTGTCGGGTAAATCACGCCAAGGAATACCGGCACGATAGCGATAGAGAACTGCTTCAACAAAGAGACGATTATCTTTGGCCGTAACTCCGACATGTCCTTTTCTGCCCGGAAGCAGAGGCTCAATTTTTTCCCATTGGTCGTCTCTGAGAGCGTAACGGCGCATAATTCACCTGATGATCTAAAAAGTTTTCTGCTTCTACCTCTGCATTTCTCCTGCTTTTTGTCAAGTCTTCCAATTGATGACACGCCCTAATAAATCATTTTGTTGGAGAATTTCTCTGGCAGCGGCTTCACTGACCCCGGTGAGATATAAAACCTGTACTCCCTGATAATCCGGTGGAAAAGTGAGCATTTCTAAAGCCGGTTCCGAACTGGTGAAAATTAGACAACTATTATGCTCCATTTCTCCCAGGATTTTAAAAAAAGTTCCGTAATTTTCATAACCTGTTTTATAAGTGCCTGAAAGTTGCTCACTCTGAAAAAGTTGTTGCCCGTCGTCGCAAATTATTAGACACCGAGAATTGCGTAAATATTCCAGCAATATTGCCAGTTGAGCCTCTATGCGATCGGGCAAGTCTGTGACTGGGCGATCGCAAATAAATTCAATTATTTTTTTCAGGGTGGTTTCTAGGGTTGGAAAAGTGCGGAGGCTATGCCAGAAAATGCAATCAAATTGAGTCTGAATTTGGGTAATTAAATGACGGGCGATCGCGCTTTTGCCAGTACCACTAATTCCCAAAATAGCTACGAGGCGACATTGTTTTTGGCTAATCCAGTTTTCCAGGGTAGTGAGTTCACAAGTGCGATGATAAAATTTGGCGATCGCTGGTGCATCTCTTAAATTTAATCTGGGTTTGTCTTGAGGACTTTCTTCAGTTGATGGTGGAGGAGGGGGTGAGTTTTGTTTAGCTTTTGAATGATGTATGGGTTCGGTACAAACGTTGATGCTACCTCTTTGGACAAAGTTAAAACTCAGGAAATTAGAAGATTGAGAAATATGATATCTTTCAATGGCGGATCTAAAACTAGGGCGTGTCATCAATTAAGCCAAATGACAGAAGCGATGAGATAAATTGCTCCTAAAAAATTACGAGCAGTCTTATCATAAAGAGTTGCAATCGCTCTATATTGCTTCAGACGGGCAAAAAAGTTCTCAATTAAATGACGGGCTTTATAAAGCTCTTTGTCATATGGGTAAGAGACTGTGCGATTCCCTTTTGAGGGAATCACCGCCTCACATTTTTTGGCGGAAGATATCGCTTTCGAACTCGCTCATCTGCATCATATGCTTTGTCTGCTAAAACTGCCTCCGCTTCTATCTCTGGTAACAAGACATCCGCTCCCTCTAAGTCATGGGCTTGCCCCGCAGTTAAATGAAATCCGGTCGGATTCCCCAGTGCATCACAAGTGGCATGAATCTTAGTGCTCAACCCCCCTTTGCTACGTCCAATGGCTTGGTCTTCTCCCCCTTTTTTTCCGCCCCGGCACTGTGTTGATGGGCTCGCACAATCGTACTATCAATCATGGCATATTCATCATCCGCATCTTCTGCCAGTAACTCGAAGATATTCTCCCACACCCCAGAACGACACCAACGACTAAATCGAGTGTGAATCACCCTAAAATCACCAAATCTGTCGGGTAAATCACGCCAAGGAATACCGGCACGATAGCGATAGAGAACTGCTTCAACAAAGAGACGATTATCTTTGGCCGTAACTCCGACATGTCCTTTTCTGCCCGGAAGCAGAGGCTCAATTTTTTCCCATTGGTCGTCTCTGAGAGCGTAACGGCGCATAATTCACCTGATGATCTAAAAAGTTTTCTGCTTCTACCTCTGCATTTCTCCTGCTTTTTGTCAAGTCTTCCAATTGATGACACGCCCTAGACTTGGTGACATTTTCCTCTAATATTTCTGAAATCATTTGCCATAACTTTGAAGCCACATTACCCACATGGCGATCGCCACATTTAAATTCCTTAGCAATCTGGGAATATTTTTTGCCTTGCCAACTTCCCCGCAAGATTTCTTGTTGCAGATTATCTAAATGCTTGCCGGTTTTGGCTAAAACTAGCTCGTCAGCGACCCTTAAGGCTTCGTTAATATCCATATCCAAGTAAATACAGAGATTGCGGGTATTATAGCAAATTTTTGTGATATTTTGTGAGATTTTCTTAAATTTGCTGATTTTTTCTGATATTTTTTGCTGAAAAGTGATGTTTTTTAGGCAAAAAATTTAGCTAAAAATCATGATAAAAAATGACACTTTTTTTTGACAAATATGATTTTTTGTCGTTAGCATAGAATAAATGAGTCATGGAAAAAGGGCTAAAACAAATGGATCCTTTAGCAGCATCTTTCATCTTTAACACGGCTAGTGCTGCCCTGTCTGGCATCATAGTTAATATGGTGAATGGTCAGACCACAGCAGTCAATAAGGAAGAATTAAAAAGAGAAGTAACTCGTATAGTGACGGTGGAGGTTAAAAAGCATCAACTAAACCGTCAAGAGCAAGAATTACAGGCTATGATCGCTGAAATTCTTACTGAAATTAAAATTTTAGCCGCCAGAGACAAAGACATAAAATTAACAAATGAAACAATCGAGTTAAAACCATTGTCAGGGCCTAGCTTGCCATTCCTCAAAGATCCCAAGGACGCTCGCCTGGAACGGTTACATAAAATTATAGCCCAAAGGCGTCAAGAATTGCGTTTGCCGGAGTCGAACGATATTCCTGATGGCTGGAAACCAGTCGATCCGAATAAATATCCACATAAACAACCTGAACCCCCAGTTCCTGAGAATCCACAACAAGAAATTAACCAGAACGCGGAAGCATGGCAACAAACTCCCAAAGAACCAGAAAAAAGTTATTGGCAAAAACGAATTGAAGACGCAACTCGGAGAATTCAAATTATTCGCGCTGGCGGTGAGGTAATCGATGAACAAGATGAATCATAAAATTTTTATACCAGAAAGATTTAAACGAGTCTTAGAGCTTCACATCGTCAAAAATTTAATGAAAAGCGTTGCCGGTCGGGTGCCACTTTTGTTGGGGATTCATGGAGCATCAGGAGATGGAAAAACCTACCAATGCGAACAAATTTTAACTGAAATTGGGGTTCAGGCATTCTTAATATCTGGCGGACAGCTAGAAAGTCCTGATTCGGGAAAACCGGCTCAACTGGTTAGAGACACTTATCTGCAAGCAAGTGATTGTATTGAAAAGGGTAAGTGTAAAGCCGCCGTTGTGCTAATCAATGACGTAGATACAGGATTAGGCAATTGGGGAGATATGGTTCAGTACACCGTGAACACACAAACCGTTTTTGGTGAACTGATGCACCTTGTCGATTACCCAAATTTAGTAGCAGGAATCCCGACTAAACGCATTCCAATTGTTATCACGGGTAATGATTTCACCAAGTTGTATGAACCTCTGGTTCGTGCTGGCCGAATGACGGCATTTGAGTGGAAGCCAACTTTAGAAGAGAAAGCAGAAATAGTTCAGGGCATTTTTTCAGAACTTAGTTTTTCAGAATGCCAAGCCCTGGTGAGAGAATTTTCATCTCAACCCATTGCTTTCTTTTCCCATCTGAAATCTAGTCTGATAGATGATGAGCTTTGGAAATCAATTCAAAAAGTAGGGGTAAGTCGCAGATCTATAGAATATATTACGGATCGTTATGATGCGAGAGAGCCAGATTTAAATCAACATTTTCAGTTTTCCGACCTAGTAAAAGCTGGTAAACATTTGCTTCAATCCGGTCAACTCATCAATCATTTGAGGTTTAACTAAAAATGGCCAGGACAGTTACTTATACCAAGTCAATAACTTGCACCAGAATCGAGATAATCAAATCACAGGTCAAGATAGCACTTGTGAGAACAACAGACCTTTCTGATTATGCAATAGAAAATTCCATTTTGAAAGGGATAGAATATCAGTGGATTCGTGAAGTCAATGTTTACGGGTTAGATAGTTCCAACCTGTGTAAAGCACAGTTAATTATGACAATTGACTGGGAGCAGCATAATCTACAGATCGCTAATGGCAAAGCGACTGTTGTCATCACGGAAGATGGCCGAACTTGGAAAGATAATACAGCGCTTGAGTTAAGGGAAGCGATCAAATTATTTATGGACTATGCGAAGGCAAATAACCTGAAAGCAAAATGTCACACACGCTATGCACCAGGGGTAAATCACGAAGAAGCTGACCGCGTTCTGGGAATGGTTGATGCTGAACCGATTCAATGGAACGCTAAAGCCAGGGGATTTGACTGTTATATCCAAGAAGTTGAAGAACTTCGAGTGGGTTTTTATTGTGTGGATTGATGCTGATAAATTAAAATAATTGGGTCGATCTCATATTGGCAATAGCGAAGCATTCGGGCAACAATGTTGACTTATATCGCTAATATTTTGCCCGAATGCTTCGCCTTTAAGAAATTTACGACCTTCAGAACGCGGCATTGCTATGTCTTTAAGCCCGTCGGTTTATTATTAAAAATTATTGGAATAGAACCAAAAAAATATGATGGGGATGTATGTCCTCCAAGTAATTGTGAATTTTTACGCCTAATTTAAATTATTTTTTACTCAGATAAATTGATTTTTTCGGCTTTTTTAGTTAAGTTCTGCCACTAATTGCCGAATCCGTTTGGCAATTTCTGGCAAGGCAGTAGTTGCCGGAGTAATTTCTACATCGTGAACTAGCCAATATTCTACGGCGGCTTCCCACTGAGGAAAGCGATCGCGCATTAAAGGACGATGTTCTAATTCATCCAAGGCAATCACCCGATCGCAGGTGGCAAAATCCGCATCACTTGCGGGCAGGGGAAATCGTTCTGTTGCTGATACCGTCAAACCTAATTCAGCTAATTGGGCGATCGCATAACGAGAAATTGGCCCAACATTATTAACTCCCCGTTCTAACGCCAACCCGCGAGAATCTGCTTGCCAATCTAATCCAGCTTTGACGGCTAAATGATTAAACAAATGTTCCGCAAAGCGACTACGATAGTAATTGCCGGTACAAAGAAACAGTAATTTTTTCATAAATTTCCTCACAGCCCAGATAAAACCCAATAGCATTATAATTTGAGCCAGCTAATGGTGGTGAAAATGATTAACCCATGACCAAAACACCCATAATCTCACCCATAATCTCAGAGGGCGCTTCGGGAAGCACCCCTAGAATCGAAATCGACAGAGAAAACATCATACAAAGTATTTACAATGGATTGCGACCCGGACAAAGGTCTATGGCGGACTGGAAAGGGGGGACATTGGCCGTATCAGCGGTTCCCGGAGCAGGTAAGACCAAAGGAATGGCTGATGCAGCGGCACTGGCGATCGCACGTCATCAACTCCATCAGCGAAATTACCTGATTATCGTCACTTTTACCCGATCGGCGGCTGCCAACATAAAAGCCAAAATCCAGCAAACCCTGGAAAAATTACGCTTACCTCAAATTGGCTTTTATGTTTATACCTTGCATGGATTAGCTTTAAATATTGCCAGTCATCATCCCGACTTATCCGGGCTAAACTTAGACAATTCTGCCTTAATCACACCCAACAAAAGTCACCGATTAATTCGGACAGCGGTAGAACGGTGGTTAATTGCCCATCCCCGGCAATATCAAAAACTGCTCGAAGGAAAACAATTTGACGGAGAAGAAACCGAACGGTTACGGCGTCAGTCCGTGTTGCGAACTGAGGTATTGCCGGAATTAGCTGATACCGTAATTCACGAAGCCAAATCTTCTGGTTTATTACCTGAAGACTTGCGCCAACTCGCCGCAGAAATTCCCGGAGATCATTATGAAATCCTCTCCATTGCCGCCGGACTTTATGAAGAATACGATGCCCTACTGCGATCGCAAGAACTAATCAGCTATGACGACATGATCATTGCGGCCAAACGAGTCCTAGAAAACGAAGCCGCCCGCCGACACTGGCAACAGCAAGTATTTGCCGTCTTTGAAGACGAAGCCCAAGACTCGACCCCTCTACAAACGGAAATTCTAGAAATTTTGGCGTCCGATCCTGACGCCCCAGAAAAACCCCCCAACTTAATCCGAGTCGGAGATACTAATCAAGCCATTAACAGCACCTTCACCCCCGCCGATCCGATTTATTTTCGCCGCTTTTGCGCCGAATGTGAAGCCCAGGGCACAAGGGCGAGAATGGATCAAGCCGGTCGCAGCACCCAGAAAATTATCGACTGGGCCAACTTAATGGTGGAATGGGTCAATCAAAATTACACAGAGGCGCCCGCATTGGGGGCGCAAGCATTGGGGGCGCAACCATTGCGCCCCTACCAAAACATGAACCACAGAGGCACAGAGGTAACAGAGGCAGAACCAGAAGCCCAAGCCGAAAACCCCTTTAGTCCCCTGGAAATTAAACCAGTGGGAGCGGACGATCCGCAACGGTCAGCCAACCCGCCAGCCACGGGTGGGGGAGTGGAAATTTACACCCCAGAAGATATTTACCAAACCATCGAATTAATCGGTCAACGGATTATACGTTTATATTCTCAAGATCGAGATAAGACAGCGGCAATCTTAGTCCGAGAAAACCGCCAAGGAGAATTTATCGCCAAAGTGCTCAGAAATCCTCAAAGTTATGGCATTGATGTAGATTTGGTCGCCAATGGCATCGAACTGTATGAAGTGGCTTCAGCCCATCGCCTCTCCCATATCCCCGTAGAAATCCTGGCATTAATGAAATTTGTTCACCGACCCCATTCACAGGACTACCTAAAAAATGCCTTGCGAGTCTTAGTAGACCGCCGGATCATTCCCGTCCAAGATATCAACACCCTGGCCAGCCGCCCCGAACAATTCCTCTATCCTGGGCCATTGACCCCACCACAAACCCCACAAGTCCAAAAAGTGCGGCAATTTTGTCTCAACCTACTGCAAGCCAAAACCGAACTCCCCTCATCTCAGCTAATTTCCTACTTAGCCTTAGAGTTAGGATACAATCAGGCCGAACTCGCCACCGCTGACAAATTAGCCGAACGAGTCGCCCTCCAAAGCTACCAAGACAACTCAATTGCCACCCGCATCGAAGTCCTTAACGAAATTGTCAGCACCGAAAGCTTTGAGTCCGTGGATTCTGCTGAGGGCGAAGCAGAATCTTTATATACCCAACCGGGCAAGCTCACCATCATTACCATGCATAAAGCGAAAGGTTTGGATTGGGACTATGTATTTATCCCGTTTTTGCATGAAAACATGATTCCTGGTCGTTTGCGGGTGCAACCTCAAGCCCAGTTTCTGGGGGATTTTTCTTTATCTGAGGTCGCCCGATCGCAAATTCGCGCTCAATTACACGGCGTCCCCATCCCTGATGTCATGGATGCCTGGAAACAAGCGGCAACTTTGAAAATCAGTGAAGAATTTCGCTTACTTTATGTAGCGATGACCAGAGCCAAGCGATTGCTGTGGATGTCCGCCGCCGTCAATGCCCCTTTGACTTGGAGCAAAACCGAAGCACTCAGCCCGCAAAAACCTTGTCCGCTAATCCCCGCTCTTGGTTCAATACTTTCTTAGGGCGGGGAAAGAAGCGGCGGTTCACGAAGCGTTCGTCCATCAGCGATCGCAACTTCTCGATTATCCTCTTGTTAAATAGGGAACGATCATCGTATAATTATCGATTGTGCCGAATTAATCAATTAAAACAAGTTCATGCCTAAACTCAAAACCCGCAAATCAGCGGCCAAGCGCTTTAGAGCAACTGGCAGTGGCAAGATTATGCGTCGCAAAGCTTTCAAGAGCCACTTACTGCAACACAAACCCACCAAACGGAAAAATCATCTGTCTAAAGTCGTCGTCGTCGATGAGCGCGATGCCGAAAACGTGCGTTTGATGCTGCCTTATTTGTAAAAAATCATGGTTGAGTGTTGATGGTGAACTATCAACGACTAACCGTTAACCAATAACCGTTAACCAATAACCGTCAATCAATAACCGTCAACCATTAACCGTTAACCCTTGCAATAACTAACTAACAACTAAAAAACAATGACTAGAGTAAAACGCGGTAATGTGGCTCGTAAACGCCGCAACAAAATTCTTAAACTCGCTAAAGGATTTCGGGGTTCTCACTCGAAATTGTTCCGCACCGCTAATCAGCAGGTGATGAAGGCTCTCCGAAGTGCCTATCGCGATCGCCGCAAGCGGAAACGCGATTTTCGTCGTCTTTGGATTGCTCGGATCAACGCCGCATCCAGACAAAATGGTATGAGCTACAGCCAACTGATTGGCAACATGAAAAAAGCCAATATTCAAATCAATCGCAAGATGTTAGCGAACCTGGCTGTATTGGATCCGGAAACCTTTGCCAAAGTGGTCGAACTGGCTGGTCAAGGTCGCGCTTAGGAATCGCTGGCAGGGAGAGTGTTTGCCCACAAGACATTGCATCCAACGTCAAACGAACAGTCAAACGAACAAGATTTCCGCCCGGATCGGAAATTTTAGATTTTGGCACCAATGGCACCTAGTTGTCCACCTAGTTGTCCAGCTAGTTGTCCAGCTAGTTGTCCACCTAGTTGTCCACCTAGTTGTCACCGAGAATTTGGCAGAGCAAATCTCAAATTCTCTGAAATCTAAAATCACTCAGTTTTTTGGTTGGGGACTCTGCTTAAGTCTGGTATTGTCGCCAATTTTCGCAGGGTTCCCATTACCAGGGCATACAGCCCAGTGGCCGGAAATATTGCAGCGTGGAACTCTGATTGTGGCGGTCAAAGATAATTTAAGACCCCTAGGTTTTCGCAGCCCTGACGGAACCTTACAAGGATTAGAAATTGATTTGGCTCGTCGCTTGGCAGCCGAACTTTTGGGAGACTCCAATGCGGTGAAATTAGAGCCGGTATCTAATGTGAATCGGCTATCAGTGGTTTTTAACCATCAAGTCGATCTGGCGATCGCCTCTGTGACGGCAAACCGAGTCCGCTCTCGGTTGGTCGATTTTAGTCTTCCTTATTATCTAGATGGCACGGCGTTGGTCAGTAAGACAAAGGTTTCTGATGTACTTAACCGAGTCCCAAGCTTGTCCAGTCCCTTGTCCGGTCAAAAGATTGCGGTACTCAATGGTTCCAGCACGATCTCGATCATCCGCTATCACTTTCCTGCCGCACAACTGGTTGGCGTTGATTCTTATCAACAAGGGTATTCCCTCCTAGAAGCGGGTCAAGCCACTGCTTTTGCAGGCGATGCCAGCGTTCTCACGGGTTGGGTGCAAGAATATCCAGAATATTCTTTGCTCCCGGTGCAACTCGGCACCCAACCACTAGCCGTGGTGATGCCCAAAGGACAACAGTATGCCGACTTGCGGGCAAAAGTGAATCAGGCGATCGCGGCACTGCAAGCAGACGGCTGGCTTTTAGCACGCACGAAATCCTGGGGCTTACCGCTTCCGCCTGCAAGCGAAAAATAACATATCATTAACTTTTAATTAATTCTTGATATTTGATAGTTGATTGTTGATAGTTAATTATTAATTATCAATTATTGCTTCTCCCCCGCTTCCCCGCTCCTCTGCCCCCCCCGCTCCTCTGCCCCCCCGCTCCCCCGCACAAGAACCCCGGCTCCAACAACCCGATATTGCACACATACATCAGCTATTTTGCACCGTTATGGATAACTCTTTAGGGATTCTCTACCTCTCAGTTTTGCTAGGATTTCTGGCGATCGTTGCCGGATTTGTGATCCGACAAATCTTTAAAACCCGCCAGTTAGAAAATCAACTATCTAAATTACAAAAAAAAATCAATAGTGATAAAGCCAGCCCACAAGATTATTATGAATTGGGCAGCATTTATTTAGATAAAAAACTATATTCTCAATCGGTACAAATGTTTCAAAAAGCATTGAAATTCAAAGATTTAGAAAATGAAAATTTAGCTTTAATTTACAATGCTTTGGGCTTTGCTTATGCTGCTTTGGAACAGTATGATATAGCCATTCGCCAATATAAACAAGCTTTAAAATGTCAAGAAGACTATGTAGTTGCTTGGAATAACTTGGGCTATTCTTATGAACGAAAAACTTTAACGGTTCAGGCATTAGAAGCTTATGAAAATGCTTTGAAATATGAGCCGAATAACGAAACGGCTAAAATTCGTAGCAGTTCACTGCGTAAGCGGGTATGAGCTTATGCTTAGGTAGAATACGCAGAATAATCTTTTGATTTTCATAACTTTTAGATGACATAAATTTTCTTAATTTAAAGGGGGCAGGTGATTAAACTTGTTCCTTTTTTATTTATTGATTTTTATTTATTTTTATTTATTAGACTGATAATGCTACCACCCTTGGCTGTTCGGGAATGACCGAAATTAGGAACAAATGAACCCAGAGATTTGGTCTGAAAAATTACCGATGAAAAATTACCGATGACACATGAAAAATTAGGGATGACAATTGTGCAGTTTTTCGTTAGTGTAAAGATATGTAAAAATTTGGGCAGAAGGACGTTAAGTTATGAAAGGTTATCCCGCCTTTGACTACCAGAGACAAAAGTGGAGTAGTCAACAAGCATCTGGTTGTAAGTACACTATGACGGTGTTTTGTGACTTTGACGGTCCGATTGTTGATGTTTCCGAACGGTACTACACCACTTATCAACAAGGGTTAAAGAGTATTGAAGCGATCGCACAATCAAGAGGCGATCGCTTAGACCTCTTTGTTCTCAGTCAAGCCCAATTCTGGCAAATGAAGCGCGATCGGATTCCCGATGCAGAAATTGCCAGCCAATCCGGTTTAACTGAACCATATATTCCCCTGTTTTTGCAGCAAGTTAAAGAGATTGTCAATCAGCCGGACTTACTGGAGAAAGACACCCTGCAACCGGGGGTGAGATGGGCTCTGGCTTTGCTGCATACTCGCGGATATCGGTTAGTGCTGGTGACGTTGCGGCATCAATCACAAGTGAAAGAAATTTTGCACAACACGGGATTAGCCAAATTATTTACGGATATTTACGGCACACGCGATCGCCATGCCGCCTATCAAAACTACGCCCAACTCAAAACCGACCTCTTAGCCGAAGCAATGGCCAAATATAGTCAGCCTGACGTTTCTCTCTGCTGGATGGTGGGAGATACCGAAGCCGATATTCTTGCGGGTCAAGCCCTAAAAATTCCCACCATTGGCCTAACTTGTGGCATTCGGAGTGCCTGGTATTTGCAGCAATTTCATCCCGACAAAATTAAAACGGATTTACTCAGTGCCGTCCAATCGATCATTGGATGTGCCGAGCTAGTATCCGCCTAACATGAATGATTCCGATCAACCATTCCGCTTAATATTGCGGTTAATATTGCGGTTAATATTGCGGTTAATATTGCGGTTAATATTGCGGTTAATATTGCGGTTAATATTGCGGTTAATTATTTGGGTTGATTAACTTCCACCAATGACTCAGAGGCAAATAGATGGCTGGAGCCCAAAGACTACTCAAAATCGCTGAAGCCAGAGCAATTCGTTGGTGATCGATCCAAATATCATTCAAGGGGCGATCGCCAATTATCCCAAATTGTAAAGCCAGCACCGTTTCAGCCACAATTGCCATGCCGAACACCACCAGGGCTACCGAGACAAAATCATCTAGAATCAAGCGCTGTTTTTGTAAATAACTACTGAGCAATCCCACCAATGCCAAACTCAGGGCATGAGTCGGCCAATGTGCCGTCATCCCATCTTGTAGCAAACCCAGAATCACCCCCATAAAACAAGCTTGGGTGGGGGTGCGCTGAATACTCCAAGTCACCACCCAAATCAACAGCCAGTCAGGAGCAATATGCAGCAATTCCATTCCAGGGAAACGAGTCGGCAACAACAATAAACACAAAAACACCGAGGCAATCGTCACCCCAGTGTTGAGCATCGTCCGTTGCTCTGTTGGCAAATAAGACACCCAATCCAGCCATGAATTTTTTAATGACCTTTTCATTGGATCTCCTCTGAAGTTGAAAGGGCATCATTCACCAAATCAGGAGATTTCTGCACATATGGGGAAACAACCACCCACTCTAGGGCATTCATCGGTGCGGATAAATTAATCACCGCTTCAGGGGCTGGACTGGCATTTAAGTTCAGCGATTCCACAACGCCGACGGGTAAACCCACCGGAAATAGTTGACTCAGAGAAGAAGTCGAAATCACATCTCCTGGTTTCACATCGGGTAACTTATCAAAAAACTCCATCACCGCCTTGGAGCCTCTCGATCCGCGCATTAAGCCCAGATTGCGACTCCGTGTAACCGCCACACCTACCTTAAAACTTGGATCGCTAATCAAAAGAACCTGACTGCTATTTGGGGTAACGCTCTCAATTAATCCCACCACGACGCCCGGTTCCGTGGTCACCACATCATTTTTGCGAATCCCATGTTTGCTCCCACGACCTAATGTCACCTGTTGCCACCAGCGATCGGCGCTGCGACCAATTACAGGGGCAACAATTGAGCTTTTCGCGTCTTGGGAAACATAACCCAATAGCTTTTCTAGCTTGTTGTTTTCTTTTTCTAAAACGGCGACTCTTTGCTCTAATTGCACAATTTTGGCATTTGTTAGCTGCGATCGCTCAGTTTCACTCAGTTGAAACGGACGAGACAGCCACTCATAAACTTGATAAACGGGGCTTGCCTCGGTATAGCGAATAAACAAAGCAATACCAAGAGCAACACTAGCCCAAACCAGTTGGGAACTATACCGGCCCCACCAACGACGCATTGTGTACATTTAAAATATTTAAAGGCTTATATTGCAGTTTTGATCCCAGCAGATTTTCATCAATGATTAATCGGTTGACGTTGATTCCTCCAAAGTTTAGCCTATAGGCTACACAGAAGTGGAGCGAGCACTAAAGACTCGTCCGAGTTCTTGGAAATTTTCTAGGACACGACCGGTGCCCAACACCACGCAGCATAAGGGATCCGCCGCGACATGAGTCACAATACCCGTTTCATGGCTAATTAAAGTATCCAGTCCTTTTAATAAAGCACCGCCTCCAGCCAACATAATGCCGCGATCGATAATATCCGATGCCAGTTCCGGGGGAGTTCGTTCTAACGTCCGTTTAACTGCTTCCACAATCACCACCAGGGGTTCTGCCATGCTTTCCCGGATTTCGGGACCTTTGATGGTGACAGTTCGTGGTAAACCAGACAACAGGTGCAAACCTCTGACTTCCATCATCGCATCATCATCATCATCGGTAGGATAAGCCGAGGCTAACTGAATTTTAATGTCTTCAGCAGTGCGCTCTCCAATCACCAGGTTATGCACCTTTTTCATATATTGAATAATCGCTTCCGTCAGTTCATCCCCAGCAATTCTAACGGATTCACTCAGAACCGTCCCTTGCAAACTCAGAACTGCCACTTCCGTGGTGCCACCACCAATGTCAACAATCATATTACCCGTGGGATCGGCAACGGGTAAACCTGCACCGATCGCCGCCGCCACAGGTTCATCAATCAGAAAAACTTCTTTAGCACCGGCGTGAATGGCTGCGTCCATCACTGCCCGACGCTCAACTCCCGTGACTCCACTGGGAATGCCAATCACAATCCGAGGACGTCCTAGGGAACTGCCTTCACTGACACGCTTGATGAAATATTTCAGCATTAGTTCAGCGGTATCAAAGTCAGCAATCACCCCATCGCGCAAGGGACGTAAGGCGATAACGTTTTCCGGGGTTCGACCCAGCATTTTTTTAGCATCTTCCCCGACAGATAATGGCTCCTTGGTTAGCTTGTCGATCGCCACTACCGAAGGTTCCTGGAGAACAATCCCCTTACCGGACACATAGACCAATGTATTTGCTGTTCCCAGGTCGATGCCCATGTCCCTGGATAAAGAAAAGCGATTGAAAAAACCCACTCTCTTCTACGCCCCCATTTAGATGATGCTTGTGCGAGTATAATGTAACAAAAATTTAACTGAGGTGGATTCTATTACGTTTTTTATTCTGAGTCTAGTCAGAGACAGTAATTTTTTTGCCTCAGTATGAATTGTTGTTTGTCAGTATAATCCCAATAATCCCAAGAACACTCAATCTTATCCGGAAGCTAATATATGAGTCTAAATCTTGTCACCCTGGTAGGCCGTGCGGGGAGAGACCCCGAAGTAAAATATTTTGAGTCTGGTAAGGTCGTATGCAATTTCGCCCTGGCGGTGAATCGCCCAACTCGCAACAGTGATGAACCGGATTGGTTTAATTTGGAAATGTGGGACAAAACCGCAGAAGTTGCCGGTAGTTATGTCCGCAAAGGCAGTTTAATCGGAGTTCAAGGTTCATTAAAATTTGAATATTGGCAAGATCGGGCATCAGGGGTTTCTCGTTCCAAACCTGTGATCCGCGTAGAGCGTCTGGAGCTTCTCGGTTCCAAGCAAGATGCCGAGCAAGCTAGAGGTGATTTGAGCCATCAATATGATGATGGCGAGTTCTAATTTTCGGTCTTGTGGAATATCTTGTGGAATACTTGCCTTTCTGAAGCAGGAGTAAAACTGGTGGCCTATTGGTTGTTAAAAACTGAACCGGAACAGTATTCTTATCAAGATTTGCTACGAGAAGGTTGCACCATTTGGGATGGGGTAAAAAATAACCTGGCGCTGAAATATATGGCCACCATGAACGTGGGCGATTTAGGTTTCATTTATCACACAGGTGGTGAGCGTCGGGTAACCGCCATCGTGGCCGAAGTCGTCAGTCAACCCTACCCCGATCCAAATTTCCATCAACCAAAATGGCTGGTCGTGGATCTGCGATCGCGTTTTCCCATGCCCCAAACCGTAACCCTGGCACAAATTAAAGCACAACCAGAATTATCCAATTGTGACTTAATTCGCCTTCCTCGACTCTCAATTGTGCCATTGTCCCTAGAACATTGGCAGAAAATCCTCACCTTGGGTCATGTAGAGGGATCTGAAACCCAACCCTAAAAACCCAACCATGATTTTCTCAGTTTTCCTGGGTAACTTCTGGCAATTATCGGTTGATCATAAATAAAACAAACGTTCGTTGAGTTTTTATTAAAAAACCAAACACACCAAACACATAAAAATGATGAAAATCTCCTCTGTTGCAATTATTATTGGGTACTTGACTTGCTTTTCCTTACTTGCCAATCCCCTAAAAAATCCAGCCCGGGCAGAGCAGATTACAGAAAATCAGCCTTTAATTCTCGCCCAAAAAGCTAATCATCAGAAAAATGCCACAAAAGTCACTGGGGCAAATGGTCAGTATGTCGCCCAAATGAGGATCAATGCTTCACCTGCCGAAGTTTGGCGGGTTTTAACGGATTACAATAATTTTAATCAATTCATTCCCAATGTGATTTCTAGTCGATTGATTTCCGCCGATGGCAACGTCAAAATTATTGAACAAATCTCTGAACGGGTGTTATTTGGGGTTCCTATCCAAACTCGGATGCGGACACAAAATCGCGAAACTTATCAACAACAAATTAACTTTAACTTAATTAGTGGCGATTTATCCAAGTTACAAGGATACTGGAAAATTGAACCCGTTGGCAGTGGTAATGGTAGTGCCAATCAAGTCTTATTGACCTACCAAGTAGAAGCTCAACCGCCATCAGGGGTTCCAGCCGCGTTTTTTTATGATATTTTTAAGAATTCTTTAGAACCTACCCTGAATGCAATTCGGCAAGCAGCAGAAAATTAAGTAAATCTCAAAAAATTGTTTTTTTCACCAACAATTTTCCGATTGATTGCTAATTCATTGGTAATTGCTGTCGGCATGATTTTTTCTTTTTGCTGGGGTAAAGAAACCGGGTTTCAGGAAAATCTCTTCTAGGGAAATCTATTCTCTTGAATCCAGAGATTCACCCTTGATTCCCGGTTTTGCATCTAAAACTCCAGAGGCAAAATTCCTGATCTAACAGGTGTTGCTTGACTACATATAATCCACCCGCGATCGCCGTAAATTTATTAAAAAAACATAAGATTTTCCTTCAATTCAACTCCTGTTAGCGTTGATATTTCCCAGATATTATATCCAATCTTCCTCATCGCTTTTAGGGCGATAAATATGGCCAAGACCATGAATTTTTCGCGTATATTCAAACAGTTCTTCTTCGGTTAAATTCCACTTAGCCAGCAATTTTTCTAAATCTGCTTGGATATCTTTAGCTCCGGGAAAGCCCCGATACCGAATTCTTAATCTAGCTAACTCTGCTAAATTATAATCCGTAGGTTCTCCATCAAGCAGACTCTCAACAATCGCCCGATCTTTAGCAGCTAAAGGATGTAGCTGATCCTGATTTCCTTGGCTCATTTGATTTCACTCCCACGTAGTTGCTGAAATATTCTATACATATCCTGGGCAAACTTTTGGGGATTCCATAATGGGGATAAATTTTCTGGATCTTGGGATTTTTTCAACTGTTCCCGAATGCTATTTCTTAAATTCAAATCCTGTCCTAATTTGATCCCCCATGCCACATATTCTTCCCAACTCGAAGCCAACCCTGCGGAAATGCCCAAAGTTTTTAAGCATGAATACCCCATTCTTGCCAAAAATTGCTCCCCAAAGCGTGTCACTACGGGTAAGTGAAACCACAAAGCCTCTAGGTTATGCGTCCCCCCATTATAAGGATAAGAATCTAAGCAGATATCCGCAATTTGGTAGATGGTGCGATGTTCTTCTTCTGTCCGATTTCTGGGCAAAAATTTCACCCGCTCAAAACTCACATTTTCTGCGGCACAAGCAGCTTGATAAACTGACTGAATGACCTGGATATCGCCTATTCCTTTATAAATTAAAATACTCTGAGATACTTGTTTGACTATCTTGATTTGGGCTAAGGCTAATTCGGGATTAAGTTTAGTGGCTGGTGCAGCGCATAGATACACCACCTGACTTGAATCAATTCCCATTTCTTGCCGTTTTGATTGACGATCCACAGGTTCGCTGGCAAAGCCACTTACTGCCACAAAAGAGTCAGGCATTCTTAACAGTTGTTCCCGATAATAGGGTTCGACTCCCGAAGGGTGGCAATGCCGATCGCTCAAAAAGTAATTTTTATCGGAAATAAATGGGGCATCAAATCCTAACCAGGAAATACATACGGGCGCCGGTTGGCAATGAAGAATTTCGGCGTGACGGGGAATTGTCAGGGAATCTAAATCTATTAAAATGTCTAATTCATCCTCCTCTATTTGTTTGATTATTTGTCTCCATTGGGTTTCTGTGTTTAATTGAGATGGTTGATAAAATTTAGCCGAAATTTGTTTAAATTTATCCGTGATATCATCGCTATTAGTCTTTTCTGTTTGATATAAGTAAATATTGGGAGTGATTTGGGATAATTCGGTAATAATGTCAGCGCTACACCAGCCTACTGAATGTCTCCGAAAATGGGCAGAAATGAAGCCAATTTTTACCATTTCATTGTTGTAGGGGCGAAGCATTCTGGCTGAGGAGCGATCGCTAACAGGCGAAAGTTGATTTTCCGACGGAGAAGGGCGAAGCATTCGGGCTGAGGAGCGATCGCTAACAGGCGAAAGTTGATTTTCCGACGGAGAAGGGCGAAGCATTCGGGCTGAGGAGCGATCGCTAACAGGCGAAAGTTGATTTTCCGAATGCTTCGCCCCTACTTGCGATAAATACTGAGAAAACTGAGCGCCAATTAATTGAGAAATTTGAGAATTACCCGCTAAATCATCGCGTAACCGATTTCGACAAAATAAAAGCGAGGAATAGAGTAGATCGATGATTTCTGATAGCCAAGGATGCCACTGTTCTGGAGATAATTGTGGTTCAATTTCTTGTAATAATTTGGTGGCGATATCAGCATTTCCTGATTTGAGATAAGCGATCGCCCCTGCGGTAGCCGCCACAACTTTGGCGGGTTCATTTTGGCCTAACTGACGGCAAAATGCATAATATTGATCCGCTGCTTGTCTGACCGAGGATAAATCCCAGTTGCCTGGTTGAAAGGTGCGGATCAATTCAAATAAACCGCGATGGGTTTCTATCAGTCTGGGCTTTAATTCCAGCGATCGCACAAAATAACTCACGGCGGCTTGAAAGCGATCGCTTGCTAACAATAGATCCTCCGATGTTGCCGCCAGTCGTCCCGTGGCTAGTCCCAAGTTGCAATGTAACTCCGCCAAGTCTGGCTGAATTTCTAAGGCTTGCTTAAATGCCGCGATCGCCCCCTCCACCTGACCGTCATATAATCGCGCCGTCCCTAAATTAGAATAGAGTTTGGCCAACTCATCGGGCTGCTTTCGCTTCTCATCTAGAGATATCAGCTTTTCATAACAATCAATCGCCTCACCATACCGCCCCAAACTCAACAGTAAATTTCCTAACTTCCAATCCAGCCCACTGCCAAACCGGGCATCGATCGCCAAAGCCTGCTGCCAACAAGCAACCGCCTCCTCTAACAGACCTTGCTGCTGTCGCACATTCCCCAAATTGGCATAAATTCCCGCCAGCAAGGGAGCAGAGGGGATAAGGGGCAGAGGAGAGAGAAGAGAGAAGAGAGAATTTTCCTCTTTGCTCTTTCCTCTTTCCTCTTTCCTCTTTTCTCCCCTGCTCCCCCGCTCCCCTGCTCCCCTGCTCCCCTGTTCCCCGTTCCCCGTTCCCTGATAAATAATCGCGATCGCCCTTTCATAAAATTCAACCGCTGACGCCAATTCCCCTTGTAGATAATAAATATTGCCAATATTGGCATGAGCCGCCGCAAAATCTGGCTGAATTTCCACCGCCAGGGAATAAGCCCGTTTCGCCTCATGCAGTTTTCCTAGGGCTTGTAGGGCATTCCCCAAATCCTTATAAGCCTCGGCATCATCGGGTTTTAACTGGATCAGGCGCTGCAACTGAGCGATCGCCGCCAAAAACTTCTGTGGCTGTAAATTGTTATGGTTATTTATCATTAAAAAACGTTATTTGTTATTTGTTATTGGTGTTTGGTGAGATATCTCCGGCTGGGGAAAAGAAGCTCTTGCAAAATACCGGCTTCGATCCCCCCCCACCCCCCCTAGATCCCCCCTATATCCCCCCGATCCAAGAGGGGTGGGGACTTTTTAGAATTTTGCCAGAGGTCTATCCTATTTATGCTAATATTGAGCGATCATTCAAAGATTAGTTAAAATTGGCAAAGATTAGCAAAGATTAGCAAAGATTAACCAAGATTGGCAAAACCACTCAACTAATAAGCAAAGAAAATCAAAGATTCGATGGATTGTCAAAGGTTCCTGAAATCGGAACTTTATCCAGATCCACGATGTCTGACAGTGAATAAAGAACAAAACAAACAGAACCTACGCACTTACTCCAATAATAAGGGCAACCACCCTTCGACCCTTCGACCTCGCTCAGGGCTCAGGGGCAACCGGGGTGATTGCCCCGTGCATTACCCTAAAGATCGACCGAAGTGCGTAAGTCCTAACAAAGTTGGGCATTTGCCAACTTAGTCACCGATCGGCTATAAATCAGCTATAAATCATCTCTAACCAATAAAGAACGATGTAATGGGTAAACTGGCCAAAACAGGCCGATCGCCTATAAAATCAAAGCGTATTGTCAAATCTTTGCCAAAGAGGAGGCAATATTGTTAGCGGAGATGCTAAATTAACATTCAAGGTTTTCTACCAGGTCTGCCTCGGCAGCATAAACCAGGAAAACACGAACACGGATGAGGAGTGAAATACGTTCATGGTTCAAATACTTGGTCAATTTAACGATACTCTGACTCTTGGGAGTGATACGATTCCAGCCCAGGACACAGTAATAGGTCTAGACGGGAGTGATATTCTCACTACATCGACTCTCGGCGGCAGCCTCCTTTACGGAAATAGAGACAACGACTCTCTAACCTCACGGGCTGCGGGAAACATTCTTTATGGAGGTCAAGAGAATGACCGCCTGCTCAGTTTAGCCGGTGGTAGCCTCTTCTTTGGGGATTTAGGGGACGATCTGTTTGAAGCCTTCGGTGGCACAGGCAAAGATACGGTCTATGGTGGCCCCCGTGACGGCGACCAAACCGATGGTAATGATGTCTTCAACTTTGGTAATGCTGGCGGTGGTGGCAACCTAGGCTATGGCAACACTGGGAATGACTTCCTGAGTGGATCTGGATTGGGCAGCGACACTCTCTACGGTGGTAAAGGCGACGACACCATCCAGGTTGTCGAACTCTCATCCTCTGGAACCGCTGGTGGTGGTACTGGCGGGTTTGTACCCTTAAATACTCAGATCAGCAATATCGGCATCCGTACCGGCAATATCTCTGGTGGTACTGTCTCTTCAACCACTGGTGCGGTCGGTGTTGTCACCACATCTGGGGCAAATCCACCCAATAACCTCGGTAAAAACTATCTCTCTGGCGACCTCGGTAAGGACTTGGTAATTGGTCTGGGCGATCGCGACAGCCTCTTTGGTGGAGAAGAAAACGATACCCTGATGCTGTTGGGTAATATCGCGACGACGGCTAATAATAATAGCAACACCTCCTTGCAAGGTGCTACTGTTAATTTGAATGGTGTACCGCAAAATGCTCTCCTAGATGGCGGCAATGGCAACGACAGCTTGATTGCCTTCGGTGGCTTACGCGGCAGAAATACCCTGCTGGGGGGTGAAGGCAGCGACACCATCCGCAACTATGGCGTCCAAAGTTATGTTGACGGCGGCGATGGAAACGACACCCTCGTGATGGATAATTCTTTCGGTGTCTTTGGTGGCAGCACCCTGATGGGTGGTGCTGGCGATGACTCCATTAACGTCGCTACTACTGGTGGCACCAACCTGCTCTACGGTGGTGTCGGCGCTGACACCTTGGTGGGTAGTAACCCAACAGGCAACTTTGGCGATACCTTATATGGTGGAGGTATGGTAAACACCGCCGACACGAGTAATGACTCATTGACTGCGGGAGCTCGCAGCTTGATGTTTGGTCAACAAGGTAATGACACTTTGGTGGGCACTGGAGCAAATGCCAGCCTCTATGGTGGTCAAGGAACCGATAGCTTATTAGCGACTGCTAATTCCTACCTGTCCGGAGATTTGGGCAATGACACCTTGAATGTTACTGGATCTGCCAATACCTTACTCGGTGGTGAAGGCAACGACTCTCTATTTGGTCTAAATGCCACTGGAAACATCCTGAACGGTGGTGCCGGAAATGATGTTCTGGTTGCTGGTAGCGAGACCGATACTCTGATTGGTGGCGAAGGAAATGACTTCTTCATCGGTAGCGGAAATGCTGACACCCTTGGTGGTGAAGCCGGTCGCGCTGGTTCTGACACCCTGTATGGTGGTGTCGGTGCTGATAGTCTGATTGGTCATGCTGGTTTCGATGGCTTCTACTATGCAGGCAACGGCGATATCCGCGATACCATAACTGCTTTTGAGTCGGGCACCGATAAGATTTACCTGCGCTCTACTGCATTCGGTAATACTGATGCATCTGGTGCCACAGTAGCTAACCTAGCTGCACCTGGACAAAACCTGCGTACTGGCTTAGACTTCTTCTCAGTTGGAGCCAACCAAAATTACAGCAGTCTCGGCGGTACATTCTCTGGCGGTTCGACTACTCTGCCAGCGATTGTCTTTGACTCCAATGCCGGTGGCGGTGGTACTCTCTACTGGGATTTCAACGGTGGTGGTAACGCGAATACTGGTTTAACTGGCTTGTCGGTGATCGCAACCATTCAAACTGGTTCTGTCAACGTCAACGACATCGTGATCTTCTAATTCTCAAAGTCCGTTTTTGAGTCGGCAAAAGAAGCACCCAGGTTATTCAAAAAGCCTGGGTGCTTTTTAAGTGAGATCGCGGATAATTTCACCAGAAAGACACAAAGAACACAAAGAGATTTTTTATATCTTCTCTGTGTCCTTTGTGCCTCTGTGGTTTTAGTTTAGTTAAAGCTAGTTAAAGCTACTTAACTTTTTGGTTTATAAGTAGAAGCAACGTGCAATTCTTTTAATTGCTTGGTGTCTACAGAAGCGGGAGCACCTGTTAACAAGCAGCGGGCTTGTTGGGTTTTGGGGAAGGCGATGACATCCCGAATTGATTCTTCGCCTGCTAATAACATGACGAAGCGATCTAAGCCGTAGGCAATGCCCGCATGAGGGGGTGTGCCGAAGTCAAAGGCATCCAGTAAAAAGCCAAATTTGTTGTAGGCTTCTTCCGGGGATAATCCGATCGCCTCAAAGACTTTTTCTTGAATTTCCCGTTGGTAAATCCGCATACTACCGCCACCAATTTCTAGGCCGTTGTAGACGACATCATATGCTAGGGCTCTGGCGTTTTTGATATCAGCCAAATCATCAGGATTGGGGCAAGTAAAGGGGTGGTGCAATGCTTCGAGGCGTTTCTCATCGGCATTCCACTCAAACATGGGGAAATCTGTCACCCAAAGTAGGTTAATTTTATTTTGGTCAACCATTCCCAGTTGACGGGCAATCACTTGGCGCAGGCGATCTAGGGTTTTATTGACGATCGCTGTTTGACCAGCCCCAAATAATAATAAATGGCCGGGTTTTGCTTGGGTACGCGCCAGCAATTCCGCTTTTTGTTCCGGGGTTAAGTTATCTTTAATTGCGCCAATTGTGTCAATTTCCCCATCTTCTTTCACCCGGATATAGGCTAACCCTTGGCCACCGGCTTCAACGGCTTCTTGGAATAAGTCGCCTTTGGGTTTAATCCGCACATTAGAAATCGCCGCATTGCCTTCAGGAATTGGCAAAATTTTCACAATCCCCCCGGATGCTACAGCCCCAGAAAAGACTTTGAAACCAGAGTCTTTTACTAAGTCAGAAACATCGACTAATTCCAAACCATAACGGGTATCCGGTCGGTCGGTTCCATACCGATCCATCGCGTCTTTATAGGTAATACGCGGGAAAGGTCGGGGGATGTCGATATCTTTAATGGTTTTGAAGATATGGCAAATTAAAGATTCGTTGAGTTCTAGGATTTCTTCCAAGGACATGAAACTCATTTCCATGTCCAATTGGGTAAATTCTGGTTGGCGATCGGCGCGGAGGTCTTCGTCCCGGAAGCAACGCGCAATCTGATAATAGCGATCGCACCCGGCTACCATCAACAACTGTTTAAATAATTGCGGTGATTGTGGTAAAGCATACCATTCCCCGGAGTTTACTCGTGAAGGAACTAAATAATCCCTAGCCCCTTCGGGAGTGGAACGAGTTAAAATCGGAGTTTCCACCTCCATAAAATGCTGCTGGTCTTCTAAAAACCGGCGGATACTTTTAATCACCTGGTGACGTAGCTGCATATTCCGCGCCATCCGTTCCCGGCGCAAATCCAAATAGCGATACTTTAAGCGCAACTCTTCGCGCACCGACTCATTATCAGCACTGGAAACTTGGAACGGCAAAGGCTTGTGAACCGCATTGAGGACTTCAATTCGATCGGCGTAAATTTCTATTTCGCCGCTGGGTAATCTGGGATTTCGGGATTCTTCGGGGCGTTGGCTGACTCGACCTGTAATTTTCACCACATACTCGTTGCGAAGGCGATCGCAATCGGCGTATGAAGCTGGGGTGCGTTCGGGGTCGCTGACGATCTGAACGACGCCGCTGCGATCGCGCAAATCGATAAAAATAACGCCTCCATGATCGCGGCGACGGTCTACCCATCCACAGAGGGTGACAGTTTCTCCGATATGTTCGCTATGGAGTTGGCCGCAATAGTGGGTTCTCATGGTTGTGGATCTGGGTTAGTGAACGGTAAACGGTAGGCTTTTTTTGCCAATTAACACTTATCTGATCTACCGATCAGGCATAAGCTTAATCATTATCTAGCATTCATGGCTACAATCAACAGAAAAAATCGGGGCAATTTCAGAATCGCCCCGATCGCGCGATCGGCAAATTTTAACTCAGGATTGGCGAGACACTGCCTAAAATTCCCCCAAAGGTCTATTCTTTGGGCGCTCGATCGTCTTTGTCATCTTTTTTCGGCGCGGTCAGCACCTCCCAAGCCGCTTGGGCAGCTTTGGTGAAGCGATCGGCAAGGTCTTGCATTTCTTTTAACACGCCATTCCAGTTTTTCTCCCCTTCGCTCTGCACTTGGAGAAACGCTTTCTCAAATCTGTCTGGGTCAATCAGTTTAATCTGTTCGATATTTTTCCTAGCTTGACTTACTGCTTTGAGATAAGCTTCCCGACTGAAATCGCCAGCCGCTTGCATTTCTGCCTTGGCCAAATTCTTAATCGCCTCAATTAGCGCCTCTGTCGCCTCTTTCAGTTCATCCGCCGTCTTCGGTTCGGTTTCAGTAGTCGCGGTGACCTCTTTGGCTTCTACGCTCACTTCCACAATTGCGGAATCTTTATCGGTAGTCATGGTTTTGTTTCCTGAAATCAATCAATTTACTTATTTTACTTATGAGTAAGCGCCCAGGGGCGCTTCTGACTTGATTGTAGCGTGATTTTTTTGTGGGCGAAAAAATCGCGCTTCCAGACAAAAACCGGGCTGCTTTCAGAAATCGCGTTTTTCAGGCGATCGCCTTTCCTTTCCGTACCTCTAGCCACCTCTAAGCAATTGATCGGACTTTCTATATCTGCCACTTTTTGCGTCAATATTTTTGGGAAAATCTTGGGAAAATCTTGGGAAAATCTTGGGAAAATCTTGGTAAAATTACCCGTAGGAGCGTCAAAAAAGCGCCCAACAAGTTTTTTAGTAGGGGCGCAATGCTTGCGCCCGGAGGAATTATGGCTGAAACACAAAGCCAGTCAATATCGGCATTAATGAACAAGACCGACAGGCGATCGCTCATGGACTGTCGAGACTTTTAGCAGACACTTACACCCTATACCTAAAAACCCACAATTTCCACTGGAACGTCACTGGGCCAATGTTCCAGACCCTACATTTGATGTTTGAAGCCCAGTACAACGAACTGGCTTTAGCGGTAGACTTAATCGCCGAACGAATTCGCGCCTTGGGTTTCCCCGCCCCTGGTACTTACAGCGAATATGCCAAACTCTCCTCGATCCCGGAAACCCCAGGAGTACCCAACGCCCAAGAAATGATTAAACTCCTGGTGGAAGGACAAGAAGCGGTGGTGCGAACAGCCCGTTCCCTGTTTCCCCTTGTGGAAGCGGTCAGCGACGAACCCACCGCTGATTTACTTACCCAGCGGATGCAGGTTCACGAAAAAACCGCCTGGATGTTGAGAAGTCTTTTAGGATAACTCAAAAACCGGGTTTTTCAGGGTAGGGTGCCGTTCGCGGCAGTTTAAGGGAAAAACAATTAACCTTTATTCCAGCCTTAACGCACCTTCTAGTTAACCGGATGAAAAACCGGGTTTCTGGATTAAATTTATTTCAGATAGTAAAAGTTACGACAGAAACCCGGTTTTGTTGTGCGAAGGCTGGGTGCGATCGCTGTTTTCGGATTAATCAAACCTTTGCTAATTATTAAAATTATCCAGGATCAATGCATGATAAAATGATCGTGATTTATTGACCAATCTGAGGGATATTCAATTTTTCCTGACCAAGCTTTTAATACATCCCAAGCATTTTCTTTTCAATCGGGGCTATCTTCGTTTTCAATGGTAATCAAATAGCGTCGATCCGGTGCTAATTTTAGGGTAATTTCTGATATTAATTCATCGGTTAAATTTTGGCAATAATTGACCGATATATTCTAGATTTTACATCATTTATTTGAAAAATGGAATTTACCAATTCAGGTGTTCCCTGTTGTCCCGGTTTCTCTGGTCTAAGCAGCAAGTAAAAGCGATCGCCGACAGTCAGAAACCCGGTTTTTCCCAGAAACCGGGTTTCTAATTCTACCCAGCAACCACCGGCAAACCAGCTAACGCCATCGCTATTTCTTCAGGACTATATTCATAGTCTTGTAACTTACCGGCTTGATAATCTATATAAGCCTGCATATCAAAATTACCATGACCACAGAGATTAAATAAAATAGTCTTACTCACCCCCTCTTCCTTACAACGTAAAGCTTCATCGATCGCCCCTTTTACTGCGTGATTTGCTTCGGGCGCCGGTAGAATTCCTTCCGCTTGGGCAAAAGTAATTCCGGCAGCAAAACAACCCAATTGAGCATAAGCTTTTGGTTCAATAAAACCTAACTCCAGAATATGACTTAATAACGGTGCCATCCCGTGATAACGTAAACCCCCCGCATGAATTCCTAGGGGGACAAAGCCACTGCCCAAAGTATGCATTTTCACCAGAGGAGTTAACTGGGCTGTATCCCCAAAATCATAAGCATATTTTCCCTTAGTTAAAGTGGGGCAAGCTGCCGGTTCCACCGCCACAAATTTAATCGCTTTTTCTTCCCCCCGCAGTTGTTTACCCAGGAAAGGAAAGGCAATCCCCGCGAAGTTACTGCCGCCCCCGGTACAGCCCACAATAATATCAGGATAATCCGCAGCCATTTCTAACTGAGTTAGGGCTTCTAAACCGATAACTGTTTGATGCAATAATACATGATTCAGCACGCTACCTAAAGCATATTTGGTATCAGGGGATTGCACCGCTTTTTCTACCGCTTCACTAATGGCAATGCCCAAACTGCCGGTACTTTCCGGGTGTTTCTCTAAAATCGATCTTCCGGCATTCGTTTCGCCACTGGGACTGGGGAAAACTTTCGCCCCAAACGATTCCATAAATGCCCGTCGATAGGGTTTTTGGTGATAGCTAACTTTGACCATATAGACTTCAATGTCTAGGTCAAAGAAAGAACCGGCTAAAGCTAAAGAAGAACCCCATTGTCCGGCGCCGGTTTCCGTGGTCAGGCGCTTAATGCCGCTGATTTTATTATAGTAAGCTTGGGGAATGGCGGTGTTGGGTTTGTGACTTCCCGCAGGGCTGACTCCTTCATATTTATAATAGATTTTCGCGGGAGTATCCAGGGCTTTTTCTAATCGTCGCGCCCGATAAAGGGGGCTGGGTCGCCACTGTTGATAAATGGCTTGAACCGCGCTAGGAATTTCTAGCCAACGTTCCTGGCTGACTTCTTGTTCAATTAATGGCATTGGGAAAATTGGTTCGAGGTCAGCAGGTGTAATTGGCTGCCCGGTTCCTGGGTTGATAACTGGAGGAACGGGGACTGGAATATCCGCCTGAATGTTATACCAAGCCGGAGGCATAAGGTTTTCGGGAATAATGTATTTGCTCTTGTCCATAATGTTGTTCAGAAATTAAACTGATTCTAAAATGATTTAACGCTTATAGCATTTTCCAATAGAGTACCCCTGTAGGGGCGAAGCATTCCGGCAGATATTTGTGGTTAAAATCAAGCATTTACGACCGGAATGCTTCGCCCCCCCCGCATTCCCCTACATGAAATAACGATTTTTCCTGGGGGCGCGGAGGCGCAAGCCGCGCCCCTAAAAGATTAACGCGGAAAGTTGCTGTAATCTGCTTTTATTCTGGTGCTATGTTTCAGAACTTTTTTACTTTAAATCTTTTCATGGGGCTAAATTTTAGCTGTGAGGGAATAGACCGGAGATCGACCAGCCCCGCATCAGGCCAAAATATCTAGCATTTCCTAATCGCCTCTTTGTTGATGCCTGCCTTACTTGGCAAGAGCGAAAACCGCGAAATCTCAAAATTGCTCTAATGATCTAATAAATGATCTAATAAATTGGGGATTGCTACGGAAAAAAATTTCTGAGCATCTGGCTTTTTTCAGCAGATAGTTAACTTTTTCCCTGAAAAATTACCCAAAATATATATAATTGGTTTAATATATAATTAGTTTAAGGTTCAACAATCTATATAATTGCTTATAATTGCTTGCTTCCAGGGAACTTGCTTATGAGATGGCGGCCAATCCATCAACACCAATGAAATCCGGGGATTTTCCCCAATTATCAGAGCCAAACCAGGCTCAAACCATTGTAGCAAAAGAAGTTCAATAGTTTGCTTGGGCTAGGTTCACGGTTCATTTAACATGGATCGGCGGGCATAGCCTTTGTCGGGGCCTGTGGCCATTCGTCCTGATTTCCTTCATGTCATCATTTACTGACAAACTGGAGCCAGACCTGAAAAATTATGTCAATAAAAGCAGATAATACCCCCCCATCTAATTCCGATAATTCCCACTCATCTGCGGATGCTGATGGTTTTGTGGTGGTGGGAATTGGCACTTCTGCCGGAGGACTTTCGGCGTTAGAAGAATTTTTCCAATACATCCCTGTGGGCATTCAAGCGGCATTTGTGGTTATTCAACATTTATCGCCGAATTTTAAGAGTCTGATGAAAGAATTGCTGGAGCGAAAAACCCAGCTACCTGTTTATGAAATTGCCGACGGAATTACCCTAGAAGCGGGGGCAATTTATGTGATGCCGGGGAAGATAAATGTCACCATTGAAGATGGAAAATTTTCTTTGGTAAATCTTGGTTTAAAACGGGATACATTTCCGATTAATTTATGCTTTAAATCTATTGCCAAAAGTTATAAAAGTAAAGCGATCGCTGTTCTCTTATCGGGGACCGGCAGCGATGGGACGGAAGGATTAGAAGCCATTTCCCAGGCAGGAGGAATCGCGATGATCCAGTCCCCGGAAAGCGCCGAATTTACCGGGATGAGTCAAAATGCTTTGCCCACAGGTTTAGTTGATGAGATTTTATCTCCCGAAGATTTAGCCCAGACGATCGCAGAAATCGTGAGAATTGCCAACCAGATTACTTTAGCTAATTACCAAAAACATAGCATTGAATCTGTCCAACTTAATAAACTGATTCGGGTTTTGGAAATTCAGGAGAAAATCGATTTTTCTCTGTACAAAACTGGCACCTTAACCCGACGGATTTACCATCGCTGTTCTTTAAACGGGTATTCATCAGTTGAGGATTATATTGCATATCTGGAAAATTCCGAGGATGAGCGCCAGCTATTGATCCAAGATTTATTGATTAATTCGACGCAATTTTTCCGCGACCCGGAAGCCTGGACATTTATCGAAAATCAGGTGTTGCCGTCGATGATCGAAAATTTGCCACCGCAGCGAGAATTAAGAATCTGGGTGGCGGGTTGTGCGACGGGAGAGGAAGCCTATACGATCGCCATGTTGGTGGATGAAGCGATCACCAAAAGCAAGAAACCGATCATGTCTAAGATTTTTGCCACGGATATCGACACCAACGCTTTAGAATTTGCGTCTGAAGGAATCTATCCTCATTCGATTGTCAGGGAAATTTCCCGAGAGCGACTGGAAAAATATTTTATCGAAAAGTCCGATCATTTCGTGGTTAAACCGCACCTCCGCAAGCGCTTGATTATTGCGCCCCAGAATTTAATCAAAAATGCTGGATTTTTCGGCATGAACTTAATTTTGTGCCGGAATGTGTTGATTTATATGCAGACACCCTTGCAAATGCAGGTGCTGCGGATGCTGCATTTTTCCTTAGGCAGTCAAGGAATCTTATTCCTCGGTAGTGCGGAAATTCTCGGCAGCCTGGAATCGGAGTTTATTTCGATTCATCCCAAGTGGAAAATCTATCAAAAGCGCCGAGACATTCAACTCTCGATTTTGCCGATTGTGAAGACGCCGATTTTAATGCCAGAAACCGTGCCTCAAAGGTTGAAACCAAGCCCAAATAGATTTGATCCAATCCTAGAAGATATTTTTCAATTCTGTTTTGGCGATCGCCGCACCACCTGTCTGTTGGTAGATATGGATAACTATTTGATTCATACCTTTTATGATGGGTTTCAACTGCTCAAGTTTCCCGTCGGCAAACCAAGTTTAGAGATTAGCTCCCTCTTACCCCAGCCTTTACAATTACCACTGACCACCGCTTTACACCGGGCAAAAAGAGAAAAAAATCCGGTGCTGTACACGGGCATTAAAATTAATCAAGAGGATGATCAGATCCGCATGATTAGACTCAAAGTCGCATATCACCAAAAAAACCCCAAAAGCGAAGCATTTTTGATGGTGGTGTTTGAAGAGGAAGTGCCATTTCCGGCAGGGGAAGCATATGATTTAGATTTTGAGTTAGATGCGGATGCGATTCAGCATATTCAGGAATTGCAATATGAACTTCAGCAAACTCGCGAAAATCTTCAGGTGATTATTGAAGAGTTGGAAACCACCAACGAAGAACAGCAAGCCGCCAATGAAGAACAAATCGTCTCTAATGAGGAACTGCAAAGCACTAACGAAGAACTGCATTCGGTGAATGAAGAACTTTATACGGTAAACATCGAGTATCAGTCAAAGATTCAGGCATTAACCGAACTGAACAATGATATGGATAATCTGCTGCAAACCACGAATATTGGCGTGGTCTTCTTGGATCAAAACCTAAAAATTCGTAAATTTACTCCCCCTGCCACCAAAGCGATTAATCTGCTGGAGTCGGATCTGCAACGCCCGATCGCCCACTTGTCCTGTAATTTCTCCTCGGTCAAACTAATAGATATTCTGAACGAAGCATTGACCAATGAACAAACCGTTAACCAGGAGGTGACTCTTGATGGGACTGGGGAGCATTTACTGATGCGAATTCATCCCTATTTGAGTGAGCGCGATGAATGCGAAGGCTTGGTGATCACCTTTATCGACATCACCGAGATTAAGCAAGCCCAAGCTAATTTAGAACATCTCTATGCGGAACTCCAACAAGCTGAAGCAAAATTGCGCCAAAGTTCCCAACAAATACAACTGATTACTAATGCGTTGCCTGTTTGGATTTCTTATGTAGATGATTTGGGCTGCTATCGCTTTAATAATGCGACTTATGAACTCTGGTTCGGGCGATCGGCGGCGGAAACTGAGGGACTGCATCTGCAAGAGGTACTCGGTGAAGAGATTTATCACCAAATTCAGGGTTATATTCAAGCCGCCCTGGCCGGTGAAACTATCAACTTTGATATGGAATGGCCGATTCCCAATTTGGGCAAGCGTTGGGTACAAGTGAGTTATATTCCTCATCTATTGAACGCGAATCAAGCCCAAGGGTTTTTTGCGTTGATTGGGGATATTAGCGATCGCAAAGGTATGGAAAAAATCAAAGATGAATTCGTTTCAGTGATCAGCCATGAACTGCGTACCCCATTGACAGCAATTCAAGGATCTTTGAAGCTGTTATCCAGTAAAATGGTAGCTCTGGACTCGGAGCGGGGTCAGCATTTAATTAATATGGCCAGTGAGAATACCCAACGTTTAGTCAACTTTATTAACGATGTTCTCGACTTAGAACGGCTGCAATCGTTCAGAACTCGTTTAAACAAAGAAATGGTACAAGCTGCTGAACTGATGCGCCAATCAGTTCAGCAGATTCAGCCTCTGGCCGATGCTGCGGCAATTTCCCTCACTGTAGTTCCCCAAGATATAGAATTTTATGCCGATGGCGATCGCTTAATTCGGGTAATGGTCAACCTGCTCAGTAATGCCATCAAATTTTCCGATCCTGGCACCTCAATTAATTTTGTGGTAGAACAGATTCAGTCCAATCACCCAAGTGAAGCAATCGCTGATATGGCGCCTACTGCGGGCAATTATGCCTGGGTTTTATTCAAAGTTCAAGATCGTGGACGAGGAATTCCCATTGACAAAATTAATACAATTTTTGAATCTTTTTATCAAGTCGATTCTTCCGATGCTCGACAAAAAGACGGTTCTGGTTTAGGATTAGCGATTTGTCGGCATATTGTCGAACTACATGGCGGCAAAATCTCGGTAGAAAGCCAAATCAATGCGGGCAGCACTTTTTACTTCTCAATTCCTTTAATTCAAAATAACCAGAAACACCCAGAAACACGATGAGTAATCAAATTGTAACATCTAGACGGATTTTAAGCATTGAAGATGAAAGTTCAATTCAAGAGCTGATTACCATCTATTTAGAGGAAATGGCCGGATGGGAAGTCTTACAAGCGAGTAACGGCCTAGATGGTTTAGCCTTGGCTAAAAACGAAAAACCCGATGCTATTTTGCTCGATGTGATGATACCCGAACTTGATGGCATTGAAATTTTCCGCCGCTTACAAGCGGATCCAAAAACCCAGGATATTCCCGTCTTGTTTGTCACGTCCAAACTCAAGCTTAAAGATCCGAAAAATTTGCTCGATTTGAGTCAAGTCAAAATTGTTTCCAAGCCTTTTGATTTTGAACATTTAGCGAATCAGATTGAAGAAGAATTAGAAAAAATTAATCAAAATAATCAGGCGAATGTTGGCGTAACGTGAAAGCTACCACCCGACAGGGAATAAATTCCCTGTCTAATGGCGATCTGCCTTTAAAAAGAACCCTTTGGGAGAATAAATTCCCGACTGGATTCGCTACAAAAACTTTTGTGGCAATAGTAGAGAGTCGGTTTCAACTGAAATCTTGCACCAGTTGCAACAACCGGCGGAGATTAAAACCAATTCCTAACATTTCAGTCGGCTTTAACCGCCTGTAGGGGTCAACGGCCGTTGACCCCTACAGGCGGGGATTAAAATCCCCGCCGGATCTTTCGCTATTAGGTAGGGATTTTAACCCCAGGCGGACTTACGAAAGAATTTTTGCGTCTGAGTCGGTGCGATCGCTTTACAATACAAACATTTAGGCTAATTACTGACCAGGAGATTGATTTTGGTACAGACAACTATTTCAGACGCGATCGCCCAACTAGACAGTCCCCAAGAGTGGGACTTATCCGACCTTTACCAAGGGTTTGATGACCCGCAACTCAGCCAAGACTTAGAAGCGTTGCAGCAACAAGCGGCCCAATTTCGGGAAACCTATCGCGGTAAAGTCAGCGACCTCACCCCCGCAGAAATTGCCAATTGCTTACAAACTTTAGAGGCGATCGGGCAAAAATCCGGTTATCTTTACGCTTTTCCATCCCTAATTTTTTCTGCGGATACCCGCAACACTGAGGCTAAACAATTCTTAGACAAAGTAATGGAAGCCCTCACGGGAATTGAAAATCAGCTTCTATTTTTTGACCTAGAATTGAAACAAATCGATACCGAAAAATTTGCTCAGTTAGAGTCATCCACCGATTTATCTCAATATCGCCATTATCTGGATAGAATTGCGGAATTTCGCCCCCATAAACTAGCAGAAGAAGTCGAACAAACCCGCAACCAAGATAGTTTAACTGGACGCCAAGCATTTATTCAATTGCGGGCGGTACATTTGGGGGAACAAGAATATGAACCTGTCACCACCCCAGAAGGTCAAACTGCCAGTACCGATGCCGAATTAAGTGCCCTATTGTTTAACCCTTCTCCCGAAGTGCGTCAGCAAGCTTATAACTCGGTGCGAAATGTCCTGAAACAGCATAATTCTCTTTATGCTTATATTCTCAATATTGTCGCCCAAGACCATCGCATTGAGAACCAAATGCGGGGCTACAAATCCACCTTACATAAACAATTATTAGCCGATGAAGTGTCCGAACCTGTGTTTCGGGCAATCATGGAAGGAACCGGCAGCCGCTTTGATTTATTCCAGCGTTACTATCGCCTCAAAGGAGAAGCATTAGGGCAAAAAGTCCGCATTTGTGATATTTATGCTCCTTGGACGAAAGGTGATGAGAAACCTTTGCCCAGTGTTGACTATAAAACTGGGGTGAAAACTCTCTTAGAAGCCCTGGATCAATTTGATATTAATTATGCCCGTCGTGCGGAAGAATTTTTTATCAAAAATTGGATTGATGCCAAAGTGCGATCGGGCAAACGAGGCGGCGCTTTTTGTGCCTATTCCCACGGCAAACATAGTTATTTATTGTTGTCCTACACCAACGATTACAACTCAGTGTTTACCCTAGCCCATGAAATGGGTCATGCCTTACATTTTGCTTGGATCGATGGGGCGCAATCTTACTTTAATAGTAACCCGCCGTTAGTATTAGCAGAAGTTGCCTCAACTTTTAATGAGTTATTATTGCTGGATTACCTGCTGAAAGATGCGGGAGATGATAAATTTTTGCGTAAATCCCTGCTGACTCGGCAGTTAGAAGACCAGCTAAATTTACTATTCCGCCAAAGTACCATTAGCCGGTTAGAATTAGCGATTCACGATCGCGCTGAGTCGGGCAGTTTTGACCAGAAATTCGTCAATGCAAAATGGATGAAACTATACGGTAATCTCTGCGGTGATACCATAGAACTGTTGCCGGAACATCAATATGATTGGTCACGAATTGGGCATATTTTCTTTAAACCTTTCTATTGTTACCAGTACACCGCTTCTAATATTGTCAGCCTTGCTTGTTATCAAAAATATCGGCAAGTAGGCAAAGACTTTATCCCTGGATATTTGGAGTTATTAGCGGCAGGGGGTAGTCTGAATCAAGTAGAAGCTTTGCGGCAATATGTGGATGTGGATATTGAAGATACCGCCACCATTCGCAGTGCTTTAGATTATATTCAAGGACTGTTAGACCAACTGCAAGCGACTTTGTAGGTCTTTCTAACTCAGAAACCGGGCTTATAATTCCCCAGTGGTGCTACTGAGAAGCCCGGTTTCTTTTTAGGATATTAAAGTTATCTGTGGGATAGATAAGAGAAACCTGGTTTCTGATTCCCCACACCCTACATTTACTGCACCCCTGCACCCCTGCACCCCTGCACCTCCGCACCCCTGCACTCTTATGCTCCAGAAGTTCCCCGAAAAAGGGGGTGCAATTTTCTGAGAATTATGTTAAGTTTTATAACAGATAATTTAACGAAACTTAACAACGATGCCTACTCAGCAAGTCGGATTTGGTAAAGCACCAGCACGGAAACAGCCCTCCCAAGGCGCGAACGCCCGAAAGCAAGCGGAAAAGCAGTTTGAGCAGATGAAATCGTCCGGGAATCCAGAGTTTGAAATTTATATTCGGATTAAAGGCAAAAGAAATTGGTATCCCGTGGGGGCGATCGCGGTGAAACGGTCGAATCAAATCAATCAAGCGATCTTTGGCAGTTTGAATGATTTACATCAAGGGGCGTTTCGGATTTATCCAATTTTAAGAAAAAATCAACAGAACCTAGAGTATGGCTATCGGTTGAAAGAATTTAAGGATGAACCGATCCAACTGGCAGTCCCTCCCCAAGCGAAAACTAACGCTTTGCGGAGTGCGATCGCCCAAGTGAGCGATCGGTTTTCTACTTTATTTAAACGTGGTTAGTAGAGTGACCGCTTTTAGTCTCCCTATTTTAGTCTTCCTCCCCGATTTTTTCGGGGAGGTTTTCGTGGGGTTGTGAGGCTGAAAATTCCACATTTCCAGCGGTTTCCTCCATCAAGCCCTGTCTAAATACCCGACTACTTAGCAGATTACTTAGCAGACTACTTAGCAGATTACTTAGCAGCCGCATTAGAGGCACAATTTTCGGGAAATTGACAACAAGCGGCATATTTGGCGGCATATTTTTCCGAATGATAAGTTTCAGTTCTTTTGCCAAATAAAATATAGCGACGATCCCGAATTTGCTCATAGAAGCGATCGCCCATCCACTTCATACCTGGTAAAACGCGATAAAAGGCTACAAAACCATTGCCTCCGGGCAACAATCGGCCAATTTCTTCAGCGGCATCACTGCCTTGCCAGCGGTTTTCTGGGGCATTAGCATCAATCAAAATCATCCCCAACTCACAATCTTTCGGCGTAATCTGAAACTGACTCAGGGTGGCATTATCCTGCATAGGAATATAAGAAAATAGTTGACCCTGGTCTAACTTTTCCAAAAACTGCACCAAGGTGACACAAAGATTGCAGTTGCCATCATAAATTACATAATATTTCATCATTATTCCTCGGCTCTAATTCCTTTGTGTTCTTCGTGTCTTTGTGGTGAAAATTAAGCAAAATGGATTCCCGCATTCGCGGGAATGACAGGGCTAATAGCGGGTAGGGTGGGCATTGCCCACCTGACTAACGCGGGAATGACAGGGCTACTAACTTTCTGCCAACAACGGATCTAATTTGCCTTCACTATCTAATTGATAAAGGTCATTACAACCGCCAATATGTTGGTCATTAATAAAGATTTGGGGCACCGTGCGACCGCCATTCGCTCGATCGCTCATTTTGGCTCTGGCGGCATCATCCCCATCAATTTTATACTCAATATAATTCACCCCTTTCCAACCCAGCAACATTTTAGCCCGAATACAATAGGGGCAAGTTTGCCAAGTGTATATTTCCACTTTGGCTTTAATATTTTCCGGGTGACGACCCAATAGACGATTAATAAATCCAAACATATTTTAATGTTGATTGTTAATTGTTGGTTGTTGGTTGTTGATGGTTGGTTGTTGGTTGTTGGTTGTTGGTTGTTGGTTGTTGATGGTTGATTGTTGGTTGTTGGTTGTTAATAGGGTGAGAAAGGGAAGTAACGGTCAATGCATGGGCGAAGCATTCACGCAGATATCTGATGGCTAAAATCACGATATTTCTAAAGGAATGCTTCGCCCCTACAACAATGAACAAATAACCAATAACCAATAACCAATTAAAAAGGATTGGCAATGAGAGAGAAATAAAAGCCATTTTCTTGCCAGGTGCGATCGCGGGACTTGAAATCAATTAAAGGATAACCCCAATCAACTCTAGCGGTGAGGCGATCGCTCCACTGAAACTGTAAACCCAAACCCACAGAGGCCAAATTCTTATCTTCTGGATCAGGCCCATCACTATTCCAACTGGTGCCCACATCCAAAAATGGCGCCACCTGCACCACAATACTGCGATCTTCCGTCTTAAATATAGGCAGGCGCACCTCTGCGGAAGCGAAGATGGCATTATCGGTCAGTAAAGCATCCTGACGATATCCCCGGACACTTTGCTGACCTCCCAAACCAAACTGCTCCAGAGGCACCAGGGCATTGGGGGTTAGCTGCAAATCCGATCGCAGCAACAACACCGTATCTGGGGCTAACAAGCGTAACAACTGCATTTGACCGCGCCAGCCAAAAAACTGGCTATCCGGTTCATCATCATTCACCGTGGCATCAAACCAACCCACTCCCACACTAAATTGAGAGCGAGCGGCAAACACCTGTCGGGCATCACGAGCGGTCACTTCTTGGAAGAAACGCAAAATCGAGAGTCTGGTTTCCCCGTTGTCATTCGCCCCCGGAGACAGGGGGTAATTCACCCCTAATATAGATGTATCACTTTCGCGGCGAACCCCAGTAATCCCCAAAGAAAATTCTCTCGTCGGGGTTTCAATTAATGGTTGGCGCAAACTCACTTCATAGTTGCGAGATTTGGCTTCAATATCTACCCGATCAAAGGGCGGCTCAATAATTTCACTATCGGTATTACTGTAGTTAAAACTTAAGCGACCGTTACGAGCATTGATCGGCACACTATAACCAAACTCCCATTGATCGCTGCCTTCGGTGCGAATGTAGTTCAAGCTTACCGCATCACCATAACCGAGGAGGTTGGCGTGACCAATGCCGGCTTGTTGGCGAAAAGTCCCCACACTCGGAGCTCGACCATTATCAATGGTGAAAGAACCGCGATAAGGGGATGCTTCTCGGATGGTGACATCAAGTAAACTTTGCCCGGGACGAGAACCCGCTGAAAGTTCCGCTGAGAGGGTGTCAATTAAAGGATCGAGTTGCAGCATTTGCAGACCCGTCAGCAGACGATCCACATTTAAAGCTCCTTCGGTTGCCACTTCTAAACGCTTTTTCACATAACTGGGTTTTAAATGACCAGTCCCATTGACGGTGATTTCTTCGAGCGCCCCTTCCAGGACTTGAATATTCACCACCCCTTGAGAGAGTTCTTGGGGTGGAATAAATGCCCCAGAGGTGATATATCCATTACTTGTATATAATTCCGTTACTTTAGAACGGGCTTGCAGCAGTTCCGCAAACGATAACGGGCGATTGGTAAAGTCTACTAAAAGTTCCTCAAACCGAGACGGATCAAAGACCGTACTGCCGTTGACGACAAATCTTTGCACTTCAATACTTCTGGGAATGGGGGCGGTGGAGTCTGGTGTGCGGTTGGGGGCGCTGGGTTCTGCCTGGTTGGTGGGTTTTAACAGTTCTTCAGGGGGCGGCAGTAAGGTGGGAGACGGCAGTTCAGGGGGATTAGAAGGCAAAGGATTGGGGATATTGCTGGGGGCAGTGGGTTGGGCAGTGGGTTGAGCAGTGGGTTGAGCAGTGGGTTGAGCGATCGCCCCTGGGGTGACAAAACTGCTACTGAAGACTAACAATGGTAATAGCCAATAAGATCCCAGTGAACCCATAAGTTTTGTCCACAGACTACTTGTCCGCAGATGATTTGGTTCAGCCAGTTTGCCGCCTGCAAATTTCTTGGCTTTCGCACCGGATCCCGGAGAGAATCGCTCATTAACCGAAAAGACTCGGCTAGGCATATCACCAAAACGATTAGTCAGGTATAAAGATAGATCTGAAACTTGTGTAGTTGGTCGCATCTCAAATATCAAGAAAAGTTTAAATGGTCAAAGAGGAACTCGGCATCTGTAACCTTGACAACCCCAGCATGGGATGTTCCGTGAGTTTAACCGTTTCCTGGGGTGAGATGCACCTTTGCCGCTATTTTTGATCTCCCCTAGAGTCAGATCGTCACGGGCTTTGCCTGGGTGTAGAAACCTGGTTTGTTAAAGAACCCGGGTTTCTGGACATTAACATTAATTATCTAATTCAGACAAGCTAAATCCGTCACAATTTAGGTGACAATTTAGGTGACAAAATTTATCAATCTGGATTTACGGTCGATTTACTAAGAATTAAATACTAGGTGTCTCCAGATTCATCAGGGATGCAATGGCTCTGGTTTGCCGGAAAAGAACAGCGGTTCACTGGATATGTTAGTCATAAGCATTTTTACTAAAAAATGAATCGAGAGCACCAGACTTGCAATTTTCGCCGAATGATTAGCAGACTTAATTCATCGGACTCACCGGACTAAAAATCAAAATAAATATAAGATTGTCCGGTTTCTGGTGCAAATAGCCAAACCACATAAAGTAATAGGGGAACTAATAGGATTTTTACCGGCCAATTAATTTGCACTTTCAATGTTTTATATAAAACATAATAAACTGCCATGAAAAACCATAAAAATCCTAACAATAAAGCCAAATCTAATCGCTCAATTCCCAAATTTTCGCCATAAACTTTCTGGACAAATTGAATATCCCCAGAATTTCCCCACAAATGGGAAAATACCCAAGTAAAATCTTTGAACACGGGTAGTCTAAAGACCACCCAAGACATAAATACCATGCTTTGAGTCAAAAACCAAGCCAGCACCACACCGGGAATACTTTCCCACCAAAGTTTAAAAACATTCACTCGTTCAGAAATGGCATCGGTGATCCGGTGAATCACCAAAGCTAAACCATGTAGTCCTCCCCAAATAATAAATCCCCACGCCGCCCCATGCCAAATTCCGGCAATCAGCATGACCATTAACAAATTCAAGCAAGTTCTAATCAAGCCTTTGCGGGAACCCCCCAAGGGAAAGTAAAGATAATTCCGCAGCCAATCCCCTAAACTAATATGCCAACGTCGCCAAAAGTCCGCAATATTGGTACTAAAATAAGGAAAATCAAAGTTTTCTGGTAAATTAAATCCTAGTAATAAGGCGGTGCCTCGGGCGAGATCCACATAGCCACTAAAATCTAAATAAAGTTGAAACCCATAAGCAAAAATTGCCAGCCATAAATCTCCACTGCCAGCCCTTTGTAAATTGTCAAAAGTCAAATTGACAAAAGTCCCAAGGCGATCGGCGATCAGTCCTTTTTTCACCGCACCGCCAGCAATTAACCACAGCCCTTCAATGATTTGATGAGATGCTGGAAAATGAAGGGTTTTCAGTTGTCTAATAAAGTTATGATATCGGGTAATTGGCCCAGAAATTAGTTTAGGAAAGAAAAATTTATAAGCCGCAAATCGGAGTAATTGACGACTCGGCGGGGCGCCCCGATAAACATCGACTAAATAAGCAATACATTCAAAACTAAAAAAGCTAATCCCTAGGGGTGGGGTGATATTTTCGGCGTACCAGGTGGCAATTTCTCCCGCTATTGGCCAATTGAACAAAGTTTCGGCGGTGGTGCAGAAAAATGCCACATATTTAAAGCCAAATAAGAGTAAGACATTGGACAGAATGCCAATCGACAAAATTAGATATTGGAAATTTACCAGGGTGACAGAGGCGATTTTTCCGGTGATTGTTTCATGGGGGCTATCGACTTGTGCGGAGTTTAGTTTTCCGACCCGCACGCTGTTACTCCAGCCCAATACTCGGCCAAAGCTATAGTTAATTAAGATGCTGAATAAGAGCAGGGGAATGTACTTAACTTGCAGGGATGCGTAAAATATCAAACTGGCAATCAGCAGCAACCACAGGCGCGATCGCTGTTTTTGCACCGTCCAGTAAATCACTAGAAGACTTAGCAGGAACAGGAAGTAAAAAATCGAGATAAATGTCATTGAAGGTCTTGATGATAAAAAATTAACGATGCCAACCCATACCTATAATAAGGGATGAACGCATTCCCGCATCTATGTTATCGGTTCGCGATCGAATATTTCTACGCTATGGCAACCCGCATCTATGTTATCGGTTTATTCCGAATATTTCTATGCTATGGCAAAGTAAGGGATGAACGCATTCCCGCATCTATGTTATCGGTTTATTCCGAATATTTCTATGCTATGGCAAAGTAAGGGATGAACGCATTCCCGCATCTATGTTATCGGTTTATTCCGAATACTTCTACGCTCTGGCAAAGTAAGGGATGAACGCATTCCCGCATCTATGTTATCGGTTTATTCCGAATATTTCTATGCTCTGGCAAAGTAAGGGCGAAGCATTCCCGCATCTATGTTATCGGTTTATTCCGAATATTTCTATGCTCTGGCAAAGTAAGGGCGAAGCATTCCCGCATCTATGTTATCGGTTTATTCCGAATATTTCTATGCTCTGGCAAAGTAAGGGCGAAGCATTCCCGCATCTATGTTATCGGTTTATTCCGAATACTTCTACGGGAATGCTTCGCCCCTACAGCCCTACAGCCTTACAGCCCTTAGTTAGATTGCAACTGGGCATTTAAGATTTGGCTAATGCGTGTACGAGTTTCTTGTAAATGAGCCACCGTTGCCAAGTCCAAATCATTTTTGCGCTTTTTCAGGGTGCTTTCTAGGGCTTTCTCTAGCTGATGCAAATTGTACCAAGCTAAGGTGCGGGCATCTTCGGGGACTCGGGTTTGCCGCAAGACCATCGCCCCTAAAAGATTTAAATGTTCCCGTTGCAACGATCGCCGGATGGTGGAAATTTGGGTTAATTGGTTGCTAGACCCGAGCACTTCGGTCCAAATTCCTTGCTTGAGGGTATCAAACAATTCGGGAATGGTCAAAGACTCAGTCCCTGAAGTTTTCAGTTCCAGGTCACGCAGACGCATGAGACGGGGGGGGGATAGCAGGGAACTGAGGGCAACTTGTTGCAGGTAGAGAATGCGATCGCCGATGGGATAATCCAAGGGAAAGACTAGGGTTCGAGTCCCCCAGTGCGCCCAGCGTTCCGGGGCTAATTTATTCAGCAGTTCTGGGGAAAACTGAAAGGCATTTTCATCAAAAACATAAGACTGAATCAGTTGCAGGGCTTCTCGTTGTTGTTCCACGGGAATGGGTTCAAAGGGCAACCGACGATGAACGCTTCCTGGTCGGATCCGTTGAAAAGACTGCCCACCCACATAGAGGGTAATATTTCTCACCTGACGAAGATAGTAAAAATAAAGACTATCAAAGCGATCGCGCACTTCACTATAACTATCCCCACTGACTAAGTAGCGGCGATCCAACCGTTCCCATAAAGTGCGGGCATTTTCCAACTGCCATTGGGAATATTGCAACATATCGCTGCTTAAATCAAAGGCATTGGCGAATGGATCGAGAATATCAAAGGCATCCTCATCCGTAGAATAAGCTAACTCTGGTTCCACCGAAGATCGCTGGGCAATTTGTTCTATTACACGCCATTCGGCGTCTGGGGAAAAGGCATCTGTCGGTTGATAGCCATAAGTAATCGCCCATTGATCGTAAGGCCCAACCACTTGAGAAAAATAGTCACCCTGTGCAATCCCAGGGGGGGCTAAATTCACTGGCAAATAGTCCATCACTGATGATGCCAAACCTTTTTCCTGGGTAATAGTGCGATCGTGTAACTCTTCCGGGGTTAACATCGTACTGGCATGAAAATTATGGCGCAATCCCAGGGTATGTCCGACTTCATGGGCGGTGAGAAATCGCAAATATTGATGAATAAACTCTTCCATTTCCTGACTGCTGGGCAATACATTATTCACCATTGACAAAGACATGGCCGCGATCGCGAAATTTTGGGCGGCTTCCATACCATAACAGAGGTCATGTTTATCCCGCAATTGAGAAAACAATCCCCCAACATTTGACCCATTTTTAAATATGGCTTGACCGGGGGAAAAATCCTGTAAAATATCAGAAAATTCTTGCCCCATACAGTTGGATAAATTGGCCAAATTGTTGATTCCCTGCTGTTGGCTGCTGGGAGTTCCGATATAGTTGCGATATTCTCCTTTCATAATTCTAATTACATTGGCATCCAAGATGATATCCGCATCTAAAATTTGTCCTGTCATGGGGTTGACTCGTGATGGGCCTAAACCCAAAAACCAAGGTTGAAATGAACTCGACCAGCGAATCGTGTTGTAGCGCACATCGGCGGGATCCCAGGTGGCATCGTCCGGCATTTGTTTGACAGCGATCGCATCAATAAAACCGGCTGCTTCAAAAGCTTTATTCCACATTAAAACCCCTTCCCGAATGGCATCCCGATATTCCAGAGGCACCGTATTTTCGATCCAGAAAACAATCGGTTCTTTCGGCGGAGATAAGGGGGCATTCGGGTCTTGTTTTTCCAAATGCCAGCGGTTAATATATCGGACAAAGGGTTCTTTTCTCTTTTCCGAAAAATCCCGATAAGCGGTGACAAAATAGCCCACTCGTTCATCCGCTAACCGAGGACGATAGCCATTGTTCATCGGCATTTCTGAAAAACTATAACGCACTTGTAGGGTAAAGCCCCGGCTATCCGGCAGACTAGGAATTGAAACTAAAGGATTATCACTTTTAAAGCCATAAACCGACTCAATTTCTACGTTTAAAGGAAAAGCTTTGGTTTCCCCAAAATAAGACTGATTGTTATCTTTTTTATAGCTAGGATCTAATAAAATCGGCAAATAATCACTCAGTTGACTCAGATCCTTTTCTGTCATTAGCAAGTCATTCAGGCTAATTAACAGGGTTTGTCGCGTGGGATGAATACTTTTAATCGGCAGGGAGTACAGCACCGAGTCACTAAAAGAACTATCCAGCGATCGCTGCAAGGGGTCGCCCACTTCCGTCCTAAAGTTCACATTTCTGACCACAAAATTGACTTTATTTTGGACTTGTTGGAAATAAAACATGATATCTTGCAACGGCATTCCTCTTAACAGAGGCGCTTGGCCAATTCCTGAATTTAAGGTGATAATACAGAGAAAATTTTGATTAAGTTGCTCTGGCTTAACTTCTAAGTAAATTGCTGAAAAATCTTTCTTTCTATATAGATTGAATAAACCCTCTAATTTTTCCGTATTTTTAATGACTTCATCAAAAGGAAGTAGTTGTTCAGACCCGGCCAAGGTGGAGTCTGAATTAGCATTTACTGACGCTGGAGATGCTTGATTTAATGAGGTTTGAGCCGTGACTGCCCCAGCCCAAATTGCCGCCAAACCCAAACTAAGTCCTAAGCATAACAAGGACTTGAAAGGGTTGATATTTTTTGGTTCTTTTTGCTTCTTCATGGGTTTCTATCAGGCCAGCTACGCCAAATAATCGAAGATTAATTTTGCGAGAAATATCACACATAGAAACACCCTGAAATTAGAATAGATGAACGGTCATCCCTTTAACCCTGAGCCGTTAAACTCAGAATTTTTTAGACAGTTATCGTCTGATTTTTTAATGGAAAAAACGATTTACTTGATTGGAAAATATAGTAGATACCAGGCTTTGAGGAAAATGCGGGGATCTCCAGATGTCGGTTAGCTGATAATTTTTCCGTTAGATGATCCCCTTTCCTTTGTTCATATTTTATCTTAAGCATTCAAAAGTCTGCCGGGAACTTCAGGATAAATCCGCAGGAATTTATTTTTTCAAAGAAAAATTGCCCCAAAGAACTGTAGAGACTGATGGGTCTTCGCGATATTGCTCCGTAACGCGATCGCTGTCCGTAGGGGCAATTCCAAGGCGCGGTGGTTGCCCAGCCCTGGGTATTTGCTGTCACCCTGCACAACCTTCACCCCCTTGCCCCTAGTTAGCCAAGTTATTAAAAAAACTCGTGGCCAGCCTCCAGCAGGGGAACGAGAATCATCAAAAAAATTATCAAAAAAATCATCAAAAAATCATCAAAAAAATCATAAAAAAACCGCTCCCTAAATTTCCGGGATGGTTTCGTCAAAATACAATTAACCGCTCACTTTCGCTGATGGGTCAGTGAGTTGATCTATTTAACAAAAAGAAAGTATCCAGAATTTTGGGGTAATTCTGGATATCTAGCTTGACATCTTTTAGGGATTTGATCTTTAAAGTTCTAAATATCATCGAGACTGCTGACTTGCTTTCCAGGTGGTATAGCTGAGGATTCCCGTAGCCCCTAGGGCGAACCCCATCCCCGTGGGAACTCCGGCAACGGCGATCGCCAAACTGCCCACCCAAAGAGTTAAGGAGTAAATAAACAACACCGTTAATCGGTGAGACAACCCCGCGTCCAGTAAGCGGTGGTGCAAATGACGTTTATCGGCCACAAAGGGTGATTTGCCATTGCGTAAGCGGTCAACAATCACCGCAGACATATCTAAAATTGGCACGGCCAAAATCAGATAAGGCAAAATCACTGCGGTCACAGCCGTAGTTTTCACCAACCCAATCACTCCGACCCCAGCTAAGGTAAAGCCCAGATAATAAGAACCGCCATCCCCCATAAAAATTTGCGCTGGATTGAAGTTATAGCGTAAAAATGCTAGGGTCGCACCGGCCAACGCCGCCGCAATTAACGCCGCTGCCGGTTGATGCATGGATAGGCTGACGATCATCATCACCATTGCCGCAATGCTACAAACGCCAGCGGCCAAACCATCTAACCCATCAATCCAGTTAATCGCATTGGTTAAACCAACTAACCACAAAATCGTGATGGGAAAACTAATCCAGTCTGGTAAATTCACCAAGCCTACATAAGGAATGGTAATAAAGGCAATTTGAACCCCAACTTGCCAAGCAGCCCCAGCGACAATGGTTTGTAAGAACAAACGCATAAAAGCCGATAACCCAAATAAGTCATCGGCTAAACCAATTAGGAAAAATAGTAACCCCCCGATGGTTACTCCCCAAATTTCATAGTCTTTTTCTGGAGGTAAGACCCCGAAGCCACCAAGCCACCAAACGATTAATAGCGCCGATAAGCTGCCCAAAAATATGGAAACTCCGCCAAGGCGCACCATTGGTTTACTGTGCAACTTACGGCCTCCAGGAAGGTCGAACCTTCCACTTTTGAGACCAATTTTTTTAACAATTGGGGTTGTCCCGAGGACAACCAGAGAAGAAACTAAAAAGGCAACCAGGTGGTAAAGCTGGTAAGGCATATCAAAAGTAGTTAGGGTGCAAATGTCAAACGTCTTATTTTAACGTTTACCTACAATTACTATATTTTAGACAATACTCCGCAAATAAACTTAAATTTATTTTTTAAATTTTATCTGTTATGTATTATGTATTGTTTGCTATTTGTTATGTGCTACTTCTTATTTGGTGTTTGTTGTTTGTGGGTGGGAGCGTTAGGTGGCTGGAGATGAACCTTTGACTTGAAGTCAACCGATAAAAGAAAAAATTGCCCACTGCCCCCCATTGCCCCCATTGCCCCAGAGGTAGGGTGTGTTAGGCGCTGCCTTTAGCCTAAAAATCATCCAACCGATAACTATTTTTCCGCGCCGTAACGCACCAAAGAAGCACCCCTCATTGTGGCCAGCGGCTGAGATATCTTTACAGCCAAATTAGTACAGCCAAATCACTGGTGCGTTACTGCACGGAACGGCACCCTACACCTATGCTAAAGCCCCCACAGGAATTTTCAGATGAGGATACAAGGGGAAGCGATCGCACAAGGCACTCACCCGACGACGACAATCGGCGGCCACGGATCCATTTTCGGGATTTTGCAGGCGATCGGCAATAATATTGGCAATCTCCTTAAATTCTTCGGGTCCCATGCCGCGACTGGTGACAGCGGGAGAACCCAAGCGCAGACCACTGGTGACAAACGGGGATTCTGGGTCAAACGGCACCGTATTCTTATTGGCGGTAATATTCACCTCGCCCAATAATTTATCCGCTTGTTTCCCGGTCATGCCAATACTGCGTAAATCCACCAGCATCACATGATTATCCGTACCACCGGACACCATCTTCAAGCCGCGATCGCTCAATTGATTCGCCAATGCCCGGGCATTCGCAATCACCTGACCGGAATAAATTTTAAATTCCGGTTTCAAGGCTTCCCCAAATGCCACCGCTTTAGCGGCAATCACGTGCTCTAAAGGACCGCCTTGACTGCCTGGGAAAACCGCCTTATCCAATTTTTTACCCAATTCCACATCATTACTGAGGATTAAACCACCACGAGGGCCGCGCAAGGTTTTGTGGGTCGTTGTCGTCACCACATGACAATGGGGCACCGGGTTGGGGTGATGACCTGTAGCCACCAAACCGGCGATATGAGCCATATCTGCCAACAGATAAGCCCCCACCTCATCCGCCACTTGGCGGAACTTGGCAAAATCAATGATCCGAGGATAAGCAGAATAGCCGCAAATAATTAATTTAGGCTTATGTTCCTTGGCAAGAGCCAAAATCAGGTCAAAATCCAACTGTTCTGTCTCTGGGGACACCCCGTACTGCTGAACCTTAAACCACTTACCGGATACATTCACCGGCGAACCGTGGGTTAAATGACCGCCGTGGGACAGATCCATCCCCATAATCGTGTCACCGGGTTCCAACAGCGCCAAAAACACGGCAAAATTGGCCTGGGCGCCAGAGTGGGGCTGCACGTTTGCCCATGCCGCGCCAAATAGCTGCTTTGCCCGGTCAATGGCTAACTGCTCAATTTGGTCGATATGCTCGCAACCGCCGTAATAGCGTTTTTTCGGCAAGCCTTCAGCATACTTATTGGTTAAGACTGACCCTTGGGCGGCCATCACTGCTGGAGAAGTAAAATTTTCACTGGCAATTAGTTCCAAGTGAGTTTGTTGGCGGTGCAGTTCTTGCTGAATCAAACCGGCAACAGCGGGATCTGTAGTGGCTAGGAAATCTAAGTTAGTCTGAGTCACCGAATCATTCCTCATCTAGAAATTAATTATTGTAGTAGGTTGGGTTGAGGCACGAAACCCAACGCAAGTATTTGTAGTTTTACGGTTGGGTAGAGGCTGTTACCCAACCAATCCGGAAAATGATCGAGGGCTTGTCCCCGTAAGCAATTTAAGCCCAGAATCTAGGCAAAATCGGCATGATGACAAATCAAAAGGACGCTTGCGGCAAGAGGAAGCCAAAATGAAGCAAAAGATACGACATCCTGGGTTTCAATTAAATTAAGCTATGTTTCAAATTGCCCGATATTCCCTGGGGTTTGACCTAAAATATATGTATGGTCATAAGGGATCAACTGGAGGTGTGCAATGCTGGTCATTGTGATGGACGATCAGATCCTAAGTCCGCAAGCCATTTGTCAAAACTGCTTACTTGCCGATCGCACAGGTCAACCTCGCTGGCGACATGGACAACTTAGCTGTGGTCATGCAGTGAGAAACTTTGCCGAGGGCAAACCAACCCAATATGAATGTGAGATGGGTTTTCGCGTCACCAATATTGATTAATAGGAATTACGCATCAACCGTTGACGTAGGGTGGGCATTGCCCACCAAAACCCGATCGCTAAGATTTTAATCGATTCTCGATTGAATAATTTCACTGAATCTTCAGCTTAAAATACCATATCCAACCCCATAAATCATCCCTTCTGATGATTATGTCTTGACAAGACCACTGATTCAGGACTGATTCACGACTGATTCAGGGTTGATTTTGCTTGGTCATCACTGGTTTACCAATGTTTCACCCATCCACATCGATCTCTGTACCGATCCTGATTGGCGCCACTGTTCTCACTGGCTGATCGGCAATTCGATGCTCAGTAAGTTATCCTGAATGATAGGTTCGACCAATTCGAGCCAACAATTCTTGATCCACGCACCCAGGAGATCCGAAAATGACTTGGCGCGGTTCCACCACCATCGGCGATCGCCTATTGGCTTGCTTGCCCTATATTTTACCCTTAGTTAATGTTTTAGGTTTTGGCTCTTATTTATTCGCCACTTTCCCGGTATTAATGACTTTGCTGATTCCTTTTTTCCCTTTGCTTTTTTTATATTTTAATATTGTAGGCACTATTCCTTATGGAGAGTTAATTCTTTTCTTTGCTTTATTTTTATTGGTAGTGAGAAACTACAAAATTAAGCATTTTATCCGCTACAATACGATGCAGTCGCTCTTATTATCAATTTTTCTCAGCTTATGCCAGTGGACATTGAGACTGCTAGGCTTTCCCCTGGCAGTCATTCCCGATGGTAGTTTTAATTCAAATTTATTGATTGATATCATTTCTACCACCATTTTCTTGGGATTCTTCGGATCAATTGTGTATTCTATAGTCGAAACAATTAGAGGAAATTATGCTGAAATACCCGTTGTTTCCGAGGCAACTTATACGCAAATTCGTTAAGTTTTGATTGATAGATCGAAAATTCTATTTTCAAATATGATTATATGGAGGAAAAACGATGTGTCCACTGTGTTATCTGCTTAGTTTATTAATGATTATTGGCACTTATTTAAAAATAGATGCTTTCTGGAATAGTGAACAAGTACACCAAGTGAGAAGGTGGTTTGGCGATCGCGGCGCGAGTATATTTTATTATGCCATTGGCGGATCAATTATGGCCTTTGGCTTATTTCTCTCTACGCAATAAACCGAATTTGTGCTAAATTCATTGAATATATCGTGGAAATATATCGTGGCATCACAAACGACAAAATCAAGGAAGCGATCGCCGGTTTGCTCCCCCCAGAAAACAATTGAATGCCTTGAATACGCTATCCTAAAATAATTAGTCAAATTAACCGTTTAACCCTAAAAAACAGGAGATTTCCGATGAATGGACGGGACACCGCCCCTGGTTTAGAGCGATTTTACGCCAGCCTGCTCTATCTGCTGCCCCTATTAGATGGCATTGTCTTTGGCGTTTTCTTATTCAAGCAAATTCCCCCATTACAACTGCTGTTTCTGCCGCTGCTACCACTGCTCCAGATTTATAACTCTTTCCCCTTTGCTGGACTGATTATTTTCTTTGCGCTTTTATTCGGAGTGGTGAGAAACGACAATATCAGTCATTTCATTCGGTTCAACACCATGCAAGCAATCTTATTAGACATCGTATTAATTTTATGTCGTCTAGTATTACAGCTTGTGCAAACAGCTATCCCCGTTGAGTTGGTAGTGGAAACTTTTTACAACACTGTTTTCTTGGGAATTATTGCCGCAGTAGTCTATGCAGTGGTTCAGTCTGCCAGAGGAATTTATGCGGAAATTCCCGCCATTTCTGATGCGGTCAAGATGCAGGTGCGTTAATCAGTCTGGTTTCTCCTCACGCGATCGGGAGAAATCAATTCGGACGATTTAATCAACCGCAAATGATTAGATCGGTATTAGGGTGGGCTTGCCTAAAAGCCTACCCTACTTTTGTCTGTCTAATAATTATTGTTTTGATTGTCTAAGGGTGACGATATTTTCCAAGCTGCCGATCCCTTCGATTTCGACACGGACGCGATCGCCAACTTGCATCGGGCCGATCCCTTCTGGAGTCCCGGTCAAAATCACATCTCCCGGTAACAAAGTCATCACCTGAGAAATGTAAGCAACCAGGACATCAGGGGGAAACACCATGTCATCAATCAGAGACGATTGCACTGGTTGCTCCCGGTCATTCAGAAAGGTTTGCAAACGTCCCCCCGGACTCAGTTCACGGACAATCCAAGGGCCAAGGGGACAGAAAGTATCAAAACTTTTGGCTCTAGTCCATTGTCCATCTCTTTGCTGTAAATCTCTAGCGGTCACATCATTGGCGATCGTATAGCCCCAAATTTTTCCTTGAGCCGCTTCTGGGGTGCAGTCCACACAACGCTCCCCAATCACTAAAGCCAATTCCCCTTCATAATCGACCCTTTCTGACTGGGGCGGATAGCGAATCTCATCTCCATGTGCAATCACTGCGGTGGGTGGTTTCATAAACAGCAACGGTTCATCCGGTACAGGAGTCCCCATTTCCGCCGCGTGTTTACCATAATTTTTACCCACGGCGATAATTTTGGAGGGAGTCACCGGAGCCAGCAATTTGTAATTGTCCGGTTCCAAAAACTTGTCGCTCGGTTGACCCCCCAGCCAAGGTGGAGCATCCAACACCTGAACCCCACGGCTCAGTTGTAATAATCCGTAGTAAATCTTGCCCTCGGGGGTTTGAATGCGGACATAGCGCTGTGCCATAACGTTAAAATTCGAATAATAGTGGATTTTTGTTTTGTCGGATTAAAATCAAGGGTTAGTAGGACATTCTGATTCTGATGATTGCCTAGCCCTTAGCTAAATTCCAGTCTGAGAATTTTGGATTTTTACAGGCAAAAGTTCAACCGCACCCTGACATTGGCAAAATCATAAGGTTTAACCTAGTCAAAAATATCGATTTTGGCATCAGAATTTAGAAATAATCTGAAATAATTTGCCACACATTCGCTCCACGCTCTTGCCACTTAATCAAGCGATCGCCACAGATGGACAGGTTTTCGGCGATCATACCCCAGACTATCGCTACTGGCAGAACCAGGCCCAGAGTTAACCTAAATCCTCACAATTTGCGGAAATCCTGATTTTTTCGCAAACTCATCAAGTAACGCTGGACTTATCGCCTTAGATCCGATACAATAGTATATTTGGAGAGATTTTTCTAGAAAAATCTTGGCCGGGGTCACAAATCCCCAACAAAGTTAAACCTTACTTCTTCAGTGGTGATAGTTGGCGATCCATTTGGCTGACCTGCCACGGGCGGCAAACCAAGCCACAAAACCCAAAGAAGTCTTAATGTCCAAAAGGAGAATTGGAAGATGAAAAATTTCATGTACGAAACCATGTACATCCTGCGACCCGACCTCGGAGAAGAGCAAACTGAGTTGGCGATCGCCACCTATCAAAACCTCTTGCGGGAAAGTGGTGCAGAAATTATCGAAACTCAGCATCGTGGGAAGCGTCGTTTGGCCTACGAAATCGGCAAGTATCGCGAAGGCATTTATATCCAAATGAATTACCGCGCCGAAGGGAAAGTGATCGCCCTGCTCGAACGCACCATGCGGATTAGTGAAGATGTGATTCGTTACCTGACCATCAAACAACCATTAACCTTGAATCAAGCCGAAGCCGCAACCGCTCAAGCTTAATCTGGCTTTTGGATGGTCGATCAATGATGTTGACCAATGATGTTGGCGTCATCAAAAACCCAAAATCTTCCCATCCTCAAATCCCCGACCCATAAATACTTAGTGTTTGACACAAAAGCAACCACTAAGTAATAATTAAAGATTGGCTGTCTATTTTTGCTCGGATCAGGTTGAAAAAAACGCTGAAACATCGCCAGCATTCATAGAGCAACCAGCTACAGCTACCTGTACGGCAACTATCCAAACAATTCTATGACTTACGCAATTATCGAAATGAGCGGCACACAACTCCGAGTGGAGCCTGGTCGCTTTTATGATGTGAATCGGCTGCCGGTAGAAGCTGACGGCACCATGAGTATTGACCGGGTTTTACTGGTCAAGCACGAAGACAATATTCATGTGGGCCAACCCCTCGTAGAAGGGGCTACCATCGAAGCCACGGTCATGCAACATCTGCGTGGCCGTAAAGTGCTGGTGTACAAAATGAAGCCGAAAAAGAAAACTCGCAAAAAACGGGGACATCGGCAGGAACTCACCAGAGTTATGATTACTTCTATTAGTCTCAATGGTTCTGTGTTAGCCGCCGCCAATGTAGAGACAGAACAAGGCGATAGCTAAAATATTGAGTATGCGCGAAAATATGAGCGCCAAAATATGAGCGCCAAAATATGAGCGCAAACATCTTCCATTCCTATTCATGGTTGGTCGTGAAGGAGAAATCGTTCACTGCCAACCATCAAGGATAGAAGGTTAACCGATCGCAATTCAGGATTAACGGTTTACAAGGTTTACACTGAATTATTCACATACATTAGAGGGAAAAAATGGCTCATAAGAAAGGTACAGGTAGCACTCGTAACGGTCGTGACTCGAATGCCCAGCGCCTTGGAGTAAAACGTTACGGCGGTCAAGTCGTTAAAGCTGGCAATATTTTAGTCCGTCAGCGGGGAACTAAATTCCACCCAGGAGCAAATGTGGGTCTGGGCAAAGATGATACTCTGTTTGCCTTAATTGATGGTGTCGTGACTTTTGAGCATAAAACCAAATCCCGCAAAAAAATCAGTGTTTATCCCGTGGCTCAAGAGACGGCCTAAACACCAGATATTTTTGAAATCAAGGCAAAAATCTATGAAAAAAGCACACTCGGGTCGGGTGTGCTTTTTTTGGCCTATGGCCAGAGTATTTTTCCGGATCGGCGGCTTTGTAACGAATCGTTACCAAATTAATGATTAGTAAGTCAACCAGAAGTTTTACACTGGTTTTACTTAAGATTATTGAACTTACGTTAACTCCTATGTTTCCAACTCATCGCCCCCGTCGTCTGCGTAGTCATCCTCAGTTACGCCGGATGGTTCGAGAAAATATCGTGACGACCAATGATTTAATTTACCCACTGTTTGCCGTACCGGGAATTGGGATCGCCAACGAAGTAAAATCCATGCCCGGAGTTTATCAGCTTTCCGTGGACAAAATTGTTGAAGAGGCGAAACAAGTCTATGACTTAGGCATTCCGGCGATTATCCTATTTGGCATTCCCGAAAGCAAAGATACGGAAGCAACTGGCGCGTGGCATGATTGCGGCATTGTCCAAAAAGCTGCCACTGCCGTCAAAGAGGCCGTACCCGATCTGATTGTGATTGCCGATACTTGTCTATGTGAATACACCAGTCATGGTCACTGTGGCTATTTGCAAGTGGGTGACTTGACCGGACGGGTACTGAATGACCCCACCTTAGAATTACTAAAGAAAACCGCCGTGTCTCAAGTGAAAGCCGGGGCGGATATTATTGCCCCTTCAGGGATGATGGATGGGTTTGTGCAAGCGATTCGGTCTGGTTTAGATGAAGCCGGATATGAAAATATTCCCATTTTGGCCTATTCGGCCAAGTATGCCTCTGCTTATTATGGGCCGTTCCGGGATGCGGCCGATGGGGCGCCCCAATTTGGCGATCGCAGTACCTATCAAATGGATCCGGGGAATGGCCAAGAAGCCATCAAAGAAATTGAACTGGACATCGCTGAAGGGGCAGATATGCTCATGGTCAAGCCAGCTTTAGCCTACATGGATATTATCTGGCGGGTCAAACAAGCCACCAACTTGCCGGTAGCGGCTTATAACGTCTCTGGGGAATATTCTATGGTCAAAGCCGCTGCCCTCAACGGCTGGATTTCCGAAGAGAAAGTAGTGATGGAAACCTTAACCAGTTTTAAACGAGCCGGTGCCGACTTAATTTTGACCTATCACGCCAAAGATGCGGCTCGATGGTTAAAAAATGCTTAATATGAAAGCTTAATTTTTAGCCCATGATGGCTAAGATTTTACGGCTGGTGGATATTTGCTTTGGCGACCGTTTGCCAATGGATTCACCTTCAGGGGGCGAGGTTCTATTCCCAGAAACCCGCCCTGGTCTTTTTCCACCCACTGTCAAAATAAATATCAATGATCCTGGGATGGCGAAGATGCCTCATTCGTCGGCGATCGCAGTTCCCCTACCCTGTCCGTGTTATAAAACATAGACACAAAAATCTCTGAAAATCAATTCATATGTGTTATAACCTTAATAAAGGTATAAAATAATACAATCAATCGAACACTTGATTCAGTTACAATCCACAAATCCAATTTGGTTCTAAAATTTTGAGACCCAAAATGAGTAACCAATTAACTAGCTGTAAGCCTAAGAACAGATCATTGGTTTTCTGGAGAAATAATTTTGATCCCAAAATTAAAGTTGTTTAGAGCTACGTTTAGCCTATATTACTGGCAACAATACCCGGTAAGTATAGTTTTATTTCTCTAAAGAATATTGAGCCATTTAGTCTGATATTCATTGATATTAAGCACCGAAATCTTCAGAGCATTCTCTGAATGATTTCTCGATTCGACGCTAAATTAATTATCCGGTCAAACAGGGGCGCTTGAAGCTAAAAATCAAAATTTAGCGATTGTTTGACGTGGTAAGTTTTCTGATTCACTTGAGGTTCAACCATTAAAAAGATGAGAAGGGATTGCAGTCACATCCAATTTCGCGAAGGTCACGCATCAGTTGATCTGAATCAACTGAAATCCTTATTTGAAATAACAGCTTTTTGGGCAAAAAAACGAGAATTAGAAGGTTTAGCCGTGGCGATCGCCCATAGTAACCCAGTCGTCACCGTCTGGGATCGCCAGCGTCTAATTGGATTTGCCCGCGCTACCTCCGATGGAGTCTACCGAGCCACCATATGGGATGTGGTGATTCACCCAGAATATCAAGGAGTCGGTTTGGGACGAAAGCTCGTGGAAACAGTCCTCAGTCACCCATTGATGAATCGAGTAGAACGGGTATATTTAATGACCACCCATCAACAGCGTTTCTATGAGCGGATTGGATTTGAGGAAAATTCCACCACCACAATGGTTCTATACAATCAGCCTGAGTTTAATCCGATTCCGGCGGTGGAGGCACCAAGGGAAGTGAGCATTGAATCCTGGTGAGATTAGGATCTTCAGCATCCGCAGGGGTTTCGAGAATTTCTAACCGCCCCTGCATTAGATCCAGGATGCTACAAGTCATCACTAAGTTAAGACCCGCAGAAACATGAGGATTAAGTTCTAAAGGGTCTTGAGGATTAAACTCCCTCGGCGGCTGCCCCTCAGTTAAAATATTGAACTGGGATTTTTTTGCCGCCCCAGAGTTGGACGCTTTGCTGCCTCGATTCAGTTCTTTGGTCAGTAAATCTAAGGCCTCTGTCCAACTTTCATGGGGACGAGGGGCTTCAATCCAAATATGAATTTGCTCCGAATATTGATCAACTTGGGCTGAGACCGAAATACTACCGAGTTCTTCGGGAGTAATGGCGCTTTCTACCAGGTTGACCAGCACAGGGGTCAGCCATTGCTCATCGGCCAGGACATAAATATTTGGGTCTGGAAGGACGATTTTTAGAGGAATATTCCGATTAGCCGCTTGCATCTCGCTGAGATAACGGACTTCCTCAAAAACTTCGGCTAATTGCAACGGTTCCAGTTTAATGGGACTTTTCCCCGATTCAGTTCGGGAAACATCTAATATTTTATCGAGCATATCGATCATTTTGACCGCAGAGATATTGGCATTAGCTAAAAACTCCCTTTCTTCCTCTGGAGAATCGCACAGATCCGACAAAATTAGCTGATGTGTACCAATCAAGCCATTCAAAGGCGATCGCAACTCGTGAGTCACCCTAGCCAAAAACCCGGCTTTAAACTGGCACATTTGCTGGGCCATGTAATAATCAAGCGTCAATTGTTTAACCTGTGCTTTCAGATCGGCAATTAACTGAGTTTGTGATGGATCGACGGCAGGCAGAGAAACTTGGGCTTCTGAAACGGGGCTGAAGGCAAACGGGTTTGAGGGCTCGATAATTTTTTGTCCTTTCCTGGGGTTGAGTAAACGCCGAGAACCCAATAGCCAGCCCAAGCTAAAGCCGACTCCCAGACCCACAGCCAGATTCACCAAGTTACTCCAATCCATAATCGATTTATCCTGATTAATTTAATTGAATAAAGATGCTTGGATGTTGCCATCCATCGTCTTTGTTTAAGATTGCCAATGTAATTTTCCGCTACTCAGAGATCATTTTCCGAGCGGTGGGTTAAATTCTGGGTTAAATTCACAGATCCTTGACGCAAAATTTGCCAACCCTCACCAGTCCACTTAGCCACCGTCGAAGGTAATCCCGATCCGGATTTTCTTTTATCCCCGTTCAAAGTAAAAACTTCTGGGAACGCTGCCGCAATTTCTGCCATCGTCGTTAGGGGCGGTTCTCCGCTTCGATTGGCACTTGTGGTCGCCATTGGGCCTGTTGCCGCCAGAATTTGGCAAGTTAGTTCACAGTTAGGGACTCTGATTCCCAAGGTGCTGGGGTCGATCGGGTTCATGGCTTTTGGCGCGATCTCTGATGCCGGTAAAACCAAAGTCAAGGATCCAGGCCAGTAGGTTTTGGCGGTTTGCTGCCAAATCTCTCGTTCTGCCGCCGTACCACTGACATAAGGCCAAAGGTCTTCAGGACTTGCCCCCATTAAGATCAGTGGTTTATCCGCCGGACGCTGTTTCGCTGCGAAAATTAACTCTGCTTGATCCGGGAGGGTTGCTAATGCGGGGACTGTATCTGTAGGAAAGCTGACAAGATTTCCAGATTTCGCCTGAGTAATTAGTTCGGTTAGAGAAACTTGACTCATCAATCGGTGATTCAGAAACGATTTCTTATTTACAGTTTGATCATAATAGGCTTTTTGCCGTTATGAATCAGTCATTGGCCAAACATTTGAGAATTAGGCATGACCGAATTGAAAATTATATATTGAAAATTATATTGAAAATTAGAGGGATTGAGGGTTTTGATGCGCTGAATCTCCAGATAGATAAAATTCAATTAGATTTTTTGATTTATTTTCGATACGCCAAGGCAAATCTTTCTATGCCCGCGAGATCCCGGTGAATGGTAATTTTTTGATAGCTGCCTTGGCTGTTTAATAATTGTCTCACTTCTGCGGCCTGACCAGCCATCATTTCAAATAGCAAAATGCCCTCTGGTTGTAAATAGTCTGGGGCTTGGTTAATTAAATGGCGAATACAATCTAGTCCATCCGCACCCCCATCTAGGGCTAGGTGCGGTTCATGGTGGGCGACTTCCGGTTGCAGTTGGGGAACAATCTGACTGGGAATATAGGGGGGATTGCTGACAATGCCATTGAGTTGACCTCGAAGTGCCTGTAATGGTTCAAACCATGAGCCTTGATTGAAGTGAATCCGGTTTGACCACCCAAGAGTTTGAGCATTTTTTTGGGCGATCGCCAATGCTGCTGCGGATATATCCACTGCATAAATTGTCGCATTTGTCAATACTTCCGCTAATCCAATGGCGATCGCCCCACTGCCAGTGCCCAAGTCTGCCCACTGTTCTGGGATTTCTGAAATAGATCGGGGATCTACCTGATCGTGAGCAGCGGCGATCGCCAGGTCGATTAAACATTCGGTTTCTGGACGGGGAATCAGCACCGCATTGCTGACCTGCAAAAAAAAGTTTCGCCAGGGGGTGATCCCGGCGATATACTGAACCGGCAAACGTTCTTCAAGTCGTCGTTGCCAAAGCTGAGTTAACTGGATCAGAGGGATTTGCATATGAATCTGCGATCGCGTTTTAAAAGATTGCAACCGTAACTCCAACTTTTCCAAATCCGCCACTGTTTGCAGCAGCCAATCTATCTCTTGCAGGGGGACATTAAACTCCGCTGCCTGAGAACGAGCCTCTTGACACCACTGCCACAGTTCTAATCCAGATACAATTACCACTCGCGATCGCCCTTGATAAATTAGTTCGATAAATTAGTTCGATAAATTAGTTCGATAAATTAGTTCGATTAATTAGTTCGATTAATTAGTTCGATTAATTAGTTCGATTGTTGGTTTGGCTGTTGATTTGGCAGAGAGCGAATATAATCTATAGATTCTTGGGGGGGAATTAACACAATCTGATTTAATTCCTGAGCGTTGCTAGTTTCCAACAGATTAATCACTCCCTCAAGATTGACCACTTGAATTTTCACCGAAGCCGCCAAATCTGGCTGTTGTTCTCTTAAACGATTTAACATCGTTTGCAACTGTTCTTTTTGGAAAAACAAGGGAATAATTTGATTGTTGCCTTGTTGAATAGTCAAATAACCGTTATCAGCACCACCTGTGGCCAAAAACAAAGGAACTCCACTAAAGTTATCCGGAGACTCACCGTTATTCTGAAGCACTTGTAAAGCTGACTGAACTTGTGTCTGTGTCGGTACATAGTCAAATACAACGGCTTCTTCAGGATTATTTTCACTTGCTTGTTCCATTTGGTAAATCTCCGCCAGGGAAACAGGAGTTACCCGGACATCACTCAAATTCGGATTATTTTGACTTAATAGCTGCTGAACAAAATTATCCGCATCTTGTTTGCTAATAAATACTCCAGCAACCGATGTAGTATTATTATCCTGACTCACCGACGCTAACAGCGGTGAACCTTGTGAGTTGGTAATAGTAAATACTGGAACCGGAATCAGCTTTTTGATAATCTGTTCTTGCGGCAAAGCGATCGCCCGCAGATTACCCAGAAAAGATGCCCCGACTAATGTACTGGTCAAGAAACCAAACATGGCGCCCCAGCGCAGTAATTTTTTCATAATTTTACCTATTTTTACCTATTTTTACCTATTTTTGATGACGACTGTTCTATAACTTGAATCAAATTCATGGAATTTGTCAGTTTTTTCAACCCTGGGATGAGATTTTCCCGGTGCTTCACTTGATCGAGACATCAGTTATTGCCAGACTGATTCCGCAAAAATGAGTCAATTCTGGGGAAACAGTAAAACCTACAAGAAAGATTGCCGATGCAGTGCCACCTCTCAATGATAAACTTTTGTCCACCAATTTTTGTGGCTGTTGACAGACCTGACCCATTTAATTTTTTTAATTTTGAGTAAATTTTCTCGAATCACCGGATGCATCAAGGGATAGATAATTTCCGTATTCTGATTCAAGATACCTATGCATGAGTCACTACAGACAGACTGGGGTAATTCCGCCAGAGTTCCCTTTATCTGAGGATTCCTCTGATCAACACTTTTGTATAAGTCAAGCTAATTTTGCCTGGGAAGTTAAGAAATAGAATTGAGGAAAGGCTCATCTCTATTTGTCCACATTTATCAACTTCCCAGATACCTACATTTATATATCGTCTTCCTTTTCCCCAAAAACCATTTGCAGGATCATCGGCTTTCCTCCGGGTTTATGGTATCTATCAGCCCAAGCGCGGATGACTTCATCCAATTCTTCCATCGCTTGTTCATGGCGTTCTGGAGGAATATCGAGTTCTTCGATCACTCGCATCACTTGGGGTTGTTTTTCTGCCCAGTCCTTCATCATTCTAAAGTACCGTGCAGTATCTTCCACCATTACATAAGTCCGCTCTTGATCGTCCGGAGGGGAGTAAGACGAGCGACTCAGGGCGAAAAAGGGCATTCCCCAAGGTGAATCGATTTTAGTCACCGTCCCGGAGTAGATTAATCGGCGCTTGATATGTTCTGCGAGTGCTTCACTCAGAGGCATTTGTCGCTCCGGTGGGAACACTTCTTGAGCGCGATTATGCAAATATTCAATCAGTTCCATAAATTGGAACGAGTTAATCACTTGAGCATCTGGCAGATATTGGGGAAGTTTTTTCTCTAACAACCGTTTTTCATCACTGGTTAGATTATTCCCCGGAATTCTGGCCATCCCCGGTTGCCAAGGATAGCGTTCTAGCCAGATATAAGGAAACTGAATTAAATAGCGAGGTTCTTGGGAACCCAACATTTTTAACAGTTTTCCTTCAGTCAGGGCTTGCTGAACTTCTTTGACAATTGCTTTAACCCGCTTAGGCTCAATATGATGCAGATGACCTGTCATCCGCAGGTTTTGACCCTGCTCCATGTAGGTCATATAAATTGCACATTTAGCAGCGGTGGCTGCCGCATCCAGAAATGCTCCGTGACGGTGCCCGCTTGTTCTCATGGCACTGAATGCCAGGTATAACATGATCTGATCCATGGCGCTGGGGCTAAGACTTTTGATCAGATCGAGGTCGTTACTCATTGCCGCTTCCTTTGAGTTGCTGATTTTACCCAGTTTCTAGCACTATAAGCCAATTGCTAGGCTAAATTACCTTGCTTTGGCTATAGGGGAACCGATCAGTAGCTGCACCTTGTTGCTTTGATGATGATCTTGGATTTGGAAACCCATTTGGGATCCTATCACATTTTCCCTGTTTGCCATTTTCCGTAAAAGTTACAATTTACGGAAAATTTGCATTAAATAAATTTGAGATGCACGTAAGGCATCCTTGGTTTTATTCTTTCCTCAAGTGTAGCAAAGAAAAACAGAATCAGTTGCTTTTGAATCATTAAAAATCCCATGAGCTTTTAGGGCGATCGCCCAAAAGCTTCCCAGATCCCAGATCCGCCGACACCACGGATGCGATCGCCTAAAATCAAACTAGAACCCAGAGAAGATAAAGCCTATGACACTCTCTTTAGACCGTAACATCATTTATCCCGATAGCGATGGACAACCAATGGCAGACAATACCCAACAATTTCGCTGGATTGTTTTAATCAAAGAAAATCTAGAATGTTTATTTGCCCAAAATGCTGAAGTATTTGTAGCCGGAGATTTGCTTTGGTATCCCGTAGAGGGACGACCAGACATTCGCGTTGCCCCAGATGTATTCGTAGTTTTTGGCCGCCCCAAAGGAGACCGGGGGTCTTATCGCCAATGGGTTGAGGAAAATATCGCCCCCCAAGTGGTCTTTGAGATTTTATCCCCTGGTAATACCTTCAAGGAAATGACCAAGAAGTTGCAGTTTTACGAGCGCTATGGGGTCGAGGAATATTACATTTATGACCCCGATCGCAATCATTTGACCGGATTACAGCGACAAGAAGGAAATCTCACATTTTTAGAAAATGTATCAGACTGGACTAGCCCTCGATTGGGGATTCGTTTTGTCCTCGAAGCAGATACCTTAGCCATTTATTACCCTGATGGTCAGCGCTTTCTGACAACTGTTGAGTTGGCGCAACGGGGACAACAGGAAAAACAACGCGCCGATTCCGCAGAGGTCGAAATTGCTCGCCTGAAAAAACTGTTGCAACAGGCGGGTATCAATGCGGATGAAGTGAAATAATTACTTTTTTCGGTTTCCCCAGCCCTCAAATTGACTAAAAATTAGTGAAATTTGGGGGCGGGGAGGACGAAATCAGTAAATCCCGCAATTGTACGCCCGGTCGAGAAACCAATCTGCCTGAGACGATATTTGCCAAATCTTTTCCCCTTGAAATCGGACAAATTTTAGCTCCGAGTTTTTTCCCAGAGTAACATGAATTAAAGGAAATCGTGTAAATCACTATGCTTTTGTGATTTTCAAAATCAATTTTCATAAGTTAATGGTCAATTGTTAATTATTTTACCCTGTTCCCTACACCCTACACCCTAGATATCAATGATGCGATCGCCTAAAATCAAACTAGAACCCAGAGAAGATAAAGCCTATGACACTCTCTTTAGACCGTAACATCATTTATCCCGATAGCGATGGACAACCAATGGCAGACAATACCCAACAATTTCGCTGGATTGTTTTAATCAAAGAAAATCTAGAATGTTTATTTGCCCAAAATGCTGAAGTATTTGTAGCCGGAGATTTGCTTTGGTATCCCGTAGAGGGACGACCAGACATTCGCGTTGCCCCAGATGTATTCGTAGTTTTTGGCCGCCCCAAAGGAGACCGGGGGTCTTATCGCCAATGGGTTGAGGAAAATATCGCCCCCCAAGTGGTCTTTGAGATTTTATCCCCTGGTAATACCTTCAAGGAAATGACCAAGAAGTTGCAGTTTTACGAGCGCTATGGGGTCGAGGAATATTACATTTATGACCCCGATCGCAATCATTTGACCGGATTACAGCGACAAGAAGGAAATCTCACATTTTTAGAAAATGTATCAGACTGGACTAGCCCTCGATTGGGGATTCGTTTTGTCCTCGAAGCAGATACCTTAGCCATTTATTACCCTGATGGTCAGCGCTTTCTGACAACTGTTGAGTTGACCCAACGCGCCGAACAGGAAAAACAACGCGCCGAACAGGAAAAACAACGCGCCGAACAAGAAAAACAACGCGCCGATTCCGCAGAGGTCGAAATTGCTCGCCTGAAAAAACTGTTGCAACAGGCGGGTATCAATGCGGATGAAGTGAAATAATTACTTTTTTCGGTTTCCCCAGCCCTCAAATTGACTAAAAATTAGTGAAATTTGGGGGCGGGGAGGACGAAATCAGTAAATCCCGCAATTGTACGCCCGGTCGAGAAACCAATCTGCCTGAGACGATATTTGCCAAATCTTTTCCCCTTGAAATCGGACAAATTTTAGCTCCGAGTTTTTTCCCAGAGTAACATGAATTAAAGGAAATCGTGTAAATCACTATGCCTTTGTGATTTTCAAAATCAATTTTCATAAGTTAATGGTCAATTGTTAATTATTTTACCCTGTTCCCTACACCCTACACCCTAGATATCAATGATGCGATCGCCTTCGGGATAGCACTCTCCTGCACGTCCATCTTCACCCAGGGGCATCAAGCGAAGCAGCGTAACAGCGAATCCCTTATAATGATTGCCAATAGAGCGTAATGAAACCCCAGATTTGAATTTATGTCAAACAAATTTAACCAAACCCTCTCTCAAGATAACCAGACCGATCGTGGTTATTATTGTTATTATAAGTTTTCGGATAAATTAGAAAATAAATTATGAAAAATAAAAAAATTTTGGTTACGGGTTCCAGTGGCTTAATTGGTAGTGAGGTGGTTACTTTTTTCGCCCACGAAGGCTACCAGGTTCATGGCGTTGATAATAATATGCGGGAAACCTTCTTTGGCTCTCAGGGCAGTACCCGATGGAATCAGCAACGCCTAGAAAGTCAATTTGCCAATTTTTTCCACCATGAGTTGGATATTCGCGATCGCAGTGGGGTTCAATCTCTGATCGCCGCCATTAAGCCAGATGCGATCGTTCATACAGCAGCCCAACCCTCCCACGATCGCGCTGCGGCCATTCCTTTTGATGATTTTGATACCAACGCCGTCGGTACTCTCAACCTGCTGGAAGCAACTCGACAATATTGCCCTGAGTCTCCCTTTGTTCATATGTCCACTAATAAGGTCTATGGGGATGCGCCAAACCAACTACCATTAATTGAACTGGACACCCGCTGGGAGTTCGCCCAAGAACCCTGGATTGATGGCATTCCCGAAACTTTCACCATCGATCAGTCGAAGCACTCCCTGTTTGGGGCATCTAAAGTGGCTGCGGATATTCTCGTTCAAGAATATGGTCGCTACTTTAATATACCCACCTGCTGCTTGCGGGGAGGGTGCCTCACTGGGCCTAGCCATAGTGGGGTAGAACTACACGGGTTTCTTAGCTATCTAATTAAGTGCAATGTTGAGGGTAAGCTTTATACTGTCTATGGTTACAAGGCTAAACAGGTGCGCGACAATATTCATGCTTGGGATGTGGCCACTTTTATCGCCTCATTTATCCAATCACCACGAGTGGCGGAAGTATATAATCTTGGGGGAGGTAAGAATAATAGTATTTCCATGATGGAGGCTTTCGCACTGATTTCGTCTATTAGTGGCAAACCCATGAAATATGAGTATTCTGAACGGGCTCGCGAAGGAGACCACATTGTTTACTATAGTAATCTGGCAAAAATGCAAGCGCATTATCCCCATTGGCAAGTCAGCAAAGATTTGAAGACAATATTTACAGAGATATATGATAGTTGGCAAAACCGCTCGATGTTTAGTTAACATCTGGCATCTATGAGCAAAATCATTTTTCACATTATGACGGGGTGTAGGGTGTAGCCCTTCATCCCTTAGACCCTTCGACAGGCTCAGGGTTAAAGGCTTAGGGTAAGAGGTGTAGGGTGTAGGGGCTGTGTGCAATGCCAAATCGATTTTAAGCCGTACCCAAACCCAGAGAGACTTTGAAAAATACCTGGATTTGGTCGTAGGGGCGAACGGCCGTTCGCCCCTACTGGTAAATAAATTCGATAATTTGAGCATTGAGGAGATACGCAATATGTTGGATCTCAGAGAAGCAGATGTTACCAAAACCCGCTTTTATCAAGAAGTGATTCAAATTGGACGGCAAGAAGGTCGCCAAGAAGGAGAACAACTAGGACAACAACTGGGAGAAGCGAATTTGATTGTGCGTCAGATATCTCGCCGTTTTGGGGCGCTGACTCCCGAACAAGTTTCACAAATTCGTAGTCTGTCGATTCCTGAACTGGAGTCTCTGGGTGAGGCTTTGTTGGATTTTCAATCTCTTGGGGAGTTAGATTCCTGGTTCCAAGACAATTCCCTGTAGGGACACAGAGGACACAGCATTGCTGTGTCCCTACGGCTAGGTTTGGATTATTGCGATCGCCTCCCTCGCCTGAGCTTCGCTTCACGCCTTCGGAATAGCTTTGAGGAACAGAAAAAATGATATCGCCTCAAAAGACTAGCGATCGCCATTGATTCCCAAGGGGTGAGATATCGAAGAATTTCCGACCAGTCGGTACAAAGATTAGAGTGAACCATTGCGCTGAAGGGAGGAAAAAATTATGGGGAATCTTATGATGGAAGCAATTTCGTTTGAAGCCACTATTGAAAATGGAATGATTGGAATTCCATCACAATATCTGGCGCAATTACAGCCACGGCTGAAAGTGATTGTTTTGCCAGAAAAGTTAGAGGAGACAGCAGCGGAGATCAAGAGAAAGGATGAATTTTTAGCGAAGGTAGCGCAGCATCGTTTCGTTCTGCCCCCAGACTATTGCTTTAAGCGGGAAGAACTTTATAAGCGAATCTAGATGCTTTTTTGATGCGAAGTAATTTAACTTAGGCTAAATATTTGAAAAAGAAGGAAAGAAAATGCCATCGGTAAATGTTATTTCTCAAATTTATGAACAAGATTATCCTGAATGGTTAAACATTACTCTCAAGCAGTTGCAAAATCGAGAGCTAGAAAACGTTGATTGGGAACATTTAATTGAGGAAATAGCCGCGTTGGGAAATGAGCAAAGACATAAAGTAGAAAGTTATTTGTTAAGGCTTTTAATTCACCTGCTGCTTTATGATTACTGGGAATCGGAAAAAGATTGGTCTGGTAAGGGATGGGAAACAGAAATTGATAACTTTAGATTGGAGTTAGATTTGCTATTTGAGTCTAAAGTTCTTTATAACTATTGCGTCCAAGTCCTAGATAAGATTTATCAAAAAGCTAGAAAAAATGCCATTCGGAAATCTCAGCTATCTCCAGACATATTCCCAGACAATTGCCCGTATTCTTTAGCAGAAATTCTGTCTCCCGAATGGTTGCCTTGATGAAAAGACCAGTTTCTCAAGTGCGTAGTCTCTCGATATTTAAAGAAATCTGTTAAAGCTGTTAAAAGATGAAAACAGATAAGTTATTTTACCGAATTTTCTTAAATCAACCTAGTCTAATTTCCGAACTATTACAGGGAGTACCCCCAGACTGCGAATTTGACTATAGTGCGCCCGTGGTGAAGGAAAAAGAAATCCGTCTCGATGGTTTGCTGACCCCGATCTCCAATGATGTCAGCTTACCCTTGGTGTTTCTCGAAGCCCAAATGAAGACTGACACCGAATTTTACGGTCGCTACTTCGCGGGAATCTTTGTTTACCTGCATCAATATAAAATTACAAGACCGTGGCAGGGATTGTTAATCCTACGCAGTCGCAGTCTGGACTTGGGGCCAAAAATTCCTTATCAAGGCGTGTTAGATAGTTCCGTCACGCGGTTGTATCTAGAGGATTTACTGTCAGTAGAAAAGCTCAGTCCGAATTTGTCCTTGCTGAAGTTGGTGGTGATGCCTAAGCGAAAGGCTGCTGCGATCGCCAAATCGATTTTAACCCGTGTCCAAAGCCAGAAAGACTTTGAGAAATACCTCGATTTGGTCGTAGGGGCGAACGGCCGTTCGCCCCTACTGGTAAATAAATTTGATAATTTGAGCATTGAGGAGATACGCAATATGTTGGATCTCAGAGAAGCAGATGTGACCCAAACTCGTTTTTATAAAGAAGTGATTCAAATTGGACGCCAAGAAGGAGAGCAAATTGGAGAAGTTAATCTGATTGTGCGGTTGCTCTCTCGCCGTTTTGGGGCGCTGAGTCCCGAACAAGTTTCGCAAATTCGTAGTCTGTCGATTCCTCAACTGGAGTCTCTGGGTGAGGCTTTGTTGGATTTTCAATCTCTTGGGGAGTTAGATTCCTGGTTCCAAGACAATTCCCTGTAGGGATACAGCAGTAGTAGGGGTGGCAAAATGCAAGCCCACCCTACCCGTGACTCCAGTAGTAGGGTGGCAGAAGTGGCGAATTTAGAAAAACTTTTGGGCGATAAAAAGAAATGATTGTGGTTGCCAATTCTAGCCGTTTAATTGCTTTAGCTAAGATTGGAAAGTTTGAACTGTGGCATTCTTTGTATGAGGAGTTATTGATTCCTGACGCGGTTCGAGAGGAGGTGGCGAGAGGATGAGTCTTTATGAGACAGACTTTTATGCTTGGACACAACGCCAAGCGGAAGCCCTAAAACAGCATCAATGGGAACTGTTGGATCTGCCAAATTTGCTGGAGGAAATTGCCGCCTTGGGAAGACGAGAACGGCAGGAACTGAGAAATCGTTTGGGGATTTTGCTGGGACATTTACTCTTATGGCAGTACCAGCCTGAATTAAGGGGAAATAGTTGGTTGGCGACGGTTCGAGCGCAACGGCGTGAAATTCTCACTCTATTGCAAGAGAATCCTAGTCTTAAACCCTATCTGCAAGAAGCGCTGGCGTTAGCTTATCAAAGTGGGCTAGACCTCGCTGTGCGTGAAACGGGTTTTTCCTACACCAAGTTTCCCGAATCCTGCCCCTATACTTGGGAACAAACTTTAGATGCAGAATTTTTTCCAAATTGAAAATCGCACGCTTTGATTACACCCAATGGCGGCAAGATGGTTTGCCCAAAATTAGCCTGAAGGAATTAGCAGCAGCAAACGGAGTCAATCATGCAAGCACAGCGTTTAATCTTAGAAACGGACGAGCGAGGAAATCTTAAACATGTGCCTAAATTACCACCCAACCAGCATTTTGAGGTAATTTTCCTCGTGCTGGCAGAACCCGCAGAACCTTCAATTAAGCGGCGGACTCCTCACCCCGATCTGGCTGGTAAAGTTCAGATATTGGCAAGTAATATTATTGATAGCGTTCCAGATAGTGACTGGGAACTTCCCCAATGATTGTGCTGGATACACATATTTGGTTGTGGTGGGTTAATCAAGATTTTAACTCCCTGGCAGTTAAAAGAAAAGAACAAATTGAACTCTTGGATGTGGTGGCGGTCTCTGCGATTAGCTGTTTTGAGGTGGCATGGCTGTTTCACCATCAACACATGACAAACAATGCTTAATAGCTGATTGGTTTGAGAAGGCGTTGAATGGTTCTGGGATTCTTTTGTTGCCTATTACTCCGAAAATTGCTGATATTTGCGTAGAATTACCAGAGCATCACCGCGATCCACAAGATCGACTGATTATTGCCACAGCAATCGCCCATGATGCCTATTTGATGTCATCAGACAGCAAGTTTAAGCAATATGCAGAACTCCAGGGTAAGTTGCTTTGACTTTGACTGGGTGATGAATATATGGGAGGAATACAAATGAATCAGCGCATCTTACAGTTAAATTTTCCCAACACGGTTGCCCAAACCGATGAAGAGTTACGATTATTGATTGCGGCCAAATTATATGAAAATGGGACATTAACATCAGGTCAAGCAGCGGAGTTAGCAGGGTTAAGTAAAAAAGCATTTATTGAAGCGATCGGCAATTATAATGTTTCCGTTTTTAGTGGATTAGTTGCCGACTTAGAAGCCGACATTCAAAATGCCTAAAGTTGTTATTGCTGATTCCAGTTGTTTGATTATTTTCAGGAAAATTGGAGAGCTAGAACTATTACATTTGCTTTACGAGATTGCATCCGCAACGCTTCGCGATCGCATCTCTATTACCCCTGAAATTGAAATAGAATTTGGGTAGAGTTTGCCTGAGTGGATTGGGCTGACCAATGACCCATTACCCATGAGATTACTAAAACCGTAGTTATTTAGATATTAGCCACAATGCAAAATATTCAGTTAAAAACTACAATCCCAGAAGATGGCATTTTAAGAGTGCAGATGCCAACGGAAGTAAAGAACACCGAATTAGAAGTCTTAGTGGTGTTTCAGCCTACTATGACTGCAAAGGACGAACAAAAAGCCAGACACCAAGGATGGCCACCAGGATTTTTTGAAAGAACTTGGGGCAGTTGTGCTGACGCGCCCATAACCATTGATGAATCTGGAGTTTCTCCAGAATTAGATGACCAATTAGAAGGAATGTTCACGCATCAATAAATCCCAGTGCTTGATCTATTAGATACTAATGTCATCGCCATCTATTTAAATCGACGTTCTCTAATTCTAATGTAGGGGCGAAGCATTTCGGCAGATATTTATCGGTTAAAAACATTAACGTATTATCGAAATGCGCGGGCCCGATTAACCCAGAAGATATCGCCGTTTGTTCTGTGGTGAAATTTGAGTTGTTTTATGGGGCAATGAGAAGTGGCAATCCCCTGAAACATTTATCCCGACAACAAGAGTTTTTGGATTTGTTTGTTTCTTTGCCTTTGGACGACTTAGCGGCAAAAAAAGCTGGAAAAATTAGAAGTAATTTAGCCGCTTTGGGAACGCCAATTGGCCCTGATGATTTACCGATCGCGGCTATTGCTATAGTCAATAATCTCACATTAGTCACTCATAATACCAGAGAGTTTGAGCGGGTGTCAGAGTTAAGAGTAGAAGATTGGCAGGTGTAAGGAGAAAAGCGATCGCCCTCTTTTAAAGAAAAATATGTGCGATCCATCGCTTTCTTTGCCCTCTGTGTCCCGAAACCCTTTTGGGAATCCACCACAGCGCAAGTCTGTCATTCCCGCGCAGTAGTAGGGTGGGCAAATTTTGCCCACCCTACCCGTGATTCTGTTCCCCTGCTCCTCTGCCCCTCTTCACAACAATTTCTCCCAACCAGGAACATTTCCTCGCAACCCCTGTCTTCCTACGAGACAAGGTAAATGAACGTTATTCACCCATAAGTTCAAGCTGTGATACTCTTAGGCAGATAACCACGAGTCAGACTAATCGATGAAATTTTTCCAAAAATTACTCTATTTATTTACAACTAGAGAACGGTGGCAAATCGCAGGGCTGTTTATCCTGATTCTGATTGGCGGTGGTTTTGAAACTTTAGGAGTTGGTTTAGTTCTGCCATTAATCTCACTTTTGGGAAATCCAGAACTGATTGAACAGCAGGGCATTTTGCGCTGGATTTATCAAGTAGTGGGAGAACCAGCACCCCGTCAGTTTTTAATGGGATGTGGGTTGGCATTTATTGGTCTTTATATTATAAAAAACTCTTACTTAACGGCACTTCACTATTTACAATGCCGTTTTATTTATGATAAACAAATTGAATTATCTTCCAGACTTTTTCGGGCTTATCTATATAGTCCTTATACTTTCCACTTACAGCGAAATACAGCGGAATTAATTCGGAATCTGAGTATTGAAACCACTCTTTTCTTTGTTAATGTTTTAGCTCCTGGTCTATTAGCTTTCACGGAACTGACAATTCTCGCTTGCATTGGTTTATTTTTATGGCTGATGGAGCCAGTGACTTTTTTAATGGCGGGTGGAGTTATTGGTTTAGCAACTGCCAGTTTCTATCGCGTTGTTCGCATTAAGTTAAGTCAGCTAGGTAAATCTCGACAATATCACCAAGGTCAAGGGATTCAGACGATTAATCAAGGATTGGGAGGCATCAAAGAAGCAAAGGTTTTAGGGCGAGAACAATTTTTTCTGAATGTTTATCATCATCATCATGTTGCATCAAGTCGCACCTTTCAGTATTTTGAAGTTGTGAGGCAGCTACCTCGATTTTTTATTGAGACTATCGCTGTTGTCGGATTAATGCTAATTTTGGTGTCCGTTTTAGCTCAGGGTAGAGATTTAAGCGACGTAATCCCCACGCTCTCATTATTTGCCGCAGCAGCTTTTCGCTTGATGCCTTCGATTAATCGAATTTTGAATTCAGTTACAGCGATGCGTTTTAGTTCTCATACTGTTCATGTTCTTTATCAGGATTTGAGAGAACTAAAACCAGTGCTAGAAAATAGGCAATTAGTTGATTATTCCAAACTTGCTGAGGTGCAGCCCGTTTTAGAAACGGAAATCGCCTTACAGAATGTCTTCTATCGTTATCCAGGAGCCAGCGATCGCGCCCTCAAAGGAGTGTCTTTAACCATTCCTAAAGGAACATCCGTTGGCTTTGTGGGGTCTTCTGGGGCAGGGAAAACGACGATTGTGGATGTGATTCTAGGGCTATTGCCACCCACTGAGGGGCAAGTTTTAGTGGATGGTCGCGATATTTATGACGATTTATCCGCTTGGCAGCGTTTGATTGGTTATATTCCCCAAAGTATTTATTTGTGTGATGATACCCTGAGAAATAATATTGCTTTTGGGATTCCCGCAAATGAAATTAATGAGAATTGGATTGAGTCTGCGGTAAAATCAGCCCAGTTGACTGAGTTAGTCCAAAGTTTACCCGAAGGTTTGGATACTTTGGTGGGAGAACGAGGGGTGCGGCTGTCAGGGGGGCAACGACAACGGGTGGGCATTGCCAGAGCGTTGTATCATAATCCAGAGGTATTGGTGATGGATGAGGCAACGGCAGCTTTGGATAATCAGACTGAGGCGGGGGTGATGGAAGCTGTGGAGAAGTTGAGTGGCGAGAAAACTCTGATTATGATTGCTCACAGATTAAGTACCGTGAAAAATTGCGATCGCCTCTATTTTATGAGTCAGGGACAGATTGCAGATTCAGGGACTTATGATGAACTCTGTCAACGCAATAGAGAATTTCAACGAATGGCTCAGGTAGTTGATGCGCTCGAAAATTAACCGTTTTATAAATTCAATTCTTATTTAGACACATAATATCAATATACAGAGGAAAATAAATTGAGTTCTAAGAAAAAAATATTAGTTACTGGATCGGATGGCTTTATTGGCTCTCACCTATATAATACAAAAGGAAAACAGCTTGTGGGATGGGAAACTTTATATGGTGGACGTGAAGGATTTAAGCGGGGTTTGGCAGAAACAGCGGAATGGTTTATGAATCCAGCAAATTTGGTAGGATATAAGAGCGATCGCTACACCATTTAAGTATTTATAATAGGTATTGAAAGACCAAAAGATTTTACGATAGAATCAGCCCAAGTAAAAAATATATATGAACAATAACAGCAAACAAATTTACAATTACACCGTCATTCTCGAAAGGGAAGAAGATGGCGGCTATCATGCTTTTTGTCCTATTCTCAAAGGCTGTCATTCTCAAGGAAACACTTTTGAAGAAACAATTGACAATATTACAGAAGCTATTGAATTATATCTTGAAAGTTTAAAAGCAGATAATCAACCTATCCCTACAGAAAATTTAATTTTTAAATCATTGAGCATTTTAGGATGAGCAACTTTCCTACAGTCAAAGCGAAAGAATTTATTAAGGTTATCGAAAAATTAGGATTTTATCTCGATCGGCAAAAAGGTAGTCATGCCATTTACAAGAATATTAACGGTAGCAGAGTGGTTCCATTCATTCAGAACAAGATTTAAAGCAAGGTACTCTCATGGGTATGATTCAAGATATTGGCATTGACAAAGAAATGTTCTTTGATTTGTTACAGAAATAACCTACAAAAATTATCAATCAGTTAGGACAACTTCCTTATTAACAAGGATTAGAAAATCTTACTTATTAGCAAATGTTTAACGATAAATCTATCTTAATTACAGGCGGAACAGGCTCATTTGGTAAGCACTGTGTCTCTACTTTATTGGCAAACTATCAGCCAAAAAAAATAATTATCTATTCGCGGGATGAGTTAAAGCAGTATGAAATGGCGCAAGCTTTTCCCCAAGATTCTCTGCGGTTTTTTATTGGGGATGTGCGCGATCGCGATCGCCTCACCCTTGCCATGCGAAACGTGGATTATGTCATTCATGCGGCTGCCTTAAAGCACGTTCCCATCGCTGAATATAATCCGATGGAATGTATTAAGACCAATATTAATGGAGCCAGTAATGTCATCGATGCAGCAATGGCTTGTGGGGTAGAAAAAGTTATTGCCCTTTCCACCGATAAAGCCGCAAATCCCATTAACCTTTATGGGGCAACTAAGTTAGCATCGGATAAATTATTTGTTGCGGCGAATAACTTGGTAGGAAAACTCAAAACTCGCTTTGCGGTAGTCCGTTATGGCAATGTGGTTGGTTCTAGGGGTTCGGTTGTGCCATTCTTTCAGAAGTTGGTGCGGGAACGAGCAACGGAAATCCCGATTACCGATCCCCGCATGACTCGATTTTGGATTACTCTGCCACAAGGGGTAGATTTTGTGATTAAGAGTTTTGAGCGAATGCAGGGAGGAGAAATCTTTGTCCCGAAAATTCCCTCCATGAAAATTACAGATTTGGCGGCAGCTTTAGCCCCAGGAATTCCTACCAAAGTTATTGGCATTCGTCCCGGAGAAAAACTCCATGAAGTGATGTGTCCCAAAGATGACTATCATTTAACTTTGGAGTTTTCTGACCATTATGTGATTACTCCGAGTATCCAATTTGCCACCTATGTGGATTTTAAACTGAATGCTTTGGCAGAAAAAGGCGTTGCTGTGCCAGAGGAATTTGAGTACAGTTCCGACAAAAATACCGAATGGCTATCTCCTGTCCAACTTCTTGAGATGCTGGCTGCTCAAAATTCTTAAAATTGCCTACATTATCAAAATATAATATGCTTCTTTCTCCTGAGACGCCAAAAAATCAAACAATATCTGACTATCCTGGAATTCCCGCTAAACTTGCATTATTATTTGCAACTTACACTATTATTGTTGCTTTGCTATTTCTGTATTTTCGCCAATATGATCCAGAAATTTTTAGACAAGTCAGAGGAATTATTGCATACCCTTTAGCACTATTTGGTTCAGTAGCCTTAAGTAGTCATTACAGAAAAAATTTATGGATGCTTCCTATCTGTGTACTAGGGTTTATGTTTTTGCCTTTTGCGATCGCTCCCATAGGAGGTTGGCTGCTTTTGCCTCTGGCTATATTGGGAATTGCCTTAATAATTTACTCTGGTGTGCAGAGTAAAATTTTCAAATCTGTTTATGAATTAATTGGCATATTCGCTGCGGGTATATTTCTAGGTGTTTTTTATTTTTTTGTTACTAATGGCATGAATTATGCCCATCTATTCTCAGATATTGCAGCTTATACCAATTTAGTCCACAAAGATACTCTATTTCATTCAGCAATTATTAATATGATAGCCCGTTTTGGTACTCCTTCAACCGGGTTAGATGGAGTGATACCTTTGGCTTATCATGTGGGTATCCATCGATGGGTTGCCGCCAATTCATTAATGTTAGGTGGGGATACTCCAATCTTGTTGGGGATAAGTCAGCAAATCGCACTTCTCCCAGCTTTTTTCTTTGTGACTACTTTGACGGTATATCATCTATCCGCTGGGCAGGTTTCTGTTTTAACCCTTGTCGCTTTTACCTTTGGGTTTATCTGGCTAGGTGGTCTGGTAGATTTTTTAAGTTATGTGGCCGGAGAATCCTATGCTTTTTCTCTTCCCATCTTTATCGCTATGGTGCCTATAGGCATTAGTTGGTTACAACGTTCTATACAAAAAAGTCTTTTTAAGGTTGTTAAGCATTGGGAATGGGTGGTTGCTATAGCCGCGATCGCTGCCTGCTGGAGTGCCAAAATGTCCACAGGTTTAATGCTAATTATTTATTTATTTGTCTGCATTTTTGTTCCCAAAGTTTTACAAGATTTAAAGCGTTATTTATCTATAGTTATTCCAACGATTATATTTGGTGTCATATCACTTTATGGGATTAAAAAAATTTACTTAAACTCTATTTATAATTTTTTTCCTTTTCACTATGCTCTTACCTGGCCATCATTTTTTATATCTCAAGTTGTTTTATTTACTTTATTAATATCTGCTATCTGGCTGATCAGTGGACAGGGAGAGAAAAGCTTCCGATATTCTATTGCTATCGTTTTGATTTTTACATTTTTGTCATCCCAAGTTCCTGGATTATTATTGGCAATTGGAGGTGCTAGTGCTGGATATTTCATCATTCCTGTATTAATGATGACTTTAGTAATATGCGCGGCTCTTTTGATTGATGTTTTTGGTATTCCCCAATTTGAGGCCATCGAACTTGTAATTAATTGGCAGAATCAAACTAGACAAAAACTAGCCGTTTCTGCTCATCAATGGAAGCAAGTCAAGCGTCCAATTGGCTATACGGCTTTAATGCTGATATTCATCCTTACTTTACGATTTTCCTATCTGCCATTAATTGTTAATGTTGGAGCCTTACTTAAACAAGTTGATCAAGTTTATTTAGATCCGAATCAAGGCATCTCTTATACTTATAGCATCCGAGAACGAGTCACCCGTTTGCTGATGGCTACCCCAAAAATTGATCGGAAAAAACTGATTGCTGAAACTCCTTTGGGGAAAATTAAAGACTTGGTGGATAATCTTGATCCAGAAATTAAAGACTTGACTTTACTCTATATTACTCCTAGTTATGAGGCGTTTTGGGAACCTCAACAAAAGGCCGATGGTAGAAGTTGCTGGGATCAACCTTTAGTAGTTACAGCAGTGATTGGTTTGCCATTGTTAAATGGGGTGCGTAGTGGAGTAGAAAACTGTGAAGTTACTCTATATTATGGGATGGCCGATTATGGCAGCGAATCACTAAACCAGGATTTATCACAGCAAGAACTATGCACCAAAGCTGAAAAACTTGGATTTAGGCAGGTTTACAAAATATCAGAAAATAAGCACAAGTTGTATCGTTGCCAATCTTAAGCAAATATGAAATTTAATTTTTCATCCTTATAACAATCAATATGTCTCATATTTCTGTTGTTATCCCAGTTTATAAAGCAGAAAAATGTTTACAAGTCCTTTACGATCGCCTCTCTGCTTCTCTCTCGACTATTACAGAAGATTTTGAAATTATTCTAGTCGAAGATTGTGGAGGCGATCGCTCATGGGAAATTATCCTAGAATTAGCCCAAAAAGATAGCCGAGTCAAAGGTATTCAATTTAGCCGTAACTTTGGACAACATTATGGTATAACCGCAGGATTAGATCATTGTAAAGGTGATTGGGTTGTAGTCATGGATTGCGACTTACAAGACCCACCCGAAGAAATACCCAGACTTTACGAAAAAGCTCAAGAAGGTTATGATGTAGTCTTAGCTCGTCGAGGAAAACGGCAAGATCCACCTCTAAAGCGACTGACTTCATGGTTATTTTATAAAGTTTTTAACTATTTCACAGGATTGCAATATGATGGTCAAGTGGGAAACTTTCGCATTATATCTCGTTTGGTCGCGGAAAATTTCTGTTTGATACGGGAACAACTCAGATTTTTTGGGGGATTGATTGATTGGATGGGATTCCCTACAACGAGTATTGATATTTCCCATGAAAAGCGTTTTGAGGGAACCAGCACTTATACTTTTGCTAAACTCTGGAAACTGGCTAGTGATACAATTATTGCTTACTCCGATAAACCCCTGCGCTTATCTATTCAGTTAGGTTTTCTGATTGCTACTTTGTCATTTATCTATGGAATTTATATTCTGGTGAGATTTTTATTTTATGGCTCTCCTGTAACTGGTTGGAGTAGTTTAATCGTGTCTGTATATTTTTTGGGAGGAATTATTATTGCAATTTTAGGAATAATCGGCGTTTATTTAGGTAAAACTTTTGATGAAACAAAAAAAAGACCTTTGTATTTAGTTAGAAATACAACATTTACGTTAAGAGAATAATGTTGTGCTTGTCCAATCTAAATTACAAAATTTTTTCAGCTATCTAAAAATTTGAAAAACTTTTATCTAAATCAAGAAAAATTATTCAAGATTATTTAACTATAAAATTATGTCATTTTTAACAGAAACACAACTATCAAAAATTCCTTTCAAGTTTTTGGGTAAAAATGTAAAAATCAGTGAAAAATGTTCAATATATAATCCTGAATTAATAGAAATTCATGAAAACTCTAGAATAGATGACTTTTGCGTTATTTCTGGCAAAGTTGTTATTGGTAAATATGTTCATATTGCAGTTTTTTGCAATGTTGCTGGTGGATCGGAAGGGATCGTTTTTAACGATTTCTCTGGATTGGCTTATGGATGTCACGTCTTTACACAGAGTGATGATTACAGTGGTCAAACTCTTACAAACCCAACAGTTCCTAGTAAATATAAGTCAGAGATAAAAAAAAGTATTACTATAGGAAAACATTGCATTATCGGAACTGGAAGCTTAATATTTCCAGGAGTAAATTTGGCAGAAGGGACAGCAATAGGGGCAGCTTCCGTTGTAAGAAAGTCAACAGAAGAATGGTCAATTTACATAGGTAATCCGGCAAAAAGAATTAAGCCTCGTTCTCGAAATCTATTAAATTTAGAAGCACAACTTATCCAAGAGGATACTACTAGCGCACAATAAAACAAATAATGAATCATCTTTACATTCTTCTCACAATCCTATTCACAGTTTACGGACAAATTGTCATTAAATGGCAAGTGCAACTGGCTGGAGCATTTCCTCAAGATAATATAGAAAAACTGCAATACCTAATCAAACTTTTACTCAATCTTTGGGTAATTAGTGGCTTTGCCTGTGCATTTCTTGCCGCTCTTAGCTGGATGGCTGCTATGACTAAATTTGACCTCAGCTATGCCTACCCATTTATGAGCCTAGCCTTTGTTTTAGTGATGTTTTTTAGCGCTATATTCTTTAAAGAACCTGTTACAATCCCTAAATCCATCGGATTAGGTTTTATTGTCTTAGGTATTATTATTGGTAGCAAAGGATGAAAATCTGTCCTCAATGTCACCACCATTTTAACCAACAAAACTGGCATTGTCCTGCCTGTGGCTATACCCCTCCATCCCTGGAGGGACATCTAAGCTTTGCACCGCAACTCGCTGCTGCCAGTGAAGGATTTGATGCCTCAGCCTTCCCAATGCTCGCTCAACTAGAAGCCAAAAATTTCTGGTTTCGTGGCCGAAATCGTCTGATAATTTATGCCATAAAACACTACTTTCCTCAAGCTCAAACTTTTTTAGAAATTGGTTGTGGCACAGGCTTTGTTTTACAAGGAATTGAAAAAAACTTACCTCATCTTACTTGCTCAGGTAGTGAAATTTTTTCTAGGGGATTAGAATTTGCCAATCAACGGCTATCTAAAACAACTCTATTTCAAATGGATGCCCGGAAAATACCTTTTACTGAAGAATTTGATATTATTGGTGCTTTTGACGTTCTTGAACATATAGAACAAGACCAAGATGTTCTGGGGCAAATGTATCAAGCCACAAAAATCGGGGGGGTATAATATTGACTGTTCCTCAACATCCTTGGCTTTGGAGTCAAGCTGATACTTATGCTCATCACTTTCGCCGCTACGTTAAACAAGATTTAATCATCAAGTTAAAAGCAGCAGGATTCAAAGTAGTAAAAGTAACATCTTTTGTTTCTTTACTCCTTCCCTTAATGCTGATTTCTCGATTAAACCAACAGTCTAAAGCAAAAAATTACGATCCAAGTAGTGAACTGAAAATTAGTGGAACCTTAAACAAAATTTTAGAGAAAGTTCTTGATATAGAACGTTGGCTTATTCAACTAGGTTTATCCTTTCCTCTAGGCGGATCCTTATTAGTAATTGCTTATAAAATATAACCCGATGTATAAAATTCCTTTCAATAAACCCTACATGACTGGTAAAGAGCTTTGGTATATCAGCCAAGCTCACCACGCAGGACAACTCGCTGGTGATGGGAATTTCACTAAAAAATGTCATCAATGGCTGGAACATCAAACCAATTGCCACAAAGCCCTCTTAACTCACTCCTGCACTGCTGCCCTAGAAATGTCCGCAATTTTAGCTGACTTGGAACCTGGAGACGAAGTGATTATGCCGAGTTATACCTTTGTTTCCACAGCTAACGCTTTTGTCCTCCGGGGAGCAGTGCCCGTATTTGTGGATATCCGCCCCGACACCCAGAATTTAGATGAAACTTTGGTTGCCGCAGCCATTACCAACCGCACTCGTGCCATTATTCCCGTTCATTATGCAGGGGTGGGCTGTGAAATGGATACATTGCAAGAAATTGCTCAAAAAAATCAACTTCTGCTTATTGAAGATGCCGCCCAAGGACTCATGGCATCTTACAAAGGTAAACCTTTGGGCAGTTTTGGGGATTTAGGTTGCTTTAGTTTCCATGAAACCAAAAATATTATTGCGGGTGAAGGTGGGGCTTTAATCATCAATAATCCCTATCTGATAGAACAAGCCGAAATTATCCGGGAAAAAGGCACCAACCGCAGCAAATTCTTTCGGGGTCAGGTGGATAAATATACTTGGATTGAAAAGGGTTCTAGTTACTTACCTGGAGAATTAATTGCCGCTTTCCTCTATGCTCAACTTGAGGAAGCACAGGCAATTATCAATACTCGCTTAAAATTGTGGGACTATTATCATCAACTCCTCGAACCCTTAGAACAAGCTGGCAAATTACGTCGTCCGATTATTCCCCCCCATTGCCAGCACAATGGTCATATGTATTACATTATTTTATCGGATTTACAAACCCGTACCAACCTGATCGCCTCTCTACAAGAACAAGGCATTAATTCTGTCTTTCATTACGTTCCCTTACATAGTTCTCCTGCTGGACAGCATTATGGCAGAGCAGGCAGTGACATGGATAATACGAATAGGATTTCAGAGTGCTTACTAAGATTGCCTCTGTTCCCCGAACTTGGGTTGGCATCCATTGAGAAAATAGTAAATTGTATTAAAGATTTTTAGTTAGTGATAATCCAAAGACAGACCGACTTTTTTACTAAAAGAGTCTATAAACTAATTCAAAATGAATGATTTTATCCCTTACGGACGGCAAAATATAAATCAGCAGGATATCGATGCTGTAGTTGAAGTCTTGCAATCTGATTGGCTGACTCAAGGGCCAGCCATAGAACGATTTGAGCAGGCGGTAGCTGACTATTGTGGGGTAAAGTACGCTGTAGCAGTTTCCAATGCCACAGCCGCATTACATATTGCTTGTTTAGCAGCAGAGTTAGAAACAGGGGATATTCTCTGGACTTCCCCAAATACCTTTGTGGCTTCTGCCAATTGTGGCTTGTATTGTGGTGCAGAGGTCGATTTTGTCGATATTGACCCCCATACTTATAATCTGAGTATTGAGGGTCTGGCACAAAAACTCATTCAAGCTGAACGGGAAGGTAAACTGCCCAAGGTGGTTGTACCCGTTCATCTGGCTGGTCAGTCTTGCGAAATGGAAAAGATTGGGGCTTTTTCCCGAAAGTATGGTTTTACAGTTTTAGAGGATGCGTCTCATGCGATCGGTGCGAAATATCAAGGCAGTTCTGTAGGAAATTGTCAGTTTTCGGACATGGCGGTGTTTAGCTTTCATCCTGTGAAAATTATCACCACAGGGGAAGGTGGTATGGTAGTGACAAATCGGCAGGACTTATATGAAAAGCTGATTCGCTTGCGAACTCACGGCATTACCCGCAATCCTGAGTTGATGCAGGGGGATTCCCACGGATTGTGGTACTACCAGCAGCTAGACTTGGGGTTTAACTACCGGATGACAGATATTCAGGCAGCCTTGGGTGCGAGTCAAATGCAGCGTTTAGATGAATTTGTGTCCCGTCGTCGATTTTTAGCGGCACGGTACAATGAATTGCTACAGGATTTTCCTCTGGTTCTACCTTGGCAAAATCCTGATACTGAATCTAGTTGGCATCTTTATATTATTCGGCTGAAACTGGATAAAATTGCTAAAACTCATTCACAGGTATTTGAGGAATTACGGCAGGCAGGGATAGGCGTTAACTTGCACTATATTCCTGTTCATACTCAACCCTATTATCAAAACCTGGGTTTTAAATGTGGTGATTTTCCTCAAGCTGAAAAATATTATCAAGAGGCCATTAGTTTGCCAATGTACTATGATTTAACGTCAGAAAATCAAGAGCAAGTTGTGGCTGTGTTGAGGAATATTCTAAGTGGAAAGTAAAGAGTGAAGAAGGAGGAAAATATGACCATGAATCTGCGAACTTTACAACTCAATTTTCCTAACACAATTGAACAAAGCGACGATGAATTGCGGTTATTTATAGCAGCTAAATTATATGAAAATGGCACCTTAACATCAGGTCAAGCTGCGGAATTAGCCGGCTTAAGTAAGCGTGAATTTATTGAAGTCATCGGCAATTACAATGTTTCAGTTTTTAGTACATTAGTTGAAGATTTAGAATCGGATATTGCCAATGCATAAAGTAGTGATTTCCGATGCCAGTTGCTTGATTATATTAAGTAAACTTGGAGAGTTAGACCTTTTACATTTACTTTATTCTCAGGTTTATATTACTCCTGAAATAGAAAGCGAATTTGGAGAAAGTTTGCCTAATTGGATTATTGTTGAGACAGTTCGAGATAAGGAATATCAAAAAAGTCTCGAAACAAAATTAGATATTGGAGAAGCATCGGCAATTGCTTTGGCCATAGAAAAAACTGATTCATTGGTCATTTTAGATGATTTAAAAGCCAGAAAAGTCGCAACGGAGCTTAATCTGGTTTTTACAGGGACTCTGGGGGTGATTAGTAAGGCCAAAGAGCAGGGGTATTGCGACAAAATTAAGCCAATTATTCAGGAAATTTTGCAAACCAATTTCCGAATTTCTCAGCAGGTGATCAATGCTTTGTTATCACGCTATGGCGAAAAGTAAGGGATATGCTTAAATGAAAACGGTGATAATTGTTCAAGCGAGAATGACTTCTACCCGCTTACCAGGAAAGGTGATGAAGCGGGTATTAGGAAAACCCTTGCTCGAATATCAAATGGAAAGACTGCGACGAGTAAAATTAGCTGATGAAATCGTCATTGCAACGACGACTAATCAAACAGATAAACCTATTGTTGAGTTATGTAACTCTCTGTCAGTTGCTCACTTTCGCGGTTCTGAAGCCGACGTTTTAGACAGATATTATCAAGCTGCCACCGCACATCAAGCAACTGTGGTCGTTCGGGTGACTTCTGATTGTCCTTTAATTGACCCGCAAGTTATCGATCGCGTCATTGATTATTATCTGCAAAATCAATCAACTTATGATTATGTGTCCAACGGCATAAAACGAACTTATCCTAGAGGGATGGATACTGAAGTGTTTTCTTTTTCAGTATTGGAACAAGCCTTTCTAGAAGCCACAGCACAACCAGACCGCGAGCACGTTACTCCTTTTATTTATCGACAACCAGAACGATATCGTTTGGGTCACGTTCTTTATGCTGAAGATTGTAGTCACCATCGCTGGACCGTAGATACTCCCGAAGATTTTGAATTAATTAAAAAAATCATTGAAACGATTTATCCTAATCAACCTAATTTTACATTAGAAGATTGCTTGCAGTTACTGCAACAACATCCAGAATGGTATTTTATTAATAGTCATATAGAACAGAAACAGTATGGACAGTAAATCAATGAATCCCCAAAATATAGACTTTCAGACAGAACAAGAAAAATTTTGGAGCCAAGAGTTTGGAGATGAATATACTCATCGCAATCAAGGCAAAATTTCTATCGCGAGTAATCTAGCTTTATTTTCTAAAATTTTGGCTCGGACTCAAAACATTAATTCATTAATTGAATTTGGTGCAAATAGAGGGCTAAATATAGAAGCCATAAAACAACTAATGCCCAAAATAAAAATATCTGCTATTGAAATTAACAATTTAGCAGTTGAAAAATTGCAACAGATAGGGGGGGAGATAGAAATATATCATCAGTCAATCTTGAACTTTATCCCCACAAAAATTTGGGATTTTGTATTAATTAAGGGCGTTTTAATTCATGTCAATCCCGATTATTTAAAAAAAGTTTATGAGACACTTTATCAAAGTAGCAGCCGCTATATTTGTTTAGTGGAGTATTATAACCCAACTCCCGTTGAGGTGATTTATCGAGGTCATCAAGGAAAATTATTTAAGCGAGATTTTGCCGGAGAAATGCTCGATCAGTATCTAAATTTACATTTAGTAGATTATGGTTTCGTCTATCATCGCGATCGCAACTTTCCTCAAGACGATTTAACTTGGTTCTTACTAGAAAAAATTTCCTAAAGGAGATACTTTAATGATTCGATATTGTAATCGCTGCGTAATGCCAGAAACCAAGCCTGATTTGTTTATTGATGCAGAGGGAGTTTGTAGTGCCTGCCGTAATATAGAGAAGCGGCAAGCGGTTGATTGGGAATCTCGAAAACAACAGTTAGTCAAGGTACTTGATCGCTATGGGTCAAAAGATGGAAGTAATTACGACTGTATTGTTCCAGTTAGTGGTGGCAAGGATAGCCATTTTCAAGTAATCAGGATGCTGGAACTGGGCATGAATCCTCTATGTGTTACTTCCACAACAGATAAACTATCGGATATTGGACGGCGCAATATTGAAAATTTGAAAAATTTGGGCGTTGACTATCTTGAAGTAACAGTTAACCCAGTGGTACGACGCAAAATAAATAAGCTAGTCTTAACTCAAATTGGTGATATTTTTTGGCCGGAACACGTTGTTATTTTTACTATTCCTGTACGGGTGGCTGTACAATTCAATATTCCTTTAATCATTTGGGGCGAAAATCCTCAGAATGAATATGGAGGGCCTGCTAGTGCCACAGAAAACAATACGCTGACCAGAAGATGGTTGGAAGAGTTTGGCGGTTTGTTGGGACTACGGGTTTCCGATTTGATTGGTCAGGAAGGGATTGAACGCAAGCATCTGATTCAATATAGTTACCCTTCTGATGAAGAGTTGCAAAGGGTGGGAGTAACTGGTTTGTTTTTAGGTTACTACTTGCCTTGGGATGGCTATCAAAATGCTTTGTATGCACAAGCTCATGGTTTTCAAACCTATCACAAGCCAGTAGAAGGTTCTTTAGTAAACTATGAAAACCTTGATAATTATCAAACGGGAATTCACGACTATTTTAAGTTTTTAAAGTATGGTTTTGGGCGAGCGACTGATTTGGCTTGCCTGCATATTAGAAGAGGACGGCTATCTAGAGAGGATGCGATTAAATTAGTCAAAATGCACGATGGCAAGTTTCCTTGGGTGTATCTTGGGTGTCCGATTGAGGAAATCTTGAAAGACATGGATATGACCTTGGAGGAGTTTATCCAAATTTGCGATCGCTTCACCAACAAAAAATTATTTTTATGTGATTCACGCGGAAATCTAGTCAAAGATAAAGACGGGAATTTGACTAAGATCAACTACGATAACTTGGATTAGGTCATCCCCATGAAAAACGTCGTAATTACTGACTATGGAATGGGCAATTTAGATTCCGTTGCCCGGGCAGTGCAAGAATGTGGAGGCAATCCTCTCATTAGCCAAAAAGCACAGGACTTTCAAGAAGCCCACTATATCATTCTTCCCGGAGTTGGAGCTTTTGCCACGGGTATGAAACATCTTTCAACTTCCGGTTTACAGGAAATTTTGTACGAACAAGTCATCAATCAAGGTGTTCCTTTTTTAGGAATTTGCCTAGGGATGCAGCTTCTAGCTACAAAGGGTTTAGAAGGAGGGGAAACTAATGGGTTAGGCTGGATTGAAGGAGAAGTCAAACGACTAGAACCCGATCAACCCGATACTCGAATTCCCCATGTTGGTTGGAATGAAGTTATCTTTAATAACCCTTCACCTTTGTTTGAAGGAATTCCTACGGGTAAAGATTTTTATTTTGTTCATAGCTACCACTTTTCTTGTCAATATCCCCAAGAGGCGATCGCCCATACTCCTTACTGTGGTAAATTTGTTTCTGCTGTCAACAAAGACAATATATTTGGTGTTCAGTTTCATCCAGAAAAAAGCCAACGTTTAGGATTTCATGTTCTAAAAAACTTTCTCTCTCTTTAAATAAATTTTTATGCTCAAAATCCGAGTAATGCCCACATTACTGTTTAAAAACTTTGGTCTAGTTAAGAGCGTTAAGTTCGATAGCTGGCGGCGGATTGGCAGTGTGATGCAGGCGGTCAAAGTTTACAATCTACGGGAAGTTGATGAGTTAGTGTTTTTAGACATTAGTGCAACTCCAGATGGCCATCCTCCTGATTTTGATACGGTTGATGAAATTGCAGATGAATGTTTTATGCCTTTGACCGTAGGGGGAGGAGTGCGGTCAGTAGCAGATGTCAGACGCTTATTGCAAGTTGGTGCTGATAAAGTTGCTATCAATACTGCCGCAGTACAAAACCCCGAACTAATTCAATCAGCCGCCCAACAGTTTGGTTCCCAGTGTGTTGTGATTTCTATTGATGTCAAGCAACACTCAAATGGTACTTATGAAGTATTTACTCATGCAGGAACTCAACCAACTGGTAAAGACCCAGTAAACTGGGCAAAAGAAGTAGAATCTTTAGGTGCTGGTGAAATACTCTTAACATCCATCGATAGAGATGGCACCATGACTGGCTATGATATTGACTTGAATAAAAAAGTGAGTCATGCAGTCTCCATTCCAGTGATTGCATCAGGAGGCGCTGGTCGTTATGAAGATATGGCTTCTGTATTAAAAGAAGGGGGGGCTTCGGCAGTTGCTGCGGCTAGTATTTTTCATTATACTCAGCAGACTCCTTTGGAAGCCAAACATTTTTTAAAAGATCGAGGATTAAAAGTCAGGCTATAATTTTGGATTATATAGGTGTTTTTCTATGTACTCAGCATACATTAGTTCTTTTTCGCTTAAAGAAATTTGAATCTACTGATCCGCGCTGATGCTTTCATTAAAATAGGGACAGGTCATGTCATGCGCTGCTTGGCACTCGGTCAGGCATGGCAAGATACCCAAGGACAGCCTATTTTTATCCTGGCCAATTCTGTCCCCGCCTTAGAGGAACGCCTCAAGTCAGAAGGAATGGAAGTTGTCCACTTGACCACAGAACCAGGAAGTTTAGCGGATGCCCAAAAAACTGCGGCATTAGCTCATCAATTTGAGGCGAATTGGGTGGCGATCGATGGGTATCAATTCGGGAGCGAATATCAGCAAACTATCAAAAATTCTGGATTAAATCTATTATTTATCGATGATTACGGACACGCGGAACATTATTATGCTGATTTTGTCCTCAATCAAAATATCTCCGCTGACGAGCAATGGTATCAGCATCGCGAACCTTATACTCAGCTATTGCTAGGCAATCGTTACACTCTATTGCGGCGGGAGTTTTGGCAATGGCGGGGATGGCAGCGAACAGTGCCACCAGTGGCTACAAAAGTTCTGGTCACATTGGGCGGGGCAGACCCGGATAATGTGACGTTAAAAGTGATTCAGGCTTTACAGCTTGTGGAAGTTGAAAAACTGGAGGCAGTAGTGGTGGTGGGAGGAAGTAACCCCCATTATGAGTCTCTGGAAATGGCGGGGCAGGATTCACGGTTTCCTATCCGCTTGCAACGAAACGTCACCAATATGCCAGAGTTGATGGCTTGGGCAGATGTGGCGATTTCTGCTGGGGGTAGCACTTGCTGGGAATTGGCGTTTATGGGGTTGCCCAGTATTTTGTTGGTTTTGGCAGAAAATCAGCGGGCGATCGCGCAACAACTAGCAACTCTCAACCAAGCAATTAATCTGGGTTGGCATCAAGATGTCAAAGCACAGAGCATTTCTGAGAGACTTTTTACACTCTTACAATCCCCAGAAGAACGAAAAAAAATTATCCAAGTGAGCCAACAAATAGTAGATGGCGAAGGAGTATTCAGAATTATAAAAAGTTTAGATGCTAATTCCCTGCAATTAAGACCTGTAAGAGAAGAAGATTGCGAACTTATCTGGCACTGGACAAATGATCCGCTGATTCGTTCTGTATCATTTTCCTCAGAGTATATCCCTTGGACAGACCATGTTCAGTGGTTCACCTCTAAGTTAGGCGATCGCAATTGTGTTTTTTATATTGCTTTCAACCAAGAAAATGTGCCCATTGGACAAGTGCGCTATGAAATTAACAATAAAGAAGCAACTATTTCCCTAGCAGTTGCAGAAGCTTTTCGCGGACGGGGCTATGGTAGTAGAATTATTTTATTAAGCTGTCAAAAACTTGGGAAAGATGCAGCCATTAAAAAAATTAATGCTTATGTCAAGCCGAATAATTTAGCATCGATCAACGTTTTTTTTAAATGTGGTTTCCAAAACACAGGAGAAACAATCGTTAAAGGTCAACCAGCCCTCCATTTGATCAAAAATTTATAATCTAATTTGATTATGGCAAAACCAATTTTAATTGCGGATAAAAAAATCGGGAATAATGCTCCCCCCTTTATCATTGCCGAAATGTCTGGCAATCACAACCAATCCTTAGAGCGAGCCTTAGAAATAGTAGAAGCGGCAGCCAAAACAGGCGCACATGGCCTCAAACTCCAAACCTACACTGCTGATACAATGACTTTAAATATCAAGGAAGGGGAGTTTTTCATTAATGACCCCAATAGCCTATGGTATGGTCATTCTCTCTACGAACTGTACCAACAAGCGCACACCCCTTGGGAATGGCACGAACCCATCCTGAAACGCTGCAAAGAACTCGGCATCATTGGCTTTAGCACCCCCTTTGATACTACCGCCGTTGATTTTCTTGAATCTTTAGATGTCCCTTGCTACAAAATCGCCTCCTTTGAAAATACAGACTTGCCCCTAATTCGCAAAGTTGCCAGTACAGGCAAACCCATGATAATTTCTACAGGCATGGCAACCGTAGCCGAATTAGATGAAACCGTCCGCACCGCCAGAGAAGCAGGATGTCAGGATATCATTTTACTCAAATGCACCAGCACCTACCCCGCTACCCCAGAAAACACCAATCTCCTAACCATTCCTCATTTGCGGGAACTCTTTAACGTGCAGGTGGGTCTATCTGACCACACAATGGGCATTGGTGCCGCCGTTGCTAGTGTTGCCCTGGGTGGGACGGTGATTGAAAAGCATTTTACCCTGCGTCGTGCTGATGGTGGTGTCGATTCCGCTTTTTCAATGGAACCAGAAGAAATGGCGCAACTTGTGGTAGAGTCGGAAAGAGCTTGGCAAGCTTTAGGTCAGGTTCAGTATAGCCCAACTGAGGCTGAGAGAAAATCTTTGATGTTTCGTCGTAGTTTATATGTGGCTAAAGACATGAAAGCTGGGGAGGTATTGACTACTGAGAATGTCAGGGCAATTCGCCCAGGCTTAGGCTTGCCCCCGAAGTATTTAGACTCACTGCTAGGTTTGGCTGTGAGGAAAGATGTTAAAGCGGGAAGTCATTTGTCTTTTGATGTGTTGAAGTGAGTGAGAAAGATTGCTGTTCTATGGCAATACTTTTAAGTAAAGTAGAAAGTTTTAATGCATGATTCAAGATAATTTATTCTGGTTAATAGAAAGACTACCACCAGTTGAAACAATAAAATTGAGATGTGAGCCTGACTATTATGGAATAAGCCACATTATTGCAGCACAAACAGGTAGAAAAAACCCCCCTCGAAGTTTTGCTGGATGGTTACATGGATGGAAATTTACGCCATCTTTTCATGTCAGACAACTTGCTCACTGGGGAAGTTATGAAGATATGCATCTAGTTGCTACTGAAGAGCAAGTAAAAATTTTGAACGGATTTGGTTTTAATAAAGCAGAAGCAGTTGGTCTGCCCTTTATTTATTCGGATGATGTAAAAGTCCAGAGAAAACAAAATACTCTTTTAGTTATGCCCAGTCATTCTTTATCTTATACTGAACACAGATGGAATCAAGAGGCATATGTTAAACAAGTTGCCAAACTAAAGCCTTATTTCTCTTCAATTGTCGCTTGTGTTCATAGTGCTTGTGTAAGTAAAGGATATTGGGTTTCAGAATTTGAAAAGCACGACATTCCTTGGATTACTGGAGCATCTGTAGATGATAAAAATGCTTTACAGCGAATGAAGACTATTTTCCAGAGCTTTGAATATATGACTACTAATGTACTAGGTTCTCATATAGCTTACGCAAGTTATTGTGCCTGTAAAGTATCTATATATGGTTTTTATGCGATTTATTCAGTAAAAGATTTTATAAACGATCTTTTTTATAAAGAAAATCCAGATTTACTTGAAAAAAGTCAAACTTTCTGGAGCGAAGAATGGGCTAAAAACAATTTCCCAGAGTTTTTTGTACCTCCTATGGAAGCGATAGAAAGACAGCAATGGGGTGCAGATGCACTGGGAGTTAAGTATCAAAAGTCAGCTAAAGAAATTGCAGATTTATTGGGATGGTCTTTGTCCAATCAAGTACAAGGTTATAGTCAGCTTTGTTATAGAAAATTAGAGAATAAGTTTAAGGCAACTCAAAAACAATTACAAGTATAGAATTGAATGAACTTGATTAATAAACTCAAAAAATATATTATAGCTTCAAAAATCATTTTTTCTAGACTCGATCGCATCCAAAGAGCTTTGGGACGGATTGAGTTAAATCAGCAAGTTTTAATCAATTCAAAAAACATTCAAGATAACGAGTTTCAAGTTTATTCGCAATGGGGAGAAGATGGAATTATTCAATTTTTACTGAGAAATATATATGTTAAAAATCATATTTTTGTTGAGTTTGGAGTTGAAAATTATCAGGAATCTAATACCAGATTTCTTCTAACCCACAATAACTGGTCTGGTTTAGTCATAGATGGTTCATTAGAAAATATTGAATATATAAAATCTGACCGAATATACTGGGCTTACAATCTAAAAGCTGAATGTGCTTTTATTACTACTGAGAATATTAATAATATTTTTACTAAAAATGGTTGCTCAGGAGAAATTGGGTTACTATCAATTGATATTGATGGTAATGACTACTGGGTTTGGGAAGCAATAGAATGTATTAACCCAGCTATTGTAATCTGCGAATATAATAGTTTATTTGGCTGTCACAAGAAAGTCACGATTCCTTACGATGAAAACTTTGTCAGACAGAAAGCTCATTTTTCCTGGATTTATTATGGTGCTTCTATTGCTGCATTAGAACATCTAGGTAAAATTAAAGGTTATTCTTTAGTAGGTTCAAATAGTGGAGGAAATAATGTTTTTTTTGTGAGAAATGATTTGGTTGGTAATTTACCAGTCTATTCTGCTGAATCCGCTTATGTACAAGCTCAGTTTAGAGAGTCTCACGATTATAAAGGAAATTTAAACTTTTTGGATTTTAAGCAAAAATTGGATTTAATTTCTGAGATGCCATTATATGACTTGGACTTAAAGCGAACCATTAAAGTAAAAGACTTGACCAACTTATGAATACTGTTTTAATTACAGGAGCAACAGGCTTTATCGGTCGATATATCGCAAGACAGTTTTTTGATGCAGGTTGGTCAGTGGTCGGACTGGGAACTCGTCCACGGGAAAATGCTCCTAATCAAGCTTTGTCTCATTATTACCAATTGCTCTTACCCTCAAATGAATTAACCCAGATTATTCAGCAAGTACAACCGCAAATTTGTATCCACTGTATCGGTAGGGCGTCAGTAGGGCTTTCTGTAACTGAACCGAATGCTGACTTTAAAACTAGCGTAGAAATTACATTTCAACTATTAAACACTTTACGGCTTTATGCCCCCAACTGTAAGACTATTTATCTGTCTAGTGCTGCGGTCTATGGAAACCCTAATTCTTTGCCGATCGCAGAAACTCACGAAACAAACCCGATTTCTCCTTATGGCTTTCATAAGCTAATCTGCGAACAACTTTGTCAAGAATTCTATAAAATCTATCAATTACCAACAGCAATTGTCAGAATTTTTTCGGCTTATGGTCCAGGCTTAAGACGACAAGTTATTTGGGATATTTGTCATAAATCATTGACTGAATCTATTGTAAAGTTAAAAGGCACAGGAAACGAGAGTCGAGATTTCATTCATGTTATTGATGTAGCTAAGGCAATTCAAACTATTTCAGAATGCTCTCCCTGTCAAGCTGATATTTATAATCTGGCTAGTGGATTAGAAACAAAAATAAAAAAATTACCGGAGTTGATTATCCCTGAACTGGAAAGAAAAATAGAAGTTGAGTTTGATGGAATTGTCCCCACAGGAGATCCGCTGAATTGGCAAGCTAACATTAATCGATTAACAAATTTAGGATTTACACCTGAAGTATCTCTGGAAAGAGGATTGAAAGTTTATGCTCAATGGTGTCGGGCTGAGGTATTAGGATGGTAAAACGTTTTAGAATTGGATTGCTGATGCACAGCCCTCAATGGATGGGTGGCATTATTTATATTCAAAATTTAGTTAAAGCACTTAACTTTTTACCACCAGAAGAACGCCAAACCATAGAAATTTACTTACTGGTTGGGTCTGATATCAAACAAGAATTTTATCAAGACTTGCTGCCTATTGTTGACAAAGTGTGTATAGAAAATTGTCTTAATGCAAATTTATACAATCGCTTGTGTAGAAAGATTGGTCGATTCTTTCCTTTGGTAAGAAATATTATAGGTCGAGGTTTAATTCAAGTAGCCAACAGAGAAAGCTTAAATTTTATATATCCATTGAATATTTTTGGAATTTCTTGGAAATTTTCCTGTGATTACGCAGTCTGGATTCCCGATTTTCAATATAAATATTTCCCTGAATTATTTAAAAACACAAGTAATCTAAATCAAATTTTTGCAGATGTAGCTCAAAAAAAGCTGAAATTGGTTTTAAGCAGCCAAATAGCAGAAAAAGATTTTAAAAAGTTTTTCCCTGATTCAAAACCCAAAACGTTTGTCTTGAATTTTAGAACAATTATACCAGAAGAGTGTTTTGACCGTAAACCAGAATTTGTTATAAAAAAATATGGCCTGCCTGATAAATTTTTTTTGGTTAGCAATCAATTTTGGGTTCATAAAAATCATAGGTTAGTATTTGAATCTTTAGCAATTTTAAAAAATAAGTATAATATATTACCTAATATTGTATGTACTGGGAGCCTTTATGATTCTCGTTCTCCCAGCTATACCAAGAAAATCTTGAAGTATATTCAAGAATCTGGTTTACAGAATCAAATAAAAATTTTAGGATTGATTCCCCGTAACGATCAGATTCAACTAATGCGTCAATGTTTGGCAGTGATTCAACCGTCTCTTTTTGAAGGCTGGAGTACAGTTGTTGAAGATGCGCGTTCTCTCGGAAAAACTCTAATACTCTCAGAGATTCCTGTACATTTAGAACAAAATCCACCTCAAACAATTTTTTTCGATCCCAATTCTGCGGAGGATTTGGCTGATAAAATAACAATGCTTTTACCCAAATTATCTCCTGGCTCTAATTGTCAATTAGAGATAACAAAAGAGATGAATTCAATAAATTATCAGATATTCGCTAAAAATTTTATAAAAATTGCCACACATAATATCATCTAATTTAATAAATGAATATAAAATATTTTTTTGTCAAGGTTAATGATAAATTGAAAAAATGCTACCAATGGTCTGAATTAAAAATCTGGGTTTGCCTCTCCAGTTAATCGGAGAGATTGATTAATTCTCAAACTTGTGACTGGAGGACGGCACATAAGCTTCGCCATTCATCTTGTAGTTAATAATTATAAATCGCTTTTCATATATACTAAATAAGTAATTTTGCATATTGGAAAGATATTCAAATGTTATTCAATAAATTTAAATTAACAAATTTATGGCTTTTAGTTGCATTTATATTTGCGGCTTTGGCAATATCTCCTATATTTATTGTATCTAGAACTAGAAGTATTATTTTTATATTTTGTTTTTTCATATTAGTGATAATTATGAGTAGGCGAAAAAAATTACCTTCTTTTACTGCTCAGATTTTTTATCTATCGTTTTTATTAAGCTCATCTATCTCAGCTATGTACTGGGGTAACTTTAAGTATATGTTCTATCCCTTAATATTGATTATGGGTATTTCTATTATAAAAGTATCAAAAAACAACGAAATAATTTCTTTGGTCAAAATAATAACTTTATTTTTTGTGTTTCTTCTCTCAGGCGCATTGATTGCTTTTGTTTTTGGCTTGCTTGGAGGAGAGCCTTTTTTTTCTTTTCCTAATCCTGATGGACGTCCAAATTTTTTCTACCCATTTTCCCTGAGTAATGCTAACTATTTAGTAGTACAACCATCAGGAATATACGATGAACCGGGTGCATTTTCATTCTTTATATGTTCATTGGCGGCATCAAGACATATTTTGCGAATGAATAAAAGCGTAACATGGTTTATTCTAGGTCTTGGCATGGTTACCTTATCATTTGCTCACGTAGCCTATATGAGCATACATATATTATCAGAAATAATAGAAAAAAGTAGAAATATGAAAATTTTATGGAGAGTTATAGTATCAGTTTTTTTGGTGACATTATTAATCTCTGCAGCATCTAGTGAGATACAAAACAAAATCTATGCTAGATTTTTATATCGCTTTACTTATAGTGATATCTCTGGATTAGCTGGACTGGAGACTAGATACAATTTAACAAATGCTGGAATTGAAATGATTCAAAAAGGCGGGGTGAAAACTCTCTTATTTGGTATCGATCCAAATATTCTTGAAAAAGAGGGGACAAAAGCTGCGGATGCACCACTAGGTCCGATTGAGCAAGGTGGATTATTGGTTTCCTGGCCTCATTATTTGATCATGTTATCGTTATTAACGATTTCTATTTTTGCGATTTTCAAGAATGATCATAAAAGATATTTTATTTGCTTGGGTATAGCTGCTTTATTGTTGCAAAGACCAGTATCAATGGCTACAAGTTATTCATTTTGGTCAGTTTTGCCAATCTTTTTATATTTTAGCAAAACAAAAATAGATATTTATTTACAGAGATAAAAAAATATTCAAAATTAAATAAACGAAAAGTGGTTAACGTAGAGTAAAATATTTTTTCTAACATATATTAGAGTTTGATTTATGATCCACACAGAATTTAATCCATTTTTTACAATTATAACTTCTACTCTCAATGCAGAATCAACGATTAGTCGATGCGTCGAAAGTGTCAAAAATCAAACCTTTAAAAGTTACGAACATATAGTAGTAGATGGAGCTTCAACTGATAACACAGTGACATATATAAAATCGCAATCAGAACATTTCTCAGTTGTGATTTCTGAACCAGATAACGGAATATACGATGCTTGGAATAAAGCACTAGAATACAGACGAGGGCAATGGATACTTTTTTTGGGCGCTGATGATGCTTTGGCGGATAATGAAGTTCTCAAAGATGTCCATGATTTTATAGTAAATATTGAAAAATATTATCGTATTGTTTACGGAAACGTAATTCAATTGCTACCTAACTCGTTTAATTATTTACGCACTGTGGTTCAACCTATAGAATCAATTGGTAAAAATTGGGTAGGTTCAATTTTGGTTATCCCACCTCACCCTGCAACATTTCATCACACATCTTTATTTGAAAATTATGGTAAATTTGATCCAACTTATAAGGTTGTTGGAGATGCTAAGTTATTAATAAGTGTTTTGGCACAAGAGAAACCTATTCACTATAATCGAGTCATTAATAAACATACTTTAGGAGGTATCAGTTCTGAGTTAGGTGTTGACTCTTTTCACGAAACTGTAAGACTTATGTCTGAACTGAAGATTAATGTTCCCCTTTATAGAAAATTAATTGGGTTCTTTAGAGCATACTCTAAGTTATTTGTAAGAATATTGATTGGAGAAAAAAACACAAATTGTCTATTATCTTTTGTGCGCCGTTTTAGCCTTTAAGTGAAACAAGAAAATCAACATAAATTTAATCTATCAAAAAATAAGTTGAGGTCTGAAGTATGCCAACATTAATTTTTTTATTCAAATAATTTGTGTAAATAATAATGTTAAAGTATTAGCAATAAATGATTGGTTTCCAAGATGAAATCAAAATTAATATTTAATAATTAAAAATATCTATATTTATTCTAGAGGTTGATTTTGTGAGTGATATTAAAGTAGTTCAAAGCAATAAAGCCTACTTTCCTTCCACTAATGAGGCGATGGAAGCTTATTTTCCTAGAATTGGTGGTATTGAAATAGTAGTCCAACAATTAGCTGAAGGATTTGCCCAACAATTTAACGATTCAAGTTATGTTGTAACTTGCAGCAAAGACTTCCAAACATATTCTGAAAAGCGAAACGGTGTGTCGATTATATCAACAGGTACATTGGGACGTATTGCATCACTGCCCATTAGTCCCTCATATCCATTTCATCTGCTACAACAAACAGGAGATATTCTTCAGCTTCACGAACCTTTTCTTTTAGGTGGAATGACATACCTAACATTTTTAAAACAAGCAAAAAAACGTTTTAAACGTCTAGTAGTATGGTGGCATAGTGACATTATTCGTCAAAAAGCATTAGCACCCCTTTATACTCCGTTACTAAATGCAGTTTTGCATGAAGCTGATGCAATCATAGTCGCAACTCCCAAACACATAACATCTTCAAAATTTTTAGGTGATTTTTCATCAAAATGTCACGTTGTTCATTATGGAGTAGATATATCAAAGTTTAAAGAGACTCTTGAATCTGAAACTAAAGCTGCCTACTGGCGAGAAAAATATAAAAAACCAATTATCTTATTTACAGGCAGACTGGTTTATTACAAAGGAGTGAAATATTTAGTTTCAGCAATGGAAAATGTACCAGATGCACATCTGATTATTGTGGGAAAAGGACCATTGCGGGAAGAACTAGAAGAAATAGCAGTTAAATGTCCTAATAATGTTTCCTTTATCCCTTTTTTATCTGAAGAAGATTTAATTGCTATGTATAAAGCCTGCGAAATTTTTGTTTTACCATCGGTAGAAAATAGTGAGGGATTTGGAATTGTACAAATTGAGGCAATGTCTTGCGGAAAACCAGTGATTACAACTGACTTGGAAACCGGAGTTACTTATGTTAATCAACATGGAAAAACTGGTTTGGTTGTTCCGAAATGCAATTCGCAGGCTTTGACAGACGCTATTAATGAGTTACTCGCAAATTCTGCGATACGCTCTGAAATGGGTGAGGTGGCTCAATCTCGTGTTATCAAAGAGTTTACCGTTGAAGGAATGGTCGATAAAACTTTAGATGTCTATAATAAAATATTAAGCTAAAAAAAATAACTTTAGCATTTGATATATGGATGTATTCAAGCAAGTAGAACCTATCATATTTACTGGCACTACTTGTCTGCCAGGAAGTTTACTGCTGAAAAAATTAAGTATAGTTAATCCCGGTGGTAAAGTTTTTTGTCTAGTTAGACCGACTAGCGATCGCAGATATATTCAAGAACTAGATTTAAATATAAATTATTTAACTGGGGATAGCTCGGATGTTTCAACTTGGACGAAAATCTTACCCAAGCACAGTCCTAAAACGATAGTTCATATCGCCTCTATTCGCCATATCCCAGCGATTCTTGAAAGTCTGGAAATCTGTCAGCAAACTCCTCACTTAATTGTTATTGGAACGACAGGAGTCTATTCAAAATACAACGAATTTTCGGCCAATTACAAGAAAATTGCTGCTCATCTGCTTGAGTATCGTGGCTCCTGCTGTTTGCTGCAACCAACCATGATATATGGTTCCCACCGAGATAAGAACCTGCATAAACTGATAAAGTTTTGCGATCGCTACGGCTTCTTTCCCGTCTTTGGCGCTGGTGACAACCTCATACAACCAGTTCATGCTGAGGACTTAGCCCAAGCCATCTTAACCGCACTTCAAAGACCCCATATCCAAGGGGCTTATGACCTCTCTGGTGGGACGGTTGTCACCTTCCGAGAACTGCTAACGTTAGTTGGAAAACTACTCGGCAAACCAGTACGCCAGATTTCATTACCCCTCAATGCAGGAGTCTGGTCAGCCACAATTCTAGAAAATATCTTAAAAGAGCGATCGCCCGTTCGTCGCGAACAAATTCTCCGCCTTCAAGAAGACAAAGCCTATCCTCACGATGCTGCCCAACGAGATTTAGACTTTTTCCCCCGCAGCTTAGAAGAAGGTCTGCGTCAAGAGGTAGAGTTAATGCGTAGCCTAGGCATGATTTCCAGTTAGCCATGTATCTTGCGATCGCGATCGCCACCTTGGTCGAAAATCAAAGGGGATGGAGCGTGAATCCAGAAAGAGCTAGACAGGTGCAGGGGGGCAGGAGAGTAGGGGAGCGGGGGGGCAGGGGGGCAGGGGAGCCCGCCATCGGCAGGGGAGCAGGGGACAATAATTTTGTAGGGGCGATCGCGATCGCGCCGTGAATTTTCGCTACCAACGCGCAACCTATTACGCGAATGCTTCGCCCTTTGTCGTGGGGTGTAGGAGTGTAGGGGCGATCGCATTCGCGCCTGGAGTTTTTGCAACAAATCAGCAATATGTTACACGGAAGAGGGCGAAGCATTGGCCAAGATAAATTTGGGTGGGGAGCCAAACATGGTCGTGGCCAATGCTTCGCCCCTACAGGGGATAATAATACAGGGACAATAATTTTGTAGGGGCGACAGCATTCGCGCCGTGAATTTCCGCTACCAACGAGCAACCTGTTACGCGAATGCTTCGCCCTTGCCCTTTGTCGTCGGGTGTAGGGAAGCAGGGGGGCAGGGGCGATCGCATTTGCGCCTTGAATTTTCGCTACCAATCAGCAATCTATTACGCGAAAGAGGGCGGCGTTGCATGACCGTATATAAGTTATCGTTGAGAAGCATAAATTTACTGCGGTCATGCTGTCGCCCCTACAGGGGATAATCATACAGGGGATAATCATACAGGGGACAATAATTTTGTAGGGGCGACAGCATTCGCGCCATGAATTTTCGCTACCAACAAGCCACCTATTACGCGAATGCTTCGCCCTTTACCGTGGGGTGTAGGGGATCCGCCAATCGAGCAGGGGAGCGGGGGAGCGGAGCGGTTATTAGGGGTCGATGGGGGAATCACTTCCCCCACCTCCCATTCAGAACCCAGCGTGCCACTTTCACGGCACTAGGCTCCTACCTATGTTGACCCCTTACATGGGTACGACTACCAGAGTAGCAGTTCTTCTTCCTGATGCCCTTGGGCGCTTCTATCATATCTTGACTTTAAATCGTGACAATGAGCGTGAAGCAATTGCAGGTTTTTGTATTCATCCTTTCCGCCTTGGCTTCTAGGAATGATGTGGTCTACTTCGAGCAGGTCGCTGCTTGTGAAGTATTGCCCGCAATATGGACATTTACCCTTCTGCTTTTTCAGCAGTTTTGCCACTCTTGTGGGGGCTTCAATGTCTTGTCCTCGCCTGGTACTCCAGTAAATCCAGTCGCCATCATACGGGGATTTGTCAGGCTTGACTAAGGTATGTCGTTTGATTTCGACGTCCGCGTGTTTCCATAGTGTTAGTCCGTCTGCTGTGGCAAACGTCCATGTACCATATCGACCCTCGCGATAATACTTGCGTATTGCTTGGGCTTTTTGTTTTCTTCCACGTCTTCTTACTGACCATGCTCTGAGCATTTGCCAAAGGTTGTGGTCTTCTGATGAAAACGTTTCCTTGGCTGCTACCCCTGAGTAGTAGTTTGCCCATCCTTTAATCATTGGGTTTAGTTTTCCAATGAGTCCCGCTTGTGGGGCTGTTTTATGGGTCTTAATGACTACTTTTAAGGCTACATGGTGGGCTTTGATTGCTTTCTTACTTGGTTTAATCAAGGTTTTGAATCCAAGTAGTTCCGATTTGAAGCCACCTGTTTTTCCTGACTTGTGTTTCCCAACTGGGTACTGTCGGATATTGAACCCCAGGAAATCGAATCCGGGGGGTACAGTCAGTTCACTTTCTGGAGTCTTAATATGCTCCAGAGTGTGGCATATCCTGGTTTTCTCCGGCTTCAATTCCAGCCCAACTGGTTGTAACCAAGCTTCGATTGCAGCTTTAGCTCCTAAGATGACCTTTAATTCCGGGTGTAGAACCACAAAATCGTCTGCGTATCGAATGATTCTTGCTGGTGGGTAATTTCCTTTCTTTGGGAACTTTGATTCCACTTCGCGAATCATCCCATCTAGTGCTATATTGGCAAGTAGTGGCGAAATCACCCCACCTTGAGGTGTGCCTGCTACTGGCTTTTCAAAGGCTCCTTTGTCCATAATTCCGGCTTTTAACCAAGCACTAACTTGGCGTCGGATATTTGCTGGACATTGGAGCTTTTTCAGTAAGTAGGTATGATCGATTTTGTCAAAACACTTGGATATATCCGCATCCAAAACATAATTCGGTTTCTTGTTTATCACAAGATATATCCTGGCTACGGCGTCATGTGTTGACCTACCTGGTCTAAAACCATACGAGGTTTCTTCAAATTTAGATTCCCAATATGGCTCTAGTGCCATTTTTACCAATGCCTGACGCGCTCTATCTTCGACTGTAGGTATTCCTAACGGGCGTTTTTCATCCCGTCCGGGTTTTGGTATCCATACTCTGCGGACTGCTTTGGCCTTATTGGTTAGTGACAGTCTGGAGGCCAGACTGAGCCTTTGTACGGGTGTTAGTGATTTTATCCCGTCTACCCCGGCCGTCTTCTTTCCTCTATTGAGTTGGGTTACTTGCCTTACAGCGAGTAGTTTTGCGTAGTATGACTTTAACAGTAGTTTCTGAAGCCTTTTTGCTGTGACATTGTTGCCCTCACTAGCCGCTCTGTAGATTCTCTTTTGGAGCTTGAACACTTTCCGCTGTACTAATTTCCAGGGGATTCCGTTCCATTCCACCATCAACTTTTGTCGTGTTTTGGACATATATACTTCTACTTGAAACTCTACATTTCAACTTAGGCACAGGCTGTCTGCATATACCAGTTGTTAGGCTGGTCTTTGGCTTCTGCACTGTATCTCTCACCCATATGGCTTGCGCTTACACTTATCACTACTTAGGAGTATCGACCTATCCTGAGAGCCAATATGGGCTTTAATTCGTTCCATGGATTTGGGATTATTAGTTTTAGGATGCTGTCCTGTCCCCCTGGGTACTTTGGGATTTCGTTAATACGTGAGGTATAAAACTCCGTATCTTTGTAGGCAACTCATAAAATTTACCTACCCATTCCCCGTGACCTTTTGGTCGCAGCGTATCAACCAGATTTCGCTACTTTATGCTTGAGAGGGTTCCTGTCGAACATTTGCCTTACGGCTGACCTTGACTAATTGGCTCGAAGGGATTCCCTTACTGGTTAAGCGTTACCTCCTTTTCAGCCCGCTTCACACCAGTGAATAGTGAGTCTCCGGGTGGGGCTGATGCCTAACTACCCCTGGTAATTGTTAAATCTTTGTTAAGATTCTTCTTTTTCCAGGAAATCCGGGTAATTGGTCGGGTAAGGTTCAGGGATTACTCCCCTCCCCTCCCCTAAGAACCGGACTTGACACTTTCGCATCATCCGGCTCAAGCCTTATTTCAAGCGATTGGACTTGGATTTGCTGTGTACCTGCTTATGACACGCTTGGTGTAAATGCACAAGGTTTTCAATGTCGTTTTTTCCCCCTTCTGCAACAGGTACTATATGGTGGGTTTCGATTTCCTCCCGGTTGAATAAAGGTTCGCCACAGATAGGGCATTTCCAGTTTTGGTTTTGAGCGATTTTATAATTCCGGGAGTTTTTCTCCCAGTAGCTCTTACCATATTTCTGGTGACGTTTTTCCCAGTATTCCTTGAGGCTCGGATCGTCCGGTGACGCTTCCCCTTTGACCTTTACATGGCGCTCGATTGGGGTGTAAGCTATTGGGTAGAGAATTATTTCTACCTCTTTTCCTCGTCGTTTGTCTGTACCTGTACAGGCAAACGTCCACTTATTGCCTTTTATGGTCTTAAAGTAACGTTTCCGAATCCATTTTGTGTTTTTGTTGGGATGCCGACGCTTCGCCCAACTCCAAAGGTAGTACCACACTCTTGATGAGATGTAGCTGAAGGTTACTTTGCTCACTACCCCTTTGTAGTAGTTAGCAAAACCTCGGAGAATCGGATTTAGCTTTTTAATGACTACTTCCTGTTCACAACCATTCATTGCCTTTATTTCTTCGCCTATCCTTTTACAGAAGGCTAGAACCTTCTTTTTGGATGGTTTGACAAGCAGTTTGCCGTTATAGTGGCGGTGGTTGAAACCGAGAAAGTCAAAGCCGTCTTCTATTGATGTAATAACCGTTTTCTCCGTGCTTAATTCAAGTCCTCTTTCTGATAACCATTGCTGGATTCTGGTCTGGGCTTTTTCAAGACTTCCCTTGTCTCTGGCAGTAACTATAAAGTCGTCTGCATACCGCACAATGCCTAATTTTGAATTGGTGGTTTTAACGAGTTGTTCCAAACCATGCAGTCCAATGTTGGCTAGTAGGGGTGAGATTACCCCTCCTTGCGGTGTTCCCGTCTTTGTGGGGTTGAATTCCCCTTTGAGAACATAGCCAGCTTTTAACCATCTTTGGATTAAATCCCTTTTAGGGAAGTTTCCTAATTGTTTCAAGATGGATTCATGGGCAATGTTATCGAAAAATCCTTTGATGTCAGCTTCTAAAACCCAAGTGTCTCTGCCTTTACAAAGTCTGATAAAACTTTGTTCAATGGCATCTTGACAGCTTCTTCCGGGTCTGAATCCGTAGGAATTTGGCTCAAACACGGGTTCCCATTCGGGTTCTAGTGCGTTCATTACTATTGCCTGTTCGATTCTGTCGCGCAAGGTTGGGATTCCTAGCGGTCGTAACTTTCCGTTTGGCTTTGGTATCATTACCCGTTTGGTTGGGCTTTGAGTTCCGCCTCTCCAGTTGTTTACCAGCTTCACCCTTTGCTCTGGGGTATTGACTATTTCCTTGTCAATTCCTGCCGTTGCTTTTCCTTTATTGGTTTGGGTGATTCTCCTCACTGACAATAGTAAGTTTGCGTGGCTTCTTAACATTAACTTTTGTAGACTTCTCAGTTTACGAAAGTTACCAAGTTTTCTCGCGAGAAAGATTCTTTGACGTAAATTCCTAACCAGCTTGTTGACTTTTCGCCAGTTAATTTGGCTCCAGTCTTCCAGTGGTTTCTTTAGTCCGTTTGTTGCATTTGGTTGCGACATCTAACTTGTCCTCAGATACGGTTTTTATTGTCTGGTCTCTTTCTCATAAGACCCAAGGCAAGTCTGCTGTTCCTTTCGGTCAGGGGCAAATTTTGAACCCCTATCCTCCTTATTACAGGGAGGCTTTCGCTTTTTGCCTCATCCTTTACCCCCCAGAGAGTTCTGCTTTCCTTACGGTCTGCTTACTACGGGATTCGACCTTCCCATAGACTCTGTGGGGTTTACCCTGTTGTATCATTTGGTTGTCCGTTCTCTCGTTAGGTGCTGCCTCTCCTGCGGTGGGGTTTTGATCACACGCCTTGATGAAGAAAAAACATCAAAACCACCCACTTACCTTTTGGTTCGAGCCTGTCAGCCTTATTTGGCTCGTTCCTAAATTACGCAGTTTGAATGACAGTTCATTTTCATTCACCGTTGAGAGACTCCCTCTTGCTCCTAACCGGCTTAGGCTGCTGGCTTCGGCTACGTTCGGGGTCTGCATTCCGCCTGTTTCGTTACCTACTGGGGCGTGACCATACCATTTCTGGTATTTTCCGCGAGGGTAGGGGGTGTGACTCCCCTAGTAGAGCCGGCTCTACTTACCAATTGACCTTTCAGGTCGCACTCTTCCATTTAGGACAACAAATCCACAGTTGCAATGGTCTCGTGACTACGATTTAGGCAGATGCCTGTTAGTTCACTATGTCTATCGGAACCATTACCACGCGCACGTTTCAGGTATTCCCATCTACTTTCCGCGTGAACGAATCGCACTTATGCTATCATAATAGCCAATCAAACTGATAGCATCGGAGTGTAGCATGGCGAATATCAGTGTCCGAGGACTGGAACCGGAAACCCTATCCAAGCTGAAAGCACTGGCAAAAAAAGAAAACACCAGCGTCAATGCCTTAGTCCTGCGTCTGCTCGATCGCGGTGTTGGTCTGGGACAGGAAAAACCCCTCTATCAGCGACATGAAGACCTGAGCGAACTAGCTGGTACTTGGAGCCAAGAGGAAGCAGAGGAATTTGAGGCTAATACCGCTTCCTTTGGCAACATTGACCCAGAGCAATGGCCATTATGAGACCAATTTTGTTGGATACTAATGCTTACAGCGACTTTATGCAGGGCGTGGCCGATATCGTGGAAATCATCGCCTTAGCCGATCGCATTTACCTCAGCAGTACCGTCTTGGGAGAACTATTGAGCGGATTTGCCGTGGGAAAACGAGAAGCACAAAACCGCTTGGAACTGACAAAGTTTCTCCGTTCACCACGGGTCGAGATTTTATCGATAACAGACAGCACAGCCGATTTTTATGCCACGATTTACGCCAACTTACGTCGTAAAGGCCGACCCATCCCAACCAATGATATGTGGATTGCGGCCAGTGCGATGGAATGCGGCGCAATCCTCATCACGCGAGACCAACATTTTGCCCATATTGAAAACCTTCGCCTTGGGCAAACAGCCGCAGACATTATGCCATAAATTAAATTGCGATATTGCATCCGCAACGCGATCGCGATATTGCATCCGCAACGCCCCAAGCGATCGCCTCCTAGGTGTCCTCGTCGTGGATAGCAGCAAAATCCGCAATACCCTAGGCTACATTAAAATTATGGCGATATCATCATAGTAAACGTCATCCAAAACTTGCCCTTCTGCACCTTCCATAAATGAGCCTATAAATGAATATTTCCCAACTTCAAGCTCTAGTTAAATACGTTTCCAATGCCCAAGGAGAAAAAACTGAAGTAATTATTCCCATCGCAGTTTGGAACAGTTTGTTGCAAAAAATCACTTCTATCGAACTCTATTCAACCCCCAGTGGACTCAGCCCCGTTGATGAAAATGAGCCAAAAACTCAGATTATAGCTGACTTACAAGAGTCTATTCGCGCAGCCAAAGCCGGAGAAACTTACCCAATTTCCCAATTATGAGTGAATGTTAACCAGCGCAGGGCGAATTTTTAACTGGCCATATTTTACCACTCCGTAAGCAATAAATTCAGTTATTAAGTAGGTGAACATAATTAATTGCACTTTTCGTTCCCCGCCGATAGACTGTGGATTCCCGCATTCGCGGGAATGACAGTTTTTCTTGTGATATGGTCTCTGGTGCATTTATTTCTGCCCACCTACTTAACAATGATTAAAGATTTTAAAAATAAAAGATTAGCCGCATTTTTTAGAGAGGGCAATAACAAAGGAATACCCAAAGAATTTGAGAAAAGAATTAGAGTTAGGCTGGAAGCGCTCGACTCAGCATCATGCCTAGACGACTTGAAAATTCCTGGATACAATCTACATGAACTCAAAGGCGACAGAAAAGAAACTTGGTCTATTGCTTTATCGGGAAATTGGCGCATCACTTTTAAGTTTGAACAGGGCAAGGGCGAAGCATTCGGACAGAACACTTTTCTTTTTGTGTCATAAATTGTCGCCAGAATGCTTCGCCCCTACAACCAACAACAAACAACAAACAACAACCAACAACCAACAAACAACAAGCAACAAACAACAAACAACAAACAACTAATATATCATGCAAAACCTAGAAAATATCGTCAATAACAGACTTAAAAGACCCGCTCATCCAGGGGAAGTTCTGGCAGACATTTTAGATGATTTACAAATCACTGAAGCTGAATTTGCCAAAGCTTTAAATGTATCCGCAGAGACAGTTAATGAAATAATAGATGGCAAAAAAGCCATTACCATAGACCTAGCAATTCGTCTGGGTAAAGCCTTGGGTAATGGCCCGCAACTTTGGTTAAATCTTCAGCAAAAAATTGATATTTGGGATGCCATGACCGTCAATCAAGAACAGTATGAAAAAGTTCATGCAATTGTTTAGGGCAGGGATTTCTTATATTAAAGCAGACTCGCAAATGCTTCGCCCTTGCCCTTTGCCGTGGGATGTAGGGTGTGGGGTCAGAAACCGGGTTTCTAGAAAATTTGGGGTGGGTGGCGACAATTTTGGCCAGAAACCCGGTTTCTCAAGTTAACCCAGAGCAATGGCCATATTGAAAACCTTCGCCTTGGGCAAACACCCGCTGACATTATGCCCTAAATTAAATTGCGATCGCCTCCAGCACCCTGCGGGATATTGCATCCGCAACGCCGAAGCGATATTGCATCCGCAACGTGAAAGCGATCGCCGATGTATCGATCGTCATCACGAAGGCAAGTAGGGGCGAACGGCCGTTCGCCCCTACACATCATAACCGAGAATCTCATCCATATTGCTGGGATCGCAATCTGGCAAAGCCGCACAGCGCAAAGAAATCTCCGTCAACCGCTGCTCCAATAAAGCAGACTTTGGCGATCGCGAAGCGGCGCGGAGGCAATCGTCTTGGGTTTTTGCTTGAATTAAAGCCCGTTCAACCGCCATCTTCACCGCTGCGGTCAGACTTAACCCAGTTAGCTGGGCTAATTCCTTAATCATGGCATGAACATCAGGGTCTTTAGTATTCATCCCCCTTGTCAATACCTCGGTATAAAAGTTATACCATGATACCCTGATACAATAAAATCAGCCCCTTGTCCCGGACAGATTTCAAAATAAATTGTGGGATAAAAATGAAACCAACATTACCCTTATACGACACAGACTATCAACTTTGCTTAGAGCAAACGATAGCGCATCCGCGCCGCTTCGCGAACGCCCAGTTGGAAACCCAGGATTTCAGCCATATCGACCTAGAGAATTTAATTGAGGAGATAAAAAGTTTGGGAAAGAGAGACAAACGGGCTATCTGTAGCTATCTCATGCGACTGTGCGAACACTTGCTCAAAGTCAAATATTGGCAACAAGAACGAGAAACTTGTATCCAAATTAGAAACCGGGTTTCTTGCTTAAATCTTTGTGAAGAAACAGAAATGCTGCTAGAAACCCGGTTTCTTAATATTAGAAATTTTCGCTTGCAGATTCAACTCATCCTCAAAGATAGTCCCAGTCTCAAAAACTATCTCCAGGAAAATTTTATTCAGGAATATCAAAATGGCAGGAAACTATTTCTCGATGCCACAGGGATGAAATCAGATATGATTCCCGCAGAGCCCGGTTTTAACCTAGAGCAAGTTCTGGATGAAAACTGGCTACCCTAGGGCGTTGGTTCAAGGGACAAGAAACCGGGTTTCTTTAGACTATCTCTGTCACCCCACCAAAACTATAATAGAAACCCGGTTTCTACCCCGTTTCTAAATCAGCAACCTGTTGCGCGGAATAGGGCTTTCGCATTGGCCAAGATAAATTTGGGTGGGGATACAAGCATTGTCGTGGCCAATGCTGTCGCCCCTACAGAGGATAATAAGAAAGAGAAAAGAGGAAAGAGAAAAGAGAAAAGGGGAAAGAGGGGCGATCGCGCCAGCCGTTCTCGCTACCAATCAGCAACCTGTTACGCGAATGCTTCGCCCGACGCTGCAAAGGGCTTTCGCATTGGCCAAGATAAATTTGGGAGGGGATACAAATATTGTCGTGGCCAATGCGAAAGCCCCTACAGAGGATAATAAGAAAGAGAAAAGAGGAAAGAGAAAAGAGGAAAGAGAAAAGAGAAAAGGGGAAAGAGGGGCGATCGCGCCAGCCGTTCTCGCTACCAATCAGCAACCTGTTACGCGAATGCTTCGCCCGACGCCGTGGGGTGGGTGTGGGGGCGACGGGTTGCTTAAATCTTGCTTAAATCGGGGGGCGATCGCGATTTACTGCTGCATCATCACCAAGATTTGGTGAAAAAACCAGGCTTCTCAGATTCGCGGTAAAATAGGACTAAACCTTGACAGCCATAAGATTATGGAAGAATTGCTAACCCTCAAAGAACGACTTTTGTGTGGAGACATTTCGGGAGCATTAGTCATCGTAGAAGAACTAGAAGAAATGAGCCGTGACGACAAAATTAATAACATTAGAAGTTATGCGGTTATCCTGCTATTACACTTAATCAAACGAAAGGCCGAAAATCGCACAACTCGCTCGTGGGATGTCTCAATTCGCAACAGCGTTCGGGAAATTCAGGAGAAAAACAAGCGCCGGAAAGCAGGTGGCTATTATCTGACATCAGAAGATTTGCTCGACACTCTAGAAGTAGCCTATCCAATGGCAATCGATCGCGCCTCCTTAGAAGTAGCCGAAGGAATTTACGATCCTGATACGTTAGAAACCCTAGTCAACCGGGAAGAAATTATTGAGCAAGCACTGGCATTAATTGCCCCAGGAACCTAATTCGCATAGGGGACTGCTGGGGTGTAGCAACAGGTTTCTCGGATATCGCAGGAAGGAAGATCGCTTCATAAGTGTGATCGCCTACGGCAACGCGATCACGAAGCTGTGCGGATGCACTATCGCTCCCTCTCAACACCCCAACCATCGATCGCCTCCTGGGTTCCCTCGTCGTGGATAGCAGCAGAATCCACAATACTGCATACAGTATAGGATTTAGTGTTACTTTGATGATAGCTAATGGTTTAACTAAATCAACATGAAAGCAATTACCAGCAACCAAGCCAAGCAAGAATTAGATGAAATCATCGAGCAAGTTATCCTTGATGTGGAACCAACCATTTTATGTAGCGATCGAGGTCAACAAGCTGTTTTAATGTCTTTAGATGAATTTAACTCTTGGCAAGAAACCATCTATTTACTATCAAATCCAGCCAATGCAGAACATCTATTAGAATCAATCAAACAGGCCAAATCCGGTAAAAAATCTGTTAGAGAATTGCTTGACGAATGAAAATCAGTTTTACGGAAGCCTCTTGGTCAGACTATCTCTGGCTACAAGCAAACGAGCAAAAACTCTTAAAAAGGGTGAATTTACTAATTAAAGATATAATTATAACTCCATTTGGAGGGATTGGCAAGCCTGAACCTCTCAAGGGTAATTTATCAGGATATTGGTCAAGGCGGATTAATACTGAACATCGTTTAGTCTATGGCATTTCTGAGGAAGAAATAACCATTATTTCTTGTAAATTTCACTATGAGAAATAAATGAAACCGATATGTAGGGGCGACAGCATTCGCGCCATATTCTTGATAACTAATCAGCAATATTTTATATGCAAAATATGGCGGCGAAGCATTGGCCAAGATAAATTTGGGTGGGGATACAAATATTGTAGTGGCCAATGCTGTCGCCCCTACAACGTTTGTATCCTTACCAGTATGATGACCGTAGGAACATCGTCTTCCCCTGTCCTCTCATCTATAGGGATTCTCAAACCAGCCCCCCATCCATGCTCCAACTCCTAATTCTATCTCTTATCACCTTCCTCCTCAGCCTCCTAACCACAGGCTGGGTCAAACAACGCTTCCGCCAAAACCTCCTGGATATCCCCAACGATCGCAGTTCCCACAGCCAGCCCACCCCACGGGGCGGCGGCTTAGGCTTCATCATCGCCTTTGCCTCCATTAGCATACTTACACCTATTTTGTCAAGTTATTTTCCTAAAATTTTCCCAAATAATATATTACAGATAACAGCTTCATCACAAATATTAAACATTTGGCTCATTCTCACGCCCCTAGCCATCATCGGCATCATTGACGACCAGAGGAACGTCCCCGCCAGTATCCGCTACCTAGTCCAACTCACCGCAGCGGGTATTGCCCTTTTCTGTTTTGGCCCCTTTCCGCAACCGTGGCTAACCAGTTTCGGACTTCCCGGACAAATCATCGCCTACACCCTTACCGCGATCGCCATCACCGCCCTGATTAACTTCTACAACTTCATGGACGGTCTGGACGGTCTAGTAGCCGGAGTCACCGCAGTGCAACTAGGATTTTTCGCCCTCTACCTCAACCAACCCGTCTGGTGGCTACTTGCTGCTGCCCTCCTAGGCTTTCTGTGGTGGAACTGGTCCCCCGCCAAAATCTTCATGGGCGATGTGGGCAGTACCGTATTAGGTGCAGCGGTGGTTATCCCGATGCTAAATACTGACAACCCAACCCAAGCCTGGACAGCGATCGCCATCACCCTACCCCTCACCGCTGACGCCATTTATACCCTGATTCGCCGTCTGATGCGTAGAGAAAACATCTTCAAAGCCCACCGCAGCCATTTATATCAAAGATTGCAGCAATCCGGCTGGACTCATGCCCAAGTTGCCAGTACCTATATTGGCTGTACAGTGCTAATTGCCCTGAGCATTCTGGGGTGGGGGGCAATGGGGGCTGGGATAGGTTTAGCCCTGGTGGTAGTGGGAATGGTCGGGGGAGAAGTGTATTTGGGCAGGGGAGCGGAGGAGCGGAGGAGCGGAGGAGCAGGGGTGTAGGGGAGCCACCAATCGAGCGGGGGTGTAGGGGCGATCGCATTGCCCACGATCATATTTGGATGCCGAAAATTTTGATTGGCTAATGCGAAAGCCCTCTTCTTCACGGGTGGGGAGTCTTAACCGGTTTCTCAAACATATGTTGGGTTGAGGGACGAAACCCAACCACCTAGCCGCGATCGGGTCAGAAACCCGGTTTCTCATAGAAAATCTGGGGTTTTGGCGAGAATTCTGATCGGAAACCCGGTTTCTCAAGTGGAACCCTCCCCAGCCTCCGCTCTCATCTGATTCAGGGAAACACGGTTAAATACCAGTGAGTTTGTCAGACAGGGCTAAGTGGGTAATCGTAATGGTGCGATCGCCTCATCTCCTCGGCTTAGTCAACAACAATATCCGCCAAATGGCGTAGAAGAATTACGCCATTTGGCGGATGCTTTTCCCCGCTCTAGGGTAGAAAATGAATCCATTGAATCGAGAAATTCATTGAAGTTCCCTGGTATAAGCCATCGCCCGGTCATTTGATCGGGTTTTTTGTTTGTGGCCTTCAAGAATATACGCCAAATGGCGTAATTCGTCTACGCCATTTGGCGGATGTTTTTCTCACGCTTTAAAGGAGACAAAATCCACTGGAAAAGATTCTGGCAACGATTCTATAGTTATTTCAATTGTGCGACTCGGAAGAGCGCAAAAGCGGAGGCTGATGGGGTTTCCCCCAGGTTGGACGGTCGTCGAGGGAGAGTCCTTGGTAACGCCGTTGTCCCCGCGATCGCCGAATGGATCGGCAGAAAAACTCTAGAAATAGAATCTATGGGATAATTTCTAAAAATGCCAAAAATTAGGGACAAAATCCACTGGAAACTATTAGACAATTCTGGCAAAATTATCGCTCCCGTCCCCCTTTTTAAGCTATGCCTTACTCACATATTTCTTAACAATCGAGAAAGCATAGCCTGCCTGGGTTTGAGCGTGGTTACGAAACTTAACACATATTTAGGGTGGTGAGAATCCCGCGCTCAAGCAAATCTGGCTAAACTATAACTTAAAAAGGGGGGTTGGGGGGATCGATCCGTCCTGTTTGCCAGAATTGTCTATTCTATTCTATTATTCTATTTTCAAAAAAACCGTTTTCAGTCACCATTTACCAGAAAAAAACCGCCACTAATGAAAGTGGCGGTGCAATCAATCAATCAATCATTCTCACTCTAATTAGACTCTCACTCTAATTACACATCGTAATAGAGGGCAAACTCGTAGGGGTGTGGACGCAGACGCATGGGGTTAACTTCATTATCCAACTTGTACTCAATCCAAGTCGTAATCATATCTTCCGTAAATACCCCAGTCCGGGTCAAGAACTCGTGATCTTCTTCCAGGGCTTTCAGGGCATCGAGCAGAGAACCTGGAGTAGAGGGGATTTTCGCCAATTCTTCAGGGCTGAGGTCATAGATATCCACATCTAAAGGCTCCCCAGGATCGATCTCATTCTGAATCCCATCAATCCCCGCACAAAGCATGGCCGCAAAAGCCAGGTAAGGATTAGAAGTGGCATCAGGACAACGGAACTCAAACCGTTTCGCCTTGGGATTACTGCCAGACAGAGGGATCCGCACCGCCGCCGAACGGTTGCCTTTAGAATAAGCCAAGTTCACTGGAGCTTCAAAACCAGGCACCAAGCGCTTGTAGGAATTCGTCGTCGGGTTGGTAATGGCCAACAATGCGGGAGCGTGCTTCAGGATACCACCGACGTAGTGCAGAGCAGTTTTGCTCAAGTTGGCATAACCATCGCCCCAGAACAAAGGTGTGCCTGCTTTCCAAATCGACTGGTGAGTGTGCATCCCCGAACCATTATCGTTAAACAAAGGCTTGGGCATGAATGTCACGGTCTTGCCATATTTCTTGGCCACGTTCTTAATGACATATTTATAAGTCATTAAATAGTCAGCGGCTTGGACTAATGGGGCAAACTTAATCCCTAATTCGTTTTGGCCGCCAGTAGCCACTTCATGGTGATGCTTCTCAATGGGAACGCCGCATTTGGCCATCGTGAGCAGCATTTCCGTCCGAATATCTTGCTGAGTATCGGTCGGTGCCACTGGGAAATAGCCTTCTTTGTAGCGAGGCTTGTAGCCCAGGTTGCCACCTTCTTCTTCTTTCCCAGAGTTCCAACGCCCTTCTACGCTATCAACGTAGTAAAAAGCTTTGTTCTCGGTTTGGTCAAAGCGAACACTGTCAAAGAGGAAAAACTCCGCTTCCGGGCCAAAGAAAGCAGTATCACCAATCCCGGTAGAAAGCAGATAATCATAAGCCTTCTGAGCAATGGTGCGGGGGCAGCGACTGTACCATTCGCCAGTCCGAGGCTCTTTGATACTGCAAATCATGCTCAGAGTTGGTTCGGCATAGAATGGGTCGATCCAAGCTGTTGTCGGATCGGGAACCATTGACATATCGGATTCGTTGATTGCTTTCCAACCCCGGATACTGGATCCATCAAAGGCCACGCCTTCGGTGAAAGCATCTTCGTCAATCAAATCTTTGTAAAACGAGCAATGTTGCCAGATTCCTGGCATATCGATAAACTTAAGATCGATAATTTTAATGTTTTGTTCGCGAATTAGGTTTAAGACTTCTTGAGGCGTCTCAGGCATAGCTAAATCCCTGTATCTTCAGTGAGGTTTGACTCCCTATTCAGGAGTAAGTGAGCAAAGGCGGTGTTTTTTACCATTAGATAGATCCGTAGTGTATTAAGCTAGATTTCGATCTCAACTACTCCTGTCAAACAACGGAATCAGATATTCTATCTAGCTGCTGTTGTACTGAATATGTGTACAGAATGTCTATAAGTCATTTTTGTGGTCACATAACGCAACTTGGCTGTGTATCATTCCCAGATCCTAAATTTGGTGCTTTAGGAGATCGCTCGTATAGGGCAACTGCCGCCTTTCAGTTCATTTTTGGTTTCGATGATCCCTGCATCAGATTAGAACAAGCTTTGAGAATTTCTGTATCCATTGTTACAAATTTGTTCCCCGATCCGTACAACAGCTTTACAACGTTGATTGGATTTAATCACAGATTTCCTTATGGGTACATAGAGAAAAGATTAAGAAATCTCCTCAAGCCTCCGATAAGGCTCAGGGAATGTTGACGAGTTCGAGAAACTAAATGCATAAACGCCACTCAAGTTAGGCATTTTTCCGGGAATCGATTTGTAGTAAACTATTGTCTACTGTATTTCTGATGACCCAAGCACATAAATCGGGATTCTCTCGGATCCTTAACTTTGCTAAGTTTTATTACCTATTCTTTGGGTAAATAACTCTGGGTGGTCAGATATGGCGCTGACAGCGGGTAATCATAAGGTATGGATTGAGTTACAAATCGTAACTCTTTTGTTGATAATTTTGGGAGAAGAATTTAATGCGGGACGCAGTAACAAGTCTAATTAAAAATTATGATGTGACAGGTCGTTACCTGGATCGGAATGCGATCGATCAACTGAAATCCTATTTTGAAACTGGCAGCACACGAGTCCAAGCGGCGACGGTGATTAACGCCAATGCGGCTGCCCTGGTGAAGCAAGCCGGTTCTCAGTTATTTTCCGATCTACCGGAACTGATTCGTCCTGGTGGTAATGCTTATACGACTCGTCGCTATGCTGCGTGCTTGCGGGATATGGACTATTACCTGCGCTATGCCACTTATGCCCTGGTTGCTGGTAGCACCGATGTGCTGGATGAGCGCGTCCTCCAAGGGTTACGGGAAACCTATAATTCCTTGAGTGTACCCATTGGCCCGACGGTGGTGGGGATTGGGATTCTCAAGGATATGGTGAAAGGGACTGTAGAAGCAGCGGGAATTCAGCCCGGTGATTGGTTGGATGAGCCTTTCGATCATATGATCCGGGAATTGGCTGAAACAGATGTTTAATTGTGAGATTTGCGTGGAGGAAATGCGATCGCCTGGATCTGTTAAATTTTGCCTCTCTGGTGGTGGCAAAATTTCTATCCTTTGATGATTGATTGCCTTGCGTTAGTTTCAATTATCGGTTTCCATCATCGGTGTGGCGGCTGCTGTGGTGAATTAACTCGACGGTGAGTTGTTTGTCACAGTAAACGCTACACCGTTATTTTTTATTGGTATTTTTATGGCTAATTTATGGCTAAATTTTTTTTGACTAAGTTAGAAAATTGCCAGATCGCCCCAGAAGTCGCAATGAGCAAGCAGTTCTTTTATTTTTAGACAATCGGTTAAAGATTTTTTAATGGCTGAAACGGTTCCTGTGGGATAGACGATGTAGATGCTTTCTCCACTGACGATCGCCATAGGCGGATTTTCATCGGATGCAACAACTGCATCCGCTCGGTATTTGACGGTAGACATAGCACATTCCCTGGTATAAGTCAACAGTAATTTTACTGATTTTTTGTCTTTATATTTTTATTGTCTGTTAATTTTTATCAAAAAGATGTGATGATAATCACGATTTTTTGTGATTTGTGACACTGATTTGAGTGAGAGAGAGCGCTGCAAGTTTTTACCGAGTTTTTACGGAGAAAGGATGATGAAAGCTCCGGTTTTGTTTTGGTAAGATTTCAGGGGCGATTCCCTTTCGGGATCGCTGCGCGAATCGCTGGTTTTGGTGAGATGAACAAGCATAAGGATGATTTGAAGTATGGCGAAACAACGACTCGACACATTATTAGTAGAATTCAACCTCTGCTCTTCTCGGCAACAAGCTCAAAGGCTGATCCGCGCTGGGGAGGTGATGGTGGATCGCCAGGTAATTGATAAACCAGGCACCGAGGTGAAAATTGATGCAAAAATCGAGGTAAAAGAGCGATCGCCCTACGTTTCCAGAGGGGGCGAAAAACTAGCCAAAGCTTTGGCGGTTTATCCCATAACTGTAGCAAATCGGATTTGTTTGGATGGGGGCATTTCTACTGGCGGTTTTACCGATTGTTTGCTGCAAGCAGGCGCCCGGTTAGTGTATGGCATTGATGTGGGTTATGGTCAGGTGGATTGGGGTTTGCGGAACGATCCCCGTGTGGTGTTGCGGGAACGCACGAATATCCGCCACTTGACCAGGGATGAGTTATATGGCGATCGCCCAGAATTGCCGGACTTGGGGGTGGTAGATGTTTCCTTTATTTCTTTAACCAAAGTTATGCCAGCCCTTTGGGAATTGTTGCAACCACCGAGAGAAGTGGTTTGGTTGGTCAAGCCACAGTTTGAGGTGGGGCGATCGCGGGTGGGGAAAAATGGGGTAGTCAGGGATCCGGACGACCAAGGGTCAGCAATTTTTCAAGTGTTACAAGCTGCCCAAGAATTTGGCTGGCAATATCGCGGCTTAATTTGGTCGCCGATCGCCGGACCTGCGGGTAATATTGAGTATTTACTCTGGTTGGCAATGGATAGTGAAACCCCGGCGCCGGACTTAGGGGCGATTAAAGAAATCACTAAAGCGGCCCAACAAAATGTGAAAAAGTGAGCAGAAATGAGAAACCGGCTTTTTTTGAAAAAAACCCGGTTTGTTAGCAATATTCTCGCTTACTCCCCAACCCCCCTTAAAACTGCGATCGGCTTTTTGGGTTGGGAAAGCATTCTTGTCTATTATTATAGGTGCGATCGGCTCAGAAGGCGCCGATACCTTCGACATTGGGCTAAGGGGGGTTGGGGGCTTTGAATGAGTTTTGCCAGAAGTCTAATCAATCTTTACAGTAGTTTCTCACATATTCACTAAATACTGGAGACAATTTAAACAAAGTTTTATCCGGCTTAATTTTTGTGACTATATATCTGTATTGTAAAGATTGTAAACCCTTAACAAAATCCACTGAAGACAAAGCTAAATTTTCTTTTAATTCTTCTCTAGACCTAGGTTGATCAAATTTACTTAATTCTAAGAGTATTTGCTGTTCAATTGGTGATATACGGTTAAATAAATTGTAAAAATAAAGTTGCATTTTTTGAGTAGCAACTAAGCTAGCTTATGCTAAAAAATCTGCTGCATCACCATCATAAATATATTGAATTAAACTGGCAATATCTTTTAAGTAAGTGGGATTACCTTCATAAAGCTGAATTAATTTTAACCAACTATCTTGATTATTTAAACCTGTGTTGTCTAAAATATTAATGTCATATAAGCCTAATAATTCTAAAGCTTTAACGGGATATAGGCGAGCGTCTAAACATTGCATTTCAGCACATTTTTCTTGACTGATTAATATAATATTACTTTGATGCTCTGTTTCAGCGATCGTGGTGAATAAATTTTGATAATCTTTATATTCAGCTTGATATTGTCCAGCGAATTGTCCCGGAGTAAAGATATGCTGCACATCATCAATAATGATTAAACATCGCTTTTATTTTAAGAAATTTAATAACTGGCGAACCGGCGATTTTTTAAAATTTTCTGGAGTTTCAACTGTGGTTAATATTTCGGTGATAACTTGATTTAAGGAGGGAGTTAATTCAAGATTTTTCCAAATAATTACTTGAAAGCTATCTAAGTTTAAATCAATAAATCTTCTAACTAAAACAGTTTTGCCAATTCCTGATAATCCTAAAACCGAGATTAAAGGAGTATTTTGATTAAATATCCAGTTAGAAAGGGTTTGTAATTCAGTTTCTCTGTTAGAAAATTTGATTACTTTAGGCGCTAAGGTTAAATCGAGATAACTTAATTTATTCTTGATAATATTTTCTTGTTCTTGTTTATTTAGTCGCCTTAAAGCTTGTGTATGACAAAAATTATTATTATTATTGCTATTTATAATAACATGATTTAAGAATTATTTTGGGGATGAGTTTGGGTATGATTCAATATTTAATTTTTCAAAAGTAGAACAAAAATTATTCTTTTTTATATCTTCACCTAATGCTTTAGATAAAAGGTTCCATAACTCATAACCTACATCTCTAATTCTACTTTCACTATGCTGACACTCCTCTGCTATAACTTGATAGGTTTGACCTTGCCATGCTCCTTTAATGACTGTTTCTTGTAAATCATTTAAGTGTTTTCCTGTTTGGGATAAAATTAAGCGATCGGTTATTTGTAAAATTTCTGTAATAGTCATAGAACTCATTAACACTAAGGTTTTTATTCATTAAACTTTATTGTACTACGATATTTTACGATAATCTAGGACATTATTCTTAAATTTTATTAACAATTTACACGATAAAATACGGCTGTATGGTAATCAAGATTGCTTATTGTGTATAATTAAGACGTATATTTTAATTGAAAATAATTTGTTAAAAGAGGTAAATTTAGTGTTAAAAAAATTATTAAAATAGTTAAATAAACGGCATTAGTTAGTGGTCTTTGTTTAGGTTTGCTTAGTAGTAGTTTTATTATTAATCAAGCTTCTACTCAAGCGTATTGATGTATGGAATGATGATTGTGACATCATTCCAGATGAAGTTCTTCCAGAAGTTATTCCAGGAAGTGACTTTTTTGATGTATATCTATATAACAAGTCAAGCCAAACTATCTGGGTTGCTGTTCATTCTCGTCGTGATGGCAAGGAAGGTGTTCGTGAGGAATGTTCAACACATGATGGTGGCGAAGCTTGTATGGTTGGTGAAGAACCAACACAGTGGATCACTGATGGATATTGGCAAATTGAACCAGGTCAAAAAATATTCGTCTTGGGTGAAAATGCAAGAATTAGTAACCGATACATCTATTTCCATGCTCATACATAAGATGGTAACTACTGGGGAGATATGAATTCACAATTTCCTGTTAATGGTGTTTTTAAACCTTTTTTCCAGGCTGACATGGGTGGCAATATTACCGTTTACACTCAGTCTTTTAGTGATTAGACCTCTTGCGAAAGTCAAAACGTTTCAAATGTCATACTGAACGTAACGTAGTGAAGCGAAGTATATCAAAGATTCTTCGCTTTTACACTTATCACTAATTACCATTATTGGTAAGAGAATTTTAAGGGTTAAGGGTGCGATCGCTTTTCTGGTAGTAAGATAGGCGATTCCGCTTTGATCGGATCGCTGCGCGAATCGCTTAATTTGAGACGGTGCCAGCTATCGAAGAATAAATGAAAAAAAATTACAAAATCACGAAAAAGCGCGAAAAAATTAGTCAATTATTTGCGATATTCTTCGGACTTATGGAAGAAAATACAGTTGAGGTAATTTGGCTAGAAGTTAAAAAATTAGGCGCTTCCATTACCGATGTAAGAGTTTTGGTTCAGTGAAAAGATTGGTGGAGATTTGCTTCAAAGATCAATTAATTCTCCTAATTTGAAAATGTACGATGCTTTTGCCAAACTGATTTAGACTCGCTATATCAAGAATATTAAAGGCGATTTTTATGATTCGCTAATCAATAGACAACAAAGCTTTCATCGCCGATCGCTCCCCTCAACCCCCCTTAAAAACGGAGGCTTACAGCAGTTTCATCTTCCTCTGTCTCTCTGTGGTAAAAACTTATCTATTCAAAAAACAAAAATCAACAAAAAAAACAGGGTTTTTTTGCACAAAAAAACCCTGTTTATAAATCATACTATTTCCAGGTTACGGCTTCTTCGTCCGATAAGCGAACGGTGTCATCATCGCCTAAATAGTCACCATTTTGGACTTCAATCATCACCAGAGGAATAACCCCCGGATTTTCTACATGGTGGGGAGTGCAAGAAGGTACATAGGTGGACTGGTTGGGCATAACCAAAGTTTCTTTGTTGTTACAAACGACTTTAGCTGTACCAGAAACTACGATCCAATGTTCACTGCGATGATAGTGAACTTGGGTCATCATCCGATGTCCGGGTTTGACTTCTACCCGACTAATCCGATAACGGGATCCGGTTTCTAAGACTGTAACTGCGCCCCAATATTTAGATTCGGTTTCTCCCTCTGCTGCTTGGGTGGTGGGGATGGGATCTTGTTGACTTTCTTTGATTTCGTTGCTCATTATTTTCTCCGATAATTTTTTGTTGGTTGTTAGTTGTTGGTTATTGGTTGTTGGTTGTTGGTTATTGGGTAGGGATTCTTTGGTTCTTGGTTGGATCGACAAATAACAATCAACAAATAACAAACAACAAACAACAATCAACAATCAACAATCAACAATTAACATTCTTGACTAAATTTAGGATGGTCTTGCAGTTTTTTCAGAACTTGCTTGATTTCTTGGGTGCGGTCTTTTTTGACGATTAGGGTGACTTTACCATCGCGCACCACCACCATATCTTCTAGTCCAATGGTGACAATTAGATCGTCCTCCCCAGTGGCATAGAATAAAGACCCGGTGGTATCAAGTCCCAAATGTTGGGCTAGTTCTACATTGGGTTTGTCCCCTTGAAGTAAGCGGGCGATCGCATTCCAGTCCCCCAAATCATCCCAACCAAAATCCACGGGTAAGACATAAGCCAGTTTAGTCTTTTCCATCAGAGCATAGTCAATACTCTTTTTGGGAACTTCCCCATAACCAGCCACCCCAATGGATGCGATCGGGTTGACAATTTCTGGGGCATATTGCCTTAGTTCGTCGAGAACCACGCCTCCTCGGAAAATAAACATCCCACTATTCCAGCTAAACCGACCCGTGGCCAAAAACTCCTCAGCAGTAGCCAGATCCGGTTTTTCTGTAAACCGGCTGACCTGGTAAGCGGGCAACCCACCAAATTCTCCTACGGCTTCTCCTTGTTCAATATAGCCGTAGCCGGTGGCGGCATAACCCGGTTTGACCCCCAAGGTGACGATCGCCCGTTTTTCTCTGGCTAACTCACTGGCAGCGGTTAAAGTTTGCTCAAAAACCTCTGGTTTGTCAATCCAATGGTCTGCGGGGAAGAACCCGATCGCCGCATCTTCCCCATAACGTTGGACAATTTCCCAGGTACTCCAAGCCACTGCTGGGGCGGTGTCTCGTCCTTCCGGTTCTAGGAGTAAATTTTCCGGTGGCAAGTCCGGCAACTGTTCTCGCAAAGCGTCGATTAAATCACCCCGCGAGACTACCCATAAATTTTGCCAACCGCCACTAATATCTAATAAGCGATCGGCGGTAGCTTGTAACAGCGATCGGCCACTGCCATCTAAGCTTAAAAACTGCTTCGGTCGTTGCTGGCGGCTGAGGGGCCAGAAGCGTTCCCCTTTTCCTCCCGCCAGAATCACAGGTATCATTACTGTGTGGTTTATCATTATATATGTGATATATGTGGTGTGCTTATTTTAGGATGCAGATAGAATGCGTCTAGAATGCAGATCCGACAAAAATACTCATTCTTCCGAAATCATTCATTGAGATGGTAGCACGGCTAATCTACTGGGGCTTTACTGGTTCACTGATCGCCATCACCGCCGCCACTCTTGGCGGGGTTGCCGCTTTATTGCGACCCAATTTTCCCCCACTGCCATTAGAATCCTATTTTTATCCCAAAAATAAATTAACCCCAGGATTTAAGCAATATCAACTCTCGCGACCAATCAATCTTTTGATCATGGGAGTCGATCCGGTAATTCCTGCTTCAGCATCTGGGGAATTCCCCGCAGCCGATATGTTTTCCGGTCGCAGTGATACGATGATTTTACTCCGCTGCGATCCCGCTAATTATTCTATTACACTTTTATGGATTCCTCGCGATACTTTAGTCAAAATTCCCGAACATGGCTACGGGAAAATTAATCAAGCAAATGCGATCGGGGGTGCGGCCTTAGCGTCACGAGTAGTCAGTCTTAACTTTAACTATATTCCCATCGATCGCTATGTGAGAATTCGCACTAGCGCTTTAAGTGAATTAGTTGATTTACTTGGCGGGGTAGAAATATTTGTTCCCGCTGCCATGTCTTATACAGATATCACCGGCCAATTAACCATTAATTTATCTCCCGGTTGGCAAACCATTAATGGCAATCAAGCGATGCAATTTGCCCGATTTAGAAGTGATGAATTAGGAGATATTAGGCGCATTCAAAGACAACAATCGTTATTAGGGGCATTGCGTCAAAGGATTTATAATCCAGCCTTAATCAGCGCTTGGCCTCAAATAATTTCAATTTTTCGACAGTACATTGACACCAACCTGACCACGGAAGAAATGCTGACTTTAGTCAATTTTATCGTTCAAGACCAGCCCCCGCAGTTAAAAATGCTGATGCTGCCCGGTAAATTTAGTAATTCCCCCAAGGATGCAAGTGGCGATTGGTTGGTTTATGCGGGTATTCGACAGCAAATTATTCAAGAACATTTTCAGGATAAACCCGTAAACTTTGCAGAAAATCGCCCCGTTCCTAAAACGATTAAAATTGCGATTCAAAATGCTACAGATCACCACAAAGACAGTGAGAAATTAGCCCAATATCTAAAATCCCAAGGATTTAAAAACGTTTATGAAATTGAACCCTGGGCGATCGCCCAACGTCAAAGTCTGATTATCGCGCAAAAAGGCAATATTCAAGAAGCAGAATGGCTGCAAAATTTATTGACCGTGGGCAAAGTTGAAGCCAGTTCAATTGGAGATATTAATTCTGATATTACCATTAGAGTAGGTTTAGATGTGAATCAACGATTTATGATTGAACGAAAAAAGTAATTTTTTTTATACCCAGAGGCGATTGATTAATTCATATTTTTAATTAAGCAAAAATATAATGATAAATCAGCGTTTAAATATAGGTAAAAAATTGAAATATGCCCTTTACTGATTGGAAAAAAACATGAAAAACAATCATCAAAAAAAATATTAATGTTTAGTAAATATTTATTTACCGTTGGCTTAGTGAGTGCTTTAGCCTGGTTTTGGGTGCTTTTGAGTGCCTCGCCAGTTAGCTGATTTTTTTAAATTCAGCAAATCATCAGGACGATTCAAAAAAATTTATCAAAAAAATTAAAATTACTTAAGTCCAGAAAAATCTAGAAAAAAATCCGATCGCAGTATCATAAGCAGTATAATAAATATAGGTGTTGCAGACAGGTTGACCCAAAAGGTTGAGATTCTGGATTGTCCCTAACCTGGACAAAGAATTTCTGCGCTTAAAATAAAGGTTGAATTTGTCAGGGTTTACTCAAATTAAGCCTTTAGTCCCTCTATCTTAAATGTCGGTGGACATTGTCCGCAGACCATTAAAGACGGATGGGTCAGTCCTTTTGGTGACAGACTGTTTGAACCGCGATTATCCCAATCAATTATCAGTAATATGTATCACCGTCCTCCTTCCCAGAATAATCAACTGATGCGTCAAGCAGAAGAATTGATTGCCGCCTCATCTAATCGTTACCGGATTACCGTCCAAGTGGCAAATCGGGCAAAACGTCGGCGGGCAGAAGATTTTGACAGTATGGACGAACCGGCGATGAAGCCAGTGATCCAAGCGGTGGTTGAAATGTGGGAAGAATTGAATCAACCAGAAATTATCGCTGACTAAGTGCTGGCACTATCAGCGATGATCCAGAGAAGAAGGGGCAAAGGAAGCAGCCCTTTGAAAGGGGGGAGCCGTAGGGGTGAACTGCCGGGGAGCCCTAGGGGTGAACGGCCGTTCACCCCTACTCCTTTCTCTGCCGACTGATTGACAAAAAACAATGGCAAAATTACTCAAAAGTGGCAATGGCTGGCGCATTGGCTGGGATCCAGATGCCCCCGAATATCAAGGCTTGGTCGGGACGGAAGACTGGGCGATCGAACTGACTCAGGGGGAATTAGATGATTTTTGTCGCTTGCTGATCCAATTAGCCCAAAACATGACTGTGATGGCCGATGAGTTGATGGACTCAGAAAAAATTGCTTGTGAAGCGGAGACGGATTTAGTCTGGATGCAAGTAGAAGGCTATCCCCATGCCTATAATTTGCAGGCGATCTTCAATACCGGGCGACGCTGTGAAGCCTTATGGCCAGAGACCGTTGTCCCGGAATTGCTGCACGCGGTACAAGTTCTGAAAACTTTTTGAAAAAACCCTTGCCAGGACAAAATAATGTGCTATTATGGTACAGGCAAGACGGGGCGTAGCGCAGTTTGGTAGCGCACTACCTTGGGGTGGTAGGGGTCGTGGGTTCGAATCCCGCCGCTCCGATTTGGCAAAACCATGAACCATGTTTCATGGGATGAAAATAAATCAAAAAACCGACTAATTCTAGGAAAAAATTAGTCGGTTTTTTTGTGGTTTGGAGCATTTTCGTAAGTTGCAGTCTGACCAAAATTTTGCCAGAAGTCTATGGTTGACCCCTGATTCTATGGGTAATTCTAAGGATAATCATCAAGTATTTTGTTAATTTATGTAGAAATGTTAAAGTCTGTTGCATTTCATTGAAATTCGTCAAGAGAGAATTATCGGCTCCTACAGTCCGTGATAGGATCGGATACGATCACTGAAAAAGTTTTGGGAGAAAAGTTTTGGCACTACGGGTTGCTGTTGTGGGAGGGGGTCCCGCAGGATCTTCCGCTGCGGAAACATTGGTGAAAGCAGGAATTCAAACTTACCTCTTTGAGCGCAAGCTAGACAATGCCAAACCATGTGGCGGCGCGATTCCCCTGTGTATGGTCAGTGAGTTTGACCTTCCTCCGGAAATTGTGGATCGGCGAGTCAGAAATATGAAGATGATTTCGCCTTCTAATATTGAAGTGGATCTGCACTTAGTTAAACCAGATGAATATATTGGGATGTGCCGTCGGGAAATCCTGGATGGGTTCCTGCGCGATCGCGCTGCCAAGTTGGGCGCGACGGTAATCAACGGCACCGTTCATAAGCTGGAAATTCCTACAAATAATACCAGTCCTTATGTGCTGCACTATGCGGATCATTCCGATGGCAGCGCTACTGGAGTCCAGAAAACTCTGGCAGTGGATTTGGTGATTGGTGCAGATGGGGCAAACTCTCGCGTGGCTAAAGCCATTGATGCCGGTGAATATAATTATGCGATCGCTTTCCAAGAACGCATTCGGCTGCCGGAAGATAAAATGGCCTACTACCAAGACTTAGCGGAAATGTATGTGGGCAACGATGTTTCCCCAGACTTCTACGCTTGGGTATTCCCCAAATATGACCATGTGGCCGTAGGAACCGGCACCATGAAAGTCAACCAAGCCAAAATTAAACAACTCCAGGCCGGAATTCGGGCTCGCGCCGCCAAACGTCTCGAAGGCGGCGAAATTATTAAAGTTGAAGCACACCCCATCCCCGAACATCCCCGTCCGCGTCGCGTAGTCGGTCGGGTTGCCTTAGTCGGTGATGCCGCAGGAACCGTCACCAAGTCTTCCGGTGAAGGGATTTACTTTGCGGCAAAATCAGCCCGGATGTGTGCGGAAACCATTGTGGAAGCCTCCAATGGTGGCCAACGGATTCCTACGGAAGATGACCTGAAAGTTTATCTGAAAAAGTGGGATAAACAGTATGGCATGACCTATTTGGTGCTGGATATTCTGCAACGAGTGTTTTACCGTTCCGACGCTACCCGCGAGGCATTCGTGGAAATGTGCGCGGATATGGATGTGCAGAAACTCACCTTTGACAGCTATCTCTACAAAACGGTGGTTCCAGCGAATCCTTTGGTGCAGCTAAAGATTACCGCCAAGACCATTGGTAGCTTACTCCGTGGGAATGCTTTAGCCCCATAAAACATCGCCGAACATCACTCACCGATCTCGCACTCATATTGAATCAGAATGATTTCGCGATCCAACCCCCCTGTCGATGGCAGGGGGTTTTATTTTTAATAATTACCGAGTGGCTAATAAGTTTTCTTCCCATTTACGGGGAGGAGAAGCCCGCCGAATGTTGCGCCAGATTTGAGTGGCAGCTAAAGTCCCATCGGCGACGGCGATCGAGACTTGATTGAGTCCTTGTTTTAAATCACCCAAAGCAAAAATTCGCGGATGACTGGTTTGGGCCATATTGTTGGTGATTAAGTTTTCGCCGTCCCACTCTAGTCCTTGAATTCCTTTGAGGTATTGGTTGTGGTAAATCGAACCCATGCTGACTAAACCTGTGGTGGCTTCTACAATGGTGCCATCTACCAGTTCGACGCCACTGAGTTGATGATTTTCGCCTAAAAAGCGGGCGATCGCGGCTTCATAGAGGGGATAGCCATGATCCGCGAGTTTCTGCTTCATGGCATCACTCACCGAACACAAACCATGAGTTAGCACAGAAATATAAGGAGTAAACCAGTTGAGGACAAATGCGGCATTAATTTGCCCTTCAGTCCCGGCAATTAAGACTGCTTTTTGATCCCACATATCAAAGCCGTCACAAATCATGCAGACATGGAGGGTGTAGCCTGCATAATCATAGACATTTTGCATATTATCTAGTTGGGGCAGCACATCGATAATCCCGGAAGCGGCGATTAAATATTTGCTGCGAAATACCGAACCTGTAGGATCTTTTTTGCCCACTTTCACCCGGACGGCAAAGGTTTCCCCTTCATCGATCGCTTCTTCTACATAGCCCCGTAGATGATCCGCACCCCAGGCGATCGCTTGTTCGGTGCCATCCTTTAAAATATCCCGCCCAGGGGTATGAGGATCTAGTCCGACATAGTTGCGAAGATCCTGCATCCAAAAAGATCGCCCTTTGCCTTTTTCCACTATCAGGCATTTCAGACCATAGCGAGCGAGATAAATGGCGGCAGAAATTCCCCCCATACCGCCACCGACTACTATGGCATCATAGAGGGTGTCCAGGCGAGTTTCCAGATTTTTACTAGAGAGTTTCATTTCTGATGCTCCGAAATCTATTTGTTTAATTAAAATTGTAGATGCAATTCTTTGGCAATAACAATTTTTTTGCTAAAAATTTTAGTCAGCCCAGGGATATGGAACCCGAAAAAATGTCAGAGATTCACGGCTATATTCACGGCTATATTAAAGAAGGTTAAGGGCGATCCGCTTTCTGAGGGCGAGGGAATCGCCACAATAGATATAACCATAGATATAATATAAACAAATATTTTCCCACAAAGTGACCGTCTTCAATTGAATCATTTTTTAGGCAAAGGAGAAAAATATCTTGAATTACCAGCCAAAACCCATAGATACGGAAAAGGTGATTCTGACCACTGAACACCTAAAACTCACTGAGTTGTTAGCGAAAAACACCCACGAACTTTGGTCACAACAGCGATTAGCCGATGGTTGGAAATATGGAGAAAAACGGGATGATGTCAAAAAAGAACATCCCTGTTTAGTTCCTTATGAAGATTTACCGGAATCGGAGAAAGAATACGATCGCCGCACCGCATTAGGTGCGATTAAAACTTTTTTGGCGTTAGGCTATCGGATTGAAGGAAATGCCACTAATTTATCAGCATATCAAAATTGGTTCCCCAATCAGAATGAAAATAACGGCGATACGACAACAAATTTAGTGCCAATTTTAGAAAGTTTAAAAAAGTCCTCTGAGTTGAATTTACTTTCTTTGCTGCAAATAAAACGAGAAACTATTCATCTCCATCCGAAAACTCCCGATATTTATCGAGTATTGGGGGATTCAATCCTCCGTTTAGGTGAGCCTTTAATGGCTTATGATGTGATTGCTGAAGGGTTAGAAAAATGGCCTAATGATATTCGTTTACAGCAATTAATGGCTTTAGCTTTGGCGCGTAGCGGTGCCACTCATCGGGCTAATTCGATGCTCTTGGAACTGCTAGAATCAGGACATCACGATGAAGAAACCATTAGTCTTTTGGCTCGGACGCATAAAGATTTAGGTCTCCAAACTACGGATCCAGAAGAGAAAAAAGAACAGTTAAAATTAGCGGCGAAACGGTATAAAGAAGCCTATCAGCGTAGTGATAGTTATTATCCGGGAATTAACGCCGCAACAATGGCTATGTTAATCGGGGACAAAAAAGAGGCGTTTACCCTAGCAGAAGAGGTGCGCGATCGCTGTTTAGCGCAATTACAACGGTTGCAGCAAAGAACCAGTGATGATTATTGGTTGGTGGCGACTTTAGGCGAAAGTTGTCTAATTTTACAGCAATTTTCCGAAGCCAAACAATGGTATGCTCGCGCTGTCCAGTTGGGAGAAAAACGCTTTGGGGATTTAAGTTCTACTCGACGCAATGCCACTTTATTATTAAAATATGCAGAAACCGGGTGGCCATCGGCAACTATGCGGGACTTATTGCCCATTCCTCGCGTGGCGGTATTTACAGGACACATGATTGACCAACCCGATCGCCCATCTCCCAGATTTCCCCTAGAATTAGAAACCGAAGTATATCAAGCTATTCGCGATCGCCTCCAAAAATTAGACGCTCGTTTGGGTTATGCTTCTGCCGCTTGCGGGGCAGATATTTTATTTCTGGAAGCGATCCTAGAATTGGGAGGTGAAGCCCATGTAGTTTTGCCCTACGAACGAGAACAATTTATTAAAGAATCAGTGGATATTATTCCTGGGAGCAATTGGGTAAAACGCTTCCATCGGGTACTGGAACAAGCCACAGAAGTAATCGTGCCTTCGCACCAATGTTTGGAACATGGCAACGTGGTTTATGAATATGCTAACCGGCTGCTTCATGGGTTAGCCAAAATGCGATCAGAACAGTTAGAAACTGACTTAGTACCCTTGGCGGTATGGGATGGCAAACCGGGAGGAGTTGGGGGGACTGGCAGTGTAGTTCAAGACTGGGAAAAATGGGGTTATCAAGTAGAGGTGATTGATTTAACGGCGATTTTGTCATCTTACGATCAAAAAATATCTTCTAGCCCGATTACAGCCATTCATAGATCACTGGCTTTGAAACAGCCGGGGATCTATGAATGGTCGATCGCCAAGCGAATTGAAGAATCTCTGCACAAGAAACCGACATCTTGTGAACGGCAAATCGTGGCTTTATTATTTGCCGATGTGGTGCAATTTTCCCGATTAACGGAGGATCGAATGTTGCCATTTTTGCAAAATTTCCTCGGTGCCGTTGCCGATTTAATCAAGCGATCGCCCCATGCCCCCGTAATGAAAAACACCTGGGGCGATGGACTATATTTTGTCTTTAATACCGTCCGAGATGCCGGATTATTTGCCCTAGAACTCTGTGAATTTATCAACCGTACCAACTGGGAAGAAAAAAACCTACCCAAAGATTTAAATTTACGCATTGCCTTACATTCAGGCCCAGTTTATCGACTCATTGATCCGGTTACTGGACAAATTAATTATATTGGATCTCATGTTTCTCATGCAGCGAGAATTGAGCCAATTTCTCCCCCCGGAAAAGTTTACGCCAGTCAAGAATTTGCCGCCATGACTTCCTCGGAAAGAGTCACAGATTTTACCTGCGATTATGTAGGACAAATTCCCCTAGCTAAAGGCTATGGCACATTTCCCACCTATCATGTTCGGCGGCGGCAAGCAGATTAAATTGAGCATATTCTAATCGAGGGTTAACAGCATTCATTGGTTATTTGTTTTGGTTATTGGTTATTGGTTATTCGTTCTTGGGTACGTCATAACCAAAGAATCTATACCCAAAGAATCCCCACCCAACAAATAACCAAAAACTAATAACCAATAAGCAGGAGTAAAAAGATGAACACTTATAAACATACCCAAATTGGCACCATGATTTTAATCGGGGCGGCTTTGATTGTACCCATGATTATTTTCTTAGTATTCAAGGGTTTTCTTTTAATTGCTGGATTCACGGCATTTATGCTGATATTGATGACCATTTTATTTGGCAGTTTGACCGTGGAAATTACTGAAACTAAAATTTATTGCTGGTTTGGGCTTGGGTTGGTTCGCAAACAGTTTGATTTAGCAGAAATTACCGCCGTGGAAACCATTCGTTATCCTTGGTATTACGGCTGGGGGATTCGGTTAACCCCCAAAGGTTGGATGTTTAACGTATCCGGTTTAGATGCGGTAGAAATTACCCGGCGATCGGGCAAGCATTTTCTGATTGGCACCGATCAACCGCATAAATTAGCCTCGGCAATTAGTCAAGCAGCGGGATTATTATAACGGGTAAAGAGGCAAAACAATAGACTTATTGCAAAATTCTGAAAAGCCGTTCGCAGCTATGCTGCGGTGCGGATCACTTTGGCGGTTTTAAGGGGGGTTGGGGGGATCGAAGCCGGTATTTTGCAAGAGATATAATTTTTTTAGGTAATATCTATCAGTTCAATAAATTCTGCGATCGCAGTAATTTGCTCATCACTAAAAAAATCAAAATGGTCGTGATGAGGCTTTTTCAAATAGTCAATGGTACTCCAGTAAGAGTTACTCTCAAACTGTTGATATTTCAAGCACCAAATCATATAAGCTGGGATATAATAGCGAAATCCTTTGCCATCCATAAAAGCAAAAACATCCGAGAAATTCTCCAGCCACTTATCTGGGATTTCCTGCCAGGGGAGATGAGCATCAATTTGGCGAGCCTGTTCCGGGTCTTCATAGTCATCTAATGCCCTGGCTTGATGGATGGTAATGCCCCCTTTAAGTTCGGTGTTTTGAAAAGCTAAAGTAATTTTAGAAATCAGGGCAATTCGCCGCTGTTCAATAATAATATCTAGGGGTTGCCAATTTGGATCTCTAAAGTCTTCAGGGGTAGGCGATCGCACCCAGTCTAACCATTCTGGTTCGCAAGCCCCAAATTCCATAAAGTTTCGTTGGGCTTGTCGTAAAGAAACTTGATTAGATTGACTAATGCGATCGCCAAATAATCGCTGGATATCTCCATCATCTTCCCAACAACAAATCGGACAAATTGAATAAGTTTCTGGTGGCGGTGCCGTTAAAGTGTGATAGCCACAGCAAGGACAGGGATATAGGGTTTGATCCATGAGGAGGCCGTCAATCGAGCGGAGGGGCGGGGGAGCAGAGGAGGAAAATTCTCTTTTCTCTTTTCTCACTTCTCTTTTCTCTAAAGCGGGGGGCTGCCCCCGTGTTCACGGGGGCAGGCTTACAGCAATTGTCTGTTTAGTAAACCACAAATACCTGTAGGGGCGAAGCATTCCGTAGGGGCGAATGGCCATTCGCCCCTACAAGATTGTACGGGTCCGCGCATTCCGGCAGTCCAGTTAATATTTTAAGTAATAAGCTATTTACCGGAATGCGCGGGCCCCTACTGCCGGAATGCGCGGGACCTACCGTGGTTCAGGAAGAAAGAAAAGCGCTGTAAGGATGGGAAAAAGCCCGGTTTATAAACAAACCGGGCTTCTTCATGCAAAAGAAATGTTAGTTCAAAATTCCTTCTTTCTTAGCCATTGATGTCATTAGATCGATCACCCGGCAGGAATAACCCCACTCGTTGTCATACCAAGAAACCACCTTAAAGAAATGGGAGTTGAGTTCAATTCCGGCATCAGCATCAAAAATACTGGAATGAGAATCACCCACAAAGTCCATAGACACCACAGCATCTTCGGTGTAACCCAGAATGCCTTTAAGGGAAGTTTCCGAAGCCTCTTTCATAGCCGCGCAAATTTCTTTGTAGCTGGTGGCTTTTTCGGTGCGGAAGGTTAAATCGACCACGGAAACGTCAGGGGTGGGAACCCGGAAAGCCATCCCGGTGAGTTTACCTTTCAGTTCTGGCAACACCAAAGTCACGGCTTTGGCTGCGCCGGTGGAAGCGGGGATAATATTTTGTCCGGCCCCACGACCACCGCGCCAGTCTTTTTTGCTCGGTCCGTCAACGGTGGGCTGAGTGGCCGTCATAGCATGAACCGTGGTCATCAGTCCTTCCACCAGACCAAATTTGTCATTAATCACTTTGGCAATGGGGGCCAAGCAGTTTGTGGTGCAACTGGCGTTAGATACAACGGTGTCTTTTGCCGGATCGAATTTGTCATGGTTGACGCCGACCAAAAAAGTTGCCACTTTCTCTGGATCTTTCGTCGGTGCAGACAGAATCACCCTTTTTGCCCCAGCAGTGATATGGTTGGCAGCGCCATCGTAGTTGGTAAATAATCCTGTAGATTCTACGACGTAATCCGCGCCCAGTTTACCCCAAGGCAATTCGGCGGGGTTTCTAACGGCGGTACAGGGAATAAATTTGCCATTGACAATCATCCCATCTTCTTTGGCTTCCACTGTGCCGGAGAATTTGCCCTGAGTGGAATCATATTTTAGTAAGTAAGCCAGGTTATCAGGGGGAACTAGGTCGTTAATGCCCACAAATTCAATATTGGGGTTGTTGATGCCAGCCCGGAAAACCAAGCGTCCGATCCGACCAAATCCATTGATACCGACTTTTAAGGTAGCCATAATTTATCCAAAACTCCTGTGAGTCCACAGAATTAACAATACAACGAGTCTTTGAGGAGGGTTGGCGCTTGATCTGGGTCTGAAAGCTAATTCCAGTCAAGCTTTAGAGTAGATTTGTGATGAGTTTGGGTCTTTAGAAAGTTTTCACTTGTGGGGGCGATCGCGCATCAGCCTGGGATCCCTTGCCCATTCCTTGCCCATCCCTTGCCCATCCCTTGCCCATCACCTAGGGCACCACCTAGGGCACCACCTAGGGCATGATCGAGAGACTTAAAATCCCCAGTAGTTCTAGATTGCTGGGGATTTCATCTAATCAATCAAACTCATTGTCTCTTAATCGACAATCGGGCCTGCGGCAACAATTTCTGGGGCTGCTTCTGGGTAGCGGGTAAAGTTTTGCACAAAGAGACTGGCTAATTTTTTGGCTTGCTGATCGTAAGCGTCGGGATCGCTCCAGGTATTCTTGGGATCGAGCATACTGTCGGGAACGCCAGGAACCGATTCCGGCACTAAGATATTGAAAATCGGGTGCGGACGGAACTGCACATTTTTCAGTGACCCATCCAGGGCGGCAGAGATCATCGCCCGGGTATGCTTAATCGCAATCCGCTTGCCCACTCCATAGGGGCCACCAGACCAGCCGGTATTCACCAGATACACTCCCACCTCGTGAGTTTGTTCGGCCAGCCGTTTGCCCAGCATTTGGGCATAAGCGGTGGCGGACAAGGGCAGGAATGGTTTACCAAAACAGGCAGAAAATGTCGCTTTTGGTTCAGTAATACCGCGTTCTGTCCCTGCTAACTTGCTGGTGTACCCGGAGATAAAATAGTACATTGCTTGTTCGGGAGTTAACTTGGCGATCGGGGGCAGCACCCCAAAGGCATCAGCGGTGAGGAAAATCACTGCATCTGGATGACCGCCCACCCCAGGAATCACCGCATTGGGAATAAACTCCATAGGATAACCCACACGAGTATTTTCCGTCAGGCGATCGCTATCATAATCAGGAATCCGAGTGTCTGCATGGAGAATCACATTTTCCATCATCGCCCCAAAGCGAATTGCGTCCCAGATTTGCGGCTCATTTTCTCGGGATAAGCGAATGGTTTTGGCGTAGCAACCGCCCTCAAAGTTAAAGATTCCTTCCCGAGACCAGCCATGTTCATCATCCCCAATCAGCTTACGATTTGGGTCAGCGGACAGAGTGGTTTTACCCGTACCGGATAGACCAAAAAATAGAGCAGTTTTGCCGTTTTCATCCATATTGGCCGAACAGTGCATGGGCAGCACATCTTGCTTGGTCATAAAATAATTCATCATGCCAAAGATAGATTTCTTGGTTTCTCCGGCATATTTAGAACCACCAATGATGACTAATTTCTTGGCAAAATGAACCACGATAAACGCTTCAGAATTAATCCCATCATCAATTTCAGGATCTCCCTGTAAACCAGGAACGGCAATCACAGTAAAATCTGCTTGATGAGTGCTGAGTTCTTCTGCGGTGGGACGAATAAAGAGTTGATGGGCAAATAAGTTTTGGGAGGCGTACTCGTTGATAATTCTCACCCCAAAACGGTATTTAGGATCAGCCCCAACATAGCCATCAAAGACATAAAGGTCACGACCTTGAACGTAGGAAATTACTCGTCGATAGAGCCGATTAAAGTTTTTCTCAGTGATGGGTACATTGGTTTTGCCCCAGTCTACTTCGTCGTGACAAGAAGACTCATCAACGATGAACTTATCATCTGGAGAACGCCCGGTATATTTGCCAGTTTTGACACATAGCGCCCCATTCTCTGCTAAAACACCTTCGCCACGGGCGAGGGAATGTTCAATCAGTTTGGCAACCGATAAATTTCGATAAACATTGCCCAGATTTTTCAGTTGTAACGATTCCAGTCCATAGGTGTTTTTTTTGTGATGATCCCAATTGTCTGCTTTGCCATCACTCAATATTTCTGATTCTCTGTCAGCTAAAGTTTTTAAAATTAGTGATGATGCTGATACATTCCGATAAATATTTCCATTGGTGTTGTCTGATTTTTCTGGGGCTTGGGTTGCCACTGGTGTGTCATTTTGACTACTCATAATATGTTCCTCATTCATAGAGATTAATTCGCTCAATTATCCGCGAGGTCAATTTTCGGTTAATTGAGTCACTTGGCCTGATTGATTCCTGCTATTCTCACTTAATTGCTGCCTCGATCGCCTGTTAACCTCGTTAGCAATCAATGGAGATGTAAGCATTTTTTGGGAAAATTTGTTGGGAAAACCTGATTTATTGGTTGTGTAACTGTCTGGAAAATCCGACGAAAGTTTCACAACCTTACCCTGAACAAGTATCTGTCTATTTGCATCGCTGAATCCATCAATGCTGTTAGTACAGATAGAAAAGAAAAATTGTCAGATATTTCTGGCGATTATGATCAATTCTTGACTTGTTGGCAAATAGGTACAAAGAACCCCCTGCTCCCAGCCTTTGAGTTTTACTCTCTCAGGATATTTAGCTGGTGATTGACGAAACATTGAAGCGATCGCTGATTTGACTAGGAGAGCAGAGCTTGCCGATCTTCCTTGGTTTGAGGATTGATGGGGGATATATCCCTCTGCGGTTTTATATGTTGTCCTGAGATATTTACTTGTCTTTTATTGATACTTAGTATTGTACACGACTTTTTAGTATTTTATATTAAAATATATTACAAGTATCCGGCCAACTTAGTCAACGGTGATATGTCATCATACTATGGCAATTTGGACAATTTTTCCTGGGGAGTTTTTGCCTGGTAAAACCATTATGGGCTTTGGTGGTCAACCACCTAAGTTTTTATGTCAAAATTTCATCACTTAATTTTCTGAATCACCGATATTTAGTCAAGACCAATCGGGTTTATATTTCTTAATCAAATCACTAGACAATTTACTAGACAATTTATTAGACAATTATCAAGAGCAAAGGATTGTCATCATGGGTTAAGTCATTATTTCCTGAGTATTTCCTCAGTCATTAGACAATTCTGGCAAAATGCTAAAAAGCAGAGTGGCGATGGATCCGCTATCGGTTGGGGGGGATCGATCCGTTATGAAAGCCAGAATTGTCTATTAAACCAATTATTAGCCGAATCACATATATATGTGAATCTATCGGTGGTCTTCTCACATCATATGAAGCACTAAATCCTCTGACCATAGCGGGCGATCGACAGCGGACATTAACCGGCCAATATTCCCGGTAGGCTTCTCGGCAATGTTTTGTCTAATGTTTAATCTAATGTTTAGCCTAATGTTTAATCTAATGTTTAGCCTAATGTTTAATCTAATGTTTACCCTAATGTTTGGCTACATGTTTGGCTAAATTTTTGGTCTGTCTAGCTGGAGAAGCCTCAGTGTGAATCCAAAATCATCCAGAATATTTTGTCCGCGAAATCCCGGAGGCTCAATTTTTGCTCATTCGTTCATGGAGGCAAGGGAAATGGGAGATCGATCGCCTGAATAAAATTGTCAGGTTCCTGTTTAAGACTAATTGGCGGATAGTTTTTCCCGTGTTTTGCCACCTTGTGATTATTTTTGCCTCAAAACTTCAAAAATAATTAATTTTTGTTACAAAAATTTATATTCAAATTATAATAATTGAAAAATAATCATGGTAAGATGGAAAACCATTAATTCACGAAAATCCCTTGAAAAGTCTGCGTTTCCGAGAAGAGATTAAAAAAAAATAAAAGTTTAACATTTTTGTTGATAAGTTTGTTAAACTTAGACCGTAAAATTTGTTGAATCTCCTCAAGTGAGTGAAAACCTATCTGGGTTTAATCAATGTATTTCTGGCTTAAAACCCAGTAAAAATATAGTGTAACCCAGGATAATTCGTCTAATTTGATCGTTTTGCGGGCGAAATAGTTTCTCCAAAGTAGAACCGAGAAAATTACTGAAGTCAAACAGGAAAAAACCGAAAAAAACCGCCAAAAAGTTAAGGAAAATCAACCAGTACAGGGAATCTCAATTTAATCATCATCTATTCCCGGAACAGGCCGAGGAAACGTAGCAGTCTAAAAAATAGCGAGGATTTATGAACGAAGCCTATATTGTTGCCGCAAAACGAACCCCGATCGGTCGCTTCGGAGGCGGTCTATCCGGTTTTTCCCCGGCTGAACTAGGCGCCCACGCGATGAAAGCCGCATTAGCAGCAGGGGGAGTGGCAGCGGAAAATTTAGATTTGTATATCTTTGGTAATGTCCTACAGGCGGGACATGGACAATTATTACCCCGTCAAGCCGCATTTAAGGCGGGAATTCCTAAGAGCGTTGATGGGTATGCGGTGAATATGGTCTGCTCTTCGGGGATGCTGAGTGTAATGAACGCTGTAACCGCCATTCGCGCTGGAGAAGCGAACCTGGTGTTAGCCGGGGGGATGGAATCAATGTCACAAACCGGGTTTTTCCTCTCTCACCGGGCTCGCTGGGGATATAAGTTCTTATTGGGCGCACCGGAACAGCTAACAGACTTGTTACTGAATGACGGCCTCTATGATTCTACAGCCCAGGAAGGCATGGGCAATCAGGTCGATCGCCTCTGTGTGGATCGCGGTGTCACTCGTCAAGACTTAGATGAAATTGCTGCCTTGTCTCAACAACGGGCTGAAGCAGCGACCAACAGCGGCAAATTTAATCAGGAAATTGCCCCAGTTGAGATTAAGGGTAAAAAAGGCCCGGAAATTATTGCAGCGGATGAAGGCATTCGCCCCGGTACTACGGCAGAAAGTCTGGCCAAACTCCGTCCCGCTTTTGATAAAGAGGGAGTTTTGACCGCTGGAAATAGTAGTCAAATTTCTGATGGGGCAGCGGCTTTAGTGGTGGCGTCTCAAGCGGCGGTGGATCAATATGGTCTGAAACCCATTGCCAAGATCCTCGGCAGCAGTATCGCTGGGGGTGAAACTTGGCGTTTCCCGGAATATCCGGTTTATGCGATTAAGAAATTATTGGATAAGTTGGGCAAGTCGATCGCGGATTTTGACTTGATTGAAAATAATGAAGCCTTTGCCCTGAATAGTCTGCTGCTTGAGAAGGATCTCAACGTTTCCCGCGACAAACAAAATATCTATGGTGGCGCGATCGCGATCGGACACCCCATTGGCGCATCCGGTGCCCGGATCATTGTCACTCTGGTGAATGCCCTGCAACAAGAAGGCGGACAACTCGGCCTTGCAGCTATCTGTCATGGCACCGGCGGCGGAACCGCGATCGCTGTGGAATTGGTTTAAGGTTATCAGTTGTTGGTTATTAGTTGTTGGTTATTAGTTATTGGTTATTGGTTAGTTAAGGAAGATTCCCCCTGAATCCGCCAATCGGGGATGAACCAACAACAAACAACAAATAACCCCCCCAACCCCCCCCTTCAAAGGGGGGCAACAACAAACAAGCAACAACAAACAACCAACAACCCACAACCATCAACAAACAACAAACAACAAATAACCAATAACCAATAACAAAATAAAAAAGGAGCAAAAATTATGTTGTCTCTCGGATTAGAAGGTAAAGTCGTCGTCGTGACAGGTGGTGCCAGAGGAATTGGGGCCACGATCGCCAAAATACTCACCGACTTAGGGGCTAAAGTGGCTTGCCTGGACGTGATCGATGGGGAAGCCCCGGAAGGCGGACTGGCAATGAAAGCCGATGTGACTAAATTAGCGGACATGGAAGCCGCTGCGGAAAAAATTGAAGCGGAACTCGGCCCAGTGTATGGGGTGGTGGCGAATGCAGGGATTACCCGCGATAACTTATTTCATAAACTGACCGAAGATGATTGGGATAAAGTAATCGATGTCAACCTCAAAGGGGTGAAAAATACCATCCAGCCTTTCTTTATTAAAATGCGCGATCGCAACGACCCGAAAAAAGAAGGCCCGAAAGATGGCGGTTCCGTCGTTGCTATTAGTTCCATTTCCGGCGATCGGGGCAACTTTGGTCAAACCAACTACTCCGCCACCAAAGCCGCAGTGATTGGCATGATGAAATCTTTGGCTTTTGAAGGGGCTCGCTTTCAAATCCGCGCTAATGCGATCGCCCCTGGATTCATCAACACCGAAATGACCGCCAAAATTCCCGACAAAGTAAAAGAAAAAATTACCGCTGAAATTCCCTTCGGTCGTTTCGGCGAACCAGAAGAAATCGCCTGGGCGGTAGCATTCTTACTCTCGCCAGTCGCCAGCAGCTACGTCAGCGGTCAAGTGCTCCGAGTCAACGGCGCTCATCACACTTAATAAATTGTTATTAGTTAAGTAGGTGGGCAGAAATAAATGCACCACAGACCCCATGAGAGGAAAGAGGATGCATAGGAAAGAGGATGCATAGGAAAGAGGATGCATAGGAAAATTCTCTATTCTCTATTCTCTATTCTCTATTCTCTCTCCTTCCTACAGGCGGGAATCCACAGCCTATCGGCGGGGAACGAAAAGTGCAATTAATTATGTTCACCTACTTATTGGTTATTGGTTATTCGTGATTATCTCAACCAATAACTAATAACTAACCAATAACTAATAACAAACAACCAATAACAAATTGAGGAAAAAAACAATGGATAAAGAAACTGCTCAATGGACAGACATGGCCGCAAAAATGGCTAACACATGGACCGAAATGGGAACCCAAATGTGGAAAAGCTGGTTTGACTTAATGGCTGCTGTCCCCACCCCGGAACAAGTATCTGCCGCCAAACCAGAAGTCAAAACCGCCACCGAACGCTTTATCAGCAATCGCGATTTATTCGTGCGATTTCTCGAACTGTCCGCCAGCGCTTGGAAAGATATGTTACCCAAAGTTGAATCTGGCGGTGACTGGCAATCTATTCTTAATAGTTACAATGAGCAACTGCGCCAACAATTTGGCAATTTCCCCATGTCTGCCATGAAAACTAGCCAAGATACGGCTCAGTTATGGCAACTTTACATGAAAGAAATGCAAACTTTCAGCCAACTTTGGGGCACTCCTTTAGGCTTATCCTTAGAACCTTGGAGCAAAGTGGGCTTAGGGGATACCAGCGGTTTGCTGGAATTAAATAACCTTTACTGGGATTTATATCAGCGCAGTTTGGGCGGTTTTGTCAAGGCTCCTGGTTTGGGCCAAAACCGAGAACTGAGTGCAAAGCTGATGGATGGCTTTGATGCTTGGACAAAACTTTATAAAGCCAATTTGGATTATCAAGTAGTCATTAGTGATGTTCAGATTCGCTCTTTTGATGCCTTGATGAAAAAATTAGTGGCTTTAGCCGAAAAAGGGCAAAAAGTCGAAAATTGGCGAGACTTCCAAGGGCTTTGGAGTCAAGTAGCTGACGATGTATTTGCCGAAGCCTTTAAGTCAGAAGATAACCTGAAACTGCGGGGTAATTTTATCAACGCTCTCAATGCTTACCGAGTTTATCAGCAAGAGTTAATGGAACTTAATATGAAAATGCTGAATGCGCCAATTCGGAGCGAAGTTGATGAAATTCATCAGAGCATTTATGAACTGAAAAAAGAAATCAAAGCTCTCAAGAAACAACTGAGTTAATGGTTGGTTGTTGGTTGTTTGTTGGTTGTTGGTTGTTGTTGGTTGTTGGTTGATTGTTGGTTGATAGAAAAAAAATTAATAACAATCAAAAATCAACAATCAACAATCAAAAATCAAAAATCAAGAATCAACAATTAACAATCAACCAACAACAATTAAAAAAATATTGTTGATTTTTGTCTAATAAGACGGAAAAACTATGCTACCATTCTTGACGCAACTTCGTTTAGAAGATGCTATGCACGAATATACGGAAATGACCAGTAACCTGTTGGCAGGGCTGGAAAATTTAAAGAGCCTCCGAGAAGAAGATATTCAGATTGGGGTTTCGGAAAAAGAAGAAGTTTATCGGGAAGATAAACTGATCCTTTATCATTTTAAGCCCCTGGTAGAAAAGCCTTTTGAAATTCCCGTTCTGTTGGTTTATGCCCTGGTGAACCGTCCCTATATGGTGGATTTACAAGAGGGTCGATCATTGGTGCAAAATTTACTGAAATTGGGGCTGGATATTTATCTGATTGATTGGGGATATCCGACTCGCGCCGATCGCTGGCTAACCTTGGATGACTATATTAATGGTTACATTGATAATTGTGTGGATGTGCTGCGCGATCGCCACAAATTAGACAAAATTAACCTCTTAGGAGTTTGCCAAGGGGGAACATTTAGCGTCTGTTACAGTGCCATGCATCCCAATAAAGTCAAAAATCTCGTCACCACGGTGACACCAATTGATTTTCATGTTGGCGACGGATTGCTAAATCTTTGGGGCGGAGCGACAATAGGTGCTGATGCACTCGATATAGACTTATTGGTGAAAGCGTTAGGAAATATGCCCGGAGAATTCCTGAATTTAGAATTCTTGATGCTGAAACCCTGGCAGTTGGCTATTGATAAATATCTCGACTTTCCTAAAGTAATGGCCGATAAAAATAAGCTGCTCAACTTTATGCGGATGGAAAAGTGGATTTTCGATAGTCCCGATCAAGCGGGGGAAGCTTATCGCCAATTTATGAAAGATTTCTACCAACAGAATAAGCTGATTAAAGGCGAACTCAAAATCGGCGATCGCCCGGTAGACTTGGGCAACATTAGAATGCCAGTATTAAACATCTATGCGGAAAAAGATCACTTAGTGCCCCCAGAATCTTCCATTGCCCTAGAAAAATATATCGGCAGCGAAGATTATACCGCCAAGTCTTTTCCCGTAGGACATATTGGGATGTATGTCAGTGGCAAAGTTCAACACGATTTACCGCCAATTATTGCTGATTGGCTGAAAGCCCGCCGCTTAGACACGGTTTTCAGTTAGTTATTTAGAGTTATCTCTGGGATAAAGAAACCGGGTTTTTGCCAAAAAAACCCGGTTTCTTTATTTTTCTGTATCAGGAACCGTTAGAGAGCAGCAGCCAAGTTTTCCGCCACAAAGTCCCAATTCACTAAAGAATTGAAGAAAGTTTCAATGTATTTGGGACGGAGGTTTTGGTAGTCGAGATAATAGGCGTGTTCCCACACATCAATCGTCAGCAGAGGAGTTTGACCTTTGGTGACGGGGTTTTCTGCATTCAGAGTTTTCACCACTTTCAGGGTGCCATTGTCCAGCACTAACCAAGCCCAACCACTACCAAATTGAGTAGCAGCGGCATTACTCAGTTCGGCTTTGAACTGCTCAAAGCTGCCAAAGTCCGCATTAATTTTATCGGCCAAGGCGCCGGTAGGAGTCCCACCACCACCGGGCTTCATGCAGTTCCAGTAGAAGCTGTGGTTCCACACTTGGGCGGCATTGTTGAATACTCCAGCTTTGGCGGGATCGTTGGCGGTGGCTTTGACAATTTCCTCTAGGGACTTATCAGCCAGGTCGGTATCCTTGATCAGGTTATTCAGGTTGTTCACATAAGCATTGTGGTGCTTGCCATGATGGAAGCTGAGGGTATTGGCTGAGATATAAGGTTCTAAGGCGTTTTGGGCGTAGGGTAGGGTCGGTAGTTCAAAAGCCATCGTGTTCTGTTCTCTCCTAAGTGCTGTGAGGTTCAGGCTGCTTGGATGCAGCATTGACCGGCTCAGTATCGGCTTTTAGTAGATTAAAAATCTCTGATCTGAGCGTCACAAAAGTACACTTAGGATCTTATTACAGAAGGGTGACGCTGAGAAAGCGAAATATCCGAACCCTGGCTGGCACAACATCGGCACAACATCGGCCATCGACACAACATCGGCACAACATCGACATATCACAGGAAAATACGGGATCCCTGGGAGGTTTTTTGCCTGGACTCCCTCAAATCCACAGATGTGAACCAGAAACTAGGTTTATGCGATCAATAAAAAACTTTAACAAAATTTTAGATAATTCGTGAGCTAAATCACTGCCACGAGCCAATACTTAAAATACCTATTTGTTGTTGACAATATTAAGTTTTGTAACTTTAAATAAAGAAAACGATCCATCAGACAGTGGTCTGTTTTTTTGTAAATTTTGCCAAGATTTAAGTGGGTGTTGTTCATAATTTTGGCCGCCCAGGGAACGGATGATTCATTGGCATCAAGGGGATGATTCATTGGATCCGTGATGTAAACCCTTAAAAGATAACGCTTAAAAAATACTGATTTTAATGAACAACTCACGAGAAAACATGAGCAACCAACTGGTTCGGTTAACCGAAGAGCAAGAACTGATTTTGAATCAGGTGGATAATGCGATCGCCTGGTTTAATCCGGCAGGTCAGCTAATTTTATATAACCAACCATTACAGAACCTGTGGGGCTTAGAGCCAGAATGGTTGAACTGCCAACCCCGTTTCGCTGAAATTACCACTCATTTAATCGAGATGGGTTATTGGCGTCGAGAACACCAAACCCAACTCCAAGAGGCGATCGCCCAAACGGAACCGCAAAAAACCACCAGTTGTCTGTTGACATTCCCACAGATGAACTTACAAGCGGATATCACCGTGACGAACGATCGCGGATATCTTCTGGTTTTTCGGGATTTAACCAAATACCACCGCTCTCAAGAAAGCCTGCAAGCCGAAGTCAAGCGACTCAGATTTTTACTCGGTCTGACCCAACGCTTACAAGCGGGTGGGGATTTAATGGAAATTGGCCAGTTTGCCCTGACCTATTTGGTCAAAGCCATGAATGCCGCCTTTGGGGATGTGAAAGTGATTAGCGGTGATGCCCAAAATCGCTATGCTGGGGTCTTGACCAATAAAATTTCTAGCCAATTTATTGCCACCTACGGGGACGCGGTGGTGGGGGAGATGCAGGATCTACTCAATCAGGGAATTCCTTATGGTCAAGGGTTGCTGTGGGATGTGGTAGACACTGGTAAACCTGTGTTTGTGGAAAATTATGCCCAACATCCCAAGGCTGTAGCCAACTTGCGCCACCCTGGGATTGGGCAACTGGGGATTTTTCCGATTCCCGCCACCACGGGAGAAATTATCGGCGTGCTGACTTTGGAATCTCGCACGGTGCAAAAACTCCAGGAAGCGCCGAATCAAGATTTATTGTTTGGGGCTTGTCGCTTGTTGGGAGCCGCGATCGAACGGGCGCAAACTCAGGAAATTTTACGTCAGAAAAATCTACAATTGGAGCGAGCCTCCGCTTTAAAATCTCAGTTTCTAGCGGCTATGTCTCACGAACTGCGTACTCCCCTGAACAGCATTCTGGGCTTCTCGGATATTTTACAACGGCAGATAGGGGGCACTTTAACCAATCGTCAGTTGAATCATGTGAAAGCGATTTCTAAAAGTGGCCAGCATTTGCTGGGACTGATTAACGATATTTTGGATTTGTCCAAAATTGAAGCGGGTAAAGTGGATCTGGATCTAGCGCCCGTGTCCATACACGAACTCTGTAGTAGCTGTCTGAAAATGATTCAGCCACGAGCGGATAAAAAAAAGTTAGCCTTATCTCTGGAGCTAGATTATCGCCTTTCTAAGGTCTTACTGGATGAACGCCGAGTCCGGCAAATTCTGGTGAATTTACTTTCTAATGCAATTAAGTTCACCCCAGAAGGCGGTCAGGTGAAGCTTACTGGCAAGCTGAAATCCGGCGATCGCATTCAAGGAGACTATCGACCGGATTGTTCCACGATCAATTCCAGCACTCCTTACCTCTGCTTGGAAGTCAAAGATTCTGGGATTGGCATTCCCCAAGAAAATTGGCATCTCTTGTTTCGACCATTTCAGCAAGTGGACTCGTCTTTATCTCGCAGTCACGAAGGGACGGGTTTAGGGCTGGTTTTGACTAAACGTTTGGCTGAGTTACATGGGGGGACAATTTCGTTCCAGTCTAAAACCGGAGTCGGCAGTACCTTCCGAGTCTGGTTGCCGGTGACAGAAGTTGTCACCAATGTTCCTGATTCTTCCGTGGGAATGAGCCAAAATTTATCGGAGCGTGATGAGCAGATCCTCTCTGGATTTACGGGTAAACGCATTTTAATTGTGGAAGATCAACCGTCTAATCAAATTTTGATGGCTGAGTACCTAGAATCCTTGGGATATTTAATTGAGTTGATTTGTGATGGACAGACAATGGTGGAAACCATTGATTCAGAGCTAATCACCGAAGCATCTTTGCCCGATTTAGTCTTGATGGATATTCAATTACCACAGGTTGATGGGTTGGAACTGATCCGCCGAATCAAAGCTCATACCCTGTGGCAACGAGTCCCCGTGGTGGCAGTGACGGCTTTGGCAATGACCGGCGATCGCGAGCGCTGTTTGGCGGCGGGGGCAGCCACTTATTTGAGCAAACCGTTTAAGCTGGCTGAATTATCATCAACAATTGAATCGATTATCGATCGCAATTCACCGTAAATCCCAGTCACTTTATTGGTTATTTGTCCTGATGTCCGCCAGCCAGAAAAGTTGAATATTTGCAAGTCTGTCCTCGGCTCACCGCTCACAAATAACCAATAACCGATAACTGATAAAAATATGTCCCCTTTAATTTTGCTAGTTGATGATGACCCAACAAATTTACTCTTACTCGAAGAGTTATTAGGGTCTGAAGGCTATCACACTTGTTCCGCTAATTCCGGGATGGAAGCATTAGAAATATCTGGGACTCAAGTCCCAGATTTGATTTTATTGGACGTGATGATGCCTGATATGGATGGGTTTGAAGTATGTCGCCGTTTGCGAGAAAATCCTCAATTGCAAAGTACACGGATTATTTTTCTCACGGCGTTAGATGATGAAGCTTCTCAAATTCAAGGGCTAGAAAGTTTGGCAGATGCTTATTTCACCAAGCCGATTAGTTCAAATTTATTGTTAGCCAAAATATCCAGCTTGTTGCAGTTACAAGCCATCCGAGAAAAACAGCAAGCAGAAAAAGTTAAACCTCAGTTTGATTTGGCTTGGTCGGTGAATGCAGAATTAATCGAAAAGTTTCGTTTGTTTGTACCGGAGCAATTTCTTTGTCGGATTGCTCCTGAAGGGGTGGATTCAATTCGGTTGGGGAATGCCTTAGAAGAAGAACTGACAGTTTTATTTTGTGATATTCGCGGATTTACGGCATTGGCTGAATCCCAGGAAGCTTTAGCAACTTATGAATGGTTGAATGCTTTTTTTTCTCAAATGAGTGAGGCGATCGCTGCCAATTATGGATTTATTGATAAATATCTCGGTGATGCAATTATGGCTGTATTTGACCGTCCGGTATTTCATGGAATTGATGGGACTAATGCAGCCGTAGCGATGGCCTATTCTTTACAGAATTTTAATCTAAACCGGCACCAATTTAATCTAGAACATCCCCTGAAAATCGGGATGGGAATTCACACAGGCAAAGCAGTGATTGGCACCATTGGCTCAAATTCGCGGATGGATTCAACGGTGATTGGCGATGCGGTGAATACCGCATCTCGACTGGAAGAGTTAACCAAAATTTATGGCTGTGAAGTGATTGTCAGTGAGGCGGTAATTAATCAGATTTTTCAGTCTGGTTTGGCGGAAACTGTCTATGTGCGATCGCTCGATTGTCTGGTAATCCGAGGCAAAACTAACTCGATGAAAATTTATGAACTGTTGGGCAATCACCATGTTATTGTAGATGCACTTAAAGTAAAAAATAAAGCTTTATTTGAAGCTGCAATAAAATTTTGGTTGGCACAAGATTTTCCCCAAAGTATGGTCATTTTTGAGCAAGTTTTACAGGAAAATCCCCAAGATGCGATCGCCGAATTTTATCTTCAACGCTGCCGCGAACAACTTACTTAAATTATAGATAACCAGCATTAATTATCAATAATTATTGCTGCTTGTTCTAAAATTTGTAGAGACACATCTAAATTAAGAAACCAGATAATCAACCAGAAACGACCAGAAACAAAAACCATGAACAGAAAAATTATCCTCGATACAGACCCAGGGGGCGACGATATTTTTGCCTTATTTTGGTTACAAAGTTTAATCAAACAAGGGATCGCGGAATTGGTTGCTGTCACCACCGCTGGGGGAAATGTCAGTGCTGAATATACTTTTAGGGCTGCTAGTAAAATTATCCACTTAGGTGGATTAAATCAAATAGAAATTGGCCGAGGAGTTCCGGTCAAGACTGGGGAAATTGAAGATGCTGCGGCGATTCATGGAATGGATGGTATGGGCAATCTTTCTCAGACATTACCCAATGGCATTCATCGGTTTGATACCGCCCGATATTCTGATGAGATTATCGTAGAAAAGCTGAACCATTTTCCGGGGGAAATTACCCTAGTAGCGATCGCGCCTTTAAGCAACTTAGCTTCAGCAGAAACCAAAAGCCCCGGTATCTTAAAAAAAGCCAAAGAAATTGTCATCATGGGCGGGGCATTTCAGCACCGAGGAAATATCACTTCCCAGGCTGAATTTAATGTTGCCTACGATCCAGAAGCTGCCGCAACCGTCTTAGGCAGTCGGGATGATATTGTGATGATCACCCTGGATGTCACCCATCAGTTAATTTTAACTAATTTAATGGTTGAAACCATCACCGAGAAAAACCCAAAATCCGCAATTTCTCAGTTTATGCGGGCTTTATGCCAATTTATGACAACTACTTGTTTAAGTTATCGAGAAACCGGGGGAATTGAGGGTTTTTTAGTCCACGATGCGGCCACGATCGCCTATTTATTTTATCCCGAAACTTTGCACTTTCAGCGGGCAAAAGTTGAGATAGAAACTCAAGGCAGTTTCACCCGTGGACAAACTATTTTAGATCGCCGACATCTCCCCAAGCAATCGGTGAATGCTTGGGTATCTTCTCAAGTGGACGCGGTGAACCTTTTGGCTATTTTGATGGAAGATTTAAAATTAATTTGTTGATTGTTGATTGTTGATTGTTGTTTGGTATTTGTTATTTGTTATTTGTTGTTCGTTGGTCGTTATTTGTTGACGGTTGATGGGTACGGGCGAGAGTGACCAATCAACCATAGAATCCCTACCCATCAACCATCAACAATCAACCATCAACAAATAATAAAATTATTTCTCATCCAAAATAATCACCCCAGTCCATTCATTAGGAATATGCTTGATTTGAGACATTTTCTCACATTGGCTAATATAAAATTGAGCGGCTGGATCCGCTGGATTTATAGTTAAGATATCTTGGAAGATTTTTTTCGCGGATTTAAACTGTTTTTGCTCATACAAGGATAACCCTTCGGCAAAGTCAATTTTTGTTTGTTCTTTTAGCTGTTTAATTTCCGGGCGATCGCCATCAAAAATTTCCACCACCCCCACCGGCTGTTTTTTGCCTTTCACTTGCACTTGCCCCAAAAATCGACATTGATATAAAATCGGACGCTGCAAATTTTTCCAAGTTTGCTCGCTAATTAAAATCGAGGCGCCGTAAAGTTTAGTTAAACTTTCCAACCGTGAGGCTAAGTTAACCGCATCAGAAATCACGGTACTTTCCATCCGTTGTGATTCGCCAATGGTTCCCAGCATCAGGGTGCCCGTATGTAAGCCCACACCGATCGCGATCATTTCTTGACCCTGCGCTTGTTTTTCCCCATTAAATTTGGCCACTTGTTCCAGCATAGCGATCGCTGCTTGTACTGCATCATCAGCGGTTTGGGGAAACAGGGCCATCACCGCATCGCCAATATACTTATCAATAAACCCGTGGCGATCGCGAATCACCGGCCCAACTCGCTGCAAATAATCATTAATAAAATCAAAATTTTCCTTCGGAGTCATGTGTTCTGACAACGTAGTAAATGCCCGAATATCAGAAAATAAAATTGTCATCTCTTTCTGCACTTGGTCGCCCAACTGCACATCAATAATGCTTTCCCGTTCTAGAAATTGCAAAAATTCATAAGGTACAAACCGACCATAAGCAATATTAATTTTTGCCAAGCGCAAATGGGTTTTAATTCGGGCCAAGAGTTCATTCTTGAAAATCGGCTTAGTTAAATAATCATTCGCCCCAGATTCCAAGCCAATCACCAAATCAGACACTTGATTTTTAGCGGTTAACATCACCACCGGCAACTCCGTAGCCGGAAATTTTTGCCGCAATTGTTGACAAACCTCATACCCGGTCATTCCGGGCATCATCACATCCAATAAAACCAAATCAGGCTTAAACCCTTGTCCAATCAAATCTAAAGCTTCGGTGCCACTAGAAGCCCACACCACCTTATAATTTTGCACCGAGAGTTGATTCACTAACACCTGTAAATTCACGGGTTCATCATCGACAATTAAAATCTGGAAATGCTGATTTTGAAAAGCTGCTTCGGGAAACTGTTCTAAATCCACCACCCGATCTAATAAATTAGAGTCCATTAAATTGGATTGCCCTGAATGGTCTACCAGCCGTTCCACCCAAGGTAAACTTTTAGAGATGGTTTCTAATTTTTCCCGAAATAGAGGAACATCTTTTCCGGCTGTGGTTGCTTCTGCTTGACTGATGGGCAAGGTAAACGTAAAGCGCGAACCCACTCCAACCGTAGATTCTACCCAAATTTGACCGCCGTGGAGTTCTACGAGTTGCTTTGTCACCGCTAACCCTAACCCGGTGCCGCCATATTTTCGGGCAGTAGATCCATCGGCTTGTTCAAACTCTTGAAAAATTATGCTTAACTTATCTTCAGCAATGCCAATTCCTGTATCAGAAACCGTAATAGCCAGTTGAGGATTTCCCGGAGATGATTCGCTAGATGATTCACTGGTTTCTGGGATAATTTTTGCCGAAACTTCTACCACCCCACTTTCCGTAAACTTAATGGCGTTGCCGATTAAATTATAGAGAATCTGTTGTAAGCGATTTTCATCCGCCTCAATCGGTGGCAGATCCCGACTAATCTGATTAATCAGTTTCAGCGATTTTGTTTGAATCAGTGGTTGACATATCTGCAAAATTAAATCGGTAATTCCTCGGATACCTACAGGTTTAATTTGCAGTTTAAGTTGCCGATGTTTGAGTTCAGAAAAGTCCAGCAGATCATTGACTAATTGCGAGAGTCTACGGCCACTAGAAGCAATCATGGATAAGTTCGATGCCTGAATATCTGTTAGGGCACCTGTGGCGCCATCAATCATGGATTCAGCCAGACCAATAATCCCATTCAGGGGGGTACGCAGTTCGTGGGAAGTATTGGCTAAAAATTCATCTTTTAACCGATCTAGTTTTTGTAATTCTAAATTCTGGGATTCTAATTGTTTGGAATAAGTTTTTAGTTGAAAATTGGCTTGAGAAAATCGCGATTCTAAAATCAATCCCAAGCAGCCAATAAAAATAAACATTCCCCAGGGGTATAAGGTATAGTTGATGATATACAACCCTTCTGCATCCCGGAAAATATCGTGAACGGCACAAAGCAATAAAATTGTAAATCCGACGTTAAATAGTCGGCAGTCGCGATCGCCTTTTACCGAGGAGTTAATCACATGAATGATCAAAATCGACAATCCGACTAAAGCCAAAACATAAAAGACTTTTTTCAGCAGGAATCCGTCCACTAAGTTCAATACTTCTAGCCCGAAGGCAATAACGGCAAATCCAGCGTGAATTTGCCATAGTTTAGTAATGACTTTTTTGTACCCTGAACCAAAAATATGTTTGTAGAAATTATAGAAAAATACCGGAATAGCGTATAAGCTAAGGCTGCGAATATTATATAATAATATCGGCAATTTTATTAGTAAATAAATGGTTTCTGTATAAACAAGCAGTTGCAAGGCGATCGCGATCGCTGCAAAACCAAACGGTAAATATTCTTGGTGATTTTTATTTTTAGCCAGAATAAAAAGCGCAAAAATACCCACAGCAAGTAGAAAAAAACCTAAAACTAAATTATCAATATCTTTCCATAGCAAATCTTCTAAATGCTGTGATGGATTTCCGATTAAAATTTCATCATAATTAGCGATGATTATGGATTCAGTGTTAGCAACATTTAGCCTAAAAAATAAAGTTTTATTTTTTAAATAATTCAGCAATAAAATCGGCAGTTGATATTGATATATATCAAACTTAAATTCTCGTAAGGCTGACATGGGGATAAAGTCTTTAGCCAGTAATTTCGACCCTAAATAAATATCCGCTTCATAAGGCAATCCTCGCAGATAAATACTGGCATACCGCCAAACATTGTCGGGCAAAGGAACCTGCACCCAGACGGTTTCCACATTCGGCGGTTTAGAAATTTTTTCCTTCAGTTTAAATGACTGCCACTCTTGGGGAGAAGTATTGCCATTTTTCAGCGTCCAAATGGGCACCCCCGCATCATTCAAGGGAGAGTCACCCCAACGATACTTCCATCCGTCGGTTAAGGGTACAGCCTGGGGTTGATTACTGGGGTTTGCCCAGAGGCGATCGCCCATTCCTCCCCAGCATAATACCAGGAGTACACTGGCGAAAAAAGCACAAATGCTCAAAAATAGTTGGCGCTGGCGACCCATTAAAAAAGTCATAGATGCAACCTTGAAATTTACGGAGGTTTACCGATATTTTTTAATTATAATCTATAAAAGATTATACCCATTTTCTGCAATTAAATAAAAGTAGACTAAAAAATAGGCAGTAAATGCCTAGGTCAATTCAGGGTTTTTGGCTTCACCTTTCTGGAAATAGTCCACAACTGCTTGGGCGATCGCCTGCGATCCATCTTTAGCCAGCACATTAGATGTTTTCGGTGGTTCGGGGTCTTGGCGCAAAAATTCCCATTCGCTCTCAAAAAACTCTGCGGGGGTAATAATTTGATGGAAACCGTAGTTTTTGATACCCGAAATCAGTAATGGTGACTCGGCAAAACCTTCTCGCAACAAAGAAACTAGAGGCACTTCTAAGCGTAAAGCTTCCGCAAAGGTACTATATCCGGGCTTAGAAATAACCCGCCCACAAACGGGCATCAAATCCACCGGGCGATATTGATTACCGCTCACTTTCACCAAATTAGCTAAATCTGGGGCTTGGGGGTCAAAGGTGATAAATTGCCAGTCGGAAAACTGGCTTAAATTTTCATAAGGAATCCCCTGTAAGCCCAATCCGCCAAAGGTCAGTAAAATTGTCTTTTCTTTGGGGGCTGTCAAGGCAAATTTTTCCCGAATTTCGGCAGCAGAGTAGCGCGGATCGCCCCCAGTCAATCCCACTTCTGTGATTTGGGGAAACGCACTCATCGGTTCATGCAGCGGTAAACGAAATAGGCGATCGCACTGACTAAAACATTCGCCAATCCAATCAGCCATTGCCACAAATTCACCACCCCAAGGACGATAAATAAAATCCCAGCCAAAATTGCCCATCATCCAACAGGGAATTCCTGCGGCTTTAGCCAAAGGCGCCACTAAAGGGGGAATATCTGCCAAAATTAACCCCACCCGATTCAGTCGCAGAAAATCAATTTCTGAAGCAATTAAATAATTTTGTTTTTGGCGAATTTCTTTTAACTTCTGCAACGTCGCTGCTAAATCCATGTTCACACTATCACTTTGAATCACCCCCACATCAAACCCACGAGGACGCACAATAAAATCCCCAGGAATATAATTTTCCAGTAACCAACGGGGCGACGTTGTGACCATAATCAGCACAATTTCTGGATTCAACTTTTGAATTGCGGCGGCCACCGATGCCGCTCGCACCGCATGACCAAAACCATGATTCGTGACAAAAATTGATAAAACGGGTCTAGACTGTGACATTGACTTGAAAAATTATAATTTTACTGCTATAATTATAGCATTTAAACAAAAATAATCTAAAAAATAATCTAATTTTTAGATTATTTGGGACATTTTTACGCTGAATTTATGGTAAAATAAACTAGCTAATAATTGGCTAGTTATGCCAATGAAGTAACTGATTTTTTGGAGAAATTTTATGTATCCTTGGCCTAGTTTAGTCACGGTTCTGGCTTTATTAATGTACTTTGTGGTGACAATCAATGTGGGCAGAGCCAGAGCCAAGTATGGGGTAAAACCACCGGCTATGTCTGGAAATCCAGAGTTTGAGTGCGTAGTCAGAGTACAGCAAAATACCCTGGAACAATTGATTATATTTTTACCCGCTTTGTGGATATTTTCTCTGTTTATTAACGAGATTTGGGCCGCATCCGTTGGGGCAGTTTGGATTCTTGGCCGAATTTTGTATGCTTGGGGTTATTATCAAGCCCCGGAAAAACGCTTTGTGGGTTTCGGCATGGCTTCCCTGGCTACAATGGCGTTGCTGGGCGGGTCTTTGTTCGGAACGGTGATGACTGCGGTGTCCAGTTTTCAATAATTAGTTGTTTGTTGTTTGTTGTTTGTTGTTTGTTGTTTGTTGTTTGTTGTTTGTTGTTTGTTGTTTGTTGTTTGTTGTTTGTTGTTTGTTGCTGGTTGTTGGGTAGGGATTCTTTGGTTATTTGTTGTTGGTCAGGAAAAATTGGTAATTATTGATTGGTAATGATTAATTTATCTTTGGTAGTTACTGGCTAACCAATAATAAATAACCAATAACACATAATATCAAATTACGAATGATAAAACACATGAACCAATATTTTTTGTCAAAATTGCGATCGCTTTTAAGTATCAGTCTGTTTATTTTTCTGGTAAGTTTTATTGGCTATTCTTCTTGGCAGTTGTTGAATGCGCTGATTGGGAAATTTTCCTAAAAGTTGTTTTTTCTAGGGGTTATTGTTCTAATTACAGAGGTTTTGTGGATTCCCGCCTGCGCGGGAATGACAGTTTTTTTTGTCCTTCATAACTCTGACAATTGCTATAAAATTTGCCCGTAATTTCCGTCCCGAATCTTGATAGAATCAAAAAGTCAATCTCTGCCAGTAATGTAAGGAAAGTAAAGTATGGCCGATCCGATTACCAAAACCGTGAGCGATCGCATATGCAAACACATGAACGAAGACCATGCTGATGCAGTTTTAATCTACGCTCAAGCCTTTGGCAACTTACCCGCCGCCACCGCAGCCACCATGAATTCTATTGTACCGGAAAGCATGGACTTAGTGGCTGAAGTCAACGGAGAAACTGTGCCAATTCAAATTAAATTCGATCATGTCCTCCAAGACTCGGAAGACGCGCATCAAACCTTAATTGCCATGATTAGACAAGCGCGTCAACAGGCAAAATAGTTGGTTGTTGGTTGTTGGTTGTTGGTTGTTGATTGTTGATTGTTGATTGTTGTTTGTTTTTACTGTTGGCCCTTTACGAACAACTAACAACCAACTAACAACCACCAACCAACAACTAACAACCAACAACCAACAACCAACAAATCAATTAATTCCCGGTTTTCACACAATTCATCATGCGTAAAGTTGCCGCAGCCGCATAGTTGCGTTGGGCGGAACTATTCGGGAAAAATGAACTGCCGGTTTCATTCAACGGTGAAGCCACTTCACAATAAGAAGACATTTGACCAATCAGAGTGGACGCCCAATGCCCCGACGTATCGGCAAATCTGGTGGCGGTTCGGGTAGAAGTTAAGGCAACCGTAGCCCCTTTGCGAGACTTGGCGAACTCGGCGGCCCGTCGCAAAATTGCCATCAGTTCAGCACGGGTCACAGGTTGACCGGGCTGAAATGTCCCGTCGGGATAGCCGGTAATAATATTGTTATCGCGAGCAAATTGAATTTTTGCCGCACTCCAACGGGTAGACACCACATCTGGATAAGGTCTGACCGTGGCTTGAGTGGGAACTGAGATATTGGTTCCGGGAATCTTTTGTAAAGCTTCGACCACCATTGAAACCACTTGTTCGCGAGTCAGGGTTTCTCGTGGCTTGAAGGTATTGTCTGGAAAGCCAGAGATAAACCCTTCACCGATCGCCTGGGTAATTTCTTGGGCATAAATATCCCCAGTAATATCAGCAAATCCGGGGGTCGGAGTCGGAGTCGGGGTCGGAGTCGGGGTCGGAGTCGGGGTCGGAGTCGGAGTCGGGGTCGGGGTGCTACCAGCCACAGCCGCTAGGGTTTGGTCGTTGGTGACATAGACATGACCGAGGGTGGTGTTTTCGTAAGTTCTTTTGGTAAAACGCCAACCGGAATTCAGAAAAATTTTCATTGCCTGACTGGAAAGGCCGAAGGTTCTGCCAATCACCACTTCTGGTTGGCTGGCAAGACGGGACATCCCTAGTAAATAAACCTCACTGCCTCGTCGTACTGCTCTTAAGCTGTAATTAATTCCCAGGTCTTCATCAGCCATTCTAATTGAGTAGCCGTTACTGTCTAAACTGCGTCCGCAAATGCCCGTAAAGTCAAAGGTGAGCAGCAGTAAGTTGACGGTGACTGGGCTAGATCCGCTTTCGCTCCAGCAGCTTTTGGCGGTTGACTGCTGTTCGATAATCACTAGGTTGTAGTTCCCATCAGCACGAGGCTGGGCTACGGCAATGAAGCTATTTTGATCGACTTCTTTTTTGCCAAAAATCGATTGGGCGAAGCCCGGAAGCGCTACCGCCAGGGTTAAAAAGGTTGCGGTAGCGACTTTAGTAATGCCAGTAATGCCACTCTTAATTTTCATGGTCTTGTTTTAAGTAAATGAACTCAGTGTAATCGTGTATTAATCGTGTAGGTTGGGTCCACCGTCCACAAAACCCAACCCACAATTTTAAGTTTGCGCTTAGATCCCCGGCTTTTTGGCACAGCCGGAAACCTAAACTTGTTACTTAGCCTAACCGCTCCTTACCGCAGCGGCAGATTTTAAACTTGTTAATTTAGCCTACAACCAATTTCCCACTAAAACAAAAGCCGCCCAGTAGTAGGGATGAGAAAATTCTGGATTTTGAATCATGGCTCGTTGTGCGGCACTGAGGGCTTCGGCTTTGGTTTGACGACGGCCTAATGTGAGATTTGTGGTGACGAGTTCTTGATAAAATTGACTCATTAGTTCGGCGGTGGCTTCGTCGCTGACATACCACAGGGATGCTAGGGTGCTGCGGGCTCCGGCGCGGACGGCAACTCCCGCGAGTCCTAGGGCAGCGCGTTTGTCTCCCACGGCGGTCTGACAAGCACTGAGAATGAGTAATTCAATGGTGGCTCCTTGGCGTTCTTCTAAGCGCAGGAGGTTGTCTAGTTCGTTGGCGTTGATGCGATCGTCCCAGGTGAGGACAAAGGTGTCTTCGGCGTTGGAGGAAAATTCCCCATGAGTGCCGAGGTGAACGATGGGAAATTCAACTTCCTGGAAGATGGTTCTAAAATTCGGTTCGGTGAAGGATTCATTCAGGAGTTTATTGGTGTTGATTTTTTGCTCGATCCGGTCAAATTCGATCGCCACTCCAGGCAGGGCTGGGAAGCCTTGGCGGGCTTCGGTGAGTCCGGCAGTGAGGGCTTGGAGTTCTTCTTGGGCAATGGGTTGGGGGGGAAGGAGTTGTAGACCCGGAGTCAGACCAATGTTGTATTTTTCCGTGAGATATTTTTCTCCGTCATAAAGGGCGGAGATCGGGCTGCTACGCAAGGCGCCGTCTAAGACGAAGACTAGGGTTTTGATTTGGTTGGCGGCTAGGTCGGCTTCAAAGGGCCGAATTAACCAGTCATAGAGTTGCTGGGAGAAGGGGAGAAAGTAACGGACGCTGCGCCGTCGCCAAGGGGCGGTGAGGGCGTTCCGCATTTCTAGGAGGGTCTCTTCCACTTTTTCTTGGGCAACTGGGATGCTGTGACGGTGTAAGGGTTGTCCGGGAATGGTGACAATCACTTCTAGGCGATCGGGCAAAATAATCGGATAGAATACCGCAGCGGTTGGGTCTACTTGGTCAATTTGTACAGGTTTTGTATCTAAGCAAGCATCTTGAAAGAAGTTATCAAGTTCGGCCAGTTGTAACGCTTCAATCGCTTCACGAGCAATGATTAAGTCAGCCTGTGTCACCTCTTGATTCGGGGCTAATAATAAGCTGACCATTTCTCGGTAAACAGGTTCAACGGTTTCTTGAAATGAGAATTGGGCGTCGGAACTCATGGCCACTAAATCGCCGCGCAAAGATTGCAAGGTTTTGACAGACGCTTGATAAGAGATGATCGCTTTTTCCCGTTCTCCTTGGGCGCGGAGAATTCGGCCTGTTTGCCATTGCCATTGATAGGCAATATCATCGGCATTAATGGCTTGAGCAATGAGCAAGGCTTCTCTGGTGGCGGTTCTGGCTTCTTCCCATTGCTCATTTTGTTCATATAAATGTCCCAAATATCCTAGGGCATAAGCTTCGCCTCTTTGATCCCCTAACTGCCGAGATTCTTGAACTGAGACGGCTAATAGTTCGGCAATTTCAGATAATTTAGTGATTTGTTCTTTATCAGTGATATTTTGATTATTTTTTAGATCGATTAGCTGCAATGCAAAATTAATTTGAGCATAATTTTTTTGTTGAGATTTTGGCAGTTTTTCTAAAGTATTTTTGATGTTATTCGTCAAATTAAATAGAGATTCATTAGGTTTTGTTTGGCGGATTAATACGCGCATTTCATTTAGCTGAGATTCTATAATCACTCTGGGGTTATCAGAGGTTTGAGTCGCTTCTTGATAAAATTTTAATGCGGCGTCATCATCGTGGTTGAATTCTGCGTTATTTCCCAGGCTGATTAGCACTCCAGCAATCATGTCTTGATTGGATTTTTTTTTGGCGATCGCCAAACTTTGCTCTAATATTTTTGTGGATTCAGGTAATTTTCTCACTACTCTGAGCCCTTCGCCTAAACTTTGCAATGCTTGGGCTTTGACTAAGTTATCCGGTTCTTCGGCTAACACTTGTTCCATTGCGATTAAGTTTTCCAGGGCTGTGCGATAAAGTCCGAGCGATCGCAGGGCTTGGACTTGGGAAATTTTGGTGCGAATCGAATTTTGAATATCTCCAAGGCTGTCATACAGATTAACGGCTTTTTTCCAAGTTTCTTGGGCATCTTCTGCATTTCCCGAATAGTATTCTAGTTTACCCTTCACCTCTAAGGCTTGAGCAAAAATTTGGATATATTCTCTATTGGCATTTAACTTAGGTGCTGCACAATTAATATTTTGACAAATAATTTCTAAGCTTTGCTGAACTGAGTTTTCGGCTTTAGTCAATTCCCCATTTTCTAGATAAACTAAGCTGAGATTACGGAGAATTCTGCTTTGGTTGAAATCGTCTTCTAATGCCGCATATTGATTGGCTAAATTTTCTAAAATTTGAATTGTTTGGTGGAAATTACCTTGTTGATATAAAGCTTCGGCTTGGGCTTCTCCTTCCAGTGAAGCGTTGAAAAAACTCTGAAAATTTTCTCTAAAATTTTCTCTAATCGAATTGTGCATCGATTCTCTGGCTACAGATTGATGGATTCCTATGTTTAACCCTAAAGAAATGGTGGCCAACAAAATCCAAAGTGAAGTAGGTTTCATATTTTTCCTAAGATGATTTTTCTTCTTGTTTATGCTTAAGTTATTTGTAATTAATTTAGTTGTATCTTTCGCTTATGGGAAAACTCCCCGAATAATGAGTAGCCAGTAACAAATAACGAAATGCTGCTGATGAAGTAACATTTGTAGTTTAGCGTAAGCGTGAGAAAATCAGGAAGTTCTGCTTATAGAGTGGATAAATTAATTATTTGTTGTTTGTTGGTTGTTGGTTGTTGGGTAGGGATTCTTTGGTTGTTGTTTGTTACTTGTTACTCGTTATTCATTATTTCTTGTTTGTTATTTGTTTTTAGTTACTTGTTGTTGGTTATCTGTTGCTTGGTGTTTGTCTTGTTTAACTTATGACAAATGACCTGTAACCTATAACCAATAGCTGCCAACGAATGACAAATAGCAAACAACTAACAACTAACAACTAACAACTAACAACCAAAGAATCCCTACCCAACAACCAACAACTAACAACTAACCACAAATATGGAGTAAATATCAGTCATGCAATTTAAGAATCGTCAAAATTGGTGTATCGAACACGATGATAAAGTTTACTGGATTAGCCGCAGTGTAACGGTGTTGCCAGTGGTATTATTTGTGCTGTCTGGGGATGAAAGACAGCGCATTTTTGTCCCTTTAGGCAAACGGGGGAAAGATTTACCCGATGAAGTGGGTAAGTGGGGTCTTCCTGGGGGCTATCTGGATTGGGATGAAACCGCAACGGAGGCGGTGATTCGAGAAACTTATGAAGAGTTGGGGCTAAATTTACTGGAAATTCGCGATCGCTGTGACAAGTTTCACGGGAGTTTTGATCACCCTTATTTGGTTAAAAGTCTCCCCAGAGGGAAACAAAATGTCACGCTTTTATTTGCCCTGATGTTTTGGGTGGATAGTTTACCGGAACTGTCACCGCAAGTTTCATCCGGGGAGGTGGAAGAGGTGAAATGGGTTGATTTAGCAACCGCCTTGCAAACTGATTTGGCTTTTCAACATCATATCGTGATTCGCGATTGTTTGCAAGAGCAATTGGCGATAGATTTTGATGGATTTTGATGGATTTTGATGGATTTTGATGGATTTTTAATTTAATACAAGTAAAGGTTAATTGTCTGTGGATTTTCAAAAAATTAGCGAACTGTTGAACCAAGGGCGATCGCAGCATGAAGCCGGACGACGGCAGGAAGCAATCCAATTTTATCGTCAGGTGCTTGACTGTCAACCGCATAATTTGGAGGCGTTGAATAATTTGGCGATCGCCCTCAAACAAGAGAAACAATTTACCGAGGCGATCGCCTTGTTGCGACAAGCATTAACCATTGAACCAAATGCCCCTTATCTCCATAACAATTTAGCCAATATTCTCTGGCAAGAGAATCAGCTAGAAGCCGCGAAAGCCCATTATCAACAAGCTTTAACCGCTAATCCCAATTATGCGGATGCTTGGTATGGGCTAGGTAATGTATTCGCCTCTTTAGGTGAACTAGATCGGGCGATTAACAGTTATCAACAAGCATTAAGCCGTAATCCTAATTATCCCGAAACTTATAATAATTTAGGCAATGTGCTGCAAGCCCAAGGGAAGTTAAAAGAGGCATTAAATTGCTACAAAAAAACCCTAGAACTGAATCCAAATCATCCGGGTGCAAGGTGGAATCAAGGGTTTACTTTATTATTAGCTGGTGACTTACAACGGGGTTTTACAGAGTATGAATGGCGCTGGCAAATGCGGGGCGGCAATTTTCGTTCTCCCCGGAATTTTCCCCAACCCCTTTGGGATGGTTCAGACATATTGGGCAAAAGAATTTTATTACATTGTGAACAGGGATTTGGGGATACAATCCAATTTGTTCGTTATGTGGATTTAGTCAAACAACGGGTAGGGGAATTCGGGCGAGTAATTTTAGAATGTCCTAAGCCTTTGTTCCGATTATGCGAATCGCTGCTGCGTTTGGATCAACTAATTCTTGAAGGTCATGCTTTACCAGAGTTTGATGTTTATGCTCCGTTGATGAGTTTGCCGCGAATTTTGGGGACAACTCTGGCAACTATTCCCGCAGATATTCCTTATTTATATGCGGAAGATATACCCACCAGCTTCTATTTGTTCAAGAAGGAAGCAGCGGTGAGAGAAGTTCCGCTGAAAATTGGTATTGTTTGGGCGGGTAATCCTTTTTATCCAGGCGATCGCAGTCGTTATCGCGCCTGTTCGCCCCAGCATTTTTTGCAGTTATTGGATTATAAAATAGCGGCGAATCTTCCCATTCAGTTATATAGTTTGCAAAAGGAAGTCACCGAGGCAGAATTATCTCTTTTATCGGCTAATAATATCCGAGATATTGGCAGTAAGTTGAAAGATTTTGCGGATACGGCAAATGCGATCGCGCCCTTAGATTTAGTGATTAGCGTCGATACAGCAGTGGCCCATTTAGCTGGGGCAATGGGTAAACCTGTCTGGGTTTTATTGCCTTTTGCCCCAGACTGGAGATGGATGTTAAATCGTGTAGATAGCCCTTGGTATCCGTCAATTATGCGGCTATTTCGCCAACCTAAACCGGGAGACTGGGAGGGGGTATTCGATCGAGTGAAATTGGCTTTAAAAGATTTAATTAATCCGACTGGTAAAGGCGAAGTATTTGGGCAAAAAATAGATAACTCACCAGCGGAAATTAATCGCCATAATGCTTCCCCTTTAAAAAGTTTGCATATTCCTGGTTTGTCTGCGGATGAAACCGAAAGCGATCGCCTGCATAAACAAGGAGTAAGTGCTTATCAAGCGGGGAATTTATCAGAGGCGATCGCCTATTATAGCCAAGTGTTAGAAATTAACCCGAATTATGCCAAAACCCATAATAATTTAGCTGTTGCTTTAAAACAGCAAGGAAATTTATTAGAAGCGATCGATCATTATCGTCAAGCGGTTAAATTTGGTAATGCCAGTGAATTACCCTTACCCACAATTTATCATAACCTAGCCGTAACTTTAGAAGAAATCTGCGAATTTGCTGAGGCGATTAGCGCATACCAATCGGCAATTAATTTATCTCCAAATTTTGCCGAAGCCCATTATAATTTAGCCCGCTTATTAGAAAACGCTGGTCAGACAGAAGCGGCAATATGGCATTACCGAGAAGCCATCAAATATCAGCCCAACTTTGCCCAAGCTTATAGTAACTTAGGCAATATATTGAAAAATATTGACCAATTAGCGGAGGCAATTAACTGTTATGAACAAGCCATAGCTATTAAGCCCGATTATGCCGAAGCCCATTGGAATTTAGGCATTAGTTTATTAATTACCGGAGACTTAAGATGGGGTTTTGCAGAGTATGAATGGCGGTGGGAAACCGCAGATTTTCCGCGCCGTTCTTTCCCGCAACCGCTTTGGGATGGCACCCCATTAAACGGCAAAACAATTCTATTATATAGTGAGCAAGGATTCGGCGATCAAATTCAATTTATCCGCTATGTTGCCTTAGTTGCCCAACAGGGAGGACGGATAATTGTTGAATGTCCGCAACCTTTAGCCCGCTTATTTGAAACGGTTCCTTGTGTCCAGCAAATTGTGATTAAAGGAGAACCTCTACCAGAATTTGATTGGCATTGTCCTTTAATGAGTTTACCTCATATTTTCGGCACTACCTTAGAAACAATTCCCACGCAAATTCCTTATTTATTTCCCCCGATCGTCATCCCCCTCTTTTTGCAGGAAGGGCTAACACCTGTCATTCCCGCGAAGGCGGGAATCCAAGAAAGTCAGGGCGGCGAAGCATTCGCGGCTTTAAATTCCGAAGAAAGCAACAATTTTAATCGCGAATGCTTCGCCCCTACACCTGTCATTCCCGCGAAGGCGGGAATCCAAAAAAGTCAGGAGGGCGAAGCATTCGCGGCTTTAAATTCCGGAAAAACCAACAATTTTAACCGCGAATGCTTCGCCCCTACACCTGTCATTCCCGCGAAGGCGGGAATCCAAAAAAGTCAGGAGGGCGAAGCATTCGCGGCTTTAAATTCCGAAGAAAGCAACAATTTTAATCGCGAATGCTTCGCCCCTAAATCTAATTTTCAAATCGGCATTGTTTGGGCTGGTAATCCCAATCATAAACAAGATGCGTTGCGTTCTTGTGATTTGAGATATTTTTTACCATTGCTGAATTTACCAGAGGTTAAGTTATATAGTCTGCAAAAAGGCGATCGCGTTAAAGATATAGAAACCATAGCGTCGGAAATAAAAACCGATTTATGTAATATTGAAAATTTAGATAGTCAGTTAAATGATTTTGCGGATACTGCCGCTATTGTTGCCCAATTAGATTTAGTCATCACGGTGGATACAGCGATCGCGCATTTAGCCGGGGCAATGGGTAAACCCGTCTGGTTATTATTAGGAAATCATCAAGATTGGCGCTGGATGCAAGAGAGAGAAGATAGTCCTTGGTATCCCACCATGAGACTATTTCGGCTGTCAAAATCCGGTGACTGGGATGAGTTATTTCAGCGAGTTTTTGCTGCCATAGAAGCAACCCTGACGGAATGGCGCAATTCTCCAGATAGCTATGAAGTAGAGGGAAAAAATTTACAGCAAATTATTGCCCAGCAACCGGATTATGAAGAAATATCCGATCGAGGACTACCACGGGAGGATGAAGCGCGATCGCCGGAGGATCGCCCCTACAATTTATCACCAATTTATGCACATCTTACATCATCAACACCTATGAATCTATCATCTAATAGCCGGTTAAGACTAGGACTAGGTTGGCAATTAAGTCAAATGACTGGCTGGGGAATTTATGGGATGAATCTCACCCTACAATTATTAAAATCTCCCAGCGTTAGTTCTGGATTTTATCCGGTTCTGTTAACGCCCCCGGCCATAAATCCAGCGGAATTAAATCCCTTATATCGGGCATTATTACAGCCAGTATTTAGCAATTATCAAAAACTGCAAGAATTAATTTCCCGGAATCCGGGGAAACAAATTGCCTGTGATTTTCCCGTGATTCATGCCTTGGGCAAAAACCTGACTAGCTTAGATATTCCCAGGGGCAATAAAAATATCGGCGTTATTTTCTTAGAAGATACCAATATGACCGCAGAAGCGCGTCTAAATGCGGAAAAATACGATCTGATTATTGCTGGTTCTACCTGGAATGAAAAATTATTAAAGTATCACGGAATTAACCATGTTTGCACCGTGCAACAAGGCATCGATCCGACCATATTTCATCATGCACCAAAATCAAACTTATGGAGCGATCGCTTTGTAATTTTTTCCGGTGGAAAACTAGAATTTCGCAAAGGACAAGATATTGTCATTGCTGCATTTAAAGAATTTCACCGCCGCCATCCTGAAGCCTTACTTATCACTGCATGGCATAACTTTTGGCCGCAATATATGCAAGGCTTAGAACAAGCAGGCAATGTAGTTGGATTGCCCGAAGTTGGGGAAAATAACCAAATTAAAATTGCGGAATGGTTAATCGCCAATGGCTTACCCCCAGATTCATTTATTGACCTAGGAATAGTTCCCAATCATCAAATCGGCCAAATTCTCCGAGAAGCGGATGTAGCAATTTTCACCAGTCGTTGTGAAGGGGGAACAAACCTCGCAGCAATGGAAACTATGGCCTGTGGAATTCCCACTATTTTATCAGCAAATACCGGCCACTTAGACTTAATCCATGACCACCATTGTTATGCCTTATCTCGTCAGCGTCCAGTGCAACCCACCCCTCATTTTTTTACTGGGGTAGTTGGGTGGGGAGAGTCTGAAGTCAGTGAGGCAATTAGTGCCCTAGAAAGAGTCTATGTGAATCGTCGAGAAGCCCAACAAAAAGGCTTAAAAGCTGCCAAGTTTATGGAAAACTGGACTTGGGAAAAACAAGTAAAACGGTTTTTAGCCAAAGTTGAAGATATTTTATAGCAATCCTATTTCAATCGTAATATTTTTGTAGGGGCTTTTCCCAGGCGGTGGTTGCCCCGCAGCGTCTAGGGGTAAGCTCACCAAACCAAACCCTTTACCCCTACAATTATAGTCATTTAGGATTGCTATATAGCGATTGTCATAGTTATGAAGTACAAAAAAAATTTGTCATTCCCGCGAAGGCGGGAATCCAGAAAACTTCTGTAATTCGGACAATAACCGCTATATAGTCGCAACGATAAATAAACCGGGTTTCTGCGACAATTGCGGCAACAACAGCAAAAATTATGGAAAGAAACCCGGTTTCTCTATTTATACCATTTACAAAAATTTATAATAAGTATTTATATTGTAGGGTGGGCAAAAATTCACCATCATATATGGTAGGGTGCGTAAAATTTTTTGCCCACCCTACGGACTCTCCCAAAAAGGGAGAGGGATTTAGGGTGAGGGCAATGTTTTAAGCGAATGGCGAACAAGCTGTATCTGAGGTTATTTTCAGGAGTACAATCAGATTAATTCCTACAAATTATTGAAGCCATGCGCTGTCTCAATTGTCACACCGAGGGAATTCTCCCGCAAGCTCAATATTGCTTTAAATGTGGCGTTCACTTGCCGACCCTGCTGCGAGATGTGCTGCCTACTGGGACTCGTTTAAAAGCGGATACTTATGAAATCGACTATGCGATCGGTCGGGGTGGGTTTGGTATCACCTACCGGGCTCATCATACGATGCTGGAACAGACCGTAGCCATTAAAGAATATTATCCTCAAGAATTAGCCCACCGCCAGATAAATAACGGCGACCTTTCTGTACCCCAAAATAAACAAGATATCTATCAACGGTGGTTAAATCGATTTATTCGCGAAGGGCGGATTTTAGCGAAACTGAATCATCCTAATTTGGTGCGAGTGCAAGATTTATTTGAAGCTGGGGGTACGGCTTATCTGGTAATGGAATTTTTATCAGGAAAAACCCTGCGGCAAGAATTAGACGATCGACCGAATAAAAAGCTATCTCCTCAACAAGTGACAGAAATTGTCACCTGTTTAGTTGATGCGTTGGCGCTGACTCACGGCGCTGGAGTTTATCATTTAGATATTAAGCCGGATAATATTTTATTGACACCAGAAGGGCGAGTGATTTTAATCGATTTTGGGGCAGCAAAGCAAACAAATACCACGAATCAAACCCACAGCACTCGTGCTTTTACTCCTAACTATGCGCCAATGGAAATACAAGTTCCCGGTCAAGTTGTTGGCCCAGAAAGCGATATTTTTGAGTTGGGGATGATGCTGCATGAAATGCTGACGGGTACTCTACCAGAACCGGCACTCGGTCGAATGATTGGTAAAAATTGGCAAGCGAATTTAAGCGAACCTTGGCAGAGTATTGTCACGGCTGCTTTGCATTTGTCGCAAGAAGAACGACCGAAGAATATCCAGCAATGGTGGACAATAAAACCAGCCAGCAATTCTGCCCCTACGACCCCCGATCATACCGATTATTATCAGCAAGCAGTTGCCCATTTAGACCGTGAGGAATACCACGAGGCTATTATCTATCTGAATAAAGCGATCGCAATTAATCCTAATTTTGCCGAAGCTTATAGTCAAAGATGTTTTGCCCATTGGAAGCTTGAAGCGTATCAACTGGCATTGGTCGATGGTAATAAAGCCATTGAAGTTAATCCTAATTTAGCTGAAGGGTATAAAAACCGGGGTGTTGCTTACGATAATCTAGGTGAATCTGAAAAAGCGATCGCAGATTACACCAAAGCCATTGAAATTAATCCCCAGTTTGCTTCTGCCTACTCTAACCGGGGTCTTGCTTACGGTAAATTAGGTGAATATAAAAAAGCGATCGAGGATTGGACTAAAGTAATTGAAATTAATCCCCATTTTGCTGATGCCTACTTCGGCAGAGGTATTGCTTACAAGAAATTAGGTGAATCGCAAAAAGCGATCGCGGATTACACCAAAGCTATTGAAATTAATCCCCAGTTGCCTGGTGCCTACCGCAACCGGGGTGTTGCTTACCGGAAATTAGGTGAATATAAAAAAGCGATCGCGGATTACACCAAAGCCATTGAAATTAATCCCCAGTTTGCTAATGCTTACTTCGGCAGGGGTATTGCTTCCGATAATCTAGGTGAATCGCAAAAAGCGATCACAGATTTCACCAAAGCCATTGAAATTAATCCCCAGTATGCTGATGCTTACTACAACCGGGGTGTTGTTTACGGTAAATTAGGTGAATCTGAAAAAGCGATCGCTGATTGGACTAAAGCCATTGAAATTAATCCCCAAGATGCTGATGCCTACAATAACCGGGGTATTGCTTACGGTAATTTAGGTGAAGATGAAAAAGAGATAGCCGATTACACCAAAGCGATTGAAATTAACCCCCAGTATGCATCAGCATACAAAAACCGGGGTATTGTTTACCGGAAATTAGGTGAAAATGAAAAAGCAGAAGCAGATTTTCAGAAAGCTGATGAATTGCGGAAAAAATAAATCTTGAATTCAAAGAAACCGGGTTTCTGCCAAAAATATTGATTGTATCGCTAAATCGCTCAAGAAACCCGGTTTCTATTCCCCTGCCAATTCTAATCTTATCATCAATTTTGTAATCCTCTAAAAAATCACAGAGTATCTGGGTCAATATTTAATTCCCGCAATTTCGCCGCTAACTTCGCCGCTAATTCTTCTGGAGTAGGGACTAAGCTATTATCAGCAGTAAAATAGCGTAATTTCCCCTCATATACTCCCAAGTATAACTTGAGTGAATCACTCCATAAATAACCCAACTCATTCGGTTCTATGGGCTGATATTTGCCATCAACTAAATGAAAGCCTGCGAATTCTAAGCTGTATGGGTCAAACCAAAAATAATCCGAGGTACGAAAAGTGTCTTGATAACGCTGTTTCTTCAAATCTCTATCAGTTTTAGCGGTACTGTCCGAGAGAATTTCCACAATAATATCGGGATATTTTTCCTCTTCTTGCCAAACTACCCAACTTTTGCGGGGGGGATAACGGTGAGTGCCAATTACCACAAAAAAGTCTGACCCTCTAAAAGCCTCGGATTTCTTTTGATTGGGACTATAGTAAATGGTCAGGTTTCCCGCAGCAAAAAAATCATCCCGGTCTTGCCATAACCATTCTAAACATTGCATCAGTATGATAATCTGGAGTAGATGTAGTTTACTTTCCAAGGGCGGTTCATCACTGTATAAATCACTCCCTGGTATTATAACATTTTCGGAGATAATTGTCGGTTGTTTTTCTTGAGCAATTGTCATGGTTGATTACCTTTTAATTATAAACTATCTGGGTCGATATTTAATTCCCGCAATTTCGCCGCTAACTTGGCATTTTTTTCTTCAGCCCGCAGTTTTTCTTGTTCAAACCGCAGTTTTTCCTGTTCAAACCGCAGTTTTTCCTGTTCAGCCCGCAGCTTTTCCTGTTGGGCTAACTCTTTTTGCTGTTTTTCCCATAAAGCCGCTTCTTCTGGAGTCGGGACTAAGCTATTATCAGCCGTAAAATAGCGCAATTTTTCCTCATATACTCCCAAGTATAACTTGAGTAAATCACTCCATAAATAACCAAACTCATTCGGTTCTATGGGCTGATATTTGCCATCAACTAAATGAAAGCCTGCGAATTCTAAGCTGTATGGGTCAAACCAAAAATAATCCGAGGTCTGAAAAGTGTCTTGATAAAGCTGTTTTTTCAAATCTCTATCAGTTTTAGCCGTACTGTCCGAGAGAATTTCGACGATCAAATCGGGATATTTTTCCTCTTCTTGCCAAACTACCCAACTTTTGCGAGTTCGGTCAGGCTTAGTATTCAGTACCACAAAAAAGTCTGGACTTTTAAAATCTTCTGATTTCTTTTGATTCGGACTATAGTAAATGGTTAGGTTTCCGGCAGCAAAAAAATCATTCCGGTCTTGCCATAACCATTCTAAACATTCAATCAGCAGCATCATTTGCCGCAAATGTAGGTTACTTTCCAAGGGAGGTTCATCACTGTATAAATCACTCCCTGGTATTATAACATTTTCGGGAATAATTATCGGTTGTTTTTCTTGAGCAATTGTCATAGTTTTTGGGTATATTAGTTGACTACAAGCATTAACACTGATATTATTTATTATAGTGGGTATTCGGAAAAGTTGCTAGGAGCAATTCGCTTTAGCGATCCGCTTCGCGGAATCGCCCAGCGTCCAGGACTGTGGAGAAACCGGGTTTCTGCGATAATTTTGGCATCGTAACGGATTAACTTTGCCAAGAAACCCGGTTTCTTGGCATCGAAGCCGAAATTTGAATAAACCGGGTTTCTGAACCGCCCAGAAGAAACCGGGTTTCTTAGTTCAAGAATTATAAACTTTCCATAATAAGTTGGACAATCAGGCCACCAATTAAGGCAATTTAAAATAAGGGAACATAAACCATTAGTTTTACGCCAGTCGTTGACCAAGTAAAATTTGAAATCACGACTAATCATTTTTTGAGAATTAAAATTAACAAAATATGCTAAAATAAAATAAACTATCATTAGATCATAAATCAGATCATCAGATTCACGATGTTTGAACAGTTATCATTATTTTCTCCAGAAACCCGCGATTCGCGGCAGCGATCGGCTTTGCCGAATCGCACCAGGTCTTTTCACACAAATATCCAAGAGTCTGGTTTTGATTATCAAGAATTAGACATCGGCGATATTACCTTCAAAGGCGGACAAGTGGAATCGGTGCATAGATGGTATCGTCTAACTCCCAGCTATTCCCCCGGTTTAGTCAGATTTTTGCTCAAAGAATTGGGCATTTCCAGAAATCATTTTGTCCTCGATCCCTTTAGCGGTCGAGGCACCACCGCTATAGAATGCCAAAAACATGGCATAAAAACTATCGGCATTGAAATTAACCCAGTGTTAGAACAAGTGGGCAATAAATCTCTAAAATGGGATACCAGCCATCTAAATTTATTGGCAAAATATATCACGGAAGTCTCTAATTTAATCGAAGCTTATAAAAATTTAACCATCGAAGAGGTAGTCACGGAATTTCAAACCAGGATTCCGATTATTCATAACGTTTTTAGATGGTGGCAAAAGCCTGTGCTGAAAAACCTAATCATCTGCCGCGAAATTTTAGGAAAAGCAGAATACTTTCCCGTGCAGGATTATCTATGGCTGGCGGTAAATAAAGCCTGTTTAGACTGCGCCAATATTCACAGAAATCATCCCACAATAACTTTTGACGACAATCATCAAAGAGACATTGATGTTATGGAAGAAATTGCCAATAATTTAAAAATAGTTTATGATGATTTAATTAACCTAAATGCAGAACAAAGATTATTTTCACAACTCAACTCAATTCGCTTAGGCAATTCAACGGATGACTTAAAAACACTAATTAAGCATCCCGTTGATTTTGTCATTACATCACCGCCTTATCCCAATCGGTATAGCTACGTTCATCAAACTAGACCCCAATTACACTTTATGGAAATTTTAGAGAATGTTGGACAAGCTACAGAAATTGACTTAAAGGCGGTGGGAGGAACTTGGGGTCGGGCGACATCTATTTTGCAAAATGAATTGCTTCCGGTTCCCCGTGAGATAAAACCCTATCTTTGCTATTATGAACCCCTCCAAGAACAAAGTATTTTAATGTGTAATTATGCCACCAAATACTTTATTGATATGTGGAGACATATCAAATTACTCCAGCAGGTTAAAAGTAAAAATTTTCGGGGGGCTTATATTGTGGGAAATTCTAGACTTTCCGGGGTAGAAATATTTACGGAATCTATCTTAGGCAAAATTTTTGCCCACGAAGGGTTTGATGTGGAAAAAATAATCTGTTTTCGCAAGCGAGGGGGCAAAAAGCGATTGTATGAGACGGCTGTTTGCATTAGAGGATAGAAAGAATATTATCGATTTCTTGAGTCAGAATAGTAGAATTATTCTGCAAAAAGTTGTAAAGGTTAAAACCCGTAATTGATTCGACTAAGTTGAAACTGGAAATTCCTTCGTAAAGATGCCAACTTTTAGATAACCGGGCTAAAGGACTTCTCAGTGATGTGTTACAAAAAACCAACATGACAGGTAAAATGTCATAAGACTTCAATGCTAATGACATATCATAATCAGCTTGAATTCTCTTGGAATCGCCAATTTGATAACAAGAGCGAACTTCAAAACCGATTCCTTGATAAGACATCCAATCTTGAGGAATCCGCTGATTAAACTTATTTTTTTTGATTAAACCATCAGTAGAACGCTTTTGAATTCGTTCGCCAATTTGAACATCTACGCTGAAATACAAATCATTTTCATCTAAGTCAAAACTTTGTTTCAAAAGATAGCCAAACAAAGCCTGATACATATCACCCAGCTTACGATGTAGAGATGTGATCAGATTTCCGCCCACTCTGGCAATAATATATCTCTCATCGTCTAACCCTAAAGCACTAAATGCCGGATCCCGTGAAATGAGTTGTTGAAATTCTTCTCGACTATTGACACCCTGATAACTTTTGTAGGGGTCAAACTCTCGAACTTTGCTGATATGATTAATCGCTAGATTAAGTAATTCAGTTTCATCAATCATTTTAAGAAATCCTGGTTATTAATGTTTGCGTGTAACCGTCGATCATAAATTTACCGCCTCGGTCTTAAGGAAGAATTGATCATCCGCTATTAGCGGATTTTTTTATTGTAGGGATAGATTTTAATTCATCGGTGATTTAGCGGTTAACTTGCCCATGAGAAAGTCAATAAACTGACGGGCAGTACGTCCCGATCGCCCATTATGTTGGGTCGCCCATTGTAATGCTTCATAGTCTAATTCTGCCTGGTAAATGGTAATATTAGCTAAAGCAGCAAGATGATGCACAATGGTTAAATATTTGTCTTGATTCGCCGCTTCAAAGGTTAAGGTTAAGCCAAAGCGATCGCTAAATGAAAGCTTTTCTTGTACCGAGTCCCAAGCGTGAATTTCCTCAACACTGGGACGGGGGCGATCGCCAAAAAACTCTCGCACCAAATGGCGGCGATTAGAAGTAGCATAAACCACCACATTTTGAGGTTTAGCGGTTAAATTGCCTTCTAAAACCATCTTCAGCGCCTTAAAATCATCATCATCTTCTTCAAAAGACAAATCATCAACAAAAATAATAAACTTTTGGGGCAAATCGCGCAACTGTTCCGCGATCGCGGGCAAATCTTTCAGGGTAGATTTACTCACTTCTATTAACCGTAAACCGCGATCGCCATACTCATTTAATAAAGCCTTAACCAAAGAAGACTTGCCCGTCCCGCGAGTCCCATAAAGCAACACATTCAAAGCGGGTAAACCGGCTAAAAGACTTTGGGTATTATTAAGTAATGTTACTTTTTGGAACTCATAGCCCACTAATTCAGTCAACCGAACCCGGTCAGGATGTGGGATGCTAACTAACTCACCTGACTGCCAACGAAAAGCCCGATATTCTGTAAAAATTCCCCAGCCATACTCGTGATAATAGGCTGCTAAACTTTCCAGAAGATCGGGCCATTTCTTTGCTGATTTAAACGCCATCCATAATGGCACTTGATACTCTGGTAACGCCGCCGGATTTTCTATCTGATTCCATGCCACGGGTGGCTGAGACAACTTTGCCGCAAATTTCACCCATTGACTGACTTGTTCTCCGCTGCAATTATAAACCGTTTGTAGCACTTCTAAATCATGATTTACCGCTGCAATCAGTGACGGGGATAAATCCGCCAAAGGTTGTTTTTTTACCTGCTGGGTAAAAGGATTTTCTGCTGCGAGAATTTGCTGAATTAAATAATCTTGCCACGAGATATTTTGATCGGCTAAGGATCTAAACCAATGGCCATAGGCGGGCAAACAATTAAAATTTTTATCTGGGTCTTTTACCAACACATTTAACAAATTGACAAACGCTTGAACCCTCGCATCTTGAAGCAAATTTTCATAAATCAGCAATGAGGAAATTTGGGATCTCAGGAACTCAATTTCAGCAATCATTTCTTTTATTTGTTATTGATTCTTGGCTCTTGGTTATTTGTTATTTGAAAATATGGCCAAGAATCACGACTAACCACTAACCAATAACAAATAACCAAAAAAATTTACTTTTTCTTACTCGCAGGCTTCAGGACTTTTTTGACCAAGCTAGGAATATCTGAGGGACGTTCCGCCACCGGAATTTTTGCCGCTTTAAAGGCAGAGAGTTTTCTCTGGGCGGTTTCCGGGTCAGCCCCAATTGGTCTAACCTTATCCGGGTTGCCTACAGACAACTGGGCAGCAATCAAATCCCCCGCATGACCGAGACGTTTTCCCTTCGGGGCATAAGTACCTGCCAAATAAGCAATCACCGGCTTATCGATCGCCTCCTCAATATAAGCAGCGGCAGCTTCTTCGCCTCCACTGCCAATTTCACCCACCAAAACGATCGCCTCAGTATCATCATCCTCATCCAAAATTTGCAGCCATTGGGCGAAACTTGACCCAATAATCGCATCACTACCAATGCCCACCCCAATGGACTGACCCAAACCCGCCTTAGTTAACTCATTAGCAATTTCATAAGTCAAAGTCCCACTGCGACTAATCAAGCCGATTTTGCCCGGAGTATAAAACTCTTGGGGATGAGTACCCAGGAGGACTTTTCCTGGCACAATTACCCCAGGAGTATTCGGGCCAACCACCAAAGTTTCCGACGCTTCCGCTTTTCTAACCAAATGCACCATATCCAAAGGGGGAACCCCTTCAGTAATGATAATAATTTGCTTAATTCCCGAAGCGATCGCCTCTAAAGCCGCATCCAGCACCTGATAAGGGGAGACAAAAATCACGGTGGTGTCCACGGGGCCGACTTCCAGCAAAGCTTGTTCGACCATATCAAACACTGGCAGACCATTAATCTGCTGCCCACCATAGCCCGCACTAACACCGCCAACTACCTGAGTGCCATAAGCTTTCATCAATTGACTGTGAACTTTTCCCAAAGATTCTGTAATCCCCTGGATTAAAACTTTGCTATCTGCCTTAAAATTCATGCCGTTACCGATACCTTCTTGCTAACAAACTGCTAACAAACACAGAACTTACGCATGAACGCTATCTGTAGGGTGTGAAGCGCGAAGCGTAACGCACCAATACGCCATATATAGATTCGTTGCGTAAGTCCTAAAACATTAACAAATGCAAGATGCTGGCGCATCCATCAAAGCCTTATGTTAGCGGATGTAAGTAGATGTTGGTGAATCATCCACTGCTGAATAACCTTCTCCCCACCCTCCCCTTCCTCCTCCTTTTAATACCAATTTCAATAAATTATGCAACAAACTCCAGCTTAAGCCCCCCTTGAGAAGGGGGGTTGGGGGGATCGATGCTGGTTGATGTGTCGCAATGATTTTTCGGGCTTGGTATCATTACCGAAATTACCGAACCTTGATTAAGTTTTACTAACTATTTCCCTCAAACTCCTGGCGCCGCTTAAAAACCAGAATAAAATTGAGTAAGCATCAAAAGTCGCGCGTTCCCTTTCTCGCTCTCTATATATTCTCTATATTGTCTAAACCGGGCTGCCTCTACTTACAATCCCGATCTCAAAGAGGAATCAACAAACACAATGGCCGCAACCAAATTTGACGTAAGTTCGCTACTTGACAAAGATTTAATTGTCAACCAAGGCACCAACGGCACCGATACCACCCAAGATGGAATCGACTACATGGGTTCCGACTTCGTTACCCAGACCTTTGCCAGTAGCAAAGATGCAACCAATGGCAATGGACTACCCGACAATGGCATCTTTGCCGCGAACGGCTACCATCCTGAGATTCAACTCAGCTACAGCAACGATAATGATGGTACGAATGGCTACTTAATTAACAGCTTTAGCACTGCGGCACCAACCCAAACTTTTGAGTTTAGTGTCACCAGCGGACAGTATAACTACATCCACCTAGCCCTCAGTCCCAACGGACACGCACCGATGGATGTCAGCGTCACCTTTTACTATAGTGATGGCAGCAGTTCAACCAGCAACACTGTCACCGTTCCCGATTGGCAGGAGAAAGCTTCTGATGGCACTCACCAGCCTATTACCGAAAGCAAAGACCTTTATTATCTAGCCAGCGGTCTTGACTTGGGCGGAAATAATGGCAGCTATTTATCCCAAGACAGCGTGGCAATTTTTGGAGTTAGATTTGCCGCAGATGCCACCAAAACCCTGAATAGTATCACTGTCAACGCCACAAGTAACTATAACTATCCGGACAATGTGGGTTTAGCCTTTTTTGGCGCCACGGGAGAAAGCAACGCAGTTCCGACCATTACTTCCAGTAACACAGCCAGTATCGTGGAAAACACCACCGCAGTCCTGACTGTAGTCGCTACTGATACAGATAACGATACTCTGACTTATTCTCTGACTGGAGGCGATGACCAAAGCAAGTTTAGTATCAACAGCAGCAATGGTGCGCTGACCTTTACTAGCGCTCCTGATTATGAAACGCCCACAGACACCAATACCGATAATATCTATCAGGTGCAAGTAACTGCCAATGATGGCAAGGGGGGAACCGCAGCCCAAGCCATTAGCGTGACTGTGACGGATGAAGTGGAAAACCAAGCACCCACGGGGGTTGCTCTGAGTAACAGTACCACCACCTTGGCAGAAGACGCGGATACCACCAACGCCATTAAAGTTGCTGATATTGCCATTACCGATGATGGACAAGGCACGAATAACCTGAGTTTAACTGGTGCCGATGCAAGTTTATTTGAAATCGTTGATTCTGGTTTATATCTGAAAGCGGGGACAAGTCTGGACTTTGCCAGCCAAAGCAGCTACAGCGTAACAGTACAGGTAGACGACCCCACCGTGGGGAATACACCGGACGCCACTACAGGCTACACTCTGGAGATTACGAAAGCTGTTCCCACCCAGACCAATCAAGCGCCAGTGGTTGCTAGTGAAATTGCCGACCAAAGTCTGGAGACTGGAAAAAGTCTCAGTCTGGATGTTTCTGGGAATTTTAGCGATCCTGATGCGGGGGATACCTTAACTTATAGTGCAATATGGGCTAATTCGCCTTTAGCCAATTCGCCTTTACCCAGTTGGTTAAGTTTCGATAGTGTAACGGGGCAATTCAGCGGCACTCCGACTAATAGCGATTCTGGTCAACTTACAATCCAAGTTACAGCCACAGACAGCAGCGGGAAAAGCGTTAGCGATTCGTTTGGAGTGAGTGTTCAAGCGGCAGTGCCAACTCCCACACCCACACCAACTCCTACACCAACTCCCACACCAACTCCCACACCAACTCCCACACCAACTCCCACACCAACTCCCACACCAACTCCCACACCAACTCCTACACCTACAGGACCGGCAAATTCTACAACAGAGCCATTTAAGCTACCTTCTACATTACCGGAGGATTACATTGCCGTCACCAACGCTTTAGATAACGGCAAGGGAGATACCGAAGGAACTCTGAGTTGGGCGATTAAAACTGCTAACGAGAAAGCCGGAGCCGATACCATCAAACTCAATACGGATGTGCGTCTGAATTTTGGCGACGATGTGATTCGGATGTGGAGTTTGATTAATAGCGATATGACTATTGATGGGCAAGGATATACCATCAATGGGGATAGAAATAATAATGGCATCCCGGATAAAGATGACCGTCCGATTTTCTTTGTCAAATCAGGGAATGTGAGTTTTAAGAACCTCACCCTGAAAAACGGAGTCGCTAAGGGAGGCGATGGCTATAACTCCGGTGGTGGTGCGGGGATGGGAGGGGCACTGTTTATTTATGATGGCAATGTCACGGTTGATGGGGTGAAGTTTGAGGGGAATGAAGCTAGAGGTGGTGATGGCACAGGGGGCAACGAGCAGTTTGGTGGTGGTATTGGGTTGCAGAAGATAGCAGCTAACAATGGCAGCAATGGCAGCAACGGCGGCATCGGCGGCGACGGCGGCATCGGCGGCAACGGCGGCAGAGGCGGCATCGGCGGCAGAGGCGGCGGCACCGGCGGCATCGGCGGCAACGGCGGCTTCGGCGGCAACGGTGGCACCGGCGGCAACGGTGGCACCGGTACCAAAAACGGCGGCGACGGCTTCGGCGGCAACGGTGGCACCGGCGGCTTCGGCGGCAACGGTGGCAACGGTGGCAACGGCGGCGAGCGTGAGGCCGCCGGCAAAGGCAACGAACCCGGCTACGGCGGCAGCGGCGGCAGCGGCGGCTTCGGCGGCAGCGGCGGCACCGGCGGCTTCGACGCCAGCGGCGGCAACGGCGGCTTCGGCGGCAGCGGCGGCACCGGCGGCAGAGGCGCCGGCCTTGGCGGCTTCGGCTTCGGCGGCTTCGGCGGCGGCGGCTTCGGCGGCGGCTTCGGCTTCTTCAGTGGCGGCGGTGCTGGAATGGGAGGAGCCATCTTTATCCGCAGTGGCATCTTAAACATTAACAATGGTTCTAGCTTGACTAATAACCTTGCAGCCGGTGGATATGGCAGTGATGACCAAAAGACCACTGATGATGGACAAGGTTTTGGCGGAGCTATATTTGCCCTCACCCAAGCCACCATTGATGCTCAAAAGAAAATTAATGGCCAAGGTTTACCCGCATCCAATGAACTCCCCCCCATCCTTAATATCAGTAACGATACAACGTTCTCAGGGAACTCAGCCTCCCATGCAGCCACCAAGACCCAGCAGGTGACGGGGACAGACCTAAATACGGATGCAATGTTTGCTGCAACGACTCAGATAGCAGCAACACAACAGAAAGCGGGCACACCCCAAACCGTTCAAGCCAAAGCCCAAGACGGCCCCATCGCAGGCGGTACGGCTTTCTTCGATGCCAATGGTAATGGCTCTCAAGACCCCAACGAACCGAGTGCAACCACTGATGCGGCTGGGAACTTTACCTTAAATATTCCGGGTGAGTTCGACACCAATGGCAATGGTGTTTTAGACCCAGAAGAAGGCCAGTATGTGGTCATCGGCGGAACCGATGCCATCACGGGAGACTCCTTTAGCGGCATCCTCAAAGCTGTTCCCGGTTCTACCGTGGTTACGCCTCTGACCACCCTAGTCGCCAGTTTAGTCGATACGGGACTTACCCCAGAAGCAGCGCAAGCTCAGGTGAAAGCATCCCTGGGATTACCCAGTTCTGTCGATTTATCTACATTTGACCCCATTGCAGCCGCCCAAGCCGGTTCTAGTGAAGGGTTGCAGGTGTTGGCAGCACAAGTGGCGGTGCAAACCACCCTAACTCAACTCAGTGCATCGGCTGAAGCCATTGACTCCAGACTAGATGGGGTAGAGAATTCTCTGATTATCGGTTTAGCTGCGGCACTTCAAGAGGGGCCTTTAAATCTGAGCGATGCCAATCAAGTCGAAACCCTGTTAAAGAATGTCCTAAACGAGGTAGATTTAACAGGGCTAGATGCAGCCGATGTCGCCAAGATTCAAGAAGTCAGTAGTAATGTGGGCCAGCTTTCCCAAGTTATCGCTGCCAGCAACGCGCAAATCCTCACCGCCACCAGTGCCGAGGACATCTTCCAAGCGCAAAAAGTCGCCCAAACCAGTGTCACCGAAGACCTAACCGCCGCCTTCAGTGGCACAAAATCCTTTGACGAAGTGGTCGCCGAAAATACCGGAGAAGCTTTAACGGCGCAAGTTGATGCTGCTACCATTAACACTTCCGTCCTCACGGAAAACCAGAGTTTCTCCTCCTTATTCTTTGACTCGGACTACTACCTAACCAAAAACCCCGATGTGGCAGCGGCAGTAGAAAACGGTTCTTTTGCCACTGCCTTAGAGCATTTCGGCTTATACGGCGCTAAAGAAGGCCGGACTCCGAGTTACTTCTTCGGCGAAACCTATTTATTCGACAACCCCGACGTAGCAGCAGCGGTTGCCGACGGTGCATTTCCCAATGCTTTGCAACATTTCCTGGAATACGGATATAAAGAAGATCGCTTCCCCAGCGACAAGTTGGCGGACTTCGAGACTTTCTATTTGTCCCAAAACTCCGATGCTGCCGCAGGGGTGGCTAATGGCACTTATGCCAACGTCCTGGAATATCTGATGACGGAGGGATTGTCCCAAGGGGAAACTGTACTATCCCAATTTGATGTCGTTGCCGAAACCTTTGACCCAGAAGACTATCTGGCCAAAAATCTCGATGTGGCTGAGGCTGTCACTAACGGTCTATTCCACAATGCCTTAGAACATTTTGTCCGTTATGGAATGTTCGAGGGTCGCGACCCAAGCGAGGAATTTAGCAATGGCGACTATCTGGCCGAAAATGCTGATGTGGCCGCAGCGGTCGAGGGTGGTGCGTTCGATAGTGGCTACGAGCACTATATGATGTACGGCTTCAAAGAAGGTCGCCCAGGGACTGTTGAGTATGACCGACTCACGGGTGAACCGGGAATAGTGGATACTTTCACTCTCAATCTTGAGAATGAGAAAGACTATACGGCTATTTCTAATTTTGATGCCGCTGAAGATATCATTCAGTTGCCCGGTTCTGCTGCTGACTATCAGCTTGCCGCGTCTCCCACGGGACTGCCTCCGGGAACGGCGATTTATCGGCTAGATGGGGAGTTAAGTGACCTGGTTGGATTGGTTCGGGATGTTTCGTCTTTGAGTTTAGGAGAGGGTTATTTTAGTTTCGGGTAATCCCCCCAACCCCCCTTGGAAAGGGGGGCGAGAAGAGAATCCCCCCAACCCCCCTTGGAAAGGGGGGCTCAGAAACCCGGTTTCTAAGAATGGTAGGGTGTGTTAGGCTCGCCAATAATTTGGAGAAAAAATATTAACTTTCATGCGAGCCTAGACGCACCATTTTTATGTAGCTGATTGGCAGCGGATGGATTGGCAGCGGATGGATTGGCAGCGGATGGTGGCAGCGGATGGATTGGCAGCGGATGGATTGGCAGCGGATGGGTTGACTGATGGGTGAATAAATTGGCAGCGGATGTTAAATGATAACGAGAACAGAAACCGGGTTTCTATTAAGATATTGCCAAGATGGCCAAGTTTTTCTTCAGAAACCCGGTTTCTCGCATCCTTTCAAGGGTTTGGGTTAAGAAGCTAACAGTTCTTGAATTGCTTTGTCCGACATTGACCGCCGAAAATCTAAAATTTCTATTAAAACCAGCTTATTATTTTCAGAATAATGTAGGATAGTATCTCCTTCTTCTTCTGCATAGGCGATCGCCTCATCAGACAGTGAAATCAATAAAACATCTACATCTTGACTATACTGAATCTTGTTCATATCGAGTTCTCCTCCCCGGATAAAGAGTAATGACGAGGATAAATGAGCTAAAGTCTCTCTTGGCATCGCTCAACCGTTATCAATCCACTGTTTATGGTGCGTTACGGCTGGCATCAGAACCAATTATTTTCCCAAAAAATTAATTACCAGCCTAACGCACCCTACCAAATTTGGAAAACTGTTTATGGTGCGTTACGGCTGGCATAAGAACCAATTATTTTCCCCCAAAATTAATTACCAGCCTAACGCACCCTACCAAATTTGGAAAACTGTTTATGGTGCGTTACGGCTGGCATCAGAACCAATTATTTTCCCAAAAAATTAATTACCAGCCTAACGCACCCTACCAAATTTGGAAAACTGTTTATGGTGCGTTACGGCTGGCATAAGAACCAATTATTTTCCCCCAAAATTAATTACCAGCCTAACGCACCCTACCAAATTTGGAAAACTGTTTATGGTGCGTTACGGCTGGCATCAGAACCAATTATTTTCCCCCAAAATTAATTACCAGCCTAACGCACCCTACCAAATTTGGAAAACTGTTTATGGTGCGTTACGGCTGGCATCAGAACCAATTATTTTCCCCCAAAATTAATTACCAGCCTAACGCACCCTACCAAATTTGGAAAACTGTGTTAACTTTGGGTTGTATAACCAAGATTTAATTAAGAAACCCGGTTTCTATGCTCGATCGCCATTTTCTGTATCTGACTGGACTGCCTTGTTCTGGCTTAGGATTTTTAAGTCAGCTTTTGGCACAACATCCCGATATTTATAGCGATAATTTGCGATCGCCTCTATGCGATCTTCTGGTCAACTTCCGCTCGTTTATCACCACCAACCCCCAAGTAGCAAGCCATCTTCAGCAAGACTTGAACCCCACAATGGAGCGATCGCTCTTAGGAATGCAAGGATTTATTAATGGGTGGTATGGGCAAATTGCTCAACCTTGGATTATTGATATTCATCCCCAGTGGTTACAACATTTAGAGTTAATTCACTTGCTTGACCCCAACTGCCGCATGGTGGTCTGCGTCCGAGAACTGGGACAAATTTGTGCGGCGATCGAAAATCAACATCAAAAAACCCTGTTGTTAGATTTTCCCGAACAATTGGCTAACCTGTCCAGGGCAGAACGGGCACAAAAATTGTTTGCTCCCCAAGGGGCGATCGGTTCATTGCTCAAATCTTTAGAACAACTGCAAGATTTGGAAGACAGCTTACAACGACGAATGTTTTATGTAGTGTATGAGCATTTAGTTAGCGACCCAGAGGAAGTGCTAACAGAATTGCTAAAATGGTTAAACTTGTCGCCAATTTCACCAGATTTAACCCAAGTTAGTGGGTCAGTTCCGAATTATGCGGAATCTGCCGGTAAATATGTGGAAGAACCTTATAATTCTCAACAACCTTTAGTTTATTATACTCTCCCCAAGCGGTTTGAAATCACGATTCAACAAAATTTTCCCTGGTATTATCAACTTTTTTATCCCGGTCGATTGTAGGTAATTAAGGACACGGCAATGCCGTGTCCCTACACAAGTTTATTTTAAATTGGTATTATTTACATTATTTACTCTCACCTATTTGGCCAGAAAAAATGACTGTTAATCGATTGATTCTACACCAAGGTCGCTCCTTAACTTTAGTCCGAACCTGCCCGGATGATGCGCCGTTGCTGTTTGAAAAAATGTATTCACAGTATGAATTTATGCGGCTGTTTCGTTTGAACGATCGCGCAGAAACAGTGGAACAAGTCCGGCAAAAATTAATTCAGCGATCGCGATCGAATCCCGCTGAAACTGGTTATCTGGAATGCTTAATCATCCATAAAATACATGGGGCGATCGGGATTATCGCTGCCACCGATTATAGCCCATTACATCAAAAAGCTGAATTGTTAGTTGGGATTTTTGACAAAAAATATCGTTCTATTTCATTAGGGGTTGAAGCGTGCTTATTAATGGGTGATTTAATTTTTAATGCGTATCATTTGCATCGATTTTATGCCTATAGCTACGGTTATAATCATCCAGCCCATGCAGCTTTGACAGCCGGGGGATTTGAACTTGAGGGGATTATGAAAGAACATCTATACGATCCAGTCAGCCAACAATATGTGGATATGCACATTTATGGGATGAATGAAACTCAAATGCGGCAAAATCCTCGAATTGCTAGTTTATCTAAACGATTAGTCGGGCGAGATATTACTCAACCTTTGACGGCACCTCTTCCTCCTCCTGATGAGTCAAAAATCCCTAATTTATCCCATGTTCAACAACCGCCATTGTTTGTGAAATCAGGAGCGATCGGTCGGATATCCGATCCATTAACGGGTCGATCCACGGGTTAAACGTCGCCTTCGGGGACTAGAGAAAACATACAAAGGCGGCGATCGCTCGTTCGTAGTCAGGGCAGCATGAGGCTGCGATCGCTCCCTTCCAGAAATAAGAAACCGGGTTTCTGCGACAATTGTGGCAACAAAAGCGAAGAGCGTAGAGAGAAACCCGGTTTTTCTCCTGATGAGCATTCCAATCCGCATCTTGACCCCCATCCCAGCCTAACCCCAGCCAACTTATTGCACAATGGCCACAGTTTTTTTAATCGCTTCATCTAAATTGTCCATCAAGGGAACCTTAATGGCCGATAAAGTCTTTTTGGCTTCAGCAAAGCGATTTCCCACCAAACGAACAATCAGTTTAGGTTTCCCGGTTAAAAAGTCTAGAGAATTGTCCGTATCGGCGTCTGCCTCAGCCGATGCCTTGGGACTACTTTCTTGAGTGAGTGCCAGGACTTCTGGCTCCGCCTGGACGAAGGGGGCGATCGCACTGCGAGGAATCCCTTGCACATAAGCACTAATCACCTCAGCGGCCAACTCACAATCAATCGCCGAACCGATTAAATTCACCAAGATCACCTTCACACTGGGGTCTTTGCCAATCAGATTTAACCCTTGTTCCAAGCGTTCACAGAGGCGTGAAGCGAAGCTATCCCGAAGGGAATCGCGATTAAAATCCATCCTGGCATCTCCGCCCAAATTGACAAAATTGGCCAACTTGCCTCCATAAAGGTGGATAAGATCCAAAGTGGCCATCGTCAACCCCACACCATTACAGAGGATGCCAATATTCCCATCCAGGGTGACAAAATTCAAATCCGGCGAAGTATCTAAAGACAATTCACCATTCACCCGGCAACTAATTTTCTGAGACAACTTGGCTAAATCCTCATGGCGGCAAATCGCCTCATCATTAGCACTGACCTTGCCATCCAAAGCCATCACCTCCCCACTGCGGCTAATTCCCAACGGGTTAATTTCCACCAGATCCAAATCCTTGGCCACAAAGAGACGATACATCTTCTCCACAATGGCACTGACGGACTTCACCAGAATTCCCGACAAGCCCATTTTCAGCACCAAGCGGCGAGCGTAAAATGGGGAAAACTCGTCTGCCACGACCACCTGCTGCATTTTCTCCATCGCCGACTCGGTACTGGTTCCCCCTTGCTGAGAACCCAACAACACCGGCCTACGGACAGTTTGATCCAGCACCACCGCCAGATACAATTCTTTATCCGTATCATATTTAGCCTCAGCCAACAGCACTTCGGGATACTCACCCATAATCGGTAAATTAAAGATAGTTTGTGCAGCGGCCACCGCATCAATGGTATTTTCCACAAAATTAATCCCACCCGCCTTGCCACGTCCAGTCGCTCGGACTTGGGACTTGAGCACCACCGGGTAAGGAATTTTTAATCCTTTAAGGTCTTTGGGATGGTCAATTCTTTGGGAGGGCAAGACCGGAATGCCCATTTCTCTAAATAATTCCTTCGCTTGGTACTCCAACAGATCCATAACAAATTCCTCTAGAAACTATTCCGCTCCTGACAATTGGCAGCAGCATACCGTTTAAAATCAATCTCAATATGTAGTGTCTCTTACTTGTGACCCAAAGGCCAATGGTAATGGCCTGTTCATCTCGGTGGAAGTATAAGCTCTGCCGTAAGCTCCGATCGGAGTCGCTAACATTTGATATGGGATTTCGTTGCGCGATCGCGTCAACGTCACCCGTCTTTGCATCCAGGAAGAAAAAACCGGGACGCGGATGCATAATGGGAAAACAACCGTCAACCGTCCACAAACCTGTCAAAAATAATTTTATCAGTACATCTGAAGCCTTATGAATACAACACCCAAGCGGTCCTTACGCTCCCTAGAAAAGCAGTTGCAGCAATGCCTAGATGCTCAATTGTACGCCACTTGGCGCCAGTTGACGCCACTTGGCGCCACTTGCTCTACTTGGGGAGACCCCAAGACCGCAGTGGCTTCTTCACTTGGGGAGACCCCAAGACCGCAGTGGCTTCTCTACTTGGAGAGACCCCAAGATCGCACTGGCTTCTCTACTTGGGAAGACCCCAAGACCGCAGTGGCTTTAGAAAATTGTCCGATTCAAGTACGGTGTGCCATTAAGAACGCCGATTTATTGGTGTTAGCCCAACATAAAGCCGAGTTCAGACCTGACCTGCAACAAACCTTTAAAGCCATTCATCAAGCCATTTTAAGCTTGTCTCCAGAACTAGCGGGAGAACTGCGTCTTTATTTGCGAGTCTTGGGTCAAGTCCAGCCCTATGCCTATCATGCCTTTAAACTGCCCCAACCTTTGGGATCCGTGAAAACGGAGGCCAATGATGTCAACCCGTTGACCGCTTTTGCGTGGCTGGAAAAACTGATCGAAGATCATGAAAATCCTAGGGAGGCCATAGAAACCTCCCCCTCGGAGGCATCTGAGTCTTCGGATCTGGTACTGAGCAACGAGAATCGTTTGGCTTTAAGCTCAGAGGCGGAAGCCACAGAAAAGGGTGAATTGCGAAATCTCCAAGAACTTGAAGAGTTTCCTTCTGGTTTGTTTAATGAGTTGAACTTGTCAAAAGATGTTGATAGGCAGACCATAAAATTCAAAGAACTACCCTCATGGTGGGGACAGGTTTCGGCCTACTTGTTTTTGTCTATAGCCTTATGTTCCGTGGGTCTGTACGCTTTTACTCGTCCTTGTGTGCTGGGGAAATGTACAACCCTTGCTCAAGCCCAACAAGAGATTGACTCCGCCCAGAAAATTTTGGCCTCTGCCAAATATGCCCAAAATTTTGCCCAGGTGCAAAAGAAATTCAATTTAGCCACTGAGCAACTGGAACAAATTCCCGTCTGGTCTGGCAAATATTTGGCAGCAAGGCGAATGGTGAATAATTATGAAATCGAAGCGACTCAAATTGACCAAGTAATGAACGCCTTGGAAATTGGCGCTGCGGCGTGGAAAAAAGCCCAAAATGCGCCGTTGCCTTTAGAGCGTTGGCGAGAGATTGAAGCTTCCTGGTCAAAGGCGATCACCCTACTGGAAAAAATTCCCCCCCAGTCAGAAGTTTATTCTTTTGCCCAAAACAAATTATCTGAGTATGAAGCCAATTTGCAGGCGATCGCCGCACGAGTCCAGCAAGAAGAATATGCGGCTAAAACCCTGCAAGAAATCCGGGAAAAAGCCGACCTAGCCTACACTCGGCAAGGAGTCGCCAGTGGTTTAGAAAGTTGGCAAGGAATTTATGACTTATGGGAAGAAATTGTCAACTTAATCCCCAAAATTCCCCCTTCTACAACGGCTTATGTTCAGTTACAAGATTCAGTAGCGGAATATCGTAAACAACTGACCAAGGCTCGCGAACAGGAAGTTCAAGAACAAATCTCTCAAGAGACTTACGATATGGCGATCGCAACTGCGGAACAAGCCCAGCAACTAAGCGAACAAAAACAATGGTCTAATGCTCTCAATAGCTGGACTGATGCACTCACATTAGCGCGTCAAATTCCTGACAACACTTTCTACTCTGCCAAAGCACAATCCTTAGCCACCAGTTACACCAATGCTCGCAACGAAGCGGCAGTTAATCTCAAAAAAGCCACAATTTTACAAAAAACTCAAAACGATCTGAAAAAACTCTGCAACGGCAATCCCCTAGTCTGCGAATACACCGTTACCGAAGATGTGATTAATGTTTGGCTGACTCCTGCCTACATTCGTCATGTCAAACGAACTGCTTTACTTGCTGACCAAAAAGGCGATAATAAAGCTTTAGTTGGTATCGACAAACATTTGGATACTTTAAAAGTTGCCTTACAAACTATTAGTGATAACGCCAAAATTCCCCTAGTCCTTTATGACTCCTACGGTGGATTAATTGGGCGTCATCCGAAAAATTAGTTATCCGTAGGGTGGGCAAACTAATCCCAAAGATAATTTATGGCGAATCACGATGGAAGCCCAACCGACATTATGATCCGTAGGGTGGGCAAACTAATCCCAAAGATAATTTATGGCGAATCACGATGGAATTTGCCCACCCTACATTATGCTTATGCGTAGAGTGGGCAAACGAATCCCAAAAATAATTTATGGCGAATCATCATGGAATTTGCCCACCCTACACTACTTATGGATTCCCGCATTCGCGGGAATGACATATGACTTGATAAGCCCACCCGACATTAATCTTGTTCAAAAACTTTACCCAAAGCAGCCGGGGGTTGACTCCGAATTACTGGTAAAATCGCTCTGGCGATGGGATGGGGCAATTTTTCCAGTAACTTTTCTAACCAATTACTCTGAGTAATAACTAACAACAAAATCATTAAAACAAAAGGGGCAACATTAAAAATTTGCGTGGGAATTTCGGGAATTGAACTTTGGGCAACACTGGCCAAAGATTGCAAAATTCCAAATAAATAACAGCCCAAAGCTACTCGCAAAGGATTCCAGCCCCCAAAAATCACAATTGCTAAGACAATCCAGCCATATCCTGCGGTATGTCGGTGACTCCAACCGGCTTTAAAATCCAAAGAAAAAGCCGCCCCAGCTATGCCCATTAATGCCCCACCTAACAAGGTATAAATATAGCGCATTAAAATCACATTCGTCCCCCTAGCAAACGCTGCCGCTGGTTGTTCACCCAGGGATCTGAGCATCAGTCCGGGACGGGTGCGATAAAAATATATCCAGGTGAAAAAAATTAAAAAATAGCTGACATAAACCAGTAAATCTCCCTGAAAAAATATCTCCCCTAAAAAGGGAATATGTTGTAATACAGGCAGTTTAAAACTGGGAACCGTTGGCCCAGGAACTCGGACAAATTCGTTGCCCAAAAACGAGGATAAATCACTACATAATAACGCTAAAACAAAGCCAATGGCAATTTGGGATTGTTTTAGCGTTAACGCCCCAAAAGCAACAATGAAAGCGATCGCAGCCCCGACACAACCGGCGCCCAAAAAACCTAATAATAAACTATTGGTGGTTTTGGCGATCGCAAATCCTGTCATCGCCCCCATTAAAATCGTGCCTTCTGCTGACAGGTTAATCACCCCAGCCCGTTCAGTAATCGTTTCCCCAAGACAACCAAAAACCAGCGGGGTTGAAGTGGCGATCGCGGTGGCCAAAATAGCAATAATTTGAGTTCCTTCCACTGTCATCAATTGTAAAAATTTAACAATTTAATTATCCCCATAAGATTATGACCAAAACAGACTCATCGAACCGAAAAAAATAAATTATCTGCGGTAATAATTCAGAACATAGACGATAAAAAAATCAAACTAATCCAGAAAAAAATTATAGACAAACATAGCACCGCCGTGGCTTGAGTTAAACGGCCAGGAATGGGCGGAGAAATCGCCGTTCTCACCCAAATTGATGTGGCATTTCCTAAAACAAAACTGGCACAAAGCACCAAGTATGGCTACTGGTTCAGGTTCAGTAACCAAAAAATAGCCATTATAATCGCCAGAAAAATCATCACCCACTCAATAAATCGAGGCGGATCAAATTCAAAACATCGGATTAAATTCATCGGCCTAATATTTACTCAACGATTGCCAGAATACATTCATTAATGTCTATCCTTAATGTCTAAAATTGCCGCTGATTATATTTTTCCAAATAGGCTTGAGCTTCGCTTAAGTCTACTTGAGGAAAGTCAACATAAAATCGACTGACACTGATAAAAGGATCGGGAGTTGCTAGGACGATCGCGCGATCGCACCACTCCTCTAATGAGGACATTAATTGTAAGGGGGCTACGGGTACAGCAATCCAAACCTGGGCTGGTTTTTGCGCTTGCATCGCTTTAGCGGCCACTGCCATAGTCATCCCAGTAGCAATCCCATCATCAACCAAAATAGCAATTTTTCCCTCCGGGCTAACGTGCGGGCGAAATTTGCTCAACTGGGCTAACTGGGCTTCAGCTTTAGCTTGGGCGTGATGGACATCTTTCTCCCGAATTCGGCCATTATAAATCGATGAACCCATCTCCTGATGACCCCAAACAATCTCACCATCAGGAGTCAACGCCCCAATTGCCAACTCTGGATTAAACACCGTAGTAATTTTTTTCGCCACCACAATATCTAACGGACACTGGAGTTGTTCAGCGATCGGCACAGCCACGGGCAACCCCCCTCTCGGCAAAGCATAGACAATTGGTTTAGCTTGGGCGATCGCGGGATCGCCCCTACACTCGCTTCTCAGTTGGGTCAATTCTGCAACAATGGCAGCCGCCAGTTGCTTTCCCGCCTCGGCCCGTGAAGCGAAGCTATCCCGAAAAGAATCGCGGAAAATTGGTATCGACGACATCGCATCCTCCTACTGCCAGAAAAACAATAAAGCTTTTCTTATATTTTGGCTGATTTTTCCAGAATTGGCACCAATTCCCCTCTGGTTATTACGTTTATTTACATTTACCCTAAAACCACCATATCTGTAGGGTGGGCAAAACCCCACCATTCATCCTGAAACTTACAATTATTTATTAAAAAACCACCAAATTAATTTAATAAATATGTTTTATTTTGCCAAAAAACAACTTATGTTATAATTAAACAAAGCAAGGAAAACAAAACTATGGTTCAAGCTGTCACCAAAACACAAAGAGAGATATTAGACCTATTCACTTATGAAGAATATCTAGCTTATCAATCCGAACCGGGGATTATTTATGAATTATTTCGGGGACATCTAAAAAAAATGCCAACACCAACGGGTTTACACACTCGAATTTGCAATTTCTTAATCGCTCAGTTGCGCCGATATTTTGCCACCCATAATTTAGAATTAATTGCCACTGAATTTGTGGGTGTTAGAACCGAAAAAGACACCTCCAGAGTCCCAGATTTAGTGGTCTGCACCCAACAACTTTGGGAACAAGTCTGCAACCGCAAGGGTGCTGGAGCCTTAGACTTTGAAGAACAACCCTTATTAGTCGTCGAAATAACCAGCGAAAATTGGCGGGAAGACTATCTGCTGAAACGGGCTGAATATGCATTACGAGAAATTGCCGAATATTGGATCGTTGACCCCAAAAAGCAACGGATTCGAGTCTGTCACCATCCAGAAAATGAGGATGGCTATGAACACAGCGAATTTTTAGCCGGACAAGACCTAATCTCTCCCCAGTTTCCAGAATTAATTCTGCCCGTGGAGCAGATTTTTGCCCCACCTACCGTAGAATCAATCATTCTGGAAGAACAGCAACAGCGACAAGACCTAGAGCAACAGCTTCAAACCGAACGCCTTCGGGCTGAAACCGAACGCCTTCGGGCCGAAACCGAACGCCTTCGGGCCGATCGCCTTGCACAACGGTTGCGAGAACTGGGCATGGATCCCGATGCGCTCTAGAAAGCGATCGCCCGCCGGAAATTTTTTGCTACTCCATTGCTCCCGAACAAGTGAGACAATATTCAAAGCACGCATTTAGTCGATACGGATTAGAATTGTGGCTTATAAGCTCGGTTTATTAGGATTGGGAACCGTTGGCACCGGAACAGCGCAAATCATTCTGGACTCTTTGGGACGCCATCCCTTATTACAAGAGCTAGAAATTCATCGCGTGGGAGTCCGCAACCTGGATAAACCCCGTCAGGTGACATTTTCCGCTGACCAACTCACCACGGACTTAGAATCAATCGTCACTGACCCAGACATTGATATTGTAGTCGAGTTGCTTGGCGGTCTAGAACCCGCGCGATCGCTCATTCTCACTGCCATTAGTCACGGTAAACATATCGTCACTGCCAACAAAGCAGTAATTTCCCGCTATGGCAATGAAATTTTCGACGCTGCCAACGCCAAAGGGGTCTATGTCATGCTCGAAGCAGCGGTCGGTGGCGGCATCCCCGTCATCCAGCCCTTAAAAGAATCCCTAGGGGTGAACCGCATTCAATCGGTCATGGGGATTATCAATGGCACCACCAACTACATTCTCACCCGAATGCAAACAGAGGGCGCAGATTTTGCCGATGTCCTCGCCGACGCACAACGCTTAGGTTATGCCGAAGCTGACCCCACCGCTGACGTGGATGGATTGGATGCAGCGGATAAAATTGCGATTTTGGCATCCCTCGCCTTTGCCGGTCGGATTAAACTGGAGGATGTCCATTGTGAAGGCATTCGGCAAATCAGTGCCGCAGATATTGCTTATGCCGAAAAGCTGGGCTTTACGATCAAATTACTCGCGATCGCCAAACGGCAATCCAGCACAGAGAATCATGCCGTCGATCGCCTATCGATCCGAGTCCATCCGACCCTCGTCCCCAAAACCCACCCCCTCGCCAGTATCAATGGGGTGTATAACGCGATTTTGGTAGAAGGAGAACCCCTGGGTCAGGTAATGTTTTACGGCCCCGGCGCAGGTTCAGGCCCTACCGCCAGCGCTGTGGTTTCTGATATTTTGACCATTGCCGCCATCTTGAAAACAGAAACCGAACCAATTCCCCACCCATTGCTCAGTTGTACCCATCAGCACTACTGTGCGATCGCGCCAATGGAGGAATTGGTTACACGCTTCTACACTCGTTTTCTCACCAATGACACCCCTGGAGTCATTGGGCATCTGGGGACAAGCTTTGGCAATCATGGAGTCAGCCTAGAGTCTATTGTCCAAATTGGGATGCGCGACAACCAAGCCGAAATTGTCGTCGTCACCCACGATGTCTCAGAAGGTAATTTCCTCAATGCTTTAGCCGAAATTCGCCAACTCGATGCGGTAATGAGCATTCCCAGTGTCTTACGAGTCTTGTAAAGCGCAGTAGGGCACGGGCTTGCCCTCGGATGAGGGACCCGCCGTCGGCAGAGGAGCGGGGGAGCAGAGGAGCAGAGGAGCAAAGGGGGAAGAGAGGGAAGAGGGGGAAGAGGGGGAAGAGAGGGAAGAGAGGAAATTTCCCTCCCACACTCCGATGGCGGCTTCCCACACTCCACACTCCCCACTCCCCTGCACCCCCACACCCCACACTCCCGCTAAATTTAATCTAAATAGCTGAATCAAATTAGTCTCAAGGAGGAATTGATGACATCAGAAAAACAAGAATTAGCCACAAATCAAGCAGCAGATAAATGGTGGCCAAGATTGCGAGAAAATATCGTAATTTTAGCGATCGCTTTAGGATTAGCTTTCTTAATTCGTCTTTTCGTCGCCGAACCGAGATATATTCCCTCGGATTCCATGGCTCCGACCCTACAACTGGGCGATCGCCTAGTCGTCGAAAAAATATCCTATCGATTTCGACCCCCAACCCTAGGGGACATCATTGTCTTTGACCCACCCGAAACATTGCAATATCAGGGATATGGAAAAAACCAAGCATTCATCAAACGAATCATTGGCACCAGCGGTCAAGTCATTACCGTAGACAACAGTCAAGTTTATGTAGATAACCAACCATTAACGGAAGAATACATCGCCGAACCGCCCAACTACCAATGGGGACCGCACTCAGTACCCTCAGAGCAATTATTCGTCATGGGAGATAACCGCAATCATAGTAACGACTCCCATATTTGGGGCTTTTTGCCAATTGAGAATATTATTGGTCGGGCTACTTTTCGTTTTTGGCCACCTAATCGGATCGGTTTTCTGTAAATAGATTTCCAAATTACCGCATTCAACCCCAGATCCCTGGTAAAAATTGAGTCAACCCCCCCTCAAACTAGGTAAAATATGAATCAGCGAAGTGGCATATCCACTTCGTCAAGGAAATTAATTTAACAGAAAATGGGTGTTAACGATGAGTTTTTTTGAATCTGAAATCGTGCAGCAAGAAGCCAAACAGTTGTTTGAAGATTACCAAACCCTAACTAGATTAGGCAGTAACTACGGCAAATTTGACAGAGAAGGGAAGAAACTGTTCATTGACCAAATGGAAGCCATGATGGAGCGTTATCGGATTTTTATGAAACGCTTTGAACTCTCAGAAGATTTTATGGCTCAAGTCACAATGGAACAGCTTAAAACTCAACTCAGTCAAGCGGGAATGACCCCGCAACAAATGTTTGATCAAATGCATTTAACCTTAGAAAGGATGAAAGCCGAAGTTGAACGGCAAAAATAAATTGGTTAGTGGTTATTAGTTATTCTTGGTTGGCTGACGAATAACCAATAACCAATAACCAATAACCAATAACCACTAACCACTAACCACTAACCACTAACCAACAACCAATAACCAATAACCAATAACCAAGTTTATTTCGGTGGTTCAAAAACCCAAGGATTTGTGAAACTTTCTGCCGGGACTCCCTGAAGCGCTTGCTGCATAAAATCACGCCAAATCGGTGCCACAAATCCACCACCTGTGGTTCCCCGAGGCATAGGAGTATAGTCATCATTGCCCACCCAAACAGCGACAGTCAACTGGGGCACATAGCCCACAAACCAAACATCCCGTTCAGAGGAAGTCGTCCCCGTCTTTCCCGCCGCTGGACGCCCAATCTGGGCTTGGGTGGCCGTCCCTTGACTAATCACCCCTTGCAGCACATCATTAATCGAAGCCGCTGACCAAGGATCCAAAACCAGTCGCCGTTTAGGAGTATTGTCCAGTAAAATTTTACCGTTGCTATCCGTGACCTGAACAATAGACGTGGGTTCTGAATACCAGCCATTAGAAGCAAACGTGGCATAAGCGCCCGCCATTTCCAGCGGCGTCACATCCACCGCACCCAGTGGCAAAGAAATCACTGGGGTAATCGGACTCTTAAACCCGATAACACGACAGACTTCAACCACTTTATTGAGTCCCACCTCTTGTCCGATTTTCACTGCCGGGATATTCAGCGAGACTTCCAAAGCTTTGCGAATTGACACCGCCCCTGAGAAAGAACCGCCATAGTTCTGTGGGCTGTAATAACCATCCCCATCTCGGTAACTGACTGGACTGTCATACACAACAGAACTTGGCGCATATTTACCACTAGCAAAAGCGGTGTAATACACAAAAGGCTTAAAAGCTGATCCGGGCTGACGTTGGGCTTGAATCGCTCGATTGTACTGACTTTTTTCAAAATCAGCGCCCCCCACCATTGCTTTCACAAAGTGAGTCCGAGGATCGACTGCCACCAAAGCAATTTGACCATTATCTCGGTCGTAAAATACTCCTTGGTTGTAAAACTGTTCGTGCCAACCGCGAATCGTTCTTTCTGCCATCCGTTGGAAGTTCATATCAATGGTGGTTTGCACTCGCATTCCACCTTTGAGGACAGCCTCACGACCAAATCGCTGATTTAACTCTTGAACTACCGCTTCGGTGACATAAGGCAGTTTACTGCCCCCAAAGGAGGTAATACGTCCCAGCAGCAAGGGTTGCTGACGAGCCGATTCCGCCTCTTCAGCAGTAATCCATTTCAGTGTCACCATGCGATCGAGAACCGTAGCCTGTCTTTGTTTGGCCAGCTTATAGTTGGTAAATGGGCTATACTCTTCAGGGGCTTGGATAATTCCCGCCATCATTGCCGCTTCCGCTAAGTTTAAGTCCGCAGCCGACTTATTAAAATAGCTTCTCGCGGCGGTTTCCACTCCATACAAGTTGTGACCCCAATAGACCTGATTGAGATAAAGTTCCATAATCTGGTCTTTGGTGAAAATTTGCTCTAAACGAATCGAGAGAACCGCTTCAGCCGCTTTCCGACTTAAAGCCCGTTTCGGAGACAAGAACAAATTTTTCACCAACTGCATAGTTAGGGTCGAACCCCCTTCCACCGTGTCATTGGCTTCTAAGTTGGCAGCTAAGGCTCGCATCACCCCACCAGGGTTGATGCCGTGGTGCTGGTAGAAGTGGCTATCTTCGATCGCCATCACAGCCCGTTTCAGGTTAGGAGAGATTTTGTTCAGTGGCACCACTTCCCGGTTCGCCTCGTCGTGGAGACTGGTGAGTAATCTGCCTTTGATGTCATATATATGAGTGGTTTCTGCCGGAACGTAGCTGCGTAAAACTCTTACATCCGGCAGGTTTCGGAAGCTGATCGCCAAACCGACCAGTCCCCCAGCCACCACAGAAGATGCCAACATGGTTACACCCAACAGGGTGCCCGCAGTCACCTTGCTGATGTCTTGTAAGAAGTTAAAGACGGGTGCTGAGTCTCTCGGTGGATTTTGTGGAATTGTGTTTGTTGACACGGCGATTTCACTTCCTCACTAAAATAATCTTTCTTTACCTCTGTTGAACCAGAGTTGCTTGGTGGATAAATTTGGGGGTTGTGGACAGTAAGCTAATTAAAAGGCGATTACCCCCGTCGATCAAGAAATAGCCTTGAGGTTCGATTAAAGGGTCTAATCCACGGCTGTAAACTTGATTAACTATAGTTTGACCATCAGATCCGGAGAGCCTGACTGATGGCATTTGATCTGATCGAGTGTCATCGATAGATTTTACCGGGTTGAGCAGATAACATAAAAATAGTGCTTGGTTTTATATTAAGTTTTATCACTAATTTTTGCATTTTTTTGCATTATAGTAGTTTGGCGGTGCAGGATGCGACCTCACCCATCGTTATTTATCACACTTGGCACATAGCAACCATGTCTTCCGATCCATCCCAACTATCTTGGTTATATCGTGGCACCGAGGAAATTTTTCCCCATCGCCCTGATTCTGATGACAAAAATGAGAATTTACTGGCACGCTTGGCTAAATCGGAGCGTCCTTTGCGGGTTAAGTTGGGGATTGACCCTACTGGGGCAGATCTACATCTCGGTCATAGTATTCCCGTGCGTAAGTTACGAGCGTTTCAGGATGCGGGTCATACAGCAGTTTTGATTATTGGCGATTTTACCGCGCAAATTGGCGATCCGACTGGTAAATCAGAAGTCCGCCGTCAGTTGACTGCTGCCGAGGTGAAACAAAATGCTCAGACCTATTTAGATCAAGTTCGTTCTATTTTAGATTTTGATACTCCCGGACGGATAGAAATTCGCTACAACTCGGAATGGTTGTCTAAGCTAGACTTGGCAAAAATCCAAGAGTTATTATCCACGATGACTGTGGGTCAGATGTTAGCCAAAGAAGGTTTTGCCCTGCGCTACGAGCAAGGGACGCCGATTTATTTGCATGAGTTTCTCTATCCGTTGATGCAAGGTTATGATTCTGTGGCGGTACAGTCCGATGTGGAGTTGGGGGGAACTGACCAAAAGTTTAATATTGCTGTGGGTCGAGATTTACAACGCTATTTTGGTCAAACCCCTCAGTTTGGGATGCTGATGCCGATTTTAATCGGGACTGATGGGACTCAGAAGATGTCCAAGTCTTTGAATAATTATGTGGGAATGTCGGAAGACCCCTTGACTATGTATTCCAAACTGGAAAAGACCCCTGATGCTTTGGTGCGGCAGTATTTTGAATTGTTGACTAATTTGCCTTTGGATCGGTTGCCCGAAAATCCGCGAGAGTGTCAAAAGTTGCTGGCCATTGATGTGGTGTCTCAGTACCATAGCCCCGAAGCTGCCCAAGAAGCCCAAAAGTCGGCGCAAACTTTGGTGCAAGGGGATGCGAAGCAAGCGGATGCGGTGCCAGAGTTTTCTTTAAGCGGGGTGAATTTTCCTGCGCCTCTTTACTATTTGATTAGTGCGACGGGGTTATGTAAGACTTCTTCGGATGCCCGAAGACAGGTGCAAGGGGGGGCGGTGCGTTTGGATGGCGATCGCATTGATGATGTGAATATGTCCTACGAGTCTCCCACGGAACTAGACGGTAAAGTCTTGCAAGTTGGCAAGAAAAAATTTATTCGACTGGTCAAATAATTGTCAAATTATATTGTCATTCCCGCGAAGGCGGAAACAAAAACTAATCACCACTAACCCAAAATGCTCACTGCCGATCGCATTATTGTTCCTTTAGATGTACCCACCTTCGCTGCGGCGATCGCCCTGGTGGAAACCTTGCCCGATGTCAGTTTTTGGAAAGTTGGGCTAGAACTCTTTGTCAGCAGTGGCCCGGAGATTCTGGCGGAACTGAAACAACGACAAAAACGCATTTTTCTCGATTTAAAGTTTCACGATATCCCAAATACGGTGGCGGGGGCTTGCCGTTCCGCCGCCCAGTATGGCGTAGACTTACTCACCATTCATGCCACCGCTGGTCGCCGAGCCCTCCAAGATGCTCAAGCTGCTTTATCAGAACCCCCCCTAAATTCCCCCCCTTTTGAAGGGGGGGCAGGGGGGGTTCAGCCACCAAAACTCATCGCCATTACTCTACTGACCAGCCTAAGCTCGCGGGATTTAGCTTTTGATCTAAAAGTGCCGGTGGAGTTACCACAATTTACTCTGGAAATGGCGCTGATGGCTAAAGAATGCGGGTTAGCCGGTGCAGTCTGTTCTCCCCATGAAGCGAAACAAATCAAACAACTGTGCGGTCAGGATTTTCTGTTGGTTTGCCCTGGGGTCAGACCGCACACCATCTCAGTTACGGGAGATCAAAAACGGACAATGACTCCCGCAGATGCCATTAAATCCGGTGCGGATTATTTGGTGATTGGCCGACCGATTACGGCTGCGGAGGATCCGGTGGCGGCCTTTGCCCGCATTTGTGAGGAACTTGGCACTTAGAAATGGAGAAAAAAGCGATTCCCTGCGGGATAGCTCCGCTTCACGCCTCTTTAAAAGTAGGGGCGAACGGCTGTTCGCCCCTACCCGCCCCCTTATCAGTTGGCTTACTGGTTGTTTGCCTGCTGTTGTTTGAGATGTTATTACCACCAGGAACGAAAGATCCCCGGCTTTTTCCACAAGCCGGGGATCTGTTTAACGGTTTATTCTCTTTAAGGGCGAATGCATCGATTCCTGGTGAAGCGATCGCGCATCCGCAACCAGGCGCGATATTGCATCCGCAACGCTACGCGAACGCTCTCAACCGTTCTACTTGCCCAGAAAACCTGCAAGCCTTGATTGCCCAAATGCTACCCGACTTGCCCGGATATGCCAATCGAGTCCTGCGCCGTTCGTCGATTTCGGATCAAGTAGGGGCGAATCGCTCTTCGCCCCTACTCAACATTTATGTCATCACTGCCGGGAACCCTGAGTTTGAGCCTTTACCCCTCGGTGCGGGTCGGTCTACCACTGGTCGTCCCAGTACCAGGCAGGAAAATTCCCCCCCCAGTAGGGGCGAAGAGCGAATCGCGGGCGAACAGCCGTTCGCCCCTACTTTGCCTTCTTTGAATTCTGAATCGAATTCTGAATCAGAACCCGATTCATCTTCCTCCGATCGACCCCGGACGCCAAACGATGATCCACAACAAGTTTTTATTACTACTTTAGAACGACAATATCGCGGGAATCAAGTTGTAGAAATCCCGCGATATCATTGGTTATTTTTAACTAAAACCACTGAGGGTTGGCGTCTTGCCTTGATATTTTCTCGGATGGGTTCAAATCGACCCAGTAGGGGCGAACGGCCTTTCGCCCCTACCCCACCAGAAGAAAGTTCTGATAGTTTCATGGCTGAGGCGATTCGTTTGTGGTTACGAGATTTATGGTTAAAAAGCTGTAGCGATCGCCATAATTCTTAATCAAATATTTCTTGCAAATTACAGCTAAATACAGCAGTAATTCTTATTTTTTATCTTCTTTAAATCGGTTGCAGTTGACCAGGCGATCTCGTCACTGCCTTAGACATATTTTGTACTGGACAGAATAAATCAATAATTAACTCTAACTCATGGGGATAATGGGGCTTCGGATCGTTGACCAACCAAATCGGTGGCACCATCATCGGATCGTATTCAGCCACAATATAGAGTCTATCTGGTTTATTTTTTAGTTTTACCGGAGTTCCTTGCGCGTATTGTAAAGCTTCTTGGTTTTCGAGGTCGTTAGTCATCATAGTGTCATCAATATTTATCAACTGGAGATTTGTTATGTGTCGAATGTAACATAATCAATCAGCATATGGTAAAAATTGATACATTTTTTAACTAAACGTTGAGCTATATGTCTGATTCTGGCTAATCTGGGTGCGTGAAATGTTCAAATGCTGTCTGTATGATTCAGATGGGATCCGCATTTGCGATCGCAAGGAAATAGCTCCTTTGTGACTGTGAGTAAGTAATAAAACTTATCGAAGACATCAAAAACTACTCATCAACTATTCATACATAACTATCTGCTTAAAGAATAAATCTGTAAATATACAGATAATACCAAATCCGCTAATCCAGAGCGCGTTTTAGGGGATAATCGTAGGGGTCGGTTTCAATCCCCTACCCGATAAAAAGCGGATTTGGTATGAGTCCATCGTTAAAATTCCCATTCAGAGAAAAAAACCCTAAGAATTGTTGCGTAAGAGTACGCGCTGGCTCTGTAATTGTTTAATCCGTTCCAGTGTGCCACTGGGAATCGAAGCAATTAGCTTTTGGGTATAATCTTGTTGCGGTTGTCGATAAATGGTTTCCGCAGGCCCCATTTCTTCGATTTTCCCTTGATTCATCACCATAATGCGATCGCTCATAAACTTAACCACACTCAAATCATGGGAAATAAAAATATAAGTTAAATGGAATTCTTCTTGTAATTCCTTGAGTAAATTTAAAACTTGGGCTTGCACCGAAACATCCAAAGCGGAAACCGACTCATCACAAATAATAAACTTCGGATTCAAAGCCAAAGACCGGGCAATACAAATCCGCTGTCTTTGACCTCCAGAAAACTCATGGGGATAACGATTCATCACATCCCCACTTAACCCCACTCGTTCCAACAAATAAGCTGCCCGTTCGCGATGTTGTGCGTTACTTTTGCCCGGTTGATGAATCTTCAAAGGTTCCATCACCAAATTGCCCACATTCATCCGGGGATTCAAAGAACTAAAAGGATTTTGAAACACAATTTGCATTTCCCGGCGAATTGGTCGCAGAGTTTGTTCCGGCAAATGGGTAATCTCTCGGTCTTCAAAAAATACCTGTCCTCCTGTGGGTTGAATTAATCTTAACAAGGTTCTGGCTAACGTCGTTTTTCCACAGCCAGATTCGCCCACTAATCCCAAAGTTTCTCCGGGATAAACTTCAAAAGATACCCCATTCACTGCCATCATATACCGTTTAGTTTGGCCAAAAATTCCTCGGATGGGAAACGCTACTTGCAAGTTTTTCACCTGGAGAATTGGCGGTTTTGCTTGCAACTGTTTGAGTCTTTCGGCTAATGTTGCTTCAGTGACAGAAATCTGAGAATTATCTTGAATACTTTCCTCAATTTTCACCTCACCCGTATCACTGCTGACCACATTCATATAGTCTGCCACCGTGGGCAAATATTTCAAGCGAATTGTAGGTTGAGGGCGACAAGCTAATAACCCTTTGGTATAAGGATGTTGCGGCTGGGAAAAAATGTCCCACACCGACCCAGACTCGACAATTTTGCCTTGGTACATCACTGCCACGCTATCAGCAATTTCCGCAATCACCCCTAAGTCGTGGGTAATGAACATCATGGACATTCCACGGCGATCGCGCAACTCCCGCAGCAAATCCAAAATTCTTGCCTGTACCGTCACATCCAGGGCTGTGGTTGGTTCATCGGCAATCAACAAATTCGGATTACATGAAATTGCCATCGCAATCATCACCCGCTGAATTTGTCCCCCAGAAAGTTGGTGGGGATACCGTTTGAGAATTGCCAGTTTTTGCTGGTTAATTTCCTGGAGAATTTCTCGTTCCGTTTTATTCCCTTTCACCGTTGCCCGCAATTCCTCATCACTGGGAATTAGTTTCACCTCTTGTAAACTAGCTAAGGCTTGTCTGCGGGCTTGTCTTAAGGTGACTTGTTGATGCAGCATAATCGCTTCCGTCATCTGGAAACCGATGTTATAAACGGGGTTGAGAGAACTCATCGGTTCTTGGAAAATCATCCCCACATTCCCACCCCGATATTGCTGCTTTTCGGTTGGAGTCAGATTCATTAAATCGATGGGTTTGTCCTCGGTGTTCCCCTGAAACCAAATTTCTCCCCCGCTGATTTTTCCCGGACTGGGGACTAACCCCATCACCGCTAGAGATGTGACTGATTTCCCCGAACCCGACTCACCAACAATGCCAAGGGTTTGACCTCGTTTCACCTGAAATGATATGCCGTCAACAGCCTTCACGAGTTTTTCCTCGGTTTGAAATTGAACCATTAGGTTACGAACATCTAGAACTCTGTCATTCATGGAAAAGCTCTTGCAAATTTTAAGTTGACTTTAACAGTTTATCGAGTTTGACCTCTGTGAATATCTCTGTAAATCTACAGACTAGATCCTACAGACTTGTTTCCGGAGACAATCCGTAGGCAGTGAAGAATCTACTAAAATATCTATGTTCAACTAGATATCCGGGGATTATCAGGGCGTTCAGCTTGCTTTAGGGCGAGGGAATCGCTTTCTCATCAGTTCCGTAACAAATAAAGTAACAAAAAAGTAACAGACTTATTGTAACCAAGTTACTGTCCGCAAATTTCCTCAGATAGTTCCGGGGATCGATCCGTTACGATTGCGCCCAAGTGTTGTTGATTCCTAACTTGTTATTTTTTTACTCAATAGGTAAAATTAGCATTAACCCCAGGGAACAATTGCAATTGTATCAGAATCTTTGAAAGCAATTTTTGGCCGAAAAATCGCGGTTAATCTCCAAGAAACACTCCCAAACCTCATTCATAATTAGGACAACCCAAAGAAAAATTTATGAACTCAACTCAAGTGGATTTAATGTTTAACTCGTTGCCATTAGGGATAATAGAAAGTCCCATAGAAATGAATCAATTTACCGGATCGCTTTCTAGCTTGCCATCAAATATTCAGAACGATCCGATGATTCAACTCGGTTTTAGAGATTTAATTGGTAGAGTCGTTGGAGGGGTTGGAAATTTAATCGGTTCAATTAACTGGAATAATATCGTTGATGGGGCGGCGAATTTAATCACCTCCGTTGATTGGAATAATGTAGCCGGTTTCGTGACTAATGTAGTGGGGAGCATCAACCCGCTTTCAGTCGTGAGTGTGGCGGGGAATGTGGCCGACTCTGTTAGTGATATTGTGGGGTTTTTTCTGCCCCAAAATGAATTGATTAATTTAGTTAGTACCGTAGGCAGAGAAACCGTTAATTTAATCAATGGCAAAGATATTAATCTGGACGTTTTGGGTCGGGATTTTGCTAATGTAGGTTTGGGTCTGTTGAATTTGCAATTTAACCGAAATAAGCTTTATTTCGATCTGATTAATCTGGCTGCATCCGGCGCTGCTGCCGCTTTATTTGATGATGCGGGTTTCGCTGGAGATATCGTTGATTTAAGTACGCGGTTGGATGCCCGCAACTCCGGGGGCTGGCGTTTTCTCGATGGGGATGATTATGTTAAAGGTAGCCTTCTCGGTGATATTGTCAATGGGAATCAAGGCATGGATTATTTAGTGGGTTTGGCGGGGTCAGATTTTCTCCGAGGAGGCAGGGATAACGATCGCGTCGATGGTGGTGATGATGATGATATTTTAAATGGCAATATCGGCAATGATGAAGTCCGAGGTGGTGCCGGAAATGACTTTTGTCGCGGTGGTCAAGGGGATGATTTAATTGATGGCGGCGCCGGGGATGATATCCTGATCGGCGATCGCGATTTTGATATTTTAATTGGCGGTTCTGGGGCTGATTTCTTTGTCCTACAAATGCAGAATGCCAGTGAGGATGCCGGTCGCGCCGATCGCATTGCTGATTTTAATGCCGCAGAAGGCGATCGCATTAAAATAGTGGGCTGCGAACGCATTGAAGACCTAGGACTGGGATCCGTGGATGTGAATGCTGACGGACAGGTGGACACCGCCATCCTTTGTTCTGGACAGGTTTTGGGGGTCGTCATGGGAACAAATCCGACCGTCGTTAAAGATTATATTGACCTGATTAGTTCAGAAGAGCAAATTTTCAATATCGTCGGGTAGGCAAAGCCAGAAACCGGGTTTTTTGAAAAAACCCGGTTTCTAGAGTGGGTCAGTCCCGATCGAGATAAACTTAGATATTAGGCAAAATACTAGGCAAAATACTAGATTCTTCAAGTAAGCCCCGATCTGTTTGCCCCGATCTGGTGGCGACGATCTCAATTTAAAAATTTAAATATTATGGTTTTAATTCGCGTTCCCAAAATTTGGGACATTCCCGAAAGTCAAATTACCCCAGAATCCGTTTTTAGCAATCGGCGCAAGTTTCTCAAACAGGCGATCGCTGCTGGAATTGGCGTCAGCATTTTACCGATCATGGGCTGTCAACAGCAGTCCGAAGGGGGCAACGACCCCACAGCGGGAACCATTTCCCTCGGTCAAGTTCCCGTCAACCCTGATTTTGCCACAGCCGGACGGTCGATCACCGATCGATCCCTCAGTTCTCGCTACAATAACTTCTATGAATTTGGCGGCACCAAATCCATTTGGCGGGCAGCCCAAGCCTTACCCACAGACGATTGGAAAGTCGAAGTCACCGGCTTAGTCAACCAGCCCAAAACCTACGACCTCGATGACCTGCGGAAAAAATTTCCCATTGAAAAACGGGTTTATCGCTTTCGTTGCGTAGAAGCTTGGGCAATGGTCGTCCCTTGGATTGGATTTCCCATGAAGAAAATCATTGAAGATGTCAATCCCACCAGCGCCGCAAAATTTGTCCGCTTCTCCTCTTACTACGATCCGGAAGTCACCCCAGGACCAGGTTTTGCCTTTGGTTCCTTGCCTTGGCCCTATCAAGAAAGCTTGCGGATTGAGGAAATGGCTAATGACCTCGCTTTCTTTGCCACGGGAATTTACGATCGCACCTTACCCAAACAACATGGCGCCCCCATCCGCATGGTGGTGCCTTGGAAATATGGTTTCAAAGGGGCGAAATCGATTGTCAAAATTGAATTTTTAGACCAGCAACCGGCGACTTTCTGGCATACCTTGGTGCCGAATGAGTACGATTTTGAAGCGAATGTCAACCCCAATAAGCCTCATCCCCGTTGGTCTCAAGCGAAAGAACGGTTAGTCGGGCCAGGTCCTGCATTAAGTTGGGAAACTGTCCCCACTCAGCCTTATAACGGTTACGGTGAATATGTCGCTGGGCTGTACCAAACCTAAAAGTTATTGGTTATTTGGCATCACCCACAAATAATTTTGAAATTACTGACTTACCATGAATCACGATCCAGAAAAACGCCATACATCTTCCGAAGATGAATTGATCGATGCCTTGGAAAAATTAGAAGCAACTTTAGAGTCCAGCGATCTCCCTCTATCCCCCAAAACCCCCGCCACACCAGCGGCTAAAGTGGCCTCACCCCCGAAAAAACCTAAACAGGAATTCCTGTTGAGTGCTTTAGAAGATGCGGCAGCGGATATTGATCAATTTATGGCGGCAAAACATTTGGATAGCGATCGCATTTGATTTGTTATTTGTTATTTGTTGGTTGTTGGTGGTTGGTTGTTGTTTGTTATTGATGGGTTTCTTTAAATAACGAATAACTAATAGCAGGTAAATAACAACTAACCAGCAATCAACTAATAACTAAATAATAACTAAATAAATAAATAACTAATAACTAATGATTAATAGAAAACCTGAGCAATAACCCACAAATTACCCCAAAATGTCAAGATTTACTGACTTTTTGCCGCTGCGCTTCGTAGAGAATTAGGGCAGCAGCGATCGCCACATTCAAGGACTCCACTCCCCCACTCAGGGGAATCGTCACTGTTTTGTCAGCAAGCGCTGACAATTCCGGGGATAAACCATTGCCTTCATTTCCTAACAAAATTAGAGTCGGTTGACAATAGTCAAGTTCCCAATAGGTGAATGAAGCATGAGCATCCGTGGCCACAATTTGCCATCCTTGATTTTGGCAATGTTTCACCTGAGTTACTAAATCCGCACTCACCGCTATTGGCAAACGAAACCATTGCCCAGCGGAAGAACGCAAAACTTTCGGATGATCTAAATCTACGCTATCGGCACTTAACCATAAACCCGCTGCATTAGCCGCCGCTGCGGTTCTAATAATTGTCCCCAAGTTGCCCGGATCTTGAATTGTTTCTAAAGCTAAAGCGATCCCCGTTTTGGGCATCTGTTGGGGATCGAGGGTAGGACGGGGCGCGGTAGCTACGATCCCATCAGGATTCACCGTAGTGGCGATCGCTTCTAGTACCAATTGACTCAGCACTTGGCACTTTTTTGCCTGGGTGGAAATTCTTTGCCAAAGGGATAAATTTTGGGCAATCCATTGGGGAGTTGCACAAACATTAAGCAAGGGATAATTTACTTCACAGGCTACTTCCAGTAAATGGGTGCCTTCTAACAAACATTGATTTTCTCGGTGTCTTCCTTTGGCGTCATGTAGCTTACGAATTTGCTTGACTAAAGGATTTTGCCGACTGCTGATTTCAATTACTATTGAAGCGGATGGTGGTTGTGCCAAGGCTGCTACAGGTCTCACAGACTTAAAAAAAGTGCTTTTCCTATTGTACCATAATCATCCTAGAGGAGAATAGTCAGAGACGATTTTATAAATTAATTAAATTTTTTACGGATTGCCTGAATAATATTTGTGAAATATAGTAATAAGCGTTGAGGATTTTCTAGATTAATTGCTACATCATTGCCATCATCATTTTATGACAAGAACTTATGACAACAACTCTCGGTGAAAACAAGATTCAAGGCGATTTCGGTCAATGGGCGATCGCACCGAAAAAAAATATTCCTCAAGGCTTGTTTTTTTACCCAGAGGAAGCTAGTTGGTATCTGTTAATAAATATGCGGAACCCGGGACTTGAACCCGGAAGTCTTTGCAGACACTAGAACCTGAATCTAGCGCGTCTACCAATTCCGCCAGTTCCGCTTGTTGACCTTGTGATTTCAGACAATCTATCCTTTCATAAATATTTGCTAATGTCAAGTACCTCAAAGAAAAATTTTTTAGGTGACTTGCCAGGGGGCAACGACACCAGTCAGATGAGATCGCGGAAAAATAGCCCAAGTAGAATATCCAGAATTGTCAATTGACCGCAAAATAAATCAAATATATCTGGACAATTACCATCTTTCCGCTAGAATCTAAACCAACTTAAAAAACTGTAATATTATCCATATCGGAGGATACCCCTATTACTCTCTCTCTTGCTTCGCTAAACAAAAAAGCTTCACCGGAAGCGTCTTTTGCCACTGCCCTAGAAATTCAAGGACAATACCCCCTCAAAGGTCATGTCAACATTAGCGGGGCGAAAAACGCTGCGTTAGTTGTAATGGCTGGAACCATCCTCTGTTCAGGGGATTGCCGCCTACGCAACATCCCAAATCTCTCAGACGTTCAGCGTATGGGGCAAGTGCTCTCATCCTTGGGCGTCCAAGTCAGCCATAACCCTGATGCATTGGAATTCAATGCGCGGGATTTCCACTGCACCGAAGCACCTTATGAATTAGTCAGTCAGCTACGGGCCAGTTTCTTTATTATTGGGCCGATGTTAGCCCGGTTGGGAGAGGCTTCTGTACCCCTGCCCGGAGGCTGTGCCATTGGCGCTAGACCAGTGGATCTCCATGTGCGAGGTCTGCAAGCAATGGGTGCCCATGTACAGATTGAGCATGGCGTAGTCAAAGCAGCGGTTCCCGGCCCCAATCGACGCTTAAAAGGAGCCAAAATCTATTTAGATTATCCCAGTGTGGGTGCTACCGAAACTTTGATGATGGCGGCAACTTTGGCTGACGGGGAAACCATGATCGAAAATGCAGCCCAAGAACCGGAAGTTGTGGATTTGGCTAATTTCTGCAAATCAATGGGCGCTCGGATTTGGGGCGCGGGCACCAAGAAAATTGTCATCGAAGGTGTTGCTCGATTACATTCCACTGATTACGAGATTATTCCCGATCGCATTGAAGCGGCAACATTTTTGATCGCTGGGGCGATTACTCGTTCCGAGATATCGTTATCGCCGATCGTTCCCGATCATCTGACAGCGGCGATCGCCAAATTGGGCGAAATTGGCTGCAAGATTGTCATCGAATCCCCAAATCACCTGCGGATTATTCCCGCTTACGAAATTAAAGCCAGCGATATTACCACCATGCCTTATCCCGGATTTCCTACGGATATGCAGGCACAATTTATGGCCTTGTTGACCCTGAGTAATGGCGACAGCACCATCTCAGAAACCGTGTTTGAAAATCGGATGCGCCATGTGGCGGAGTTAAATCGCTTGGGTGCTAATATTCGGGTCAAAGGTAACACCGCGATCGTGCGTGGAGTCCCCCTGTTATCGGGAGCCCCCGTATTAGCCACCGACTTACGAGCCTCTGCGGGACTGATTTTAGCCGGACTCGCCGCCGAAGGAACTACCATTGTCCAAGATTTACAACATCTCGATCGCGGCTATGAAAGGTTGGATCTGAAACTGCAAAAACTTGGTGCGAGATTGCGCCGATTGTCAGTAAATGATACAACCGCAATTGCTACAGCCACAATCCCACCTTTACAAGTCGCGGCTCAATAAGCCCAAAAAACCCTTGATGGTGCGGATGATTGGCAATCGATCGACCCTCGATCTATCTGCGGTAAAATAGCTGAATTTCCTAAGTCCCAAGTTCTGAGTCCATAACTGGCATGGCTGTCTCTAAGGTACAACTGATTGGTTTACGAGCCGACGCCTTTCGTCATCCGCTCGATTTTGAAGCAACAAATTCACTCAAACAGTTGCCCGGACTAGATTTAATAGTGCGGCAACTGCTTGGATCCCTGGGAGAGCAATTTTTTTACTTAGAAAATATTGCCTCTAGTGTTCTGGTGAACGAGCAGCAGTTACCCGAACTGCATCAGGCGCTGTTAGAAGCCTGCCAGATACTGGATCTGGAACCCCCACAATTGTATGTCCGCCAAAATCCCGTCCCAAATGCTTATACATTTGCGATGCGAGGCAAGCAGCCTTTTATCGTGCTACATACATCACTGATTTCTATGTTGACACCGGCAGAGATTCAAGCAGTGATGGCTCACGAACTGGGACACTTGAAATGCGAACATGGGGTGTATCTCACTTTAGCCAATTTGATTTTATTGGCCGCAGGGCAGTTGCCGAATTTAGGCGGGTTAATTGCCCAAGGTTTACAGAGTCAAATTCTCCAATGGTTGCGCTGTGCGGAGTTTAGCTGCGATCGCGCGGCTTTATTAGCCACCCAAGACCCCAGAGTCGTCAGTTCTGTACTGATGAAACTGGCCGGAGGCTCTCCCACTCTGGCTCCGCAATTAAATTTAGATGCATTTCTTGCACAAGCGAAAACTTATGATATAATAAGCGAGACTGAGATGGGACGAATCTTTAAAGAAGCACAGTCCTCCCAGTTGACGCATCCCTTGCCAGTCCTACGTGCTAGAGAAATCCAGCGATGGGCCAGCAGCAAAGATTATGAATCAGTGTTGCAAAGGCAAGAAATCGTGTATAATAAAAAAGTCAAGCCCAATCCCAAGGGCGAGTGGCGAAATTGGTAGACGCACCACACTCAAAATGTGGCGGTTTCGGCCTTGCGAGTTCGAGTCTCGCCTCGCCCATATCTCTTATAATAATTAAACTCTTATAGGCTAAGGCTTATAAGAGTTTAATTTTATGTTTATTTCAAAAGCGGAGCTTTCAGAGCTTTCTAAAGCCCCTTACACAATATCTGGTGGCTTGGCATCTGTAGGGGTGCGGCGGAAAATCCCCCGCGTTGGCGTTGGCAATGCTTGCCACGATATTTTGGGGGCGCCTAGCTGTATCAAGCTTAATTGAAATGGCTAGATGGCTAGATATATAGATATAAGGTTTTACATATAAGGCGGCACCCAGATTCGAACTGGGGGTAAAGGATTTGCAGTCCTCTGCCTTACCACTTGGCCATGCCGCCTTGGTTCCAATTTGTTTTGGTTCCGGCTTATTATTGTAGCAGAGCGATCCAGAAAAAGGCAAGGATTTGGGTAAAAAAGTTTTCTGGAGAGCGCATAAGCTGATATATAAATATAGTTGCCGGTTTTGGAAACGCATCAATGGTTTATCCTGCCCCCCTGCGAATTGCTCAATTGACAGATTTACATTTGTTTGCCGACCCTGGGAAGAAGATGATGGGTCTGGCAACGGCTCGGTCTTTCCAAGCAGTGATTACACATTTGCAACAGTTAGAGCATCAGCCTGATATCTTGTTGCTGACTGGAGATTTGTCTCAGGATGAGACCCCGCAGTCTTATGAGTATTTGGGTAATGTTTTACGTCCTTTGGGGATTCCGACTTATTGGATACCGGGCAACCATGATGATTTGTTGGCAATGGAGCGGATTTTGTCTCAACCACCGATTTATCTGAATAAGTCGGTGCAGGTGGGTAATTGGCATTTTATTCTGTTGTGTTCTAATATTCCGGGTCGCGTGGATGGGGAAGTTTCGGCAACGAGTTTGAGTTGGTTGGAGAAGCAGCTAAAGTTGGCAGGAGATCGCCATGTAGCGATCGTGATGCATCATCCCCCGTTGGAGATCGGGTCAGAATGGATCGATCGCCTGCGCTTGAAAAATGCCGATGCTTTATTTGCCATTCTCGATCGCTATCCGCAAATTAAAATTATGCTCTGCGGTCACGTTCACCAATCATGGGACACGAAGCGAGAACAAATCCGCTATTTCACCACCCCCTCTACTTGCGTGCAGTTTCTGCCCAAGAGTGTGGATTTTGCGATCGATCCCGAAGCATTTCCCGGATATCGGTTATTAACGATTTATCCTGATGGCGGTTGGGAAACCAAAGTTGAGCGCGTGGCTTTTGCTTATCCCCCTCACCTGGGAAAAGACTGATAAATTATCGGAGATGTTAATTACAGCCTTTTTCAGAATAATCGATCGCCTCTGTAGGGGCAAAGCATTCCGGTAAAAACTTCCGGTTTTTCACCACAAATTTATCTGCCGGAATGCTTCGCCCTTACCAATAAAAAATTTACGCAGTCTTTTTGATAAAGGAGATTCTCCGGCTTCTAAGCGTAGTTTCTCGCTATACTCAAAGCGACGTTTCATATCCTCATCAATTTCTGCTTTGTGTTCCCAATAATAAGCTAAAGCTGAATGAATCTGACTCATATTCAAATGAGGATACTGAAAATGTAGTTCTTCTGGACTCGATCCATAAGCCTGAACAGAAGTCACTAATTCTACAACTTTCATCGATGTTCCGTTAATAAATGGCACTTGATGCTCATCAAGGAGAATATGTTTATACTCAGTGGTTGTTACTAGGGTCATAATCTTAACTAACTATTTAATGAATATTTTTCATGCTATTTCCGAATAAATTTTACCATTTAACCGTCCTCTCTGGACGGAATTTTGTAGCGCTTCTGACAAACGACTGTAATATTGCGGATATAGGGGCAAACGGGGGACTAATTCCCAACCCCCTGGGGCTAAAATTTCCGCCAGTTGTTGATGGTGGGGATGGGGATAATCAGGGTTTACTTCGTCCCACGGCCCGATTCCTCCTAAGTCTCTAGCCCCTGCGTCTAAACAAGCAAGTAATATTTGGGGTTGGGTGACAAGGTTGGGGGGAATTTGAATAGTTATATTATTCGGGAGAATTTGACGGGCGATCGCTACTACTTCCGGCAATTCTTCCAGATTAAAACCCGGTGCATCTGAGATTTGTTGGCTGCCTAAACTATAAGGTTGCAGGATAACTTCTTGGATATGTCCCCATTTTTCCTGGATATGCGCGATCGCCTCTAAAGTTTCTTGCCGATCGGCATCACATTCGCCAATTCCTAATAATAATCCCGTCGTAAAAGGAATCTCTAATTGTCCCGCCCATTCTAACTGTTCCAGTCGTAAAGATGGCAACTTACTAGGTGCATATTTATGTACATTTGTCAATAAATTAGGATTGATTTGTTCCAACATTAATCCCATTGACACATTCACCTCCTTCAGTTTTGCCATTTCCGCAAAAGTCAAAATACCAGCATTAGTGTGGGGTAAAAATCCCAGATTTAAAGCTAATTCTCCCAAGTCATAAATTATTTCAAACCAGGCTTTGCGGCGAGAACTTTGGGGATGAACTTCCCCACTGAGGATCAAAATTTCTATGGTATCTTTATTTGCTAAAGACTTCAGCAATGCTTCAGCTTCAGATAAACTTATCCAAGGACTTTTACCCGGTTCTTCCCGAAAATTACAGTAACTACAACGATTAAAACATTCGTAAGTTGGCACCAGGGTATAGGCTGGACTATAGGTAATAAGCTTAGATGTTAAACTAGGGATTAGCATTTATTGATTTATTTTATATTTTGTATAAAAATATATTAAACGATATAATTTTTATTATGGGAGTATTTATGAGCTTATTTCTAAGCGGTTTTTTTGTCTGATTTTTCTCTATATATGTTTTGATTTCTAATCATTCTTAGAATTATTTTTTAGAATTTATAATTATGTGAGTTTATTTGATTTTTGAGTAATCAATCTGATGTGATTCAGGCTACCTCCAAAATTACGCCCCGGATAATAATTAGGCATGAAGGACACAGTAATGCTGTGTCCCATAATATATTGAATAGCTGATTGAACAGGTGAAAAAACAACCTAGTAACTGTCACGATATTCCAGGCATATCAGGTTGTTCTTAGAAATATCTTATCAATAAAATATCAAGCTTTGCAGGATTATTTTTGGGCTGCAGGTTATTAGTCATTATTCATTATTCACTGGTCTTTTTCCTGATAGCTGATCCGCTATCCACTGTTCGCTATCTGCTGTTCGCTGATAGTTGATTAAAAAAAAGCGATAATTAGCTGTATGATTAACCATGAATGATATCTAAAATCAAGCCTTCTCGTGCCATCACTGAGTTAGGAAATGCTTCTTTAACTTGTGCCCCAATACCATCAAGCACTTGATCGCCGTGGGTGGGTTCGTGGTGAAAAATGACTAATTTTTTCACTCCGGCTGCTTTGGCAATTTTCACCGCTTCTTGCCAGGTAGAATGTCCCCATCCATGTTTAGGGGATTTAGGGTTATTGTACTCTTCGTCGGTGTACATTGCATCATAAATGAAAACATCAGCATTTCGCGCCAGATGTAGTACATTTTCGTCCATGCGATCGGGAAAGTGTTCGGTATCGGTACAATAAAATACGGAATGCCCTTGCCAAGTAATCCGATAGCCCATTGCGGTATTTGGGTGATTCAATGGCCCGGTTTCAAAGTAAATATCATCAATACTGAACGGTTCCCCACAGATTAATTCATGGAAAGTGATATCAGCTTTCATTCCCGAGAGGGGAACCGGGGAATTGGGATGAAGTACCCGTTCGAGAAAATGCTGTTTCATGGATTCGCCATTGGGGGGAACCGATCCATAAATGTGAAAGCGATTGCCAGAGATAAATACTGGTTTAAAAAAGGGAAAGCCTTGAATATGATCCCAGTGATAATGGGTAAAAAACATATAGGCTTCTAGGGGCTGTGCTTCGAGCAAGCTTTGACCGAGAACTTGTAAGCCGGTTCCCCCATCAAAAATTAGGTGTTTGCCACCGATGTACATTTCCAAACAGGAAGTATTGCCACCATAGCGAACGGTGTCTTTTCCTGGAGTGGGAACGCTGCCACGTACCCCCCAGAATTGAACGAAAAAGTCAGAAGAATGGCTCATGGTTTATTTGACGATTCCCGCTAGGTGAGCATACGCTTCCCTGGTTTTCCTTTGAGGAAAATATATTGAGGAAGGGATGAGAGAAAAACGGGGCGGGTCTTACCGTTTTTCTATCTATATTATTCGTTATTCGTTGTTTGTTGTTTGTTGTTTGTTGTTTGTTGTTGGTTGGGTAGAGATTCTTTGGTTGTTTGTTGTTTGAACCCAACTTTACCCCAAATAACAAATAACAAATAACAAATAGCAAGCAACAAATAACAAACAACAAATAACAAACAACTAACAACTAACCACTAATTTATCTTTAATGCACCACATTGACCCTGATGACGCAAAAGATGATCGCACAAGACAAGTGCAACCATTGCTTCTACCATTGGCACTGCCCTGGGTAGGACGCAAGGATCGTGGCGGCCTTTGGCAGCCAGCACGGTTTCTTCTCCGGTGCTGGTGACAGTACGCTGCTCTTTCCGAATTGTAGCAGTTGGTTTAAAGGCTACTCGGATAATAATGTCCTCACCGTTGGCAATGCCACCTTGAATTCCCCCGGATTGGTTGGTGGCGGTGCGAATATTGCCAGTTTTATCTATATAGAATTCATCGTTATGTTCTTTGCCGGTAAGGAGGGTACCCGCAAACCCTGAACCAATTTCAAAGCCTTTTGAGGCCGGTAGGGACATAACTCCTTTGGCTAGGTCGGCTTCGAGTTTGTCAAAGACCGGAGAACCTAAGCCTTTGGGGACTTTTCGGGCGACACATTCCACGACGCCGCCCAAGGAGTCCCCTTCGCGGCCAATTTGTTCGATGAGGGCGATCATTTGTGCTGCGATCGCAGTGTCAGGGCAACGCACGATGTTGCTTTCTACTTGTTCCAGGGTGACGGTGGCTGGGTCGATCTCCCCTTCTAGGTCTTTGATGCGTTTGACATAACCAATGATTTCTACCCCGGCGACTTGGGCGAGAATTTTTTTGGCGATCGCCCCGGCAGCGACTCGACCAATGGTTTCTCGCGCCGAAGATCGCCCCCCTCCTTGCCAGTTTCTAATGCCATATTTAGCATCGTAAGTGGCATCCGCATGAGAGGGGCGATATTTAGTCGCCATGTCGTTGTAGTCTTGGGGTCGAGTGTCCTGGTTCCGCACCAAAATGGCGATCGGTGTCCCCAGGGTTTTACCCTGAAAAACCCCCGAAAGAATTTCACAAGTATCCGTTTCTTTGCGCGGGGTGGTGATTTTACTTTGTCCGGGACGGCGCCGATCTAGCTCAAACTGGATTTCGGCGGCGGAAATTTCGAGTTGTGGAGGACACCCATCAATCACAACGCCGACGCCACCGCCATGAGATTCGCCAAACGTGGTAATTCTGAAAAGATGTCCGAATGTGTTGCCCATGATTTATGAAAAAGCCTGTGAAAAAAAGCCTCTGGGTCTAGTATTTTAGCCGAATTTGATCCAATCGGCTGCCCATAGGTTGCTTTGCATTATAGCGGCTTGTTTGTCAGACAATAATCTGGATGGTATGACAGGGGCGATCGCGAGTCCCCGGTATTTGTCCCTGACATTTGTCCCTGGCATTTGTCCCTGGTATTTGGCTATTTGTAGATGTGATCGCCAATGGATTAAAGAAACTATCTGTATGCATCAACAGGATTAATGTCTGACAATGTTATTTAACATGGATATTTAACATGGATATTCAGCATTGATTTAATACTGAAGTTGCGGCGTATGGGGGGGTCGGGAATTAGATGTGCGATCGCGATCGCTTCCAGAGTGAAGCAAACTCAAATAAGCGGGCTGTTGCCCACCAGGGGGATAATGGGGAGAAGCCTGACTATCCATCGGATGTCTTTCCATCGGCGGCGATTGATATAAACCGATCGCCCCATCCAACTTCACCTGAGCCAAATTCGCCCCCGTCAAATCTGCCCCGCTTAAATTTGCCCCGCTTAAATTCGCATTCAGTAAATTAGCATTTCTTAAATTTACCCCAGTCAAATCCGCATCACTAAGATCCGCATCCACCAACCGAGCATCGGTCAGTTGAGCATTACTGAGATTCGCGCCTCTCAGTTTACTTTGCCCCAAGTTAGCCCCGGTCAGGTTTGCTCCAGTCAGCTTGCTGCCATTCAAAGTAATCCCAATCAGGTTCGCCCCTTCCAGGTTGGCTCCACTCAGGTCAGCATTGGTTAAATCGCTATTAACTAAATTCGCAAACACCAAATCCGAACCCCCCAAGTGGGCTTGGATCAGTTTAGCATCCAAAAAGTTCACCCCTTGAGCATCGATGCCACTTAGATTTGCTCCCTGCAAATCCGACCCGACAAAATTGGCAAAACTCAAATCAGCCCCACTGAGATTGGCATGACCTAAGTTCGCCCCATTCAGGTTAGCAAAGATCAGATGCGCTCCACTGAGGTCAGCCTTACTTAGATTGAACCCTGCCAAGTGAGCATCGCGCAGATCCCCCCCTTGACATTGTTTGGTGGATAATAAGCGTTTAATATGCGTGGGATTGCTGGCCATATTCTGTTTTTATACTCCTACTTCGTTTGGTTGGTTTGGTTGCTCGAAGGTTTTCCGTCACTGTCAGGCGATCGGTATCTGGCTACTGCTAAAACGCCAACATTTACTAGGATGTACAAACCAACTCTAGGCAAGTCAGGATAATTATTTTGCAGCAGAGGGGCAGAAGGGCTTGTAGGGGCGAAGCATTCCCGCAGAAATTCTATGGGTAAGAAGCGTCAATTTTTTCCGGGAATGCTTCGTCCTTGCAGACGGGCAGAAGGGCTTGTAGGGGCGAAGCATTCCCGCAGAAATTCTATGGGTAAGAAGCGTCAATTTTTTCCGGGAATGCTTCGTCCTTGCCAATATTTGTGGTTCACTCATCAAACAAACGCTGTAACCGGCTGACTGACTGGCTGATAGGTGGCAAAAATCTTTCTTACTAAGGGCACATGAGCCGCCGCTTCAATCCACAGCCGAGCACCGCATGGGCCGGTTTCGTGGGGAGTGTACACAATTCGGCATGAGCCATTTATCTCTAATTCATGGCATTCATGCTGGTTTTTGCCTTCTTTGACCACAATCGGCGGCTCATTCTGTCCTTCTTTGGCGTTTTTGCCAATAGTTTGCCGGTTGACCAGGATGCAGGTTTCGACTTGGCGGGGGCGCTTGTACCAGGTGCCTTTGGGTCCTTTGCCGCGTTCTTCGATGACCGGCATTCCGTTAAATAAGGGGATGATCCAGGCGCGGCCTTGTTTTTCGGCACCTTTGACTCTGCCTTGCTGGAGGAGAATGCGGAGTCTGACGGTGGAAATGCCTAGGTAGTGGGCGGCTTCGGTGGTGCCGATATGGGTGGGGCTGCTGGTTGGGTTGCTCATTTTTCCTGGCTTTTTACTACATCGCAATAGTAATTTAGCAGGGATAAATCAGAATGTCAAGAGGTTTTTTATTTTTTATTTTTTGTTGTTTGTTGGTTGTTTTGATTTACTACATCGTAATAGTAAGGATTGGCAGCGGATAGCTGATGGGATAACGGATTGGCAGCGGATGAATTGGCTATTTTATTTTCGGATAGCGATCGCCTCCAAGACCAAGAAACCGGGTTTCTTTCGGGCATCCCACAGATAACTGTGATTTTCACCACAGAAACCCGGTTTCTTGGGCGATCTGCGAGGATCAAGAAACCGGGTTTCTTGTTTGTATCCCGTAGATGCACTGTGATATCCCGAAAATAAACTCGGTTTCTGCCCGGTTTTTGGGGTATCTCTGAGGACTAAGAAACCGGGGAAACTGGTTTTTATCCGACAGATAATTGTGATATCCCGAAAAGAAACCCGGTTTCTGAATCCTCCCAAATAGTAAATACGAATCATTATTTGTTAGTTGTATGCCGAGTACATAGTTATTTTATTTATTTTTTAAATAACCATTTTTATTACTTTTAATAAATTATCAAATATAATTATAAAATTAACCTTTATTGGGTTTATCACTGAGCATAGCCGCGCATAAGTTTATATCAGAGATGAGTTATTTTGGCTCAGTTGCGGCTCAATTGCGGCTCAGTTGCGGCTCAGTTAGGACTCGGTTAAAGCTCATTTAGAGCGAGTTGCGGCTCAGTTTCGGCTCAGTTGCGGCTCAGTTGCGGCTCAGTTAGAGCGGTTTTTGGCTCAGTTTTTAGTCGTTTTAGATCGTCGATAGATCAGTTTTGTCGAAAAATAAATCAGCCAAAAATATCAGTAAAAAATATGTAAATTTTTGAAAAAGTATTGGCATTTTTGTGATAAATGATTAAAATATAAAAAGCAAAATTTATTTTGCAACGATCGCCCCGAACAACTGAATATATCATTCAAAACTTAGGAGCATATATATGATGAATACGCGATCGTTAGCCAGCTTTTTCACTACAGCCGCGCTAACTTTAACGACCGTAGCCGCCTTCCAGTCACCGAGTAAAGCGGATAACACTACTTTCCACTGCGGAGTTTGGGTGACAGGGCCAAATGCAGGTGTTCCCGTCACTTTCGCTCAAACCCCTATCGGCGCGATTCCGATTATTAATTGGGTATCCCATCAGTTCAGCGATTCTGGCTATACCCCAGAACGCCGTTGTCAGGAAGTTTCAGGGCGATTCCAAAGTGCTTATAACCAGGGGACTTTGAATTACATCACCACTGGGTATAAAAACGGGCAGCCCGTGGTTTGCACCAGCAGCAATAATGGCGGACCTTGCAGCATGGTGTTATTCACTCTGAAACCGGGTAGCGACGCCAGTCGGACGGTTCAGCAGTTATTCGATATCCGCAACTTGGCCGCTGGCCCTTTGAATGAATCAGAAGGAAAGGTTTATCTGGATATGAACGCCTTCTTGGAAGGGTCGTCACCAGTAGATGCCAGTCAAATTCAAGGGGCTGGTGGTTCAAACGCTTCGTCCCCAACTCCTTCGCCAGCACCAGGGGCGACTTCTCCGAGTCCGATGCCTCAGCCCAGCAGTGGGGGTGGTGGAACAGCTTGGTAGATTTCGTTTTTTGTTTTGCTATGTCGCAAAAAAGATCCTCTGCTTGTGCCACCAAGCGAGGATCTCCAGAGATGAAAAGCAGAGGATTTAGGCCGCTCGGATATGCCAACGAATTCCTCGGCTTTTCCTAGAAGCCGGGGAATTCTGATATCCCAGCGAAGTCCCCGGCGGTGCCAAAACAGAACTTACGCATTATTTCTATATATCGAAGATATCGAAGGCTTGGTATTGAAGGTTTGACTCGCGATCGCTCCTAAAATTCAGCGCTTGATAGTTAATACGGCGTAAGTTCGGCAAAAGCCGGGGGCTTTTTTATGTTGAAAGTAACTTATCACAGTTTAATGATGAATTTTCTTTGGCTATCGACAGCGGCTTGTTTGGGTACGGTTTGCTTGGCTTGGCCATCACAGGCACAACCATCGGTTTTTCCTGAAGGCTTTTCGGAATCGACAGAGACAGAGCTTGCGCTTGGGGAAACTTCGGCGCAGGCAAGCTTTGATGCTACTAGGCTTTACCAGGTCGCCCGGTCTATTTCGGTGAAGGTTTATACCGGCTCTACCAATGGTTCCGGGTTGATTATTCAGCGCCAGGGGTCGGTTTATACGATGGTGACAAATCGTCATGTGCTGACTCCAGGGGCTCCTTACCGAGTGGAGACGGCGGACGGTCGGGTGTATTCGGCTGAGGTGCTGGAAAATGTGGCTTTCGGCGGCAATGATTTGGCGCTGTTGCAGTTTTCTAGTACCCAGGATTATCCCGTAGCTTCTCTGGGGGCGGGGGCAAGTTTGACAGTGGGCGATCGCGTCTATGCCGGGGGATTTCCCAATGGGGTCGATCCGTCTCAGGCTGGGGGCTTTGTGTTCCGGGATGGGACGGTGACGTTGTTGCCCGATCGCGCCTTGGAAAAAGGCTATCAACTTGGGTTTAGCAATCGGATCGATAAGGGGATGAGCGGCGGGCCGTTGCTGAACGATCGCGGTGAAGTCGTGGGGATTAACGGAATGCACGCTTATCCTCTGTGGGGCAATCCTTATATATATATAGACGGTTCCGAACCGAGCGCGGCAACTCGTGAGGTAATGGTGCGCTCTAGTTGGGCGATTCCCATGGAAACTTTGGTGCAGTTGGCAGCGGGTTTGTCCTTAAGGCATTCTGGCTTATCCGCAAATTTGCCCACTAATCCCTCCGCAGGGTTATGGCCAAATTCATCAGGCAACCTACCAGCAAATTCATCGGCCAATTTGCCGCCAGTAGCTTGGGGAGGTTTTGGTCAAGGAATCGGGGGAGATACTGGATTACCCACTGAGGATGGCTTTTTGATTCAGCCGTTGGACGAAACATTGGGGGGAGATAACGGGACTGGTCTGGGGGCAATTTCGCCGTCAACCAGTAACGGTCAACGGTCAATCATGAACAATCAACCATTGGCACCATTACCTCCCAACCCAGATAGTTTCTTGAATCCACAAATAAATCCGCAACTCAGCCCGCAATTAAGCCCGCAACGGAACTCGCAGCTAAACCCACAACTAGGGGGAACGCTTTCTACGTCCGATGGCTTGTTAATTATGCCCCTGGAGTCGGGAACGGAGAATAATTTCTCTAATTTTGCCCCAGAGGTGGCGTCTCCTCAGTTGGCAAATCCATCTGGACAGACTGCTTGGTAATTAGGGGGAGATGAGGGGATGAGGAGACCGCCGACGGCGGAGGGGCGGAGGGGCGGAGGATCTGAGGAGATGAGGAGATGAGGAGATGAGGAGATGAGGAGATGAGGAGATGAGGAGATGAGGAGATGAGGAGCAGAGGGGAGAGTGAATAGTGAATAGTGAATAGTGAATAGTGATATTTTTTCAACTTTTAACTTTTCACTTTTAACTTTTCACTTCTCCCCCGCTCCTCTGCTCCCCCGCTCCCCCGCTCCTCTGCTCCCCTGCACCCCCTGCTCCCCTGCACCCCGTCCCTGGGAATAAAAGAAGAAAAGTAAGAATAAGAATGAAAAAGAGGTAAGCCATGAGATTTCCCTACGAACTTTCTGCCGCACTGATGGGAACTACAGCGGCGATCGTGATGTTTCAGCCGCAAATCGCCCAAGCTTTAACTGTGGAAGAACTGTCTCAACGAGCTCGAGAAATTACGGTTTTAATTAGAAATAATGAATCGGCGTCTGGGTCTGGGTCTGGGGTGATTATTGGCAAAAGTGGAGACAGTCCCCAGGTCTATTATGTCCTGACTGCTTATCATGTGGTTCAAGATCGAGAGTTAGGAAAAGAAAGGGGATATACAATTGTCACCCCAGGCAAAGAAGATAAGGCAACTGAAGAAGTTATCCTCGATTATGCTACGGTTCAACAGTTAACGGACGAGAATGGGGAACTGGTGGATTTGGCAATTTTGCAATTTACCAGCGATCGCGATTATCGCATAGCGACCTTGGCTAATTATGACTTAAAATCTCAAGTAGGCAGCAATACTTCTCAATTGGTTTTTGCCTCTGGTTGGCCTGCAGGAAGAGAAGAAGCACAGCGATTATTTAGCCCAGGATTACGAGTAGGCAAAGATTTGGCTGCGGCTTTAGCAAATCGTTCAAGTCAATTAGGTTATGAGTTACTTTACACCAGTATTACTTACCCCGGTATGAGTGGTGGCCCGGTATTGGATGCTAATGGCTATGTGATTGCGATTCATGGTCAGTCAGAAGGGGATCGAGTCAATGAAGTTGAAGCCGGAACTAATGATTTTCGGGTTCGTTCAGGATATAGTATGGGAATTCCCATTCAAACTTTTTTAGGTCATCAAACCGCCCAAGAAATTCAAACCGTTTTACAAACAACTACGGAAGCACCGAGGAATGTAAGTCGGGAAGATGTAGCAGCGTCTTTGACTTCTCTTGTGCCAGAAACTCCTGAAGGTGAACGAGCAGAAGATCCTCGCGTATGGGTGAATTATGGGAATGAATTGTGGCGCATTGGGGATGTTTTTAAGGCTACAGGAAATCAAGAAGGGATTAAATACCAAAATTATGCGATCGCGGCTTATGATAAGGCGGTAGAAAAAGCCCCATCTTTCTATCAAGCTTGGTTGGCGCGAGGCAATGTGTTTACTGATTTAGGAGACTTTAAAAATGCGCTGATTTCTTATGAAAAAGCTATTGAGACTTTTCCTTATGAGCAAACTCGTGAAAATTACCAAAATCCGAAGAAAGAAGAGGAGAAAACTCAGGCTGAACGGGATTTAGATTTATATGCTAGTCTGTGGCGCTATAAGGGCTTAGTTTTATCTAAGTTAAACCGCTATGATGAAGCATTGGGTGCTTTTGAAAAAGTATTAGAAGTTAATGAAACTGACTTTGTGGCGGTAGATTTAAAAGGCTTTGCCCAGATGGAGTTAGGAGAAAATGAGACAGCTTTAGCATCTTTTGAACGGGCAATTGAGCTTAACCCAGAATATCTTTTCGCTTGGGTTCACAAAGGTGATGCTTTAGCTAAGTTAGACCGTTTACCTGCCGCTGTTGCCGCTTATGAACAGGTGTTAAGAATTCAGCCAAATTATTATAATGCTGCTTTCCAACGGGCTGATGTTTTGGCCGAATTTTTACGACAAAATGGAGAGACTCCAGAGGCGTTGGCGGACATTTTGGCGATTAATTTGGCACAGTCTGATGGTTTACACCGGCTGGGTTTAGCCCAATTTGGTTTAACAGACCGAGAAGGGGCGATCGCTACTTTTAGCGAAGCAACTAACCGTAATCCTGATGATGCCGCTGCTTGGGCAGCGAAGGGGTTAACTTTAATTGTGGATAACCGCTATGCCGAAGCCCGATTAGCTTTTGAAAAAGCCCTAGAAATTAATCCTGAAAATGCAGCAACTTTAGATGCTTTAGCAATATTAAAGCAGCTAGAAGAGTTAGATGATTCACAGTCAGGTTTGGGAGGGGTATCGCAATGATATTTAAGCCTGTTTCCCGTGAGACGGGAAAACTTACCGAGGGCGCGATCGCCTTTATATCTATTTTGGCGATGCAAATGTTTAGTCAGATGTTTAGTCAGAGTATTTGCGCCCAAGAATTAGGCCAATTTGTTCAATTTGCTCCCCCAGATCCTCCGAATGTAGAAACTCCTACCAGGGGCGAAACATCACGGGAATCATTAGAACAAGAGTGGTTATTGCCTCTTCCTCCTAAAGTAGACGTTACGGTGCCCCAACAAGTTCAAGGAGTTGGTTCACAACGTCGCGTTGCCCCCAGTTCCAGTATTCTTTCTCCCACCGCTTTTACTGCGCGTTGGGGTCAAGCTTTTACCGGGGCAGGGTTTCAAGAAAGAACCAGATTTACTGATAGTTCTGATGGGGCAATATCCACAGGTTTTGGGGTCGGCGATCCTCGGAAAAACGTAGCTTTTCAAACCACAATTACGGTCTTGGATTTATTTAGTAACCGGGATTATGATGACGGTTTTATGAAGCGAGGTAGTTTTAGCTTTAAAGCCGGTCGAATCGTTGCTAATAATTGGATGGTTGCTGTGGGCATAGAAAACGCTATTGTCTGGGGTTTTACCGATGCGGGAACTAGCGTTTATGGGGTCGCTTCGAGAACATTTAACCTTAAAGAAAGTACCGCCGACCCTTTAAGTAGACTGACGGTTTCTCTGGGATTAGGTAATGGGCGATTTCGCACGGAAGATGATTTTAACGATGATACAAATACGGTCAATATTTTTGGCAGTGTTGGTTTAAGAATTGCCCAACCTGTTTCCGCGATCGCGGACTGGTCGGGGCAAGATTTATCGTTAGGATTTTCTGTTGTTCCATTACCAAATATTCCCCTGGTAATTAGTCCAGCATTTACCGATATTACTGGCAGTGCGGGGGACGGAGTTCGGTTCCGGGTGGGAGTTGGTTACAGCTATTTTTTCTAGGAATAAACCTTCAAAAACCGGGTTTCTGTTGTTTAGGCAAAAATACACTTTTTTACCCAGAAAAAACCCGGTTTTTCTAAAAAGCCGATGGCGGTTTTAAGGGGGGTTGGGGGGATCGATCCGTCCTGTTTGCCAATGCAGGGGCGAAGCATTCCGGGATAAAAGTTAATCGGTTAATCCACAAATACCTGCGGGAAAGGGCGAAGCATTCCGGGATAAAAGTTAATCTGCTAACCGATAAATAACTGCCGGAATGCTTCGCCCCTACGGGTTGGAAATTTTGAAATTATTGTCGCGACTCATAAAGCCATGAAAATGCAATTATTTTTATTTAGAATAAGTTTGGTTTTACTGTTAGGAAATATTAGCCTGTTACTACTGGTATCAAAAGCATTGTCTTCAGATGCAGGAAATTGTTCTGATTGTCCTATTCCAATTATTGAACCACCACCGCCACCACCACCACCACCAGTAAAACCAATACCAGTAACTAACCCAGTAACTAACCCAGTAATTAATCCAGTAACTAACCCAGTAACTAACCCAGTAACTAACCCAGTAACTAACCCAGTAACTAACCCAGAAATTAAGCAGCCAAATGTAAACAACAATGGTACTGAAGATTATCCTTTTGAACTGCTGCCTGAAGCAGACTCAGAGGGATCAGAGGGAACAGAGACAGAAACCGCCGAAACCGCCGAAACAGAAACCACAGAGGCAACCGAAACCGGCGAAACTTCACAGGCAACACAGCCAACTCCAATAAACGCCCCAGGAGATACTGTTTCCGCGCCGCAAGTGGAATTTGCCCCCGTTGGAGAAGTGGGCTCACCGACACAAGTTGTCGCAGAAGCCGCGATCGCGCAATTAGGGGCGGGGACTTTTGGCAGCGGTGACGGTGCGGGTGGTGCTGGGGGTGCCTCCATTCCGGCTTCCGTGCAACAGGCGTTAAGCACCTTGTTAACTGGAGACCCTACCACTAAATCCTTATTTGGCGATCCACTACTAAACCCTTTAATTCGGGCGTTAGGACAGGGAGGGGCGGGACAATTATCCGCGTGGAAACTGGCAGAAAGTTTGCTGGGACTATTGCGCGGTGGCAGGGTAGATGCAAAAAAACTTTTGGCGGCTGTAGCTGCTTACAATGCTTTAATCAAAGCCAGTAATGACGAATTCTTGCTCAACCCACCGGCAGAATTAGTCGCCATTCGAGCGGTTCTGGCTGAATTAGTCAGTGCAGCGGAGGCGGAATTCAGAACCCCCGACTAAGAGGACTTAGAAACCGGGTTTCTGGTTTGCATCCCAGAGATAATTGTGATATCCCGAAAAGAAACCCGGTTTCTGGGCGATCTGCGAGGACAAAGAAACCGGGTTTCTTGTTTGCCACCCACAGATAACTTTGATATCCCGAAAAGAAACCCGGTTTCTGAACCCCCACGAAGAACCTAGAAACCGGGTTTCTTGCTTGGATCCCACCGACAACCGTAATTTTCACGACAGAAACCCGGTTTCTGAACCTACCCCAAGGACCTAGAAACCGGGTTTTTTTTGCCGCCCACAGATAACTTTGATATCCCGAAAAGAAACCCGGTTTCTAGACTATATCTGTTATCCTAAAATTTCCGCTACGGTGAGAGCAATATCGGGAAAAGCTAGGCTAGAAATGCTGTCATTTTTACGGCAATATTTAATTTCTTGATATCCATTGGCTGCCGGTTGCCGATAAATTTCTAATCGCTGTTCAATTAAATTTACTAACCAAAGTTCAGTGATTGCCGCTGCTGCATATAAGGGTGCTTTTACTTCGCGATCGTAAACTACGGAAGAGTCAGCAATTTCGATTAATAGTAAGATATCTTGGGGTTGAGGATGAGCATCAAGATAAAAATCATCCCGATAGGAAACTATGGCTAAGTCCGGTTGCGGTTCTGATATATCATCCCCCAAAAATATCGGGTTTTGAACGCTAATTAAAGCATTTTGTCCTAACTTTTGAGAAAAAAGTTGGGTGAGTCGGCGCACAGAAGCAGCATGACGAGAACCAATGGGGGACATTTGGATAATTTCTCCTTTAATTAATTCAATCCGCTCATCTTCTAATAAAATACCTTTTTCAGCTATTTGATGATATTCGCTGATGGTAAATTTGCGGGTGTTAAGTTTAATTGCCATGACTATGTTCTCTTGTTTTTGTGATATAATAAAGAGAGGAAAAAAAACCCGTTTTCTGGTTTTTATCCCATAGATAACTGTGATATCCCGAAAAGAAACCCGGTTTTTGCCCGGTTTCTGGGTTATCTGCGAGGACTAAGAAACCGGGTTTCTTTTATGCCACCTACAGATAACCGTAATTTTCACGACAGAAACCCGGTTTCTGAACCCCCACGAAGAACCTAGAAACCGGGTTTCTTTTATGCCACCTACAGATAACTGTGATATCCCGAAAAGAAACCCGGTTTCTGCCCGGTTTCTGGTTATCCTACTTTTCTAATAATAATGTAACCGGCCCGTCATTTTCAATTTCTACATTCATCATTGCCCCAAATTCGCCAGTTTCTATTTTTAATCCACTCTGTTTTAAGCGGTTGACAAAATTATGATAAAGTTTTTCTCTGAACCCCCACGAAGAACCTAGAAACCGGGTTTCTTTTATGCCACCTACAGATAACTGTGATATCCCGAAAAGAAACCCGGTTTCTGCCCGGTTTCTGGTTATCCTACTTTTCTAATAATAATGTAACCGGCCCGTCATTTTCAATTTCTACGTTCATCATTGCCCCAAATTCGCCAGTTTCTATTTTTAATCCACTCTGTTTTAAGCGGTTGACAAAATTATGATAAAGTTTTTCGGCGATTTCTGGAGGCGCGGACATATCGAAGGAGGGACGGCGACCTTTGCGACAGTCTCCATAGAGGGTAAATTGACTGACTACTAGGATTTCTCCACTAATTTCTAATACGGATTTATCCCACCTGCCTGCGGGTTTTTCTGGGTCAGGAAATAGCCGTAGTTCTAAACATTTTCGCGCCATCCATTCGAGTTCTTTTTCGCTGTCAGTTGGGGCAATTCCTACGAGTAAGTTTAATCCTTGGCCAATCTTACCAATGATTTGGCCGTTGACGGTGACTTGAGATGATTTGACTCGTTGAAGGATAACGCGCATGGTTGGTGGTTGGGGAACGGGGAACGGGGAACGGGGAACGGGGAACGGGGAACGGGGATAAGGGGCAGAGGGGATAAGGGGCAGAGGGGATAAGGGGCAGAGGGGATAAGGGGCAGAGGGGATAAGGGGAAAAATTCTCCCCTGCTCCCCTGCTCCCCTGCTCCCCTGCTCCCCTGCTCGATTGGCGGCTACCTTTAATTATTATTTACCAAAGCCTTTTGCCCGGGTTTTTGAGGGGAGACAAATGCAGTTTTCTAGCTGCGATCGCAGGGTGTCATGGTCGAGGTTTTGACCAATGAGAACTAGCTGATTTTTTGGGGCATAAGGCCATTGATCGTCATCCATTGTAAAGCGTTTGCCGCTGAGGTGGAAAATATGGCGGCGATCGCTTTCATCAAACCATAAAATCCCTTTCGCCCGAAACACTGATTCTGGCAATTGGTTATCCAAGAAATATTGGAATTTACGCACAGAAAGGGGGCGATCGCATTGGAAAGAAAGGGAAGTAAACCCATCCATTGCCAAATGATCGGAATGGTGATGATGGTGATGATCATGGTCATGGTCATGGTCGTGAACGCAATGGCCGTGGTCATGGTCGCATTCAGTATGATCCTCATGGTCATGGTCGTGGGCGCGATCGTGGGCATGGTCATGGTCATGGTCATGGTCGTGAACGCAATGGCCGTGGTCATGGTCGCATTCAGCATGATCGTGATCGTGGTCATGGTCATGGTCATGGTCATGGCTATGACTGCGATCGTGGGCTTCTTTTTCTTCGGCGGCATCGAAATATTTATCCGACTCAAATAAACCCACACTCAAAATCAAAGGCAAGGGAACTTTTGCTTGAGTGGTTCGCAAAATTCTGGGGTCTTTTTTAATCTCATGCAGTCGGGTTTCTAACGCATCTAATCGGCTGGGTTCAACCAAATCAGATTTGTTTAATAAAATAATATCACCGTAGGCAATTTGATTGTAAGCGGCTTCACTATTAAATAGATCCACACTGAAATTTTCCGCATCGACTACAGTAACAATAGAATCCAAGCGAGTTAAATCTCGGAGTTCGGTGCCTAAAAAGGTTAAAGCTACCGGCAACGGGTCAGCTAACCCGGTAGTTTCTACTACTAAATAATCGATTTTTTCCGAACGTTCTAAAATGCCGTAAACCGAATTCAGCAAATCCTCATTAATGGTGCAGCAAATACAACCATTACTGAGTTCTACCATATTATCTTCGGTGGCTACAATGAGTTCGTTATCGATGCCAATTTCCCCAAACTCATTAACTAAAACGGCAATTTTTAGGCCAGTTTGGTTGGTTAAAATATGGTTCAGTAGGGTAGTTTTACCACTGCCCAAAAATCCGGTAATAATAGTGACAGGTAAGCCTTGTTTGGGGGCATCCATTGTCAGAGGTTCTGTCAGGGTCGTTTCGGGTTTAATTGCTGATTGCATAGGGTTGTTATTTGATGGTTCTGGATATCTCAAGAGTTGACTGTTGAACGAGAAGCCGAGAATGGGGAACAGCTAAAAAAGTGTTCACTGATTCATTTTAATTGAATCAGGAGGCATTGTCAGGGATTGATTTTGAATTCTTGGCGAAATGTCTTGATGGTGTGGGGCCCCCATCGGCCGCCATCGGCCGCCATCGGTGTGTGGGGTGTGTGGGGAGCCGCCATCGGAGCCGCCATCGGAGTGTGGGAAAGAGAGAGTGTGGGGTGTGGGGGGAAGAGAGAAAAGAGAATAGAGAAAAGAGAATAGAGAATTTTCCTATGCATCCTATGCATCCTATGCATCCTATGCATCCTATGCATCCTCTCTTCCCCTACACCCTACACCCTACACCCTACACCCTACACCCTACACCACCGCTTCCCTTACAGAACAATACCTGGCCAATTTTCCATCGGTTGAGTAGATTTTACTAGGTTCATTCCGGCTTGGGCAAAGCGCTGAAATGCGGCATCCGCTTGGTCGGTGAAATCAATCACCCCAGGGACAACTACCGGGGAGGTGCAATCTTCTAATAAATAGACTTTTTTGGCTAAATTTGGGTCGATCGCTGTGATTTCTGTGAGTAAATCATCGATTGTCCAGGCTACACAGTGACTTTTGGCTTGACCGGCAATAATTATTACATCAAAGTCTAATATTTTTTGGATCAGACGAGTATTTTTTTGCGCGATCGCCTGACCATCGGGTCCTTGCAAAACCTCTGGACGGAGTACGGAATAATTCTCGGTTAAAGGATTGTTCCCTTTAATTTCAAACATAGTTTGACTTTGCCGTGCAATATTGTGGAAAAATACCGCTTCTTCTACGGCGGAGACCAGGGCGTGACCAATGCCCCCTAACATAGAATGATAAGGCCAAATAGTCAGAGGAAACTTACCATCTTGACTCAGCTTTTGCACATAATGTAAAGCATATTTTTGCAAGAGGGAATAATTGTCCTCATTCAAGCTACCAGCTAAACTATAGGCGACGGCTGGATTAACTTGCCAAACTCCTGTTTCTACATCGGCTAAAGTAATCATCGTGGCAGCGGGTGTGGGATGTTCTCCGGCATGATTTACCCAAAAAATTGGATGAAAAATCTGCATGGCGGTGTGAGTATCTAGGGTGGGGACAATACTGCTAATAAACCCTAAATTACGATAAATAAACTCACACAAACGGACATTATCGTCTACTGCCCCAGTACCACTGCGATCGCCCACAAATAATTCAAATTGGGGAATACAAAAGGTGTTTTGCACATCGATCGCCACTAAACAAATCCGAGTTTTATCTTCGGCTGCGGGTTTAATTTCATGGTCTTTTGCCCAAGTTTTTGCCGCCGCTGCCAGGTCTTGATAATTTACCCGCCAAACTTCACCAACTTGGCGGCGATCGAAGTGAGAGGGTATGGGTAATTGAGGTTGATTTGTCATGGTTTTTACCTGTTCCTAGTTATTTTTAGTTCTTGGTTGTTGGTGATTGGTTCGCTGGAGGAAAATAATTACAGGAAATAAAAGGCGATCGCGTTAATGATCGATTATAAATGATTAAATAACTGATAATATTTTTATCTTGACGAGATTTAAAGGTAATTTTATTGTACAGGCAGCTTGATTGTTTATTGGTAATTGGTTATATATTTAAATATTGCTAATTACTAATTGCCAATATTTATTGGGAAAAAGACGGCTTTCTAGAACACCAAAAAGTTAGCCGTGACCACATATTATTAAAATTCTTAAACTAAATTATTAAAATAACAAATTTTTCTGAAAAAAGGATTATAATAGAACTAAAAATAAATCTATTAAATTTTCTGGGGGCTAACGGCCATGACTAAAGTTAAACACCCAGTGGTTTCTAAGCTATCGCAAATAAAAGATCGGTTAATAAAAAATCCAGTGGTTCACGGCATGGGAAATATAGTCATTGCTTTAATAACTCTTTCTCGTGAATTTTATATTGCCAATCACACCTTGCATCAAGATCATTCATCTGGGAATCATCGCCGGATGCGACATACTTAAGGGACAAGAAACCGGGTTTCTTTAAGAAATGCCTGCCTACCCACCGAACCCTACATAGAAACCAGAAACCCGGTTTCTAACCTCTCCCGGTTTCTAAACCCCAGGGACAAGAAACCGGGTTTCTTTAAGAAATGCCTGCCTACCCACCGAACCCTACATAGAAACCCGGTTTCTAACCTCTCCCGGTTTCTAAACCCCAGGGACAAGAAACCGGGTTTCTGCGTAAACTTTTCGCCCTCAAGCAGAGATTTAATTAAGAAACCCGGCTTCTAAACCCCAGTGGTGCGTTACGGCTGGAATAGGAGTTAATTGTTTATCCCTAAAATTGTTTGCCAGCCTAACACACCCTGCATTTAAGAAACCGGGTTTCTGGAATCGCGCAATATAAACTCCGCGATCGCTAAATCAACCGGCGTTGTCACCTTTAAATTAGTCTCTTCTCCGGCCACAATTTTTACTGGTAAACCGCACTTTTCAAATAACGCCGCATCATCGGTGACTTCCCAACCGTTTTGTCGCCCGCGATCGTGGCAATCTTTTAATAATTTCACGTCAAAACCTTGGGGAGTTTGGGCAGCCCATAAGTGGCTACGGTCAGGGGTATCCACAATTACATCCCGGTCATCGACTACTTTTATCGTATCTTTCACCGGAATCGCCGCAATCAAACCGGGACATTGGCGCAAAGCGGTCGCACAGCGATCGAATAAGCCCGGACTGGCCAAACACCGCGCCCCATCGTGAATTAATACCCATTGGGCGGCTTCCGGCAGCGCTTGCAAGCCGTTATACACCGACTCTTGGCGGGTGGCACCGCCGCGAATCAGTTTTACCGGCTTGGTCAGGGATAAACTGGCCAAAATTTCCTGAAAATCCGGTTCATCCTCCGGTTGACCCATAATCCCAATCCAGGTAATTTGCTCGGAAGCCTCCGCAGCTTTTAAGGTCCAAGCCAAAATCGGTCGATCCAGTAACTTCAGCAGTAATTTATTGCGGTTACTGCCCATCCGCCGTCCCATCCCCGCAGCGGGAATTAATAAATGCACAGCGATTCCTCAAAAGCAAAACTATCACGATCAATATATCAATACAGAATTCGCTTAAAATGTAACCGATCAGTCGGAAAAACCTATATCAGATGCGAATACTAGCCCTTGTCCCTGGCGGGATTGGCGATCAAATTCTATTTCTGCCAACGATACAAGATATCAAGCAATTTTACCCCAACGCTCAAATTGACGTGGTTGTGGAACCGCGATCGCTGGGCGCTTACAAGGTATGTAAGCATTTCCATGACAAGTCTCTCAGACCGATTAAGTTCGATTTCAAAGATCGAAACAGTCTGGCAGATTTTGCCAACTTGCTGGGGATATTGCGTGATGGAGAATACGATGCAGTCATTTCTTTAGGACAGCGGTGGGCGGTGGGGTTTCTCCTGTGGTTGACGGGAATTCCCACCCGCGTTGGTTATGCAGAAGGAGGCAGCGATCGCTTCCTAACCAACCCGGTGCCCCTCAAAACGGAACAATATGCAGCGGCAATGTATCACGATTTGCTGCAAGGTTTTGACATTACCTGTCCCACCCCTGAATTGTCGGTGACTTTGCTCAAAGAGGATCTGAAATGGGCGGAAAACGAACAAAAGACCTTGGGAATTGCGGAAACTGGCTATATTTTAATTCATGGCGGTTCTAGCCAATTGGCTTTAACCAAAGGATTAAATAAAATTTATCCGGTGAAAAATTGGCTAGAGATTTTGCAAAAGTTGCAGCAATCTCAACCCCAATTACCGATAGTTGTAGTCAAAGGTCCAGAAGATGAGCAATTTGTCAATGAACTGGTGAAATCTTTGCCCGGAATTAAGGTAATTTCGCCCCCAGATATCGGTAAATTAGCCGCTACAATCGCTGGGGCTAATTTAATGATATGTACCGATAGTGCGCCCATGCACCTCGCCGTAGCGGTAAAAACTTACACCGTAGCCTTGTTTGGACCCACTGACCCCAGCAAACTTTTGCCCAAAAATGAGCGGTTTGTGGCCATTAAATCTCCTACGGATAACATGGCTGATATTCCGCCAAAAACTGTCTTGCAAAAGATTTTAGGCGGTTAATCCCAGATTTCTTGAGTTAGAAACCCGGTCTCCAGAAACCGGGTTTCTTGCGTTAACCTTTGCGAAAAACCCCAAATAAAATAGAAACCCGGTTTCTTTTTGTTCCTTGCGTTAACCTTTGCAAAAAATCCCAGAAACCGGGTTTTTTCCCAAATAAAATAGAAACCCGGTTTCTTTTTGTTTCTTGAGTTAACCTTTGCGAAAAAACCCAAATAAAATAGAAACCCGGTTTCTTGAGAAACTGTTCCTAGTAAATTTGCCAGTCTCAGCTTCATTGAGTTAGTATGGTAGATGCGATCGCTTCTCAGGAAACTGGCAATTTGTTGAAGACCGATTCACTAAAGTAATTAGATAAATTCTCAACAAAGGCGATCGAGGCTTTTTCCCTTAACCCAGTAAAGATGCCATGACTAAATCAAACGAAACACCAGAATCCAAAATTACTATGAACTTTAATCGTCCCGTCTCTGGAGTCGCGGGCTTTAGGGCGACCAAATAATTTATAATTGCCAAAACTTAAATGGAAAAAACGGAGCAAAGTAAAAAAATGCCTAAAAAACCAGAATTTTTTGATTGGGGTGATACTTGCAGTGATCCTTATATATTCAGTTATGATGATGAAGACGCAAAGAAATCTTTGATTGAACGAATTAAAAGAGGTCAGAAGTGGAACCTGAGTCAGGCTGACCTGAGCGGGGCTGATCTGAGCGGGGCTGACTTGAGTAAGGTTGACCTGAGTGAGGCTAACCTAAGTTGGGCTGACTTGAGTAATGCTAATCTGAGTGAGGCTAACCTAAGTTGGGCTGACTTGAGTAATGCTAACTTGAGTGATGCTAACCTGAGTAGGGTTAATTTGAGTAGAGTTAGTTTGTATATGACTAACATGAATAAAGTTAACCTGTGTATGAATAACCTGAGTGAGTTTAACCTAAGTGGGTTTAATTTAAGAGAGGCTAATCTGAGTGAGGCTAACCTGAGTGGGACTGACCTGAGTAAGGCTAATCTGAGTGAAGCTGACCTGAGTAAGGCTAATCTGAGTGAGGCTAATCTGAGTAATGCTGACCTGAGTGAAGCTAACCTGAAAGAGGCTAACCTGAAAGAGGCTAACCTGAAAGAGGCTAACCTGAGTGGGGCTAAACTGAGTCGGGCTAAACTGAGTCGGGCTAACCTGAGTGGAGCTAAACTGAGTCGGGCTAAACTGAGTCGGGCTAAACTGAGTCGGGCTAAACAGCATCTGGCTTACCTGAGTGGGGATCACCTAAGTTGGAATGACTTGAGTAATGCTGACTTGAGTAATGCTGACCTGAATGGGGCTAATCTGAATAAAGCTGACCTGAGTGGAGCTAACTTAAAAGAGGCTAAACTGAGTGGGGCTTACCTGAGAGAGGCTAATCTGAGAGAGGCTAATCTGAGTGAGGCTAATCTGAGTGAGGCTAACCTGAGTAAGGCTAATCTGAGTGAGGCTAATCTGAGTAATGCTGACCTGAGTAATGCTAATCTGAGTGAGGCTAATCTGAGTAATGCTGACCTGAGTAATGCTGACCTGAGTAATGCTAATCTGAGTGAGGCTAATCTGAGTGAGGCTAATCTGAGTAATGCTAATCTGAGTAATGCTGACCTGAGTAATGCTGACCTGAGTAATGCTGACCTGAGTGGGGCTAACTTAAAAAAGGCTAAACTGAGTGAGGCTAATTTGAGCAATGCTGACCTGAGTGGGTTTAATCTGAGTCAGGCTAACTTGAGTGGAGCTAACCTGTGTGGGGCTAACTTAAAAAAGGCTAACCTAAGTGAAGCTAATCTGAGTAAGGCTAATCTGAGTGAAACTGATCTAAGTGAACTAAGTGAAACTGATCTGAGTTGGGTTAACTTGAGTGGGGCTAACCTGAGTAAGGCTAATTTGAGTAAAACCGATTTGCGTAATGCTAATTTGAGCAAGACTGACTTAAGTGAGACTCGTTTGAATTGGGCTGACTTGAGAAAAGCTAATCTGAGTGAGGCTGACTTAAGAGGGGCTAATCTGAGTAAAACTGACTTAAGAGAGGCTGACCTGAGTAATGCTGACCTGACTGAGGCTGATTTAACAAAAGCTGATTTAAAAGGGGCTAATCTTGAAAATGCCACAGTTACTCAAGCCCGATTTGGATCTAACAAAGGTATTGATGAAGCGCTAAAAACTGCTCTCCTTGAAAAAGATGCAATCTTTGGTATTGATGAAGCGCTAGAAACTGCTCTCCTTAAAAAAAGATGCAATCTTTGAAGATGTTTAACTTTCGCTTAATCCACCATTTCCATTATTCACATGGTTTGTTAGGAAGTAAACCGCTTTTCAGATAACTGCCGCAGTCAAGCCTTATTGGACAAACCCGACAACCAGATTGAAGCGTGCTTGCCTGACGGCATAGCGAAAGCTTACCGCACACAGAAAAAGGGCGATCGCGAAGCGTCCCGGAGGGAATCGCCTCCCTGAACTCAGAAACCGGGTTTTTTTTTGGTTCCACGGTAGGGGCGAATGGCCATTCGCCCCTACATATTCACAACAGAAACCCGGTTTCTTTGCTTCGAGGGACAGAAACCTGGTTTCTTTGCTTGGGACAAAAAAGCGCGATCGCACACAGAAAAAGCGCGATCGCTTTTTAATTACTGATTAATAAACTTCTCTTTCTCCCCAGAAACCGGGTTTCTTGCGTTAACCTTGGCGAAAAACCCCAAATAAAATAGAAACCCGGTTTCTTTTTGTTTCTTGAGTTAACCGCCCCCCCAAAAAATGGTGCGTTACGGCTGGAATAAACATTAATTGTTTATGTCAAATTTTGTCGCCAGCCTAACACACCCTACATTTTGCCGTGTGCGTTACGGCTGGAATAAACGTTAATTGTTTATGTCAAATTTTGTCGCCATGTTCTTTGGCGATCATTCTCCCCCTCATTTTCACGCTATTTATGGTGAGTATAATGCGTTAATCAGTATTGAGTCTCTAGAAGTTATTGAAGGAGATTTACCAGGACGTGCCGAAAAAATGGTGCTAGAATGGGCAAAATTGTACCAGAAAGAACTACTCCAGATTTGGAATAGCCAAGAATTTATTAAGCTGCCACCTTTAAAATGATTTAATTTTATGAAGCCGCCTCGGATTATTTCTGCTAAAGTTATTCAAGATTATAGTTTGCTGGTTAAGTTTAGTAATGGAGAAATCCGGCAATACGATGTCTCTAGGTTGTTAGACAATCATACATTTGCTCGGTTAAGAAATCCTACATTTTTTAAGAATTTTCAAGTTGAACCGGGGGGATATGCTCTAGTTTGGAATGAGGATATTGATATTAGTGAATACGAACTTTGGCACAATGGCATCTGTGTTGCAGATGAAGATTTTGCTGGTGATCTTGAGCCTATCCATTCTTAAAAAGGGCTAGATCCCACACAGAAGAAGCGCGATCGCGAAGCGTCCCGGAGGGAATCGCTTCCCCTGAACTCAGAAACCGGGTTTCTTTTTTGGTTCCACGGTAGGGGCGAATGGCCATTCGCCCCTACATATTCACAACAGAAACCCGGTTTCTTTGCTTGGAGGGACAGAAACCCGGTTATTTCGGGGACAAAAAAGCGATCGCTTTTCATCAGTCACTTTTCCTGAAAAATATCCGACAAATTTCGATAACCACTAATCACGCGCACAATTTCAATGCCGTCTTCAATTACCTGATAAAAAATAATATAACCCATTAATGGAATCCCTCGTAGATTCTGACTAAATTGAGAGTAAGAACGTCCCAAATAGGGAAACCGGGCTAACTGCTGACATTTTTTGTTAAAACCCTCAACAAAAAGCTCTCCAGCTTCGACATTTTTCTCCAGAAAGTAACTAGAAATTTCTTCTAAATCCCTACAGCAACCGTGATGAGAAAACGGTTCATGCCTGTACCTATGAAGCTAATTTAACTTTTTCTCTCAATCGAGCAATCACTGCTTCTCCATCCAAAGACTCTCCGCGTTTTGACTGCTCTAATCCTTCCTCTATTTTCTGGCGCGTTTGTGCCAGCCAAGCTAAGTATTCTGGATTTTCTGTTGACTCATTGAATGAAATTTCATCGGTGAGAAGTATTAATGCGGTATTTATAGCAGCTTCCAATGAAGGATACCGACCTTGTTGTACTAATCGTTCCAGGACTTGCGTTTGTTCTTGACTTAATGTAATTTGCATCACGGTTATCTCCTTTTTTTAAATTCCTATCAATTGTTTAAGCATATCTATATTGGTATTATAAGGGTTTTGAGTTTGATCGGGCTTTGGGGAGGAAAGTTGATTCTCGCGCCTCCCGTCTTCCCAAAAAAAGGATTCCCTCACCCGATCTGCGCGATCGGCCTTGACTACAGATTATTTTTCGTCGTCCCAATCTTCAGGGGTTAATGGGGCTTGTCTACCATGACGGACATGAAGTACATATACTTTCTCGTCCCGAATCACAAACAGACGGGCGATAACTCTGCTGTCTTTTGCCGTAGAGAAGTTGCCGAATTTCTTCAGGAAAAACATCATTTTCTATGGCTAAAGGACAACGCCGAGGTTTTTCCTGTAAGGTTGCCAGGGTATCCATCAAATCTCGTAACCATTGATCGGCATAATCTGGGTTTCGTTCCTTTAACCATTGGTAGGCTGTTTCAATTTCAATTTCTGCTTTGCGCGTCAGCTTAACTTGAAATGCCACGTTTTTCCTGCATTGCTTGTTGAAAGTCTGCTAAGGAACGAGTTCTACCCGCGTTCACATCCGCTAGTCCTTCTTTAATGCCCGCGATCGCTTCTAGGTATTCCATCATATCTATTAATTTTTGGTAAGACACGGCATCTTGGACAACCACTTCAGCTTTACCGTTGACAGTTAAGACGATCGGTTTCCCGGTTTCTTTCATCTGTTGGATAAATTCAGCAGATTTACGCTTGAAGCTCGAAAGGGACTGAATATCACGACTCAGGTTGATCATGGTGATATTAGCACTAAATTTACATTAAATTTAATGTTAGCACAAGTCAAGAGAAGGGAGGTGGGATTTTGGCGATCGCCTCCCTGAACTCAGAAACCGGGTTTCTTTCTCGCTTTCACGGTTAACTTTAATATTCACAACAGAAACCCGGTTTCTTTGCTTGGAGGGACAGAAACCCGGTTTCTTTGCTTGGGACAAAAAAGCGTGCTTGCCTGACGGCATAGCTCCGCTTACCGCACACCCCCCAGAAACCGGGTAATTAACGTTAACCTTTGCCAAAAACCCCAAATAAAATAGAAACCCGGTTTCTTTTTGTTCCTTGAGTTAACCTTTGCCCCCAGCAACCGGGTAATTAACGTTAACCTTTGCGAAAAACCCCAAATAAAATAGAAACCCGGTTTCTTAATAAAACTGTAGGGTGTGTTAGGCTGGCGAAAAAATTTGACATAAACAATTAACCTTTATTCCAGCCGTAACGCACCTTTTGCCAGCTTTTGCCAAACACCCAAAATAAAATAAAAACCCGGTTTGTTTTATTTTTTGGGTTAACTTTTGCACCCAAAAAATATGATGCGTTACGGCTGGAATAGCAGTTAATTGTTTACAAAAAAGTTTCCGCGAACACACCCTACATTTTGCTGTGGTGCGTTACGGCGGGAATAGAAGTTAATTGCTGACAAAAAAGTTTCCGCGAACACACCCTACATTTTGCTAAAATATATCTTATGTTTATCTTGCTTAAGGATTATGGGACGGGATAAGTATATTTATCTACATGGGTTTGCTTCTTCTCCCCACGGGGGAAAAGCGGAGTATTTCCGCCAAGGATTTGGCCAATTGTCAATTAACCTACAAACTCCTGATTTGAATCAAGGGGATTTTTTCAATCTTACCTTAACCAGACAATTAAATTTCATTAAAGCCGAATATTTTGATAAAATATCTATCTCAGACACAACAGAGAAAACTCTCACTAGCTTACCAGAAATTACCTTAATTGGTTCTAGTTTTGGCGGATTGACTTCAGCAATTTTGGCTCAAGGAAACTTTAAAGTAAAACGCTTAGTTTTACTAGCCCCCGCTTTCCAATTTCACCGACATTTATCTCGCTTGTTGGGAGAGGCAGCCATGCAGCAATGGCAAAGGGATGGATTTGGGCTATTTCCCCATTACGGGGAAAACCGGGATTTGCCCCTCAGCTATCAATTTTGGGTTGATTTACTCCAGTATCAAAATGAACAGTTTCCTAGAGAAATTCCTACTTTAATTTTTCATGGGATTCACGATGAGGTAATTCCCATTGAGTCGAGTCGAGCTTTTGCCAGCGATCGCCCTTGGGTAAAACTGCAAGAACTCGACAGCGATCATGGGTTGACTAATGTTTTGCCACAGATTTGGCAAGCAATTCAATACTTTTGTCAAATTTAATGATTTCCTAACAAAGTAATTGAGCTTTTCAGGATAACTGACAATGAAAAAAAGTGTATTTTTGTTAACTATAATATCAGCGATCGCCCTTAGTCTAATTCCGGCAATTCCGGCAGCTTCTCAAAGTCAGCAAGAATCAGAATTCATCCCCTTGGTTTCGCAATTTTCCGCTGAAGCGGATAATATAACAGAAACGATGCCGCAAACCGAATTCCCAGAGGCGATCGCCCAGGAATCGCCGGATGTTCCAGTTCCCGTCCCCGTCCCAGAACCGGGAACACCGCGACGACGTTCCACATTACATCGGCAAAGCGGTTCAGAGGATGTATTTCGACCCCAAAGAGTGCCTTTGCGTTCTCAAAGTATCCAAAGAGAACAACGAAAACCCCCGGCAGCATCCCCAGGGGTGAGTATTATGAACCCCTCTGGTTATGGGTCGTCTTGGGGCAGGGCAGGATTTGGGTTAGGAGTCCAAGAACGCACCCGGTTTACGGAAGACGCGGATGGGGTGATGGGATTTGGGATTGGATTTGGTAATCCCGTCAAAACCGTTGGAGTTAGTTTGGGCATTACGGCAACTGATTTATGGGGAGATGCGTTTCAGGATGGTACGGTCAGCGTGAAATTACATCGGCGCCTACCTTACGATCTGAGTGTCGCTGCGGGAGTCCAAGGGGCAATCCGTTGGGGGGAAACCGACGGAGGGCGATCGCTTTATGGGGTGGTGACGAAACGGTTTATTTTCGATCCCGATCCTTCGGAGTTGTTTAATCAGCTTCATGTATCTCTGGGAGTCGGTAGCGGTCAATTTCGCACCGAAGATCAGATTAATAATGATGAAGGAACCGTGGGGGTATTTGGTTCAATGGCCCTGCGGATTAATCAACCCATCAGCGCGATCGCGGAATGGACTGGTCAAGACATGACCGTGGGTCTTTCCATTGCCCCATTTAAAAATATTCCCGTAGTCATTTCTCCGGCCTTAACGGATATTACTGGAAGTGCTGGAGATGGCACGCGATTTATTTTAGGAATTGGTTATGGGTTTTCTTTGCCCACAAACTTCTAAATAGCCGATTTTCAAGTCCCGATTTTTAAGTCCCTATTTTCCAAGGTGAAATATCTACCAATGAATCAACGTTTTTTTCAAAAATTTCAGATATTATTCGCGATCGCCTGGGTTTTAATTGTGGCAAAACCTGGGATAACTCAATCTGGTAATCAGTCCGGTATTACTGGGCCGAACACAGACGCGATCGTCCCGGTTGCCCCACCCCCTTCAGATAATCAGCCGGTATTGCCTTCTTCTCTACCAGGTTCAGAAGATTCGAGCCAACCTGCACCCACAGAACAACCTCAACCGGGACAACCTCAACCGGGACAACCTGCACCCACAGAACAACCTCAACCGGGACAACCTCAACCGGGACAACCTGCACCCACAGAACAACCTCAACCGGGACAACCTGCACCCACAGAACAACCTCAACCGGGACAACCTCAACCGGGACAACCTCAACCGGGACAACCTCAACCGGGACAACCTCAACCGGGACAACCTCAACCAGGGCAACCGGGACAACCTCCCCTTGGCGATCGCAACATCCCCTTAGAACCTTTACAGGTTCATGGTTTTCAGTCGCCACCTTCTCCTCCTACATCAGGTCCCCCGACCCCGAATCAGATCGGTAATCGACCGGGAGAAAAACCCCCGCAAGAAAAACCTGGCCCGGAAATGCCTAGAGGAGAACAACAGGTCGATCGCCCTGCTTATGAAGCACAATTACAACAAGTTGATGTGGATGTAGCGGTTCAGTTAATTGAAGAATATCAAGCGGTAGAATTTAGCGATTATTTAGGACTGGAACTGTTTGGCAAAGCCCCGTCTTTTGATGAAATTTCTGCCACCTTATACGACCTGTGGCAAGTCACGGGACAAAAATCCGCATTTATTTATGTCTCAGCCAGCGAGAGTCAACTGGATTTATTTACTGTCGTCCCCAGTCCTGATGGCAGAATAGAAAATACCGCACAACTGTTAGCTTCAACTCGGCAAATTCCTGGAGTAATAGTCGCCCAGACTCAAGGCCCAGTTCAACATATACAATTGCCAGAGGTGAAGGGGCAAGAACTGCGCGAAACCATCCAACAATTTAGAAATGAAATTACCGATCCAAGATATCGGCGATCGCAGAAATATCTGGAAAATGCCCAAAAACTTTATCAAACCCTGATTGCCCCGATAGAACCCCAATTACAAGCAGAAGGCATTGATATTTTAGTCTTATCAATGGACTCTGGTTTACGCAGTCTGCCCATTGCCGCATTGCATGATGGCAAACAGTTTTTAATTGAAAAATATGGCGTTGCCCTAGTTCCCAGTTTTGGATTAACTGATGTCAGTTACGCTGACGTGAGAAATACCCCAATTCTAGCAATGGGTGCTTCAGAATTTACCGACCTAAACCCCTTACCTGCCGTTCCTATTGAACTAAACAATATTCTCAGAGAATCTTGGCAAGGGGAGTTATTTCTGAATCAAGAATTTACCGTAGATGAGTTTAAAACTGTGAATCAAACAGAACAATTTGGAATTATTCACTTAGCCACTCACGGAGAATTTAAAGCAGGAGACTTGAATGAATCTTATATCCAGTTTTATGACCGCAAAATGAATCTGGGTGAACTCAAGACAATCGCCAATGAACTCGGATGGAGTCAAGTCGAAAATACCCCCATTGAACTATTAGTTTTATCCGCTTGTAAGACCGCAGTAGGTTCCCCCGAAGCAGAATTAGGTTTTGCTGGTTTAGCGGTTCAAGCAGGAGTCAAATCAGCTTTAGCCAGCCTATGGTATGTGAGTGATGCGGGTACTTTGGGATTAATGAGTGATTTTTATCAAGAATTAAGTGAAAACCCCATTAAATCTCAAGCATTGCGTGCGGCGCAAATCGCCATGATTAAAGGAAAAACTAGAATTGAAAATGGCCAATTAAGATTATCAAATGGGGAAATGTTGCCTCTTTCTGAAGAATTAGCCGAACTGAGAAATCTTAATTTATCTCATCCTTATTTTTGGTCAGCGTTTATGATGATTGGCAATTGGAATTAATTTGGTTATTTATTGTTAGTTGTTGGTTGATTGTTGGTTGTTGTTTGTTGGTTGTTTGTTGGGTAGGGATTCTTTGTTGGTTGATTGTTGGTTGTTGTTTGTTGGGTAGGGATTCTTTGTTGATTGATTGTTGGTTGATTGTTGGTTGTTGTTTGTTGGTTATTTTCTCCCCCGCTCCTGAAGCTCCCCCGCTCCTGAAGCTCCCCCGCTCCCCCACTCCTGAAGCTCCCCCACTCCTGAAGCTCCTCAATCAACAATCAACAAACAACAATCAACAAACAACAATCAACCAATAACCAATAACCAATAATTAATAATTAATAATTAATCAGTTATTTTATGTGATAAAAAAAGCCGGTTTTTTCTCGCAACTTTTTTGTCACTTAGCAAATACATAAAGGCGATCGCTCAGAACCCATACTGCTGTAGGGAAAAAATTCCTTTGGGTTAGCACAATCCTAAAAATAGTTAAGCAAAGGTAAAAGACACGGATAGACAAAATTAATTTATGTGCTATTCTTAGCGATCGATGTGGATTGATTTTTCTTGAGGAGTGTTCCATGAAAGCTAGATACTTTAAAACTCTTGTTGCTGCTTGTATCCTAAGCGTAGGATTGTTAGCTGGCTGTTCTAAGCCGGAAGAAGGTGCAGCCCCGACGGATACCAATGAAGCGGCACCGGCTGATACCACCACAACTCCAGGGGCAACCACTCCTGATGCTACCACAACTCCAGAGGCAACCACTCCAGGTGGCACGGGCACTGATACCACTACAACTCCAGGGGCAACCACTCCAGGGGCAACTGGCACTGATGCTACCTCCACTCCCGGCACCGGCACTGATGCCACTACAACTCCGAGCATGGGTACTGATGCCACCTCCACTCCCGGCACCGGCACTGATGCCACCTCCACTCCCGGCACCGGCACTGATGCCACCTCCACTCCCGGCACCGGAACTGAAGGCACCACTCCAGGGGCGACTACCGAAGGCACCGGAACTGAAAGCACCACTCCAGGGGCGACTACCGAAGGCACCGGAACTGAAAGCACCACTCCAGGAAACTAGCAGTCATTTCTAGGCAACTTATACAGATATATACATAAGGGAAAGGCAATAGAGATGTGAGAAATTCTGTCTCTATTCCAAGACGGCGGAATGTGAGGTCTTAATTGTTTGCGGATCTTGCTCCGCCGTTTTTGTCTTTTTTTGGAGATCGCCCAAATGTGGTGATTAACTCAAATACAAGGGGTCAACATCAATGCTAAGACTGACCCATTTCGGGCAATGCGATCGCAACTGTTCCAAGGGGGGCAAGTCCACGGGAATTCCTGGGGCAAATTTGAGCAATATCTGCCACCGATAGCGATCGCCGATTCGCATAATTGGCGCTGGGGCAGGGCCGAGTAATTCAAAATCATTGGTAAATAAATCATCGGTAAATAAATCATCGGCGGTGGGTTCTATCGGTTCTCCACGGTTAACTAATGTAGGGGTCAACGGTTTGCCCTCTGTTAGGGATTTACCGTTCCTTAATATTGTGGCTAAACGTTCCGCAGTCGCCGCCACTTCTCCTTCATTGCCCCCAGAAATGCGGAGTAAAATTAATCGACCATAAGGGGGATAATTCAGGGCTGCCCGTTCCGCCAGTTCATTAGCAATAAATCCGTCCAGGTCATGCGATCGCACCGCCGAAATCACGGGATGGTCTGGAGTATAGGTTTGAATAATCACTCGTCCAGGGTCGCGACCCCGACCGGCCCGACCCGCCACCTGAGTTAAAGTCTGAAAAGCCCGTTCCGAAGCCCGATAATCCGATAAATTCAGCAATCCATCCGCAGCCACCACCCCCACCAAAGTCACTTGGGGTAAGTCCAACCCCTTAGTCAACATTTGCGTACCAATTAATAGATCCGCTTCCCCTTGGGCAAAGCGAGAAATCAGGGCGCGGTGGGCGCCTTTGGTGCGCGTAGTATCGCTATCAAAGCGAATTAACCGCAACTGGGGAAAATGCTGCGCTAAATGTTGGGCAACTTTCTGGGTGCCGCTGCCAAAATGCTTAAAATAAGGAGAATGACATTCCGGGCAACGGGTCAAGGGCTGCTGAGTATGGCCGCAATAGTGACAGCGCAACAGTTCCGCCGCGTTTTCGTGGGGGTGATGATAGGCCAAGGAAACATCACAATGGGGACATTCCATCACATAGCCACAACTGCGACAAGAGATAAAACTGCTATGTCCCCGACGGTGAATAAATAAAATCCCTTGTTGCTTGGTTTCGATCAGATCGTTTAAAGCCTTTTGCAAAGACTGACTAAAAATTGTCCGGTTGCCTTGGCGCAATTCTTCGCGCATATCCACTATTTCAATGGGGGGCATGGCTTGCCCGTGAATGCGTTCTGGTAAGGAGAGGTAATAAGTGGGAATGGCGGCGGTTTCTTGGGCTTCGGCGACTTGTACCCAACTTTCTAAAGAAGGAGTGGCAGAACCGAGGATTAGAGGACAGTTGACCAATTCCGCCCGCCATTGGGCAACGGTACGCGCATGATAACTTGGGGCGGGTTGGTCTTGTTTATAGCTGTCGTCGAATTCTTCATCGAGAATAATCAGCCCTAGGTTGGGGAGGGGGGCAAAAATAGCCGACCGGGTGCCAATGACGATTTGCGGGGTGCCGGTGAGCATAACCCGCCAACTATCGTATCGTTCGCCGTCCGATAGTTGGCTATGATAAATGGCGATTTGGTCGCCAAACCGCGCCCGGAAACGGTCTGTGAGTTGTGGGGTGAGGCCAATTTCTGGGACGAGTACCAGGGCGGATTTTCCCTGGGCAAGAATAGGCGCGATCGCCTGCATATAGACTTCGGTTTTCCCGGAACCCGTGACCCCATGCAATAAAACCAGGGCAAATTCATGCAGAGATTTGATCAGTTCTAATGCCTTAGTTTGATAACGGGTCAAGGTTTTGGCTTGGTCGGGTTTCTGGGTTGGTTCTGCCAGGACGCGCAACCGTTCCTGAAGCGAAATAGCTACATAGCCTTTTTCTTCCAAGACTTTGACTAGGGAGGAACTGGTTTGACAAATTTGCAATAATTCGGTCATCCAGAGTTCACCCCCCCGACGCCGCAAAATTTCTACTACTTCTTGCTGCCTGGGGGTGAGGTCATGGGATAGACCTTCTCCGATTAATGTCACCGCTTGACGCATTTGCGCCCTAGGGGGTTTAGGGGATTCTAGATAACTTTCCACCCAACCCCGTTTGAGTAATTCTTTGAGTCCCGATGTAGCTTTGGGTACTTGACGGCGGATATACTGCCAAGTATAGTCTCCGGTTTTGGCGGTTTGCAGTAAATTTAGGATTTGACGACCGGCTGCACTGAGGAAAATATCAGCCCCCGGAGGAATTTCCCCGTTGAGTCTAATCCGGCGTTGCGATCGCGCCAAAAGTCCCGGTGGCATAGCGGTGCGAATTACCTGGATTAAGGGAGTATAGTAATAAGCCGCTACTCGTTCCAGCAGTTGCCAATAACTCCGAGGAAAAAAACTGGCGACTACCACATCTTCGACATTTTTTACCTGAGTCGCCGCTAAATCATCGGGTAATTTGTCCAGAAATTTAATCGCGATCGCGCCGATTTGCTGTGGACCAAAAGGCACGGATAAAATATCTCCTGGTTGCACTGGTAAATCGGGAGGTATCCGATAAGTAAAGAGTTTTTCCTCCGTTCCCGGTGCATCGACCAACACAGAAATCCACTGCGGTTGAGCGCTGGGGTGTTCACGGACTTTACCGAAATCGTAACTACCCCCAGGTTCGGCCACCCCCCAGGAAAGTAACGGTAATTCTGAGGTGTTGGTCTGGTAATTCATCGCGGACTATTAACCCTGTAGCTGAACACTCTAAATGTATAACATTCAGGGTGTTGTTTTTGTTGGTTGTTGGTTATTGGTTATTTATTGGTTGTTGCCCCCCTTTGAAGGGGAGGTTGGGGGGTTGTTAGTTGTTGGTTGTTGGTTGCTGGTTAGATAGCGTTTCTCATAAACGCACTTATTTCTGTCATTCCCGCAAATCTCTGTCATTCCCGCAAATCTCTGTCATTCCCGCAAATCTCTGTCATTCCCGCGAAAGCGGGAATCCAACGTTCTCCCTAAATAACGACTAACCAGTAGCCTCATCCCTTGCCGTCCGTGATAATACGGTATTGTCATCAAATCTAGACTTTTCATGCCAATTAGATACATTTTTGGAAAATTTAGGCAGATTAGAAATATTAGAAACATTATAAATATTATATTTATTAGTAAATTAAAAAATTTTTTAAGCAAATTAATTGATAGTAAATTTAATTAATTTGGTCAAAAAATAAAATCTTAACCGGTTTTTATTAAGAAATAAAACTTAAGCCTTAATTCGGTTTTTTCGTAGTTAATTAAAATTGTAAAAAATGTTAATTAGATAATTTTAAATATTTATTTTTTTGGCAAAACAAGAAATAACATTATTTATTTTTTGTAAAAAATAAATAATGTTATTTCTTGTTTTTTTTTGCTAATTAATGTTAGTAATTGAAAATGGGCAGCGGATGACGGCTCAGATTTGGCAAAAAACGGCTCAGATTTGGCAAAAAACGGCTCAGTGGATCCGGGTCAAATTGATCCAATTAAAGCAATTTTTAAACCTATATATAGTGGTTTAAATTATTTAAGCGCTACATTTAGGTTTTTAGTCAAATTCTTGGCGTCACTCTTGACGGTCAGTTTTAGATCGGTTTGGGTTTTTACTGGTATTTACTTACGTAAATTTACTGATCCGCAAGTGATCTGGATCTTTCCTGAAAAATAGGCGATCGTAGAAATTAAGCAGGTTTGAGAACGGTTGGAAAGCAGAAACCGGGCAAGCAAAGGTCAACCCCCATCTTCACGGGGGCGAACCCTAATCTCGATTTCCGCCACCCAACATCGACGAAAAACCCGGTTTCTACATAATTCAGGGGGTGCTAAACCATGCCTTAACTTGAAGATACGACCTATACCACCAGCCCTTTTGAGCAGACTTTCGGAATCAGAGTTTTTCCGAAAAATCCCATCTTTTTCCATCTTTATTTATTGAATGGTGCAATCATCATGTCTCCAGATTTTCGGTCAGATCGTGTCATAGTAAAACTAAAGCCCGGAGCTAATTCCAATGAGATTAGCAACTTACAGGCGCAAATCGGGGTCACAAAAGTTAGCACAGCGTCACAACTTGGCATTGACATTTGGCAGATTCCCGACGGAAACGTAGAACAAATCATCTCGACTTATAAGAATGATCCCCGCTTCGAGTACATCGAGCCGGACTATATCATCACCCTGGAAGATACCTCAAAAACCAGAAATCCTGAAGAAAGCTTAAGCATAATTACTCCCCAAGCCACCACTCCTAACGATCCTGGCTATTCCCAACTTTGGGGACTCAATAACACCGGTCAAAGTGGGGGTACAGCCGATGCCGATATTGACGCTCCCGAAGCGTGGGATATTCAAAAGGGCAACCAAAACTTAGTTATCGGTGTGATTGATACCGGCGTTGATTACAACCACCCGGACTTATCGGCGAATATCTGGACAAATCCAGGGGAAATCGCAGGCGATGGCATTGATAACGACAATAACGGATATATCGATGATGTCCGGGGTTGGGACTTTGCCTATAACGACAATAACCCGATGGATGTGCAGGGACACGGAACCCACGTTTCGGGAACCATTGCCGGAAAAGGCAATAACGGCATTGGGGTGACAGGGGTGGCTTGGAATGCCAAAATCATGCCACTTAAGTTTTTAGATGATAGTGGTTCCGGCTCTACATCCAATGCCATCCTAGCGATTAACTATGCAACAGCCAAGGGAGTCAAACTGACTAATAACTCTTGGGGAGGCGGTGGCTATAGTCAAGCTCTCTACGATGCCATCAATACTGCCGGACAACAGGGAGCTTTATTCATTGCGGCGGCGGGTAATAGTTCGCAAAACACAGACACAACCCCTGCTTACCCGGCCAGCTACAACCTATCTAATATTATCTCTGTTGCCTCAACCACCCGCACCGATGGATTGTCCTGGTTTTCTAACTACGGAGCCACCACTGTAGATTTAGGAGCCCCTGGTTCGGATATTTATAGCACTCTTCCCAATAGTAGCTACGGGACTCTTAGTGGGACATCAATGGCATCTCCCCATGTCACCGGGGCGGCGGCTTTGCTGTGGTCTCAAAATCCCACTTGGACAGCACAGCAGGTTAAGAATAGCCTCATGTCAACTGGGGACTCGATTTCTGCCCTCAATGGCATAACTGTCTCAGGGAAGCGGTTGAATATTTATAACGCTTTAGCACCTGCTGATACCACCCCACCCACAGCCAGCAGTTTCACTCCTGCCGATAATGCCACAGGCGTTGCCGTTGCTGCTAACTTAGTGGTTAACTTCAGTGAAGCGATTCAAAAAGGTAGTGGCAATATTGTTATCAAGAAAGTCTCGGATAATTCTGTTGTCGAAACCATTGCGGTTACTAACAGTAATGTCACCGTTAGTGGCAGTCAACTGACAATTAACCCAACCAATGACTTAGCACAAGGTACAGATTATTATGTAGAAATTGCCAACGGTGCGATTAAGGATATTGCGGGGAATAATTATGCCGGTATTACTGGTAATAGCACTTGGAATTTTACCACCACCAGCCAAAGTTCAGGCTCTTTTACCGAAGATACTTCTATTTCCCTTCCTGGTGTTTACGTCAGTTCCGTAGCTTGGGCGGACTACAATGGGGACGGTAAACAGGACTTCCTGTTGACGGGTTACTCAAGTTCAGGCTACATCTCCAAACTGTACAAAAACACGGGCAGTGGGTTCAGCGAAGATACCACTATTTCCCTTCCTGGTGTTTCCTATGGTTCCGTAGCTTGGGCGGACTACAATGGGGACGGTAAACAGGACTTCCTGTTGACGGGTTACTCAAGTTCAGGCTACATCTCCAAACTGTACAAAAACACGGGCAGTGGGTTCAGCGAAGATACCACTATTTCCCTTCCTGGTGTTTCCTATGGTTCCGTAGCTTGGGCGGACTACAGCGGAGACGGTAAACAGGACTTCCTGTTGACGGGTTGGTCAAGTTCAGGCGGCATCTCCAAACTGTACAAAAACACGGGCAGTGGCTTCAGCGAAGATACCACTGTTTCCCTTCCTGGTGTTGGCTATAGTTCCGTAGCCTGGGCGGACTACAGCGGGGATGGTAAACAGGACTTCCTGTTGACGGGTTACTCAAGTTCAGGCTACATCTCCAAACTGTACAAAAACACGGGCAGTGGGTTCAGCGAAGATACCTCTGTTTCCCTTCCTGGTGTTTACTACAGTTCCGTAGCCTGGGCGGACTACAACGGAGACGGCAAACAGGACTTCCTGTTGACGGGTTGGTCAAGTTCAGGCAGCTACATCTCCAAACTGTACAAAAACACGGGCAGTGGGTTCAGCGAAGATACCACTGTTTCCCTTCCTGGTGTTGGGGGCAGTTCCGTAGCCTGGGCGGACTACAGCGGGGATGGTAAACAGGACTTCCTGTTGACGGGTTACTCAAGTTCAGGCCGCATCTCCAAACTGTACAAAAACACGGGCAGTGGGTTCAGCGAAGATACCTCTGTTTCCCTTCCTGGTGTTTCCTACAGTTCCGTAGCTTGGGCGGACTACAGCGGGGATGGCAAACAGGACTTCCTGTTGACGGGTTCCTATAATTCAGGCAGCTTCATCTCCAAACTGTACAAAAACACTGCCACACCTGCTGATACCACCCCACCCACAGCCAGCAGTTTCACTCCTGCCGATAATGCCACAGGCGTTGCCGTTGCTGCTAACTTAGTGGTTAACTTCAGTGAAGCGATTCAAAAAGGTAGTGGCAATATTGTTATCAAGAAAGTCTCGGATAATTCTGTTGTCGAAACGATTGCGGTTACTAACAGTAATGTCACCGTTAGTGGCAGTCAACTGACAATTAACCCAACCAATGACTTAGCACAAGGCACAGATTATTATGTAGAAATTGCCAACGCTGCGATTAAGGATATTGCGGGGAATAATTATGCGGGTATTACTGGTAATAGCACCTGGAATTTCCAAACCGTCGCCCCCACTGACACCACCCCACCTACAGCTAATAGTTTCACTCCTGCCGATAATGCCACAGGGGTAGCCGTTGCTGCTAACTTAGTGGTCAACTTCAGTGAAGCGATTCAAAAAGGTAGTGGCAATATTGTTATCAAGAAAGTCTCGGATAATTCTGTTGTCGAAACCATTGCGGTTACTAACAGTAATGTCACCGTTAGTGGCAGTCAACTTACCATTAACCCAACCAATGACTTAGCACAAGGTACAGATTATTATGTAGAAATTGCCAATGGTGCGATTAAGGATATTGCGGGGAATAATTATGCGGGTATTACTGGTAATAGCACCTGGAATTTCAAAACCGTCGGCGGACTACTACAGACCATTACCCCAGACTTTGATAGTGCTACCGCCGGAAATCAAACCACTAAAGCCTTCAGACCTAATAACTCCGTCGGAGTCGATGTCAACTATTCCACATCGGATAACAACAGCAGTCTAACATCCTCCTTTGGATTTAAGCTGCACTACGACTCCTCCCAGTTAACCTTTGTCAACCTTACCAATCCCTTATCCAGTCCGATAGCACCCACCATCGGCAGTCCAGAGGCGGACACCGCCAATGAAGATAACGACCCCCTCACTGATAAAGTGATTAATGTAGCTTGGCTGAATATTAGCGGTGTGAATTGGCCGAATACTACTTTACCCGCCAATCTATACAAAGCCAACTTCACCACGTCCTCTACCTATACAGGTACAAACGTTAACTTTAGCAGTAATAACACCTCCCCTGGATACAGCCTTTCACCCACATCGGCAGTTTTGACCCTAGCACCCCCCGTCAGTTTAGATGCGGATGGCAATAGTTCTGCCCAGGGTGCCACTGACGGCATTTTAATTGCCCGCCATCTGTTTGGCTTTACGGGTAATACCCTAACTACTGGAGCGATTGGTACTGGTGCGACTCGCACCACTGCTACAGACATCCAGAACTATTTGCAAAATGGTCAAGCCACGATGCTAGATGTGGATGGCAACGGTTCTGCTCAGGGAGCCACCGACGGGATTTTAATTGCTCGCTATCTGTTTGGCTTTACTGGCAATACCCTAACTACTGGAGCGATTGGTACTGGTGCGACTCGCACTACTGCAACTGAAATTCAGCAATTCTTAAGTACCTATCTGCCCACGACTCCTGCATCTAGTAAGAGCGTAGTTACCAATAGTGCTACCCAAAATATTACCGCTAGTGCCAGCACTCAGAATGTAGCTCCGGGTAGTTCAGTCTCAATTGACGCCAAGTATTCCACATCGGATAACAGCAGCAGCCTACCATCCTCCTTCGGATTTAAACTGCACTATGACTCTTCTAAGCTTAATTTTGTCGATTTTGCCAATCCAGGGGTATTGTCAAGTCCTTTAACACCGACTATCGGCACTCCAGATGCGGACACTCTGAATGAAGATAACGATACCTCCACTGATAAAGTGATTAATGTGGCTTGGCTTAATCTAAATGGTGTGAATTGGCCGAATGTGGCTGCACCCACGACCTTATACAAAGCCAACTTCACCGCCTTACCCACTTTTACTACAGGTAGTGCCAAGGTTAACTTTAGTAGTCAAAATGCTTCTCCTGGTTACACCTTCCAAGGAACAGGAACAGTTATCTCTGCTGACTCAACTGCACCCACAGCCAGCAGTTTCAGCCCCGTTGATAATGCCACAGGAGTTGCCGTTGGTGCTAACTTAGTGGTTAACTTCAGTGAAGCGATTAAAAAAGGGAGTGGCAATCTTGTTATTAAGAAAGTCTCGGATAATTCTGTTGTCGAAACGATTGCGGTTACTAATAGTAATGTCACCGTTAGTGGCAGTCAACTGACAATTAACCCAACCAATGACTTAGCACAAGGCACAGATTATTATGTAGAAATTGCCAACGCTGCGATTAAGGATATTGCGGGTAATAATTATGCGGGTATTACTGGTAGTAGCACTTGGAATTTCAAAACTCAGGGAACTTCCACCATTAATGGCACTGCTGGCGCTGACAACTTAATCGGCACTGCTAATCCAGATATCATTAATGGATTGGCTGGTAACGATACTCTCAATGGTGGTGCCGGTGTCGATACCCTGGTTGGTGGATTGGGTAATGATATCTATGTTGTCGATAATACTGGGGATATTGTCACTGAATTAGCATCCCAAGGCACCGACTTGGTACAATCTTCTGTCACCTATACCCTGGGAGCGAATGTAGAAAACCTCACTTTGACGGGAACGGCAGCAATTAACGGTACGGGTAATACTCTGAATAACACCATTACCGGCAATGCGGCGAATAATACCCTCAATGGTGGTGCGGGTGCTGATATTCTTAATGGCGGATTAGGCAATGATATCTATGTTGTCGATAACGCTGGGGATATCGTCACTGAATTAGCTTCCCAAGGCACCGACTTGGTACAATCTTCTGTCACCTATACCCTGGGAGCGAATGTAGAAAACCTCACTTTGACGGGAACGGCAGCAATTAACGGTACGGGTAATACTCTGAATAACACCATTACCGGCAATGCGGCGAATAATACCCTCAATGGTGGTGCGGGTGCTGATATTCTTAATGGCGGATTAGGCAATGATATCTATGTTGTCGATAACGCTGGGGATATCGTCACTGAATTAGCTTCCCAAGGCACCGACTTGGTGCAATCTTCTGTCACCTATACCCTGGGAGCGAATGTAGAAAACCTCACTTTGACGGGAACGGCAGCAATTAACGGTACGGGTAATACTCTTAATAACACCATTACCGGCAATGCGGCGAATAATACCCTCAATGGTGGTGCGGGTGCTGATATTCTTAATGGCGGATTAGGCAATGATATCTATGTTGTCGATAACGCTGGGGATATCGTCACTGAATTAGCTTCCCAAGGCACCGACTTGGTGCAATCTTCTGTCACCTATACCCTGGGAGCGAATGTAGAAAACCTCACTTTGACGGGAACGGCAGCAATTAACGGTACGGGTAATACTCTGAATAACACCATTACCGGCAATGCGGCGAATAATACCCTCAATGGTGGTGCGGGTGCTGATATTCTTAATGGCGGATTAGGCAATGATATCTATGTTGTCGATAACGCTGGGGATATCGTCACTGAATTAGCTTCCCAAGGCACCGACTTGGTGCAATCTTCTGTCACCTATACCCTGGGAGCGAATGTAGAAAACCTCACTTTGACGGGAACGGCAGCAATTAACGGTACGGGTAATACTCTTAATAACACCATTACCGGCAATGCGGCGAATAATACCCTCAATGGTGGTGCGGGCAACGACATCCTCAATGGTGCTGCGGGCCGAGATATTTTAACTGGTAGTACGGGTGCGGATACCTTTGTGTTCCAGTTTGGTCAATCCACAGTAGCAGCGTGCGATCGCATTACCGACTTTGCCATTGGTAGCGATAAGATTGACCTCCTCACCCAAGCGGGAGCGGCGATGAATGCCCCCACCAGCTTTAGCCGTGCTGCTAATAATGCTGCCACCACCTTAGCCACTGTTGTCACTCAAGTCTTTACTGATGCTAATGGGGCGTCTGCTGGCAACCAAGCTCTCGGACTTAATAGTGCTGCTTTGGTTGTGGCGACAAATGCCGCGATTGCTGGTACTTACCTAGTGGTGAATGATGCTACTGCTGGTTTTCAATCTGGTAACGATTTAGTTATTAACTTAACCGGATATACTGGGACGTTACCGGGTTTGGGCAGCATTACACCGGGCAATTTCTTTATCTAACCTTCCAGATAACCCAGAAACCGGGTTTCTTCTGTGAAAATTACAGCTATCTGTGGGTGGCGAAAAAGAAACCCGGTTTCTTAGTCCCCAAGCAAAGAAACCGGGTTTCTGTGGTGAATATGTAGGGGCGACGAGCGCATTCGCCCCTACTGTGGAACCAAGAAAGAAACCCGGTTTCTTAGTCCCCAAGCAAAGAAACCGGGTTTCTGTGGTGAATATGTAGGGGCGACGAGCGCATTCGCCCCTACTGTGGAATCAGAAAAGAAACCCGGTTTCTGAGGTTTCTTAAGGGGGCGATCGCTCATTTCTCCCAACAAAAGAAACCGGGACCCAAGTTGTGAATATGTAGGGGCGACGAGCGCATTCGCCCCTACTGTGGAATCAGAAAAGAAACCCGGTTTCTGAGGTTTCTTAAGGGGGCGATCGCTCATTTCTCCCAACAAAAGAAACCGGGACCCAAGTTGTGAATATGTAGGGGCGACGAGCGCATTCGCCCCTACTGTGGAACCAGAAAAAAAACCCGGTTTCTAAGGTTTCTTAAGGGGGCGATCGCTCATTTCTCCGAACAAAAGAAACCGAGACCCAAGTTGTGAATATGTAGGGGCGACGAGCGCATTCGCCCCTACTGTGGAATCAGAAAAGAAACCCGGTTTCTGAGGTTTCTTAAGGGGGCGATCGCTCATTTCTCCCAACAAAAGAAACCGGGACCCAAGTTGTGAATATGTAGGGGCGACGAGCGCATTCGCCCCTACTGTGGAATCAGAAAAGAAACCCGGTTTCTGAGGTTTCTTAAGGGGGCGATCGCTCATTTCTCCCAACAAAAGAAACCGGGACCTAAGTTGTGAATATGTAGGGGCGAATGCGCTCGTCGCCCCTACTGTGGAACCAGAAAAAAAACCCGGTTTCTGAGGTTTCTTAAGGGGGCGATCGCTCATTTCTCCCAACAAAAGAAACCGGGACCCAAGTTGTGAATATGTAGGGGCGAATGCGCTCGTCGCCCCTACTGTGGAACCAGAAAAAAAACCCGGTTTCTGAGGTTTCTTAAGGGGGCGATCGCTCATTTCTCCCAACAAAAGAAACCGGGACCCAAGTTGTGAATATGTAGGGGCGACGAGCGCATTCGCCCCTACTGTGGAACCAGAAAAAAAACCCGGTTTCTAAGGTTTCTTAAGGGGGCGATCGGGGTAGATGGGCGAGCTAATGAGTGGTATAATATAAAGAAACACACAACCAGAAACTCAAGTATGTTAGAAAAAGTAACAGTCACTTACGATGGTTCAGCGTTTTATCCAGAAACTCACCTCAATCTAGAACCCAATACCCGTTATACAATCCAGATTATTTCTCAAGAACAACAGACTGAACCAACGGATAAAAATGCTTGGGATTTGCTAGAAGACATGGCTGGAACTTATGAAGCACCGGAAGATTGGTCTAGCGAACACTATCATTATTTATATGGTACACCCAAACGAAACAGTAAAAACCGTAAAATATGAGCAAAGATAGACTTTTTTTAGACACGGTGTTCATTCAAGCAATTCTTAATCCCCGTGACCAATATCATTCTCCAGCCATGCAACTACTCCCTCGGGTCAAAAATGCACAATAAGTCTGGATCACCGAAGCCATATTCATGGAAGTTGGTAATGCACTCAGCACCTACGATCGTCATAAAGTGGCTGCTTTTATTCAAAAATGCTATAAAACTGATAATATTTCAATTGTAAATATCACGCCTCAACTCTTTGAACAAGGATTAAGCCTCAACTCTTTGAACAAGGATTAAATTTATATGAGTCCAGATCCGACAAAAAATGGGGATTAGTCGATTGTCTTTCGTTTATCGTTATGGAACAGCAAAACTTAATTGATGCTGTCACCTCAGATATTCATTTTATTCAAGCCGGTTTTCGGACATTATTACGATAAAAGATCGAGCGAGACGCTATTAGTGGGCGGTAAGCTTTCTCTATGCCGTTAGGCACAAGCAAAGAAACCGGGTTTTTTTTATGAATATTTAGGGGCGAATGCGCTCGTCGCCCCTGCTGTGTCACCAAAAAAGAAACCCGGTTTCTAAGTCACTTGAGAGGGCGATCGCCTGTATCGAATTTAGATCAAAAAGCACGCCGTCTTTTTTCTACAAAGCAAACACGGTTCGGAGAGCATTATCAATTTTTAGCAAAAGTTCTGGTTCCAGTTCACCTCGAATTGCCACCAAGCGAGAGCGATAATCAATCGGGCGGGTTTGCAAGCAATCGGCAATAGATTGTTTAGTCAATCCATTCCCTGACGAAGGCAAAATCTCGACATTTGTTGTAATTTTAGCTTTTTTGTCGCTCCATGCGGTAATTGGGACAACTTGAATCACCGGAACTCGCTCGTTGTAAGTGTTATTTGTCACCACAATACAAGGTCTAATTTTTCCCGTTTCTGAACCTTTAGTGGGGTCGAAATTAACATCAATAATTGTCCCACGCTTGAGCTTTATTCTTTCGGCCATTCTTCTAACCCGGCTTCAGTTAGTGCTTGTAACTCTGGCTCCTCTTCATAGATTTCCGCATAGAGGGTGGCTGATTCCTCTAATTTAGAGGATTCTAAAGCCGAGCGCAATCTTTTAAGCGCTGCCATAACCAGTTCCCTCGAATCTTGAAAACCATAGTCTTGGAACTGTTCAACAAATTGACCGATTGAATCATCCAGTTTAAATGTATATTCTTTCACCTTTGAAATCCTATCCTCTAGAGCGTAAATAAAAATCACGCTGTCTAAAGCAACAGCAACACCCTCCAAGTATTCTAATCGCGCTATGACTCCCGTTCCCCCCGGACGTATGCGATCGCATCAACTCCATCCCAGAGATGGCGATGCTTTGCAAACAGACGGGAAGTATGGCTGGGAACTGGCAGCATCACCACTACACCATCTACTATAGGACTTACGCAACGAATCTATATATGGGGTATTGGTGCGTTTGCCTTATTTTGCGGGAATCGCTTTTTTTCCAACAAAAGAAACCGGGTTTCTGTGGTGGATATCACAGTTAAGTGTGGAACCAAAAAAAAACCCGGTTTCTAAGTCCCCAAGAAAAGAAACGGCGGCGATCGCCCGAATATTTTATCACTTATATTTTATAGATATCTTATAATTTAGGGTGTTCGTTTAATCGAGCTTTCATGCCATTTTCCTAAAAGTAAGTTTGAGAAAGCGGTCAAAATCAAAAAAATCAAGATTCCCAGCCCACTAATCATCACTAAAGCCGCAAACATACGAGGAATTTGTAAATTATAACTAGCGATGAGCATTTGATAAGCTAATCCCGAATTCGTGCCTCCGGTTCCGGCGACAAATTCGGCGACGACGGCGCCAATTAATGATAAACCACCGCTAATCCGTAAGGCGGATAAAAAATAGGGTAACGCACTAGGTAGTCTTAAATACACCATCGTTTGCCAGGGATTCGCTTTATACAGACGAAACAGATCCCGCAAGTTCGGATCGATGCTATTCAGACCAAAAGTGGTATTAGAAATGATGGGAAAAAAGGCGACGATCCAAGCACAAAGTACCAAGGCAGCAAAGGTATTGTTTCTCAGCCAAATAATGATTAAAGGCGCGATCGCCGCGATCGGCATTGTTTGCAGAATCACCGCATAAGGATATAAGCTTTTTTCAATCCATTTGCTCTGAGCCATAAGCATGGAAATTAATAACCCTAAACCGGCTGCATAAAAAAAAGCTATTATAGTAATTTTTATGGTAATCAGCAAAGCGGGGAATAAAAGAAACCAGTCACTAATTAAGGTTTGGATAATTCGACTGGGAGAGGGTAGAAGATAGGGAGGTATCCCAGTAATATTTACCAAAAACTCCCAGGTAAATATCATCAAAATTCCTACTCCAATCGGGGCGATAATATCTAGAGATAGTAAATCTTTAACTCTGATTTTTTCCCGGAATAATTTTTTCAACAAATTCATACAATCCTTTCTACAGTTGTTGTAAATAACCGTCAAATCGACTCTTGACCCATCATTCCTTGAGATAATTCATGGGCTACTTGCTGACAATATTGGGAATAGAGAACGGAAGTACGAAATTCTTCCGAACGGGGATAGGGTTGAGCGATCGCAATATCCGCCACCACTCGACCGGGACGGGGTGCCATGACCACCACCCGATTGGATAAATAGACCGCTTCATAAATATTGTGGGTGACAAAAATAATTGTCCAACTTTGTTGACTCCATAAATTAAGTAACTCCACATTTAATTGAGTCCGGGTAATATCATCTAAAGCCCCAAAAGGTTCATCCATAAGTAACACCGTGGGAGAGGTCACTAAAGTTCTGGCAATGGATACCCGCATTTTCATCCCTCCAGAAAGCTGACGGGGATAAGATTTAGCAAACTTTTCTAACCCAACCAATTGCAGGGATTTGTTAATTGCCGGATCCGCAATATTTTTCGAGATTCTGGCTAATTTTAGGGGTAAACGGACATTTTCCCGCACCGTAGCCCAAGGCATCAATGCCGGTTCTTGGAAGACAAAGGAGAGATTTTCTTGAGCAGTAATATCATGCCATTGAATCGTGCCTGAACTGTGATTAGTCAGTCCGGCAATAATCCGAAGTAGGGTACTTTTTCCACAACCGGAAGGCCCTACCAAACTAACAAATTCACCGGCATTAATTGCCAGGTTTAAGTCAGTCAGGGCGACGGTGCCATTGTCGAATAACTTATTCACCTGACTTAAGGTAATTAAAGGTTGAGAATTCATCGGTGATTCACTCACTCTATAGATCGGGTATATATCCAGTATATATCGGGTATATTGGCCTAGGAATTTTGATAATAATCCACGCCCTTATTCACAAACTGGAGGGTATAAGCCTGTTTATAATCCGTGTTCGCATCAAAAACACCCACCGCCACTAAATTTTGAAATAAATTTTCCCAGCGTTGGTCGGTCATCGCCCCAATGCCCAGAGTTTTGGCATCTCCTGATATAATTACCTCATATTCTTTTAACTTATTGAGTCCATAATCGATCAAATCGTCGGTCATTTCCGGGTTATCTTTTTTAATCAGTTCATTTGCGGGTTGAGGATTTTCCAGATAACTATACCATCCTTTAATTGAGGCATCAACAAAGCGTTGCACTAAATCTGGATTGGTTTCGACTAATTTTTTGGTGGTTTCTATGGTAAAGGCATAAGGATTATATCCCGCATCGGCTAAAAGTAAGATATTGGGTTTAAATCCGCCTTCTTTTTCAATGGTATAAGGTTCAGAAGTTAAAAGACCTTGTTGGGCGGAGTTTTTATCCACTAAGAACGGGCTTACATTAAAATTGTAAGGGCGTTTTTGGTCATCACTTAACCCATACTTAGTTTTGAGTATCTGCCAATAATAAGCGCCAATAGTCAGATAAATTGGTTTTCCTTTTAATTGCTCAAAAGAATCATTGCCGACTCCGGGATGAGTTAAAAGAACTTGGATTTCTTTTTGAAAAATAGCCGCCACTGTTATTTTCGGAATCCCTTCTTGTACTGCTTTAATAGCATCAATACCACCTCCGATCGTAAAATCAATCACCCCTCCCATCAACAACTGGGTTGTATTAGTTTGCGGACTCCCCGGTTGAATGGTGACATCTAGTCCATGTTGGCGATAAATTCCCGTTGCTAATGCTTGATAAAAGCCGCCATATTCTGCTTCGGCTTTCCAAGAAAGCAGAAATTTAATTTTATCCAGTTTTTCGGTTGATTCTGAACTGGAGGATGGAGAATTTGACTGAGTACAAGCGGTGAAAAGGCTACTGCCTAAAGCTAAAGAACTCAGTTTTATGAATTGGCGACGTTTGATTGGATACGATTTGTTCATAGTGGGGCTTGGCTCCCATAAGTTTTCACGGATTTATACAACTATAACTATTGTTAATGGTTTAGGGTCGTTTTGGCAATAGCCAACTCGGTAATTTCATGGCTTGCTCATAATTAAATTCCCTGATTCAGGTAATTAGTGTTTGCTCAGAGGGTTCAGAACCATATATGAAGCATATATATTTAGTATATTTAGGTTAATGTAAAGATATGTTAATTTTTGGCGATCCCCCGTTGAATTGTATAGTTAAATATCTTATGTATCTTGAAGAATTACCGGGGCGATCGCCTCGACCAATCATCAGCAAAACTCTTGATTAGGATTGATTGATGAGGATTTCGGAATTTTAATTCTTCTGAGTACAATCCGATGACTAAATTTAATCTTAATTCGCGATCGCTCGGTGAATGTCCGTTGTGAACGGTCAAAATCTAACCACAATTGCAAAATCATCAATGTAAAAACATCAATGCAAAAACATTTTCCATTGACGACTGTAGGCGCACTCGTCGTGAATTCTCGCGGACAAATTTTGATTGTCAGAACTACGAAGTGGCGCGGCACCTGGGGAGTCCCAGGAGGGAAAGTAGAATGGGGGGAAAGTCTGATTGACGCTGTGATTCGAGAATTCCAAGAGGAAGTGGGTCTAGAGTTGACCCAAGTCCGCTTTGCCTTGTTACAAGAAGCGGTTCTCGATCCACAGTTTTTTAAAGAAGCCCATTTTATCATGGTGAACTATTATGCACTTTCGACCCAGGAAACGATTATTCCCAATGAAGAAATCGAAGCATGGGCTTGGGTGACTCCCCAAGAAGCAATGGAGTATCCTCTTAATACTTATACTCGGATTTTAATTGAGGACTATCTCCATCAAAATATTGCTCAGTTATATCTGAATTAGATCGATTACCTTCAGCAGAGTTTAATTGCTCTAAAAGTTGCGCGATCGCCATACCGGAAACGGGTTCGATCCAATGCGGAGCAATTTCCGCTAATGGCCTCAAAACAAAATCTCTCTGAGTCATGCGGGGATGGGGGATCTGCAACGTTGGACTTTCCAGAATTAATTGATCAAATAGTAATAAATCTAAGTCTAAAGTTCGGGGTCCCCAATGCTCTAGGCGAACTCTCCCAAACTGACGTTCAATTCCCAGTAAAGTTTCTAGCAATTCTTCTGGAGTTAGCTGCACTTCTAAAATAGCACAACCATTGAGATAATCCGGTTGTGGCGGCCCAACGGGAGCGGTTTGATACCAACTGGATTTGGCTTTAACGGTAATCCCAGGAGTTTGATCAAGATTTTTCAGGGCGGATTCTAGTATCACTAGAGAGTCACCCAGGTTGCTGCCAAGGGCGATCGCACTAAGCATAGGTTCTGTGTCCAATTTTTCAGTGTGATCAACCATAAACTCAAAAATAAAGCAGCTAAATTGACCACATAATTTTATTGTATCGAGATTTGTCAAAAAGCTCATTTTCTGGTTTGGTAGATTAATAGACATCATCTAAAAAAGACAATGGATTTAAATAGAAAAGTCGCCCTGGTTACAGGGGGTGGCATTCGGATAGGACGTGCGCTGGTGATTGCTCTAGCTAAAGCTGGGTGCGACGTCTTTATTCATTACGGCAACTCTGCGGATGCGGCAGCAGAAGTTAAAGCCCAAGTAGAATCCTTGGGACGGCGTGGAATTACCTACTCCGCAGATTTGGCAGACCCCTCTGCCACGGATATGGTAATGCCCAAAGCTGTTGAAGCCTTTGGTCAAGTTGATATCCTGATTAATAGTGCTTCTATTTTCCCAGAAGAAGATAGATTTAACCAGATTGACGTTGCTTTGTGGGATAAAATTTTGGCGATTAACCTGCGTGCGCCATTTCAACTTTCTCAAGTCTTTGCCAAGCAAATTCCCCCAGACAGTCAAGGAAAAATCATCAATATTAATGATGCTCGCATTCCCCACCCCAATACAGACCATTTTGCCTATCGTTTGACCAAACGGGGCTTGTGGGATATGACACAAATGATGGCTTTAGAATTAGCTCCCCGGATTACCGTAAATGCTGTCGCACTCGGACAAATTCTTGAAGACCCGATGGCCCCAGACCCTAAAAAGTTTATGGAAGATTATGCACAGCAGCATATTCCATTAAAAATTCCTGGTAATACTAAGGTTGTGACAGATAGCGTGCTGTTTTTACTCGAACAAGATTTTTTGACGGGTAGCACAATCACTCTGGATGGGGGTGAATATATTAGACCTCTTGCCTAAATTACCATAAATTAGGTTTAAACATATTGATTTTGCCTGTAAAATTCGACGACAAGAGCTAGATTTATAGGGATGTTTCGGTTATTTCTGTGGCAAAACATCTTGAAACCATTGCTCTAATCTATCTCCAAAGATTGATAAAGAATATTCCATCTCTGCCCGTTGGCGACAGATATGGCGATCGATTTGGTTAATCCCCTTGATGGCTGCAATTAATTCATCTAGGTTATCAGGTTCTACTAACCAACCCGTTCGACCATCTACCACAATTTCTGAGGAGCCACCGCGACGATAGGAAATCACCGGAACCCCGCAAGCAAGGGCTTCCAGTGCTACCCTACCTAAAGCTTCTACCCACTTATGGGTCATCAGTAAAGCTTGACATTTTCCTAATGCGCTTTGAAATTCTTTGGTGGGTAAAAAGCCCATATACTCTATGGAAGCCTGGGGATAGTCCCGGCAGATCTGTTGCCAATATTCTGGATCTTGAAGATAGCCAAATACTTGTAGATGAATACCAGTTTTTTGAGCAGCAGCAACTGCATCTTCGAGTCCCTTTTCTGCTGATATTCGCCCTGCCCAAGCTAAACCATTTCCAGGTTCTGGGCAAAATTGATATTGAGTTAGGTCAATAGCACCCCCTAAAATTCTAAAGGATTCGGCGACTGAGTAGGTAGCAGCTTGAGCTTTGGTATGGGCCCCCAGAGTTCCTGGACAGAGGTGTGCTACCCTTTCAATCGCCCGATCCATCACACCAGTCCAGGAACCGATACAGACATAGTGAAGAACGGGGCATTTAAAGAAGGGTGATAAGTAAAAGGGCAACCATTCGTAACCAAAATCAATAATTAGGTCATAATCAGCCTGGACTTGATGGGCATAATGCCACATATTGGCCAAAACTGAGTTATGGGGAATAATTACGGGGTCGTTATAGGTGGGTTCGGGGATTAAGGGTTGCAGTTCTCCAGGAATTTCTTTGACGGGTAGAGATGCTACGGTGGAGTCTGTAGGGGCAACGATTTGGATTTGATGTCCTCGTTGGATCATTTCTGTGGCGATGGTCTTGAGATTTAGGGCGACTCCTCCCAGACGACCGGAGTTTAAGGAACTGACAGGACTAGAGACAAAAAGTAATTTCATCTTCAAAAATCTAAGGGGTAACTGATTCTAATTCGGGTTTTAACCAATCCGCATGACCATTTTCGGTCTGGTCGAGGAATTGTTCTAGATTTTGGCATCGTCCGGATTCCATATACCGGCGAAAGAGTCGATTGAGGAGTAAGTTTTGAGAAAATTCTTAGTAGGCTACTTGCCGAATTTCTGGGGTGAGATCGAGTTTTCCTTCTTCTAATAAGGCGAGGATTTGTTGATAGGAGCGTTCGGCGGTTTCAAAGGCGTTGGCGGACTGAGTGATGGAGTTGTCTCGCTTGTAGTAGCGATAAAGGGGCTGAGGGTGAATGGCTATTTTCCCTACTCGGCTTAATAGTTCGAGATTGAACAGGACATCGGCAGCAAAGGGGACTTTTGTCCAACCCCGACCAAAAAATTCCCGACGGAAGACGGGGAAGAATGGGACACGGGGCTTGAGAATATCATCCGCTGTGGCAAAGGTAACGGTGGTGCGATCGCCGAAGGGACGCTTATACAGCATCAAGTCTGTGTTATATACGCCCGTATTGTCGATCGCCGCACCGTATTCCATCGCCAGGGGAAGCAGTTCTGCCAGACGGTTGGGTTGGAAAGCATCGTCAGCATCGAGGTTGGCGATGACCTCGCCAGTAGAAATGGCCATTGCCGCATTGCGGGCGGGGGCTTCTCCACTACCACAGCCCCCCGTGTAAGATTGTTTCAATCGCCCGTCTTCAATGCCGTGGCGAGATAGCACGGATAAATAGTCTACCCCGTCGTCCGAACCGATCGCTGCTTCCCAGTTTGTATAAGTCTGGTTTAGGAGGCTTTTGACAGTTTCAGCGATCGTGTTTTCGGCTTGGTAGGCTGGAATCAGAATACTAACTAAGGGGGCAACACCGTTGCACATAGTAAATAAGTAAATATATAAGTAAATATATAAGTAAATATATACTTTAGTCAATTGATATGCTGCTGATTTTTCCCGTTTTTTTGGCTGATTAAATTGGGACTAGACTCTGCTAAATAGTAATCCACTCCCTTATTGACAAATTGCACTGTAAACGCATCTTGATAATTCAAATTCCGTGCATAAATTCCCAGTTCTGCCATACTTTCAAACAATAATTTCCAGCGATCCTTACTCATAGTCCCGATCCCTTGCTTTTGAGCCTCTGACGAAAGAATCATCTCATACTCTTTGAACTTTGCTAATCCGTAAGCTAGTTCTTCATCTGTGATTTTTGGATTCTCCTTTTTAATCAGACTATTACCCGGATCTGGATTCTGTAAATAGCTGTACCACCCCTGAATAGACGCATCAACAAATCGTTGGACTAGATCGGGATTTTTTTCTACCAGTTCTTTTCTGGTTTCAATGGTAGCAGCATAGGATAAGTAACCATAATCTGCTAACAAAAAGACTAAAGGCTTAAATCCCCCCTGTTTTTCAATCATTAATGGTTCATGGGTAATATAACCTTGTTGGGCTGAATTTTTATCCACGATAAAAGGAACTGGATTAAAGTTATAAGGCCGTTTTTGGTCATCGGTAAAACCATATTTAGCTTTTAAAAAAGGCCAGTAGGTGACATTGGCTGCGGAAGAAACATAAATAGGTTTTCCCTTAAGGTCTGCCAAGGTTTTAATGTCTGGGTTAGGATGAGCGATTAAACATTGGGGATCTTTCTGAAAAATAGCAGCGACGGTGATTTTAGGAATTCCTTCTGCTACAGCCTTGATTGCGTCAATCGGGTTCCCCATATTAAAGTCAATCAGACCTCCCATCAGTAATTGAGTCCCATTTGCTTGAGGCCCACCCATTCTAATCGTGACATCTAAACCGTGGTTTTGGTAAATTCCTGTTGCCAAAGCTTGATAAAATCCACCGTGTTCTGCAACTGCGGTCCAATCTGTAGCTAATGTCACTCGATCGCTGCCAGAATTCCCCCCTGACAGTTGACTCTTTTGAGTACAGGCAGCTATCAGACTACTCATGCAGATAGAACCGTACTTCAGTAACGTGCGGCGATTGATTAAATGATTGGTTAGAGAATTCATAACTTTGGCCTAGATAGTGAAGGAATTTAGCTGATATTATTTCTGGCACTCGATTAATCGCATCGGTGGATTATCTAATAAATCTTGCCAATAGTCCTGACCAAATTTTTCAATTCCTTCAGGAGAAATCATGGGTTTGTACCAGTTGACTGTCTTAAACCCGACTTCTTTGAAAGCCCATTCATAAGTTTCTTGACTCAAATAATAGTCATCAATTACGATCTGTTCTCCATTCACATCGAAAGCCAAGCTAGGAATTGCCATTCCATCCTGAAAATTAGAAAGATTAGTATTTCTATAATATCCGTATTTTTCGATTCGCTTATACGACTCTGAAGATAAGGCAACATTATTATTGAGTGCCACAAATCGGCCACCCGGTTTCAAGTTGTCATAGATGGTTTGGCACATTTGGCGCAGTTGGTCTTTGGTTTGAGCGTGATTGATAGAGAAAGCTGCGCCAACCAGATCGAAACTATCTATTGTCCCCAGTTCGCACATATCACTAACGATATATTCTATTCCCAGGGATTCTTTGGCTTCTTGTTCTCTGGCCAACTCTATCATTTTGGGAGAGATATCTACCCCGACTACTCGGACTGCACCATTTTTTTTAAAGTTTCGGCTGTGTATCCCTTCTCCACAACCGAGATCGAGAATTGATTTACCCGAAAGATCCCCCAATTTGTGCAAATAAGTATAAGTCTCAACATATAAGTAGATGCTGTAGATATTTTGCTGCCGAAATTGTTTGTATTGGGTTGCTATGGGATCATAAACTGCCATATTTTTCTCCGATTACAACTTAGCCGTAATTTGGTGGCTTGATTTGACTTAAGACGATCGCCAAAGGGGTTAAATATATCGAGAAAATCCAGAAATTTCTAGATTTTTTTGGGAATTGGTCAGGAATTCGCTCTGTAATTCGCTCTGTCTCAAATTGATCGCCTCATGGCCGAATAGACCATTATTATATAATACAGCAGATAGAGGCTAGAGATCGCGCGGTTAAGAAACTCGATCTTTGTCGCGAATCATTTCGATCACAATATGTCCAGGGAAACCGGGAATCGGTGGAGAAACTTTCACCAAGCGCGATCGCACTTTTTGCACCTTTTCAAAGTTAAGCATCGCTTCAATAATCGCGGTATTCAACCGTTCCACGGTCTTGAATTTTGCCGTTTCCATCAGTTGCCGGACTTGTTCCACCACATCAGCGTAATTTAAAGTATCTTCCAGGCGATCGTTTTGACCCACCACCGACAAATCCAACCATAAGGTCAAATCGACTTCAAACCATTGACCAAGTACCTGTTCTTCGGGAAAGTACCCAACATATCCGTAATACCGCAGCCCGGTAATTTCGATCGCGTCCATTTTTTTGCCAAAGCTTGCTTGATTTTGCTCCAAGGGCGATCGTGATTTCTATGACTGTGGTTCAAACTATGCAGGTTTTTCACAGTCAACCCCATTCAGTGATGCGCCAACAGAATATCATAAACCAAGTGGGGGGAATTTTTACCAGGGTCGGGAAATCTGCCACTGGGTGAAGATCCTTCGATACCCCCTTGCCAATCACACCGATTATTTGTTATAATAAAAAACGTTGCTGGTGTAGCTCAGTGGTAGAGCACCCGCCTTGTAAGCGGGCGGCCATCGGTTCAAATCCGTTCACCAGCTTTATACCTATTCCCTTATAGACTCAGGATTTTAGGGGTTTACTCAAGCTAAATTTGATATAAAGTAACTCAGTTTTGACTCATTTTTGATTCAAAACTGAGTTACTTTATATCAGATATATAGTCAATCAATCCCTATAAGCCTTAAGTTATAAGGATTTATTTAAAACGAGCATGGAGGGATTTGAACCCCCGACCCTCAGAACCGGAATCTGATGCTCTATCCACTGAGCTACATGCCCTCACAGATTTCTACTATAACATGGTTTTGCTCGAATTGCTAGTTTTGAGGGAACTTTTTTTGCCGATCGCCGATTTGACTAGGGTGTGGGGTGTTCTGGGGCGGAATATTTCCGGGACGGAGGAGCAGCGGCTCCCCGGGGCGGGGAGCCGTATATCGTGCGGTAAGAAGGTTATTGGCTAATGACTAATAGCTAATAGCTATTAGCTAATAACTAATAAATGATAGATGATAAGTGATAGCTGGGATTAAGCGCGAGCGATGCCTTCTTGACGGGCGGCTTGTTGGACAGCGGCAGAGACGGCAGGGACTACTCGGCGATCGAATACCGAGGGAATGATATGCTCAGAATCTAATTCCGCCGGAGAGACTAAAGCGGCGATCGCCTCAGCGGCGCTTAGATACATAGAGTCAGTAATTGTGGTGGCTCGACAGTCGAGGGCGCCGCGAAAAATTCCCGGAAAGGCTAAGACATTGTTAATTTGATTGGGGTAGTCACTGCGTCCGGTAGCGATGACGGCCACCTTGTCGGCAACTAATTCGGGCTGAATTTCCGGAATGGGGTTGGCCATCGCAAAGATGATGGGGTTTTTGGCCATTGTTCCGACCATTTCTGGGGTGAGAACTCCAGGCGCACTTAAGCCAATAAAGACATCGGCACCGACTAGGGCATCGGCTAGACTGCCGCCTTTTTCTGCGGCAAATTCCCGTTTTTCCTCGGTTAAATTGGGGCGATCGCGGGCAATTATTCCCTTGGAATCGCACATAGAGATATATTTGGCTCCAGATGTACGCAGTATCCGGGCAACGGACACTCCTGCCGCTCCTGCGCCATTCATCACAATCCGCACTTTGTCCATTGATTTATTGACAACTTTCAAGGCATTAATTAAAGCCGCCAAAGAGACAATGGCCGTGCCATGTTGGTCATCGTGAAACACGGGAATATCTAGTTCCTGGCGTAATCTGGCTTCAATCTCAAAACACCGAGGGGCACTAATATCTTCTAGGTTGACCCCACCAAATACGGGGACGATATTTTTCACTGTTTGGACTATTTGATCTGTATCTTGGGTGTCCAGACAAATGGGAAAGGCATCGATTCCGGCAAAGGCTTTAAACAGCATGGCTTTGCCTTCCATCACAGGCAAAGCGGCTGCAGGGCCGAGGTTGCCCAATCCCAACACTGCCGAGCCATCGCTGATGATCGCCACTGTATTGTTTTTGATGGTGAGATTGTTTACTTGTTCGGGATTTTCCTTGATTTCTAGACAAATTCGCCCTACTCCTGGGGTGTACGCCATGGCCAAGTCCGCTTGGGTCGCTAGAGGAATTTTGTTTTCCATCCGGATTTTGCCCCCACGATGCATATTAAAGGTGCGATCGTATATATTGATAACTTTAATATTAGGTAGGTTCTTGACTGCTTGAGTAATTTGTTGGGCGTGCTCGCAGCTTGCCGCATCTACGGTGACATCCCGGATGATGCTCGATCGGTCTTGGGAAATTAAGTCTATTTGACCCAGGCTGCCCCCGACTGAAGCGATCGCCTGAGTGACTTGAGCCAGCATACCCGTGCGATTGGGAAGCTGTAAGCGCATAGTTAAACTAAAACTAGAATTTGGGGTCAAATTGACCATAAGGTGATGTTTCTCCTACAAGGCGGTTTAAAAATAGAGACAAGTGTTACGTCGGTAATTCTTGTTCTGAGTTGAACAGAGATTTCAGATCCTACATCTTTTCCGATCGTTCTTGTACAGAAAAAATATTCACCGCAGACCCTTGGCTGTTCCCGCCTCAAGAAACTGGAGAAAAGCCATTTCGGATCCCGGATCATGCCTGAGATCGTCTCAATAGTTAATTTTCCTTAGTTGATTTTTCTTTAATTGTTCCCCATAATCTGCCGGAAATTCCTTTAATCCGGGTGCGATTCCGCCAGAGCGGATCGCGATCGCGAATCGCCAAAAATATTTTTCACGCTTCAACCGGGCTTCATTCCTAGGAGATGAGTTCAGACGGCATCAACTCAGATTTTTTTCATATTCTGCTAATTTTTGCTCTAACCCTTACCAAGACAATGGCTGGGATTGCTAATCTTCCCGATGGTTTGATGGATTTTTCTGGCAAAAATTCCCAAAAAAATAGTGTGATTTAAATCACACTATTTTGGTGTTTGTGTCACAAATATCATGGGTTCTGTGTCACAGTAAACTATGATAAATATCACTTTATATGAAGTTGACAATCACACTCTTTTCTTTAAATAAGCTTCATATTAAAGATAAAGAACTCAAGGTAAGATCGATGAACACAAAATTAGGCAATTCCGAACTCACCTTAGCGGAAGTCTTTTTTCAGGTCTATCAACAAGGTAAAATTGAACACAGTCACAGACAACACCTGAGAGCAACCTTATTAAAGGAAAATATCAGCGAGGAAGAGCAAACAGCGATTAACCGCTTGCTCTATGCGGTTCGGCGGGGTTGGTTACAAATTGCCGAATAGATTTTGAGGGTCGAATAGACAGAAAATAAACTATAACTTTACTGTCATATATCGATGAAAAATTCGGTAAATCACTTTAATTTGCGATAATTTGCGATCAGGCGATCGCCTGCATAAAAAAAATCATAAAATCTATAAAATATTAAGCTTGGTGGGATTCTTGCCAAGTTTTTTAATCTGTGGACAAATTTATATTTGAATTATAGGTGAAGCAATAAATTAAGGCTAATTTTAAATCAACCTATTTATGGGATAAATGCCATGACCCCTGCGGGAGAACCGGAGCCATTTTGTAATCGCAAAATCCCGATCGCCAAGGTTGTCCCAACCGGCGGCAACTGGTCTAAATTAGTCAGATTTTCCAGAACAATTCCACCCTGGGATAATACTTGTTTATTGGTGGCAAAAGTCATATCTTGACCAGAATCTACCCCGTGAGTATCAATGCCCACCCCCGCGATTTGTCGCTCATCGAGCAAAAATTTTGTGGCCTCTGCCCCAAATCCGGGAAAATGTTGTTGATTGATAAAATCATCCGGTTTTGCCCATTTTTCCTGCCAACCTGTGTATAGCAGAACCACCGTTTCTGGGGGAATTCTGCCGTAGGTTTCCTCCCAAGAAAATACATCATCTAAGGTGAGCAAATAATCAGGATTTGTAGCGGCTAAGTTGACAATATCGATCGCTATGGCGGGAACGACTAGGGACTCCGCAGGGTAGGCATCAATTCCCGGACTGTTGGGAAAAAAACTATTTGGGGCGTTGATATGGGTGGCGCTATGTTCCCCCAGGGAAAACCGCCGCAGGTAATAGCCGTCTGGGTCGATATCGGCGACTTTTTCCAGTTCTACGGCTGGATCTCCCGGCCATTGGGGGATTTGGGGGTGGATGATGTGACTCAGATGAATGATTCGGGAGTAGGCGATCGCCTTTTGGGTGGGATACGCTGCCATAAAATTTCCGGGATATTTGTTAAGTTATGTTAAGGATAATATTGTTCAGGACTTTTAAAGAAATCATGCAAAACCGACTCACTCGTAAAATTTTCCTCTGGAGTTTCACGGTAATTTTAACCTTAGCTGGCTGGATTGTGGCTACCCCAGTCCGGGCTGAAACCCTGGCAAATGCAACCACTCCATCGGCTTTAGAAGTATTTCGCGATGCTTATGATAGCCGCTATTTCTGGGATAGTGATTTTCCAGGGTTTTCGGCAACGGTAGATGTAACCGAAGATGGGGCAACTTATAAAGGCGAAATGGAAATTGATTCTAATTTAGAGATTACCGTGGTGGGGATTGATGATGAAGATGCCTATCAATCGGTGTATTCTGGGTTACAAATGTTAGTAATTCACCGCCGTTCTGTGCCCTTTGATTTGCTCCACAAAGAGCATACTTTTAGCTTTGGCTCAGTCCTAGAAAATGGGGCGGTAGAAATTGACCAAGCAGGGGGTGAAACTCCGTCATTTTATTTAGTTCAGGATGGCAAAATTACTCAGGTGAATCGGTTAATGCCTACCGGGGGTGTGACGGTTGATTTGTTAGAGTCGGAACCAACTCCGATGGGTTATTTGGGGACTCGCTATCACGCTTTTTTCAAGACCCCAGATACGGGTGAGGCGATCGCTGAGGCGGATTTTGAAGATACTTACGAAAAAGTGGGGAATTACTATATTCCTAATCGTCAAGTTATTCGCCATATTGAGGCAGGAGAAGAAAGCACTGTTGAGATTAATCTGAGCAATATTCAGTTACTTTCTTAGGGGCTTTTTCGGGAAGCGATCGGGTGGGAAATCCCCACCCGACTAGAGGAATTAGCAGCGGATGTGGCAGCGGATGGGATAACGGATTTGGCAACGGATGAGTGGTTAGTAGACTTATTGCTTTCCCAAGCCAAAAAGCCCCCCTTTTTAAGGGGGTTTGGGGGGATCGAGATAGGTATTTTGCAAGAGGTATGATGAGAGGCATTTTTGTAGGGGCGAAGCATATAGCCCAGCGGCATAGCTTCGCTTACCGGGCAAAAAATCTATAGGATCTAAGGACAAATTTATTCCCCGTAGGCGAAGCCTTCTCGAAGAGTATGCTTCGCCCTCATGGTATTTTATCACAGACTTCTATATTTTCACTCTATATTTGATATGGTGGTTATGGTCAAAATAAGTGCGCCTGAGCTATAAACAAAATATGGTAAGCTTGATGGCTGAATCATCAATTGAAGACGTGAGTGTGAGGAAGTGATTCCAGAATTTGATGAAAATGGCAACTTACCGCCTGGGGTTCATTTTTGCGAATGGGAGGAGTTTGTAGATCGATTTGGCACCACCGATCTAAGATTGCGTTTAATGCGCGGACTGCAAATGGCAATGCAGCAACTTAAAGCAGCGGGTTGTCGGACAATTTATATTAACGGTAGCTTTGTCACCAGTAAGTCTGACCCCGGAGATTTTGATGCCTGTTGGGATCGAGAAGATGTTGATATAGACTATCTCAGAAGGGAAGCTCCTCAATTGTTAAAGTATTATGACAGAGCCGGACAAAAAGCTAAATACAAAGGGGAATTATTTGCCTCAGATCAACCTGTAGGCAATTATGGAAAAAACTCTTTTGATTTGTTTCAAGAGGATAGAAAACACAATACAATATAAAAGGCATTATTGCTATTGATTTATTAAGGTGGAACCCATGATTAAAGATGAAAACCAGTATAAATTTAGTCAGCAGATTGCCAGCGAATTTGAAAAATCTATTGCGGCAATGGATAGAGATGAAAATAGAAAAATAAACGACCCTGATGGGTGGGAAATTATCAGAGGGTCTTTAAAATGTCACCTTGATAAGTTAAGGTCGGAAATTGCCGAATATGAACGGCTGACATCCCACGATCGCGATCGGCCAATTGTGTTAACTCTTGATGATATTGATGATTTATCTCAAATTTTGATTAAGGCGCGGATGGCCGCAAAGTTAAGCCAAAAAGAGTTGGCAGATTTGTCTGGTCTGACGGAAGAACAAATTTGCCGTTATGAAGATAATGATTACCAAGATGCCAGCTTTTTGGAGGTAAAATTTGTCCTAGATGCCCTGGATCTTAGAGTGCAAAAAGCTGAGTTTTTAGTCCCTTTAGATACTCTGAGAAGAACCCCGGTTACTAAGGAAGAATTATTGGGATCTCGACGGAAAAATGACAGCGATCGCGTGGCGATCGAGCAATAATTTCGCCAGTTTAGTCCAAAGTTTAATCCAAAGTTTAATTAAAAAAAGGCGCGATCGCTGCCCCAGTAAAACATCTGACAATAGCTAAAATTATATGGTGCCATAACACTCTACAAAAATCGTTAGTTCAACCCTTAAACTCGAGGGTTACGATTGTTGGATATGACGATTAAACCCATAATACAAATCCCCGCCAATCCTAAGATATAAGGTGGAAAGGTTTCGATCGCCCAGGCAAATTCTCTGGAGATATCCGTTCCTCTGGCATTTAATATATTGTCACCTTCTGTTACAAAAATACACTCTCTGGCAACGGCATTTGGCAAGCACATCACTCTTTCTTTTAGAAACAGACCAACTCCACCAACAATGATTAATAATGGGGTAATAATACTCAAAAATAACGGCAAGGTTAGTGGTTTTATTTGATATTTAGCATCAAATTCTGCATCAGACATTCTCAAGAAGCGGACAATATCTACTAATGTAATAATGAAACCTACATAAAGCCAAAAAAACAGAATAGCCAATATTCCTGTTTTTTTATCTCCAATATAAAATCGATGTAAGCCACCGATGGTAAACAGAGATATAAGTGCGACCAGCAATACTTTTTCTCGATTAGACATGATATCTTATAGATTTATTTTTTTATACTAATTTCAAAAAAGGTTTCGACAATTATAGGATTTTTTGGGGTGATGCCATAAAGCGTGAAGGCATAGCTTCACTTTCCGCCCCTACAGTTTTCAATGTTGCATTATTGATGGAAAATGGTATTATGAGCTTACTCCAACGCGATTTTACACAATCTCGATCGCCTGCCTTGTAACCACGTCTCTATCAAAGAGGTGCGATCGCCTTGAAAGCTCGCACCTCATATACAGTAGAGCGTTTTATAACGATATACCGATCGCACCTAATTTGAAAAGTCAAAAAAGTGGGAAAAAGTGGGATCTTTCTCAAATTAGAGTGTCACCGGGGAAAAAAGTGGGAAAAAGTAGCAAAAAGTGGCAAAAAGTGGCAAAAAGTTGGGTATAGTAGCCATAGTTGTGTCATCTGCCTACCTATGGATATTCCTCAAATATTGGAATTTGTTGATGAAGCTGTTTACGCTAAGACCGACAAACATCTCAATGACTTGCAACGAAAGATTATTGCGGGAATACTCAAGGGGCAAAAGTATGCGGAAGTGTCAAAAAATTATGGTTATAGCGCCGATCATGTAAAAAAAGTCAGCCACGATCTTTTACACATTTTATCTGATGTTTTTGGCGAAAAAGTTAAGAAAGGTAATCTGGAATCTGTATTAGAACGGCAAATTAATGTCAGGATAAATTTTGGCAATAAAAATGCCCGACATAAAAATATTATCGGCATAGGCACTATTAACAATTGCCCTACTCCCGCAGGTGATTCGCCAAAGAAAAGTCAGCCTGTAATCACTGAATTACCGCAGAAATCCCAAAATAAAGCTAAGATTAACACAATTGATAAATTAAGAATGTTTGGCTTAAGCGATGAGCAAATTGCCGAAGCATTAGATATCCCTTTAGATGTCGTTAAGCAAATAAACTTTGATGAGTGAATCGGCTGAAATATTATTTTATTCTTTATTATCCTCAACGTTATTCCATACTGCATCTAGTGATGTTTGAATTGCTGGCAGCTAAAACTGATTTTCACCGTAAGGACGGCGTTGCATTCGCGGATAAATATAAAAAACAGCAAATTTATTCACGCGAATGCAACGCCCCACAGGAATTATCTTGAGCGTGATGTCTTTGATTTACGATGATAATTGGAGTAGCTTTAATTGAGCGGTTTCTAGAATCGAATCTCGGATAAAGCTACTAGCTTTTGTTATTTCCAAGCCAATTAACTCTCCTTTATCGTTCAACTCTGCCGTAATGTTAGGACTGAGTTCAATACTGTTGGCTTCCGGTTCATCAGCTAGAGTTAAATGTAAAATATCTTCTTGTTCAAAATAGATCATTTTTGTGGAATTCATTCGATGATAAACCTCCCGGTTTTTAAACGAAATTTTATTTGTTGACGACTGGTTGCATGAATGGTGATTGGTTGAATTGAATCTGCGTTAACTTGATAGGGAATGATGGCTAGGGCGAAGCATTGTAGGGGCGAATGGCCATTCGCCCCTACTGCCGGAAAGATCACGCCCGTACATTAATATTTTCAGCAATAGGTTATCTGTCGGAAAGATCACGCCCGTACATTAATATTTTAAGCATTGTAGGGGCGAATGGCCATTCGCCCCTACTGCCGGAAAGATCACGCCCCTACAGTTGGTCATGGGTTCCCACATTGATCCACCCCCATTAAAACCGCCAAGGTGCTCCGCACCGCGGCGTAGGCCGCGAAAGGCTTTGCACGAATTTTGCCAGAATTGTCTATTACTCAAATAGCGATCGCACCTTCCCTAATTTCCTCAAAATCAAAAATATGCGATTCCCGTGAGCGATCTGCTTTGCGGAATCGCGGATTTTTCCCTTGCCTAATTATTCACAAATTGCTATAATAAAACAGCGATCGCAGAAAAATAGGTTATGGCATCAAATTAACCGATAAAATATCTTTTGATTTTAGGCTGGTATTATCTGTATATTTGTGATAAAAACGATTGGTGAAACTATGGCAGATTGGGATGTAATTACGATTGGGAGTGGGATTGGGGGATTAGTTGCCGCTGGACTATTAGCCCGTTATGGTCAGCGGGTGTTAGTTTGCGAAAGTCACAATATTCCCGGAGGGGCTGCCCATAGTTTTTCTAGAGATGGTTTTCATTTTGATTCGGGGCCTTCGTTTTATTGCGGTTTAGCTGACGCAAATAGTTGTAATCCGTTGCGCCAAGTTTTGACGGTTTTGGGCGAAACTTTGCCCACGGTTGCTTACGATCCTCTGGGTCATTATCATTTTCCCGATGTGACATTTCCGGTTTATGGCAATTCCCAACGCTATCGAAAGGCGATCGCGCAAATTACTCCCACTGGGGCTGAAGAATTCCGCCGATTTGAACAACGGATGTTAGCCTTATATGACGGATTAAAAGAAATTCCCACCATAGAGTTACGGTCAGACTGGCAGGTGATTTCTGTATTTCTGAAATATTGGCGTTCTCTGTTGAAATTGCTGCCGCAAATTGGGTCAATTAATTCTTCGGTGGGTCAAATTATGGATGAATATATCCAAGACCCTTGGGTGAGACGGTTAATTGATTTAGAATGTTTTCTTTTATCGGGGTTAAAAGCGGATGGAACCGTGACCCCAGAAGTAGCATTTATGATCGGAGAACGCGATCGCACTCCTATTGATTATCCCCTTGGTGGGAGTGGGGCGATCGCGGATGCTTTAGTTCGGGGATTAAAACGTTGGGGCGGGGAATTGCGACTTAGTACCCATGTTGAGCAAATTGTCGTCAAAGAAAACAAAGTTGAAGGGGTAAAATTGCGGAATGGGGAAATTCTCACCGCCCCAATTGTTATTTCTAATGCCACAGTTTGGGATACTTACAGCCAACTCTTGAAACCCGAAGATTTGCCCGCAAATTATCGTCAAAAAGCATTAGAAACCCCCGCTGTGGAAAGCTTTATGCACCTGCATCTCGGCATTACAGCGGAGGGAATAGAAGGGTTGACAGGACACCATGTAGTTGTCCATCACACCGAGCAAGATATCACAGAACCGGGCAATACTTGCATGATTTCTATTCCTTCAGTTTGGGATGCGTCACTTGCGCCTCCAGGACATCATTTGATCCATGCTTATACCTTGGAATCTTACGCCGGTTGGCAGCGAGATGCCGATTATCCCCAGAAAAAACGGCAAAAAGCAGAACCGCTATTTCGGGCTATAGAAAAAGTGATTCCTGATTTACGTTCTCGCATTAAAATTGAGTTAATTGGTACACCCTTAACCCATGCGCGATATTTGCGTCGCTATCAAGGCACTTATGGGCCGGCGATCGCGGCTGGAAAAGGCACATTTCCCAATTTTCAAACCCCGATCGCTGGGTTATATCGCGTTGGAGATAGTACCATGCCGGGAATTGGGGTTCCTGCGGTGGCTGCCTCTGGTATTCTTTGCGCTAATACCTTGGTTTCCCCACAGCAAACTCAGGAATTGTTGATAAATTAATAAATTAAATTAAGTTTACGGGCAGAAATAAATGCACCACATACCATATCAGAAAAAAACTGTCATTCCCGCTTCGGGCGGGAATCCAAAGCCTATCGGCGGTTAAGGAAGCAATTAATTATGTTCACCTACTTAATCCTTACCCATCAAAATAATTCGTAGGGGCAATCCGATGGCGGTGGTTGCCCCGATTTTATTCTGAGATAGATATCTAAAGCCGTTCGCAGCTATGCTGCGGTGCGGAGCAGGCGGTTTTAAGGGGGGTTGGGGGGATCTTTTAACTTAGCCCCCAGCGGCAAAAGCGCCCATAATTAAGGCAGACAATAACAGACCCGGTGAGAGTAACAAGACTAACATTAATAAGTCATGGGTTGACATGAGATATCCTCCGAATTTTTATGATGACTGATTTCTCTCTACATTCTCTCTTTATACAGCATTTTTCAAATAAACGCTATACAACGCCGCCCTGGGTGAACATATTATATTAAATTATTATCCAAATTTATATCGTTTCCAGGGTAGGGCTGGGAACGATATAAATTATATACATGACGGCGACTTATTTTAAATAAATCAATAAGTTCAGACCGGGGATGGTGCGGGAAAGCGTCCAGAGTAATAGAGTCAGATATAAAATTCCCAGACTCCATTGATACCACACTAAGGTATTAATTAATCCGGGGAGGTGTTCGTCTCGGACGCGGATATCATTAAAGCCAAATTTAAATAGATTATTCAAACTAAAATCATAATAGTTTAACCAACTCCAGCGCCGATCCCAAAGAATTGGATAATAGCGATCGCGGAATAAGGGAAACTTAGGAATAATCGGCAATCGACCAATAGTTAAACGCAGTTGCCGCATACTCCCATCTTCGACAAAATAACTGACATTTAATAACTGATGATAGCGACCGCGCCAATAAATAATTGTAACCAATAATACAGGTAATGGCAGCAGAAAAATTGCCAGACAGCCTAAAGTCAGCCAAGAATTTTCTGGACTATTAAAAATCGCCAATAAACCAATCCCGGTAAAGCCGATAAAACTAATCAATACTGAGATAGTTTCTCCTAAGTTGGGCACAATGGGTTGAGGGACTAGCCGACGATACCGATCTATTAACCAAAATAACACCCCAAAATAGGCGATCGCCACCATTCCTACCCCAAAAACTAACTCTGAACTGGTGCCATAAGCACTCAATAAAAGTAGCAAACTTAAGCCTAACCATTGTAAGGTATCTAATACGGAGGCAAAAATACCCGATCGCGGACTACAAAAGATGCGATCGCTGACTTTGACATAGGTAGCTAAATCAATTTCTTCTAGGGATAAAAGTTCATTTAAATTTCTAAAAAAATGCATTTGGCGACTATCAATAATTGCCTTAACCTGTTGATTAGAAAAACCTAAACTTTTCAATTCCGCTGCTGTAGCAGTATTCACATTTACATTGTGTAAACGTTTGCCCAATTCTCGGAATTGCAATTTAGCCCGTAAATACTCCACTTGATTGGCATCAGGAATTTGTTCTGAGGAGCGAAAATTTCTCACTAAATTTCGCAACACTGTTTCATTTCCTTGTAAACTGGGAACCGAAAGTTTTCGCCCAATTCTGCCGGTATCTCCGGCAATTTTTGCCTGTTCTGAATCAAAAGTGAGTTCTGCCACATTCACATAAGCATCTGGGGTAAAGTCAGCATCACTAAAATCCGCTTGATTGAGAATACTGGCGCCCCTTAAGTTCACCGGCTGGGCAAATTGTGCCTCGCGGAAACTCGCTAATTGAGCAAAATTTGCCCCATTTAAAAATAGGGATTGGCTAAATTTATCGTTAGTAAATAAAAGGCGATCGCCAAATTGACCTTGGCTAAAATCCGCATTACTCAGCCATTGCACCCGACTAAAGTTAGCCAGTTTTTGCCACTGGGTTTGATGAAAACTGCCACTATTGGCAAAGGTACTGCCGGTAAAATTTACCGAGTCTTGAAATTCCGCCCGATTAAAAGTTGCTTTTTGGTAAAAAATACTGCCGCGAAATTGGGTTACAGCCTTAAACTTAGCACTATTAAATTTAGCCATAAGACTAAAACGAGTTTCTGACCATTCCGTATTGCCGATAAATTCTGCCCCGATCGCATCTAAGGTATTTAAGAAAAAGGTATTATTAAAATTTACCGTTCCCTCAAACCGAGTTTGCGCCATTTTAATCGGACCTCGTAAAATCGAAATTTGCACCTCAGAAGCGGGAGTTCCTAAGAGCGATCGCGACAACTGGGTAAGCTGCGATAACCGACGGCGATCGCGCTTAATTTGTAACAACTCATCTTCCGTAAACATTGGGGACAAAGACTCCGCATAAAGGGGCACTTGTAGCCCCAAATTATTACCATTAAATGCCCCCAAAATCACCGAATTAGAAACGTCTAAACCTACGGGATTCCCGGGACGATTTAAATAAAGTTTAACCTGCCGATAAAACTGGCTTTTAAACTCCGCATTATCACTGCGTAAATCAATAGTAAAATTGCTTAAATTAATCCGGCGCATCCCTTCAGTAAATTCCGGATTTTTGACTCGTTCTTGCAAAACTTCTCTCGTCAGCATTGGGGGAGTTTGGGGAATCGTCGCTGCCCATGCTGGTGCTATGACTATTTGCTGGAGTAACCAAAAAATTAAACCAATCAAAAGAGCGATCATAAAAACCAATTGAGACACAAATAAGTGGGTAATTCTCATCCTACATTAGACTGGTTGCCAAATTATCTAAATACCCCATTTTTAAGGAAAGTTGGGGTAATCTATTCTTTATCTAAAGCCGATAGCGGTTTTAAGGGAGGTTGGGGTAAATCAATCCGGTGTTTTGGCATATGTCTATTTAATTAAGACTTAATTTTACTATCCAAAATTGGCAAAGCTCGGTCTAAATTAGCCTCGGCAATTGGTTGCTGCCTTAAGGTGACAATCAGTTGTTTGGCCTTAGATTTCTGAGATGACGCGATCGCCTGATATATCTGCTGCCAAATTAATTTTTGTTGCGGGTTTTGCGGCATTAATTCTCTCTGAATATAAGCTGCTAATTCCACCATTTCCATATTTTTCCACTCCGCTTTATTCAACCCCAATGTCCAAGGATCGCTGCGAAAGGGAAAAGCAGGTAATCCCGCTTGATTGTACAAATTGCCGATGGGATTATTCGCCCAACCATAACGCACCACCACCGGGTTTGGTACTGCTTTACTGGTCAGAATCACTTGATTATTTTGAATCTTGGCATCGGCCCAGAAAAAACGGCGATCGCTTCCTGCGAGGGCAAACCCTTTTAGTTCACCACCATTTGGCACCATCAGTCCTGCCCCTACATAATTAAAAGTGACGATCGCTTTGCCATCTTCAAACTGTACCGACTGATATTGCGGACCACTCCACGGGATATCTTTTTGACCATAAACATTGGCGATCGCGGCCAAATAAAGACGATGCCCTGCCAACTGTTTATTCGGCGGATGAATCTCGTTAGGATTCGCTGTATCTGGCAGAATATCGATAGTAGAAATCATCGCCGTATTAGGCAATTTTAATCCTTCTTTCTGGGCATCGCGCAAACTGGGCCAAGGATCTTCTTCCACCGGATAAGTTTGTTTTTCCAGGAAATTGGCCAACTCCACAAATAAAAAAGGGGCATTCTCGTTGTGCCACCACCGCCGCCACTCCTGGATTAAAGCCGGAAACAAAACCCGGTATGTCAAAAACTCCCCTGCATTCGATTCCCCTTGCCACCAAATAAAACCTCGTGCAGAATAGGGGGCAGCCGGATAAACCATACCATTAAACAACTCTGCGGCTTTACCCTCATAATTCGGCTGGTTTTTATCCCCTGAATTATTCACCAAATGCGGCAGGTTTACTTGAATAAACTCATTACTAAAAAATGTCTCAATTTTTTGCCCCGGTACAGCCAAGTGAACAATCCCGATTGGCACCTTTAAAGTTTGGTGCAATTCCCTGGCAAAAAAATAAGCTGTAGCGGGAAAATTCCCCACAGTTTCCGGTGTGGTGATTTTCCATTCTGCCTGGACAGTCTTCTGGGGCTGCCTTGCCCGCCAACCCTCACTGTTCGGGGCCGTATTCGCATCCCAAACCCGAATCTCTGGATCGCAGGACGGACAAGGCAATCGGGTTTCTGAATCCCCCAAATCAGAGTCAGAAACCGGGTCTATGGGCAGGCTGCGACTGACGGGCCACCACATATTACTCTGACCCCCAGCCACCCAAACTTCTCCGACCAGCACATCCTCCAGCTTTTGCTGTTTTGTCCCTGAAATCAGCAGGGTAAATGGCCCACCTGCCGCCCCCGTGTTTACCGAGGCGATCCATTTGCCGTCCAATTCCGCTTGGGTCAAGATTTTTTGCCCCCGAAATGTCACCGCGATCGCCGTCCCCGGTTTGTCCCACCCCCAAATCGACACATTCCTCTGTTGCTGGAGCACCATGCGATCGCTAAAAATCGAAGGTAAAGTTAGGGTGACAAAACCTTGGTTCGTGTCCCCAGATAAATAAAAAGTCATCAGAAAAAAGAATAGCAGTCCCAGGAAGATAACCGTAATTTTCATAATCCAATAACATAAATGACGAGATTAGTCTGAACACCCCGACAAAAAACCGAGCCGTAGCATAATTTTAGACAATTAATCAAAGCTTAACCAGTTCAAAAGACCTCTGGCAAAATAACGGATCGATTAATGTTGGCAGCATTTCATATTTGCATCCTGTTTCTGTAGATTTAATTAAATTTTAGGTATTTACCAAAAAAGAGTTGATAAAATATCTAGTATATATTTAAGACAATTTCGGGAAAAATTACTATGACCGAAGCTACAAAGTTCAAGGCTTATGCCGTCTTAAACGCCGGGGAAAAGCTACAACCTTGGGAATATGAACCCGCCCCCTTACAAGTCAATGAAATAGAAATTCGCGTGACTCATAATGGTCTGTGCCATACGGATATTCACATGAGAGATAATGACTGGGGAGTGACTCAATTTCCCCTAGTCGCAGGGCATGAAGTTGTGGGAGTCGTGACGGAAGTGGGAGAAAAAGTTACCCATCTCCAAAAAGGCGATCGCGTGGGAGTGGGCTGGATCCGTAACTCCTGCCGGACTTGCGACCACTGCTTGCAAGGGGAAGAAAATATCTGTCGTCAAGGCTATACAGGTCTAATTGTGGGCAACTATGGCGGATTTGCCGATCGCCTGCGAGTGAACGCAGATTTCACTTATAAAATTCCCGATGCTTTAGACTCTGCCAGTGCTGCACCATTATTGTGTGCCGGAATTACCGTTTACACTCCCTTACGCACCTATATTAAACATCCGGGGACGAAAGTTGGGGTAATGGGAATTGGTGGACTGGGACATTTAGCCATTAAATTTGCCCGGGCAATGGGAGCAGAAGTGACCGCATTTTCTACCTCTGCGGATAAAGAAGCCCAAGCCAAAGAATTTGGTGCCCATCATTATCAAAAATGGGGCACCGCTGAAGAGATGAAAGCAGTCACCGGCACTTTGGATTTAGTGGTTTCTACAGTTTCCGCCGAAACAGACTGGGATGTTGCCTTTAGCCTATTAGCTAATAATGGCGTGTTGTGTTTTGTAGGCATTCCCGTTTCCAGTCTAAATGTGCCATTAATTCCCTTAATTTTTGGCCAAAAATCTGTGGTGGGTAGCGTCGTCGGTGGTCGCCGGTTTATGCGGGAAATGTTAGAATTTGCGGCGATTAATCAAATTAAACCGATGATAGAAACCATGCCTTTAAGTCAGGTGAATGAGGCAATGGACAAGGTAGCGGCTAATAAAGCCCGTTATCGGATTGTGTTGTTATCTGAATGATGCTTAATGGTTGGGGTAAAAGCCTTCGTAGGGTGGGTTAGGCGCGGCGGTGATTTTGGGACAAAACAGATCGCCTTTGCTCCGCGCCGTCGTCCCACCAAAACCAGCCTCATAGCTCAAGCCTACCCCCTGAAGGCGGGGGTTGGTTAAAAACCGACATCTTGCACTCCTGGCAAAACCCGGCGGGGGATAAATCCCCCGTCGGGCGTTGCCACTTGGCGCGGCGGTGATTTTGGGACAAAACAGATCGCCTTTGCTCCGCGCCGTCGTCCCACCAAAACCTTCCTAGGGTGGGTTAGGCGCGGCGGTGATTTTGGCACACAAAGATGTGCGAGATAAACCGGGTTTTTGTCATAACTTTTGTCTGACTACCCAGATATTTGTGAAGCAACCCGGTTTCTTTGCTTGAGGTGCGATCGCCTCTACCCTGAGAAGAGAAACCGGGTTTATTTCATACAGAGTTCTTCTGATTAGTAGGGGTGAAGCATTCCCCAAAAAAATTCACATAACCCATAAATTATTTGCAAACGCAAAGATTGCGCCCCTAGAATGCCCCTACAAGGTGCGATCGAACCGACTAAGCATTTGTCGTAAAATCTCCCAGGCTTTCTTTTCTTCTCTTGGGCAGAATAAATTCCTTATGTTAGACTTAAAAATAAGTCATCTCTGAAGCAATGTACTTAATTCAGTAACGAGGCCAAATGAACTTAACTGCTACTCAATACAAATATATAGAACTAAATGAAAACAGCGTTCCCTACATTGCCGGAACAACGATGAAAGTCATTGAAGTAATTTCCGGTTATCTAGCTTTTGGCTGGAGTCCCGAAGAAATTAAATTTCAACATCCCTATTTAACCATGAGTCAAATTTATTCGGCATTAGCTTACTATTGGGATCACAAAGAAGAACTAGATGCCGATATTCAGCAACGATTTGAAAGAGTTGAAAAGTTACGTCAAGAAGCTGGCGAATCCGCTTTGGCTAAAAAACTTCGCACTCAGGGGCTAATTAAATGACCATAGCTTTGTACATGGATGAGCATATTCGTCGAGCAATTACTAATGGTTTAAAATTGCGGGGTATAGACGTTATTACAGTACAAGAAGATGGTAGAACGGGCAGTCCTGATTCTACTTTACTCGATCGCGCCACCGAACTCAATCGCGTTATCTTTACCCAAGATGATGAGTTTTTAGTCATAGCCAACTGTCGGCAGCAAGAGGGGGTAAAATTTAGTGGAGTGATTTACGGACACCAACAGTATGTAACTGTTGGTGAATGCGTGAGGGACTTAGAAATCATTGCCAAATCCAGTGAACCAGAAGATTTAGTTAACCAAGTTCAATACCTACCTTTGTAATCAATTTTTGCATGATTGCCTCGCGAGAATGACAGATTTCTTCTATTTGAAGAAAGGCTTCTTTGTTTGGGGTGCGAAAGAAACCGGGTTTATGTCATAACTTTTATCTGACTACCCAGATATTTGTGAATAAACCCGGTTTTTTTGCTTGAGGTGCGATCGCAAACGGTTCGCTTTGCCGACTAAAAACAATTTTATTGTTGCGAAAGTCGCAATTCAGGACATGGCTATTAGGGGTTTATGTAAATTATTATTGCCAAATTTAATGGCTGATAGAAAAAATGCTACAATGCTCCGAAAGGATTCAGGCTATTTTTGATAATTATTCTCGCCTTTACTTTGGGTGGGGCGATCGCTCAGTGATTGTAAGCTGTCAATTATATCGTCAATATTTTGAGACTCATTAACTCATGTAATCTAATATAAACTACAATATTATTCAACAAATCAGGAGGTTTAAATGGTTACAATTACTTTAACCAATGAACAAGAAAAGTTTTTAGAAGAGCAAATTAAAACAGGTAAATATAAAAATTATCAGGAGCTAATTTCTAAAGCTTTTGAAGCTTTAGTTAAACAAGAAAAATCTCAAGAGATCTTAGAAATTAGAGGAAGTGAATCTGCTCAAAAATTATTAAACCAAAAACTTGAACAATTAAGTAGAGAGAGAGTCAACAATCAAAATCAAACTTCCGATCCTCAAAGACAGGAGTTAGCCCAAGAATTTACACAGTTATGTAAAGAAACTCAAGCTTTACACGCCGATCGTCCTCTCACCGATGCAGAAATTCAAGAAGAAATTAATGCTTATCGGAGAGGAGAATGAAAAAAGTTATTATTGATACTAATATCTTAATATCGGCGGCAATATCAGGGAGAAAACCAGAAGAAGTGATTAATTTTATTATTGCTTCTTCTGATTATGAATGGATTGTCTCTCCATCTATTTTAGATGAATACGTCCAGGTGTTAAATCGTCCTAAACTTAAGTTAAATTCACAACAAAAACAAAGATGGCTAGATTTAATCGATCAGGTAACTATCTTAGTTAATCTTCAGCAAAAGGTTCATTTTGAGCGAGATCCCAAAGATGCTAAACTCATTGAATGTGCAATTGCTGCTGACGCTGACTTTTTAATTACTGGCGATCGAGATTTTGAGGAAATTCAAGAAATCGGAAATACTTTAATTATTTCTGTATCTTTATTCAAAACTTTATTTATTGATAAGGATAAGTAGATATGAGTAACAATATTAATCCAGAATATTACCAAGTTCAACTGAGGTACTGTTAGCGCGAATTAGTTGAGTTCAAGGAGAAACCGGGTTTCTGTGATAACTTTTGTCTGACTGCCCAGATATTATAATTCGGTTTTGATATATTCTCTCAATACGGGTTGTAAAAGATAACAACTACCTTCCTGCTGTATCAAGCAACGGCGCGATAAAGAATGTAGGACATTAAATAAATCTGACAACATAACTTCACTATTTTCTGCTAACATTGCCAGATTAATTGGTTCTCTTACTGTTGCTAATAAAGACATTACTACGTTTTCTCTGGCCGATAAGCGACTAAATTGTTGCTGTAAAACATCCTTCAAATCTTCTGGTAACAATAGAGTATCATCTGGTAGTAAATCAGTCATACTTACTCCCAACTCTTGAATGATAGTCGCCACGCTTTTTAACCATAAAGGGTTGCCTTGATAGTCATGAATAAGTCTTGAGTAGTGGTCAATTTGTCCTAATCCATGATCTTTGATAATTTCAGCACTAGCTTCAACATCTAAACCCATGAGTTGTAAAGTTTGAATCGGGCTATTTTTACTGGTAATTTGAGGAAATTCCCTCGGTTGTTCCCAACCGATGAGCAGAAAGCAACTTCGATGAGATAATTTTTCTATCTGTTTCAAGAACGCTCTATATTCTTCATATTCAGGCTTATACTGTCCTGCCAATTCGCCACTACAGAAAAGGTGGTGAACGTCATCTAAGATAATTAAACAGCGATATTTTTGTAAATATTTAATCAGAGGTAAGCGTTTGGGATTAGTTGCAGAAGAATCCAGCTTTTCTGACTGCAAGAAAAACTGAATTAGTTCGTGTTCAAATTCGTCGAGGGTGTGCGATGCGTCTATAGTGCGCCAAATTACATACTCAAACTCATCTTTTATCTGCTGTACGAGTTGTACTGCTAGAGATGTTTTGCCGATGCCGCAGATACCCGTGAGGGCTATGAGGCGACAGCGTTGTTGTATCATCCAGGAGGTGAGAGTGTCGAGTTCGGGAGTGCGTGAGTAGAAAGCACCCAACTCCGGCATCTCGCTTAAATCGTGATGCGATGTTTTAGTTTGTTTTGTGTTAGTTGTTTCTTCATTAGGTCGATGTGAGTTTGGTATATCGGGTAGGTGTCTAGTTTCGCCACATATGTTAAAACTACCACTCACGTTTTGTGTCACTCTTTGTGCAAAGTTCACAACATTATAGTTTTGTAACCTTTCAATTGCCGCTCGAAAATTGGTTTTACTAACATCTTCTCCCAATTCTTCTGAAAGTATCTGCCATAATTGCGAACCTGCATTCCTAACACGACTTTCTGAACAGTCAAAATCTTTAGCTATTTGCTTATATGTTTTACGTTGTAGAGTTCCGCGCAGTATCGCTTCTTGTAAATCGTCAAGGTGTTGACCGGTTTTCTCCAAGACTACCTTATCAGCTATATGTAACATTTCTTTAATATTCATTGGGTCAGGTAGGTGCGAGCATTTTGTGTATTATAGCACAGTGTTAGACATTTTAGTATATTTTGAGATATTTTAATACAAAAGTAGATTGAAAGAGAATAAAAGCAGGAAAAAGTTGGCGGCAAAATAGGACATTTTGAGACTAGACAAAGATTTCATTAGCAAGGAAAATGGGGGAGTCCTCAACTCAATCAATCAAATCTAAAGGAAGATAAATGACTGTTTATCAGAGTTCTCAACCTGTTGCTCAACTGACATGGAGCGATTTTAAAGATGAACAGCTACAGCAAATAAATCCAAAAGTTGTAGCCGCAATTCAAGCGATTCAAGCGGAACGGATGGGCAAAGAGCCAATTGCTTGGCGTGATTTCAGTAGTCACAATCAAAGTTGAGTCGGCTTTTTCCAAAGAAAGTGCTTGGCTTCAAAGGCTTTTAGCCAAAAATTATTTTGTTTTTCAGAGCAGCTTCGACGAAACACGAAATACTTATGTCACTTGAGTTGCTGATCTCCCGGAAAACTGATTTGTACATCCATTTAATTAATGAGTGAGGAAAATAAATGACCGTTTATCAAGGAAATAAACCTGTTACTAAACTTGCAGTTAATGAGTTGAAAGAAGAACAGCTACAGAAAATAAACCCAAAAGTTGTAGCCGCAATTCAAGCGATTCAAGCGGAACGGATGGGCAAAGAGCCAATTGCTTGGCGTGATTTCAGTAGCCACAATAAAGATTGAGTTTGCTTTTTACAGAGAAAGTGCTTGGCTTAAAAGGCTTTTAGCCAAAAATGATTTGGTTTTTCAATAATGTAGCTTTAAAGGAAAGATTTATGTCACTTGAGTTGCTTCTACCCCAGAGAACTGAGTTTTACGAAGTGCGACCGATAACAACTTTTGTAGTTAAAGTCGTGAGTCGTTGCAATCTCAAGTGTTCTTATTGCTATATGTACGAACACCCAGATCAAACTTGGCGAGATCAGCCAGTCTTTATGACTGCTGAGACGATCCAGCTTCTAGCAGATCGTCTCAGCAGCTATGTTCGTATTCGTGAGTTAAAACAGATTCTTGTGGTCTTTCATGGTGGTGAGCCTCTTCTACTCGGAGCCGCTAGACTTAGAGAGTTCTTCACAATTTTGTCGAATAATTTTCATGATATTGAAGCGGATGTAAAGTTCGGATTCGGACTTCAAACGAATGCAACGCTGGTAGACGATGACATTGTGCAGGTACTCCAAGACTTTAATGTTCGTGCGGGTGTAAGTATTGATGGACCGCAAGAATGGAACGATCGTATGCGAGTTGACGCAAAAGGAAATGGAAGCTTTTCTCAAGTTATAGCTGGTGTAGAAAAGTTGCGTAATCCCAAGTCTGGCGCGTCTGTGTTTGGAGGTTTTCTCACCGTTGCCAATCCAGAAATAGATCCTTATGATCTATTGACATTTTTTGAAAAATTCAACACCACTTCTATAGATTTTCTTCTACCCGACTTTAACTATGATACTTTTCCATACGATAAGTATCCCCCAGGAACTTTTGGTCGATGGCTATCCTCTCTTTTCGATTATTGGATAGCTTCAGAAACCAGTATGGAAGTTCGTATATTCAGAACTCTAATGAAGCTTTTAATGGGTGGACAGAGAGGATTTGATTCCTATGGGGCATTAAGTAATGGAGTAATCATAGTTGAAACCGATGGCACTTATCACGGGCTAGATGTTCTCAAAACAGCCTATCATGGCGCAACCAAAACAGGGATGTCGCTGGAATCCGATCCGATTGAGACTTTAGAGTCTTTGCCTCTCGTCAAAGCACTATCTATAAAACGTTTTTCTGCACCTCAGAAGTGTTTTGATTGTCAATTATTTGAAATTTGTGGTGGCGGATATCTTCCTCATCGTTATAGTTCCCAAAATGGCTTTAATAGGGAATCAGTTTATTGCGAAGATATGATGATTCTCATCGAGCATATCAGAAATTACTTATCCACTGAACTTTCAGCTATCTCATAAAAACATTAAGTTATGAGCATTTGTCCAAAGCAAGAAACTAAAATTGGGACTGTTGACTTGGAATTGACCTGTAAGTTAGATGACACTCAACTGTTCTATCAAAATGCTTTAATTGAATATGCCGATCAGTCAGCTACTCGACACCTAGCTATGCTGCATATTCTTAGCAATCAAGGTTATGAGTTAGCGGCGGCGCTTCTCAAGCAAAGTGAAGACGTGAATATATTGAGCGGTTTATTTCTGCAATATAGGGAACTTGAAGCAAAATCTGGCTCACTTTTCCAAGCTTATGTCAACAGTGAAACTGATAGTATTAACGATTGCCTAATCGATTTCTATGCTTTGTTTTCACCGCTGAGTGGAGGCTTTAGTTTAGGGTTAGAACCTCTCAAAAAAGTAAAGGTCACTGTTGGCTCTCTTGTTTGCTTTCCTACCTTAGCTGGCGTTGCGGCTGTAAAGCGAGATAGCGATCTAGGAGAAATTACAGAACAAATGATTAACCTACTGTTTGACGATCGATCTGATTGCATAACTTGGCTGCCAGACAGCTTTACACGGTCAGGAATTCGTATTTCCACAGCGATAACTCAACCAGCCGCAGCGGGAAATGAGTTTAACTTTATTGAAAAAAACTATGTTGATAGTATCACAGTTGTCAACACTAGGCATAATGAGATCCGGCTCTGCTTAGACATACTTCCATTCTTAGATATGGGGCTTGGTGTAAGTATGAGTCGGGCGATGAAGGTTTACACTGTTTTGCCTCGTTACTCTCCTACTACACGCAAAGCTGGTTCTGTATCATCATTGCCTGGTTGGGCTTGGCAGGACTTCGATTCTGAAATCGATCGGCTCGAAGAAAGATGCCACTTATGCGTACAAATGGTGCATGAGTTTTTCCATACTAAAGTTAATCTGGTAGAAAAAAATGTGCGCCTTTACACAACAGACGGGAATTCACCAGAGGTCTTCTCTCCCTGGAAAAACAGAAACCGGCCCCTCAGACAGGTTATTCATGCTCTAATGACCTTTTCAGCAGGAGCGGCTGTATGGACTAAACTTTTATCTTCTCCTTGTTTTTCATCGGGAAATTTGTACTCGCAAGCTGAGAGTTACTGGGTTGAAACACTTAGTTTTGCCGATGTAGCTTATCAAGGTTTAATAAAGTCTGAAGCGTTGACTGATGCAGGCAAGCTTTTAGTTAGTGCTTGTGTTGATAATTTACATTCTGTAGTTAAAGAAGGTAAAAATAGCTGATGCTATATCCTAAAAATTTTAAGCAGCCAGTAGTTTTTTTTGCTAATGGTATTGGCGATGACCTTATCGCATTACCAGCTGTTCGTGCGCTTTATAACATCTTCTCAGGTCGATTATCATTTCTCAAATTAACATTGAATATTTTAGTAATTTTACCTATATAAAAAAATATTTAACGCTAGTTCAAGATTTAAAAGTGTCTATGAAAAAAAATAAACTACTCATTCATTGTACACACAGATACTAAGCCAAGAAAAATATGGTCAGCCGACAAATTCATAAGGACAATAGATAAATTTTTGTCAGTTCAGACTGACTACATAGTTATTATTTTAGGTATGCATCACAACTTACCTTTGGAATTGGCATATTATAAAAATCGAATTTTTGATGTATCTGGCATTCCTCTAGAATTATCATTTGCTTTATTAAGTGTTGCTGACCTTTTCCTGGGTGTTGACTCCTGTATGCTTCATGCTGCGGACTTATTTCGTGTACCAGGAGTAGGTATTTTTGGACCAACTAATACCCAAAAATGGGGTTTTCGGTTTGCCCCCCATAAACATATTACTTCTGATTCTATTACATCTATTACATCACAACAGGTCTTTGACGCTCTGATGTGCTTATGTTAGTTTACCAGCAAATTTTGAGTTTATACTATCTAGAAGTAAATAATATATGTATCAACTTATTGAAGGGGTAAAAATATTTCCGAGTTATAATAACATAATTTTGTCAGAGCGAGTTTTATTAAGTTCAGGAACAGAGGAAGCTAGTGTTTCAACAGATCGATGTTCTACTCCTTACTGTCGGGATGCAATTATCCCTCGATTACCGTGGCGAAAACTTACCGAGTTAGAACAACAAATACTTTTCAGCAGTCAACTTGATAATTCATCAAATCTTTATGTAAGTGTTTTCAGTATTCCTCAAAATATTTTAGGTCATTTTAATGAGATAAGTAGTGTCAAAAACCAGAAAAACTTGAACTATTTTTTACAAAAATATCGGGTTAAGAAAGGGATCAGTCTAATTCAGGATCATATTGAAACCTTCCGTCTTCAAAGTGCAGACCTAACTAAATATGGAATTGGGTGGAATGCCCCTAACCAGATGACTGTAACTGTTGGCAATAGAGATTGCCGAGTTGGTCTCCACATTGATAATCCGCGTGGTTCATCGCTCGATCGAATCTTAATCAATCTTGGCTCTGAACCCCGCTATTTTTTATTCATCAATCTATCAATTCAGCAGCTTTATAGATTGGTTGTTAAAGTTGATGGTAATCTAGTTAGTGAAACTTCGGGTAGTTCAAGAATTTGCAGGGCATTTATGCAGCGTTTCCCAAATTATCCTGTTGTTAAATTAAAAGTAGAACCAGGAGAGGCTTATATAGCTCCTACAGAACATATTACTCATGATGGGTGTACGGAGGGAACAAATAGTCTTGATGTATTTTTCACCTTGCGATCTATTTTTGATTACCAGGGTAGAGTACAGCAAAGTGTTGTTATGTAGTGCGATCCCCCACTCAATCCCTCTTACTAGATTACGCGAAACCTAAATAAGTAGACAGGAACATTGCAATAAGCCAGTTAATGCTGGTCTAATTACTAAGCAAACAACATAGTGAAGATCATGGAAGAAAATTTTCTGATATTAAGTGAGTTAGCAAAAAGAATATCGTATAAGCCAGGGTACACCTTTTCAATCCGTCGAATAGATAACGAAAAAGCTTTTATTTCACTTAGATGTCCATCGTTACCTAATTCTCAAGAAAAGGGTGAAGAGGCTGGTTTAACAATTAATAACACAGTAAAATTGTCAGCTATCATAACATCATCAGATGCCTTACACGCTTTTGCGAACCTTGTGGCAAGTTTTGAACTTCATGAGGCGGCAGAATGGTTCAAGCTAGACGATCGTCAAGTATTTCTTCCACATGGTTGGGGAGATGAGTTTGGCGGCTTTAAGTGGGAGGATTTTATGAATCTTAATGGTAAATTTCTTAATGCTTTAAAACAAATCATAGATCGGCCTGATATATAAATAAAATCATTAGAATATGGCTGACTTGCTTAAGATTTTTATTGTGCTTGATTGTTTTGAGACCTTTAGATAATTTTGAATGGACTCGTTTTGGGAAAACGTCTAGCAAATCAGTATCTATAGCAGAAGTTGTAAATCCTATGTTTTTGAAAAAATCCGGTTTCTTTTGCTTGAGGTGCGATTCCCGCGTCGGGATTCGCTGGGTGGAATCGCCTCTGAGAGGAGAAACCGGGTTTCTGTGATAACTTTTATCTGATTAACCAGATATTTGTGAAGCAACCTGGTTTCTTTGCTTGCGAGGAGGGCATTATTGCTCAAATAGGGGCTGATGTTCTGGCTAGTATTGGTAAGTAATGCCGATCAATTAAAGTGAGCGATCGCAGGCTTTGTCACCAAAGGCAAATTTGCCATTACGCGAGCAAATCAGTAAAAATTTGTGATATTCACCTGATGGGAAAGTCTCTAAGACTTTCTTTTTTTCTCTTGGGCAAAATCAATTCCTTATGTTAGACTAACCCATAGGCTCAAGGGTGAGAATTAAACACCTAACTGATGGCTTTACCGAGGCTAACTATGACAGTTATCAACCGGATTAACTACCGAACACAATCTATAGATACTTCGATTGAAGCTGAACAAGTACAGTTTAAACTCTGGCGAAAAATGACTCCCAGCCAAAAAGAATCTCTGTTTAAGCGCATAGCAAAACGAGGGGCTATATTGGCATTAGCAGGGATTAAAAGTCAGTTTCCTAATGCTTCAACAGATACAATCAGACAACACTATATCAGAAAGCGTTTAGGAGAGAAATGGGCTAAATTTTTATCTGGTTTAACATATCAGGGAGATTTAATGATAGAAGATCCAATTTGGTTAGCACTTGAGTTAGCATCTATCTTGAATTCATTGGACATCCCTTATTATGTAGGAGGCTCAGTTGCTAGTTCTCTCCAAGGAGAAGTCAGACTTACACAGGATTTAAATTTAGTAGTCAACATCCAAGCTAGTCAGATTCAGTCACTAATTAAGGCGATCGCCGATCAATTTTATATCAGCGATATCGCTGTAGAAGAAGCTGTGAATAGAAAGACTTCATCCTTTAATGTTATCCATTTGACTACAACCGAAAAAGCAGACATTTTTGTGATGAAAGACGATGAATTTTCCCTTTCCCAAATGTCTCGTCGTGTACTTCACTGTCCTGATGGAGATATGAGTAAATCTTTTTATCTCTGCACACCGGAAGATACAATACTGCAAAAACTTCTCTGGTTTCGGATGGCTAACAGCGAATCCCAAAAACAGTGGCGAGATATCTTGGGTGTCTTAAAATTACAAGGGAAAAAACTCGATTTTGACTATCTTCAAGAATGGGGGAAAAGATTAAAGTTAACAGATTTACTTGTGCAAGCCCTAAGAGAATCTGGGGGATCGTCTCATATTAGTAAGGGCGAAGCATTCGAGTAATTATCTTGTCGGGGCGTTAAAAGTATTTTAAGAGCAATATAGTGTTTTCTGGGGGGCAGCTAGATATGCTATTAATAAAGGCTTTGTCACCAAAGGCAAATTTGTCATTATGCGAGCAAATCAGTAAAAATTTGTGATATTCACCTGATGGGAAAGTCTCTAAGGCTTTCTTTTTTTCTCAAAATTGGGCAGGATCAGCACTCAGGGGTTAATTAAATGGCCATAGCCCTTTACAGAATTTGCTAGAGTTAACCTAGTGGATTGTACTAAAATAGCAAAATTATGATTCAAGTAATGATTAGCCCACCATCCTTGCTGGAAACGGGCATTAAAGTTGAGAAGATCGATCGCCTTCTACTCTTCAAATTTACTGACGAATTACAATCTCGCCTCGAAGACCTACTAGAAAAGAACAAAACAGGTTACTTGACCCTAGAAGAAGAGGCAGAACTCAATGCCATCGGGGAACTTGACCGCATCTTTACCTACCTCAATTCTCTCTTGATTGCCCAGCAATGACTATTAATGAATTGACCAAACAACTGGTGCGAAAATGCGCTGGCTACCTGTGCGAATATTGCCACTCTCCAGAACTAATCAGCACCTCTCGTTTCACCATCGATCACATCCAACCGCGATCGCTGGGGGACTCTGACAATTCTGATAACCTAGCTCTGGCTTGCAGCCGCTGTAATCAGCGTCGTTATAACTTTATTGTGGGTCGGGATGTAGAAACCTCAGCAATTCTGCCCTTATTTAATCCCCGTCAACAACAATGGTCTGACCACTTCATCTGGAACGCAGACGGCACAAAGATTGTTGGCACAACTCCCATAGGTAGAGCCACTTGCGAGCGTCTTGACCTCAACGATGAACGCTATACAGGAGAACGTTCTATCCAAGAAGCCCGTGCGCTATGGGTTCAGGCTGGTTGGCATCCCCCCTCAGCGGATCCCCGGCAGCTTGAGTAGTCAGTTTATTTGTACCATGAATTAAGGGCTACTTACGCTGTTGAAAATACTGTGACAACATCCATATTGGTGCAGTGGTTACAATGGCTTGTGTGAAACGATAGACAAGAATGCAAAATTCTTAAAAGCCCCCTTTTTTAAGGGGGGTTGGGGGGATCGAGATATTTATTTTGCACTCTTGTCTAATATTTAAACGAGAGGTAAGCATGACGATGAACTATCAAGAAATCATCACGATCGCACCCGGTAAACGAAGTGGTAAACCTTGGATTCGCGGAATGCGGATTATTGAACACCAGATCAACCCTTCAAAGTTTTAGCAAATACATTGCATAATTTTTGTAACCCAGGAGAGATATCTTCCGGGGATAAACGAACATCAAGAATGCTAAAATTATCCCGTTTTTTTGCTTCATGCAACGCTGTTCGGAACTGCGATCGCGTTTCAATCGCAAAACCATTGCCCCCCATCAATTCAGCTAATTTAGCATAGTCTAATGTGGGGATATTGACATACTTTGCTTCTTGGTGTCCCATTGCTCTTAGGGTGGCAAATGAAGCATTATTTGTCACAATCACAATCGGATTAATTCCTAAATGCTTGGCGGTGAGAAGTTCCATGCCGGTCATCTGAAATGAACCGTCCCCCACAAGGGCGATCGGGCGACGAAATGGATCAGCAAAATAAGCACCGATCGCCCCTGGAATGGCAAACCCCATACTGGCATAATAAGCCGGACAGAAAAACGAAGTTCCTTCCTGCATCCAGATATCATCAGCGGCAAACAAACAGTCTCCGGGATCTGCTAAAAACACCGTATTTTCATCGATGAATTGATTGAGTTCGTAAATCAGACCGCCCATAGAAATTTTTTCTGTGGTTGGGAACACCCGATCGCGAATTTCTTTGACTAAAGTCTGTTGGGAATGGGGCAAATCCTCCCGATGACATAAACTTTGAATAAAATCCTCAAACAGAATATGGTGATATTCGTGGTGCTTAATCGTAATGATTTCAGAATTTACCGAAATCGCATTGGCTACATCCAGGTGCGCTGTGAATAGCCCTAAGTTAATATCTGTGAGAAAAGTACCCAACATCAGCAAACAGTCTGATTCTTCCACTAAAGATTGGACTAAGTGACTGCTAGAAACCCCGTTGTAAATCCCCAGATACTGCGGATGTGCTTCTGGAAAAACACTCTTACCGAGCACGGTTGTCACCACCGGACACCCTAGCTTTTCGGCCAAGATCAGCAATTGTTCTTGTAAGTTGAATCGATGCAGTTCAACCCCAGCCAAAATGACTGGTGATTTGGCCTGATTTACCATCGCAATGGTTTCCGCGATCGCTTCATCCAAAGTTTCTGGATCGGTTTGTTTGATTGGCTGCGGCTGAATGGATATCGGCTCAATTTCTGCATAAACGCGATCGCGAGGTATTTCTAAATAGACCGGACGTTTAAATTTCAGGGCATAGTCGATCGCCTTGTGAATTTCTCTGGCTGCCGTAAATGGATCGTCCAGAGTAACCGCATAAAGCGTGACCTCTTCATAGATCCGTCGCTGAGAATCAAAGGTTTTGACCTTGTGGTGGAGCAAATCTCGCTTTTGTCTTTCTCCGACTCCCGGACTACCGCTCAAAACCACTACGGGAGACTTTTCCGCATAAGCGCCCGCGATCGGATTAATCATATTCAGACCACCGACTCCGTAGGTGACTACAGCCACCCCCAAACCTCGAATCCGAGCGTAAACATCTGCGGCAAAACCCACAGAAGGCTCGTGAGTCATCACAATCGGTTGAATCTCGCTTTCAGTCAAAACATCGAACAAACTTAAAACATAATCTCCAGGGATACCAAAGGCGTGTTGAACGCCATATTGGTGTAATACTTGAAATATATATTCGCCCAGTTTAGGCATAGTGAATCAACATCCTGATTAATCATAAATTCTTCATAGACAAGAGTGCATAATGAAACAAAGATCCCCCCAGTCCCTTTTCAAAAAGGAACCCTCCCAATTCCCCCCATCATCGGAGGAAAAACTTTGATTAATGCAAAAAGTCTAATGAGTCAATAAAAAAGTTATCCTTTATACATTATATCTTGAATTAATCGGATCGTGGCGATATCCCGCGATCAAAACCGAAAAAAATTTCAGTTACAATCGTCAAGAATGATTGGCTGTTGACGGTTGACCGTTATTGGTTATTCGCTATTCTTGATCGGATTCAAACAACAAACAACCAACCACAAATAACTAATAACAAATAACCCATAACAAATAACTAATACTAAATCTTTTTTGAGGGAAAGATAAAAAGTAAAAATATCTTTCCCCCTAGGAGCGATCGCCCATTTATGCCCACTCATGGTTTAGGGTTTTGGCACTAACTCAATTTCATATAAATTTGGCCAAAGTTTGCCAGTGACAAAAAGGCGATCGCCTTCTGGATCGTAAGCAATACCATTAAGGACATCATTTCCTTGCATTTTTTGCCCAGATGCGTGATGTAACCCTGATAAATCAATTACCCCAACAATTTGACCTGTTTTCGGATCGATTCGCACAATCAAATCCGTCATCCAAACATTAGCAAAAACTTCCCCATTAATATATTCTAATTCATTCAATCGGTTCACCGGCTGATTCCCATATTTTACTTTAACCTGGCCAATTTCCTCAAAAGTTTCTGGATCTAAAAAATAGAGGGTATCCGTACCATCACTCATAATTAATTTTTCCCCATCATGGGTAATCCCCCAGCCTTCTGTGGGATAATTAAACTCACCAACTTGCTCAAAAGTTTCTAAATCGTAGACAAAACCCACTTGAGAAGTCCAGGTAAGCTGAATAATTTTATCTTGCCAAATGACAATCCCTTCCCCAAAATCTTGCTCGGCTAAACGATGAATTTGTAAAACCTTGCCGGTTTCTAACTCAACTTTGCGTAAAGAAGATTGTCCCTCCAAACCCGTTCCCTCATAAAAAACCCCTTGATGATAAACTAATCCTTGGGTAAAAGCTTTGGGGTCATGGGGATAAGTGTTGATAATTTTATATCCTTGAACTGGGATTTTGGGAGTTTGATTCTCAGGAGTTTGGTTCGGCAATTGAACCGTATTTTCGGCAACAACTTGATTGATCTCCGCTACATTTCCCGCTGAAATTTGGGAAGTCTTTGGTGCTTGTTTTAGACAACTAGAACTGGTTAGGGCAATAAAAAACACGAGAATAGAGGTTAAGAGAGAGTTTGTAGCCATTTGTAGCCATTAATGGTGAATCGGTGTGATTGGTTATTGGTTATTGGTTATTTGTCAGGAGCGAAAAATTTTCCCCAGCTAACCATGTTAAACATTTACTTTAAAAGATAGTCTCATTAGGAAAAAAGTTGCGCGAAGCGGCGCATCCGCGCCGCTTCGCGATAGCGCATCCGCGCCGCTTCGCGATAGCGCATCCGCGCCGCTTCGCGAACGCCTAGATTAACCTAAATAAATCTCTACACAATTCTACACAATATACTGATTTAACTCTTGTACCAGCAAATGTACCGTTGTCGAAGGATTATTATTAGTGGGATCGATAATATCATACTCCTTAAGCAATTTCTCCGCATTTTTAATCGCTGTAGCTTGGTTTTTCTGTAGCCTTTCATACATATTATCACTATTTTTTTGATAGGAATCTCCTAGCAGAGAGTCTAATTTTTTCTGGCAATTCATATTTTTCATCAAATTAAATTACCGATAAAGGGAATAGCACCATATCGACCTTTGATATAATCCTGTTCAAATGGCGCATCATTTTTAACATTATATTCTGCTAAAGAATATAAATCAGTAGCCCCATAGCGATTTTTTTCAGTAAACCAAATTTGATCGCGCCGAAAAAGTTTAGAATCCAATAAATTGGTGTCGTGAGTCATCAAAATGATTTGGGCATTGTGGGGATTAGTGTCTGGGGAATTAAATAATTGAATAATCGCTTTACCAATCAGGGGATGAAGTCTAGCGTCAAACTCATCCACGATCATCGTTTGTCCCTGTTTTAAAACGTCAACAATCAAACCGGACAAGGCAAAAACTTTCTGGGTGCCTTCGGATTCTTGCTCAAGTAAATCAAATTTTTCCTGATCAATGATATTTCCCCCTGCATCAAATTTATCATGTAAAGTTTGCACAAAAACCATTTGATTACCACTATCTTTAAATAAGTAATTCTTGAAAAACTCTGGGATTTCATCGGGAAAATGAATATCTTTTTGTTCAAAAGTCTTAAGTTGTATATTGCTGATATTGAAATCGAGAGTTTTAATCAAATTTACGATCGCTTGTCGATTGATGTCAGAGAAAAGACATTCAACGGTATATGCGGATAGGTTGCCATCGTTTAAGCCAGATATGATATGTACATTCTCGTCAAAACCCTGAAGAATTTTATCGGCGATCGCCACATTAAATTGAGCGGCAACCGATAAAAACAGAGAATTATGTCGGGTTCTCTTATCGATGCCATCGGCTTTGAGATTTTTTTTCATCATAATTTTATCTTTAACCCGGTTAAATAGTTCAGTTTCTTGTTTTTTGGGAACATAAAACAACCATTCTGAGATTACTTGTTCTGAAGTTACTTCAAATCCATATCGATATTGTTTTCCATCGAGAATCATCACAATTTCAAAAAAAGACGGCTGGTTTTCTGTTTCAAGACTTAATCTAAAGGGTTCAACTTTGATTTTATCAGTCGTTTGGGTTGCCCTGGAAGAGTTAATCATAAACCATTGCATAAATTTCATGGCGCGAGCTAGGTTGCTTTTGCCGCTGGCATTTGCTCCATAAATTGCCGCACTTTTCAGTAACTTGAGTTGGCTATTTACCGGGAAAACCGAGGCGGGATTAGCGGGATCGTCTGTGGCATTCAAATCCGCAGCAACCATACTAAAAGTAACAGGTTCTTTAAAAGAGCGATAATTGCCAACGGTAAATTCAATGAGCATGATTTAGTCACCGGATAAATTTCAAAAAGTAATTTTGCTTAATTTTAATAAATTGACTGATATTGACTAATTCAGTATATAGCACTTGGCAGATTTATGAAGTAAAAAAACTCTGTCATTCCCGCCGATGGCGGCCTTCGCGGGGGTGTACTTCCGACGGGAATCCAGAATACCTCTGTACTTCATCAGGATCATAACGGCTATATCATTTTACTGATACTAAGTAGGTGAACATAATTAATTGCACTTTTCGTTCCCCGCCGATAGTCTGTGGATTCCCGCATTCGCGGGAATGACAATGCATCTAATGGGGTCTGTGTTGAATTTATTTATGCACATCTACTTATAGGAAAAACCATGATTCCCTTTGCCGCCAAATGAGCAGAATTTGCGCTACAACCAAATAAGTTTGTAGGCTAGATGTATGATAAATCATTGGTTAATGCTTAATTGGTCAAAAATTTGGCCTTGGCTGAGTTTAGCGATCGCCCTAATTTTAATTCCTTTAGCACTTCGTGGCTATGTCTATTTGACCACCAAAAAATTTCGCGAACGCGACCCAGAGAAAGTGCCAAAAACTCCTGTAGCAATTGTTTTTGGGGCGGGGGTTTGGGCCGATGGCACCCCAACGCCAATGTTAGCAGATCGCCTGACTGGGGCAGTAGCCTTATACCAGCAGGGAAAAGTCAAAAAACTGCTAATGAGTGGCGATCGCCGTGGGTCTGATTACGATGAAGTCACAGCCATGCAGAGTTATGCCGAAAGCTTGGGCGTTCCCAGGGCAGATATCATCTTAGACTACGCCGGTTTTAGCACCTACGAAACTTGTCACCGGGCAAAAGAAATTTTTGGCATCACCCAAGCGGTATTCGTCACCCAAAATTTTCACTTACCCCGCGCAGTCTATATTGGTCGGGCGATGGGTATTCAGGCGAACGGCTTAGGCACCCGTGACTGGGGGCGGTACGGGATCGACTCCATCAGCTATCATACACTTCGCGAGATCGTGGCCACCGCCAAGGCGCTTTGGCAAGTTCATCTCACTCGTCCTCGACCCATCGGTTTAAATCAGGGGGAAAAAAATTCTTGAGCAATGGAACTGTCAAGTTTTAGTCCCATCCCATCAAGCAGTCAATTCTCACGATCGATCTTATCAATCACTTTCCCAGGGGCGATCCTTAAAGGCGCGATCGCATCACCCGATGATTAGAATAGCCAGCCAAACCCATTTGTCCCACAATAAACCCCTTGGCAGATCGATCTGGGTCAAATTTAGATAAAATATAAAAAAAAAGAAACAAAGTTACCTGAACTCATATCCTTTCCGTTTTATTAAAAAATCTTCATAATTAGTCCTGCCACTGCGCTGTGATGAGATTAAATGCACGTGATTCCTAATCAAACCACGAATACAAAATTAGCCTTACAACTGCTGCTATTCGTTGATAGCCGTCCACATTCAGCCGAACAAATCCAAGAAATCCGCAATTACCTAAAACAGTGGAGGACGGAATTTCCCTACAATCTGGAAATCATCAATGTAGTTGAAGAACCCTATTTAGCGGAACACTACAAATTAATTGCCACCCCCACCTTGCTGAAACTTTATCCCGAACCGAGGCAGGTACTCACCGGCAATAATATTGTCGCCCAACTAGATAAATGGTGGGTGCGCTGGCAATCTACATTAAAAGAGCATCTGAATACTCAATTGTCTGAGTCTAACTGTGTGGTTAAGCACCATGAACCCACTCAGATTGCGACAAATAGCTCGGTGGCAGACTCAGCGGAAATGATCCGCTTATCCGATGAAGTATTTCGGCTGAAACAGGAAAAAGCAGAACTCTTGGATCAACTGCGATTTAAAGACCAGATGATTGCCATGTTAGCTCACGATATTCGCAATCCTTTAACGGCGGTTTCCTTGGCTTTAGAAACTTTAACCAAAGCTACCACATCTGCGGATGGGAAAAAAACCCCGATCGCCCCCAGTTTGTTCAACCGCTTAATCCAACACGCTCGCAACCAAGCCACAGCCATTGACCGACTCATCGAAGATATCTTACAAGCGGCAGGGGGCGATCGCGATCAATTTTATCTGCATCGTCAACAAATAAACCTGGGCTGTTTGTGCCAAGAAATATTGGAGGATTTTTCTCATCAATTCGAGAAAAAATCCTTGAAACTTGTGACAGACATTCCCAACGATCTTCCATCGGTTTATGCAGATCCAGAACGGGTGCGACAAGTGATGATTAATCTTCTGGATAATGCTGGCAAATATAGCCCTGAAGGGGGCAACATTCGCATATCCATTTTACACCGTACCAGCCAAAAAGTTCAAGTGAGTATTTCTGATGAAGGACAGGGAATACCTCCAGAGAATCAGGAGGAGATTTTTAAAGATCACTTTCGTTTACAAAGAGATCGTGGCCAAAAAGGATATGGCATTGGTTTATCGGTTTGTAGACAGTTAATCCGCAGTCAATATGGCCAGATTTGGGTAGATTCCCAACTATCAAAAGGCAGCACTTTTCACTTTACTTTGCCGGTTTATCAAGCCTAGGAAAGACATTATAGCAGCGGAGTTATGAAGTACAAAAAAAACTGTCATTCCCGCGCGGGAATCCAGAAAACCTCTGTAATCCAATAAAAACCTCTATAAGCGATCGCCGATGGCTGACTGCTGAGGGTTTATTCTGGCAATGAATGCATCCTCAAAAAACTTTGCTGAAAACAATTTGCTGAAAACAATTTGCTGAAAACAATTGCCTGAAAACAATGGTCTCAAAAAAAAATTTTTTTGAGTTAGATAATTGCTAGAGTAATTTGGAAAATGTTAAGGTATTGATAAAAGCGATCGCCAGTTTTTTTACTGCGATATAATTACCAGAAAAAATTATCCTGGGGATAAATAATTTTTGGCGGATCGACTCAAAAAGCAAAATCTGGATAAGATGATTAAGATAATGATAAATTAAAGGTTAAAGAGAAACTAAATTTTCTGGAATCCCATCTAAATCCAGAGTATAACCATAAAATGAATCAAGTTTGTACAATCAAACCAAGAATATAGATGATGATGAAACTGCTCAATAGAATGGGTGGGAACGCCGAAAGTTCTCAACCACCGCAACAAACCTCGCAACAAACCCAACAGGCGGCACCTGTTGGCCAAAAAACAGCCAGTCTGTTACTGATCACTTGTTCCTTTTTTTGGGCGATCGCCACGCCACTGCTCGCCCTAGAAGTCACTGTCAAACCTTCTAATCCCCAAATCGGGGATACCCTATCGGTAGAAATTCTCGTAAATCCTGGAGAAGCGGCACCGACTGAGGTGACAATGTTAGACAAAACTTATCCGGTCTTTCCCCTCAGAGAAAATAAATATCGGGCTTTGTTGCCGACTACTCCCCTGGATCGACCGGGAAGACGGGAAATCCGGGTCATGGGTGCTAACGAGGTAAGAAATATTGCCGTCTCCATAAGCGATCGCAGCTTTCCCACCCAATCAATTTGGCTACCACCGGATAAAGAGGATCTGGGAACGGACTATGAATTTGATTTAGTCGATGCATTCAAAGCATTGGTCACGCCACAAAAATTCTGGAATGGCCCGTTTATTAAACCCAATGAAGGATATATCAGCACTATTTATGGTGTCCGAAGATACTATAATGGTGTCTTTGCCGACGACTATTATCATCGGGGTGTGGATTATGCAGGCCCTTATGGTTCCCCAGTATTAGCCCCCGCTGCGGGTCGAGTGGCATTGGTCGGACGGGAATCAGACGGATTTGAAATTCATGGCAACACCGTTGGCATCGATCATGGTCAGGGGGTCGTGAGCATTATGATCCACCTGAGTCAAATCTATGTCCAGGAAGGAGATATGGTCAAAGCGGGTCAGGCGATCGGTGCGGTGGGAAACACTGGCGCTTCCACCGGGCCACATTTACATTGGGGTCTTTATGTGAATGGACAGTCAGTCGATCCAGTTCCTTGGCGATATGAAGGATTTGAATAAGATTTCTCCCTCGGAAACATCATCCACATCCCCAAGAAAAAACCAACTATTCTCTAACCTTTTTTGGTTAGAGGTTTATTTTTAAATCGATTGTCTGGCAAAATCAAAGCAAGCTGACCAATATCAAAAAGTCCCGTGAAACAGCAGAGGAATTATGAGTATCCAAAAAATTGTTGAACAAGCTCTTCAAGATGGTTATTTAACCCCAGCAATGGAAGCTGAAGTAGGGCGCATTTGTAATACGGCGTCCGAACTCTCCATTGAAGAGTACATGGCCCTCGATCGCCTGATGGGATCTCTGTTGACGGGTGAAGTGGTCGTCCTCCCCCGCAAACAATTTATTAACGTGATGGAAGAGTTGGTGCTTTCAGCGGCGATCGCCCGTGTGGCGGAAATCGAAGCTACCAGCGATCAAACCTTAGATGTGGGTGACATTGCCGCCTACGCCCTCAACCGACTTCCACCCCTCTATGCCACCACGGAAGAAGGGGCCAATTTCCAACGCAATAAAGCCAAAGAAGAACTGGATGAGTTGATTGGTAAACAGGTGGAAGAGGCGATCGGACGCTACTTAGATAGACCGGAATTTTATCCTGAACGTCAAGTCTTGGGTAAAACTTCTGGCAGCGAAACCTTGTCTCAAGTCAGCAGCCTGCTGGAAGCTTATGCCCCTCGATTTGAAACATCGGGGAATTAAGCTAAATTTGTTGTTTGTTGTTTGTTATTTGTTGTTCGTTATTCGTTATCGATGGTCAAGCAAACAACTAACAACTAACAACAAACAACTAACAACTAACAACTAACAACTAACAACCAACAACCAACAACCAACAACCAACAACCAACAACAAACAACAAATAACTAACGTTGCCAACTGCGAGGATCCAATGCATCCCGTAGTCCATCTCCGAGCAAATTAAATGAAAGTACCGTGAGAATAATCAGCAAGGCTGGAGGCCAGACTAACCAAGGTTGCAGCACCAAAATCGAAGCATTAGTGGCTAAAGACAACATATTGCCCCAGGACGGATCCGGTTGCTGGATGCCCAACCCAATCAAACTCAATACTGATTCGGCGATAATAAATCCGGGGACGGCCAGGGTAGCAGAAATAATCACATAAGTCGCCGTTTGGGGCAGGACGTGACGAATAATAATGTAGAACGGTTGCGCCCCCATTGTCAGGGCAGCTTGAACATAATCTTGTTGTTTAATAGAAAGAACTTGTCCACGAATCACCCGCGCTAGTCCAGCCCAACTAATAAAAGAAGTAATCACCACAATTAATAAGAATCGCTGGGTGCTACTGATGCCTGGGGGTAAGACAGCAGCTAATGCTACGAGCAAATAAATGCTAGGAATGGTCATCATTACTTCTAATAAGCGCATGATGATCGTATCGGCGATGCCCCCAAAATAGCCAGAAATACCGCCAACAATCATGCCCAGGGGAAAAGAAATCGCAATGCCGACTAGACCAATAAATAAGCTAATTTTCGCCCCATGAATTAAGCGACTGAATTGGTCGCGGGCTTGATCGTCGGTTCCCAAGAGGTTAATTGTGCCTTCTCCTGTGGTGCCAAATAAATGTAAATTAGCGGGAATCAATCCGAATATGTTATAGGTTGATCCTTTGACAAACAAACGAATCGGTGAGGGTTGGTCTTTGTTTTCAATTAGTTCGCGATCGCCTGTTTCCAAGTCAATTGCCCCCTGAGTGGTGGGATAAACATGAGGACCGATCCAATTCCCGGATTCAGTTTTCCAATATATTTTGGTTGGCGGTAACAATGACCCATTCGCCTGTTGAAAATAGGGATCGTAAGGAGCCACAAAATCAGCAGCGATCGCGGCTAGGTAAAAAACCAGCAATAACACCGCACCTAATTGAGCTAAAGGATTTTTTTTCAGTTTTTTCCACCAATTCATACCATCCCTCCTGGAAATTTACCAAAACATCGCATTTTTAGGATAGAAACCGGGTTTCTTTAAAAAATCTCTGTAATCCCACCAAAATTGTCATAGAAACCCGGTTTCTAGCTGATTATTTTATATGTTAATTTATTTTGCCATAAATTATTGCAGTTCTTCTTGCAAAATTTCTTGATAAATATCGGGCAAATATCGACTCATAGAATTAGTTTCAATGCCATAACCTAAACTCGTCCAAGTCCCGGAAAGCAACCATAAAACTTCATCGATTTTCCCGTCCCGCAAGAGTTGAGGAATATCGACTCCCCAAGCCTCTGGGTCACTTAACCAACCATAAATCACCCTATCTTGATATTCCGGTTCAAAACTATAGGATTCCCAAAACAAAAATTTGTGCTGATTCGGGTGATAGCGTTCGGCCATTTCTTCCCAAGTAGTAGTAATAAATTGATAACGTCCCGCAGCAGTTGAGCAATTGCCATAATTTGGGCCAACGGAAATTCGTTCGCAAATATCGGGATGGCGATCGAGTTTTTTGACATATTTTCCCCCATAAATCACCCAATAGGGTCGAGATACATTAGATTCACTAGCGGAAATTGTCCGCATTAAAGCGCGAATATAGGGGTCGCCACCGCGCATAACTAAAGGGGCTTGATAACCCCTTTCGGATAACTCTAAGTTGGCTGATTTTCTGCTTTGGCAATGTTGCAGAAGTAATACCAAACTAATGGCGGCAGTGGCAGCAACAATCCGGTTGAATAATTTTGGTTGGGCTAATTTTGATGATGAAGTCACTAATCAAATATCTCTAAGTATTTGTTGTTTGTTGTTTGTTGTTTGTTGTTTGTTGTTTGTTGTTTGTTGTTTGTTGTTTGTTGTTGGGTAGGGATTCTTTTGTTATTTGTTGTTGGGTAGGGATTCTTTGGGTAGGGATTCTTTGGTTGGAGAAAGGGGAACAGTTCTCAGGGAACGGGGAAAGTCGTAGGGGCTTTCTGGCCATTCGCCCGTACAAAAGTCGTAGGGGCGAATGGCCATATAGCCTGACGGCATGGGCTTCGCAAGGACGCCCGTACAAAAGAAATATCACTATTAACTATTCACTATTAACTATTCACTCTTCACTCTTCACTCTTCACTCTCTCCTCTGTTCCCTGTTCCCTGTTCCCTGTTTGTTGGTTGTTGGTTGTTATTAGTTATTTGCGATGCCTCATTGAGAGTAAATTTATCATAACCAATAACAAACAACAAACAACAAACAACAAACAACAAACAACAAACAACAAACAACGAATTAACGAACATTGGCAAATAATTCCCTAAAAGTTTTAGCCGGTGCGTCAGGTTTGGCGATAATTTCCACAACTTTATTGTGTGATGTGGGTTCGGAGAGGGCAGCGACGCAAACTTGGGCGACCTTGGTGCGGGGAAGACTGCCTTCAAACAGGGTGTCCGCATTGGACATAATCAGGAGATCGCTACTTTCATCGTTTCTTAGACCCCCCGGACGGACTATAGTATATTTCAGCCCGCTTTTTTGCAGATATTCTTCTGCCCTTTTCTTCCAGACCAAAATCAACCAAAACAGGTTGAGTGGATGGAATAGCTGAGAGACACAAAGCGATGAGACGAAAACAAAATGCTCGATTCCTTGGCTTTTGGCCACATCGACTAGGTTTTTGGTGCCTTCGTAGTCCACTTGATAGGGACCGAAAGGATCCAAACTGGGTCGGGCGCCGGTGGCACAAAGTAAGACGGTGCAATCTGCGATCGCCTCACGAATGGTTTCTGGCTTCAGGACATCTCCGACGACCAATTCCGCCTCTGGGGGCAGAACTGCTTGACCCAGTTCCCGGTTACGCACTAAAGCTCGGACGGGAATCTGTTGGTTTAAGAGTTCTTTGACAATTCTGCGTCCGGTTTCCCCGGTTGCTCCGGCTACAAATGCTTTCATGTGTTGACGATCAACCAATATCTTTGGAACTATATTTTATTAATAGCTATTAATAGCCGGTTTTGCACAGAATTGAGCCGTGGAGGATGAACCAAACCGCCGTGAATCCCTCGCCGAATCTCAGTTAACGGATTATTTTCAGGAAAAGCGGGTGATGCAACCACTGACGCATGAGCCAATTATGACTGCAATGCCAACTCCGACAAATGCCGATGGAATCGACGCATCCGTAACGAATGAACCGACTTGGTTTCAAACCCACTTTATTGGCTGTATGGAAATGTTCGCTGATGCCAAAACTGCCGCTGAATATTTTGACGCTCACCAAGGATGGTTTATCCGTTGTGCTCATCCGATGAAAGCCAAACCAATTGGCGCAAATGGTTATGCTTTAACCATTGGCAAGTTTGGCTCTTTTGGTTATCAGGTGGAACCCAAAATTGGCCTGCATTTGTTGCCCCAAGATGAGGGGGTTTATCGAATTGAAACGATCCCCGTACCCAACTATACGCCCCCTGGGTATGAAGTGGACTTTAAAGCGGTACAAACCTTGGTAGAAATTCCGTTTGAGCCTTCAGAAGAATTAGCGGCAGATGGTTCAACTCTGCCAAGTAAAATGACTCGTGTGGAGTGGCAGTTAGACCTCAAAGTTGGCGTCTGCTTTCCCCAATTTATTAAAAAATTACCGGAAGCGGTGATTCAAAAAACCGGCGATCGCATTTTGGCTCAAATCGTTAAACTGGTTTCTAATCGTCTCACTTACAAAGTCCAGGAAGATTTTCACACCAGTCAAGGAGAAGCCACCCTGAAACTCTTTAAAAAACATTGGCAACAAACCAAAGGTCGTGGGGTTTGCGAACAAGTTAACCCCCCACTCTAAAACCGCACAAAAAAGCCACAAAACCCACAAAACCCAAAAAAAAAAGGAGGCGATCTTGCGCGATCGCCTCCTTTTTTTGGCTTTTTTACCCTCGTTCCCAGGCTCCAGCCTGGGAACGAGACCATCGTAGGGGCGAGAAAATTTCCGGTAAATCTTGCCCCAGATCCTTAACTTGGGAGGATCAATCCAGAATTAGGCAGAAAAATATTACAGACTGCTGACAATTTTCTGGACAATTTGGACCCCGCTAAAGGCTTGCCAAGCAAATAGCAGCACCAAAATCATATTCAAGCCCACATGGAGCGATCGCGCCCAGTCAGCACCTTTCTGCATAAAAGGCGCCAAAGCAGCGGAAGTCGCAATCATGGCAGTCATACCCAAACCGACCAACAAATGCGGCCCCACAAACAACTTGCCATTATTCACATAAGTAGCAGCCATCCCGCCAATGGTGCCGAGCACCATCAGCGCCAACAGGATCGAACCCACTTGATAGTGTTTCGTATTGTATTTACCTTTAATCAGTTCTTTTTTCTCTTCCCCCGTCGCTTGTCTGGTTTTCTTGGCTTTTATCCCCAGAACCAGAGCGTAGATCGTCAGGGCAAAAATCACCCACATCAGAACTGGATGTAAGAAAGGCAGCACATAAGTTTGCAGTGGTTCGGGAAGAACTTCAATTCGCATGGTAATTCTCTATTAATTAGCCGATAGTTAGCCGATAATTAGCCGATAGTTAGGCGAAAATCTTCATAAAACTTATCATAAATTTAGGATCCACGGATCAAATTCATTGTTTAACTTTAATCTAGAGGTAATAAAAAGCCAGACTAACCCAGCGGAAGCGATCGCAACCAGGATGAGTTTTTCCCGTTGCTGAACATAGCCCTTTAGCTTTGCTAACGGCTTTTCTAGCGCAGCAACTCAGACCACTGGTTCAAACCCATAACCAATGGGTTACTCTGATCAACATTGCCCAATTGTTTTAGGTGACAAGAGGCTCCCGTATGCCCTCTCAGCAAGATATTTTATTACTACAGGCAGTCCGAAGTGGCCAAATCACTCCAATTTCAGCATTAATTGCCCAAGGTGCTGATGTGAACACCACGGATCCAGAAGGTACAACGGCTTTAATGTTTGCCGCGTCTCAAGGCTACACAGAAATCGTGCGAATCTTGGTTGATGCTGGTGCCAAAGTCAATGCTCGAAGAAAAAAATATGGCGTCACTGCTCTGATGTTGGCTTGTGCTAACTACCAGCTAGATGTTGTGAAATTTTTACTATCGAGAGGTGCGAATGTTAATGATGGAAATGATGATGGCAGCACCGCATTAATGGCGGCGGCCATGAAAGGCAAAGCCGTCCTAGTGCATATGCTACTGGATGCCGGGGCTGACCCCAATGTCTCCGATCAAGATGGGGATACTGCCCTGAAAATTGCCTTAAACCTAAGCTTTGCCGATGTGGTAGAGATTTTACTCCATGCCAAAGCCCAACTCCAGGAAGCCGACGCCATAGCCGCCTTCCTGACCGCTGTCACCAAAGCGGATTTGGCCATGATTCAAACCCTGCTGTCATATAAGCCAGAGTTGGTCAATTGCCACAACGAAGACAGTGAACCCCCATTGTTGTTAGCGGTTGAGCATCAAAAAACCTCCATTGTCAAAGCGTTATTAAATGCCGGTGCCAATGTCAATGCCCCAGACTTAGAAGGGGAAACCCCATTAATGGCAGCAGCGGCTAGTGGCAATGTGGAATTGGTGCATATTTTATTAGATGCTGGCGCCCAGATTAATGCCAAAGACAAGGATGATGAAACCGCTTTAAATCTGGCGGTTGTGGAAGGATATCTGGATGTGGTGCAGGTACTGCTCGATCGCGGTGCCGACTTTCAGCAGCGCAACCGACTCGGCGATACGCCGCTGTTAGTTGCCGCATTGCAAGGACATCAGGATATTGTGGCCTTGCTGCTACAAAGAGGAGCCGATATTAATGTGAAAAACTTTAATGAAACTCCCCTGACCCTGGCAGCAACATTCGGCCATCTCAAGACCGTGAAAGTGTTGCTCGATGCCGGGGCATCGCCCAATACCACCGTGTCCGAAGGGAAAACCCCATTAATGAGAGCCGCTGACAGAAATCATATTGCCGTGATGCAGGCGTTAATCGAAGCTGGTGCCAATCTCAACCAGCAAGATGATGCCGGGGCGACCGCCTTAATTTGGGCGGCGTCTCGGGGTCGTGAAGAGGCGGTCAAAGTGCTGATTTCCGCAGGGGCAGACTTGAATTTAAAGAACCAAGGAGGTTATACCGCATTAGCGATCGCTGAATTCAACCGCTATAGAAAAATATTGCGTACCCTTCAACAAGCAGGAGCGCAAGAGTAGTCAATCTGGAATCACCACAAAGACCCAGACAACACACAACAGATTATCTTTATTTTTCTTTATGTCTCTTTATTTCTCTTTGTGTCCTGCCTTTGTGGTGTTTTTGTTGACAAATAGATCGCCAAATTCACAGATGCTAAATTCTTATGCAAAAATCATTTGATTTTCAAATCCTCAATCAAATTAGAGGTTTTTTTTGTGTTTATATTGTTTTTCATAATTTCACAATTAATTTATATCATCTAGACATCGTGCCGTTCCCGGTCAAGCTGATCGCCTCATTGGGGCAAGAAGTGGTGATTGGTTTTTTTTTAATGAGTGGATTTTTAATATTTTTTTCTTTGGCAAAAAAATATGCTTCTTTTAAAGAATTTTTAATCAAAAGATTTCAGCGAATTTACATTCCTTTCATTTTTTCACTGCTCGTTTCCGGTTTTATCGGCTATTTTACCGGCAGTTTATCTAAGCTTTTTACCTGGCAACATTTGATAGGAAATTTACTTTTATTGCAAGATTTCGGCAGTGTTAAACCGGGAACTTGGTTTTACCCATTTTTGGGCAACTTGCCTTTATGGTCACTTTCTTATCAATGGTGGTTTTATCTGTTAGTTTACCCATTGTATCGGTTATTGCCTAAAAATGAAAAGCGAATTTATTGGGTGTTGCTGATTTCCGTATCTGCTTATGTAATTTATTCAATACATCCGAATCAAATATGTTTAATCTTGACTTATTTTATCTTAGAATGGTTGGGGGTTGAGTTAGGATTTATTTATTTAAAACATCAGAAAATAACCCTGCATCATACTCGAAACTGTTTAATCGCGATCGCCGTGATGGTCATCGTCACCGGACTGCCAATTTTTAGCTGGTCAACCATTAAATTGGGTCATTATCCTTTTTTGATTTTTCGGCATTTTTTGATAGGGTTAATTTTCTTGTTAATCAGTATGGGGGCATTTAAAATCAACTGGCAATGGTTTTTTAAGCCCCTGCTGAGTATCTTTAACCAAGTCTACCCCATTTCTTATGGCTTATATGTTTTACATTATCCGCTCTTGGTGCAGTGGGGACTGAGAAATTTTCACGACCAGGGTCGAATGCCTTGGCCAGATTTATGCCTGAGCTTCCTGACCTTGATTGTTTTATCCTATCTCGCAGAAATTCAACTGCCGAAATTGATTAATTGGTTGGGGGAAAAATTAGCTTATAAGGCAAATTGATGGGACAGAATAAAATTGGTCAAGGTCAATGAAAGCGTTAAATCAAATCCTTCATATGATTTATGACTTTGCTGAAGATTGATTGCGACTGTTTTTGCTGCACCAATTTCTCTAAATCATTAATCGAGGGAAATTGCGCGGGATGTAAGTAGGGGCCTGAACCCAGGGCTTTGGCTAAGGCATTATTATTTTCTCGTAAGCCTTCATAGAAAAATAAGACTTCTCCAGAGACACCACAGTATCGATTAAAGGCAATGGCTTCGATTAAGTCTGATTCGGAAATGCGATAGTTGCCGATTTTAATTAAAATTCCCGGCGACAACCTCGGCAAATGTGCCGATTTATATTCTAATTTGGTGATATAGCTGATGGTGCGTTTATAGCTGGCTAAATCTCGGCGATAAACTTGGGGATGAATCAGATCGACTAAGTTACGATTTAACCAAGTTTTCGAGTCTTGTAAATATTCATCTAAACACCATTTATAGATATTCGGGGATAAAGAAACAATCAGATTAGGGTTGACTTGTTTAAGATTTTGGTAAAGCCTGGATAAAAAGTTGGTTAAAATATCCGCTCTCCATTGGATCCAACGAGCATCGTAAGGATTTTCTGGGGGGTCACAGTCGAAGACTTGGCGATAGGCTTGAATGGTGTTTTGATCGTAGCCTCCTGCACTGGGGAGGGCTGGCATTCTATCATCTCCTTGGATGCCATCAATGGGATAATTCTTGGCCACCTCTAAAACTAATGAACTGAGGAAATGTTGCACTTCGATGTCAAAGGCATTCATCCATTCAAAGCCATTTTTGCTCAAGAGATTTCCGTCGCGATCGCGGGCTGCCCAGTGAGGTTTTGCTTGCAAGATTTTGCCGCCTTTTTGCCGATAGGAACAAGCAAAGCCATATTCAAACCAAGGAATCACTGCTAATCCTACTTTTTTGGCGGCTTCGCACAGTTCCCCCAGGGGGTCACGATCTTGAAATTTTGGTAAGATTTTGTAGCCGAAAGCTTCCTGCATTATTTGGGAAGGATAGAGGGTGTATCCTTGGTTCCAAACCACGGGAAATACCACATTAAATCCAGTTTCCGCGAGGAATTCCATTGCTTCGGTGATTTTATCTTTAGAGGTGAGAACTTGGCTGTCGGTATTCGTTAGCCAAATGCCGCGTATTTCCATTGTTTGATTCGCTCCTATTTTGGTGAAACTGACCGCCGATCCGCAGGTGGAAATTTGATGAGCCTCTGTCTGCTAAGATAACAAGATTTATCCCCTTGTCCGCAATTGCCCAGCTTAGGAACCGCCCGACTGGATCCCAGCGTTACCATAACTGATATTTAAGCGGAGATATAACCAGCCAACCATCGATTCGGGGCGATCGCTCACAATCGCCAAATCGGTCGAGTTGCAATAGCATTAATTTAAGAAAATGTCAACAATTTTTAAATATTTGTATCGAGGGCTGGATGAAATTGATCAAATTGGGGTCAATTTTCATGCCTTTGATCGGCGAGATCGCCCCATTGTTGAGTCGGGCGATCGCTCGATTACATTCCCATCCACAGCAACGGGGAAGTTCAAGCCGGTTGCCTATGATTTAATCGTCATCCTCGCCGCCAAATTATAGCTAAATTAGAGCCAAATTAGAGCCAAATTATAATTAAAAGCAAAAGATGAGAGGCATTACCGCCACAACTATGCTAATCTAGGCAACATAAATTGAAAGTTGAAGTTATCAGGAATTTCATCAATCTTTACAGAAATTCGACCCTAAAAGCCTGATAAAAGCCTGAATCGATGGCCGAAAAATTTCTGCAAAGATTGTTGGATCCAGAAATGTTGCCATAGGGATCTTAGGGTCTTAGGCAAATTCCTGAATTGCCGTTCATAGAGGTTGCTCAACTCTGCCCCTGGTCAATCGAAACCGAAAACACAACCGTACCATTGACCCACTTGATCCAACACGATCCATCATTGATCGTTTAGCAAATTTTTAGCGCCGGATAATTTGCCTAAATTTTTGCCCTCGACAATATCCAAATCCGTCTTTTTAAGGGATTTCGCCGTGATTGCACAAACATCTACTCAACCAACTCCTCAGCAGGAATCGATCGTCAACGAGTCAGACCTGGAATCACTTAGTCGCCAGATGCTGGTGATTTTAGATTTTGGCTCTCAATATTCCGAGTTAATTGCCCGACGAATTCGGGAAACACAGGTGTATTCGGAAGTTTTATCCTACCGAACTACGGTTTCACAAATCAAACAACTAAATCCTCAAGGGATTATTCTGTCTGGCGGGCCAAATTCCGTTTACGATGCCAACGCCCCTCAGTGCGATCCAGGGATTTGGGACTTGGAGATTCCTATTCTGGGAGTCTGCTACGGGATGCAGTTGATGGTTCAACAATTAGGGGGCATCGTGGAACGGGCAGACAGAGGTGAGTATGGTAAAGCCTCTTTGTTAATTGACGATCCTACGGATTTGCTCACCAATGTGGAAGATGGGGCAACGATGTGGATGAGTCATGCGGACTCCGTGAAGCAACTGCCCGAAGGATTTGAGGTTTTAGCTCATACAGAAAATACCCCTTGTGCGGCGATCGCCCATCACGAAAAACAACTCTACGGGGTTCAATTCCATCCTGAAGTGGTGCATTCTATTGGCGGTCAAGCCTTGATCCGCAACTTTGTCTATCATATTTGTGAATGCGAACCCACCTGGACAATGGCCGCATTTGTGGAGCAAGCGACTCGGGAAATTCGCGCCAAAGTCGGAGACAAGCGGGTTTTATTGGCCTTGTCTGGAGGGGTTGATTCCAGTACCTTGGCCTTTTTGCTGCATAAGGCGATCGGCGATCAGCTAACTTGTATGTTTATTGACCAAGGGTTTATGCGGAAGAATGAACCAGAACGGTTGGTCAAATTGTTTCAGGAACAATTTCATATTCCCGTGGTTCACGTCAAAGCCCGCGATCGCTTCTTAGTCAAAATTGCCGGAATCACCGATCCCGAAGAAAAACGCAAGCGCATTGGCCATGAGTTTATCCGCGTCTTTGAAGAAGAATCCAAACGCCTTGGCCCCTTTGACTATCTGGCCCAAGGAACCCTCTATCCCGATGTGATTGAATCTGCCGATACCAATGTTGACCCCAAAACCGGCGAACGAGTGGCGGTAAAAATTAAAAGCCACCATAATGTCGGCGGTTTACCCAAAGATTTGCGCTTCAAGCTGATTGAACCCTTACGCAAACTATTTAAAGATGAAGTGCGGAAAGTGGGCAAATCCATCGGTTTACCGGAAGAAATTATCAACCGTCATCCTTTCCCCGGCCCAGGATTGGCCATTCGGATCCTCGGTGAAGTCACCGAAGAACGACTGGAAATTCTCCGGGATGCGGATCACATTGTCCGACAAGAAATTAACCGACAAGGAATGTACAGCAAATTTTGGCAAGCCTTCGCGGTTTTGCTGCCGATCCGCAGTGTGGGTGTGATGGGAGATCAGCGCACTTATGCTTATCCCATTGTGCTGCGCTTTGTTTCCAGTGAAGATGGCATGACCGCTGACTGGTCTCGCGTTCCTTATGATTTCTTGGAAACTATTTCTAACCGAATTGTCAATGAAGTTCCAGGGGTCAACCGGGTGGTTTATGACATCACCTCTAAGCCACCGGGAACGATTGAATGGGAATAATTCTTGATTAGTGACTCAGCCAACGGGTTGCGGGCGATCGCCTCAATTCATCTCCATTGAGGCGATGAGTATTAACCCTTAATCATCTCCATGATTTTGGTGCATGATTTTGGTGCATGATTTTGGTGCATGATTTTGGTGCCGATTTTGGTGCATGATTTCGGCGATCGCTCTTTCCTGGTTTGTCGGTTTTGCTCTTTTGTGGAAAACTCAAAAAAATCTGTGGAAAATTCATCCCGTCTGTGGAAAACTTCGAGCGGCAACAGCCGCTCATCCCCATTCATTTCTCACCGGCAAAATGACCAGCAACCTATTAACCAGTGACTTCTAGGTGAAATCAAGTGCCTTGTTTTCAATGGTGCGATCGCTCAAATTAGTCAAGACTTACCCCAAACATTTCTAATCAGGGCGAGCGAGCGATTCCCTCTATGAGGAGCTTGTTTAGCATATGGTTCATTACCAAAATTTTGGCCTTAATTCTCAGCAAAATTATCAGAAAAAAACGTTCCATGAAAAATTCTTACAACCAAAGTTTCTCCTTATTAGTAGCCGGAATGATTACCGGATTATTAATTCTGCTTAGTTTGAGTTCTTTTGTAATTATTGACCCCGGTGAAGCGGGAGTGATCAGAATTTTAGGCAAAGCCCAAGATGGGGCGTTACTAGAAGGAATTCACCTCAAACCGCCGTTTATTTCCACCGTCGATATTTATGATGTCACCGTGCAAAAATTTGAAGTTCCTGCCCAAAGTTCTACCAAAGACCTGCAAGAACTGACCGCCAGATTTGCCATCAACTTCCGGCTCGATCCAGACAAAGTAGTGACGATTAGAAGAACTCAGGGGACTTTAGAAAATATTGTCGCCAAAATTATTGCTCCCCAAACCCAGGAATCTTTTAAAATTGCCGCAGCTTTGCGGACTGCCGAAGAATCGATTACCCAACGCAGCCAACTGAAACAAGATTTTGATAATGCCTTAGAAGCACGGTTAGATAAATATGGGATTATTGTCCTGGATACCAGTGTGGTTGATTTAAATTTTTCCAAAGACTTTGCTCGCGCTGTTGAAGAAAAACAAATTGCCGAGCAACAAGCTCAACGAGCGGTGTATATTGCTCAAGAGGCGGAACAAGAAGCCCAAGCAGAAATTAATCGCGCCAAAGGAAAAGCTGAGGCGCAAAAACTATTAGCTGAAACCCTGAAAGCCCAAGGGGGTCAATTGGTACTCCAGAAAGAAGCGATCCAAGCGTGGCGGGAAGGGGGCGCTCAAATGCCGAAAGTTTTGATTATGGGAGATAAATCCAGCAGTGTGCCATTTATCTTTAATCTCAACGATCTGGAAAATTAAGGTTATTTGTTGTTTGTTGTTTGTTATTTGTTGGTGGGAGGGAATATAGCAATTTTCGGAGTTATGAAGTACAAAAAAACCTGTCCCGAACAGCCGATGGCGGCCTAAGCGCGCTTCGCGCAGGCTTCGCGCCTTCGCGGGGGTAAAGGCGGGAATCTTTGAAAACCTCTGTACTTCATCCAATAAAAACCGCACTAACGAATAACAAATAACAAAAATCGCGCTACCGACTGGTAGCGCGATGGCCAAAAAAACCGTCACTCAGCCCGGTACTCCTGGACTTATGCTTCCCCTTCTACTTGTTCTCTATACTCACTCGCAGTTAAGGCATCTTGCAATTCATCTTCATTCGTAATCCGAACTTTGAGTAACCAACCTTCTCCATAAGGATCTTCACTAAAAATCTCCGGCCCATCAATCACTGCTTGGTTGCGAGAAATCACCGTCCCAGATATGGGGGCATACATCTCTTCTACCGCTTTCACCGACTCAATGCTGCCAAAGCTTTCACCTTTTTTTATGGCATCACCATCTTCCGGCAACTCGACAAACACAATGTCACCGAGTTGGTCAATGGCATAGGCACTGATGCCAATGGTGGCAATTTCGCCATCGAGTCGGACATATTCATGGGTGTCTAGGTATTTCAGGTCTTCTGGGTATTCCAAAGCCATGTTTTTTTCCTCTGTATAATGATTAATTGGGGATTAATTGGGGATTAGTTTTTTGTGCGATCGCATCTAGAACCAGATCCAGATCGACAAAGACTATCTCAACACAGAATTTACCCAAAAGTTGGGTGAATGGGCTGAGATGTTCGCCGGTGACTTAGCGGTTATGTTGCTACATCATCCTGGATGGTTTTCCTTTGTCGTCATCTCAAAACAATTGCCAAGATATCCCCGTAAAGATTATTGCCTAAACAATTAAATCTAAGTTGCCCAGAGATGAACAAAAAAAAATTACGCCAGTTGCTGATCGGCGACTTTTCCTGGCAACGGTTAGTGCGTTCCATCATCTTTGTTTATGTGGCCATTGGGTTTTGGGGTTATTTTTTCTCAAATTCCCTGATTTTTCAACCTCAACCCGCGACTTATTCTGACACTTCGGAAATCCTCAAACTCAAATCGGCCAACGGGGAGTTGATTTCAGCAGTATATTTACCCAACGATGAAGCCAAATATACGATCCTCTACAGCCACGGCAATGCGGAAGACTTGGGGGATATCCTGCCAGTGCTCCAAGAAATTCAAGCAATGGGATTTGCCGTGTTTTCTTATGACTATCAAGGATATGGTACTTCGGGGGGTCAGCCCACCGTAGCGAAGAGTTATCAAGATATTGATGCGGCCTATCATTATTTGACGCAGACTTTAGGCATTTCCCCCAATCAAATTATTATCTACGGTCGTTCCGTGGGGGGCGGGCCTTCGGTGGATCTGGCCGCCCGTCAGCCCGTAGCTGGTTTGATTTTAGAGAGCGCTTTTGTCAGTGCTTTCCGGGCTTTAACTCAAGTCCCCCTTTATCCCTTTGATAAGTTTGAAAATTTGGCCAAAATGAAACAAGTGAATTGCCCCGTTTTGGTGATGCACGGTAGGGAAGACGAGGTGGTGCGCTTTTGGCACGGACAGGCATTGTTTGCCGCTGCCAAAGAACCCAAGCTTTCTTTATGGGTCGAAGGGGCTGGCCATAATGAGGTGATGTGGGTAGCAGGCGATCGCTATTCTGCCGCTTTGCGAGACTTTGTAGAATTACTGCCCTAATGGGAAGCAGGGGTGCAGAGGAGCGGAGGGGCGGAGGGGCGGAGGGGATGAGGGGATGAGGGCGTAGCCCTTCGGCAGGCTCAGGGTAAGAGGTGTAGGGAAAAGTGAAAAGTGAATAGTGAATAGTGAATAGTGAATAGTGAATAGTGATACTTCTTTTGTACGGGCGAATGGCCAGAAAGCCCCTACGACTTTTCACTTGTACGGGCGAATGGCCAGAAAGCCCCTACGACTTTTCACTTGTACGGGCGTCCTTGCGAAGCATAATCCGTCAGGCTATATGGCCAGAAAGCCCCTACGACTTTTCACTTCTCCCCCCGATGGCGGCCGATGGCGGCCGATGGCGGCCCCACACCCTTTCTTTCCCCGGCTCCCCCGCACCATCCGCTCCCCACACCCCCGTTCTACGGCGACGCTGGCTTTTCTGGAGCCGAAGGTGGCGCGGGTAGATTTCCGGGAGGAGTTGCGGGAGGAGTTGCGGGAGGAGTTGCGGGAGGAGTTGCGGATGGAGTTGCGGGAGGGGCTGCGGGAACGGGCGGTTGAGCCGCTAATTGTTTAATTTGATCGCGATATTGTGCGGGAGACAAGTCTCCGGCAACTTTAAACAGTTGGCTGGCTTGATCGGTTTTACCTTGGCGTTTCAGGACGAGGGCTTTGCCCAGGATCGGGCGAAAATCTTTTTGATCCACTTTCATGGCTTCATCGTAAACCGCGATCGCCTCAGCGTAGCGTTCTTCCTGGGCGTAAACCTGACCCAAGATCACTTGCACGGAAACCACATCGATGGTGTTCGGAGAAATCTGATTTGCTTGAGGAGCGGTTTTCAAGGTTTCTTGTAACAATCCGATCGCCGCCTCTGGACGATTTTCGGCAATCAACAATTTCACCATGCCATCCAGAGCATTGGCATTACCCGGTTGAGCGGTGAGGATTTGACGATAAACTTGGGCGGCTGCCTCGCGATCGCCGGTTTGTTCCTTGGCTTGAGCCAATAACACCGCATAATTGGTTTGCTCTGGTTTCAGACGGACTAATTTTTCTAAGACATCAATCGATCCCGGTAAATCTTGCAATTGAAGTTTAACTTCCAATAGTCCTTGCAGGGCGGTTTCATTATCAGGCTCTCGCTGCAAAACCAGTTCATATCCTCGTGCCTGTGCTTCTAATTCTTCTCGTGGCAAAGTATTAACAGTTTGAGTTTGAGCAGGTTTTGTCTGATTGGCGGTCGGATCCGAACCAATCAGCCCTTGGATAAAGGGAGCTATTCCTAGCCCAAGAAAAGAGATTAATCCAATGCTCATTACGAGCACCGTTACCCAGCGATTGCGATTTTCTGACACGGAATTACATTGAACTCTATTAGTATTATCCTGACATATTATCCTGACATTCTTGCCTGTTAACTGCAAGGGCGATCGCCCCAAGCCAAAATTGAATCATTCATCGCCCCTAGGTAGCCGCCAATTCGCCCAATCATTCCATCTCATCCCTTGCCGAATTGAACCAAGCCGTCGGTTAGATATTTTCATCTAATGGGATCGGCTGAATTTTTTTAAAGTTAAAAACCTTCAAGCTTTCTGATTAAATTTTGCAAATATGAGATGGTTTCTGATAGATAAATTCGCGAAAATTTGCCGGTGAAATCAATAGTTAATACCGATCTGCTTTTAGCAAATTGAAAAGTTTTGGATCCAGAAGATCACAAAAGCGACTTTTTTTATCAGCTAAAATGTAAAGTGTAATGCTTGGAGGGGTTAACCGTCTGAAGCTGATGTATCCGATGACAGGCATGGCACTAGGGATATCCCTAGAAAATCAGCAAGAGAAGATATCAATGCCTAAACTAGGATCGAGGATCGAGAACTACGATCGAGAACTACGATCGAGAACTACGATCGAGAACTACGATCAAGAGAATCCGTCAAAAATAATGGTCAGACAAGAAAGAGGCGATCGGTCAAACCTACCAGATTTCGGGAGAAACCGAAGATTTTTTTGCCAGTCAAAGTAGAAATAGTACGGATTCTGGTATAGCATCCTTGGATTGAGTAAAATAAGCAGGCTGATGCTAAAAAAGTCTGTAAATCAAATCAAAGACAGAGAAAACACTTAAGCAGATGTGTATCCTATATCATCAGTGTATTCTCTGTATAGAGTTGTCCATCGGTGATATTTATCTGCGGAATGGTTCTGCTTCTGCCGTTCGCGAAGCGGTGCGGATGCACTTAGAAACAGCGCCATTCAGGGAAAATGAGAGGAAAAGAAATCGAAATCGATTTTTCTTGCTCTCAATATCTTGCCGTCGATCGCTCAAGCCCCTGTCCCGCACAGGGTAAAGATCGCAACGTCTCGTCTAAATACCCGTATAGGGATGTGTCTCCGCTGAATCTGGAGGTTTTATGAATTCCTCTCCGAATGAGTTTATCCAGTCAACTAAATCTACTAAATCCGCACAACCAAAGCCAACTCAAGTCCCTGAAGCACAGAAACCGTCGTCGGTTCCTAGTGCTCCTGGGTCCCCAAACCATGAAGAAATACCAACATCACCGCCTGTGAGTGCTCTAACTAATCCTGAAACCAACCACGAAATTGTCGAGAGCGATCGCGACGATGCTTCAGAAATCGAATCCATTGCGCGGCAACATCCCATTCCCCCGCCATCAGAACCCAAGCAGTATCGTGCCATTGGGTTAGTTCATGGCCATTACCGGGCCTCAGACGACCAATTTACCAAAGGTGACCTCGTCACCACCGACGGCACGGAAATTGATGCCGTGCTCTTGGGACGGGTAATGAGTTTAGTAAAAAATCATATTGACCTAAAAGAAAATCATCTTTGGGTGGTTTATCCTCGCACTAGACAAAAAAATGGTGAGTTGCACTTACAAATTGTGGGAATTTGGGAACCCGAACAACTCAGCCCTAAGCATAAAGCCATTGAGGGTAGTGACCTGAGTGCCGAGGCTACCCCAGACCAAAGCTCGCCATCAGATGCCAAAACCGTTGAAACCTCGGAATATCCACCCCTGGACGATGGGTATTTTTCCATTCGCGGTGAAGTGGTTTATCAATCAGAAGCATTTGAAGACCAGGAGCCACCATACATCATTATCAAAATTAAGCAGCATCCCCGTCAACCCTCTGATGAACCGAAGTTTTTCAAGTTAAAACTGCAAGGCAGTCTTACAGGAAAAGCGGTGGGTCATTTTTGGGACTTGCATCTGCACCGGCAAGGCCAAAATCTAATCATTGAGCAGGGAAATGATTTGGGTCTGGTGGGGCCAACCAAGGTCAAGAAAGGCAACAAGCCCGGTGGTGGGCGACCTGGTGGAGGCAAACCGCCTCGTTATCAGAAAAGCTTTCAGCGTCCCGATCAGAAGCCCGCTCAGTTCTCACCCCCAACTCGGTCTGGATCCGTTCCCAAACCCACGATTAAGAAGCGTCAAAAACCCAACAGTGAAACCTAATGCCAAATCTGCGGTAAACCCTAGCCTCGGATACTTCTAAAGAGGTGATAATAGGTGAGCAAAATCCTCATCATTACTTGCTATATTTTGCTAAATCTGGTAAAATGTATCAAGTTACAATTCATGCCCAGAAACATTTCGGTAAATTAGCTGCCCGGTGAAGTAAGCTGGGATCTCAGCACTGCCCTTCTGAGAACAATTCTTCTGTTGTAAAAGGAGAAGAAAGGTAATAACGGGCTAATTCTTTAAGTTCTTTAAGGATTAGCTTTGATGGCAGCATCCTTCACCATTGTTGGTGATGCCATACTATTCTCAGTTTTGTTCAGCTATGAACAGATTTGAGACGGTTAAATGCTGCACGTTGCATACAATGTCTCTACAGGAAACCGAGGTTATCGGAGCGAAAGCCCTTGGGATTGATCTAAACGAGTAGATAAATCCATAAGCCCCCCCTATTTCAGGGGGGGCTTATGGATTAGGGTCGATCGGCGCACTGGATCAACATCAGGATAAATCCCCGGCTGGGATTTCGCGGCAAATTGCGGCAAATTGGGCAAAATTAAAGAATTTGAGAGAGAAATTGTTGAGTTCGTTCTTCTTGAGGATTGTTAAAGAATTGTTCTGGGGTTGCTTGTTCGACTAAAACTCCATCGGCCATGAACACAATGCGATCGGCTACTTCTCGCGCAAAGCCAACTTCATGGGTGACACAGACCATCGTCATGCCTGATTTGGCCAAGGTTCGCATTACATCCAAAACTTCTCGCACCATTTCCGGGTCTAAAGAAGAAGTGGGCTCATCAAATAACATGATTTTCGGCTGCATGGCTAGGGCTCGTGCGATCGCCACCCGTTGCTGTTGACCCCCGGATAATTGCCCCGGATATTTATTCGCCTGTTCTAAAATTCCCACCCGTTCTAACAATTGTAATGCCACTTCTTCGGCTTTTGCTTTCGGCCAACGTCTCACCCAAATCGGGGCTAAAGTCACATTCTGTAAAATCGTTAAATGGGGAAATAAATTAAACTGTTGAAACACCATCCCCACTTCTTTATGAATTTCTTCAATATTTTTTAAATCATGGGATAACTTAATGCCATCGATAACAATACTGCCTTTTTGAATTTCTTCTAAGGCATTAAATGTTCTAATAAAGGTGGATTTTCCCGAACCCGATGGCCCCATAATCACTACCACTTCCCCGCGTTTGACCGAAAGGCTGACTCCTCTGAGGGCGTGAAAATGATTGCTGTACCATTTATGGACATCGGTAGCAATAATGGCGTATTCTTCTGAACTGGTTTCGATGGGAATAGTGTTAGATTGTATCTGTGTCATGGTTTTAAGTTGGATTGATTAACAATGGATTCAGGGTGTTTTCTATTATAGGATATCTGTCTCTGACCACAGGTTTATCGATGTTCAGTATTCAACTGTTCTTCTAATTTTTGGCTGGCGATCGACAGAGCATAGGAAAATACCCAGTACAGGATGCCAATAAAAATATACACTTCTAAGTAGCGTCCCAGAAACTTCGGGTTGGCGAGAATTGATCGGCTTATGCCTAATAATTCCACTAAGCCCACAATCGAGAGTAAAGTTGTATCTTGAAATAAGCTAATAAACTGACCGACAATCGCCGGAATCGCCACTTTTAAGGCTTGGGGTAAAATAATTAAACCTACGGTTAAAGGGGTATTTAAGCCTAATGCTTTGGCGGCTTCCATTTGACCTCTGGGAATCGCTTGTAGCCCGGATCGGATGTTTTCCGCTAAGTAGGCAGAACTAAACATCGTTAATCCAATAATAGCCCGTAATACCCGGTCTGGTCGCATTCCTTCCGCCAGGAATAAGGGGAGTAAAACTTGCCCCATAAAGAGAATGGTAATTAGGGGTAAGCCCCGAAACACTTCGATATAAACCGTTGAGCAAATGCGGATTACGGGTAAACTACTTTGTCGTCCTAATGCTAATAATACGCCAATGGGAAAGGATAATAAAATACTGCTAATTGACATGAGTAAGGTCAACATTAGTCCTCCCCAGAGGTTCGTGGAGACTAATTTTAGTCCGAGTCCACCGCCTATAAACCACACACAAATTAACAAGAGGAGAAACCAGGAAAAAGGCAACCATTTGCCGATTTTTGGTTGAGTATTTCCCAGGATTTTTCCCCCCCAAGCCCCCGCTAACAGCAATAATAGGATGCCGATTAAGAGTAAACGAGGGGCGATCGCTACTGGAGTCAGCACCGCCAAGACTCCGGCGCCCCCAGCACCAATTAAAGTATTTTTACTAAATAGAATTCGGGAATTTCGGGCTAAAAATCCCCAGGTAATCCCAGACAGGAGGGTAATCATGCCTAAGATTACCCACAATCGCCAATATTGATCGACGGGAAATCGCCCGACAAAAAATAGGGGTAGGTTAGCGGGAATTACATTCCATTTCGCTGTGGTGAATGCCCAAGAGATAAACCCGGTTAACATTGATAATAACAGGGCAGTAATCCCAATGGTAATCAGACTATTGTACCAGGTATTAAATAGATTTTTTTGCAACCATTCCTGGGCAGTTAAACCGGCGGTTTCAGGCGGTTGATTTGATGGATTTGATGGGATATAATTCATGGTTAATCAATGTTCGTGGTTCGTGGTTAGTGGTTATTGGTGATTTGTTGGTTGTTAGTCAACAGTTAGCAGTGGCCCGCGCATTCGCGCATTGATATTGACGGAGCACCAACAAATTTAGGCGCAAATGCGCGGGTACTTCGCGAATGCTTCGCCGGTACAAAAGTTAATCATCTAATTTATCGTTCTCGTAATTGCACCATGCGGTTTAATCGGTTCATGCCTAAAGAAATGAATAAATTAATGCTAAGATAGGTGGCCATGATAATTAACATCACTTCGATCGCCCGTCCGGTTTGGTTAAAGGTGGTATTGGCGACATTATACATATCCGCATATGCTACAGCGATCGCCAAACTGGAGTTTTTAGCTAAGTTCAAATATTGACTATTTAACGGGGGAATAATCACTCGCAAAGCTTGAGGAAATACCACTAACTGCATAACTAAACCGGATTTTAATCCCAAAGATCGGGCAGCTTCCCATTGACCTTTGGGGACAGATTGAATCCCCGCACGCACAATTTCCGCAATATAAGCGGCGGTATAAATCACTAAACTGACTAAAATTGTGGTAAACTCAATCGTGAGTCGTAATCCGCCTTCAATATTATTGGTGGTGGGATTAAATATTGGCCTTTGCCAACCTAATCCTACGGTTAAAGTGAATAAAGCAATGATGCCAATGATGCCCAAGGTAATTAATTGCGGTTGGCCAGACTCTCCCCGTTCTACCATAATTTTAGTTCGCTGTTGTGAAACGATGACAGCAGCGATCGCGCAAATCACTAACACCCCTAAGCCAATAATTCCTTGAATCCCTGACGGCCAAGGTAGAAAAATTCCTTGTTTAGACAATAAAACTGAGTTCAAAAATCTCAAACTTTCTTTAACCGGAGGCAATTGGACAAACACCCCATACCAAAACACAAGCTGTAATAATAGGGGAGTATTCCGCACAATTTCCACATAAATAAACGCTAACTGACGCAGCAGCCAATTATCGGAAAACCGCGCAATTCCCACAGAAATTCCTAAAAAAGTTGTGATAATAATCCCAAAAAACATGACCCGGAGAGAATTTAATAAGCCTGCCAATAAAACGCGACGATAAGGATCGGTCGGAGTATAGGGAATTAAACTATCCAGAATACTAAATCCGGCGGAGGTATTTAAAAAATCAAAGCCAAAATTCCTGCCGGTTTGGCTGATATTTCGCGTCAGGTTAAGTCCTAAAAGTGCGAATAAACTAACCACAACGACAATGACTAAAACCTGGAAGGCAATGCGCCAAAATCGGCCATCTCGCCAAAGGGGAATTTTCTGATATGAGTTGAGCGTCATGGGTGCAAAGTGAGTAAGTTTGCCTGAATTTTCAGATAAGTTTACGGATTTTGGGCAGACCGTTAACGAGAGCATCTTAATTATGTAAATCAGGATGTAGGGGCAAAGCATAAGTGCGACAATTTGCGGATTTTTACCAGAAATTCACTTATGCTTCGCCCTTATCGATATTTATCAGCCCTATTCGTAGGTAGGGTTAAGGAAAGAGTTGCATAGTAAAATCCTCTCTCCTCTCTCCTCTCTCCTCTCTCCTCTCTGCTAGGTTGGGTTTCGTTCCCAGAGTCCAACCTACAATTAACTACAATTAACGGAAGGGTGGAGAATACATCAAACCGCCGGGAGTTGTCCACAGAGCATTCAGACCACGGGGCAGTTTAAATTGGGAACCTTGACCCAGGTTTCTTTCATAAACTTCGCCATAATTTCCCACGGCTTTAATTGCATTGGCGGCAAAATCATTACTTAATCCTAGACCTTTACCCAGGTCGCCTTCGGTGCCTAATAAACGTTTAATATTGGGGTTAGCATTGGTTTTCATTTGCTCAATATTGGCTTGAGTCACCCCTAATTCTTCCGCTTCAATTAAGGCATAAGTTGTCCATTTGACCACATCAAACCAAGCGGAATCATTATTTACTGTCACCGGGCCTAGAGGCTCTTTGGACATGGTAATATCCAGGAGAATATGTTCATCCGGATTGGGGAGAGTGCTGCGACGGGCAACCAGTTGAGACCTGTCAGAAGTGATTCCTTGACAACGACCTTCTGCATAAGCCGCATAAGCTGGGTCAGCTTGTTGGAAAGTAACAGTTTCAGACTGGACATTCCGTTGACGCAGGGCATCAGTTAAATTGAGTTCTGATGTGGTTCCTGCTTCCACACAAACGGCTTTTCCTTGTAAATCTTCTAATTTAGTAATCCCGCTATCTTTGCCAACCATCATCCCCTGTCCATCGTAGAATGTGGTTGGGGCAAATTCTAAGCCAACGGAGGTATCACGGCTAATTGTCCAAGTGGTATTGCGAGAAAGTATATCCACTTCTCCTGCTTTTAAGGCTTCAAATCTTTCTGTCGAGTCTAAATTGCGATATTCAACTGCATTGGGATCCCCCAAAACTGCTGCGGCTACTGCTTTACAAATATCCACATCTAAGCCGGAATATTCACCACTTTCATTGACAAAGCTAAATCCGGGGATTTTGCCATCAACGCCACAAATGAGTTGGCCTCGCTGTTTGACAATATCGAGGCGACTTTTACCTGTTCCGGTGCTGGTTGTTGAGGTGGAATTTGCCCCAGAGGAATTTGTGGTGCTGCTGGTGGTATTCGATGATTCACAGGCTGTGAGTGTGGCAACTAACAGCAGTGTTCCTATGAGCAAAGAACCGCATTTGTGCATAGTTTTATGGTTTTATGTTGGTTGTTTATGGGCTGGGCAGGTTGATTTTCAAGCGGTTGAGGTGATTACCTCTCCATGATTTGCCTGAAACGCTTTAAGCTTACCTTAAGTGTTATGGTTAGTCCAAAGTCATTTGAGAACCCCAAAGATTTTGGGGCAGAAAAGATCGATTCATGTCCAGGGGGGCGACGGGCTCGGTGAGGGTGAATTCCCCTTGAGCAATCCATTGTTTGAGTTCTAAGGCGACTTGACGAGATAGGTAGATGCTGGCTAATGGGGCAACCCGCACGGGTTTGCCTTCGATTTTTAGGCGTCCGGTCTTGAGTTGAGCGTAGCTGACTAAACCAAAGGTGGGGCGAACTCGGCGCGGGATGGAGAAGTCTACCACGGGGGCGACGATTTCTTTGTCGGAGACGGCACAGCATTGAACTACGGCTTCGTTGAGGACGGGGAAGGCAACGCCAACTCCGAGCATGATCGAGGGGCCATAGTTTTTGAAGTAGCAGCCGCGCACCCATTTGGGATTCATTTGTTTGGCGTCGCCAATGAGGGCTAGGGTGGCTGCAGGGCCGATGGGGGTCTGGTTGGGGAGGCGCTTTTGCAGGGGAAAATGCTGGGTGCCTTCCCAGGCGACATAGCCAATGCCACCTGCCAGGAAAATGCGGCTACCAATGCCGATCAGTTTGAGTTCTGGGTCGTTGAGTAGGGGAGATAGGGCGCCGATGTTGGAGTAAACGGCGTTACCGAGGCGCGGTTGTAAGGGGCCGAGGTAGGTATAAAGGGGGCGATCGCCTCCATTGACTCCCACAATAAAATTTTGGTAAAGATTTCGAGGATTGTAGAGATAAAACTGATTAATCGTATCGCGGGAAATCGTGGTTTCAAAAGAAGCCCGGGGATAGCAGTCGGTTTCTTGACCGATCGCCCGCAAATGGACAGGTTTGCCCGCAATCAGATTGGCAATCACATGACCGCCGCCAATTTCTCTGCTTTCGTCGCCATCTTCGCTGACTTCCGTGGCACCTAAATACAAATCTACCGCCCCAAAGCCAGAATAAGCTAAGACGCCATCTAACCAGCAACGGCGGATTTTAATTGGTGGATCTGTATGACCTAAGTTAATAATGGCTCCCGATGATTCCATGGGTTCAAACGTGCCCGTTGTCACCACATCAACTTCTTTCGCCATCTGAGCCACGCTAGTTTCGGCGACTCGGGCTTTTAATTCTTCTACAGTTAAAACAACTGCACGTTTTTCTTTAATTTTTTCGTTAATTTCCGCAATAGTTCGCATTTTAAATCTTTAATCAATTCTCAGGAATGGATGAAAAAGTCTCTAACCCTATTCAAACAATAGATTAAGCCTGGGGAGAGTTTTCCGAAGCCTCAGATACATCCTCTGATGCCGGTATATTTTCCACCGCATTTTCTAGGTTTTCCTGCGGCGTCACGGCTCCAGAAGGAGAATTTGTTGGGGTTATATCAGTGTTTTCTGAGGTTTCTAAAATTTCTGGCGGTGGATTGGCGGAAACTAAGCAAATCGCTGGTTCTGGATCTAAGATTTGACTTATTTGATTTAAATTAGCCATATTTTCTGAAATATTCTCCAGTTTTTTATCCCATTTATCTAAAACATCTTTTATTAAAATTTCCTGCACCCAAACTTGAGCGACTACGGTCAATGGCAAAGCCAAAAATAAACCTAAAAAACCAAAAAATGTAGCAAAAAATAGTTGAGCTAATAAGGTGATAGCAGGCAGAAGTGAAACCTGTTGAGCCATCACAAATGGGGTGAGAAAATTACTCTCCGCTTGTTGAATTAAAATATAAAGAATTAAAACCGCGAGGGATTTCCAAGGGTCATCTAAAACAGCAATGACCATTGGTGGGAGAACACTCAGACCAGGCCCAATATTGGGAATAAAGGTGAGTAAACCGGCTAAGACTGCGTGAGCGAGGGCTAACCGTACCCCCAAAATCGATAAACCGATCCAGCTTAATACGGTAATTGCGGTCATGTTCAGCAATATCCCAACCAACCATCCCCCCAATGCCACATCACAGCGGTCTAAAATATACTCCACTCGTCGCCGATAAAAGGAGGGAAATAAGCGGACAAATGCTCTGCGGTAGGCGAGGGGTTCTGCTAGGATCATAATGGATAAAATCATTACCAGCAAAAAGCTGAGGAAGACCCCTACGGTGCCGCCGACAAAGCCCACAGTTCCGCCCAGAAATGCCCCAAGTCCTTCAGCTATTTGATTGATCAGATTTTGTACTTGTCTGATGATGTCTTCGATTTTGAATAAATCGAGAACTCGTTGGCCGAGTTCTCCAGAAAACCGATATTCAAGCTGGTTCACCCAATCATTTAAGGTTTGGATGCCTTTATTAATTCCTTGGGGAAATCTGTTGGTCAGTTGTTGGAATTCAACCACAAAAGGTGGCACAATGATCAGTACCACAATGGTGAAGATGAACACCAAGAAGCTAATGGATAAAAAGACCGCCCACGATCGCTTTAAATTTTTCCACTGTTGTAAAAATCTGGCGAATCGGTTTAAGGCTGTGGCTAAAATTACCGCAGCGAAGACCAGTAATAATATCTGCCGAATTTGCCAGAGAATGTAAAACGATAGGATAAAAACTAATAAACCAATGGATTGACCTAAATTCACAGCGATCGCTCCTGATTATTGGTGGGTGACAACGGCAATAATTCGTTTTGAAGCAATTGGGATTTTTTAATTCGCCAAGTTAAGAACCCACCGAGGCACAAAGGGGGCAGTAAAACCGCTCCGAGGGCGATCGCGCTCACGGGGGGAATAGGTAATAAAGGCCCAATATACTTAATTCCTAGGGAAATTAAGGCAGAAGCCACCATGACTTTGAGCAAAAATTTAACCACATTACTATCCATACTATCCATTACTAGGTATCACTGTCTGGAGTTATTCATCACCCATTACCGAGGGATCTGGTAGGAGCCATGAATCAATTTCCCCTACCTATCGGGTTTGATCGGCAAACAAAGGGTCAGTCAGGGAATATTATAAAGCATACTGATGCAAGTAATCAGTCACCGAAAATTTTATTATTTTTTTTTATTTGTTTTTGTAATTTTTTGATTAATTTGACAATTATTTTTGCTCCACCGTTGGGGTGGCCAGAATTTCTTGACCGCGCAGGGTAAAATAAAAGCTAGTTCCTTGATTTTCTTCGGATTCAACCCAGAGCCGTCCCCCGTGGTTATCAATAATTTTTTGACAGACCGCTAACCCAATGCCGGTCCCCGGATATTGCTCTGAGTTATGTAAACGTTGAAACACTTGGAATATCCGCTGAAAATCCTCAGCACATATGCCTATGCCATTGTCATGGATGCCAATTAAGTATTCAAAATTTATTCTGGGTTCAACGGTGATTTTAATTTGCGGTTTTACCTGGGGATTACGATACTTAATCCCATTACTAATTAGGTTTTGAAAAAGTTGTTCAATTTGCACTTCATCGCCAATAAAGTTAGGCAGGTTATCTCGGACTATCACCGCGTGGCTGCTTTCAATTTCGGCTTGCAACGATTCTAATACCTGAGCCAGCATTTTGTTTCCATCTACGGGTTTAAATTCTAGATGTTTGCAGCCGATCCGCGAATATTCTAACAGCGCCCCAATCAATTTGTTCATGCGATAGCCTCCGGTAATAATCCTGTCTAGATAATGCTTACCTTTTTCGTCTAGGTACTGCTGATATTTCTGGTTTAAAATTTGGGCAAAGCCGATGATTGTTTGCAATGGCGATCGCAAATCATGGGAGGCAATATAAGCAAATTGTTCTAAGTCTTGGTTGGATTGTTCTAGTTTGGAGTTTAATTTAATCAGTTCAGTATTTAACTGCTCTAAGCGGATATTTTGGGCTTTGAGTTGCTCGTTTTGCTCGGCGATCGCCCGCCGTTGCCTTTGGATAGTTAATTGATTTTCAATCCGCGCCATGACTTCCTTCATGTGAAAGGGTTTGGTAATGTAGTCAATCCCCCCTACTTCAAAGGCTTTTAACTTATCCACTTCATCATCTAAGGCGGTCAAAAAAATCACTGGAATACTCGCGGTACTGGCTTCAGCTTTTAAATATCTGCATACTTCATAGCCGTCCATTTCCGGCATCAGAATATCTAACAAAATCAGATCCGGAGGCTCAGATTTAACCACGTTCAAAGCTTGAATCCCGTTGAGGACTCGTCGGACTTCATAGCCATAATCCGTCAACATGGAAAACAATATTTGTAGATTTTCTACATGATCGTCTACAATCAAAATATCACCATTATAATTCAATGATTTCAACTTATTCATAATAGGGTTGGGTTAAGTCAACTATCTGATCGAAGAGAAGATTTTTTACTAAATTAGTTAGACCCACAGCCAGCCATTTATCGGCTTCCGGGATTTGTGAAATCAATTTATAAATCCGTTGTTCTCGGGCAGCGAGGGCGGAGGAACGGAGTTCAAGAATCCATTCATTCGGCATCACACTTAAGCTTTCTGAGGTAATCAGTTGATCCTGGGTTTGTGGCGGAAAGCGATCAGGCAAAAATTCTCCATAAGCGGTTCTTTCATAAAGATACTGTACCCCCAAGTGATGTGCAATTTTTTCTAGGAGGACATTTTCCTCAAAAGGCTTAGGAATAAAATCATCACAGCCTACGTCTAAGACCACCGAGCGATTAGATTCAAAGGCACTGGCAGTTAAGGCAATAATCACCGTATGATCCACCGGGTCTTGGGCGTTAACTGATGATGAGCGCATCAAGTTATGGCCAGCAAAAATTTTGCCTTTAAAGGTGAATTTTTTTTTGCGGCGCTGTTGTTCTTGGATTCTAATTTGTTGGGTGGCTTGATAACCATCCATGACGGGCATTCTCAGATCCATAAAAATTAAGTGCGGTTGCCAACGCTGCCAGACCTCCAAGCCTTCCAAACCATTTTGGGCTTCACAGACGGCAAACCCCACAGGTTCCAGGATATTGGTAAGCAGTTTTAGGTTAGTCCATTGATCTTCGACCACCAGAATTCGATAGGTAGGTTGATTGGGGGCTAGAGCGATCGCCCGTTGAGAGACTTCTGGGGGGATTAATTTAATTTGAGTGCCTTCTGCACAGAGAATGTCAAATTTAAAAATCGAACCCATATCGACTTTAGAAGTGACGGTAATTTCTCCGCCCATTAGTCGCACAAATCTTTGGCTGATGGCTAGACCTAAGCCAGTGCCTTCCGCTGATTTTTCCCCGGTTTTGGTTTGAATAAAAGGTTGAAACAACGTATCCATTTCTTCAAAGGCAATCCCCGGGCCTGTATCTTCAATTTCAAAATGCAGTTTTAACTTTTTCTGGTTGAGGCGGAAGCTACTGACATCCGCTGGGGGAAAATAACCATAGTCTGCCAAACTGACTCGTAAGACAACACTGCCATATTCAGTAAATTTAATGGCATTACCAACCAGGTTAATTAAGGTTGAGCGTAATTTTTTATCATCGGTTTCTAGATATTGAGGAACTTCCGAAGAACATTCAATCTGAAAGGCTAAATTTTTAGCATCCGCCTTAACTTGTAGCATTTCTTTGAGACTTGCCAACATCAGATAAAAGTCAAAGTTATGGAATTCCAGGTAAATTCGACCTAGTTCAATTTTGGACAAGTCTAAAATATCATTAATTAATGAGAGTAAATGTTCTCCCGATCGATGAATAATCGATAATTGTTCTCGGTGGGTTTCTAACAGGTTAAGATCCCGTCGCATGATTTGGGTAAATCCGAGAATGGCATTCAGTGGCGTTCGCAGTTCATGGCTCATGTTCGCCAAAAATTCACTCTTGGCTCGGTTGGCGGATTCGGCAGCCAGTTTCGCTTGTTCTAATTCCGTTTGAAATTGTTTTTCTTCAGTAATATCCCTAGAACTGCCTTGTAGTTTGATGATTTTGCCCGATTCATCCTTGATCGGCAAAAGAATCGTGCGTAATATTTTCGTTTTTTCGGGGAAATCTACGACTTCTTCATAGCTGATAGCTTCCGATTTTTTAAGATAGTTGTGAAATTTTTTATGGAAGTTTTTGGCCAGATTTATGGGTAAAACTTCGTCTAAATACTTGCCAAAAACTTCTTCTTTTTTAACTTTAAAATTTTTTTCATAGCTAGGGTTGATCGTTTCATAAATAAAGCGATTATCATCAGTCAGCTTTAACAAAAAGATACTTTCGGCGGAATGTTGGAAGATGCCAGCATAGAGTTCTTCTGAGTTCCGCAATCTTTCGCGATCGCGCTGGTTAGTCCAATAACTAGAAAGCATTTCGCCCACTATTCTTAATAACTGAGCGTCTTGCTCAGACCAATTTTTTAAGTTATCTTCCAAGGTAATAAAGCCAATTTCTGCCCAAAGTTGTCCCCCTGGGCTGTGAATTGGTACGGTAATCATCGAGCCAACCCGCAAATCTTGAAGAATATTTTTCTCCAGTTCGGCTTCAGGGGGCAAATTTTTGATCTGGGAAATCACCAGGTTTTGCTTCCGGTTTAGTTGTTCGGTCCACCAGGGTAATAATGCTCGATTGATTTTGAAGAACTTATCAAGATTTTCCGGACGCTCGAAATCAGACCAATCATAGACTTCCTTGAGCAGGTTACTTTCTAACTCAAAGACAATTAAATAAGCAAGGTTGGCTTGTACCGCCATCCCCAGCAGTTGCAGCACCCGATACAAATTGGTTACTTGTTGATTGGCTAACTCGCGAGAAACTTCGGCTAAAGCCATTTCTAAGTGGAGGCGATCGCGCAACTGAGTTTCCGCTTGCTTGCGTTCGGAAATATCCTCAATCACCCCTAAACAATAAATCGGATCTCCTCCGGGCGATCGCACATAAGAAAAGCTTAAATGACCCCATTTAATATCACCATTTTTACACAAATATCGCTTTTCCAGGGTAAAGCTATCAATCTCACCTTTAAATAACTGCCTAACCAGATCGGTGGATTTGAGCATATCCTCTGAGTAGGTAATGTCTGCCCATGTCATGTGTAATAACTCTGACTCCGAATAGCCTAAAAATTCACAAAATTTTTGATTCACTCGCAGCCATTTTCCCGTGCGATCGGCCAACACCATGCCCACAGCACTTTGTTCAAACATTCCCCGAAACCTTTGTTCACTATCCCGCAAGGCAATTTCTGCCTCTTGGCGCTGGATAATTTCTTCTTGCAACCGTTGGATTGCCCCAGCTAAATCTTTCGTGCGTTCTTCCACGGCAATCCCTAGGGAAGCATTGGCTTTTTTTAGCGCCTCTTCTGCCTGCTTTTGCTGAGAAATATCATAAGAAACCCCCACAGTCCCAACCAGTTCACCCGCTTTATTTCTAAAAGGAGCATTGTTGACCATCACCGGAAATATCTTGCCATTCTTATGGCGCACCAGGAATTCCCCAGTCCAATTTTTCCCTTGCCGGAGTTGGTTTAACATCTCTAAACCTTGTTGGCGATTTTCCCATATGGCGAGGGTGTCTGTAATATTGCGGCCTAATGCTTCTTGGGCAGACCAACCATAGAGAATTTCCGCATATCGGTTCCAATAAATAATCACCCCGGATAAATCCGTGGCAATAATCGCATGATTTACCACATCTAATAAACGGGCTTGAAAATAAATTTCTGATTCCGCTTGCTGACGTTGGCTGACTTCGGTTTTCAGTTGACTGGTGCGTTCTTTCACCAGTTCTACCAGCCGATGGCGGTATTTTTCTAATTGCTGCTGTTGCCATTTGCCCTCGCTAATATCCTCAGCAATTCCTGCAATCCGCACGATCACCCCTTCTTCATTGATAATCGGAAAAGTCCGAGCTTCAATCCACCGGATTTGCCCATCGGGTCGCATAATCCGATATTCTATCTGGGTCAATTCTCCCGCTCGCTGTTTAGGCAGATGCGTGAAAATCATTTCTCGATCCTCTGGGACGATCGCGGCAATCCAACTATTCGGATCCGCATATAAAGATTGGCAACTCCGTCCCGAGATTTTTTCATAAGCTGGACTGACATAAAGAATTTCCTGGGTCTGAGCATCGATCAACCAAAACAAGACTGCAATATTTTCCGTTAATTGCCGAAATCTTTCTTCACTTTCTCGTAAGGCTTTTTCGGCTTTGCGTCGTTGATGGATATCCCGCACACAAACCACATAAACCGATTCCCCTTCCCATTCCGTTTCGGCAACGGTCATTTCCCCAAAACTCACTTCTCCATTGGGTAAAATAATCCCCAATTCGGCGGTATTGCCCACCACCATTGGCCATCCTAAATCTTGATTTTTTAGCTGTGAAAGGGGGCGACCAAATATTTTCGTGGCTGCCGGATTGGCAAACCGGATGATGCCGTGGCGATCGACAATTAAAATCCCATCAGAAATACTGTTGATAATCGTATTTAAGCGAGTTTCACTTTCTTTCAACTGCATTTGAATGCGCTTTTCTTCGCTAATCTCAATCGCGGTGCCGATAATTTGTTGCGGGTTCCCGTCCGCATCGCGAGTAAATACCACCGACCGACAACGGAACCAATGCCAAGAACCATTGATATGTTCTTGGCGATATTCTATATCATAAACTTCCCCCGGTTGGAGATGTGGGAATATGTGAGAATATTCCTGGAGATATTTTTGGTCGTCCGGGTGAATGGTTTCCCATAAAAAATTAAACCCTTTTTGTTGAATATACTCCGGTTTATATCCCAATATTTGATAAATTTGGTGATTCACATAAATATTCCGCCCGGTTCGCAGATCGTAAACATATAAAATAGCTGGAGAAGCATCAGCGATCGCTTCAATAAACAGTTTGCTTTGACGCAGTTCTTCCTCCATGCGTTGCCGTTCGGTAATATCAAACATGGTGGCGAATATCTTCGTCACCTGACCCTGGGAATTAACAATGGGATTGCCTTTGCTAACTAAATGCCGCAAACAACCATCCGGTCGAAAAATGCGTAATTCCACTTCATAAGATTTTTGATAGGCGATCGCCTGCCGTTGGGTCGCTTGCCACTGTTCGAGATCGTCGGGATGAATTAAGGCCAAAATTCTTTCATACGGGGGTTCTGCTTGTTGGGCATCAAAACCAAAAATTCTAAATGTCTCTTCTGACCAAGTAAGTTTGTAAGTTTGCACATCCAATTCCCAATTGCCCAAATGAGCAATTTTTTGGGCTTCCGCGAGATTGGCTTTTTGTTTGGCGAGTTCTTTTTGATCCGCTTGGCGTTCGGTAATATCTCGATACGCACTTAAAAAACAAGGCTCCTCCCCCAGTTGCAATAAATTACTGGAAACCAGTAAAGTTTTCCGGCAGCCATCTTTAGCCCGAATCGTCGTTTCAATATTATAGGTTTGCCCTTTTTGCAATAACTCCGACAAATGTTCTCTGGCTTTATACTCTTCTTCTTTTTCCGTATAAATTAACGATAAAAAATCATGGCTATTATTCGCTTCCAACGGACTATAACCCGTGATTTCTTCCATTTTATGATTAAAAATTATAAAATTACCAAAGGCGTCGCTCAGGGTAATCCCTTCTCCCACCGCATCAATGACTGTGAATAATCGCTCGGCTAATTTTTGAATTTGAAGTTGATTTTCTTGGCGTTCGGTAATATCTTCGACCACTTGAATCAAATATTCGGCCTCTCCCAGCCCGTCCCGTAATACCGTAGTCGTAATCTGTACCCAAACCACCCGGCAATCTTTACAGATAAACCGCTTTTCAAAACAGCAGTGATTCATTTTACCTGCTAATAATTGAGTCAAAAACTTATTTTCTAACTCAATATCCTCTGGTTGAGTAATCTCCGGCCAAGTTTTACCTAAAAGTTCCGATCGCGAATAGCCAACAATCTGGCAAAATTTGTCATTCACTCGCAACCATTGTCCCGTGGTTGATAAATGACATAGACCAACCCCCACCTGTTCAAAGGTAATGCGAAACCGCTCTTCACTTTGCTGCAATGCTTCTTCTAAATCTCGGATTTGTTGAATTTCTGGAGTCAATTCTTCTCCAGAGTTTCGGGGCAATAATTGATTAGATCCGTTGAAATCGCCCGGTTCCTCTTGGGGTAGATTTATTTCATGGCAGATATAAAGAATGCTGGCCACGGTAGCCACTTCTCCCGGAACAAAAATTAACTTAACCGTGACTAACAAACGATGAAGTTGATTAAATTTATCAATAATTTTGGTTTCAATATGGGGAATTTCTCGTTGGTTTTGTAGATCCTGGAGGTCAAAAAGTCCGGGACTCAAAAGTCGAGCAATATTCCCGAACCCCTGAATTTCAGAGCAAGAATAGCCAAAAATCGGTTCAGGACAAGGAGAAACAAACTGAAAGTTTCCTTCAAGATCCGTAATAAAAACCGGATCGGGAAAATTAGTCACAATCAGTTGGGGGAAATTGACGATCGAACATTGAGGGTATTTTTGCAGGTCTGTTTGATAGCAAGTGTGATAAGCACTCAGTTGTGCTTTAGACCGCGCCATTTCCACCGTTAACCGCAAAGAATGTTCCAGTAAACCAGCGCTTAACTGACGGCGAATCAAATAGTCTGCCGCGCCAGCTTTTAACGCCGCAATGCCATCCTCCAGACTCTCAACCAGCCATAAGACTGGGGCAGTGCTTTGGGGGGTAAATACCGTTGTGAACAATTGATGACCATTGGCGATCGCAAATTTCCCATCCACCAAATAGGCATCATAAGGTCGGGCGGCGATCGAGGCGATCGCGCCACTAGCGCTGGTTTGCCAGTCTAGTGAACTGGTGAATAGCTCAATTTCACTGAGGAACTGCTTAATCCGTGAAAAAGACTCTTCTTGCTTATCAACCAGCAGGAGACGCAATGAGTGAACTAGCATAAAATCACCTACCTCGGGCCTAAATCTCCCTGACTTCAACCTAGAAATAACTGCTGGTGGATTGCACCTTTGGCAGTTTCCCAAACCCGGGTTTCTAGTAAACGCTTTTCAGCCATGGACGATGGCGTATCTCTACTTTAGCTTACCTCTTGATGATTCGTGCTTTTGTTCTGGCAAATCTTTACCGATAGATCCCTGGGATTTTCGGTCTTAGATTGTCACCTGGGTTGTTCTTGATTGTCACCTATTGTGTGGTTTATCCGTACCGAGGATTTGGGAAAATCAAATCTCATCAATGATTTCACCAGCTAATGATTTCACGATCCAGTGATTTCACGAGGAAATAATCGCGATCGCTGATTGAATTTCACCGCACCAAATAACCGCACCAAATAACCGCACTCAATAACCGCACTCAATAACCGCATAACTTGAGAAAATGCCCTGAAGCCAATCAATTGCCTTAAATGAATCAAACCGAAAATCGATCGCGTATCAATCCAAGAATTGCTTTTGGGGAATGCGTTCCAGAATGCTGTCTCCAAACACGCGATCGAGGTGTAAATATTCTAAGTGAACATAACCAATATGACAGTGGCAAGTGGCATTAGAACAAGGACGATCAAATAACCCCTGGGCAAAATTGCGATCGTAAAGATTACCAATTGGTTCTTTAATAAAATGACAACGGCGCATCGTGCCATCCCCATCCACAGAAATCACCGAACTTCCGGCTCGACAAGAATAACCCAATGAGGGATAATATTCAGTATTCAAATAATACAGCGGATCGATTTGCTCAAAAAATTGCCGGTCTGCGAGAGCAAGTGTGGTTAACTCCCGCTTCACCGCATTAATCCACAGATAAATATGTGGCGGAAGTTCCTGCCGCAATGCCGCAATTTCTGCCTTAAATTTAACAAAACCAACCACTCCCACACTGAACCTAAATTTAAAATCATCTAATATCCGACATTGGCTCAAAAAATCGGCTCTAGAAACCCATTCGGGGTGAAAAGTTGCCCAAAATGCCAAAGTTTCAGGATTGGCTGATTTCACCCAACCTAAATCACCGGATAAATTCGTCTGAATTGCCACTTTCTGCACATTTGGCTTATGACTCAAGTCGGTTAAAGCTTCTTGATACCAATCATAAATCAATGCTTCTCCCCAGGGGGTAAAAAAAATCGAAAATGCCTTGCCAGTTTGGGTAGCAATCCAATGGGTAAAGCGTTCTAAGACTTTTTTATCTTCCGCTAATTGCTCAACATTGGCGGATTGTTTGGCAAAAGGACAGTATTCACAGCCATAATTACAGCTATTTAACTGCCCGCGATAGAGAATGGTGAGATGCATACATGGTTGGTTTGCTTAAATCCTGATGAAAAAATTCTGAGCCGCTTCTGGTTATTTTAAGTGCGGCTATCTATGTTCAGCCCAAGGAGTTAATTTTTCGGCGATTAATTTAAAGCCATAATCTAAGAATAAGCCAATCAAGCCAATAACGATAATAGTCACTAAAACTTTATCGGTTTGAACATATCGCTGGGCTTTAACAATTCTAAATCCCAATCCTTTATCGGCGGCAATTAATTCGGAAATAACTAAAAAATTCCAAGCTCCGGCCACATTCACCCGCAAAGTATCGAGAATACTGGGAAATGAGGCGGGTAATATCACTTTAAATAAAATATCTTTGCGATTAGCCCCTAGAGTATAAGCCGCGTTCAATAATTCATTGGGAATAAACTTGACTGCATCGGCAATCATTATAGCATTGTAAAAAACAATGCCCAAAAAAATAATCACCACTTTGGCCATTTCTCCCAAGCCAAACCATAAGATAACTAGAGGAATAAATGCCGCCACTGGCATATAACGAACCGTCCCGACAATCGGACTCAATAGGCTTTCCATGCTGTAAAAAGTTCCCATAGCAATGCCAATAGGAATTCCGACAATGGCTGCGGCTCCAAATCCCCCTAAAACTCGGCCAAAACTGGCGACAATATCCACCCAAAGGTTTTCTTGAAAAAACATTTCTATGCCCGCAGTGAATACTGCGGTTGGGGTAGGCAGTAATATCGGGGCAACTAAGCCACTATAAGTGAGAATCGCCCATAAAAATAATGGAACCGCTAAAGCGGTGATGGCTAAAATAATTTTCAGCCATTGGGGAAACCCTTGGCGAATACTCCAAAAGACCGAGGGGGATAAATAGCGTTTTGGCGATCTGTTGGGCAAATCTTTGGCCGTTCGCGAAGCGGCGCGGATGCGCCATCGCTTCATCAAATTGGACATCAGAGCAAAAAACCTTGTTTTTTTCACAAAAGTGGACAGAAGTTTGTATGATTCTAGTTCAAAATTTTTACATAAATTCATTCCTGAGTCGGCAATTAAGATTTTTTGCGGATTCGGCGATCGTTCTGTTGGGTTTCGGCAAACCCCTTCCCCAGGAAAAACTCGCCCGGATCAAGGTTCAAAGTTATTCTCCGGGCTGGTTTACCGAGAGGTAGGCGAAAGAAAGAAAGAAAGAAAGAAAGCAAGTTAATCAAGTAAATGCTGAGAATTATGGGATTACATCCGGTGTATCCCCTCAGATCCGCCAAAATTTGGGCAATTTTGGCGATGAATTGATGACAAATGGGCGCAGCGATCGCCTTGCAGCCAGAAAAGTCTTGCTACAATCTGAACATCTGCATCCGTTAACCACAGTGACTCATCCTTCAGCAACCCTACTTCACCATGACTGGACTTGAAACCTTGATTTCTCAGGCGGCCAAAAATATTAGTCAGATTACCTTGGAAACCCTGAATCAGGGGGAAGGTAAATTTTTAGGTATTTTTGAGAAACGTCTGGACAAAAAAACCGAAAAAGCGATCGCCACGGCAGCGACGCTTTATGCCCATCAATATTGGGAAAAATACGGCCAAGTCAATCTCTTTGGCATTGATTCTTCCGTGCCATTGAATGATATTTATACAGAGATGTATTGTTGGCTGTCGCCTCAGCCAGAATTACTGAATTCTCTAGAAAACCCCAGGGCAGAAAGTTACCTCCCTAGTTCATCACTGAATAAAGCTTATGAGCCTTGGATGGATCAAATTCATCGCCAAGAATTAGCCATTGATATGGTGAATGAACATCAATATTTAGTCCTGTTTGGGGTAGCGGGTTCGGGTAAGTCTACTTTGTTGCGGAAAATTGGCCTGGATACTCTTCAAGGCAAAAAGCTGGGTAAATTTTTGCCTCGGACTTATTTTCCAGTTTTGATTTCTTGTAAAACCCTGAAACTTCAAGAACTGAATCTAGAAAAATGTTTGCTGGATCTGTTTCGCGGTGCGGAGTTTCCTCTGGCGGAAAAACTGACGAAAAAAGCCTTAGAACAAGGAAGATTATTAATTTTGCTGGATGGGGTGAATGAGTTAGACAGCGAACAACGCCCAAAAACGATCGCCCAAATCGAACGGTTTATTGAACAATACCCCAACAACTATTTTATTGTTAGCGATCGCATTGGTCATCCTAACCCGTGGCAAAAGTTTATGCCCGTAGCTTTGAGCCATTTTTCTTCTCAGCAAATTGCCCAATTGATTCATCATTGGTTTACGGTGGCAGTAAACCAGGAAAACAATCTATATTCTCCGGGTAATTCTCCCGGTAATTCTCCGGGTAATTCTCCGGGTAATTCTCCCGGTAATTCTCCCGGTAATTCTCCGGGTAATTCTCCCGGTAATTCTCCCGGTAATTCTCCGGGTAATTCTCCCGGTAATTCTCCGGTTAATATATCAGAAGCTACCTCAGAAGCTACCTCAAAAGCCACATTTTTAGCCAAATCGTTTTTACAAGCATTGCAACAACCAGAATATGAAAGCGCAAAAATATTAGCTCAAGTGCCGTTGTGCTTAAATTTGTTATGTTTTGTCTATCATCAAGATCAGATAATCCCAGGAAATAGAATTTTACTGTATGAGCAAGCTTTAGAAATTGTCCTAGAGAAAACAGCCCTCAACCTGAATCAACATTTGCTCAAATCTTGGCTATCCCAAATTGCCTATCAAGGGTTAGTTGCCGAACGATTTTGTTTTTTGCGGACAGATTTAATCAGTCAAATGCCGGGGCAAATTAGCGAGTCAGCAACTAAGGAAGCTTCAGAGGATATTTTGAAGGAAATCGCCATAAATACAGGAATTTTAACGGCGATTAGTAGGGATTTATTGGCATTTTCTCATGCCACGGTTCAGGAGTTTTTTGCCGCAGCATATATTATAGAACATCGGTTAATTGCCAACATCGTCAAAGAATCTCTAACGGTCTGGAGGTGGCAAGAGGTATTATTGTTTTTCTCTGGTTTGAAAACTCCGAATGCGGATAAATTGCTATTGTTAATTGAAGCCAGCGCCCAAGAATATCTGGCGTCGGTTCGGGATGAGCAAAACGGTGGCAACTCGGAAAGCAAAAACGATGCCAACAAACTGCGATCGCTCTTACGGTGGGCAGAGCAAGCCACCACGAGGAGCAGTGACACCAACTCAGAAACCATCCTGCCTGCGGCTAAAAAAACCGCAGCCCTATTTACAGTATTTGCCCTCCAGCAAACTTTTCAGCAGGAAAACCCGCTAATTAATGAATTAAATTTAACCCTCAACAACGATCTCCTCTTAATTAACAGCTTAAAACTCTCTAATAGCTTAGGGGTGAATCTGACGGACATTATTCATAACACTCGTGGACTAACCAATGATTTCCGGCAAAATCTTACCTTTGCCTTATCTCATCCTTTAGATATTGACAAATTATCCAGAAATTTAACCCGCAATCTGGCTCGAAAACTCGCCCAAGATCGAGCGCGTTATCTTTCCTTAAGTTTCGATGAAGTCTTGACCAATCAAGGGGAAATATCTTTAGATCGAGCCAGAGATTTAGCCTTTCTAGGAATTGTCGCCCAACAATTACAAACCTTCTCAGTATTTGGCGATATTTCTCCCCTGCTGGAGGGATTAAATGCCCTACAAACGAGTATTCCTGGAAACAATGACTCTTCTGAAGTTCATTGTCAATTTCGCCAAGTGCTCTGGGAAACTTGGTTAAATAGTTTTCAACTCGATCCACAACTGTTAGACTTAACCCCAGGGGAAAAACAAGCCCTGACTGATTATTTTTACGCCTGTTATTTGCTGGTTAAATGTCGTGATGTAGCCCGAAGTATTACCCCAGGTACTTGGGAAGTAATTTCTGGTCGCATGGTACAAGCAATATAAGCAAACGGGGGAGCTTTCGGAGCGGGGGTGCGGGGGTGCAGGGGGGAGAGAAGTGAAAAGTGATGCATTGAAAAGTCGTAGAGGCGAATGGCCATATAGCCTGACGGATTATGCTTCGCAAGGACGCCCGTACAAAAAAAATATCACTATTCACTCTTCACTCTTCACTCTTCCCTACACCCTACACCTCTTACCCTGAGCCTGCCGAAGGGCTACACCCTACACCCTGTTGCCTCTTCCCTTTTGTCAGCGCGATCGCCATTGAAAAATTGCCGTTCTCACTGACGCTTTGATTCCTTCTAGCAGCAAGTCAAAACGGCTATAGTCCTGGGAATATTTAGTGGCCATAAGCGCCAGATCAACCGAATATTTATTTTCTCTTAAAATCGCTGAAAAGTCTTTTTTCAGCGAATCATGTAATCGATACTGTTCGCGATCGTAGTCATGGCGAAAACACCATTTATACCGTCTAATCCATTCGTGCAGTCCGCTAGAGTGAGACAGGGGATTTTTGTGACGTTTAATAATATAGTCTGGCAGTTCATCTTGAAAAGCTTGCCGCAAACACCACTTTTCAAAACCGTCATTAATTTTCCAAGTTTGGGGAGTCGCTAACGCCAGATCGAGTACGGGTTTTGCTAAAAACGGCACTCTCGTTTCTACCCCAAAAGCCATACTACATCGATCTACCCGTTGCAATTCAGTCCGGTGCAGATTCATTAATTTATAAAAAAATAAATTTTGTCGGTTGCTGTCCGTCATTTCCAAACCGTACATTTCATAACCGCCAAAAAGTTCATCACTGCCATCTCCCCCCAAAACCACTTTAATCCCTGCTTCGTGGATTTTGGCAAACAATTTGAGACTAATCGCCGCATTAATAATATCTCCATATTCCGTTAACTCAGACTCTTGAATGGCGGCTTTAATATCGTGGCGACGGAAATCTTCCGGTTGCAGAGAAATCACCACCTGTTTAATGCCGCGATCGCGACAAAACCGCTGGGAAATGGCAAAGTCTTCACTGCCTTCACAACCAATAGTAAAAGCCGTCACCTGGGGGTGATATTTAATTGCTTGACTTAAAACAATTGAACTGTCTAAACCCCCACTATAAATTACCCCAATGGGTAGATCGGTTTCAGTGCGTCTTTGAATTGCACCGACTAAAGTTGTTTTCAGTTGGGGTAAAAATTCCTCAAGGGTAGCGGTTTGACTAGAAATTTGTGGTTGAAAATACTGGACAGGGGGGAGATCACTCCACTGATAGCAACCGGGGGATAAAACCTCGATAGGTTGGTTTAAATGAGTTAAGGCTTTAATGGTAGAGGCAATATACAAAAACTGGGAATCACGGACAAAATAGAGGGGGATAATTCCTAATGGGTCGCGGGCAAAAAATAATTTATTTTCTTTTAAATCAACGATGACAAAGGCAAATTGACCTTCAAACAAATCAACGCACTTTTCCCCGTATTCTTCAAAAGCATATAAAATAGTTTCCGTATCCCCATGAGTTTTAAGTGGGTACTTTTCCGCAAGCTGCGAACGCAATTCGGCAAAATTGAAAATTTCCCCATTAAACACCACTAGCTTATCCCGATTAGGGTTAAAAATTGGCTGTTGGGAAGCTTCGCGATCGACAATTTTCAGTCGTCTAGTTCCTGTCACCACCTGGGGATGAATAAATGTTTCTGTCACCTCGCCGCGAGACTCCATTCTCGCAATCATCTGCAACAGTTCTGACTGTTGGCACTCGGCGTTTTCTCCAAAAATAACCGCAATTCCACACATAAGATAAGCAAGTTTGATAATTTTCCAGAATTAACTTTTGATTAATTTTTGATAAAACTCGATCCACTCAGGATTTAGACAAATATGCCAAACTCGATCTTCGTCAATGACATTCAAAATCAAGCGACTTTCATAATCCTGCAAAATTTGTGCAATTATTGTAAATAATGGCCGATTATTGTCGTAATACCAGCGGCGTTCGATATCCGCCGCATAGCCGGTACTATGGCTACTGTTTGGCGGCGCCCAATACCCCAAATGCGCCAGATGTTTTTGATGTTCAATGGTTCTAATTATACTATTAATTTGGAGAGAAACTTCTTTTCCGTAAACTTTGCCGACGCGATCGCATATTTCATTTAATAATACAATCATTTCTAGCTTAGATTGGATCGTTTTCATCCCCACTGTTCCCCCCGCTGGATGATTCAGCCACCCTCGAATCCGACGTTCGATCTGACTAATAATCCGGTGAATTCCGTTTTCTCGCAGCACAATAAAAGAAAACTTGATTGGATAAGCAGAAGGGGATGTGGTCAGATCGTATAGTTTGACATCATTTTTGATATCTTCAGCATTCACATAGCGGGGAAACTCATCATACCAACAGGTTTCTAATTGCTGTTCTAGGAGAATTTTCATCAAAATTTTTAACCGATTTGGGTCGGTGTGATTTTTGGGAAATAGACTAGACAAATCCGCTAAACTTAGCTGAAAATTCTTAAACTGTTTTTCGCTAATTAAAGCATAGTATTTGCTCTCATTTCTGATAAAATCCTCTGAGAGGAGCAGCAACTGCTCGCAGTCAGAAACAGAATTCAGGCGATCGCAAAATTCCTGCACTCGCTGACGGTAATTACTCCAGTCTAGGGGATTATACTGGATCGCCCTGGGGCGGATATTTCGCTGCTTTGGTTCTGGGTTCATGGTATTTCTCTGTTTTCGGGGAAAGTACACCGCACCGCTACGCGATAGTACACCGCACCGCTACGCGAACGCAAAATATGAACCAATCTAATATATAACATTTTGAGCAATTTGTATTGTCAAAGGTTATTTTTCCCCTCTCTGAGAGAGACAGAGTTTTCCCAATTGATTGCCGGATAATCTCTTGACTCGTTTACAGAATATTTTTCTTTTTCCATAAAAATATTAAATTGATCAAACCTCAAACTCCATAATTATTACGATATTAAGATCGCCCCTAAAAAATTAAATAAAATAATGATATTTGCATAATTTTCGCAAAATTAGCATCAGTAAATATAGCTGTTTCTTTGATTTTTTTAGCAGAAATTCTTTTGGCCCAGGATCGCACCGGAGACTAAAGAGGGCGATCGCCATCAGTCGCATTTGCCCCAATGGGATAACAATCGTTATATTTTTCCCGATCGAAGTGATACAAAGTGCGAATAGGATAGGGAATATTGTAATTAGCGCGATCGCACAATGCTTTCAAAGCCATAATTACGAGACTTTTCGTCCGACGAACCTGAGCAATTTCTGGAAAAGTCCAATAACGCACCATCAAATTAATCGAACTACTGCCAAATCCCACCACATCTACTTCCACTGCCGGTTGTGAAAGCACACCCTCTACTTCTTGGGTTGCCTCGAGCAAAACTTCTCTTGCTTCCGCCAAAGGCGTATTGTAATCTAAACCAATTTCTAAATCCGTGCGTCTTTGTGCAAAAGCGGTTCTAACTTCTACCGGAGATGTAAACACCATCGCATTGGGGACGACCACCCTTTCTCCTTTATAAGTGCGAATTTGGGTAGACCGAATCGAAATTTCTTCTACAGTTCCCTCAAACTTTCCCACTAAAATCTGATCGCCGATTTGAAAAGGTTCTTGTAACAGTAACAAGATACCGGCTAAAAAGTTTTTAAAGATGTCCTGAAAGGCAAAACCGATCGCCACAGAACCCAACCCTAAAAAGCCGATAATATCTCCCAACCGTAAATCCGGGAAAGCAATCACACAAGCAGCGAGAACCCCTGCGGACAAAGTAGCTACATACGCCGTTTGAATCGTCAACATCCGTAGAGAAGGGCTTTTAATTGCTCGCTGGGTTAATTGATCCGCTCCCCGTTTGACTAACTTTGCCACCACGCGGGTACAGAATAATACTGCCAGAGCGATGCCAACCCCCGGAATTGCTGTAATCGTTTGACCCAATAGCTCTAATAGACTCTCTTGAATTTGTGTGAGTAAAGCCGTCATCTGTCAAAAATTCATAAATCTAGCTGCAAACCGTTTATTTATAACCATTTTTGGTTATATTCGCTAATATTACTTGTTATTTGTTATTTGTGATTTATTATTTATTATTTATTATTTATTATTTATTATTTGTTATTTGTTGCCCGATGGCGTTTGACCGCCATCGGGTTGGGGGGGTTGTTGGTCGTGTTGAAAAGAGCATAGAGATAGGACTATTGACCAATGACTATTGACAAATGACTATTAACCAATGACTTTCGGACAAATAACAAATAACTATATAATCCCTTTCCCCTGTATGATGAATGATTGGCAAATTGTTGCCATAAACAAAATCAACGCTAAACGCGCCAAAAATTTTAAATCTATATGACTAAAAAATACCGGATTACCCTATTACCCGGGGATGGCATCGGCCCAGAAATTATGGCGATCGCCCAAGATGTGCTCAAAGTGATTAGTCACCAATTCGACCTCACCTTTCAATTCAAAGAAGCCTTATTAGGGGGCGCTGCCATTGATGCCACTGGGGAACCCTTACCCCAGGAAACCTTAGACATCAGCCGAGAAAGTGACGGGGTACTCTTAGCGGCCATTGGTGGCTACAAATGGGATAACTTGCCGCGACATCAACGCCCGGAAACCGGACTCTTAGCCATTCGTGCGGGATTGGGGTTATTTGCCAATCTGCGACCGGCGACCATTCTACCCCAACTGGTCGATGCCTCCAGTCTCAAGCCGGAAATCGTCAGCGGTGTAGATATTATGGTGGTGCGAGAACTCACGGGGGGAATTTATTTTGGTCAACCCAAAGGGATTTTTACTACCGAAACCGGGGAAAAACGCGGCGTCAATACAATGGCTTATACGGAATCTGAGATTTCACGCATTGGCCGAGTAGCCTTTGAAACCGCTCGCAAACGGGGTCGCAAGCTATGCTCTGTGGACAAAGCCAATGTGCTGGAAGTGTCCCAACTCTGGCGCGATGGCATCACCGCCCTCAGTCAGGAATATGCCGATGTGGAGCTTTCACATTTATATGTAGATAATGCAGCGATGCAGTTAGTGCGATCGCCCAAACAGTTTGACACCATCGTCACCGGCAACTTATTTGGGGATATTCTCTCCGACGCCGCTGCCATGCTCACCGGCAGCATTGGGATGTTACCCTCTGCCAGTTTAGGCGCATCTGGCCCCGGCTTATTTGAACCCGTCCACGGTTCTGCCCCAGACATTGCCGGACAGGATAAAGCCAACCCCTTGGCACAGGTTCTCAGCGCCGCGATGATGCTGCGCTATGGCTTAGACCAACCGGCAGCGGCAGATAAAATTGAGCAAGCAGTGATCAAAGTCCTTGATGCGGGCTATCGGACCGGCGATATTATGTCCCAGGGGATGAAACTGGTCGGCTGTCGAGAAATGGGCGATAAATTAATCGAAATTTTAGAGTCCTAATTTTACAGTCCTACTAACCAGACCAGAGTGAGTGAAGCTTGGCTATCGCTTTAGCGCTTAGACTACTTTCTCTGGATTGGGGCTAGATAGCACAATTGTTAGATTAACAATCTAAAACGTCAATCAAAGCTGTCTGATATTTGTCTAATATTTATCTGATGGGATATCATGTGGGATAAAATTGCCTCGCACATTGCCGAAGTCACAGGGGAAACCTTCAAACTGGATCGGCACCGTTCTATCGGCGGTGGCTGTATCAATCAAGGTTATCGCTTAGACTCTCAGGAGCATCACTATTTCGTGAAGCTGAACAGAGCCTCCTTGGTGGAAATGTTTGCCGCAGAAGCCCTGGGGCTAGAGCAAATCTGGAAAACCCAAACCATTCGCGTTCCCAAACCCATTTGTACCGGCACTGTAGAAAATCACGCTTATATTGTCTTGGAATGGCTCGACCTGGGAGGATCCAGTACCACCGGCGTCTGGCAAGACATGGGGCGAAAATTAGCAGAAATGCACCGTACTGGGGTGGCGGATAAATTTGGCTGGGAGCGAAGTAATACCATTGGTTCTACACCACAGATGAATGCTTGGACTGATGATTGGGCAGAGTTTTGGGTAGAACAGCGGATCCGTTATCAGCTTCAGTTAGCCCAACGTCGAGGCGGTTATTTTCCCGAAGCCGACGAGTTACTCGCCAAAATTCCGGAAATTTTAGCCGGTCATCAACCTCAGCCTTCTTTAGTTCACGGGGACTTATGGGGGGGAAATGCTTCGGTGACTCCCAGTGGGGAACCGGTGATTTTTGATCCCGCTACCTATTATGGCGATCGCGAAGTGGATCTAGCCATGACCGAACTTTTTGGCGGGTTTCCTCCCGCGTTTTACCAGGGCTATCAAGCTACATGGCCTTTAGAACCGGGTTACGAGCATCGTAAAATTCTTTACAATCTCTACCACATCCTGAATCACTTCAACCTGTTTGGTGGTGGCTATGCCGGACAAGCCAAACATATCATCCAGAAACTATTAAATCTTTAATCGGTTAGCTGTAGGGTGGGCAACACCTTGCCCACCCTACAAATGCTAGTCACCGGATAAAATAATTAACCCAGACCGGGTGGGTCTGGGTTTTTTTAATGCTGGCCTTTATTTATGTGATCGGTGTAACCGAGTTTTGGCCAGTGATTTTGAAAGAGGGTATGGAAAAATAAATCAGGTTTAAAATTGATAGAAGTAGTGGTTAGGAAAAATTGGTGCAAGTCGGGCTAAATCAAAATGGTAAATTTGAGTACGGTTATTAACAGGGTTTGACGCTCAGAAATGACCTCCAGTTCAGCATAAGTGAGTTTTTATAAGCTGACCAGCGCTTTTCTTATTAAATAAAGCATTTCAAGTTAAATACTAAAATGCTGGTCAGCGATTTTTAAACCAGGTTTTAAACAGCCTATTTATCGGGTGTGGACTTTTATTAATTATTACGATAATCAGGGATTGTGAAAAACTTGTGAAGATTCTCAAAGCTTTACATTTTGTTACAAACAAGTTTTTTTCAGGTTTTTTTAATTGATTAGTTATTGGTTACTCGTTATTTATGTTATGACAACCAACAACAAACTAATAATCAATAACTAATAACCAATAGATAATAAAGCAAAATTATAAAAACCCCCCTTCAAAAGGGGGGTTGGGCGTATCGAGCAGTTATTTTGCTTTCTTGTTTAATAACCAATAACCAATTATGACTGGATCAATTAGGCGATCGCCGCCATCTTGACATCACTTTCGATCAACAGTTCTTGCAACTCTTCCGCATCCACGGTTTCTTTTTCAATCAGCATCTTGGCCAATTGATCCAGAACCGAGCGATTACTCACCAGCACATCTTTAGCGCGACGGTAAGCTTGCTCAACTAAGTTGCGGACTTCATCATCAATGGCAGCGGCAGTTTCTTCCGAGAAATCCCGTTCCGCCATGATATCGCGACCTAGGAACACATTCCCTTGTTGACGACCCAAGGCCACCGGACCGAGGCGATCGCTCATACCAAAGCGAGTCACCATTTGCCGAGCCACGCGAGCCACCTGTTGCAAATCGCTGGAAGCGCCTGTGGTCACTTCTTCATCACCAAAAACAACTTCTTCAGCAATGCGACCACCCAGGGCAACCGCCATCTGATTTTGCAGATAAGAGCGGCTATACAACCCAGAATCCATCCGTTCTTCGCTGGGAGTGAACCAGGTCAAACCACCGGCCCGACCGCGAGGAATAATGCTAATTTTCTGCACCGGGTCATAATCAGGCATCAGGGCACCGACCAGAGCATGACCGGCTTCGTGATAAGCCACCAAAGCCTTCCGCTTTTCACTCATCACCCGGTCTTTCTTCTCAGGACCTGCGAGCACGCGGTCGATCGCATCATTCACTTCATCCATAGAAATTTCCGTGAGATTGCGCCGCGCTGCCAAAATTGCCGATTCATTCAACAGGTTAGACAAATCTGCACCAGTGAAACCCGGAGTCCGGCGAGCAATTTTCTCCAGATCCACATCCTTGGACAAACTCTTGCCTCGGGCGTGAACTTTGAGCACTTCCAGACGACCTGTATAGTCGGGGCGATCGACCACCACCTGGCGGTCAAAACGACCGGGACGCATCAACGCCGCATCCAACACATCCGGGCGGTTCGTCGCCGCAATAATAATAATCCCCGTATTGCCTTCAAACCCGTCCATCTCAGTGAGCAACTGGTTTAAAGTTTGTTCGCGTTCATCATTGCCGCCACCTAAACCAGCACCGCGCTGACGACCCACGGCATCAATTTCATCAATAAATACAATACAAGGGGCACTGGACTTGGCTTGTTCAAATAAGTCCCGGACGCGAGAAGCGCCAACCCCGACAAACATTTCCACGAACTCAGAACCGGAAATACTGAAGAAAGGCACTCCGGCTTCTCCCGCAACGGCTTTCGCCAAAAGGGTTTTACCCGTTCCCGGCGGGCCTACGAGTAGAACCCCTTTAGGAATTTTGGCTCCCACAGCGGTGAAGCGATCGGCATTCTTCAAGAAATCCACCACTTCATTCAGTTCCAGCTTGGCTTGTTCAATCCCCGCAACATCGCTAAATGTTACCTGAGTTTGGGGTTCCATTTGTACTCTGGCTTTGGATTTGCCAAAGTTCATCGCTTGAGAACCAGGACCTGCTTGAGCTCGACGCAGCAAGAAAAATAAACCCACCAAAAGAATAATGGGGAAAAATAGGCTACTGAGAGCTTTTACCCAGAAGCCATCATCACTCTGAGGTAATACTTCAATATTGACCTTATTGTTGGTTAAGGTATCAATCAGTGCCGGATCGTTGGGCAGGTTCACCAGGACTTTGCTGCCATCTTTAGCAGTCACCAGGGCTTTGGTGCGATCGGTGCTAATGCTCACATTCGCCACACCTTGATTTTCCACTTCCTGGATGAACTTGCTATATCGCCAAGTCTCCCTATTTTGCTGGGGCTGATCCAAAAAGGCCGTTGCCAAAGCAATGACAACGATCGCCAGCAGGGCATACAGTCCGGCATTTCTCCACTTTTTGTTATTCACCGGCATTCCTCCTCAGATAACCGATATGGGGCGCTTTTAGACATTTTCATTTTATGTGTAAACTTATGTTAACCTATTCTGAGAATTTCGGCGAGCTATTGTCAATCGATTTTCGCCAAATACCGTCAGATAATTGCCCTGAAATTCTCTGCTGGCTTTACTTATAGCCAATTTTAATAAATTTTGTCAATCCAGATGGGAACTTAAGATCCCCGGTTTACAAATTAAAGTGCTTGCTATCAGATATCTAATATTTGATATTTATTAATGGAAAGGCGGGGAAAGGCAGGAAGACAGAAAAATGCCGCTGCTTCCACCGATGCGCGATCGCCCCCTCCTGGGTTCAGTTGAGGAAAATCTCCGATGAAAGTATCAGGATCGGTCAATTACAGCGCTTGGCGATGTACCCCATAGCAGAGGAAAGTGCTGTATTGCTTTAGAGAAAACCAGTTGAATCAGAAATAGTCGAAAAATTTCAGGTTACTAAAAATTTAAAATATTGATTTTTTTGACATATTCAATATTTATTTATCGTTATAATTACCATATTATTGTTATAATATAGACAGGTTGGCGATCCAGTAAAGGCGATCGACCATCAATTAGCCTTGGTTTATTTATTGTTTAATCGGGTTTGTCGCCGAAATAAATATCTGCTATCAGCCTATATTGTATATAAAAAAAGCAGATTTTATCGATTTTTAAAGAACAATTTAACTAAAAGTAGTATAATTAAACCATAAAAGATTAAAAACCAAAAATTGTAAATTAATTTATGGCAAATCATGCATTCAATTGACTTTAGACTTAAAATATTGAATAGCTGAACAATTTAGCAATGCGGTCAACTCGTGACCCGCTGCGGTAACGGATGCTCAACTCCGCAAATACAGTCAGTCAAATCGATTGACGGAAATCAACCATACTTCTCCATCATCATCCTTTGGCAGATGTCAAATACTCTATGGGTTAGTTCGATGAAAAGATTATCACTCAGTCTGTTGGGTTTTTTTTGCATTTTTTTAGGCATTTCTCCAGGCATAGCGGGGAATTTAGTTTTTAAACAAAAAGATGATTCAGGATTTATTAATAAAAAAACTAACTTAAATATTGCCCGAATTAAGTCTGGGGAGCCATTGTCTGTGGCTCAAGCTTCGCCACCCGCTGCACCCAATAGAGATGAGGCAAATAAAGAAGAATCCGAGGAGTTAGAACCCTTTGATGACGCGATCAAAAATTTTGAGAAGCTAGAAGGATTATTCACCCTGTACCGGAAGCCAAACGAAAATACGGTGTATCTGGAAATTAAACCAGAGCAACTCAATCGCAATTTCTTTATGGTGGCCACTCTCTCTGGAGGGATTGGCGCTTGGGGAATGTATCAGGGAATGCCGATTCAGGATTTTGTGTTTCAGTTGCGTCAGGTGCAGAAAACTCGTGTGGATTTGGTGGTGCCAAACACCCGTTTCCGCACTGAACCGGGGGATCCCCAAGGGCGATCGCTCCCTCGCGCTTTCAGTGACTCAGCCATCTACCCGCTGACAGTCAAAAGTATTCACCCGGAAAGAAAAACATTGCTGGTTGATATCAGTGAAATGCTGATGACTGACTTTGCCGGACTCGCATCAGCGTTTCCTTGGTTAATCGGTGAATCATATAGCTTAAATTCAGGGACTTCTTATCTGGAAAACCTGAAAGCATTTCCGTTAAATCTTGAGATTGATTGGGTTTATGGTTTATCGGGAACTGGAATGTCCTGGTTTTCTCCAGAGACCCTGGCAGATCCTCGCGGGTTTTCCCTTACCGTGCGCTATAGTTTATCGGAACTACCGACTAACAATGGTTATCGCCCCCGTTTAGCTGACGAGCGTGTAGGTCATTTCTTGACTGCGTACCAAGACTTATCTCGTCAAGACCCCTCAGAGACTTTTGTGCGCTATCTCAACCGCTGGCATTTAGAAAAACAAGACCCGAATGCCCCTTTATCCCCACCTAAAGAACCGATTGTTTTTTGGATTGAAAATAATGTGCCTTTGGAATATCGAGATGCTATTCGCGAAGGGGTATTAATGTGGAATCCGGCGTTTCAAAAAGCTGGCTTTATTAATGCGATCGAAGTGCGACAAATGCCCGATGATGCTACTTGGGATCCGGCGGATGTCCGCTACAACACTATTCGCTGGTTTAATTCTCTTGATGGGGGGTTTGCATTGGGCCCACTTCGGGCTCATCCCTTGACCGGACAAATTTTGGATGCGGATGTGCTGATTAGCGCCAATATGATTAATTTCATGCAGCGAGAATATCGGACTATCGTCCAAAATTCTTATGGAGAAGTCTCTGGGATTTCTTCTCTGCTGGCTAACTCTTTGGTGTGTAATCCCGCTGTGAGATTGCCAGATTTTCAACAGGACACATTTTTACAAAATTTGCTGGGTGCCACCCATCCGTTGCGAAATCAACTGCAAGCATCATCCCAATTAATCCGACAGGATGAGTTATGCTTTGGGATTGGATCCGCCCGAAAAGCGGCTTTTGGTGCGTTGTCTTTGTCCTTACGGCAGAACTTCGGGTTGAATGACAAAGAAATGCAAATCTATATTCATCAGTTTTTACGCCACTTGGTTGCCCACGAAGTCGGGCATACCCTGGGTTTGCGTCATAATTTTAGCGGCAGTAATCTGCGGATGCCAGAAGAGTTAAATAATCTTGATATTACTCGAAATCAAGGGTTAGTCAGTTCCGTGATGGATTATCTTCCGGTGAACTTGGCACCTCCCGGACAAGTCCAGGGCGATTATTATCCGACGCAGATTGGTGTTTACGATGAATGGGCGATCGCCTATGCTTATAAACCGATTCCAGCCATGACCCCTGAAGGAGAAATCCCGGAGTTGAAAAAAATTGCCCAACGAGCCCCAGAAATAGAACTGGCTTATGCCACTGATGAAGATGCCTGGGGGATGCTCGATCCGAAAGCGAAACCTTGGGATTTGAGTGCCAATCCCTTGGCCTATTCCCAAATACAATTAAACAATGCTCGTGAGGCTTGGAGAAATCTCGATACAAGTTATCTGTTGCCCCAGGAAGGTTATGCAGATTTGCGCGATGCTTTTAACCTGATTTTTGGCTACTATATGGGCTATGCCATGAGTGCCACAACCTATATTGGTGGACAAAGATTTTATCGCGATCGCCCAACCGATCCCGGTGCGCGTTTACCGTTTGAAATCGTGCCGGTAGAAGAACAACGACAAGCTTTAGGTTTACTGCAAGAGTACATTTTTGCTGAGAATGCGTTTGATTTTCCCCCAGAATTAATTAATAAGTTAGCCCCTTCTCGGTGGTTCCATTGGGGGAGTGATTTGCCAATTTTTCGCTTAGATTATCCGATTTATAATCAGATTTCCTTTGTGCAAGGAATTATATTAAGCGATCTGTTGTCCTCGGAACGATTGGAACGGTTGCGCGATGCGGAACTAACTTATGGCTCGGCGGCTTTGACTATGCCAGAATTGTTTAATACTTTACATCAGGGCATTTGGTCAGAGATTATTCAACGAGATGGGAAGTCTTTGGAGATATCCACGATTCGTCGAGGGTTACAACGGCAGCATTTAAATATTTTAGTTAATATGGTGTTGCGGAATCCTGAAAGTTTGCGAAATGCTACCAATGTTTTGGATTTTATTGTAGCCTTCCAAACGTTAAATGCCCCAGAAGATGCTAGAGTTTTGGCTCGTTATCAACTGCGTGAGTTGGGTCAGCAGATTTCCCGGACTTTAAAGCGTCATCATAAGCAGATGGATACGGCGACTAAGGCACATTTGGAAGATGTGAGCGATCGCATTCTCAAAGCTTTAGAAGCCCCATTACCGGCGAAATAATACCGTTTCCACTCGAAAATGCAATATTATGGGCGCGGGGCGACCACTTAGGGGAGCCCCTACAACTGCCCAAATTAATCTCGTAATTGTCGCAATAATTAAATCACCCTTTTTTAAGGGTGTTGGGGGGATCTTCTACGGTATGAAAGCCAGAATTGTCTATTCTTGAAATTGGTAGGACTTACGCAACGACTATATATATGAGGTATTGATGTGTCACCCCCTCGGAACAACACCCTACCGATAGCTACCGCTGACTCTTAATTAGATGGAGGAGCCAAAATTCCAGCCTCTATTAAAAGCTGACGTTCTTGCACTTTTTCAGGACGATTTAATTGCAATAATCTAACTTTAACACGACCTTTAGCAGTCAAGGGATTAATTTTAGCATCTTTGAGGTAAAAATGCTCAGGCCAAGAATCTTGACGAGGATGGTAAAGTGGGACAATCTCCCCGGTTTCGGGATCGATAGATGTGAGATCGCTTCCTTTATATTTATTGCATAAGGTACATGAAAGAGCTAAGTTTTCGGCTTGGGTTAAACCACCATGTTTTTTGGCAATAATATAATCGACTTCGTGAGAAGCAAAGGTGGCAATTTCTGGCATCAAGCAATACTCGCAGCAATTTTTTGCCCGATCGCGAACTTGTTTAATAGTCGCCACGGGAATGTAAGTTTTACTCATTAATCTTTTACCTTCTTAAGCTTTATCCTTAAGCTTCAAAAACGCTCTCGCTTTTGCCATCCGGACAATATGCTCTAGGTATTGATAGTTTTGCCAAAGCTGTTCTTCATTAGCCGTTAAACCCATTGTATGATTTTTATCCAAAAGGTTAGATATTTTATCTTGGAAAGCTTTTGATGGACGCAAGGCAATCACCGCTTCGGGGGTGGGCAGACTGGCCAAAAATTCTAAGATTTCAGTTAAACCAGAAAATTCATTGGGATTGGCATTAAGTTCTCGTAACCCCAACTCTAAAACTTGTGGGATTTTATCTCTGAAAGGTTGTAATTGAGTTACCATCTCATCCGGCAAATCGAAGGTAATTTGCATAACAATTGTAAAAATATATTGGGTATTGGGTGTTGCTTGTTTGGCGATTAATTATTCAATTACCATTTTACACTATTTTACATTTCTGTAGGGTGCGTTTTTGGGGTCGATTAATTATTAATCTGAATACTTTGCTAAATCACAGATTGGTAATATAACCGCAAGGTATCTAACATTTTACATTATTTTAGATACCGGGTAGGGTGTATGAGGCTCTCAATTAATACCGTTTCTCATTAGAAATGCAATTCATAAGGTCGCGGCGGCTTGAGCCCAAAGCCTACTGGTAATTGTAGCAATATTTTTAAAAAATGGTATAATCATTGCCGGTAGGTTGACGGACAGCATTTTTATGAGTTATAATAATTTATATTAATATTTTGATTGATAAAAATTCTGTCCCATCTCATTTCTTTGTCCAGAACCTCTAGAAACAATTTATGTCAGATAAACCAGATAAAAATAACCGACAATTTCGCCTAGCTGCCCATCCCGTAGGTCAAATTAAAGCAAGCGATTTTGCATACCGAGAAGAACCCGTTCCTACCCCAAAAGCTGGGGAAGTTTTAGTTAGAACGATTTATCTTTCTCTGGATCCGACTAACCGGATTTGGATGAGTGAGATGGATCAATATATGCCCCCGGTAAAAATTGGGGAAGTGATGCGAGGAATTAATCTGGGAGTGGTGGAAGCATCCGAGAATCCTCGTTTTCAACCGGGAGATTTGGTGTCAGGATTATTGGGGTGGCAAGATTATGCGATCGCGGAGGGAGAAACCGGGATTGTTTTAAATAAATTGCCTCAGCCTCTTTTATGTCCTCTTTCTGCTTATCTTGGGCCGTTGGGTTTAACAGGTTGGACTGCTTATTTTGGATTATTAGATGTGGGACAACCTAAAGCCGGAGAAACTGTGGTAGTTTCCGCAGCGGCTGGGGCTGTGGGCTCAATTGTAGGACAAATTGCTAAGATTAAAGGTTGTCGAGTTGTGGGCATTGCGGGTAGTGACGAAAAATGCCGCTGGATTACGGAAGAATTGGGCTTTAATGCGGCAATTAATTATCGAACTACTGCCAACTTGGTAGAGGCGATCGCCGCTGCTTGTCCCAACGGAATTGACCTCTATTTTGATAATGTTGGCGGTCAGATTTTGGATGCGGTTTTAACCCAAGTCAATTTGTTTGCGCGGATTTCTCTTTGTGGGTTAATCTCCATGTATAATGCCACAGAACCCGTTCCTGGCCCTTATAATTATGGTCAAATTCTAATGAAACGGGTGCGGGTACAAGGCTTTATTGTCACGGATTATGTGAATCGATTACCGGAAGCTATAAGCGCGATCGCTCAGTGGATGAAATCTGGACAAATTAAATATGCCGAAGATATTGTCGAGGGCTTAGAAAATGCTCCTAAAGCAGTATTGAAGCTATTTGATGGCAGCAATACCGGCAAATTGATTGTCAAAGTTTCACCAGAACCGAGATAAAAAGCCGATCGCGGTCTTAAGGAAGGTTGGGGGGATCGGCGCCGGGATGGAAGTAATAGGTATATTTAAATTTACTGACATTCCATTTTCCGGCCTGGAAACGAGATAATGAGCGAATCGCCTAACACCTTCAGCGATCGCCCAATAAGTAATATTTCCTGTTTTACCCATATTTCCCCCACACTCACCGGGAGCAAATGTAACAAGATATTGCAAATATTTTAAAAATCTTGAAAAATCGTTTAAAACTGAAAGAAACCGATAATCTGCATTCTTAACCAAATCATCAAGGAAGACTATGAATAACATCCAAAAATATCGCTTTGCCTGCACTCTGACCTTTGGAGATATTTACGGACAAATCATCATTTGGTTAATCGTTATTTTCATCAGCTTGGCATCAACCCTGGCGTTGTGGAGTAGCACTCGCGAAATCTATGCCCTAATGACCGTGGGTTTGATCCTAGTGCTGTCCATTCCTTTTCTGCTGTTTGCCTTTGTCACCACCCTGCTCAACCATATCGAACTGATCGAGGTAGACCCAGCCACGGAGAAAAAAGGCAGCATCAGCGCCAAGAAGCCCAGTGGCCAGAAACCGGCGCAAGCAGCGGGCTAAAACCGTGATGGTTTTTCCCCATCATGCGGGGAAATCTAGAATCTTTCTAAAGAAATTCCCTACGAATTCGTGGGGAATCTTTTTTTAGGTGACTATAGATATTGGGCGCACCATGATGGATCGATAAATTTCTTGTTTTCAACCATAAATTATTCCCCGCCTCTAGACTGGCATTCCCAGGCAGAGGAAAACGCGAGGAGAGCGAGAGGAAACAACATCATGTTTCGCCCCTATATCAGAAAATTAGAGGGAAAAATATGCTAGAACACGACGTGATCATCGTTGGCGGTGGTTTAGCTGGTTGCCGCGCTGCTGTAGAAATTAGCCGAATTGATCCTAAATTAAATGTGGCAGTGGTGGCGAAAACTCATCCAATTCGTTCTCACTCCGTCGCCGCTCAAGGAGGAATCGCTGCCACTTTAAAAAACGTCGATTCTACGGATAGCTGGGAAGCCCATGCTTTTGACACCGTAAAAGGTTCTGACTATCTGGCTGACCAAGATGCAGTGGCCCGATTGACCCAAGAAGCGCCTAATGTGGTGATTGATTTAGAACACATGGGAGTGTTGTTCTCCCGTTTACCCGATGGTCGGATTGCCCAGCGAGCTTTTGGCGGCCATAGTCACAACCGCGCTTGCTATGCGGCAGATAAAACCGGCCATGCGATTTTGCACGAACTGGTGAATAATTTACGCCGTTACGGGGTGACGATTTACGATGAGTGGTATGTGATGCGGTTAATCCTGGAGGATGGATGCGCCAAAGGGGTGGTTATGTATCGCATTAAAGATGGTCATCTGCAAGTGGTGCGGGCAAAAGCGGTGATGTTTGCCACGGGCGGTTATGGTCGGGTGTTTAATACTACGTCCAATGACTATGCTTCTACGGGGGATGGCTTGGCTTTGTCCGCTTTGGCAGGAGTCCCCCTGCAAGATATGGAGTTTGTCCAGTTCCATCCTACCGGGTTGTATCCTGTGGGAGTGCTGATTTCCGAGGCAGTTCGCGGTGAAGGGGCTTATTTACGCAATAGCGAGGGCGATCGCTTCATGGCTAATTATGCTCCCAGCAAAATGGAGTTAGCCCCCCGCGATATTACTTCTCGGGCGATTACTTTGGAAATTCGCGCCGGTCGGGGGATTCATCCTGATGGGACAGCCGGTGGGCCTTATGTCCATTTGGATTTGCGCCATCTGGGTCGAGATAAGATTATGAGTCGGATTCCCTTCTGCTGGGAAGAGGCACACCGCTTGTTAGGTATCGATGCCGTAGAAGAACCGATGCCAGTGCGACCCACGGCCCACTATTCTATGGGAGGCATTCCGGTGAATATCGACGGCCAAGTCCGCAGCGGCCCCGATGGGTTGATCGAGGGCTTTTTTGCCGCCGGGGAATGCGCTTGTGTGTCCGTACATGGGGCTAATCGTTTGGGCAGTAATTCCCTATTAGAATGTGTGGTCTATGGCAAGATTACCGGGGCTGCGATCGCGCCTTATGTGCAAAACCGCAAACTGCCCGAAGTAGATGAACAACGGTACTTAGAAGAAGCTGCCGCTTCGATTCAAAGCCTCCTGGACAAACCCGGAAAATACCGCATTGGGGAAGTGCGCCAACAATTGCAAGATGCCATGAGCGAACATTGTGGGGTATTTCGCACCGAAGAAGTGATGCAAGAAGGCTTCACCAAATTAGATCAATTACAGGAACAATATCAAGAGGTTTATCTGGATGACAAAGGTAAGCTTTGGAATACGGAAATTGTCGAAGCTTTGGAATTGCGAAATCTGATTGTAGTTGCCAAGTTAATTTTAGGTTCAGCTATTACCCGCAAGGAAAGTCGGGGGGCACATTCTCGCGAAGATTATCCCCAGCGTAATGATGAGCAATTCCTCAAACATACCTTATCTTATTATTCGCCAATGGGGATTGATATTGCTTATCGTTCAGTAGCGATGGGTATGTTTGAACCCCAGGAACGGAAGTATTAAGGGACAAGAAACCGGGTTTCTGGGTTAATTGACTTCGGCTTTCCAAGAAACCGGGGCAAGAAACCGGGGCAAGAAACCGGGGCAAGAAACCGGGGCAAGAAACCGGGTTTCTATGACATTTGTTTGTTGGTAGCAAAGATGGTCTAAAGAAACCCGGTTTCTGGGGTTGGTGGCAAAGGTTATCTAATGTTCCGGTTTCGGCACAGGCAGCCAATTGAGGAGCAGATCAGTCAAACCAATGGGGATCTTCCGTAAGTACATCCAGAATCACATTGCTATCCACTAACACATTTGTCATTCTTCACCCCTGGTTAAGTCGAGAATTTCATTAGTGGTCATGTCTGTAGTTGCTTTGCCTCGCATGGCAGCAATGAGGGTAACTCCTTTGGATTGAGTTTGTTCTCCTTGATATCGCCAGGTTAAGAAGTCTAAGAAAACTTTTACTTCTGCTAGAGCAGGTTGGGGTAATTTTCTAATGATTTCTAATATTTCTGTTTCAGTGTTTAACATAATTTATAAGACAATTATGAGAGAATATTTTATCAAGTGATGACCAAAATACAACCTAATCATAACACAGAAACTTTCACAAACCCGGTGTCAGAAACAGGGTTTATAAACCCCAGGGACAAGAAACCGGGTTTCTGGGTTAACTTTTGCCATTCAAGCAAAAAATAAAGCAACCCGGTTTCTAACCGCTTCAGGTTTTTGAACCCCAGGGACAAGAAACCAGGTTTCTGGGGTTAGGCAAAAGTTAAGGCAGAAACCCGTTTTTTTAGGTTCTTGCTTATTAATTAGGTGAGTAAAATATTTATATGTTATAATCGGAGAAACCCCAGTTATGCCGCCACTCAGGTGAGGCCACTTAAATGGAGTCCACAAGCCAAATCGCACTCGAAACTATCAAAAACCTTTCTGTTGAGGATTTTTTGAACTTATTAAGACAAAAAGAAACTCTGGTTGTGCAAGTTTCTAGCAGTGAAGTGGTGAAAATTAAAGCCAGCTTAGAACTGCTACCTTTACCGAAACTTGATGGGTATGTACCCCAAGGATGGAAAGACGCTATCTACCATGAGTAAAACAGATTTAGTGTTTTTGGATGCGGGAATTTTTATTGGGGCTTTGCTAAGTCAAGATCCGCGTCATTCAGAAGCTCGTCCTATCGTTGAAGCGGCGCGATGCGGAACCCTGCTTGCCTGTACTTCTGTTGGAGTATTGAGTGAAGTTTATGCAGCTTTAACTTGGACTGGATCTCAACCTCCTCAAACCCCAAAAATCGCTAGTGAAGCCGTTCGTCTTTTGGTTGATGAACCTTCTCAAATTGTAGTTTTAGAAACTAACTTTACAGCCAGCATGAAAATGCTAGAAATTGCCGCTGCTCAACAGCTTACAGCCCGTAGAATTCACGATGCCAGACACGCTGCTACCGCTTTAGCTGCGGGGGTATATAAAGTTTATACATACGATCCTGAAGATTGGCGGTTATTTCAGCCCTATGGGATTAGAATTGTCGGTCCTGACTCCGTTTTTTCGGGGAACGATTCATTGAGAATTTAACTACAGGGTAGAAATCAGCGGTATTACAGCAATTTTCTCCGCGAGTAAACCACAAATATCTGTAGGGGCGAAGCATTCCGGCAGTGTACGGGCGTGATCTTTCCGGCAGAAGCTCGATGCTTAGAATATTAACTTGACTGCCGGAAAGATCACGCCCCTACTGCTTAGAATATTAATCTAAAGACCGGAATGCTTCGCCCGATCGTGGTTTAGTAATCTGCGGCAAAGAAGAAACCCGGTTTCTAGGGACTCGGTTTCTAATCGCTTCAGGTTTGTAGACCTAGGTTTTGGGGTTAATTGACTTCGGCAAAGAAGAATCCTGGTTTCTTTTCCTTTCAATCTTTTTCTTGGTCAGCCACCACGCCCCAACAGAAAATAAAGAACTAATCGCTAAAGCAATAATAAATGGATGGGGCGGAAGTAAGAGGCGATCGCGACTAGGAAAACCCCAAGGTTGAGTAATTAAACCGGAACTGGAAGCCATAATTGCCCCCGCTGCAATTCCCACACCAACGGCCTCAATTTGGTCTTGTAAATCTTCATTTAATTCTTTTTGCCGTTCTTGTGCTGCTGTGGCTTTTTCCTCAGCTTGTTTCAGTAATTCTTGTTGTCGTTTGTCTCGCTTTTTCTCCCACCTCTGCCAAGTGCGATCGCATTGGGCTTGGTCAATTTCCACAATGGCGCGAATCGATGCCACTGCCTGGGAAATTAACCCCGTTCCCTGTTCAAAATAACTTAAATCCGCTTCAATTTGCCGCTGGAATTGGGGTGCGGTTTGTTCCCCGAAATACCGCCAAAAGGATAGTTCTTCCTTATCGGTTCCTAGTATAGCACAAATTTGCTCAATTTTGTCATTATAATTGTTAAGATTTATGGTGATTGTGTTCAAGAAATCTTTCAGTTTCCGCAGGAGGCGATCGTAAATTAGAGAATCAGCGGAGAGTTGTTTTAACTGGGTTTTTAATATCTGGAGATAGGTGTTATCTTGCGGGTCAGGTTGGGCGGCATCAATTTGGATTTGAATTTTGTCTAAGGTCGGGTCTAGGCTAAGATAATATTGTTTGAGTTGCTGGTAAACTTCCCGGCTATCTTGAAAGGCTTTGGTGATTTTATGGCGATAGAAAAATAGGTCAAAACTTGGCTGAAAGCATTTACTTAGATTTCTATCTGCCATTTCATCACGGAATAGCCAGATGAGAACATGAGGAGATTCATCAACTTTGCCGGGGTTGCCATATTCAAAAATCGGGCTACCAAATAATTCTCCCAAGCGAGAGGGGGAATTATTTTGACTGAATAAAGCCTGATAGCATTGATTGGCAAGTTCGGTTAATTTAGCGCCTTTTAAGTCTTGATTTTCTGGGGGTAAATTGAGGGTTAATAGCAGAGTTTGTCCGAGAAAATATTTGCTTGGGGGAAAGGGTAAAATCTGCTGGGGGTTAAACTGTTCCAGAACCGGAATTTCTACAGTGTTCGCGGGTTTTCTATCATCATAGCCAATGTTGAAAAATACCCCATAACTGTCTTCGGGAATTTGGACAGGTTGGATAAAACCTTCCATCTCTGGAATATCTGGAAATTTATGGGGGGTGAAGGAAATCTGCTTTTGGGGAGGGAGGAGGAGAATGCGATTTTCACCTTCTCGGTGAAGATGGGGTGTTACTTGGGTGTCAGTGAGGGGAGATAGGAGGCGATCGCAATTTGACCATAGAGGGTGAGTCTCTCCCTCAGTGTCATCTTTGCGGAGATGGTAAGCGCATAAATAGAGGTTGGGGGCGAAAATGCTCATCATAACCGATTGTAATCCATTGTAGTGGCTTGTCCATCGGCCTGTTGTTGTTTCGCTTGACGTGCGGCAGCGACTAAGGCGGATTTCGTCCGATTAAAAGCCTTATCCCACCGTTGTTCATCTTGTAAATCAGCGATATAGTCTCGCAAATGTGAAATCACTTGAATTTGAACCGCCTCGGGTAATAGAACAATTCCTTCTCTGTGAACATTCAAAATAAATGGACTTTTTTCTAGATTAAACCGCTGCTCAGAAACAAAAGCGCGGGAAATCACGGTATCATATTTCAAGGACAAATCTTGAATAACATCACTGGTTTTCTCAATTTCGTCAGCATAATTAAAAGCAGATTTCATTACAATCAGTAAGTCAATATCTGAATCGGGTTTAGCTTCTCCCCTAGCTTGAGAGCCATATAAAATGATTTGCACAACCTGTTCAGAATAATGAGCCTTAAACCAATTTTTAATTAACTCGATAATTTCTGGTAGTTTTTGATGTTTCATTTGATTAATGTGCCATAAAGTTTCTCTCGTGCCACCGCTATGCCGTGATAAGCATTTCTGCGGCTCTGTAGCCTGGAAAAAACATCGCCCCTACAGTTAATCAACCATCAAGATTGACCCTCTTTTTTGCCCATTTTCGGGGCGCGGGTTAGCAGAATCTCGGTAATTTTCGGATAGATATTTTTATAATCCGTGTTTCCGGTGTTGGGGGAATCGTTATCAGCACCACTTAGCTTCCTTTCCCCCACTTTATCCATCAATTTTTGAGTCAACTTAGGATAAGGGCGACACCATTCTTTAATTGCAGTAGCTATCTCAGCATCCGACTTATCTTGACAAGCCACCAAACTTTCACTGAGAGATTTTAATCCTTGGATGGCTCCCGATGTTTGCCAAATATTATCCGGGTTGGTTTCCCAAATTTCCCAGAAAGCAGCAATGCGTTGTTCGGGGGTCATGGCTCATCACTCCTGTTAGCAACTTCTCAGATTTTACTGTCCAATGGCACAAAATGGCGCCCAATAGTAGGGAGATTCAAACGGCTGATAGTCCATAGGATAGGAATCGATGATTTCTTTCATCTCCTCCCGCCGTTTTGGGCTAATCACCGTACAGCTATCCACCCAGTTTAACAAATCTTGCACCGTGGCTTCCCGCAACCAAGTCTGAGTCTGGCGCAACGCCAGAACCACCGACAGGTCAGACTGCTGGAGAGTTTGATAAAACTGAATCATAAAAATCGCCGTAGAGATATCCGCCACGGCCCAGAGGGTACTGACCACATTGGGAGAACCCGCCAAAATGAAGCCACTGGGTAAACCGATATATTCATCACTGGTGGAGGTGAAGTCGGTGATACCCGTTTCGCAGGCGGACAGAGTGACGAGACGGCAGTTGGTCAGGTCCAGGCGCAAGATATCCTCTAAGGTCAGACATTTTTGCAAGTCCAGCAGTTTGTTGTCTTTCAGGGGCAGATAGCGGCTGGGGTCATCGGTTGGCGGCGGGGGCGTAAATTCACTTTTAGCCAGGATGAGGGCGGATTTGAGGGCATCTTGGAAGTTGAAGTAGCCGTGACAGGAGAAGTGGGTACAGTGGGCATTTTTCAGGGTTTCCCCATCAATGGCGGCTTTTTCGGCTTCGTCATGTTTGAGGACTTGGTGGGAGTTAAACAGGGATTGGATAGCTTCCACTTCCATATCCGTGAAGTGGAGGTCTTGGGTGGGGTTTTGGATAGCGAAGAGGCGGTTAAAGTGGGGGCGTTGTCGGTTTTGGGCTTGTTGGAGGACTTGGCAGTTGGGGGCGTAGGCGACTCCTTTGGGAAACAGGTCTTGGAGGAATTGGCCCTCACCCTCTCCTGTGGCAACAGGTAAAGCGTGGAGGGGGAACAGGTGCAGGAAGCGGTGAGGGATGAGGATGAGTTTTTTGCAGTTGGGGAAGTTTTTAAACAGGTTTTGCAGGATTTCATCCAGATGGAGGATTTTCGGGAGTTGTTCGAGGTGTTGGGGGAGAACCTCTCGCCATTGATCGCTTTTGAGGCGGCGGTAGTCGTTAATGTAGGTATTAGTCCAGTTGATGAGATTTTGTCGGTCTTCCGGGGAAGATGTCCAAAGGTGAAGGGTTTGGTTGGTGAGGGTGAAGGTAAGGAACTTGTCATCCAGGACATACCATTCTAGGATGACGGTTTCATCATCCAGTAGAGATTGAATATCCGAGAATTTCAAGGGTTTATAGGGATATTTGGCCTGGAATTCTTCCCGCAGTTGGGTGATATAGGTATAGTCGGGGTTGGGGTCCTGTTTGAGGCGGCGGTCTTCTTCAGAAATCGCTTGACGCAGTTCTTGCAACCGTTGGCGGCGTTCGGCGGGAATTTCTCCGCTTGGGTACATATCACGGGTGGCGATGAGTTCGGTCAAGTTGCGGGCTTTACTGCGATCGGCATATTCAATGGCATCTTGATATCTGCCCAATTCTAGGCACACTTCCACCATGCCGAGATAAACTTTGTTCCATTGTTCATTAAAGTTGCGTTTATAGCCCTCACTATCAGCACCAATTTCACCCCGCAGATATTCCACCTGTTCCAGAGCATCTTGAAAGCTACCGGAGGCATTTTCTAGGGCTTTTTGTTTTTGGGAGGAACTGTTTCCACTCAGGCGAGATTGAGCTTTGTAGGCCAAACCAAAGTTGCTCAGGGTACCCGCTAAATCCTTTTCCAGCTTCAGACGGCGGCGAATCTGGGCAGATTCGCTGTAGTGGGCGAGCGCCTGCTCTAGGTTGGCTGCGGGGTTGATGCCTAATTCGGCTTGAGTCCACCGGGCAACCCCGAGATTGTTCAGAGTAGCGGCTAAATCCTTTTCCAGCCTTAGATGGCGGCGAATCTGGGCAGCTTCGTTGTAGTGGGCGAGCGCTTGGTCTAGGTTGGCAACGGGGTTGATGCCCAATTTGGATTGAGTCCAGCGAGCATTCCCTAGATTGGTCAGGGTAGTGGCTAAATCCTTTTCTAGTTCCAGACGACGGCGAATTTGGGCGGCTTCGTTGTACTGGGCGAGCGCCTGGTCTAGGTTGGCGGCGGGGTTGCCCAATTCGGCTTGAGTCCTGTAGGCATTTCCCAAATTGTCCAGGGTACCCGCTAAATCCTTTTTTAGTCCCAGACGGCGGCGAATCTGGGCGGCTTCGCTGTAGTGAACTAGGGCCTGCTCTAGGTTGGCGGCGGGATTGATGCCCAATTCGGCTTGAATTAAGTGGGCAAGCCCCAGATTGTTCAGGGTACCCGCTAAAGCCTTTTCTAGTCCCAGACGGCGGCAAATCTGGGCGGCTTCGCTGTGGTGAACTAGGGCCTGCTCTAGGTTGGCGGCGGGGTTGATGCCCAATTCGGCTTGATTCCAGTGGGCAAGCCCCAGATTGGTCAAGGTAGGGGCTAAATCCTTTTCCAGTCCCAGATGGCGGCGAATCTGGGCGGCTTCGCTGTAGTGGGCGAGGGCCTGGTCTAGGTTGGCGGCGGGGTTGATGCCCAATTTGGCTTGAGTTTGGTAGCCATCCCCCAGATTGGTCAAGGTAGTGGCTAAATCCTTTTCCAGTCCCAGATGGCGGCGAATCTGGGCAGCTTTGCTGTAGTGGGCGAGGGCCTGGTCTAGGTTGGCGGCGGGGTTGATGCCCAATTCGGCTTGATTGAAGTGGGTATTCCCCAGATTGTCCAGGGTACCCGCTAAATACTTTTCCAGTCCCAGACGGCGCATAATCTGGGCGGCTTCACTGTAGTGGGCGAGCGCCTGGTCTAGGTTGGTGGCGGGGTTGATGCCCAATTTGGCTTGAGTTTGGTAGGCATTTCCCAAATTATTCAGGGTACTGGCGAGGTTTTTTTCTAGTCCCAGACGGCGGCGAATCTGGGCGGCTTCGCTGTGGTGAACTAGGGCCTGGTCTAGGTTGGCGGCGGGGTTGATGCCCAATTTGGCTTGAGTTTGGTAGGCAAGTCCCAGATTGTTTAGGGTTCCGGCTAAATCCTTTTCCAGTCCCAGACGGCGCATAATCTGGGCGGCTTCACTGTAGTGGGCGAGGGCCTGGTCTAGGTTGGCGGCGGGGTTGATGCCCAATTCGGCTTGATTCCAGTGGGTAAGCCCCAGATTGTTTAGGGTTCCGGCTAAATCCTTTTCCAGCCTCAGACGGCGGCGAATCTGGGCAGCTTCGCTGTAGTGGGCGAGGGCCTGGTCTAGGTTGGCGGCGGGGTTGATGCCTAATTCAGCTTGATTGAAGTGGGCATTCCCCACATTGTCCAGGGTATCCGCTAAATCCTTTTCCAGCCTCAGACGGCGGCGAATCTGGGCGGCTTCACTGTAGTGGGCGAGCGCTTTTTCCAGGTTATCGGCTCGTTCCCCTTTGATGCGGTTATAGTAGGCAAGTCCCAAATTACTTTGAATCATTGCCCAATCTTGGGGAACAGCCTCACGGGTATAAACTTTTAACGCAGATTCATAAGCAATAATGGCTATTTCTAAATTATCCGAACGATTACCTAATGAAAAATTTTGCAAAAGATTTGCCAAAATTACAATATATCCTGGAATCACAGATGATGATGCCTGATTGTCCGTAAATTCACTAAAAGTTTTTGCTGCCCAATTTTTCAATATTTCTGCAAGGTTTAAATCGATTTTTTCCAGATTTTGTTCCAGTATTGGATACACAATAGAAGGATCACCTAGACTCTGTTGCGTCGCTTGCAACACCTCCATCAAAAATATGAAACTCCTATTGTTATTGACTTCCTGCAAGACTTGATTTATATTTTCCCATTTTTCAGGATAGCTTTCACGGGTATAGAAGCCTAAAGCGGCTTGGTAATACGAACTAGCAACCTCCAAGTTATGTTTCCATTCCCCTCGCATACGGTTATTATAAACCACACCCAAATTTAATTGATTTTCTGCACATTTGTCTGGATAGCTCTCCCAAGTATAAACTTCTAAAGCGGCTTGATAAGCCGCAATGGCTTTTTCCAGATTATCGGCTCGCTCTCCCTGAATTCGCTTAATGTAAACACTTCCTAAATTGGCTTGATTGATAGCCCACATTTTGGCATCATTCTCTTGGGTAAAAACTGTGGCAATGATTTCATAACCCGAAATCGCAATTTCGAGATTATTTGACCGATTACCCAAGCTAAAATTTTGAATTAAGCTTGCAAATTGACCAATATCGGCGGCAACTCTAATCGCTTGAGTTTTATCGGATTTACTAAAATATTGACTTGCCCATGCTCGCAATATCTGGGCTAAATTCAAATCTAATTTATCTAAATTCTGTTGGAGTATAGGATAAACCACCTGGGGATTACCGCCACTTTTTGAAGTGGCTTGCAACACTTGCATTAAAAACCGATGATACTCGTCCCAGACGGCCTTGGGTTGACTGGCGCTATTCGACATTCCAGAGGACTGATTCTTGACATATTCCCCTAATTGTTGTGCCAAATCCCGCAGAAACTGTGCTTGCTTCTCTTGTCCCGCTTCCTGCAACTGTTCCGCTACCAGTCCACACTGCTGCAAAAAACCCGCATCAATCTGTTCCCGTTCACGCTTCAGGATTGGGTTGACTTCCCCACGGGGACAGTCGAGGAGTTCTTGAATTAGGTTGAGATAGGCTTGCGATCGTTGTTCATCCATAGCCCAGCACCAGGGGATAGCACCCCGATTTTACCCCATCCCCCAACCTCAGAAACCGGGTTTCTTTCCCAAATCTTTGCTAAAAACAGAAATGCTGCTAGAAACCCGGTTTCTTTTCCCCCACCCAAACCTCCCAGAAACCGGGTTTCTTTCTTAAATCTTGGTAGAAAAACAGAGATATTCCTAGAAACCCGGTTTCTTGTTCTTTTCCAATTATCAATTATCAATTGTCAATTATCAATTATTTCGTCGTATTGGGTGCTGTTGTCTGTTGGCTGTTTTTTCATGGTCAGCAGAATCTCATCTAAGGATGTTTGGTCGAGAAACTGATGGCGTTCTTGGGTATAGTCGCCTTGACCGGGAGTAAAGTATTGAATAAACCGGATTGTATCAACAACTCCCAAGGAATTGATTAGGACTTGATAGCCTTGTTTGATGATTTCTTGTTGTGTCTTGCTCATAATTGCTTTTTATTTTAGGTTGACAGTCATTAGCCATTGTACGGGATTGTTAATGGCAACATTTATCGTTTTAATATTTCGGTTTGCTCTGTTTATTAGACGATCGTCTGTGGATAAAAATACATCGGCATTACTTCGCTCTGCACTAGCAATATGGGTGGCATCATATCCAGAAAATCCTAGTTTTACAAGTTCTTGAGAACGGCTTTCTATAAAATCACTACTATTTACCCTAATTTTAGCAAGACTCAGGATTGATTGTATATTTTTCAGTCTTTCAATATCGGGAGTTTGAGCAAGTTCTGCGTCTAAGGCTGCACTTGTGATAAGTTTCCACTGTCCTAATTCACATTGGTTTATAATAGTGAGGATTGCTTGAGTTTCTAAGGCGATTCTCGGCTGGTTTTGATTATCAAATGGACGATTGAGACAGCAAGCATCTAAGTAAATTCTGAGGCGATCGCTCATATTAGGCGAGTTCTCCCGGTTAATAATTCCTGCATCATTCCCTGTTTGATGGCTTGGGAACACCATCCCGATTTTACCCATCCCCCCGACTCAGAAACCGGGTTGATTTCTTAAATGTTTGTGAAGCAATAGAGATGCTGCTAGTGGGTCTTGCTAAGGGGAGGGGACCGGAGTCCTCCCAACATTTTACCTGAAGAAGAACCCCACCCTAACCCTCCCCTTGCCAAGGGGAGGGGACCGGAGTCCTCCCAACATTTTACCTGAAGAAGAACCCCACCCTAACCCTCCCCTTGCCAAGGGGAGGGGACCGGAGTCCTCACCTACGACTTGCTATTCCCTGTCACACTGGCATATTGAGCCGCACCGTAAGCAGCACTGTCTGGGAGCGTATCAATAGACCATTCCACCCTGGTCTGGGTGAGATGAGGGAAACTATGGTCAATTTCCTGACGAATCCAGGCGATCGCATCCTGTTTAAATCGTTGATATGCCCCTTCGGATGCCGTTTTTTCCTTTTCTTGGGCTCCCCCAGAAATCACAATCAGGTCACAGCCTACCATATTCACCACATTACGAGCCGCTATACCCAGGCTGGTAAAATACTCTTGCCAAATAGCCACCACATCAGACAGAGGATCATCCATTTGACCCAATCGACGGAGGGTTTTCGCCACCTCCATCGGCTCTCCTTGTAACGCTTCCGGCACATTCCCCTTAGCTTGTCGGTGTTTAACCATATTTCTCAGACCCAATAAAGAGGCTCTCGTTTCCACACATCCCCTCGCACCACATCCGCAGAGGTCTGCATTTTCCGAACTATCAATACAAATATGACCCAATTCTGCCGAAACTCCCGGAGCCGACCAAATTTTTCCGTTGACAATCAAAGCGCCGCCTAAACCCGTTCCGGTAATAAACTGAGCCATCACCGAAGAAGCCTGATTTTGAGCCTCGCGGATCCTGTATTCCCGGTAAGCCGCCGCGTCTCCATCATTGAGGAGGAGAGCGGGTAACTGGAGAGTCTCGGAGAGTTTTTGGGCAATATTCACCCCTTGCCAAGAGGGATCAATATTGGTGGGATAAACACACATCCCCGAAGCATCAATAGGAGCGGGACAACAAGCACCGATCGCTTTTAAATCCTGGAATTGTAGCTCATTGGCTTCGAGTAGCTCATTGGTGGCCGTTTTAATCACATTTACCGTAGCGTCGGGACCCTCAGAGGCGCTGCTGGGACGATCTAACCGGGTTCCAATCGCCCCTTGTTCTGGATCAAATAATCCCAGTTTGACCGTAGTAGCACCAATGTCAATCCCCAAGTAAATGCTCATGATTTTTTCCTAAAATCCAACTCCTTCATATTATAAAGTAGGTGAGACCCAATGCAATGTCCGCTTCGTCTTGTTGACGTTGCCGATCGCATTGTGCTTGGTCAATTTCCACAATGGCGCGAATCGATGCTACTGCCTGAAAAATTAACCCCGTTCCCTGTTCTTGTAGGTTGGGTGGAATGAAATGTAACCCAACATTTAACCAGGATTTGTTGGGTGGGGCTGTCGCTTCACCCAACCTACGACTTTAAGATGGAACTTTAATCAATTCCGAGTTGAGGTAAATTTGCCAATTTTCATCAATAAATCCTAGGTTTTCATCATAGACTCACATCAGTTCCGCAATAGAAAGGGGAGGGGTAGCGGTTTCGAGATGGAATTATCCTGTTGATTTGCTGGTAGGGTTGAAGGCTTCTTTTAAGACGGCTTGCATCAGTTGTTGGGCGTGGGTTTGGTTTTGGGTGATTTGGGTTTCCAGTTGATCGCAGAGGGTGAGGAGTTTTTCGACTTTGGCGACGATGGCTTGTTGTTCGGCTAGGGGGGAACAGGAAAAAGTAGCGACTTCAATATCTTCTGATTTAAGAAAAGCCGCGTTGAACCGCTACATAGTTCTTTTAGTTGCTCAAGTACATTGGTACAGCCTCTAAAGAGGAAACAAAAATATTGAGGGCAAACAACCTGATCTAATACAGAAATACGGAGCAAATTTGTAGAGATTAATCCACTTTTAACATCATCTGGAATCACACATACTTCGTCTATAGTGCCTGATCGTGAAATTATTATATCGCCTGGTACGGCAGAGTATGAGCGATCGCAGAAGCAATGCCAACCCCCCATATCTTGTAGGGGCGCTGCGGCTTGCTCCCCTAAGCCTCGAAATTAAATGTCTCACTTTTATTTGAATTTTTTATCACACACGATTAACTGATTATTACAGTCATTTCCCATCGCAAAAAAAAGCGAGAACTTAGTTCTCGCTTTTTTTCTGAGATTAATTCAAAAAAGCTTAATGCTTGAATTTGATTAGACAGAAGTGGGCATCGCTGTAGACTCCGCCAGTTCTTCCAACCGCATCTGCTGATCTTGAGTAATACAAGCTTGAATCATCAACTCGATCTCACCTTCGAGCACCGTGGTCAGGGAAAAATTTTGCCCCAAACGGTGATCGGTCACGCGATTATCTTTGTAATTATAAGTGCGAATCTTTTCCGAGCGAGATCCGGTGCCCACCTGAGAACGGCGCTGGGAAGAAACCGCTTCCTGTTGCTCCCGCAGTTTTTGCTCATAGAGCTTCGCTCGCAGAATTTGCATTGCTCGCTCTCGGTTTTGTAGCTGCGATCGCTCCTCCGTGCAGAAAATCCGAATTCCCGTGGGTTTGTGTAACAAGTCAACCGCTGTTTCCACCTTGTTGACATTCTGACCCCCGGCGCCACCAGAACGAGCGGTACTGATCTCCAGATCCTTGGGATCGATCTCCACCTCCACCTCATCCACTTCTGGCATAATCGCCACCGTAGCCGTAGAGGTATGGACACGACCCCCTGTTTCCGTCACCGGCACCCGCTGCACCCGATGAACCCCCGCCTCAAATTTTAGCTTGCTATAAACTTGATTGCCAGTAATCTCTAGAATCGCCTCTTTAAAACCCCCCATATCGGCGACTGACTCGCTCACCAGCTTCACCCGCCAGCCCTGGCTTTCCGCGTAGCGGGAATACAACCGCAGCAAATCACCCGCCCAAATCCCTGCTTCATCTCCGCCAGTGCCAGCACGAATTTCCAACATGATATTCTTCTCATCATTCGGATCGCGAGGCAACAGCAAAATCTTCAGGCGATTTTCTAAAGCGGAAAGCTTTTGCTCCAGTTCTTCCACTTCCAACTGGGCGATTTCGCGAAGCTCAACATCGCTGTAAGCTTCTTTTAAAACTTGTTTGGCCCCCGTCAGGTCAACCGAGGTTTTTTTCCAAATATCAAAAGTATTGACTACTTCTTCCAAAGAAGAACGAGCCTTAGCCACCCGTTGAAACTCTTGGGGGTCAGTAGCCACATCTGGATCGGCCATTTTGCGAGTCAATTCGTTAAAGGTCGATTCAACGGATTTTAATTTATCCAGCAAGTAAGTCTCAGCCATAATGCACGGACCTCGAGAGTCAAAAATAGTGATTGATTTCTTAGTGTTTAGCTGACAATTTGATCTGACAAGCGAAATTCACTCAAGAGAGTTAATCGGAAAGCTAGACACTCACAAAATGCCAGCTAAGAAAGAAATCTTCGCTAATTTTTAGACTGGGATTTTTTGGCGCCACTAGCAGAAGTCATGCCATATTTACGCAAGAAGCGATCGACACGACCTTCCGTATCAATAATCTTCTGAGTGCCGGTATAGAAAGGATGATTGCCAGACCACACATCCACATGCATCTCTGGCTGGGTCGAACCGACGGTCATAATCACTTCGCCGTTACAAATCACTTTAGCTTCTGGATACCACTCTGGGTGAATTCCTGGTTTTGGCATAGTTCTCTACCTTGTTGTTTTTCTTAAATTTTAACTTTCATTTCAGTATTTGATCTGTCACCATTCCCAGGTTATTCGTCCCAAGTATTTGCCATAGATATTAGATTGGAATAGCCAGGAACGACTAACCGAGGAAAAATGACCATCAACTGATTAGCGTTTCGAGTATTGAGGAGCTTTACGCGCTTTGCGTAAACCGTATTTCTTCCGTTCCTTAGACCGAGGATCTCTGGTCAGGAAACCTTCAACTTTCAATGGCTGACGGTTGCTAGGATCCAGTTCACACAAAGCCCGAGCCACTCCCAAACGAATTGACTCTGCTTGGCCGGTTAAACCACCACCATGTACATTCACCAGAATGTCATATTCATTTTCCAGCCCCAGGGTTTCTAGGGGAGCTTTCGCCGCAGAGATATAACCGGCGTTAAATTGAAGATAGAGGTCTCCCTTTTTGCCGTTAATTTTTAACTCACCATTACCGGGAATCAAACGAACTCTCGCAACGGATGACTTCCTGCGACCGGTGCCCCAATAAACTGCGCGACCGCTTTGATCTTCGATTGGCATTAATCGTTTCCTCCTGGAATTGTCTCAATGGTGATCGTTTGTGGTTTTTGAGCGGCGTGTGGATGCTCAGAACCCTTATACACTTTCAGTTTGGTAAACAATTGTCGTCCCAAGCTGTTCTTTGGCAGCATCCCGCGTACAGCTTGCTCAATAATCCGCTCTGGGATGCGAGCCTGGAGTTTGGTGAAAGTTTCTACTTTCATACCACCTGGTCTTCCAGAATGACGACGATAGAGTTTTTGGTCGCGTTTTTTGCCGGTGACTTGGACTTTTTCCGCATTCACGACAATCACAAAATCTCCAGTATCCATGTAAGGAGTATAAGTGGGTTTATTTTTCCCCCGGAGGATTCTGGCGATTTCAGTTGCGAGTCTGCCCAACCGTTGATTGGCAGCATCCACAAGATACCAGTTTTGTTCTATGGAGTCTTGGGGTGGAACGTAAGTTTTATTCATTGACTGAAGTCTGCAAAGGTTTGTAGGTTGTCATAGTGATTGACTTTTGATCTTGGGAATCATTTAAGAAATTATCTTTCGATCAATCATCAACATTGAGGACTAAATGTAAATTTAGGCATAGTGTCATGCCAGATTTCTGGTGGAAAAGGAAAGTTATCATAACCCACTCGCAAAAGACAAAGACCATGAGCGGGGGCAGCGTACTTAACTTCTTCTCGGAGTTCGTTCGTCCAAAGTTGGTTAAAATTTTCCAGCGATCGCTCACCTCGACCAACTTGGACTAACATCCCGACCAGTAGCCGCATCATCCCATAAAGAAACCCATTAGCCTGTACTTCTATATGAACGAATGGCCTATGCCGATAACAGATAGCTTCTTGTACATCCACCCAAGAGTGCTGCCGTTGGGATCCAGCCCGATGAAAAGCCGCCAAATGGTGATGACCAACCAAAGGACGGAGAGCCGCTTGAACTAATGATTCATCCAACGCTTCATAATAATAATGCCAAGTAAATGGCTGAACAAAAACATTGGGCTGTGAATCGGTGTAAAGGGTGTAGCGATACCGTCGCCACTTCGCCGAAAACCGAGCGTGCCAGTCTAAAGGGACTGCTGCTGATGCCAGAATTTGAATATCCTTGGGCACCGCATTATTCAAAACTGCTGCCCATTTATGGGCAGGAATTGAACTACTCGTGTTAAAGTGAGCGACTTGGGCGGCAGCATGAACCCCTGTATCAGTTCTACCGGCAGCATAGACTCCCACTGGTTCACCGAGGATCTCAAAAAGAGCTTTTTCCATCTCTTCTTGTACCGTTCTAGCTCTAGGTTGTCGCTGCCAACCATGAAAATTAGTGCCTAAGTATTGAAAAACTAAGGCAATTCTTTGGTTGGGGATAACACCAGTGGAATACATCATATTAGTCAACAGTGGCAAGTAAAAAGTCTGCAAGTTTGGTCAGAATATCTTTTTACCAGTCACGGATTTAAACTAGCTCAATAATTGCCATTTCAGCATTGTCACCCCGACGAGGGATGGTTCGCAGGATGCGAGTATATCCACCGTTACGATTACCGTAACGTTCTTTGGCTTGCTCAAATAGCGCATGAACTAGCTGTTTATCATACATATAGCCCAAGGCTCTCCGCCGAGCGGATAAGCTACCATCTTTGGCTAAAGTAATCATGCGTTCGGCTTCTGACTGCACTGCTTTAGCACGAACTTTCGTCGTGGTAATCCGACCATAACGAATCAATTCTGTACTCAGCGATCGCAACAGTGCTTTTCGCTGATCGGCGGGTTTACCTAGCTGAGGGACACGACAACGGTGACGCATAACGATTAAGTTTTACTGATGAACAATCAATTTATGAAATGAAAAATGCTTGGCAATGGGTGATCTTGAAAAATTTTTTTACAAAATCACCACAGCTTTTTCACCCTTGAGTCAAAAATCATAAAATACTAATACCTCCGGCACGCTCCGCGATCGGAAGATCAGCTACTAGACTTAGCAGATTTTTCTTGAGGCAACGTAATCCCTAAACGTTTTTGCAGAGCTTCAATCACTTCTTCTGCTGATTTTTGACCAAAGTTCTTAATTTCCAGCAGGTCTTCCTGACTGTAGCCAAGCAAATCTGCCACGGAGTTAATTTGTGCCCGCTTCAGACAGTTATAAGCTCGGACACTCAACTGTAATTCTTCAATCGGAATCTGACTGGTGGGATCAGAATCATCGGTAGATTCTTTGTGGGTCGATTCTAGATTGACTTCTTTAACCTGGGTAAACAGATCGACCAAAATATTCGCAGATTGGCTGAGTGCTTCTTGGGTTGAGATACTGCCATTTGTCCAAATTTCCAGAATCAATCGGTCTTGTTCTAGAGATTCCCCAATTCTAGCGGCCTCAACGGTATAGTTAACCTTGCGAACTGGCATAAATACCGCGTCAATCAAGAGAAAGTCCAAAGCCGTGTTATCTTCGCGATCGCGATCCACGGCTCGATATCCTTTCCCCTGTTCCACTCTAAATTCCATTTCTAGAGTGGCCCCTTCTGAAAGAGTCGCAATATACTGACTCGGATCAACAACTTCTACCTCTGAGGGCAACTCAAAGTTAGCCGCAGTAACAGTTGTTGAACCCTGAGCCAATAATCGACCAATCTGGGGTTGAGAGGAATGACTTTTGAGGACAATTTCCTTCATATTCAGGAGGATTTCCAAAACATCCTCCCGGACACCGGGAATTGTAGCAAACTCATGATTGACACCAGCAATGCGAACGGCTGTAACTGCTGCGCCTTCTAAATTGGACAGCAGAACTCTTCTGAGGGCATTACCGACAGTGATTCCTTGGCCCCGCTCCAGCGGCTCCAGAACAAATTTGCCGTACTGACTCTGGTTTTTGTCAGTGCTTGACTCTACACACTCAATCTGAAACTGCGCCACGGAGTGACCTCCCTTCTCCTTTCTCCCTGGATGGCTTTCATAGCCTTCCTAGCCTTCCTATTTTGGTGCATAAACGATCGCCAGCGATCCAGAAGCAAATTTAATCTGTTTGTCTCTGCCAACTGACGATGAGCAGATTGACTAATCAATAGCCAATAATTATGCTGAAAACCTAAAAACCAATTCCTAAACTCGACGACGCTTGGGTGGTCGGCAACCATTGTGAGGAATTGGGGTAATATCTCGAATCAAGGTAATTTCCAGACCAGCGGCTTGCAGCGCTCTAATGGCTGTTTCCCGACCCGATCCCGGACCACTAACCATCACCTCAACTTGGCGCATACCTTGATCCATGGCTCGACGGGCGGCATTTTCTGCTGCCGTTTGTGCCGCATAAGGAGTGCCTTTTTTTGCCCCTTTAAAACCACTGGAACCGGCTGAAGCCCAAGAAATCACTTCACCATTGGGATCGGTAATTGTGACGATCGTGTTGTTAAACGTAGACTGAATGTAGCCCACACCATTGGGTACATTTCTTTTTTGTTTACGAGATCCGCTCTTTTTAGTTGATTGTCGCGCCATATCTATAAATTTTTTCGACTATTTCATCAATCGCGATTACAGCAGAATACAGGTGGGCTTGTTTATCCCACCCTGGTCGCCACTGTCTATTTCTTAGCGGGAGCCTTCTTCTTACCGGCCACAGTGCGACGGGATCCCCGACGAGTCCGTGCATTGGTTCGAGTTCTTTGACCACGAACAGGCAAGCCCATCCGATGGCGACGGCCTCGGTAGCAGCCAATATCCATGAGGCGCTTGATATACATGGCCTCTTGGCGTCTGAGGTCTCCTTCGACTTGATAATTTGTTTCCACGGCTTCTCGCAAAGCCGCCACATCAGCCTCACTAAGGTCTTTGACTCTGGTATCTGGATTGACACCTGTTTGAGCGAGGACTTCTTTAGCCCGGGTTGGGCCAATTCCATAGATATATCGTAGACCGATTTCTACTCGCTTATCGCGAGGAAGGTCTACCCCGGCAATCCGTGCCACGCTTTTGTACTCCTTTGTCTTACGCTGTTGCTACAAATTTTGCGGGTGACAGATGTCTGGTTTAGACACCTGAAACTGAAGGTAAATGTACTAACCTTGGCGTTGTTTATGTTTGGGGTTAGAACAAATTACCATCACCCGACCACGACGACGAATGACGCGGCATTTCTCACACATTTTCTTGACAGATGCTCTAACTTTCATGTTGTTTTTGCAACACTACAAACTTAATATTATATCATTTTTGCCTAATTTGACAACAGGAAATTAGATTTACCTGTATTCTTTAACATAGATAGCAGAAGGCTGACCTGCTGTTACTTTTTCCGGAGACGATAAGTGATTCTTCCTTTGGTTAAATCATAAGGAGTCAACTCGACTTTCACGCGATCGCCTGGCAGAATTTTGATGTAATTTCGCCGAATTTTCCCAGAAATATGCGCTAAGACGTTAAAACCGTTATCCAGGTCAACTCGAAACATCGCATTAGGTAGGGATTCTGTCACCGTACCTTCCATTTCAATCAAATCTTGTTTAGCCAAATCCTCTTAACCTCCCTCCTAAAAATCTAGTAACCTGATTGCTCCAAAGTGCAACAAGCTGCTTTTAACTTAGTGAAATCGTCGAAAATAATGACGCATTTAGTTTTAGAACTTGCCAGCAGTAGAAGCCAAACGTTTATACACCTTAGCCCGGACTATCTGGATGTCAATTTCTGGAAATTTTATGAGAGCAACCAGTCAAGTAATTTCCCAAGAAACTGAATGACTGGCAAGCTCTCTGATTGGTGAGTGAGACATTAAAGAAAGAATTAATCGGATTACGGATGAATCACCTTTGTCAACTCTGAAGTCACCTCATCCATTGACAAATTGCCATTCACCGAAACAAGCTGATTCCGTTCCCGATAGTAATCAATCACCGGAGCGGTTTCGTGATGATAAATTTCCAACCGATGTCGAATGGTTTGTTCATTATCATCTTTGCGTCCCCGTCCCAACATCCTAGAGACCAAGGTTTCGTCTGGGACTTCCAGATTCAGCACACAATTGCACCTTTGATGAATTTCTGCTAAAAGATGATCCAAAAAAGATGCCTGAGAAACAGTACGGGGGAATCCATCAAGAATCCATCCCTTCGCCACATCATCATCTTCCAGACGATGCAGAACCAGGTCTAACATCAGATCATCAGGAACTAAATCCCCCTGATCCATATATTCTTGAGCTTTTTTACCCAGAGGAGTTTGCTCTTGCACAGCAGTACGCAGCAGATCCCCAGTAGAAATATGCGGAATTTCATAGAGATTAGCCAATCGCATGGCTTGAGTTCCTTTTCCCGCTCCTGGTGGCCCCAAAAAAATTAAGCGTGAAATTAAGCCGGTCACTACTGTTTCACCATTCCTTCATAACGCTGGGAAATCACATAAGTCTGGATTTGCTTCGCCGTATCAATGGCCACACCGACAATAATCAGCAGTGAAGTGGCACCCAGACCGCGAAATGTCTGCACTCTGGTTGCACTTTCCACCGCTGTGGGTACAATTGCCACCAGACCGAGAAAAATCGCCCCCAAAAAAGTCAAGCGATTCAACACCCGTTCTATATACTCGCTAGTCGTGCGTCCAGGACGAATTCCAGGAATACTAGCCCCCATCTTCTTCAAATTTTGAGCCATATCCACAGGATTGATAATCAAAGAAGCGTAGAAATAGCTGAAGAAAAGAATGAGCAGTAGATAAAACGAGACATAAAGCCAAGGCGTTGGACCACCTGGACTCAAGTAATTAGCCACTTGAATTAAAAAAGAATTATTGGCAAATTCTGCCAAAGATCCAGGGAGAATCAAAACCGCCGAAGCAAAGATAATTGGCATAACGCCACCTTGATTCAAGCGCAGGGGTAAATAGCTACTCCGCTCACGGTAAAGCTTTCGTCCCACCTGGCGTCGGGCGGATAAAATCGGAATTCTGCGGGTTCCTTCTTGGACAAAAACAATCCCGACAATCATAATCAGGAACACCAAAAGCAGAAGAATCACCCGACCAACAATCGCTTGATCTTGTTGAGCCAGTTCAATGGTTTGACCCAAAGATCGTGGCAGAACTGCCACAATATTCAGAAAAATTAACAGAGAAGCCCCATTGCCAACACCCCGCTCAGTAATCAGTTCAGAAACCCACATGACAAACATGGATCCTGCGGTCAGAGCGAGAGCGGTTTTAAACAAGAATACTGGGCCGGGGTTTTCCGCATAAGAGCTAACCCAAATGGCAATCCCAGTGCTTTGCAGCAAAGCCCATCCTAAAGAGACATAACGAGTAATCTGAGAGATTTTTCGCCGTCCTGCTTCCCCTTCATTTTTCTGCAAATCTTCCAAACTAGGCAAAGCAGCCGTTAAAAGTTGAATGATAATCGAAGCATTAATGTAAGGCAAAATGCCTAAAGCAAAAATTCCTAACGCCCGTAAGCCCCCGCCAGAAAATAAATCTAAAAAACCGATTAATGGGCTACCACTGACGTTTTGTTCAAATGCTTCTCGATCAATGCCTGGAACTGGTAAAAAGACCCCAAACCGCACTAAAATTAACATGCCAACGGTGACAAGCAGCCGACCTCTAAGGCCAGCTGCTTGAGCCATCTGCATAAAAGTCTCCTGAGCCGTTGGTGCCTTATCTCTACTAACAACCATTAAGGAGTCCCTCTACTTATAATTGCAGTGGCATCGCCAGGGTTAAGCACTTAAGCTGACATAAGGTATTTGACCTTATGTCATCATTAGCCGCTTGATTGGTTAGTTCATCTCTCAAGATGAATAATGCCCGCATCCTCTGCTAACCCCTAGCGGTATCCACAATTTCGCAACTCCCCCCTGCGGCTGAAATCTTGGCACGGGCATTAGCGGTAAAAGCAGCGGCTTTCACATGCAGGGCAACATTGAGTTCCCCATCACCCAAGATTTTCAGAGGGCCGTCATTGGTTGTAACAATGCCAGCCTCCATCAATGAGGCAAGTGTCACCTCACTGTTGGCAGAGAGAGATGCTAATTTACTGACATTAATAATAGTGTAATGTTTTCGATTGATGACAGTAAAGTGTTTTAGTTTAGGTATGCGACGATAAAGAGGCTGTTGTCCGCCTTCAAATCCGGGTCTAGTGCTGCCACCTGACCTAGATTTTTGACCGCGCATTCCCTTACCGGAACTCGCACCTTGACCAGCCGAAATCCCCCGTCCTAAACGTCGAGGACGCTTTGATGAGCCTTTTTTTGGCTGTACATCTTGCAATCTCATTACTTAAAACCCCTCCCGAGTAGGAACTTAAAATTTATGATGCATAGAGCTTTTCGATCGCAATCCCACGTTCTTGTGCCACATCCGCTAATGTGCGAAGACTATCGAGGGCTTCAACTGCTGCTCTAGCATTATTTAGAGGATTGCTGGAACCAAGTTGCTTGGCCAAAATATTGCGAACTCCGGCCAACTCTAAAACTGTTCTGACCGCTCCACCAGCAATTACACCAGTACCAGGGGCAGCCGGTCTCATAATCACTTTGGCTCCGCCACTGCTCCCATTGGCTGGGTGGGGAATTGAATTAGATTTATTCAGGGGTACATCAACTAGGTGCTTTTTGCCATCGGCCACCCCTTTTTTGACGGCGCCGATCACATCACCGGCTTTGCCAACACCTACACCGACTTGACCGCGTTCGTTACCGACAACCACCACAGCCCGGAAACTGAGTTTTTTACCGCCCTTTACCACTTTGGTAACGCGACGAATCTGAACTACCCGCTCTTGCCAATCGGTTTCTTTTTCCCGATTACGACTACTTTTTTTCCGACGATCTGCCATAATTTTGTCCGTTATCAGTGTTTCGTTTGCCGTGTACCGTTGACGCTTGATGAACTCTTTACATTTATTTAAAAAGGGAAGGTCAACGGGTCAACTTCCTGGATGATTAAAAATCCAAACCAGCTTCACGAGCCGCATCAGCTAAAGATTTAATCCGGCCATGATAAAGATTACCACCCCGATCAAAAACCACTTTTTCGATGCCTTTTGCTTTAGCACGTTGGGCAATCAGTTGCCCAACTTGAGCCGAAGCATCACAGGTAGCACCAGTGCTTAATTCAGGTTTTAATTCATGATCCAAAGTTGAGGCAGATACTAGGGTATGGTGCTTGGTATCGTCGATCACTTGAGCATAAATATGCTTATTTGACCGAAACACTGCCAAACGAGGACGTTCTGATGTCCCAAAGACCTTGCGCCGGACGCGCTGATGCCGACGCTGAATAAATTCCTTACGAGTCAGCTTCATAATCTATTTCTTCCCTGCCTTGCCAGCTTTAAGTTTAATCACTTCGCCCTCATAGCGAATGCCTTTACCTTTGTAAACTTCTGGGGGGCGTACCGCACGGATTCGAGCCGCTTGATTACCAACCAATTCTTTATCAATGCCGCTGACTATGACATTGGTATTGGTTTCTACGGCCAACTGGATGCCTTCAGGGGGAACAATCTCTACAGGTTTACTGTAACCAACGTTTAAAATCAGATTTCGGCCTTGGATTTGCGCCCGATAGCCAACTCCCTGAATTAATAAACGTTTTTGAAAGCCTTTGGAGACCCCCTCAACCATATTCGCAACCAATGTGCGAGACAAACCATGACGTTGACGGGCATTGCGAGATTCATCTCGCCGTTTCACCATCAGGGTATCATCCTGTTGTTCCACGATGACTTCAGGTGGTAGCTCTCTAGTGAGAGTCCCCTTTGCCCCTTTGACGGATACGTTCTGCCCCTCGATGGTAACCGTCACTTTGTCAGGAACTTTGATGGGGCGCTTACCAATTCGAGACATAAATCTTGTTACTCCTTGAGAATTTAGAATTCATAATTCAGTTTTTTTCAGGAAACTGTCCTGTGTGCGAAAAGCTGAATGCATGAGTTCTTTTCTACCAGACATAAGCCAGCACTTCTCCACCCAAGCCTTGGCTGCGGGCATCTCTGTCGGTCATAATTCCCGATGATGTCGAAATGATGGCAATGCCAATCCCGCCTAAAACCCGTGGTAACTCTTTCCTATTAGAGTAAACTCGTAAGCCCGGTGTACTTACTCGCTTTAGGGTTTTGATAATAGGCTGACGGTTTTTGCCTTTATATTTCAATGAAATCATCAAGGTTTTTTTGACGCCTTCCCCAACTTCTTTATACTCCGTAATAAAGCCTTCTTCCAAAAGGACTTTGGCAATAGAACGGGTCATTTTTGTTGATGGAACTTCAGTTGTTTGGTGCCTTGCCAGACTAGCATTGCGGATGCGTGTAAGCATATCTGCAATCGTATCGTTAGCCGCCATTATTCCCTCCTTAATTAACCCGCTATTTGTCCCGGAAGGGCATACCCATTTCTTTGAGCAAGGCGCGGCCCTCTTCGTCTGTGTTTGCCGTTGTGACGATTGAAATGTCCATTCCTCGGATTTGATCGATGCGATCGTATTCTATTTCTGGAAAAATTAGCTGTTCTCTCAAGCCTAGGTTGTAGTTGCCTCGGCCATCAAAGCTTTTTGGACTAATGCCGCGAAAATCCCGAATTCTTGGTAATGCTAAGTTGATCAAGCGATCCAAAAATGCATACATCCGGTCGGAACGAAGTGTCACCATGACGCCAATCGGCATTCCTTGACGGATTTTAAATCCGGCGATCGCCTTCTTTGCCCGAGTAACAACTGGCTTTTGACCCGTGATCAGAGCAATTTCTTGAATCGATGATTCCAGAGCTTTGGCATTCTGAGAGGCATCACCTAAGCCTCGGTTGACAGTGACTTTCACCACCTTCGGCACCTGATGGATGTTCTTGTAGCTAAATTGTTCCATCAATTTGGCTACAATTTTATCTTCATACCGATTTTTGAGTGTTTCTGACATAGTTTTTTAGGGTTTTACTTTTCCTGGTCTTTGTCAGGATCGTGATATACTTTTGCCCAATTTTTAGTGGCTTTTCCATAAATTTTGGGCGTTTTTTTGTTGTGCTTTAGTCAATAATTTCACCAGTTTTTTTGAGCATACGCACTTTCCGTCCTTCTTCGGTGAAAGTGTAGCAGACTCGGCTGGCTACTTCATTTTTAGTCGAATAAAGCATCACGTTAGAGCTATGAATCGGCGACTCAAAAGTTTCGATTCTACCGGATTCACCCTCTTGTTGAGGTTTGACGTGCTTAGTTCTAATATTCACGCCTTTCACAACCACTTGGCTAGTCTTGGGAAGTGCTTTAATAATTTCGCCAATTTTGCCTTTTTCTTTGCCAGCAATCACTTGTACAGTGTCACCTTTTTTAACGTGCATCTTGTAAGTGTTGGGCGCTTTGCTTTGCTTGGTCGCCATCAGAGTACCTCCGGCGCTAAGGAAACAATTTTAGTGTAGTTTTTATCGCGTAATTCGCGAGCCACCGGACCAAAAACGCGAGTTCCTTTGGGGTTCCCATCTTGGTTCACAATCACGGCAGCGTTGTCGTCGAACCGAATGCTCATACCACTGGAACGGCGAATTCCTTTACGAGTACGCACGACAACGGCTCTAACGATATCGGACTTTTTCACTGCCATATTGGGAATGGCATCTTTAACCACGGCAATAATTACATCACCTACACCTGCGTAAGTTCTGTTGCCACCTAAAACCCGGATGCACATTAATTTACGAGCTCCGCTGTTATCGGCAACATTAAGATAAGACTCTTTCTGAATCACCTTCAGTCTCCCTTTTTCCTAGCGTCCGCTGTCGCTGGTCTGATTAAGAATTTCGATGACCTTCCAGCGTTTGGTTTTACTCAGCGGTCGAGTTTCCTGAATTCGGACGCGATCGCCTTCATTACACTGGTTGTCCTCGTCGTGAGCTTTATAGCGCTTGGTTTTAACGACGATTTTTCCGTATTTAGCGTTGGGGGCGCGGTTTTCCACCGCCACCACCACCGTTTTATTCATTTTGTTGCTTACAACTAAGCCGACTCGTTCTTTAACTGCCATTGCAACTTACTCCTTAATCACCATTAACTCTCAACTGATTTCTGTTGGCTACGTTTTCTTTCCGATTCAACGGTTAGTAATTGAGCCAGCCGATGTTGAGCATGAGTGAATTCGTGAGTTTTCTCCAAACGGCGAGTTGCTTTTTGCAAACGAAGTTCAAATAGCTGTCGCTTTACGGTGATAACTTCCTTGACGATTTCTTCGTCGCTCAAAGCTCGCACTTCTGAAATCTTAGGCAATGCCATAATCTTAAGACTTCTCCTCTTCTCTGGTGATTACCTTGGTCTTAATCGGCAATTTATAAGCCGCCAATCTCATAGCCTCACGGGCTGTTGATTCTGGCACACCGCCAATTTCAAATAAAACTCGACCGGGCTTAATCACGGCGACCCAATACTCTGGGGAACCCTTACCAGAACCCATCCGGGTTTCTGCTGGACGCATAGTAACGGGTTTATCTGGAAACACACGAATCCAGATTTTGCCACCTCTGCGGATATAACGAGTCATTGCTCTACGGCTGGCCTCGATTTGTCGAGAGGTCATCCAGCAGGGTTCTAGAGCTTGTAAGGCAAACTCGCCAAAGTTGACTTGATTACCCCTTGTGGCTAGGCCCCTCATTCTTCCCCGCTGTTGCTTGCGGAATTTAGTTCTTCTAGGACTTAACATGACTTTTCTCCTGGGTTATTCCTGAGTGCAAAAACAAAGAATTATTTGTTTAACCTTTGTTTAACCTTCACCCGATCGGTCTTCAAATTGTTGGCGACGACCCTTCCGGCGTCGCGGACCTCCTGCACCGATGGCAGCGTTTTGTTCATCTTGTCCAGGAATAATTTCCCCTTTGAATATCCAAACTTTCACCCCAAGAATGCCATAAATGGTTTTGGCGGTGCAGTAAGCGTACTCAATATCCGCTCTCAAGGTATGAAGCGGCACCCGACCTTCCCGAGTCCATTCAGTGCGAGCAATTTCTGCCCCATTGAGGCGTCCACTGACTTGCACTTTGATCCCTTCTACCCCAGCTTTTTGGGCGCGTGTAATGGCTTGGCGGACTACTCGGCGGAAAGAAACCCGCCGTTCTAACTGTTGAGCAATATATTCCCCAATCAGGGTGGCATCAGCATCTACTTTGGCAACTTCCACCACGTTGATGCGGATTTGTCGATTGCTATTGCCTAACAATTCTTGTAAACCCGTTCGCAACGACTCAATCCCCGTGCCACCACGTCCAACCACAACCCCGGGTCGAGCGGTGCGGACTTCCAAATCAATTTGGTCGGCTTTTCGCTCAATGCGGACTTGAGAAATTCCCGCATTATTGAGGGTTTTTTGCACGTACTCGCGGATTACAAAGTCTTCTTGCAATAATTCTGAGTAGCGATTGCCATCGGCATACCAACGAGAACGATGTTCTTGAGTCGTTCCCAGCCGAAAGCCAATTGGATGAATCTTCTGTCCCACGGATAAAATCCCTTTAATGTTGTGCTGATTTATTCTTGGTTTATGACCGAAGAAGTCATAATTAATCTTCTTTTTCTTCAGGAGCCACTTTCACAGTAATGTGACAGCTTGGCTTGCGAATCATGTAAGCACGACCCTGGGCGCGAGGGCGATAACGCTTCAAGCTAGGGCCGCCGTCAGCAGATGCTTGAGAGACAACTAAGGTTGCCGGGTCTAAGCCAGCATTATGCTCGGCATTGGCAACTGCTGAACGCAGAACTTTTAGCACAGGATCACAAGCGCGGTAAGGCATGAATTCCAAGATAATCAACGCTTCTCTGTAGGAGCGACCGCGAATTTGATCGAGAACTCGTCGCACCTTATAGGGAGACATCCGAATGTAACGGGCGACAGCTTTTACTTCTTTAGTAGTATCAATAGGCATAGATTTCTCCTGTTGAATCCGGAATTGAATTTTGAATCATGGCTTGTGAATCTAGACAAAATGCCTACGCAAAATTCAAAATTCCCCCATTACCTCCGGGCTTTTTTATCACTTTTTGAATGTCCCCTAAAGGTGCGTGTTGGAGCAAATTCTCCCAGCTTGTGACCCACCATTTGTTCAGAAATATACACAGGCACGTGCTGCCGGCCATTATGAACGGCAATGGTATGCCCTACCATATCTGGAATGATGGTTGAAGCTCTTGACCAGGTTTTTACAACCTGTTTTTCACCTTTTTCATTCAATTTTTCTATTTTTGTTAGGAGATGGTCGGCAACAAAAGGCCCTTTTTTTAGAGAACGACCCATAGTCTTTAATGTCTAAATTTTGATCAGAATGAACGAACAATTAAGGCGTCACTAATTGATTGACGATTAATTCAGATTGACTCCTAAGAATCCATTCTGGATTAAACATTTCTGCCGCCCCGACGCCGCTTGGAAGAACTGCGACGACGACGGACAATCAAAGAGTTGCTTAATTTCTTTTTCTTCCGAGTTTTTGCGCCTAAAGCTGGTTTGCCCCAAGGGGTTACCGGTCCACTCCTGCCGATTGGTGCCCGACCTTCACCACCACCATGAGGGTGATCTACGGGGTTCATCACACTGCCTCGAACCTGTGGTCTGCGACCTTTCCAACGATTTCGGCCAGCTTTACCGATCTTGATGTTTCTGGCATCAATGTTGCCAACTTGACCGATGGTGGCGTAGCAATCTTTGCGGAATTTTCTGAATTCACCAGAAGGTAATTGCAGGGTGACAAATTCACCTTCTTTTGCTTTGATTGTCGCGCAGGCTCCGGCACTTCTCACCATTTGTCCACCTCGACCTGGTGTGAGTTCTACGTTGTGGACACTGGTGCCTTCAGGAATATTGCTCAGTGGCAAGGCATTGCCAATATTGTCCACCGGTGAGTTCGGTCCAGCGATGACCACGGTGCCAACTTTTAACCCTTCAGGATGAAGGATGTACCGCTTTTCTCCATCTTGATATTGGAGCAGAGCGATTCTGGCGTTACGATTGGGATCGTATTCAATTTCTACGACTTGGGCAGGGATATTGTGCTTGTCGCGGCGAAAGTCGATCATTCGATATAGACGCTTGTGACCACCACCGCGATGTCGGCAGGTGATGATGCCACGATTGTTCCGGCCTTTGGCACGGTGAATCCATACCGTTAGGGATTTTTCTGGCTCATTCCTGGTGATTTCCGCAAAGTCTGAACCTGACTTTTGGCGACTACCAGGAGTGTATGGCCGATAAAAACGAATACCCATAACTGGAGAATTTTTTCCTGACAATTGTTTGGTCTACGGATGAGACATGGATGTCTCTAAAATGTCGATCGCTTTTGAGGCGATCGCCTCGGAAAACTGATTAGACTTCCGGGAAGAAGATATTCTGTAAAGAATAGCCTTCTGCCAATGTCACAATTGCTCTCTTATATTGCGACCGATAGCCGACAAATTTACCAACTCTGCGTTGTTTACGCGGCGGTTGATGGGTGTTAACACTCTGAACTTTGACGTCAAAGATTTGTTCGATCGCTGCTTGAATTTCTGGCTTTTTGGCTTTAGAAACAACATCAAATGTGTATTTGTTTTGTTCCATTAGCATAGTCGCCTTTTCAGTCAGGATCGGGCGAATGACTAAATCTATGATGTCGCGAGCATGATATTTAGTCACTGTAAACCTCCTGAATTTTAGCAATCGCCGCTGCGGTCGTTACAATTTTGTCCGCTTCTAGCACATCATAAACATTCAGACTATCTGCCGGAATCATCTTCAAGGAAGGTACATTACGAGCGGACAAATAAATGTTTTCTGCAGGTTCTGCTAAAACTAATAGCACTTTTGCGTTAGATTCGATGCCCCAGCGATTCAAAGCACTCATTAGTTCTTTGGTTTTAGGCCGTGGCAGATTTTCCGCAAAACTTTCTACTACAATTAAGTCTTCGTAACGACTCTGAAACGCGGTTCTCAATGCTAACCGACGTTCTTTGCGGTTCATTTTGATGCCATAATCTCTGGGTTGCGGCCCAAAGATCACACCGCCACCTCTCCAGAGAGGCGATCGAATTGAACCGGCACGAGCTCGCCCTGTTCCTTTTTGTCTCCAGGGTTTTCTGCCCCCGCCTCGGACTTCAGCTCGGGTTTTACTGGCGGCTGTTCCCTGACGACCATTACACATAATCCGTCTGAGAGCCTTGTGGACAATATGAGAAGCATTTTCTTCTACGGCGACTTTTAATTCTAAAGTCGCTTGTCCAACTTCTTCCCCTTGCCAATTTTTTACGACACAGTTAACCATTTCAGATGTCCAAAATATGCCTGTTTGTCGATTGTTGATTGTTGATTGGTGAAATGGTCATTATGGTTGCAAAACAACAAGACGCTCATCACCGACAACGCAACCAACAACAATTTGGGCTTAATTTATTTGCCCACGATTTTGGTCGGGCGAATATTTACCAATGCACCAGGTTTACCGGGCACTGACCCTTTCACGAGAATTAGGTTGCGTTCTTTATCCAGTCGCACCACTGTCAGCTTTCTGGTTGTGACTTGTTTACCACCAAGACGCCCCGCCATTCTTTTCCCAGGATAGACCCGCCCAGGGGTTGTCCCAGCACCAATTGAACCGGGCTGGCGATGATTTTTTGAGCCATGAGACATTGGTCCGCGGCCAAAGTTATTCCGTTTTTGGTTTCCGGCGAAACCCCGACCAATGCTGTTCGATGTCACATCGATGATTTGTCCGGATTCAAAAATATCGACCCCAATTTCCTGACCTAGCTCATAATTTGCTGTGTCTTCTAGGCGATATTCACGCAAGTGACGCAGTAGCGGCGCTCCTGCTTTCCGCAGATGCCCCTGCTCAGGATTTGTCAAATATTTATTGACGGTTTTAGGCGTTTTGGTGTTTAGCTGACGGGTTTTGTCTTTGACTTCACCATAGCCCAACTGAATGGCACTGTAGCCATCAGTTTTTGGTGTTTTAATTTGTGTAACGACGCATGGCCCTGCTTGGATGACAGTGACGGGAATTGCTTTCCCTTCTTCGTCAAATACTTGGGTCATGCCGAGTTTTGTGCCGAGAATACCGACAGACACGGCTTTCTGGTCTCCCCTTTATCTGCACTACAATATGGAGCTTTTCAAGCAAGATCCACAGAATACACAAGCAAGTTCTCCGCTTTTGGGCGGCAAAGTTAGTCTCTTGGTCATCGACCTGAGACGGCTTTGTAGAATTTATGCAATATATCTAGAAGAAGAATAGAAACTATTCTTTGGTCGAGCGATTGCTCTAACCTTGCTTGGTTCTGGCCAGGACTTGAGTAGTAATCTGCTCAGTATCCTTGTACGGCCAATCTGAAAGCGTTGGTTAAGGTTTTTTAGCTAGGATGACGAGCGCTGATTGGCTCTGACTTTCGCTCCTAGATAAATGGATGCCGTTAACTTTGGCGATTTGATTGGCGGACGATATCGCCCATAAGCTCCGGTGGTGACTCTGTAATTAATCGCCGATTCATTGCTTTGGATTCACTTAGGCTGTTGTTCGCTAAAATTAGCTGATAGCGCTTTTAGCTAGTGAGTTTCCTTAATTCCTGAATGGCGATCGCTTAATTTGAGCCACAATTTAACAATATATATAATTTTTAGGCATTTGTCTAGTCTATCAAGAGATTTTTTTGACATTTCCGATCTTAATTTGCAAATTTTTATATAATTTAAATGTGTAATTATTTTTTTTTATTTGAGCAGGGTAGAAAATATGCAAAACGAGTCATAATGGGTAATGGGCTATGGATTTGATGCAGCAGGTAAAAACAGGGCAAAACTCGGGCTTTTTGGTGATAAAATACTGAAACCCGAGGATAGAGGGTCTATTCTGCTATTGGCAGGTTTAAAAAAATAAACATTTAAAATAACTATTTTATTCGAGCATAACCCCTTAGCCTCTATATCTGCTCTATATCTGGTCTATATCTAGGAGAGGCAATGGATGAGTTTGTTCTCCCAGATACTCCCAGATACTCCCAGATACTCCCAGATATCCAGCCAGATACTCCCAGATATCCAGCCAGATATAGAGGGTGGGGTGATGCCCGCTTGGTCAGTGCTGTTTTTTACACATCATTGATCGCTTACAGGAAGATCGGCAGTAGAAGCGGGAAAGCGAACCGCCCCTAAATTGTATTGATGTGTCACCGCCTCGGAACGGCACCCTACAGAGGCGTTGCGTAAGTCCTGACTTAATTAGTAGATATTTAAAAAGACTCGGAGACAGCCGACCAGTTATACTTTTTGAAGATTTTGGTTGTCTTACTCAGTCCGGCGGTGATTGATGAATTTCTTGTCTCCATCTGGGGGAAGATATGAGCAGATTAGCAGATCACCGTTGGTGAGTGAGTCGGCAAGCGAAAACTATCACAATAAAACAGATCGGGTAGAACTTAACATTTATGGCACTGATTACAACTGGCAAGCCACTGATTCGGGATCTGGAAAAAATGGGATCCGTGGCAGTGTATGCGCCTTTAGAAGGAGGATTTGAAGGTCGATATATCCGGCGGCTGAGAGCAGCGGGTTATACGAGTTTATCTCTTTCGGCTCGAGGACTTGGCGATTTGTCGATGTACTTAACTGGAGTTCACGGGGTTCGTCCCCCTCATTTGGGCAAAAAAGATATCCGCACTTATTTTATTCCGCCGATTTTGAATTATCACTTGGAAAAACTGCCACCTAAATCCAAAGGTTTGGTGCTATGGATTCTGGAAGGTTATGTTCTGTCTAGTCAAGAGATTGAATACCTGACGGTTTTACCGAGTCTGGAACCCCGTGTGAAACTGGTGGTGGAAATGGGTGGCGATCGCTCTTTCCGTTGGACTCCGCTCAAAGATATGTTAATTCCCACCGCTTAGAGTGGTGCGCTTAAGTCTAGAAACTCTGACATACTGCTAGGGTTTAATTAAGAAAAAACGAAAGGGAGAAACCCACAGGGAGTGCGATCGCACTCCCTTTTTTCGTGTTAGGACTAAAGGCACGGGAGATTGATGATTCTGTTCATTGAGCAACCATCAACCCTAGCATCCGAGCCGTAACATACTAAAGAATACGAAATAAAATAGAAGAGAAGCATTGACTTATCTGCTATCTCTCCCTATCTCTCATTGAATTTGATCAAAAATCAACAAAAGGATTATGACAGACCCAGGAATTTTGCAAAACCGTGACTACACCCTGATTATTGACAAAAGCGGGAGTATGTCGATCCAGGATCAACCGGGTGGCAGAAGTCGATGGCAAGAGGCTCAGGAGTCTACTTTGGCATTGGCGGCGAAATGTGAAGAGTTCGATCCCGATGGGATTACGGTTTATGTCTTTGCCAGACGCTTTAAGCGGTATGACAATGTGACGGCGAGTAAAGTGACTCAAGTTTTCCAAGAAAATGACCCGATGGGATCTACGGATCTCGCGGCAGTTCTGCAAGATGCGGTGGATAACTATTTTGCTCGGAAAGCAGCCGGTGAAGCTAAAGCTCATGGGGAAACGATCTTGGTGATCACAGACGGGGAGCCTGACGATCGCAAAGCGGTGATGGAAGTGATTATTAAGGCATCTCGAAAGATTGATCGAGATGATGAACTAACGATGTCTTTTATTCAGGTTGGCAAAGATCCACAAGCCCAGCGATTTCTCAAAGCTTTGGATGATGAACTCCAAAGTGTTGGGGCAAAGTTTGACATTGTGGATACGGTGACAATTGATGATATGGAAGATATGACTCTGGCAGAGGTCTTGCTCAATGCCATTATTGACTAGGAGAATTGATCTAACATGGAGGCAAGTATTTTGCAAAATCGTGACTATACCCTGATTATTGATAAAAGCGGCAGTATGTCGATTCCCGATCAACGGGGTGGTCGGACTCGGTGGGAAGAAGCCCAAGAGTCTACTGTGGCGGTGGCGAGAAAATGTGAACAGTTTGATCCCGATGGGATTACGCTGTATTTGTTTTCTGGTCGCTTTACCAGATATGACAATGTGACTTCGAGTGCCGTGGCTCAGATTTTTATGGAAAATGAGCCAATGGGTCGCACGGATCTCGCTGGAGTGCTGCAAGATGCGGTGAATAATTACTTTCACCGCAAAGCCCAAGGCCAAACTAAACCGGAAGGTGAAACCATTTTAGTGGTGACTGATGGGGAACCGGATGACCGGAAGGCGGTGATCCGGGTGATTGTTGAAGCGTCTCGGAAACTCGATCGGGATGAAGAATTGGCGATTTCTATGATTCAGGTCGGCAATGATGCCCAAGCCACCCGATTTCTGAAAGCTTTGGATGATGATCTCCAAGGAATTGGCGCCAAGTTTGACATTGTGGATACGGTGACGATTGATGATATGGAGAATATGACTCTGGCTGAGATGTTGCTGAGTGCGATCGCTGATTAAACTGCCGCTTTAACTAATAATCTGTTAGTTCCTGACTACAGCCCGTTTTCTCTCCAGGGGGAAGACGGGTTTATCGTTGAACCCGCAGAGGAGAAAACACATCGGTTAAAATATGGTAAACGGCAAGTTGTTTTAGAGTGATTTCTATGGATCCTATTGATAAACTTTTGGCTGAGGTGCAGGCAGAATACCAAGAAACCAAGACATCTAATCGGCCACAAAATCTGCAAAATCTGCAAAATCTATTAGAAAAACCAATCGAAAAACCAATCGAAAAACCAAGCGAGAAACCAATCGAGAAACCAATGGGGAAACCAACTCAGAGTTTGCCCAAAGCCACAACATCTTTTACTTCAGATCGAGGATTAGATAATTTGTTGGGTCAGGTGAAATCTGAATTTGACCAAGCCGATCGCTTTGAGGTGGAAAAACGAGCGGAAGAGTTGAAACAAGAAGCCCTGAAACAAGAACAAATTAGAAAGGAAAAACAGGCACAATTAAGGGGGGAAGCAGAGGAGTGGTTAAAGAGTTTAGATCCTTTGTCCGATGAAGGATTCTGGTTTGAACAGTTTGCAGAAAAATATCCGACGAGGTTAGATGCAGCGATCGCTTATTTAGAAGTGATTCCCGCATCTAACCTCGATGCACAATAAGTCATCGATCGGGCTGGATCTTGACTTCAAAGTATTACGGGTTTATTCTGTTTCGGCAATCAATGGTTGTGTCAGCAGTGGTTGATTGGCGATCGCCTCTAACCCCACTGAATCTTGACTTAAAAAATTTGCCCACTGATTGGCATACTGGCTGAAATTTTGCGGCGATTTCCGCCATAGATTCCCTAGAATATTTAAAGAGTCATACCAGATGCCATTTTTGGCATAAAATGCCGCCAATTCGATGCCAGTTTGATTCTGTGGTTGGTTCACAGTCATGGGCAAAGGTTCTACTCGTTTTACCCAGGAAGTAATCCGAGGGCTGTCCGGTCTCATGGTTTGATTACACATCAGTACCATTGACCATTGATAATTTTTACCGATTTCCAGAGAAGGGGCACTTTCGGGCAGCGAAAAGCTAATAATTCCCCCTGTTTGAGGGATAGAAAACTCGTTTTGATAAAGGGTCTGATTGTCTTGATCTATCAGGCTAAAAAATACTCTTTGTGCATTGGTTTCGGGAACATTCGCATAAAAAGTAGGCCGTTCAGCAATCGTTAACCCATGATTATTGTGGGGTATCAGAGGCAAAAAGTTTATCAATAAATTTTGGTTTTGTTCAGCCACATTATCCGATAAGCACAAAGATCCTCCGTCACGAGATGCCCCACCTACTGTATCTGAAGGTTGGTCTTCATCAGGGGGTTCAAAAGTCACTCTTGGTAATGGTTTTATTAATGTCAATGCCTGCTCTTGGCTGGAGAATGAGGCTGGGTTAGCCTGAGTTAATCCCTGATTAATTATAAGCAAAAAATTGAGGGATGCTCCTAGGTAACTCAAAGATAAAAATAAATATTTTTTCGTTGATTTACTCATTTTTTAAACTCCGTTTTTTTTTGTTTTTTTTTATTTAAGCTGGTTTTTGTCAAATAATTGGATGGGTTTATCCTGGCTAGAAAACTATCTAATTGATAATGTTTTTTAAAAAATCGACTGATTAACTATTTATCGGGTTAGACTTATTTTGAGAAATATCAAAAACCCGGTAAATTGAATGTGGAATTGCGGGGAAATCGCCGAGGGCTAAATAGCGGGCGAAGGCGATCGCGCCGCTGCGATGAGATATACGGATTAACCGATTATCAGATATGCAGATGATCTGTCAGGGTTGAACTAATCGGATATGCAGATGATCTGTCAGGGTTGAACTAATCAGAATGGATGATAGAGTAGGGATGCGGGAATTTGTCATCAGGTATGTCTTATTTTATCACAAGCAATATCACAAGCAATATCACAACCAATATCACCAGCAATATCACAACCAATTACCGATGAGGACAAACGGTGCCCAGAAAAAAGGGTGTTGAAATTGACTATTTTTTAAGACCGCAATTTGGGCTTGACGCAATGCTTCGGCTTTGCTGACTTTTGAGGTGGCGATCGCCCGGTAAAATTCACTCATTAACTCTACCGTTGATTCGTCTGACACTGACCACAGGGTGGCTAAGGTACTGCGGGCGCCAGAGCGCACGGCAACCCCGGCTAAACCTAAAGCCGCTCGGTTGTCACCCAAAGCGGTTTGACAAGCACTCAAGACTAATAATTCAATTTGAGAATCCTGACGATCTGAGGTGGGTCTGAGTAATTCATCTAATTCTTGGACATTAATTTTACCATCCCAGGTGAGGAGAAAGGTTTGTTCTGGGTTGGAACTAAATTGACCATGAGTGGCTAAATGCACTATCGGGAAGTGCGATCTATTTATTCTGGATTTCAAGTTAACTTTGGTAAAGTTTTGATTCAAGATGATTTCCCCGTCCACGTTTGCGGCAATTTGCTCTATTTCTAATTCGACTCCTGGTAGGGCGGCGAAATTCTGACGAGGTTTGCTGAGTCCACCGGATAAGACCTGGAGTTTTGTTTGTCGGAGCGATCGCGGGGAGAGTAATTGCAAACCGGGGGCGACAGCAATGGTATATTTTTCGATTAAATACTGTTGACCATCATAAAGAGCAGCCATAGGCAAATTCCGCAGGAAACCATCCAGGACAAAAACTAAAGTTTTGATGTCATTGGTGGCTAAGTCCGCAGCAGCAGGTTGAATTAACCAGTTATATATTTGTTGAGAAATCCGCAGTCGCTCCACGTTGTCATAGGCTGGATTGAGGGATTTTAGCCAGTGTTTCAGTATATTTTCTACTTGATGGGCTGGTATATGGGTTTCGTAGTAACTGAACCGTTGACCGGGCAAGGAAAGAATTACCCCTAAGCGATCGGGTAAAATAATCGGATAAATGACCGCAGCGCTGGGATCGACTTGATCGATTTGTTCGGGAAATACTTCTACACAGCTATTCCGAAAAAAGTTATCCAGTTCTGCGAGGTTTAGTGCTTCGATTATTTCTCTGGCTTGTTGGAGATTTTTTGCGGGATGTGTGCTGATATTTTCTGGGTAATTAAGCGCATCTAACCTCCGTGGGTGAGTTGCAGTATAGTTAGTATTTGTTAATAGCAATGCGACCAGTTCTCGATAGATGGGTTCGACGGTATCTTGAAAGGAAAATTGCAGTTCAGAACCCGCTGCCACCAGTTCTTTGCGGAGAGATTTTAGGGTTTGAAATGCTGAGGTATAAGCAGCGATCGCTTCTGGGATATTTCCTTGTTGTTTGTGAATTCTGCCTAGTTGCCATTGAGCCAGGGCGATAATATCCTGTGCTTGAATTTTTTCGGCTTGAATAATTGCTTGCTCAGTCATTTGACTGGCATCTGTCCATTGGGCTGCTTGTTCGTAAACCGATCCTAATTGCTTCAAAGCATAAGATTCGGCTCGGATATCTTCCAGGTTTCTCGCCCCTTGCACCGCTTGCGCCAAAATTAAGGCAATTTCTTTCAGGTTAATTAGTTGGTTTTGGTTGTTGATATTTGCTTGAGATACTTGATAATGTTTTGCTTTAATTTGAATTATTTTGATTAATTTACTGGCAAAGTTTACTTGGGCGTAAATTGAGAAGCGACTCAACGGTAAGCTGCTCAGAAGCGATTCTATGTGGGGAAGTAAAGCGATCGCTTCTGGCAGTTTTTCGGTTTCAATGAATAAGCTGAGTTGATTGATTTGGACTTCTAATTTACCGATTGTGGTAGTGGCGATGGTGGCAGCTTGTTGATAATATTTTTGGGCAACTTCTGGCTGTTTTAAGGCTCTGGAGGTGTTGCCTAAAGCAATTAATGTAGCACTGATTTCATCGGCGTTGCGAAACTGATGGCGGTTAAGTTGTTGGGATATGGCTAAACTGGTTTCTAATGCTTGTTGCGATCGCTCCCAGGAACCCATAATATATAAAGAAATACCAAAACTGCGTAAGCCTAGGGCTTTAATTGGCGATGCTGGCATCTGTGCCAATGTTTCCTCGATCTGGGTTAAAGTTTGCTGCGATCGCCGATACATTCCCAACTGTTGTAAAGCCTCAGCTTGGTTAATTTTACTGCCTAAAATTCCTTCTATGTCACTGATTTGACTATAGATTTTTTCCCCTTCTTGCCAAGTTTCTAACGCAGCAGCATTTTGCCCTCGATCGAACTGGATATGTCCCCAAGTATTTAATAATAGTGCTTCAACTTTTAGCTTTTTATTAGTCGTTTGCTCCAGGTTATTCAAGAGGTTGCCGCTGGTAAATATTGCCTGTTGTGCGTCTTCCCAATGGCCTAATTCTTGATAAATATTGGCCAGATAGATGCCGATTAATGCTTGACCAAGAAAATCGCGATCGCGTTGATAAATTTCGGCGGCTGACTGCAAAGTGGCGATCGCTTCTCGATACTGTCCACCTTCATATAATCTCTTGCCTCTGGTTAATAATTCGGCAGGATTGATTTCAGCGACTACCGATTTTTTTATATCGGTTGGGGCGGCCTGTTTTTGCCCGGTATTGAAGTTATGGCTAGGAAATGAGTAAGCAACCTGCTGATATTGAGTAATTTGAAAAGTTATTATAAGAGAGATTAAAATATAAATAAATTTATTTTTTAGATTTTTTAAATATTTATTAATGCATTTCATTTTCCCTGTTAAGCGATAAATAATTAACCGAAATTATTGAGGCTCAAACCGATAATCCGGTGATTTGATGCAATTTTAATTCAGCAGGTGGTTTGGTCTGCAAACCTAGAGAATAGGATTTTTAGACCAAACCCCGACATTTTTTCGCAAATCATTGAGAATATTCAGAATTGCGATGGTAGGGCGCATCAACAGCGATCGATAGGTCTAAATTAGACAGAAACCGTAAGTCTGAAAAAATTTAGAGTTCTAGGATAACTGGGGTGTGGTCGCTGGGCTTTTCCCAGGTTCTGGGTTCTTTATCGATTATACAGCTTTGGGCGCGATCGCTTAAATTTTCGGTGAGATAAAAATGGTCAATCCGCCAACCGCGATTTTGGGGAAAGCCGCCGCGACGATAATCCCACCAAGTATAATGTCCAGCATCAGGGTTAAATTTGCGGAAGGCGTCGGTAAAACCGAGATCGAGAATTGCTTGTAAACTCTGGCGTTCTTGTGGGGATGCCATAATCTCTGTATCTTTAGTTTGGCGATAAATATCTCGACTTTCTAAGGCAATATTAAAATCACCGCAAATACAGATATTAGGAGTTGTTTTCAGGGCTACTTCCAGGTACTCGCGCAGTACCTTTAACCATTGCAGTTTATATTCATATTTTTCACTGCCAACCTCACTGCCATTGGGGACATAAAGATTGAGAATCAAAATGTCTTCAAATATGCCAGCGATCGCTCTTTTTTGCTCATCTAATTCAGAAACCCGGTTGCTTGAAGAAACCTCAGAAACTTGAGAAACACGGTTGCTTGAAGAAACCGGGTTTCTATGGGCAAAACCGACGCTGACATTCTGGAGAGGAATTTTGCTAAAAATCGCGACCCCGTTGTAAGATTTTTGCCCGGAAATATAAAGATGATAGGCCAGTTCCTCGAAGGGCGATCGCGGAAAATCAGAGTCAATCACTTTGGTTTCCTGCAAACAAATCACGTCAACGGGATTTTTTTGCAACCAGTTAGTGAGATGTTCTTGACGAGAACGAATTGAGTTAACGTTCCAAGTGGCAATTTTCATTAATTTTGATGGTTGATAGTTGATGGTTGATAGTTGATGGTTGATGGTTGATGGTTGATAGTTGATGGTTGATGGTTGACAAACAACGAACAAACAACAAACAACAAACAACAAACAACAAACAACAAACAACAAACAACAAACAACCACCAACCATCAACCATCAACAATTAACTAAATATGACAAGTTAAGCCACCGGCTTTTTTGCTAAAGCGGAGGTTTTCCCGGTAGTCTACGGGACAGTCAATCACCGCAGGGACATCTTGTTCTAATGCTTCTTTGAGAATGGGCACTAAATCTAGGGTGTTTTCCACGCGGTAGCCTTTGAGTCCCATGCTTTCGGCAAATTTGACAAAATCAGGGTTGCCAAATTTAATAAAGTTGGATTCGTCAAATTGATTGTGTTGTTTCCACTCAATCAAGCCGTAGCCGCCATCATGGAAAATAATGGTGACGAAGGCAGTCCCCACCCGTAAGGCGGTTTCTAATTCTTGGCAATTCATCATAAAGCCACCGTCCCCGGTTGCGGCGATGACTTTGCGGTCAGGATAGACGAGTTTGGCCGCGATCGCCCCAGGAATGGCAATGCCCATTGCCGCAAACCCGTTAGAAATTAAGCAAGTGTTGGGGCGATCGCAGTGGTAATGGCGGGCAATCCACATTTTGTGCGCCCCTACATCAGAAATGAGAATATCTTCCGGCCCCATCACCTGGCGCATATCATAGACCAGTTTTTGCGGTTTGACCGGATAGGCTTCATCATGGGCATATTGCTCATAGTCGGCGCGAATATCATTGCGAAGTTGGCAACCATAAGGGGCGGCTTTGCCTTGGCGATCGGACCGCCGCAAAATTTCTAACAGGGAATCAGAAATATCTCCCACCACTTCCACTTGAGGAATGTAGCTGCTGTCAATTTCCGCATGATCTGCCCCAATATGGATAATCGGAATACTGCCTTGGGGATTCCACTTTTTCGGCGAATATTCAATCAGGTCATAACCGACGGAAATAATTAGATCGGTTTGTTCAAAAGCACAGGTAATTAAATCGCGCTGTTGTAGTCCCGTCGTCCATAATGCCAGGGGATGAGTGTAAGGAATCACCCCTTTGCCCATAAAAGTATTGGTGACAGGGATTTGCAAGCGAGTGGCAAATTCCGTCAGCGCAGCGGAAGCATGAGCGCGAATTGCCCCATTGCCCACTAAAATTAAAGGATTTTCGGCGCGGGAAATTAATGCTGCTGCTTCGTTGAGGCTTTGGTAAGAGGCATAACTTTTTTCTTGTTTGTCTTTAGTCAGAGGTTGCCCAACCACTGGCATGGCAGCAATATTTTCCGGCACATCAATATGGACAGCCCCGGGTTTTTCCGTTTGGGAGCGCTTAAACGCCCGCCGCACCAGTTCTGGGGTAATGCTGGGGCGGACAATTTGAGCATTCCATTTGGTGACGGGCTCAAACATGGCCACCAAGTCTAAGTATTGGTGGGATTCAATATGCATCCGGTCGGTGCCCACTTGTCCGGTGATGGCAACTAACGGGGCACCATCCAGGTTGGCGTCGGCGACCCCAGTCATTAAATTGGTGGCACCGGGGCCGAGGGTGGAGAGACAAACTCCGGCTTTGCCGGTGAGTCGTCCGTAAACGTCCGCCATGAAAGCGGCGCCTTGTTCGTGTCTCGTGGTAATAAATTGAATCGAAGAATTTTTCAGGGCTTGGAGGACTGCTAGATTTTCTTCTCCGGGTAGTCCAAATATATATTCAACGCCTTCGTTTTCTAAACAGCGCACCAAAAGTTCTGCTGTGTTCATTTCACCCATTGTGGTTTACCTCACGATTTTGCTTGATTGTAGAAACCGGGTTTCTTTAAACTATCTTTGTGACTCAGCCGAAGTGTTCATAGAAACCCGGTTTCTTTAATTCGGGTTTCTTTAAACTATCTTTGTCACTCAACCGAAGTGTTCATAGAAACCCGGTTTCTTTATTCGGGTTTCTTTAAGCTATCTTTGTCAGTCAACCTAGTAGGGGCGTTCTCGCATTCGCCCCTACTAGAAACCCGGTTTCTTTATTTGATCCAAACGGTTTTGACATTCACAAATTCGTGAATGCCTTGAATGCTGAGTTCTCGTCCGTACCCAGAACGCTTGATCCCTCCAAAGGGCAAGCGAGGGTCGGATTTGACTAAGCCATTGATAAAGACTGCACCAGCTTCCAGTTCTTTGATGAAGCGATCGCGTTCTGCCGCATTATTCGTCCAAGCACTTGCCCCTAAGCCAAAACAAGTGCTGTTGGCAAGGGCGATCGCTTCATCAATTCCTTTGACCCGGAATAACAATGCCACTGGGCCAAAAAATTCTTCCGTATATCCAGGGCAACCGGGGGGTAAGTCCGCTAGTAAAGTCGGGGCATAAAAGTTACCGGGGAGATCGCTTAAACGCTGACCTCCGGCTACAACCCGGGCGCCTTGAGAGACGCAAGCTTTAACCAGGTCATCGATTTCTTGTAAAATATCTGGAGTAGCCAGCGGCCCAATGTCTGTTTGTGGATCCATTGGGTCGCCTACTTGCAAGGCTTTAATTTTTTCGGCCATGCGTTGCTCAAATTCATCGGCGATCGCTTCTGCCACAATAAAGCGTTTTGCCGCAATACAAGATTGGCCATTATTAATCATTCGGGCTGTCACTGCCGTGGTCGCAGCGACTTCTAGATCCACACTTTCTAGAACAATAAACGGATCGCTCCCCCCTAATTCTAGGACAGTTTTCTTAATTTGCTTGCCACAATTTGCCGCTAAAGATGCCCCGGCAAATTCGCTGCCGGTTAACGTCGCTGCTTGCACCCGGTCATCTTCGACAATTTTGGCTACTTGACTGGCCCCAATTAATAAGGTTTGAAATACCCCTTCAGGAAAACCCGCTTTTTCCACAATTTCTTGAATGGCTAAGGCGCATTGTGGCACATTAGAAGCGTGTTTCAAAATCCCCACATTTCCCGCCATTAAAGCGGGGGCAAGAAACCGAAACACTTGCCAAAAAGGAAAATTCCACGGCATTACTGCCAGAATAATTCCCAAGGGGTGATAAGCCACAAAGCTTTGGTCGGCATCCGTTGCGATCGGCACATTAGCCAAAAATTCTGGGGCTTTTTCCGCATAAAAACGGCAAACTAAGGCACATTTTTCCACTTCTGCCACGGCAGATTTGAAAGTTTTGCCCATTTCCAGGGTCATCATGGCCGCAAATTCTGATTTGCGCTGTTCTAAAATATCCGCCGCTGCATTCATCCATTGGGCTTTTTGCTCAAAGGGTAGATGCCGATATTGTTTATAAGCCCTTTCTGCCGTCACCAGTTTCGCTTCTACTTCAGCGTCCGTTAGCGGTATAAAGGTTTTTATGGTTTCTCCAGTTGCCGGGTTAATCGTAGCGATACCCATTTGCTTATCTCCAAATCAACAATAAAACTTGTTGTTTGTTACTGGTTATTAGTTATTGGTTATTGGTTACTAGGTTTCTGATTCAAATAACCAATAACCAACAAGTATTGTTGGCTATTGGTTATTGGTTGCTGTTTATTCGGTTTCTGATGCAAATAACAAATAACAATTACAGAGTTTTATTGACTACCCTACTATTCTGTCAAAAATGCAACCCTTTAAATATTAAATTTTAGTTTTGTTTTGTAATTTTATTAATTATTAGTTATTAGTTATTTGTTATTTATTGGTTGTTGGTTGTTTGTTATTAGGCTTAAACGATAACAAATAACTAATAACCAACAACCAACAAACAGGAAACAGGGAACAGGCAACAGAGAACAGTGTTGCAGGGGAGCTTCAGGAGCTTCAGGAGAGAGTGAATAGTGAATAGTGAAAGGGAGGATGCATAGGAAAGAGGATGCATAGGAAAGAGGAAAGAGGATGCATAGGAAAGAGGATGCATAGGAAAGAGGAAAGAGGATGCATAGGAAAGATATTCTCTCCTCTCTTTTCTCTCCTCTCTTTTCTCTCTTGGCCATTCGCCCCTACGACTTTTCACTTTCCCCGTTCCACGCCACTTGCTAGACTTGGGGAGACCCCAAGATCGCAGTGGCTCCTGATAACTGTTCCCCGTTCCCCAACCAACAACTAACAACCAACAACCAACAAACAACTAACAACTAACAACTAACAACTAACAACAAATTATAAAGATGCTTGTTTGGCCGCAATCATCATTCTGACTACATCCTGCATCTTATATTTCGCTTGCCAACCAAGGACTTCTCTGGCTTTGGCGGGGTGTCCCCGACCGACGGCAATGTCCGTAGGACGATATAAGCTGCGATCGCTGGTGACATGATCGCGCCAATTGAGGTTGACACAGGCAAACGCTTCGGCGACAAAATCTTCTAATTTATTGCTTTCTCCCGTGGCAATTACATAATCATCGGGTTGTTCATGTTGCAACATTAAATGCATCGCCTCGACATATTCCGGCGCCCAGCCCCAGTCCCGTCTGATGGACATATTCCCTAAAGTCAGGGTTTCTTTACTCCCTTGGGCAATGCGGCAAGCAGCGGCGATAATTTTTTGGGTGACAAATCTTTCCGGTCTTAGGGGGGATTCGTGGTTGTACAAAATGCCGGAACAGGCAAATAATCCATAAGCTTCCCGGTAGTTGGCGACTTCCCAAAAGGCGGCTGCTTTGGCGACGGCGTAAGGGCTGCGGGGTCTGAATGGGGTGCCTTCGTCCGCAGAGCGATCGCTGGTATCCCCAAAACATTCACTAGATCCAGCGTTGTACAGTTTGATCGGTGCGCCGGTAAAGCGAATCGCTTCTAATATATTTAAGGTGCCCGTGGTGATGCTATCCAGGGTTTCTACCGGCTGGTCAAAGGATAAGCCCACGGAACTCTGACCGGCAAGATTATAAATTTCATCGGGCTGAATTTTGTTGATTACCTGCAAGACACTGCGAAAATCGGTGAGGGACATGGAGGTTAATTTCACCTGTTCCCGAATTTCCAACCGTTGAAGATTTCTAAAGGAGGACATTTGAGCATCCCGTGAAGTGCCGGTGACTTCATAGCCTTTTTCTAGGAGTAATTTGGCTAAATAGGCGCCGTCTTGCCCGGATATCCCACAAATCAGTGCTTTTTTCATTTAACTGTTAATTAACCTTTCTCAATTTTTACGATCGTCGATGCGATCTAGGTATAAAGTGGCTCGCATCAATGATAAACTATGTTTTGTCTACCCAGAATCGTGGGAAATTTTTCATTTTTTTAATTTTTTATTGAAATTGAGGGCGATCGCTAATTTTCAACCAATTTTAAGCCAATTTTCAAATTAAATCAAATTAAACTCCATGAGTCTGCCTTGGGGCGGTTTGTTATTTATTGAAAGTTTATCTGTGTTTATTATTTTTAACGTTCAATGACTACTATCGATCAAATTATTCAACAAGAACCGAATCCATTTGATGCCGAAACTTTTTGGTCGGGTAATTTTTGGCAAGAAGACCAAAATCCTGAATTTGTGGTGGAGTCAATCCATCAAGAGGCAATTAAGGCGATCGGACAAACTCTGGATCTGATTTCCCAGGATCATCGCACTCGGACGTTAATGCTGGAAGGAGAAACCGGATCTGGTAAGACATATTTGTTGGGACGGCTGAGACGTATGCTGAACCCAAAAGCCTTTTTTGTCTATATTGAACCCTTTACGGCAAGTGATTATATTTGGCGGCATATTTTACGTTACACCGTTGATAGTTTATTAGAAGTTCCCGCCGGAGAACAAGATTCTCAGTTAATTTTATGGCTAAAAGGTTTGTGGGGTTTTAAACAGCGAGGCTTGCTGGACTGGTTGCGCGGGGAACGCCTTATGGTGATTAAAAACCTCCGGGCAATTTACCCAGCGGGAATTTACAATGCCAATGAATTTTTTGGAGTTTTGTATGATTTAACCAATCCCAAATTAAAAGAGTTAGCTTGTGAGTGGTTGCGCGGCGATGATTTAGATGAAGAGCAGTTGAAATTGTTGCACGTTCAACATTCCATTGATACGGAAGATGCGGCCCAAAAAATACTGGCAAATTTTGGCCGCATCGCCGCTGAAAGTAAGCCTATTGTGCTATGTTTTGACCAAATTGATAATATTGCTCGTCTCAGTGATGGCCATATTGATTTACAAAGTCTGTTCAGCGTGAATTCAGTAATTCACAATCAAAAGCTGAAAAATTTTCTGGTAATTATTAGTATTATTACCGATACTTGGCGACAAAATGCCCATCGCATCCAACCAACGGATAAAGACCGCGTTGATGCTTCGATTGTATTGAAAAAAATTAACTTGTATGAAGCAGAAACTTTATGGAAAAGTCGCCTAAATCGGCTCTATCTTCAGGCAAATCCTCGGCCTGTTTCGTCCATTTATCCCCTGAGTCGAGATATCCTGGAAATTAAATTTCCCGGAGGAAAAACTCGTCCGCGAAATACGCTGATGTTGGGTCGGAAGTTATTTCAAGATTATAAACTTAGTTTGATGGAAAATGGCCATGCTGTTTCCAGGCAAAACGCAGAGGCAGGGGCAGAACCTTTAGAAATTTTGCAGGCTGAGTTAATTGTTGAAGACTCTCGTCCTTGGACTGTGCCAACTTTAGAGGCTTTGGCAGATGAAGCTGATGCCCAAGTGGAGAAAAATGGCTCAAATTTAGCGACTACGGCAGCGTTTAAGTTGGTTTGGTTGAGGAAGTTTAATCAAACGGTCGATCGCATTTCTCGGATTCGTCAATATTCTTCCCCAGAATTAGTTACGATGTTGGCTGAGGCGATCGCGGCGATTCAACCTGTGGAAATTCAACCTCGTTTTCTATCTTCAAGTCGGACTTATGCCAGTTATTCTCTCAGTTATCAATTATCGGGTAAATCAACTCAGGTGGGGGTGGTTTGGTCGGAAGATTTGAATATGGTGAAATTTTGCAATCTGATGAAGGTCTGCCAGGAGGCGATCGCCGAAAATCTCTGTCAAAATTTCTATTTAATTCGCTCGGAAAGCGTGGGAAATCCCACTAACCAAGGTTATCAACTGCACCAAAAACTATTTAGCCAGCCCCAGCATATCCATATTATTCCTGCTCTGAATTCGGTTCACTATTTAGTCACCTATCATGGTTTAGTTAATGATGCGATCGCTGGTGAATTAGTGGTCGGAGATACCACCCCTAATCTGGCTGAATTAGAATCCTTGATCCGCGAGTCAAATATTTTGTCAAATTGCCAATTATTGCAAGAATTAAGCCTAATTTCTGTCAATTCCGTGGCTGCCGATCCTGATAATTTGCTCAATGTCCAAGAATTTATCCTGAATCGATTAATGACTCAGCAGTGTATTGCCCGTCAGCGGTTAATCGAAGAATCCCGCAGTCAATTTAGCCCCGCAAGTGAGTCCCAAGTCCAAGGAATTATCGACCGTTTATGCCAAGAAAACGAAAAAATTAATATCTTAGACCCTAATGCCAAAATTGAGGAGCAATTAATTTATTTTGCTCAATAAATTAATTTGTTGTTTGTTGTTTGTTGTTTGTTGTTTGTTGTTGGTTATTTGTTGTTTGTTTTTGCCTAAATCGCCCGAATAACAAATAACTAATAACCAATAAACAAGAACAAAATTTAATCAAATGAGGTAATATTCTGTGACATCCATCCAGCAAATTATTCAGGAAACCTTAAACCCGTTTGACTCGACAACGTTTCGCCCAGGAAATTTCTGGCAGGAACAGCAAGAAACGGATTTAACTGTGGATTCAATTCATCAAGATGTGGTGCATGAAATTGAAGAATTATTGCAACAAGTCAACCAGGATCGTCGTACCAGAACTTTGTTATTAGCCGGTGATTCTGGGGCAGGCAAAAGTTATTTGTTAGGGCGAATTAAAGAAAGTTTGAATTGTCAGGCGTTTTTTGCTTACATTGGCCCGTGGCCGGAAAGTGATTTTATTTGGCGGCATATTTTACGCAATACGGTAGATAGTTTGATGTATGTGCCAACCGGAGAAAAATCATCTCAATTACTGCTTTGGATTAAGAGTTTATCGGCTGTTCACTCGGAAGGGTTTATGAAACGCTTTTTGGGTGAACGGCAGTTGTTTATCCATAATCTAAAAGGAATTTTTCCTTCAGGGATTTATAACCCCAATGAGTTTTTTGGGGTACTCTATGATTTGAGTAATCCTGACTTGTACCCGATCGCCTGTGAATGGTTGAAGGGCGATCGCTTAGATGAAGAAAGTCTCAAACTATTGCGGGTAAAAAATGCTATTGATACGGAAACCGCTGCCCGGAATATTTTAGGTAATTTGGGCAAAATTGCGGCGGTGACTCAGCCGATTGTTTTATGTTTTGATAATTTAGATAATATTGACCGGGCTTTAGATGGATTTATTAATTTACAAGCTTTGTTTAGCGTGAATTCTATCCTACATAATGAAAAGCTGAAAAACTTTATCGTAATTATTAGTATTGTCACGAATACTTGGAAGCAGCATCAAAAGCGGGTACAAGGGGCAGACCTTGCCCGAATTGATCGAGAAATTCGCCTGCAACCGATTAGTTTAGACCAAGCAGAAGCATTATGGGCAACCCGACTTTATCCCCTACATCAACAAGCAGAAATTCACCCGCGATCGCGCATTTATCCCCTGTCTCGCGATGCCCTAAATTTTAAGTTTCCTGGGGGAAAAACCAAGCCCCGCTATGTGTTGATGTTGGGACGGCAGCTTTTTCAAGAAGCAAAACAAGTCGGACTTGATGATTTTCATCAATCCCAACAAGAAAAATATCAAAAATATGCGGTTCATATTAGCAGACCGGATCCCTTAGCGGCGTTTAAATTACTCTGGCTGAAAGAATTTAAGAAAACCGAGCACAAAATTAGCCGAATTCGTCAGTTTTCCGCCCCGGAATTGATCAAAATGCTGCGAGAAGCTTTGGAAGCTTTACAGGTAATTGGCATTGAAGCGAAACTATTGCCTAGTCCCAAGTATGCTAGTTATTCTTTAAGCTACCATTTGCCGGTACAAATTGGCCGAATTGGGTTAGTTTGGACAGAAGATCCGAATTTAGTTGGGTTTTTTCATATGATGAAAGCTTGTGAAAAAGCTTTGCTGATAAACCGGTGTAAAACTCTATTTTTGATTCGGTCTGAAAATTTAGGCACCAGGAAAAATCAAGGCAATCAATTATATAGTAAAATTTTTACCGGATATCCCCATCGTCATTTATTACCGGATATGATTTCGGTGCATTATTTAGCAAGTTATCATAATTTGGTGAATGCGGCTTGTGCTGGTGAGTTGGTGTTAGGCGATCGCACTCCTAATTTAAAAGAGTTACAAGAGTTAATTAGAGAGTCTAATCTTTTACAAGATTGTCCTTTGTTGGATGCGTTGGGAATTTTTGCCGGTTATACTCGGATTGTTGGGGTGACTGGGGTTCCCCAAAGAAAAATTACTTCTGGTCAGGATCTTAGTCAGGAGTTGCAAAAGGTGAAAGATTATTTGTTGGCTTTAATGCAAACTCAGCAAATGATGGGTCGTTATGTGTTGATGCAAAATACTTTGGATCAGTTTCCTGATGTTGATGATGTGGTGGTTAATCAGTTAATTACTGAACTTTGTCAGGAGGAAAAAATGATAATTCTGGATGAAACGGCGCCAGTGCATTCCCAGTTACTTTGCTTGTTGAAGTAAGAGGGGCAACGGATTGGCAACGGATGGGTTAACTGATGGGATAAGAGATTGGCAAGGGATTGGCAAAGGATGGGTTAACTGATGGGATAACTGATGGGCAACGGATTAGCGTGGGGATGGGCAATAGATTGCGGATGGGATGAAAAGCTAATAACTTTTAGCTAAAAGTTATTAGCTTTTGGATTGGTGCTAGGATTCGGATTTGATGCTGTTTAATTGATGTTAGAGAAAACCAATGGATTCTAATGCAGTGAAATTTTTGTTAAATTTATTGAGTTTTCCCAATTATCGGGCGCCGATAAGTCACGTGAAACCTACGCCAAAAATGCAGGCAGCGGCACGAAATAAAATTTGTCGTGAATTGTGCGATCGCGATTTAGTGGCTTGTTCGGAACAGATTAAAACACTCAGGATTTCTCAGCAGGGTAAGACTTGGCTTAAATCGGCTCAACTACAGGGAGAATTAACCTTAGAAGAATTGAAGGTATTACAAGCCTGTTTAACGGAAAAAATTTCTCCGGGTAAAACCGGATTGCCTGCGGATTCTCGTCTGAAAATTATTGCAGATTTAGCCCGTCGTGATTTGTTGGTGCTTGAGCCAGAAATTGATGAAGTCTGGTTGACGGAAACCGGACAAAAGTTTTTAATTCAAGATTACGATCCCAGGGAGCAGTCGGGGAATATTCCTTTTAATATGTTAGCGGATTATTTGCGATTGGTTCATCAATTTTATCAACAGCCAGCCCCAAGACTCATCAATCATATCCCAAATCATATCCGAGGGGCGGTGAAAGCGAAGCTAATCCAGCCGTCAAAGCTGATGAATTACTCGGATAATTTTCCGATAAATGAACTGGATATTTTACAGACAATTCGCCAATTAGATATTCACTTAGGGGCGTTAAAAGATATGCCTACAGATATGCCCACAGATATGCCCACAGAAATGTCACCGATTCTACCCAGTGATGAGGATATTTTACAACTGATTTCACAGTTAGATCGGGAGTTGGGTACAGAAAATTATTTGCCAATTTTTCATCTGCGGGAAAAGTTACAAAGTTTATTGGTTAGGGAAGAATTAGACCAAGCTTTATATCGTCTGCAAGCCAATCAGGAAATTCAACTAAAATCCTTGGAGGAGGTTCTCCATTACAGTCCAGAGTATTTTGATGCGGCAATTCCTCAAGAAAAAGCATGGTCATTATTTTTCATTGTCAGGACTTATCCCTCGAAGGAAAAAATCAGGGGTGAGGATGAGGATGACAGGAAGGGTTTGATTACTTTTGATTAAAAAATGTTTAATTTTGAAAAAAAATGTGCCAATTGCCCCAATTTGAGCGATCCTAGTATAACGGGCTAATCAATACATATGAGGTGACATACAATGGATGCTAAAGAACTGAAGTTTCTGTTAAAGTTATTGAGTTTCCCTAATTACCGTGCTCCTCTGAGTGAAATTCAACCAACCCCGAAAATGCGATCGCCGGAACGAAATAGCATTTGTCGAGAACTACGCGATCGCGAGTTGGTTGCTTGTCGGGAACAAATTAAAAATTTGACCATTGCCCCTCCAGGCAAATCTTTGCTCAAAATTGACTCCACCAATTTGCCGGTGACTCCCGAAGAAATTAAAGTGCTGCAAGCAAGTAGTCAAGGGCCAATTACTCCGGGAAAAATCAATATTCCTAGTCAGGAACGGGAAACGGTAATTGAGGGTTTAGCTAATCGTGGCTTTATTAAGACGGAAAAAGAAATTAAAGAAGTTTGGTTAACCGAACGGGGTCAGCAATTTTTAATTGAAGAATATCAGTCTAATAGCAGTTCGGCGAATATTACTTTAAAAATGCTGACGGATTATTTGCGGTTGATGCGAAAAGTTCAGGTAAATTCTGCATATATTGCCACACCGAACCAGGCAATCTCATCGACAGTCGCTGCGGCAGATATTACGGCAGAAAAATCTGTGGGTAAACCAAGCGATCGCGAGATTTTGCAAATTATCAGCGATTTAGATCGGGGACTGGGAACGGAGAATTATTTGCCAATTTTTCACTTGTGGGAAAAATTGAAAGCTTCTATGTCTAAGGATGAGTTCGATCGCGCCCTTTATCGGTTGCAACGGGAAAATAAAATAGAACTAAGTTCTTTACAAGAAGGGATGAATTACACTCCAGAGCAAATTGCCGCCGGAATTCGTCTAGAATTCGGGGGCTATCTATTTTTTATCATCCTCAATTAAGAATGCGTGTTTGGGCAAAATTTATCGATGTTTTAGGTGGAATTAACTTATGGCAACTATTGATGACATTATTAAACAAGATGTGAATCCGTTCGATCCAGTGACTTTTTATACGAGTGATTTTTGGCAAGAATCACAACAGTCTGGATTGACGGTAGATTCAATTCACCAAGAGGCGATCGCAGAAATTACCGAATTACTGAACCAAGTCGCTAAAGATCATCAAACTCGCAGTATTTTACTACTTGGCGATCGCGGTTCGGGGAAAAGTTATCTGTTATCTCGACTCAAACAGCAACTTAACCAATCGGCTTTTTTTGCCTATATTGGTCCGTGGGTAGAACAGGGGCAAATTTGGCGACATATTCTCCGTTATACCGTGGATAGTTTAATGCAAAAGCCTGCTGGAGAAACCGAGTCCCAGTTATTGTTATGGTTAAAGAGTTTATCCGCATTTCGCGATCGCGGGCTGAAAAAGAAAATCTTGGGAGAAAGGGGTTTATTTATTCATAACTTGAGGGGAACCTATCCGTCAGGAATTTATAACCCTAATGAATTTTTTGGCGCCCTGTATGATTTAACCAATCCTGACTTATATTATACCGTTTGTGATTGGTTGCGCGGTGATGATTTAGATGAAGAAAGTTTAAAAGCGATTCGAGTCAAACGGTCAATTGACAATGAAACTGATGCCAAAAATATTTTAAGCAATTTTGGCAAAATTTCGGCAAATACTCAGCCCATTGTCCTCTGTTTTGACCAGATCGACAAAGTGGCAGAGACTGCCGGCCATGAAGAACTCCAAGCATTATTTACCGTCAATACCACCATCCATAATGAAAGGCTGAAAAACTTTTTCATTATTATTAGTCTGATTAAAAATACCTGGGAACAACATAAAAAAAATATTCTGGAAGCGGATCAAGATCGAATTTATAAAGGAGTTTCTCTCAAATCAATTACCTGGGATCAAGCAGAAAGCTTGTGGGCAAAACGGCTAGATTTTTTTCATCAACAAGCCAGCCCCAAACCCCCTTCACCGATTTATCCTTTAACTCGACAAGTATTGGAAGCAAAATTTCCTGCGGGGAAAACATTTCCTCGCTATGCCCTACAGCTTGCCCGCCAACTCTATCAGAATTATAAGTTAAATTTGGCCGTTGATGTAAAGCCAAATCCCCAACCAGAACCACCGCAAACAAAAACACCGCTAGACGCGATCGCCGCCTTTAATTTGCTTTGGCAGCATGAATTCAAAAAAACTCAGGAAAAAATCCTGAAAATTCGCCATTTTTCTAATTCAGAATTGATTCAAATGTTAAGAGAAGCCCTGGAAGCTTTCGAGGTGGCGAAAATTCAACCGCGACTGTTACCCAGTGAAAAATACCACAATTCTTCCCTGAGTTGTCAGTTGCCCCAAGTTTCTGGAAAAGTGGGATTAGTTTGGACAGAAGATAGCAATTTGATGAATTTTTTCCACTTTATGAATGCTTGCCATAAAACAATTAACCATAATCTTTGCCAAAAGCTATATCTGATTCGAGAAACCGGGTTGGGAAATGCCCAAAATAAAGGCTACACCCTTTACAAGCAAATTTTTACCGGGATGCATCATGTGCATATTATTCCCTCCCTAGAATCAGTGCATTATTTGGCCACATATCACAGTTTAGTTAATGCGGCTGCGGCTGGAGAATTAGTGGTAGGCGATCGCACTCCGAATATTCCTGAACTGCAAAGTATTGTGCGCGAAGCTAAAATATTGCATGATTGTCAATTATTACAAGATTTAGGAATTTTTGCCCAAACTCAAAGCAAGCAACCAGACTTGGTGAACCCCAAAGACGAACAATTACTCAAAGCCAAGAAATATATGTTGAGTTTAGTAGAAACTCAGCAACTTTTGGGGCGGTCTATTTTAGAAAATAATATGCTGACTTTTGATATGCGGCTGACTCCAGAAACCATTAATCAATTGATTTGTGAATTGGTAGACGAGCAAAAAATTCAGGTTTCCGATCCGGGGACAAACCGGGCTGATCAATTTATTTTTTGGGTGCCTAAATCTGCCGTATAGAGATTAAAAAACCGGGTTATTTGAACTTAATTTAGCTTAATTTAAAACCCGGTTTTGGCTAAATATTTAAACGTAAATAATCAATTATTCATTTTTTTCGACTAATGGTTTATTGGCAAAATGCCCAAGATATTCAACAGTTGATTAGGGAATTAACCCACTCAAAAATTATCTGGGCTGATACAGAAGTGGCTGATTGGCAGACACAGAAACCCCGACTATCTTTGATTCAAGTATTGAGTGATCGCGCGGACTTGACTGGGAAAAATGGCTATATACTAGATGTATTGGATCGACCAGATTTGGTGACATATTTTATTCAGCAAATTATGGTCAATCAGAGAATTGAAAAGGTGTTTCATAATGCCAGCTATGATTTAAAATTTTTGGGCAAATCGCAAGCCAAGAATGTGACTTGTACTTTAAAAATGGCGAAAAAAATTGGCCGCAATCGCCTAGGAGTGACCAATTTAAAACTCAAAACTTTAGCCGCCGAACTGTGCCATTTTGCGGATATTCACCCCGAATCACAAACTAGCGACTGGGGTCAGCGTCCCCTGAGTCAAGCACAACTAAATTATGCTAAAATGGATGTGGTTTATCTGTCGCAAGTTCATCAGTATTTACTGCATAAATTAAAACCAGAACATCCGAATTATCAGGAGAACTTTATGCCTCAAGAAAAATCAGCAGCATCAACGGCTTTGACTGCCACAGATTTACGAGTTGCCTTTGAATGTCCTCGGTTATTTTACTTGGGTCAGCGGTTTGGAGGAATGACCCTATTTTTACCCCCCAATGAAATGGGAGGCATTGGCAACCCTTTTCACGATTTAGCGAAAAAATTTACTCTTTTAATTCAGGAAAACCCTCGGTTTCAAGATAGTTTAAATTTGCCCATTGACCAGATTAACCCCAAAACTGTGGCGCTTCAGATGCAACAGCTTTTTTATGAGTTGGTCTTTTTGCCCTATCTGCAAAATGCGATCGCCCAAGAACCGAAAAAAATCGCCACATTAAATCAAATTTGGCAAGGATTACAAGGACTAATTCGTCGCTATGCGGAAATTTTAGTGGCAAATCGACGTGATTATTCTGCTGAACAGGTGATTAATCAAACTTTTGTGAGTCAAGAATTGACTATTCAGCATTTATTTCAATTACCGGATGGAACAAAACAACTGGTTAAGGGACAATTAGATAGTTTAATTTTGAAGGGCGATCGCCTTTGTGTGGTGGAATATAAAACATATCAACCGGCAGATTTAACGGCGCAATTAGCCCAAGTTGCTTTATACAGTTATATGTTATTCCAAGAGAAAAAACAGCCGATAGACTCTGCGGTTTATTGCGTTCTGCCAGAATTTAAAGAATTGCTGTTTTCTTGGGAAGAATTAGAAGCAAAATTTCACCAGCTTATTCCCCATAAATTAGCCCAAATGCGGCAATGGTTAATCTGGGAACCGCCACAACCGAATCCTCCACCTCCGACTCCTCAGTCGCAACTTTGTGAGATTTGTTCTCAGCGGAATAAATGTCAGAGTTTTTTTGCAGAAAATCCCGCCCAATTTTCTATTCAAAAAGTGAGCAATCCCCCCCAAACTCCCCTTAAAAAGGGGGGGATAGAGGAAAATATTGCCCAACAATTAATCAAAACTTTGGCATCTTTTAAAATAGGCGTCGATTATTTAGGGGCTGCGGTAGGACCAGCATTTATTAGAGTAAAACTGAAACCGCATCTGGGGGTAAAAGTGGCTGGTTTAGTCAAATTATCGGCGGATTTACAAGTGCAATTGGGGATTAATTTTCCCCCGATGATATCCCCACAAGCCGGTTATGTGAGTGTGGACTTGCCCCGCAGCGATCGCCAAGTAGCCCAGTTTGAAAGTTATATTCAACAGCAGCAAAATCCTATTGATGCGGAGGTGAAAATTGCCATTGGTATTGATTTAGATGGTCAGCTAATTGAAGCGGATTTATCTGACCCCAATACTTGTCATTTTTTGGTGGGGGGAACCACAGGCAGCGGCAAAAGTGAGTTTCTGCGATCGCTGTTATTATCTTTACTTTATCGCCATTCTCCTGACCAGTTAAAAATTGCCTTAGTTGACCCCAAACGGGTGACATTTCCCGAATTTGCCCAGATGCGATGGTTATATTCTCCTGTAGTCAAAGATAGCGAAGCTGCCATAGAGTTAATGACTGAATTAGTGGCGGAAATGGAATCGCGTTATCAGCGTTTTGAGTTGGCTGGTTGTGCCGATATTCAAAGTTATAATCAGAAAAAAACTAATCAGCAGTTACCGAGAATTGTTTGCATTTTTGACGAGTATGCTGACTTTATGGCTGAAAAAGAAACCCGTAGTGAATTAGAATTAAGTATTAAAAGATTAGGGGCAATGGCTAGGGCGGCGGGCATCCATTTAATTATTGCCACTCAACGGCCAGAAGCGAAAGTTGTCACCCCGATTATTCGCTCAAATTTACCCGGACGAGTTGCCCTGCGGACTGCCAGTGAAGCGGATTCTATGATTATATTAGGAGGGAAACAAACGGCGGCGGCTTATTTATTAGGTAAAGGGGATTTACTATATCAAGTAGGCGCACAGTTGCAGCGATTACAAAGTTTATTCGCGGCAAATTTTCAGATTTAATCTAGTTTAAATAGTCATTTAATTGGTTATTGGCTGTTAGGGTAAAATGTAAGGGTCAAAAGTTAGACCCTTACCGCGAAATCTGCATTTAAGAGGGCAAGCGGACTTGATTACCAATTAAAGATAAAAACGCATTACCGAAATGCTGAATTTCCAGGAAACCCAATGGGTCAGCCGGTTTATAAATCCTAAAAGTTTTCATAATTCCCAAGGTTGCTGCACTTTCTAATGGGCCAATAAATCGACAATCTCGATCTAAAAAATATGGTTGTTGTGCCCAATAAGCCATTTGTTTGGCATTTAAAAAATAACAGCCAGAATGGGGGTTGAGGGCGCGACGAAATAGCACCGGCTGTTCCATAATAAATCCCTTGAGTTCTGGTTTTTCTTGCACATTTTGAAATTGCTCCGTGGCTTGGGAAATGATGTCTCCATCTACATAAGCTTTAGTGATGGGGTTTAAGGCGCCGATTTCATAGCGATTCGGTTGGAGCAGATTGCGATCGCCTGCTTGTTTGGTAAACCAATTTAATTTAATGAAAAACCAAGGGTCACGCAAGACTAAATCATCTTCTAAATAACAATAATAGTCATAGTAACCGAGGCGATCGCGCAACAGGGCTTGACATTCAAATGCTAACATCATCGGTTCCGCATTAGTGGGATAATGATGATAGAAATTTTTCGGGATTGGCAGTTGGTCTAAAACATGACGATTTTGGGTGGTACAAACGACAATATCAACATCTGATGCTTGCGGTTCATTCACCGGCAAAGCCACACATTGAGCAATATCAATCAGGCATTGAGATTGACTAAATACTCCCCGTAAATTGGTTAAGCAATTGGTTAAAGCGGTAATCCGAGGTCGAGGATCTTTAGAGAGAGAACCATGTTTTCCGCCGCCTTCCGAGTTAAAGTAATGAGCAATGGTAAAGAGAATTTTCATAGTTTTTAATCAATAAACAACTCTGGAACCCTGACGCGCAATTCTTGGTTTAATTCCGGTAGGCGATCGCGCATTTCACAATACCAGTCGAACCGTTGGCGGTAATGCTGAGAAAGCAGGCGATTTTTAGCCACCCATTCATAAGCATTGCTGGCTAAATATTGTCGCATTTCAGGGTTTTTAATCAGTTTTTCTAGCTTCAGTTCAAACTCTTCAGGCGATCGAAAAATAAATCCGGTTTTTCCTTCAATAATACTGTTTTCATAGACCGTCGGACTAGCCAATACTGCCACCCCATGACCGGCACATTCAATAAACTTGAGGTCAGATTTCATGCTGTTAACCCGGTTAAAATTGAGGGGCAACAAAGCAATATCACAAGTATGAAGAATTTCTTGATATCGCTCATAAGCACAAAATGGCTCAAATTCTTTATTAGGAATTGCCAAAGCCTCAAAAAATTGTTGGTCATGGAGCACTTTGACTTTTACTTGTGGCGAATGCTGGGCTAATACCCGATTTAAGGCTGGCATTATAGGTTGCCAATCTGCTTCTCGGTTTAATGCCCCAAAAAAGATCGTTACAGTGTCTTTGGAGTAGGTGCGGGGTGCGGGCAAATAGGCAAGCTGATTTTGGAAGACCGCCACATGAGGATTATGTTGCCGCAAATAGTCCGCGAGGAGTTCGGTGGAAGTTTGGACACAGTGGCAACCTCGGTAACTGAGAAACCGATTTTGGGCATATTCCGGTCGTCGTAGGGGGTCATCATCAATTTCCGCCACGATTAAGTAACCCTTTTGCAAGAGATGTCTGAGTTTTGGCAGGTAGTCGGGATAACTCATAATGGTGCGCTGCCAAATAAATACTTTTTCTTCCCCAGCTAATGGGACATTTAAATCCGCTGATTTGACGCTGGAGATGGTGCGAACTCCGGGAATTGTGGCGCTGAGGCGATCGGGTTCTAAGACTCGGACGCGATCGCACGCAGTAGGAGCCATTAAAATAGTTTGAATCAGCAATCTTCTGGGTGCTTCTGGAGATTTGCTGGCTCGGACTATATATTGAGTAGCTTTAGTTTGGGTGGCAAACGTAGCCGCTGAAATGCCCAACCCTTGTAAAGCAGGTGCCATAATTTGTTGAAACTTCTCAAATTCGGCTGTGCTTTGGCCTTTAGTCTGAATTTCGTAGAGATATAATCCCGCTTGAGTGAATAGTTGCTTAATACTTTCTAAGGTGAAAAAGCGCAACGGTAAAGGCGATTTCCCGGCGATCGTTTGATTCTCTTCCGGTTCCCATTTTCCTCGCAGGAGTTTAACAATCCGATGCCAATGTTGGGTATTAGGAATATTCGCCAAAACTTGACCATCGGGTTTCAGCCAATTGACCGATTGCTGGAGGATATCCCAAGGATTAATCACTTGCGGAAAAATATCATTGAAAATAATACAGTCAACGGTGCCATCGGTGATTTCCGTGGTAGATAAATCCAGACTATCTAAATCAGTGGCGATCACCATATCAAATTTTTGCTCGGCGATTTTGGCTTGGTCAGCATTTTGGTCAATGCCAACATACAAGCAATTCGGATTAATCCGTTTATACTCTGCCCCAGTTTCCCCCGTACCACAGCCAAATTCCAGAATAATATTCGCATCTGCTGGAATCAGTTTCAGCAAATCCAGATTGACTTTTTGTGTTCGATCCATATTTTTAGAGTGATTTAATTCTCATATGTTAGATTTTATAACGATTCAACCCGATGGTCATTTGTCCTTTGTCATTTTTCAACGAAACCGCCAACAACAAAGGATCCTTTTCTCCCCTGCCGACGGCAGGCCCCTCCGCCCCTCCGCTTTTTCTAAACAAACAACTCTGGAAAGCGATCGCGCAATTGTTGATTTAATTCCGGCAGGCGATCGCGCATTTGGACATACCAATCGCGCCGTTGACGATAATGTTGGGAAAGTAAGCGATTATGAGACACCCACTCATAAGCATTTGCCGCCAAAGTTCGCCGCAATTGAATATTAACAATTAACTCTTCTAACTTCAGGGCAAAATCTTCAGGCGATCGATAAATTAACCCGGTTTTCCCTTCAACGATTGTTTTTTCATACACCGTCGGACTTGCCAACACTGTCACCCCATGTCCAGCACATTCAATAAACTTCAGATCCGATTTCATCTGATTAAAGCGAGTTGGATTTAAAGGTAACAAGGCAATATCACAAGTTCTTAAAATTTCTTGATATCGCTCATAAGGACAAATGGGTTCAAATTGTTTTTGCGTGGTCGGCAATGCATCAAAAAATTGCTCATCATAAATTACCTGGAAACGAAGCCGATCTTGATATTTTTGCACCAGGCGATTAATTGCTGGCATAATCAGTTGCCAATCCTCTTCTCGACGAAATGCCCCAAAAAATATCGTTACCGAATTATCTTCAGGGTAAATCCGTGGTTCGGGCAAATAGGGCAACTGATTAGGAAAAACTGCTACATTAGGATTAAATTGGCGCAAATATTCTCCCAATGTTTCCGTAGAAGTTTGGACACAGTGACAACCCCGGAAATTAAAAAACTGACCCTGGGCATATTCGGGACGCCATAAGGGATCGTCATCGGTTTCGGCGACAATTAAATAATCTCGTTCTAGTAAGGCTTTAATTTTAGGAATGTCGCCGGGATAACTCAGCATTGACCGCTGCCAAATAAACACTTTTTCTTCTTGAGGTAGGGCAATATTTAAATCAGCAGTTTTCACCGTTGCCACCGTTCTAACTCCGGGAATTGTCCGGGTTAAAGCATCGGGTTCAATTACTCTAATTCTATAAACTGGCCACGAACCCATCATATTAGTTTGAATCAGTAATCGCCGGGGCGGTTGGGAGGATTTTGTAGCGCGAATTATATATTGAAAAGCCCCGGTTTCTGTGGCAAATATTCCTGAATTAATCCCTAATGCTTGAACCACGGGCGACATAAGTTTTTGAAATCGATGATATTCTTCCGCTTTGCGTCCAATGGTTTGAATTTCATCGATTTGTAATCCCGCTTGCATAAATAGTTGTTTAATACTATCTAAGGTAAAAAAATGCAGGTGAGTGCGGTCTAAGATGCCTTCGTCTTGGTATTCCCATTGTCCCGCTAAAAGACGGGCCAGCGATCGCCAATGTTGAATATTAGGAATACAAGCGAGGATTTGACCATCATCTTTTAACCATTGACAATGGTGTTTCAGGGTCATCCAAGGGTCGATCGTATGTTCCAGAACATCCCCATAAACCAAACAATCAACAGTCCCCTGGGGAATGTTAATATCTGTTTCCAGATTTTCGGCATTGCTGACAATTACTCGGTCAATTCTGGTGGCGGCAATTTCCGCCGCTTGGAGATTAATTTCTATGCCAATATATTGACCATGAGGATTAACCCGCTTATATTCCTGACCTAATGCCCCAGCGCCACAACCCACTTCCACGATGACTTGGGCATCACCGGGTAGCAGTTTGAGTAAGGTGGGGTTGATGCGATCGTAGTAATCTAAATTAGCAGCATTCATTTGATAATTGTTGTTGGTTGTTGGTTGGTGGTTGTTGATTGTTGGTTGGTGGTTGTTGATTGTTGGTTGGTGGTTGTTGGTTGTTGGTTGTTGGTTGTTGGTTGTTGATTGTTGATTGTTGATTGTTGGGTAGGGATTCTTTTGTTGTTGGTTGTTTAAAAATATAACAAATAACCAATAACAATCAAAAAACAAAAAAATTGTGAATTATTTTCAGTGTTTTTTTTGGATGACAAGTGTTATTTTTATTGGGTATTTTTTGTGGGATATTTGTTAATTTTTGACCAAAAAATACGCCAGAACAAAAGAATCCCTACCCAACAACAAAAGAATCCCTACCCAACAACAAAAGAATCCCTACCCAAAAACCAACAACAAAAGAATCCCTACCCAACAACCAACAACAAACAACATTGTTAATTATTCTCGAGATTTAATTCTCAGCCAAAGCCGCAATTACTTGATCGTGAATCGTGCCATTACTCACTACGATCCCCCGGTTATTCATCATCTTGCTGCCTTCAGCAAAATTCAAAGGCTGACCATACATATCCGAGACTCGACCACCGGCTTCTTCCACCACGATCGCCCCTGCGGCATGATCCCAAATATTCTCCCGATAATCGGGATATTTTGGCGAAGGCAACCGCAAATATAACGCCGCTTTCCCGGAAGCCACAATGCCATATTTCGCCTGAGAATCCACTCGGAATGACTCCGTAGTAATCCCCACTGCTTGCGCGATCGCATTTTGCTTAGACTGGTCGCCGTGGGCAGCTTCCACACTTTCCACAAATCGGAAATTAGCCACATCATCTGCCATCACCACCTGCAACCGTTGGGGTTCACCTCCGGACAGGGGAACCATTGTCGCCCCCTCACCCCGGACTGCCACATAAAGCGCCCCGGTTTGTCCCCCATCCAAGGGCATCGCCGGACAAGCCAAAACCCCCACTTTCACCTCGCCATTTTCGACCAAAGCTAAAGCCACCGCATATTGATCCTGACGCAAAAATCCTTTTGTGCCATCAATCGGATCCAAAGTCCAATAGCGAGATGAAACTTGACCATTGCCATGATCGATCCAACGAGTCACATCTTCTGGGGTGGCATCCGGTGACAATGCCTGGACATAATGGGTTACTTTGGTTAAAGTTTCCGCCATTTCTGGTTTGCGTAATTCTTTGGCATCTTCTTCTCCCACCACCGGATCGTCGGGAAATGCTGCCGCCAAAGCTTGACAAATAATCGCCTGGGCGCCAAAATCCGCCACGGTCACGGGGCTTTTATCTTTTTTTTCGATCGCCTGGGGAATATCCGCCCGGACTTGTTCGCAGAGTTTTGCCGCTGCGGTTGCGGCGGCGATCGCTACTTCTTTTTCTTTTGCGTAAGTCATAATAGATAATTAGGTTGGATTGGAAGAGTTAAAAAATTTTCTCTTTATTTAAAGTGCATCCGCACCGATCAAGAGAATTCTCGTTCAAATAAGCCCTCATTACCTTAGCAAATCCACATAATTGAGGAAAGAGGATGCTGATGAAAGAGGCAGGAGGAAAAATCTCTTTTCTCTCTTCTCTCTTCTCTCTCCTCTGTTTGTATAACTTTGGTCGCCACTGCATTCCCCATGAAATATTCTCTCGCCATCAATACAACGACTGCCGAACTAGGCTTATGTCTCAGCGATTTTCGGGAAGATTTTCGCTGTCAAACTTGGAACTTAGGACAGGAACTATCCACCTTAATGCATCAATGTCTGGCTGAGTTTATCCAGCCGCAACCCTGGCAAGATTTCCAGTGGCTTGCCGTCGCCAAAGGGCCGGGAGGTTTTACCGGGACTCGGATTGGTGTAGTGACAGCCAGAACTCTGGCCCAGCAATTAGAAATACCTTTATTTGCGATTTCCACATTAGCGGCGGTGGCTTGGTCTGCGGTGCATCCCACCTTGCATCCCATCCCCACCAGCGCCGCAGAATTGCCTCAGTTATCGGTGACAGAGGAGAAAAACATGGGGAGGGAGAAAAGCGATCTGGCGATCGCGAAGCGGCGCGGATGCGCCATAGCCGTACAAATGCCCGCCCAACGGGGTGAATTATTTGTGGCCATTTATAGGGTAAATTCTCAGGGCATAGAGGCACTTTTAGACGATACGGTGATGACCCCGGAAGCATGGCAAGAAACCTTGAGTCAATGGCATCACCTGGATCAAAAGATTTCCCTTCCGCCCGGTTCTGGTGCCTCCGTTGCCACCATCCTGCAACTTGCGGATTTGGAGTGGCAACAGGGCAAACGACCTCACTGGTCAGATGCCCTGCCATTTTACGGTCAACATCCGGTTGCTTTGTAAAGCTTCCAGAGAAAAATAAAAATGCTGTATCAGCTTTTCGCCAGTTGCGATACTTTTCGGAAAGGAAAATAGCCCGCGATTAATCCGCGATTAATTAATATTAATTAAATATTAATTAAATATTAATTAATTAATTGGCACTCGATTCATCGGTGCTATTGGCAGAATTAGTCGCTGCGGCTTTTTCTTTTTCCCGCTGTTCTCGTTTTTTCTTGTCCGCTGCCAGGATATCCTGCATTACTTGCCTTGCTTGGGTCATTTTTTCCAAGTTGCTGGAATATAATTCCAAGTCTTTGGTGATTTTGTCTGCGGGCAACTTCAGGGCGGCAGCGATTTTTTCCAAGGCGGGAGTGCGCTGCTTTTCGTCTTTGAGCATTTCGGGATTGACTATTTCCACAATGCTGAATAGACCAATAGCAAATATACGACTGTATTTAAATTTAGGATTAGCCGCGATCGCATCGAGAACCCCTTGGAATTCCCCGGACTCTGGCAGATTAATTTCTTTACTCAGCCATGCCAATAAATTCTCCGAGGAGAGACTTTTGGCAAATTCTTGTAATTTTTGAGCATCTTGGCGATATTTCTCAGGATCTTGTTCTACGGCTTGACAAATGGCATCAAAAATAGAAGTCCGATCCGCTTCGGGACGATAGCCTTGCATAAAACGGTCATAAGAAGTCACGACCCCCAGGGCATAAATGGGGTCATAGCGAAAATCTACATTGACCGAGAGTAAGTGCATCTCCACCATCAACTCTTCTACAAATCTTCTGTAGATAGAGTTGAGCGGACGAGAGTGCATCGTGTAAAAGGCGCGTTTGGTATCTGATACTGTGCGGACGTTATTATTCACACTGGTGGCTATGAAAAGGGACGCGATCCCATTGTCCACTGTTCGAGTCACTTTGCCAAGAAAATCAATGGGGATCGCTCTCGAAATCAGGGATAACAATAGTCAGCGAGTCCAGGGAAATCAAGATCGTGAAGCGTAGCTATCGCTTTGGGATCGCGAATCGCCCGATAATACAGACATAAAAAACATCGGCCTAGGCGATCGCCCGCTAAAAACTTCAAATCGTTGGCGATCGTGGCCAGATTTTCCCCGCAGACAACTTTTCCGCTTCCGTCTTTTTGCCGGATTTGAGCGAACGCTAAAAAGAATCTGAGATTTTAGACTATTTAAGAAAATCCAAAATCCCAAATTCCTTATCAGCCACCGACAATACTTGAGCCAGCGTCCAGCGCTTCTTCTTCTGTTTCAAAGATTTCAAACACGGAATCCATCATAGTCACCTCAAAAACCAACTTGGCTTCGGGATGAACATTACAAATTCGGAAGCTACCTTTCACTTTGTCAGCATCTCGCATTCCTGCCACCAAAGACGTGAGACCAGAACTATCAATAAAGTTAACCTGACCTAAATTCACGACAATATGGCGACTGAGTTTAGAAATACACTCCTGCAACTTGAGACGAAATTGCCAAGCGGTGGTAATGTCCAGCCGTCCAGTTGGGGCTAAAACAATTATCTTAGTCCCATCTGGGATAGTGTGTTCTTTTTGCTCGATGTGGATCACAGAGCCTCCCTAATACGCTAATTGCCTACCTGCCTTCAGCAGTTTAGCTTAACCGATACCTTTTTGCTAACTTTCATTAACAAATGCAAGATGCTCACGCATCCAGGGCGTATCTACCAAAGCCCGCAAGAATATCCCGCGAGCGCCATTTACGTCTCGATCCATCACCTTTCCATCAAGATCCGACTTAATGGTTTTCGCCCCGCCAATTGCTCGAATCTCACCAGTCCAGCTAACCGTTTTGCTGGTGTACCCTTCACAGACATCCACCACCAGAGACCCGCGCTCTGTTGCTTTATGTTTCAGGAATTGCTCGAAACGGTAATGCCCAAATGAAAGCATATTCCGCACAGTCTTTGAGCGGATTTTTCTTGTGGCCTTGCGGCTCATATTTGAAGTCTCAAACGTTGGCAGGAGAATTACATCAAAGTTGTCTACCAGAAATCTGGCGGCAATGCGGATGCAATTCATCTACCAGGTTGCGAATCCTCGCCCTGATCCTGTCAGCGGCTTTTTTCATCCGCCGCCGTTGCGGGGCGCTTACACAGCTAAATCGAGAAATCAGATCGTCGAGGTGATGACATAGACGTTGAATCCTGGAGAAATCTGACTCTCCTATCTTCCCGACTTTCTGTTCAGAAAAGAAGGTTAGGAATGTTCTAACTCCAGGGTCTAAGGCTACCACCCGCCCTTGGTTGTCGGGCTGATGGGTGGTAGGCCCGGATGAGGGGACGCACAGATAATACTGCCCGCGGACACGAACTAACCGACAGTCCCCAAAGTTTTCCGGCAACTCTTCTGCATAGTCAAGTTGACCCAAAATTGTGTGGTATATGCCCCGAGGCTTAACGGCAGATTTTGGGATATAGCATGACTGGTAAGGGTTCTTTCTGGATCTCAAAGAGACCTGCTGACAGCAAAGAGTCTTTTTGTACTTCGCTTTAGCATTGCTGACCGCCTTGCAAGCGTCCTTAACCGCTATCGATTTAATTTGGTAAGGCACGGAAGAGCAAAACTCTGGCAATGATTTCAATATGTCGCCTTTAATGGCTTTCCAGTTAGCCTTGGTGTCAGGCTGCTGGAGGTACTTTACGGTGGTATTAAAGACGAGTCTTGATACCCCAAACCATTGCCTAATCAGATTTCTTTGAGTCGCATTTGGATAGATCCGGATCTTGCTTGATTTTCTGACCGTATTTCCTGAGTCCGTGCATTCTGCAACTGAAGACATGAATGATGGACAGAAGATCGGCGGTAAGTTCTGAGTCGGGGCTGTGAACAGTGTTGTCGAGAACCACGATTTTTCCACCGTTTTGCTCGACCATCCACTCAATAAGCTCGAATCCGAATCTTGCCAGTCTGTCACGGTAGGCAACAACAAGCGTGAACTGGTCTCGGCGCATAAGTCGTTCCAGTAAGGTTTTAAGTCCTTTCCGCTTGAAGTTGAGTCCCGATCCGATATCTTTGATGATTTCGGCTTTTGGGAACAGGGAGACCATGTAAGCAACTTGTTTATCCAGGTCGTCTCTCTGCTTAGTGCTGCTAACTCGGCAATAGCAAATCTGATAGTCGGTCTTAGGCTTTGACTCGTAAATAAAGCTGTCAACGTCAAATAGACGTTGATTTGCCGCATTTCTGATTGAGTAAATCCGACCTTGATCTGCATATTTCCGGAGTGTGTTGGGGTGCAAGCCCGTCCGTTTTACCGCTACGCGGAGAGGAACTAAGCTCATACCCTATATTAGCATATATAAGCAAATGTTAGGTAATCATGCACTGTTAATTAACCTTTAGAGGTAGTATCACTCTGACTCCATTCGGCCCAATTTTGTGGCTTTAAGAAAAATTCGGTTAATTCGGCTTCTGGGGTATTGGGTTCTGGTTCATAGCAATATTCCCAACGTACCAAGGGAGGCAGAGACATCAAAATCGACTCCGTGCGGCCATTAGTCTGGAGGCCAAAAATTGTCCCGCGATCGTACACCAGGTTAAATTCTACATAACGACCCCGACGATAGAGTTGGAAATTCCGTTCGCGATCGCCATAAGCCATGCCACGGCGCCGTTGCACAATCGGCACATAAGCAGGTAAAAAAGCTTTGGCACAATCTTGGACAAAAGCAAACAACTCTTCCCAGCCGCGAGGTTCAGGAGCGCCAATTTTTTTACTATACTCAGCAGCAGCCTTCGTCGGATGTGGCCCACGATACAATTCCCCTTGACCATCTTGGTAATCAAAGAAAATCCCGCCCACCCCACGCATTTCTTGACGATGGTTCAAATAAAAATACTCATCGCACCAATGCTTAAACACCTGATAATACTCTGGGTGGTGAGCATCACAAGCTTGTTTCAAAGTTTTATGTAAATGCGCCGCATCTTCAGCAAAAGGATAATAGGGGGTTAAATCCAAACCGCCCCCAAACCACCAAACCGGGCCTGCTTCAAAATAACGATAGTTGAGGTGTACCGTCGGCACATAAGGGTTGCGGGGGTGTAACACCATCGAAGTCCCGGTAGCATAAAAACCGTGACCTTCGGCTTCTGGACGTTGTTTTAAAATCGAGGGAGGCAACTGGTGTCCCCAGACTTCGGAAAAGTTCACGCCACCTTGTTCAAACACATCCCCATCACGCATCACTCTAGAGCGACCACCGCCACCTTCTGGGCGGTCCCAAGCATCTTGTTTAAATACGCCAACGCCATCGACTTCGGTTAAGCCTTGACAAATATCATCTTGGATCGATCGCATAAACTGGCTGACCCGTTCGCGGGAGTTTTCCGGGGGCAAAAACTTATTTTGAACTGTCTCAGTCTGGGGAGAAACCATGATCATCCTAACAAAACCTCCTGTACCCTCTATCTGTTTTACAACTGCGCCCATGCTCTGACACAACATGGCCTGGATGACAAAGCTATTTTATGGGCTAGGTGCCCTGAATTGAGAACGTGGTTAAGAATTCTTAAAATTTTATCTTTACATTGCTATATATTTATATTTGGATTCACAAATCTACATAATACGCAAAGAAAAGATACATTGGTAGGTAGGTAAAAATTCATACAATCCTGAGCAGGGGTAGCCAAAATCTAGCCAGAAAGTTTTTTTAGACCCCTGCTTATCTAAAATTACCCAACAATTAAACTGCCCAGGGTGGAGAACCTTATGTCCGTACAACTGAGTGAAAAATCTGTGTTAGAAGTCTTGCAACCTGTTCAAGACCCCGAACTGCAAAAAAGTTTGGTGGACTTAAACATGATTCGCAATGTCAAAATCATCGACGGTCAAGTCAGCTTTACCTTAGTCTTGACCACCCCAGCTTGTCCATTACGCGAATTTATCGTTGAAGACTGCCAAAAAGCGGTTCGTACCTTACCAGGGGTTAAAGATGTCACCGTAGAAGTCACCGCCGAGACCCCCCAACAGAAATCCTTGCCAGACCGTCAAGGCATTGATGGGGTGAAAAATATTATCGCCATCTCCAGTGGCAAAGGTGGCGTCGGCAAAAGCACCGTCGCCGTCAACGTCGCCGTATCCCTCGCCGCAGCGGGGGCGAAAGTCGGATTACTGGACGCGGATATTTACGGCCCCAACGCCCCGACCATGTTAGGGTTAAGCGAAGCTCAAGTCATGGTACGCCAAGGGACCCAAGGAGAAGTGCTCGAACCCGCCTTTAATCATGGGGTGAAATTGGTTTCAATGGCCTTTTTGATCGACAAAGATCAGCCCGTGATTTGGCGCGGCCCCATGTTAAATGGGGTAATTCGCCAGTTTCTCTATCAAGTGCAGTGGGGCGACCTGGACTATTTAATTGTGGATTTACCCCCAGGAACAGGAGATGCTCAATTAACGATGGTGCAGGCTGTCCCAATGGCCGGGGCAGTCATTGTCAGTACCCCACAAACCGTGGCCTTGTTAGATGCGCGGAAAGGCTTAAAAATGTTCCAGCAGCTTAATGTACCCGTGCTGGGCATTGTGGAAAATATGAGTTATTTTATTCCCCCAGATTTACCGGATAAGCAATATGACATTTTTGGGTCTGGCGGTGGCGCAAAAACTTCCCAGGAATTAGGGGTGTCTTTACTGGGTTGTGTGCCCTTAGAAATCGGCTTACGAGAAGGAGGCGATACCGGATTGCCCATTGTCGTCGGTTCTCCAGAGTCCGCTTCGGCTAAGGCACTGCGTGAAATTGCCCAAAAAATTGCGGCGAAAGTTTCCGTGGCCGCCCTGACCTAAGCTGTAATGTAATGACTAAACAGGTAGGGGCAGGTTTTAAACCTGCCCCTACAGATGTTTTATATCAACCATAAATTCAGATCGCGAAACAGATCGCCTATAGGGGCAATTCATCAATTGCCCCAACTCCCCTGGTTTAAAAATATGGCTTAAAAATAGGGGGTTGGGCGCTGTGTTGCAGAAATGGCCATTTATTTATCGCAATTTCTGGCCAGAAATTGCCAGAAATTGATATCACTTCTGGTTTTTTTATGATTATTGCGTAAGCATTTAAGCACAAATCCGATTGGGTGAACAAAACATAATCTGGATTGCCTTGTTGAAATTATTAACTAAAATCTAACTAAAATCTTAAGTGATATATTTTAGGTTTAAGTTCTTTGGGTAGGGATTCTTTTTCCCCTAGGGCGAAAATATGTTGCACAATTCTCTTGGAAAAAGTTGGCTCGGCAAGCCAAAGCGTCGGCTTAACTTCAGATTTCTCAAATCCTTACAAGATATAGACTGGTTTTTGATGATTCTGTCAATTGTACTGACTCTGGTTGGTACAGTGGCCATCCACAGTACGGAACTGGATACGCCAGATTATCAAACCTCGTTTCAGCACACTTTAGTTGGTGCCATTGGTCTAGGTTTGGCGTTGATGATTGCCCGATCAAATTACCAGAATCTCCTGAATTGGAAGTGGGTGATCTATGGCATCACGAATATTTCTTTGCTGCTGGTGATGTTTATCGGCACTACGGCATTGGGGGCGCAACGCTGGATTACCATTGGCGGATTTAATATTCAGCCCTCGGAATTTGCTAAGTTAGGGATGATTATTACCCTAGCGGCTCTCCTGGAACAAAAGACGGCTGAAAATATCCCAGCAATTGTCAAAAGTCTTTCGATTACCGCCTTTCCTTGGTTGTTGGTATTTATCCAGCCGGATTTGGGAACTTCCTTGGTTTTTGGTGCGATTATCTTGGCCATGCTCTATTGGGGAAACGCTAAACTCGGTTGGGTGGTGCTGATGGTTTCGCCTTTGGTGTCGGCTATTTTGTTTGGGGTCTATTTTCCCGGATGGTTGGTTTGGGTGAACCTGATGGGGGTTGTGGCTTGGTTTACTTTGCCTTGGCGTTGGATTAGCAGTTTGCTGGCTACGGCGATCAATGTGATTTGCAGTGAACTGGGAGTAATATTGTGGGGTTTGCTGAAGGACTATCAGCGCGATCGCTTGATTTTATTTTTGGCTCCAGAAAAAGATCCCCTCGGCGGTGGCTATCACTTGATTCAATCTCGGATTGCCATTGGTTCGGGACAACTCTGGGGCCGCGGATTGTATCAGGGGACTCAAACCCAAGGGTCTTTTATTCCCGAACAACATACGGATTTTATCTTTTCGGCGATCGGCGAAGAGTTTGGTTTTGTGGGCGCGGTCTGTTTGATTGTTCTGTTTTGGCTGTTTTGCCTGCGTTTGGTGATCGTAGCCAGTACAGCCCCAGATAATTTTGGATCTTTGATCTGTATTGGCACTCTGGCCATGATTGTGTTCCAATTGGTGGTGAACTTGGGCATGACCATTGGTTTGGCCCCGGTGACTGGGATTCCTTTGCCTTGGATCAGTTATGGGCGTTCGGCTTTGTTGACTAATTTTATGGCGATCGGGATTGTGCAGTCAGTGGCGCGGCAACGTCCCAAGAAGCGATCGCGATATTAGAGTCGTAACACTTGATATTAGAAATCCGGTTGCTGGGTCTGTCCCTGTTAATATCCAACAATTTTTCAGGGCAGGGCTTTCGCCCTAGCTGTAAACTAGGTAAATGTCCATCATTCCTTTGAAGAAATTATGATTCTGCCCGGATCTGCGGTTCGTATTAAAAATATCAATGACACTTACTATGGTTTTCAAGGACAAGTTCAACGAATTACCGATGGTAAGGTGGCAGTGCTGTTTGAAGGTGGCAACTGGGATAAGTTAGTCACTTTTCGCTTGTCTGAGTTGGAACTGGTAGACGCAACTACCACGAGTAAAGGAAAGTAAATTAATTGTTGACTGTTGATTGTTGATTGTTATTTGTTATTTGTTATTTGATTAACAACCAACAAACAACAATCAACAACCAACAAATAGGGAACAGGGAACAGGGAACAGGCAACAGTGGTGAATAGTGAATAGGGAATAGGCAACAGTGGTGAATAGGGAATAGGGAACAGGGAACAGGGAACAGGGAACAGGGAACAGGGAACAGGGAACAGGCAACAGGGAACAGGGAACAGGCAACAGGGAACAGGGAACAGGCAACAGGGAACAGGGAACAGGGAACAGGGAACAGGCAACAGGGAACAGGGAACAGGGAACAGGCAACAGGGAACAGGGAACAGGGAACAGGGAATAGGGAATAGGGAATAAAAAATAGTAAATAATGAATAGTGAATAGTGAATAATGAATAGTAAATAATAAATAGTAAATAATGAATAGTAAATAATGAATAGTAAATAATGAATAGTAAATAATGAATAGTAAATAATGAATAGTAAATAATGAATAGTAAATAATGAATAGTAAATAATGAATAGTAAATAATGAATAGTAAATAATGAACAGGGAATAGGGAACAGGCAACAGTGGTGAATAGTGAATAGTGAATAGTGAATAGTGATACTTCTTTTAACTTTTCACTTTTAACTTTTCACTTGTAGGGGCGAATGGCCATTCGCCCCTACGACTTTTCACTTTTAACTTTTCACTTGTACGGGCGAATGCGCTCGTCGCCCCTACGACTTTCCCCGTTCCCTGATAACTGTTCCCCGTTCCCCAACCAACAACCAAAGAATCCCTACCCAACAACCAACAAATAATATGCGCCTCCCTCTGCCTCAATTCGCCACGGAAGATCGCCACCCAAATCATATTGCGGAAGTAATTGAAACTTCCACGACAGAATTTTTGGCTCAATGTTTGGAACCGGATGATTTAAATTTTCCGGCGATGCCCCCGTTTGGCAGTTGGGTGAGGGCCGTTGATGAGGAGTCCGGCAATCAAGTTTATGCGGTGGTTTATTATGCCACCACGAGTCCGATCGATTCAATTCATCGGGCTCGGGCTTTGGGGTTGTCTTTGCAAGGGTTACGGGAGCAACAACCCCAGATTTTTGCTATGCTGAAAACGGAGTTTCGCGCCGTGATTGTGGGGTTTGCATCCCCAGGGGCAAGCGGGAATGGGTCTAAACCAGCAGGCGATTCCGCAGAGCGGATCGCGAATGCGAATCGCATCTATCAGTATATTCCTCCCCGTCCGCCACAAATCCATCAAGCAGTTTACCAATGCGAACCCCAGGAAGTGATTCACTTTACGGAAGAGTTGGACTTTTTGCGGATTTTGCTTCAGTTAATGGGAGTTCCCGTGGATGCCCTGGTTGCCGCTGTGATTCGGGAAGTTTACCAGCTACGACAGCGCGATCGCCAGTGGTTAGTTAAAGCCGGTCGTAATCTAAGTATGCTGCTTAAAGATGATTACGATCGGCTTCGATTGATTTTACGTCAGCTTCAGCCTTAATCATTTACTGAATTCGATCTAGTGCGCGTTCACCGCCCCACTTTTGCACAATAATATCATCGTAGTCATCAGCGACTTGGAGCACGGCATTGACGGAAGATTCTAGTTCTTTTTGATCGCAGGTAGAACCCACAATACTATGTTCAAAGAGAATATCTCCGTGTTCGTCTACCCCAAACGCCCCAAACAGCATTTGGCTATTTTCTTTGAGCAAAAAAAGCATCAGATCGGGGGTGAGTTCTGCCCCGGTTACGACATAAGAACGGGTATTAATAATGGCATCATCCTCTCCCCAGGGAAACACCAGCACTTCCACTAAGGCTGACCCCATAAATAGTCCTAATCCCGGAACATCTGGACGAGCACAGGGAAACTTGCCGAATAATTCCCGCATCCATACAGCGACTTTGTTATAACAAGATTCTTGCATTGAGTTTTGAAATTCCATATAAATTCTCCTTGCGGTGGGATTGACTTGATAGATGCTTTTTATCATTATCGGGGGATAGGGGCTATTGAAAGGATTTTGTAGCATTTCTCAATAAATCAAGTAAATATGTTGTTATATGGCATCTGTTATTTAGTATTATTTATTTTTAAATTAAGCGTGTATTCTTGAATATTTGATTAACGCAGTTTTATCCCATTTATCTCATTAGACAATTCTTGCTTTCATACTGGATCTACCCCTAACCCCCCTTTCCAAGGGAGGATTTTTATAATTTTGCCAGAATTTTCTATTGATTCCGATTAATATAGATTGATTCACCCATTCAGTCAATAAATCTATGACACAATCAAACCAACCAAAGCCAACTGCAACGGCTAACCGTTCTCTTGCAATCGCACTCTGGATCTTTTCTGCCATCTATATTTATCTTTTATTGTTGTCTCCCAGTCAACAATTATTGCCCGGTGAACCGATTTGGGACATTCAGCCAGAAACCTTCACAGAAATTGTCAATGAATCCATTAACTTTTTCTTTATTCTGCCTTTTTTAAATGCCTTGGGGATTCATTATATGGAAGCCCCAGTGGTGCATCCGTCTTTGGAAGCCTTATTTAATTTTGCGGAAGCTTGGATATTTATGTTTTTGCCGCTTTTGCTGGCAGATCCTCGCGGTCAAGTCATGCCAAAAATTATTATTTGGAGTCTGGCTATGTTTCTAACTAATACTTTTTTAGCCCCGTATATGGCAGCATTGACCATGAGTAAACCCACCCCAGAAACCCCGATGAAAAAAGGGTTATTAGCGCGAATATTTGGCTGGACGGGTCTAATAATTGGGATGATTTCTCTGATTTGGACTGGTTTCGGTCGGCCAGAGTTTGGCGATTTGACGGCACGCTGCCAATTTTTTATTCACTCTTTAATGATCGATCGCCTCACCATTGCCTTTTGTATAGATATAATTCTTTTTGGCATATTTCAAGCCATGCTTATTGGCAATATTGAACCTCCTGGGAGTGGGAAACGTTGGCTCAGATTTTTGCCATTTTGGGGATTAGCGATTTGGCTGATTATTTAAACAAATAACCGTGGAAACATCTATAAAAATGACATCAACTAACCAAAAAATATCGTTACCCAAAATGGGTTGTGGAACTTGGGCATGGGGCAATCGCCTGCTCTGGAATTATGAGCCAAGTATGGATGGAGAATTGCAGGAAGTTTTTAACTTTTGTGTTAAAAACGGCGTCACTTTATTTGATACGGGAGATTCTTATGGCACTGGAAAATTAAAAGGCCAAAGTGAGAAACTCTTGGGAAAATTTGCTCAGGAATATGCCGGTGATAATCAGGATAATATTTGTTTGGCCACCAAATTAGCCCCGTATCCTTGGCGATTAACCCGAAAATCAATGGTTGCGGCGGGTAATGCTTCGGCAAATCGCTTGGGGACTGGGGTTGATTTAGTGCAGATGCACTGGTCTACGGCCAACTATTTACCCTGGCAAGAATGGCCTTTGTTAGATGGATTGATGGATTTATATGAACAGGGGAAAGTCAAAGGTGTGGGACTCTCTAATTATGGCCCAAAACGCTTGAAACAGGTTTATCAAAAATTTCGCGATCGCGGCATTGCCATTACCAGTTTACAAGTGCAATATTCCCTGTTATCGACTTATCCCGTCACCGAGTTAGGACTGAAAGAAGTTTGCGACGAGTTGGGCATTCAATTGATTGCTTATAGTCCTTTAGCTTTGGGTTTGTTAACGGGCAAATTTTCGGAAACTGGCCTATTTCCCAAAGGTCTACGGGGTTTAGTCTGTAAGCAGTTATTGCCGGGAATGCGTCCGTTGTTAAGTTGCTTAGAGGCGATCGCTAAATCCCGATATAAAACCATGTCCCAAGTTGCTTTAAATTGGTGCATTTGTAAAGGGACTATCCCCATTCCAGGGGCAAAAAACCTCAGACAAGCCCAAGAAAATATTGGGGCATTAGGGTGGCAATTAGACTATGGAGAAATAGCCGAATTAGATAAAGCTGCTGCCCAGGTAGAGAAACCAATGGTACAGAATATCTTTCAAAGTAAGTAATTGATTGGTGATTGGTGATTATTTATTGGTTGGTGGTTGTTGGTGCGTGGGATTTTCATAGCAACGAATAACTAATAACCAATCACCAATAAATAATCACCAATCAATTTACTGCTGAAGAAGTTGTTGTAACTGTTGTACTTTCTCCACGGATAAGCCGGTATATCCCACTACTTGTTCCACGGTCATGCCACTGGTTAACAAGTTACGGGCGACTTGTTCGAGTCCTTGTTCGAGTCCTTGTTCGAGTCCTTGTTCGAGTCCTTGTTCGAGTCCTTGTTCGAGTCCTTGTTCGAGTCCTTGTTCGAGTCCTCGTTCCAGTCCTCGTTTAAGTCCTTGTTCAAGTCCTTGCTTTATGCCTTCTTTGAGTCCTTCTACTAAGCCTTCTTGTTTACCTTCGAGTTTAATTTCTTGATAAATGACTGATTCGCGCATAATTTCTTGCCTCAAGACTCGTTGAATCAAATCTTTCTCTAATACTAGACCAGCCAGAATCGAACTGGCCGCAGCTATATTTGACTGTTGTCGCCCCTCGCCGATCGCCTCGATTTTGGCGCTGACTTCTCGCAACACATCCGCTTTATTTTCCCCAGCGGTTAACACCGCAAAAGGCAATAATCCCGGAGACTGTAAAAATAACTCCGTGGGTTGTTCCCACAGACGAATCACCTCAAATTGGTGCTGAGTTTTTTCCAAGGTAAAACTATTTTGATAAACCAATGGGGAAGCGCTTTCCCGCAGATAAATCACCACTTGTTGCATGGTTTTCCCTGGATAGCGGCGATATACCCGCAAGCGATAGTCGGCCATGCGAAAAGGAATATCTGATTCCGGTTTCGTTTGAAATTCCGCATGGAGCACTAAGGAGGTAGACTGCCGCAAGATTAAGGAATCAGTCCGAATCGGTTCGAGAGAAAGTTCTTTCGGACTGAGTTCTGCCAGGGGAACTGGTTCGCCAAGCAACCAAGTGGCGATTTCGGTGGGAAACTCTTCCGCCAGAAATTTGCAAACGTTGTCGTACATTAGATAGGTTGCTCCTTGATTACTTCTTATTTTATCATTACTTCTTTGATGTACATCTAAAAAAATATGGAATGAGGTGATTATTAGATAATTAACAATCAACTCATTCCAGAGATTTTAATTCCAATTCAAGAGAAAATTATCCCTAAAAATCTGAGTTATTTGGTTCATAACTTTGGGCTAATTTGAGGCGATCGCAGGCGGCAATTAAAGCTTGGCGCACTTGCTCAAATCCCGTGCCCCCGTAGCTATTCCGGGCGGCTACGACTTGGCGAGGAGTAATGGCATGATAGATATCTTCTTCAAAGGCTGGGTGAATACTTTGCCATTCAGTAATGGTTAAATCCTTGAGTAATTTTCCCGCAGCCAAAGAAGTTTTCACCACTTTACCCACTAAGTTATAAGCTTCTCGGAAGGGGACACCTTTGCTGGCTAAATAATCCGCTACATCGGTGGCATTGGAAAAATCTTCTTCTACCGCAGCGGCCAGTCTTTCCGTTTTAAATTCAATGCCTTCTTGCAACAAAATTGTCATTGCTTCCAGGCAACCTTTGACCGTATTCACGCTATCAAATAGCGCTTCTTTGTCATCTTGCAAGTCTTTATTGTAGGCTAAAGGTAGCCCTTTCATTAATACTAATAAGGCTTGTAAATGCCCAAATACTCGCCCAGTTTTCCCGCGCACTAATTCGGGAACATCAGGATTTTTCTTTTGGGGCATAATACTGGAACCCGTGGCACAACTATCTTTGAGGGTGACAAAGCCAAATTCTTGGGAAGACCAGAGAATAATTTCCTCGGATAATCGGCTGAGGTGTACCATAATTAAGCTGGCAGCGGCCAAAAATTCTATGGCAAAATCGCGATCGCTCACCCCATCTAAACTATTAGCATAAGGGGCAGAAAATCCCAATTGTTCAGCGGTATAATGGCGGTCAATGGGGAAAGTTGTGCCCGCCAAAGCCCCAGAACCGAGGGGGGAAATATTCACTCTTTTGTAAACATCTCCCAACCGTTCCCAGTCCCGGGCGGCCATTTCAAAATAAGCCAATAAGTGATGGGCTAAACTTAAAGGTTGTGCCCGTTGTAAGTGGGTATAACCGGGAATTAGAGTTTCTACATTTGGTTCCGCTAACTTTAGTAAAACGCTTTGAAATTCTAAGAGTTGATGACGAATTTGGGTAATTTGATCGCGCAAATATAGCCTAGTATCCGTGCCTACTTGGTCATTGCGCGATCGCGCCGTATGCAGCTTTTTACCCACATCGCCAGTAATTTCAGTTAGGCGTTTTTCTACCGCAAAATGTACATCTTCGGCGTCAACACCGGGAGTAAATTTACCTTCTCGATATTCGCGACGAACCTGTTCTAAACCTGCTATGAGTTTTTCCCCTTCTTCGGGGGAAATAATGCCAGTTTTTACCAGCATCTTGGCATGAGCCTGGGAGCCTGTGATATCATATTCAATTAATTGGATATCAAAACCAATACTGGCATTAAAACGGGCGATCGCTGGATGTAATGCGGATTCAAATCGCTGACTCCAAGTGTTCTTTTTTTCAGTCATTTTCAATACAAGATTCCTTTCTGATTGACGAATTTTCCTGCTTGGTAAAGCCTTTATCGGATTATCTGCCGATGATGCCTCTAAAGACAAAACCGAGAACCAGCCCCACCAATAATGCCCAAACTTGGCCGGTTGAGACAAAGTGCTTCCAGTTAGTGGCAATTTGACCCATAATATCTGGGTCATTGACCTGTTGAGCAATAATCATTTGGGGCTGGGATTGTTGTAAAAAACTATGCCTCAGTTCCTGCGGCAATTCTGTATGATTTGAGGCAACGGGGGTTAATTCCATTTTCGGGATTACTTGAGTCATTGTTTCCTCCCCTTTGCTGAAAAAATTTAGGATTTCTGAGTTCAATGGAAAAACCGGCGATCGCCTGAAGATCGCCTGGGTTCATTGGTCAGGATTAATCGGTCAAAACCTAACCGCGAACGGTCTTGAGTCAACCAGGGATTTTTTCTCGGTGGCAAGAGGCTAATTTTCGCACTGCCGATAGTTTTCAGTTCGCCTCCTGAACCTGCATCACAATTAAAGTCATATCATCACTATTATAATGACTTGCCCCAATAAATTTTTGCACCTTATCAAAAAGATAATCGAGAGTTGCTTGGGGAGTGGGACAATGCAAACAAGCCCAGCGAAATGCTTCGATCAGGTTTTCTTCATCAAAGCGATCGCCATGAGCATTCGCTGCATCCGTAAAGCCATCGGTATAATAAATGACGCGATCGCCGGGATGTAACTGAATCCGATCCTCTTGATATTGGCTATCCACATCTAAGCCAATCAACATCCCCAAAGTATCTAAACGCTGAATTGTTTGGGTAGAAGCCTGCCACAACAACGGGGGATTATGGGCAGCATTACTATAAGATAAAAATCGCGTTTGGGGATCGTACTCGGAATAAAACAGGGTGACAAAGCGATTAGAATTTTCCAAATCGGTGTACATCACCCGATTCAAATGCTGCAAAATTTTCGCGGGGGAATGACCATTGTGTACTTCAGCCCGCAACATTCCTCTGGTCATGGTCATAATCAAACCAGCGGGAACCCCTTTGCCCATCACATCGCCAATCACCACACTCCAGACTCCCCCTGGGTTGCCACCATGTTGCTTCGGGCTGATTTGGTCGTGACTGCTGGGGATAAAATCGTAATAATCCCCGCCAACGCGGTTAGCGGTTTTACAACGGGCGGCCAGTTCTAATCCTTGAATTTTCGGACAATGACGCGGGAATAATTGGCGTTGAATTTCCGAGCCAATTTCTAACTCCCGATCTAAGCGTTCTTTTTTCCGCAATTCTGCGGTTAGTTCGTCATTTTCAATGGCCACGGCGGTTTGATCCGCCACCAGTCGCATTAATTTTTGTTTGGTGGGAGTCCAAGCATATTCTGGATCGTTACTAAAGACATAAAGTCGCCCCCGTTCAGAATTTTTCAACAGAATGGGAATGGCAAACAGTTGAACTTGTGGTTCAAAGTAACTTTTGATTTGATAATCAAATTTAGCCAGGAGCGATGAGTTGCCTGATGTTAAGGGGAAGTTTTGGGTCATTTTATGGGCGATCGCCTCAATTGCTGCCCGAATATCTGGGCAAGCATGACCATCGAGGCAATGTTCTCGGAGCAATTTAATTTGGCCATTGGGCTTAAATAAAACGAGCGCGGCTCCATCACTATCGGTGACTCGACTAGCCACCAAAGGAATCAATTCTAAAAACTGATTCAGATTGTTAAAACTGCGTAGGGCAAAACTCAAAGACCCCAATAAATCTTGAATTTTATTTTGTTCTCGATGCCAACAGGCTAACAATTCTTTTAAAGCCAAAACGGGACTGACACCAGGGGTGGTATCAGCTTCAATTATTACCGGCGGTATAATTGCGGCGCTATTTTCATTAATTAGCGTCGAGATTTCTTCGCGATCGCTGCTATTACTAGGACGATCTTCGGGTTCATAAGGCGGTCGAGGAAGAGGCGCAGCAGTCATTAATTCACATTTGAGTCAGTTGATGTACAATCCCTTGATTTTTGTTAGGATAAATATCCCTGAAATCTATCTAAAACCGGGCTTTCCTTGTCAAAAAATTAGTCAGATTATCAATATTTCTGGAAATCGGAGATTTTTTTATCTTCAACTGGTTGAGTATAGCCGGGAGTTTTGCCTCCCGGCAATGGGATTTGATACCGAGCATATCAGAGAATATTGTGTAATCTTCATCTCGGTCAAATCTTGGCTGGTTTATTTCTGAAAATCAATCGCGATCGCGCCCTAGCCATTGAGCATCGCTTCCACGAACTCATAACTAGCAAATGGTCGCAGATCGTCAATTCCTTCACCGGCACCGATAAAGCGGATCGGCAGACCCATTTGCTGGGATACCGCCAGAGCTATGCCACCTTTAGCAGTTCCGTCCAGTTTTGTCAAGATAACTCCAGACAAATTAATCGCTTCCGAGAAGACTTCCGCTTGACGCAAGCCATTTTGTCCCAGGGTAGCATCCAGGACAATCAACGCCTCGACGATGGTGTCCGGGGCTTTTTTGTCAATAATTCGCCGAATTTTGCTCAGTTCCTCCATGAGATTTTTCTTATTTTGCAGCCGTCCGGCGGTATCTACGAGCAGCAATTCCGTACCACGGGATTGCGCCGCTGCGATCGCATCAAAGACCACCGCTGCCGGATCCGTATTCTTACCGGGGTTGGCAATCACTTCCACACCGCTGCGCTCACCCCACACCTTCACCTGTTCCACCGCTGCGGCCCGGAAAGTATCCGCTGCGGCAATTAAGGTTTTATAACCAGATTTTTGGGCTAGGTGAGCTAATTTGCCAATGGTGGTAGTTTTGCCTGCCCCATTCACCCCAGCAATTAACCAAATATTCAGCCGGTCTTTTTCTGGAAACAGCATCCGGTTTTCCCGATTTTGGTTCGGTGCATCCAGAATATCTCGGAGAATTTGTTTCAAATAGGCGATCGCCTCTTTCGGGGGTAAAGCTTCTTCTCGCAGCTTATTTTGCAGCGCCTGAATAATATAATCAGTCGCCTCAATGCCCACATCCGCTTGCAACAGGGCGGCCTCAATTTCCGTCACCGCTTCCCGGTTCAATGGGCCTGCACCTACAATCGACTTCAGTTGATTAATTAAGCCTAAACGAGTCTTATCTAACCCCTGTCTCAGCTTTTGCAGCCAGTTAATTTCCTCAATGGAAACTTCATCCGGGCGCCGTCCCTGACGGGCCAAGACTTCCGCTGACCATAAAAATTCCTCATCAAATTCCATCCCTGGAACTGCTGGGGTCTTAACCGCTGGCTTGGTGTAGTCTTCCTCAACCGGCGTTTCCATCGCCGTTTCCGCCAACTGTTTCAAGCGTTCTTGGCGTTCCGCTTCTGCCTTAGCCCAGTTCAATATGGGTTGGGGAGCCTCCGGCGCCGTTTCCGTTTCCGCTGCCGTTTCCGCTCCTGTTTCCCCTGCTTCGGTTGTTGCCGCTGTTTCCGTTCCTTCGGGTTCTAATGTTGCCGGAACTTCAGTGACAGTTGCTTCAGTGGCTTTAGTTGCTTCACTGACTGGGGCTGTGATTTCTGCGGTTTCGGCGGTTTCTGCTGGTGGCGGAACTTCCGGGACAGTTATTGGAGCCGCGATCGGGGATGCGGTGGCTTCGGGTTCAACAGTTTCGATTGTTTCTATTTCGATTGTTTCTGATGTTGATGAAACTTCCGCCTCTGGGGTCGCTTCCGGTTCAACCAGATCGATCGCTGATGCCGCAGACTCTACCACGGGGGATTCATCCGGTGGTTCCTGGGGAAGAGTACCGCTTTCTTTTGTTGATTCAGAAACCGTTGCCTGGGTGGGTTGTTGTTGCTTTTGAAGATTTTGATAAGCCGCTTTCGCCCACTTCAGGTACTCATCCTCAGAATCTTCTGATGAATCAGTCGTTGGTTCCGGGGCAGAATCTGCGGGATCCGGGGCTTCTTGTTTTGGTTTTTCTTCAGGCTGTTTTTTGTCATCAAACTGACGGCGAAACCAATTAAATACCATTTCAATTATCCTAATAGGCTATTAAGAATTTGAGACATCAATTATGAGGCTTATATGAGGCTTATTTTGTTTGATTCATTCCTATAATTTCCCTGCGTTATATCAACCCATTCAATAAAAATTAAATAAACCATTCCTGGTCTTTTTGGTTAGGGATATTACAGACCCAAAAAATTTTCTCCTATTCCCCCAAATATATCTCACCGAATTGCCGGACTTTTTTCTCGTACTTTAGCTTTTTATCTCATTACTAACGCGCCGCAACACGCCATTAATAAATCTATGAGAATCCTCATCGCTATAGCGCTTGGCAATTTCAATTGCTTCATTAATAGCTACTTTTTCAGGAGTACCAAGATAAGCCATTTCTGCTAAGGCCATTCTTAAAATATCTTGATCGATGCGGGGGAGCCGACTTAATTGCCAATCAACCATTGATTGATTAAGTTTTTCATCAATCTCTCCTTGATGCTCATTGACTTTGCTGAGAATCTCTAAAGCGTAATTTCTGACTTCCTTTTGATTAGAAAGTTGGACTAACTCAGGAATTTCTATGGCAAAACTTAAGCGATTAATCGCTGTTTGAGTATGTTCGATCGCCTGATAAACCATTGCCCGGGAACTTTTCAGAGTGGTGGCCTCTATTTCACTATTAATTAGGCGATCGCTGCCTCGTTTAATTTCTGAGGCTGCCGTTTCCAAAATCTCGTGGGCTTCGGTTGCCAAAGTTCTCACTGCTGCCACTAAAATATCTTGCAGTTGTGCCATGGCCAATTTTTTTTGGTTGTTGGGGATCTGACTGAGACTGAGCAAAGCTAGTTCACGGGCGATTCGGCGAGGTTGCATGGTTTCAGTAATGTATAAATAAAATAAATGAAAAGGGATCTAAGTCAATAAATTGACAGATTGGCAGGGGGAACAATCCGATATCTTAACGACCCTGCCAAACCAAAAGCATATCCTATAAAATCTGTAATGAATTGACAGGTTTGTCAAGTCATCATCAAAAGATCCTTGACAATTTAGAACGAATCAGAATTGAGGCCAGATTCGGCCAGATTTGGCCAGATTCGGCGAGATTCGGCCAGATTCGGCCAAATGAGAACAGATTAGACAAAAGGACGACAGAAATTAGGCAGCCAATGGATAGAACCTGAAATATCAAATATTTAAGGCCAGAAGATTGGCTGAATTGACAAAAAAGTTAAGTATATTCCTCTTCTGTTTGAATTTGAGAAATATTAGAGGTGGGCATCAAAGATTCCAATTTAATTTTTTTAGCCGATTCTGCGATCGCTAAGTTGGGTGTACTCGGAGAAACAATCCCCCCGGAAATGATCAGTTTAAATGCTTCTTCCACAGAGATAGGTATGGGCAGCACTTCTTCTTCTTTCACAATGGCATACCAACCACTGGTCGGATTGGGGGTCGTCGGGATAAACACATTGAGCATTGGGCCGGAAAACTGGGCTTGAAAATCTGGACTCATCGTTCCGGTGACAAATCCGAGTGCCCAGACGCCTTTCCGGGGATACTCCACCAAAACCACACGGCGAAACTTATCCTTGGAATCCTGAAGTAAAGTTTCCAGTAATTGTTTAAGGGTTTTGTACACGGAACCGGCAAAAGGAATGGCCTGAAGAATCCCTTCTCCTAGGTCAAGCAGCCATCGACCGACAATATTCCGCGCCATTAAACCAATGAGCAAGATGCCGAACAAAGGAACTGTTAGTCCGACAAAAACATTGAGAAGATTGACTAAGATTGGATCCAAACCATCAAAAGGATTTAATCTTTTGGGAATTCGGGTCAGCATATCAATGACCCAAGTGGCCATATTGAAACTTAGCCAAATGGTGGTCGCCAAAGGAATTACGACCAACAAACCGGCGATCAAGTCATTTTTAAAGTCTTGTTTGAGGCGTTGCAACACAGCTAGACCCTACTCCTTCTACTACAATAAGTCGATTAGGCTGATTGTCATTTGTGTTAAATTGAATGGGTCAACGGCCAATTTTATCGATGATTAAATCTGATTATAGCTAGTTAGCAATGCCGTTGATCTCGAAATGGCTGCAATGTAATTGTGCTGGCGCCAGTTAGGGGATAGACTCTTTTATTGAGCCATAATAAAAGCGTCCGAAAGATCCGAAACATTTTCGGGTACGGCAGAAACACCGCAACAAAAGCAGTTTGTGAGATTTTGTCCGCCTGGTTTTTGGCATCTTACAGGAGAATCCGCCGATGTCAATTAGTCCGGTTCAGCAAAATCTGCTCTTTTATGAGAGATTGTAAAGAATTATTTCACACTTTGGCCAAAAGGCGATCGGCTTTGAGGGATTTATGGGAGATATGGCAGGGAGGATTTTTGTCTATGGCTATCCCTGGCTGAACCATATGAGTCAATATCACTCTTCGACTCCCAGATTAAACAATGATTAAACGATTAAACAACGATTAAACAACGATTAAAGAAAATTTAGTCTAACTGCTCGAAGAACGCACCGGATCTGTCCCTTTGGCGGTCTTGCCATTAGAATCGTTGACCGCGATGTTCGATCGCGCAATAGGCATATTTTGCAGTTCCCAAACTTTTAGCAAAATCAGATACTCATAAAACGCTTGTAAGGTACACCAGGCAAAACCTGGGCGACCATCTAAGCAACCTCCGAGTAAAAAATACATATAAAAAAACCGCACCAAGGGTCGAAAGGGCAAGCGCAGGGATAAGTCCTTGAGGGCACGGCGTTTTTCGACTTCTGATTTACCAAAAAATAAATTTTGCCAAGAGACAGAACCAGATTTGAGTTGCCGCATGGTTTCGGCGGCTTCATCGCTAGAATAGCGGTTGTGTTTTTCAATCCAGCGATTTAATCCTTTGCTACAGGTGTAATGGGGATAGGTTTCTTTGAGAAAACCTGTTCGCCCATCACAGACTTCTCGTTCGGTATGGCCATAGTCCGTAAACCAGACTTTATCTTTGCGGAATAGGCGCATTTGATAGCGAGGATACTGGGTGCTACGGCGAATCCATTGATTCATAAAGATGACTCGCTCGGCGACATAGTAACCAATATATTCTTTACTTTTAATGGCTTGCAGGCATTCTTGGAAAAGTTCTGGGGTCATCCGTTCATCGGCTTCTAGGATATAGACCCACTCATGTTTGGTTTCCAGTTCCCGCAACATCCAAGTGCGTTGCCTGCCATGACTTTCAAAGGGGTGTTGGACGATGCGGACTGGATACTGTTGGGCAATTTCTATGGTGCGATCGCTACTGAGGGAATCCACCAGAATAATGTCATCGGAGAGCATCGCTGACTCAATACAAGCCGCAATATCAATTTCTTCGTTGTGGGTGAGGATATAGATAGAGAACATGAGTGCATTGCCGTTTTCTTTACAGAAATTAGGGGGAATGAAGATGATTGTTATTGGTTATTGGTTATGGGTTATTGGTTATTCATGAATTGCTGGCCAATAACCCATAACCAACAACCAATAACTAACAGCCAATAACTAACAACCAATAACTAACAACCAATAACCAATAACCAATAACAAATAATCAATATTATCTAGGTCTACCACCAGCACGACCGCCGATAAAGCCCAGATTTTTTAACCCTGTCCAGCCAACTGCACTATAGGCGGCTGCCAGCAGTAAACTACTGATCCCAGTTTGCAGTCCTGATTTTACGGATCTGATTTTGGCTTGTGCTTCCCGTTCATCCTGTCGCTGACGAATCTCTTGTAACTGTTGATTTTGAATGGCTTGGGCGCTGAAGTTTTGATTGACGAATTGATCCACATTGGAGGGATTCTCTTGAAAGGTTTTAAGTAATTGTTTTTCCTGTTCGGTGACTTCTTCGCTTTCTAGTCTTTGTTGCAACAATTGCGGGTCGGAAATCAGTTTTTGCAGTTCAGTTTTAAATCGGTTTTGGATTTCAGAAATCTGTTGTTGACCCTGGGTACTGCCAATTCGCTGGGCTAAGACCGCTTCTTGTTGGGCGGCTTCTTCGCGAATGCTTTGCAGGGCGGCAGATCGCTCCATACGGACATTATTGAGGTGCAGGGGAAATAGCAGCAGAAAAATTAAGCCAAACACCGTAGAAAAAATTAATGCCCAAAATCTTAAGTCTAGTAACGCCGGACGAGAAATTTTGGAGGTTCCGGCATTACTTTCAATCCAAAACCCCAGCAAAACTAAGGCAACGCCCATGAGTGGAATCACTCCTCGGTCTACTAATTGAGTGGTGTAGCCTAGTTGCCACTGTCTATTTAGGAGTTCCGGCGGAAAGGCCAAAATTAAATAGTCTAATACAGAAGAAACGATTAAAAGTAATCCCACCACTTTCATGGTCAGGGATGCAACGGCAGAAGATGGATTCATAAGTTTTCAGTAATTTTAGGGGTAAGTTTTGTAAGTGCTTGTCTCAGGGTGTTTGTCTCAGGTTGTCAGTCCGATAGCTTTGGTTTTGAAAAGCCAACGGGAAATTTTTTCCAGTTCCAATTTTACAAGCATCTTTAGTAGCATCCCTGTTGATTCAGTGAATTTACGGTTGTCTGTTGTGGCAAAATGGTTATTTTTTGCTGATTTCCCTATTTCCTCGATACCACTGAACCAGGCGATCGGGGGAAACTCCGAGATAATAACCAATAATCATTAGCTGATTAATGACTGTGGTTTTCAGGAGTCCCAGTTTCTGCCAGCGTCGGGCTGAGGTGCGTACCGCTACAGGGGCGATCGCAATTTTTCCCAGTTTTTTTAATCGGCGCATTAGTTCAAAGTCTTCCATAATGGGAAGTTGAGCAAAGCCACCAAGTTGACGAAACACTTCGGATCGTAAGAATATTCCCTGGTCGCCGTAGGGTAGGGACAACCAGTGCGATCGCCACTTTACCCCAGTTTCGATCGCCCGTAGACCCCATCCCTGACTATCAATGCAAAGTTCAAAAGCTCCGGCAATGACTTCCGGATCTTCTAACTGTTCTAACACGATCCGATCGAATCTCTGAGGCAATTGGGTGTCTGCGTGCAAAAATAATAAGATTTCGCCGATCGCTCGTTTGGCCCCTGCGTTCATTTGATTAGCCCGACCGGGGGTAGTGGAAATGACTTGAACCCCTAAAGATTGGGCAATTTCCCCGGTTTTATCTTGACTGCCACCATCCACCACAATGATTTCTAGGCTATTGCTATGTTGGTTTTCTGGGGAAATATTTGCCCGAATTTGTTGTAGGGTGGTTTCGATTATGGCAGCTTCATTGACGACAGGGATAATAATCGATATTTTGGGTCGGGAATAGACGATCTGGGGATGGTTGATTAAGATATGTAAATCTTCGGGGCGATCGATGTCAGCTAATTCCGGCAAAAGTTGCCAAGGAAAGCCTAAGTTTTTGGCAATGGTCAGTGTTTGGAATAATACGCGATCGCTGCCCCAATCAATGCCAGTGAATAACTCTGGAATTAACCGCCGCAAACCGATTAAATAGTATCCCCCATCAGCGGCTTGACCGAGGATTAAATCATGGGATTGTAGCTGGTCAAAGGCTTGTTTTAATCTGGCTGCATCGAGGTCAGGACAATCAATCCCAATAATAATAACTCGTTCCATGCCGATATTAAATGCGTCAGTAAATGCCGCCAACATTCTAGCCCCTAAATCTCCTTCTGATTGCGGTTGATAAGTTATTGTATCTCCCCCGCCCAGCCATAATTGCATTTTCGCTTCATTCCCCCCGGCAAAGCGAATTTCTATAACCAGATTTTCTAGGGAAAAATCCGATAACTTTTTGGCTTGTTGCAGAGTATATTCAGTCATAAGCCGCTGCAAATCAGCCGCACCCTCTGGGCCGAGGGCAGGAATTAAGCGAGTTTTGGTTTTTCCCGCTTCAGGATATCGGGTAAAAATAATCAGTTTGTCAGTCAATTTACTTGGGGTTTTTAGTATGATATGAATAATATTTATTATTACCACAAAGACACAAAGAACACGAAGATATTTATCCTTTATATTTATCCTTTGTGTCCTCTGTGTCTCTGTGGTTAAAGAAAAAATCGCTTAAATATGATAAAATTAGTTATCTCAAAATTTTATTTAACCCTATCCGGGATCATTTCTAGGAATAACCTTTTTTATCCACGAAAAAATTATGACGCGATTCTGGCGATTGACTATTTGGCTATTTTCATGGACTATTGTAGCATTTATCCAGGTGCAAAAAATACCAGAGCCATCAAAAGCGGCATCAACCATGCCGAAATCAGTAATTGATAATCAGCTTTTGGTAGAGGGGGACGATCGTCTTGATTTTGGCAGACATTTCCGGGAAATGGCTGTTGAAGGTTCTATCATAATTTATGATTTGAAAAATCAGCGGTTTTCTGAACATAACCCCCAACGAAATATGACAGCTTTTCCCCCGGCATCAACTTTTAAGATTCTCAATTCTTTGATTGCTTTAGAAACTGGGGCGATCGCCGATGAGATTGCCGTTTTGACTTGGGATGGAATTGAACGAGAACTTCCCCAATGGAATCGAGACTTAAATATGAAAGAGGCATTTAAACTTTCTGCGGTTTGGTTTTATCAAGTTCTCGCCCGTCGAGTGGGATACGCACGAATGCAAGAATGGGTGAGTAAAGCCGCTTATGGTAATCAAAAGATTGGCGATAGAGAGGATATTGATAAGTTTTGGTTGGATGGTGAATTACGCATTAGTCCTGAAGAGCAAATTCAATTTCTCCGTCGTCTATATGATAATAAATTACCTTTTTCTGAAAAGTCAATAGCGATTGTTAAAGATATTATGATTAATGAAAAAACGCCAGAATACACTATCAGAGCAAAGACAGGGTGGTTCGGTTTTGGCAACGATGCGATCGCCAATATTGGCTGGTATGTTGGTTATGTGGAAACCGGAGATAATGTTTACTTTTTTGCCACTAATATTGATATTCGCGATGAGAAAGATGGAGCGGCTCGAATCCAGTTGACTCGTCGCTGTTTACAGGATATGGGAGTGCTTTGATTCCCGGCTTTCCTGAACGATTATCTATTGCCTTAATAAGCAGAGAAAATATTTTAACCACAAAGACACAAAGAACACGAAGATATTTCCCCTTTGTGTCCTCTGTGTCTTTGTGGTTACAGAAAAAATCGCTTAAATATGCTAAAATTAGTTATCAAATAATCAGGCTTAAATTGTGGATCAACTTAGATCGGGGTAAACATCAATGGTTAATTTTGTCAACTTAAGACAAACCGGCAGCGGTTGGGAGTTTGAAAGTGAAGCGGCTTTAGAGGATTTTCTGGAGGAAAATTTACCGGCTTTATTCGGGCTACACCCTTTGAAAAGGCAACATTATGTGAATGAGCAATTTTGCGATATTGTCGCCGCTGGGGATAATAAAAATTTAGTGATTTTGGAGTTGAAAAATACCGAGGATCGCTATGTGGTGCAACAGCTAACTCGTTATTATGATGGGTTGCGGGAACAACAAGCATTTAGCGACCAAGTAGACTATAGTCAGCCCGTTCGGTTAGTGGCGATCGCGCCCAGTTTCCACCGGGACAACTTGATTGACCGAAAATATCATACTTTGGCTTTTCAATTCCTGAAGTTTTCCGTGATTTCAGAAGATGAAAAATTCTATTTTCAGATCATTGATATAGATACAGAAGAACAATCGATATTACAAATCAGTCAAATTCAGACGCAAGAACCTGGGGTAATTGCTAGTCCACCTAGAAGACTTCAGACAATGCTGACTCAATGTAATGACCAGACCAAGTATGAAATTCTCAGAATCCGTGAACATTTACTAACCTTTGATAGGAGAATGCAGGAATTCTCTAGTAATGGAATTATCAAATATGGTAATAATCAGGGAAAAAGCAGTAAAATCTGTGCTGAATTATGTACCGATAGTCAATCTAATATAATTTTATTTTTATGGCTGCCTTACAAAGGAGGCAAAAGTCAGAGAGTTGGACGGGCAAGAATTTGGACTGATTGGCAGGGTCACGCTTTAATCGAAGGATATGTATCAAGTGGAATTGGGGCTCAAATCACATCACAGAAAAAAGTTATAGCAAATTTAATTGAAAAATTTAATCCTGAAGATTATCAGTCATCAGTTTATTGGAGAAATGCACGAAAATGGAACCGATATTATTTAAAAGAATTTAAGAGAATACAAAAGCAGATAGAAGAAGAACAGCCAATTAGTTGGGAGGATCTTAAATTGCGAGACAAGTTACAACAATTTTTAGAAGAATTGCGACGAGAAAAATTAAGTTTGAAAAATCCATGTAAACCATTAAATTATTTAGTGGATTTATCTTTGAATAAATGGTTAGAAAGATTATAGTTATTTCGGCTTTGTGAAATTCAAAGAGATTGTTGAGATTTTCAGTAATTTTATTTTATAGGCATGAGTGGAGCGATAACGCATCCGCGCCGCTTCGCGATCGCACCCAAGAGACAAGACAAGAGTGATTTGTTTCCCTGGTTCAACCTGGAAGCAGAAAATATTATTACCACAAAGACACAAAGAACACGAAGATATTTCCCCTTTGTGTCCTCTGTGTCTCTGTGGTTCAGATTTACCACAAAGACACAAAGAACACGAAGATATTTCCCCTTTGTGTCCTCTGTGTCTCTGTGGTTCATATTTACCACAAAGACACAAAGAAGACGAAGAGATTAAAACCGATCTTTGTGTTTTTGTGGTAACAAATAATCTTGGTGTAGCCCCGAATATGGGTATTTATAACCCGATCGCGCTCTAACTTAGAATTAGACCGTGTTTACTTTGCACAGTTCTACCTTGCCTCCTTCAAATACTTCAACCATGAGTTGATAGCCTTCCATCAATGACATTCCGACAAGAGGTTCTGAATCAGCTTCATCAATGGGGATCGTCAGATAAACCCCATCCCAAAGTACAACGGCTTCGTAGATGTTAAAAACGCATTCACTACCATCACCGAGAATAGCGCGTCCCCGTCTTTTCCATTTCAGGTTTAAGCGATCGATCAAATCTGGAGACAATGAAAGCCAACCATTAAAACCTGTGTCTACGATCGCATCTTGTGTGTAAAATTTGCCATCAGAGCCACATATTGAGAGCGAGAGAATCGCCTCAAAATCCCCGTTGACAATTCCTGCGATCATACAGTTCTTTTGGTGCCTCCGCCGAATCGACGAACATAGCGAGAACCAATACGGACAATCCATATTTGAGCATCTGGGTGACGATCTTCCAGGCGATCGCAAGCGGCTATTTCACTCGCATCAACCTCAAAATCTTGAGTTTCAAGGTCGATCGCGACAATTTTACCTTCATTACCCAATTCGACTTGTGGGCGTATTTGAGTTTGATAAATCAGATCACCGCGTTGGGCAAATTCTTCTTTGCTATACCGAGGTTGACAAACTGCCATGATTTTGATTTCTCCTTAATGGAAACCTTCTATGTCATTGTGCGGGGCAATTTTTATTATAACACAATATAACCACCAATCACGGATTGATGTCAACCTATTTTTCACGACTATTTATTAAAAATAATTTAACAATTACCACAAAGACACAAAGAACACGAAGAGATTTCCCCTTTGTGTCCTTTGTGTCTTTGTGGTAAACCTGAACGACTTCAGACAGAGAGAACGAAGAGATTAAAAGCGATCTTTGTGTATTTGTGGTAGAAAATAATCTTGGTGGAATTAGTGGAATTTTTTGAAATCAATTATGTCCCAAACTATTTGGATCGCCCGACACGGAAACCGCTTAGATTTTGTTCGCCCGGAATGGTTTGATACCGCCGATCGCCGCTACGATCCGCCCTTGTCTAAGGATGGATTTGTCCAAGCCAAACAACTGGCACAACGCTTAAAAGGGGAAAATATCCGGCATATTTTTGCCTCTCCTTTTTTGCGAACGGTGCAAACTGCCCATGCCGTCGCGGAAGCTTTAGATTTACCCTTGAAACTAGAATGGGGAATCTGTGAATGGCTAAATCCTGAGTGGATGTCTACTAAGCCAGAAACCGCACCTTTGGCAGAGTTGGTTAAAAAATATCCTCGCATTGACTTAAATTACCAATCTTATTTGGTGCCCCAATATCCCGAAGCCCCAGAATCAGTTTGTTTAAATCGGGCGGCGAAAACTGCCAGTTATTTGGCGGCTACTTTTTCTGAGGATATCCTGCTGGTGGGACATGGGGCGACGGTGTTGGGCAGCACAATGGGCTTTATTCCAGGAGTGACGGATTTTGATATTCGGACGCCTTTGTGTTGTTTGGTGAAGTTGGTTCGCGAGAATGACCAATGGGCGATTCCGCAAAGCGGATCGCATTGGCGAATCGCACTGAACGGGGATACGTCCCATCTGGATGAACCAATATCAAGCAGAACTACTGCTTGGTCTATCAAATAATTGTGAAGTGTTGCTACGTCTCGACGCCAATCAGCAATCAGGGTCTTTGGCATCGGAGTTGTCAGCAAACCCTTAAAAAAATATGACAAAAATTAGCAAATCTTTTCGAGTTCTTGACATTCATTCTCTACAGTTGGGGAAATAGCCAAGCTCAAGGGTGCATTCGCTGGCAAATATGACGAACGGGATTTGTAAGAAGCCTGGTAAAAAATATCCCCAGCATCTTACGCCCGGGCGATCGCCTCCACATCTTACTAGGGGCGATCGCCTTTACCCAGTCATAGTGGCAGCCAACATCGGCACCTACGTCCTGCCCTAAATGCGCCCATTAGCTTACAGGGATAACAACCACATGAATTCCAGTCTGATCCTGTCCAATATCCTCAACCCGCCCGTCTTATTTTTCTTTTTGGGTATCTTAGCGGTTTTATTTAAATCTGACCTAGAAATCCCCCAACCGTTGCCCAAGCTATTTTCCCTCTATCTGCTGCTGGCGATCGGCTTTAAGGGAGGCTATGAAATTGACGAAAGCGGTATCACTCCAGCGATCGCCCTCACTCTGCTCGCCGCTATATTGATGGCGTCTATAGTACCCATTTACTCATTTTTCATCCTGAAAATCAAGCTGGATGCCTACAACGCAGCAGCGATCGCTGCCACCTACGGTTCCATTAGCGCCGTTACCTTCATCACCGCGAGCTCTTTGCTCACCCAACTTCACATCAACTTTGGCGGTCACATGGTCGCCGCCCTCGCCCTCATGGAATCTCCCGCCATCATTGTGGGTCTGATTATCGTGCGTATTTTCACCAGTAAAGACAATGAAAACGGTAGCTTCTCTTGGGGAGAAGTCCTGCGGGAATCCTTCCTCAACAGTTCCGTATTTCTCCTCGTAGGCAGTCTAATCATTGGTATTCTCACTGGCCCCAAAGGTTGGGAAAAGTTAGAGCCATTTACCCAAGGAATTTTTTACGGAGTCCTCTGTTTCTTCTTGCTGGATATGGGACTGGTAGCCGCCAAAAGAATCAAAGACTTGCAAAAAACCGGCTCCTTTCTCATTGGCTTCTCCGTCCTAATGCCAATTGTCAACGCCATTATCGGCATCCTCATTGCCAAAGTAATTGGACTCAGTGAAGGCAACGCCCTTCTGTTTGCGGTCCTCTGCGCTAGTGCCTCTTATATCGCCGTTCCCGCTGCCATGAGAATGACCGTTCCTCAAGCTAATCCCAGCCTTTACGTTTCAATGGCTCTCGGCATTACTTTTCCTTTCAATATCATTGTAGGGATTCCCGTGTACTTAGAAATCATCAAAAAATTGGGGTTCGTCCTCTAAACATTATGGAAATCGTCAAAAAAGTAGAAATCGTCACCATTTCTTTGGAAATGTCCAAAGTCCTAGAAGTTTTAGAAGAAGTAGGAATTACCGGCTATACCGTGATCCGGGATGTCATCGGCAAAGGAGAGAGGGGGCTGACCGCCAACGATTTAGAAAAAGATGTCCTCAGCAACCGCTACGTGATGACCGTATGTACCGCAGAACAAGAGGAGTTGCTCGTAGAAGCCATCCGCCCCATCCTCAAAAAATTTGGCGGCGTTTGCATTGTCTCTGATGCCAAGTGGATCAGACATTAAGTTGATTTTACTCTAGGAGGATTTCGATGCCTATTCAGCGAATCATTCAAGGGTTAAATCAGTTTCACGACAACTACTTCATCAGTCACCAGGAACTATTTGAGCAGCTTTCTCACGGTCAGTCTCCTGAAGTTTTATTCATCACCTGTTCTGATTCCCGGATTGATCCCAATCTCCTGACCCAAACTCAACCCGGAGAACTATTCATCATTAGAAATGTGGGTAATCTCATTCCTCCTTATGGTGCTTTAAATAGTGGCGAAGGTGCGGGAATCGAATATGCAGTGCAAGCATTGGGTATTAGAGAAATTATCATCTGCGGTCATACCCACTGCGGGGCGATGAAAGGACTGCTACAACTGGGGAATCTTGCCGAAACCATGCCCTTGGTTTATGACTGGTTAAAGCATACTGCGGAAGCTACGCGCCGCCTGATGTTTGATAATTACAAAGACTATGAACCGGATAAGCTGTTGCGGTTGACTATCGAGCAAAACATTCTAACTCAGATAGAAAATCTAGAAACTTATCCGGTGATTCGTTCTAAGCTGCACAGTGGCAACCTTCATCTCCATGCCTGGGTTTATGAAATAGAAACGGGAGAAATCCTGGCTTACAACGCTAGTATGGGAAAGTTTATCCCGTTGGAGAAAGAGCCATTTCCTGTTCCCGATCCTCTGGCCAATATGAATAATTTTCACTAGCTATTCTGCCCGGATCAGGTTGAATATTTTACTTGTGACTATATCGAGTTGCAATTTAGATATTTTACTCACCTAAATTTAAAGGTTATTTTAAAATTAAAATAGCCTATTTTTTATTAAAATTAATTCATCTAATTTACCTGAATTATGAAAGAAAAATATTGGCAGCCAATGATTTATGACAAGATGATGAAGGGGCAACAATGGTTTTTATCGACTGCCGAAAGAGCTTTAGAGGAAGCATACCAAGCGGCATTGAATATAAAGACCATTGAATCGGAAGAATTGCGACAGCAACGGGAAGCATCATCCCGATATACTCCGAATGTTAGAGATTATTTTCGGGCTGATATTCAGAAACAAATCCAAATTATTAATCTGCGAATGGCGGAGTTTAAAATCAGTCGTTACTTGCTGAATATTTCTAATAAAGCTTTTTTGGAAAAACTGAGAGTTATTGATGATGTGCTGGGTAATTACAAAAATTTAGAACCTGATGATTCATCGGCATTGCTTCCCACCCAGCCGGAGCCACAGCCGGTTAACCCTGATTTTAAAACTGTAATCGTCAAGGCGAATATATCCGCTCCCAATCAAAGTTCTGAAAAAATGGATAATCTCACGGATAAAACTGGGGTGCTGCCCCGGTCAATTGGCAGAACCTTTAAAAAAATTAAGACCGATTTAAATCCTAATGCGGAAGCAGAGGTTATTCAGAAATTTCGCAGTTCTAGAAATAAAACCAAAACATCTATCTCGTTTTTGGTGGTGCTGATTCTGGTGCCAATTTTAACCCAGCACGTTTCAAAAATATTTATATTTTCTCCTTTAGTTAATCAATATTTTGAAAATGAAACAGGACAAATATTTCTCAATTATGAGATGAAGGAGGAGGCATTTCAAGAGTTGCAGGCATTTGAAGAGGAAATCAAATTTACCAGCTTACTTGGGGCAACTCCCAAGCTTTCTGTTGAGGAGATAGAGTCTTTGGTTAAAGAGAAAGCCGTGGAAATTGCCGAAGACTTTCGCGGCAAAAGTCGCAGTGCGGTGAGTAATATTTTTGCGGATATTCTGGCGACGTTTTCTTTTGGTTTAATTTTGGTGACTAATCGAAAAAAAATTGCGGTACTGAAGTCTTTTTTAGATGAAATTGTGTATGGGTTGAGTGATAGCGCGAAGGCGTTTGTGATTATTTTGTTTACGGATATTTTTGTGGGGTTCCACTCCCCCCACGGTTGGGAGGTAGTTTTGGAGGGGTTGGCAACGCATTTGGGGATAGCGGCAAATAAAAGTGCGATTTCTCTGTTTATTGCCACGGTGCCGGTGGTTTTGGATACGGTATTTAAGTATTGGATATTCCGCTATCTCAGCCGCATTTCTCCTTCGGCGGTGGCGACGTTGAGAAATATGAATGAGTGAGTAAATTTTTTGGTTTAGGTGGGGGAAGATGCGGGCAATCGGACGGTGAAACAACTGCCTATTCCCAATTGGCTGGTGACATCGATCGCCCCTTTATGTTGCTGGACGATCGCCCGGGCGATCGCTAACCCCAAACCAGACCCTCCTTGCCCATAAGCGCGAGTGCGATCGGCTCGCCAAAAGCGCTCAAACACCTTTTCCACATCTTCCTCAGCAATCCCTACCCCTGTATCCCGCACTTCCACCTCAATATAAACCCCAAAGTTAATCGCACTCAGTGATATTGTTCCTCCTGCCGTGGTGTAGTGCAAAGCATTTTGAATCAAATTCACAAACAACCGTGTTAGCTGCCCCTCATCTCCGGCAACATACAGATTTTCCCTAATCCTTCCATATAATTTAATTTGCTTTGCCTCAGCTTGTGTCTGATAAAGATTGATTAACTTTTGTAAAGTGGTTGTTAAATCCACATTCTCCCAATCTCGGCGGAGTATTTGCACCGATAGGTCGGCATGACCATCGGTGCGTGCTAAAAAGAGTAAATCTTCCGTAAGCTGCGTCATCTGGTTGGTGGCGCTGGCGATCGCCTCAAATTTTTCCCCATCGGTGTTCCGCATCCCCTCTGGATACCGCAAAGCCACCATCACATTACTTTTAATCGCCATCAGAGGACTACGCATTTCGTGGGAAGCATCCGCCGTAAACTGTTTTAACCGCTGAAAACTATCCTCGATCGGCTGCATCGCCTGACGAGTCAGCCAGACACCCCCTGCCCCACTCAAAAGCAAGGCCATCAAAATTCCCCCAGCCAATCCGCAATCCAACTTTTGAATGATTTGATCCACCTCGGTTAAAGATTGACTCGCTCTAACGTACCCCACAATCTCACCGCCATTACTCCCCATCATTGGCAGAGTTACCGCCTCAAGCCTCGGTGTCTCCTGAAATTGAACTGCCTCTCTTTTCTCCAAAGGCAAATTCACGATATAGACTCCTTGTTGAGCCATCAAATTTCCCGCCCGATCAAACCACTGTAGGGTCTGTTCGTGTTGCATCAAATCCCGTTCATAGAAAAAATTATCATTAATATGATTAAATTGAATTTTTCCCTGTTCAAACGCTACCGCCGCCGACCCTTCCGCCAATGCCCTTAACGTCTCTGTCAGTTGGCGCATCAGAATCCGCGTAAATATCCCCCGCACGGCGATCGCAAACACCACCAGAATAGAGGCAAACACCAGTAGATACGACATTAACAACCGATGCCTAATCCCATTAAACATCAAAATTTACCCCATTATTTAGGTAGGCATTATTTAGGAGAAAATCGATAGCCAACCCCGTAAACCGTCGAAATCAATTCCTCTTCAATTCCCGCAACTTTCAGCTTGCGGCGCAAATTTGTCAGGTGAGTCTTTACCGTTTCTTCTCCCGATGACTTATCTAATTCCCACAATTTATCCAACAACCCTCCCCTGGTTAAAACTTTATGGGGGTTGCTCAAAAAAAACTTTAATAAGGTATATTCTTTCGGGGTTAGCGCTAGAGGTTTACCGTTACAAGTCACCTCATGGTTACTGGGATTGAGTTGCAAATTTCCATAACTTAAAATCGCGGGGCGGATTTCAGGACTACGCCGGGAGACAGCCCGAATTCGCGCCGATAATTCTTCCAGTTCAAACGGTTTGACTAAATAATCATCAGCCCCAGCATCTAACCCCATGACTTTATCCGTGGTGGTATCCCGCGCCGTAATCATTAAAATAAAACCCCTGTAATTATTGCTACGCAAATGTTTGCACAGACGGATTCCATCTAATTTCGGCAGCATTAAATCCAACAAGATTAGATCATACTCTACTGTTTGGGCATATTCCCAACCTTGTTGCCCATCGCACACCACATCCACAATATAATGCTGGTGTTTTAAGTCTTCCGCTATAGGCCGAGCAATTCTATCATCATCTTCTACAACCAAGATTTTCATAACTTACCGCTGTTTGCCCAAACAATAAAGTAGGTGAACATAATTAATTGCACTTTTCGTTCCCCACCGTAAATCCTTGGATTCCCGCCTTCGCGGGAATGACAGTTTTTCTTTTGATATGGTCTGTGGTGCATTTATTTCTGCCCGTCTACTAAGATTCATACAGCAATTCTTCGCCACCTAAAGTGACGGAGCAATCTCGATCATCTAAAATCCCCCTGGTCGCGTCTATTATATGAGAGTTTGATGCTGATCAACAGTGGTCATCAGTCCTTTGTCCCTTCTGGGAAGGTGGTATTCTGAAGGATAACAGACAACGGAGATACCTCCCACCTCACGGAAATCGAAGCTGTTATAAGGTTAAATTGAATCGATTTCTTTAGTTTAATCAGACAATATGACTTTATTACTGGTCGGCGATGTTGGCGGCACAAAAACTCTATTGCGGTTGGTGGAAATGCCCACGGGGGAAACATCTACTACTGCTTCTCAGCAGAAAAATCTCTATGAAGCACTTTATACCAGTCAGGAATATCCTGATTTGGTGCCAATGGTGCGAGAATTTCTGCAAGCAGCCGCCGCAGCATCGGGCAGTTCTCCCACCCCTACTAAGGCTTGTTTTGCGATCGCCGGGCCAGTGGTGGGCCATACCTCAGTCTTAACTAATTTGGCATGGTCTTTGACTACCGAACGATTGGAACAAGAACTGAATATTGCCCATGTGAGTTTAATTAACGATTTTGCAGCGGTGGGTTATGGGCTGTTGAGTCTGACCCCAGAAGATATTTTAACTTTGCAACCGGGTAGACCCCAGTCAACGGCACCCATTGCCGTTATTGGTGCCGGGACTGGATTGGGAGAAGGATTTTTAGTTCGCTTGTTAGATGATTATCATGTGTATGCCACCGAGGGGGGTCATGCGGATTTTGCCCCTCGTACCGATATGGAGTTTGAATTGTTGCAATATTTCCACCAGCACTATCATTTGGATCGGGTATCCGTAGAACGAGTGGTTTCTGGACAGGGCATTGTGACGATTTATCAGTTTTTATGCGATCGCGCCCAAGACCTCGATCGCGATCGCTTATCTGCTGCCAGCGAACATTCGACAAATCTGGGGGCAAATCTGACCAAAAAAGACCGCCATCTTTCCGCTGCGGAAATTTCTCAAGCGGCTTTAGAGAAAAGTAATCCCATTTGCCAGCAAACGATGGAATTATTTATCGAAGCTTACGGGGCAGAAGCGGGAAATCTCGCTTTAAAATTACTCCCTTATGGTGGCTTATATTTAGCCGGAGGAATTGCCGCCAAAATCTTGCCCTTAATTAAAGAAGGCGATCGCTTTTTGAACGCCTTTAAACAAAAAGGCCGTATGAGCTCTTTATTAGAAAGAATCCCCGTCCATATCGTCAAAAATCCCCAAGTGGGACTCCAAGGGGCGGCGGTTTGTGCGTCACGCTTATAATCCCACCCATTATAATCTCACCCATGCCCCCAGGCTCCCCTTCATGCCTGGGGGTTATTTGTGGTTAGTTACGAGTAACTGTTATGCAACCCCCCGGCAGATTGATTGACAAAAAATTTTTACAGTTAATTTGCATAAAAAAAATCTCTAATTTTTTGCTAAACATAGATTTTTTTTGCAGATTAGTAGTTATTTATCTAGAATAAATAGAAAATATCCTAAAACCTCTTGACACTTCCGGCAATACTTTGTTACATTTATTTACATAACGTTACAAAACTTAAGGAAAACACCAATGACTATCGTGATTAGCTTATTCGTGGTTGGTTGGATAGCGGCGGCTGTGCTCGGCACTCAGGCTTATTTCTTGGGTGAACAAACCAAGCCCATTCACGAACGTAACTGGCGTTCTGAGTCTTTTGCCCAGTTGTCTAAATCCGTAACTGGCAGCGAGATTGACTACAGCAAGAGAGTTCCAGCTTTTGCAGTGGATGCTTACACCAGCCAAAACCTGCCCAAATAATTAGCCGTGGCAGGATTTCCCAACCAGAGGCGATCGCGCATCCGCGCCGCTTCGCGAACGCGCTCACCAAAAATTAGTATCCCGTGGGGCGATCGCAGAAAAAAATCAGTCATCAAGAGCAAAAAGGGGCTTTCATAGCCCCTTTTTGCTCTTTGGCATCAGGCTAAAATAAAGAAAATGCTTTAAAAAATCAGGCGGATCTAATTCACAGCCCAACTGGGACACCGGGAACTGATATCACCAAATCACCAGAAAAACTGTCCTAGAAACAGCAGAGATATTTTACAGTATAGAAAGGGTGAGCCGGTATTTCACCCAGATTCAGGTGTTGAGGTGGTGAGTTATGACAATTGAAGAGATTATTTACCTGATTGAGGCAAAAAGCGAAAAAGAGTTAAGACCCGTAGAAAAATTAATCCTTGAGCAAGCGTGGGAAGGGAAGACTTTTACGGATATTGCCACCCTGTCGGACTATGGTGAGCATTATCTGAGAAAAACTGCTTCCTCGTTGTGGAAGTCACTTTCGGAAATTTTTGGCGAGTCACTCACCAAGGGTAATTTTCGCGGCATCCTGGAAACCCGCGCCCTATGCTCCAATGAACAACTATTAATGGAGACTTTTTACGCCAATAAATCTTCTGAACAGTCACCGCCATTTCCAGGGAGTCCACTGCCCTTGTGGTCTAAGTTTTATATTCATCGCCCAGCAATTGAAGAACTAGCTTATGCAGAATTGATAAAATTAGGCAGCGTCATTCGCATCAAAGCCCCAAGAAAAATGGGAAAAAATTCTTTGCTGTTGCGAATTATGAATCGGGGGAATAGCTTAGGCTATCGGGGGGCTTTTTTAGATTTTCAGCAAGCGGAAAGTGGGACTTTTGAAAATCTGGATAAATTTTTACGTTGGTTTTGTGCCACCGTGACGCTACAAGCGGGTCTGACCCCAAAATTAGACGCCTACTGGGATGAAACTATTGGCAGTAAGGTTAGTGCGACTTTATATTTCCAAGCATATCTTTTACCAGCGGTGAGTAGCCCGTTTATTTTAGGGCTAAATGAAGTGAATATTTTATTTCAATACCCGGCGATCGCCTGCGATTTTTTTCCCATGCTGAGAAGCTGGCATGAAGAGGCGAAATATGTAGAAATTTGGCAACGACTCCGGATGATTGTGGTTTATTCTACAGAAATTTATATCCCCTTAAACCTGAATCAATCTCCGTTTAATATTGGTTTACCGATTAAACTAACTGAATTCAACCTAGAACAAGGGAAAGATTTAGCCAAAGCGTATAATTTACCTCTGAAGGCAGCCGATTTGCAAAAGCTAATCGATCTGTTAGGGGGACATCCTTATTTAATGCAGTTGGCTTTCCATCACTTGAGCCAAGAAGATAAAGCATCAACGGGTAAAACCAACCTTGACGATCCAAAACATTTAAGTAAAGCTTTAAAACATATTTTAGAAACGGCTACAAATCAAGCCGGTATTTATCGAGATTATTTGCGAAGTCTCTGGGCAAATATCCATGATCATCCGCCTCTTTTTGCCGCATTTAAACAAGTGCTAGAAAGCAATGAAGCGGTAGAATTACCGGATATTATTGCTTACAAGTTGGAAAGCTTGGGACTGATTAAGATGTCAGGAAAACTTTGTAGTGTCAGCTTGCCATTGTATCGCCTATATTTTTCCGATCAACTCTCCCTTGAACAAAATGCCAAAGTGAGTTTAGTCACGAATAATCAATGGAACTTGATCGAACAGTTAGCGAAATATAAGCAAGCGGTAGATCAATTTATCTATCGAGATAACCTAACAGGTTTCACTAATGGCAAACATTTCAAAAAGCAGATGGAGCAAAAATGGCTGGAGTGGAAAGATCAGCCGGTTTCCCTGATGATTTGTCAGATTGACTTTTTGCATTTATATAATCAATTTCATGGTAATGAAGCCACGGATGACTGTTTACAGAAGGTCGCTGGAGTAATTGGTAACTGTGTCGAGCAGCCATTAGAGTTTATCGGGCGTTTGGGTGAGGCTAAGTTTGCTATATTTTTACCGGGGAAGACCCAAGGGCAAGCGGAAAAAATTGGTCGGCAGATTTGTGAACAAGTCAAAGGGTTGGCGATCGCCCATAATAATTCTAGTATTGATGGTCTTCCAGAAACGATCACCGTGAGCATTGGCGGATCCAGCCGGGAGGCTAGGCAACCTGAAGTCACCTTAGAAATTATGCTCAATGAGGCAGAAACATACTTGCAGCAAGCACAAAAATGGGGAGGAAATCGCATGGTCAACAGTGTTTCTTTATTAGAAAATTTTTCTACGCCTTCGGGTTCTTCGGAAACTTCCGTGACTCCATAAGATTTAATCAGAACCGCGATCGCTTAGTATCCTATATTAACTATGATTTTCGTTTCTGTTCTACCACCTTTGATCTAACATAACTGATTCAAAAAATATTGTATGAGCCTCGATCAACTCCTGATCTTAATTACTGTTGCCCAGCAAAAAAATTTGACTCCGGCACAAAACCTAGTGTTAGGAGGCTCCTGGCATGGGCAAACATATACTCATATCGCCCAACAATCTATCTATGAAGCGGATTACCTCAAAACAACAGCAGCGAGATTATGGCAAATGATTTCTCAGTTGTTGAATGTACCGATTACTAAGTCAACTTTCCGTTCTGTGGTGGAAACTTATGTTTTGACCCCGGAACAACTCGCTTTAATCTCGATTTATAACCAAGATCAATCTCCTAGCTTTATTTTAAAAGAGACTAAAAATCCAGGTAATTTGGCGATCGCCAAATTTCCGTCTCCCTGGGAGAACCAGTCCGCCAATAGTCTGAATTCCTTAGAATATCCCAGTGGACCTGTTCCGGTAGAATCACCCTTTTATATCGAACGACCACCCATTGAAACAACCGCTTATCAAGAAATTACCAAACCGGGCAGTATTCTGCGGATTAAATCTCCCAAACAAATGGGTAAATCTTCCCTGCTGTTAAAAATTTTTGAGCAAGCAAACCTTTTAGACTATCACACAGTAAATATAGACTTTTGTCAAGGAGACGAATCGATTATTTCTAATTTAGATAAATTGTTACGCTGGTTTTGCAGCCTGCTCGGTCAAAAGTTAAACATCCCCGCCAATTTAGAAGAATGCTGGGCAAGCACAATGGGCAGTAAGGTGAACTGTACCTTATATTTTGAACGGCATCTCCTGCCAAAAATTAACCGTCCACTGGTTGTAGCTTTCAATGAGTTAAACCGACTGTTTAAATATCCTTACATTACTCAAGAACTTTTAACCATTGTGCGGTCATGGAGCGAAGAAGCCCAAAAATATGCTCCTTGGAATCATTTAAGATTTGTGTTACTTTACTCTCAAGAAATTTACCCAGAATATCCTCTATATACTTCTGCTTTAAATATCGGTTTACCCTTAACTTTAACGGACTTTACTCCAGAACAAGTTAATCAGTTAGCCCAACGTCATGGAGTTTGCTGGAATTCGGCACAAATCGAAAAACTCATGGCAATGGTTGGCGGACATCCTGCCCTGATCCGATTAGCATTTTATCACCTCGTCAATCCCCTAAAGTTTAATACAGAATCCATGAGTCTAGACCAGCTATTAGCGTCAATGGCGAATCCCTTCGGAATTTATCGAGATCATTTGCATGATTTGCGGCAACATTTTCAAGAAAATGAGGAATTAAACCGCGCATTTCAAGGATTGTTAACCGAGGAAAATCCCATCAGCTTACTTCCTGAATTAGCCGATCAATTAGAAAGTCTTGGGGTGGTGAAAATCGATCAAAATTGTCAAGTCACTGTTCGGTGTGAATTATACCGTTTATATTTTAGTAATGCCCATAATATAGGGGAAAATTCCTGCGGTAAAATTACGGATACAGAAGGAAAAGTCTCTAGCGGGGAACGCTTGCAACAAATCGAGCAGGAATATCAAGGATTCCAGCAGCAGATTTGTCATCGAGATCCGTTAACCAATCTGGTCAATCAACTGGGATTTTATCAGTATATTAGCAGGTATTGGCAAGAGTTTATTGACAATCAATTACAACTTTCAGTGATTGTAGGTAGTCTGGACTATTTTCACCTCTATTATCAGAACTTTTATTATGATAAATATGGCAAAAATATCGGCGATGCTTATTTAAAAAAAATTGCTGATTTGCTGCGTCAGATAGTTGATTATCCGGGGAAGATTATGGCTCGATTTGAACCGGGAGAATTTGTCATATTTTTACCCAGTGTTTCCGCCGCTGACGCCCTAGAATTGGCGGAAGAAATTAGAAAACGGGTGAAAGCTTTGGGGTTAGTGCACGATCATCTGCTGATGGGAGGACTGCCCGATACGATCACCATGAGTTTAGGGGTGGCGAGTATTCAGGCGAAGGCTCAAAATTATCCAGATTACCTGATTAGAACCGCGAATTTGGCTTTGGAACAATCAAAGAAACAAGGGAGCGATCGCACCTCTTTTGAACCAGCTTTTGAACCAGCTTTTGAACCAGCTTTTGAATCTATTGAGTTTTCTTAGTTTCTGACTACGCCGATTATGCAAAATATTATCCGTGATGATTTATATCAAGTTGGGGGGAGTCTGAGATCTGATGCTTCTACTTATGTGAGGCGCTCGGCAGATGCTCAACTGTATAATGCCTTAAAAAAAGGTGAATTTTGTTATGTTTTCAACTCCCGTCAAATGGGGAAATCCTCACTGCTGGTGCAAACCCGACATCGGCTGCTGCAAGAGGGATTTCAATGTGCCACGGTGGATTTAACTCGCATTATCACGGAAAATATTACCTCAGAACAATGGTATAAAGGCTTAATTTTTGATTTGTGGCGAGGATTTAATTTATTTGATAAATTCGATCTAAAGTCGTGGTTTATTTCGGTAGATGGCTTGTCAAATGTCCAAAAACTTAGTCAGTTTTTGGAAGAAATTTTAATGAATCAATTTGCCAAGCAACCCCTGGTAATTTTTTTTGATGAGATAGATAGTTTAATCAATTTTGATTTTTTAACCAATGATTTTTTTCCGTTGATTCGCTCTTGTTATAATCAGCGATCGCTGAATCGAGAATATGAACGTTTGACCTTTGCTTTTTTTGGGGTGACGACTCCAGGAGATTTAATTAGAGATCCCCAGAAAACTCCATTTAATATTGGTCAACCCATCGACCTTCACGGCATTAACCTGGATGATGCTAAACCCTTAGCCCAAGGATTAGTCGGCATTGTTCCCCAACCCGAAACGGTGATTAAAGAAATTTTTGATTGGACGGGAGGACAACCTTTTTTAACTCAAAAACTATGTCAATTAGTGGTGCATCATATCAAGTATTATCGGGAAATAAATCCTGGGAATGGGGATAATTGGGAAAAATGGATTTCCCATTTGGTGCGATCGCAGATTATAGAGAACTGGGAGTCCCAAGATGAGCCGGAACATTTAAGAACCATTAAAAATAGAATTTTAAACAATGAAAATCGGGCAGCCAGACTTTTGGGTATTTATGAGCAAATTTTGCAGAAAAAACAGATTAAATTTAATGATAGTCGCGATTATATTGAATTAGAACTAAGTGGATTAGTTTATAAAAAAAATGGATATTTAACCATTAAAAATCGAATTTATGAGCAAATTTTTAATCCAGCTTGGGTCACGGAACAACTGGATAAAATTCGGCCATATTCCTCTGCATTGCGGGCTTGGCTCAAGTCCGGTCAACAAGATGAATCTTGTTTGTTACAAGGTCAAGTATTACAAGATGCTCTTGCCTGGGCATTGGGCAGAAGTTTGAGCGATTTAGATTATAAATTTTTAGGAGCTAGTCAAGATTTAAGTAAACGATCCGCCCAAAATGCCTTAGAAGTGGTCGAACTAGCCAGCCAGATGTTGTCTCAAGCTCGGTATCAGGTAAAACAAGAAAGTTTTCAACCCAAAAAACGTAGAATCACTCATCTGGCGATCGCCTTTACTTCTGCGTTGGCCGTGATTTGTTTGCGTTGGACGGGACTGTTTCAACCTGTAGAATGGAGTCTTTACGATCAATTTTTTAGAATCCGTCCTTTAGAACCTATCGACCCTAGAATTGTCATTGTCACTATTGATGACGCTGATTTAACCAAAGTTCAAAAATGGCCATTTCGCGATGAAATATTAGTTCGGGCTATTGAAAATATAAAAAAACAAAATCCCGCAGTAATTGGTTTAGATTTATATCGAGACTTACCCGTTGAACCGGGTTATCAAAAATTAGTCAAACTTTTTAAATCCACCCCAAATTTAATTGGGGTGCAAAAAGTTGTGGGACGGCAGGTTCTTCCCCCGGAAATTTTGCAAGATTTGGGACAAGTGGCTATGGCTGATATGGTGTTAGATCCTGATGGAAAAGTCCGTCGAGGATTGTTGTCTGTAAGAATCTCAGAAGGAGAGAATCAAATCGCTTTGAGTCTAGGAAGCCAACTGGCAACTGAGTATTTGGCCAGGAAGGGAGTGATGCTGCAAAGAATTGGTGAAAATAAACTTCAGCTAGGGAAAGCAACGATTGTGCCATTTCGACCTTATGATGGCAGTTATATCCGATCGCATAGTGGCGGCTATCAAATTTTGCTGAATTTTCGTAGCCCACAGAATAATTTTCACTCGATCTCTTTTGCCGATGTCCTGGATAATACAATTGCACCGGATTGGCATCCACCAGATTCAAAGAAACTGCCTCTGGAAGATTGTATTATTTTAATTGGTGCGATCGCTGAAAGTTTAAAAGATGTGCATCACACTCCCTACACGACCAGTTGGACAGAAAGTTTGAATTTGACTCCAGGGGTGGTAATTCATGCTAATGTCACCAGTCAACTTATTAGCGCCGCCCTCGATGGACGACCGATGATGAAAGTTTGGAGTGAAGGTCAAGAATGGATGTGGATTTTGATTTGGTCAGTCATTGGGGCTGGATTTAGTTGTCTGATTAAATTAGAAAAATTTACTTTTTTTTCAACGGTAATCGCAGTGTTATTATTGGTATTATTTTGTTATCAGGCATTCATTCGTGGCTGGTGGGTGCCTTTATTTCCCCCGATATTGGCAATGATTACCAGCGCGATCGCCACCACAATCTTGTGCCATCAACAGTTAGAAAAACTGCAATTACGACGGATTTTAGAATTGCTCATATGCCAACAGTTAAATCATCCCACGGCGGTCAAAATTGCCATTCAATACCTTAAAGAATCTGAAAGTAGTCAAAATCAGGAATTGTTAGATAAATGGTTAAAAGAACTGCGTGAATAGTCATTACCGATCATCTTTAGCTAAGAATTTTTGTAATACCTGGATTAAAGTTTGTTCTAAATTAGTAGAAATTTGCAGGGGAATACTGCCAGACCGGACGTGCAAATCTCTCTGAGGAAACGGAATTTCAATCTCATGTTGAAGCAGTAAATGCTGAATTTTAAAATTTAAATCGCTTTTAATCGTAAATAATTCGCTAGGTTGGTCAATCCAGACCAGTAATTCAAAATTTAAAGAATTGTCTCCAAACCCTAAAAACATTACTTTGGGTGGCGGAACTAGCAAGACGAGAGGGTGACTTTTTGCCGCTTCTAAAAGAGTTGATTCGACGACTTGAACATCAGAACTATAGGCGACTCCGATGGGAATATGCAGACGAGAAACGGGGTTGCTATGACTCCAGTTAATCACTTCATTTTCCAGAAACCGAGCATTGGGTAAAATAATGGAAATCCGATCTAAAGTACGGATGGTGGTACTGCGAGCACCGATATATTCAACAATCCCAGTGTAACGGCCAACTTCTACAAAGTCACCGACTTGAATGGGTCTTTCAAATAGTAAAATTAATCCGCTGGCAAAGTTTTTGGCGATATCTTGGAAACCTAGACCGATAACAATACCTAGGGCACTGGCAAGAATGGTTAAAGAACTTAAGTCTAAACCCCAGATTTGCAGCACAACCACGGTGCCAAGGGCGATCGCGCTGTAGCGAAAAATGACGGCAATTACTTCTTGTGTACCTCGGTTCATGCCCGTAATTTGTAATATCCGAGATTTAAATAAATCTGTGGCTTTCCAAGAAAGATTTACCAATCCAAATAATAAAAAACCTAAGAGCAAAATATCCGGGATAGAATACGCTTGTTGACCGAGGGTAAGAATTGGTGAAGTAAAAGTAGTAATTAGAGCATTGACAATCAGATAACTCCATTGTCGAGTCACCGGGAATAAATTGCTAATCCCCAACGCGGCGAAAAGCCAAATCACGACGCGAGCAGTGCCAATAGTCAGATTACGGAGTAAATCTAAAGAGTTAATCAGGTTCCGTTGTTCGCTGTCTTCCGTGAGATTTGGTAGTGAAATTTTTTGCCAAAACTGCCGTAGTAATTTATCTGATAAAGAGTGTAAGCTAATGGCGGCAAACACAATTGCCGCCGAATAAATTAATCCTTTAACAATAAAATCAAACTGGCGTTGTTGTTTCCCGGTAGTTAAAGACTGCTGAATTTTGTCAGCCCATTCCTGAGCTCTTTCTTGGGGAGTCCTGGGCGCCGCATCACCGGAAGTCACAGTCAACAACTGCTGGTTATTGAGCGAAATAATCGTCAACTGATTATTAGATTGATTCACTTTCACTTGTACCGGATTCTCAGAAGCCACAGCTTCTTCTAATTTCTCTGAAATTAACTGCGCCCGAAGCTCTGCTGAATGTTCTGCTGTATCCGTGACAAAAAACAGTTCTTGACCATCTAAAGTTACTGGGGCTTTAGCTTTTTTTAGATATAACTCAATCCAATTATTGAAAACACTGGCGATATATTGCCGATCTGAAAGTTGCCCCTCGACGAAGGGCAAGCTAGGTGCGGTTCCCACTCTGGAGGAAACTAACAATGCATCCGAAATCCTGGGTAGATTAAGGGTCATCCCTTTGGGCGAAATCCATAATACCAGCACCATTCCCAAAACACCACAAATTATCCAGCGGAGAAGTCGATCAACTGTGGTCAGCTTAGTCAGACTTCGGTTACGGTAATTGCTCACGGAGTTAATCCTTATATTTAGTCAATATTTAGTCAATAGTTAGTCAATATTTAGTCAATACATTCACAACTCACTTTTCACTACTCACTATACAAGCGGGAGCGATCCATGATGCGATCTACCCGATCGATAATATTTCTCAGATAGCGGCGATCGGTTTGCCATAAGCTTTGCCGTTGATAGACCGAGTTTTCTGGAAACAGAGAACTCAGGGAAGTATTGACCGTTTGCTTCCTAGATACGGAGATGACTTGAGGAATGAAATTGTGTAGGATGATGTCCCAGCTTGGGGTTAACAACTCATCAATGGTTTCCCAAATTCCTTCGAGGCAACAATTCCCCGAATCTGGCGATCGCACCTCTCTGTACCCATAAATCCTCAAACTCTGGAGAATAACTATCTCCTTGAATTACCGTTTCCAGTCCCTTGGCGATTGTACCGTTGTACATAACGATTTTTTTACCAAATTGTCACCAATACGCCAAATAATGTCTGACCTTAGATTCAGATGCAACAGGCTATTTTCACTCAAAAATCAAAATGCTCCTATAATAACCACTCTATGCAGCCCGTTTCCGGCAAGACATCCGCCATAAGGCGTATTTTTTTACTTGAATCTTGAAGATTTTTTAAGCATTATTCCTTAACAAGGCTTAACATTACTTAATAAAATAATTAAATTTTTATTAAAAATTTAATTAAAAATATCATAAGCATAGCCCGTTTCCAGTAAAGGGCTATGCTTGGCACGGCGTTACCCAAAAAATCAAATCATAATCAAATCGTTTTTCCCGCCGCTAATCCCCATCTAAATCTTAAGGTTAAATTACCCTGATTAAATTACCCTTAACGTTGGGCTAATTGCGGATGCTTTCCGGTTTGTCCGGTCATTAAACGCAAGGCAAAAATTTTAATCGGTGGTACATTTTGCAAAAACCATAAACCCAGTCGCCGCAGAGGCACCAGGGGAAACCATTTGTTAGAAAATATCCGATCCAAAAAGTCAGTAAATCCTAAAATTGTGAGGTTTTCCCATTTGCGCCAACGTTCGTAACGTTTCAGCACAGTTTCACTGCCAATATCTTCCCCTTTTTTATAGGCATTGATTAATACTTGAGCGATCGCCCCCACATCGCGAATGCCCATATTCAAGCCTTGACCTCCCACGGGATGACAAGAATGGGCGGCATCACCAATTAAGGCTAATCGGTGTTTTACATAGCGATCGCTTTGCATCAATTGCACCTGAAACACAAACCGATTGCCTAATAATTCTAACTCTCCCATTTGGTCGCCATAGCGTTTTTTCAATTCCGCTAAAAATTGGCGATCGTCCAATTCTGCTAAAGCTTTCGCCTCCGCATGAGGGGCTGTCCAAACAACATTGCAACGATTTCCAGGCAACGGCAAAATCGCAAATGGCCCGCTATATTGGAATTTTTCATAAGCAATATTATGATGAGATTTTTCGGGCTTAATTTTCGTGGTAATGCACGATTGCCAATACTTCCAGCCTTTAGTAGAAATTCCCGCTGCTTCCCGAATTGGGGATTTTTTGCCATCGGCAGCGACTAATAAACGAGTACGGAATTTGTGTAGAGGCGCGTCACTAAGATTGGCTGAATTATCTTCAGAAAGCGACCGTGTTTCTATCACCACCGCATCTCGTTGATAATCCACTTTCACCACTTCAGCGGGACAAATCCAAGACACATTAGGGCAATCATGTAGAAATGCCTGCAACTCCGTAATCATTGGCCCATGTTCTGCCACATATCCCAAGTGATCGCGATTTAAATCACTAGGATAAAATTGCACAATTCCCGGATGGTCAGCATCAGAAAGGCGAATTTGGTTAAACTGGTTGATTTTTGGCAAAATTCGCTCCCAAACGCCGATTTGCTCAAAAATTTGCCCGGTCAGCAGGGTCAATGCATAGACTTGCTGACGGGAAGCGGCTACAGCTTGAGGCTGGGCTTCAATCAACGCCACTTTCAGCCCCGAATCTTTTAATGCTGCTGCCAGGGTTGCCCCACTAATTCCCCCCCCGACAATAGCAATATCATAGTCAAATCCAGGTTTGGGGCTGGTTGGTTCGGTCAATTCATATGTCACCGTTGGCTGATCCTGTTGCATATCTAACTACGTTTCTTAAGATTGCTTTACATTTCTTTACTATTTTGCCGTAAATTTAGTCTATTCGCATTTTCGGAGCGATCGCTTTTTGGGGTGTGGGGTGTGGGGGAAGAGTGAAGAGTGAAGAGTGAAGAGTGAAGAGTGAATAGTGAATAGTGAAGAGTGAAGAGTGAATAGTGAATAGTGAATAGTGAATAGTGAATAGTGAATAGTGAATAATAAATAATAAATAATAAATAATAAATAATAAATAATAAATAATAAATAATAAATAATAAATAATAAATAATAAATAATAAATAATAAATAATAAATAATAAATAATAAATAATAAATAATAAATAATAAATAATAAATAATAAATAATAAATAATAAATAATAAATAATAAATAATAAATAATAAATAATAAATAATAAATAATAAATAATAAATAATAAATAATAAATAATAAATAATAAATAATAAATAATAAATAATAAATAATGAATAATGAATAATGAATAATAAATAATGAATAATGAAGAATGAAGAATGAAGAATGAATAATGAAGAATGAAGAATGAAGAATGAATAATGAAGAATGAAGAATGAATAATGAATAATGAATAATGAATAATGAATAATGAATAATGAATAATGAATAATGAATAGTGAATAGTGATATGGTGATATGGTGATATTTATTTTGTACGGGCGAATGGCCATATAGCCTGACGGATTATGCTTCGCAAGGACGCCCCTACGACTTTTCACTTTCCCCCCACACCCCACAGACAACAATCAACAATCAACCATAAACAACCAACAATCAACAACCAACAATCAACCATCAATATCAGAAATTCGGCGAGTAAAAAATCGGCCAATTCCGTATAAAGCTAAGGTCATCCCCAGCATTTCTAGATATTCTTCTAAACCAATTCGGAGTTTTTCCATCGCCCCATATCCAGTATTTAACACTTGGAATTTAAGTAGCTCCAATCCCAAAGCACCGAACAAAAAAGTAAAGATGCCGAAACCGACCAAAAATGCCGCAAAAGGATAGAATTTCCAAGTGGCTTTTAAATCTTTGAACAATAAAACCAAGGTCGCGATCGCTATGGCAATATACAGATAAATATAAATATTGTACCAACTGCGACAGTTTTCTATCAGCAGCCAACAAAAAGGTTTATAAAAATGTTGATGAACCTTAAAAGTTTCATCAATCACAGAAACATAAAATATAATCAAACCCACGGTTATCGCCAACCGGCGAGAAGGTTTTTGACCGGGATAACTCCGATAAAACGCCAAACCCATAAACCCGCAAGCGACAAAAAATAATTGCACCGCTGAAAACAAAGAGGGCAGATTTTGAAATCCATTAAAATCGATGATCGCCGGACTTTTTCCCCACAACCAGACAGTAATTAGATAAATGGATAATAAAACTAATTCAAAGGCTATCAAAGTCCCTAACAATAAATTATTCAATCGGGCGACTTGATTTGCGCTAATTTTGATTCTATTCATAAAATTAACTGTTTAATTATTAGTTTCTTAATTTGTGTTTAAGATTAAAATAAGAGAATCGATGCTTGTAATGTGGGGATAGTCAGGCGACCATCCATATCAAAAAGGGCATAAACTTCTCGGTTCAGTAACACACCGCCCAGGTAAATTGTCGCGATCGCTACTTCGCAGAAAATTAAGCCACTAATCCAGTAGTGGATCGCCCGTTTAATCAGTTGTGAGTTGATATTCATTGATATAAATTTCTCGGTTAATTGTAGATCGGCTGTGTATATTAACTTACCAAATGGTCATTAATTCCTGACAATTCCGGCATCGGCATCGCAAAACCTCTTAATTCATCTTAGAATATCTTAGAATATCTTAGAATATGTTAGCATATAAATATCCGCGAATCGATCGCCATTCCCCTTGATCGCGAGGTAGTGGCAAAATTACGCCAGGAAATCCAGCAAGGGAATACGATTTTATATTTAGGATTTAGGAGATAATGCCGGGGAAATTGTCTGCGATCGCCTCTTAATCGAACAACTTACCCTAGAAAAAATCACTTATGTAGTCAGAGTAAATCTGATTATTAATCATGTCACAATTGGCGATGATCAAATCGTAGGAATCACCGAAATTGTCCCGGTAATTCACAACGGTTCTGATGCCCCTGGAACAGTGTTATCAGTTTGCTTTTAAGCCCTAAATCCATGCCGGAATGCTTCGCCCATACTGAAAACCGCAGGAAAAAATATGAAAACTAAAACATCATTGTTTGGTTTAATTACTGGGATAATTTTGGCAGTTTTTCCTCAGACCGTGAACGCCAATCCCTTAACCGCAACAGTGGAAAAAATTACCGATGGCGATACCGTTGTTTTGAATCAAGGAGGGAGATCGATTACCACTCAACTTGCTTGTATTGATTCTCCTGACTGGGTCAATGGACAACCAGAATCAAACGCCCAAAACTCCAAAAATCGTTTAACTCAACTGATTCCCGTTGGTTCATCGGTGCAATATTATGATTTGGGAACCATTAACAGTGGCCGAGTTTTAGCGGTGATTTTTAGCGGAAATCGTAATATTAATTTACTTATGGTCGCCGAAGGACAAGCCCAATTACATAATAGTTTCCGCCAAACTTGTCGAACCTCTGCGGATGCCCTCGCGGACGCGGAAAGTAATGCCAAAAATCAACGGTTAGGAATGTGGAATAATTAAGGATATTGATTCAGATCAATGGATTAGGGGCGGGTTTCAAACTCGGTTTATTGAAAAAACCCGGTTGCTTCAAGAAACCGGGTTTTTGCGCCTAAATTCAACCGGGGGAATTAGACAGTAGTAGTCAGGTTATAAGGTTGGGTCAATTTATCAAGCTGTTGGACTAATAAACTGAGGAATAAACCCACGTCGGTGACAACTCCCGTTGATTCCACCGAACCGCGATCGCTCAGTTTAGTCACCACTGCGGGGTTAATATCTACGCAGACCATTTTCACTCCTGCTGGGGTCATATTGCCCACCCCAATGGAGTGCAACATGGACGATAACATCAGAATCATGTCGGTATTTTTCAACAGATGAGTATATTCTGCTTGGGCTTTAATCAGATCCATTTGAGTATCCGGTAACGGCCCATCATCCCGAATAGAACCCGCGAGAGAGAATGGCACATTATTCTTGACGCATTCATAGAAAATGCCACGAGTCAGTAAGCCTTGATCCACCGCAGCGGCAATGCTGCCACAACGACGAATGGAGTTAATCACTTTCAGGTGATGTCGGTGCCCACCGCGAACGGCGACTCCCCGTTTCATGTCCACACCGAGAGAAGTACCCATTAAAGATTGTTCTATGTCATGGACTGCGATCGCATTCCCACCGAGGAGGGCTTGCACATAACCTTCGCGGATCAATTTGGCTAAATGTTCGCCACCTCCGGTATGGATCACCACTGGGCCTGCGGTGACGACCACTTTGCCACCGCGATCGCGAACTTGCCGCAATTCCCAAGCCACTTGTTCCACCACCAACTCGACCCGGCGTTCGCTGGACACACTGCCGGACATAAAGCTAAATTCCTGCTTACTGTCGCGGGTTTCTGGCTTGCGTACCGTGCGGATCCCTTGCACATCCACCACCACATCTTCCCCGACTTCTAAATCGCGCAGGAGTTTGCACCGGGCTACCGGGCCTTCGGCAGTATGGGTAATCGCGATCGCGCCATCCATCCGCTGATTTTGCAATCGAATCCACTGTCCGTGAACGCGGACTTCCGTCGGATAAATCGTCGTCACATAGAAATCATCTGGGGCGACACCATTTTGCAACACCGGCTGTAGTTGGGCATCCCGTTCATCTTGGGGCAAATTCACCGCACCCAAATTAATTAACTGGGAAACGATTTCTTCCATCATGCCGTGAGACGGGGCCGAAACCTTAACCTCTGCTTTAGAGGTACTTTGGCGCTGTTCTCCCAACTGAAAACTCAGGACTTGGAAACTGCCGCCTCCTTCCACAATTTTATCCAGAGCCCGGTTCATCAACCCAGAATCAAGCAAATGTCCTTCCAGGCGAATAATCCGACTTTCCACCGGCACATTGGCATGATGCTCAACTTGAATGGGTTCCGTACTCCGCAAGGTCAAACACTTGGCAGCGCCTCCCGCTTTGATAAATTCATTCAGAGGAGTTTCGATCACTTGGAAGCCAACTTTCGCCAACTGCTGTTTTAGGTCATTACTGACTTGGTTCATCACCACCGTATGACCAATATTCACCGCATTGCAGGCAAACTTGACCGCATCAGCTTCTTGAATGGCGATCCGTTTTTCAGCGGGTACGCGCATTTCAATAATGCGGTTGGAGTAGAAGTCAAAAGCCGGAGGATAATAGAGTAAATAACCTCCCGTCAGAGGACAGAAGCAAGTATCTAGGTGATAGAAACGTTCATCCACCAGTTGCAGGGAAACCACCTCAATATCTAACCATTTGGCTAGATAAGAGTGAGAGTCTAGTTCTGAACGGAAACCATAACCCGCCCATAACCAGTTGCCGCCGCGATCCAGTAAAGCATCTCCAGCCCCTTCAAAGGGTAAATCTTTCGGCAATTCATAAACGGTGTAGCCTTGTTTTTGGAACCAATCTTTAAAATAGGGTTCTTCTCCTTGGCGTTCTTTGTGGAAAAACCGGCTGACAACCGCCACTTGACCCAAAACCACACCAGCATTAGCGGTGAAAACCATATCTGGCCAACCCTGTTGGGGCTCCACCAGGTCAACGATCGCGTGTTCTTTGAGGACTTTGTAGAGACCTTCCCATTGTTCTGTGGCGCGATCGCGTGAGGATTTGTGAATATTCCCCTCCATCCACGGATTAATTACATAGTCCACTTCGTAGTGGTGGGGAGGGCACATGAGAATGCGAATATCAGAAGACATATTTACGCGCTAATTAATGAGTAATTTGTACGGAGAGTCAATTTAGTTAGTAATTTTGTGTCACCGTCACACAAAACTAACGGCTCTGGTTAGCAGAACTTTTTTCAGAAATCTGGAATGTTTGCAGTCAGCAAGCCAACTTTTCATTTTATCACAGCATTCCGGGCGCAATGCTTCCGTCCTGACATTTGTTTGTAAATCTTGTGAATATTGTTCAGTCTGAATATTCTGGGGATTTCTGCGGCTTGCCGGGGATGATTTGCCGGGGAGAAACTCTTCAGGGGGTCAAGTCCCTAGGTCGCTGAATTATTTTTTTGATATTTTCGCTAATCTGGCTAATTTAAATCCACAAAAAAACGCTATTTTTAATATTAAAAAATATTTTTTTTAGAATTAATTAAATATCAATTAACTTAAATTAAATCTTATTAATAAAGCACCTTAAATATATTTAAATTACCATCAATATATTGAAATAATCGATGCAAAACCATCAAGATGTGGCGATAGGTAGTTTGATGTATTAAAAGTTCTTAAAAGGACAATCTATCCGCTTACTTTGTCCCTAACCGCACCGTCCACCAATCCAAAAAAACCCCCAGGTGAAACCTAGGGGGGAGCCATAAGGGTGCATTTATATATAAGATTTCGACTCTACTTTGCCCTAATCCGGAAATTTGGCAAAAGTTGAAAAAAATTTTTCCCCTGGGCAAAAAAACCCCCCAGGGGAAACCTAGGGGGGAGCCATCAGGGTGCATTTATATATAAGATTTCGACTCTACTTTGCCCTAATCCGGAAATTTGGCAAAAGTTGAAAAAAATTTTTCCCCTGGGCAAAAAAACCCCCCAGGGGAAACCTAGGGGGGAGCCATCAGGGTGCATTTATATATAAGATTTCGACTCTACTCTGCCCTAATCCGGAAATTTGGCAAAAGTTGAAAAAAATTTTTCCCCTGGGCAAAAAATCTGACTCCCAACCGATCGCCTCCCTAGGCTAAATCCCCGAAATAGCCGGTTTTCCAATGAGTCCTGGGGATTCATTGGAACTTGTAAATCCCTGCGATCGCAACTAAACTGAAATTTTCCTAGAGTAAAGGAGATCGTGATGGCTTGGTTAAAAGCTTTGGCTGAAGATGCCCTAAAGACCGGAGGACGACAAGTGGTAGAAGTTGCCCAACGCAAAATTCTGCTGCTTAACCATGAGGGTCAAGTCTATGCGATCGCCAATCAATGTCCTCATTTAAAATTGCCCATGAATAAAGGCAAAATCACTGATGGTGCGATCGTCTGTCCTTGGCACCGCAGTGCCTTTGACCTTTGCAGCGGCGAAGTCAAAGACTGGACACCCTTTCCCCCGGTCGTAGGCAAAGTCATGGCAATGGTTTCCGCAGAAAAAACCCTGCCGGTTTTTCCCACTCGTATAGAAGACGGCAGTATTTGGGTTGATGTCGAATAAATTTCTGGCTTCTACTGCCCAATCATTGATTCATTGATTCGGAAACATCTCATATTTCGCGATCGACGGGTAGGGGCTTTCGCATTCGGGCAAAGGATTTATGAGCAAAAAGCCCAAAATTTTTACCCGTAGGCTGAAAGCCTTCTCGAAGAGTATGCGAAAGCCCTTACAGATAAAAGACGATATAAAAGACGCATATTCTAACCTCCAAGGCGCGATATTGCATCCGCAACGCCGAAGCGCGATCGCCTACTTCCGTCTTATAAAAGATAAAATAAACATAAGTTATCAAAAAATATCAAAAATTAACCCAATCAAAAATGATTACCTCAGAACCGATTATTTTAAACCTAAAAACCGTCAACCTAAGCGACGAGCAATTTTATCAACTCTGCCAAATCAATGAAAATTGGCGACTAGAACAAACTGCCCAAGGAGAATTAATCATCATGCCCCCAGTTGGAGGAATTAGCGGGAACCGAGAATCGGATTTAAACGCAGATGTAGTAATTTGGAACCGTCAAACACAACTCGGAAAAGTGTTTAGTTCATCCACAATTTTCATCTTACCCAATGGGGGTAAACGCTCCCCGGATGTGGCTTGGGTTGCCAACTCTCGCTGGTCAGCCCTTACCGTGGAACAACAAGAAAAATTTGTGCCAATTTGTCCTGATTTTGTCATAGAATTAAGGTCGCAGACTGACTCATTAAACCAACGGCAAGAAAAAATGCAGGAATATCTCAATAGTGGTTTACAATTAGGGTGGTTAATCGACCCGCAAAACCAACAAGTAGAAATTTACCGACCAAATCAACCCAGAGAAATCGTTAAACTGCCCACCACTTTATCTGGGGAAAATATCTTACCGGAATTTACGCTAGAATTGCCGGTTTTTTGAGCATAAATCAAAAAAATGTAGCCGGAATGCCAAAGCCATTACAGATAAAAGATGCATCTTATAAACTGATATACGCGATCGCCTACTTCCGTCTTATAAACGCTAAAATAAACAAAAATGCAAAATTATTCTCAAAAGCGCCCCTTTTTAAGGGCGGTTGGGGGGATCGATCCGGTATGAAATCGAGAATTGTCTAATAAACACAAATTATCAAAAATTAGCCCAATCAAAAATGATTACCTCAGAACCGATTATTTTAAACCTAAAAACCGTCAACCTAAGCGACGAGCAATTTTATCAACTCTGCCAAATCAATGAAAATTGGCGACTAGAACAAACTGCCCAAGGAGAATTAATCATCATGCCCCCAGTTGGAGGAATTAGCGGGAACCGAGAATCGGATTTAAACGGGTTTCTTTGGCTGTGGAACCGTCAAACACAACTCGGAAAAGTGTTTAGTTCATCCACAATTTTCATCTTACCCAATGGGGGTAAACGCTCCCCGGATGTCGCTTGGGTTGCCAACTCTCGCTGGTCAGCCCTTACCGTGGAACAACAAGAAAAATTTGTGCCAATTTGTCCTGATTTTGTCATAGAATTAAGGTCGCGGACTGACCCATTAAACCAACTGCAAGAAAAAATGCAGGAATATCTCAATAGTGGTTTACAATTAGGTTGGTTAATCGACCCACAAAACCAACAAGTAGAAATTTATCGACCAAATCAACCCAGACAAATCGTTAAACTGCCCACCACTTTATCTGGGGAAAATATCTTACCGGAATTTACGCTAGAATTGCCGGTTTTTTGAAATCAATTCTTCAGTAATTTGGTATGATACCCTGCTACTCTTCGGGATCTACTCCTAAAGTAATTGTAGAGTGGGCAGCGGCGATCGCGCTTAATTTAAGAAGACCATTTTTATAGCTGCCCACCTCCTACATAATTAATGGTGGGCAGCTATGAAAATTTATTGGTTTGGATCATAAATTGTCAAATGCTGCCCACCCTACAAAAATACTACAAAAATACAAAATTGCTAAACTTCCGGTTCTACCCCTAAAGCCCGTAATTGGGCAGCAAGGCGATTCGCTCTTTGTCTTTCCTGCTCGGCTCGTTGTCGTTCCTGCTGAGTGGATTCCTGACTGGTTAACAATATGTCACCGTCAGCGTCCCACCACCGCAGCCAGGGAAACAGTTGGTTTTGGTATTCTCCCTGCCAAATCCCTAACTCTACCTTTAAGGGTTCAATGGGATAATGACCACGGCTATTAGGAGTCATTTTTTGATAGCGACCATTGACTAAGTGATACATCTCGATCTGGGCTTTATTGACCTCATAAATTCCATAAAAAGGAATTTGAATGGCTCTTTCATATACCCAAAATTTACCCTTAATAGGAGTTTTATCCCGTTCTTCTTCGCCATTACCAGAGACAAATTCTAAGGCAATGACAGGCTCGATGGTTTCCTTCCACATAACAAAGGAACGGCGAACTTGACCATCAATGGTAGGAGGGACATGGGGAACATAGAACCAATCGGGAGCAATAGCCCCCTTTTCTGGAGATTCTGGCGGCTCTGGTAATCGCCAATAAATACCACAATCTCGACCAATACAATAGTTACCATCGGGATGTAATTGCTCTAAAAGAGGAGTAATAGAGTCGGTTAAGAGATCACCCTGGGGAGGTTCTTGGTAATTTTTCACAAAATCTCCGTTTTGATCTGGTAATTGGGTATGGTCGGGTAAAGGGGGAGTCCCATGTACCATTGGGGAGGGTTCCTGAACTGTGGCTGATTGTTGTACAGTTTGGGTAATTGAACTCATCTTTATTCCCCTATTTTTGTTCTCTTATGTTTATTCTCTAGGTTCAATTTTATCGCTTTTGGTTAGAAATTATGCCGGATCTCTATGCCGGATCCCAATGATATTCTCGGACTGATATTCCCGGACTGATTTTCCTGGACTGATTTTCCCCGTCTCTGCTCTGCGATCGCACAGGATATCCGCGTATTAAAAGCATTTTGAGCGAACATTAGACGTGACGCTCGGAATGCTGGGATGTGAAATTAAAGTTCTTTGACCCCGAAAATGGTTTGCGAGCAAAGCGGGTTTTTTTCTTTACGATTGATGTGAGCGATCGCACTCCAGTCACATTAGGAGAAGTGCGTTCTTGGGCTGTTTCTAAATAGAGCATCAGGGGCGATCGCTCCTAGGTCAATCGAATATTTATTTGATATTTTATTTGATCTATTTTACCGGGTACTTTCTGTCACCTCAGTCAGGGAAGATGGCTGAGGTTTTACCTTAATTCCTCGGTACTGAATCTCAAAATTCCTAGTGGTTTCACTCTGTACTTGAGTATGCTGAGGGGAATGGGTTTTTAACACTTGACCGCGATATTTGCCGATAATCATTTCGGCTTTCTTCACCTCTTCATTAGCTGCGATAGCATTTTTCGGCTGCACTTCATAATTAATCCCCCGATAACTCATATTAATTTTGGGGTCTGCTGGGGATAAATCATCCTCAAGATCCTCGGTTTTCTGCCAAATCCGAATATTACTCAGTAGAACTAGAAGTAACAATAAAAATTGAAACTGCCAAGGTGCGATAACTAAACTAACAATTAAACTCACCACTAAAATTGCCGTAGCGATATAGGCAATTTCGTCCGTTGCGTGCTTCAAAATATAGTAAACAACTAAGGCAAGTCCTAGTGGAATTATAAAATACCAAGCCATAGCGATCGCCTCTTAAAAAATAAATTGGGACTGGGCGATCGCTGTCCCTGATTTTACCTTTTGCCCTCAGCAAACCAGAAAAACCAAGAATAAAGGCGATCGCCCCAAAAAACATCCGGGCAGGCAAAAAAGCCCGCCGCAGACAAACTTAACTAACCATCGCCAAACAGAGCGATTCTTTCAACAAATCAACCTTATCAGTTTTTTCCCACGGCAAATCTAAATCAGTCCGTCCGACGTGACCATAAGCTGCCACATCTTGGAAAAAGCGCCCACCACATTCAACGGGCAAATACTGCAAATTAAACGTCTGAATAATCCCCGCTGGACGCAGTTCAAAATGCTGTTTCACCACTTCCAACAACTTATCCTCATCCACCTTAGCGGTGCCAAAAGTCTCAATCATCATGCTCATCGGTTTTGCCACCCCGATCGCATAACTTAATTGCACCTCGCACTTATCCGCCAAACCAGCGGCCACAATATTTTTCGCCACATATCGGCAAGCATAAGCCGCACTGCGGTCTACCTTCGTGGGGTCTTTCCCGGAAAAAGCGCCCCCACCATGACGGGAATAGCCACCATAAGTATCAATAATAATTTTACGACCTGTCAGCCCCGAATCCCCTTGGGGTCCACCAATCACAAACTTACCCGTGGGGTTCACCAGAAACTTCGTCTCGGCATCCGGTTTAATATCAATATCCGCAAACGCAGGTTGCACCACCGCTGACCAAAGGTCTGCTTTAATCTTCGCCTGCACCGCTGTATTATCGGTCAAATCGCCAATCGTCGCCGTATGCTGGGTCGAAATCAAAATCGTGTCAATTCCAACGGGCTTACCATCCTCATAAATCACCGTCACCTGAGTTTTGCCATCGGGACGCAGGTAAGGCAATTCTCCGGTTTTCCGCATCTTGGCCAACTGCCGGGAAATCCGATGGGCCAGGGAAATGGGCATCGGCATCAGTTCCGGGGTTTCATTGCAGGCATAGCCAAACATCAAACCCTGATCTCCGGCCCCGATCGCATCCAACTCTTCCTCGCTTTTTTGTTCGCGGGTTTCCGCCGCCGAGTCAACCCCTTGGGCAATATCAGCGGATTGTTCATCCAGAGCGACTAACACCGAACAGCTATTCGCGGAAAAACCATTGTCCGCATCAGTATAACCAATTTCGGCGATTTTTTTCCGAGCCAGATCCACATAATTGACTTGAGCCTTACTGGTAATTTCCCCAGTAATCAACACCAAGCCCGTATTCACCACCACTTCCGCCGCCACACGGCTTTTCGGATCTTGTGTCAACAAAGCATCAAGAATCGTATCGGAAATCTGGTCACAAATTTTATCAGGATGACCTTCCGTCACTGATTCCGAGGTAAAAAGATATCTACGAGACAAGGATAAATCCTCCAAACTATATAATAAGTAGCCAAAAAGCAATTGACCGATTAACCAAATATCCCCTAAGTAGGATTGCTCAATTATTAAGCTTTCACTGATCGATGTCTATATCTTCCTTATGAAGGATATAGATTTAGCAGATGACTTGAATTTGATCGAGTTGAGCAATCGTCACATCTGCGTCTTGCAAGTCTTTTCCTGCCCGTGAACCTTGACAAATCCCAATACAACCAGCGGCTCCGGCCTGCTTGGCCATTTCCATGTCCAAGGGCGAATCGCCCACCATTAAAATTCTAGACGGTGCCACCCCCAAAGCTTCACAGGCTTTGAGAAACAAAGCGGGATCTGGTTTACTCAGATTCGCATCCACTCCCATTGATAGCTGGATATATGGACTTAACTGGTAATGGGACACAAACTGTTGCACCCGTTGCGTTGTGTCCGCTGAAAGAATGCCCAACTTCAACCCAGCCTCTGCGAGTAACTTTAGAAGTTCCAAACAGCCGACAAACAAAGGAGGCTGGGCATCTTTTGCGAACATTTGATCCGCTTCCGCAAAAGCCTGACGCGCAATCTTCAAAGATTCTAGCCAGCCTCGACCTGTTTCGGCAATATAAGCCGCTGCCGCAATTTCATTGTCCCTTCGGCTACCGACAGCCATCAAGCCATCAGGATCGAGGCGATCGTCTTGGATGCCAAACGCCATCAACAAGGGATCGCCCACACCCGGAATTTGGGCATCGATTAAGCGCGATCGCTTATATCCCAGACTCCGCCAAAAACTAGCCGCATCTACCAGGGTGCCATCTTTATCAAAAATAACTGCTTGAATTTGCTCAAACTTGACATCCCGACACTGAATGATGGTCAAAGCTTTCAACTCCTATCAGCATAATCATCATGCTAAAAAAATCGGATTTGGGATCAAATATCTGATTAACCGTCGGAGGGGTCAACGGCCGTTGACCCCTACACCTGAAACAAAAAAAAGAGGGAAATTCCCTCTTTTTGCAGGCCACTTGATAATCGTCCCTTGGGACGATTATTGGCTGCAAATGGTCGTCGGATTGATTTCTACTCTTCGGCGGAGGGAAATTCCTCGATCGCTGTAGTTTCGGCAGTTTCCACCGCATCAGGGACAGAAATCGCTTCAGGAGCTACCGTCACTGATGAAGCCGCACTGGGCTGTGATGCCTCTGGCTGTTGACCTTGTTGAGCCGCCATCATTTGTTCGCGGAACTTAGCCGCCATTTCTTCGGCCTTGTCATAAACAAGCTGACGGTTTTTCACCATATCACCGGCTTCCGGTTCCAGTTGCTTGGTTGACAGAGAAATCCGACCCCGTTCGGCATCTAGATCAATGATCATCACCTTGACTTCATCATTGACATTGAACACACTATGGGGAGTATCAATATGGTCGTGGGAAATTTCTGAAATGTGGAGCAGACCGCTGACACCACCGATATCAATGAACGCACCATAAGGCTTGATGCCTCGAACGGTGCCCACCACGACTTCCCCGACTTCTAAGCGGTTCATCTTGCGCTCAACCAATGCCCGTCTGTGGCTGAGAACCAGACGATTGCGGTCTTCATCCACTTCTAAGAATTTCAAGGGCAATTCTTGTCCTACCAGGTCTTCTTTGGGAGTCCGGGTACTAATGTGGGAACCGGGAATAAAGCCCCGCAAGCCTTCAATGCGAACCAGCGCCCCACCTCGATTTGTGGCAAAAACTTGCGATCGCACCGTAGCATCTTCTGCTTGGAGTTGCCGCACCCGCTCCCAAGCCCGCATATATTCAATGCGTCGGATGCTCAGGGTTAACTGGCCATCTTCGTTTTCATCGGTGAGAATAAAAAATTCACGAGTTTCATTAGACTGCAAAACTTCTTCGGGAGAGTCAACCCGATTGATTGACATCTCTTGAATCGGAATATAAGCAGCAGTTTTAGCACCGATGTCAATCAGAGCGCCCCTCGGCTCCAGACTAAACACTGTACCGGCCACTGTATCGCCAGGGCTAAAGTGATAGTCATACTTATCCAGCAGAGCCGCAAAATCTTCGTGAGTAAAGCCAATATTTCTGGCAATTGTATTCTGATTGACCATGGGATTTTTTTTAGAATGTTCTCCGTATTAATTGTGCGTTTTGTTGATTGATGTTTGGACAATCCCAAAATGAACTGGGAATTTTGGTTATACCGGCTCACGCATCGACTCAATTCTGACTAGAATCAAATCAATAGGAGCGTTTCCTAGACATTATTTCAGGAGTGGCTATCTTGCATCAATACTTCAAGTAAAAAGACAAAACAGTTGCTACTGTTGGCTTTTTACCTAGATCCTAATCGAAAGCGATTAGGTTTTTGGCTTCTATATTCTTGGTGAATTTTATTTATGAGCCGAGCTTCGGTTCCTAAAATTCGCCCTATTCGCCTATAGTTACTTTTACTGGAATGTCGAACACAGCCACTAGAAAGCCTATCTTATGTTGTCCTGATGCTGTGTTCAAGCCTATCCACTTTTTCTGGAAATAAACTTTTCCAAAAAAATAGACAGACTTGTTAGTAATTAACCTGAATAAGAAGTTGATTATCAGACTTCGGTTCCAGCAATTGTTTTATCCCTGCGCTTTTTCAGAAGCGATCGCTTTCCTTAACTCAGGATTTGGCTGAATGTACACCCGGAGGCTGACCAGTGGGATCCATCCCCTTAGATTTGGTCAGGGAACACAGACAATCTGAATCTTTGCTCACAGAAATCATTAATTGGTGTGAGCCAAGCAGAGCGAGAACCCAGGGTTTCTATGCTCGATGAATCAAGTTATCTAGCTGTATGCTGCTAAAGCGCATTAATTCTAGCATCCGAATTCGGTTGCTAGAAATTTTTTTTGCTCATACCCAGGCGGTGGCAAAGCCAAATTAAAAATGCTTGGACTATATGCCATCGGAATGGGGGGTCTATGGAGAGAATCTGCTCTCTGAAATTTCAGTGGAGCAAGTCAAAGGCTGGGGATCTATGCCCTTGCAGTAGTTGCATCAGGCTTGAAGTCTAGTCTTTGACTTGATAGATTTTCACCCAGATTAGATATTATAACCTGGAAAGACATCCCTGAGTATAGGCGAAAAAAATGGCGATCGGCAACCACCTAAACCACCTTTCATTGCTGACCTCTGGTTCTAACCATTGGCAGATCGGCCGTAATGAAGATCGAGGCTGGTTAAGGATCGGAGAAATTATCGGGAATTGAGGGTCAGATCGTCCTCACAAGGCAGGACATCTAGGGCATCTAGGACATCTGAATTTGTCTGTGGGGGTTGAGTCAGTGTCTCAGAGCTATCTTGCTGCCTCTGGAGATGATTTAAGGTCTCGATAAAATCCCGAATACCTTGAAATTTTCTATAAACTGAGGCAAATCGGACATAAGCGACCTCATTGAGTTGTGCTAATTGAGCCAGAACGATCTCACCAATTTCACTGCTACTGACTTCTCTCATCACCGCTTGTTGAAGTTGTGCTTCAATATCATCGACGAGAGCTTCAATCTTGGCCGCACCGACACCAGTTTTTTCGCAAGCCCGAACAATACCCCGTAATAACTTAGAGCGATCGAAAGACTCCCGATAGCCATTTCTTTTGATCACTGTCACGGGTACAAATTCAATTCTTTCATAAGTGGTAAAACGACGTTTGCACTCTAGACATTCTCGCCGTCGGCGGATACTTTGACAAGATTCTGCGGCTCGTGATTCTAGAACCCGACTGTCTGTATGTTGACAAAATGGACAGCGCATAATTTTTGTCCTCTGGTCAAAACGGGCTGAGTGTGGAATCCATGATGGATTGGTTGCTGAGTGATTTGCCGATCGCTCCTGGGAGGAGATAACCGTTGCCTGGAGCGATCGCTGGCAGGCGGTGAGGTTTTGAGGGTTTTGCTCTCTGATGAGTGATTTTTGCTTTTAGCAATTCGTGTTAGAAATTATTTTAGGCAAAAAAACGCATATTTTTTGGTGCGATCGGGAAATATTTTTTCAGGTTCTATCCTTCTCAACATCAAAAAGGATCAACAAAACAGTTACAAAGGCTGGGAATCGCCAGTTTTTTGGCTAATCAATTAAACAAAAAATTCTGAGCCAACCTCCGACCCGCAGGCTCAGGCATCTGCGATCGCCTGAAAGCGAGTTCATATGGGGGTGGCTCAGTCAAAAAAGCACTCAAGGTTTTACCTGTGACTACTTTTCGATTCTTGGAGGCTCACGAAAGGCGATCGCAAAAAACAGAACTCCCAGAGCCAAAGTCAGCATTAAGATGTAAGCGACGCTTTGCATAATGTCAAAACTTCCCAATAATTGCTTTTACATTAGTTTACCAAGAATGTATGAAAAAGGTCTAACAAACTCTAAACACGCAGAATAGAATGCTTGTCAGACCTTTTTCCCAAAAAATCATCAGCCCATAAAGAACAATTAAGCTTTTGGCTGAGTCCGCGTGGTCTTGTCACCAACTTTGGCAAACAGACCCCACTCCACTTGCTCTTCCAAATCTGCTTCCACACCGGCAAACACATCCCGGAAAATAGTCCGAGAACCATGCCAGATGTGACCGAAGAAGAACAACAGAGCAAAACAGGCGTGTCCAAAAGTAAACCAACCGCGAGTGCTGGTACGGAACACCCCATCAGAACCGAGAGTTTCTCGGTCAAACTCAAAAGGTTCGCCCAATTGAGCCTTACGAGCGTACTGTTTCACTACGGCTGGATCGGTAAATGTTTGACCATCCAACTCACCACCATAGAAAGAAACTTTCACGCCGGTTTGCTCAAAGCTATACTTAGATTCTGCACGGCGGAAAGGAATATCAGCCCGCACAATGCCATCAGCGTCCACTAAGACCACTGGGAAAGTTTCAAAGAAGTTGGGCAGACGGCGCACGAACAACTCGCGACCTTCATTATCCGTGAACGCAGGATGACCTAGCCAACCTTGAGCTAGTCCATCACCATTGTTCATCGGGCCTACCCGGAACAAACCACCCTTGGCAGGGTTATTGCCGATATAGTCATAAAAAGCCAGTTTTTCGGGAATTGCAGCCCAGGCTTCAGATTGGCTCTTACCTTCGGCCAAACTCGCTTGCACGCGACGCTGAATTTCTTGCTGATAATAGCCACTATCCCACTGATAACGGGTCGGTCCAAACAGTTCGACTGGGGTAGCAGCGGAGCCATACCACATGGTTCCAGCGACGACGAAAGCTGCGAAAAATACAGCGGCAATACTGCTAGAGAGAACCGTTTCAATGTTCCCCATCCGCAGGGCTTTGTAAAGTCTTTCTGGGGGACGAACCGTTAAGTGGAAAATTCCGGCGATAATTCCCACAATACCCGCAGCGATGTGGTGAGCCACGATCCCACCGGGATTGAAGGGGTTAAAGCCATCGGGTCCCCACTCTGGAGCCACAGGTTGGACATGACCTGTCAAACCATAAGGGTCAGAAATCCACATTCCAGGCCCGAACAGACCAGTCAGGTGGAAAGCACCGAAGCCAAAGCAAAGCAGACCAGATAAGAACAAGTGAATGCCAAACATTTTTGGCAAGTCTAAGGCAGGTTCACCAGTTCTCGGATCGGTGAAAAGTTCCAAATCCCAGTAAACCCAGTGCCAAACTGCGGCTAAGAACAGCAAGCCAGACAGCACAATGTGAGCACCGGCAACACCTTCAAAGCTCCACAGACCAACATCGGAGACGGATTCTCCGGTAATGCTCCAACCCCGCCAGGAATCAGTGACCCCCAAACGAGCCATGAAGGGCATGACAAACATACCTTGTCGCCACATGGGGTTGAGAACGGGATCGCTTGGATCGAAAATGGCGAGTTCATAGAGGGCCATAGAGCCAGCCCAGCCTGCCACAAGGGCAGTATGCATCAGGTGTACAGCAATCAGACGGCCTGGATCATTCAGCACGACTGTATGTACTCGATACCACGGTAGTCCCATTGACTCCGTTTCCTCCTCAATGTGAGATTTTTACTTTTACGCTTTTTCAGCTTTTTATTAATATTTCCTAAGCCTACTAGCAAGAGCGGCTAATCTCCTGCTGATCGGTTAGGGAAGGTTAACGGCTGCCTTCCATCAAATATGATCGGCATTTAAAGAAGTGTATCGATTGTGGGAAACAATTGCAAGCACTCTGAGATAGTCAATTTAGATTAATTGGCGATTTGCCGGATCCTAGATGCCCCAATTTAGCCCATCCGGGTTATCTGCGCCGATCTCGACCTATTTCACAAGTGGCTTGTAAAGTACACAGCCACTCGATCACTTGATCTGAGTTCATTAACCGTTTAATCAGCACTTGGCCGATACTACTTTCTTTGGGAACCAACTCAGGGAGCGGTTTAACTTCGAGCATCAATACAGCGTCTTCTACCCGGTAAAGCCACATCTTCTCCCCTTGCTCGATAATCGCCAGATTCATTTTCTCAATTTCTGGTTCGCGCCGCCAAGCTAAAGCGTTCCATAGTCCGCCAACTCCCCAGACCCGTCCAACAGTCCAACCTTCGGTTAAGAAAAAATATTTCACGGTTCCCTATCCATGTGAATGACATATAGACATATAGATCAACTTGGCTGGCCTGAGTTGAGGCCAATGTAGCAAAAAATACACAATTTTTCTCTGGCCGCCAAGCTTTGCCCAGATTTAATCTGACTAGATCCTATGCTTTCCAGGGTTGCCTTTGAGCCAAAAAGCTGCACACATCAAGGAGAAAAAACCAAAAATACGGTGACAAAAATTACCAGATCAAGTTACCAGATCAAGTTACCAGATACTTGAGTAAGTAGTTGAACATCATTTAAAACCTTTGACACCTACTTATTTGTTTCAATTCTATGACTTAATCTTTTGTCATAATCTAACATATCGCTCTGCTTTTGCTAAAATCAGATATAATGGTTTTTTGGTGTATATCGCTTTTTTTTCTAAAAATTTTAATTAACAAAAGTTAATTTTTGCCTAATTCAGTAAGATTAGCTGTTTGACTAATTAGTAATATTTTTTTATTTTGTTATTTATATTAATTAAATGTTTTAGTGATCGCTGATAATTGCAGCACAAAAAAATGTTTTTATTTACAGGAAAAAATCATGAATCAAAAGTTCAATATATCGGCCATTAATGTTCCAACAGGTTCATTAACAATATTTCCGATAAATCTCATTTACGGTGAAATTCAATTACTATTGTCTGCTGCCAAATTACAAGGAAGCCAAAAATATTCTGGCAATTGTAGAACAACTAACCCGGTTATTAAATTCAGTGATTTCCGGCCAATATGAGTGAGTTAATTGCGCTGGTTAGCGATTGATTCTGTTGCTACTAAACTTAGTAATTAAGGGAATGTATGTTTAAACGCATAAAAATCGAATTTATTAGTCTGGTATTTTGCTTTATTCTCTGTGCAGAATTGTTGCTTAAGCAATATCGCTTAGAGGTTGGGGTTAGTGATGCCAGCTTGACTTATAACGATCTCAGGATCGGTGCTGAGTATATAGCTTTGAATATACTCTACTTAATATGGTTGCGAAAGGCAAAACTCAATGATCAACAAGACTCGACAATAGGATCTAGGGTCAAGTTCGTCCAAGCGATCGCTCCTTCTTCCATATTTTTGCTGCTTGCATTTATCTCTTACCCAAATACTAAGACCGATATATATACATATCTACATTCAGGTTTAATGATTTTGAATGGAATCAATCCATACATTGTTCCTGCCGGAGACTTTTACTCTCAAGTATCTCCATATTTTTCCTGGCTTCAAACCTCGACTTACGGCCTAATTTCTCAATTTTTATTTGTCATATCAGCCTTATTCACAACCATTAATATTAGTTTAGGAATATATATATTTAAGTTTTTATGTTTGATATTTCATGTGCTTAACGCTTGATTGATATGGAATTTACTGAAAGAGGATTATTTGAAAAAAATTATAGTAATTGCTTATTTGGTCAATCCTATATTACTTTTTGAACAAGTGAGTCAGGCTCACATTGATGTTTTTCTGTGTAGGTCTTTGATTCTACTTATCCGTAGCATTCGTTTTCAGTATTTGTTTCTATCAGTTATGCTAATTTGGGTGGGTATTCTCACTAAAACTATACCAATTATTTGGATGCCCCTAATGTTATTCTATTTAATTAGTAAGAAAAAATACAATACTATTATACTCTCTTTCCTGGCCTCGATCGCTGTCATTTGTATTGTAAGTTTTGTCTGTCTGGGGTCTTTAGATGCCTGGTCAAGCTTAACTAACCCTGGTGTTTCGTTCAGAACGAATAGATCATTACACATATTTTTGATAACTATATTTAGGAATATTACCAATATCCTTCCAAGCTTTTTGAGTGGAGAATACGCATATCGAGTTTATCTATTATCTAAATGGATAAGTTATATGGCCTATATTTTATACTATGCTGCAACTTTGTACGGAATGTATTGGAGAATTAGAAAAAAAAGCTATTCAGAGATTCATCTAATATTAACCATAGGATGGACATCTTTACTACTTTTCTTGTTTGCCACACCCTGGAATCCATCCTGGTACGTTACAATTCTGATTCCGATCGCATTCCTGGTTTTTCCGATCAAAGATTCCGATGTGCAACGATTTGTGAATACTAGCTTAATTTTTTGCCTGAGTAGTTATACTTATTATTTGTTCACATTGAAGGGAAGCTCTGATTTTTTACTGGGTGTTGATGGCTTGATTGCCTTTATACCAACGACAATTTACTTAATTCTACCAAAAACGTCTAAGGAATTAAAATGAATAAACAGCAAACCAATTCACTTCTTGATGTTCCCTCTAGTTCATTACAGATTTTGTCACACAATACAAGAGCAAATGAAAGTCAATTATTATTATCTTTAGTGCTGCCAACTTACAAGGAAGCGAAAAATATTCCGGCAATTGTAGAACAAATAACCCGGTTATTAAATTCAGTTATTCCTGGCCAATATGAGTTAATTGTGGTGGATGATAATAGTCCAGATAAAACCTGGGAAATTGCCCAATCTATCATGGGAGAATATCCTCAATTACGAGTCATGCGTCGGCGAGATGAACGGGGACTTTCTACGGCGGTGATTCGCGGTTGGCAAGTAGCAAATGGAGAAATTTTTGGCGTAATTGATGCGGATTTGCAACATCCTCCAGAAGTGTTATTACAAATGTTGGCCATTATCAAAGAACAAGCTGATGTGGATTTGGTGGTGGCTTCTCGCCATGTAGAAGGGGGTGGGGTGAGTGATTGGAGTTTGATTCGCCGTTTTTTATCGCGAGGAGCTCAGACATTAGGGTTAATTATTTTGCCCGGAGTGGTGGGGCGGGTTTCTGACCCCATGAGTGGTTATTTTATGGTGCGTCGCCAAGCCCTGGTTGGTAAAACCATGAATCCTCTGGGTTACAAAATTTTGATTGAAACCCTGGGACGGGGAGATATCGGCAAAGTGGCAGAAGTGGGCTATGTGTTTCAAGAACGCTTAGAGGGCGAAAGTAAGGTGACATGGAAACAGTATGTCGATTATTTGCGCCACTTGGTGCGTTTACGGTTAGATTTATGGCGGATTGGCCGTTTTTTGCGGTTTGGCATTGTGGGTTTTTCTGGGGTGTTTGTGGATATGGCGGTGCTTTATTTATTAAGTGACCCGACTACTTTGGCCTGGGGATTGACTCGCAGTAAAATTATTGCGGCGGAAGCGGCAATTGTGAATAATTTTTTGTGGAATGATGCCTGGACTTTTGCCGATATGTCCATTCATCAACGGGGTTGGAAGAAGCGATTTAAGCGGTTTTTGAAGTTTAATTTGGTCTGCTTAGGAGGAGTCGGATTAAATATTGTGTTGTTGAATGTGATGTTTAATTTGTTAGGGTTTAATTCGTTTCGCGCAGGTCGCTATGTGGCGAATTTTATTGCGATCGCAATTGTCACGCTTTGGAATTTCTGGCTAAACCTGAAACTTAGTTGGCGAGTGACAGAAGTAGATCGATAAATTGGTTTTTGATTGTTGGGTAAAGATTCTTTGATTGTTGATTGTTGTTTGTTGGGTAGGGATTCTTTGAGTGTTGAGTGTTGATTGTTGATTGTTGATTTTTGGCAAATGGCGAAAAGTAATAAAAAACAACAAAAAATAAACAACAAACAACAAAAGAATCCCTACCCAACAACAATCAACCAACAACAATCAACAAATAAAAACTATTCACGAATTTCTCCTTCGGGAACACTGAAAGCCGAAAGACCAGCGATCGCCCGTAAATTTTGACAGCGAATCAGTTCGGTAAAACTTAAGCTGGGTCGCCCTTCAATTTTGGCCACTATTTGAATTGATTCAAGCAAATATTGGGCGGCTTCGGCTTCGCTGTAGCCCCGCCGTTGGGCGACTTGAAGTGCTGCTTCATCGGCCAATAACTCCGATTGGGAACTGCGTTGATTGCGCCAAATTTGAGAAACAGCTAGTCCGGTTAGACTCCCGGCAATGACGATACCGACGGCATCCACTTGCACCATTTCTAACAAAGTTCCTAAGACCCCGGCTGCCACTAATCCTTGATAAATATCGATTTTGAACCATTGGATATTCAACTGCCAACAAACGGTTCTTAACATTAATAAATCTCGCTGACTTTGAGATAATCGCGCCCAAAGGTCAAAATTAACTAAAATCAATCTGGGTTTATCCCAAGGTTTGGGAAATGGACTCGAAATTACCGTGGGTTGTTGGGGCTGGCTTTGAATTTTTGTCAGCATCCGTCCGCTGGCAGGCATGATATCGAGTAAGCGGTAAGTTTCAATCGCTGGATCCATAATGAGTTAATTCTCAGACTTTGGGCAATATCTCTGAAAATAAAATACGATAACTTGTAACCTGGGTATTGTAGACCGCTTAAATCCACTGCGGCATTCACCGAATGCTAAAGCCGGGGGCTATTTGATTTCTCTGCTTTTCCGCAGGCTTTGCAGCGATCGCCACCCCAGAAAATCCGTGGCGACTTTTGATTTGATCAAAAAGGCTAAATTCAAAAGCCACCCCTGTGATGCCAAATCATTAACTTTAATATTGTCACCTAATTGTCACCTATAGTATTGTCACCTATGGATGCTTTTGCGCCAATTCCTCCCGAATGGACGAAAGAGGCTGTTCACGCTTATCAGTTTTGTTGTCCGACTTGCTACGCTAGTTCTTTGGAAGCCACCCAAGTTTGGATTAACCGGCGATCGCCCGTTTATACCCCAGAAAATCGCCGCAAGTGGCAGGAGTTTTATCAGTGTAAATGTGGCTGCGCTTGGTGGGCTTGGAGTAGCGATCGCCCCCCGTCTAATTTGGGCGATCGGGAAGTTGCAGATAATCCCATAGATCATCCAGATGATTTGGTTTAAATTAAGGAGCAACATTATGGCCAACCCAAATATTAATCTTCCTTATTTCGATCTCCTGTTTGAAGAATTTGGCAAACAAAACCCAGAGGCATTAGAAGCATTTGGCCGTCATGTTCACTGGGGATATTGGGATTATCCCGCTGCTGCCGATGGTTCGATCTCCGACTTTGCCAAAGCCGCAGAACGTCTGTCTCGTCGGGTTTGTGATGCCGGAAAAGTCGGCAATGGAAAGCGAATTCTTGACTGTGGTTGTGGATTTGGCGGCACTATCGCCAGCCTAAATGAACGCTTTTCTGATCTGGAATTAGTCGGATTAAATATCGACGAACGTCAACTCGAACGCGCCCGAGAACAAGTACAACCGCAAAATAACAATCAAATTCAATTTGTCCAAGGCAATGCCTGTGAACTGCCCTTTGAGGATAATTCATTTGATGTGGTTACAGCGGTAGAGTGCATTTTTCATTTTCCTAGCCGAGAGCAATTTTTCCGAGAAGCACGAAGAGTCCTTAAGCCCGGTGGCCAACTGGCGATTAGCGACTTTGTTCAAGCAGAAACTTTTATGCCTGTACTCAAATTTATGGGCAATTTTATCCCATTTGACATAGACTTTACTTACGGAAAAGTGGACAGTAATATTAGCTTGACTGACTATCAAAATTTAGCCAAAACCACTCAATTTATCAGCAAAATTGAGGATGATATTACCGTAAATACTCTGCCAACTTATCCCATAGTCAGAAAACTCCTGCATGATGGCAAGCTCAAGAAAGGCGAAAATGTCACCTTGGCAACTGAGTGGTTATCTCGGTTGGGAATTTTGCGCTATTTAATTTTGTCTTTTCAAGTCTCTTAAAGCATATTTTTGCCTCATGGGGTTTGGACAATCTAGAAACTTAGACTAATTCTAGAATATCTTCTCGTCTGCATTTTTCTGTATCTGAGTAAATTTACCTAAATGTTACACCCAAATTTTACTCAGATATCTGGTTCAATTAAATCTTAATTAATTGCTAAAATCAACCCTGATCAAGACGATGCAAACCTTCAGAATCAACTGCCAGAAATTAGACATCATTCAAATCAATGGGTATTGGGTATCACTGGATTAACCTTAGTCCTATTGCTTGTGCTTTTAGCTAGATTAAGTGAATTGTTCATTACCAGCTTAATCACTATTTAAGTGTATTTAATTCTCCATCGTCAATTTTTATTATAAGTAGCGGTGCAGCAGCGAACTAACAAAAATTTACAAATCAGTGAACAACTGGCAGCAGCAATCCGGGAACAGCAAAAAGCAGAGAAACTTTTAGCGGCATATAATCAGACTTTAGAGCAGGAGGTGATGCAGCGAACTGAAGAACTGATTGATTCTAATAAAAGACTGGAACTGGCTAAGGAAAAAGCGGAAATAGCCAGCCAATATAAGAGCAATTTCATTGCCAATATGAGCCATGAGTTCCGCACCCCAATGAATGCCATTCTTGGGTTTTGTGAATTGCTGAAAAATAGCCCACTTGAAAATAAGTCAAAAAGCTATGTTGAGGCGATCGCCTCTAGTGGCAAACTGCTCCTGGCTTTGATTAATGATATCCTAGACTTGTCGAAAATTGAATCCGGGAAACTAGATGTCAGTTATGAACCCGTTGACATCAGGATGGTGATTCAAGAAATTGAACAAATTTTCTCTCACCCCGCGAGTCAAAAAAATTTGTTACTTTTTAGTGAGATTGACGAAAAGCTTCCTCAGAACCTTTATTTTGATGAGGTACGGCCGCGTCAAATACTTTTTAATGTTGTCGGTAATGCTCTCAAATTTACCGAAGAGGGTTTTATTAAAATTTCTCTCAGCACCAAATAAAATACCCATAGTTTTCCAGAGAGTGAGTCATCCTTGAATGAGTGCTTACCAGGTTCGGAAATCATCAATCAATCTGCTTTACAACTCGTCAGTTTAACCCTGAGCATAGAAGATACGGGAATCGGGATTAGCCCTCAAGATCAATTGCATATTTTTGATGCTTTTGCCCAAGGCAATAGACAGAGTAAACGTAAGTATAGTGGTACAGGTTTAGGATTAGCAATTACCAAACGACTTACAGAAATTTTGGGGGGAACCATTGAACTCGAAAGTGAGTTAAATTCTGGTTCTATTTTTACGTTTAAGTTTCCTAATGTGAGGGTGTTTGATTCCGCGATCGCTGAGAGTAAATTGCCGATCGCGATCGAGCCAAATTTAGATCCAGTTCAATCCAGCGTCAAGCCTGACCGAGAGCCAAACAATTCTATTATAGATATAGATCGAGCCAGCGATCGCCTGAATCCTGAAATGATGCAGTCACCAGTGCCATTAATCAATGAGGCAGCATTTCGGGAATTAATGGATCAACTGGACATAGAACAAACACATATTTGGCCAGAATTATGTCAAAAAATGAAATTTAGAGAATTACAAGCATTTTCCGAGCGCTTAAACCAGTGGGCAGAGAAATATCCTTTAGGGGATTTGTTAAACTATGCCAATCAGGTGGCAAATCAACTAGAACCATTTGATTGGGATCAATTACCCGATACTATCGCTCAATTTACGGAAATTATTGAATCTATAGAAGCCAAATTTAATCAAAAATAAATGATATCATCAATCGCCGATAAAAATATGGTAATCGTACAGCAATCTCAGAGAAAAGTTTTGGTTTGTATTAATCGAACTTGTCGGAAGCAAGGGGCAGAAAAAGTGTTACAAGCGTTTCAACAAATGCCCATAGAAAATGCGATCGCCGAGGGGACGGGTTGCCTGGGACAATGTGGCAATGGTCCGATGGTATTGGTGGAACCAGAACAAGTTTGGTATTGCCAAGTTAGACCCGAAGAAGTTCCAGCGGTGGTCGAACGACATTTAAAAGGAAATCAACCGATTAAAGGGATGCTTTATCGCAAGTTTCACCCAAGGGAATAGGCAGCTTTTTGGGGTGTAGGGTGTAGGGTGTGGGGTGTGGGGTGCAGAGGAGCTTCTGGTGCGGGGGAGCAGGGGAGAAGAGGAGGAAAGAGGATAGAGGAAAGAGGATAGAGGAAAATTCTCTTCTCTCTATCCTCTTTTCTCTTTTCTCTCTTCGCGGGGGAGCGGGGGAAAATAATTAACAATTGCCAATAGTTAGGCACCGTATCTTATAATGACTATATTACCAAAAAATGCTGAATTGTCAATAGTTTTTATAATTTTTTTGATTTTACAAAGATATGTGAAAATAACATTTTGCGGAAAATTAATCTCTTTGCCGGTGATAAGTGGGGATTAAGTTAATCTCTATTATTGGGTTTGATAATTTGGTTTTTATAATTACTTATATTGCTTATGATTATTATCGATAAATTATTATGGAAAACCATTGAGCCAACGATCGCGATCGCCTCTGTCCCTTATGGCCTAGGCCGAGACGCGATCGCATCTCTAAACCATACTGGATAAGGTTTTCCCTAATGTACTACCAATCAGTTTCCGCCACAATGAAAAAAATTTAAATAAAAAGTAAAAAACAGAGATAATATTTTCACAGTTCTTTCACCGGCCCATGTTTGGGCTCAACTTCCACTGCAATGCTTACTGATTCATTTCCTTGGTTAACCACCACATTTGCCCTGCCCTTCCTGGCAGCATTCCTGGTGCCAATCATCCCCGATCGCGATGGAAAAGTGCTGCGTTGGTATGCCTTGTCAGTGGCGATCGCCGACTTGGTACTAATTTGCGTACTCTTTTGGCAAAAATACGACCCACAACTCGCCACCTTTCAAATCACCGAAAAATTCACCTGGATTCCCCAACTAGGCATCAGTTGGGCGGTGTCCGTCGATGGAATGTCCATGCCCTTGGTACTTCTCGCGGCATTTGTCACCACCCTTTCCCTGCTTTCCGCATGGCAACTAGATCGCAAACCTAGGATGTTCTACTTCCTAATGCTGGTCTTATACGCGGCGCAAATCGGCGTATTCATCTCCCAAGACCTGCTGCTATTTTTCATCATGTGGGAACTGGAACTCGTCCCGGTTTACTTGCTGGTCTGCATTTGGGGTGGCCCGAAACGGCAATACGCCGCCACGAAATTCTTACTCTACACTGCCGCTGCTTCCATCTTCATCTTAGTGGCAGCCTTCGCCCTAGCCTTCGCCGGTCCAGGTCCAATCACCTTTGATATTGCCGAACTCGGCTTAAAAGACTTCCCCCTAGCCTTGGAACTGCCGCTATATGCGGGATTACTCTTTGCCTTTGGGGTCAAACTCGCTGCCCTACCTTTCCATACTTGGCTACCGGATGCCCACGGGGAAGCATCTGCCCCAGTGTCCATGATTTTGGCCGGAGTTTTGCTGAAAATGGGCGCTTATGGCATCATGCGCTTAAACATGGGATTAATGCCCGATGCTCATATTTACTTTGCCCCGGTATTAGTCACCCTGGGTGTCATTAATATTATCTACGGTGCCTTAGCTTCCTTTGCCCAAACCAACATGAAACGGCGATTAGCTTATTCATCGGTTTCGCACATGGGCTTTGTGCTGATTGGCATTGCCTCCTTCACCGATATCGGCGTCAATGGGGCAATGTTGCAAATGATTTCCCACGGTCTAATTGCCTCAGTCTTGTTCTTCCTGACCGGCGTTACTTACGATCGCACCCAAACTATGACCATGAAAGATATGGGTAGCATCGGAATGTTTATGCCCAAAGTTTTCGCCCTTTATACCGCTGGGGCAATGGCTTCTATTGCTTTACCGGGAATGAGTGGCTTTGCCAGTGAAGTGGCAGTATTTATTGGCATTGCTACCAGTGAATTTTATAGTGTGGCTTTCCGATTTGCGATCGTCTTCTTAGGCGCGGTGGGAGTCATTCTCACCCCGATTTATTTATTATCAATGGTTCGGGAAGTGTTCTACGGTTCTTTTTACGGATCGAAAGAAGTGCCGGCTTGTGACCTCACCGACCCAGAGTTACGAGAAGACTTTATCATCAACCAAGCAGCGGTCTGCTTTGGAACTAATTGTATCTTACCGGGAGAAGCGCAGTTTTTAGATGCCCGTCCTCGTGAAGTAGCGATCGCCCTGAGTTTTTTGGTGTTAATTATTGCCTTGGGCTGTTATCCCAAGATTGCCATGCAAGCTTATGACACCACCACGGTAGCCATTAATCAAGAAGTGATTAACGCTTATGGTCATGTTCGACAGTCTCAAACCGTCGGCATGAACTTACCCTAAAAACCTAAAAACCCGGTTTCTCTATTTATTTTTACCCCAGAAACCGGGTTTCTATGACAATCTCTGCATCCTCACCGAAATATGGTTAAGAAACCCGGTTTCTTGTCCCTTACCCGAAATTTACTGCTAGAATTGACTAATGTAGGATACACATTTCTCAACCTGTCATTTTAAAATACGCTATATGGTTTTATTAGTCCTACCTCAAGAAGTACGGCATGAGATTGCTCGGATCGCGCAAAATGGGCAAATTGATGTACCAAGCCTGGAACAATTTGCTTATTTAGTTCTCCGAAGTGCTTATCAGGAAGAGACTCCAGAAAATTCACTCAGTATTGATGAGTTAAAAAGCGCCATTTACCGCCGTTTTAAGGTCAAAAATACCAAAGAACTAAAGCAGTCTGGAGCTTTTAAGATGGCCACAGAGGGCATAAAAATACCCGATTTTCGGTTGAAATCAACCTGGGAGATGTTATATCGTCGATTTATTGATATTCTCCCCCACGAGCGATATCAGCAGGGTTATGGCTGTATTAACGGTGTCAACGTCTTTAATTATTTCAAGCCGTGGCAAGTCTTTGACTTAGATCCCAAAACAGCGACAAAACAAGATATTAAGAATGCTTATTATCGGCTTTCAAAGATTTATCATCCTGATAATCCAGAGACGGGCGATCGCATGATTTTTGAGCGAATCGATTTAATGTACAAAAGTCTTAGTTTTGAAATTTAATCATGGTCATTGATTGAGAGAGATATTTTCTATATTGAAGAAAAAAAATTAGTCGAAGCATTAGAAATCACATTAAAAGAGTTTGATGATTTTGTTGAAAGGTTAATTTCCGTTGATTTAATACTTCAAGAATCGCTCCACTTTATTGTTCAGAATTATATTGCCGAAAAACCTATTAGGCTTTTTTCTCGTGAAGGTGCGATCGCCGTTACCAGGAGTTTAGAGAAAGAAGGAATTGTTAATGATGCCACGATCAAATCGGTGTTGATCTTAGTTGAACAATACCGCATTGAGCAGATTGATAATAAAGTTCGTCGTTCAATTTATGAACATAGTTCTTCTTTGCTGGTAAAAAATCAGAGACATTGGCTAAGTTATCGAGATGTTGTAAAAATATTCCGAACTAATAAGGATAGACTGGCTGAAGCCAGGGCATCGATTAGAATGTCTGATAACCCAATGATATTCGGTGAAGACTTCGATCTAATAGAAAAAGATGTACATTTCTCACTATCAGGTTTGGAAAAATTAAGTATAGAGCTATCTTTGACTTTGCGATCGCAAGAAAGGCGAGAGTATTGCGAGAGGGTTAGAGAAGTGGCTCCGCCCGTTTTAGAATACCTAGCTTTGGCTCCATCTCCATCGGATAGTCAGATTGAGAGTGCTGTTAGATTTGTCAAAAACCAGAACAACAAATGTTGTCAAATTACAGGTGCTACTCGTAACAAATATGACAATCCAACCCTACAACTGGTAGGACATCATTTATATGACAAAGAAAACTATAGATTTTTGGCGGCAGAACCTGAGAATATTATTCCCATTTGTCAAGAAATTAGTGATGGTTTTCATCTTTGGAATGGCGGCTTCAAAAAATCTTGTACAATTGATGATTTTCTTAAGTATATCAAATGGAAATATCCTGAAAAACATCACAAAATATTAATGCTATATCGGAAACGAAAAATTCTCTATGAAAAACTTAAAATGCATCAACCAACTCTACCTTATGGTGAATAAGTGACTATAAAATTAGTCTTGGTATCCCCAAATTTTGTTTTATCCTAATCTGCTGGCTCAAACCGATTCAAACCCTCCGCAGTAACACACCAACGGGGAAACCTTCTGATGAGATGGTTTTCACTCATTATTAATGTCTTACCTTCTCTGGCTATTGCTATAACGCCTTACCCTGAAACATTTTGCTATAGAAACCGGGTTTCTGTCAGACGGTTTGCATCTTCACCCAAACCGCCTCAAGAAACCCGGTTTCTTGTCTCCCATACTCGCCCCTTAGCATTGTACAATAATGTTGTACGAGTTATCTAGCAAAAATGATGTTAAGCAAAGAAACCACTTATTCTCAAGCGAGAATGAATTTAGCCACTATTTTGGATCAAGTGTGTGATGAGCGTCAGATTGTGGTCATTAAGCGCCGCAATGAGAAAAATGTGGCGTTAATTGCCGAAGATGAGCTAGAGAGTTTATTATAATGTGTCTATTTACTGCGATCGCCCGAAAATGCGAAACGTTTATTTCGTGCTTTAGAATGGTCAGAAAATAGCACCACAACTCCTCAAACGGTAGCTGAATTAAAAGAGGATTTAGGAATTGAGTCCTAAAAATAAAAAACAATTTAATGAAAACCATAATAAATTGAGTTAGAGCATTTTTTCGTTTACAAATTAACAAAAAATAAGGTTTATTTTTTACAATCACGTTCTGATTATAAATCAGATTAAACTGATGAAAAAAATCTATTTTTAATTGAATTTTAATTTAATTAAAAATACCAACTATATCCTAAGTAGAAAACGGGGAATTGGGTCAGACAAAAACATAACGAGAAACCGGGACCCAATGCCATAACCTTTGCATCCTCACCCAAATCTGATTAAGAAACCCGGTTTCTCGCATCCCCCCACCCGAAAACCCAGCAACCCTCAGAAACCGGGGCTGCCATAACCTCTGTATCCCCACCGAAATCTAGTATCGAAGGTTTCTAGCCCCCACCCACATCTTGAGAATTGTAAAAACATTGGCTTTTCGTTGGTTTTTTGCTATGATGTCCACAGGAGGTGGAATTATGGCGACGCCTGTAAAAAATCAAAGCGGGCTCAGCTTACGAGTTGGTCAAACCTGGAAGTCGTTTGAGCAATTTCGTCTAGAAGGGGCGAAAACCCTGAGTTCAGTCAAGGATCGGGTTATTGCCACCCTTCATACCAAATCAGGCCAATATCGTATTATTGAAGAGCATGATTTTCAGACCTTGTATGGTTTAGCCCGGGATGTCGATCGCCTGCGGGGAGGACTCCGGGTAGTGGTTCTAGCGGTACGCGCTGCCCAGAAGCATCCCGATGAAGAAAACTTAAATTTACTGGCGGAAGCGGTGGCTATGCTAGGCAATTTGCCGGAACTCCCGGTGCGCGATACCTTTGATGCTTTGGAACCGGAAACCTTAGACCAAAATGAGGAAGAGGAGGTGATACTCGATCGCGATCGCATTCCTCACCCCCTGCATGAAGCAAGGCTATCGCGTCAGCAAATCGGCGAAACTGCCCAGCCCAATGGACTAGAAGACTAAATCACGGGGACAATGAACAATCAACCGCCTCCCAGTCTAGCGGAGTTAGAAAAGCAGTTAAAAAATCTCTCCCATGATTCTCAGGCTTTAGAGATAATTCAGGAGTTCGCCAATAAACTGGGCAAAACCAAACACCGCCAGCTTGTCTTTGGAGAAGAAGGCGCACTGGTATGCCAGCCCATTGAGTATCAGGATGTCTTGGCAAGGGGTCTGATTGATGAGACAGAAGACCCCTTTACTCTTTTGTAGGGGCATATTATCAGCACAGATGCGGCTTATTTCCTCGGAGAACGGATCGCGGGGATTAAATTTGCCATTGCTACTTCTACGATCTTGTACCTGGTCGCCGTAATTACGCCTTTTTGTTGCGATTACAACCCATTCGTGCCAACGATCCGAATGCCAAACAGCTTCTAAGTGAAATGCTAAAGTTCACGTCCACCAGAGGATGTGTCTGCCACCTTTGCCCGGTGATCCAGAAGATGCGATCGCCAATGCGGTGATTTTTGATGGCGTTTGTCAAATTCGACTAGATGATTTATTGGTATCAACACGCCATGCAAGTTTAAGTCTGGTGGGGTGGCGCATATTTGGCTCTTTAGTGCGTTCAATTTTGGTGCGGACTGGGCCTAGTGAAGTGGCAATGCGAGAAGCTTTTCACTTCCGAGAAACCGGGTTTCTATGACAATCTCTGCATCCTCACCCAAATCTGATTAAGAAACTCCTCGCATCTGCAGTGAGTATGGCTTCAGCTAGTTTCATCCTTTGATTTATCAATCGCTAAACAATTCTTCTAGGTCTTGTCTGCCATGCACAACCCGCAAAAAATCGACCATTTCCCCTCTGACCCGATAAAAAATAATGTAGCCATATCAAGGTAAACCGCGCAAATCCGCCAATAAATAATCGTAACTTTTTCCCAGATAAGGGAACTGGGTTAAGTATTTGCATTTCTGGTTAAATTCTGCAAAAAAACGCTCCCCTGCTGTCAGATTTCGGGCTAAAAAATACTCATAAATCTGGTTCAAATCTTGACTGGCGGATAGGGATATCCGGTACTGACTCACTGCGCTTCTCCCTTGGCTTGGTGAAAACGCTCCAAAATGTCTAAAACAAAAGTTTCCCCATCTAAGCCTTCGCCATTATCCAATTCTAAGGCGGCAGATTGTACTTTAGCAAGGGTTTCGGTGAGCCAGTCTTGGTATTCAGTTTGCAATTTTTCTAGCAATTTAAACGCTGCATTCACCTCTTCATCAGGATGGTTAAAATTGCCCTGGGCTAACTGGGCAGCGATAAACTCCTCTTGTTGCTTGTTTAAGGTAATTGGCATCACTTTCTCCAGAAACCTGCTTTCTCGCCATTATAGCTGTAGGGCAGGTCACTCGGATGCAAGCAAAGAAGGTTTCTCCCCACCCCTGCCGATGGCGGGCACCCCTGCCGATGGCGGGCACCCCTGCACCCCTGCTCCCCAGCCCCTCTGCTCCCTCACACCCCCTCCAACCGCAGAAAATGCACCCGCCCCGACCAATCCCCCGCCACCACCGTCACCCCATCAGCTGCGATCGCACAACAGTTAAACCCACCAAACTCCCCTCTAAACGTCGCCACCTCATTTCCCGTCCCTAACTCCCACAGTTTCAGGGTGTTATCATAAGAACCAGAAACAGCGATTTTGCCATCGGGGGTAATGGCGACTGCATATACCGAGTCATTATGCCCGGTGAGGGTGCGAATCAGTGCTCCACCGGGAGGAGTGAGGGTGGGGGAGAGGGGACGCAACCAGGGTTTTTTTTTGGGCTTGTTTGACCTGTTCCAGTAACGCGACAATTTCAGGCTGAGAAAACGACAATAACCGCCCCAGCATTTGCCCCGCTAGTTGGGTCTTATCCTGGTCTAAAATATGTGCCGATAGCCGCAACGCCCCTTGAATTAGGCTTAACGTCTGTTGTTCCGTTTCCGATACCAAGGGTAATGCCAAATCATAATCATCAATTAACGGGTTGATCCCCACCGCCTCTAACTTTTGCTCCAAAAAGCCAAAATCCGTCAACCAAGCTACCAACCGCTGTACCTGTCCCCCCTTGGCAAAATAACTGGGTTGATGTCGGAGGAGGTGCAGGCGGTCTTCTGGTAACTGTTGCTGAATCCAATCTCCTAATTCTGTGGTCATAGAGGCGCTCCATCGGCTAAATTGTCACCCATACGGCGGTTAATCTCTTCTAGGTCAACTCCTGAATCTTTGGCTTGCTCGTTGAGAAAGTCGCTAAACGAGGCATGATAGACGCTGTAGCGAGGTTCTTCCTGAATCTTTTGTAACCGCAAAAACTGCCGCCATTCCTTCAACACTGGCGGCAGCTTATATTCTGCTATCCCGGTGAACTTAGCCAGCAACCGCTGGGAAATGGGTTCTCGCGCTTCCGAGAGGACATAAATGATGTAGATTTTCTCAGCGGGTAGCGGGTCAGCATTCATATCCATAATCAGCCTTTTTGGTAATATTGCCGCAGACTCCTTGGGAGTATTCTAGATTTGGTAGTCTATAAATGCTTTCCACTGTCAACCATCAAGCATCCTCATAGACTAATCTCACAGATAAAATAAGTAGGGGCAATCCGTTGGCGGTGGTTGCCCCAATGTCAGAATATAAATATGGTGCGTAAGTCATCTATTTCATAAACCCATAAAGAATTGCAGCCAAATGAGACTAGAACAAATTACCACTCGATTACCTTTATCCCAAGTAGCTCAGAATTTTGCTCTGAGCAGTCAAGTGCAACAACGTTTAATCGCACTGAGGTTACTTGATCCCCCGGTCGATGGCATTTTCGGCCCCAAGACTACCGCAGCGTTTCGGCGATTTCAAACCCTGGTGGGAATTACCACCGAACCAGATAGTCTTGGTCCGCAAACCGCCAGACAACTGTTAACGGTACAGCCACAAAACCTGCCGACGAATAATCCGGTTTTAAGCATAATTATCAAGACCAAGCTCAAACTGCGGCCTCTTCAGTCCAGGGAATTAAGCCCTAGTGAGATCCTGGACGCTGAACCGGGTCAGTCATTTGCTCTGGTAGATTATGAAGCGGGGCACCGGCGTCACTATAAGGTGACATTCTCTCAGCCGGTGAGTAGTCAAAGGGTTTGGTATGCCTACGACGAGCACGTCAAAATCGTTGATGGGACGCAACAGATTATTAACAGTGGCCCGCCGAGACAAGTCAGACTGAATGTGCCCTTTAAATCTCAGTTGGACAACTGGTATAACCCAACGGGTTCTTGTAATGTTACTTCGATCGCCATGTGTTTGGAGTATCTGGGGGTGAGACGCTATGATTTGCGGTACAGGCAGCTAGAGGACGAACTGTATCGTTATATGCTCGATAGCGGATTAAGTCGTCATTCTCCTCAAGACCTGGCGAAAGTGGTGCGTGATTATGGCCGCCGAGACGATTTCACCGTTTGGGGCACCATTGACCGAGCGAAGGAGCATATAGCCAAGGGCAACCCGGTAGTGGTGCATGGATACTTTACTTCTTTTGGTCATATTATTGTTTTAGTTGGCTACGATCAAAATGGATTTATTGTCCATGACCCCTACGGGGAGTGGTTTTCCACGGGCTATCGTACAGACCTGAGTGGGGCATTTCTCCACTACAGTTATAATCTGATTAGGAATACTTGTATGCCTGATGGTCAGTTTTGGACTCACTTTATTAGCCGCTAATTAGCCCCTAAATTTAGATCAATTGAGATTGATCATAGTAATTTAAATTTAGGGAAATGAACCCCTGAAAATTTTAGATCCTGTCCCCGCGAATGCGTTGGTTGGGTTGAAGACCGAAACCCAACCTACTAATAGCTAATAATAGCTATAATTATGGCTATAACTTTCAGGTTTATGCTCTATTAAAGTGGTAAATAAAATAGGTCAATTCTGATGATTTTTGGCCAAAAAATCTTAAAATTACTGAATCGGTATTCAAAAAGTGAATGGGGAAAAGTAGGGGCGCTTCGGGAAACGCCCTGGCGATCGCGAAGCGCCCCCTAGGGAATCGCTAGTTTTAGGGTGATGAATGGATGAATGAACAATTATTAGCTGCGGTAAGAATTATTTTAGTGGAACCGGCAGGGGCGCTGAATGTGGGCACGATCGCCCGAACTTTGAAAAATCTGGGACTTTCTCAGTTAGTTTTGGTAAATCCTCATTGCGATCCTTTGGGGGAAGAAGCCCGCCGGATGGCGGTTCATGCTCAAGATATTTTAGAAAATGCTCAGGTGGTGGGCTGCTTACCAGAAGCATTGACAGGGTGTGTGCGTGCGATCGCCACTACAGCCCGTCCGCGAGCGCTGGATACGGTATTAGAATCTCCTAGAGTTGCCTTACCCTGGCTTTGTGATTCATCCACTCCCTCGGCTTTAATTTTTGGCCCGGAAGATCGCGGTTTAAGTAATCAGGAATTGAATTATGCCCAGAGATTTGTCCGCATTCCGACTTCAGACGCTTATCCCTCCTTAAATCTGGCTCAGTCCGTGGCGATTTGTGCTTATGAACTGTCCCAGTCAGTGACGGAAAATATGCCACCGGCAGCCATGCGGGGTTTAACGCCTGTGGAGTCTAACCCCTCTGCCTCAATGGAAGCGATCGAGGGATATTATCAGCATCTAGAAAGCCTCTTGCTCAAAATTGGGTATCTTTATCCCCATACCGCTGCCACCCGGATGGAAAAATTCCGAAGAATTTATAATCGTGCAGGACTATCTAATCAGGAATTAGCGATGCTGCGGGGAATTCTTTCTCAGGTAGAATGGGCAATTTCCGACTTAAAAGTCAGTAGCACGGATGACTAAAATCAAGTCTCCAGGGATTTCGCCTGGGTGTGTCGAGAAGCGATCGCATCTATCTATTGATATATCTATCTATCGATAATTCGGATATGACTACTGCATTGAAATGGCTGGGTCAATTCAGCAATGTCCCAGAAATCTGTAGGGGAGTTTTCTGTGGCGGAGGTTGCCCCTACAGGGTAAGTCCTACCGGATAGAAATCCCATAATCGCCTAAATTATTTATGGATATTGATGGATTCAGATATTAATTAATGAAATAAACAGGAGTGAGGTGTGGCTCAAAGGTATCCGATTCGGTCTTTTTTGTCGGTTGTTTCCTCTAGTCAAGAGGTGGGACAGCCATATGAGAAATTCTCTGCTCAAGCATCCTCCCGTCAGTCGGCAGGAAAAACTATCCAGTTTCCCGATCTTGGGTCCAGCAAGCGATCGCGTGTCACTCCAGGCAGGGTATCAGTGAAAGTTCAGAAATCATCGCCCGTGAGTCTTCCGCCGGTGATTGCTTCGCCAGTAGCCGATCGAGTTCGCCCCAATTTGTTGCGAGACCCCCGACTGGATTCGGCGATCGCCCCTAATCAAAGTGCTTCATCCAGACCCCCTCAAGGTTCTGTGACGATTCCCAGTTCTAGAGGTAATTCTAGAGCCAATTCTAGAGTCAATTCTAGAGCCAATTCTAGAGCCAATTCTAGAGCCAATTCTAGAGAAGGTTTCAGTGATCGCGCTTCCTCCGTGAGACCCTCCCCAAGAATGTCTAGTCGTCAAAATCCCTCCGGTGATAGCGCCGGGACTGGATCAAAGGCTCAGAACAGTCAACCTGTTCGGGAGCGATCGCCCCAAAAATCTCGGCAACCAACCTCTCAGCAGAGAAAACAAAGAAAGACTAAACCCAGGCGAGAGATGCCTCCGGCACGCTTGGCGAGCGCCCGTTTCTCTCCGTTGTTGTCTGGGGTTCGGTTGTTGATTGTGGGTGTGGGTTTAGCGGCGATCGCCGGGACTTTGTTATCAATTCGTAACCCAGAGGCCCAAAATGTGGCTGGATTATCCGCTAGTGGGGATGCGGTGGCTACGGGCTCCCCCAATTCCGGGAACTCTGGGAATTTAAGAGTGAATTCCTTAAACGCACTACATTTAGGTCAAGAAATTGTCCAGTTAAAAAATGAAATCCAAACTTTAAGCGCTTCTTATTCTCAATTAACCCCTGGGGTCTTTTTTGTGGATCTCGATACCGGGGCTTATTTGGATATGAACGGCAACAATACTTTTTCGGCAGCCAGCACTATTAAGGTGCCGATTCTGATTGCCTTATTTCAAGAAGTTGATGCGGGCAAGATCCGCCTTGATGAACCTTTGACCATGCAAGCGGAATATGTGGCAGAAGGTTCTGGGGATATGCAGGATCAGCCCGTGGGCACTCAGTACACCGTACTGGAAACCGCCAGAAAAATGATTACCATCAGCGACAATACGGCAACGAATATGCTGATTGCTCGCTTGGGGGGGCAAAATGTCCTGAATCAGCGTTTCCAGTCTTGGGGCTTGGCTTCCACCCAGATTCAAAATTTTTTACCGGATATTCAAGGCACGAATACCACCAGCCCCAAGGATTTAGTTTCTCTGATGGCAATGGTGGAAAAAGGGGGGCTGTTGTCTTTGCGGAGTCGCGATCGCGTCCTGGACATCATGCAAGCCACCGAGAACAATAGCTTATTACCTCAAGGCTTAGGCGATGATGCCACCATTGCCCACAAAACCGGCAATATTGGCTCAGTGCTGGCGGATACGGGCATCGTGGATCTGCCCAACGGCAAGCGCTATCTGGCATCGGTGATCGTCAAGCGTCCCCATGATGACCCAGGGGCTTCGGAGTTAATTCGGCAAATTTCTCAAGCGGCGTATCAATCCTTTAGAGGGAAAAGTGGTATTGCCCAAAATCCCGCTCGTCCATAAAATAGTCGGTTGGGCTTTTTTAGCCCCACCGACTAACTAACCATTCCCTGACCAAGGGTTGACCCACAGAAAATTATTAATTATTGAGTAGCTGACTCAATTTTTGAGCGATTTCAGCTTGTGTCTGGGATGACAATTCTCCTAGTTCACGCTGAATTATTGACTGTCTCACAGTCATCAAATGATCCAACCTGATCGTAGATGACTTGTGCAGCCCACTCGCTGTAAAGTCTGAATGACTTTGATCTAAAACATAGTCACTGTCGAGTAACTTACCAGGAATTTTACTGGTAATAAACGCTAAAATAATATGCTGATATTGCCCGATAGGATTCGTCAGACAAACAGCAGGACGCACCTTTGTACTTGATAGATCATCAAATGGGAAAGGCACAATACTTTACCTTTAGTCATTAAATGGCTTCCCATCCGCTAATGTATAAATATCTTCTTCAGGATCTTTGAGGAAATCAAAGACTGGATTACTTGCCGCTGCCTGGAGCCATGCTTGCTCATCGATTTCATCAGGAATTTCCCAGTGTAACTCATCTTCTATTTCATCAGCATTATTAGAATCATTGAACATAAACACAAACTTACCTTTGGGAATAATCAACATCGGTAGATAGAGTGGTTGATCATCCCACTTTTTTTCCTTTTCGCCTTTTTCGTACATAACAACTAGAGTAGGAACATCTGGATAATCTCGTTTTGGTTTAGTCAGCCATTTACTGGTGGCAAAACCATATCCAGACCAATTGCCAGATTCTTGGCGTTGTAAGTCCAGTCCTTCAGCATTTTTATTTTGGCCACGACGAACATTGAGCCGTCCTTTTTCAATACCTTTAGCCTTCATTTGCTGGAGAAGTTCTTTGACTCGCTCATCCTCCCATTTTCCTAAGCCAACCTTCTGACTTGGCATATATGAGAGAATTTCAATTAAGAAATTAATATTTACTTCGTAGTATTTATCGTCATCGCTATACTCAGCTAAAAGTTTATTTAACTGATTAGTGTTTTCCCGAACATCTCCTGCTTTCCATAACGGTGCTTGGGGGAAAATATGCGATCCAAGTGTAGCGGTAATTTGTAAATAAATATGATTGGCAATTGCCTGATATCACAAATTTTATCAAAAATTGCACTATTGGGAATACTATTTTCGCCATTTTTTGATTGTTTAGATTCGTTGGTATTCAAACTCGCATTATCCGCTTCATCATCAAAAATCAAAGTGGGGACATTTTTGGCTTTAGCATACTTGAGAACTTGTAACAAATGATCTAGATGCTTGTTGTTTTTTGTGGAAACTAGAACAACTCCCGTATCTTCAATATAAGGAAGCAATTTACTTTCCGCAAAATCCCTGGGATCTTTTTTCCATTGTTCCCAATCAAATACAACCGGCCCACCTCTTAGCTGATTATTAAATCGATTGGCGGTTTGTTTTCCCAGCCAAGTATTGTCAGAAGTTAAAACAATAAAACAGCGAAAATTATTTTCTTGGGCGATCGCTAATGTGGCGATCGTCGTGTTCGTCTTGCCGCTTTGAACTCTGCCGTAAATTAAACCCGTAGTGCCATTAGGAATTCGACCTTTGTACGGACGGCTGACCCGACCAGTTCCGGTAGACCCCACATCCCCATCACCAAATTTTTGGGAGTAAACATCCACACAATTCTGAACAATTTCCACAGCCGTGGTCTTTAATTGATTAGCCGCTTCAACTCCAATTTTACCTTCAAGTTTTTGCATCAGCTTTCTGATGCAATATCCATCACTTTTTATATCAGGTTTAATTAGTGTATTACTCATATCTAGCATTTTTTGGTGACAAAATTACGCGAGGCCAATCACTCTGGGGTACAGTTTGTTCCATTTTCTGTCTCCCTGGGCCGCTTACATGATAGCTGCCGCGAGGGGTTCTGGACACGGAAATGTACTGATTACTTATGTTAGCATTTTTGTCCAAGACAGTCCGAAGCCGCTCCTCTGCAATGCAGCAAATCCCGTCTCTGTGACAGACTAGAGCCAGGAATAACGAATAATCAGGATACTGGGAATGCATAGTACCCAGAGCGGATTCTTCCTGGGTACTTAAGGTAAAAGACCATGCAGATTTTGGTTTTTTCGAGACTTTGAACAGAACAGCCGACTGATTACGATCGCTGGAAATCAAGTAAATTGATGGATGAATTTCGGCAAGATGGGCGATCGTAATTCGCTCTCCAGCATTAATCAGTTTTAAGAATGCTGCACCGTGAAGAAATTCTTGATCGTTGATCATGTAGATTTTCGGGGCTGGTCACTATATTCTATCTTAACTCATAGCCCGGTTGTGAAACAAATAGAGGTGTTGAGCAAAAGCCAGCTAAAAATGCTGATTATGCGCGATCGCACATCACAGACTAAGAAATCGCGATTTTTTTCAACCAAGAAGTAACGGGGAACCGGGAACCGGGAACCGGGAATTGATTAAGAGGCTTTTAGGCTATCATAAGACTGATGCATCAACCCATTTGGGTCAGCTTTAATCCCACTGGCAGCAGACGACAAGCCGAGGCGTCACAATTCTGGTACGGCTTGCCCGATGGGGTTTTTGAAGCCATGAATTAAAATGAAAGTAATCTTATGAGGACAAAATGATGAAAACATCGATTTCTTTGTGTTTGTTCGGTTCCTTGGTTTTTGGCACCGCTATTCCGGCTTATGCCCAAGCTTATTCCGATGTAGCCTATCCTGAAATCCTGGCTCAGTCACAGACCTCAGAGGCGATCGCGCAGGAGTTGATTAGGCTAATGGCTGAGGGCGACTTTGAAACAGCAGCAACGAAATATGATGCTGAACAAAAGGTGACTGCGGAGAATCTTGAGGCCGAGTGGAGCAAGTTTATTCAGCAAAATGGCGACTTTAAGCAGCAGGTTGAGATTCGCGAGAATCTGGGCAATGCGGTTGTGATTACCTGCGAATTTGAAAAGCAAACGATTGACTTGATCGTTGTTCTGAATGAGGCTAATGAAGTGATTAGCTTGAATCTGCCAGAAAATTAGTTATCTGTAGGGCGTAGGGAAGCCGCCGTCGTGTAGGGTGTAGAGTGTAGGGTGTAGGGAAGAGTGAAGAGTGAATAGTGAATAGTGAATAGTGATATTTATGCATAACTTTTCACTTGTACGGGCGAATGGCCATTCGCCCCTACCACTTTTCACTTTCCCCCCGATGGCGGCCGATGGCGGCCGATGGCGGCCCCGCCCCCCTGCTAAAATGGCAACGACGCTGTGAATTATGGGGAAGTTGTTGTCAGATGAAGTTAAGCTTGTGCGCGATCGCCAAAAATGAGGAAGCCGCTTTGCCGCAATGTCTCGGTAGTGTGGCCGGTTTAGTAGATGAGATGGTGGTGCTGGATACGGGGTCGAGCGATCGCACCCCAGAAATTGCCCAGGAAATGGGGGCAAAGGTTTATGATTTTGATTGGCATAATGACTTTGCTGCCGCTCGGAATGAGTCGTTAAAATATGTGACTGGGGATTGGGTATTGGTTTTAGATGCGGATGAAATGTTGACCCCAGAAGTGATCCCAGATATTAAAAACGCTATTGAAAGCGATCTCTATCTGTTAATTAATTTAGTGCGTCAAGAATTGGGGGCAAGTCAATCTCCTTATTCTTTGGTATCCCGATTATTTCGCAATCATCCAGATATTTACTTTGAGCATCCTTATCATGCGATGGTGGATGATAGTGTCAGTCGATTAATGCAGGCAGAACCGGATCGATGGGCGGTCGGTTCTTTGGCAAAGGTGGCGATTTTACATACAGGTTATCAACCAGGGGCGATCGCTGAAAAAAATAAACTGGCAATGGCACAAGAGATTTTAGAACAATATTTGCTGGATCATCCCAATGATGCTTATACTTGTAGTAAGCTCGGTGCGTTGTATGTGCAAATCGGTGAAGTGAATCGCGGCATTCAATTATTGCAGTTAGGATTAGTTAGCAATCAAACGATTGAAAATGCGGTAAAATATGAACTTCACTATCATTTAGGAATTGCCTATAGTTGCTTGAAAAAACTGTCAAAAGCTAAGGCAGAATATGCAGCGGCTATTAAACAGGAAATGTTCCTGCCATTGAAATTAGGCGCCTATAATAATTTGGGCAATTTATTGCTTGAAACTGGAGATTTAACCGGGGCGATCGCAGTTTATGAGACGGTTTTACAAATCGACCCCAGTTTACCAGCCGGTTATTTTAATTTAGCTTTAGCCCTGAGACAAAAAGGCCGCATCCCAGAAGCGATCGCCAATTATAAACAAGCCATTGCCCTGAAGCCGGACTATGCGGAAGCTTACCAAAATTTAGGGGTGACATTGTTAAAATCAGGGAACATCCTGGAAGCGATGGACGCCTTTAAAAGTGCGATCGCGGAATATGAACAACGTCAGTCTCCGGCAGCAGAGCAACTACGCAGCAAATTAGCAGAAATTGGCTTTAAACTTTGAGTTTTATGATTGATTTTTATCAACGAATTGGTAGGAGATAAACAATGGTGGGCAATGCCCACCCTACTAGATTATGTTATCATAAATTATGGAGAAAAACTATGCCTCAAGCAGTTGACAAAAACCCGACAATCGAAGAATTGTTAGCCGCCATAGAAGCGAGTAAAAACAGCACAAATTCAACCACATCAGGCAGTTCAACCTCAACCGCTGTAACCGGGGGAACCGTCTTCACGGACAGTGATTTTAAAGACTTAACCAACGATGATGATAATAAACGATTAAGCCCTAATGAACTGGCAAACTTTACCGGAGGTTTGCGATCCCTTGGTGGCAATGATACGATCGTCGGTTCATCAAGCGGTGAAGCCATCAATGGTAATCTGGGATTTGATAGCCTCCTGGGTGGAGGGGGTGACGATACATTGCGAGGTGGCCAAAATAGCGATCGCATCTTTGGGGAAGATGGCAACGATATTGTCAATGGGAATCGAGGAAATGACTTAGTATTAGGAGGTAATAGCAATGATATTGTGCGCGGAGGTCAAGATAATGACCTCTTGCTGGGAGGAGAAGGCCGCGATACTCTGATTGGTGATTTTGGCACCGACTATTTAATGGGTAACGATGGAGATGATTTGTTTATCCTCAGAACCGAAACCGCAGAAGCGATCGCCTCATTCGCAGATTGGATCATTGACTTTGATCCCAACAATGATAAAATTGGTCTAACTGGGGGACTTTCTAGAAGTGACCTAAGCTTTGAAACCATTAGTTTAAACTTAGGCAGTAGGCTGGATTTTTTAACAAGTTTCAACGGAGAAAATTTTTCTTCAGAGACAGAAATTCCTACCCAAGTCCTAGATCCAAATGGGGATGGCACCGTTCAAGGAGTCCTGATTCGTAATAATGAAAGAAATTCTCCGTTCCTCAATACAGTTTTGGGGATTGTCTTAAATGTCACTGAAGCCCAAATCAATAATAATTCAATTTTTCAAAGTGTGCCAGACTCCTTCTTATCTCTGGGATAGGATTTCTCGCAGCCAACCAATATTCACAAAAAATATTGGTAAGATTGGTTGGTTAATGCCTGAAAAGTAAGAAATCCTCACAGCAAATAATCTTGAAGATATAGCAAGGATATCTAAAATGACTCAAGCAGTTTTAATATTACCAGATAGAGACACATTAACCGGAGGGGCAACCACAACAAAAGAGACAGCCCCAGTATCTTCCCCTGTGACAACCCCAACTCCAACCCCAACCCCAACCCCAGCACCACCGCCTCCACCACCCCCACCAATTTACAAAAATTTAACCGAACAAAATGATAATTATTCACTAACTATTGGTGAATTATCAGCATTTCCCGAAGGGTTACGGGGACTCGCGGGCAATGATTTAATCACTGGTTCTTCAGGCAATGAACAAATCAACGGCAATGCCGGAGATGATACTTTATTTGGGGGTAATGGTGACGATATTTTATTAGGCGGAAGAGATAATGATGTCCTATTTGGCGAAAATGGCAACGATATTCTCAATGGCAACTTAGGTAACGATTTAGTGGTCGGTGGGGAAGACAATGATATTATTCGTGGTGGTCAAGGGGAGGATATTTTAATTGGTTCAGCGGGAAATGATACCTTAATTGGTGATATGAATCAGGATTTTCTCTTTGGAGGAGAAGGTCAGGATCTTTATGTGCTGAGAACCGATGCCCCAGCCTTTGACCCGAACCAAGCAGATTTGATTTTTGGCTTTAATTCATCGGAGGATAGTATTGGTTTGACCAATGGTCTGACTGCGAGTAATATTACTTTAGAAGTATTCACCATTGACCTAACCACTCAATTAAGTATTTTTAAGTTATTCCCAGACCAAACATCCGCCGTGAGTGGTTTTTCCCCGGACTTAATTGCCCCAAATGATACCACTATTGTGAATGCCAAAGTTGACGGGGTACTAATTAGAAATAATCAACCGGGTTCGGAGTTTTTTGGCACCGCTTTGGGCATTGTCGTCGGTGTGACTCCCGCTGAACTTATTTCCCGGTTTGTGACAGTTGCCGATGATTTATTAGCCCTAGGTTAAACCAGCCAGGGCAAGAAACCGGGTTTCTGGCATAACCTCTGCCAGAAACCCGGTTTCTCAGATGCTAAACTATCTGCCATAACCTTGCTGCCTGGGGTAACAAACTATGGACTATCTCCCACTGGTAAGACTAAATCAAGGACTGCTAACCGGAACCGCCCTCCTAGGCTTAGGTGCCATTGTCGCTGGAGGGTATCTCTATAATATTAGTTGTAGCATGAGGTACACCGTGGGGGACAGAGATTTCTCGCTCGTGGATCGGGGAATGTGTCAATTGAAGGAATAAAAGCGCGATCGCTTTTCTACTAAATAAAATAGCGATTCCCTCCGGTACGCTGTGCGATTCGCTTTGATCGATCCGCTTTGCGGAATCGCCTCTCGACAAAGAAACGAGCACACAGAAACCGGGTTTCTTTTTGTGCTGCCTAGGGGCGAATGGCCATTCGCCCCTACATATTCACCAAAGAAAACCGGTTTCTTTATGCAGGAATAAAATAGCGATCGCGTGAATGGAAAATAAAAGAGCGATCGCTTTTCTGAAATTAAACCGTATTTTTAATTAAGTGATGATGGGAAAATTTGAAATCCAGCTTGAATAAAATGATGATCTAAGGTTAAAGCTGTAATAATCCCTCGTTCTTCCATAACGATAAATGATAAACAATCAGTGAGGGAATAAGACTTGTCTTGATATTTTTGAAAATATTGCCAGCCCTGATTAAATAAAGTTCTATTAATCTCTACTAACTCTATATCGGGACTTGAAAAGAGGCGATTACCAACTTCAATTTATGATGAAGGTTTCGAATATTAAAAAAAGTGACAACTTCATCATAAATGTATTTTCTAGTTACTAAAACAGGTTTTGATTGTGCTAAAATAGCCCAATTTTGTAATACTTGTTTATCAGCCGCTTCATTTTTAATTTCCAGAGCCAAAATATAGCTGGTATCCACAAAATAAATGTTTTTCATTGGTTATACAGATAGCGATCGTGGTTGATGGCGGCATCTTTTACATCACATTCCACAGGATTTGAACCTAAATCCCAAATAGAAGATGGTTTTTTGATGACCGTAATAATAATTTTTCCTTGTTCTTGGGTAAGTTCAAATTCTTGACTGTCTCCTAATATGTCTTTAGGAATTAATAAGCCCTGTTCTGTTGCTGTTAATTTCATTAATCATTACCTCGACTGATTTAAGCTATTCGATTATAATCCATTTTGGTGCGATCGGCTACCTACCCTTACTTGCTATGTTCGCGATCGCTTTTCTGGAAATAAAATAGCGATTCTCTCGCAGGAACGCTGCGCGATCGCTTCTTGCCACAGAAACCAGGGAGACAGAAACCGGGTTTCTATAGAAAATCTCTGTAATCCCACCAAAATTGTCATAGAAACCCGGTTTCTTTTTCGGGGCAAAGAGGCGATCGCTGCAACGATTAAAGATGAAAATTATGTATAATCGATGGTTAAGCTTAAATATAAGTGTCGATGACAGGAGATAATAAATACCATGTTATCCCTCGCACAAAACCTCGTCGCCAAAAGCGATGATTGGGAATTTATCGAGTTATGGGTAGATCCGATTATTTTTCCACCTCGGATTTTGATGTTAGTCGGCGGCAAACAAGGAAATTGTTGTATTTATGATGCAACTGCTAACTACAAGCCTTTGTTTGAGAGCGCTATTTATGATGAAGCACACTCGTGGCTAATTGAAGATGACTACGAGCGCGTGGATGGTCGTCTTTTATCTGGAGAAATTTTTTAATTTAAGATCGCCCCAATGGAAAATAAAATAGCGATTCCCTCCGGGACGCTGCGCGAACGCCTCTTGCCACAGAAACGGGCACACAGAAACCGGGTTTCTTTTTGTGCTGTCACAGTTAACTGTTATTTCCGCAACAGAAACCCGGTTTCTTTTTCGGGGCAAAGAAACGGGTACACAGAAACCGGGTTTCTTTTTGTGCTGTCACAGTTAACTGTTATTTCCACCACAGAAACCCGGTTTCTTTTTCGGGGCAAAGAAACGGGTACACAGAAACCGGGTTTTTTTTGTGCTGCCACAGTTAACTGTTATTTTCACAACAGAAACCCGGTTTCTTTGATGCAGGAATAAAAAAACCGGTTTTCTAGCAAATAAGAAAGCGATCACCTTTTCACTAAACAAATTAAGCGGATTGCCTCATATCTATATCGAAAGATAAAACATCTGGGGAGGCTAGAATTTTTTCAATCTGCTTGACTACTGGAGTTTCATTATCATATAACATAATCATATGATCTCTTGCCCGTGTCATTGCTGTATATAACCCAGCTTTTTCTTTGAAATCTTCATCGGGGTCTGGTAAATCTTTTACCTTATCTATCCCGGCAATGATCACTGCATCAAATTCAACTCCTTTAAGAGCATTCCAGGAATCAATGATGACAAATGGTCTATCTACAACGTTACTATTTCGTTCTATTGAACGCATTGGTGCATGATGATCGATATTTAGATCCCACAAACAATCACTAATGTTTTTCTTAAAACTTTTATCCTCATTGGGATGTAGCAAAACGCCAACTGAAGATTCTGGATGGCTATTTAATGCCAACTTAATTTGATTAGCGATAATACTTGCAGATAGATCACCTTTAACCAGTATTGGTTTAATCGAAGAACTGCGGGCAGTTTTTTTTACAGGTTCGACTATGTGACCAATGTTTCCTCCCGCCTCAGCCCGCTTGGAAATTTTCATCTTAGCATTAGCCAAATAAGGTAAAATAAATTGCCAAGCTAATTCCAATATTTCCGGGGTGTTTCGATAGTTAAGATCAAATATTTGAGAACGACCACCAGGAATTGTAAACCCAAGAGATTTCCATGTCCAACGGTCTTTAAGCCGATGAGGTTGCCCATAAACTGATTGAGTGTTATCATAAACAAAAAAAATAGAATTTGTGTCTGGATTGACTGCTGGTAGCATTGCTTGGAACCATTCGTCGTAAAAGTCCTGCGCTTCGTCAATTAAAATTGCTTGATAGCGATGTTTTGAGTTTTCTTCGACTAAGTTGATAATTTTTTGTCGGGAATCCGGATGATCGTCCCATTTATAATCATATCCAATTCGATATGCCCAACTGTGGAAGGTTTTACAGGTTATATCTAAGTTTAACCTTTTTTCTCTTAGTTTTGAGTCAATCCAACCGTTCATAAAGCGGTTATAGCACAGCACTAAAATATTATCATAGCCATCATCAATGAGTTTTTCAACTCGATTTCTCAAGACAAGTGACTTTCCAGAACCGGCTACACCTCGAACTAAAGCATGGCCTTCAAGAGAAAAGTTTTTAGCTTTGCTTTGTTGTTGATCTAAAGCCTCACGGTTCAAGCGTTGATTGAGCGACCGATCAAAGTTAATCCACTGTTCCATAGTGATAATACGGCCTGCCGCATTAATAATTATATTTTTCTAAGGTGATAGGGCTTTTCATATAATTTGGATGAATTTTATTTATGAAAATTCCTATAAAATATCAGCTAAATTCATACCTTATTATTAAATATTTCTGCTGATTAATAAAGTAATAAAAAGTCTATTCTGGTATAGACTTTAACCGACCTTCCTAAACCATGATTGGTTGCAAAAAGTATATTTAAGTAGCAAAAAGTTGCAATAGGTAGCAAAAATCCGTAAAAATAACTAGAATATGCTTCGATCGCCTCTTCGGAAGCATCCTCTTTCGCCCCCCGTTGGTACAAAAAAGTAAAGTTTAGTTGCAAAAGGTAGCAAAAGGGTGCAAAAGGTAGTAAAATTGCCTAAAAATTACTAAGATATGTATCGCTGATGGATGTTAATGAAGTCCTCGCATGGGCTGATAAATTAGTATTTGCCAAAACAGGAGCGCACTTAAATAGTCTGCAACAGGCAATTTTAGCAGGGGCTTGGGATAGTCAAAAATACAGAGATATCGCCGAGGATTATCACTGTAGCGAACCAAATGTTAAGCGAGTAGCGGCTAGTTTATGGAAATTAATATCCGATGAGTTAGACGAAAAAATAGATAAGAAAAACTTCCGCGCTACAATGGAACGTTTTTATATTTCTAAATCTAAGATTCAAAACTTTGTCCAAAGTAATTTTAATCAGGGTGAAATAAAATTTTGTGGAGAAAGTTGGCACTCTGACAACACAGGAAAATTGCGATCGCCCTCTGCCAATTCCTCCACAAATTCCCCTAGCAAACAACCAGAACAACGCCACAATTTAACCGAAGCCCCGGACTGGGAGCATCATAACAACCGCCGTGCCGAAATAACCACCCTAAAAAAGTGGATTTTGGACGAAAAAATCCGCCTTATTACTATCTTTGGCTTGCCGGGAATGGGCAAAACCACCCTCGCTAGAGAACTGGTAGAACAAATTAAAGATAACTTTGACTATATTCTTTGGCGCAACTGTAGCGAAACTCTCACCCTAAAATCTTTCCAAACCAATTTAATTGAGTTTTTTTCCCAAAATCAGGAAACGAAATCATCATCCCTCATCGACTATTTGCGTTTAAACCGTTGCCTGATTATTCTCGATGACTTCCAAGAACTGTTTGCCCCTGAAAAATTCGCAGGCACTTATCTCCCAGAAGCCGAAAGTTATGGGAAATTCCTCAAAGAAATGGCGCGATCGCCTCACAAAAGTTGCTTCCTCATCCTCAGTTGGGAAAAACCCACAGAAATTGCCACCTTAGAAGGAGAAAACCGCCATTGCCGTAGCTTACAACTGGGAGGTTTGAGAGAAGCAGCAGCAGGAGAAATATTAAGCAACAAAGGGTTAAAGGATGACGATAAATGGGGGGAACTAATCCAAATTTATAGCGGCAACCCGTCCTGGTTAAATATCGTTGCCGCTACCATTGAAGACTTATTTAACCGCAGCGTCGATCGCTTCTTATCTTATCCTACCTTATTTCTCGGCGACTTAGAACCCAGATTACAAGAATATTATCAACGGTTATCGGCATCTGAAAAAATAGTCATCCAATGGTTAGTCAACCAAGAAGCCGCCGATATTTTCCAGAAACCCGTAGGGGCGAATGGCCATTCGCCCCTACCGGATGCGGATTTTTTGACCGCGATCCAATCTTTGCGGAAACGGGGTTTAATCGAAAAAGTCAGCGATAATAATGGCGCGTCCCTGTTGACCGTGCAAGGCTTATTTAAACAGTATGTGAAAAATCAGTAGATATAGCAATCCTACAGCGGTTTTCTACTGAGTAAACCACATTAATCGCCAGGGAATGAATTCCCGCCTGTAGGGGTCAACGGCCGTTGACCCCTACAGTCCGTTAAAACCGACTTGCGCGACATTAGGCGGGGTGAAATCCCCGCCGGCTGTGGTTTATTAATCTAAAAACCGCTGTAATCAACAGAAAAGCGCAGTAAAATAACCCCGGCTTTTCTAAAAAAACCGGGGTTATTGCGGATAAAATTCAGGATTATTTAGCGGTTTTTGTTTCTCCCTGAGAACGGAGAAATTCCCCGAAAAAGGCGATAGATCCAGAGAAGATAATCAACATCACACTCAAAGCATTAATATCCGGTTTTACCCCGGTACGAATGCGGCCAAATATTTCCATTGGCAAAGTAACAGCGCCACTGCCTGCGGTAAAACTGGCGATTAAAAAATCATCCAAACTCAGGACAAATGCCAACAGACAACCGGATACAATTCCGGGCATTAACTGCGGTAATAAAACTTGTAGAAAAGCTTGCACTGGGGTGGCGCCTAAATCTAAAGCGGCTTCTTCTAAATGAGGGTCTAAATCCGCTAATCGAGTGGAAACTACTAGGGCAATATAAGCGAGACAAAAGACGATATGGGCGGCAATAATTGTCCACAAACTTAGGGTAATTTGGACAGCGGCTAAAAATACCAGGGTAGCCACAGCGATCGCAATATCGGGAATAATTAAAGGCAGGTAAGAAATCCCTTTATATAAAGTTTTGCCGAAAAAATTATACCGAGCTAAACCCACAGCCATCAAAGTTCCTAAGACCGCCGAAACCGCGATCGCTAACAACCCCACCATCAAACTATTGCGGAGTGCCAGCAAAATTGACTCATCTTGAAATAAATTCAGATACCATTTGAAAGTAAAGCCACCCCAAGCCGCACTATAGCGAGATTCATTGAAACTATAAAAAGTCAAAACCAAAATAGGCAAATACATAAAAAAGAACATTGCCCCGGCAAACATCACCGACCAAGAAATTCGCAATTTTTGCTTACCTTTTAACATATCTACCGGGATGTCCTCCTGTGAAATTTTGGTGTCTATCATTGAAATCTATTCCAATTAATCAATTATTATAGGATTTGTTGTTTGTTGTTTGTTGTTGGGTAGGGATTCTTTGGGTAGGGATTCTTTGGGTAGGGATTCTTTGGTTGGGGAACGGGGAACAGTTATCAGGGAACGGAGAAAGTCGTAGGGGCTATATGGCCAGAAAGCCCGTACAAAAGTCGTAGGGGCTTTCTGGCCATATAGCCTGACGGATTATGCTCCGCAAGGACGCCCGTACAAAAGAAGTATCACTATTCACTATTCACTATTCACTATTCACCACTGTTGCCTGTTGCCTGTTCCCTGTTCCCTGTTTGTTGTTGGTTGTTCGTTGTTCAACAATCAACAATCAACAATCAACAATCAACAATCAATCAACAATCAACAATCAACAATCAACCAATAAACAAATAACAAAGAATTATTTTTTCGGGCTGGCATCACCAAAGCGAATCATTAAAGCGATCGCAATACTCACCGCCGTAATTAACACCATACTCAGGGCAGAACCAAAGCCCCAATCCCGCGCTGCCCCCAAAAATTGATCGTAAATTAACCGAGATACCGTCATGCTGGAAGCCCCGCCCAAAAGTTCGGGATCCACGAAATCCCCCAGACCGCTGATAAACACCAGCAAACAACCCGCTGCAATTCCCGGCAGGGTTTGGGGTACGGTTACTTTCAAAAAGACTTCCACGGGATTAGCGCCCAAATCCGCCGCCGCTTCCAACAAACGGCGATCGAGTTTTTCCAAAGAAGCATAAAGAATCAGTACCATATAAGGCAAAAAGCTGTAACTCATGCCAATCAGTACCGCTGACGTAGAGTGCAACAAATCCGTCGGGGGTAGTCCCACGGTGGCGATAATGCTATTCAGTACCCCAGTAGGCCGCAAAATGGTTTTCCAGGCATAAGACCGCAGCAGGGAAGAAGTCCACAAAGGCAAAACAAAACCTAATAACAGTAAATTTTGCCAGCGTTTGGGAGTTTGCAAGGCTAACCAGTAAGCGACAGGAAATCCGAGGATCAAACAAATGCTGGTGGTGCCAGATGCTAACAGGAGCGATCGGCCAATCACTTGTAAATAAACCGGATCGAAATTAGCCCATTGACACTGATCAAATCCCAAGACTCGACAATAATTATCCAGCCCGGACGGAATCACTTTTTCCCCAGGTTGGATTTCCGGCACCAAACTTAGTTGAAAAATCACCAAGGTGGGCAGCACCAACAATAACACTAACCAAATTCCTGATGGGCCAAGCAATGCCAAAGGGCCAAGCCAATTCGGTTGTAGGCGATGATTTCCGGCTGGTTCTGGTTTGGTCTTATTGGTCGATATAGTAGAAGGTGGAGTCATAATGACATGAGTAATTTTTCCAGGGTTAATTAATGATTGGGAGATAGAAGATTTTAGGGATTTTTAACGATGAATATTCATCAATTAAATAATTTATTTTGATAAATATAATTTGAGAATTTATGTATTTTTCAATCAAATTAAATTTACAATTTAAATCTGAAAATTTTTCACATCATTACTGATAATTTAGCTGCTTTTTAGTTTGATCCAATACCTGGCATAAGTTTTTTCTTTTTCAATACTTAAAGGAATAATTCCTTCACACTTTTCTAGTACGGATTCAGGGGGGAACAAGGTAGGATTTTCTTGTAAATCCTGAGATAATTGAGCATAAGCCTGCTTATTGGGTGTGGCAAAATACAGTCGCTCACAGAGCGATACGGTTACTTCTGGTTGCAACATGAAGTTTAGCCATTTGTAAGCTCCGGCTACATTCGGCGCCCCGGCGGGAATAACCATTGTATCTATCCACAAAGAAGTACCACTTTGAGGCACCAGATATTTTAAATTTGGGTTTTCATTGGCTACATTTAGGGCGTCAAAGGAAAAACCCATTGCCATTGTTAAGTCTCCGGCTAATATTAAATCTCGCCAACCATCAGTGGTAAATGTGGCCAGTGTACCTTTGAGGTTTAGCAATTTTTCATAAGCCGCTTGTATTTCTGCGGGGTTTTCGGAATTGTAGGAGTAGCCCAGCGATCGCAGGGATGCCCCTATCACTTCTCGCGGATCGTTGATCAAAGTCACTTTGCGAGATAATTCTTTTTGGTGTTCCCAGAGATAGTCCCAATCTTTCGGGGTAGAGGAAAGTTTTTCGGCGTTATAAATTAAGCCGGTGGTTCCCCAAGTGAAGGGTAAACTGTAACGATTTCCTGGATCGTAGTCAGGATTTTGAAACTTCTCAAATAGATTGTTTATCCCCTTCAGTCGAGAGTGGTCAAGGGGTTGTAGCAGTCTCAACTCCACCATCCGTTTGACCCAAGAATCCGAGGGATAAATAATACTGTAGGCTCCACCACCGCCCGCTTGAACCTTCGCCAGCATCGCTTCATTGGAGTCAAAAATATCCACAATGACTTTGATGCCGGTTTGTTTTCTAAAGGTTTCGATTAACTCTGAGTCAGTGTAATCGGCCCAAGTGTAGATATAGAGATCGTTGGCTGAGGTCTGAGTCATCGGCGGTCCGGTCATCTCATCCCCACTGTCATCAAAGGGATTACCCCCTAGAGTCCACCCACAACCGGACAGCGCCATACTAGAAAGCGCCGCCGCAGAACTTTGTAAAAATTGGCGTCGAGTTTGAGTCATATAGATGCGAGGTGTTCTATGTGATTTCGTCGGAGGTACGTTAGCGAAGCTATCGCGGAGGGCGAAACGTCTCTTGGGGGGTACGGGGGGGAATTTGATTTCTACCCGTGATATCTATCCGTAGAATCTGACCATAATTGGTTTGAATCAACAGTAGCGTACTGATTGTTCTAAAGCTAGTGGTTCACCAGTTTGAGCATCAGTATTTTGACAGGCAAACATCGTTTCTGGAGAAATTTTTTCAAACTCCAGGTGATTGCCCTGACGTTTGAGTAAATATCCCCGCAGTTCTTTGATGGGCAGTTGGGTCATCGGATCGATCTCAGAGGTAAAGGAACGCAATACGATCGATGCCACAGAATCGCAACAGGAATCAATGCGCCTGAGAAATAATTCTTGGCTGTATGCTTCCTCTCCATATTTGACTTGGTTGCCTTGGCGATACAGGTTAATCACGAAGGGTTGACCATCACTGCCCAAAAAGGTGAGGATCGCCTGTTTGGGGCAGTGTGATTCCAACTCAGCCAGTAATTGATTTAAGCCTTTGATTGTCATAGTTGGGTCTTGAAATGTTCACAAGATTTGCTTTGTGGTATGTAGGGGCGATTCCCGAATCCCCCCTATTGGGCGATCGCGATACAGTCCGTTGGCGACCAGTGAACATAAATCCGCGTGTGTAATTCTGGCAAGCTACCCAGGGTGTTCGGTTGCATAATTGTTAGCCGATCCCCTGAAGTTAACTTCACCACATAATGCACATGGGTTCCCAGATACATAATATGTTCCAGGCGGGCTTCAAAACAATTGATTTGGTTTTCCGGTTCATACAGACTCAATTGAATCCGTTCCGGTCGCACGCTCACAGCAACCTGAGTTCCTGAATGACTCCAGGGTTCTAAGGTTTGTACCCCAATTTTCAGGTTGCTATTGGTGCGGATTTGTAAATTGGTGCGTTCGCGAGGCGGCGCAGATGCGCTTTCGGCACATTCGATCCGCCCTTCCAGCAAATTAGTATCGCCGATAAAATCCGCCACAAAAGTTGTTTTGGGCCGTTCATAGATTTCCGTCGGTGAACCAATTTGCTCAACCCGACCCTGACGCATCACCGCAATGCGATCGGAAAGACTCAGGGCTTCTTGTTGATCGTGCGTCACCATCACAAAAGTTAAGCCCAAATCTTTATGTAAATTGGATAATTCCACTTGCATCTCTTTCCGCAGCTTCAAATCCAAAGCGCCGAGGGGTTCATCCAGTAAAATCACCGCTGGTCGATTTACCAGTGCTCTGGCTAAAGCGACCCGTTGCTGCTGACCTCCTGAGAGGGAAGTGGGAACCCGGTTAGCAAATTCTTCCATTTTGACTAATTTCAGCGCTTGCCGAACCCGGTCTTCAATTTCCGCTTTGCCCAAGCGTTTAATCCGTAATCCAAAAGCAATATTTTCCGCTACGCTCATGTGATTAAACAGGGCATAACTTTGAAATACGGTGTTGACAGGTCTTTGATAAGGAGGCACTTGGGTCATTGACTTGCCCCGAATGAGTACCTCTCCAGCGGAAGGAGTTTCAAACCCGGCAATTAAACGCAGGGTTGTGGTTTTCCCACAGCCAGAAGATCCCAGAATACTAAAAAACTCCCCTCGACGAATATCCAGGTCTACAGCCCGGACAACGGTATTGCCATCAAACACCTTAAAAACTTTCCGCAGTTCCACGTCCAAGGCCGTTTCCTGCCGTGTGGTGTCTGATGGTTGTGTAGCAGCAGTTGAAAAACTCATGGCATTTCCGCCCAATTTTACCCCTGTAATGTTTGAGTTAGCCTGATTGGTTTATAACTTATAATTGGCTTGATTCTATCGCTGACATCCAGAGATGGGGAGAGAATTCTCCCTATCTCTGGATTCCCAAGTTGGACTCAGGTCTACCGAGCCGATCGGAATTCGCGATCGAATCTCTTTCTGGAAATTTTAATCTCTGTTCAAATTTTTTCATTGCATTTTAGTAAATAGTAATGGATTAGTAATGGATTAGTAATGGATGCCTTCAGATATGGGGAAGAGCGATCGCCGATTTTTTCCTGAACTGGAAAGCCAAGAAACGAATGGGAAGATTGCCCTCTCCAGGAATCACTGATGAATCTCTCTCTAGCTTATGGCGGGATTCCCGCTTCGGGATCCGATATGCACGCGGAATCGCCCGCTGCCAAAGTGGGTTAAGCCGTGCCTAAGCCACTTCTGGTCGTCCCCTAAAAGTCAGAAGATCAACCCTTCAACTTCTGACTAAAATCAGCCAACAATAGCTGTTATTTACCATAACCTAAAGAAGGATATGCAATAATTGCCGCAAATAGCCATAATTATGACCTTGATGCAGTTTTACTCAGATCGCCAGAAATCTAAACTTCGTACCGTCGGACAACATTATCAGTCTTTTGTGATCATGGGACTGGTAAGTTTAATGCTGTTTGGTGGCATTGTCTGGCGTTTAGCCTATTTGCAATTAGTCGAAGGCGATCGCTTTCGAGCAGTGGCCGATGAAAACCGAATTCGTCTAATTGCCAAACAACCAGCCAGAGGCAATATATTCGACCGGAAAGGCAGAATTATGGCGACTTCTCGGCTATCCAAAGCGCTATTTGTTTGGCCGAGATCCCACAGTCGCGAAGAATGGCAGCCCATTCTTAAACGCATCTCTCAAATTCTGAATATCCCTGACACTGAGTTATCTAAACTGATCGAAAGAGCCGAAAATGGCTATGACTCTACGCAGCAAATCCGCATCGCCAGGGGTTTGACAGCGGAACAAGCCACCTTAATTGGCGAATTCAGTAATGAATTACCCGGAGTAGACGTGGAATATGAAGCCCTCCGTTACTATCCCAACGGCACTCTGGCGGCTCATGTTTTAGGTTATACCGGCGAAGTGGATGAAGTATCTTTAGTTGAACTTAAACCCAAAGGATATCGTCTGGGTGACATTATTGGTCAGTTAGGGGTTGAAGCTGGTTTAGAGCAGAAATTGCGAGGTAAATGGGGTGGTCGGCGCGTAGAAGTGGATAATATGGGTCAAATTATCAAGTTTTTGGGTGAAGAACCCGCCCAAGCTGGACAAGATGTGACTTTGACCATTGACCTGGATATCCAAAGGGCCGCCGAAAAAGCCCTGGGCGATACCCAGGGAGCCATTGTAGTCATGGATCCGAACGATGGGGCGATTTTAGCGATGGTCAGCCGCCCGGTCTATGACCCGAATGTGTTCTCTCAACCTGTGACCGAAGAAATTTGGCAACAAGTTCAAGGATCCGATCACCCATTTGTCAATCGGGCTTTGCGAGGCTTCCCCCCTGCCAGCACCTTTAAAATTATTACCACCGTTGCCGCCCTCAAGTCTGGCAAGTTTGATCCCTATACGGTGCTACCCACTTATCCGTACATTATTGCTGGCGGCATCCAGTTTTGGGATTGGAACCAGGCTGGTTTTGGCCCTTTAGGATTTGATGGAGCGATGGCTTGGAGTAGTGATACTTTCTTTTATCAAGTGGGCATGACTATCGGTGGACCAACTTTAATTGAATGGACGAGAAGGTTTAGCTTTGGCTCCAAGACTGGCATCGAGTTGGCCGCCGAAGAAGACCCCGGACTGGTGGCTGATGATGCCTGGAAACGCAAGTATAGAGACGAAGAATGGTTTGAAGGCGATACGGTGAATATGTCCATTGGTCAAGGGTTTCTGCTGGCTACCCCTCTGCAAGTAGCCTTGATGAATGCAGTCCCTGCTAATGGCGGCTATCTGGTGCAACCTCACTTGCTTAAGGATAATCCAGAAGCGAAAAAAAATCGGCGATCGGTTGGATTAAGTAAGGACGCCCTCAAGGTCTTACAATCAGGTTTACGACAGGTGGTGACATCAGGAACAGGTCAGGTGATGAATGTACCCACGATTCCCCCAAATGCGGGGAAGACAGGTACGGCTGAAGATCCGCCGCGTCTATCCCATGCTTGGTATGGCGGCTATGCCCCTTATGACAAACCAGAAATTGTGGTGGTGGTTTTTGGGGAAAATTCTGGCGGTGGTGGTGGGGGTTTTGCCGCACCCAAGGCACTGCAAGTTATGGAAGATTATTTTAAAATGAAGAAAGGCAAGAAATAATCTGAGATATTTGCTGCCGTGGGCGGATGTCCTGCTACGTCCGATTCATGTCTTGCTAGGTCGCCAAATGTCGCAACATAAAGACTGGCGATCGCGTCTAGTCCTTTGTTAGTTGTCCCGGAGTTTTTGATTGATTCAGCCCCGCGAATTCATCGGCAGTGACACGGAACAAGACGATCCCGCCAACCTGCCTTTTTAAGCTGGGGCGGGATTAGCCCACTGCCATTCTCCCCATCTCCCTGTTCGACTTGGCCGAATTTCTCAATCTGTAGCCTCTGGGGATCGGGCGTGAAGCGAAGAGCAACCAAGAGGAACCGCTGTCTTCCCTCGATAAAAATTAATCAAACATTAATTTTTGATGAATTTTTGATTAATGTTTGATGCATTGTTGGTCAAAGGCCGATCGCCGCAACGCAAAAATTACTCTCTTGGCAACGGAAGTGTAATATGATACAAGTTAGACAGGAAAAAAACTTACCTATTTTCAGGGGGATATGGTTTGCAGGCCAGGGAGATCGAACCGAAACTCAAACAACTGATTAAACTAGCCTCGGTCGTGGAGCCAATTCTCGCCAAACGGCTAGAGGAAATCTGGCGCTGGATTAAAGACATCAAGTCCGGTTACCTGCTGCAAAAAAAATTTTTAATGGGATTTCTCCTAGAACTGACTAAGGATGCAGAAATTTGGTTAGAGTTGGAAGTCCTAAATCCTGATGAAAGAAAATGTTTTTTAGATCAGCTAACTCCTACGGTAAGATATTGGTATGAAGAGCTATTTCCCACCTGGTTTCGCGATCGCGATCAAAAATTTTATATTTGGAAACAAAAATTAAGATCGGGAGAATTTAATCCCACGGATACTGAATTGATTAAGGCGATCGCGGATCAAATTCAACAGCGTCACGGCAACGTTGTTCATCGCTATATTGCTGATTTTTCTATGGCCACTGATGTGATTGTCAGTAGTGAGAAAGGCCAGCCCCTCTGTGTTCAAATTACCACGGTTTCTGATGAATATTCTCAAATGAAATATGATAAATGGGAATATACTTTACGCCAGTGGAACATAGAACGCGGGTTATTTATTAGTTTTAATCCCAGTCAGGAGGAGTTCATTGTTCAAGTGGTCAACTTAGTTTTATATAATAGTAAAAATTTGCCCAAGCAAAATTACTTAAAATTCACTTTTAACAAGTGAATTCAAATAAAAAACAAAAAATAAAAACATTATAACTGTTGAAAAAAGCCATCCATGAGCATAACTACTAGCAATCTCAGCAATAAAGACAGACTGGAGAGAATTTGGCATTTACTACAAGATGCAGAGAAATTACAGCAAGAAAGAATTAACTCTGGCTTTGATTATGTCAATCTTTATGTTGAAGATGTCGAAAGCGATTGGCTAGAAAATTGGGGTGAGGATGTCACCGAGTTGCCCGTCAGACTTCGGCAGTGGTTTCACAATGTTTTTGAACCTGATTGGCATTCAATTGAGGAGATTTTTGACCCCGCAGCCACCAAGATTTCTTTACAAACCGCTGGGGTAAAACGCGCCAAGTTGATTGACCTGGAATCTCAAGTTGCCCTAATTGTCACGCTGAAAAACGAGTCCTCGACAAAAACCAGCATTCTTTTACAAGTTCATGGGACGGATTTACATTATCTCCCAGAAAACCTGCTGATGACTGTGCTTTCTCCTTTGGGAGTCGTTCTCGGTTGCGCGATCGCCCATCAGACCAGTGAGGTGATTCAATTGGAGTTTACGGTTGAACGAGGAGAAGAGTTTACCGTTGAGATCAAATCTGGCTGCCTGACGGTGACACAAAACTTTTTAATGTAAAGTGGTTGGTTGTTGGTTGTTGGTTGTTGGTTGTTGGTTGTTGTTATAAAGCGAGAATAACGAATAACGAACAACAACCAACAAATAACGAACAACAACCAACAAATAACGAATAACGAACAACGAACAACAAATAACGAATAACGAATCTTGCGGAAATCCTGTGGTGATGCAAGCATAATAAACTCATTATGTAATTTTGAGTTTATTTTTGGAGGATTTGTGGCGATCGCAGAAACAATTGGACTGGGATTAGGTGCGGCAGCCCTCGTGCTCGGTGTCGCTGGTGTGTCCCTAGAGTTGCAATACCGCCGCCGACCGGGGAATGATTTAGAACTGACCACCGGCTTATGGCAACAAGAAACCTTGTCTCCCCAGCATTGGCAATTAGTGGGGGTAATGGAGTTTCGCAACCTGACGCCCAACTTGGAAATTATGCTGCCCCAAGTGTCTGCGGAGGTGACGTTACTGTCTGAGGGCAGTTTGACGAAAATTCAGACTCAGACTCACGTGAAATCGATGCATCCAGATACCCCAGCCCGGGCTGATGGCTATTGGGATGCCTATATTGTTAAAGTGCGTAAAATCACGCAAATGTCGGTTACGATTGATATTCAAGGGGAGAATCTCAGCGATCTGCAAACCGCTTGGATCAAAATTAATTACCTGACTTATGGCCCCGAAGGACGCATTCCCAAGGTTAAACATATTATTGTGCCGTTAAAGTTTCCCAATCCGGCAGAAAATCCGGCGTGGCGAGAAGTTCCCGCAGCCAAGGGTCAAGTGTTGCCGGTGAAAACTCATTTGCTGACCAATTCCGACGATCCGGTGGGGGTGGTGAAGCGATATGTCCTGCCTCATGCTAAACCGGGAGATATTGTGGCAATTGGGGAAACTCCCGTGGCGATTATGCAAGGACGGTGGCGAGATCCCAGTCAAGTTAAGCCCGGATTTGTGGCTAAACGATTATGTTATTTTTTCTTACCCACTTCCAGTTTAGCTACCGCTTGTGGGTTACAGTCTTTGGTAGATGTGGTAGGCCCGGTGCGAGTATTTTTGGCCTTTGTTGGTGGGGCGATCGCCAGGGTATTTGGTTATCGTGGCGCTTTTTACCAGTTAGCTGGGGAACAAGCCCGTTTAATCGATGATGTCACCGGCACTTTGCCGCCTTACGATCAATTTATTGTCCTCGGCCCGGAAAATCCCCAGCAAGTGGTGGATCGAATTAAACGAGAAACTGATATTTCAGCGGCGATCGTCGATGTGAACGACTTGAAAGCAGTTAAGATATTGGCAGCAACCTCTGATATTTCCTCTGACTTCTTAGAAGCCGCTTTAAGAAATAATCCCGCAGGCAATGGTAACGAACAAACTCCGGTTGTGTTAATTCGCCAGACTGCTTAATTGCTCTGAGGATTGCTCTAAGGAAATCACGTCTTGAAGCAAGCCGATCGGGGTTAGGCATGGTCTAACCCCGGAAAAAAAAGAAAATTGGCCAAAATTGTCTCACTGGGAACAGCAGAAAGCCGCACCGATCCTTTGTCACTATCGGTTTTGTGCGGCAGCGATCGCGCCCTAAAATCTTACCTTTATAATCTTTCTCCCTAAATCAATATGAGTGTCAGTCTTCATCGAAATCGAAATGTCACGATTCGTCCTTTACAACAAAGGGATCTCGAAGCGGTAGAGCATCTACTGCAAATCGGCATTGAGCTAGAAACTCCTAGCTGTTCCATTGAAAAATGTTCTCTAGATATTCACCGGCAATTCCAACCGATTCGCACTTGGTATGGGTTGCTTAGGTTATTCAGTTTATTTCCCAATCCTTTGCAGCACCTATTATGTGCGCGGGTGGCTGAACGAGATAACCAAATTTTGGGATTGATTCAGATTGCGCCGTTTAATAGTACCCGCAGCACTTGGCGGGTTGAAAGAGTTGTGGTGGATCCGGGCGCAGACCATTTATTGATTGGTTCGATGCTGTTGCGCCACTGCTTAGAAGCAATTTGGGAAGCCCGGATGTGGTTGTTGGAAGTGAATGTGAATGATAAGGATGCTTTGGCCTTGTATCGTCATAATGGGTTTCAACCGTTAGCCCAGATGACTTATTGGGCGATCGCGCCTGAGTTGTTGACTCAGTTAACCCAGCGGGAACCGGACTTACCGAACTTGTTGCCTGTGAGCAATGCGGATGCTCATTTACTCTGTCAACTGGATATCGCCGCGATGCCCCCTCTGGTGCGTCAAGTGTTTGAACGCCATAAAAGTGACTTTCAAACCAGTTTTTTCCAAGCCATCCTCCAAGGGATCCGCCAATGGCTCGATCGCACCGAAGTGGTGAGTGGTTATGTGTTTGAACCCCAGCGCAAAGCCGCGATCGGTCATTTTCAACTGCGCTTATGTAAAGATGGCTCTTTTGCCCACCGAGGTAGTTTAACCGTTCATCCCGCTTATACCTGGCTATATCCAGAAATTCTCTCGCAAATGGCCCGCATTGCCAAAGATTTGCCCCCGCAGTCACTCCAACTGGCTTCCGCAGATTATCAACCGGAACGAGAAGAGTATTTAGAACAAATCCGGGCGGAACGCATTGAACATACGATGTTGATGTCTCGTTCGGTCTGGCATAAACTCCGAGAATCTAAACGGGTTGCTTTGGATGCTTTGCAACTGACGGATATGCTGCCCGGTTTATCCCCAGTCCGCAAGCCCATCCCCAGTCGGATTACCTGGTGGGGGAGTGAAATAGAATCCGCCGCCCCCTGTCGTCCCCCAGAGTCCTCGCGACCGAATATTGAAGATTCTCGTCAATGTTCGACCGGTGACGAAGGTCAATTTTCTAGCTAATTGTCCCGTTGGTTCACCGTGTTCCATACAAAGCACCCGTGGGGTTAGACTGGGTTGACGATGGTACAGGCGTTTATGGTTCATTTTCAAGGTTTTAACAGTTAACGGTGACAAAAAAAATCTCTGCTTTAGGTTTGGATCTCGGTAGAAAGCGAATTGGTGTCGCAGGTTGTGATGGCACGGGGTTGATTGCTACCGGGTTGGAGACTATCTACCGCAAATCTTTTGCCCAGGTGGTCGCCAACCTAGAAGCAATTATCCGCGATCGCGAAGTCCAAGTCCTCGTCGTCGGTTTACCTTATTCGATGGATGGCACCGTTGGGCTCCAAGCTCGACAGATCCTCAAATTTGCTCAAGCGCTCTCTACGGCTTTACAGTTACCTGTGGAGTATGTGGATGAGCGCTTAACTTCTTTTCAGGCGGAAGAAATGCTCAAGGCGGAAAATATTTCCCCTTCCCGAAATAAGGGGCTGATCGATCGCAAAGCCGCTGCCCTGATTTTGCAGCAATGGTTAGATGACCGTCGGCAAAAGCTATCAGCCCTCACCCCTGAACCCGGAACCCTCAGCCAGGATGAGGAGAGAGGAACCGTTGACGGTTGACGGTTGACGGTTGACGGTTGTCCCGAATGACCCGAATGTCCTATTCCTTGCTCTCCGGCACTCCTATGATGGCGGTTCTTTGCTGAGTGTGAATTTCCCCGTTCCCTTAGCAAATAACTTTCTAGCAAATAATTTTATAACTAATAACGAATAAATAATAACGAGTAACTAACCAAGAACAAACAACCAACAACGACAGACCAACAACAACCAATGGTCAATCATTAATTTTTGACACTCGGCCAGATGTCCCAAGGCCGTGATATTCTGAATGTGTCTTTAGATTAGGCCACTATATGACCGAAGATATTTTAGCATGGGTAATTCATCGCCAAACTATCGTCTAAAGAGTGACCCATTAATCAGTGTGTTAAATCAGCACTGATTGGTACTATTTGCTACAATATTCAATTGTTCTATAAGGTTATGACCCAATCAGAATTCCCACAAGAAAATGGAACCTTTTCCGCGAAATCTGTGACTGTAACTGATGAATTTGGGCGATCGCTCGCTTGTTATGTTGAGCATTCGTTTGAACTAAATGGGGAAAATTATGTGTTGCTTTTGCCGGTAGATGCCCCGGTAGAAATTTTTGCTTGGGCAGAAGATGACGATGATGAAGAACCCATTGCGATCGAAGACCCTGATGAGATTGATGAGATTTTTGAAACCGCCAAAGCGGTGCTAGAAGAACAAAATCTCACCCTCAAACGCACTGCTGTCACCCTAACCGTCAGTGGTGAACTTCCCGATTTACTAGAGGATGAGGCGGAGTCTTCTGAAGAAGAAGAAGGGTATGAGGAGTTACAACTGCTGGCTAGTTTTTATAATGAAGAGCAGGAGTATGCCATTTATACACCGCTAGATCCATTTTTTATTTTGGCTCGATTGGACGAAAATGGACAACCGCAATTACTCTCTGATGAAGAATTAGAAGAACTCGAACCGATGTTACCAAGCTTGGAAGGAATGATTGAAGAACACTTATTTAGTGAAATGAATTAAGTTTCATCATAATCAGGGTCGGAAATCTTCAGTTGACAAGTAATTAGGGGGGGGGAGAGATCGTGCTGAAAAGCAAACCCAAAAAAAATCCAACTAGGATCGTTACTCGTGTTTTCTTTTCTTTTCTGTTTTTTTGCGGATTGCTAGGAGTGGCTGGGTTGCAAGCTGGGGCCTGGTGGATGTCCGCCAGTGCGCCAATGGCTTCACCGTTTACAAAAGAGACCGATGAAGAGTCAAAACCCAAAGCGATCTATTTAGAAATCGCTTCGGGAACTCCGGGACAGCAAATCGGTACAAAATTAATCAACCAAGGGTTGATTCGGTCGGAAACCGCGTGGAAATTATGGACTCGCTGGCAAACTTTCCGAGAACCCAATGGTGGATTCCAGGCAGGGGCTTATGAGTTTTACCCAACGGAAGATTTGAATGCGATCGCCACTAAAATTTGGCGAGGATCGGTCGTTCAAGATGGCTACACGATCCGGGAAGGTTGGACACTGAAAAAGATGGCGGATTATCTTGAGTCCCTTGGTTTTTTCAGCGCTAAAGAATTCATGGCTGCCGCGTCAGAAATTCCCACCAATGAATTTCCCTGGCTACCCAAAGATATTCCTCACCTAGAAGGATTTTTATATCCAGACACTTATCATCTCAATAGCGATCAGATCAGTCCACAAGCAGTGATCCGCCAAATGCTAGGGCAATTTGAACGATTAGTCCTGCCAGTTTATGAAGCCGGGAAAGCCCAAACTAATTACAGTTTAAAAGAATGGGTGACTCTGGCTAGTATTGTTGAAAGAGAAGCGGTGATCGCACAAGAACGTCCGCTGATTGCTGGGGTATTTGCCAGACGATTAGAAGAAGGAATTCCTCTGGGTGCTGACCCAACCGTTGAATATGGATTAGGGGTGACACAAACTCCCGATCGCCCTTTAACTTGGGAACAAGTTGAGACTCCTTCTCCTTATAATACTTATCTCAATGTGGGTTTACCTCCAACTCCCATTGGCTCACCAGGACTGCCGAGTTTAACAGCGAGTTTAAATCCGCAAAAAACTGAATATTTGTATTTTGTCGCTCGCTATGATGGCACTCATGTATTTAGCCGTACCTTGGCCGAACATCAAAAAGCGCAGGAGGAAATTCACGATCGCCGAGATGGGGCGCGACAATAGTTATCCTGGTCAAACCATTAAGTGTGAAGTTCGAGGCAATATCGCCTAACTTCACACTTTATTAATTCTTAATTGGTTGTTAATATTATTATTACTATTTTAGCGTAAAATAAAGAGTAAAATACCATGTCTTGGGGCAAACTTTTAGAACCGGATCTCGTTTTGGGCAGTTCAGTTTTGACGATTACTCCAGAATTAATTCAGCAACATCATCTCAAAGGACTGGTTTTAGATGTTGATGAAACTCTGGTGCCAATTAATCAAGATCATATCTCCGATGAGTTACAACAATGGGTGAGTGAAATTCGACAAGTCGCTAGTTTATGGTTGGTTAGTAATAATGTGATTTCAGCCCGGATTGCTCGTATCGGAGATGCCCTGAATTTGCCTTATATTGCTGGGGCGGCTAAACCATCCCGTCGGAAGTTAAGACAAGCGGTGGAGCAAATGCAGTTGCCGGTGGAACAATTAGCGATGGTGGGCGATCGCCTCTTTACCGATGTTCTCGCAGGCAATCGGTTAGGAATGTTTACTATTTTAGTAGAACCATTAGTCGATCCCGCTGAAGGATTGGGCATGGCTCGCTTACGCTCGTTTGAAGTTTGGTTTTCCCAAGTTTTGGGGGCGACACTCACCCATAAGTAGCGGCTATAACCTTTTACCATCCTAATTTTGCGAGATTATAAAGAAATTATTAAGGTATTGGCAATTTTGCCAAAGTTATGCAAACATATAGTTAGTTCAAATGGGGTCAGCCCAGATAAAGACCCTAGCCATCAAAACATATATACCTTGAAAGCCAAACTTCAGTCTGAAGTTTGGTTTTCTATTTGAAATCCATCAGGAATCCATCAAAAAAACGATGGTTTTTTAAACAGTAAAATAGGCTACATTTTTTCAGGTTTTTCCTGGGACAGAGAAACCGGGTTTCTGCCTAAAATTTGATATAACATTTACCTGAATCAAGAAACCGGGTTTCTTGACTCTAAGATACCCATGATGTAGGACGTTGCCTATTTTTTCACCCCATCACTTTTCACCCCATCACTTTTCACCCCATCACAAAGGTTTCGGTCTTTTGCTTCCACCAGAGGATTGTGGTGCAAATAATCCCGTACCCAGTCGCAGCCATAAGCTAGTTTTTTCAGGTATGAATTTTTGCTAAATCCCAAATAATCACGGTGCGTTCGCGAAGCTCAGGAAAGGGAATCGTCGCTCCCAGAAACCACAAAGTCAGCATCCGGGGTAAAGGCAACCCTGACCACCATGCCGGTATGTCCGGGCAAATTGGCTAGTAATTCTCCTTGCCAGTTCCACAGCTTTACCGTATTATCTACACCCCCAGTGGCAATGGTTTGACCATCGGGACTAAATGCGACTCTGGTGATGCCTCTACTCTGCCCGTTAATGGTTTTCACTAGGGTGCCATCTAATTTCCAGAGTTTTACGGTGTCATCCCGACTGCTAGAGGCAATCAAATCCCCTTGGGGACTAATGGCGACGCCCCAAACCGCACCCCCTTGATGATTCAATGTGGCCAAAAGTGTGCCATCGGTTTGCCATAATTTCACGGTGCCATCTTTACTGGCAGAGGCGATCACTTTACCGTCTGGGGTAAAGGCTAATTTCCAAATTCTTTCATTATGGGCGACTATACTTGAGAGCGCTTTTAGAAATTTCTCTATTTTTTGCTTTCACGGTCAATCGGCCACTGTCAGCGGTCTACTGACTATTCGATCTCTAAAAATGTCAAAATTAGTCTAACTATCTGATTTTTTCAGTAAATAGGTCGTCATTTTTCCTTTGCCTTTAATATGAATTTTTCCCCGTGGCTGGAAAGAATATTTGTTTTTCAGCAGATTGTAGGTAGATTCTGTCACCTGAATTTCTCCAGGAATGCCGTGGGACTCCATGCGAGAGGCAGTATTGACCGCATCACCCCATAGGTCATAGATAAATTTTTTGGTGCCAATGACTCCAGCGATCGCTGCCCCGGTATTGATGCCAATTCGCATGGTTAAATCGGATTTATTTTGGGCATTAAAATCGGCGATCGCATCTTGCATATCCAGGGCCATTGCCGCGATCGCTTCGGCGTGATCCGGTCTGGGAATGGGCAAACCTCCCACCACCATATACGCATCCCCAATGGTTTTTATTTTTTCTAATTGATGTTTTTCGCTTAAGCGATCAAAGGCAGAAAAAATATGGTTTAATAATTGGACTAAATCAGCGGGGGATGTTTGTTGGGAAAGTTGGGTAAAGCCGACAATATCCGCAAACAAAATCGTTACTGAGGCAAATCCATCGGCAATGTGATTTTCTCCATTCTTTAATTTTTTTGCGATCGCAGTGGGTAAAATATTTAAGAGTAAAGTTTCCGATTTTTGCTGTTCGCCTCGTAACATTTCTTCCGCTTGTTTTCGTTCGGCAATTTCTTGATGGACTCTTTCAAACATTTGCTTAAACGCTTGCATAACTTCTCCTAATTCATCAGTTCTTTGCACGGAACAAGAATAAAAGTCTGGGGTGGGTAAGTCTTGACTCAGGGCTTCTCCCGCCCCTAGGATGTCATCGCGCAGTTGCAATACAGGAAAAATTACCGTTTTTCCTAAGACAAACATCGTTGTTGAAGTGACTACGAGAGAAATTAAGACTACTAAGCCAGCAATTCGGGCTTTATATGCCCATAATTCTATGCCAATTAAAGATACATCATGGCGCAAAATTAATATGTAGTTTCCCGGAATATGTTCTAATTTCCAAGCCAGATCGTATCGATCCAGATCGTGCGGCTTGAGTTTGAGGCGATCGCTCATTACCTGTTCCCAATCAAGGGAGGGAATTTCTCCAAATTGATGGAGAGTCTTTCCCTGACTATCATAGAGAATTCCGCCGATAATTTTGCCAAACATTGTTTCAATTTTTAGTCGCCGTAATTGCACTATAAATTCTTGACTAGAAATCATCGGGTAGGTTTGAATTAGCCAACTGACTTTGGCCGAGGATACCTCGGTTAATTGCTCTAGAAGTTCTTGTTCTCGTCGCTGCGCTGAAGGGATTAAAATTATGGCTTCAATGGCAATTAAACTGAGAAATACCCAAAAAACGATTCTTTTAGATAATCTAGCTTTAATCAAGTAAAACAATGAGAGCTTTTTGTCATGCATAGAGAAAATTAAAAAGACTGAACCCAATAAAACCATGAACACCCTGGGTAAATTCTAGCGGATGAAGTTACGATTGCGCGATCGGTGCTGATGGTCGAGAATTATTGCTTATTGCTTATTGCTTATTATTTTTAACAAAATAACCAATAACCGTCAGCCCCCGTGCAGAGGGGGGTCAACAGTCAAAAGTCAACAGTCAACAGTCAACAGTCAACAAAATAGCGATCGCGATCGGGAATCATCCGGAAAAATCACTGAAATATTAGATTAATCAGGTACAATAAAATTGGGTGAATTTCTACAATCAAGAGGCAATTCTCCAATTCAATTTAAGGGAATTTGAATTTATGCAAGAGATATTTCCTGGAGAACTTTTCCTAAATCTGACTGACTACGATCGCAACATTCGACAACTATTGCCCCGTTATGATGAAATGCTGGATCTGCTTGTACATTGCATTCCACCGAATACTCGACAGTTGTTAGAACTGGGTTGTGGGACGGGTGAACTCACGGGCAAAATCCTCAGTCGATTTCCGGAAATTGAAATTGTCGCCGTGGATTATTCTCCTCGAATGCTAGATTTTGCCAGTGTGAAAATTGACAAATTTGGCTATGGAGAACAAGTCCATTGGATTAAAGCTGATTTTGGCAATTTAGCCAGCCTGAATGCACCTTTGGCTCCCAAAAATGGGTTTGATGTTTGTTTGTCATCTTTGGCTATTCACCATTTAACAGATCCAATGAAAGAAAAAGTGTTTCAATGGATTGGCGAAAATTTACAGCCAAACGGTTGTTTTTGGAATGGGGATTTGGTGTTGCCCGATTTACCTAACCTCGTGGAATTTTATCAAAAAACTCGCGAAGAATGGGCGGTGAGTCACGGAAATACTTTGAGCAAACTTCGAGAGCAAATTGCCCCAACGAAACCCGAAGGGTATTCCCATGAACAGGAAATGGGTGATTTATTAGATCAGTTGGCTATGTTGAAAAACGTCGGCTTTCATCCGGTGATGGTGCCCTGGAAATATTATCAATTAGCCATATTTGGCGGCTATCGATCGCCGGGTTAATGCCGGTTTAATCTTGATTTTTAATTAAGCAAGCGATCGAGAACAAGAGACTAGACAATTCTTTAATACCGGCATCGATGCCCCCAACCGATAGCGGAAAAGGGCGCCACTCGGCTTTTTAGCTTGGGAAAGCCTGAATTGTCTAATATCTTGTTTTTTCTATCAATCATATAGGGACGGGGTTTTAATTTTTCGACCCCTCATTTTTTACCGTTAAAACTTGGGGAGGTGTAGCATCTGGGGGATAAAGGAAATTCACTTGAATGCGGGTGTGAGAACCCGGTAACATGGTCAAGGTGACTAAAGGTTTGCCCTCATTTCCTTCCGGTTGAACTAAGTGAAAATAGCGGGTATGTTCTTCCCCCACTTCGTCCAGATAACTGACTCGGACAGTTCCTCGGAAAAAGATGCGATCGCTCCCATTTAAAAATACTAATTCACTTTGATTCGGTGGGTCGGCTTCGCTATTTTTTAAAGGGGAAGAAAATATCACTGATATCGTCTGAGTTGCACGGGTTTTATTCTGCAATGGCACAATTAAGTCATATTCTATGCCATAATTGGCATGAGCAAAATAGGCGGTATCTGGATAACGAACTAACATTTTAGCACTTTGCACTTGTTGAGTACCCAATGTGACCTGATGAATGGTGGCAATGGGATAAGAAAAGGCTTGTCCAGGGTTGGGAATACTCAAGAATGAACTGTTAGAATTATCGGTAATTTGCCCTTTCCATTGGGTGCCCTGGGATACTCCCGCTACTCGACTAAATACAATGGGAAATTTCACCTCCGGTTCTAAGGGAGTGGGCACCGAATCCCTAGGAGAAACTAATTTACCTGTGACTAATAAATTGCGCCATTCCTCCACCGTGGGCGATCGATAGCTACCATCGGCATTTTTCGGCGCTTTCATGGCCAAATTCGCCAAATAAATTCGGCCATTACTCGACAACCGCATCATGGTAGATCGCGCATTAGAAACCGGCACCCGATTACCCAGAGGAATCGGTAAATTTAATAACATTTGATATCCTTTGGCAGGAATATCAATATATTTAGGAAAAATGGCCTGTCTTCGTTGGCGTAAAACCTCATTCATCACCCGACTACCCGGCCCAGAAAAAACATCCCCAAAGCTGTTATCCACCATCGGTGGTAAATTGATAAAAAAAGCATCAGGAGAAGTCAAATAACTCGCTCCTGTCAAAACTTCCACCACCACCGTTTCATTCGTAGGATTATGCATCAAAATTCCTTGATAAAACGGATGGGTTTCTGCCTGATCTCGGGCGCGGGTAATATGGTGAGTGAACACATCAAACCTACCCGTAAAAGGAAAATTTAAATGCGCTGTTGGCACTTGTTTGCCCGTGGGGGGAAATGTAGATAATAAAATTCCCGAATTTTCCACTACTTCCGGACTATTACTATTAAAAGTAGGAATTGAATCTAGCCCTCCCGGTAAGGGGCGAATTTCTCCAGATAATTGCTGCACTCTGGAAATATATTCTTCAGGTACACCGGGAATTTGTAACGCTTGAGTTAATAAAGTGGCAATTTCACCTCTGGTGGCACTTTGATTCGCTTTTAGTTCTTTTACGTTGGGATAATTTACTACCAGGGAGCCAATTGTGGCAGCGGCAATCATGTTTTTAGCGTAATTAGGAATTTGCATAGCATCATTGAAAGCACTGGCAAGAATTCGATCAACATCGGTTGGGGCTTTTAACTTCAGTTGGGCCGCCACCACAATAATAGCTTGAACTCTAGGAATTTGCTGATTGGGCTTAAAACTAAAATCGGGATATCCCACAAAAAATGCTTTTTCTGAAGCGGTTTTAATGGCTCGATACGCCCAGTAGTTTTCCGGTACATCTTTAAAGTTAACCGCCGTCTGTACCACTGGGGCATTGGCAAATAAATTACACATTAGTACCGCAAATTCTGCCCGAGTCACTGGGGCATTGGGGCGATAATTGCGATCAGGATAACCGCTGACCAGGTTTCGTTTAGCTAGTTGGATAATGCATTCTTTTGCCCAATGATTATCAATATCAGAAAACATAATCTTCCTCACTGAATAAATTACTTATGGTAATAGGCAACGGGGAACGGGGAAGAGGGAACGGGGAAGAGGGAAGAGGGAAGAGGGAATAGTAAAAATTTTTGATCGATAAATTATTTAGCCTGAGAATCCGAGGATTCTTCAGTCCAAAGCAGTTGAATTCGCTGTTTAAAGCCACCCCGTTCTATGCGGCGTTGTTTTTGTTTTTTCAGGATAGCATCTAGGGATAAACCATAAGTCTCGATTAGGGCATCGAGGACTTCATATAAATCGGCCAATTCCGTTAATAAATGTTCCGCATCAGATTCAGCGAGTTCTTGGGCTTCTTCGATAATTTTTTTTCTTAATAACTGACGATATTCTGTTTCCGATAGGGTACTAATCTCAAAATCTAGACCCGCTTCAAGCAGAATTTCTGGAATGCGATCGCGCACTAGCTTATTATATTCTTTTTTCATATAGTAAAAAATGCATTTAATTGGGGTTATCGATCGGCTGGACATTGCCCACCCGACCATCGATCGCTAATCGTTAATTGCCCTAAAAATCTCTCGGTTCTACTTCTAAAATCTCCGTATATTCAAATTGATTAGGACTACGGCGAACCAAGGGATACAACACTCCTCCCAACTCAATCGAATCTTCCTGACAATCAGATTTTGGGGAATTATATACCAGCACATATTCTCGACCAATATAATTAGCCATTTCAGTTTCCACCTCTCCCCTCCATTGAGTTTTTGTGACTAAAACCACTAACTGATTGGCCAATTCTGGTAATATTTTAGCAATTTGTCGCCGATAAATTTGATCCAAACTGCCAAAGGGAGAATCCATCACAATGGGAAAAGTGCTACTATCCGGCGCCATCATTAAGCTATTTTTTTTACTCCATTCTCGCACCCCATCAATAATCCCGCCAATAAATGACAAGCTCAAAATTTGATTTTCTCCAGTCGAAGCAGCCACATAAGCCTCTTTTCCGGTAGTATTTTCTACCAGGGTCAACTCATATTTATCGCTAATTTTTGGCACATATGGGGTAAATGAAATACTGCTAAATATCTCCTGTACCCGCTTTTCTAATTGGCTTTTAAACTGAGACTCTAAGCGATTTCTCACTTCAGTTAGTCGCTCGATCGCATCTTGGGTAGCAGCAATTCGACGCTGGGCGAGGACTTGCCGATACTCATTCATTTGTTGGGCATCAATTTCTTTGTCTAACCGTTCGATTTCCTGCTTTAAATTATCAATTTGTTGCTGAGTGGATCCGACTTCTCGGTCTAAATCGCTAATCGCTTGTTCGGTTTCGTCCAATTGATTTTGGAGATTTTGAATATCTTCATCGGGATATTTTCTTAATTTATTTTTTGTGTCATCTAGGTGATTTTCCAACTTAGAAATTTCAATTCTATACTGATTAATATTATCTTGCTGTTGGTCTACTTCTTGCCAAAACTGCGGCTGCATTTTATCCAGTTCATCTACTTGGGCAATCATGCGAATCGTCGTTTCTTCCACATCAGCACTCCCAGCTTTTTCCATCCAAGCGTGAACTTGTTGATAGCGATCGCTTCCCAAAGTCAGGGGTTCTCCACAAATACACTTTTGTCGTTCTAATAAATCTTGGAGAAATTGCTGCTGAATCCCACTGGTTAACTCACCTTTTTCCCGCAATGATTCCACAATCGAACGAAAATCGGCGATTCTTTCTAACAATAACACCGTATAGCCCCGGGTTGAAATTTCCTTTTTTAAATTATCTTTTGCCTGCTTTAGTTGTTCGCGTAACGATTCCAGTTGGGCTTCGATTTGATTTCGTAAAGTTTGCAACTCTTCAGCGCCACCGAGTTCTAATAACCGCTGATTTAGGGTGCGTTTAACTTCCGACTTTTCCGTTAAACTAGCGGCAATTTCTTTTTGCCGATTTGCCATTTCTTCTATTTCTTGTTCTTGCTTACGTTTATCTTGTAAGAACTTTTTAGTTAGGGGATTGCCAATTCCCCGTAAATCAGTTTCTAAAGATTTTTTGGCTTCTTTCAGATGTCTAATTCCTCGGTTTAAGACTTCTACGCCCAAAAGTTCTTTAGTGGCGATCGCAATTTCATCCTTTTTATCATCTCGAACGATATGTTCAATGCGTTCCCCATCAAAGAAAAAATATTGATGCAAACTTTCCGGCAAAATCCGCCCAATCACATCTTCTGGAGGTTGGGGGGGTGGCGACCAGCGACCATCTTCTCCAGCCACCAACATAAATAAATCACTTGGGCCATAATCAATACTATCTTGTTTCTTATAAGCCCGACATAACCGCTTCACTTGATAGCGTTTATTATCATGTTCAAACACAACCTCAACCCAGCATTCTACAGGTTTTCCCAAAGGGGCTTCGGTCATTGCCCGTTTATTTACCAGTTGATCTTCCGCCGCAAAAGCCGCTGTAAATTTATCGTACAATACCCAAGTAAACGCATTCAGTAAAGTGGTTTTTCCTGCGCCATTATTCCCGTGAATAATCGTCGTATTTAGCGTTCCCTTGGAAAAACTAATTTCTGGGCTTTTAGAATAAAATTGCCGAAAATTACACAAGTGCAAGGAAATTAATTTCATTGGATCACTTCTTTAATAATCTTTAAAATATCATCGTTAATGTAGCGAGGATTCTTTTGGTAGAGTTTGTCTTTCTCTACTTCCAAAACTTTCTGGATAATTGCTTGAACCTCCTCGGTAGCACTATTAATCGGTTCTTGAACATCATTTAGCTGTAATTTAGCGTGATAAGACGAACGCTTTTCCGCTAATGCTTTAGAAATAGTAGCAATTTTTGGCGGAATCGGATAATCATAGGCATTCATGCTTTAACCATATCCTTAAAATTACTAGATGTTTGGGGCTGATAAATCCGGCTACTGAAATAATCACTCTATTTTAGATCAACTTGACCAGGTACATGGAAATCTTTGCCTAAATACTTCTGCTTTCTTCTCCCTCCAGTCAGCGGGGGTTGCTTTTGGGGTGTGGGGCCGCTATCGGTGTGGGGTGTGGGGTCTGGGGGAAGAAAGTGATGCATTCGTAGGGGCTATATGGCCATTCGCCCGTACAAAAGTCGTAGGGGCGAATGGCCATATAGCCTGACGGATTATGCTTCGCAAGGACGCCCGTACAAAAGAAATATCACTATTCACTATTCACTATTCACTATTCACTATTCACTATTCACTATTCACTATTCCCTCTTCCCTACACCCTACACCCCAGACCCTACACGACGGCGGCTTCCCCCTACACCCTACACCCTACACCCTACACCCTACACCCCACACCCCAGAAGCCCAGAAGCCCCATGTCACAACCCATACTTGGCTTCAACTTTTCGCAAGGTGGCGCAAGCTTCCACCGCGTTATCCGCTAAATTAGCAAATTCTAAGAACCGTTTTAACTCTTTGCGTAATAAATTTCTTTCAACTTCTAAGGCATCACGATTTAAATTTGCTGGAGTGACAATGGTATCAAATAAAGTTGCATATTCTTTCCCCGGATAAGGGCGTAAAATTCTGCCCCGTCGTTGAATAAATTGTCGGGGATTTGTGCTACTGGCAAGAATTACGGCGGTGCGAATTGCCGGAATATCCACCCCTTCATCCAGACAGCGAATGGCTACTAATCCTTGCAGTTCTCCCGTTTCAAATTGTCGCCGTAATTCCTCTCGTTGTTCAATGGGATTTTCTGCCGTATATGTATTAATTCTATAGCCTAGTTCTAATCCCAAAATTCGGCAAACGGCAGTAATTTGACGCTGGCTTTCACTATCCAGAGATTGACTAGAACCTTCGCCACAATAAAATAACGTATGGCTAGTATGCAGGCGATTAGACATAATTTCTCTTAAAGCGGTTAACTTATTTTGGGCATTACCAATTAATCTCGCTCTTTGGATTAATAAATTACTGACTAATTCATTATCATCAAGATCGAGATCGGAATTTTTACTTAAAGCCCAGCCAATTCTGGTAGTTAATTTGTGATAAGTGATGCTTTCTTCTTCCGTGAGTTGGACTAAAGTTGGATAATAAAGATAATGAACTAGGGCGCCGAGGCGAATGGCATCCGCTAAGTTTAATTCTGGTTGCAATATTGAGCCAAAATAGTCAAAAATTGCTTGAGTGCCAATTTCGTCAAAATGGCGTTCAGGAGTGGCGGAAAGTGCTAGACGTAAACCTAGGTTACGGGGTAAACTTTCTTCTAAGCGTAAACTGCCTAAGTTATGGGCTTCATCGCCGACAATTAGGGTTTTTTCGGGAAAGTATTTTAGTTGAGATTGAAAGCTATCTTTGATTAGGGTTGAGTTGGTGGTGACGACTGTCAAAAAAGCTTGATTTCCCGCCCGAATATTGTATAATTGACTGGAAAGTAAACTCTGCCATTCGTAAACGCTTTCAAAGGCAAGCACCGGCTGAAGATTAAATCTTTCACATTCTCTTGCCCATTGGGTGACTAAATGTCGGTAAGGGCAAATGACTAGCAATACTTGCAAGCCAATTTTGTGATAAAGTTCGGTGGCGATCGCTAATGCGGTGATGGTTTTGCCGCTGCCGGTGGCCATTTTTAAAGTGCCACGACCCTGGTTAGCAAACCAACTGGCAACCGCTTGTTTTTGGTAATTTCTTAATTGAATTGTTTCAGGAATTTGTGGGCATCCTTGGGGGGGATTAACTGATGGTTGATTCACGGGTATATTGCCTGATTGATGAGGGAAGATGCAAGGGGTTATTTCATGGTACTGTAAATTAGGCAAAGAAACCGGGGCAAGAAACCCGGTTTCTGGGGGCGGGGTTTTTGGGTTGTTTGACTTCGGCAAATAAGAAACCGGGGCAAGAAACCGGGGCAAGAAACCGGGTTTCTATGACATTTGTTTGTTGGTGGCTTTCGATGGTCTAAAGAAACCCGGTTTCTGGGGTTGGGTGGCAAAGTTTGACGCAAGAAACCCGGTTTCTGGGGTTGGTGGCAAAGGTTGTCGCAAGAAACCCGGTTTCGGAGAAGAAGAAACCGGGTTTCTATTTTAATGTGGGTTTTCCGCAAAGTTTGTCGCAAGAAACCCGGTTTCTGAATTCTCGGTTAAATCGCAATAAGACAAATGTCACGATAGAATTTCCTCCATCAGTTGTTAGGGGGTCACAGGTTGACACTTTCCTTCAGCAAATTCTTTTTGTGCTTCTTGAACATCTTTTACTTTCTCGGATCGGCGCTGTTCTCTAATCCGATTTTGTAAAATATTAATCAGATTTTCTTGGTCTTCTAGGGGAAGGCGATCGCAGGCTTCCAATATGTCCGCAAAGGTTGTTTCTCTCATCATATTGGGTAAGTTATATTTTTTCTTCTGGTAGGGGTTCAAAAAACGCATCTCCCAGTTTTCCTGGAAGGATTCCAGGGGTACGCGGTTCGACTTCGCTTACCGTAAGTGTTTGGGGATTCTCTGAGTTTAATCTTAAACGGAAGTTATGAATAAAATCATAAATTTCTGTGAGATTTTCTGCGGGAATATCTTCTAGTTCTTGGATAATTTTGTCTATTAACATAAAGAATAAATTATTTTCTGTTTTTTTGAATATTTTCATTTAGCTGGTTTTTTTACCATTTCCGATTTTGTAAATTTGTAAAATATTAATCAGATTTTCTTGGTCTTCTAGGGGAAGGCGATCGCAGGCTTCCAATATGTCCGCAAAGGTTGTTTCTCTCATCATATTGGGTAAGTTATATTTTTTATGATAGCCGAGAAATCAATATTTTTCTAGTTTTGGCGATCGGCCAAGAAAGGCGATCGCGCATCCGTTGCCCATCCGTTGCCAATTGCCCATCCGTTGCCCATGACGCAAAGAAACCGGGGGAAGAAACCGGGGCAAGAAACCGGGTTTCTATGACATTTGTTTGTTGGTGGCTTTCGATGGTCTAAAGAAACCCGGTTTCTGGGGTTGGTGGCAAAGGTTATCTGAAGAAACCCGGTTTCTGGGGGTGGGTGGCAAAGGTTAAGCAAAGAAACCCGGTTTCTGAATAGTTGTAGGCAATATCAGAAAAAAATGACACTATATATATAAGGTGTGATGGAGCAAAAGACAATGACAGCAATTTTCCAGCAAGGTTTTGCCCTCGTGGTGGGGGTGGGCGGAGATTTACCGAATACCATCGATGATGCCAAAGGTTTGGCGAACATTCTCAAAGACGAGGGACGATGTGCCTATCCTACAAACCAAGTCAATTTATTAGTCAGCGAAGCCGCAATTCGCGAAAATATTCTCTCTGGATTAGATAATTTAGCCCAGACCAGCAACCCAGACGCTACAGTAGTGATTTATTTTTCTGGTCATGGCTATCACGTCGAGACATCCATCGGTAGTCAATATTATTTAATGCCTTTCTGGTGTCAGGACTGAGAAAAAATCATCCTCTTACTCAAACTGTTTGGCGGAATTATTTGCGGTTTTTGCAGCAGGTGGTGAGTGAGAATCGTTAAGGGGAGTTGTCAGCAGGGAGTTTGGCGATTATGGCGGATATGGAGGAGTGAGGAGGTGTGGGGAGTGTGGGAGGCCGCCATCGAGGTGTGGGAGGCCGCCATCGAGGTGTGGGGAGGTGTGGGGAGTTCATGCAAAGAAATCGGGTTTCTATTTTAATGTGGGTTGGGTGGCAAAGGTTGACTGCGTAAACCACACCCGTCGGGGATTAAAATCCCCGCCTCATAGCGTAAGTCGGTTAAAACCGACTAATCATGCTTGTAGCGATGAAAAGTTCAGTCGGTTTTAACCGACTTGCGCTATTAGCCAGGGAATTTATTCCCTGGCGGTTAATGTGGTTTATTCATTTAAAAAACGCTGTAAGAAACCGGGTTTCTATTTTAATGTTGGTTGGGTGGGAAAGGTTGTCGCAAGAAACCCGGTTTCGGAGAAGAAGAAACCGGGGCAAGAAACCGGGTTTCTATGACATTGGTTTGTTGGTGGCAAAGGTTATCTGAAGAAACCCGGTTTCTGGGGTTGGGTGGCAAAGGTTGACCAAAGAAACCCGGTTTCTGGGTTTGGGTGGCAAAGGTTAAGCAAAGAAACCCGGTTTCGGAGAATAAATTTGCCCGATGGATCGATCGCGATTAATGGTAATGACTAAATCCACCCATTGCGGATTTTTGATTAAGGGTTCAATAAATAACTCTGGATGTAAGGCTTGCCAAAAATAGTAAACAAATTGTTCAATTTCTGCATCACTCATCCCCGATTTACCGCTGGCAATCATCTCATGTTCGGCCTGTTTTCGCCATGCTAAACTTAAGCGATAATCCACCGGGTAGAGGACAATTAAACTATCTAACCGCTGCCAAAGAGGTAAATATTCTCGTAGTCTTTGATTATTATCTTGGGCAAAAAGGCGATCGCTTTCTGTAATAATTGGCCACGGGGCATTGTGCCAAATATCGCCCTCTACGGGACGAACTCCCACAAACCAACCCTCAAATAAAATAATTTCTGCACCATCAATTTTTTCAGGAGTGGTGCGATCGCCTGCCCCTTGATAAGCTGACTTATCAAACCGAGGAATCTCTATAAAATTTGGCGAATTTGTTTCTAATTTTAAAGGTTGCTGACGCAGTTTATCCAGCACTTGCAAACCCAATTCTACATCGTGGGTTCCTGGGGGGCCACGCCAAATTAATCGGGGGTCTAATTCCCGCAATTTTTGCCGTTCTGCATAAGTTTTATATAGGTCATCAATGGATAAACTTAAGGTGCGATTGCCTAATTCACGGAGAATCAAACTCAGCATTTTGCCCATTGTGGTTTTGCCCGTCCCCTGACCGCCTAAAATGCCTTGAATTAAGGGACGGTTTAATATTTTTTGCTTTGCCGCTAATTGCATAGCCAAAGGAATCCACAAATACCATAAAGTAGTCACGGGCAAATAGCCAAGAATATGGCCAACTTCTCCCACCACTGCCTCAAATAAATGCGATCGCTGCTGAAGCAGTTCCGTAATATTTTCTGGATCGATTCCCAACCCTAAACAACGTTTTTCATCCTGCAATTCCCAGGCTTCTAGCTGTTGCCATTCTTCCGGGTTGGGGCGGCGTCCCAGGGTCGCCCAATTTTGCAGAATTTGTGACCCCACTTTCTCAAGATGCAAGTTTAAAAGCCTCCAAAAATAAACAATACATAACACCAATTTTAAACCAGTTTATGGTTTGCAAAAATAAAGATTTAGTCCATTCGCTGTTAGACCGATAAATCAACCGACTATAGCTTTCAATAATAATCAAGAAAACCGCCGCCATTGTTACATCCAAATTTGCCCTTTGACCGGCGATACTGGCAATAAATTGTCCGGCGATAAAACCCAATAAAAACGCCAATAATTGTATAGAAGTTCGGCGCCAGGGATTCTTTAACCATTCATCTAAGCGATTTAAAGTTACATCTACCAGTGTATTTAGACGAGTGTTTTGCATAATTGGCGATTCCAGCATTGACCTAAATTCAATTCACCTATATTATACTATATTTATGGCATCCAGAGATACAGCCTGCTCAGAAATAATTCTATCGAATCTCAAAGTCCCTCTCCCTTTTTGGGGGAAAAATTTAGGGTGAGGACAATGTGTTAAGTAGGGGCGAATGGCCATTCGCCCCTACTCGTGAACAAGCTGTAGTCCGCTTTAAAATAGTAGTAGCGCATCTATTCTAAATTTGTCCGTTGGGTTTCGTGGACGGTGAACCCAACCTAAGATTACTATGGCAACCGTATTTGGTATGATAAAATTAAAGGTCATGGTGGGCATTGCCCACCCTACTATCTGAAGTAATTTCTAAAATAAGTATGGTTAAACACAAAAAAAATATCGGATTAATTTTAGCAATAATCTGGTTAACTGTGATTGGGGCGATCGCTTTTTTATGGAATTTAGGGGCGATTAACTTAATTGATGAAACTGAACCATTATTTGCTGAAGCCTCTCGCCAAATGATTGTCCGGGGGGATTGGATTACTCCTTATTTTAATGAGCAAACCCGGTTTGATAAGCCGCCATTAATTTACTGGTTACAAGCGATCGCCTATCTGTTAATTGGGGTGAACGAATGGGCGGTAAGGTTGCCCTCTGCTTTATCAGCGATCGGGCTAATTATTCTACTATTTTATACCCTAAATAAATTTGCTAATTCTGAGAATAAAGCCAGGTTTTTCCAGAAAATTTTACCCTTTTTCGGGTCAGGAATGCTGGCTTTTAATCTAGAAACTATTGCCTGGGGTCGTAGCGGTGTTTCTGATATGCTGCTCACGGGCTGTATGGGCGGTGCTTTATTAGCATTTTTCCTGGGATATGCAGAAACAAAACCGGCAACTATTCACCATGAGAATAAACCCGAAAAGTCAGAGGTAAATTTATGGTATTTAGCCTTTTATATTTTAATTGCTTTAGGGATTTTAGCCAAAGGTCCGGTGGGAATTGTCTTACCCGGACTTATTATTAGTTTATTTTTACTCTATCTCGGTCAGTTTAAGTCAGTTTTAGCCGAGATGCAAGCGATTCGAGGACTGCTGATTATTTTATTCATTACCCTGCCTTGGTATATTTTAGTCACCTGGGCAAATGGACAAGAATATATCGACAGTTTTTTTGGTTATCATAACTTTGAAAGATTTACCAATGTGGTCAATCGACATAGTGCTCCGTGGTATTTTTACTTTATAGTTGTGTTACTTGGATTTGCCCCTTGGTCATTATATTTACCCTTAGCGATCGCCCGTTTGAAGTGGTGGCAAAGAAATTATTGGCAGCGACAACCCCGCATTCAACAGTTAGGTTTATTTGCCCTTTGTTGGTTTGTGGCGATTTTTGGTTTCTTTACCGTTGCGGCGACAAAACTGCCTAGTTATGTCTTGCCTTTAATGCCTGCGGCAGCCATTTTAGTCGCTTTGTTGTTCACTACAAATTACCCGGATAATAAAGTTAGTGAGTCTTCAGAAAAGTTAGCTTTTCCCAAATCTATTCTAATTAATGGTTGGATTAATTTAGTATTTTGGCTGCTGTTAGCCCTTGCTTGTTTCTGGGTTTACAGTTTCCTGAATACTGACCCAGCGATGCCCAATTTTCCGCAAGCTTTACAAGCATCAGGAGTCCCAACTGTAGGAGCAATTATTTTAGGTGCGATCGCCTTGATTATTGGCTTATTTTTGCTATTTTCAAATCAGATAATTGCTGCTACTTTACAGCAATTAAAAAAACAAAAAACATCGGTTTCAGCAGGACAGGGGCTTTTACCCGGTTATGGACTGTGGGCGATTAATTTTATCGGCTTTTTGGCATTTTTCATCTTTGCCCTGATGCCCACTTTGCTGATATTTAATGCAGAAAGACAGCAACCTGTCCGAGAAATCGCGGCTATTGTAAAAGAGATTAGGCAGCCCGAAGAAGAAATCGTGATGATTGCCTTTGAAAAACCAAGTTTAGTTTTTTATAGTCATCAGCCGGTGACATTTTTTCGCCGGTCTACCGACGCCTTGAATTACTTAAAAGCTAAAGGGAAAAAAGCAGTAACTCCCACCTCAGTATTAATCGTCGGCTGGCCGAATAAACTCAATGGGGCGGGGTTGCGATCGCCTCACTATAAAGCCTTTTATGAAATCACGCCGTATCAGTTAGTTCGCGTAAATCTAGAGATATTTCGCCCGCTGACAATTAGCAAGGAAAAATAACAATTAGTAGGGTGGGCAATGCCCACCCTACTAATTGTTGGCAATTAATGAACCCTAACTATCGATCGCCAAAAAACAAAGCTTCTTGGGCGTTACTCATCAAACAATCAGCGATTTCATTTTTATACTGTTGAAATTTTGATTGTCGCTTAATTCGATATGGGCGATCGCCGGGTAAGTTAATCGGAAATTCTTGTTGAATTGTCCCCGGTCGGGCGGTGAGAACATATATTCGCTGGGAAAGAAACACCGCTTCCTCGATATCATGGGTAATCATTAAAATGGTAATCCCCGTTTGTCGCCAAATTTGCAGCAAAAATTGTTGCAAAATTTCTTTAGTTTGGATATCCAACGCCCCAAATGGTTCATCCAAAAGCAGGATTTTCGGGTGACAAGCTAAAGCCCGCGCGATCGCTACTCGTTGCTTCATTCCCCCGGATAATTCCTTGGGATAAGCATGGGCAAACTCAGACAAACCGACCATATCCAAATAATAAGAAATGCGATCGCGCCGTTCGGTCTTAGGTAGTCCTTGTAATTTCAATCCAAACCCCACATTATCGGCGATATTCATCCAAGGATAAAGAGTATAACTTTGAAAAACCATGCCGCGATCGGAACCCGGCCCAGTCACCGGCAATTGTTCCACCAAAATATGCCCAGCAGTGGGTATTTCCAAACCGGCAACCAGTCTTAAAAAGGTTGATTTTCCACAACCCGAAGGGCCAACCACACAGACAAATTCCCCAGTTTCTATGAATAAATTAATATCTTTCAAAACCAAGAGAGAATCTTGCCGTTTGACAAATTTTTGATAAACGTGAGATACTGTTAAAACTGTCATGTTTTTTGTGCTTTTTTAAAATTGGCGAAAATGAGATATTCAACAATGGGTGATTTTTAACTAACCCATTGACAAGAAACCTTGAGTAATAGACGAAATGATAAATCTAGACTCAAGCCAATCAGACCTAAAACTATCAAGCAGGCAAAAATTTCATCGGTCTGCATAAACTTTTGGGCAATCAGGATCCGTTTCCCCAATCCAGTCTCAGCGGCAACCAGTTCCGCGACTACCACTAAATTCCAAGAAGTCGCAATATTAATTCTGAATGTATCAATAATGCTGGGGAAAATATAAGGGGTAATCACCTCCAATAAAACTTGTTTCCGACTACCTCCTAAAGTATAGGTAGTTTCAATCATTTCTTTGGGAACAAACTTGACCGCATCCATCACCATTAAGGTATTGTAAAAAACTGTGCCAATAAAAATCAGCATAATTTTCGGCGCTTCCCCAATTCCTAAATAGAGAATTAAAAGGGGAATAAATGCAGCGGCAGGCATATATCTTAAAATGCCCGCGATCGGTTCCATAATGGCTCGAATGCTGGCAAAAGCCCCCATTAAAATACCAATAGGAACAGAGGCGATCGCGGCTAATAAAAAACCCACTCCTACCCGAAAACAACTAGCGGCAATATCCTGAGTTAAAAAGCCTTTTTCCCAGAGACGAATCAAAGCTTGTCCTACCTCCAATGGACTGGGCAAAAAAACCGAATCGACCCCAGGTAAATTAGCCGCTAACCACCAAAAACCCAGCGGAAATATTACCGCCATAGCGATCAATACCCCATGTAGGGATTTCGGGATACTTTGAGCAATTCCCCAAAATATACTGGGTTTTAAAGATTGATGATATTCTGGTTTTTTCATAACTTTTTGTAATTTGCTGGTAGTTCAGGAATTACGGATAAACACTATCCGTAGGGTGTGTTAGCGAAGCGTAACGCACCAATACCCCATATATAGATTCGTTGCTTAAGTCATATAGTTGTTAGTTGTTAGTTGTTATTTAACTTAAGCTAACACCAAGAAACTAATAACTAACAACCAACAACTAACAACCAATAACTAATAACTAACAACTAAGAACGAGAATTAGCATAAGCCTTAATAAAGCGATCGTCAAAAAGCTTAGTCAAATCCGCTGCCTGTTTAATTAAGCCAACCTCTAACATAAAATTAGTCATCTCTTGGGCGGCATAAGGCATATTTTTCATCGTATTTCCGGGGGCAAAAGCTTCTAGGTTATCTTCCACTGTAAAGAATTTTGTTCCTTGTTTAAACAGTTGAAATTCCTCAACAGTGACATTCGCTCGTTTGGCCATAATTGCATCGGCTTTTTCGGAATTTTTTTGCATAAACTCCCGAATATTAAACCAAGTTTTTACCAGTCCTTGCACCACCTCCGGTCGTTCATTCACCAGTTTTTGACTGACTACTAATAGATCGGGAATGGCGCCAGGGAATTCCGCTGAACTTAACAATTCTTTACTACCTTTCCGTTTAAGTGCAGTTAACCAAAACGGAGGAAAAGCTCCCACTGCGTCTACTTGACCCGCAGCAAATGCCGCTGCTGCTGCCCCAGTTTCTAAGTTCACTACTTGGATATCTTTGCGGGACATTCCATTTTTTTGTAAAGCTAAACTAAGTAAAAAATCGTCAACCAGTCCTTCTTCTAAGGCCACTTTTTTGCCTTTTAAGTCTTGGATGGTGTTAATATTTTCAGCGACAATTATTTTGTCATTTCCCGCCGAGTTGTCGTTGACTAATACTACAACTTGGCCATTAATTGAGTTGGGGGCAAAGGCAATCGTATCGTTGAGAGTTTGACAATTTGCATCTAATTGACCGGCACTAAATGCTTGTAATGATTCCAAATAGCCGTCAAACCATTTTAATTGAACATTTAAGCCATTAGCCGTAAATATTCCCTCTTCTTGCGCGATCGCCCAGGGCCACCAGCCCGCCCAACTACTATATCCTAAAACCACAGGGCGATCGCTGGTTATTGGGGATTCAGAGTTGGGCGAATTTTGGCTAGATCCACAGCTTACGGCTAGGGTTAAGCTGAATAAAAATCCCGCCGAATAAACAAAAAATTGGCGACGTTTTATCATGGTGTTTTACCTTATATATAAATGTTTTTGTTGTCATGTTATGTCAATTTGGGCGAAGCATTCGGGTAAGTATATTAACTGTTATAACCGATAATTTATCCACCGAATGCTTTGCCCCTACGCATTTATAAGGGCGAAGCATTCGGGTAAATATATTCACTGTTATAACCGATAATTTATCCACCGAATGCTTTGCCCCTACGCATTTATAAGGGCGAAGCATTCGGGTAAATATATTCACTGTTATAACCGATAATTTATCCACCGAATGCTTTGCCCCTACGCATTTATTTAATTTAACTCATTAATTCTAACTAGGCGAATTTCCGTCCGTTGTTGACGAGAGTCTTCAGGGGGAATACCCGAAAGTGGCAAATAAAACCCTTTGCCTTCCGCAACTAACTGATGTTTTAAACCCAAGCTGCGGAGATAATTCACCACCGCTTGAGCCCGTTGTTCGCTAAGTTGTTGATTGAAGTCTGGGGAACCAGTTTTTGAGGTATGACCAATAATACGGACGGCTACGGTTTGCGGGTTAAATTCGCCAATTTCTTGGCCTAATTTCTGCAAAGTTGCCTCAGAGTCCAAAGTTAAATCACTAGATCCTACGTCAAATTTTACCTCCCCCCTCACGGTTAAATTACCGATATCTGGGGCGTTTTTTACTTGATTAACGGTGACGGTATTCGCTGAAGCGGTAATAGTACCTTTGCCAGCTAATTTATCTGCCAGTTCGGGATTATCTGCCCGGACTAAACTAATTAAGGTTTCCGTATTTGCGGCAGCTTTAGTGATTAATTGGGAACTATATAATTGATTAGGATTAGCTGGAACATTATTTAATTTTCCCGATAAAACTAAAACCGCAGCAGTGGAACCAATGCGCGTTTCTAAGGTGCCATTAGTCATCCATTCTTTTGCTTCGACGGCGGTAAAAAAGTCAATGCCATCTAAAACAGCCGTAGCTTCTTCTTCTGATAAATTACCATCCTCAGCAATTTGCTTGAGTAATGCCACTGGTTCTCTAACATTCGCATCAATCCGACGATAGTAAACTTCTAGTAAATTAGAGATTTTTTCCGGTTGAGATTGGATTAAATTATCGGAGGCAACCAGCACATCTACAATGGCAGTGGGGGCATCCTGACTGGATAAAACTACAGTATATCCTTGTTGTTTTGCTTGGGTGACGAATGGTTCCCAAAGCACCGCTACGGCAACATTTTGCTGCGGGTCTTGTAATAGTTGCCACGCTTCCGAAGCATCGGCGACGGTGTTAATATTAAAGTCGGATAAATTGAAGTTATCGAATTTGGTACTGAGGACTAAGGCTAAGTATTCACTGGGGGTATCTCCCGCATAAGCAATGCTGAGTTTTTCCCCTCGCGATCGCGCCTCTTTGACCAATTGATTTAGGTCTAAAAGTGATTTGAGTTGGGGATATTTTTGAGTATTTAATACCACCGCATCTGCCCCCACAGTGCGATCAAGCAAAGCCACAATTTTGCCTCTGGGCTGTTGTTTAATAAATTGATCCAGGGTGGTCACTAATAAATCCGCTTGTCCTTGGTTCAACAAATTAGCCCGTTTCCCTTGATCGAACTCATCTTGATAAGTTAAAGTTAATCCAGCTTCTTTCAGGGCTGCTTGAAACTCTGGGTTTCTAAATGTACTATAGCCACTAAAGGTATCTCCTAATATTTTTAAATTGTCCCGGTTAATTGTATCCCGTTGACCTGTGACCACAGGATTGTTATTTTGACCAGAGTTCGTCTCAGTTTGAAATATGCCCCGCATTGACTGCACCAGGGCAATCATCAAACCACCTGTGATTAGAATTGCGAGAATTAAAACTATGGGATTATCGCGCTTACTCATTTTTATGTTCTTCCTGGGAAAACTTATTCAAAAAAATTATAAAAATTATCAAAATTCTATGCCGTTAAGCCTATTTGAGTGAATCAGCTAAACTCTAGATTAATTCTATGGATTGGCGGCTGAATTATGGTCGAAGCATCGGCGTTTCTTCAAAAATCCACCTAGATTTAAGTATATCGCACTTATTATTTTAATTGTAGCAAATACAGCACATCCCAAAGGCGATGTCCCAGAGGCGATCGCTCCCTGATTTGACTGGTTTTAGTCGGCACTCTTTTATTCGGCACTCTTCTTAATAAATCTTTATATTCCTTTATATCTGGCTAAAATTTTTTCCCATCGAGCATCGTCATCGAGCATCGTCATCGAGCATCGTCAATATTAGAGCGGAGCGTTGCGGATATCGCCTATGGTCAGCTTCCACGATTGCCAGAAAGCAAGGGTATGACCAGTTTAACCATTTTTTGCCCGCGATCGATTGCCTGCAAACAACCCAGAGACTCACGAACCCCTAGTCGCATAGAAAAACAACAATGGTTTAACAATCCGGTTGTTTACTTTAAAAACACTTCATAATTCTCTCAGTAATTTCACGGATAAACCCCTTAAATGTCCCTTTTGCCTGAATAGATCGAGCTCGTTTCCAGGCATTCAACTTTAACAACACTTCATATTTTTATCCGTACCCTCACCGATGACAAACCTATGGCCATGAGGAGATGATGGTTACAGAGTTAAAAATGATTTCTGCACAAAAAACCAACAGAAACATAAATTGACTGCTATTGAGTGCATCTAAAGTTGAATCGTTTAAATCAATAAATAAATCATCTAGAATGATCGAGGGGAGATAATAATGAAAGGTCTGAATCAAAAATTCCAACCAATTATTGCCACTAGCGAACAACTTTTTATCGGTGCCTCAGTAGCAGTTGGCATGAGTGCAGCAATTACTCTACCGGCAACCGCCGCTGGTTTAACTGGCGCTACAATTTCCGGCAATGACTACTACAAATATGATGTCAATGGTAGTCAAACCTATTTGAATCAAAGCGCCAGTTTAGATAGTATTTTACAAGGAAATAGCAGCAACCCTGGTGGCAACATTGAGTTATTTGCCAGCAGTGAAAAGCAATCCGGTCTAACTGCATTTATGTCCGGGCAAACCACGAGCATCAGTGGCAAAATTGGCGGGCAAACCCTGACTCTCAGCAGCTTAAATTTTAATGATTGGTTCTGGGATTGGGATCACAAAAAGATTGACACCAGCTATGGTGCTAATAATTTGGCGAATGAGTGGTTTGCAGAATTTTGGGACAAGGGAGCAACCGAAACTGTTAAAACCAAGGGGATATCGGTTAAACAAACTGTTAAAATTGGACCAAAAACGCAGAAGATTGACGTAGCTTTAACCGCTGCCGAAACTCGTAAATTTGCTTTTGATAAATTCAACTCAATCGGCGGATTTGCTGGCTCCAGTGACCCCAATATCTCATATATCTACGAAGACAAGAATGATATTAACATTGGTTTAGCTGGTCACTACGATCTGAAAGCTTTCTATACCCAAGATTCGCAATATGCCTGGTTAGCGCCATATCTTGTTGATGGTTTCCAAGCCAGTGAAGTGCTCAAGTACACCTATGGTGATACCACCGACTATCTTTACAGCTTTAACGCTACAAAATCTGGTTTATTAGAAACAGATGCCTGGTCGCACAATGGCAATTATGAAGTGAAGATTGCTGGTGCCATACAGTCCAAAGACGTTCCCGAACCGATTACTGGCTTAGTTGCTGCCGCTGGACTGGGAGGGGCTGCCCTGCGACGGATGAAGAAATCTCAGAAAAGCTAAGTGAGTTGAAATATCGGGTAATACCGACAAAAATATCTACAAAAGTATCGACAAAAATATCGACAAAAATATCGACAAAAATTAAATTAGAATTGGTTGGGGTGGGATGAAATCTCACCCTATTTTATTTTGGTTTATTTTGGTTTATTTTGGTTTATTTTGGCTTATTTTCCCGATCGCATTAGATAGTCGCCCAGAAATCAAACGCCGATAAAATAAAAATCAGAGCGCGATCAATGCCCTGATTCTTAAGAAAAAAATTGGATAATTGCTTTCAGAGAGAATCTCCGAACTGGGTTAAACAGGTTTAAAGAGCTTGTCGAGAAACATATTTTTCAAAGTTCGCCTGAGTCTGTTGTAACAACTGCTCTCGGCTATCTTTAGTTTGAATTAAGGTGGGAATCAAGTTCCGGGCTTGTAAAGTCATGTGAAGCTGTAAGTGAGCCACATACTCACCGATATCTTCACGCATCAAACCAGCAGCTTGTTGATTCAGTTGTGAAGTCAAAGTGTTCTCCATCCAAAGATTCTCGGCATTGGCAATATTTCTTTGAACCATACCATCTTTCGAGACATCAGGTTTTATTTTGTAATGAAGCTTAACGATTTACCCCAGGGTTTGTAAACAAATATGAAGGTTTCGGCCTGGGCGTTCGCGAAAGCGTGCCGGAGGCATCTTGCCCTTGCGCCCTGGGGAAATTAGTCAGCACCCCCGTGGTGGCGGGGTGCTGCCCCCAGGTTTTCTGGCGGAATTTTAATGAGTCTTATGGAGCGGTTAGAAACCGGGTTTCTTAATTTAAGTTTTGGCTGGGTGACAAGAGTTATCGCAGAAACCCGGTTTCTTGTTCCTGGGATACATAAACCTGGGTCACAGAAACCGGGTAATTAACGTTAACCTTTGCCACCAACCAACAACTCTTATAGAAACCCGGTTTCTGGGAAAGCCGAAGTCAAGTAGCCCCAAGAGAGAAGGAAAATTGACCGCAGCGGGTTAGAGCCAAATTCAGAGCCAAATTCAGAGCCAAATTCAGAGCCAAATTCCGATAGCAACCTATCGCTAAACTGTAGCTGAAAAGCTGCTTTGCGCTCTTCCAGAGCGACACCGGGTTTGTCTTTCAGTAGCCTCTATATTTTGTGGTCTAAGAAAGCCACGAAGAAAGCAATAAAGAAAGCCACAAAGAAAGCAACCCGGTTTCTAGAATAATTAACTTAGTTGAGAACAGAGCAGTGCCTTGTCCTTACTTTTGACATAACAACAAACCAAACCATTCTTTGGGATCTGTCCAAGCTTTGACTAATTTTAGTCCCCGGTCTTTTAAATATTCTTGCTTGTGGGCAAAATCAAATTTACGAGAAATTTCCGTTAAGATACTTTCTCCGGCAGAAAACTGAACGGTAAAGTCCAGTTTTTCCAGCCGAACTTGATGAGATTTATGACAATTTAAGTACATTTCAATCTGAGATGCTTCTTGATTGTAAATGGCTTCATGGCTAAATAGATTTAGATTAAAATTCCCCCCAAAGCGCCAGTTTAAATGGGAGAGCATATTCAGATTGAATTCGGCGGTGACTCCTTGGGCATCGTTATAGGCGGGTTCGAGAATATGATGCGGTTTTTGTAAGTCAACCCCCAATAAAAAGTAATCTTCTTCTCGCAAAGCGATATGAATTTCTTCAAAAAAGCGATCGCACTCTTCGGGAGTAAAATTCCCTAAACTGCTGCCCAAAAATATAATCACTCGCGATGCAAATTTGGTGGGAGGAAGATGTAGCAGGGCTTGTTCATAAGTGCCGACTAAACCGCGAATGTGTAATCCCGGATATTCTTGCGCTAACTGTTTGGCACTGGCTTCGAGAATGCCCCCACTGACATCAATGGGGACATACATTGATGGATGTCCTAATCCTTGATAAGCGTCTAATAATAGACGAGTTTTGCTGGAACTGCCACTACCTAGTTCTACTAATTCACTCGGCCCGGTGATCTGGGCAATTTCCCCCGCATATTGGGCGAGAATTGCCGCTTCGGTGCGAGTGGGATAATATTCGGGCAACTCACAAATTTGTTCAAATAAATCTGACCCGCGATCGTCGTAAAAGTATTTGGGGGGTATCGATTTAGGGTTTTGGGTCAGTCCCCAAACGATATCTTCACCATGATTGCTGGTGATTTCGGCAGCGGATGGGCGATCGCTGGCGATTCTCACAATCTCTAAAGGGTTTGCTTTTAATACATTCAAGGGGGCTGTTACGGGAATCATGGGGTTAAATTTAATCTCAATGAAATTTATTCGCAAGGGAGGTTTAGTTCACTTCAGACTCGTTTTGAGTCAATCTGAAATCTGAAAAACACGGGCTTATTGCTCAGAGTGGTAATTTTATCAATAATTGGGGACTAATTGGGAACTGCTGACATAAAATTTCTGCATCAAGCGAGAAATTCCACCCCGGACAGTCGATTCAGCCCTGTCGATCCAGCCGGGGTGATTTCGGGCATTTCCGCCCAGCCTGGGCTGTTAAGTGTAAATTCTTATCAACCGCTGATTAAGCACCAGGGCATATTGTATAAATATTGTATGATTTGGGGATGGGGAAAGTTTTTGCGGAATTTTGTGGGGACAAGTAAAGGGGACAAGTAAAGGGGACAAGTAAAGGGGACAAGTAAAGGAGACAAGTAAAGGGGACAAGTAAAATAGAGGAGAGAACAACGGAGAAAATGTTATGCCGAATAATCCTTTTCCCGGAATGAACCCATATCTGGAACATCCAGAACTCTGGCCGGGAATTCATTTATTACTGATTGGTCAGTTAACTCAGGTTCTAGCACCCCAACTGCGTCCTAAATATCGAGTGGCGGTTGAGGTGAGAATGTATGAAGATATTGACGAGCGATCGCTTGTAGGGTGCGTTAGCGGTAGCGTAACGCACCAATGTGGTATTCCAGATTTAGCGGTGAAAAGGGTTCAAACAACGGCCAAACAGCCTGCAAGTAATGTGGCTGTTGCCCCATCTCCCACAAAGCTACAAAAAGTGGCAGTTCCCGTTCCCGAAACCATTAAACAAGGGTATTTAGAAATCCGAGAAGTAGCGACCCAGGAAGTAATCACCGCCATTGAAATCCTTTCTCCGGTGAATAAACGCCCAGGGGAGGGACGAGAAAAATATCAAATTAAAAGAAATAAAATATTCAGCAGTGCCACTCATTTAGTGGAAATTGATTTATTGCGGCGGGGAGAACCGATGCCGGTTTATGGGAATAATCTTGAGAGTCACTATCGAATTTTAGTTAGTCGCAGCGACTGTCGTCCAGAAGCCGATTTATATAGTTTTAATTTGCCCGATCCAATTCCGTCATTTCCTCTACCCCTGAAGGCAGAAGATAGTGAACCAAGGATCGATTTACAAGCATTGTTGAATCAGATTTACGATACAGGAAGTTACGATATGGCGATCGATTATACCCAAGCACCTGTACCGCCATTATTAGAAGCAGAAAAGCTTTGGGCTGAAGATTTGTTAAAATCCCAACAATTGATAATTGATAATTGATAATTGATAATTAAGTATATTAACTATCAACCATCAACCATCAACCATCAACTATCAACCATAGAATCTCTACCCATCAACCATCAACTATCAACTATCAACCATAGAATCCCTACCCATCAACTATCAATAATTGTTAATTATCTGCGGAAAGAGGCTGATTTAACGGCCCATTCACCCAATTGGTTGGCGCGATCGCACTCTGGGCAGAGCGAAATTCAACGTAACCTTCGGCGGGAATTAGCTGTTGATAAAGAAATTCTTGACAGCGGTTGTGTTCGTCGGCAATAATCACTCTGGCAGTATGTCCATGAAGCAGCACTTCATCGCGATCGCACTCTTGATAAGCGGCAATAATCACCGCATCTCCAGGATTACATAAATGAGCCGCCGCGCCATTAATACAAACCATACCGCTGCCCGGTTCTCCCGGTAACACATAAGTGGACAAACGCTGACCATTGTTCACATTCCAAATGCAGACCTCCTCTAAAGGTAAAATCCCCACTTTTTCAATTAATTCCCGGTCAATGGTGACACTGCCCATGTATTCTATATTTGCCTCAGTCACCCGCACCCGATGCAATTTAGCGTGCATCAGCTTAATTTTAGACATTTATTGCTCCCGAAATCAGTCCACGATCAGTGATAAGAATTACCAGATAAAACTCAGGAAAAAATCGATCGACTATTCATAGATAGTTGTTGTAGACAATAACATAGATGTTTGGAGACATTTCTCTGATTTCACCATTTGCCCAAAATTTAAATGAGATATTTTTTCAGGATTTCTCTAAAAATCCCTAGCTTTTTGGCAAAGCTGGGGATGGACAGCTTTTAATCACAGTGATTAACTTTTAGGTTATCTTAAATCATCTGACTAGATCCAGACAAGCAAGTGAGCAATCGCGGACAAACCTCAATTAATTGCTCAAATTTGTTTCTCCCCAAGGTCAATAAAATCGTGTCAGTTTCCGCCACCACCGTCATCAGAAGGGGTTCATCTTGTAAAAGCGCCATCTCACCGATACATTGAGTCGGCATCACTTGGGCTGTTGCTAGGGAAGAATCGGGCTTCTCTGAGATTAAAAGAAGACTGCCCTGATAGACAATGTACATTTTGTTGAGGATTTGTCCGGGATGACAAATCTGTGTCCCTGACGGAAATTCTTCTCTGGTCAAAGATCGGTGAATCAGTAACAGTTCGTCCAGGAAAAGGCGACTAAACAACAGAACAGTCTTGAGAAATAAAACTCGATTGATGAAAAAATCAATGGCCGCTTCCGGTGGTTGGGGTGCAGAGGTGACATAACCGAGGACATCTTGGACTAAAGAATCGCTAAATGTATCCTGCTGCTGGATATCCGGTAGGTTCTGGACAATAAATTCTGGGTTGGCCATTAATAAAGCGCCAATCATAATCCAGCGATCGCCTGATTTGAGGATTTCCAGCCAGTGTAGGGGCGTAAGCCTTACGCCCTGATCGCTAATTCCTGGGGATTTTACTGGCTTCGGTTCTTCTGTATCCAGTTGTTCTAATAAGGGAATAATCGGCAGGACAAAGCGGCGATGTCGCCCAGAGGCTAAGGCTTCTACGGCGGCGGCTTTAGCCCGCACATCGGTTTTATGGAGGATTTGCCGCACATAACTGAAAGTTCCCGAATGGTCGAGACAAGAAAGCACATAGAGTACCCGATGGGTGAGTCGGTGGTGGTAATCTTTAATGGCAATCTCCAAGGGTTGACCAGTAAGATTGGGGTTGCCCCTTAGATTTTGGTTAGACTGCTGCCATTGAATCGTGCGACCCACCAGACGATAATCTGACTTGAAATACTCATAGAGGATATCTTCCGCATGGGTAGTCCCCACTTTGGCGATCGCGGAAATAGCCGCTTCCACCACTTCTAATCGCGGTGACTGCAACAAATCCTGTGCCAAAGGTAAGCTGGCTTCCCCATACCTCGCCAGGGCTTCAGCGGCTTGTAGTCTGACCGCCAAATTGCGATGTTTTAAACCCGTCACCACCTGATCGATCGCTTGGGGAGAATGCAGCACCCCTAAAAGATTAAAAGCTGCTGCCTGCACTAAACTATTGCGACTATTTAATTGCTGCACCGCCAAATCCGCTAGGTAGGTATCTTCTGGCAATGCCAATTCAGACAAAACTTCCAAGCCGTCCCGTTTCACTCCATCGCTGGCATCTTTGATAATTTGAATCAGTAACGGAATCAAAGCTCGATTTTTGGTGCTTCTAATTGCCCGAATCACCGTGATTTGAGTTAAGCTATCGAGTTTTGACCCCCAAACCCGTTCGCAGACCGCTTGAATTTCAGGATTCTGGTTGCCGCCCCTTTCTAGGTTTTGAACCGTGGCGGCTAAACAAACCAAGGCTTGAATTTGGGATTTTTCCCGCAGGACTTGGCGGAGTTGGTTTTCTGATTGCGGGCTGTGGTTGGCTTCAGAGATCGTGGCAATAGTTTTGAGGGGAGTATTCCGCAAAATGCGGCGGATTTCGCTGTTAGTTAAAGATTGCTGACTGGCGATTAAGGCTTCTAGGGCAATAAGTTGCAAGGGAAAATTATCGCAGGTGAGCAGACTGCCTAGGTAACGGCTAATATCTGGGTGCCGGACACTGAGGAATTTGACGATCGCCCGTCGGGCGATCGCATCTCCTTGAGAGATCAACTCATCCACTTGTTCTAATACTTGGCTGGGATTATCTAAGCGACTGGCTAATTCTAACCCTAAAATCCTTCGGTCAAAATGAGGACTACTGAGCAGTTCGCGGACTTCTGATAAATACTTCGCCGGTAACTGCGTCAGTCCATCTCCGAGATCGTCGAGTTTGATCGATTCTGAACGTAGCAAGGTCAATAAAGACTGTAAATAACTCTTGCCCAGTTGGTAGCGCACCCCCAGAAATAAGCCACTGAGGGTAAGACCCAGCACGGTGATTTGGAATGGGTTGAGCAATGATTGGCAGATCCAAAGCAGTCCCCCGGCAAAACTCAGACCCATGCCACTAAATAACCCTTCGTTGAGGGCGCGAATTCTGCCCACAAAACGGTAGGGGACCGCGTTGTAATTTAAGGTATAGATCGGCTTGTTGATGCTAAATTCCAGGGGTTCTTTGTTGACATGAGAGGCGATCGCCGCCGGTAAACGAAAATTAATCGCTAATCCCAAAAAAGATAATACCGTTGTCAGGGGATAAGCTAAATTCATTGGCCCGACTCCCAGACGTTGGACTAATGGCTGAGTAAAGAAGTAGAGCACCAAAAACTGCACCAGATTATTAATAATCCGCATCTGACCCATAAAAGCGGTGAGTTTTTGCTCGTCAGGAAATGAAGTAGAGTAAATGCTGAAAAACTGAAACTCCGAAATCGTGGCGAGGATAATCACCAAAAAGGCACTGGTGGCTAAATAAATAATGATGGGATAGCGTTTAACTAAATTGGGAAAGGTTTTTAACTCAGCCAGAAATCCTCCCTGGGTATCTTTATATTTATTTCCCCCCCCTAAAAAAAAATTGAACTGCTGAAAGGAATTGTCCAGATAAGCGAGTTGAGCGATCGCGATCGCGCAGACCACCGGAACAGCCAACAAGATATCCTCGGTGCTGAAATATTTTGCCAGCAAACTGGTCATTCCCCCACCGATCAATCCCCCAGCGGCCATCGCCATCGCCAAAAAACTGGCATAACGTTTATAATCCAGAGTATTAAAATAGTCAGAGACTAAGCTGGGAAATAAAATATCCGTGTGCATTTCCCACTGGAAATAAAAGCCAATAAACATCACATAGTACAGAGACAAACCTCCAACTTCTGCCCCAACCCCCGCATTCAGCAAGAAGCGCAGCAGCAATGAAAATACCATTGTAAACAGCAGCATATAGCGAAATAACTGCGCCCGGTTAAAACGGTCAACCACTTGAGAAAACCAGCCATAAATAGGAATGGATAATACACCCATCAAAATGTAGGAAAAAGGCAGATTTTCTGGGCCAGCATGAGTTAAGAATAAAGAACTACCCACGGTAAAACCCAGACCATTCAGGGTCATAATCGATGCGGCGATCGACAGAAACAGAATCAGCAGTCGATTTTTCTGATTTATACTGCTTTCTCTGGGTTTAAATAGGCGGTTCTGCATATAGTTGACTATGTGATTGTTGTATGGCGATAAAATTTTACTATCAAAAGCCGGAAAAACTTATCGGCGATATTGCTCCGCAAAGATCCTGCGCGTTCGCGCTCTTTGCCAGCCTAATTTGATAGTTAGCAAAACAGCTTTTTCGAGCATCATCCGCGATCGCCTCAGCTATAAATGTCCCGTGGCAAGGTGACTCTTTTGGTAATCTGAAATAAACGGGCGAAGCATTCGGGTAATTGCCTTAACTGTTACAAGGGATAATTAACTGCCCTTAGGCGAAGCCTTCTCGAAGAGTATGCTTCGCCCCCACCCGATGATTTTTTTTCATATTGTAATTCTATTTACCGAGTTGTCAAGTTGACTGGGCATCAAATTAGACACTCCTGGCATAATTCAGGAGCAATCCCCCCCTAAACCCCCTTGGCAGCGCCACTCGGAGCGATGATAATTTTGCCCTCTTGTCTATTAAATTTATCTCCTGGGGAATCCGTACCGCAAATCTGACTGATATTGATGTTTTCATCTGGGTAAAATTGTCCTCTAGGCTGCCCATTTTTCCGCAAGATTCGGTAAGTTGACCATAAACGCCATGAATGATTGACCTTGGGCGGCAAAATTTTTCACCATAGAGACTTAAAATCATCAAAAATTAAGAAAAAGTAAAAATATAATAGTGGCCAATTTTTAGCTAAAATTTAGGATATAATAGGGAAAGATGTCCCTAGGAAAACATGACTGAGGGAAAACACTATGAAACTTGAAAGTTCGGCATTTTCAGCCAACGGTTTAATTCCACCGATCCACACTTGCGATTCCCATAAGGGATCCGCTCTCGCGAATCCCCAAGATATTTCTCCGGCTTTGATTTGGGATGAACCACCGGCAGGAACTCAAAGTTTTGCCCTAATTTGTGATGACCCAGATGCCCCTGGGAAAACTTGGGTTCACTGGGTTCTGTACGATTTGCCTGCCACCACTCGTGAGTTAGTAGAGTCGGTGCCACCCACCGCTACCCTGGAGAATGGAGGAATTCACGGTATCAATGATTTTGGCAGTTTGGGGTATGGTGGCCCTTGTCCTCCCAGTGGCACTCATCGATATTTTTTTAAGCTTTATGCTTTGGATCGAAAGTTGGGCTTAAAACCCGGTGCCACCCAAGCGAAGTTATTAACAGCAATGGCAGGTCATATTTTAGCGGAAACTGAGCTTATGGGACGCTATGCCCGACAAAAATAGTCCAAAAATAGTCCAAAAATAGTCAAGATAAATCAAAACAGCGATCGCCTGTTTACCTTAATTAAGAAAAAATACTGACAACCATCAGAAACAAACGTTCTTTTATCAATCAAAAAACGCCACTTCAAATTAAAAGTTAAACGGAGTGAAACGCGGTCGATCGCAGATAGTGTGAGGGAGCAGCTAAAATTGTCTTCGATATTTCCGCGATTCCTGGTAGAAGCCACCCTTAATTGATGATTAATTGACGATTAATTGACGATTAATTATTGTGGCAGGATATAATTTGCTCCCAGGCTAATATTCCCGCGCCATAAGCCGGTTCATGGAGCGGCCAAATAATTTTAGCCTGGGGATATTGGCGGGTAATTTCTTGCTCAAAGCGATCGCGAATTTTCGCGGTTCCGGCCCAAACGCCGCCCATTGTCACGATTTCAAAGGAGCTATCCTTAAACAAGGACTCACATAAAATCTCGGTCATCGAAACCAATTCGGCCACGGCGCGATCGATAATTTGATTCGCCACCGGATCCCCCGCCACTGCTGCCGCATTCACCCACGGCGCTAATGCAGCAATATCTTTAGGCTTCCAGTTGCCTCGGTAGACAATAGCAATCAAATCTTCTACGGTCTTTAATTCTAGCTGCTGCATCAAATCCGTGGTCAAACGAGTCGGTTGCTGACGACCATCAAATGCCCGCATCACTGCTCGCAACCCTTGGATGGCAATATCATAACCACTGCCTTCGTCCCCTAAAAGATAACCCCAGCCGCCGACTCGTCCGGTGACACCCTCGTGGTTGCGTCCGTAAGCAATGGAACCAGTCCCAGCTACGGCGACAATGCCCACATTCTGATGGGTGCCCCCAGCGAGGGCGATCGCGCAATCGTGACTGACATACACGCATTCGGGGGGCAGGGCTAACTGAACCGGGTCATCGTTTCTGTAGGGCAACTGCTGCACCACACTATGAACCACCACTTGATCTTCGGGACGACCGACTCCCGCTAACCCCAAACCAATGGCTGCGATATCGGCAAAATCCATCTCTGGGGGAACCGCCCGTTTAATGGCGATCGCGATCGACTGACCGGCAGCATCCAGTCCCACGGTTTGATAATTAGAAGGCCCCGCCTCTCCGCGTCCGCAAACTTCCCCCGCTGAGTTAATCAGCACGCAAATGGTCTTAGTCCCACCGCCATCAATTCCTAGAACATAACTCATATCAACCTTGGAAATTTATTAGACCTATTATTAGACTTAAATGTATAAATTTTCCCTTAATCAGGCGATCGAGCGATCGCCTGTTCCTTTCTCTGGCCGATCCGTACATCTACGCAAGATTTTACCAAGGCAGCCCACTGAAGCGCTAATCTAAAATCAGTAGCTTAGATAGCGTACCTAGACACTTTCACTTTTCAGTCTTAGAGATTCACTATTTTGACCATGTTGCAATTTTACTTTGATGACCACGACGATCCCCGATCCTTTGAGTTACCAGGGGCAAAACCCCACTACAACCCAGATCGGCCCGGTCAAGTTGAGCATATTGCCTTAAATTTAGCCCTAAATATTCCCCAGCAAAGCTATGAAGGCACTTGTAGTATTCGCCTAAAACCCGTCCGCAATGGCATTCAATCCTTAACTTTGGATGCGGTCAGCCTGAATATTAAATCCGTCAAGGTAGACAAAAAGAAACTATCCTTTGCTTATGATGGGGAACAACTAAATATTAAGCTCAATGAACCCACCAAAGTAGACCACCCTTTCACGATCGCGATCGCCTACAGCGTAGAAAAACCCCAACGGGGCATATATTTTGTCGGCCACGATCGCCACGATCCCTATAAACCCGTGCAAGTTTGGACCCAAGGGGAAGATGAAGACTCGCGGTTTTGGTTTCCCTGTTTTGACTACCCAGGACAACTCGCCACTTCAGAAATAAAAATCAAAGTTCCGAAGCAATTCATGGCCATTTCTAACGGTGAACTGATTGCCGTTAAAGAAGAAGGTGAATCTAAAATTTATCACTGGTATCAAAAAGAAGTTCATCCGACTTATTTGATGACTTTGGCGGTAGGGGATTTTGCGGAAATTCAAGACGAGTGGCAAGGAAAACCTGTCACCTATTATGTAGAGAAAAACCGTCAAGAAGATGCGCGGCGCAGCATGGGCAAAACGCCGCATATGATTTCATTTTTTAGCCAAATTTTTGGCTATGCTTATCCTTATCCTAAATATGCCCAAGTTTGTGTGGCAGATTTTATCTTTGGCGGGATGGAAAATACCTCAACCACCCTGCTGACCGATCGCTGCTTATTAGACGAACGGGCTGCCTTAGATGACCAGCGCACGGAAACTTTAGTTGCCCACGAATTAGCCCATCAATGGTTTGGGGATTTAGTGGTAATTAAACATTGGTCTCATGCCTGGTTAAAAGAAGGCATGGCTACTTATTCTGAAGTTCTCTGGACTGACCATGAATATGGGGCTGATGCGGCAGCTTACTATCGTTTAATTGAAGCCCGCAACTATTTTAGTGAAGATAAAAATCGCTATCGGCGGCCAATTGTCACCCATGTTTATCGGGAAGCAATTGAACTTTACGATCGCCACCTTTATGAGAAAGGCGGTTGTGTTTATCACATGATTCGGGCAGAGTTAGGGGACGAGTTATTTTTTAAAGCGATCGCCACCTTTGTCCAAGACAATGCTCACAAAACCGTAGAAACCATTGACCTATTACGGGCGATCGAAAAAGCCACCGGACGGAATCTACTATTCTTATTCGATCAATATGTCTATCGGGGTGGACATCCTGAATATAGAGTTTCCTATTCTTGGGATAACAATAATTCTTTTGCCAAAATCACCGTCACCCAAACTCAGGTGAAAAGCGACAAAAAAAATCCCCATCCTCATAAAGAATTATTTGACCTAAAAATTCCCATTGCCTTTGGGTATGTCCATGAAACCGAAGGCGTAAAACTCACCACCTTTACGGTGCGGATCCACGAACGGGAACAGAGTTTTTATTTCCCCTTGCCAGAAAAACCCCGATTTATTAGTTTTGATGCCGGAAATCACTATCTCAAAACCGTTCAATTAGACTATCCGGTGGCGGAACTTAAAGAACAATTGAAATTAGATCCAGACCCTATTTCTCGGATCTATGCCGCTGAAGCCCTCGCCGTCGGCCCGAAAAAAAATGGGGGCAACTTAGAAGCAGTAAAAGCTTTGGCAGAAGCCCTCAAACAGGAGCCATTCTGGGGGGTGCGCCTGGAAGTGGCTAAAAATCTCGGCAAAATTAAACTGGATCAAGCCTTTGATGCCCTAGTGGAAGGGTTAAAAGATGAAAATCCCTGGGTGCGGCGATCGGTGGTGGACGCTTTAGGCACCATTAAAACTGCTGAAAGTTATAAAGCCCTGAAACCTTTAGTAGAAAAAGGCGATCGCAGCTACTATGTGGAAGCCGCCGCTAACAAAGCCATTGGGTCAATTGCCGCCGCCAAATTAGACGAAAAACCCAAAGAAAGCCGGGTGATTAAGTTACTCAAAACCGTGCTGGAAGAACGGGCTGGTTGGAATGAGGTAGTTAGAAATGGCGCGATCGCTGGTCTAAGTGAACTCAAAACCTCCGAAGAAGCACTAAATATTATCTTGCACTACACCCAAGCCGGAGTGCCTCAACCCTTACGCTTAGGGGCAATTCGGGCATTAGGCACCATTTCCACCGGCCAAAATGCCCCCGCCCTGGAACGCATTTTAGAGCGGTTATCAGAACTCTCCGCAGAAACCTTTTTTCTCACTCAAGTAGCGGTAGTCACTGCCTTGGGACAAATGGAAACCCCAAAAGCGATCGGCATTTTGCAATCCTTAGCGGATCAAACCCCAGATGGTCGTGTCCGTCGGATCGCCGAAGAAGCCATCCACAAAGTTGAGAAAAAAATTGGCTCCGATAAAGCCTTAAAACAACTCCGTGACGAATTACAGCAATTGAAAAAACAAAATCAAGAACTGAGAAGTCGTCTGGAAACTCTAGAAGCCAAATCTCAATAATTCACCTTCGTCCACATACCGTTCACATACCCGTAGGGGCGAAGCATTCCGGCAGATCCGTTATGGCTTAAAAGCAGAGATTTTATCCCGGAATGCTTCGCCCTTTGCATTCCGGCAGTGGTAGGGTGGGCAAATACTTGCCCACCCTACTAACTTGGTATTAACAAACCCACCAACCCCAAAGCCAGGGCAAAGCATTCGGGTAATACATTCTCCGTTTTTACCCAAAATTAATCGCCCGAATGCTTTGCCCCTACAGGTTTTTATCGCGATCGCTTCCCACCCTGAGTGGTAGGGTGGGCAAATACTTGCCCACCCTAGGGGCGCAAGCATTGGGCCCCTACTAACTACTAATTCCCCGAAATATTCACCAATTTCAAATGGGTTGCGATACAGACCCAATTGTTCCTTAATAATCAACCAAAGAAACGGGATATCTTCAATCAAATATCGTTTCCAAAGCCGTTTGGGGCCTGAAAGTAATCGATGAATCCACTCAATCCCTAAATTACTCATCCAAGCAGGCGATCGCTGAACATACCCGGCTTCAAAATCAATCGTCGCCCCGATCGCCAAGAACACCTTAATATGCTTAAACCGATCTTTATATTTATAGATCCATTTTTCTTGTTTTGGTGCGCCCACACCCACCGCCAAAACCGTAGCCCCTGATTCATTAATCATCTCGATAATTTTTTCGCATTCCGCCTCATTTTTTTCAAAGCCATAAGAGGGTGAATGCGCTGCAATGACCATTTGGCGACCCACTTTGCGATTAATCTTTTCTTGAGCGGTTTCTGGCACTCCCGGACCACCGCCCAAAAGAAATATGGTCATGGTTTCATCATCTTTATAATAGTCATAAAATCTAGGAAATAAATCTGACCCAGACACTCGTTCTTTCAGGAGTCGATTAATTAACCGCGAAATAAAAATCAGAATTTGACTATCACAAGTGCGATAGTCTGCCTCTTGATAAATCTGATAAAATTCTCGATCTTTTTGCAACTTAATGATATGATCTACATTGGGAGTTACTACCATACCGCCATGTTTCAAATTTTCCAATAACTCCACTATCGATAAATTATCAATTGGCAAGTTTAAAATATTGACCCTCTTCATAGCCTGAATAGCCCCAAAATAATTATTTTGGGGCTATTCAGAGCGAGTAAAATTATCCTGAAATATTATTCTATTTCCAATCATAAACCTTAGAAACATATTTCCATGATAAAGGTTTTTGTCAAAATCCCCGATCGCGTAAATCAACGCAATTAAATCGATAATTTCGTTGATTTATTCTATAAAAATCGGTTAATTTACAAGTGTCATGCAAATTTAATAACTTTTGGGCAAAATTGTCAAGTTTTTGTTACAAAAGCATCATCATTGAGCCAATGAGGTTGCCCAATTTCTGTAGTGCTTGTACATCTCTGAAGCTAATTGATCGTTAAGCTAGATATCTGTAATTTGCCAAAAACCAAAAACTCTGACATGGATATAAAATCTCACCAAAGAATAAATCAAACTCTCTTGACCCCATTAGAAAAGCCGGTCTTGCAAATTTTAGCCGCTCAAATGCCCCGTTGGGTGACACCTGATGTCCTCACCGCTGTGGGCATTTTGGGAGCAATGGTGATTTTTATCAGTTATTGCTTGACCAACATCGATCGCAATTTTTTGTGGTTAGTTGACCTCGGTTTTGCGATCAATTGGTTTGGGGATAGTTTAGATGGAACTTTAGCCCGGTATAGAAAAATTGAGCGCCCCAAGTATGGTTTTTTTCTCGATCATACGGTGGATGCGTTTAATGAGTTTATCATCGTCATGGGATTGGGATTATCCCCTTATGTCAGCTTTGCGATCGCCTGTTTAGGATTAATTGGTTACTTACTGCTTTCCGTACTGGTTTACGTTCGCACCGCAGTAGATGGGGTTTTTCAAATTTCTTATGGTCAACTTGGGCCGACGGAAGTGAGAGTTATTTTTATTTTGCTGAATACCATCATGTATTTTATGGTATTCCCGAAAATTACCCTGCCCTTCGGTGTCCTATCGGTTTATGATGTGATCTTCGCAATTTTAGCGGCGATCTTAATTCTGATTTTCATCGGATCTAGTGTCAAATCTGGCATTGAATTATCCAACGTGGATCAAAAATAGGAGCAGAGGAGCTTCAGGAGCAGAGGGGATGAGGGGATGAGGGGATGAGGAGCAGAGGGGAGAGTGAATAGTGAATAGTGAATAGTGAATAGTGAATAGTGAATAGTGATAATTCTTTTGTACGGGCTTTTCACTTTCCCCCGCACCCCCGCACCCCACACCCTACACCCTACACCCTACACCGATGGCGGCCCTACACCCTACACCCTACACCCTACGCCGATGGCGGCCTCACACCCCGTTCCCTGAAACCTCAAGAATTTAATCTTTCTTCTAATTCCCTTAAGATTCTTTGTTTTTCTGAATTTCCCATCATAAAATTACCCATTAGTCCACCTAAACCCCTCTGATTAAGTCGGGTTGGGGCTATCTGGTTGGCGATCGGTAATTGGGGGTAAATCATGCCATCTAATAGGGTCATAATTTGATCGTAAATTTCTGAGGGAGGTAAAGTTTTATGCCCAGATGCGGGCGTTTCCGGTGGCGTAATGCCGAGGTAAATTTTGGCTTGAGTTTCCATTTCTGAAACCGCAGCGATCGCCCAAAATACCGCTGCCCGAATCAAGCCTATCCCCATCTTAGGAAATGCCGGTTCTCCCAGCAGTCCTAACTTTCCTTCCGCCACCGAATTTCCCGAAAACGTACTCGCTCTTTGCAAGGGTTTTACGGGTTTATTTAGATCATGGTCATCATTAAGATTGGCCGCATTTTCCTGGACAAACTTCACGGCTTTTTGGTACTTCTGAAAAGCCGTTAAAAAGTCGGGAATCTCAAAGTCATCATCGGCTTCATGGAAGCGATCGCCAGCTAATTTGTAAATCACTTTGCTGGCCAGGGGAATATCCGCAGCCCCAACCAAAGCATCTAACAAACTTAAAATTTCTGGATCATCCACCGCCTCACCATCTCGGATCTGGTGGTAAACTCCCAGATATTTTTTCTGCTCTTTTTCTGATACTGTACTCAGAATCTCCGGTTCGAGCCAAGCATCTAGAGCTAAAGCCGATGAGGTAGCAGCGGCTATCAAATACTGATGGATTAATTCTGGAAATAAATAGGAATTGAGAACGATCGCATTTAGCTGATGTAAAGCGGTAAAATTCACCACGGCTTCTCCAGCCCGAATAAACTGATAGGTCGATTTAATCAAGCGTTTTTTAGCTTCGGTGAGATAAGCTACCGCTAACGCTTCCTCCAAACATTCCTCAATTGCCCTAAGCCTGGAATTTTGGCTACCAATAATATATCGATCGCGAATTTCCCTAGGTAAATTAGCGGATAACACAATAAAGTCTAATAGGTCTAAAGCCGGTAAATTTTTCACCGCTTGTCCAGCATTAAGTACCCCATAGGCTTCTGAACATTGGCTTTTACTCAGACTTTCAATCGGAGCATGAGCCACTTGCTGATTAATTTGACGATAAATATTGAGTCCTTCATGGAAGAGGGTATGAAACACCACAAAAGCGTCATTGTCCTGAATGCCACATTTCTTCAAACGCCGTTTACAAGCATTTTCTAAACCCGGGGAAATCTTAATGTCATAACTTTTTCCCGACTTTAAAGTGACATTTTGGGAACCGCCTTTTTCAGCAATTTCATAACCGATAAAAACATGATAGACTTCTTCAGGAAGTTCTGATGATCCCGTTGATTTGCCGGAATTAACTTGGGAAATCCAGTTTTGGGTGCTTTGAGTGGCCGAATTAGAAACCTTTTGGGCTTTCTGGGTAATCGCTTGACCCGCTTGAGAGGCTTGTTTAGCGATTCCGCGCAGCGGATCGCTAACGCGAATCGCCTCACTCAAATTATGCGCCGCATCAGAAGCTTGATTTTGCAGTTGATCCTTAACATCAGCGGCTTTTTTACTGATGGCTTGACCCGCTTGGGATGCTTGCTTGGCGATCGCCTCTTTCATGCCCTGGGTCATTTCATTAGCAGCTTGCCAAAAAGATGATGGCTGTTTTTTACTCATGCCACAACATTAATTTTTTCTTTAATTTCGTCGGAGATATTACTTCCTAGTATGACCCAAAGCGATCGCTTTAAACCACAACCCACAGCAGATGGTTCTTTTACCTTCTTTTCCCCGGAGTTTGGCGAAACCTTTCATAGTCACTTTGGGGCAAAGGAAGAAGCCCAGCGTAAATTTGTGGAACCCACCCAGTTATTCCGCAAAGCCCAACAACCCAACCTAAAAATCCTGGATATTTGTTATGGCCTTGGTTACAACACAGCCGCAGCCTTAGCAACCATTAGGCAAAGAAATCCTGATTGTGTGGTGGAATGGGTGGGACTGGAGTTAGACCCCCACGTTCCCCAATGCGCGATCGCGGAAAATCTTTTAAATAGCTGGCCACCGGCAATTGTGCAAATCCTAACTGAATTAGGGAACCATCACCAATTAGATCAACCCAATCTTAGCGCTCAACTGCTGATCGGCGATGCCCGTCAAACGATTCAACAAATCTTAAAGCGGGGATTTGCAGCGGACGCGATTTTTCTCGACCCCTTCTCTCCCCCCAGTTGCCCGCAGTTATGGACAGTCGAATTTTTCCGGTTAGTGGCACAATGTTTAAATTCCAGGGGATATCTTGCCACTTATTCTTGTTCAGCCGCCGTAAGAACTGCTTTAATAGAAGTAGGACTAACAATTGGCTCCACCCCTCCGGTAGGTCGGCGATCGCCCGGTACAATTGCTTGGTGGCCTGATACCAGTGACTCTGATTTTCTCTTATTAGATGAAACCGGGAAATCCGTAGATATTCGTTTGTCTCAACAAGAGCAAGAACATCTACAAACTCGTGCAGCTATTCCCTATCGCGATCCTACCCTCTCTGACTCCGCTGAGTCAATCTTAAATCGCCGAGTTCTGGAGCAGAAAAATTCTGCTCTACCACCTACTTCTCAATGGAAAAAGCGATGGTGGACTAACATATCTATTTGAATGTTTACCACAGAAACGCAGAGAAACACAAAAAATACCCAGATATAACGCTAATATCTTACTTAAGCTAAAAATAGATGCGTTATTACCATTAATTCAAGTAGACAAAAGCGTAACTACCTTCTTGTTACGGCCAACAAACTGACAACAAGTGGTGCGCTATAAAAGATTGTATCATATTTACGAAAAGGTGCTTCAAAGTGAACTTTCTTGAGACAGAACGATCTAAAATTCTAGTGGTAGACGATCATCCAGCCAGCCGGATGACCGCAATGGCTTTATTGTCTGTGGAAGGCTATGAAATTCTAGAAGCAGACAGTGGCCCTGCCGCCTTGGCACAGGTCAAAGAAACCAATCCAGATTTAATTTTACTGGATGTAATGATGCCGGGAATGGACGGATTTGAGGTCTGTCGCCACTTAAAACAAAGCGAAGGAACTCGGTTAATTCCGATTGTATTTGTCACCGCCCTCAATGACCGGCGATCGCGCATCCGAGGGATCGAAGCGGGAGGAGACGATTTTCTCACCAAACCCTTTGACCATTTAGAACTTTCTGCCAGAGTCAAATCCCTAATTCGACAGAAACGGCTAAACGAAGACCTCGACCATGCGGAGAAAGTCCTATTTTCCATTGCCAAAACCGTAGAAAGCCGCGATCCGAATACCGGCGACCATTGCGAAAGGCTGGTAGAACGAGGGCAAGAATTTGGGGAATATCTGGGTTTGCCCCGCAACCAAATTCGGGATTTAATGTGGGGCGGTTATCTCCACGATATTGGCAAAGTGGGGATTCCTGATTCAGTGCTGCTGAAAACAGGTCGCCTCACAGAGGAAGAATGGGTGATTATGCGACAGCACGTGATTATTGGGGAAAAAATTTGTAAACCTCTGCGAACAATGCGAGGGGTGATTCCCATTATTCGCCACCACCATGAACGCTGGGATGGAAGTGGTTATCCCGATGGTTTAATCGGTGATGAAATTCCCTATTTAGCTCAAGTCTTTCAAATTATTGATATTTACGATGCCTTAACCAGTGAACGACCGTATAAAAAAGCGTTCTCTCCCCAAACCGCTTTGGAAATTATGCAGGAGGAAACCGATAAAGGTTGGCGAAATCCTAAACTGATGCAACAGTTCAGAGATTTTATGTTCCAAGTGAGTGCAGAAATTCACTCCTTAGCGAGTTAAATAGTTGTTTGTTGTTTGTTGTTTGTTGTTTCTCCTCTTCAAATAATAACCAATAACTAATAAACAATAAATAATAACAAACAACAAACAACAAATAACGAATAACAATCAATGGTAAAATCTCCTGATGTAGAGATCCCCAAAAAAATAAAAGAAAAAAAAGCATGGTAGCAGTAGCAATTTTAGCGGCTGGACGAGGGACACGCATGAAGTCTGATCTGCCCAAAGTTTTACATCAGTTGGGAGGGCGATCGCTCATAGAAAGAGTGTTAGAAGTAGGGGCGCAATGCTTGCGCCCGCAAGCATTATCCCCCAAGCCCTCGGACATTGAGCCATCCCATTGTTTTGTCATAGTGGGATATAAAGGAGAATTGGTTCAAGCGGTTTGTGAAGCGAGATTTTCCCGGCAGCAGCAGTCGGGACAACTACCTCCCTTAACATTTGTGCAACAAACCGAGCAACTCGGGACAGGTCATGCCATCCAGCAACTACTTCCCCACTTGCAAGGATTTGAGGGAGATTTACTGGTTTTGAATGGGGACGTGCCGTTGTTGCAACCAGAAACCATTAAAATGCTGCTGGAAACTCACACTACCCATAAAAATGCGGCCACGCTGTTGACCGCACAGTTGCCAGACCCCAAAGGATATGGCCGGGTATTTTGCGATCGCGATAATTTCCTGCAACAAATCGTTGAAGACCGAGACTGCACCCCGGAACAAAAGCAAAATCGCCGGATTAATGCGGGGGTTTATTGCTTTAATTGGCCTGCTTTGGCCAAGGTTTTGCCAGATTTAAAGGCGAACAATGACCAGCAAGAATATTATTTAACCGATGCGGTGAATTTTCTGGCTCCAGTGATGGCGGTAGATGTGGCCGATTATCAGGAAATTTTGGGGATTAATGACCGCAAACAGTTGGCGAACGCTTACAGCATTTTACAAGAACGCCTCAAAGATCGTTGGATGCGAGCCGGTGTCACCCTGGTCGATCCGAACAGTATCACCATTGATGATACGGTGCAATTCGATCGCGATGTAATTATTGAACCTCAAACCCACCTCCGGGGTCATACGGTGATTCGTTCTGGGGCGAGGATCGGGCCTGGGAGTCTCATTGAAAATAGTGAAATTGGTGAAAATGTCCGGGTTTTGTATTCGGTCATCACCGATAGCCAAGTAGCTGCGGACAGCATTGTTGGACCTTATGCCCATTTGCGGGGTAAGGCGAAAATTGGTCAAGGTTGCCGGGTCGGTAATTTTGTGGAGATTAAAAAGAGTACCGTGGGCGATCGCACCAATGTAGCCCATCTTTCTTACCTGGGAGATGCCACCTTGGGCGAACGAGTGAATATCGGTGCGGGAACCATTACTGCCAACTATGACGGGGTGAATAAACATCAAACCATTATCGGTGACGGCAGTAAAACCGGGGCAAATAGCGTGCTGGTGGCCCCTGTCACCCTGGGAGAAAATGTCACCGTAGCCGCAGGATCGACCATTACCAAAGATGTGGAGGATAACGCTTTGGCGATCGCTCGCTCCCGTCAAGCATCGATCGCGAATTGGCAACCCTTAAAAAAAGATTAGTTGGTTGTTGATTGTTGGTTGTTGATTGTTGGTTGTTGGTTGTTGGGTAGGGAAAGTGAAAAGTGATGCATTGAAAAGTCCTAGGGGCGAATGGCCATATAGCCTGACGGCATGGGCTTCGCAAGGACGCCCGTACAAAATAAGTATCACTATTCACTATTCACTATTCACTATTCACTCTCTCCTCTGCTCGATTGGCGGCTCGATTGGCGGCTCGATTGGCGGCTCGATTTGCGGCTCCCCCGCACCCCCGCTCCGGAGCGACCTCGGGGGGATCGCCCCTACAGCCGCACCCCTGCACCCCTGCACCACTGTTCTCTGTTCCCTGTTCCCTGTTCCCTGTTCCCTGTTGGTTGTTGATTGTTGGGTAGGGATTCTTTGACTGTAAGGACACGGGCTTTCGCCGTGTCCTTTTTTTTTGGTTATACTTTTTTGCTTTTAGGCCAAGAAAACCTGAGTATCTTTGCCCATTTCTAAACTATCTCCCATGCGCTGACCGTCGTGAAACGCGGCCAAAATCACCTCAGAAGTTTTCCCCCAGGCGATCGCCCCTGTCGCATCAATGCCAATAGCGCCTAAATCGCGCTGATGCTCGTGAGACTCTGCAAAAGACCGCTCAAAAGCTTGTTTCAGAGAAAACCCATCCGTTACCCGGATCACAATCTTAGCCGCCAAACACTCGTCAATAATATCTTCCCCAATGCCGGTACAACTCACCGCTGCATGAGGACTGGCATAATTTCCCGCAGGCATAGCCGAATCACTCACCCGACCAATCCGTTCAAATCCTTTACCCCCGGTGGAAGTTCCCGCAGCGAGACGACCTTGGTTATCTAAGGCAACCACGCCAATTGTCCCCCGACCGGCTTCGCTGGGTTTACTCTCTGCCACCACATTCGCCATTGTCCGCGAAAAATTATCTTTGCGTTCTTCGATCCATTCGCCCAAGCGTAAGTCCGTCAAGGGGTCATGGATGGGGATATTTAATTCTCGTAATAAATAGGCAGCGCCATGATCGGACAACACACGGTCGGGACTTGCTTGTAGAAACTGAGCCAAATCAATGGGATTTTTCAGCCGAGAGACATTAATCACCCCACTGAATTTTTGAGTTAGCCCATCCATTAATGAAGCGCTCATTCTAATTTGACCATCAGATTGGAGAACGGAACCAGTCCCGGCATTAAAACGGGGATCGTCTTCGAGCATCCGACAGCCGTGGACGACGGCCTCTTTTGCAGTGGCACCCTCTTCTAGCATCTGATAAACTTCACCGAGAACCTTGTAAAGAGACTGGCGCACCGCTGCTACGCCTCCCTTTCCTTGTAAAGAACTTCCTGCCCCACCGTGAATGATTAGCTTGGGTTGCACCTGACCAGTTGACATGGGTTAATCTTTTGAGGAATGTTTTAAATCTTGCGATAGCCCATTTTACCGTGTTCTCGGTGACATTCATTATTTTTTTGCCATCATTGCCATCATCTCGGTGGCGGTTCGTCCTTGAAAGATGATGCCTGAGAACGACGCCGCCGACACCGTTCAGAGCAATATTTCACCTCATCCCAACAATCCGCCCATTTTTTCCGCCAACTAAAAGGACGTTGACACACGACACAGATTTTTTCCGGTAAATCAGACTTAGATCGCGATCGGCTCATATTCATTATTAATGTTCTTATCAATTAAGGCTCTTACGGTAAATAGTTCTCCAGTGGATTAGGGGTCGATGGGAGAATCACTCCTCCCACCTCCCATTCAGAACCCCCTAAGTGCCACTTTCACGGCAATAGGCTCCTACCTATGTTGACGTTGGCGGTCATAGGTACGACTACCAGAGTGGTAATTCTTCCTCCTGATATCCTTGGGCGCTGCCGTCACATCTTGTCTTTAAGTCGTGACAGTGTGCGTACACAATTGCAGGTTTTTCTATTCATCGAACCCGCCTTTGCTTTTGGGAATGGTTTATGTGATCTACTTCTAGCAGGTCGCTGCTTGTGAAGTATTGTCCGCAATATGGACATTTACCATGCATGCTTTTTCAGCAGTTTTGCCACTCTTGTAGGGGTTTCTATATCATTTCCTCGCCTGGTACTCCAGTAAACAAAGTCTCCGTCGAATGGTGATTTGTCAGGTTGTATCAAGGTGTGTCGTTTGATTTCGACATCCCCTTGCTTCAAGAGGGGAAAGACCGATCGCTAATGTCAATTGGAAATTTAAGTGGTTATGGTTGTATGGTTTTGTTCGTCCTCTAACGGGAGAAACCTACTGGTGGATTCTTCCATTAGTGAACACTCAATTGTGCGGATTTTGCCCGGGAATTGGGTGTCGGTCGGGACAAACAGATTGTGTTAGCAGTAGATCAAGCCGGATGGCATCGGAGTCAGGATTTAGAAATTCCCGTGGGACTACATTTAATTTTTTTACCTCCTTATTCACCGGAATTACAACCGGCGGAAAGGTTATGACCCTGAGTCAATGAACCCATTGCTAACCAATCTTTTGAGAGTCTGGATGATTTAGAAGATGTCTTATTTGACCGTTGTCAAAGTTTATTAAAACAGCCCGATTTAATTCAAGGATTAACTGGTTTTCAGTGGTGGCTTGAAATGGGGGTTTAATTATAACTGATTAAACGGACATGATATAAGAGAAGCGATCGCCTCTTTCCCCCGGAAAAGAAACCGGGTTTTTTTTGGTGGAACTAACAGTTAACTGTGGCCGCAAAAAATCGAGTCCCGGTTTCTGTCTACTTGGTTTCTGTGCCAAGAAGAGATCGCTATTTTATTTGCTAGAAAGGCGATCGCATATTCCCCAAACATAATAAACCAGGTTTTTTCTGTGCTTTATCCAGAATTGCCGGGAAAAATAGTAAAAACCCGGTTTCTGGTTGCTGGAATCCCCCCAACCCACCTAAAAAAGGGGGCAGTCAAAAGACTAATTTTTACATTTCTCTGACTACGGGCTGGCCATCTTTGATTTCGCCAATTAAGACCACATCAGTAACATTCACAAATAGGCCATTTTCTAATACTCCGGGCAGGTTATTCAGGGTTTTTTCTAATTCAGCCGGGTTATCGATTTTGTCAAATTTTACGTCAATGACAAAGTTGCCTTGATCGGTGATCACGGGGCCTGCTTTTTTGATGCCCATCCGTAGTTCCGGTTTGCCCCCAAGTTTGGCGATCGCCCGCATGACCGGGGTCATTGCCATGGGCAGCACTTCCACGGGTAACAAAAATGTCGAACCCAGTTTATCCACCAGTTTGGAACTATCAACCACCACAATAAACTGATCGGCGAGGCTATCCACCACTTTTTCACGGGTATGGGCGGCACCACCCCCTTTAATTAAGTTCTTGTTTGGATCCACTTCATCGGCACCATCGATCGCCACATCAATATGATCCACTTCATCAAGAGTGGTTAAAGGAACGCCATATTTTTTCGCCAGCACTTCCGCTTGAAATGAGGTGGGAATCCCTTTAATATCAGTCAGTTCCCCGGACTGAATTCTTTCCCCAATATACTGAATCGCATAAGCAGTAGTCGAACCTGTTCCCAGTCCGACGATGGAACCAGATTTTACCCGATCCGCCGCTGCTTTGCCCACTTGTTGTTTCATTAATGTGACCGCATCTGTTGCTGTACTCATAGTAAATACTCCGATTAATCCGATTAAATTCTCATAACCTTGGGTATTATATGCCTTTAGGGTAAGTTAATTTAAATTTTTTTTACTCCGGGGTAAACCAAGGGTTACATATCCCTAAAGCGAGATTCATCTTGAGAAAAGGCAACATTTAATCAACATTTAATCAATGGCGGGATTAGATTTTCTGAAAATGACAAAACCCTGATAACCTGTATCGATTAAAATATGTTGATATATTTTTTGCTCGATTAATTCATCAATTACTTTTTTGACGGGAGAATTGTTTTGCTTCTGGGCATCATACCAGCCAAAATAATCATGTAAGATAAAATATCCACCAGGTCTTAGACATGGGGTATATTGAACTACATCCCTTTTACAGCCTTCATAGCTGTGGTCGCCGTCAATAAAGATTAAGTCCGCTTGTCCTTGAACGGTGACAGTCTGAGAGGGGCGATCGATAAATTCTACATATTGATTCAGTTGCGCTTCGTTAATTAAGTCTCTGGCTTCTTGAGTGGGAAATGGGTCAATAGAAAATAATTTTCTAGTTTGGGGTTTTTCTAATTTTTCATAGTTACTATCCGGTCGTTGTTTATGTTGGGCTGGTTCCTGCCAACCAATATCGATAAATTTTAAAGCACTGGCTAATGATAAGGTAGAAAATCCCTTGAATCGTCCGATTTCGATGATGGATGCGGCGCGAATACTTACCGCTAAGGAAAACAAGGTCATGCCTACCCCAAATTCAGATCCTCCCGCAACTAAGGAACGTCGCAGTAAGCCGAAAAATGAGCCAAAATAAGCATCGATCGCCTGATGATTTTGGGGTAAAAATTCTGTTTCAAAGATGGAGTGATTTAGAGGTGACATCGATTTACAATGAGAATTTAATGCACAAATCAGTATATAATAACCGGAAATGTAGATGTTTGACTGATGAAAATTGCTTTTGCTGACCCGATCGCCTGTGATTATACGATTGAAACTCCTTACCAACAACCTCTCGGCGGTTCTCAGTCTGCTTTGTGTTATTTGGCAGAAGAATTGGCAAGTCAAGGCCATGAGGTGTTTTTGCTGAATCATAGCAAGACCCCCAGGATCTCTCGTGGGGTACTCTGTTTGCCCCTGCCTTTGACGAATTTGGATCCGGAAAAACTTCAAGGGTTAGATGCTTTGGTGGTGTTGAATTTGGCTGGATATGGGGCAAAATTGCGCTCTCACCTTAGCGAACAGACTCAGTTAATTCTCTGGACGGGACATACTCACCATAATCGAGATATGCAGGCATTGCAAAATCCCGCAGAATTGGCAATGTATGATGGGTTTGCTTTTGTGAGTGAGTGGCAGCGCGATCGCTTTTGTGAGGAGTTTGCCATTGCCCCAGAAAAAACGGCGATTTTAAGAAATGCGATCGCCCCAGCGTTTACGGGATTATTTCCGCCAAATCCCGATATTTTATCCCATATTTTATCTCATATTTTATCTCAAAAAACTTGGCCGCCCATCTTGGCGTATACCAGTACCCCATTTCGGGGATTAGATTTATTATTGGAGATTTTTACCCGCATTCGCCAAGCCATCCCAGGCACTCGTCTCAAAGTATTTTCTAGTATGAAAGTTTATCATGTCAGTGATGCCGCTGACCAGGAAAATTATGGTGAACTTTATCGTCAATGTCAGGAAATAGAGGGAGTAGAATATATTGGGGCTATTCCCCAAAAAGATTTAGCCAAAGAGTTACAAAAAGTCACTGTTTTAGCCTATCCTAATACTTATTTAGAAACCTCTTGTATTGCGGTGATGGAAGCAATGGCTAGTGGTTGCTATATTGTCACCTCTGATTTGGGGGCATTGCCAGAAACTACCGCCGGATTTGCGCGGTTAATTCCGATTACTCCTGACCGCGAAAGGTATAAAATCCAATTTGCCAATGGGGTAATTTCAGCACTTCAGCAGCTTGATGAATCGCACCTTCGGGCAATGGTTAATTATATTAATCAGGGGTTTACTTGGTCGGTGCGATCTCATGAATGGGTGGATTGGTTGGAAGGTTTGAGGCAACAGGGAATAGGGAATAGGGAACAAGAAAGCAGAGGTGCAGATGTGCAGAGTTGCAGAGGTGCAGAGGAGAAAAATTCTCGATGGCGGCTTCTCCGCTCCTCTGCTCCCCTGCCCCCCTTTTTAAGCTAATCTTGTAGGGGTTTATATATAGCACTTCCAGGTTGGCAGGGACTCCCCGAAGTGGTCGCCCCGCACCCCCAGATGAACCTATCGAAATAACGATTTTTCCGAGCCGGCAAAAACCTCTACAAGATTAGCTTTTTAAGAGGGGGGATCCCCGTTCCCAGATTAAACATAATTGATAGAAAATTTCAAGCAGAAAGTAAAATGAAAATTGCCTTTTTAGATTTTTCTGATTGGGAATACCAAATAGATAGCCCTTATAAAATGCCTTTGGGAGGTTCCCAATCCGCTTTATGTTATTTAGCGGCAGCTTTAGCGAAATTAGGCCATGAAGTTTTTTTATTAAATGGGATTAGTAAGGAGACTAAATCCCTGGGAGTGAATTGTTTACCTTTTCAGCAAGTTTTTGCCCCTAATTCTGCTTATCAATCTGTCGTAAACTCCTGGGATGTGGTGATTGTTTTAAGTCACGCTGGTGCCGGAATTAAATTACGACAAATTTTAGCAAAACATACTCGGTTGGTGTTATGGACGCAACAGGTTCCCAGTCTGGGTGTGATGCAAGGATTGCAAGATAAAAATGAGCAAGCGGTCTATGATGGGATGGCGTTTGTGAGTAGTTGGCAGCGCGATCGCTTTTTTGAGGCTTTTGCCATTTCCCCAGAAAAAACCACGGTTTTAAGGAATGCGATCGCCCCAGCTTTTGCCCAACAATTTAACAGCGGCGATCGCATTGTTCAGCATAAGTTAGAACCGCCCATCTTGGCTTATACCAGTACCCCATTTCGCGGCTTAGACTTACTGTTAGATATTTTCCCAAAAATTCGCCAAGCTTATCCCGGTACTCGGTTAAAAGTGTTTTCCAGTAAAAAAGTTTATCAACTGCCGCAATCCGTGGATGAATCAGAATATGGTACTCTTTATAATCAATGTCGGCAAATGGCAGGAGTGGAGTATCTTGGTTCGATTTCTCAGCCGGAATTAGCCCAAGAATTGCGATCGGTTTCCGTGTTAGCTTATGCGAATACTTTTGAGGAAACTTCTTGTATTGCGGTGATGGAAGCAATGGCTAGTGGTTGCCATGTTGTCACCAGTGATTTAGCCGCTTTACCCGAAACCACTGCCGGATATGCTTCTTTGGTGTCCGTGGCCGATGTTCAGGGGTTTTCCGCCGTCCGGGATTGGCGATTTTCCCAGCGGCAAGACTGGAAGGCTTATGGTGAAAGGTTTGTGGCGGCAACTTTGGCGGTGTTGCGGAATTATCAGAGTCAGGAAGCCCATCTGCGTCAGATGGTGGACTATGTTAATCAGGCTTGTACTTGGGATGTCCGGGCCGAAGAGTGGGTGACTTGGTTGCAATCATTGGTGGCAGCGGATATGGCAACGGATAGGATAAATCGGTCTTTACCCCCTACACCCTACACTCTACACCCTACACCCCAAAAAGCGGAGGGGGTAACGGATGAGCTAAAGTTATGTCAGCAGGGTGAACAATTATTTCGTGAAGGAAAATTAAGCGAAGCTTTGGCGATTTGTCAGCAATTGATTCGGATGCAGCCTAATTTTGCACCAGGATATAAATTGTTGGGCAATGTATTGCAGGGGAACGGAAAAATTGAGGCGGCAATTCGGGCTTATGAATCAGCGATCGCGCTAAATCCTGATTTTGTTGAGGCATTAGCGAATTTAGGCACGATGTATTACCAAAATGGTCAGGGACAAGCGGCGATCACTTGTTATGAAAAAGCGATAAAATTACAACCAAAGTTAGCGGGACTTTACTGGAATTTAGCCAAATTATTGGCAGATCAAGGGCAAGGGCAAGCAGCGATCGCTTATCGGCAAAAAGCCTTAGAATTACAACCTTTTTTAGAGGATATTACGAGATGAAATTTGTTTGGATCAGTGGGTTGGTAGTGGGGGCAATGCTGGTCTTGACCAGTTGCACCCAAAGTGAACCTATAACAGGCGATCGGCAAACCATTAAAATTGGCGGTTCGTCAGAGGCTTATGAAGTGATGGAAATTTTGACGGAAGCTTATGCAGCAGAAAAGAAAACCATCGACTTTAAATTTCTTCAGTCAAGTCAAACCAGTGGTGGGGTTCAAGGGGTCAAAGATGGAGTGATTGATATTGGGTTAACCAGTCGAGAACTAACAGAGTCAGAAAAAGATTCTACGATTCAATACCGAGCGATCGCTCATAGTCCGATGCTATTGGCAACCCATGAAATTGTCTCTATTCAAAATTTGACCACGGAACAAATTAAAGGCATCTACAGTGGGCAGATTAATAACTGGCAAGAAGTCGGCGGACCTGATGCAGAAATTATCCTCTTGGATTTACCGGAAGATGAAGCAGACAAGCAGTTATTGCGGCAGCATTATTTAGGCGATATTACAATAGATTACCGGGCAATCGTTTTTTCAGAAGACGATCAAATTATTAAAGCTTTGTTAAGCACACCTTATAGCATCGGCACCGTGGCCAAAACCGAGGAATTTTCCCAAGGGTATATAAATATTTTAAGCATTGATAGCATTTCTGCATCTCCAGAAAATATTGCCCAGGGTAAATATGAGTTATTGTACACAATTGGCATGGTTTTCCCGGATCAGCCTAACCCAGTTACGCAAGATTTTATTAACTATATTTTCAGTGAAATAGGACAGAAAAAATTAGCCTCGTCTGGCTATGCAGTGATTCAGCAGCCATGACCTCAAAACAGCCGATAAAAATAGATGGAGAAATTCAAGTAATGTCACTAAAAAATTATCCAATTACAGGCAATCCCATCACCGTGTCATCCGATAAAGACCAGGATTCTGAACCCAATGGCGAGGCCAATAAGAATAATCATCGGCGGTTTTGGCTAAATCAGGTTTATTCGCAAATGTCAATCCGCCAGAAAATTAGCCTGCCTTTTATTGTGATGTTTTTAGCCACATGGTTTTTAGGATCGAGTGCTTTTGGCTATTACTTTTCACGAAGTTTAGAAGAAAAGAAAAGTGATGAAATAGAAGCTTTAGGTCAAATAATTTTTAGAGATTTTGAAAAAACCAAAAATCAATTAGAGATTCATGCTCGTTTAATATCAGAAAACCATCAAATAATTGAAGCAATAAAATCAGAAAACACGCCAGATTTGTTGCAGAATGTGTTACCGTTAAAAACCTCTTTGTCTTTAGATTTGATTAAGATTGTAGATCAAGACGGGAATAAGTTGATCGATTTACGGGTGCCACTGTTGACCCATGCGACTCTCTTCGATCAAATTGCGATTTCCCAGGCAATTCATGGAGTCAATTTATCAAGCATGATTGCCACAAAAAGCCCGGTGGTTTATGTTTTGGTGGGAACCGCACCGATTAAATCCCAGGAAGGGATCGTGGGTGGAGTTATTGTCGGCCATGCCATTAGTAATGATTTGTTAAAAGAGATTAGTGAAGGACTAGATAAAGATATTGTCGCGCTGCATCAGCAACAGCAAATCGCCTCTACGTTGCCCAATGGGAATCAGATTCAATGGCACAATGTGTTAAACGGTAAAAATCGCGATTCCCCCAAAATATTCCCTTCACGCCCAAAGACTCAAGAACTGTATATTAACCAGCAACCTTATATGGCCAAACCTATCGTAATACATGGATTGGCTAATACAAAATTAGAGTTATTATTACTGAGTCCGCTTCAGAGTTTGCGTCAGTCACAGCGACGGTTATGGATCGCCGTGGGAATTTTTTCTTTGCTGGGAGTGGCGATCGCCTCTACGATGGGTTACTTAATTGCTGGGGCAATTTCCCGACCGATTAAAAAAGTCACTGATGCCAGCACACAGTTAGCGGATGGCGATCTCACTATCCGAGTGCCGGTGATCTCTCGTGATGAATTAAGCCAACTAGCCCAAGGGTTTAATTTCATGGCGGAACAAATCCAACAACGCGATCGCGAACTCAAGCTAAAAATGCAAGAATTACAAGATACCTTGGAAAAACTTTCTGTCACCCAACTTCAACTGGTTCAAAGCGAAAAAATGGCGGGTTTGGGGCAAATAGTTGCGGGAATTGCTCACGAACTCAATAACCCCGTCACCTTTATTTATGGCAATGTGGAACACGCTTTCGATTATATTGAAGACCTGCTAAATTTGATTTCAGCCTATCAACAAGAATATCCCGAACCGACAGAAGCGCTGGCTGAAACCATTGAGGAGATTGACTTATATTTCTTGATTTCTGACCTGAAAAAAATCCTCCAATCGATGAAATATGGGGCGGAACGGATTAAAAGCATTATCTTAGACTTGCGTAATTTTTCCCGCTTAGATGAAGCGGATTTAAAGTCCGTGAATTTGCTAGAAGGATTAGAAAATACCTTAAAAATTCTCCAGTATCGCTTTAAGCCCCAAGCCAATCGTCCAGAAATTCAACTGGTTAAAGATTATCAGAATTTACCGCTGGTTGAGTGTTATGCTGCCAAAATGAATCAGGTATTTATGAATATCTTGAGTAATGCTATTGATGCTCTAGAAATGGTTGCCAATCCCATGATTAAAATTAAAACTAAGTTTGCTGAAAATCTTCAGCAAGTTCAAGTGGCAATTTATGATAATGGCTGTGGAATTACTGAAGAGATTATCTCCAAAATATTTGATCCTTTTTTTACGACAAAACCTGTGGGCAAAGGAACGGGAATGGGTTTGGCTGTGAGCTATCAAGTTATTGTAGATCAGCATGGGGGTTTGCTAGAATGTGTTTCTAAACCTGGTCAAGGATCTGAATTTTTGATTACCTTACCAATTCGCCATCAACAGGGGATTTCCGATCATATATCTGATAAAGTTTAATCGGGGAGCCAGGGAGCCCAGAAGCGAGGGAGCCGGGGAACCGGGGAGCCAAAGTCAGCAAATCCGTAAAAAAACTTCAGACACAGGCACTTGGAACCATTTTTCCAGCATACTTTAATGTAACCCACATTCCGCACTTCTTAACATTTAATGAATTATTTTTACTAATATATCGCTTGTAATCTTTATCCTGTAAGCATTCTAGTTATCAGGATTCATTGCCCATAATATGAATAATTGTAATAAATTTTCTCATAAAAATTAGCTATTGAGAAGTTTCATTATTAAGTATTCCTGTAATGGCAGTTTTTCGTAAAAACATCCTGAATAGAGTTAAGATATGTAACGATATATGAAGATGTGCGGAATGTGGGATGTAAGATAGCCATACACATACTTATATTTGCTCTGGCAGTTTATGAAAAAGCATACCGCTTGTACCTCAGCCTTATTTGGTACTCTCGCTCTCCTGCTGACAGCCTGCGCTCAAACTAACAACACTTCTACATCAAATACTATTCCCCTGGGCATTGCCTTGGCACAAACCAGCAACGTAGCTTTGATTGGTCAAGAAGGCATTCAAGGAGCCAAAATTGCTGAGAAATATTTTAATGACAAAGGCGGAATCAATGGGAAACCGATTAAATTAATTATTCAGGATACAGGAGGAGAGGAAGCGGGGGCGATCAATGCCTTTCAAACTTTAATTACTCAAAATAAAGTGGTTGGCATTGTTGGGCCAACTCTTTCCCAACAGGCTTTTAGCGCCGATCCGATCGCCGAACGAGCCAAAGTGCCTGTGGTTGCTGCCTCGAATACCGCCAAAGGCATTCCGGAAATTGGGGATTATATTGCCCGTGTTTCCGCACCCGTTTCGATCGTTGCCCCCAATTCACTGAAAGCAGCGCTGAAGATCAACCCCAATATCAAGAAAGTTGCGGTTTTATATGCCCAAAATGATGCTTTTAGCAAGTCAGAAAGCGAAATATTTCAGCAAGTTGTCAAAGATTTAAAACTTGATTTAGCCACGGTACAAAAGTTCCAAACCACAGACACAGACTTCCAATCCCAAGCCACGAATGTCATCAATCTTAAACCAGATTTAATTATTATTTCTGGCTTGACCACCGATGGCGGCAACTTGGTGCGGCAACTGCGAGAACTGGGTTATAAAGGACAGATTGTTGGCGGAAATGGATTTAACACCTCCAATATTTTTGCCGTATGCAAGGATCTTTGTAATGGCGTGATTGTCGCTCAAGCCTACAGTCCCGAACATCCGGGAGAAATTAACCAAACTTTTCGCACGACTTACCTAAATCAGTACAAAAAAGAACCGCCTCAGTTTAGTGCCCAAGCATTTACAGCCGTTCAGGTATTTGTAGAATCTCTCACCGCACTCGATCAAAAAAATCCCGTTAACCAAGTACCTTTAGAGCAACTACGGACAGAACTAAATAAACAAGTCCTAATTGGTAAGTACGATACTCCCATTGGGGAGATTTCTTTTACCCCAGTTGGCGATGTAGTTCAGCAGCAATTTTATGTATCACAACTCAAAGTAGAACCCGATGGAAGCAACGGTAAATTTGTGCCTCTGAAATAGTTAAGTAATAGTTAAGTTAATCAATATTAAAGTGCCAACAACTGTCGGGTTTTTGCTGCGGTTTTCCGATCAATAGAATACTGTATGGGCGAAGCTTATGTGCTAAAAATTTTGATTTTTACTCAGAATTTTACCATGTAACGGCGTGATATTTTCGGCCATAAATATGAGCGTTCAAGCAATAACTTATCTGCCGTAAAAATCGCGCCCTTACTGCCAAAATTATTCGCCCCTGCTGACTGCTGATAGCTGAAGATTGATTTCAGTCGGTTGCAAGATATTGCACCCCAAATCAAGCACACCCAATCACCCGACAGAGGTGAAAACCCCTGTGTAATAGCTTCCATTCGGTTAAAACCAAATGATTACCAGATTCTAGAGACGCGATTAGGAAGTTTTACAGCAAATTAAACCTTTGAAGCTTAAATATCAATGGACATCACCCTATTTTTTCAGCAATTTCTTAACGGTTTATCCATCGGCAGTGTATATGCCATCTTTGCCTTGGGCTACACCCTTATCTTCTCGATCTTGGGGATTATTAATTTTGCACATGGGGCAATTTTTACCCTCGGTGCCTATTTCACCTATGCGATTATGGGAAATGCCTTTGGCTTTAATGGATTGTTGGCCAATAGCCAATTGCCAATCAAATTACCCTTTCCTATTGCCTTAATTCTAGGGAGTATTCTGGCGGGTTTAGTCGGGGTTGGGATTGAGCGCCTTGCCTTCCGTCCGTTGCGGCGAAAAGGGGCTGATTCTTTACTGACGGTTGTTTCTAGCCTGGGTGTGGCCTTGGTCATCGTCAATTTGATTCAATATTTAGTCGGGGCAGAAAACTATACATTTCCCGGAAATACCTATGGAAATTTACCCGCAGCGATTAACTTTGGTACAGAGGAGCAACCGATTCCGATTCGCAGTGTTCAGGTGGTAATTTTTGGGGTTTCTGTGGTGATTTTATCCATTTTGACCTATTTTATTAATTACACGAAATATGGCAAGGCAATGCGGGCAGTTGCCGAAGATCCGATCGCGGCTAATTTATTAGGAATTAATACAGACGGCTTTATCGTTCTGACCTTTTTCATCAGTAGTTTCTTGGCTGGGGTCGCCGGAACTTTGGTGGGATCGAGTGTCAGCATTGCTGGCCCTTATTTTGGCATTGCCTTTGGATTAAAAGGTTTAGCGGTGATTGTACTCGGAGGGTTAGGCAGTATTCCGGGAGCAGTGTTGGGCGGTTTGGTGATTGGATTAGCGGAGGCGTTTGTGCCCGCAGATTACTCGGCTTATAAGGATGCAGTGGCTTTTGGCATTCTGTTTATTATGCTATTGGTTAGACCTCAAGGTTTATTGGGTCGGAGGTTGATCCAGAAAGTTTAAACCAGAAAGTTTAAACCAGAAAGTTTAAACCAGAAAGTTTAAACCAGAAAGTTTAAAATTTGCCCAGGCTTCTCTGAAGAAAATTTACACAATAGAATCAATAGAATCAATGGCTGATTTTTTCAACACTTACGGGCCGCTCATCGTCTCAATGGTACTAGGGGCATTGCTAGGGCTATCCCTGTATTTGCCACTGATGACCGGACAGCTATCTTTGGCTAGTCCTGGTTTTTATGCCTTGGGCGGATATATCGCGGCAATTTTATCTACTCAAGTTTTTCCCTCCAGTGATAGTTTGTTTCCGATTCATCTGCTGCTATTGGAAATGCTGATTGCCGCCTTTGTGTCTGGGTTATTGGGTCTTTTGGTGGGAATTCCCGCCCTGCGGCTAAGAGGAATCTATTTAGCGATCGCCACCATTGCCTTTGTGGAAATCCTGCGGGTTATTTCCCTCAACCTAGAAATCACCGGAGGGGCAGTCGGGATTTTTGCCATCCCCCAACCTTTTGCCACACCCATTGAGTATTTGTGGGTGGCGCTGCCTTTACTGCTGATTACTATGGTGATACTCTACCGCCTAGAGCGAATTCGCGTGGGACGAGCCTTCATCGCCATCCGGGAGGATGAACTGGCGGCGGGGGCAATGGGCATTAACCCAACTTACTATAAGGTATTAGCTTTTACCCTGGGTGCAATCTTGGCGGGAATTGTGGGTGCATTGAGTGGCCATTTTCTCAATACCTGGAACGCCCGTCAAGGTACATTTGATGCCAGTATTGTCTATTTGACTTCTGTGTTGATTGGGGGCAGCAGAACTTTTGTCGGGCCAGTGTTAGGCGGGATGGTATTTACCGCTTTACCAGAGATCCTGCGGGCGATCGCCGATACCCCAAACTTACCCCTCTGGTTAGCCCAATTCCTCCGCGATGGTCGCCTAATCTTTTTCGGATTACTGATTATTTTAGGAACCATCTTCTTTCCTCAAGGTCTGGTTACGCCAGACTTATTCAAGAGACGGCAGCACAGTCTAAAACACGAAATTAAACCAGACCCATGACCAGCGAAAACGTAGCCATCACGAAAACAGATCCACCCTTATCTAACAGTCACCCTTTTTTAGAAAGCAAGGGTCTGACCCGGAATTTTGGGGGGCTGGTAGCAGTGAATCAGGTATCTTTTACCGTCAATGCCAACGAAATTTTTGGTTTAATTGGCCCCAATGGGGCGGGAAAAACCACTTTATTTAATATGATTACGGGGCTGGTGCCGCCGTCTAGTGGACAGCTAATTTATCAAGGGGAAGAAATTACTCAGTTACGGGCTGATCAAATTGCCGCTAAAGGCATTGCCCGCACCTTCCAAAATATTCGTCTGTTTGGCGATCTATCTGCCTGGGAAAATGTGATGATTGGTCGGCATATTAAAAGTCGCCACACCTCTGAGGCAACGGCTCTTTTCAGGGGTTTATTCGGATTGCCGCCAACTCCTACTGACGAGAAAGAAACCAAACAGAAGGCTTTAGAATTACTGAATTTAGTGGGATTAGGCGATCGCGCCTTAGAAAAAGCCAAAAACTTTGCTTACGGCGATCAGCGTCGCCTAGAAATTGCCCGTGCCCTGGCCTTAGAACCGCAAATCCTCCTATTAGATGAACCCGCTGCGGGCATGAATCCCAACGAGAAGCATCAATTAAGTGAATTTATCCGAGACATTCGCCACCAGTTTAATTTAACGGTGATTTTGATTGAGCATCATGTCCCGTTGGTGATGGGGTTATGTCACCGAATTGCCGTTTTAGATTTTGGTCAATTGATTGCTCTAGGTGAACCCAGTGAAGTCAAAAATAATCCGGCTGTAATTGAAGCTTATTTGGGTGATGAATGAGGATTTAAAATCACAAATGAATATAGATCAAACCAGCAACTTAGCTCAACCAGAAAAACTAATCCCGCTCCTAGAAATTAACAACCTTTCTGTTAACTACGGCGGCATTCAAGCTTTGCAAAGTATCAATCTCACCGTTAACGTGGGTGAGGTGGTGACTTTAATTGGGGCTAATGGTGCAGGCAAAAGTACCACCTTACGGGCAATTTCTCGACTGGTCAATCCTCGCAGCGGTGAGATTATTTATCAGGGGCGAAATATTACCCGTCGTCCCCCCCATGAAGTGGTCAGACTCGGCATTGCCCATTCCCCTGAAGGACGGCGAGTGCTCGCCAGACAAACGGTGCTAGATAATTTGGAATTAGGCGCTTATATTCATTCTAATTCCGCAGAAATCAAGGCCGATATTTCTCGACAATTTGAAGTGTTTCCCCGGTTGGCCGAACGCCGCCATCAACTAGCAGGAACTCTCAGTGGTGGAGAACAGCAAATGTTGGCGATCGCACGTGCGGTAATGAGCCGACCGAAACTGTTACTATTGGATGAGCCTAGCCTGGGTCTTGCCCCCGCGATTGTGCGGGAAATTTTCTCGATTATCCAAAATCTGCGCGACCTCGGCGTTACGATTCTGATCGTTGAGCAAAACGCCCATTTAGCCCTGCAAATTTCTCATCGGGGATATGTGTTAGAAGCCGGTCGCATTACTCTGACGGGAAAAGCCTCAGATTTGTTGAATGATGACCGGGTAAGACAAGCCTATTTGGGTTAAAAATCCTCTTTTTTATGGCATCAGACAAAGGGTAAAACTATCAATGTGAAGCCGGACGGAAGGCAAATTGATGCATTTTGGCCGATCACGAAGCGTGCCGGATGGCATGACGCAAAGACCCGAATAAATAGGGCAAACCAGCAGAAATCGAGAAGTTCACATAACCAATTTTTGCTGGTTTGCATACGGCGGTTTTCGATTGAATAGACCACAGATATTGCGGGGTTCGATCTGGGCTTGTAGGGCTGTTGACCCAACTTGACCCAATGGCTGTTGACCCAATTTTTTACGGAAATGCTTCGCCTGAATCCAAGATTTGTGGTTCACTAATCAGACAAATGCTGTAAAGTTCAGAAAACCGATAGCTATCTGATTTTTGGTGGGAATCGAAATAAAAAACCACAAAAAATCAATATTAATTATTTTTGATTCAAAGTAACAATCGTGACCGGATTTAGGGGTGATAACCGGGTAAGTTCGGCAATGGGAACTGAGCGATAAAGATTGACTTGTAATAGTTGATATTGCCAGCCGGATGTTTGCGCCCAGGCGATCGCAATATTCAGATTTTCTATAGAGGTAATCGTTAATACAATGATGCCATGATGAGCCATGTAGCTACTACAAAGACTCAGAATTTGCCGCAGGGAACCCCCGGTTCCCCCAATAAAAATTCGGTCGGGAACTGCTAGGCGATATAAAATATCTGGGGCGCTGCCATAAATTGAAACTACGTTAGACAAATGAAACCGTTGGCAGTTTTGTTCAATTAGGGCAATTCCTTCCGCACTTTTTTCAATGGCATAGATATTAGACGTGGGAAATAACCGGGCGATTTCAATGGCAACTGAACCAGTTCCTGCGCCAATATCCCAAATTGTTTGGTTCGGCTTGAGGGCAAGTTCTCCTAAGATTAGCAGGCGAATTTCTCGCTTAGTAATTAATTCGGGGCGTGAAGCGAAGCTATCCCGAAGGGAATCGCGAAAACTGACAAAGTAATGATCAGGAATGCCGATTTGCGGTAATTTATTTAAATCAATGGGCTGAGTTTTTTCGGGAGATTGGCGGATTAATAAAACGACATTTAATTCGCCTAATTCGCCCAAGGTTTGTGGTTTTATTTCGCTGAGGTCTGAGAAACATTGGACTTTTTCTTCCTGACTACCCAGGTTTTCACAGACCCAAAATTGATAGGAAACCGCTAAATCTAAGGAAAGAATGAGCCGGGCGATCGCGCTGGGGGTATTGCGATCGCCCGTGAGAATGGCAATTTTTTCCACCCCTTTTTTTACCGCGTTAATTAATTCATCCCCAGGACGACCGGACATACTAATGAATGTAGCATCTTGCCAGGGAATTTTGACTCGGTTAAACGCAAGTTGAATACTACTTATATGTGGATGAAAGGTGAGATGTTCCGGGGGAAATGATTCCAGCAGCAGTCGTCCCAAGCCAAAAAATAAGGGATCGCCAGAGACTAAAATCACGATACAAGGCAGAGAAAGCGGATTCACTGAGGAAATTTCCCGCCCCGGTTCCCTATTGCCGAAATTTTCCTGAGTGATTTCCTGAGTGAGATAATTTTCCAGTCGGCGGCGCAGTTTCCGCAAGATAATATTAATTATATTCATTGAGCCAATGACCAGCCGTTCTGCCGGATGGTCTGGGAAATAACTCAGGTGGCGATCGCTCCCCACTAAAATAGTCGCTTGCTCCACAATTTGTCGTACAGGTGCGGTCAACCCGGCGACTCCATCTAAACCAATTCCCACTACATGAATCATCAGTAATTTATTCGGCAACTATCAAGTCTATTAAAATCTCTGACAATTCAATTTAACTTATGTGATGACCATTTCCAAATTTTTCTTTCGCCAAAATTGCTCAATTAACTGTTCACCGTTGACCGTTCACGACGATCATTTATGTGTTGTTGGTTATTTGTTATGTGTTGTTGGTTATTTGTTGTTTGTTGTTTGTTGCTTGTTGTTTAATAATGGTCAATGGCGATCGCCGCATTGAGCATAAATTTGCCTAAAATAAGAAAGAAGTCAATCCGGAGTAAATTCTCCTTCCTACCAGTGAGCGAAAATCCACAACAAGTACAAACAGCGGTCAGGGCAGCTATCCCGAAGGCGATCGCCACCCTGCAACAAGAGTTACCCACTTTATTTGAACGAGATTTATCTTACGATATCTACGCTGAAGATATTTTTTTTAAAGACCCGGTAAATACATTTAAAGGCAAATTTAACTATCGGATTATCTTCTGGACACTGCGATTTCATGGCCGGCTATTTTTTACCGAACTCTATTTTGATTTACATAATGTCCAGCAAACTAAACCAGAGAGTGAACCAGAAATTATCTTAGCCAACTGGACTGTGCGGGGAATTTTACGCTTGCCTTGGAAACCAACACTCTTGTTTAATGGTTATTCCACGTACAAGCTAAATCATGCTGGTTTGATTTACGAACATATTGATACCTGGGATCGTTCACCAATAGATATTTTAAAGCAGTTCTGGGGAGGATCTGATATTTCTTAACGGCTGCTGTTCAAGGTTTTTTCTGTTTTTAACAGTGATATTTTTTAGCGAAAAAATGTGCGATTTAATCTATGATTAAATTTATAAAAAATAATTTTTTGCTTGGTTCTCTAATTCTCGTATATTGTCTGTTTGTTTTGCTTTTACAAGTTATCATTAATCCAAATCCGAGAGCAGAAACACATGAGGCAATCGCCGAAAATCATTATTTAGTCCATTGGAGTTATGGCGGTTCGAGAAACCCTAGCCGTTGGGGGAAAATAAGTGCAGAATATGTCTTATGTAAAACCGGACAATATCAATCACCAATTAATTTCGATTCAGATAATTTTGAGCGAAAAATAAATTCTGAGTCTACTCCGAAGCCGCTTAAATTTAATTATCAGAGAATTCCTTTAACGGTTAAAAATAATGGTCATACGATTCAAGTCGATTATTCTGGGGGCAGTTCTGGGGGCAGTTCTATGGAAATTGACGGAGAAACTTATCGGTTGCTTCAGTTTCACTTTCACACCCCTAGCGAACATACGGTTGACGAGATGGCTTATGGGATGGAACTGCACTTAGTTCACCAGAATCAGGCGGGAAATTTTGCCGTTGTGGGAGTCTTTATTGAAGAAGGAGCAGAAAATTATTTTCTCCAGCAAATTTGGGATCATTTGCCGGAAAGTGAAGGAGAAAAAACCCTGGAAAAATTGATGGTTAATGCCTATAATTTTTTACCAGAGAATCGGGAATACTATAGTTATGACGGTTCTTTAACCACCCCTCCTTGCAGTGAAGCGGTGAAATGGTATGTGATGACAACGCCCATCGAAGCTTCGGCAGAACAAATTGAGCAGTTTATGGAAATTTATCCGATGAATGCGCGACCAGTGCAACCTTTGCATCGGCGCAAAATTCATCATCATTGATTCTGATTAATATTAGTAGAATATTAGTAGAATAATGAGCTAGTCAAGCTAAAAACCCGGTTTTTTTGAAAAAAACCGGGTTTTTCACGCAGCTATTATAGCGCTTTGGGATGTAATAAGGTACATCTCGACCCTCCCAACCCGATCGCGGTGAAAGGGGGAGATCAAAGGGGGGGTGGAGGAGCGAAGTGTATCCCATAGCAGAGGAAACTGCTGTAAACAAAAATTACAGGAAACTTAAAGACATTAATTCATCCGCTAGATTAAAGTTGGCGGTGACATTTTGCACATCATCTAAGTCTTCTAATGCATCCATTAATTTGAGAAGCGATCGCGCCACATCTGGATCGGTTACTTCTATATTATTGCCCGGAATCCAACGCAATTCTGATTCGATTACTGCATAGCCTTTTTGCTTTAAGATTTGAGTCAGATTTTCTAGATTGCTAATTTCTGTAAAAACTTCCGCCCCTGGGATATCGTCCACGTCCGTTAATTCATAAGATTCAGCCCCAGCTTCTAGCAAGACTTCTAGTAACTCATCTTCATCCACTGAACCTTGGATAATACAGACTCCTTTTTGTTCAAACATCCAACTCACGCAACCTGTTTCTCCTAAGTTGCCGCCATTTTTACTAAATGCCACCCTTAAATCTGCTGCGGTTCGATTCCGGTTATCGGTCAATGCTTCAATTAATATTGCCACTCCCCCAGAACCATATCCTTCATAACGAATCGCTTCATAGTTATCGCTGCCAGAGTCCCAAGTTCCGGCACCTTTGGCGATCGCTCGTTCAATATTATCATTAGGAATTCCGGCAGCCTTGGCTTTTTCGATCGCCGTCCGCAATTGAAAATTACCCTCCGGATCTGGAACACCCGATCGCGCTGCCACGATAATCTCTCGCGAGATTTTCGTAAACATCTTGCCTTTTTTCGCATCTACTCTAGCTTTTTGGCGCTTAATATTTGCCCACTTACTATGTCCAGCCATAAAACTACTATTTTTTTTAGGTTTCACTGAAATAGGATAAGGCAAATCAAACCAATCGCCTAAATCCCTCAGAAAATCCGGTTCTAAGTTGCGTAAGTCCTGGACAGCACAACAATAATATTCGCTCTGGAAAATTGGCAAATCACCAGAAAATTCTAGAGCCAAGTATCTTTAGTTAAGCATTTTAGTTAAGAACTTTTTATCTGGACAAATTTTTCCAAATCCACAAAAGATCCCCCGTAAGTCACGGTGGGTTTATCGTAGCCTTTTAAATGCACCGTATGCTGTTGGAATACTTGCTCATTCGGTTCCCAAGCGGAGAGGGCTTTATAAGTGGTTTCCCCAAAGGCAATATCACAGCCAATTTGTTTCGTGGTTGTTTCTAGGCGAAATGCCGCATTCACCGTATCCCCCAGGGCGGTATAGTCTTGGCGATCGCCCGTCCCGGTATTGCCAACCATCGCATAGCCCGTATTTACCCCGGCACCAATCCGTAATGGAAAGGGCAGAGGATATTTCTGATTCAGTTTTTCGGTGATCTGGGCTAAACCAATCAAAGACTGACAAATTTGCAGCACTTCTTCTGAACTCACTTGATTGCTGCGATGAAACCAAACCGCCATCACCGCATCGCCAATATATTTATCCACCCAACTACCATGAGTTCTAATAATATCACCGGCATAGCGAAACCAGGTGCCAATCACTTCTGACAGAATTTTCTCGTCCAGTTGCCGAGTCAGGACGGTGAAATTGCGAATATCCACCACCATCACAGAAATTAAACAGCGTTGATATAAGGCGGCGGTTAAATCCTGGGAGTCTTGGTCATCGACAGACTCCGTAGGTTTGTCCATCCCTGAGTAAAAATCAATTTCCGTTTCCCCAAAGGTGATGCGATCGCCATTTTGTAAAGTGACAGGAATCGTCACCCGTCGGCCATTCACAAACGTACCATTACGGCTGCCCAGATCGATTAAGTAAAATTCACCCCCTTCTGTCCGCTGCATCATGGCATGGTTTCGGGAAATCCATCGGTCTGGCAACACAAAATGATTATCGTCACTGCGACCAATTGTCCAGCAGCTTGTACCGATCAGGGGAAGATAGCGCTCACCGGATTCAGTTCGCAGAATCAAATGAGGATTTCGTTGCAAGTTCACTATGAGCCTCCCAGTGCTGCCAGACCTCGCCCTCTGATTCTACCCTGGTCTTTATGGGGTAAGCCTAAAGGACAGAGGTGGCAATTTTTTTACAGATGTTTTACATAATTGAGCCGAAGATTTTGATGATCCGGAAATTTTTGGCGATCGCAGGAATCGGCGCCATCTATTTCGGCCTATCCGCATTTTCTTTTAAGCCGCCAAAGCCGCCAACCAAAATAGGCCATCCACCAAAATTGTACTGAGAACTGCACCTGAAAATGCCCACCAGTGTAATGTTTCTGATGGGCTGCTTCTACGATAGCCTAAAGGAAAAAAACCGACGACCAGAAGAACCGTAGCGAGGACTGCCGCACAGCCAATTCCCCAAGGGGTATGGACTTGAGCGATCGCACTGCGGAAAATTGGCATCGCTAAATCTGATTCAGCCAGCATCAATTGGCGCCAGTGGGGAATCAGATCCACTAAATAAAAATAAATATCCGTGACCGCAGTGCCAAATAAAGAACCCACATAAAACCAAGCACCCACCAGCCATTGATTGCGACGGATACACCAAATCGCCATCGGCAAGGCGATCGCCTCCACGGGCAAATGTAGGGTCGGTTCCCAACGCAACCCCCCCCAATACAAAGAACCCGCCAACCAACTACCCGTAAAGCCCATCAACAAATCGCCCCAAACCGCCGTAGCAGACTGAGACATTAACCACCGACTCAGCCAAAACCAGCCGCCGGTAAGAATCAAGCTCACTAAAGGCAGATATCTCACCAAAGGAGCTTCAAAAAATACCGGCACCGAAACCAGAAACACTGACGCCGCAAAGACCAATCCCGGTTTGGCGACCCCAATTTTGCCTAGAACAAAAGTGAGCAAATTAACCGGAGACTTAAGCAAAGATGCGGTGACATCCCTAACAGACCAAGTATCGTTAAACAACGGATTTTAATATTCTTTACTTAACTTCATCTTATTTAATATACCAGACTCAAATCCTTGCCAAGTAAATTTAAAGAGCTTTTTCAGATCAATATATTCAAGATATTCAGGGGAACTGATTCAATGTGAATGAAAGAATGTCTATGGTCTGTTCTATGGTCTGTAAGTTGCCCAAAACAAGAGTTGCCCAATACAAAAGGAGGAATCGTGGGTTTATCTAAATTAAAAATATCTAAATCGAAACTATCAAACTGGAAATTATTAAGCGGATTCGGGTCTGGTGTCACCAGTGCGCTATTGCTTTCTAGTCAGGCTTTGAGCAACCAAGTCACGGAAACCAGCACCTCGGCAACCGATGCCCAGATAACATTCTGGGAAGCCATTGTCTTGGGAATGGTTCAAGGACTCACAGAATTTTTACCCATTAGTAGCACCGCTCATTTAAAAGTTGTGCCGGTTGTCCTCGGTTGGGGAGATCCCGGTGTTTCTTTTACTGCGGTGATTCAACTGGGTAGTATTGCCGCCGTCTTGTGGTACTTTTGGGGAGACTTGATCGGATTGACTAAAGGTGCATTCAGTGCTTTACGGGAGCAGAAATACAGCGATCGCGACCTAAAAATCGTCATCGGCATTGCCCTGGGAACCTTGCCCATCGTTATTTTAGGACTAGGGATTAAATTTAACGCCACCATTGCGGATTTTTATGACACAAAAGTCAGAAGTTTATTAGTAATTGCCATTGTTTCCATTATCATGGGGCTATTATTAGGAGTGGCAGAAATATTGGGCAAACGCCAGCGCAACTTTGAGCAATTGAGCCTCAAAGAGGGGGTCTTAATGGGTTGCGCCCAAGCATTAGCCATTATTCCTGGGGTGTCGCGTTCCGGTTCCACCATTACGTCCGGCTTATTTATTGGCTTGGAACGGGCTACCGCTGCACGATTTTCTTTTTTATTAGGAATTCCCGCTATTACCTTAGCCGGGTTAGTTGAGCTTAAAGACTTATTAAGTGAAGGGGTCGGGGGTGTTGGGATGGTGCCATTAATCTGCGGACTCGTCTCATCAGTGGTATTTTCTTATGGCTCGATCGCCTGGTTAATTAAATTCTTACAAACCCAGAACACCTGGGTATTTGTGGGCTATCGGCTAATTTTTGGTCTGACTATTTTAGGCGCGATCGCTGCCCAAATTTCCTGGACAGTAGGACAATAATTCTGTCGGGTGTGGGGTGTAATTGATAATTGATAATTAATAATTAATAATTAATAATTAATAATTGATAATTGATAAATTTCTTTAATTGTCAATTATCAATTGTTAATTATCAATTATTCCCCCGATGGCGGCCCTACACCCTACACCCCACACCCTGTCATTTATAAACTTATCCGTTGCTAAATCCCTTGCGAAAATGAGCGAAATATCTATCCGTCCTGCCCAAATTACCAAAATTATTCCCGATTCCATCGCCGCTGAAATTGGCTTTGAACCGGGCGATCGCCTAATTTCCATTAATGGCACTCGTCCTCGGGATCTAATTGATTACCAATTTCTTTGTGCCGATGAATTCCTAGAACTGGAAGTTCAAGACACCAAAGGAAAAATTCACCAGATAGAAATCGAAAAAGACTACGACGAAGACCTCGGTCTAGAATTTGAAAGCGCCTTATTTGATGGCCTAATTCAATGTAATAATCGTTGTCCTTTTTGCTTCATCGACCAAAAGCCGCCCGGAATGAGAGACACCCTATATCTCAAAGATGATGACTACCGTCTCAGCTTTTTATATGGGTCTTATCTCACCCTGACCAACTTACCAAAAAAAGAATGGGAAAGAATCGAACAAATGCGGCTTTCTCCTCTCTATGTTTCCGTTCATGCCACTGAACCAGAAATCCGCATTCGCTTACTAAAAAATCCGCGAGCCGGGGACATCCTCAAACAGTTACAATGGTTTAAAGAACGCCGCCTGCAAATTCATGCTCAAGTCGTCGTTTGTCCGGGAATTAATGATGGTCAACACTTAGAACAAACTTTATTAGATTTAGCCAAATTTGGCCGGGGTGAAGTGCCAGCAGTGGCATCGGTTGCCGTCGTCCCCGTTGGCTTAACCAAATTTAGACCCGATGAAGATGAATTAGTCCCGGTCTCTCCCGAAAAAGCCAGAGAAGTGATTCAGCAAGTGCAGAATTTGCAAGCATCTTTTAGAAAAAAATTAAAATCCACCTTTGCGTGGTTGGCGGATGAATGGTTTTTAATTGCCGGTGAAGAATTGCCCCCGGAATCAGATTATCAAGACTATCCCCAAATTGATAATGGTGTGGGTTCAATTCGCTTATTTATCCGGCAATTTGAGGAATTAGCTGCTGGAATTTTGCCCAAAGAAGTTACCCCAGAACGGCGTTTAACTTGGGTGGTGGGCAATGCGGTGGAAAAAGCCTTTGACCCGATTTGCCAATCCCTGAATCAGGTGCAAGGATTAAAGATACAAGTGGTAGCTTTAAATAGTGAATTTTGGGGGCAAACTATTAGCGTGACTGGGGTGTTAACCGGCCAAGATTTGTTAATGGGATTGCAAGGGAAAGATTTAGGGGAAGCAATTTTATTGCCCACGGTGATGCTGAAACATGGTGAAAGTCGATTTTTAGATGATGTCACCGTTGAAGATTTATCCCGTCAACTTCAGGTGCCCGTGTTAATGGTTCATAGTGTTGAGGAATTGCTAAATACGGCGATCGCTGACCCATTCTGGAGGAAATAAAATTTTCCAGCTTTACAGCAATTTACTGTTGCATAAACCACAAATTTTCGTCTGTAAGGGCGAAGCATTCGGGCAGTCAATTCTCGGTTTTTACCCTGGAGATAACTGCCCGAATGCAGAAGTGTAAGGGCGAAGCATTCGGGCAGTCAATTCTCGGTTTTTACCCTGGAGATAACTGCCCGAATGCAGAAGTGTAAGGGCGAAGCATTCGGGCTGCTAATTATCGGGTTTTCCCCTGGAGATAACTGCCCGAATGCTTCGCCCCTACTTGCGGGAATGCTTTGCCTCTACCCTTGCAGCCAATTTTCTAAATCAGCCAAACTTTGAAAATAAAAAATTGCCTCGGTTAAACTTTCTAAATCCGCTAAAGATAGCTGTTCAACTTGACTGATAATTGGCGGGGTAATTTCTCCAAAACGCTTGGATAGTTGACGCATCACGAGGGCGATCGCTTGTTCAAGTCGTCCTTGTTCCTTGGCATAAGATAGTCGTCCTTTCTCATCTTGCAACATCATCCCCCGGCGATCAACCGCTTCCAATTCTTCTACCGTCATCTTCGCTTGGTTAGCCAAATTCAAAGCAAATTCTATTTCCGAGACTTCCCCTAAACTTGGTGGTATTTCCTCTAAAGTAGCCGCTTCTTTGAGAAAATAAATCCATTTATCGCTTAAAGCACTTAACTCTGAGAGAGTTTTCTTAAATTTGGGCAACTCCACAAATATCAGGCGCAATTCTTTGTCAATACAGGGAAAGTGTTGCGTTTCTTCTTGAAACACAAATTTGTTGATTACCGGTTGGGTTTGTGGAAACAGCATAAAATCGGTTATTGTCACTGCGATCGCTGGATTAAGTAAGGGATAATCCTCCTCTGTAACCAACTGGTTCCTATAGGTTTTTGTCAGATTATAAGCGACTCGTTTGTTAAAAGCGGTCATCGAAGCCACTTGCATTTCGATCGCCACAATTGACCCGTCCGCTAAAACCGCTTTCACATCTAGATAGGTGTCTTTTAATGTCATCACCTGACCGGGTTTATAGGGGTTGACAATGGTTAAGGATTTCATCACTTTCTCTCCCCCATAAACGATCGCATTGAGAAAGCTAATTAAGATTTCTTTACTTTGTTCAGAACCAAAGATTTTTTTAAAGGCATAATCGACCTTGGGACTAATGAATCTCATATTTTTTCCTTTTAAGCCATTAGGGATAGTTATCTAAATTTTACCACAAGGCTTTAGGTGACTTAATCACAAGTGAAGCGTCAAGCTAAGGGCGATCGCAAATATATCCAAAAAAATCACAAAAAAATCACAAATAGGCACAGGAGAGCCCCGCCAGAGGGCTCTCCTGGTGAGTGGGAAGCTATGAGGGTTTTACCTGGCCCGGAGTGGAACTTAACTGCTCCTACTGCTGGTTTTTTCTTGTTTTTTAACCCTTGAGTATCTCCAAAGAGGAACTCCGGGCCGGGTATCCCTGGTTTAGCTTGGGCTTGTATTACATTGGCCCCAGTTAACCTGAGTGTCTTTATAACTATATAATGAGGCTTTATTCTGGATTTGTCAATAGTTTTTATAATATTTTTTTGAAAGTTTATCTAACTGTTAAATTAGGCATTTTTGGCAATTTTTTAGTTATTTTTATGGCGACTTTTGCGCTGATGTTCAGCGTGGGTAATTATTTTGATTTGCCCTCGATAAAATAAAATATTTTAAGTCGCGATCGCATTATATCTTTCCTCTAGCTATTCTCTCGAAAAAAGCGATAGACTTATCTTGGCAAAAAAAGTGATATAAAATAAGTAGTGCGGATTTGAGGAAATAACTTATGGTAATGCAATTACAGCCCCAAACCGAAGCGGAAATCATTTATCCTAAAAGTGATGGACAACCGATCGCCGATAACACCATTCAATTTCGCTGGATTACCGTCATTTACTACAACTTGGCTTGGCTATTTGCCGAAAACGATCGGGTTTTCATAGCCGGAGACTTGCTCTGGTATCCAGTGCAGGGAAATAACTAATTAAGCGAAGCCCCGGATTTAATGGTAGTATTTGGGGTGGAAAAAGGAGACCGAGGTTCTTATCAACAGTGGAAAGAAAATAACATTGCCCCTCAAGTAGTATTTGATATTCTTTCCCCCAGCAATACTTTCACCGAAATGGGTCGGAAATATTTTATCAACGGTATGGAGTAGAAGAATACTATCTCTACGACCCGCAGCAAAATAGCTTAACCGGATGGGTACGTTCTGAGGAATGGCTAGATGAGATTTCGTCAATTAATGGCTGGGTTTCCCCTCGGTTAGGAATTCGCTTTGAATTGTCATCAGATACTTTCCAGTTATATCTTCCTGACGGGCAACCTTTTGCCGACTATATTCAGGTAAGACTAAAAATTTTATCAGCACAACTGAAACAGGAACGTCAGGCTAAGGAAACTGTATCAGCACAACTGGAACGGCAACGCGAACGGGCTAAACGTTTAGAGCAATTATTGCGAGAAGCGGGCATCGATCCCGATATTGCATCCGCAACGCTTCGCGATATTGCATCCGCAACGCTTCGCGAACGCAATTCTTAGCAACTCATAAACATTTTTGCTCTCTGATCTCAAAAATTAGAGCAAAAAAAGCGATCGCCTCTGAGGTAATTTCCCCTTCATGCGATCGCAAGGAATAGGGAACGGGAAACGGGGAATGGGAAACGGGGAACGGGGAACGGGGAACGGGGAAAAGTTGCCTATTCCCTGATAACTGTTCCCTAATAACTATTCCCTTTTTTTTACCGAATTAAGGCCCAGAAAAAACCGCTTCCTGAATATCTTCGCGACTTAAAGAATACTTAAAAGAACGCTTAATATCTTGATTACCACCAGCGGCATTAATATAGCGGACATTAATCTGATCTATATCCAGTTCTATCTCAGCTTTCCAGGTGGGTTTTTCCACATACCAAATACTTAACTCATCGCGGCTTTGTTCGCATCCCATATCGCGCAGCCATTGCTCGATATCAGGGAGAGGATGGTTATAGAGAGGAGTGGTCGGTGCCAGTTTAGTCATCATTTAATTCTAAGCATGAATATATGCGATCATTCTATGACTTATTGAATTGACATTGGACAAAATCATCAGAGAACTCAGATAGATTCCCCGGTAAGCAGTGGTAAAGTGCTTTAGCCCGGAGGCAAACACAAGCAGCTAACGGTTTGAAACGCCGTATCTCCTCGGATAACCGCGATCGCGATCGCCAGCATAATACAGCCCAAAACCGTAATAGCCATAAAAAACAGCGCCGAAATCTCCCCAGCGGATAACGGACGATCCACAGGTTCCAGGGACGATGACTGCGACGAAGGTCGAGCATAAGCGCGATTAGATGCTAACCCCTGCCGAAGCTGATGTTCATAAATCTTTTGCTGATAAAAACGCAACTGTTGATCGTAAATCGCCCGCTGCCGGGGATCGCTCAGAATCCCGTAAGCTTCCTTCACCTCTTGAAACTTTTCCTTAGCCAAATCCGAAGGCAAATTAGTCGTATCTGGGTGATAGCGCTTACTAAATTCCCAGTACGCCTTGCGAATTTCCACTATCGACGCCGAATATGACAATCCCAGCACCGTGTAATAATTCTGTAACTCCTCGGATGCGGCAGGCATTGCCCACCCACCGTCTGTTTGAGCAGACATCCGCTCTCGATCGTCCTGATTTTGAACCCACATCAGTACAAAGCAAATATCAGTTAGTTAGTTCTGATATTATGACTCAACTCGACAGAAGTTATTAGTTGGTGGTTGGTGGTTGGTGGTTGTTGCTTGTTGGTTGGTGGTTGGTGGTTGGTTGGGGAAAGTCGTAGGGGCGAATGGCCATTCGCCCGTACAAAAGAATTATCACTATTCACTATTCACTATTCACTATTCACTATTCACTATTCACTATTCACTATTCACTATTCACTTCTCCCCTGCACCTCTGCTCGATGGCGGCTCCCCCCGCTCCCCCGCTCGATGGCGGCTCCCCTGCACCCCTGTTGCCTTTCGATCGCTAATTCTCGCAATCTCCATACTCTACTCTGGTACAATATAAAGTTTGCAATGTTACAACAGTTGTTGGATGGAGATGCCGATTATGGCCCGGATGTACTACGACGCGGATGCCAACTTAGACCTATTAGCCGGAAAAACCATTGCAATTATTGGTTACGGCTCTCAAGGTCATGCCCATGCCCTGAACCTAAAAGAAAGCGGCATAAATGTAATTGTCGGATTATATCCGGGCAGTAAGTCAGCCGCTAAAGCCAAAGAAGCCGGATTGACAGTTCACACCGTCGCTGACGCTGCTAAAGCCGCTGACTGGATTATGATTTTGTTGCCGGATGAAGTACAAAAAACTGTCTACAAAAACGAAATTGAACCGAACCTGAGTCCAGGCAAAGTCCTGTCCTTTGCTCACGGTTTCAATATTCACTTTGGTCAAATTGTGCCCCCGGACAATGTAGACGTAGTGATGGTGGCACCGAAAGGCCCCGGACATTTAGTGCGACGCACCTATACCCAGGGAGAGGGCGTCCCTTGCTTATTTGCCGTCTATCAAGATGCCAGCGGTCAAGCCCGCGATCGCGCCATGGCCTATGCCAAAGGCATTGGTGGCACCCGTGGAGGCATCCTGGAAACCACCTTCCGCGAAGAAACCGAAACCGACCTCTTTGGGGAACAAGTCGTACTGTGTGGCGGTTTAAGTGCGCTCATCAAAGCCGGATTTGAAACCTTAGTTGCCGCTGGATATCAGCCAGAACTAGCCTATTTTGAATGCCTCCACGAAGTTAAACTAATTGTTGACTTAATTGTGGAAGGTGGCCTTGCCAATATGCGTGATAGCATTTCTAACACCGCTGAATATGGCGACCTTACTCGTGGGCCACGCATTGTCACCGATCAAACTCGTGCCGAAATGCGGAAAATTTTATCAGAAATTCAATCCGGTCAATTTGCGCGGGAATTTGTATTAGAAAATCAAGCGGGTAAACCAGGCTTTACCGCCATGCGGCGTCAAGAAGCCGAACATCCCATTGAGGAAGTCGGCAAAGATTTAAGAGCAATGTTTAGCTGGCTGAAAAAATAGTCAATCAGGGAACAGTTATCAGGGAACAGTTATCAGGGAATAGGTAACTTTTCCCCGATCCTTCCCGTTCCCCGTTCCCTATTCCCTGATAACCGAACCCCGTTCCCTCAACAGTTATCAGGGAATAGGCAACTTTTCTAGGTAACTTTTCCCCGATCCTTCCCGTTCCCCGTTCCCTATTCCCTGATAACCGAACCCCGTTCCCTCAACAGTTATCAGGGAATAGGCAACTTTTCCCCGATCCTTCCCGTTCCCCGTTCCCTATTCCCTGATAACCGAACCCCGTTCCCTCAACAGTTATCAGGGAATAGGCAACTTTTCCCCGATCCTTCCCGTTCCCCGTTCCCTATTCCCTGATAACCGAACCCCGTTCCCTCAATGGAAAATTTATGGATAAATCTGCTTTTATGTGTAGAATATTGATGCCAAAAACCTCTAACACAGATAAAGCAATTTTAACATTATGAACTGATTAACAGGGTTAATCAGTTAATATAAACGACTTAAAACAAAGCTTTTTAGGAATCATGGCCTAGTGAAATCAGTAATGATTAACTACAGCCTTATTCCTAATTTTTTTACCTAAAATTTACCAAAAAGTTGAGGAAATTCCCTACTTGGTGGATTCAGGATCTTGGTCTAACATATTACCTCGATTATCTTTGGTTTTTGTCACCCAATTAGGAACTAATTTCTCCCCAAATTCAACTAAGGTTGTCCGGGCTTGGGTACTGGCATTTCTCATATTGTCCGGCAATACTGCCACCTTATCGCCAAAGCCAATATAAAGAAAGATGAGAATAACTGAACCGGAAATGAGACTGGTTTTTAACATAGTTTCCCCCGAAATTTAATATTTAATCCTTGACAATCCTTGACAAATGTTTAAGCATTGACCCGGGCGGACATATAATACCTTATATGCTGACATCATCTGTTCTAATTGTACCCAAATAACTCAAAGTCGGTAAAGACCAAATCATTAGCAAGATTTACCAAGAGAGCAAATGGGTGTCACCAAAGCTGTGAATGGGGCAAATTCAGCCAAAAATCTAAAATTTAAACGTTTAAAAGAGGTAAAAGGGGACTATGGAAGTTATTCCCGCGATCGATTTACTCGGAGGGCATTGTGTCCGACTATACCAAGGAGATTACCAACAGTCGGAAACCTTTAATGAAGATCCTGTCACCGTCGCCAAACAGTGGATGAATCAAGGGGCGACTCGACTGCACTTAGTAGACCTAGATGGGGCGAAAGCGGGAGAACAGCTTAACCTCAAAGCCATTGAAGCGATTGTTAAAGCTATATCCCCAATACCTGTACAAGTTGGGGGTGGTTTACGCAGTTATGCTGCGGTCAGTAACTTATTGGGTCTAGGGGTGCAGCGAGCCATTCTCGGCACAGTAGCGGTAGAAAATCCTGACTTAGTTGGGCAGTTGTGCCAAGAATTTTTGGGACAGATCGCCGTGGGGATTGATGCGCGTAACGGTAAAGTCGCCACTCGTGGTTGGCTGGAAACCTCGGAAATCATGGCCACGGATTTAGCCAAACGTATGGAAGAATTAGGCGTCGCGACGATTATCTATACCGATATTCATCGGGACGGCACCCTAAAAGGGCCGAATATTCCTGCTTTACGGGAAATGGCAGAACATATCGATATTCCCATTGTGGCCTCTGGAGGGGTTAGCTCCCTCACAGATTTACTCTCGTTGTTGTCCCTTGAACCAATGGGAGTGAATAGTGTGATTGTCGGTCGCGCCCTTTACACGGGTGATGTTTCCCTGAAAGAGGCAATTCAGGCGGTGGGTTCCGGGAGAATTCAAGATATTCCTCCAGATTTTGGCACTTCTGCTTTGGCTTAAACGGGGATATTCTGGTTCTACAGTCATTTCAATTAAGATTAATACAATTATATAGGGGCGCAAGCATTGCGCCCCTACAATATGTTGATTTGCTTCTTTGGGCGCAATGCTTGCGCCCCTGATGTATTGTCTCAAGTACAGTTGAAATAGCTATACAGAATTTTTGACCGGCAAATACCCACAAAAAAGCCCCTTTACGGGGCTAATCGTCAACACAACGGAGAAGTTGACTAATTTGTTGACCAATTTGTCATCGGTAAAAAATTAGAATCTAAAGGTGGTTCTGAGAGTGCCAATTACCAAGTCATCGTTGTTGCTGTTGTGATCCGGAGCAGTCAACCAGACGAAGGCTGGAGTAACGGAAATGTTATTGGATAGTTGATACTCGTAGAAGCCTTCAATGTGCAGGGAAGTATCAGAATCTTCCAGACCGGCTAACGCTCCATCACTGCTGGTGACTTTGGGTTCCATGCCCACAATCAGACCCAGTTGGCTTCCCGGAGGACCTGCATCGACCCCCAAAGTCACAGCCCAGTTCCAGGCGGCCATGTCACCGTCTAATCCTGAATCTTTGATGTTTGAATCGGTGTAACCCAACCAGCCACCGAGCTTAACCGGCATATCAGCAGTTTCGTAGCCGAATTGCAGGCCGTAGGCATTGGTGGAAGTGGTGAAACCAATGGAAGAAACTGGGGTGGCAAAAATGCTCCCTGTCTGGGTGTCTTTGTTGTAGGCATTGACATAGGTTAGACCCACTTTTAAGCCATCAACGGGCTTGAATACCAACTGAGCTATAGCGCCGTAAGGCCCATCAAATAAACCATTTTGGGGGAGGGGGCTGCCAACAGAACGTCCTAAGTTATCATTACCGGCTAAATAACCCAAGCTGAGTTCGGCTTTACCCGCATCGTAGGTTAAGCCGACACCAGAACCACTGACCAGGTTATAAATGGGCGGGCGAGTCCCAAAGCGAGACACGGCACCACTGCCACCATCTCCATCCATGGGCACCACGGTGCTGGCGAAGTCATTCACCGCTCCGGCATTGGCAATAAAAGCAATCCGAGTCTTGTCACCTAGATTGGTGCTGTACAGCAAGGAACTCAAGCGGAAAGAGGTGTCTCCATCTTGGTCAAGTCCGGCATTAAACATCAGATCCCCTTCGGGGGTGAAGGTGTTGTTCTGGGCAAATGAATCCAGAGTGGCGACTTGCAGTCGAGTGCGGAGTAAGTCTTGACCGGAGAAACTGGTATCAAAGTTGAGACGAGTCCGAGTGCCTAGGGCAAACTCACCGTTGGCATCAGCGTTAGTCGCGCTGCCACCATCAGCAGCGACTAAGGCAAAGATGGATTCCCCAAAGAGTTTGGTGGTGGTGGAGAATTGATTGGCTTCGAGTTCGGCGGTACGCACTTCTAGGGCATCGACTCGGCGGCGCAGAACGGTTAATTCTCCGGCAAATTCTTCTTGCAATCGTTGTAGGGCTTCTAGGTCGGAGCGAGAAACCCCTGTATCTAAGTTGGCAAGCTGTCTTTGAATCTGTTCGAGACAAGCGTCTAAGCCAGCGGCAAATTCATAACGAGTCATGGCCCGATTGCCTCGGTATTCGCCATTCGGGTAAGCCAATAGACAGCCGTGACGTTCAGCTAGATTTTGCAGGGCGGTATAAGCCCAGTCAGTGGGGCGGACATCCCGGAGTTGGTTGACAGAGTTGACTCGTTGTAGAGGGTCATCTCCCCCTTGGGATAGGTTGATCGGATTGTATTCTTCAACTTGATTGAGAATCGAGTTGATGGAGGCATTTTCGTTGGTTGCGGATCCTGAACCCGATACAGGTTCGCTGGCGATCGCTGATGTGGCCAACAACAGGCTGGCACTGACGATCGCTGGCTTAGTCAGCCAGAAATATGGAGATTTTTTAGACATATTTGATTCACGTCCTCACACGGTGGGAAAGATTTGCGACTGAGGGATAAGCACGAAGCTTACAGAACCCTGGATTAAATCTTTATGCCTAGTTTAACTTAGGGTAAAGATAAATGACATTTTTGTCAGGATTTGTGTTTCTGACAGATGAGTCATCTCAGTGATTGGTGACGAATCATCGAAGAATTTGTGGCAATTGTGTTCGATACAGCGCTAACTTAGAGGGCTAACTTAGAGATGATTCGAGCATCTTGCCACTAGGGAGATAGAAATAATCTTTGGGTTTTGGAAGTTCAGGTTTTGAGTATTTTATACGACTTCTTGATTAAATACCCGGAATCTAAGCCTAGAAGAAGCTGTATATTTGGCAACAAAACACCAATTAGGATCTGGGGATATGGGCGATCACCCATATCCCCAGATCGCCCCAGATTAGTAATTCCGCCAGAAATGCTATTTTAGCAAAGTTTCCGTTCTGCCTAGGCCGACGTCCTAGGATCCATACCGATTGATATCTGTTATGCGGATATCCTCGGTTGGTCACAGTGCAATCCAATCAGATCCCCAAGTGTCTGATGACACTTGCCTTAGCAATAGCGATTAATTTTTTATCCCAGTTAATTAATAGACAAGAATGCTTTCCCAAGCTAAAAAGCCGAGTGGCGCCCTTTTCCGCCATCGGGTGGAGGGATCGAAACAGGCATGAAAGCCAGAATTGTCTAATATTTATTGTGAGTTAATGGCATCTTTTATTAGGAAATTTTTATGATTAAATTAAGTTGTTTATTGACAGGACTTACGCATAAACGCTATCCGTAGGGTGTTGTTCCGAGCGGTAACGCACCAATAAGCCATATATAGATTACTTGCGTAAGTCCTAATTGATAAAATAGATTGTTTAACTTTTTCAGGTTTTTATAAAAATTAATAAATTAAACTTAAATTTTACAGATAATTACGATTAAAAATAATTTATTTAAATTAATTAAAACTTAAAAAGCAATTAAAAAGTAATTTATTTAACCCAAATATTTAGCTTATAGTTTAAATGGTTTGTTTAAATAAATTACCTAATATATTATAGTCGGCTGTCCGAGAGAAGATATTTCTGCTTACTGTAAAAAAATAGGGCAGCATTAGAGAGAGGGATTTGTCAAAAAATCCGCCATTAAAAAATCCGCCATCAAATAAGCTGGAAATATATCATTTGAGAGCATCAGGGCTGAATGCCGGAATTGTTATGGGAGAATCCCTGGACTGAGCAGCGATTTGCATCCGCAAAGCCGATGCGCGATCGCGCAGGTGAAATTACATTTCAAGGTGGCCATCTCACCACCAGAGGCGGTCGAATAGAATTAGGCAGTGTTAGGGGCAGTGTTGATGGAAATAACACCGTTATATTAGTCCCGGTTAATAATGGTTGGACAGCCGCTTATAGCCAAGTAAAAAGCTTCCAAAATATTCAATTATCCCAAGAATATTATATCAATTTGGGGGGCAAATAGACGGCGATATTCACCTCCAGGGACAGTCAATTATATTAGATGGTGGCTCGGTCGTCGCGGCCAATCCATTGGGAGATTTGCCAAGAGGCGGCATCACGATTAAAGCAGTTGATTCGGTAATTGTCAGCGGGATTAGTGATGCGTTTAACTTTCCCAGTTATATCCTCAAGGAAGTCGAAGTAGGGGCAACATCTAATGGCGGTTTTATTCATATTTACACCGGCAGATTAATCATCCAAAATGGGGGGTATTTTCCGTGGGTCTATTTGGCAGTGGCGATGGGGGAGACTTAACGATTAATGCCACATAATCCGTATAACTCAGAACACTCATATCCGGATAAATTATCACTCTATTACTCAATGAAGCGAATGAAGAAGGAACCGGCAGCGGCGGAAGTTTAAGAATTAATACCAAACGGTTAATTATGGAAAATGGAGAGAACATTTCCGTAGGAACATATAACCCAGTGGGTCGAGGGGGAGAGATTATTATTAATGCTTCAGAATCTATAGAAATGTCTGGCAGGAGAGGCGACCCGATTGGTAGTGAAATTTCCATTGCCGCTTATAATGATATTCGCAATTTAGCCGGAACAATTTTGATCAATACTGATCGCTTAATATTGCGATAAAAGGTCGAAATTTGCGGCAAAAATCAAGGGTTGGGCGGCGGGGGTAATGTCAAGATTTTTCTAGACACCGAGGCCAGAATTGCCGCCAATACGGAATTCGACCCTGGGGTAAATCTGACTTTAAATATCAGAAATGGATTAGTGATGCGCGGGGAAAGTAGCATTACTACCGAAGCGGGGAATAATGGCGATGGGGGAAATATTGCCATCAATGGTGCTACGGTGGTAGCCTTAAAAAATAGTGATATCGTTGCCAATGCTTTTGAAGGTAGTGGCGGCAAAATAAATATTAATACTCAAGAAATTTTTGGCACTAAATTTAGATAATAATTAACCTCAGATAGTGATATTACCGCTTGTTTTCAGTTTGGCTTATCGGGAACTGTGGTAATTAATAATCCAGCGGTTAATCCCACTACAGGATTAGTCGAACTTCCCGAACGAGTCAATGACCCCACCGGACAAATTCAAGTCGGATGTGCTGCTACCCAAGGCAATTCTTTTACGGTTACTGGACGGGGTGGTTTACCGGAAAATCCTACCCATGAACTTGAAGAGCAAACAATTTGGAAAGATTTACAAGATTTTTCTCAATTGCCTCAGACTCCAGGAAATATTTCTTATGTAATGGGTGAGGTTTTTCTGGCAACCAAGACACCAATCCAGATCGAGGCAACAAATTGGCGGATCAATGGCGATGGCAATGTCGAATTAGTGGCTATTTCATCAAGGGCGATCGACTCCAGAGTGGCTGCGGTTTGTCACAAATAATCCAAGAAACCGAGTTTCTCGGTTAACTGTTTCAGGGACAAGAAACCGGGTTTCTAGGTTAATTTTTGCCCCCCAGCCAAAAGATAAATTAGTAAACCCGGTTTCTAACCTCTCCAAGCCTCTCCAAACAACCAACCCTAGGGACAAGAAACCGGGTTTCTATGTACGGGCGATTCGCGAATCGCCCGTACTTGGTTGGTAGCAAAGGTTGTCCCAAGAAACCCGGTTTCTAACTTTTCCACGGGTAAGGGAAATAACTCGGTACAATCTCGGTACAATAAATAACGTTGAATTACCAACCGATATTAGAAAGTAGCGACTATCCCACAGCTTTACAAAATGCTAAACTAGATTGCCTTATTTTCCGCTGCCAAGGGATTTAGCTTGCTTTAGAGCTATATGCCACATTTTTATTAGCCCCGGAATTGCACCAACATATGCAAAAAATTTCCCAAATTTGATCGGGATGCGGTAAAATGGTAAGATTAAATTAGTTATGTAATTTTTAAAAATATTGAGTATTTTTAACTAAAATGAATGATCTGATTGTCCATACAATTAACATTGCTCATTATCGACTAATCGAGCTTACCAAACTTGCCGACCAAGCCAAACCATTTTATGATTGGGTTGAAAAACAGGCAAAACGCATTACAGGGTCTCATCGGTCTTTAAATGAAATCCTATTGACTTGTTCAAAAATGGAGATAGCAAAAATTATCAAAGCTTGCTATGAAAATGTCAATGATGAAAAGCCTTTGTTATTTGATGGAATTGGTCGGGTTTATCCACATGGTAAGGCGTGTTTTTACTTTTTTGCATGGATGATCAGAGATGCCCCTCAACAAAGACTCTCTCCTTTGATTTCCCGAATGCAAAAAGCCGATAATGTTACCAAAATAATGGCCGAAACGGATGCTTTGGTCGAACTAATATTCGAGTACCGCACTCTGGTAAAAAGTTTTGATTGGTCAGCCGTAAGAGAAGTTGTTATTGATCGCTTAGAAGGTTCTCGACGCAGTATCAGTGGGCATCGCATTGAGGCTAATGTAAGAACAAGTCTAATCACTGCGATTCAGTATTATTATTCTATTTATGGCAACTATGGAAAATTCAAGAAAATTGACATTGCGGATAAGCAGATCAAGCTGGGAAAACATACGATTGATATTTCGGTTGAGTTAACACCAAAAATTGGCAGTGGTAAGGTAGGTTTATTGATTCCAGTCAAAACAAGAGAAACAGAGGGAGGGGGTCATTCCCATCTCTTCACTCGCGACATAATTACTGCAATTAGCGATATTAAGAAGGAAATCAATAACTACCATATAGTTGCGATCATCGTTGCTGAGAATTGGTCAGCATCAGAAATAGCTACCCTGGATAATCAGATTGACCTGATATTTCATTTTAACATGAATCCTAACAAATTTATTGGATTTGATGAAGCATCTCAAGTAAAATTTAATAAATATATCGAGAAGATTCTCGGAGGAGCGTAAAAGTAACATGGAAAATCGGGTAATTCTCGGTGATGCTAGAAAAATTGTCCCCACCTTTGAAGATAATTTTTTCCAGGCGATTATCACCAGCCCGCCATATTTCGGCCAGCGGCGATATTCTGAGGGGGAAAATAAAGATGAAATCGGTCAAGAAAGTGATGTGGAAATTTATATCTCCAACTTAGTTAGCCTATTTAGAGAACTCAGAAATAAACTGAAATCCGATGGTTTGTTGTGGGTGAATTTGGGAGACACTTATAGAAACAAATCATTGCTAGGTATTCCTTGGCGAGTCGCATTATCTTTACAAGCGGATGGTTGGATTCTCCGCAGTGATATTATTTGGCATAAGCCTAATGCTATGCCTTCATCGATTAAAGACCGTCCGACAACCGATCACGAGTATATTTTTATGTTCGCGAAAAGTCCCGAATATTATTATAATGCTGATGCGATTAGAGAACCACATATAACTTTTACAGAAAAGTCAAGAATGAAAGGGGGAAGAAACCATTTTGGCAAAATCAATGGCACCCCCGAACTAGGGAAAAATTCAGGCAATCAAAACTTACATAATGGCAGGTGGGATCAAGCGTTTCACCCAAAGGGACGAAATAAGAGAACTGTGTGGGAAATTCCCCTGAGTAAATTCCGCGATGTTCATTTTGCTGTCTATCCTGAAAAACTTGTGGAAATATGCCTGCTGGCATCGACTAGGGAGCAAGATTTTGTGCTCGATCCATTTACTGGTTCTGGTACTACGGGAGTTGTGGCGGGTAAATTATTTAGAAAATTTATCGGGATTGAATTAGTGGAAAAGTATCAAATTATGGCTCAAGATAGAATTGATCGGTTGAATATGCAACTGAATCTATTTTCATAACCGGGCTTAATCTGTGGTGATTGGCAAGCGATCGCGAAGCAGGGATAAGAAACCGGGTTTATGGGTAAATTAAGAAACCCGGTTTCTAACTTTTCCACAGATAAGGAAAATAATTCGGTACAATCTCGGTACAATAAATAACGTTGAATTATTACGATGGTGGGTATAAGTGTCAGCAAATCTTTCTCAGTTACTTTTAATTGATGGTCATTCTTTGGCATTTCGGGCTTATTATGCCTTTGGCAAAAGCAAACAGGGTGGACTGCGTACCTCAGACGGTATCCCCACTAGCGTCTGTTTTGGCTTCCTGAAATCTTTATTGGAAGCGATCGACAAAGAACAGCCAGACTCCGTGGCGATCGCCTTTGATTTGGCTGAACCCACTTTTCGCCACCAAGCGGATCCTACCTATAAGGGCGATCGCGCCGAAACTCCCGTTGACTTTATCCCGGATTTGGCGAATTTACAACAACTATTACGGGCGTTTAATTTGCCAGTAATTACCGCCCCTGGGTATGAAGCGGATGATGCGATCGCCACTTTAAGTAAAAAAGCCGCAGCGGAGGGAACTCGCGTCAAAATTGTCAGTGGCGACCAAGACTTATTCCAACTAATTGACCCAGAAAAAGGCATTACCGTCATCCATTTAAGCGCCAGTAGAAATACCAGCCCGAAAGAATTTGGCCCTGCGGAAGTTGAAGAAAAATTAGGGATTTTACCCACGCAAGTGGTAGACTACAAAGCCCTCTGTGGGGACAAATCCGATAATATTCCCGGAGTCAATGGCATCGGGGAAAAAACCGCCGTTAAATTACTCCAAGAATATCAAAATCTGGATAATATTTACGCCTCGATTGATAAAATTAAAGGCAGCCTGCAAAAAAAACTGAGCGAGAATAGAGAAGCAGCCTATCATTCTCGGTTTCTGGCGCAAATTGTGGATAATGTACCCTTAGAAGTGTCCTTAGCGGATTTTAAATTACAAGGATTTGACCCTGCGATCGCCCTGCCCTTACTGCAAAAATTAGAACTCCGTGATTTTGTCCGCCAAATCAACCAAATTCAAGAAAAATTAGGCGGAACCGTCGAGGTAGCATTGCCCAGCGAACCCTCATTATCTAATCAGTATCAGAATCAGTATAATGATGATAATGATGTAAATAATAATCATCTAAATAATTATGAGCGATCGGGGGATATCCAACTTTCCTTATTTACTCAACCCAATATTCCCGCTAAAAACATTCCTGCTAAAAACCCGACAGCTAAACCCATAGTTGACCCCACAACTATCAACATCACCCAGGAAACAGAAACAAAACCCCTGGATACTAAAACCATATCCATTTATCCAGAAATCATCGACACCCCAGAAAAGTTAAACCAATTAGTTGCCAGACTAAAAACTTATACTAACCCCGAAATTCCCGTAGCTTGGGACACAGAAACCACCGGATTAGAACCGCGAGACGCGCAACTCGTGGGCATTGGTTGTTGTTGGGGCAACCAACCCAATGACATGGCATATATTCCCATCGGTCACACTACCGGAAAGCAGCTAGAATTGAGTGAAGTATTAGGGGCATTGCGAGAGATATTAGAAAGTAGCGACTATCCCAAAGCTTTACAAAATGCTAAATTTGATCGCCTCATTTTCCGCTGCCAAGGGATTAATCTAGCTGGGGTAGTTTTTGATACCATGTTAGCCAGTTATTTGCTTAATCCCGATGATAGCCATACCCTCACGGATTTATCCCTGCGTTACTTATCAGGAATTGAATCACTCAGTTACAAATCCTTAAACATTCCCAAAGGGCAAACCATTGCTAACTTAAGCATTGCTGAGGTAGCTAATTACTGTGGATTAGATGTCTATGCCACATTTTTATTAGTGCCAAAATTGCGCCAAAAACTCCAACAAATTCCCCAAATAGACAAACTGTTACAAACCGTCGAACAACCCTTAGAACCTGTCTTAGCGGACATGGAATATCAAGGAATTAGGGTTGATAGTGCTTATCTGGGGCAACTTTCCCAACAAATTAATCAGCAGTTAGAGGAGATAGAACAAAAAGTTTATCAACTGGCAGGTCTGCCGTTTAATTTAAATTCTCCCAAACAAATGAGTGAGGTATTATTTGATACCTTAAACTTAGATACCAAAAAATCTCGCAAAATGAAAACTGGCTATTCCACAGATGCAGCAACTTTGGAAAAACTCCAGGGCGACCATGAAATAATTGATTATCTTTTGGATCATCGCACCTTAGCCAAATTAAAATCAACTTATGTGGATGCTTTACCCCAATTAGTCCGCCGGGATACTCAACGAGTGCATACGGATTTTAATCAAGCGGCAACGGCGACGGGACGGTTATCTTCTTCTAATCCTAACTTACAAAATATTCCCATTAGAACGGAATTTTCTCGGCAAATTCGCCAAGGATTTGTCCCCGAACCCGGTTGGCTATTAGTCTCGGCGGACTATTCCCAAATAGAATTAAGAATTCTTGCCCATTTAAGCCAAGAACCTGTTTTAATTCAGGCTTATCAGACTTCTCAAGATGTCCATAATTTAACCGCCCAGTTACTTTTTGAAAAAGAAAATGTTACCCCCGAAGAACGACGCTTAGGTAAAACCATTAACTTTGGGGTAATTTATGGTATGGGGGCGCAACGGTTTGCGCGGGAAGCGGGCTTTACGGTGGCGGAAGGGAAAAAGTTTATTGAACGATTTAACCATCGCTATGCTCAAGTTTTTGCCTATTTGGAAACCCAGAAAAAAGAGGCGATCGCCCACGGTTATGTAGCGACGATTTTAGGGCGACGGCGTTATTTTACCTTTGAGTCGCCCACCTTGCAAAAACTCAAAGGGTCTAACCCTGCTGCCATTGACTTAAACCTGGGTCGATTAACTCAGCAAGACTCGCAAAATCTTCGCGCTGCCGCCAACGCACCGATTCAAGGTTCTAGTGCTGATATCATCAAAATTGCGATGGTAAAAGTACATCAACTTTTACAAGAATATCAAGCCCGGTTACTGTTACAAGTCCATGATGAATTAGTCTTTGAAATTCCTCCCCATGAGTGGGCAGAATTGCAGCCAAAAATTTGCCAAACAATGGAAACAGCAGTTAAGTTATCCGTTCCCCTCTTAGTTGATATTCATTCTGGGCATAATTGGCTGGAAGCGAAATAAAATTTGTGGTTGGGTAGGGATTCTTTGGTTGTTTCTTGGGGAACGGGGAACGGTTATCAGGGAACGGGGACAGTCGTACGGGCGAATGGCCATTCGCCCGTACAAAAGTCGTAGGGGCGAATGGCCAAGAGAGAAAAGAGAGGAGAGAAAAGAGAGGAGAGAATATCTTTCCTATGCATCCTCTTTCCTATGCATCCTCTTTCCTATGCATCCTCTTTCCTCTTTCCTATGCATCCTCTTTCCTCTTTCCTATGCATCCTCTTTCCTATGCATCCTCCCTTTCACTATTCACTATTCACTCTCTCCTCTGCTCCTCTGCTCCTCTGCTCCTCTGCTTCCCTGTTCCCAGTTCCCAGTTCCCGGTTCCCTGTTGCCTGTTCCCTGTTGGTTGGCCGATTTCAACTTAAACTTTATAAAAAATACTGAAAAAATACTGAGAGGCGAGACGGGAGCAAGCCCCGACTACTCAGCTAATTTGAGATTTTCTTATGGAGTATAACTCAGGAAGATTGAAGCCGGAGTCGGATTTCTTCGCGCACCGCCATCAGAATTTTTCCTAAGTAGTTATGGCCGGTATGATCAGCCCCGCATCCCCAGTAATAATCTTTGGGTGAGTCTTCGATCAGTGTTTCATCTCCTGTGTCTAAAAGTTGTTGCTGAATATCCCGGTGAGAGAGAAACTTCTGTAAAACTGCCGATCGCATAATGGGTCGTTTGACTTGCTCCCAGTCAGACCGGAGGATCAGGGTGCGATCGCGGCCTAAAGCCGCTGCCGCTTCTGGGGTTGGGGCTGCCGCAATCAAGGGAATCACCGATTCATTCGGACTGCCGACAAATTTTTGCGCTTGATAGTAATGTTCGACCGTTAGCCATTCGGCACTATCTAGATAAATTCCGTGCAGAGAGAAATTGGACAAATAGCCATAAGGATTTTCCACCTTGTAAAAATAAATCGTCATTATCTTAATTAAATGTTAACTGTTAATTGTTGACTGGTACGGGCGAATAGGGATTCGCCCCTACAGACTGTTGTTAGTTATTGGCTATTGGTTATTCATTATTCTTTATGTGGATTCTTTATGTGGCTAAATAACCACTAACCAATAATAACTAATAACGAATAACCAACAACTAATAACCAGTAACCAACATAATATTTTAAGCCTTTTAAGCCGCAGCTAAAACCCGTTTCAAAGCTTCTAACAGCAGCAGCACATTTTCCGGGCGGCTATTATATCCCATCAAACCAATCCGCCAGACTTTACCCGCTAACTCACCTAAACCGTTGCCAATTTCCACATTGTAGTCATGCATGAGTTTTTGACTCACGGCCTTGCCATTGACGCCATCAGGGATGCGTACCGTGATTAAAGTGGGCAAGCGAAATTCTTTCGCCACATGACAAACTAAGCCTAAATCCTCCAATCCTGCCCACAATAATTCAGCATTGAGGCGATGACGTTCCCAGCGAGCGCCCAATCCTTCTTCCGCAATTAAACGCAACGCTTCGCGCAAGGCATAGTTCATATTAATCGGGGCGGTGTGATGGTAAATCCGTTCATCTCCCCAATATTTGGTCAATAGGGACATATCCAAATACCAGTTAGGCACCACAGATTTACGTTGGTGCAATTTTTCCACAGCCCGAGGACTCATGGTAAACGGGCTAATTCCGGGGGGACATCCGAGGCCTTTCTGACTGCAACTATAGGCCAGGTCTATACCCCATTCATCGATGAATAATGGCACTCCCCCTAAACTTGTCACCGTATCTACGAGCAATAAGCAACCATGTTTGTGACAAAGGTCGCCGATCCCTTCTAAGGGCTGGCGCACCCCCGTGGAAGTTTCCGCATGGACTAAGGCGAGGATTTTCGGTTGATGGGTTTCTAAGGCTTGGCGAATTTCCTCCAGGGTAAATGCTTCGCCCCAAGGTTTCGTTAGTTTGCGGACATCAGCGCCGTAACGAGTTGCCATATCCACCAGGCGATGTCCAAAGTAACCTTTGACTCCGACTAACACTACATCTCCCGGTTCTACGGTGTTTGCTAAGGTGGCTTCCATTGCGGCACTGCCAGCGCCACTGATGGCGATCGTCAGCCGGTTGTCCGTTTGCCACGCATAGCGTAGCAAGTCTTGGATTTCGTTCATTAGTTGCAGAAATGCCGGATCCAAATGCCCGACTTGGCGTAAACCCAGGGCGGCCAATACCCGGGGATGGGCATTGGACGGGCCTGGGCCTAATAATAGTCGTGGGGGCATATCGATTTGCGGCAGTTGTGTGCGATAACGATCGCTGATTTCCATTTCTGTGCTCATTTGTGACTTTGCCAATCTTCTACAGGCAAATTTTACAATGTGCAGACCCCTGGGCGATCGCGCCTACGCAGTGAAATGATTTGTTTTTTCCTTGCTCGATCATAGGTATTTTGGATTATTTTTCCGCTAAAATAAACTCACGAAATCAATTTAAGGCTGTCCTCAGAAACCCCGATGATCTGTACCGGAACACAGAAAACCCCTTGGAGGAAATCAGTTGAACATCTGCGATTTCACGGGTAGCGATCGGTTGTCATTTTTAGCCTTAAATCGATGTCCGACTAAACCTCAAGTCATAGCTGAAATGAATCAGCGGTTCAATGGCGAGTAAACATAATAAACGCGATCAGAAATTTCCTATTTCACCCACTGACTAGCAAGAATTGACTCTCGATACCATAATAAATCAATTAATCTGAATGGTTCCAAGTGATGTCTTTCCCAACTTCCGCGAATCCAATGCTCCATAATTCGGTCAAAGTGCCACTGCGCTTAATGCTAATCATCCCCTTTGCACTGCAAATTTTAGTCGCTGTGGGGCTGACTGCGGGGCTATCATGGTACAACGGCAAAAAGGCTGTGAATGACTTATCAAGCCAGTTAATGACTGAAGTTGCTGCCCAAGTAAAACAGCGAGTGAATCAGTTGGGCAATCCCCCCGATCGCGTACTAACCCCTTCAGAAATTGGTAATCTTCTTCAAAGTTTAAACATAAACCAATTTAAACAAATTGCCATTGTGGAACGCTCCGGGAAAATTGTAGTCCGTCGAGAGTCAAACTTGCCTTTGATTCCTAACTCTGAAGCCCCGGAAAGCATTAAGACAATGCCTAACGGTGACGAGTTAATTCAATCCGCCATGCAATTTTTACAACTTGATCGTCAAGACTGGGCGGAAATTGATCAAAGTCAGCGCTACCGTTTTACATTCAATGGTCAGTCTTACGTTTTCCACGTCACCCCGATTGCCCAGGGTCCTGAGTTGGATTGGCTGCTCTTTATATTGATTCCCGAATCAGCTTTGATGGCTCCAATTAATGCGGATCTTGGCAAGGCCATTTTAATTGGCATAGGGGCGCTGGGATTAACCAGTTTAACGGCGCTAACGATCACGGAATTTATGCGTCAGCGAATTCGTCAGTTAAGGGAAGCAGCTCAGGAGATCGCCCAAGGGAAAACCGGGCAAACCATTGACAGGATTACCGTTGACAGGATTATGGTCAAAGAATTGGCAATTCTGGCGCATTCTTTGGACGAGATGATGCAGGAAATGCAGCAGTCTGCCGAAAAATCAGCGGTCTATACTCAAGAATTACAACAGCAACTTGAAGCAAAAACCGAACAGTTAGAACGAGAAATTCGCGATCGCCACATTGTCGAGCAGCAACTCCAAACTTCTGAAAGAAAAATGCGGGCATTTTTTGCAGCGATGACTGATCTCATCCTGGTGCTAGATACCGATGGCAACTTTGAAATAGCCCCTACCAATCCTGCCGCTTTATATAGCCCAGATATTGATATTATTGGCTTAACTATTGAACATTTTTGTCTGGAAGAAAATTTTCAATGGCTTCAGGATAAAATTCAACGGGTTTTAGAAACCCAAGAAACTTTGAATTTTGATTACCGCTTGACCGTCGATACCGAAGCAAAATGGTTTACCGCCCGGGTTTCTCCCATGTCGGAAAATTCCGTGATCTGGGTAGCGCGAGATATTAGCGATCGCAAAGAAGCCGAGTTAGCCCTGCATCTTGCCCAACAACAATCAGAAAGTTTACTGCTGAATATTCTGCCGAAAACCATTGCCGAACAGTTGAAACAATCCACGGATGCGATCGCCGAACATTTTGATGAGGTGAGTATTTTATTTTCCGATATTGTCGGGTTTACTCCTCTTTCCGCTCGATTATCCCCCATCGACTTAGTAAAACTGCTCAATGAGATGTTTTCCAAGTTTGATAAATTGGCCGAAAAGTATCAATTAGAAAAGATTAAAACCATTGGGGATGCATATATGGTGGCCGCTGGTTTACCCGTCCAGCGCAAAAATCATGCCCAGGCGATCGCCGAAATGGCCTTGGATATGCAAGGCTCGATCCAGCAATTTTCCCTAGAAAATCGAGAGGAATTTCAAATTAGAATTGGCATTCATAGTGGGCCGGTGGTGGCGGGCGTGATTGGCAAGAAAAAGTTTAGTTATGACTTATGGGGAGATACGGTTAATGTTGCCTCCCGGATGGAATCATCAGGAATTCCCGGCAAAATTCAAATTACTGGTGACACTTATGAATTATTAAAAGATCGGTATGTTGTGGAAAAACGCGGTCAAATATTTGTCAAGGGCAAAGGAGACATGATTACCTATTGGCTGATTGACAGAAAGGCAGATAAATTGTCAGGGGAAAAATCCCAGATCACCCAGAATAGCCATCCCGCATAAATTGGGGCTATTTATCTCTGGGTAAAAAAATATTTAGGGGTCGAGGGAGGAAGCATGAGGAAACAGGAGGAAACATTTAGGGCTAAATCCTCAATTTCCCCATAGCCAAGGTTTCAGTCTGTCGGGATTAATGCAGCGCCCCTTGACTGATGCGCGATCGCCCATCAAAAATGCCACCTTATGCTCCCAAATATCTTATGGTAGCCACCCATTAACATATCAATGCAGGATAATTCCCCCGCCCTGGTTCAGGTGGCCGCCAAAGACCAGCGCCGGAATCGTGCTAACATTCATCATTACTACTGAATTACTACTGAATTACTGATAAATTATTCAGCCCGGTTGAGAAAAACTCGCTGAAATCGACTAGATTTAAAATAATTACTGCTAATTGCCTTCATTTCCTTTTCCATTAAATTGTGACTTCTAGTTTCAGCGCTATCAGACCCGATCCAGAACCGGCAGACCGTGCCGCCGGTTCTCCTGCCGTTTTGGTTCGTGCGGTGCAATTTAAAGAACTGATAAAAGTGGCAGATATTTTAACCGAAAGTTTTCACTCTCAAGGAGGAATAAACTTCTGGTTAAATCCCTTGTTTCGCCTGGGAATTTATGAAGATTTACGCACCCGGATGCAATCCATTTCACCCCATTACATATGCCTAGTGGCGATCGCCTCCAACCCGCTGAACCTTCCCGTCAGCGATCGTCCCATCATTGGCACCGTGGAAATGGGCAGCAAAAGCCCCTCGGTGGGACAAAATCTCGCTTCTCGATGCTTATACTTATCCAACCTCGCGGTTTCTCCCCCATATCGGCGCCAAGGGGTAGCCGCCCAATTATTGCATCGTTGTGAAGAAATTGCCCTAGAGTGGGGGTTTAATGAGCTTTTTTTGCACGTCCTAGAAAATAACCAAGCCGCCAAACAGCTTTACTTTCATCATGGGTATCGGTTACAGTACATCGAACCTTATTGGATGTCTTGGTTCTTTTGGCGACCTCGGCGAATGCTCTTACATAAGCACATTGCCGGTTGCCGCTAATGGGATTAATGCGATCGCTAACCATTCATCCCCCGGTTCATCAGTCCTGCCCCTGCCAAATCTCCCCAATTCTAGGCACTCAAAGGATGTTTGGCTGCCGCTTCATAAATTTTAACAAAAAATTTATCAAATTTGGCTAAAAAGAAATTGACATTTTGAACCCGCTTAAACAATAATAGAAGATTGTGTAAACTCTAGCTGGACAGACCCTTGGCTAACGTCGTTGTTATAGGCGCCCAATGGGGCGATGAAGGAAAAGGTAAAATCACTGACTTACTCAGCAAGTCAGCCAACGTAGTAGTACGTTACCAAGGAGGGGTCAACGCCGGTCATACGGTTGTGGTAAACGACCAGACCTTTAAACTGCACCTGATTCCTTCTGGTATTCTTTATCCTGCCACTGAATGTATCATTGGATCAGGGACGGTGATTGACCCGAAAGTTTTGATTCAAGAACTGGATCAGCTAGAGGGTCTGAATATTTCCACAAAAAATTTGATGGTGTCTCAGACTGCCCATGTCACCATGCCTTACCATCGACTCATTGACGAGGCATCGGAAGAAAAACGGGGCAATAATAAAATTGGCACCACGGGACGGGGCATTGGCCCAACTTATGCGGACAAGTCAGAGCGGACTGGCATTCGGATCCTGGACTTAATGGATCCAGATGGGCTGAAAGAAAAACTGATTTGGACGATCAATTATAAGAATGTCATTTTAGAAAAGCTCTATGACTTGCCGCCGTTAGATCCGCAAACGGTGATCGCCGAGTACCTGGAATACGCCGATCGCCTGCGACCCCATGTCGTCGATGCGTCCTTGAAAATCTATGACGCAATCAAAGAACGGCGCAATATTTTGTTTGAAGGCGCCCAAGGCACCTTACTGGACTTGGATCACGGCACCTATCCTTATGTCACCTCCTCTAACCCGGTGGCTGGTGGGGCTTGTGTCGGGGCAGGAGTTGGCCCGACAATGATTGACCGCGTGATTGGGGTCTCCAAAGCCTATACCACTCGTGTGGGGGAAGGGCCATTTCCCACGGAAATGAAAGAAGGAATTGGCGAGTTGTTGTGCGATCGCGGGGCAGAATTTGGCACCACCACTGGTCGCAAACGGCGTTGCGGTTGGTTTGATGCGGTCATCGGTCGTTATGCGGTGCGGATCAATGGTCTAGATTGTTTGGCCATTACCAAAATGGACGTACTCGACACCTTAGAAGAAATCAAAGTTTGTGTCGCCTACGAAATCGATGGCGTTCGCTGTGAAAACTTCCCCAACAATGCCCGTCAATTTGCCCGTTGTCAACCGATTTATGAAACCGTACCCGGTTGGAAGCAATCTACGGAAAATTGCCGCACCCTGGAAGACTTACCCAAGGAGGCCCTGGACTATCTCAAATTCCTGGCTGAACTGATGGAAGTCCCCATTGCCATTGTCTCTCTTGGAGCCGATCGCGACCAAACCATCATTGTCGAAGACCCGATCCACGGGCCAAAACGAGCCTTGTTAGATGCCAATGGCACCCCGGTCAGCGCCAAACCTTGATTTCTGATCCGCTAAACCAGGAGAAATGCAGGCTAATTTGCCTTGAATCAGCCAAAAAACTCAAGGAAAAAATGCTAAGATTGTATGTTTGTCAATCTCTATTGACGGCGATCGCCGTGATTTGAATCATCGGCTGGAATCATCTTCCTGGCTGAACTGAAGCCAGACATAGTTCAAAAGCCTGATGGCTAAACAAGCACCAATCCCAGCGATCGACCAATAGAACTGACAGAACTGACACTGAAATCTTAGACAAAGTTAATCACGACAACCTAAAACCAACAATCAATCAAAATGGAACTTACACTTGAATGTCAAAAACGCCCTGAAGGCAGCAAAACCAAAGCCCTGCGTCGTGATGGATTAATTCCTGCCGCCCTCTACGGTCACAACGGGGCAGAATCGATTTCCCTCACCGTTAATGCTAAAGCCGCCGAACTGTTGCTCAAAAGTGCTTCAGTCAATAACACTTTGGTAAATTTAACCATTCCTGAACTCTCTTGGAATGGTAAAACCCTGTTGCGGGAAGTTCAAAGTCATCCTTGCAGACCTTTAGTCTATCACCTCAGCTTTTTTGCGATTTCCGCACAAGACAGCGTGGAAGTCACTATTCCCCTAGCATTCGTCGGTGAATCTCCTGGAGTGAAGTTGAATGGTGGTTTACTAGACCCAGTCCTGACTGAACTAGAAGTCAAATGCGCTCCCGATAGCATCCCGGAAAAAATTGAAGTGGATATTTCTAGTCTGCAAGTGGGCAGTGCCCTGCATATCAGTGAACTGGTTCTGCCTGCCGGTGTCACCCCGTTGATTACCGATGGCAATCAAGTGGTCGTGACGGTCTTAGGTAGTCAAGGTGGATATGAGGGAGACGGAGGAGCCAATTAGACGTAGCGGCACCTAAGTAAAAAATCTTTGAACCAACCAGGGGAATATCCCTGGTTTTTTTGTAATGACGATCTGACAGATTTCGCCGCAATAACCTAGGATTAGGATCAGAAAACCGATCCAAAATCAAAAACACCAGCAAGGAAAAAAGGAAAAGAAAAAACATGACTGATACCAATCTTCCCCCAGTTATTCAACAAATGTTACAGCCAGAGTTCTATCCCCATCCGGTGCCAGAACCTGTGAAATTAATCCAAACCCATGTTTCTTTTGTACTGTTGGCTGGGGCTTATGCATACAAACTAAAAAAACCCGTCAATTTTGGCTTTTTGGATTTCTCAACTTTGGCAAAACGCCAGCATTTTTGTGGGGAAGAATTGCGGATGAACCGACGCAGTGCGCCGGACATTTATCTAGAAGTATTGCCCATTACCCAAACCGGGGATAAATATCAACTAGGCGGTCATGGCGAACCAGTGGAATATACCTTAAAAATGCGCCAATTTCCCCAAGATGCTCTGCTGATTAACCTGTTTGAAGCCGGAAAGCTGAATCAAACGGAAATGCAAGAGTTGGGCAAAGTAGTGGCTGATTTCCACCGCCAAACCGCTACCAACGATTACATTCTCAAATTTGGGGAAGTAGCGCAAATTCGTCAGGCTTTTGACGAAAATTATGCCCAGAGTGAGAAATATATTGGCGGGCCACAAACCCAAGCACAGTTTGACCAAACCAAAGCCTATACCGATAGCTTTTTTGGCGAAAAAGCTGCCCTATTTCAAGAGCGGATTGCCCAGGAAAAAATCCGGGAATGCCACGGAGATTTACACCTGAAAAATATTGCCATCATTGATGAAAAAAACGTCCTGTTTGACTGTATTGAATTTAACGAGCCATTCCGCTTTGTCGATACGATGTATGATGTGGCTTTTGCGGTGATGGACATTGAAGCCCGGGGACGAAAAGATTTAGCCAATGTGTTTTTAAACACCTATATTGAGCAAACCGCTGATTGGGCAGGATTGCAATTATTGCCTTTATATTTAAGTCGCCAAGCTTATGTCCGCGCTAAAGTCACGTCTTTCTTGTTAGATGACCCAGGGGTTCCCGCTGACCAAAAAGCTCAGGCAGAAAAAGCAGCGGCAGAGTATTATAAATTGGCTTGGGAATATACTCAGCCCGGTGAAGGTCGGTTATTTTTAATGTCTGGAGTATCCGGGTCTGGAAAATCAACGACGGCTCGCATTTTAGCGGAAAAAATTGGGGCGATTCACTTACGTTCTGATGCGGTGCGTAAACATTTGGCGGGTATTGGTTTAAATGAACGGGGTGGTAATGAAATTTATTCTCCGGAAATGACCCAGAAAACTTATCAACGTTTGTTAGAATTGGGCATTATGCTGACAAAATCTGGGTTTCCGGTGATTTTAGATGCGAAATACGATCGCATTCAGTTACGCTCAGAGGCGATCGCCGCCGCAAAAGCCCAGAGCTTGCCCGTCACCATTCTGCATTGCACCGCACCGGAAGCGGTATTGCGTCACTGGCTCAGTCAACGCAGTGGAGATATTTCTGACGCCACCGCTGATTTACTTGCCAGTCAACTAGCCGCAACCGAACCATTTACTGAGGCGGAACAGCCATTGGTGAAAACGATTGATACCACCCAAGATGTGGCGGCACAATTGGCAACCATTGTGTAAAAAATTGCATCACCATCAGATGTAGGGTGGGCGGAAAGCCCACCACCTTCGATCCTGTCTGAAAAGGGAGAAGTATTTCAGGTGCCGATCGGCTCTTTTGCCAGTGGTTTTGACCCACAATTCCCGGAAAAATGGCCAAAAACTAGCTTTTTCCCTGGCTGCCTTTAAATTACCGGCCTTTGAATTACGGCATTTAAATTACTGTAACTCTCAAAGTTGTTGCTTGAGAATCAATTTTAGCATCAATGAACGATTCAAACTCTTGGTTCAATTCTTGATGGTTACTGGTTAAGCAGAAATAGCGTTTCGTCTTTTCCGGTAAAATCGTATCCGTAAAATTTGCCTCGGATATATTTGCCCCAATTAAAGTGGCATTGCTCAGATCCGCACATTTAAAATCCGTGCGCCGCAAACAAGTCCAATTGAGATTGGCGTGATCCAGCCATGTGAGAACTAATTTGGCTTCGGTGAGATCGGCTCCAGATAAATTCGCTCCTCGCAGTTGGGCTTCAGTGAGATTCGCTGCGATTAAATTTGCTCCCTCTAATTTAATCCCATTCATTTTCGCCCCTTTGAGATTAACGGCGACTAAATTGGAACCCGTCAGATCCACTCCATTTAAATAAGCTTCTTCCAGGTTAATCCCATGAAAAACGGCGCCATATAACATGGCGCCGCTAAGTCTGGCAAATGACAGATTCGCCCAGCTAAAATTTGCCCCACTCAGGTTAGCGCCACGCAAGTTAATCCATTCCAAATTGGCACAACCAAAGTTGGCACTACGCAGGTTGGCTTGGAAGAAATTCGCCCCGACCATATTGGTGCCAGTTAAGTTGGCTCTAGGAAGTTTGGCTTTGGCAAAATTGGCGCCGGTCATGGTGGCTTTGGCTAAATTAGCATCTGGGAGCTTGCTTTTGTCCATCTTGACGAAATTAAGATTCGCCCAGTATAAGTTGGCTTGACTTAAGTTCGCTCCTGTCAGGTGCGCCCGACTCAAATTGGTGCCTTTCAGGTTGGCGCTAGTCCAGATAATGCCCGGTAAATGACAGCGACTGAGGTCTAGTCCACTGAGGTCAGCCCCGGTGAAATCTCTCTGACCGCTGGCGTATAAATCGAGAATTTCATTGCGTTCCATATGTTTACTTCCCTGTATATGCGATCGCCTTCTGGGTAAATGCTAATGTTGCTCCAAACGATCAATCCCCCAGAAAGAGAGTGAATCACCTAAGATGATCGCCCATACGGACATCTCAGACTTGGAAACCGCTCTTTACCACAAATTAACCTAAAAAAAGTAATTTACATAAAATTTTAATAATTTGTGGTGACGTGGTGACATTTTAGCATTAGATGGCATGATTAACCGAATGATTGACCGATAATTTGTCGATCGATCATTCGTGCATGAGCATAAGTGCTTAATATGGATGGTTTTAGCTTAATCTACCATTGAACGGAGTTTGTATATGTTGAGCAAAATAGGCTTTGGACTACTATGGCTGGGATTTGTAATATATGCGTTTATTTTTGCCCCGCCCGACCAACCGGACACGATCGCCCTAATTACCAATCTCTCCACGGGGAAATGGGAAAACATTAATCCCCTAATTATTTCTCTATTTAATTTGATGGGGATTTGGCCGATGGTTTATACTTGCATCCTTTTAATTGATGGCCGGGGGCAAAAAATCCCCGCTTGGCCATTTGCCTTGGGGTCTTGGGCTTTGGGAGCTTTTGCTTTGTTGCCTTATTTTGCCTTGCGTCAACCGAATCCTCAGTTTTCCGGGCAAAAAAATCTCTTGCTCAACATCCTGGATGCTCGCTTAACCGGAGTGGTGTTAACCCTTGGCACCATTGTTTTATTCGCATCAGGTTTGATCAATGGCAATTGGGCAGATTTTATCCAGCAGTGGCAAACTTCCCGATTTATTCATGTAATGAGCTTGGATTTCTGCGTGTTAAGTCTTATTTTTCCCGCATTACTGGGAGATGATCTCCCCCGTCGTGGCATTAACAATCCAGTGATTTTTTGGCTAGTAGCCTTAATTCCTCTATTTGGTCCAGTGGTTTATTTAGCCTGTCGTCCACCCTTGCAAATTGCCGATTCTGAGGCGATTCGCCCCTAAGCGCTTTGGGGCGCAAGCTTCACGCGGATCCCCGCCCAGTCCCCCATCACCCCACCACAACCAGCCCTTAATTCAAGGGTTCTCCTCGTGAATAAACTGGTGAATCAATAACTGCCAGCCCGGTTTTTTTCCTAAACACCGGGCTGCTGAATTAATCCCTTCATTCAACTCGTGAAGGTAATTTTAACTTGGTTCCGTTTTTGAGCATTTCTTCCAACTTATCTCCTGGCACAGGGGGGCTAAAGAAATAACCTTGAATTGTGTTACATTTTTGTTCTCTGAGAAACTCTAGTTCGGCTTCAGTCTCCACCCCTTCGGCAATCACGTGCAAGTTCAGTCCATGAGCCATAGAAATAATGGCCTTAGTAATTGTCGCATTTTTTTCATTGGTATTAATATCAGTGACAAAACAACGATCTATTTTTAAAATATCTAAATTAAAGTTCTGCAAATAACCTAAAGAAGAATAACCCGTGCCAAAATCATCCAGGGAAATGCTAATTCCCAAAGCTTTTAACTTTTTCAAATGAGTGGTGGCAAGTTTAATATTATCCACTAGCATACTTTCCGTCAGTTCTAACTCTAAATACTGGGGTTCTAACTTAGTGTCTGTCAAAATATTGACAATTTTCTCAGTCAAATCCGGTTGATTGAATTGCCGAACCGATAAATTAACGGCAATGCGGAGCGGCGGTAAGCCCCGATCTTGCCAGGTCTTCACTTGTTGACAAGCGGTTTGCAGCACCCATTCGCCGATCGGCACAATCAAGCCATTTTGTTCTGCCAAAGGAATAAATTGTCCAGGAGAAATCAATCCTTGTTCTGGAAGCATCCAGCGCAGCAAAGCTTCAGCCCCAATAATCCGCCCAGAGGTTAAGTCTACTTGCGGTTGGTAATATATCTGAAATTGAGAACGTTCTAAGGCATACCTTAAATTCGTTTCTAGATTCAACAATTCCACCGAAACCGCCTGGATATTTGGGGAATAAAATTGAAATTGATTGCCCCCGAGTTGCTTGGCATAAGAAAGCGCCGCCTCCGCGTGTTGCATTAGTTCGTCAATATCTTCGCCATCTTTGGGTGACAAAGCAATCCCAATACTGGCGGACAGAGAAATTTTGTGTTGATCCAATGTAATCGGTTTTGACAGACGTTCGATAATCCTTTGGGCAACTTGTGATGCTTGCTCGGTAAGTTCGAGAGATTGTTGGTTTTCTGAAGCTAAAATAATCGCAAATTGATCGGTATTTAGTCGGGCTACGGTATCGCCAAAATCAACACAGGTAATTAAGCGGTGGGCAACATTTTGAATTAGCCGATCGCCCGAAGCATATCCCAAGGATTCCACAATCCGGTAAAAGCGATCGATCGCCATCACTAAAATCGACGGCGGTTGACCTGAACCTTTTTGGAGCAGACTTTCATCAAACTTTTCTCGCAATAGCAGTTGATTGGGCAAGTTGGTCAACCGATCATAATAGAGAGAATGAATCAATTCCTTTTGCGCCACTTCGAGTTGATCGTGGTAACGTTCAGTCATCGCCTGGTGTTTGGCCAATCGTGCGGTGACAGCGGTGAGCAGTTCGGTGCGGCGAAAGGGCTTGGTCAAGTAATCATCAGCCCCCAAATTCATCCCGGTGCGAATATCCGTTTTGTCTGCCCTGGCCGTCAAAAAAATAAATGGAATCGTTTTGGTGGAAGAATTTTGCCGCAATAGCTTCAGTACGCCATATCCATCCAGTTCTGGCATTGTTACGTCACAAATAATCAAATTCGGTAGATTCTTCACGGCGATTTCAATACCTCGGCGACCATTTTCCGCGCCAATGGCTTCAAAATCACCAGATTCTAAAATTTCCACAATATTAGACCGAACGATTTCTTCGTCTTCGATGACTAAAATTTTGTTCATAACCTCTGCGATCGACTGATGGAGTTGGGACAATAGGGATTTATTTCACGGGACTGTGCTGATGAGTTATATTTTAACTGACTCTGACTCAGAAGTCTTTTGAGCGAACATTTCCCTGGTTTCTGCTGGCCATTCGAGTCTTGAACGAATTTGTATCAGTCGCCCCCTGGCAAAATGCTCATCGGTTCAGTGGTGAAAACAATATTACGGACAATCTATTGACGGCAGGATAGCCTTGGGCAGATTTAACCGAGGACGCTAAATTTCTGCTGTTTTCTCCCTAATATAATTTTTTATCCGATTTCATAATGGATTTGGCTTCAATCAGGTTAAATTGCCGTAACAACTTGACGTTATCTAAGGTCAAGAGTTCTTGGACATCAGAGACTTGATTTAATAAGGCAATTTCTTTGTCAAACTCTTCTTGCAATATTTCTAAATAGCGATCGCGTGATGCTCCTGGGGGGGTATTTTTTAGCATCTTAATTGCCAAATTAATCTTGGATAGAGGATCCCGTAAATCGCTGATTAACTTCATCAGCAATCCCTCTTTGGTTTCACTGAGTTGCTGGAGATCCTGCATTTTTGACAGTAATCCTTCCGCCCTTTGAAACTGGGATATATACTTTTGCATCACTGCCGCTTGTTTTTCCAGCCGGATGTTCACCGCTTCCAGCAACTCTTTGCGGCGAAACGGCTTAGAGATATAGTCATCTGCTCCCAAATTCATCCCTTGACGCAGATCCCCTTTATCTGCTTTAGCCGTGAGAAAAATAAACGGAATAATTTCGGTTAAGGGCTGAGAACGCAGTTTAGTCAGCACTCCGTATCCATCTAAAACCGGCATCATAATGTCACAAATGATCAAATCGGGGATTTCTTGAGTAGCCAACTGAACGCCTATCTCACCATTTTCGGCGCCAATTGCCCTAAAACCTCCTGATTCCAGAATTTCTATGATGTTGGTTAAGACGGGTTTTTCATCTTCAATCACTAAAATTTTTTTCATAACCTGCTCCCAGAATTGTGCCGCATATGCTTATGATGGTTGTCAGCATAACCAGTTTATTAGTGTAGCATTTTTTATCTAAACCTCGTCCATATTAAAAAATTTCTCCCTCGAAGCCGGAAACGGTTTTGAGGCAAATAATCCAGATTGAAAGATTCTACCTAAACCTCGTCCATGTTGAAAAAGTTCTCCCTCGAATCCGGAAACGGGTTTGAGGCAAGTAGTCCAGACTGAAAGATTCTACCTAAAAAACTCCAGGTAGAGACCTGGACGCGGTTTAAACAATGGCATTTTCTCCTCCCTGGATTTGAATTTTACCTGGGTTGACGCCAAACTGTAAACCGATAGGTAGATTTATTGTTAGCAATGATGATGTTTCTGGGTTTTTGGCACTAAAAACCCAGAAACATCATTAAATAATAGTTGGTCAGCGGTACTGGCAATACATGAGCCGCCAATTTCTAATTGGGCATTGGGGCAGAAGGATATGCCGTTGGGATTGATTAAAAATAAGTTAGCATTGCCATTAGCCCGAATTAATCCGTCAATGTGAGAAAGATTTGCCCCGGTAATTCGGGTGATAATATTATTGATAGTCTCTGGGTTGTTAAAATAGGCTTCGGTTTCCGTGGATACAGAAAATTCTTGGAAGCTATGAAATATGTTTTGCCTCGCCGTGGTGCCACCGTTAATGGTGAATATGTCGCCATTTTGAATCACCTGGGAATTATTCGGTAGCGTATTATCTGGGATAACTTGCGCGATCGCCAAATTGTCGAGCAGGCTCAATTGCAGGATAATCAAACAAATGCGATCAATTGGGCATTGATAGAAACACTTAACTTGTTGGCGATCGAGTCTGAGAGTTAAGAACATATTGGTTAAAAAATATATGATCGAAATTACAGGTTTTCTCTCTGTGACCCTCTGTGCCTCTGTGGTGATAAAGAAATAAAGAATCCCTACCACAGAGTCACAGAGGGTCACAGAGGAAGTACAATTAATTCAGGAATCAAGTCAGGAATAATTTAGGCCATCGCCGGTTTCTTGTCTAATGTTGTCCCATATCTTCTAGTGGATACTTATGGTTTTAGCACTCTCGAAAAATCACACGACCTACGAAACGAAAACTCAAGCAATTGCCAAAGAACTTTTGGCCGCAACTCAAGAAAAACGCTCGTTTTTGGCTCAGTTACAAGACCAAATGCGCTGGGATGATAAGTTACTGGACTGGACAATGAGCAACCCTGGGCTACGGGTACAACTCTTTCGCTTTATTGACTGCCTCCCAGCATTACGCAGTCAGCCAGAAATTGCCCGTCACCTCCAAGAATATCTCACCACAGAAGAAGTGGAATTGCCCGATGCTCTGAAAAAGCTACTGAGTTTTACTGGGACAGACTCTCCCGCAGGTAAAATCGCTGCAACTACGGTCGCGACGGCAGTCAAAACCTTAGCCCAAAAATATATTTCTGGGGAAAATATCAAGCAATCGATTAAAACCATTGAACGTCTGCGGAAAGATAAGATGGCGTTTACGATGGATTTGCTCGGTGAGGCGGTGATTACTGAGTCCGAAGCTCAATTATATTTAAATCGCTATTTGGAATTGATGGATGAGCTTACCACCGTAGCCCAAAAGTGGTCAAAGGTGCCAGAAATTGATGAGGCAGACGGGCAACCGTTGCCGAAAGTCCAAGTGTCGGTGAAACTGACGGCTTTTTATTCCCAGTTTGACCCGGTAGACCCCCAAGGCAGTACGGTGATGGTGAGCGATCGCATTCATACTCTGTTACGTTATGCCAAAAAAGTAGGGGCAGCAGTTCACTTTGACATGGAACAGTATGAATATAAGGATATTACTCTGTCGATTCTGAAAAAACTGCTCCTAGAGGAAGAGTATCGCGATCGCACGGATATCGGCGTCACCTTGCAAGCCTATTTGCGGGATAGCTACCAGGATTTGCAAGATTTAATCGAGTGGGCGAAACAACGGGGCAACCCGATTACAGTGCGCTTGGTGAAAGGGGCATACTGGGATCAGGAAACGATTAAATCCCAGCAACACCATTGGCCGCAACCCGTTTTTAATGATAAAGCCGCCACCGATGCCAACTTTGAGCGCATGACCGAGTTGTTGATGGAAAATCACCAATATTTATATGCCGCCATTGGTAGCCATAATGTGCGATCGCAAGCCCATGCAATGGCGATCGCCGAAACCCTGAATATTCCGCGCCGACGCTTTGAAATGCAAGTCCTCTACGGCATGGGGGACAAACTGGCCAAAGCCTTAGTCCAACGAGGCTATCGGGTGCGGATGTACTGCCCTTATGGGGACTTGCTGCCAGGAATGGCCTATTTAATTCGGCGGTTATTGGAAAATACCGCCAATAGTTCTTTCCTCCGCCAAAGCCAAGAAGACCGACCGATAGAACAATTATTAGCAGCCCCCAAGGTTTCCGAAGCCCAAGCCAAAGCGGAATATCACGCTAAACAAGCATTTCCCAATGCGGCAGATACGGACTATGCGAATATCCAACTGCGGCAAAAAGCCGAACAAGCCTTAAAAACCGTCCGGCAACAACTGGGTAAGACCTATTCACCGTTGATTAATGGGGAATATGTGAATACTCTGGAAACTGTTGATTCCGTCAACCCTTCCCACTACAGCGAAGTAATTGGCAAAATCGGCATGATTTCCATTGAACAAGCGGAAAATGCCATTCGCGCTGCTAAAGCTGCCTTTCCCGCATGGCGCCAGACTCCCGTCCGGGTAAGGGCTGGGGTGTTGCGGAAAGCTGCGGAAATTATGGAACAACGCCGCCATGAGTTAGTGGCTTGGATGGTATTGGAAGCGGGCAAAACTTTACGGCAAGCAGACCCAGAAGTTTCTGAGGCGATCGACTTTTGCCGCTACTATGCGGACGAAATGGAACGGCTGGCAGCCGGTTATAACTATGATATTCCTGGGGAAACTAACCGCTATCATTATCAACCTCGTGGCATTTCCGTGGTGATTTCTCCCTGGAATTTCCCCCTGGCAATTCCTGTAGGCATGACCGTGGCTTCTTTGGTGGCGGGAAATTGTACCCTATTAAAACCGGCAGCGGTCACCAGTGTGATTGCGGCCAAAATTACGGAAATCTTGGTAGAAGCGGGCATTCCGGCTGGGGTGTTCCAATTTGTGCCGGGGAAAGGTTCCACGGTGGGGACTTATATGGTGAAACATCCGCAAGTCCATACGATTATCTTTACGGGTTCCCAGGAAGTAGGCAGCCAAATTTATGGGTCAGCGGCCATTTTGGAACCGGGGCAAAAGCACCTGAAACGGGTGATTGCGGAAATGGGCGGCAAAAATGCGGTGATTGTGGATGAAAGCGCCGATTTGGATCAAGCGGTTGCCGGGGTGGTGGCCTCAGCTTTTGGTTACAGCGGACAAAAATGTTCCGCTTGTTCGCGGGCGATCGTGCTGGAACCTGTGTATGATGCCTTTGTGCATCGCTTGGTGGAAGCGACGCGATCGCTGAATATTGGGCCTGGGGAAGTTCCCAGTACCCAAGTCGGGCCGGTGATTGATGCCAATGCCCAAGCCCGCATTCGCGAATATATCGAACAAGGCAAACGGGAAGCCACTTTAGCGTTGGAAATGCCCAGCCCAGAAAACGGCTATTTTGTCGGCCCGGTGATTTTCACTGACGTGAAACCTGATGCGGTCATTGCCCAAGAAGAAATCTTCGGCCCAGTGTTAGCGGTCATGCGGGCAAAAGATTTCTCCGAAGCCTTAGATATGGCGAATGGGACAAATTACGCTTTAACTGGGGGGCTATATTCCCGGACTCCTTCCCATATCGACCGGGCAAAAGCCGAGTTTGAAGTGGGAAACTTGTATATTAATCGGGGAATTACCGGGGCGATCGTCTCTCGTCAACCCTTTGGTGGCTTTAAGTTGTCCGGGGTAGGATCCAAAGCCGGTGGCCCAGATTACTTGCTGCAATTCCTAGAAGCGCGCAGCATCACGGAAAATATTCAACGTCAAGGGTTTGCCCCCATTGAAGGAGTGGAATAGAACTTCCTCGTTTGTTGAAAAGTTGTTCGTTGTTTGTTATTCGTTATTTGTTGTTCGTTATTCGGTTGACATCCCCAAAAATAACCAATAACCAATAATTAATACCGAATTAAATCCCATCCGCTAACTGTAACCTCAAGTAGGATGGGCATTGCCCATCCTACTTCTAAACTTATTTTTTATTGGTTATTGGTTATTGGTAAGGCAAAACATAACAAACAACCAACAACCAAAACCCCCCCAACCCCCCCTTAGACCGCCATCGGGCTAGGGGGGAGCAACAACCAAGAACCAACAACCAACAATAAATAACAAATGAAGTGGATTATTCAGATTAAATCTACCAAAAGATATCTGCCGATCGCCATCACCATTGTCATGGGTTCGGTGTTCTCTGTGTTGGGTTTTTTGACGATCGGAAATTTAGAAAAAGCCACAAAGCAAGAGGAATTTGAACGATTAGCGAGTTTGCACACGATCGCGATCGAGCAGCAACTTAATCAAAGTCTAGATTTAATATTATCTCTTCAAAGTTTTTATCATGCATCGGATAATGTAAACAGACAGGAATTTCAGCGATTTGTGGAGCCGTTTATTGAGCGTTATCCCAGTATTCAATCCATCGAATGGATCCCGAAAGTTACCGCCCCACAAAGGCTGGCCTTTGAGCAAACAGCCAGGGCGGAGGGTTATGCTAAATTTGAAATCTGGGAACAAGTGGGACTGGGAGAAAAATTCCGGGCGGGCGATCGCCTGGAATATTACCCAGTGTATTATCTGCAACCTTACGCCAGAAATGAGGCTTCTTTCGGGTTTGATGTGGCTTCTGATCCGATTCGACAGACTGCTTTAAATCAAGCCAGAGATACGGGAAAAATGGTAGCAACTCCAGGGATTAAACTGCTTCAAGAAACTAGGGATAACCTGGGTTTTTTGATTTTTAAAGCTGTTTACGATCAAAATATTTTGCTCAATTCTTTAGAAAATCGCCGCAATGCATTAAAAGGATATGTCGCGGCAGTGTTTAGCGTTGGCAGGGCGATCGAAAATGCTTTAGCCAATTTTCCGGAAAAGTCTCAAATAATTGAGGTATATCTTTTAGATGAATCAACCAAAGAAACCCCACAATTTTTATATATTGATTTCAGCATAAATTCCGAAAATTATCAACAGGAAAAAAACATAATCAAACAGATTTCATCTAACCAAGTTAACGATAAATTTAAATTTAGCAAAGTGCTTCCCATCGCCGGAAGAACATGGCGACTGGTTTTAGTGGCGAAATCTGCGTATATTTTCAGTGAAAATTATTGGCTGGCATGGGGCATTTTGGCAACGGGTTTTCTATTTACTTGGTTGTTATCTTTGTATTTTTGGAATAATATTAAACGAACGGTAAAAATTGAAGATTTGGTTGAAGAAAGAACCCAAGAAATATCGCGCCGGAATCAAGAACTAAAAAAAGAAGTTGGCGATCGCATTTTAGCAGAAGAAACCTTACGGCACAGTGAAGCCATCATTCGCGAACTGTATCAATTCACCGCTGCAAAAGAAGGAACTATAGAGCAAAAATTAGAGGAATTATTGAAGATGGGCTGCGGTTGGTTTAATATGGAAATTGGCATTTTGGCTCGGATAAAACTGGCGAAAAGTAAACTAGATTACCAAGAGTATGAAGTAATCGCCGTACACGATCCCAATCGGCTAATTCACAGGGGAACTACTTTTGATTTAAATCATACTTATTGCAGAGAAACGATTAAAGCTTCCGAATCAGTTTATATTAAATCCAATGGCAATGATTGGTTTAGAAATCCTGCTTTTGCCGCTTCTTACCAAGTCCCCGTACAATCTTATTTCGGGGCGCAAGTAATCGTCGGGGGAAGTGTTTATGGCACTTTGAGTTTTTCCAGTACCCAAATAGATTCTAACCAAGTAGCTTGTACCGAAGTAGCTTGTACCCAAGGAGATTCTAACCAAGTAGCTTGTACCCAACTATCTTGTACCGAAGTATCTTGTACCGAAGTAGATTCTGCCCCAAATAATGACGGTGCTTCTGCATCGGTGAATCACGAACTGTTAAAATTAATGACCCAATGGGTTGGTACGGCACTAGAAAGCAAATTTGCCGCCGCAGAATTAGAAAAAGCCCGGGACAAAGCGTTGGAAGCAACTCGCGCTAAAAGTGAATTTTTGGCCACCATGAGCCATGAAATTAGAACTCCCATGAATGGGGTAATTGGCATGACCAGTTTATTGCTGGATACCCCTTTGAGTGAGCAACAAAAAGACTGGGTAGAAACCATTAGAATTAGCGGCGATTCTTTGTTAACAATTATTAATGATATTCTAGATTTTAGTAAAATAGAATCGGGTAAACTAGATTTAGAGTTTCATCCTTTTGATTTAAGAAATTGTATAGAAGATGCGCTCAAATTATTGAGTACATCAGCGATCAAAAAAGGACTAGAATTGACTTGTCATATAGATCCTAAATGTCCTTATTCAATTCTAGGAGAATCCACGCGGATTCGGCAAATTTTAGTCAACTTGATTGGCAATGGGATTAAGTTTACCGAGAAAGGGGAAATTTTAGTCAGTGTCACCAGCAAAAAATTAGAACGCCGACCAGATGAAACTGATAAAAACCAAGCCAGAAAATATGAAATCGAATTTTCGGTGAAAGATACCGGCATTGGCATTCCTCCAGATAAAATGGAACGGTTGTTTCAACCGTTTAGTCAAGTGGATGCTTCTACCACGCGCAAATATGGCGGTACTGGCTTAGGTTTAGTGATTTGTAAGCGCTTAAGTGAAATGATGGGGGGGACGATGTGGGTGCAAACCCAAATGGGGCAAGGATCGACTTTTTATTTTAAAATTGTGGCTGAGGAAAGTGAGGCGATCGCCCCAGCTTATCTGCAAGATGAACATCCCCAATTAGATGGGAAACGAGTGCTAATTGTGGATGATAATCCCACCAATCGTAAAGTTTTATCTTTGCAGATAGAATCTTGGAAAATGGAAGCATTCACGGTGATTTCCGGCATCCAGGCGATCGGCTGGTTAACCCAAGAACAACATTTTGATTTAGCCATTTTGGATATGCAAATGCCCGAAATGGATGGGTTAACTCTGGCCAAAAAAATTCGCCAATTACCCAATTACCAAAACTTACCGCTGATTATCTTAACCTCCCTAGCGATGTCAGAAATTGAGGATTTTAACGCGGAGGAGTTGAATTTAGCGGCTTTTTTGTACAAGCCAATTAAACAATCGCATCTTTATCATGTGCTGCTGAAAATTTTTGGCGCCCAACCACAAGTGGCGGTCGATCGCTTAATGGCACCACCGCTGATTGATACCACCCTGGGGCAAAAAAATCCGTTAAGAATTTTGTTAGCAGAAGATAACGTTGTTAACCAAAAAGTTGCCGTCAATCTTTTAGCCCGTCTGGGCTATCGGGCTGATGTGGTCGCCAATGGATTGGAAGTCTTGGAAGCCTTGCACCGTCAGCATTATGATGTGATTTTGATGGATATGCAAATGCCGGAAATGGATGGATTAGAAGCCACAGCGAAAATTTATCAAGATTGGAATCATTCACAAGTTCCATATATTATTGCATTGACCGCTAATGCGATGATAGAAGACCGTCAGAAGTGTTTTGATGTTGGGATGCACGACTATGTGAGCAAGCCAATTCGTCTAGAAGAACTCAGTCAAGCACTGCGAAAATGCTCACCGCAAAAGTCAGAAGAAACATCAGAAGAAACAACGGAGACGATCGCTTTATCAAAAGCATTGACTAAAACCATAGGAAAAAACCAAGCAATGAATGATAATTATGAAGTTAAGCGCAACTCTGCCCAAAGTTCTTTAGAGCAGCCCTTAGCTCTCGATCGCGCGGTTCTGCACGCTTTAGGCGATCCTAGCGATCCAGAGTCAGCCGAATTTATGATCGATTTGATTGATAGTTACTTAGAAGATGCGCCCTCGCTGCTGACGGAAATCTCTGCTGCCGTCACCGACAACGATCTAGACAGTCTAGAACATAATGCCCATACCCTAAAATCTATCTGTTTTAGTCTGGGAGCAATGCCTCTCGGTGACATTTGCAAGAAATTGGAATCCCAGGCTCGATCGGGAAAAGACAAAAGCCAACCTTTAACCCCTGAAGTCCCTGATATGGTCAGTAAGCTTTGGACTGAGTATGAACGGGTAAAGATAGCCTTAGCATCGGAACGACAGAACTATCTATGATAATTGCTCCTGAGGTAATTACTCCTGAGTGATTGCGATAACTCTGGCAGGATATGCGAAACTAATAAGGCAATTTTAGTCAGGCTGTGCTGAGTCGTGCCGGAGAGAAATGCTGCGGTCAAATGCCCAGGACAGCTTGCGAGGATTTCAACCCAGGTTGAATTGTGATGGACTCGAACACTGCCAAAATTTTAGACGGAAAAGCTCTCGCCCAAAAAATTCAGGGTGATTTGCGATCGCGCATTGACAGCCGCCCCCCAAATACCCGCCCCCCTGGTCTAGCGGTATTGATGGTGGGGGATAACCCCGCAAGTGCGGCTTATGTGAAAAATAAAGAAACAGCTTGTGCCAAGGTGGGAATAGCTTCGTTTGGGCGTCATTTTCCCGAAGATGTTTCTTTGGCTACACTCCAAGGAGCGATCGCGGAATTAAATCAAGACGATCGGGTAGACGGAATTTTGCTACAACTGCCGGTGCCCGGTCATCTCGACTCTGTAACCTTACTCAACCAAATCGATCCCGATAAAGATGTGGATGGATTACATCCCACCAATATGGGCCGCTTGATGCGCGGAGAACCGGGTTTACGCAGTTGCACTCCCGCTGGGGTGATGCGGATACTGCAAGAATATAATGTTGACCCCAAAGGCAAACAAGCGGTGGTGATTGGTCGCAGTATCCTGGTAGGCAAACCGATCGCCCTGATGCTTTTAGAAGCCAATGCCACTGTCACCATTGCCCATTCCAGAACCGCAGATTTAGGGGCTACGGCTCGCACGGCAGATATATTAGTGGTGGCGATCGGACGAGCGGAAATGATTACCGGAGACATGATCAAACCCGGTGCAGTGGTCATTGACGTAGGCATTAACCGCGTCACCAATGAAGCCGGAAAATCCCGTCTGACTGGGGATGTTCACTTTGAATCCGCCCAAGAAGTAGCCCAACTCATCACCCCCGTTCCCGGTGGTGTTGGCCCAATGACCGTAGCCATGCTGTTAGAAAATACCGTTTGGAGCTACAGTCAGCGAATGGGATTTAAGATTTAATTAGTTATTTGTTGTTAGTTGTTTGTTGTTTGTTGTTGGTTATTTGTTGGTTGTTATTAGTTGTTTGTTGTTTGTTATTGGTGGAAATGTCAGCCGAAAAACACAATTAACCAACAACAATCAACAATCAACAAACAACAACAAACAACCAACAACCAACCAACAACCAACAACCAACAACCAACAACCAACAACCAACAAAAAGAAAACATGATCGCAGAAACCGAAAAATTATCAACCAATTCGACTAATGTAGAATTTGATTTATCTGCCTATTTAAAAGAACGGCAAAAGCTAGTTGAAGCGGCTTTAGATGCTTCGATTAAAGTCGAATATCCCGAAAAAATTTATGAATCTATGCGCTATTCCCTCATGGCTGGGGGCAAGCGTTTACGACCTATTTTATGTTTAGCCAGTTGTGAACTGGTGGGGGGAACTATTGACATGGCCATGCCCACCGCTTGCGCCTTAGAAATGGTTCACACCATGTCCTTAATTCACGACGATTTACCGGCAATGGATAATGATGATTACCGCCGTGGCAAGCTGACCAATCATAAAGTTTATGGGGAAAATATTGCCATTTTAGCCGGAGATGGCTTGTTGACCTTAGCCTTTGAATTTGTCGCCAGTCAAACCCAAAATGTCCCAGCGGAACGAGTATTAAAGGTGATTACTCAGTTGGGGCGGGCTTTTGGCGCTGCTGGACTGGTGGGCGGTCAAGTGGTGGATATCGAGTCTGAGGGCAAACCAGATGTTTCTCTGGAAACCCTGCATTTTATTCACACCCATAAAACTGGGGCTTTATTAGAAGCTTGTGTGCTTTGTGGGGCGATTTTGGGCGGCGCTAGTGAAGAAACCTTGCAAAGACTTTCTCGTTATGCTCAAAATATTGGGTTGGCCTTTCAGATTATTGATGATATTCTCGATATCACTCAAACCCAAGAGCAATTAGGTAAAAGTGCCGGGAAAGACTTGGCAGCCCAAAAAGCAACTTATCCCAGTTTCTTGGGGCTAGAAGAGTCGGAACGGCAGGCTATTCAGCTAGTTGCCGAGGCAAAAGCCCAGTTAGCACCGTTTGGTCAGCAGGGGATGCCCTTATGCGCGATCGCGGACTTTATCACCAGTCGAACTTACTAGGCAATACAGACGGACGTAGCAGCACATTCCTGTGTCCGGTTATAGCTGGTTAGGACAGCGACAGGTTAACCTAAATGCTAGGCTATTCAAGGCTCCCTAATCGAAACTCACAAAAGGTGCAATACCCCATGAAGGAATTTGGCCATATCCTCGACAACCGGGTCTTGCTGGTTGCGGTGATTGCCTGTTTACTCGCCCAATTCTTAAAACTCTTTTTCGAGTTGGTGAAAAATCGCCAGCTTAATTTTCACTTACTGGTTGAATCTGGCGGGATGCCGAGTTCTCATTCAGCCCTAGTCACCGCCCTGGCAGCCGGTATCGGTCAAACCGTGGGTTGGTCAAGCACTGAGTTTGCCCTGGCGACCATTTTCGCGGTGATTGTCATGTACGACGCGGCTGGAGTTCGTCGGGCTGCTGGGGATCAGGCTCGTGTCCTGAACCAAATTATCGAGTTATTTGAAGATCATCAATTTACCGAAGACCGTCTTAAAGAAATTCTTGGCCATACACCTTTTCAAGTGTTGGTCGGTTCGATCTTAGGGGTAATCGTCGCCTGGGTTGGTTCATTCGCTTATTAAGCTTTTGCTGAAATATAGCACTTGTCAGAGTTGTGAAGTACAAAAAAAACCTGTCATTCCCGCGCAGGCGGGAATCCAGAAAACCTCTGTAATCCGCATTGCGAAGTACAAAAAAAACCTGTCATTCCCGCGCAGGCGGGAATCCAGAAAACCTCTGTAACCCGCATTGCTACCGCTATAACGGGTAGTTTATCTGATAAAAATTACTCAGCCCAGGCAACGCTTTTCCGTTAAAATCTAAGTAAAAATTTGCCTTCAAAACCATGTCCCAACAACCTACACTTGGCGTAAATATTGACCATATTGCTACCATTCGCCAAGCCAGACGCACCGTAGAACCTGACCCCGTAGCGGGCGCCGTGTTGGCGGAACTCGCAGGCGCTGATGGGATTACGGTGCATTTGCGGGAAGACCGCCGCCATATTCAAGACCGTGACGTGCGTTTGTTGCGGCAAACGGTGCGGACTCATTTGAATTTGGAAATGGCAGCTACCCCAGAAATGGTGCAAATTGCCCTCGACATTAAGCCAGACTATGTAACCCTGGTGCCGGAACGTCGAGAAGAAGTGACCACCGAAGGAGGACTCGATATCGCCGGTCAATGCGATCGCCTCACCGAGGTCGTGTCCCAATTACAAGGCGCAGGCATTCCCGTCAGCCTATTTATTGATGCCGATGACGCACAGATCGAAGCTTCCGCCAAGACTGGCGCCAAATTCATTGAACTGCACACTGGGGCTTATGCGGAAGCCAAAGGCGAAATCGCCCAGGCGAAGGAATTGGCAATTTTAACCCAAGGATGCCAAAAAGCTCGTCATATGGGTTTGCGCGTCAATGCCGGTCATGGTCTAACCTATTGGAATGTGCGCCCAATTGCTTGCATCGAAGGCATGGAAGAACTCAATATTGGACATACAATTATCTCTCGTGCTGTTCTGGTCGGCATGGAGCGAGCGGTCCGAGAAATGAAACAAGCCATCAGAGGCGAAGTTTAATTTGTTCTTTGTTGTTGGTTGTTGGTTGTTGGTTGTTGGTTGATTGTTGTTGGTTGATTGTTGATTGTTGTTGGTTGATTGTTGATTGTTGTTGGTTGTTGGTTGATTGTTGATTGTTGATTGTTGATTGTTTGTTGATTGTTGATTGTTGTTGGTTGATTGTTGTTTGTTGTTTGCCAACAACCACCAACTAACAACCATTAACCAAAGAATCCCTACCCACCAAGTAACAACTAACAACCACCAACTAACAACCAAAGAATCCCTACCGAACAACCACCAACCACCAACCACCAACCAACCACCAACAACTAACCCATATATTAATCGTCAATCAAATTGTCAAAAACTATGCAAACTTATCATTATGTCTTAGCGAGTCAACGTTTCTTATTAGAAGAAGAACCCTTTGAAGAAGTGCTCAAAGAACGCACTCGCCACTATCAAGAAACTAACAAAGAAATTGATTTTTGGTTAGTCAAACAACCGGCTTTTTTGGAAGCCCCAGAAATGAAGGATATTAAAGCAAAAGTGCCTCAGCCATCAGTGGCGGTGATTTCTACGAATCCCCAGTTTATTACTTGGTTGAAACTGCGTTTAGAATATGTGGTTGTGGGCAAATTTGATGCTCCTTCTGCTTCGATTCCTAATCCCTTAGCTTCTCTGGTTTCCGCTTAGAAAATTCGGGAAATCTTGACCGGCAATTGATATCATTTTTGCATCAGTCATTCCTAACGATGCCCCAAACCTCCCTGTTGTTGTCAGGGGGGTTATTCTTTGTTGGTTGTTGTTGGTTGTTGGGTAGGGATTCTTTGGTTGTTGGTTGTTGTTTGTTGGTTGAGGGGCGCAATGCTTGTGCCCCTATGCATAAATTTTGGTAAATGGTATTACAATATTGTCAGTATGTAACTGCAAACTTTATGCTGTGGAAACCCATCGAAGATTTATCATCCAATTGGCAAGATTTAGCCAGTGTTGAATTGCCACCTCTAGTCACGGTTTGGAACGAGCAAGCAGATCGCTTGCGGCAATCTGGAGAGTTTCAAACTTTCAGCGAAAAACTCCGACGGGAAATCGCGATTGAAACGGGAATTATTGAGCGATTGTACACCATAGATCGCGGCATCACTCGGTTATTAATCGAACAGGGAATTAATGAGGCATTAATTCCTCACGGAGCTACAGATATTCCAGTTAAACAGGTAGTTTCCCTGATTAAAGACCAAGAAGCTGCCATTGAGGGATTATTTGATTTTGTTGGGGGACAAAGAAATCTATCCACTTCTTATATCAAGCAGTTACATCAAGTTTTAACTCAGAGTCAGGACAGCACAGAAGCCTTAAATCAACAGGGAAAAATCTTTAAGGTTTCTTTAATTAAAGGCGACTGGAAACGTCAACCGAATAACCCCCTAAGACCTGATGGCACGATTCACGAGTATTGTCCTCCCGAACAAGTGGCATCGGAAATGGATCGATTGATAGCATTACATCATCAACATCGAGAACAAAAAGTTACTCCTGAAATTGAGGCGGCTTGGTTGCATCATCGGTTTACCCAAATTCACCCATTTCAAGATGGAAATGGTCGAGTAGCTCGTTGTTTAGCGAGTTTAGTATTCATTCAAGCGAGTTGGTTTCCTTTGGTGATAACCCGTGACGATCGCGCCGTTTATATTGCCGCTTTGGAAGATGCCGATCGCGGTGATTTGTCGAGTTTAATTAATCTTTTTGCCAAGAGTCAAAAGCAAGCATTTTTAAGAAGCCTTGGTTTATCAGAGCAAGTGCTATCAGAGACTAGAAGAGCCCAAGTCATTCTGGCGGCGATCGCGGATAAATTGCAACAAAATCAGTTAGCTTCGGTTCAGGAAAAATGTCAGAAATCAGAAAGTTTTGCTGCCATTTTATTTGATATCGCTTCTCAGCGCTTCCAGGAAATTGCTGATGACATTAAACTATCTGTCCAAAATTTATTAAGTGATGCGGCAGTTTTCACAATTGCTGCCCCCGTTGGCGATCGGCGATCTCATTACCATCGCTATCAAGTGGTGGAAACCGCTAAACAATTAGGATATTTTGCCAACCTGCGGAACTATCACACTTGGATTCAGTTGGTGATTAATATAGAAACATCCGTAACGGTTCTTCTTTCTTTTCATGTTCTCGGCCATGAATACCGTGGTTTACTTATCTGTAATGCCTGTGCTTATCATCGAGATAATGGTGAAGAAGGGGAACCTACTATTAGCGATCTTCAGCCTTTAACCGATTCACCTTTTCAATTTTCCTACGCTGATGAATCAGAAAATTTGATTCCCCGTTTCCAAAAGTGGCTAGAAGATGTCATTGTCACGGGTTTAGAGTATTGGAATAAGAGTATTTAAGCAAATTCCCGAATATATAGCAGTCCTAAATCAATCGTAATATTTTTGTAGGGGCGATCCGATGGCGGTGGTCGCCCCTGCCCCTACAGGAAATAAGGATAAATAGGGGTTATTGGTTATTGGTTATTGAATCTGTAGGGGCGAAGCATTCGGGCAAAGAATCTACAGGAAAAAATCAAAAATTTATTACCCGAATGCTTCGCCCTGACATATATAGTACCTGACATATATAGTAATTTTAAATAAACAGATTTTTTGAAATTACTATATGTGAAACAAACCGTTTTATTGCCTGAGTAGATTCTTATGTTGGGTTTCGTTCCTCAACCCAACCTACAGATTACTATAAACCACAGACGGCAACCCCAGACCCAAAATCAGATGGGGTTAACCTCGCTTAAGTTCCGCTTGCGGTAATAACAAAGTAGCCTCGATTTCTTCTCGGACTTCGCGACTCACAAGGCGAGCTTGTTGCAAACATTGGACTAGCAACAGATTGCTATTATAGTAATCCTTTAATAGCTGGTGTTGTCCATCACTGAATTGCCAATCGTGACCGACATTGCGATACTGAATCATCACCGTTCTTAACTGTTCCGTCCAGGCTTTTCCTTCATCTTGGTGGAACCATTGATCAAGGGCTGCTGAGTCAGAGTATGACGGTAATTGACTTTTTAACTTTTGCAGTGCTGCTTTGAGTTCAGGGTCGCGGCCATTTTTCTCTAAAATAGCTAAGGAGTCATTGAGAATTGTTGGGGCATTCCGGTTTGTAGCATAAGCAAGAATGCCATTTCGATCTTCAACCTGACCCGGTTTAAGCGGAAAATACAAATCCCGGTCAAGGTTTTCATCAATCGTGCGATCGAGTCCATAGTCTAATCCCTGAAATTTTTTGATGACGCTGGGATCTTGGAGATTTTGGTTTAAAGCAATCCCCAAATCTACTTTGAGAAATACATCGATCACTATTTCGTAGGACAAGCCGCGATCTTCACATAAAAAATGTTGCAAATAACCATCTAAAGCTGGCTCAAGATAATCGGCTCGAACCGCCGCTGGTTTATAAGGATGCTCAACTGAATCAGCCTTTTCCTTTAACCATACCAGCAGGTTTTGGATATCTTCATCTCCCGCCACAATTTGGTCAACTTTTTGCTTCATTAACTTGAGCAAATAATCCGCATTGGTCAGCATTTCCACAGTTAAGAGAAACACCTCGCGCCATTGCTTATTCGCTATGTGACTCACCAAGGTGTTAAAAGTCTCTTGCAAGGTATCAGGGTCGGTATTATTGACAATTTGACGAGCCGTAAAATATTCTTGAAAGGTCAAGTGAGAAAATGAGTAAATATGCTGGGCTCTTTCGACTAAAATCCCATGGTGGGCTTCAATTCCTTTCAGCACCGATTTACTATTCCCGCGCAACTCATTGGCATCAGTTTGAGCATGGAGTAAATTGCGGATATACTCAACAATATACCCTTGAATTTCCTCTTGGTCAAAGAAAAGCTTACCTTGGGTGAAAGTAGTATAAGCCAAATAACTCAGTAAATCCGCTCTCTGCTGACTGTCTAAACCTTCGTAAAGTTCTGACCGCTCAATATTCCGCTGAAGATCCAACTTTTCCAGGAGCAATTCTAATGCCTCTTTGTAGAGTTGCGAACGTTTCTGGAAAAGTTGTCCTGACTCCGCAAACGCCCAACACAAAAGGCTTAAAAGCAAGGGATTGCTTGTTAGTTCTTTACTCGGTTTATTAGCATTTAGCTTCTGATGGAATTTCTCAATTAAGTCTTGGGCGCGATCGGGAAATTCCTTGGTAAACCATTTCTGGGCAAAATCCTTAACCTGTTTCTCGTCAAAATCTGCCACCTCAACTTCGGTGAACTTATCAAAAATACATTCGTAGGCGGCAATTCGGCAGGTCATCACACAGGGATTTTTAGGAAAGTCTCGCAGAAACTCCGGAACTTGATCGATCAGACGCTTACTTGCTTCTTTTTTGACTTCATCCAGCCCATCCAGTAACAGAAAAACCTTGCCTTCACTTAACAATGTCACCACTTGTTCAGAGGTCACGCCCTTAAGCTGCATCCATTTTTGGATGTAAGTGAGTAAACTAGGTTGACCTTCAGCCACCGGGATATTTCTTAACGTAATAAATACTGGCACTAAGTCCGGCTTAAATTTCCCGGAATTACACTGAATAGCCAAATGCTTTAAAAACGTGGTTTTTCCCGCTCCAGGTTTCCCTAACACAAATAACTTTTCATGGTCTTCAACCGCTGTTAAGGCGGGAACTCGCGATTTTTGAATTGCTCCACAGCCCAAACGGTCAGAATCCTCTGACTGACAATCATCCTCTGACTGACAATCTTTGGCCAATGTCTCTAATTCTCTCCAAGTTCTAGAGGTCACTCTTTCCAGGATATTTACCTCAGTGTAGATATCATCCAAGCCAATCGGCTGGGGCATATTCAAAAGCTTCATGGTGCCGCATTCGTCTTGAATATAGTCTTTGACTTTTGCCCGGGTAGTTTTCACCAAGGTTTCGATATCAAGTCCTTCTTGAGCGCGGGCATAAGCTCGGTTGATGGCACTTTTCAGCGTTTTTTTCCTAACTTTTTCCTTTGTGGCTTCGGACAGGAACTTATATAGTTTGGGAGCTACATTACGGCTCAGATGTTCTCGCGTTACCCCTGGACAGTCTTGGGCGATTTCTTTGAAGGCTTTGCCTTGCCAAATCCCCTGGAAAATAGCTCTTTCTAGGTCAGTCAGTCCTTGCCCCTCTCGATGCTGAAGAGGCAATTCCTCTACAAAGCGTAACGCGGTGTTCAGATCAATATCAGCCATTGGTTTACCTCTATATTTGTTGATCCATTTTTCTAGCAGGAGCTTGATGTCCGGCGTGATTATGGCAGTTGCTATGTTGGCGATCGCGCCTGTAATCCCTCCAGTCAGAGTAGAGAGCAGCGTCGTCGGAACGATAACTACAATACCCAGAAATAGTCTGCTGCTAAGTTTTCTCAAGTCTAACATAATTTGCTCCCCAACCTAGGTAGATATTAATAGCTTAATTGCTTAAATAAAATTTGTCTATACTTTAGCCTGATATTGGATAAAGACTGTAATTTGCTGTAATTTAACTGTTTTTCATCAAAAGCTGTATTTGGCTGTAATTTACTGTAATTTTATTTTTTGATAAAAAAGCTGTATTTTACGGTAATTTTATGTATGGTTTTATTTGAAAAAATAGGCCACAATTTGGTTAAGACAATTTCAATACCATTTGGGCTAAACCTATGAACAAAATTGTGGTAATTGCTTTAGCGACTCAGTTAATTTTTATCTTGGGAGAAGTGCCAGCCGCTGGCTACCTGAGCAAATGGGGACTTGATAGCAGCAGCTTTTCCCATCCCTGGTTTTTACTGTTCTCAGTGACGCGGATTATTGGCATAGCTGGGCAGCTTTATCTTTGGTCTAATGCCCAGTTAGGCTTAATTGCCGCTTTAATGGGCAGTTGTGGCTTAATTTTGCATAACTTACTGGGGACTTTTGTGTTGCATCAACCGCCTTTGTCTTCCCAGGGCTATGTAGGGTTATTTTTGGCGGTGGTGAGTATCTTTTTGTTGGCAGCTAAGTAACTGATTGGTTATTTGTTGTTGGTTGATGGTTGTTGGTGGTTGGTTGAGGGTTGCTGATTGGCGGTTCGGGCTGGGAAGGTCTCAGATGTATCAAAAGATTCGCCAATTTTGGTAAAAACTACTATAATTACCAAACACAGGCAAAAAGTAGGGTTTCACCCACTCACTCAACCACTCACTCAACTCAACCACCAACTATGTTTACCACTGCATTTCTAGAACGGGATGCCACCGCAGGCAACCAAGTGCCGGATAACCTCTATGAAGCGATCGCCGCCCTGAAAAAAGAACTCAACGCCGTCATCCTCGCCCACTACTACCAAGAGTCAGAAATTCAAGACATTGCGGACTATATCGGCGACTCCTTGGAACTTTCCCGCAGGGCTGCCAACACCGACGCGGATGTAATTGTCTTTGCTGGGGTTCACTTTATGGCGGAAACGGCCAAAATTCTCAACCCTGACAAACTGGTGCTTTTGCCCGACCTAAATGCTGGTTGTTCCTTAGCGGATACTTGTCCCCCAGACGCTTTTGCCGAATTCAAAGCTGCCCACCCAGATCATAAGGTAATTTCTTATATCAACTGTTCTGCTGGCATTAAAGCCATGAGCGATATTATTTGCACGAGCTCTAATGCGGTGAAAATTGTCAGCCAAATTCCCAAAGATCAACCGATTATTTTTGCCCCAGACCGCAATCTTGGTCGCTATGTTATGGAACAAACCGGGCGAGATTTGGTGCTCTGGCAGGGTAGCTGTCTTGTCCATGAAAACTTTTCTGAAAAGAAAATTGTCCAACTGAAAATTCAACATCCAGAAGCGGAAATTATCGCTCACCCAGAGTGCGAAGCGCCGGTACTCCGTCATGCGAATTATATTGGGTCAACAACCGCTTTATTGAAGTATGCCCAAGCAAGTTCTAGTTCAACTTTTATTATTGTCACTGAACCGGGCATCATTCACCAAATGAGTAAGCAAGCCAATGATAAAACTTTTATCCCGGCACCGCCTACGAGTAATTGTGCTTGTAATGAATGCCCTTATATGCGGCTGAATACTTTAGAGAAATTATATCTTTGTATGAAAAATCGCTCTCCAGAAATTACTTTACCAGAAGATATTCGGATTGCGGCTTTGCGACCGATTCAGCGGATGCTGGAAATGAGCGCTTAATTTTCATCTTAATCTGATGTGGTGGAGCCATGAATTGCCCGGTAGCGATCGCTCACCATCTGATGATGAAACTATCACCAGGGCAATTAAATTTGGTCGTAATTCTCAACTAAAATTGTGGGTTATATACCCCCCCGTGTTTTTCAGGAAAAAAGCGGCTTCAGGGTTAATTTACCCACAATTTTAGCGGGGAGCGATCGCCAATATAGGTTTGCCTTCCACGTTTCATGGTTGGTTTTCCTCCAATCATGTTGGGAAATCACTTCAAAAATTTGTTTCAATGTAACAAATATTCGGCGATTTAATCACAGATTTAATTACAGATTAAATCACAGATTATTTAAGCCAAAAAGCAAGCGACGGGAAATACCAAGTATTCCAGGAAAAAGAATTTCCAGATAAATTGATAATATGCGGCGATCGCGGCTTGATTTTCTAAGTCAACGGATAAACTACGCCCCCAGAGAATGATTAAAGCGGTGATATGGGCGATCGCGACAAAAATTGGGTTAACTCCGGGCAGAAACCACCATCCCAAGATCACCATACCCAAATAACATCCGGTTAACACCCAACGGGCTAAATTAAACACCGCTTTGGCCCCAAAGTGAATGGTGAATGTGGTGATATGATATTCTCGATCACCTTTAATATCGGGAATATCTTTGAAAATGGCGATCGCAAAAGTGTAGGCTAAAATAAATAGAGTCAATGCCCAAATTTCAGGGGGAATCGAAAGCTGATAAAAGTGCCGTAAATCCTTACCATGATTTAACAACCAGAGAGAGTGTAAAAATAGCCCTAAATTAACAATTATTCCCCGAACCGTATAAATACAAAAAGCTGCCCAAAAAGGAAACCGCTTTAACCGAATTGGTGGCAGAGAATACCCCGTCCCTAACAATAAACTAATCCCCACGGTGGCCAATAACCACTGGCCGCCCAGTACCGCTAATAATAAAGCAAAAATTCCAGTAATATTGACAATTATCCGTGCTTGTTGCCGGGAAATTTCTCCCGCAGCAATGGGCAAATGAGGCTTATTAATTTTATCAATTTCTACATCTTCTAGTTGATTTAATCCGACAATATAAATATTTCCACATAAACAGGCAATCCAAGCCGTAATTAGTGGTAAGATAGAAGGAGATGTAGCCGCAGGAGTTAAGGCCATCGCGATCGCATATAATCCGAAAACACTTAAACTGGTGCCGATAATGGTATGGGGGCGAGAGAATTTCCAGAAGGAATACAGCCACCGGGTATCAAAGCCTTTAGAAGGATGGGAATTAGACAGTTGACTCATGGAAAAATTTTATCCTAGGTTTGATGTCATTCTAAACATTTTCTAGAAAAATAGCAAATTTAACCCAGTTAAACCGGGAAAATCATATATTGCGAGCGTTGCCCACCATACGCAGACAGAACAAAGGGATAAAATAAATAACTACAGAATATTAATATAAGATTAATTGAGCCAAGCTTATGATGAAATTTGAATTGGGTTGTCACCTAGTTTACAGCATCTATGAACCGAGTACATTTGTGTTTAACATTGGGGTGGTTCATAATCAGTATCAGCAAGTTGAACAAGAAAAATTAGAGATTTATCCCCGCTTAGAAATAGAAGAGTATAATAATCCTTTTAATGGCAATCGTTACTTACGATTAAATGCTCCGAAATGCCAAATGGAAATCAGCTATCAAGCGATCGTAGAACTACATCATTTCTTGCAGGATCCCCATGAGCTTCAAGAAGTGACTCCCGCTAATTTACCGTTGGAAATTTTACCCCTGTTGCTACCGAGTCGCTACTGTCAATCGGATCAGTTAATTAATCTGGCTTTTTCTGAATTTGGACACCTGACTCCAGGCTATTCTAGAGTTACGGCTATTTGTAATTGGATTTGTCAAAAAGTTATCTACTTATCTGGGAGTAGCGACCATCATACATCTGCTTATGATACAGCCACAGAAAGAGTGGGAGTTTGTCGGGATTTTGCCCATTTAGCAATAGCTTTTTGTCGAGCATTAAATATCCCTGCTCGGTTTGTTAATGCTTATGCTTATGGCTTAAATCCTCCAGATTTTCATGCTTGTTTTGAAGCCTATTTAGGCGATCGCTGGTATCTGTTTGATCCCAGCCGGTTGGTGCCTCAAACTAGCATTATTCGCATTGGCACTGGACGAGATGCGGCGGATGTTTCTTTTGCCACAATTTTTGGCATGGTGGAAATGAATGAGATGCGTTTATCGATGCAACCTTTGCCCGATCCTACAACGGGAAAAGTTGACCAGCCTTTTTTCACCACCGAGGCGATCGCAATTTCTTAGGGCTTACGAGGACTAAGAAACCGGGTTTCTTAAAGAAACCCGGTTTCTGGGTATTTCTGGGCAGGAGGAAGCCCCTCACAGGGGCTTCCCGAAGTGAGTTTGGAAACGAGTTAGGGATTTTACCTGGCCCGGAGAGAATAAGGGCTTTTTGCTCTTATTTTTTGAACCACTCCGGGCCGGGTACTCCCAGGTATCGTTTGGGCTTGTTGGATGTGTTTCCGGCCCGAATAAACCTGAATTATTCTTGATGACTATATCTTATCCATTTATTAAGAAATTGTCAAGCATTTTTAGAGATAATTTTACCACTGAACTCTGCCGGACACAGAGAGATATTCTTTGTGTCCTTTGTGCCTTTGTGGTTTATTTTCACCACAAAGACACAAAGGACACAAAGAAAAAAACCCGGTTTCTAACTTCCTTACACCATTAAAGTGAAATCAGCGCTATCAATCAAACCAACATCAACACCCGTTAATGTGGCTAACAATTCATTGCCACTGGCAATTAAAGTATTCCCATTACTGCCAGTAATACTTAACTGGTCAAAGGTTAAACCACCGGCTAATCCAATTAGGTCAATACCATTAGTAAAGTCCAGAATTGTATCAGAGCCAAAGCTAGATTGCAGGACAAAATAATCTTTGTCTGCATTACCAATTAGGGTATCATCGCCTTCATCTCCAAATAGGAAATCTTCACCATCTCCTCCCCAGAGGAAATCATTCCCTTCGCCGCCATAAAACACATCATTATCGGCATTTCCGGTCAGGCTATCATTGCCCTTATCGCCATATAAAATATCAGCGCCCGCATCACCATGAATTAGGTCATCACCCTGACCACCACGGGCGGTATCATCCCCATTGCCACCGAAAATGGAGTCATCTCCCGCATTGCCTTGCAGGAAATCATTGCCATCTTTTCCGAATAGCAAATCACCGGCATCACTAGCGACTGAACCAGGGCTAGATGAGCCCCCAAATAATTTGTCATCACCTAAATCACCAATCAAGGTATCGCTACCTAAATCGCCATAGATTAAGTCATCATTTTGACCACCCATTGCTAAATCATTGCCTTGACCACCATAGATAATGTCTTTACCTTGATTACCCAGCAACAAATCTGCCCCTTGGTTGCCATAAATTTCGTCATCTCCATCATTACCAAATAGGGCATCTCGTCCGGGCAAACCACGGATCACATCATTGCCACTTTGACCACTAATTACATCATCATTAGGTGTGCCATCAATATTATCTGCACTATCGGCTCCTACGGCAGTAAAGGAAATATTGACTAAATCAATAGTGGGTTCGGGAGGAATAGCCGAAGGTTCGGGTAAAGTAGTATTATTTTGGCTATTATTACTGCTTTCTGAGGGCAAAATACTGCTCAGACCAGTGAAAGGCAGAACTTGACTGGGAGAAACGGTGAATAGACCGCTGTTAACCGGAGGTTCATCAACCGGAGGTTCATCAACATTGCTGATTATCAGGTCAACTTTAGCCGCAGCAACAGCATAAGTCTTGCCGTCAGAACCATTCCAAGTAAAGCTGACATTGCCATTAAAGTCAGCATTGGGAGTAAAGGTTAATTTACCCAAATCAGCGGCATTAATTTCTTGGGCAGCAGTGACAGCAGTTCCGTTTAACTTCAAAGTGCCGTTATCGGGAAGTGAAGTTATTTTAATTTTGGATAAGCTATCTTTTTCTAGGTCTGAGAATTTATCCGTAAAGTCAGTGGCAGCAAAAGTGATATCCGTATCTTCAAGGCCAGTTTTGGTGATATCACTCAGAGTGGGGATATCGTTAATATCCGCTGTCCGGGTCAACTGAGTGGCAGCAATATTATTATTACCTGCACTATCCGTTGCTGAAGAAGCAGCAACATCTACTGTCACCGAACCATCAGCAGCGGGAGTAACATCAAAGGTGTAAGTAGTGGCGTTAACTGCCATAAAGTTACTGGCAGTTCCGTTGCCAACTGTGATATCTGAGATATCAAAACCGGTGACATTTTCACTGAAAGTGGCAGTAACCGTAAATAACCCGTTAACAGGAGTTGCAGCAGTGGAAGTTAAAGCAACAGTTGGGGCAGTTTGATCAAAAGTGACACTACTGGAGTTGGTAGTAGCCGTTACCGCCGTTCCCGCATTGCCCGCAGCATTCGTAAAGGTAATATTAATCGGTAAATTTCCTTCGGTATCTGCGGCTTGCAGAGTATAAGTGGCGGTGTAGTTGTTCCCGCTATTCGTCACTGTGGCAGTTTGACCACCAATGGTGACAGTGGGTGTACCACCGAGGGTTTCACTGGCGGTAAAAGCAACTGTCACTGCATCCCCAACTTTGGCTAATGCGGTGTTGGCATTATTGGATGCAATGGTGACTGGGGTTAAGGTGGGGGCAACTGTATCAATAACTATGGCTTTGCTGCCACCGAGGGAGTTGTCAGAACCTAAGGCAGGGAGGGTTAAGATGGCATCTACAGTTAAATTATCTTTAATCGTCCCCCCATTTAGCTCTAGGGCAGTGGTGCTGAAATATTCTAAGTCCGCAGAACTATCCCCAACTTGCACTACATAGTTAAAGGTGAGGATATTACCGCCATTACCACTATCATAAGTAGCATATTGGTCAGTGGTGCCGGTTTCTAGTTGCAGGCGGGGGGTGCCACCTGTTGTATCAACCGTGACAGCCGCATCAAAGGTAACGGTAATAGCAATGGTGTCACCGGCTTTGTAACTACCATTAGCAGTGGTGGCGGTGACTGAGGTAATTTTGGGGGGATTGTTTAGCAGGACTGAGACGTTGTTGTTGCCACCGTTCGCTACCGCTAAGTCCTGTTTGCCATCGCCGTCAAAGTCTCCTACGGTAACGGAAAACGAATATCTTCCCGCAGCAAAGGTGGTTTGGGTGCTGAAGCCGCCACTGCCGTCCCCTAACAGCTAATCTTGTAGGGGTTTGCTCAACACACTCACGGTCTTAAGCAAACCTCTGCGTGTAGATCCGCGATTGATCCGATATAGCAGTCCTATATCAGTTGTGGAATTGTAGGGGTAACAGGTTTGGCAAGCGTGAGCTTACCCCTAAACGCGCAGGGGCTTGCCACCGCGCAAAAGGATTTGCCCCGACAAAAATATTACGATTGAAATAGGATTGCTATATCAGCTAAGATGAAAATTCCCGGAGTGCTTGAGGCAATCATCCCATGACAGAGTTTATCACCCAAGGAAAATTTCGACCCCAGGTAAAAAAAGTCTAGAAAAAGCATACAACTTGGCGATTAACAAGCCGAATCTATCTTTTTCCCAGTGTATGGGTAACAGTTTTCGTCAAACAGTAGCGGGTATATTTGCTCATCCAGAAATGAATCAAGAGATCATGTTGTCAGGACACATTCAGGCAACGATGGAACGAGCCGAAGCAACGGTTGGGGAATATGTGATCGCCGCGCAAGACACAACTTATTACAACTACTCAGGACATAAAAAAATGTCTGGGTTAGGGGTAATACAAGGGAATGTCCGAGGATTGATGCAACATAATGTACTACTGCTCAATGAACAAGGTTTACCCCTAGGACTCTTAGGACAACAATACTGGACTCGAGACGGAGGTTTAGACCTGCCAGAAGGAGAAAAAGAAAGTAGTAAATGGCTCAAGGGGTTGAATGCCATCAATCAGCAAGCCAGTCAATCGAGCAAACGCTTTGTGACCGTAGAAGATAGAGAAGGAGATGTTTTTAGTTTTTTTAAAGCCGAACGAAAGACAAATGTAGATCTGCTCGTCAGGGTATATCAAGCTCGTAATTTGGAAATCGTCAGCAGTAATATAGTCTGCCAATTGCCCGATGTGTCGTCTCACTTGCCCGACTATGGAACCCAACGAGTACGCATTTATCGTCAAAACCGGGAAGTAGAACTGATTCTTCGCTTACGGGCAGGGGCAGTCAATGTTTATCCAGATAAAAATTTGAGTGCCAACAAGCATAAAACCCAAGGTTTATCTTTGGTGGTCGCCCAAGAGATCGGTTGTATCGATCCCAAAACAAACGAAGATATCTTCTGTTCAGAAGATGCAGCCACATGGTATTTACTGACCAGTCTTCCGATTGCCACTACCAGTAATGTCCAAAGGGTGACTCGATTTTATGCCCTGCGATGGCGGGTAGAACGCTTTCATTACACTCTTAAGTCTGGTGCTTTACAGGTGGAAAAATTACAAGCAAGATGATATTCAGACATTGATTAACTCCTTGGCTTTTTATTCGGTCGTGGCTTGGCAGATTCTCGCTCTTACTTATGCCGTCAGAGAAAACCCAGACCAAAGTGCCAGTATTCTGTTTGATGAGTCTGAGGTGATTCTGTTAGAAAAAGTATCTTCTAAAAAAATCATCTCTATACGTGATGCTGTCTTAGCTGTGGCCAAAATTGTCGGCTTTGCACCTACCAAAAAGCAACCATACCCTGGGGTTAAAGTCCTAGCTACTGCAATCGAAAGATTTTTCTTTATTAAGCTTGGTTCTACTGCATGAATCAAAACCCCTACAAGATTAGCCCTAACAGGACTGAGACGTTGTCGTCGCTAACGTTCGTTACCGCCAAGTCCTGTTTGCCATCGCCGTTAAAGTCTCCTACGGTGACGGAAAACGAATCTCCTCCCGCAGCAAAGGTGGTTTGGGTGCTGAAGCCGCCACTGCCGTCCCCTAACAGGACTGAGACGTTGTCGTCGCTAACGTTCGTTACCGCCAAGTCCTGTTTTTTATCGCCGTTAAAGTCTCCTACGGTGACGGACTGCGGATCGTCTCCCACGGCAAAGGTGGTTTGGGCGCTGAAACCGCCACTGCCGTCCCTTAACAGGACTGAGACGTTGTCGCTGAAACGGTTCGCTACCGCTAAGTCCTGTTTTTCATCGCCGTTAAAGTCTCCTACGGTGACGGAAACCGGATTGGCTCCCACGGCAAAGGTGGTTTGGGCGCTGAAGCCGCCACTGCCGTCCCCTAACAGGACTGAGACGTTGTCGCTGCCACCGTTCGCTACCGCCAAGTCCTGATTGTTATCGTTGTTAAAGTCTCCTACGGTGACGAACAGCGGATTGGCTCCCACGGCAAAGGTGGTTTGGGCGCTGAAGCCGCCACTGCCGTCCCCTAACAGGACTGAGACGTTGGCGCTGCCAAAGTTCGCTACCGCCAAGTCCTGATTTTTATCGCCGTTAAAGTCTCCTACGGTGACGGAAACCGGAAGGGCTCCCACGGCAAAGGTGGTTTGGGGGCTGAAGCCGCCACTGCCGTCCCCTAACAGGACTGAGACGTTGTTGTTAATGAGGTTTGTTACCGCCAAGTCCTGTTTTTTATCGCCGTTAAAGTCTCCTACGGTGACGGACTGCGGACTGTCTCCCACAGCAAAGGTGGTTTGGGCGCTGAAGCCGAGGGTGTGGGGGTAGGTGGTGAGGGTGTGGGGGGAGAGGGGGGAGGGGGAGCCGCCATCGAGCAGGGGAGCAGCGGTTCGGCTTCGCTCACCGACCGGGGGGCAGGGGTGAATTTGTTGCAGTTCCCAGGTGCCGCCTAATGCGGTGTTGCCGGTGAGGTGGGGGTTGGCGTAGATTGAGGTTTGGGTGATGTGATGTAGTTTTTGCAGGAATTCTGCCCCGGCATCACCGGCTGCTACCTCACATCCATATATATATAGATGGGCGATATGCCATTTTTCCAGTTGGGAGCGATATTTTTCTAGGTTGCCCAGTTCTAGGGTGCTGTTGCCTAGGTAGAGGGTTCCCGGTGACCCGTGGGAGATTAGGTGCAGAGAAAGAGGAGAGAGAGAAGAGGGGGAAGAGGAGGGATGAGGGGGAAGAGAAAAGATACTCTCTTTTCTCTCTCCTCTCCCCTCTTTTCTCTCTTCAAGGATTTCATTGATTTGCTCGACACCATTCCGGTTGGGGTCAAGGATATGGACAAAGGTGGCCGGTTTGACTCCGGCGGCGAGGATTTGCCATTGGTCAACGTTGGGGTCAATGATGACCAATTCGCGCCGCTGCCCACTAAGGTGGGCAGCGGCGCCCGGGCCGCCATATTTTTCCTGGGGTGAGTTGGGGTTGGTGATGTGATTGATTGTAGACATGACTGATGTATCTTTAACTAATTTGAACGCGCCTTGTGAGGCATAAAAGCCATAAATTTATTTACCCAAGACACACCCTGATATATATATAAGGAGTTTGTTGTATGTCAATTTATTTGACAAAGCTCCTCTGGAATAAGCTGTTTAAATTTATAGCAGGTTTTTCTGATTACATCAAGAATCTTTGATAATTTTTTTTTCATCCAGTATCGCGGTTCGTTCAAAAGTATCTCAGCGGCTTATATTGACTTGTCAGGAGGAGCAAAAGTCTTTATTTACAAAGCGTTATAGCTATTTATAGCTTAATATTTATTAAGTTTTATTTTTCGCTTTTAGGTGATTTTACGATGAATTTTGTTCACTTCGAGGGACGGTGAAGCACCAGTATTTAGGAGAGGAAACAATAGGTTACAATAGGGAACAATATGGATCATTAGAGGTGACAATAGAGGGAACTATAGGGAGCATTAGAGAGAACAATAGGGATTATTAGAGGTGACAATAGAAAACAATAGGGATTATTAGAGGTGACAATAGGGAATAGAAAAGATAAAAAAGAACTGTCCGGTTTTTATGGCTTATTTTAATTAGATTGGCAACGGGCTGGCAGGGGTATTGGTGACTATTTTATGTATGATATGTTGTCAATACGTTATATATTCTAAATAAGAAACCCGGTTTCTGGGTGGTCTGCGGGGAATAAGAAACCCGGTTTCTGGGTGGTCTGCGGGGACTAAGAAACCGGGTTTCTTTTTTGGATTCCACAGATAACTGTGATATGCCGAAAAGAAACCCGGTTTCTGGGTTAGCTGCGGGGATTAAGAAACCCGGTTTCTGGGTTAGCTGCGGGGATTAAGAAACCCGGTTTCTTGTTGGGATTTAACAGTAGGGGCGAATGGCCATTCGCCCCTACATTTTCACCAAAGAAACCCGGTTTCTAGGTTATCTGCGAGGACGAAGAAACCGGGTTTCTTGTTTGCTTAAAACAGATAACTGTGATATGCCGAAAAGAAACCCGGTTTCTAGCTGGTCTGCGGGGAATAAGAAACCGGGTTTCTTTTTTGCATCCTAAAGTTATTTATGAGATTCCGAAAAGAAACCCGGTTTCTGGGTTGCTTTTACTCCGGTTTGAACTCCCCACAATTTAGCGTAGATACCCTGAATCTGTAGGAGTTCTTCGTGTTTGCCTTGTTCGACTAATTGGCCGTTTTCCATGACATAAATACAGTCCGCATTGCGAATGGTGGAAAGACGATGCGCGATCGCGATTGTGGTGCGATTTTTGGTGATTTTTTCTAATGAACGAGCGATCGCTGCTTCGGTTTCATTGTCCACTGCGGAAGTGGCTTCATCGAGAATTAAAATCGGTGGATTTTTCAAAATTGCGCGGGCGATCGCTAACCGTTGCCGCTGACCACCGGACAACTTTTGGCCCCGTTCCCCGACAATGGTATTATAGCCATCTGGTAACTGCATAATAAATTCATGGGCTTCGGCGATCGTGGCAGCGGCGACAATTTCTGCAAATTTAGACTCAAAACTACCATAAGCAATATTATCCGCTACGGTGCCATGAAATAAAAACACATCTTGACTGACTAAACCAATAGCTTGACGTAAGGATTTTAAATGAATTTCTTGTAAAGGAATGCCATCGAGGGTAATAGTTCCCGAATTCACTTCATAAAGTCGCAATAACAATTTAACCAAGGTACTTTTTCCCGACCCGGTAGCACCGACAATGCCAATAGTTTGGCCAGCGGGAATATGCAGGGAAAGATTTTGCAGTACGGGCAGCCGATTTTTATAGGCAAAGTTGACATTTTCAAATGCTAATTCACCGCGAACCGAGTCTACGGGTAAATAGCGATCGCCGGAGTGAATTTGCATCGGCGTATCTAATAAATTCATTACCCGATTTGTAGACGCCATTGCCCGTTGATACTGGTCAAGAGTTTGACCTAATCGGGTTAAAGGCCAAAGTAACCGTTGGGTTAAAAAGACCAAAACACTATAAGTACCTACGGATAAATTGCCCTTAATGGCTTCCATGCCCCCGCCGAGTAAAATTCCCGTAAATCCAATTAAAATCAGGATTCTAATTAAGGGAATAAACGCCGCACTGAGCGCGATCGCCCGCCGATTACTTTGTTGATATCCCTCACTTTCTTTAGTAATTCGGCGAATTTCATAATCTTCAGCGGTAAAGCTTTTAATCGTCGTAATTCCTGAGATATTATTCGCCAATTGACTATTGAGCAAACTGACTTTTTCCCGGACAGTGGCATAACGAGGGGCTAGTAATTTCTGAAAGGCGATCGCCCCCCAAATAATCAAAGGAATCGGTAAAATCGTCATCCATGCCACCGTCGGCGCCAGGGCAACAAATGCCCCGCCAATCACCACCACCGTAGTCATTACTTGGATAATTTCATTAGCGCCAATATCCAAAAATCGCTCTAATTGATTAATATCATCACTGACAATAGATAGCAAAGCGCCGGTACTGCTTTCTTCAAAAAAAGCTAATTCTAAATCCTGCAAATGACGATAAGCATCCTGACGTAAATCATGCTGGATTTGCTGGGCTAAATTCCGCCACCATGTGGCATAAGCATATTCAAACAGAGACTCTAATAGCCAAACAATAATTGTAATTAAACTTAAAACTAAAAACTGGCTAAAAATATCGGTAATTCCTAACTGTGCGATCGCCGATTTTTCTTTTTGCACCACCACATCAACTGCGGCGCCAATTAATGCGGGTGGTGCCAAATCTAAGAGTTTATTTGAAATCGAGTAAAGACTAGCCAGCCAAATCTTTTGGCGATATTTTTCGGTATAGTCTAATAACCGTTGTAACGGATGAGTTTCAGCCATAGATTTCGCCATAGATTTCGCCATAGATTTCGCCATGTTTTATAGAATAAAAATTAAATGCCGTTGGGGGATCATCCCAATCAGGGATGCTGATTGGGATGATCTAATTCCATTTTAGGTATCAAGTTCTTCGGGATTGATGCCGAGACTTTTTAGCTTTTCTGCCAATTTAGCGGCCTTTTCTTGGGCGATTAAAGCTTCTTGCTTCGCCGCTAAAATTTGCTCCTCTGGAGTTAAATATCTTTGTCCTTGGGCATCATACCAATATAACCATTCTCTAGTAATTCCTTGGTAGGTTCCCTCACTGCGACCGATACCTAAATTTATTTCGGCTAACCAGACAGGTTCACCGCTTAATAATTGATAACCCCCTGGTTCTAGTTTATACACCTCTAACCGGGCTTTTCTCTTTCTCAGGGGGTTATAAATTACATAATATAAAATCCCCAGTTCGGCGTATTCTTTTTTCTTGTATGTATATTCTCCCCGACGGGTTTGGGAGACTACTTCTAGCACCAGAATCGGTCTTTTTTGTTCTTCCCACAAGACATAAGATAACCGTAAATCTGAGTCAATAATCCGGGGGACTCCGATAGAAAGAAATCCATCGGGGACGATCGCTGGTTGATTCGGATCGGAATAAATCCCCATATCGACCCCAAAAAACCAGTCCATTCTTTCTGACCAAATTAACGCGAGAATGGCTTTGAGCAGTCCAGGAATTAAGTTTTGTAGTTCGTTATCCACAGGTGTATCGTCAGAATCAGGTAAATCTTCAGCGGAGGGCAAGCAATCTCTAGGATTATATTCTAGTAGCATAGCCGGTAAAAGAGTTTAGGTAATTTTTTTATTTTAGCACAGGACTTATTGGGGTTGGATGGGTGCAAAAAAAAACAACTTGACAATATTGCCAAGTTGAGAAGGAACTTATATAGTCAGGAGCAGAGGAAAAAAACGGTAATTTTTTATATATTAAAAGGATATTGAAATGCGGGGTTTAAGGTTGAGGGATGACAGAAGGTTGATCGAGAAGATTATAAGTCATAATCCGATAGCTGAAGTTAAATTCTTCAGGCTGAATCTGTTTTTGGCCGACATGAAGTTGATAAATCAGGCCACCATGTCTACCATGAGTTTTTGGTGAATCATTAAAATTTCCTTGATGGTTCACGATTGACTCCCCCATGATGTGCAAGCTTTATGATTTTTTGCTTGCAGTTTTCTTTATATTTTTATTCTCAGCTATCTTTGGGGAAAAATCTGTGATTTCAATCCGCAAAATCTGTGAATTTGATCGCTGAAATCCGATGATTTAGGTCATACTTAAGTATGACTTAAATCTCCGCTCGTTTATGCCTGATATTACCAAAGTGTAGTGATTTCGCTCACCAATAAGTAATTTATTGCTTATTGGTTATTATTTATAATATGGCGATTGGCTACTTGATGGGGAAAGTCTGGGTTAATGATGGGTGACGGGTAAGTAGGGAGCGGGGGAGCGGGGGAAGAGAGGGTATAGGGTGTAGGGTGTAGGGTGTAGGGGGAAGAGGATGTAGGGTTTAGGGTGTAGGGTGTAGGGGGAAGAGGGTGTAGGGTTTAGGGTGTAGGGTGTAGGGGGAAGAGGGTGTAGGGTGTAGGGAAAAGTGAATGGTGAATAGTGATATTTCTTTTGTACGGGCGTCCTTGCGAAGCATAATCCGTCAGGCTATATGGCCATTCGGCTTTTGTACGGGCGAATGGCCATTCGGCTTTTGTACGGGCGAATGGGCATTCGGCTTTTGTACGGGCGAATGGCCATTCGCCCCTACGACTTTTCACTTTTCCTACCCAACAACCAACAACCAACAACCAACAAAATTCAGGCTTAGGATTGAATCGCTCGCAGGAATTTAGGCTCAATTAATGTCTCTAAATCAGGGATTTGTTGAATTTGGTTGCGTTCTTTGAGGAATTCAGCCAGAGATTTCATGGATTTTAATAAAGACTCGCTACTGTTATGGTCGGTGAGAATTTGTAGGTTTTTAGCTAGGTTGGGGAGTTCAATGCCTTGGATATCTTTGGCTAGTTCTTCTGGACTAACTCCGATCGCACTAGCTGCGATCGCCATTCCTTCTTCTTTGTTGTTGTTGTAAAATTCCAATCCATCGAGAATGCCTCGAATAAAGGCATCGACTGTTTGGGGACGGTCTTGAATGAACTGGGGGGAAAAAACATAGAGGTCGGCGATCGCACCGGGCAAATCAGAAGAGGTAAAAATAATCCGGCCATCCGGTTGGGCTTGATCCGCTTTGGCTAAATAAGGAGAATATGTCACCGCAATGTCAATTTGCCCCGATTGATAGGCAGCAGCAGCGGCATCCGGTGGCGTATTGACTAGGGTAAAATCACCGGCTTTTAATTTAACTGTTTCTAGGGCTTTTAACAAAAAGAAATGGCTGACGCTATCTTCTTCTACGGCAATTTTTTTACCTTTAAAGTCTGCCAGATTCTTAATACTATTCCGGGCTAAAATTCCATCAGCCCCGTTAGAAATATCCTGGACTAAGACAATTCTAAATTCCGAAACTACCCCGCCCTTTGCTGCCAGGGCTACGGCTTCCGATGTCACTGGAGACCAGCTATCTAACCGACCGGAGATATAGGCGGAGTTGGCGTCGCCGGTGCCGCTAAATATTTTAACTTCTAAGTTTAAACCTCGCTTTTGAAAAAAACCTTTTTCTTTGGCAATATGCAACGGGGTACTGCCCACCCAAGGATTTAAACCGATCGCGGCGGTGTTTTGATTCTTCTGGTTGCCAAAGGTACAAGCGTGCAAAACTAAGCTACCAGTCATCCCGGTGAGCATCCAGAGAGTTTGACGACGAGTCCAAAGTTGATTCATTCTATTTATACCTAGTCCTACCTAGGAGCAAAATTTGATCGTAGCGCATTCACGATCGCGATCGCCTCTAGGTGTGGCAAAGTAATGTCTAGTAAGGAAATTTACGCTTAATGGCGGATTGTATGTTGTTTAATCTAGAAGTTAAATCTAAAAGGAAATAAGCCTGATCCCACCGACAACATCCCACCGATAACATTTTACCTAAAACATCCCACCGACAACGTTTTACCTACAATATCCCACCGATAACATCCCACCCACAACATTTTACCTACAACATTTTTTATGTCAGTTTTTCCTAATTCACCGATTCTCTTGTCATTAGAAACGGCCATTGATTACCACCCGGTGACGGTGACGCCACAAACTCTTCTATTAGAAGCGATCGCCACCCATGAATTTCGCACCCCTTTAACCAGTATTTTAGGCTGAAGTAGACTGCTGGAAAACTATGGGGATAATTTATCCGAAAGCCAAAAAAGTAAGCATTTTCAACGAATTCAAAGAGCCGTGAAGGAAATGAATTATTTACTCGAAGATATCCTGATGTTGGAAAATGCAGAATATCAGAAAATTTACTGTCATCGTAAAACCATAGAAATGGTAAAGTTTTGTGAACAAATTTTAGAAGAACTAGAGGTGATGTATCCGGGTAGAACCGTTTATTTACAACATGATTATCCCATGATGAACGCGGAATTAGATCCAATTATTTTGCGACATATCTTGCTCAACTTGCTGTCCAATGCTTTAAAATATTCTCAACCAGATAGTCCAGTCTATTTTCAGCTTGATTTAACCAATGAATCCGTTATTTTCAAAATTCAGGATCAAGGCATCGGCATTCCTAGTGAAGACTTAGAAAATTTGTTTAACTCATTTTATCGAGGAAAAAATGTCGGCAAAATTCCCGGAACCGGACTAGGACTTTCGATTGTGAAAAACTTTATTCAACTTCATCGGGGTCAGATTGAATTTCATAGTGTAGTTAACTCAGGCACCACTGTAACGGTGACTTTACCTTTAGAATAGGAGATATTCATCTATGCTAAGAATCTTAACTATTGAAGATGAAGAAAATATTCGGGATACGATCGTGGAAACTTTGAGTATGGAAGGGTTTGAAGTCATTCAGGCGGAAAATGGTAAAGTTGGACTTAAATTAGCCCAAAAGCATTTACCGGATTTAATTCTTTGTGATGTACTCATGCCCGAATTAGATGGCTATGATGTGCTTAGGCAACTCAATCAGAATCGACAGACTCAGGGAATACCGTTTATTTTCCTCACCGCTAAAGATACTAGCGATGATTTTCGCTATGGGATGAACTTGGGGGCGAATGATTATCTAATGAAGCCATTTACTACTCAAGAGTTAGTGATGGCCGTGAAGAGTCGATTACAAAGATATAGAATGGAGTAAACGTGAAACGTGAAACGTGAAACGTGAAACGTGAAACGTGAAACGTGAAACGTGAAACGTGAAACGTGAAAGTGCCGCCATCGGATAACTCAGAAACCGGGTTTCTTTTCTGGATATGACAGTTATCTGTTTTAAGCAAATAAGAAACCCGGTTTCTCGGTGCGCTTTCGGTGCGATCGGTCTATGGCAAGGGGTCTCTCCCCTAGCATCCAGGGATTGACTCAGATATGCTAAGGAATTGATTCAAATTTCCTAAATGACTTTTTTAGATCGCATTTGATCTATTAGATCGCTAAAAAGCCCCATGATCGCCTGGGAGGGAATTGACCACCTTCCCTGATATCAAGAGAGTACCTTCCGGGGACTGATGTACGTCTTGGAAGATTTAAGTGCTATCCAGGTTTTACAGTTTAATTGTATGCTATGGATTATCGATCAATTTCGCAGTCATTCTGAAGATGTATCAAACCAGTAACAATGAGTAAAATTTTAATCATAGAAGACGAAGACGACATTCGCGATATTATTATTCAACTACTGACCGCCCACAATTATCAAGTGATTGATGCAAAAGATGGGGAAACCGGAATCAAATTGGCGATCGCCCATCATCCGGATCTGATTATTTGTGACATTATGATGCCTGGAGTTGATGGTTATGAGGTGTTAAGGCAATTACATAACCATCCCTCAACTCAGATGATTCCTTTTATATTTTTAACCGCTAAAGCGACGAAAGAAGATATTCGTCAAGGAATGGAACTGGGGGCGGACGACTATTTAAGCAAACCATTTACGAGATCGGAATTACTCGGTGCCGTGAAAATTCGCTTAGAAAAAAAAGTGCTTTTGCAGCAACAGTCGGAGAAAAAACTAGATGATTTACGCAAAAATTTAACGCGATCGCTGCCCCACGAACTACTCACCCCGTTAAATGGAATTCTGGGTTTTGCCAAACTTCTGGGGGATCATGCGACAGAAATCACACCGGATGAGATCAAAGAAATGTCAGAAATGATCGAAACTTCAGCGTGGCGATTGCATCGCACGATTCAAAACTTTTTACTCCATGCACAACTAGAAATTATCCGTCAAGATCCGCAACGACTCCAATCTTTTTTGATGGGAGAAACCGGCTCGACTCAGTTTATTTTGCAAGTTTTAGCCCAAAAGAAAGCCCAGGAATTCAACCGCACCGAAGATTTACATTTAGACATGGAAGATACCCCATTGCCCGTTGCGGAAAACTGGTTGAGCAAAATTGCCAAAGAACTGATTGATAATGCGTTTAAATTTTCTCAACCGGGCAGTATTGTAGAGGTGAAAACTCTAATCAATGCACCAGAATTTATCTTGACTGTTTGCGATCGCGGTCGGGGAATGACTGCCCAACAAATTGCTAATGTAGGAGCTTACGTCCAATTTGAACGTAAGCTTTATGAGCAACAAGGCTCCGGTTTAGGTTTAGTAATTGCCCAAGAACTCACCGAATTGTATGGGGGTCGTATCTCGATCAAGAGTTCTCCAGAACAAGGCACTACAGTTAGCGCCATATTTCCCCTAACTAAAAACCAAGAATTAATCAACAAGTCTAATTACTATGAAACTTTTTTTAATTGATGGTTTTATCGATGGTTTTCTCTGACCAAACCATCCGAATCGAATAACCCATTTATTATGCGATATTAAAAGTAATTGTCAAAGTAACCGTCAAAGTAATCGTGAAATTAATTATTGCCAGTAATTATTGCAATTGCTGAAAATACATTTATAGGACTTATTAGAGTTATTAAATACCAAAAAACCTGTCATTGCCGCGCCCTCTATAGCAATCCTATTTAAGTTGTAATATGTTTTGAAATGTCACCCTGTAGGGGCAATTTATGAATTTCCCCTACCACAACCCCTAAACCGATTGCTATAGAATTCAGAAAAACTCTGTAATTCTGACAATAACCGCTATATTTAGGGCTGATCTATATTTTTGCTATAACTTGCTATAACTTGCTATAACTTGCTATAACTTGCTATAACTTGCTATAACTTGCTATAACTTGCTATAACTTGCTATAACTATAACTTGCTATAACTATAACTTGCTATAACTATAACTTGCTATAACTATAACTTGCTATAATATATTGCTTGAATAGGATTAAAATGTCTAAAAAAATTCTCATTTTTGATTTTGATGGAACTTTAGCCAATACTCTAGATGCTATTATCGAAATTACTAATCGATTTTCTGATGAATTTGGCTATAAAAAAATCACGGATGAAGAAATAACAACGCTGCAAAATTTAACTTCTAGAGACATTATTAAAAACTCAAAAATACCCTTAATCAAAATACCCATTTTAATTCATTTAATCAAAAATGAATTAAATCATAATCTGCCAAAAGTGCAGCCCATAGAAGGAATTGATTCAGTATTAAAAAATCTTAACTTAATGGGATATGACCTGGGAATTGTCAGTTCTAACTCCTCAGAAAATATTCATCAGTTTATTCAGATAAATAATTGGAACCACCTGTTTAAAATCATATGTTGTGGGGCGACGATTTTTGGTAAAGCTAAAGTGCTGCATAAACTCCTACACACCCAAAACTTATCCCCGAAACAGATAGTTTATTTTGGCGACGAAACCCGCGATATTGATGCAGCTAAAAAGGTAAATATTCCCGTGGTTGGGGTGAGTTGGGGGTTTAATTCTCGTTCAGTTTTAGCGGCACATCATCCAGATTTTTTAATCGATCGCCCCGCCGAAATTTTGGATGTCATTTCCCAGTTATAAAGCCGCAGAATATGATATTAATAATAATAATGATAATATTAATGATAATAGCCTGATGGTTCCGCATCGGGGAAAAGGGGGAGATCGGTCTCCCGACTCTTCTCATTTGATGCTTAAAGCTTGTGCATATTTTTAACGATGAACCGCAATGCGATCGCCTTGAATTTTTTTCACTGCCTGAGCCAGAGGTAAAGCGCGAATGCACCTTTGAAAAACATTGACTTGGTAAACTTTGCGTTGAGTAATATCTAGGGCAGTTAACCAACCACTATTAGAATTGTACACGCCCGTATCAATGCCAATCCATCCTTGACCGAGTGCAAGTTGTCCCGGTTCTATGCCCTTGAAAGTAAAGGTCATTGTATGACCAATGACAATTAATTTATCAGGGAAATACGGCTTAGACATTTGATGAAATTCGCTGCGAATCCAACAGAAATCTTCCGGTCCTTGGGCTTTAATGGGCAGTTCCGGGTGAACTCCCGCATGAACCAACCAAATATCCCCTAAATCAATATAAGCCGGCAGAGTTCGCATCCATTCAATATCTTCCAGGATTTGTTGGGGGTTGCCATAACTCGCTACCGTGGTATGTCCACCACTGTAAAGCCAAGATTGGAATGCGGCTTTATTAATTTTATTTTGACGCAAACTCTCCAGGAGGAGTTGTTCGTGGTTTCCTAATACGCATTGATAGGAACTTTCTTTGATAAATTTGACCACTTGGGCGCTCTTGGGTCCGCGATCGATTAAATCGCCGACAAAGTAAATTTGATCGCTTCGATCAGGGGCGATCGCCTCTAGTAACTTCATCAAACCGTCATAGTGGCCATGCACGTCACCAATAAAAATACGTCGATCAGTCATATTAATAAATTCTGCCTCCTAGATCGCCATCATCGGTAGTTGCACCAACAGTTTCACCACCGCATCCCAACTTATCCGGGAAAAATTTAGCACCTGAATCGCACTCATATTTTTATTATGGCGCGATCACTGGCTCAAAGCACGCAAAAACCGCTGAAGATTGGTTAGCAAACCGGGTTTTTTCCGTTGGGGTGTAGCTACTGGGGTCGCTTCAGTTTGATCCACCGATGGGGAAGTGCCTTTTTGTAATATCTCTTCTAAGACTTCTCCCACTGGTTTTTGGGTCGTTTCGGAAATCAGTTCATAGCCTTCTTCTTTTTCCAGCCAAACTTGCCAGGGGTTAGGGTAACAGCGAAATAGGGCCGCCCCTTCCAGAGGACGGATATAGTAGCAAGATTCAAAAGTGCTGATGAAGCGCTCCCGCAGTTGTCGGGCTGCGTAGCCAATGCCAATGGTGGTAATACTTTCTAGTTTAGGGATGAATAGCACCACGGGGCGATCGCCTGCTTGCTCACACATCTTTTCCAAATCATTCACTTCCACCGCAGACGGTTCAATAAAGAAAAATAGGCGATCGTCCGGTTGAATTTTGCCTTTGGGTTCCGTCATCCCCCGCACCACATAAGGGGTTTCACCCCAATCCCGTCGAGCCAAAGCCGCCGCCCCCGGATCGGGAAAATACACTTTCAGGTGCGAACCGTACTCTTCAAAGATGGGAATAAATTGATGAGCCGGATCCTGAACTTTCAACTCTGGAATCAGGATTTCTACTTGCAGACGGTGCAAGCCATCTTTGAGAGCGGCAGTGGTCGCCGTCTTTGCTTGATCTAATGCCTCTTCAATACTGTTAGGGAGTGTCACCATAATTTTACTTTATTTATTTTTAACTTTTAACTTGGCTTGGTTGGGTTTTGTGGGTTTTGAGACTTCAAGGACTAATTCTATATTGATTTCTTCTCTGCTTCAACCAAGCCTGCAAATCTACCCCAGTGGCTTGTTGAATATATTCATAAGTTTTTGCCCCGGTTTTAACCGTCCACCCTCCCTGAACACAAGCGGCGATCGCGTTCGGTAAATTATCCTCCCGAAGAATCAGCATGATCGGTTCATATCCTTTCTCTTGCAGCCTTGAGGCATAGTTCTTGAATTTCTTTAACGTGCCTGAATCACCAGAACCAATTCTATACTTGGTATCAATGGCATGATTGCCAATTACTAAATCACATATCTCATCTTTTCCTTCTCGGATCCCCTCGGCAAAGTTCTCACACTTTTGCTGACACAATTCTTTAACCAAACGTTGCCAGCACATTCCCAACTCTCTGCCCCAATATTGTTTATTTTCCGCCTTCATCTCTTGAGTCAATCCGAAGACTAGCATCAAATCATCTTCCTCGGCAGATTCCTCCCCAAAGAGTTTGGCCGAAAATGACTGTTGGTATTCTTGTAAAATCGCCTCTAAAGATTTTGATTTAGGATCATTCATCGATTAGGCTTCTCCAAAACTACGATAGTGTCATGTTTGATACTCCCAGCCCATTCTAGATTTCTCGGTAAATTTAATTGCCGATTTTTCAAAATTAAATGAAATTTAAATTTTTCCTTAAATCCTACTTCATTCGCTAGATCAGTTAACAGAGAAGCTACGGGGATTTCTACGCCACAAATTTTACTGACATCTCCCATTGAAAAACAGTAGTAACCTCCGGGACGTAACCGCAAAAAACTACTTTGAAAATGCTGGATCATATCCATAAAATACTGATAAACAACTCTAGCCCTGAGTTGATTTTGACCTTTACTTGCTTGATATTTTTTGCCCGTGTAAATATCCTCGATCAACCGATCTAAATTAGGATGTCCTGTTTCACCCAGTTCTTGACATTGTTTTTTAGGAATTCGTTCTGTGCCAATTTCTCTAGCATACAAATCTAATCTTTCTGTATTATTTTTCACCAATCCTAGCCAGTGTAATTCAAATTTTGCCGCCCAGACATAATCGATCGCATTAATATAAGGAGGAGAAGTCACGATCGCAGACGCACGAAAATCGCCGGTTAAATTTCTGGCATCATGCAAAGGTAATTCTTTTGCGGTCCCTTTTGATTCTTTGAAAATTGGTTGCCATTCTGCTACCGCATCAATGGCTTTATCTAAGTAAAACTGAAAATATCTAAAAACATCTTCTCTCGATCGCTGGGGAATTTCTGCAATATGAGTCCGACGGGCAGCCAGCAGCATTCCATCATTCATATTGGAAGTTTTTCTCACCGTGGAGGCGAAAGCTAACCAAAATAACGGTTGATTTTTTACATTAGATTTTGAAATCAAAGATTTGAGAATTTCTAAACCGGCTTGGACTGACGGTTGAAACCAAAAATCTTTATTGCTAAAATTAACCGTATTCGGGGCAAATTTCTCCGCGATCGCTTCTCTCATCATCCTTGCCGCTTCTTCCCGCACTTCTGCCACCGCAAAATCACTTGTTTTAACCTGACAAATTAGCCGACTTAAAGGTTGATAATCCAACCAATAAACTGAGCAATCGTGTTTCAATGATTCAATAATTGTTGTCCCAGAACCGGCAAATGGATCGAGAATATTCATTGAATTTTGAGCATACTTTTGTAAGAACCAACGAGGTATTTCGGGAATCGATTTGGCAGGTTGAAAACCTAAAGAGTAAATTTTTAATGGTTGATTTCTCGTCAACGAAATAAACGTATCATTTTCTAAGTCTATGGGGATATCCCCTTGAAAATGTTGGTAGGAAATAAACTGTGGTTCTACCTGAGTTACTCTGGTCTGGATCATAAGTTTTAAATAAGTTTAAAATTTAGGCAAAGTAAGTAATTTTATTGGTCAAAAGGTTGTCGTTCAAAAGGTCGTCAGGCCATTTGAATCACCAATAATTATAACCATAACCATAACCAACAACAACCAAAGAATCCCTACCCAACAACCAACAACAACCAACAACCAACCAACAACCATTAACGAGCGATGCCGTGCAGCGGATCCCTTACGGGAATCGCGCATTCTGGCCTTAACCGTTGTAAAACTTGCTTAAATACCATTGCGGTCCAGTCAATATCCTCCACGGTGGTATGACGGCCTAAAGTCATGCGAATGGCGGCAGTGGCGGCTTGCGGCGAATATCCCATCGCCAACAAGACGGGACTGGGATTTAGTTGACCACTGCTGCAAGCGGATCCCGAACTAATGGCAATGCCCGCTAAATTCATTTGCCGAACTAAGGTTCTACCACTGACCGCACCTGTTTCGGCTTGATAGGGCGAATTTTCTTGGAGGCAAAAGCTGACATGGTGGGGTAAACGGTGCAGCCGATCGCCTGTGGGGGTTAAACCGGGAATATCCGCCAATTGGTCAAACAGGCGATCGCGCAAACTGCGTAACCGGGGGGTTTCCGCAGCCATGTCTGTCCTTGCCAACTCTGCCGCTACCCCAAAACCAGCGATCGCTGCCACTGCCTGAGTTCCCGATCGCCAGCCTCCTTCCTGACCGCCCCCACAAAGCCAGGGGACCAACTCCACCCCAGGGCGAACATAAAGCGCCCCAGCCCCTTGGGGACCATAAAATTTATGACTGGACAAAGACAGCAAATCCACCGGCAACTGTTCTAAGTCCAAAGGCAAGCGACCCGCCACTTGTACCGCATCCGTATGAAATAAAACCCCGTGCGATCGGGCAATTTCCGCCAAAGCTTGAATCGGTTGTAGGGTTCCTACCTCACTTTGGCCATAAATAATCGACACCAATACCGTATTTTCTTGAATCGCTGCGGTTAAATCTGCGGGATTAACTCGTCCCTGAGCATTCACCGGCAACCGAGTCACTTGCCACCCGGACTTTTCCAACCATTCCACCGGCTTACTCACTGCCGAATGTTCCACCTGAGAAATAATTAGATGTTGCGGTTGGGCATAACGTCGGGCCACCCCCATAATCGCCAAATTATCCGACTCCGTGCCCCCAGAAGTAAACACGATCGCCTCTGGCACCACATTCAACAATGACGCCACCTGCATTCGGGCGACTTCCACCAAAGTGCTGGAACGTCCACCCCACTCGTGAATACTGGAGGGATTGCCCCACTGGTCAAGTAACGCGGTTTGCATAGCGGCGATCGCTTCCGCACGGGGGGGAGTTGTGGCGCTGTAATCTAAATAAATCTGCATCTTTTTCCTGGTTATCCGTTATCGGTTATTCGTTATTCGTTATTTGTTATTTAGCTGCAAATAACAAATAACAAACAACCAATAACAAACAACCATTAATTTAGATCGTCTAACTAAATCGTCCAGATTGGACCTGGACTAATGAACCTTAAAAGTCTATACAGACTTTGTTGCCTGACTCTATGGAATCGATCGCAATTCCTATCAATAGAGTGCAAGAGTAAGCTCCTCTGGATAAAAATCTCGACAATTTGAGAGAAAAACCTCTGAGAAATCATCCGGACTGAGAGAGTTTGAGCGGCATTGATCATGGTTAATTGCTTGTTCATAATTCTGACACTTATTGTTTCTATCCACCGGGTTTGCACACATTGTAATCCTCATGGGATAACACTGCTTGAGGAATCGCGATCGATCCATTATCGTGGCAAATCATCCGATAGTTGCGGGTCACGGGAATACTAATAATTTGACGATTATGGCGCAAACGCTTACCGCCGAAATCTCGATAATTTCGTTGATCGTTAAGACCCGCGATAATATTTCGAGCTTTCAAAACCACGTATTCCGGTAACTCTCTTAAATCAATGGGATCCGCTTCAAAGCTAGTTTCCCATTCGAGTTTTTGCTGTCTTTTTTCCGCTAGGGATCGAATGGCTTCCTCTTGTGCCGCTTTTAACTGGGCACAACGATGGCATATTTGACCATATCCCTTATGACCGCATGTAAATGTTTTTTTTCTTCTCGGCATAAGTTTCACCAATCAACTCAACAAGTCATTCTGATTGAGAATTAACACTTCTTAACAGGGAATCAGTCAAGCAGGACTTTTTGATTAAGTTTGTTATAGATTCATTGCGTTATGTAAAGTAAGGATTAGGAATCAACCACAATCCTCAACCGGACAATATTTCCGCATTGTTGAATCTAGACCGCCCTAAACAGGGCGAAATAACCTAACTTAATTCTCAATAAGATTCCAGAGGTAATGAGTAATTACTCTTAATATACCTCTGTATATTTGGCGTAATGCCTAACCTAATCCTGTTTGACGAGCGCTGAGAGCGACACTTTACAGGTGGAAAGAATCAGCATTCTTTGTGCCGTAGCCGCAAGTCAGCAAGATACAAATATTATCGTACTCTAATTTCTGCACAAAGCAAGATTTTTTCGGTGGTTTTTGTGTTAATCTCAGACAGTCGGTGGTGCTTGATTTTCTCAGGCGGCTTTCTCAGTCAGGCGATAAACCATCCACCCTGAAGAAAAGTGAGCCCAAGGTGCCGATTCCGAAAAAGTGCTGACCTGCCGAGGATCTTGATTTAATATCCTTAGCTGTGCCGGTAATTTTTCCAGCCAACCGATGATTCCAGCGGTTAACTTTTTCCCGATTTAAAGATATCTCCTTTGTTTGTGATCTCACGGATTTATCGGCGTATTTTCTGGACTGCCTTTCTGACAGTCACCGTCACAGGTTGTCAACGGTGTCAGGCACCAATTAGCCAGCCAAAGCCCCTTAGCCAGCTAAAGACTGCCCCACTGCCCCAAGACCCCTTTGTCCAGGTCTATTTTAATCAGCATCAAGGGGCTGAGTATCAGGAACCCTTCAGACCCCAGCAGCGTTTTGGGGATGATTTGGAACAAGTGATGGTGGAGGCGATCGCCGCTGCCAATTCCACCGTCGAGGTAGCAGTGCAAGAGTTACGCTTGCCGAAAATTGCCGCTGCTTTGGTGGAACGTCATCAAGCGGGGGTGCAGGTGCGGGTGATTTTGGAAAATAACTATAGTCGTCCTTTTAGTGATTTTACCCCTGGAGAGGTGCAAGCCCTGGATGAGCGATCGCGCCAACGTTATGAAGAATTTCGCCAGTTAGTAGATCGGAATGGGGACGGAAAACTTAGCCCCGATGAAATTGCCCAAGGAGATGCCCTGGTCATTTTGCGGCAAGGGGGAGTTGCGGCGATCGATGACACCGCTGATGGGAGTAAGGGCAGTGGTTTAATGCATCATAAATTTGTGGTGGTGGATGGATCGACGGTAATTGTCACTTCCGCAAATTTCACCACCAGTGATATTCACGGGGATTTTCAGTCTCCGAGTAGTCGCGGTAATCCGAATAATTTATTGAAAATCAACAGTCCTGAACTCGCTACCAGGTTTCAGGAAGAGTTTAATCTGATGTGGGGTGATGGTCCGGGAGGTAAAACCGATAGTCGGTTTGGGGTGAAAAAACCGCCGCGTCAGATCGATCCTTTGCAGGTGGGCAATAATCAGATTACGTTGCAATTTTCCCCCTCTGGGGCAAAAGTTCCTTGGGCCGAAAGTGCCAATGGTTTGATTGGCCAAACTTTGGCTACCGCAGCCACTTCCGTCGATCTAGCCTTGTTTGTTTTTGCGGAACAAAGGCTGGTGGATCTGCTGGAAACGCGCTATAGACAAGGGGTGATGGTGCGATCGCTCATCGATGCGAGTTTTGCCTATCGTGACTACAGCGAAGGTCTGGATATGTTAGGGGTAGCCTTGCCGGATCAAAAGTGTCGCTATCCCATCGATAACCAGCCCTGGCAAAATCCCATTACCACGGTAGGCATTCCCCAACTGCCACCGGGAGATTTATTGCATCACAAATTTGCCGTTATCGACGGTGAAACCATCATTGCTGGTTCTCATAATTGGTCAGCTAGTGCCAACTATAATAATGATGAAACTCTCTTAGTTATTACTAATCCCACGGTGGCGGCGCATTTTGTCCGAGAATTCGATCGCCTCTACGAAGGGGCAACCCTGGGAATTTCACCGAGTCTTCAGGAAAAAATTGACGAAGCAGCAAAAGATTGTCCCGCCCCGGTTTCACGGAATCAAGCGGAAGATACCGGGTTATCAACCGGGTTATCAAGCAGTGCAAAAGTGAATGTAAATACGGCTACCCAGGAAGAATTAGAGACTTTACCAGGGGTCGGCCCAGTGTTAGCCCAACGAATTATTGCTGCGAGAAATAATCAACAGTTTAGTTCTTTGGCGGATTTGGATCGAGTGCCGGGAGTTGGGCCAAAGATGTTGGAAAATTTGCGCGATCGCGTCACATTTTAAGTTTATCATATTAATAATTATTCAATATTTATTAAAACCAAATTAAACCAATTTTGCGATAATTACAATGGTGATTTTACTGCAAAAAATGCGATCGCAACCCGAAGCGTTTCTACTGGAAAATTTTTGTAAATATTATTATATAATTATCAATTTCAAAATAATCCAGAGTCGGTTTTAACCGACTTGCTTGCGCTATTAGCCGGAGGTTTTAACCTCCGGCGGTTTATGTACCCCTGCAATTAACCGACGATTGCGGGGATTAAAGTTCGGCGGGGATTAAAGTTCGGCGGGGATTAAAGTTCGGCGGGGATTAAAATCCCCGTAGGGGTCAACGGCCGTTGACCCCTACGGTCGGTTTTAACCGACTATTTTACCAATTTGAAAAACTACTGCTACAATTTCAAGGTTTACTTTGATGCAAAAATTGCGATCGCAATGCTTGTGATCGCAACCCGAAGCGCCCCTGCTGTTGAATTTCTGTAAACAATATTTGTAAACAATATTATTTTATGGAAAAAATCTGGATTTGGGCTTTAGTATTATTCTGTGGTGGTTTGTTCACCTTTTGCGACTCTTTAAGCGCCAATTGGGGAAAAACCGGAGATTGGAAAAGCATGGCCGTGGTTTGTCTGCTTTCGCCCACAACTTATTTAATTTTTGGCATATTAAATCAGAAAATAGACCTGGGAATTGCCGGTTCTCTGGTAAATCTTCTGATTATGATTGGCACCGTTTTAGTGGGGATATTTTATTTTCACGAAGTTTTGACATCTACCCAACTTCTAGGGCTATTTTTGGCTTGTCTGGCCATTGTTTTACTTAACACTTAAACCCGGAAATGCGATCGCTTCCTGCCGCCCCCTGCCGAACCCAGCCGCCCCTATTCCGGCAAAACCGGGAGACAGAAAAACTTATAGAAATATCAAGGATATTATATGGCTTGTATCGAGATCGGTATAAAAGCACTCTTGTCTAATCCCTAGATTAAACTAGAAATAGATTGAATGCCTATTCAACAACTCCATCACCGACTATGAAAGCAATTGAAACCACAGCCACTATTAACGAGAGAGGAGAACTCACCCTCGATCGCACCCTAGATGTCACCAAACCTCAGCGAGTCCGCGTTGTCGTCTTAATGATGGAAGAAGACGAGGAAGACCCGGATGAGACACCTACCGAAATCGCCATAGAAGGCATTCGGCAAGGGTTACAGCAAGCCTTAACCGGACAGACTATCCCCCTGGCACAAATGTGGGAGGGCATTGATGCAGAGTGAACCCTCACCCATCCAAATCGCCTTAACTCCGCGCTTTAAACGGGACTTGCGAGAACTTGCTAAACGCTATCGGTCAATTCGTAGCGATATCCAACCTTTAACCCTTACAACTACAAGCTGGTCAAACTCCCGGCGATAGAATAGCAGGTGTCAAATATCAGGTCTTTAAAGTTCGTCTCCAAAATAGCAACATTCAAAAAGGAAAAAGTGGCGGCTACCGAGTCATCTATTATCTAAAAAACGAACAAAATATTATCCTAGCCACCATTTATTCCAAATCCGATTTGTCAGATATTAGCCTTCAAGTGATTTCTGAGGTAATTTATCAATACGACCAACAAAGTCAAATAGAAGAAGATTCCGAATAATCCTGATTCTGACCTAACCTTTGTACTATAGCAATCCTATTTCAATCGTAATATTTTTGTAGGGGCAATCCCAATTGGAATTGCCCCTATAATTACCACAACTCCTGCACGAATTGCTAGATCAAGTATTCCCTTGGAATGATTTATTTTGATAGCTTAGTAGTAACGAAATTCCAGAACTTCCTGATTGAGAATCATCGAATTGATGCCGCCAGACGTAAGCTCTCTAATTTGCAACCTAATTTCTCCGTTAGGCAGAGAAAGAATATGATATTTATAGTTCCCGTTATTAGCAGCGTAACCCGTCACTCCCTGATTTTGGATACGGCTGGCATCCAGAACAGTGCGGAATTCTCTATCTTCCCGTGAGAAACCAACATAAAATAGCCCTTTACCATCTTCGCAGATATTGACAATAAAATCGCTGGTTTGATAGCTGGCTATGGGTCGAGAACTATACTCTGATTCGCATAAATTCGGAACTTCGGCTTTAGCAATACCAGTTCTTAGTAAGATATAACTCGCTAAAGTGGTCATAAGTATTTTTTTCATAACTATTTGCCCTATTTGGCTGCTATGAGTGTTAATATCTTAGCTTGCGACTTATTCAGTGGGAATACTCGTTGACAGTTATCTGCCGGTCAGTAACGAGATCGCAACTATGCCCAAACTTCCCAAATGCAACTCCTGTCAATATTATGCCCACCATTACGCGCTAGTCTGTGCGCTGCCTCCATTGGGTATTGAGGGCGAGAATTGCCAAGACTGCGATCTAGACCTCAACTTACAAAGCCCTCAATTTCAAAACTTGCTGGGACTGGGTGAACCCTTTGAGACTAAGGCGACAATCAACAATCCCTACAGCGATGATTCCGAAAATTTCCACCACAGAAACCCGGTTTCTGGGGTATTTACGGGAATCGCCTCGTGTCAAAGTATATTAAATAGCTGTAAATTTACTAATCTAAATTCGATGTTAGATGAAACATATCCTTGTCCGGTTTGTCGCTACGGCGAAATATCCGGCTTAACCTTAATGAATGCCTTTGGCTGTCATTTTTGCCAGCATATTTTTACCGCCGATCTCAGCAAAACTGCATCACAATGGTAGACGGAGAACAACCCCTTACCTGGTATTGGAATGGCCGAGGCTGGCAAGGCATTGGGGCAGAGGTAGAATTTGGCTGGGGACTTTGGCTGGGGGCAGGCTTGCTGGTTTTGCTGCCACCGGCAATGATTTGGCTGACTTCCCGGATTTTTCCCCCGTTACCGGATAGTCCCTGGGCTTGGTTCCCGGATTTTTGGGCAGTTTCCGCTTTTTTCGGCCATATGACTTTGGTAATCTGGTTGTGGATCAAGGCGGTAGAATTCCCGGTACTTGCTTTTATCAAGGCTTGGGGCAGGAGAATTAGATAATTTTTGTTGTTGGTTGGTGGTTGTTAGTTGTTAGTTCTTTGTTGTTTGTTGTTTGTTGTTTGTGGGTATGTCAACCAAACAAAAAACAACCTCCCCCTACCCCCCCTTTCAAAGGGGGGCAACCAACAACAAACAACGAACAACAACCAACAACCCCCCCAACCCCCCGTCAACGGGGGGCAAACAACCACCAACAAACAACAAACATCTAATGCAGATAAGTATCGAATGTGATCTGATCCGATTGATAACCGGGGGGTTCAATGTGAATTAAGATGCGGGCGGGGGCTAGTTTGGCTTGTAAACGGGCTTCTACTTCTTCGGTGATGCGGTGGGCGGTTTCCACGTCTTTGGCATTGACAATCATGTGCATTTCAATAAAGACTTGGCGACCCAAGACCCCACGGGAGGCGATGTCGTGACAGTTGAGCACTCCAGGAACTTGCATGGCGATCGCCTGTATTGCTTCTGGTGCCACAGCCATTTCATCCACTAACCAAGGCAAATTTTCCGTCAGCACTTCCCAACCACTTTTAAACACTAATAAGGCGACGGGAAATGCCAGCACCACATCCAGCCATTGCAACTGGGGCAAGTTCCACATATTCCCTTGCCAAACGCCGATTAATCCGGCAATCACTAACATCGTCACCCAAACATCGCTCATGGTATGTTTGGCGTCTGCTACCAAAATACTGCTACCAATGCGAGTGCCTACTGCCCGTTCATAAAAGGCGACAAAAATATTTATCCCCAAAACGATTAGCAGCAGCCAAAGTTCGTTAGGGGCAATTTTTACCTGATCGCCCCCATTCAGCAGGCGATCGACCGCCCCACGCAAAATTTCAAAGCAAGCAACCCCCAAGAAAGCGGCAATCCCTAGGGCGCCCACCGCATCAAATTTTTGGTGTCCATAGGGGTGGTGGCGATCGGGTTCGGGGGAAGCCAGACGATTGGTAATTAATCCTAAAACATTGTTGGCGCTGTCGGTGACACTATGTAGCGCATCCGCAAGTAAACTCAGGGAACCCGTCCAAGTTCCCACCACCACTTTAATCATCATCACCAGTACATTCAATCCTAGGGTGATGAGTAATACTTTGCGGACTTCTGTCCGATTATCGGTAGTCACAGATTTTTCCTTAAAACCTATATATTATTTTATGACAATTTATTAACTGGGGGACGGGCGCTACGTCCAAGCACCCATATCGAGGATGGGGGGTCGCGATCGCGGATGGAAAGAAATTTGCTTGCGAAAGTAAAGAGCGTTTCCGTTCACCATTACTATAGAGTAGCAAGGCTATTAGGATAGAGCATCCATGTCCGAAACTCAACTTACCCTCAATCTCTTACAGGGCTCAGTGAGCTTTCGCTTCACCCCCGAATCCGCAAAACAGCTACAAAAACACATTGCTGAATTGATGGAGAAATTAAAAGCGGTGGCCGCCAAATCTACACCTGGGGCAGCGCCAGGAAAACCGAGTCCCCAAAAACCGATGGAATATCAATATACCGGGGATGTGTTTCTGGAAATTTTCTGTAATCCCAATATTTATCCCAGTCCTTTTGCGGCTAAAGTGCTGATTACCCTGCGAGACGATCGCATTCGCCTAAGTAGCGAAGCCGAATTGACTCGCTTAATAGAAGATATTAACCAATATCTCGAACAATTTGGTTAAGATTAGTTAAATTTATATCGGGGCAACCACCCGCGATCGATTGCCCCTAATAACTTCAATTAAATCACTCAGCGGAAATTCTAGAAAAGTCTAATTATAATTGTGCTATAATCACACTGGATTCATCCGCTGATACTTATCACAAAATTATCACAAAGTTATCACAAAATTATCAGAAAAATTAAGCAATTATGAGTCAATGGAAAGATTTAGCAATGACTTCTCATTACCAAACCGCGATCGCGATTAAAAATGAACTAGCATCAAATCATATCGAATCTGCCCAATCCGGAATAGAGGAGTTAATTGAAGCCTTGAGCCGTGCAGACAAAAGAGCCTTAAAAAGTCAAATAACTCGCTTAATAATGCATATTATTAAATGGAAAACTCAGCCGGAAAAACGCACGCCCAGTTGGGTTTACTCCATTGAAAGTGCGCGAATGGAAATCCAGGATTTACTGGCCGATGAACCCAGCTTAAAATCTTATCTGGAGACTTTGCCCGATGAATTATTTGCCAAAGCTAAGAAATTAGCCGAAGCGGAAATGAATGTGAAATCTGATATTGCCAATATTACAGAAGTTGAATTATTTGAAATGGAATATAAACTGTAAAAATTAGATTTAGATTAACATATAAAAATATACAGCACTTTGCGGAGTTATGAAGTACAAAAAAACTGTCATTCCCGCGCAGGCGGGAATCTATAAAACCTCTGTACTTCATCCTATAAAAACCGCTATAATCAAAATATTTATCAAAAAAATATTAAACAAATATTTTCTATGAATCAAAAAACAATTTTAATCACTGGCGGTACTGGGTCATTTGGCAAAGAATGTATTCGACATATTCTCCAATCATATCAACCGAAAAAAGTCATTGTTTACTCGCGGGACGAACTCAAACAATATGAAATGGCTCAAGAGTTTAACTCCCCAGTCATGCGATATTTTATTGGTGATGTGCGAGATGATCCCCGACTGCAACGAGCCATGCATGGAGTGGATTATGTGATTCATGCTGCCGCGCTCAAGCACGTTCCGATCGCCGAATATAATCCAATGGAATGCATCAAAACCAATATTCACGGATCGAACAACGTTATTGATGCAGCCATTGAAAATCAAGTAGAAAAAGTCATTGCCCTATCCACCGATAAAGCAGCAAATCCGATTAATCTTTACGGTGCCACTAAATTAGCTGCTGATAAATTGTTCGTGGCTGCTAATAATATTGTCGGTCGTCCAAAACCTCGCTTTTCTGTGGTTCGTTATGGAAATGTGGTGGGTTCTAGAGGCTCCGTGGTGCCATTTTTTCAAAAATTGATTCGGGAAGGGGCGAAGGAATTACCAATTACCGACCCCCGGATGACGCGGTTTTGGATTACCCTTCCCCAAGGAGTAGATTTTGTGCTCAAATGCTTTGAGCGAATGCAGGGGGGAGAAATTTTTGTGCCGAAAATTCCGTCGATGAAAATTAGCGATTTAGCCGCCGCTTTAGCCCCAGGAATGCCTACTAAAATTATTGGCATCAGACCAGGAGAAAAACTGCACGAAGTTTTATGTCCTGGGGATGATTCCCATTTGACGGTAGAATTTGCGGATCATTATGTGATTAAGCCCACGATTCAGTTTACACAGCCGGTAGATTTTACTCATAATCCTTTGGGTGAAATCGGGTCATCGGTGGGCGAGGGATTTCAATACAGTTCCGATCAAAATACCCAATGGCTCAGTGCCAGTCAACTGTTAAATATTTTGAACCAATCAGTCGAAGCAATCAGTCAATGAGTGATTTTCAATGAGTGATTTAATGAGTGATTTTATTCCTTACGGACGACAAGATGTTAACCAGCAAGATATCGATGCGGTGATTTCTGTTTTGCGCGGAGATTGGATTACCCAAGGGCCGACCATAGAACGATTTGAGCAGGCAGTCGCGGCGTATTGTGGGGTTAATTATGCGGTGGCGGTTTCTAGTGCTACCGCAGCTTTGCACCTTGCTTGTTTAGCCCTGGGACTGGGGGCGGGTGATATCTTGTGGACTTCGCCGAATACTTTTGTCGCTTCGGCAAATTGTGGTTTGTATTGTGGTGCAGATGTGGATTTTGTGGATATTGACCCCCAGACCTACAATCTGAGTGTTACTGCCCTGGAACAGAAACTCTCCCAGGCTGAACGAGACGGTAAACTGCCCAAGGTGGTTGTACCCGTTCATTTGGCAGGACAGTCTTGCCAGATGGATAAGATTGCCGCTTTGTCTGAAAAGTACGGTTTTACAGTTTTGGAAGATGCCTCTCATGCTATTGGTGCGAAATATCAGGGCAGTCCGGTAGGAAATTGTCAGTTTTCAGATATGGCGGTATTCAGCTTTCATCCGGTGAAGATTATTACCACTGGAGAAGGGGGTATGGTGGTGACAAATCGTGCCGATTTGTGGGAAAAGCTGATGCGGTTGCGGACTCACGGCATTACCCGCAATCCTGAGTTAATGCAGGGTGAGTCTCATGGGTTGTGGTATTACCAGCAGTTAGAGTTGGGGTTTAACTACCGGATGACTGATATTCAAGCGGCATTGGGTGCAAGTCAGATGAAACGTTTGGATGAATTTGTGTCCCGTCGTCGATTTTTAGCCGAACGCTACAATCAATTGTTGTCAGATTTTCCCCTGGTTTTACCTTGGCAACATCCTGATACTGAATCTAGCTGGCATCTTTATATTATTCGGCTGAAACTGGATCAAATTGCTCAAACTCATCGCCAAGTCTTTGAGGATTTACGACAGGCTGGGATTGGAGTAAATTTGCACTATATCCCGGTTCATACTCAACCTTATTATCAAAAACTAGGGTTTGCTTCGGGGGATTTTCCTGAAGCTGAAGCATATTATCAAGAGGCGATTAGTCTTCCTTTGTATTATGGTTTAAGTGAAGAAAATCAAAACCGAGTTGTGGCAGTTTTGCGGGATATTATTGAATGTTGTGATTTCTGATGTTTTTAAATGATGTTTTTCAATATAGAGGTAAGGGCGAAGCATTCGCGCATCAAGATGCCCGGTTAACCGACAGATTATCTCCGCGAATGCTTCGCCCCTACAGGAAATTTTGATATGATGTTTCTCAATATAGAGGTAAGGGCGAAGCATTCGCGCATCAAGATGCCCGGTTAACCGACAGATTATCTCCGCGAATGCTTCGCCCCTACAGGAAATTTTGATATGAAAATTGCGATTATTGTTCAAGCCAGAATGACTTCTAACCGCTTACCGGGGAAAGTTCTTAAGCCAGTATTGGGAAAACCTTTGCTGGCATATCAAATTGAAAGATTGCAAAGGGTAAAATTAGCGGATGAAATTGTTATTGCTACCACGACTAATCACAGTGATGAACCTATTGTTGAGTTATGTAATAGTCTTTCTGTGGCCTATTTTAGGGGTTGTGAAACTGATGTTTTAGCTAGATATTATCAGGCTGCCAGAATACATAAAGCCGATGTGGTGGTTCGGGTGACTTCTGATTGTCCTTTCATTGACCCGGATGTGATTTCATCAGCGATCGCTTATTATTTGCAAAAACCGGATGCTTTAAACCAACCCGGTTTTTATGATTATGTGTCTAACTGTTTAGAACGCAGTTATCCCAGAGGGATGGATACGGAAGTGTTTTCTTTTTCCGTATTGCAAGAGGCTTTTTTAGAAGCCACAGCACAACCAGACCGCGAGCACGTTACCCCCTTTATTTATCGACAACCAGAACGATATCGTTTAGGTTCTATGGTTTATGCGGAAGATTGTAGTCACCATCGTTGGACGGTAGATACTCCCGAAGATTTTGATTTAATTGAGAAAATCCTGACAATAATTTATCCAGAAAAACCGCATTTTACTTTAGCCGATTGCTTGAGTATAATAAAAAAGTATCCTGAGTGGTATTTTATTAATAGTCATATAGAACAGAAAAAATATGGGCAGTAAATCAATCAATCCCCACAATAATCTAGTGCGATAATCTAGTGCGATAATCTAGTGCGATAATCTAGTGCGATCGCCGCTTTTGTACTTCATAACCATGACAATTGCTATATTTGATTTTACAGTTGATGGAAATACATCTGTTTTATGAATATGCCTGACTAAGTAATTTTCCTTATTTGCAAGAATTGAGTCGGCGCTCTTCTGTGAGCCATTGGCGCTAAGATTTTCTGCCAGAGACTCTTGTTGAGTCAAATGTAAAGTTTTATGTCCACATTCCACACTGCTGTGATATTGCATATTAAAATAAAATGAGTTTGATTGCTGTATAGATGCTGTTGGGTTTCGTTTTCAGATTAGCGACCGACAAATCTGGAGAAGGTTCTCAGCAAAATTGTCTTAAATTGAGTAATAGTAAGGTTTTTCAAACCTAAATTACTCAGTTATCCAAAATGAAAATCACCGTTTTATTGAGGTAAAGCAAACATGACTGTTGACAAGTCAACTAAGAATGATGCCCTAAACTATGCTTTTAGTTTGACGTTTAATCCAGAAATTCTTAGAATTATTTCCTATGTGTCATTGATTATCATACTGCTTGTCGGAGCGATTTTGACTAAAACATTGGTTGACGTTGATCCTCATACCACTGCAATCTATAAATTGTTTGGGTTTAATCACTCCTGTAATTGGTTGGATCATGAACCCAGTAGAACGGTTTCGGCGATGCTTCTACCCTTGTGGGAAGTTCCTTTTCTCTTTTATCTAATTTTCAATTTTTTGAGAATTCAAGATGCTTATAAGGAAAACAAAGCTCCACGATATGCCTATGTCGTATCGGGAATTTTCTTGCCCATTGAAATTCTCTTGACTGTCTGGTTCAGAATTGTGTTTGTCTGGAGTCCAGAAGTCAACTTCTTGTATCATTATCTCCCCTATATCGGCTTTCAGTTTCTTCTGTTTTTGGTAGCCTTCGAGAATGCCCTGTATTTCTATGCGATGAAGGCACTACCCTTTAAAAATAGCCGACTCATGGCCATTGGCTATCTTGTGGTGTTATTCTTAGTAACAGTAGCCTATACGGTCATTGGACTATCAAGTGCCTTTGGACATCCTATTCTCGATCTTATCCACGATCCCGGACAACGCTTATTCTTCAGATCCCTAACCAATTTCTATACGGTTTTAGTTCTTCCTGTTCCTATCATCCTATCTATATTGGAATTGAAGCGATCGCCCAATCATAAACTATCCTTTGAGTAAGCCCTTCAGCAATGCCAATTTTGTCAGGTGTGTTAATCTACATAACACACCTTTTTATTTTAGGATTGTAGGTGTAGGGTGGGCAAAATGCAAGCCCCCCCTACGAATGTTATAACTAATGGGGTCTGTGGTGCATTTATTTCTGCCCGTAAACTTATTATTCCCAATCTTGGCTGGTATCGCACAGAAAACTATCTGCGATCGCGAAGCGGCGCGGATGCGCCATCGCGTCCTCAAACTTATAGGGACATTTTTCTGGAAAAGTTTTTAATGGCAAGTTTGTTTCTCGTAAAGCCAAATCAACTCCTGCTTCAAAGCCATCTTCTAAAGCGTCAAAGATGCGAGACTTTAAGCTAGGATTGCGATAAAAATGGCGATTAATTGCCCGCCGTTGTTCTCGTATAGTCAAAAACAAACTGCGAGAACGGTTTTCTGGTTGATACTCCCACTTGAGAAGATGCCCTAACAAGACAGTAAGACGACTGACTAATTCTCGGTATTCCTGTCTCCCCAAAGCTTCTAACTCCTCCTGTAAATTTTGCCAATCTAACTCTGATACTTGTCTTTTTGCGAGTACCTCTACTTGCCACTGTGTCCAGCCATAAAAATCTTGTTCGTATTGTGAAACTGTTTTAGAATTCATTATGATTAAGGATTTGAACAATAATAAGTTGTACTATTTGCTATGATATCCAAAAATATCATCATCCGCGTAGATGCGTCCACTAAGATCGGTTCAGGTCATCTGATGCGCTGCTTGGCACTTGCTCAAACATGGCAAGATACCCAAGGACAGCCTATTTTTATCATGGCAAATTATGTCCCAGCCTTGGAGGAACGCCTCCAGTCAGAAGGAATGAAATTTGGCCAATTGACCACAGAACCAGGAAGTTTAGCAGATGCCCAGGAAACTGCGGCATTAGCGCATCAGTTTGAGGCGAATTGGGTTGTGCTTGATGGGTATCATTTCGGGGGAAAATATCAGCAAATCCTTAAGCAATCTAAATTAAATTTATTATTTATCGATGATTATGGACACGCGGAACACTATTATGCTGATTTGATCCTGAATCAAAATATATCGGCTGACGAGCAATGGTATCAGCATCGCGAACCTTATACTCAGCTATTACTTGGCACTGGTTACGCCCTATTACGGCGGGAGTTTTGGCCTTGGCAGCAATGGCAGCGAACGGTATCACCAGTAGCTAAAAAAGTTTTGGTGACATTGGGAGGATCGGATCCAGATAATGTGACGTTAAAAGTGATTCAGGCTTTGCAGCTTTTGGCAGTTGAGGAACTAGAGGTAGTAGTGGTGGTGGGGGGAAGTAACCCCCATTATAACTCTTTAGAAATAGCGGTACAAAATTCACTAATTCCTATTCGTTTGCAGCGGAATGTCACTAATATGCCAGAGTTAATGGCTTGGGCAGATATAGCAATTTCCGCTGGGGGTAGCACTTGCTGGGAATTAGCGTTTATGGGTTTGCCGAGTATTGTGTTAGTTTTGGCGGAAAATCAGCGGGCGATCGCGGCTGAATTAGATAGTCAAGGTGTAATTATTAATCTGGGTTGGCATCAGGATGTGACTATCGATAAAATTGGTTTGGCATTGCAAGAATTGCTATGGGAAGGTCTCAAGGTTGAAACCATGAGGAAAAAAGGACAAACGTTAGTTGATGGCAATGGCGCAAGGCAAGTTGTCTTAGAAATTGTCAATATGTTAGTCTAGTTTTGAATCGGGTTTTATGGGGTCTAAATTATGACAACTTCCCTAAGATACTCACTTTTTGATGTTACTTATCCTGATAGCGATGGTTTGCCAATGGCTGAGAGTGATGCAACTAGAGATTACTTGATTTATGGTGTGGAAAAGTTTGTTCGCGAAGCGTTGTGGACGCAACACGAAAGCGATCGCGTGATTCCAATGATGCAAACCAATGATGCAAACCAATGATGCAAACCCAAATGTTACGCTTAATAACAGTGCAAGAAAGTGATGCTCAATTACTCTGGGAATGGGCTAATGACCCCCAAGTGCGTGCGGCTTCTTTTTCATCAGAGCCTATTCCTTGGGAACAGCACATTCAATGGTTTGATGCTCAAGTCAAAAATCCAAATTGCATCATTTACATTGCAATAAATTTAGACAATATTCCCATAGGGCAAATTCGTTATAAAATTCAGGATAATCAAGCGGTAATCTCTATCAGTATTGCCAGTGATTATCGCCATCAAGGTTATGGCAGTGAGTTAATCAAACTAGCCTGCGATCGCCTATTTCAAGAATTGAAAATTTCCCAAATTCATGCTTATATTAAACCAGACAATCAGTCATCCATCCGGTCTTTTATCAAAGCCGGTTTTGCAGAAATCGGTACAATCAATTGGCCGCAATCAACGGGAAATAACCAACTAGCCATGCATTTAGTCAAAAACATCCGCGCAACAACTACTTGATATAATCGCTCCCCCCAAACCCCATTAAAAACGTGGGTAACGAATCTTGGATTTTTTTATAATTAAATGATATAATTGCCTGATATATTTACAGGATAATTTATGAAAAATATCGTTATATATGAGAAAAATATCGGAGTCAGTCATCCACCGTTTATCATTGCCGAAATGTCCGGCAACCACAATCAATCTTTAGACCGAGCATTAGAAATTGTAGAAGCAGCAGCTACAGCGGGGGTACAGGCGATTAAACTGCAAACTTACACCGCCGATACGATGACTTTAGATATTAAGAAAGGGGAGTTTTTTATTGATGACCCAAACAGCTTATGGGCAGGTTATTCTCTCTATGAACTCTATCAACAAGCTTATACTCCGTGGGAATGGCACAAACCGATTTTTGATCGCTGTAAAGAACTGAATATCATTGGATTTAGCACTCCCTTTGATGAGACTGCGGTGGATTTTCTCGAATCTTTAAATGTCCCTTGTTATAAAATTGCCTCGTTTGAAAATACGGATTTACCATTAATTCGTAAAGTCGCGAGTACCGGCAAACCGATGATTATTTCTACCGGCATGGCAACCGTAGCCGAATTGGATGAAACAGTTCGCACCGCGAGGGAAGCAGGTTGTCAGGATATCATTTTACTCAAATGTACCAGCACCTATCCGGCCACCCCAGAAAATAGCAATATTTTGACGATTCCCCATTTACGAGATTTATTTAATGTCCAAGTGGGATTATCCGATCACACGATGGGAATTGGGGTCGCGATCGCCAGTATTGCCCTGGGTGCAACGGTGATTGAAAAACACTTTACTTTGCGTCGTGCTGATGGGGGTGTGGATGCAGCTTTTTCTATGGAACCCGAAGAAATGGCGCAATTAGTTGTAGAATCACAAAGAGCTTGTCAGAGTTTGGGAAAAATCCAATATGGGCCAACCAGGGCAGAAGAAAAATCTTTAATTTTTCGGCGATCGCTCTACATTTCCCAAGACATGAAAGCTGGGGAAATTCTCACCCCAGAGAATCTGAGAATTGTTCGCCCCGGATTGGGTTTACCCGCTAAATATTACGATATTCTGTTGGGGAAAACGATTAAACAGGATGTTAAAATCGGCACGCCAGTCACCTGGAATCTATTAACTTAATGTCAGTAAAAAAACAAATGCTCACCTTAGAACAAACCCTGGAACAGCAAAAAAATCTGACTCAACTCTGTGCAGATAGACCTCAAAAAACTTCGGAATTTTTTGCCGGTAATGCTTTCTATGGCATCGATCTAATTATCAAGCAATATGCGAATCTATCCCCGAACTATCCCCTAAAAGCGATCGTGCCTCACGGGGTTAACTTAAGTGATGATAAAGTTTGGGAAGCGGAGTTACAATCACTCCTACCCACAATCTGGGCTTACCCACCTTATCGAGTTAAAAGTTATCTAAAACAACTGCCTAATGACTATCCTCGGAAACAAGTTATCCCGGCGGCTTCTCCATTTTTATATTTAATAGAATTATTAAAAAATCAGCCAAAACCCAAGCGCCAGGGAACGATTTTTTTCCCTTTTCACTCTACCCATCACATCATCGTGAAAATGGATGATGAATCTCTGGCCGAAAAGCTAGAACAACTGCCTGATACTCTCAAGCCGATTACCGTCTGTATTTACTGGAAAGATTATCATTTAGGCCGGCACATTCCTTTTGAAAAAAGAGGGATGCGAGTTGTATCTGCCGGTCATATATATGACCCGGATTTTTTATTTCGCTTTTATCACTTGTGTTCTCTGCATCAATATGCCTCTAGCAATGGGTTAGGCTCTCATTTATTTTACGCGGTTAAGGCAGGGTGTGCTTATTTTCACTTGAATCAAGCGCCGGATTATGAACTACAAGGAGATGATAAGTTTTTAAGACATTTCGCCCCACCTCCGGCGATGAGAGAAGAACAATTAAAGAAGTTGTTTACCAATGTTCATCCTGAAACAAACCTAGAACAAATGGCCATAGTCGATGAATATTTAGGAGCAAAATTTTTGCTATCTCCAGAACAAATGCGTTCTCAACTATTAGCCGCCGAAACTGAATATAATTATTTCCTGGTTCAGTCAGCAGTCAAATACTTGAATCAGGGTAAAAATGTCGAAAATTTAAAAGTTCTGGAAATGGCGATCGCCGCTTTACCGAATGAACCGGGACTGCACTATGGCAAGGCGATCGCCTTAGCGCGAATGGGGCAAAATCAGGCAGCCATAGAAAGCTTAAATATCTTATTAGCGGCTATTCCAGAACATCCAAAAGCCCGACAGTTACTCATGGAAATTCAGCCCAGTTCTGCACAAGGCATTTCTGCCGCCAATTTAGTTGAACAAGCAACCGAAGCCATAAATACGCAAAATCATACCCAAGCATTTGACTTATTAAACCAAGCCAAAAAACTGCAAAACACAACGCAAAAATACACGCAAAACATCGATTATTTGCGAGGAATTTGTTTTCTCAATCAACATCAACCAGGCGCTGCCCTCCAAGCGTTACAAGAAGAACTCCGCTATTTTCCCCAAAATACCGCAGCGCAAACCCTGAAAAATCAACTAATAGATCAATATCCGCAGCTAATCACCAAGAAAATTAACGATCCAGAATTTCAACAATTACTGGAAATTGTTCGCCCATACACCATGTTAAGCGAAGCTCGTTTATATTCATTATTTTCTTTGGTCAAGCAAATTTGTCAAAAAAATATTCCAGGGAATATTGTTGAATGTGGCGTTGCTGGAGGGGGTTCCACCGCATTAATGGCCGCAGTGATTAAAAACTACAGTAAACAACCCCGTTGGTTATATGCCTTTGATTCTTTTAGTGGAATGCCAGCCCCCACAGAAAAAGATCGACATCAGGGAATTCCTGCGGATCAAACCGGCTGGGGAACCGGCACCTGTGCCGCACCAGAAACTACTGTTCAAGAAATTTGTTCTAAGTTAAAAGTGCGGCAAATTGTTAAAACCGTTAAAGGTTATTTTCAAGAAACTTTGCCCAAAATGCGAAATATGGTGGGCATGATTTCTCTGTTGCACGTCGATGGTGATTGGTATGAATCAACCCAGGTAATTTTTCAGAATTTATATGACCGAGTGGTGAATGATGGTTATATTCAAGTCGATGATTATGGTCACTGGGAAGGTTGTCGCCAAGCGGTTCACGAATTTGCCGAGCAAAAACAAATTACATTGAATCTTCAACCCATTGATGAAACCGGCGTTTTTTTCATAAAACCAGATAAATTTCCTTTGAATCCGATGATTCCAAGCGATCTGATCCGCGAGTTTTATCAAGATGACCCGGTGGCTTATGGAATTGAAAGTCAAATGTCATTAAACGAACGGTTTCAACTTTACTATGTTTTACGCCAATTGCTACCACAAAGCTCATCCCCATTGCGGTTTGTGGAAATTGGCTCTTATGCGGGCAGTTCTTTGTTTTTAGAATGTCAAACATTTAAACTAATTGTGCCACAGTGCCAAGGATTTGCGATCGATCCCGGTGGACATCCCCAATTACAAACAGTTCTCCAACATTTTAAGAATGAAGTGACACACTTGCAAATGTTATCTCATCAAGCAGCCCCGCAATTACAGTCTTTATTTGATCGGGATGGTCAACAGCCTGTATTTATCTTTGTTGATGGAGATCATAGTTATGAAGGGGTGCGGCAAGATATTCTGAATTATTTTCCGCTATTAGCCCCTGGGGGAATCATGGTATTTCACGATTATTTACCACCCCTGAATGATGAAAATCGCACGGCAATTTTATTTCATCATGGAGGCAAAGAGCCAGGAATTCGGCAAGCTTGTCAAGAGTTAATGGACAAAACTTATCATTGCGAACGGGTGGAAGTCCCCTTATTATATCCGACGGATCCTACTCAAACTCAGGCACATTTGCCCATTATTCCCGGCGTTTTTTCTACGCTTCGGGTTTATCGTAAACTTTTGTCTTAAGATTATTCTAAAGTTTTCACTTTCTGACTTTCTCAAATTCAGCAACCCATGAAACAAATGAAAATTCTACATATAATTCATCAGTTATCGCGAGGGGGCGCAACCCGGTCAGCGATCGCGATCGCCAAATACTCTGCCCATCTTGGTAATTTTCAGCATCACATTATTTCTTTGCAACCTTGTGCCGATCCGTTGCCTTTAGAATTAGCCCAAGCAGCGGGAATGACTGTCATCAACGGTCCCGATAAATCTCAACGCGATCGCGAAATTGCCAGCGCCGATATTGTCCATATTCATTTTTGGAATAATCCCGATCTTTATGACCTGCTTACGTCAGAACTGCCCCCCTGTCGCTTGCTGATTTGGTTTCATATTGCTGGTGAATACCCACCCCACATCATCACCCAGGAATTAGTAGAATATGCAGATTTTGCCATTCCTTGTAATCCTTATACCGCTGAACTTCCCGTATTTCAGAATCTCTCACCAGAGGTAAGACTGGAGAAAATTGGCATGGTTTATGATGCCGCAGACTTTGCCAGAGTTGAAAATATCCAAACCAAACCTCACGACACATTTAATGTCGGTTATATTGGCACTGTGTATTTTACCAAAATGCACCCGAATTATGTGCCAATGAGTGCTAAAATTGAGATTCCCAATGTGAAGTTTATCGTCTGTGGTGGCAGAACAATTGAAGCTTATCTCAAACAACAAGCCCAAGACCTTGGGGCTTTAGCAAAGTTTGACTTTCGGGGGTATGTAGATGATATTAAATCAGTCATAGAAATATTAGATGTTTATGGCTATCCCCTTTGTGAAGATACTTATGCTGCTGCGGAGTTAAATTTACAAGAGGTAATGTATGCCGGAATCCCCCCGGTGGTCTTTCCTTATGGCGGGGTAAAACGCCTGATTGTCGATAACTTTACTGGGTTAATTGTTGACAGTGAATTAGAATATAAACAAGCGATAGAATATCTTTATCATCATCCTGAAGAACGGCAAAGATTAGGTCAAAATGCGCGGGTTTATGCTCAACAAATTTTTGGGGCAGAAAATGCTGCCAAGCAAATAAATCCCATTTACGATCGCCTGCTAAAATTACCGAAAGCCAAGAAACCCGGTTTTTTGAAAAAACCGGGTTTCTCCGGTTTCTCCACTGGCAGTTTGCTGCAACAACCCGTGACTTTTGACGACTTAATCGGCGATCCTTTTAAACCCTCTGGGGCTGAATTATTTATCAAATCTCTTGGGCAAACTGCTCCCCAATTTAACACGAGCATGACTTCAGATGATATTCAAGAACTTTTTGACAGCGATCGCCAAATTTCTGAATCATCAAAATTAATTTATACCTTGGGTGGAGGCGGACTATTAGATTATCAAGCCTTCTATCCCAATGATGGTTACTTGCGGTTATGGGCTGGATTAGTCCGACAACGGCTAGGACAATATGAGCAAGCACTTGCTGACTTATTAGCGGCCATTAATTTAGGCTGTAATCATTGGCGAGTTAGCTGGTACATTGCTCAAATTGCCGAAAAAGTAAACAATATTCAATTAGCGGAAAACTCTCTGAAAACCGTGCTGCAAGCAGTCCCAGATTTTGCCCCAGCCCAAGCAATTTTGCCGCGAATTAAATCCTTAAAAAATTCTATTTATTCTGCTTATGGAGAACTCACTCAGATAGATCCGCAAAATATTACCAACTTCCAGCAAACGCGGCAAAAACTAGCGCAACAATGGTTGGTCATCAGTGATGCTCAACTGGAAACGGCTTATAGTGAAGTTATGGGTAAAATACATCAAACAATAATGAACAGTCGAATCAAAAATGAGCCGATCGCCGAATCAGAACAGCCATTTGTCAAGCAATTAATTGACAATATTGCTCAAGGATTAGGGCAACCCCAAGGTATCCAATCACTCTTGGCAGTCATGCTTTACACGCGATCGCATCAATTGCCGTCACGGTGGTATGAAAATGCGCCGATTCCCCAATGGCTGTTAAACGATTTTGTCAATTTTTTAATCGACTATCCCGAACTGTTCAACCAAATTGGTGAAACCACTGATTATGCCAACTATATGCAGGGATTAGTGGATTATCTCCATCAGCGCATATTCAGCAATCAAAAATCAACGATTTGGCAAAATATAGCTCGTCTATTCACCCAAAATGTGAATCTGGTTCCCTTATACTTTAATGCCCTAAATATCAAGGATATCATTATCAAAACTAGCGAGATTAATGAGTTTGCCCTAAGTGAAGCATATCAGCTAGATTACTGTTTCCCTGAACGACCCCAGCGGCCAAAAATTCGCGTTGGTATTCTGAAAAGCAATTTCCAAGCATCGACGGAAACTTTTGCCACTTTGCCGGTTTTTGAATATCTCGATCGCAGCCAATTTGAAGTAATTCTTTATGCCAATCATTTTAAAAATCAGCCCCTCGAACAGTATTGCCAGAGTCGATGCGATGCTAGAGTAAAACTGCCAGAAAATATCCATGACCAAGTAAAACAAATCCGGTCTGATGACTTAGATATTTTATTCATTGGCATGAATGTCATAACTCGTTTGCGGGAAAGAGGGTTACTAGAAATGCATCGTCTAGCCCGCGTACAAATCACCTCATTCTGTTCTCCCATCACCACCCGTATGCGGCATATCGACTATTATATTGCCGGGGAATTAACCGCACCAGCGCCAACTTATCAAGACCAATATCGCGAACGCTTAGTAAACATTCCGGGGTCGGGAATTTGTTTCCGTTTCCCCACAGAACATCCCCCAGCCACCGTCAAACCAGACCGGCAAAGTTGGGGGGCAACCAGTGAATCGATTGTATTTATCTCTGGGGCAAATTTCCACAAAATTGTACCCGAACTCCGGGAAACTTGGGCTAAAATTATCGCCGCAGTCCCGAATTCTATATTAGTATTATATCCCTTTGGTCCAGCATGGAATCCGAATTATCCCACGATTCCTTTTATTAATCTGATGCGGGCGGTATTTAGCAAATATGGCATCGATTCTAACCGTCTGGTGTTCATTAATACTTTACCCAGTCCGACGGATATTAAAGAATGTCTGAAAATTGCGGATATTTATCTGGACTCTTACCCTTATGCGGGCGCAACTTCTTTAATTGATCCCTTAGAAATCGGTTTACCTCCCATTGTTTGGGAAGGCAATACTCTGCGATCGCGCCAAGGTTCCGCATTGCTACACGAACTGCAAGTTCCCCAACTAATTGCTAACAGCGAAACAGCTTACATTAACTTAGCTGTCACCTTAGCAAATAGCCGACAATTGCGTCAGCAATACCGGCAGCAAATTCAGCAAAAAATGCAAAACCAACCCCCATTTTTGGATAGTCGCAGCTATTCGGCTAAAATGGGCAACCTATTTCACCAGCTTTTCCAAACATGGCAGGAAAAACAAAAATCTGTCCAGGTAGAATCTCTGAATTTAGGGTCTAATCCGTTACTCCAAGATGTCACCACAACAGAATTTATTAACCGGGCGATCGGTTGTGCCAATCTCTATTATATTGACCCTACCGATCAATCAATTATCGAGGAATTGCGGCAAATTCGCCGACAAATAGCCGAATTTTGGTTAAATACCGCACCGGAACAACTGCAACATTTCTACCAAAGTAATTTGGGGCAAGCTTATCAAAAATTAGTCAACAGTCAGATGCAAAAAGAACCCCTGACCTCAATGGAACAAACTTTTGTTCAACAATTAGCCAATGAACTGATGCTGGGGATGAAGTCCCCCAAAGCAATTAATTATCTTCTCGCAGCCCAACTCTACCGACCCGTTCAGATCCCGCCAAATACTCAAGGAATTCCTGATTGGCTGGTTTTATAGCGTTTTTTGCTTTCTGGAGATAATCTGGACTTAGAAGCAGATAATCTGGACATAAATAGATCGCCCCACCCTAGCTTTATCCCGATTAAAAATAGGCTAATGGTGGGGTTTTTCTGGAATTCATCAATCAGTTCAACGGGGCTATTGTTTTTATTTGAGAAGGGAGGGCGCTGTAAAGAAATTTGTTTATGAATATCAAAATTATCTGTCGTTAACCAGCCCATCCCCTTTTACTATTACGATGTAGTTAAATGACATATCCGCAATTTGAGTCACCAAGGCTAAAGAGGCACAAAGATTAACTGAGAGCTTTACAGAAAATCATCTTTTATCTTTTATCTTTTATCTTTGCTCATCCGCTACTCATATTTACTATTGCGATGTAGTTACTGCAAAAGTAGCTAAAGCCTTTGACGGTTTGATTTATCCCAGCTATATTACTATTACGATGTAAAAAGAGAGACCAAACAAATGAGCAACCCAGACAGCACCCCAACCCATATCGGCACAACCGAAGCCGCCCACTACCTAGGTATTTCCACCGTCAGACTCCGCATCCTGCTCCAACAAGGCCGAGTCAAAGGCGCCGAAAAACAAGGCCGCGCTTGGATTATCCCCTTATTTAACGGAATGCCCGTTATCGAAGAACGCGGCAAAGGTCCCAAAGGCACCTGGTACAAGCGCCGCCGGGAAGCGGAAACCTGTATTCTAGTGAACCGGCAAATTATCGGCAAAAACGCCAAAGAAAATCAGAACGAGCCGCCGATTGTGGTCAAAGAAGGCAAAAACCAACACGAATGCCACGAACTAGAAATTAATGGCCCCTGTCGGATTGTGTACACTCCCCACGAAACAGGCCCCTGCGGTGCTCGCCTGTGGATTGAAGCAGCGGCTCATGTACCCTTAGTAAGAAAGATTTTTGCCGCCTATCAGCCAGTAAATCAACCGACGAAAGCGGTTTTTGAGCTTTGATGATTTGAGAGACTCTTTATACTTTCTCTTTGGCTGGGGGAACAATGCCCCGCTGATTTAAGGTTGCATCGATTTCTTGAAGTAATTGAAAGTCTTCTTCTGGCAAAGGATAAGTATTACTATTAAACGCTCCTGCACTAATTGCTGGATACTTTTCTAGGAAAGAAAATGCTTGACGAAATTGCTGGGGAGTCGCTTCTATGGGCGCTTGTAAATGGCAGGGAATAATCCGTTCAAATTGCCAGAGAGCGACTTTACTTGCCCAGTTTAAAGTTTCTTTTGGTGCGCGGTTAAGGATAAGGGTCTGAAGAATTGGGGCAACAAAGAGATGACCATTACCTCGCAAGGCTTCAAACGATCGCATCCAACCCGGTTGCCACTGAAACGGATATAAGCCAAAGTAATTTTTCCGAGAGCGATCGCTTGCTTGTCGGGCATCTTTTAGCATGGGGTTCCATTCCATCACATTTAGGACATGAGGACGGAAATAAAAAGCAAACAAAGTAATTCTTTGCCATCCTTTGCGGCGATTTTCTGGGGTATCTTTGATGATATCTGCCGAACTATCTTTAGCATGGAATAACAACGGATAAGGATCGAGTTGTGCGATCGCTGGTGGATCGGCGGGCACCGAAACCACCGTATCCGTAACTAATAAAGTGCGCGATCGCTTATGGAAAAAAGCCACTTCTCCAAAGCGACCAGTCCCCAAATTAATCGGCCCCAATATCTCATAATCAAACTCATCGGCAAACGGAGTTTGACTACTATTTTCGGGCAAAATTTGCGTGCGTTTACGGGGAAACCCCAACCAACTCAGGGGCAAATTCAAGGGAAAACTCCACTGACTTGGGGCCACATATATTTGTGCGGTGGGAAAACGACGAGCAAACGGCCCCACAAACACCTTATGTTCTAATCCCGAAACTGTGGGCAGAATAATATATTTTACTGGACCATATTTTGCCACCAACTCCTGCATCAAACTCACACATTCACGAGTCGGCGCCACGGGAGCATAAACCAACAAACCCCCTTGTGCCAACCGGACTACGGTCATCCGAATGGGCACCACCACATAAAAAATCCCCTGAAGTTGGTCAAAAGTCCAAATCGTATCTTGAATAACTTCTTTGCGAATTGTCCGCCGCTGACCATAAGGATACAGTGGCACCAACGGCCACCAGGGCCAAGAAATATCCCTGGAATCACTAAATTCTAGTTGTGGATTTTGCGCCTTATGGTTAATTCCCGCCACTTCCTGACCCCCTGCGGACTTGCTATCTATCGACTCTGGAGTTTAGCAAATTTTGGTCTATTCTGTATATTTTCCTCGCAAGGGCGAAGCATTCCGGTAGGGGCGAAGCATTCCGGTAGTGTACGGGCGTGATCTTTCCGGCAGATAATTGATTGCTTGGAATATTGTAGGGGCGAATGGCCATTCGCCCCTACTGCCGGAATGCTTCGCCCCTACTGTTGGATGAATTTTTGTAAATTGTATAATTTATTTATCATACAAACATTAAATTTTCGTAAAAATTTCGTAGGGGCGAAGCATTCCGGCAGTCTATTTAATATTACCAACCATAACCTATATACCGGAATGCTTCGCCCTTGCCTGCTTCAGGGCGGCGTTGCATTCCGGTATATAAGTTAATGTTTCCAGCGGATACGATCTGCCGGAATGCTTCGCCCCTACTGTTGGATGAATTTTTGTAAATTGTATAATTTATTTATCATGGAAACATTGTTTTTAGCTTGGCAAGATCCACTGAGCCGTTCCTGGTTTCCCATTGGTCGGCTAACCTTTGATGGAAATTGGTATCAGTTTCTTTACACTTATGGCGCGAAATATGCCGAAGAAAATTGTAAATTTCTGCCACTTCATTCATTTCCAGAACTAACCAGAGAATATAAATCTTTTGGTTTATTTCCCTTCTTTGCTAACCGCTTGATGCGTCCTTCTCGCCAGGAATATAGGAATTATCTTCAATGGCTGAATATTCCCGAACATCAAGACGATCCAATGGTCATTTTTTCTCGGAATGGTGGCCGTAAAGCCACCGATACTTTTGAGATTTTTCCCTGCCCTAAGCCCGATGAAAATGGACTTTATCACATCCATTTCTTTGCTCATGGCTTACGGTATTTACCCAAAGGATCCGTGGAAAGAATTAGTGAATTGCAACCTAATGAACTGTTGTATTTAGCGAATGAATTCCAAAATCCTTACGACTCTCGCGCTTTATTGCTATGTACCAGAGACCACCATATTGTCGGTTATTGTCCTCGGTATTTAGTGGCAGATGCCCTGGAACTTGTGCGAGAAAAGCCAGAGTTAGTAAATGTACAAGTTGAGCGAGTTAACCCAGCACCAACCCCCCTGCATTTTCGCTTATTGTGCAACATGACCGCTGAATGGCCAGAAAAATTTATTCCTTTCTCTGGAAAAGAATATCAACCCATTCTATCGGAGGTATGGGAACAGCGATAGCGCATCCGCAACGGGAGAGCGATCGCACCGAGTCTCAGTTACTTATTTAAACGGATATCCGCTAAAATAAGCCTTTAAAGAGCGATCGCCCTCCGCGATCGCTTCGCTAACGCGCATCTGGCGTCAGCTAAAATCGACCAATAACTCAGATCGCACGTCAAGTAACCAGAGATACATCTATGCCTAATCTATCTCTTCCCTATCCCGAAGACTTACTGATTACTTCGGGCAAATCACCCCAAGCTTTAGAAGCTGAATATTTTTACTGGCAGTCAAATTGTTTGAATTACGCCGGTTATCTCTGGGCAAAGCCGCTGAGTTTTGCCATAAGAACAAACTGCAATTTATGTACGAACTCGGACGTTTACAAGTTCCGGTAATTAACCTGGCCGATGACCAAATTGCTGAGGAATTGCGTGATGATTAATTGCCAAATTTTTTTACCACAGAGACACAGAGAAACACAGAGAAACAGCGATCGTCAGGATCAAGAATTATAATTAGGGACTTGAATAAATCCCATCCCAACTTGATTAAAATGATCGTCTCCCGTCAAAATAAAGGTAATTCCATATTCTTTCATTACCACCATTGAGGATAAGTCCGTAAATGAACTTCGTGGTTTGTCTATATAATATTTACTACGCAGTGAACAGGTTTTTGCAAATCGTGCTTCATTGATAAAAATTTGATGAAATTTCTGATTTTCAAAACTTTTAAATAGGGTTTGCATAGCCTGATTTGCTTGATCTAATCAAGATTGATTCATTTCTCGATCGCAGTTTTGAGCTAGAGTGCCATGATCTACTTGACCGATGAAATCTGCCAGAGGATCGGTCATGGTGTTTTCTGAAGGTTGGTTAACCTGATTAATAAATTGTAGAACTTGGTTCAGTTGTGGCTCGGAGATGTGACTAATTTTTTTTAATATTTCTTGACGGATTTCAGTGGTGGTCATGGTTTTTATGGGTTTTTACTGTTCTCTTCAATTATATATAGCGAGTATGTAGGGTGGGCAAAATTTTGCCCACCCTACCGATGGGGTCTTGGAGTTTATCAAATAATTTTTGTCATTATTTTCCCTATCTTCTTCTCTGTATCCTCTGTGTCTCTGTGGTGAATTTTTAAGGCATCAACTCCAAAACAATCCCCACCCGACTATCATCATCCCCGTCAGCAATTTGCCATTGTAAATCCGTGGCTAACCGCACATTCCGACTCACCGCATAGCCCACGGAAAAACTAGCCAAACCCACCGACTCATCCCCACCAATCCCCACTTGACTATAACCCAGAGAAATATCCCCGGCGCCGCCACGGGATAAAGCCAACATCAACCTGCCACCAACTTCTAACCCATTGGTAGAATAAGCTTCAGTTTCTAAATGGCGATAGCCTACCACTGGGGCAATATTCACATAGTTACCCAAGGGTAATAAATAGTAACGCAATTGGGCGCCAGCGGAGGTGCGATCGCCATTCCCACTTGCCTGATAATCTCCGCTTACCGTCAGACCTGTGCCACCCAAAAACAAATCCTCCACTCCCACATTAAACCCACTGGCATCATCAGTCGAAGGAAACTGAGAATATCCCGCCCGGACTCTGGTGCGAAAACTCGGATCGGAGCGAATATCTTTTAACACATCCGGCACTTCCTGTAACCAGCGCTGCAACACCGGACTTTCCTCAATAATTTCTGGGCTTAAATCCAAATCTGCGGGATTAACTTGGGAAGAGCGATCGCCCTGACCCCAAACTGGCATCAGGTGACAGCCTAAACCCAACAAACTACCGACCAATCCCAGACCTAACTTTTGTAATAGCATTCTAATTATTAATTTAAGCGATAAATATCCCCCAGGTGGGGTTCGGAGAGGCGCAAGCATTGCGCCCCTACATAAAATAACGATTTTTCTTCTTAAGCGGTTTCAAAACCCCTGCAAGAATAGCTTCTTAAGAGAGGCTCTCATGCGATCGCAATAATAGCAAGGCGATCGCCTTACATCAACACACCCCAAATCCCCAAATCCCCAAATCCCCAAATAAAAACGGCCCTGGTAAAACCAGGGCCGATAACACGAAACAACAGAGGAGCGAAAACGAAAACAGAAACTTACTTAACGAACAACTCCCTGGGCAGTAGCAGCATCCAAAGGCTTCATCAGATAAAGCCGCAGCAGTTGCCAGCCCATAGAAACAAACAAGGGGAGTTTTTGGAAGAACTGCAAAAACTTCGGAGTGTTGGAATTTGCAATTTCAGCTAGTTTAGCATTATTTGCCGCACAAATATCCAGCCGCTGATAAAATTCTGGATCGTTCACATTCAGCATCACCGGGAACACCCGACCAGCGGTTTCATTGGTTTTCTCGATCACGTGAATATCGTACTCGCGAGCATTCAAACCAATGGAAGCATAGAAATCAGCCCGTTGCAAGTCATTCAGGTACATAGTGACAAACACGGACAGCAAGAAGAAGCGGCACCACAGTTTAGCTTTCCAGTCATTTAAAATACTGGGCTGAGACTTCATAATCGCATCAAAGAAATCTCCGTGGCGGTTTTCATCCTGACACCAGTTTTCAAACCAGCGGAAAATCGGATAAATCCGGTTTTCGGGATGGGATTCTAAATGACGATAAATGGTGATATAACGCCAGTAACCAATTTTTTCCGACAGGTAGGTGGCGTAGAAAATGAATTTTGGCTTAAAGAAGGTGTAATTCTTGCTTTTGGTCAAAAAGCCTAGATCCAACTGTAAGTTGAAATCGGACATAGCTTTATTCAAGAAGCCAGCGTGACGAGCTTCGTCCCGAGACATCAGGTTAAAGCATTCCGCTAACACGGGGCTTTTGTCTTTAAGACGACGACCCAGTTCTTTGTATAGGAGGAACCCGGAAAACTCAGCGGTACAAGAACGCTCCAGAAATTCGATAAATAACCGGCGAGTGTCTCCATCAATATGATCGAAGGATTGATTAAATTCCTCATCCCGCACGAAGTGATGACGGTTATAGTCGGCGCGGAATTCTTCAAGGATAGCTTGCAGTTCATCCTCATTCGGTGAGATGTCCATTTTTTCCATCTCATCGAAGTCAGTGGTATAGAAGCGGGGGGTGAGGATGGTGTCCTTAGCAGGGATTTTGACCCCAGGTCTGAGTTCTTCAAAGGACGCTGGTTTTTTGAGGGAATCTACCATAGATCGATTTCTTGAGAAAATTTTTCAATGAATAACGGACAGAAACTGTGCAGGCGGATCCATCCAGTTCCGACTGAATGGATCTGACTCATGCTTTCCCGTTGAGGGCAAGGGGCGTTTAGGATTTCCCCGGTAATCTAGGGTTAAAGGATTGATTAATAAAAATCATTCCTAGTCTAGACTAAGGGTTCCTTTACCCCATCCGCATCTCCCCAATCCGCAGGAACGGAATTTGTTCGGATATTTATGAGAGCAGTATTTGCTAATAAGTTCCAGTGTATCAGTGCTTCTTGGACTAAGATACGACAAAATCGTTAAGATTCACAACAGTTTGTAAAGTTATGTAAAGAAACACGCAGTAAATCTTTATATAGGGCGTATATAAGGCGGGAAATACTGATTACCGAAATATTCAGGATGTTGATGTACGGTTTCCGCGACTTAGCACTCAGTGCCAGAGAGTGCTAAATTTTCTATTTGGAAAGCTACACAGTAAGAATCTATGGCTAAAATTGTTGCATTTGATGAAGAGTCTCGGCGATCGCTGGAAAAAGGAATTAACGCTTTAGCTGATGCGGTGCGGATTACGATGGGGCCGAGAGGACGGAATGTAGTTCTAGAGAAAAAATTTGGCGCCCCACAGATTGTCAATGATGGGATTACCATTGCCAAAGAAATCGATCTAGAAGATCCTCTGGAAAATACCGGCGCCAAGCTAATTCAAGAAGTCGCTGCCAAGACCAAAGATGTGGCTGGAGATGGCACCACCACCGCTACGGTTTTAGCCCAGGCCATGATTCGCGAAGGGTTAAAAATTGTGGCCGCAGGAGCTAACCCCGTGTCAGTCAGACGGGGGATTGAAAAAACTGTAGCCAAGCTAGTGGAAGAAATCAAGGCGATCGCCAAACCCGTAGAAGGGGCTGCGATCGCTCAGGTAGCCACAGTTTCCGCTGGCAACGACGAAGAAATTGGTCAGATGATTGCCGAAGCAATGGACAAAGTGACCAAAGACGGAGTAATCACCGCCGAAGAATCCAAATCTTTGACCACGGAATTAGAAGTAGTCGAAGGGATGCAAATCGATCGCGGCTATATTTCTCCCTACTTTGTCACCGACAACGAACGGATGGTAGTGGAATTTGAAAATCCCCTAATCCTGATTGCTGACAAAAAAATTAGCTCCATCCAAGACCTCGTAGGCATTCTAGAAAAAGTTGCCCGCCAAGGCAAACCCTTATTAATCATTGCCGAAGACGTAGACGGGGAAGCCCTAGCTACCTTAGTGGTAAATAAAGCTCGCGGAGTCTTAAATATCGCCGCCATCAAATCTCCTGGATTTGGCGAACGCCGCAAAGCCATGCTGCAAGACATCGCCATCCTCACCAGTGGGCAATTAATTTCTGAAGAAATTGGCCTCAGCTTAGATACCGCCACCGTGGATATGCTGGGTACTGCCCGCAAGATCACCATTAGCAAAGACAACACCACCATCGTGGCTGAACCCGATGCGAAAACCAAGGGTGAAATTGCCAAACGGATCGAGCAACTGCGGAAAGAATTAAGCAGAACCGATTCCGAATACGACAAAGAAAAACTGCAAGAACGGATTGCCAAACTTGCCGGTGGTGTAGCAGTAATTAAAGTTGGCGCACCCACGGAAACCGAACTCAAAGAGCGCAAGCTGCGGATTGAAGATGCCCTCAACGCTACCAAAGCCGCTGTAGAAGAAGGTATTGTCCCTGGTGGTGGCACCACTTTACTGCACTTAATTCGGAAAATCGATGCAATTAAGGCTGATTTCAATGCGGAAGAAAAACTCGGCGCTCAAATCCTGCAAAAAGCCTTAGAAGCACCCGTGCGTCAAATTGCCGAAAATGCTGGGGTTGAAGGTTCGGTGATTGTGGAGAAAGTCCGCGAAAGCGCTTTCAACGTTGGCTACAACGCCATTACCGGCAAATTTGAGGATATGATTGCCGCTGGAATCATCGACCCGGCGAAAGTTGTTCGTTCTTCCTTACAAAATGCTGCTTCGATCGCCAGTATGGTCTTGACTACGGAAGCTTTAGTCGTTGAAAAACCAGAACCCCCGTCTCGGATGCCCGCAGGGGATCCAATGGGCGGCATGGGCGGCATGGGCGGCATGGGCGGCATGGGCGGCATGGGCGGCATGGGCATGATGTAGTTCAATGGGATGCCATCAATCTTTAATAAAGAGAAACAGAGAGAGGCGAAAACCATTAAGTCGGTTCTTGATGGAAAGGTGATGGATCGAGACGTAAATGGCGCTCGCGGGATATTCTTGCGGGCTTTGGTAGATACGCCCTGGATGCGTGAGCATCTTGCATTTGTTAATGAAAGTTAGCAAAAAGGTATCGGTAGAGAGAATATAGAGATTGATGGCACCTCGCTGCTCATTTATCAAGATGCAGAAAGATGTGGATAAAACCTCTGCATCATAACTGCTTGATGCGTACCCGGCTGTATTAGGATATACCAAGGGAGATGTTCTATTGTGTCTTCAGTTCAATATCTCTTATAGGGCAACTCTGAGACTGTTGACGAAAGTTTTAGTGAGAGAAAAGCTTTCTGTTTAACAGTTAACGGCCAACGATGAATGAAAACCAGCAGCTTGTCCTAAAGGACAAGCTGCTTTTTTATGGGGAGCGGGGTGTGGGGTGTGGGGGTGCGGGGGTGCGGGGGTGCGGGGCAAGAGAAGTGAAAAGTCGTAGGGGCTTTCTGGCCATAAGGCCTGACGGATTATGCTTCGCAAGGACGCCCGTACAAAAGTCGTAGGGGCTTTCTGGCCATAAGGCCTGACGAATTATGCTTCGCAAGGACGCCCGTACAAAAAAAATATCACTATTCACTATTCACTATTCACTATTCCCTACACCTCTTACCCTTCGGCAGGCTCAGGGCTACACCCCGCTCCCCTGCGCCCAGGTGTAGAGGAGAAAAGGAAAAAATTGGGTTTTTTTCGGAAGGGAGGCGATCGCGCTCTAACACTAAACAAACGTTAAAATTAAACTCACAACCAGCGTTTACAAGAGGAAATTTGTATGGCCTTGGCACTCACACCGAATAATGTGGAAACGGTTTTGGATGAACTCCGCCCTTATTTAATGTCAGACGGCGGTAATGTGGAACTGGTGGAAATCGATGGCCCGATTGTCAAATTGCGTTTGCAAGGAGCTTGTGGGTCTTGCCCCAGTTCAACCATGACTTTACGCATGGGCATTGAGCGCAAACTCCGCGAGTCAATTCCAGAAATTGCCGAAGTGGAACAGGTAATTTAAATTTCTTTCCGTTGACCGTTGACCCCCTTCTGCACGGGGGCTAACCCCTAAATGTAGGGGCGATTCGCTTGCTCGCCCCTACATTTGTTATAACAGATGACAGATGACAGATAATTTAGTTGGCGCGATCGCAAATCAAACCATATATAGACGAAATATAGACGAAAAGTTAAATAACACCGAATATAACCGATAATATAATCATCTACCAGAACGTACACCTGATTGGGTAGAGCAAATTAAAAGGTTATCCGGGCTGCGTCCGAAATTAATCATTTATTCTGAGGAGCAATCGTGAAGCGAAGCCCCGAAGCGCTACTCGAATCGCGGCTGGTTGATCTAAATGTAGCGTCCCTGCTGTAGGGGTCAACGGCTGTTGACCCGAAATTCTGGCCATTTCTAACGAAAGGAAAGAAAAAAAATCCTTAGATTTTACTTAGATAAAAATTCAATCTATTTATAAAATTTAGATGTAATTTTTATCTAAAAAGCGGCTTCAAAAGCACAAAAAATAGCAGGTAAAATACTTACATAATTGGCGTTTTGGTTTGATTTTTCAAGTGAAATTATCCTCACAGTGAATTATGACTCATCCTTTATACGTTGCTTTTATTTGGCATCAACATCAACCCCTCTACAAATCCCGGATTGCCAATCAATACCGTTTGCCGTGGGTGCGTTTACATGGCACCAAAGATTATTTGGATTTGGTACTGTTATTATCTCGATATCCCAAATTGCATCAAACGGTGAACTTGGTTCCCTCTTTGATTTTGCAGATAGAAGAATATATCGAAGGGAAGGCATTCGATCCTTATTTGATGGCTTCTTTAACGGCGGCGGATCAACTGACTCTGGAACAGAAACATTTTATTGTAGAGCATTTCTTTGATGCTAATCACCATACTTTAATTGATCCGCATCCTCGCTACGGGCAACTGTATCATCAACGACTTTCCAAAGGCCCAGCTTGGTGTCTGGAAAATTGGAACCGCCAAGATTATGACGATTTGCTGGCATGGCATAATTTGGCCTGGATCGATCCGATATTTTGGGATGACCCAGAGATTTCTCAGTGGTTGGAAAAAGGGCAGAATTTTACTTTGAGCGATCGCCAACTTATCTATTCCAAGCAACGGGAAATCATGGGGAAAATTGTTCCCCAACACCGACAAATGCAAGATGCCGGTCAATTAGAAGTAACCACCACTCCCTATACTCACCCGATATTGCCCTTATTAGCGGATACGAATTGCGGACGGGTTGCGGTTCCCAACATGACCTTACCCCAGCAACGTTTCCAATGGGAAGAAGATATTCCGCGCCATTTACGCAAAGCTTGGGAAATGTATCAAGACCGCTTTGGTCGGACTCCTCGTGGGTTATGGCCATCAGAACAAGCGGTGAGTCCGGCAATTTTACCCTATATTGCAGACCAAGGTTTTCAGTGGATTTGCTCTGATGAAGCGGTGTTAGGCTGGACAATGCAGCACTTTTTCCATCGTGATGGGGCGGGGAATGTACTAGAACCGCAGTTACTTTATCGTCCCTATCGCTTAGAAACCCCTCACGGGGATTTGGCGATTGTCTTCCGCGACCACCGTTTGTCGGATTTGATTGGCTTTACTTATGGTTCAATGGAGCCAAGACGGGCAGCTTCCGATCTGGTGGGTCACTTGGAAGCGATTCGCTATCGTTTGCAGGAGCAACAGTCAGATCCTGTAGGGGCGCAATGCTTGCGCCCGGAAAATTATGACGGGGGTAGTGGGTTACAAGCCCCTTGGTTGGTGACGATCGCCCTAGACGGGGAAAATTGCTGGGAATTTTATCACCGAGATGGGGAACCGTTCTTAAATGCCCTTTATACCAATTTGAGCGATCATCCCGATATTAAATTAGTCACCGTCTCAGAATTTTTAGATAAATTTGGCACGACGGCAACTCTGGAAAGCGATCGCCTGCATAGTGGGTCTTGGGTCGATGGCAGCTTAACTACTTGGATTGGCGATCCGGCAAAAAATCGGGCTTGGGACTTGTTAACCGCAGCGCGGCAAGTTTTGGCGAATCATCCCGAAGCGACGGAAGAAACCAACCCCGAAGCCTGGGAAGCGTTATATGCAGCGGAAGGCTCTGACTGGTTCTGGTGGTTTGGGGAAGGTCATTCGTCCAACCAAGATGCCATGTTTGACCAGTTATTCCGAGAACATTTATATGCCATTTATCAGGCATTAAATGAACCCATTCCCGAAGAGTTGCGGCGACCTGTAGAAAAACATGAGGCAACAGGCGTTCGCGGCAGCGTTGCGGAGCAAAATCGCCGTCCTGAAAGTTTCATTCACCCGATTATTGATGGGGTTGGGGACGAACAAGACTGGGATCGCGCCGGTCGGATTGAAATTGGCGGCGCCCGGGGCACCATGCATCGCAGCAGTGCATTACAACGCCTCTGGTATGGAGTCGATCACTTGAATTTTTATCTGCGCTTAGATTTTAAAACTGGTGCCAAACCGGGGAAAGATTTTCCTCCAGAATTGCGCTTGCTTTGGTACTATCCCGATAAACCAATGTGCAATAGTCCCATTCCCCTGGCAGAATTGCCCCATGAAGCGCCGTTAAATTATTTCTTCCATCATCAGTTAGGGATTAATTTACAAACGCGATCGCTTTGGTTCCACGAAGCGCGAGAAAATCATCAATGGCACGCCCGACCCACACGGGCGCAAATGGCCTTTAATAAATGCTTAGAAATCGCTATCCCTTGGGCTGACCTGCCCACGGATCCTGATTGGTCTTTGCATTTGTTATTAGTGATGGCTGATATGGGTCGCTATCGGGAAGCAGCCCCAGAAAATGCTCTTGTACCGATTTCTGTCCCATAATATGAATAATTGATAATTGATAATTGATAATTGATAATTAATCAGTGAAAAAATCTAAATTGTCCATTGTGGATTATAAATTGTCCATTATCAATTGTCCATTATCAATTGAATAATTATGGTGCCAATCAAATCATTAAGAACTAGCAATTGGTTAGAGGATAACCAGGAATATTTGGGGCGATCGCTCGACCGGGTGCGGTTGTTGTTGCAACAAAAGCTGCAACGACAATTGAACGATGATGCGGAAATTGTCCCAGAGGAAATTGACCGCGAGTTATTCGAGGATGAGATAAGCTGGCAATGGCAAACCTCACCAGCCCTAGAACAACTTTGCGAAACTTTTGGTTTATCGGATTTTGATCGCGATTTATTGCTGCTATGTGCGGGCATGGAATTAGATAGAAATTGGGGCAATCTTTGCGCCGGAATTCACGGAGATACGCAAAGTAATTATCCGACATTTGGTTTAGGATTAGATATTTTTCCTAATAAAAATTGGCAAGCCTTAACCGCAAACAGTCCCCTGCGTCGCTGGCGACTAATTTCTGTAGGTGCGGGGAATGCCTTGACTACGGCGCCGTTGCGAATTGAAGAGCGAGTCTTGCATTATTTGATGGGGGCTACAGCTTTCGAGGAACAGTTGCGATTTATTGTCCGGCCATTTTCTGTAAAAGCGACTCGTTTTTCGCCCTTAAACATTGCGGATTTGCCGCCATCTCATCGCCAAATAGCTGAGGAAGTGGCGGAGATATTGGGCAACGAAACCAGGGAGGGTTTTACCCTGGTACAACTTTGCGGCAGTGATGTGGCTAGTAAGCGATCGCTGGCTGGGGTAGCTTGTGAATTGTTGGGATGGAATCTGCATATTATGGCGGCAGATGTGATCCCAATTCATGCTAACGATATTGCCGAATTAATTCAGTTGTGGGAACGAGAAGCTATTTTAAGCAATAGCGCTTTATTGCTTGATTGCGATGAGATTGATAGCAATGATTTGGCCAGAGAAAATGCGATCGCCAGGATGATTGAAAACTATCATCAACCGCTGATTGTCACCAGCCGCGATCGCCGACATCCTCGACAAAGACCTTTTGTCACCTTTGATGTCAAACAACCCACCCCCGCAGAACAGCGCCTCCTTTGGCAAAATGCCCTCGGTAGCGATACGGAATTAAACGGTTATGTGAATAAATTAGTGTCTCATTTTAATTTAAGCGTTCCAGAGATTTATGCCGCTTGCATTAAAGCCGGGAAAGCGATCGCTGATCCCCCCCCTTTTCAAGGGGGGCCAGGGGGGGATCTCGAAAATAACCAGGATAACAATGAGTTGGGCGATCGCTTGTGGGATGCTTGCCGGATCCAGGCGCGATCGCGTATGGAAGACCTCGCCCAACGCATTGATTCCGGCAACACCTGGGATGACCTAGTGCTACCCGAAGCCCAACGCAACACCCTGCGGGAAATAGTCAGCCATGTGCGACAACGGGGGAAAGTCTATGAAACTTGGGGATTTGGCGGCAAAAATGAGCGAGGTTTAGGGATTAGTGCCTTATTTGCCGGTTCCAGTGGCACGGGAAAAACAATGGCTGCCGATATTATTGCCCAACAATTAGAACTAGATTTATATCGGATTGACCTAAGTTCAATTATCAGTAAATATATCGGTGAAACCGAGAAAAACTTGCGAAAAGTATTCGATGCGGCGGAAGCAGGGGGATCGATATTATTATTTGATGAAGCCGATGCTTTATTTGGCAAACGTAGCGAAGTCAAAGATTCCCACGATCGCCATGCGAATATCGAAGTTGCTTACCTATTGCAGCGGATGGAAGCCTATCGGGGATTAGCCATTTTAACCACTAATATTAAGAGTGCTTTAGACTCAGCATTTCTGCGGCGGATTCGTTTTGTCGTGCAGTTTCCTTTCCCGGACTTAAATCAAAGAAAAGAAATTTGGCAGCGAATTTTTCCGCCCCAAACTCCCACGGAAGGCTTGGATTATGACAAATTAGCCAAGCTGAATGTAGCGGGGGGAAATATTAGAAATGTAGCATTAAATGCGGCGTTTATGGCCGCTGATGCCGGGGAACCTGTGATGATGAAACATATTTTAGTTGCTGCCCGCAGCGAATGTATGAAATTAGAGCGAGTTTTGACCGATAGCGAGATTAAAGGGTGGGTTTGACAATCCTCAGACGTAGGGTGGGCATTGCCCACCATACTTCGCTACTCAGACGTAGGGTGGGCATTGCCCACCATACTTCGCTACTTCGGTGAAAGTTAACTATTTAAACTATTTGGATCGATCCCGTGCGATCGCAGCAATTCCTCAAGCTGTTGCGATCGCGTAGCTGCGGCTTCAGCGCGTTGTCGTTCCGCTTCAGCGCGAAGGCGTTCCGCTTCAGCGCGAAGGCGTTCCGCTTCAAGTTGCTTCACGGCAAGCGCTTCCCGTTCACTGGGTGTTAAAATCCAACTTCCTTGAGCATCATACCAACGTAACCAAACTTGATTTAGTCCTTCATAAGCTCCAGACCACAAACCCAAACCCAACTCTAATTGAGGCAGCCAAATTTTCGGTTCGGTTAATTTCAATTCCTGATAAAAACCAGCCATTAAAGCAAATGCTTTTAACTCATCGGTATAGCGATCGAACACTATATAATAAGGAACTTTCAAAATTTGTTCATAAACTTCCCATTTCGTGGGCGGTTCGCTAACCAACCGAGTCCGTTTACCCAAGTCTTCGGTTTCTGTCCCTGGTGACAATAATTCCACCACCACTGTGGGCGCAACCATTTCTTGCCACATCACATAACTTAAGCGTAAATCCCGATTGTCATAAAGTCGAGAAACTCCTACTACTCCAAACCAGTCCGGTCGTTTATACCAAGAATGGTGACGTACATCATAATAGAGATTAATATTTCCAGCATGAAATACTTGTTCTAGGGGATAATTTTTCGGATGAAAAGTTAGACTGAGTACAGTAGATTGAAGATAATGGAATTCGTCAGGCCATCCAGGTTCCTCCGGGTTTTCGCTAGGTAGATCGTACATAGTGGGCAAAGTTTCTCTGGCAGAAAGCGGCGGATCGCTTTGCTCAACTGGATATTTTATTTGTTTGATTTGCATCTCTTTACTGATTCAACGGGGTACGATTCTATGATAGTTCGGCCTGTTCTTTGGCATCTAGCCAATTATCCCCGACCCTCGAATCCGCGATCGGCCAAAAAAAATCTTTCCATCAGCGGAGGGCGATCGCTCTCTCACAAATTCTGGAGCAAAATATCGACTTTTGACTAATATAGCGATCGCTATTTTGTGGTAAAATAAAAAATTATTTAACTTCAACAATTCGGCGAGGTTAGGCTATGGCAACCGGAAAGCAGATTCAGAAAAAAGGATCGTCCCATTTCACCCCAACTCCCGTAACGGGAATGTTTAAGCCGCGTCCCTTTGCGGAACCCGTGCAACCGGAAACCGCAACACCGGAAGTACAGACTAAAGTCGAGTTAGGAAATATAGAAGGCGATCGCCTTGCGGGGATGCAAATTTCTGCCCCGGCACCCATTCAGGCAAAACTGACCATTGGGGCACCGGGGGATAAATATGAACAAGAAGCGGACACCATTGCCGAAACGGTGATGAGAATGCCTGCGATATCTGCTCCGGCGCCCGTGGAAAATCCCACAGCCCCAAGCCCTTTTGCTCAAGCTAAACCCATTTCTGCGGCTATCTTTGCTCAAGCTAAACCCATTTCTGCGGCTATCTTTGCTCAAGCTAAACCCATTTCTGCGGCTATTACTCCAGTAGAACCTGTTATTCAAATGCAGCCACAACCCTCTGAGTCACTATCAGAAGAAGCAGGGGAAAATAAAAAAGGTTTTATTCAACGTCGGATTAAAGTCCAGGCAGCCGCAGATGGTAGCCTTAATGCTCCAAATTCTCTGGAAAATCAAATCAGTCAAAGCAAAAACTCTGGCAGTCCTTTAGCCCCGCAAATTCGTGCCTACATGGAACCGCGTTTTGGGGCAGATTTTAGCAGTGTGCGCGTACATACGGATAGCCAAGCGGTACAAATGAACCGAGATTTGGGCGCACAGGCATTTACCCACGGCAATCATATTTATTATGGTTCGGGGAAATCTCCCGGTAATAATCATTTGACTGCCCATGAGTTGACCCACACTATTCAGCAAAATGAAAGTTCTCAGGTTCAACGCGCAACAGAGTTTTTGCAGAGAAAAGCTGGAGATAATCCTGACAGCAGCGTTCTCGCAGGGTGTATCCATCCTTATGTTGTTCGTCAGATTATACAATGGTTGGAAAATAGAAAAGCAGCACAACAGCGTCAATATAAGACATTCGTATTATTTTTTCTCAACCAAAGTGATGAAGTTCAAGAGAGAACAATTGTTAATATTGTTCTTAATGATAAGCAAAAAAAACAGGCTCAACAGAAGCCAAAAGGCGAATATATCATCACAGAATTTAATAGTGATGTTAAAAATAAATTCAAAAAAGACGCTTGGTTTGGTCTAAAGAAGAATGCCAGCGAAATCGATTGGGATGCTTTTACTGAGGCGGCTCGACAGGCGGGGGCAAACACAGATATCTGGAAAAATTACGATTTTGACTCAGTAGAAGCATCCCAATCGAAAGAAGTCTTAAAAAATACAGCATTAGAAGTCACGGGCTTATCTGCGTTTGATAAAGACTTGCAAACTAGCGATCGCTTTGCCGGTGGTGCAAGCCTCGCAGGGAACATTTCAATAGCCGTTGGTTCGTTGACCAAAGCTATCAGTGACGAAGTTGCCAAAGCGGCTTTGATGCCCACGGGGATTGTCACCGGAGCAATGGATGTTGTTACGGGCGGTGTTAATGCATATACAAATACGAAACAGGCTAACCAATCCCGTGAATTGCAAAATAGTGAAGACAAAAAAATTGCGGAGGCAGCACGAGTCAATAAGCGTAATCAAATGGCACTTCGAACCGATAATATCGGGTTAGCGGCTCAAGGTGCGATCGCTGTGACTTTAACCGCTGTTGGTTTAGCCACCATGACCTTCCCAATTATCACAGCGGTGGGGTTAATGGTTTTAGCAGGTCGCAAAATATATGCGTACTTGAAAAATCAAGCTAATAAGGAAAAATTTGCCGATGAAGTTTTGCAAATCCAAGATATCAAAGATAAGCAGGAGCGGTATAACAAAAGAGAACACTTACTACATTCAAACGGCTACGCTAGTGTTGACGGACTCTACAAAGATTTTGTAAACATGGTATCTGCGGATCTCTATTTACGAGGTGTTATTCGTGGGGAAGAAGAACCTGTTCAGTTGATTAATTCGCTGGGTCTGAAGATAGATCGCAAGAAAGCTCCACCTACACCCACAGAGAAAGTAATAGCCAGTAAGTATGGAGTTTAAAACCAAGTCTGTTCAATATTCGCGATAATTCAGGATTTCTCGATCAAGATATATGATGGTATCAATACAATCTCAAAAAAAATTTCTTAAGAATCTGCAATCTCTTTTTGAAGAGTCAGGACAGGAAACTCTCTTAGGACACCCTAGCGATAATCCAGCGTTAGATATGCTCGCAGTTCGCTTTGATTTCATCGGCGAAAAAGATGCGTTTTTGGATCTGAATATTAATTTCATTCCGTTGGACGATATGTCCCCATTCTATCTCTTACAATTTTTCCTCATCGTCAGTGATGAAGTGACTCCAGAAGCCGCCGATGAATTGTATATTGTAACTAATACTATTAGTGAGAAAATTCCCATTGGTGCGTTTGGCTATTTACCCGATCGTAATGTTTGTTACTTCAAACATAACTACATCATGCCTAATAACTTTGAAGAAAGTATAGGGCTATATTTAAGAATGGTTCAGTATCAATGTATATTATTAAGGGGAATCCTCAATAGCTTTATTGATTCTATCCTAGCGGTTGTTGAGCAAAAATTAACGGCTCAGAATGCCTTACAGTCGGGTCAATTGGCTCAATTTTTTGGAGACTCATCCGGAAAAGAAACCGGGTTTCTATGAGAGAGCAGTAGGGTGGGCAAATTTTGCCCACCCTACCCCTGAAAAATCAACCCGGTTTCTGAATCAAGACCTTTGCCACAACAATTCATTACGACTCGGAGCGCCAATTTCAATCAATTCTCGATTGCTGGGATAATTGCGGGTAATTTGTGGGAAAGGTTCCGGGGATATTCCCCATTGTTTTAAGAATTGGTGTAATAACTGGTCTTGTCGATCGCGAAAACCCCAAATATCATCGCCCCCACCGTTAAGGATGGCAAACCAGACTAAACCGCGATCGCGGGTGGGTAAAACTCCGGCTAAGGCACTCACATTCCAGAGGGTGCCGGTTTTAACCACGGATCCAGCGGGAATATTGCGGTCTTCCATCGTGCCGCCATCAGTTCCGGCAATGGGAAATAAGTCCGCAAGAGTCAGGGGCGCTGTGGCGTTCCCCGGTTTGGCGGCATCCCGGCGTAAATAATTCTGAATCGCCATAAATAAGCCACAAGCCGCACGAGGAGAAATCCGATTTTCTTCACCCAACCCAGACCCGTTAATCAGTTGAATTTGTTCTGGGGGCACTCCCGCAGCTTCAGCGGCAATTTTTCTGACTACTTGCACTCCCCCCAGGGCGTCCGCTAATATCTCCGCCATCGTATTACTGCTGTGGATGTTCATTAACTTTAATAGTTCTACCAGGGGCAGGGAATAATGACGAATTAAGGGAGTAGTCTCGGTCGGGGGTTCTTTAGACACAAGCACCTGACCGGCGATCGCTACTTGGGGTTTGGGTGTAGCTGGGGCGGCCAGTTTTTTTTGAGCATTTCGGGACATCAGATTATAGGTATCGGTAATTTCTGCTGACCAGAGTTGTGCGTTCAATGCTTGTTTCAGCAGTTCCCCACTTTTTTGCCCGTTATCCTCGCCATTCATCAAAAAATCACCTGCAATCACCAAATTGCCGGTGACACGCCGAATGCCCAAGCGGTTGAGGGCATTCCCCAGAGCGATCGCCTCTTCCCACACAAACAAAGGATCGTTGCCACCGACAATCACTAAATCCCCTTCTAACACCTCACCCACCACCTGACCCCTAGCGGCAATCAGGGTTTCAAACTGATGATCCAGTTTCCAAGTAGACAAAGCCGCCAAAGAGGTCGCCACCTTAGTAATCGAAGCTGCTGACCGGGGAATATTCCCTTGATGATTAGCCAGTAACTCTCCGTGAGTGGTCTGCAACCAAATCCCTTGATTGTCTCGCCGCACCCCTTTCGCCTCCAATGCTTTGAGATATTCCTCTAAGGTGGCATTCGTGGGCGAATCCACTCCTCCGATTTTTGTTTCATCCCAGACAAAACCGGGAATTCCCGATCCGACTAATAATTCCCCCGCATCCTGCTGACGGATCTGAACTCCGCTTAACTCCAACCATACAGATATCAAACCTGAACTCAATAACTCCAGCATTTTTCTAATAATCGATAAAATTTTTTAAGTAGGGACAGGGAATTTTCTCTACCCTACGCCGACAACCAATTCAGGACGGATTCCCTAGGGCATATCATTTTTTTGGATGCTAGGAAACAAGTATAGTTTCTCCGGTGTGTCGATCAAGCACTATACTTATGCTTGGGTAGAAGCCTTCTGGTAGAATTTTTAAGGTTTCTATGACGAAAGATCAATGGGATCGACTAGCGCAAGAATAGCAGTAGATGCGATGGGAGGGGATCATGCCCCTGCCGAAATCGTCGCTGGAGCTATTAGAGCCCAGCAAGAATTGGGCGTAGAGGTTTTGCTGGTCGGCGATCGCGATCAGATTTCCCTAGCGCTCAAGCAACATACCAATATATCTCCATCTCAAGTACAGATAATTCATGCTGAAGAAGTTGTGGAGATGGGTGAGGAGCCTTTGACCGCTTTAAAACGCAAGCCCAAGGCTTCAATTAGAGTGGCAATGGATTTAGTCAAAAATAACCAAGCGGATGCGGTTGTCTCTGCCGGACACTCTGGTGCGGCAATGGCAGCAGCATTGCTTAGGTTAGGACGTTTACCCGGAATCGATCGCCCGGCCATTGGCGCCGTTTTTCCTACGGCGATGTTGAATAAATCTGTACTGATTTTGGATGTGGGAGCTAATGTAGACTGCCGCCCGAAATTTTTAGAACAGTTCGCGGTGATGGGATCGATTTACAGCCAATATGTCTTAGGTATGTCCGAACCGAAAGTCGGACTGCTCAATATTGGCGAAGAAGCTTGTAAAGGAAATGAGCAGAGCCTGAAGACCTATCAACTCCTCGAACAAAACTCCCAAATTACCTTTATTGGTAATGCGGAAGGTCGGGATGTGCTGACAGGAAAATTTGATGTCATAGTCTGCGATGGCTTTGTCGGCAATATTTTGTTGAAATTCGCTGAAGCCGTGGGCGAAATTGTCCTGCAAACCCTAAAAGAAGAACTTTCCGCTGGCTGGCAAGGTAAGCTTGGAGCCACGCTTTTAAAACCTAGTTTAAGGCGATTTAAGCAAAGGGTGGATCATGTGGAACATGGGGGCGGCTTGTTGCTGGGTGTGGCTGGAGTTTGTATTATTAGCCACGGCAGTTCTCAAGCACCTTCTATCAAGAGTGCCATTCGTTTGGCCAAAGAAGCTATTGACCATCAAGTGTTAGACCGAATCAAGGTTTGGGATCAAAACCCCGACCCATCAGAGGTGAGCAATTAACTCAGGTGGTGGCGACTAACAGCGAATAGATAGCGAATAGATATTTAACGCGAATGAAACGCCAATGCTTATGGAGAATTTACATTGAAACAGGTATTTAATTCTGGAGGGGCAGGGATTGCAATTATCGGCAGCGGTTCAGCTACTCCAGGGGTTTCCTTGGATAATGAAGCCCTTTCACAGATAGTCGAAACTTCCGATGAGTGGATTACAACTCGCACCGGCATTCAAAACCGGCATATCGCTCAACCAGCAGATTCTCTGGCGCAGCTAGGAACCGAAGCGGCGGTTGAGGCGATCGCTATGGCCGGTATTACACCAGCAGACATCGATTTGATTATCTTAGCTACCTCCACAGGTGATGACCTATTTGGCAGTGCCACGACCATTCAAGCTAACCTCGGAGCGACGCGAGCGGTAGCTTTCGATTTGACCGCCGCTTGTTCGGGCTTTTTGTTTGGATTGGTGACAGGCGCCCAGTTCATTCGCACCGGCGCCTACCAAAATGTGCTTTTAGTAGGTGCAGATATTCTATCGCGCTGGGTCGATTGGTCAGATCGCACGACCTGTGTCCTGTTTGGGGATGGCGCCGGAGCCGTGGTGATGCGGGCATCTTTGGACGGCGATCGCTTGTTAGGATTTGAACTCCGCAGTGATGGCAGCCAAAATCAATGCCTGCAACTTCCCTACTGCTCAACCCCCAAAACTCTGGTCAATGACATTTCGGTCAGCCAAGGCACTTATCAGCCCATCGCGATGACGGGTAAAGAAGTTTATCGCTTTGCGGTGACGCAGGTGCCAGAAGTGGTGGAAAAAGCTCTGTTTAGGGCAAATTTAACCGTTGACCAAATCGACTGGCTGCTACTGCATCAAGCAAATCAGCGGATTCTGGCTGCTGTAGCCCAACGGTTAAATATTCCTAGCGATAAGGTATTGACAAATTTGGCAGCTTATGGTAACACATCGGCGGCTTCTATCCCCTTGGCACTGGATGAAGCGGTGCGATCAGGTAAAGTGCAACCCGGTGATATTATTGCCTCTGCTGGCTTTGGTGCCGGTTTAACCTGGGGTGCGGCGATCTTTCAGTGGGGTTGATTTTTGGTCGGTGGCCGTTGGCTGTTAGCCGTTTGCCGTTCGCGAAGCGTGCCGGAGGCATTAGAACAGTGAAAATTTAACCGTCTGTAGGGGCGAATGGCCATTCGCCCCTACCAGTCAAAACTTAACCAACAAATTCTTAATTCCTATTAGGGATTTCTACAACAGTAAAGTAAAAATAAACATAAATGACTAAAACAGCATGGGTTTTTCCCGGACAAGGTTCTCAGGCGATCGGCATGGGAGTGGATCTCCAAGAATTGCCCCAAGCACAACCTTTCTTTAAAAAAGCTGAGGATATTCTAGGTTGGTCGGTTTTGGATATCTGCCAAAGTAATGAAGAAAAATTATCCTATACCCCATATACTCAACCTTGTTTGTATGTGGTTGAAAGCATTCTGGCACAGTTGATGCGCGATCGCGGATATCAGCCCCAGTTAGTCGCCGGTCACAGCTTGGGAGAATATGTAGCCCTGTATGTGGCTGGGGTCTTTTCCTTTGAAGATGGATTAGCCCTAGTCAAGCAGCGGTCGGAATTAATGAACACTGCTCCCGAAGGGCAAATGGATGCTCTGATGGGCTTTCAGCGGGAAGAACTGGAACAAGCGATTGCCCAAATTCCTGATGTGGTTATTGCTAATGACAATAGCGCCGTGCAAGTGGTGGTGTCCGGCACTCCTGCCGCGATCCAACAACTTAAAGCCAGTATTAAGATTAAGCGAGCGGTGACATTGAAGGTTTCCCGCGCTTTTCACTCCCCGTTTATGGCTACTGCGGAAGCGGAATACCGCGAAGTCTTGGCATCAGTGCCATTTACCGATGCTCAAGTGCCGGTGTTGTCTAATGTTGACCCCACCCCCGCGACCAAAGCCGAAATTTTAAAAGCCCGACTGATGGCCCAAATGACTGGTTCAGTCCGTTGGCGAGAAACTTCTCTCCAGTTGGCGGCAGAAGGCATTGAAGAGGCGATCGAAATTGGGCCGGGTAATGCCCTGACGGGTTTGATTAAGCGGACTTGTCCCGATATCGCTTTGAAGAATATTCACCGGGTGGCAGATTTATTGCCGAGCTTATCTTAAACCAAGCCGCAAGCGATCGCCTTGTAATATCCCCCGATCGCTGCCCCATCACTGCCTTTGTCATGTAAATCATAGATCACCATAGATCACCATAGATCACCAATGAGTCACGACCAGCCGAAATCCAAATTTGTAGGCCGCGAACCGCGATCTAGCTTAATCCTTTATCACTTATTTAAGTGGTCAGTGGTTAGCCCCATGCTGCATATCTATTTTCGGGGTCGCATTTATGGCGCCGAAAAAGTCCCGCAGTCCGGCCCTTTGGTGGTAGTCAGTAATCATGCCAGTGATTTTGATCCGCCGATTGTCTCTAACTGTATGCGGCGACCTGTGGCGTTTATGGCCAAAGAAGAGTTATTTCAGGTGCCGGTACTGAAAGATGCCATTCGCTTGTATGGAGCTTATCCAGTGAAACGCGGCTCCGCAGACCGCAGTGCGATGCGTTCGGCTTTATCATATCTGGAGCAAGGATGGGCAACGGGGCTATTTTTGCAAGGCACTCGCACCCCCGATGGTCGGATTACAGACCCCAAGCTGGGGGCGGCATTGATTGCGGCGAAAGCGAAAGCCCCCATCCTGCCGGTGAGTTTGTGGGGGACTCAAGCCATTGTGAAAAAGGGATCGCTTTTGCCCAAACCTGTACCCGTTACTATTAGAATTGGCGAACTTATGGAGCCACCGAGTTCGAGCGATCGCGAAGAATTAGAAAGAGTCACCAATCATTGCACTGAAGCTATTAATGCGATGCTTGATTTGGGACGATAAGAAATTGTTATTATTTGTTGGTTATTGGTTATTGGTTATTGGTTATTGGGCGAATTAAACAACAACCAACCAATAGTTATCAGGGAACAGGCAACAGGGAACAGGCAACAGGGAACAGGCAACAGTGGTGAATAGTGAATAGTGAACAGGGAACAGGGAACAGGCAACAGGCAACAGGCAACAGGCAACAGGCAACAGGCAACAGGCAACAGGCAACAGTGGTGAATAGGGAATAGGGAATAGGGAATAGGGAATAGGGAATAGTGAATAGGGAATAGTGAATAGGGAATAGTGAATAGGGAACAGGGAACAGGCAACAGTGGTGAATAGTGAATAGTGAATAGTGAATAGTGAATAGTGAATAGTGAATAGTAAATAGTGAATAGTGAATAGTGAATAGTGAATAGTGAATAGTAAATAGTAAATAGTGATACTTCTTTTGTACGGGCGTCCTTGCGAAGCATAATCCGTCAGGCTATATGGCCATTCGCCCTTACCACTTTTGTACGGGCGTCCTTGCGAAGCATAATCCGTCAGGCTATATGGCCATTCGCCCCTACCACTTTTAACTTTTAACTTTTCACTTTTCACCTTCCCCGTTCCACGCCACTTGCTAGACTTGGGGAGACCCCAAGATCGCAGTGGCTCCTGATAACTGTTCCCCTTTCTCCAACCAACAACCACCAACCAACAACCAACAACCAACAACGAATATTAACTTGGTTCCTTGCGGTTAGCCAAACTCGATCCGGTATATCCGGTTGTCACCCACAACACCGATCGCACCCCATCCCGAATGACTTTTTCTATGGGTTCAGGCGATCGCCCCGAAGGAACAGGTAAGGGCTGAAATTTAATCCCTCGACTCCCCAAAACAATCTCCCCAATCACTCGTGCCCGCAACATGTGGTCATCGGATGTCACCAAATAAACCGATTCAACCCCTTGGGACTTGAGTTGATCCACCACCGTCGTAAAGTTTGTCACCGTATCCACCGCTTGATAATCTAGATGGACTCGATTTAGATCGATTCCCTCGTTGGCAAACAGCCATTCGGCATATTCTTCATTACTGCCTCCAGAAACCCAAATCTCTAATTCTGGGTGTTCTAAGGCAAATTTAGCAGCAAATTCTTCCCGTTCGATCGCCCCTCCCAAAACTAACAATGCTTCTGGAGGCGAGGGACTTTTGAAGGGTTGATAATGCAACCATAACGCCATTAAGAATCCTATGAGTAACCACCAGAAAGTCTTCCGCATAGAAAACTTTTGAGTACGTCTTTTTCTGGAAGTCAAACAGAGCCTCATATCGATTCGGGAGTTGGGTAGATTTTCAATTAGAGAAAGGTAGGATCCTTTTTTTGGCGTCAGGGCTTTCGCATTGGCACTGAAACTTTAGTTGTAAGGCAATGGGAGAATCGCCAAGATTTTCAAGGGAATGCGAAAGACCCTATCCGGGCTGCATGATAAACCAAAGCGATGCCTGTTCGCTAGACATCGCTTTAAGTTTAGCAAAGGAAAATCAATTTCCACCGGAAAATTTAACGCTTATTTAAGCCTTGTTTGGACGGGACTGGCCGGATTTGAACCGGCGACCTAGCGCTTCAGATTCGTGAGAGTTTCCCCTCTCTCTGGACTATTCCTTCACCTTATGCTAACAGCCGTTAGGTGGTGGCCGTTACGTTTGAGGAGGTTTCTACTTTGTAGAGCATCGTTTCCGGGACATAAGGCCGAATTCGTTCAAGAAATTCTTTCCCTGCCTTGGTTCCCATGCGTAGACGGTAAAAGTTTTTCCCTTTAGTTAACCCCCAGTTTATTTCCCAAACTTCGGAAAAATAAGCGATAATTAGCTCATTTTCTGCCTGAGAAATTTGGGTATTTAAGGTTATTTCTAAGCTATGAATTTTACCGTTTTTTTTTGAACGATTTACTTCCTTTGTCTAAGAACCATAAGGCAATTCCTGGCAGAGTTAATAAGTTTAAAAACTCTCTGGTTATTTTTTGAGTGCCTCCAGGAAATCGCTTTTTGACCAATACCCTAATTAAAGGGATTAACTTGGGTTCTAAACAGAGGAGACGAGCGCCCTTTTTCGTGAACCGACTATACAGGCTAACGGGTTTTTGGGTAATCTGTTCCAGAAGTCGCTGTTTAAAGAGGACGTAATCTTCTTGAAAAGCTGGGTGTTGAATATAAAAGTTGTTTTGTCTTTTATACGCATTTCCCAACAACATTCCCACTAAAACCCCGCGTTTCTCTACTTTTGATGAGACATAATAGTCCATCTAAATTTCGCTCCCGCAAACCAGTCTCTGCACCTTCTCTACCTTTATTGGGTAGAGCTTGGCTCAAGATTACCTTATTTGTGACTTAGAGTCATCTGGGATTCCTCTCAACACATCTTTAGGCTTTCTTGAATTTGACCACATTCACTCCTGAAGTTTCCCCCAGGGTGCCCGATGATTCAGGAGGCGCTTGCTCTATCCATCTGAGCCACAGCCCCACGCATTTTTAGATCATAGCAGACCTTTACGGCAACAAAGCAGGATTTTGACCTGAATCTTTGACTCTGAGAGAGATTTCCGCGTTGATAAATCCATCGATGGGAATCGGTGTTCGGTTGAAATTCTGTCCCCAGCCCCGGAACCGGATCCGGCGATCGGGTGTAAGCTGCGATCGCAATTGATTAGTTGATTAGTTGATTAGCTGATTAGTTGATTGGTTAATTGATTCGTTTTTGCATCGGAGTCGCCATGAATAGCCGCAATACTCAAAATCCTGTACTCTTGGTTCATGGGATTTGGGACAAAGAGAAAATTTTCTGCCGTCTATGTGATTATCTGCAAAATCAGGGTTGGACTTTGCATACCCTAAATCTCAGACCCAATACTGGGGCAGCCCCTCTGGAAACTTTGGCGCAACAGGTCGCAGCGAAAGTCGATCGCACCTTTAGACCTGATGATATGTTTGATTTAGTGGGTTTTAGTATGGGGGGACTCGTGACTCGCTACTATGTCCAAAGACTTGGGGGTGTGGAACGAGTGCAGCGATATATTACGATTTCTGCGCCTCATCATGGGACCATCACGGCTTATTCTCTGCCGTTGAAAGGGGTGATGCAAATGCGTCCTGGGAGTGATTTTCTGCAAGACTTGAATGGGGATGCGGTGGAAATTTTGAGCCGATTGCAGTTTACTTCGATCTGGACTCCTTACGATCTGATGATTGTGCCCGCGAGTAGTTCCAAAATGCCTGTGGGAGAAGAAATTGTGCTGCCTGTGCCAGTGCATCGTTGGATGGTGAGCGATCGCTGCTGTTTGGAAACCGTGGCTCAAGTGCTTTCGGTTGAGCGGCGCTCTAGCGGCGCACGAGATGTATCATCGATTTATGCCTAGCCAACGTATGATAGTAGCAGATTATCAGGCAAACAAGGCAAAAATTATCTTTGCGCTTCAGAAACGCCAATATAGTAAATAAAACATTACTAAACTAATGACTATGGCAAAAACGACAAAATCAACAGCAATTAAAGTTCAGCTATTGCGAGAAGGGATTGTCGAATCCGTTCATCAGGTTGAAGCCGTAGTTTGCGATCACCGAGGACGGGTGCTTTCCGTGGCAGGTAATGCTCAAACCACTGCCTTTGTTCGCTCCGCACTCAAACCATTTCAAGCCCTGGCAGTGACTTCTACCGGCACATTGGAACGCTATGACCTGAGCGATCGTGACTTAGCGATTATTTGTAGTTCTCACAAAGGTTCTATTGAGCAATCACGGCAAGCGTTTCATATCCTCTGGTGCTGCGAACTCGAACCCTCAGCCCTGCAATGTCCCATTCCTCCTGGGAAAAGTAGTCCCTTGGAACATGGTTGTTCTGGGAAACACGCGGGAATGTTAGCGGTTTGTCAGCAGCGTAATTGGGCAATTAACACTTATCTGCAACGCAATCATCCGGTGCAACGCTTGATATTAAGCAAAATTGCCGAACTGTTGCGGATGCCTGCGGAAGAGTTTATCTCCGCTTACGATGACTGCGGCGCCCCAACTTATCTGATGGAACTGGCACAAATGGCCACTTTATATGCTCAACTCACCTCTGGGGAAAATTTGGAGATGGAACGGATTATCCGCGCTATGACCATTTACGCCGGTTTAGTCTCTGGAGAGGGAGAATTTGACACAGAACTGATGCAGTTGACTCAAGGAGAATTGGTCAGCAAATCTGGGGCTGAAGGAATTCAATGTATTGGTCAAGCAAGATCGGGGCTGGGATTGGCAATTAAAGTCCTTGATGGCGGCAAACGCGCTAAACGAGCCGTGGCGATTCACTTGCTGAAACAGTTGGGCTGGATTACCCCAACGATCGCCGAAACTCTTTCGGACAAGTATATTAATCTGACCAATTTTACCCGGTTAGATACCTTTGGCGAATTGTCTATGGTCTAAGTCATCGGGTATTTTCGCTCCCCCTGGCGACAGTTTAAAACTTGTCTCTGGATCAAATAAGTCCGCTTTGGCGGGCTTATTTGATATTAAATACTTATTATTGAATATTTATTATTGGTTATTTGTTATTTGGGACAAAAGTTTTTTTAATTAGGGGTTGCAATTTAAATCAAAGTGTGGTTATAATAGTGAAGGCAACGCGGGATAGAGCAGTCTGGTAGCTCGTCGGGCTCATAACCCGAAGGTCGGTGGTTCAAATCCGCCTCCCGCCATTTTACTTAAACCCTTATAGGCTAATGCTTATAAGGGTTTTTATTTAATATCCTATGCTTCTGGTTTTGTTGAATCGCCATCGTAATACAATTTGATACTCCGCCGCTAAGAAACGGGGGATTCTAAGTAGAAAGGGGAAAAATCAAGTCAAGAAGACTTTTGCCTGCGATCGCTTTGATCGGGTAAATTGTTCAATAAAAAATCGATCGCCTCTGGATCCATTGGCCGATAAAATAAATAGCCTTGTCCATATTCACAACCGAGCGATCGCAAAATTGCCATTTGTTTAGGGGTTTCCACCCCTTCCGCAATCACATCCAATCCCAGACTATGCGCTAAAGTCACAATTGATTTAACCAGAGTGAAATTTTTGGAATGTACTTCCATATTACTCACGAAAGAACGGTCAATTTTCAGGGTATCAATCGGTAAATAATGGAGATAACTTAAAGAAGAATAGCCGGTGCCAAAATCATCAATCGAGACTTGAATCTGTTTCGCTTTTAACTGTTCTAAAATTGCCGTAGCGCGTGCGGCGTTCTCCATTAACACAGTTTCAGTAATTTCCAACTTGAGGTTGGCTCCTTTTAAAGAATATCCGGCTAGAAAATCATCAATTTCTAATAACCAATCGGGGTTAGCCAGTTGAATTGCCGAAAGATTGACACTAATCGTCATTGATTCAGCAATAGGGAATTTTTTTTGCCATAAATTTAACTGGCGGCATACTTCCGTTAACACCCATTTACCCAGGGGAATAATCAATCCGGTTTGTTCCGCCATAGGAATAAACTTTCCAGGAGAAATCATTCCCAAACGGGGATGTTTCCAGCGCAATAAAGCTTCAAAACCTTTAACTTTTCCGGTTTTTAAGCAAACAATCGGCTGATAATTTAAATGGAGTTTTTCTAATTGAATGGCATTTTGTAGCTCGACTTGTAACTGAAGCGATTCAATCGCGCTGCTTTGCATTTGTGGATCAAATAGCGCGGTTTTTCCCTGTCCGTGGAGTTTGGCATGGTGCATCGCCGTATCCGCTGCTGTGAGAAATTTCTCTGGGGTTTGATAACCGATATGGCTCATTACAATGCCAATACTGGCGGTAGAAAAGACCATTGGGCGAACGCTCAGTTGAAAAGGCGCTTCCATCGCTTGATGAATCCGCTCGGCGACGGCGATCGCCTCACTAACCTCTTGAATATTAGGCAGTAAAATTGCAAATTCATCAACGCCAATCCGGGCAATTTCTATGTCATTTTCCAGACAAGTTTTTAACCGACGTGCGGTCGCTGCTACCAATTGATCTGCCAGCCGATGACCGAGGCTATATTTAATAATTTGATAACGGTCTAAATCAAGATATAAGATAGCAAAGCCACCCGCAGGCTGATTTGGCTGATTGTCTAATTCGGGAGGGATGTCTAATTCATCAGATTGATCGGCATAATAATGTAGAGGAATAACGTTACAAATAGCCGACGTTTGCTGCTGCTTAATTAATTGACTCAGGTGTTCCAAAAATAAAGTTGTGTTGGGTAAACCTGTGAGGTCGTCGTATAAAGTTAAATACTCTAATTTGGCGATCGCCTGTCGGCGTTCGGCTCGCAGTTCTGCTTCTTTTAGCTCCCGATCGATCACGGGAACCAGTCGAGTCAGCTTATCTTTTAACATACAATCATGGGCTCCGGCTTTCATCGCCGCCACAACGATTTCCTCGCTCACCTTGCCGGATATAATAATAAACGGAACATCTAGTTCTCGTTCGCGCAATAATCGCAAGGCCGAAAATACATTGAGGTGGGGCATAGAATAGTCAGCCAGAACAATATCCCACTGCTGCATTTTCAGGGCTTTGGTCATTGCCGTCGCATTATCCACCCGTTCATAAATCAAGTCATATCCACCTTGCTGAAGCGCGATCGTCAGCAATTCAGCATCATCTGGTGAATCTTCTAGAATCAAAACTCTCAGAGACTTAAGCATATCAATTTTCGATAATATCAGGAAACATTAGCAGGAAACATTAACAGGAAACATTAACAGGAAACATTTAGTTAAGATGGCACCTTAACCTTTCCTTGACAGAATCATCGGCGATTTGAGACGAATAGCCAAAAATTATACTGAACTTCAATCTAGACAGATCCGTACCAAAAAAACTGTGTCACAGATCACTATATTCAATGGTCAGATTTAACCGATCCCTTAAATTTGATCGGATTTAACGGATCAGATTTAACTGGTAAGATTTACTTATGAGATGGCTAAAGCAATTCAAATTAGCTTTTTGTTGTTGAGATTTGGCTCTTCAATATGTTCGATCGCATCCCCTGATTTCCAGATATAGATTACCGACGATTCGTTAAGTTTGGGTATTGATTCGTTTAAATTAATAATTATTAAATTTTTATTAATTTTTTTCGGTTCTCTATAGTTTCTTTCAAGAAGTATGATATCACAGTAAATTTACTTATACAATCAATATTCTTTCAAGGTTTCCTCAAGATTAACTGAGTTGACTGATTACATCAATAACCCGATGTCATAGAATTTTGTCATAGAGGGTTAATTGAATAGTTAAAGCTGTGGAGATAGATGGCGGATTCTGTTCAGAATCCGCCATCTATCTATTTTAATCGGTAATCATTAAATAATACTTAAAATAAATTCAGCCAAAGAAATAAAGATTCTGGCTGGAGCAAAATAAGGTTTCTTCTTTATATGATTGTTATTAGTTATTTGTTATCAGCTAGTTATGACATATAATAACAAATAACTAATAACCAATAACCATCCCAAACAACCAATAACGCTTAACCAATTAGTCAAGGCGGCGAAGCCAAATGTTAGATTTTCTAGATCCATTAAGTGGAAGGTATGGGCGCTTCATTGAAAATTAACCAATAAATCGCTAATTGCCGAATTGTTGCTTGAAACTGAGTAAAATCAACGGGTTTGCGAATATAACTATTACATCCTAGATGATAACTATTAATCAAATCTTCGGGTTCCCCAGAGGTGGTCATCACCACCACCGGCACAAATTGGGTGTCAGGGTTCGCCCGCAAACGGCGCAATACTTCAAAACCACTGATTTTGGGGAGTTTTAAATCCAGTAACACGAGGGAAGGGATGACTGGACGATCGCATGAACCAGACTCATTTTGAGCAAATAAATAATTGAGTGCTTCCTCCCCATTACGAGCGATCGCGACTTCCGGCAATAAACCACTTTCTTGAAAAGCTAATTCAGCTAATTCACAATCATCGGGGTTATCTTCTACCAACAAAATGGTCGGTCTCATGGTCATATTTACCTGGAAACGATGTGAAGTTTTGTAAAAACCATCTAGTCAGTCATCCACGGTTGAAGGCTAATTTAGCCGATTGACAATTATTTGTGACTGGCTGAGGTGAAGATTTTATTAAAAAATGTAACAATTATAAGTAAGAATGACTCAGAATTTTTTTGGGCGACAATAAAAGTAATATCGCCATTTTAACCAGAATTTTCAGGGACAATATTTTCAGAATAATGTCAGGAATTAATTAACGTTGAATCATTAGCTTAATTTTCCGAAAAAAACTCTCGTTAGGCAGCGATCGCAGAGACAGCAAATCCGTGATAAATCAAACCAAAAATAGTGAGCCAACCTAGAGATAGTCTGTGATAGGGATCACTCAGTATTTTTAATTAGATTTATGATTTTTTTATGAATTTAAATTAAGACAATTCTGCCAAAGATTCATTGTTGGCTGAAAAGCCTCTATATTTTTACAGATCGATCGAGAAAACTTTGATAAACTTTCATAAAGTTTTGATAAAGTTATGACATAAAACCTTCATGGCTCAGTGTTTTCTCCGCCAATTCACCATTGGATGTCAACTGGGCGCGAAATTCTCGGTGTACCGCTAAGTGGCGTAATTTTTTTTCAGTAAAATTGCGTATTCGCGGCTGGATCTAGGAGCCAGCAATTTCCAGGGCTAACCCATCGTGGTGATATTTAATCGAAGCATGAAGAATTGCTGGTCGTAAATTCACGAATGGGTCAGGCGATCGCGTCCGGCTAGGATAAGGTAAAATAAAAAGTAGCCCCTTGATTCACCGCACTTTCCGCCCAAACTTGCCCGCCATGTTTGTGGATAATCCGCTTCACCGTGGCTAGTCCGATACCAGTACCGGGAAATTCCTCCTCAGAATGGAGCCGCTGAAAAGCGCCAAATAATTTGTTGGCAGAGCTCATATCAAATCCGGCGCCGTTATCTTTAACAAAATAGGCTAATTTTCCATGATAATTTTCGATCGCGCCAAATGAAATTTCTGCTTTGGGTTGTCGGCAGGTGTACTTCCAAGCATTATTGAGTAAATTTTCCAGAACAATTCGCAACAGTCGCGTGTCCCCTATAGCGATCAGTCCTGGAGTGCTGCTAAATTTAACATTTCTTTCGGGGGCATTTTGGCATAAATCGGCCATAATTTCTGAGGCGATCGCACTTAAATCCACTTGAGTCCGCTGCATCTGACTCCGGGTAAGTCGTGAAAGACTCAACAAATCGTCAATCAATTCTCCCATCCGCAAGCTATTCGCTCTAATCCGGTTTAAATAATGTTTTGCCCGTTCATCTAATTGATCTTGATAAAACATGAGCAAAGCCTTGCTAAATCCATCAATGCCCCGCAGAGGAGCCCGCAAATCGTGAGAAACCGAATAGGAAAATGCTTCGAGTTCTCTATTAGTAGCTTCCAGTTGGGCGGTGCGTTCTTGAACCCGCTGTTCTAACTCCTGGTTAATGTTTATAATTTTTTGTTCCGTTTGTTTGCGTTCGGTAATGTCCCAAAACATAGAAACCCCGCCAATAATCGTGCCATCGAGATGGCGAATCGGGGCGGAACTCATCAGCAAAGTTCCGAGAGTTCGATCCTCATATTCAATGACAATTTCTTCGGCTTTGATCGCTTCTCCCGTGGTAATGGAACGGATAATCGGCCATTCTTGCGGTTGATACAAACTTCCATCTGGGTGAAAACCCCGCCAGTGAGAATAGTCCTCAATGTTTGTGGTATCTAAAAAAAGATTGCCAGAAAAAAGAGTGCCAGAAATTTGTTTGGCTTGTTGGTTGCGCCAAATTAAGCGCCCAGAAGGGGCTTCCGCCACGATCGCGCCCACGGGCATATATCGCAAAACCGCTTCCAGAAGCGATCGCTCTTTGGCTAATAATGATTTAGATTCTTGAGTGACGATCCCTTGGGTGTTTCTGGGCAAATTCGTTAACTTTTTGATAGGTAAACAAGTGCTTTGGATGATTAATCCCGCAATTTCACCAGTGCGATCGTACCAAGGACACATTTGCCAAATTACCGAATAAATACTGCCATCGGCTTTCACCCATTCGGCAATTTCACTGGTTAAAGTTTCCCCAGCTAAACATCGTTCTTTAATCACAACCCAATTGGGCGGGAGTAAAATTGGTAATCGCTCGTAAACTTGACTGATAGTTTCGTCATGTTCTAGGTTATAATCCTTGAGCCAAAGCTGAGTGACTGCCAAAATCTTGCCTTCATAGTCCACCCAGGCGATCGCCGCTGGGATAGAGGATAAAAACTGTTGATAAGGTAGCAACTGCTGTGGTTCTATTTCGTAATTTTGCTCTGAATCTTGATCTGGTTTCGCCATCATAGAGATCAGCCTTAATACAACTGAAAGCTTGCCGCAATGTTTTTGGGCAAAATTTCCTGGAAAAATTGGTTTAAAAAAATGGCTAAAACATTACGGTATTTTTAGGGGCATAAATTGACCAATTTGAATAAATTATTCTATAAATGAGAGCCAATGGCTTTATGGTTATGGCCAGTAAATCTCAACGTACCTAAAATTTAACATCAAAACTATATTATAGATAAGATAGCCCTGATTTTTTTAATAATTTTTTTGCTCAAATAAAATAACTTAAATTAAGTATTAATAGAGACAACATGGCATCGAAGAAATGTTTCCTGGAATACACAAAATCCTCGGAATTACCAGGTTAAAATTTTTTCATTAATTCCTAGATCGGCAAAGGTATCGGTAAAGGTGTGGTTTACTGGTTAGTGGTTATTTATTTGCTATATGCAATTTAAAAGTAAGTTTTTGTTAACCAACAACCAACCACCAACCCTTCTTCGACCGCCATCGGGCTAGGGGGGCAACCACCAACCACCAACCACCAACCACCAACCACCAACCACCAATATGGGCGAACAGCCGTTAGTCCCTACAGAATAATAACCAACAAGTAGTAACAATTACATCTGATATTTACCACCTTTTTGAGGATTTGACCAGTCACATCCATAGTTTTTCGTCTCTTTAATTAATTGACTCCACGGATTTGGCAAGATAGGCTTGTCTGTAGAGTGAATAATCTCAAATAGGCCATCATCTCTTACCTGACCAATTCGCACGGTTTTCGATAAATGGTGATTATTTTCTATTCTGACTATCCCTTCAGGAGCCATTATTTGTTGACCCAAAGCCGCTGACCGGACTGCGGTTAAGTTCGCAAATGTTCCGGCTTTTTCTACTGCTTTTTTCCACAAAAATACCATAATATAAGCTGATTGCATTGGGTCACTAAGCACCCGTTGTTTTCCATACTTAGCCTGGAAATTTTGGATAAATTTTTTATTTTCTGGACTATTTAGCGTTTGAAAATAGTTCCAAACCGCATAGTGTCCTTTGAGATATTGCGAGCCAATAGCTTTAATTTCCGTTTCGCCGATACTGACGGACATAGTAGGATATTTTTCGGGGGTTAAGCCAGCGTTTTTAAGTGCCTGAAAGAAAGCGACATTACTATCTCCGTTCAAAGAGTTAAAAATCACCCCCCCATCAGGCATTGCCGCTGTAATTTTATCAATGATTGGTGTTACTTCTGTGCTACCTAGCAGCAGATACTCTTCGCCGAGGGCTTCTCCTCCTTCGCTCGCTAACTGTGCTTTAATAATTTGATTCGCTGTTTGGGGAAAAATATAATCAGAACCCACTAAGAAAAATTTTTTACCTTTATTTTTGAGTAACCAGTCAACAGCCGGTTCAATTTGTTGATTAGGGGCAGCGCCGGTATAAAATATATTTTGAGAACATTCTTGTCCTTCATATTGCACTGGATACCACAGGAGATGATTTGTTTCCTCAAAAATTGGCAAAACCGCTTTACGACTGGCAGAAGTCCAACAGCCAAAGACCGTGACCACTCGATCTTGAGAAATCAATTTGCGGGCTTTGGCCGCGAAAGTAGACCAGTCAGAAGCTCCATCTTCTATAATGGGTTCTATTTGTTTACCCAGGACTCCACCCCCGGCATTGATTTCCGCGATCGCCAGTTGTTCGGCATCAACAACACTTTTTTCACTAATGGCCATTGTTCCCGTCAGAGAATGAAGAATTCCGACCTTGATGGTCTTGATGGTATCATCAACCGCTGATGATTGGCGATCGCACCCTTTTAATAAAAAGCTGGTTCCCAGGGTTCCAGATGCATACAACATAAATTTGCGACGATTCAGTTGGCTAGTCATGGTACTTTGTCCTCACTTGATTAATTGTTTGAACTCAGTGAACTCTGATTAGACTTAGATAAAATGACAAATGTTTGTTTTTTTGTTACAATCCTAGATCGAGCTTATGGATGTTTTTCAAAAGCCTTTTTTGTCGTCTAGGATGGGGCTAATTAAGGATTATAATATAATATTAATGATTTTTATTATTTTTTTCTCACATCACAAATAATTTTATTTAAATAATTTATATTATTAAAATAAGTTTTTATTATAAAAGGTATTTTTTAATTAAAATTTAAGTATAATTAATTGTTGATTTGAGCAATAATAGCGAAAAAATTCCCAAAAAATATGGCAAAAATATTAGTGATTGATGATGATATTACTGTCCAATTAGTGTTAGTTCACTTACTAGAAAGAGAAGGACATCAGGTGAACACCGCAACCGATGGAGCAACCGGAATGCAACTGGCCAAGCAACAGCATCCAGATGCGATCGTTTGTGATTGGATGATGCCCGGTCTTGACGGTCTAGAAGTCTGTCGTCAAGTGAATGCCGATCCCGATTTGGCCACGACTTTTTTTATTTTACTAACCGCGAGGGAAGATGTGGGCGATCGCGTCAAAGGTTTAGATGCGGGGGCTGATGAGTTTCTCTCGAAACCCATTGAAGCGGAAGAATTGTTAGCCCGAATGCGAGCCGGTTTGCGATCGCGTCGGTTAACCCAACAAGTGGCACACACCAATCAGTATCTAGCGGCCTTAGTAGAAGTGCAAAATTTATTATTAGCCTGTAGCGGTCACTGTATTTTATACAACCAAGCGATCGCCACCTTGGGAAAAGTCTTTGGGGCGAGTCAGGTTTATGTTTGTCGATTATCTTTCGACTCCGAGGGCAACCTTAAACCTTTACTCCAAGGGGAATGGTGTGAAACCAATTCTTGTGAGACTTCGGAAAAACTTTCTCCACCCACACTGATCGAGACTCAGCTTTTCCCTAGCTGGTTAGAAATGCTAGAAAAAGGCCAAATTATTACCGGGAAAGTGGCGGAATTACCAGAATCCGAGCAAGAGGTTTTACAGGCTTTAGGGATTTCAGCCATCTTAATTTTACCTTTAATTGTAGATGCTCAACTATTTGGCTGGATTAATTTTGAATTTAAACATCAAGATTACTCATTTAATTCCTCAGAAATAGAAATTTTACGAGCCGCCGCCGCCGCATTTTCCCTGCATTTTGATCGCTGCTTGACCGAGGAAGAACTCCGCAAAAGTGAGGCGCATTATCGGGCGATTGTGGAAGACCAAACCGAACTGATTTGTCGGTTCGCTCCCGATGGCAAACTGACTTTTGTCAATGAGGCTTATTGTCGTTATTTTGGCATTAGCCGTGCCGAAGCCTTGAATAATTCTCTCGTGCCATTCATTCCTGACCTGAAGCGAGATATTATGCAATATCCCGTGATGATTCACGAAAGTCGGATCGTCTTAAACAATGGCAAAAATCGCTGGTTACAGTGGAGCGATCGGGCTATTTTTGACCACCAAGGAATCTTACTAGGTTTTCAAGCGGTTGCTCAAGATATCACGGAACGCAAGCGAGCGGAGGAAGAAACTATCAAAGCACTGCAAAAAGAAAAAGAATTGTCAGAACTGAGAAGTCGCTTTGTTTCAATGGTGTCCCATGAATTTAGAAATCCTTTAAGTTCGATTATTTCAGCGGCAGACTTGTTGGAATATTACATAGAAACTGCCAGCACCGAGAAAAAACTTCAATATATTGAGCGGATTCAAAATGCATCGACTACGATGAATGAGTTATTAGAAGATGTTTTAGTCATTGGTCGTCACGAAGCGAATAAGGTAGTTTTCCAGCCGACTGAAATCAACTTAATTGAGTTTGGTCAAAAAATCATCAAAGAAATTGAGTTTAGTTTGAATCGAGCCAATCAAATTATTTTTAAATATCAAGCATATTTGGATTCAGATAAAGATGAATTAAATCATAATATTTGCGGCTTTTTTGATGAAAAATTGTTGCGACAAATATTATCTAATTTACTATCGAATGCCATTAAGTATTCGGCGAATAATGCTTTAATTTATCTGGATTTAATCGGGAGAGATAGTGAGGTTATTTTTATGGTTAAAGATAGCGGTATTGGCATTCCCAGTGATGATTTGCCTCACCTGTTTGAATCATTCCATCGCTGTCAAAATGTTGGTATGATATCTGGAACTGGACTAGGTTTGACCATTGTTAAACGCAGTGTTGATATGCACGGAGGCCAGATTTTTGTGGAGAGTGAAGTTGGTGTTGGGACTACGTTTACAGTGACTCTACCATTGCAGTTATAACTGGAAGAAAATACCAGTCCTTAGCCTTGGAAAAATCAGGTGAACCGATGACAAGAAACATGGCAATTGTTCCTCGTATCTTATAGGAAACGCCGCTATTTTTTCCTGTTGTTTCTCAGTGTATTGCTCAGAGTCAACAAAATACATTGAGCCGCGATCGCCACTGGATTTTGGAGTAAAGCCAGTGGCGATCGCGGCAATTCGTCTCGAATAGGGAAAAGAAGAATTATCTCCTCTGATTCCCCTAACATCTTTCTGAGTTATGGAAAATTTTGGGGCATTTCAACCTTGTTGGGAATATTTAAGACCAGAGGGTTTTGGCTTGAATCCACTCATTTGACTCATAGACTTGCGACGGTACATGACTTGTCACTCCTTGAAGAGTTAAAGGATCAAAACCCAACTGCTGAGTAATTCTTTCCCTTGCTAAAATACGATATTCCCAGAAATGCTCTCCTGCACCACATAATCCTAAATAGATATTCAGCAATTGAGGCTTTTGCTGGAGAATTTGCCAGAGTTGTTGCCAAAACTGACTACGAATTTCTGGGCTTTGCCAACCTTGTCGCCATAGTAATCGAGCTATGAATACCAGGAGTTTACGTTTAGGAAAATACATCGGTTGGTGTAGCAGAGGATTGGTTTTGATTTTAAGACATTGTTGAAAACAACGTTTTAAATAGTTTTGCGGATCATATAATGTCCAAATTGCTTCAATATACTCGTGTGCAATCTCAGCAAGGGGACGAGTGGGTTTAAAATTCATCAGGGCATTTTGATCCCCAAATTCTTCTCCTCCTGTTCCTTCTAGGAGGCGTTGTTCTTTTTTGAGGCGTTGCCACAGGGCAGTATTGGGTATCGCTTGTAAAATCCCTAACATCGGTTGGGGAATATTGGTGGCTTCGACAAAGGCTTGAATGCGATCGCCCGCTCCTTTGCGTTCACCATCAAAACCCAGGATAAATCCGGCATAAATGAGTAAACCTGCGTCATTAATAATGTGACAGGCATCGATGAGGGAATGACGAGTATTTTGAAACTTCAGCGTGAGTTCTAAGCTATCCTGATCCGGTGTTTCAATCCCCAGAAATACCGCATAGAAACCCGCTTTGACCATTAAATCAAGCAACTCTGAGTCTTCGGCTAAATTAACCGAAGCTTCTGTCATAAAAGTGAAAGGATAATGACGTTCTTCCATCCAGGGAATTAAATCCCGTAATAATCGTTTGACATTACGAGTATTCCCGATAAAGTTATCATCAACTATCAAAACTGAACCGCGCCAACCTAAATCATAGAGAATTTGTAATTCGGCTAAGGTTTGACTAGGGTCTTTGGTTCGTGATTTGCGTCCGTAAAGGTTGGTAATATCGCAAAATTCACATTGAAAGGGACAACCCCGCGAAAATTGAACTGCCATCATTAGGTAATCTTCTCGTTTCAGCAAATCGAAACGAGGTGGAGGGCTTTGGCTTATATCAGGTTTTTCTGAAGCCCGAAAAATTCCTTGTTCTTGACCGGAATTAATGGCATCAAGGAATTGGGAAATGGTAATCTCTCCTTCATCTAAAATCAAATAATTCGCACCTGCTGCCAGTGCCGGATCGGGAATTGAAGTAGGATAAGGCCCACCCACAGCAACCTTTTTGCCTAGTTGCACTGCTTTTTTTATTTGAGCGAGAAAATCGTCTTTTTGGGCTAACATTGCGGAAAGAATCACTAAATCACACCATTCCCAGTCTTGATCGGTTTCGGATTGAACATTGCGATCGCAAAACCGGATTTCCCAGTCTTGGGGTAATAAAGCGGCAACAGTAATAATACCTAACGGGGGAACTGATGCTTTGAGTCCTACCATTTTCATAAAGGCATGATAAGACCAAAAAGTTTTAGGAAAAAGAGGATAAAGCAATAAAGCTTTCATACAAAATTGATTTTAATAAAAAACTGAATAGTTTATTTTAGCAATCCATTTTATGTTTGCCCACATTTATTATAAAACTTTATATTTATTTTATTTTTATTAAAATAAAACACCATAAAATGCAAAGTTTTTGCCATAAGACTTGTTTATTCTTGATCCCAAACTATATATATAAATCAAAAATGTATTTGTAAATTAATTTTGATAAAAAAAACCAAATAAAAAATTTTTTGTTTTAATTACATTATTTATTGTTATTTGTTTTGTTAAAAACATTAAAAAATTTAATATATTAAAGCAATAATGATTTTAGGCTTAAATAATCTCACCTCACCATGAGAATAAACAATGACATTTGGTAGAAAAAATATTTGTTTACCTTGTTTCAAAGAATTAATAGGATACTTATTGTTTGATGATTTTGTGGCGTTTGATGCAGGTAATCTCAGGCTAAATCTAATAAAAATATTTTTTTCCCCTGGATATATATTTTAAAAACGTTGATTTATGGCGATGACAATAAAAAAATAATTTTACGACGGAATTAATCAATCAAAATCCTCTGAACTTCTTTCATATCCAGGGGAATATCTCTAACTCATTTTAAAATAAGCCAACCGAAAACTTAAACATTCTTTAAGAATGTTTAAGTTTTTATAACGGTCAGATCGGATCGCTAACCCCGAAAAAGTTTTTTGGCAATCCTCAATAGCATCTCTGCTGCTTCCTGTGTGCATATACAGACCACAGGATAAAAAAGAAAAGCATAAAGGATTCTCTGGGAAAATCGGCAGGGGCGATCGTTATCGAGCCACTAAAGCGATATATTTAACAAAGGAGACGATCGGGTTCATCTTCAAACCATGACACAAAAAGATCCGTTTTATTTGGCGCTGGCGTTTACCCTAAAATGGGAAGGCGGTGAAGGACATTCCCAGGATCTAGCTGGGGTGGTGAATCGAGGCATTAGTCAAGATACTTACGATACTTATCGCCAAGGGAAAGGCTTATCTTTAAAATCCGTGAGTGAGATTACTGAGGCGGAAGTTGAACAAGTTTATCGAGAATTATTTTGGCAACTTTGCCACGCAGAGTTAATGTGTCTGCCGTTGGCGATCGCCCACTTCGATACCGCCGTTAATTTTAGTGTTCGGGGTAGCATAGAATTTTTGCAAGAAACCCTCGGTGTGGCAATCAATGGTAATTTTGGGTCAACGACCCAAAAGGCATTGGCTGCCCAAAATAATCTGGCAACGGCCAAGCGCTATTGTGAAAATCGGATAGCTTATCGCTACCAGCGGGTTGAGAAAAGTCCCTCGCAGCAAATATTTCTGGAAGGATGGCTGAAAAGAGATCGCGACCTATTGGAGTATATTAGTCAGCAGGAAAATTCTCAACACGATAGTTCAAATCTGAAAAATTCCCAAGAAAACAAGGAAAAATCTATGAAACTAGAAGATTTTTTAGGCACCCAGAGAAAATATGATGTGAAGGCGATCGCGGCCGATAGTGAACTCAGTAAACAGATTCAAACTCGCCTCATTGACTTAGGCTTACTAGCTCCTCCCGCAGACGGAATGTTTGGCCCAGTTTCCACCGGATCTCTAAAGCGGTTTCAAGAACTGATGAACTGTGGGGAACCGAACTTTTTAGGAGCGAAAACAGCCAAAGCACTGCTCGAAGCCACTCGCGATAGCTTGGCTGCGGATGCCCCAACCCTGTACACCACCAGAGCGACTGTCTTTAAAGCCCGACCGATTCAATCCACGCAATTATCCGATGCGGAAAAAGAAGCAATTTCTGATGGCAGATCCTTTAAACTGAATAACTATGAAGTCGAGCGCGATCACATCAGAATCACCCTGCGAAATGACTCTTTTAAAGGCTCAAAAGTTTGGTACGTTTTTGGCGCCCACGCGGAAATTTTTGAAGGGAATAAACGAGTTTATCCGCCCCTCAAACCCCAAACCGTCAAACTGAATGTTCCTTACAAATCCCAACTAGATAACTATTATAATCCCACCGGGTCTTGTAATGTGACTTCCTTGGCCATGTGTATGGAGTATGTGGGCATTCCTCGGCGAGATAATATCGGCCAATATGAGGATGAACTGTATGAATACGCCTTAAATAAGGGCTACAGCCGTCACGACCCCTACGATTTAGCGCGGATTGTGCGGGATTATGGCGGCAAGGATAATTTTAAAGACAATGCCACCATTGAAGAAGTCAAAGACTGGTTAGCCGCCGGAAATCCAGTGGTGACTCATGGCTACTTTACTTCTTTTGGTCACATTGTTGCCCTGGTTGGCTATACTCCTTCCGGCTTCTATGTTCACGACCCCTACGGAGAATGGTTCCCCACGGGCTATCGCACCGACCTACCGGGCAACTATCTCCTCTACTCCTACAATTTAATTCGCAACGTTTGTATGCCTGATGGCAGCTTCTGGGTTCACTTTATTTCTAAGTAAGCAAACTAAGTCAGCAAACTAAGTCAGCAAAAAGAATTTTGGGCGATCGCGCTGAAATCTGATTCATCAGCGATCCCCAACGAGTATGATTACCCTAGCTAACCATTTCAGGGAAAGCAAAAACCCAGATGCGAATATTATTTGTGGCCGCAGAAGCGGCACCCCTGGCCAAAGTTGGTGGGATGGGTGATGTTGTCGGCGCCCTCCCAAAATACCTCCGACGCATGGGCCATGATGTCCGAGTATTCATGCCCTACTACGGATTTATGCCCGATAAAGTGGAAGTCCCCAAAGATCCGATTTGGTGGGGATATGCCATGTTTGAAAACTTCGCGGTTTATGAAACCGTGTTTCCGGGAACCGATGTACCACTCTATTTGTTTGGTCATCCCAGTTTCTGGCCTCGGCGGATTTACTCCGGCGAAGACGAAGACTGGCGGTTCACCCTATTTGCCAATGGTGCCGCTGAATTTGCCTGGAACTATTGGAAACCGGACATCATCCATTGCCACGACTGGCACACCGGCATGATTCCCGTTTGGATGAACCAGTCCCCGGATATCACCACGGTTTTCACTATTCATAACTTGGCCTATCAAGGGCCGTGGCGCTGGTACTTAGAGAAAATTACCTGGTGTCCTTGGTATATGCAAGGCCATAACACTATGGCTGCGGCGGTGCAGTTTGCCGATCGCGTCAACACCGTGTCTCCCACCTACGCCGCACAAATCCGTACCCCTGAATATGGGGAAAAAATTGAGGGATTGCTCTCTTTTATCAGTGAGAAAAGCTGGGGCATTCTCAATGGAATTGATACGGAAAGTTACGATCCAGCCACGGATGTGAGTCTGAAACAGACTTTCACTGCCGAAACCATTGAGAAACGTCAAGCCAATAAGGTGGCCTTGCAAGAAGAAGTCGGTCTAGAAGTAAACAAGGGTGCCTTTTTAATTGGCATGGTGACTCGCTTGGTCGAACAGAAAGGGATTGATTTGGCTTTACAAATCCTCGATCGCTTTATGGCCTATACCGACGCCCAATTCGTCTTACTAGGTACGGGCGATCGCTACTATGAAACCGCGATGTGGCAACTCGCCACCCGTTATCCCGGTCGCATGGCCACCTACTTGCTATATAACGACAACCTAGCGCGGCGCATTTATGCTGGCTCCGACGCCTTCTTAATGCCCAGTCGATTTGAACCTTGCGGCATCAGCCAAATGCTGGCCATGCGCTACGGCTGCGTCCCCATCGTGCGTCGGACTGGCGGTTTAGTGGATACGGTTTCGTTCAATATCCCTGGGGATTCCACCAGTGAAGGATCTGGGACGGGTTTCTGCTTCGATCGCTATGAACCCTTAGACCTATTCACCTGTATGGTGCGAGCCTACGAAGGTTTCCGTTACAAAGACGAGTGGCAAAAACTCCAACAACGGGGAATGCGTGAAGACTTTAGTTGGACAAAATCCGCCAAAGAATATGTGCGGATGTACAACTCCATCTATGGCATCACCGAAGAACCACCAGATCCAGAACCCCCGACCACCTAGCAATTAACAATTGACAATTAACAATGAAAAGAGAAAAGAGATGCATAGAAAAGAGAAAAGAGATGCATAGAAAAGAGATGCATAGAAAAGAGATGCATAGAGACTCTATCCTCTATCCTCTATCCTCTATCCTCTCTCCTCTATCCTCTATCCTCTCTCCTATATCCTCTATCCTCTCTCCTCTATCCTCTCTTCTTCTTTGGGGTAATTGTCAATATTTAAATCGGTTCCACATATAAATGTTGCATTTTTCGCTGTCGTTTTTTCACTTCTTCGGGAGTTAATTCGGCAGCGAGTTTTTTCTCTTCTTCCTGGCGTTCAATGTCCGGTAATTTCAAAATCACCCCCGCGAGAAACCAATAATAAACCGCCACTGGATCCACATCCAAAGGGTAGTAATAAGTATTCACCGTAATAAACAAAATAAAGACCCAAAAACTCGCCCCATAACCGCGTAAATGTTTATCTTTCACCGAACGGTAAGCCTTGAAGGTAATAAAAGTCAAATGTAACGCCGTTGCCAGGAAAGCAAACATCCCTGGATAACCCAGTTCATAGAGTAACTTGGGATAAAATGTTTCGATTAATTGGGCATCCCCAAATACCCGCGTAGAATTGGTAGCCTTGCCCACCCCTTTACCCAAAATACTCCCTTTCAGAAACTTATGACTTTCATGGAATTGATTAACAATAAATTCTTGGGGCGGAGAAGCTTGCCAGCGACTGACAAAACTATTCACTCTCTCTTCAACAATTGCGGGATTTGATGCTGCCCCAATCACGAGAACTAATGCCAAACCTACGGCAATGGGAACAAATCGTTTAAAGTTGGCAACTTGTCCGGTTAGCAGTAAGAGAATTACCGTTAAAGCGGGCACCAAAGCTAAGGCAATTCTTTGTCCAGAAATTACCGCATTGACAAAGACTAATGCCATAGAAAATAAACCAACAATTCGCCAAAATCTGGAGGTTTCATTAAAGGCTGGGGCAAAACTAAACACCGCATTGCTAATTAAGAACCAAGCCCATTGCCAGGGAGCAACAAAGGTGCCCGGTAAACGCACCATTCCCACTTCGGGACTAAAAACTAAAGACCCTCCCACCAGACATTTGGCATCTAAAGTGGCTTTAAACAAGTCATCTCCCACTAAGCCCCTGGTGCCCCCACATTTTCCTGAATATAGTAAAAAATATTGCAGCAGACCCAAGCCACAACAAATAATCGCCAGAACTGCGTGTAGCCGACCACAGAATAGTAAATCTTTTTTATGCCGAATTAGGTAATAGGCACAGGGAATTAATGGCACATATCCGATTAATACTTTTAACCCAAGAATTCCTTGTAAAAAGGGTTTATAAGGCCCCGAATAATTCGGTGGAGGTGGGGTCATTTGTAAAGAACCGTTGACAAATAATAAAGTGAGTAAGGTGACTCCGAGTAAAATACTGAAGCTGGGCATCCATTCTTTGGCGATCATCAGGGGTAACTTTTTTTTGTTGCAGATCAGTGCCAGAGCGATCGCTGCTGGAATAAAAAACCCATCTTTCGCCAATTGAAATATCGGACTACCTCCACCGATCCAGTAAGTAATTGTGCCGGAAAAGGGCATATAAATCATAAATGCCCATAACCCTTGTCGGGGATATTTATAGCAAAGACCTAAGACCGCAATGCCACCCCCTCCAGCAATGGCAAGTTTCGCTCCGGCAGCGAAAAATAGCCCAATGCCAACCAGCAACCCTATGGCTCCATAAGTAGCGATCGCGGATATGGCTTCTTTAAGATATTTTTGGGCTTTTTTCTTTTGGATAGTCAGTTCTTTTTTGCTCAGAATTGGAGTACCAACTTGTGCCAATTCTTCGCTTGCCGATTTATTCTTTTTTTTAGATTTTTTTTGAGATTTTTTTGCAGATTTTACCATCAGAGGCAATTCTTTAATTTATTCAGAAATGGCCATCGCTTGGGGGATCTTTAGGGAGCGGGGGAGAAGTGAAAAGTCGTAGGGGCTTTCTGGCCATATAGCCTGACGGCATGGGCTTCGCAAGGACGCCCGTACAAAAGAAATATCACTATTCACTATTCACTATTCACTATTCACTCTCTCCTCTGCCCCTCCGCCCCTCCGCCCCTCCGCCCCTCCGCACCCGCCCCTTCGCCGACGGCGAGCCCCCGCTTCTTCCTTATGCCGCTAAGTAGGTCTGCACTACTTGCACCAGATGTTCTGTCCAATATTCGGCCATTTCCTCGGTGGCGGCTTCTACCATGACGCGGATCAGGGGTTCCGTACCGGAAGCGCGGACTAATACCCGACCCCGATCGCCCATTGCTTTTTCTGCTTCGGCGATCGCTTCTTGGACTGGGGCGCATTCTTGCCAAGTGAGACGGCGATCGCGGTCTTCCACCCGGACATTGCGTAACAATTGGGGATAGGTTTGGAAACTCTCATCCCGTAATTCCGCCAAAGACCGGCCACTTTCTTTCACCAAAATGGCAATCTGTAATGCAGTCATCAAACCATCGCCGGTAATACTGTAGTCAGGGCAAATAATATGGCCGGACTGCTCGCCGCCCAACTTAGCACCCGATCGCTGCATTTCCGCATGGACATATTGATCGCCCACGTTCGTGCGAACCAGCTTACCACCAAGTTTTTCCCAAGCTCGCTCAAACCCTAAGTTCGACATCACTGTGGCGACAATGGTATCACCGGGAAGTTTGCCCATTTCCCGGAGTTTTTTACCCCACAGGTAGAGAATGTAGTCGCCATCGATGGGGCGCCCCTGATTATCCACGGCCAGGGAGCGATCGGCATCCCCATCAAAGGCAAAACCCATATCGGCACCATAGTCTTTCACCGCCGTTTCTAACTGTCGCAAATGGGTAGAACCACAATTCACATTAATGCGATCGCCATCGGGCCGATCATGTAAGGCAATTACCAGGGCTCCCATCGCCTCAAACACAGCCGGGGCCAATTGAGACGCGGCACCCCAAGCTAAATCCAAAACAATCCGCAATCCAAGTAACGGCTGTAACTCGTCACTATGTCCGAGAGAACGCTGCAACGACGCAACATAATCCTCAACCAATTCTGGGCGATAGTAATGATGTCCCCAATCATGGTTTAAGGCAGATAAATGGGACTGACCTCTGATTCCCGCTTCAATTTGGGCTTGAACAGCCCCGGAAAGCTTTGTCCCATCCAAACCAAAAAACTTAATCCCATTATCCCCTGGTGGATTATGGCTGGCAGAAATCATCACCCCGCCGATCGCCTTAGAAATACTGGTCAGATAAGCCACACAAGGAGTCGGACATAAGCCCAAATTCCAAACATCCAGTCCAGCAGAAGTCAAACCGGCAGATAGGGCCATTGCCAACATATCGCTAGAATTTCTCGAATCTTGGCCTAAAATAATCGGCCTAGGGGAGTTTTGGTTGACTGTTGACAAAGACTTCAACACTTGCCCAGCCCAAAATCCCGCGTGCAAGGCTAATTCTGCCGTGAGAAAATCGCCAACTTTACCACGAATGCCATCAGTGCCAAATAGAGGACTGTTCGGTAAATCCAGTGCTTTCCCTCTCTGGAGAACCTCATGGAGTTCCAAGGGGGTAGCGATCGCCTCACTTATTGGCGGCACTAACGATAAATTCGCGGTTGCATCTCTAGAACCTTGATTCCAAATTTTTGATGTCACCATAATTTTTTCCACTCCACACAAACACACACAATGTGGAGAATAACATTTTCATCTCCGCTTCTACATAATCCATCGGTAAATTGCCGATCCGGAAAAGCGAAGTCATAAACCTGAGAACTGGCAACTTCCGAGCAACACCCTGGATCTTTCAGAAAAAATCGGGTTTCTCCAGTCTGATTTAAATTTAAATACCCTAATTTTGACTTATTCAACGCTTCTAGAGTTGCCAATTTGCCAATTTGGACAGAGAAATCGGGTTTCTGGGAAATGCCGATCTAAGTCTAGGGGTCAACAACCGTTAACCCCTACATGAAATAATTCCGGTTTTTTCCATCTATATATATTGCTGCAAAACCTTGGCGGTTGCTGCCCCAGTTTTTGCCCAACTAAATTCAGTCGCCCGATTTAAACTAAGTTCTCGTAACTGACTACGCAATTTTGTATCTGTTGCCACAAGATTCATCGCCTCCGTGATTTCTGCCGTATGGTCAGGATTTATTAACAAACCAGCATTGCCCACCACTTCCGGTAAGGAAGAAAGATTAGACGCGATCGCCGGAGTCCCACAAGCCATTGCTTCCAGAATTGGCAGACCAAAGCCTTCCCAAAGACTGGGAAACACTAGGGCGATCGCCTGATTAATTAATATAGGCAATTGGGCAAAAGGCACATATTCTAAAAATTTCACTTGCTGAGTTAAACCCAACTCTTTTACCTGTGCTTTTAGCTGGGGAGTATAGCGATGATCTGGTGTTCCTGCTAACCATAATTCATAATCATAACGATATGGCAAATTAGCAAAAGCTTGGATTAAACGATGCAGATTTTTATACGGATCGCAACGACCAATATAAAGGAAATAATTTTTAGTTTGTAAATCCAGAAACCGAAAATGTTCCGCATCATACCCCAAAGAAATCGGGGTAATTTTTTCTGGAGAAATCTGGCAATATTTAATAATATCTTTGGCGGTGGCTTGGGAATTACAAACAATATGCACTGCTTGCTGGAGTACCAACGGAATATAATAACGGTGGTAATAGGTGAGGGGCGATCGCCAATTGGGAAACCTCAAGGGAATAAAATCATGCACCATCACCACCCACCGACAATGGGAAAATAACGGCGCTTCTGTGACCGGGGAAAATAATAAACTGGCGTTTAAATTTTGGTAAATTTTTGGTAAATTTAATTGAGTCCAGAGAATCCGGGATAAATGTCCTTTTTTGCCATAATCAGGGGTTAAATTATGCGGCACTTGATAGCAGTCATAGCCCCGAATTGTTTGGGATACTAACAAAGTAGGATTTAACTCCCTTAAATAGGGAATAATATTTTTGGCATAAGTGGTAATTCCCGTGGCTTTGGGAATCATAAAAGATAAATTTATCAATAACTTCTGATTTTTAATCATCACTCATTTTGAACGCATAAGAACATTGATTTTCCCAATTAAAACCATTACCTTGACTGAGTGATATTGCTCCGCAACCCTGTCGCGATCGCACATTTTACTAATGGGAAAAAATAACTCTCAATATCATAATCAATCGCCTCATTTTCCGTACTAGCGGCGATATTTTCAAATAATTCTAGAGATTGACGATATTCTTTTCTCTCGGCTAATGCTTGGGCGATCGCCATCAAAGCACTACTTTTAGTATCTGCGGAAGCAATCCCATTGGCCAAATCCAAAGCTTTGGCAAAATCCCCCATCGCGGCATAGCCACTCACCATAGAAATCAAAGCCCGATTTTGCCAATATTCATTTTCGATAGAATTGGTTAAAGTAGTAATGGGATTAATTTGGCCGGTTTTGGCGTATTCCGCAATAATTCCTGGCAACAACCAATCATTGCCCAACAAAGTCTTAGTTAACTCTGCCGCTTGGTCAAATTGCCCTGCCCGAATATACAGCATCACAACTTCTGCTAAGGCGGCGATTTTATTAGTTTCATCGGTAATCCGATTAATATTCTCGACAATGGGCGGAAGTTGATCTACTGTAACTTTTTTGGCAATATCAGTCAATGCCTGAGCTTTATAATAGTCATCTTGAATACTTTGAGCAACTTGTAAAGCTTTGCTCAATTGCTGGGCTTTTGCCCATGCCGTCGCCATTCCCGCTAAAGCCATTGCTTTGCTATTTTCATCCTGAATTTCGGCCACAAGCTGCATCGCTTCCTGTTCTTTTCCTGCTGCCGCATATTCAATAGCAATTTCGGCCAAAGCCATTGGTTGAATCGATTCTGCATCCAGAGTTTTGGCAAAGGCGATCGCCTCAGAAAACATAAGATTTGCCGCTGAATTATTCCCGGAGATCGCATAATACTGGCCAATTCTGGCTAACCCTTTCGCCCGATAAGTTTCATATTCTTTAATAGTTGCCACAAGCTGTTTAGCTTGTTCATAGTTTCCCCCAGCAGCAAGCTGACCCGCGAGTTCTACCAACGTCTGATTTTTCTGTAAATAATCGCCCATTTTTTCCGTCAGAGTGATCGCCTGGGCAAAATCCCCGACCTTGGCATATTCCAGAGCAATTTCTGCCCATTGTGCCGATTGGAAATTCTCCAATTCTACGGTACTACTGGTAATCGATGGATGAATCCCTTTTGGCCCCACCTGGACATAACAAGACAGGGGAATTCCTCTAATTTGGGTGCTGATTTCCGTAGCGGGTGGCCTAGTTTCGGTTTTGGTTTCTTGGCGATCGCTGCACCCACCGACTTGCCCCGTTGCCAAAAGAATTGACATAGAACCCATCATTAGTTTTGAAGAGAAAAATGCTTTCATTTTTATAGGCTCTCAATTGATTATTTTTTGCCGCTTGGTTAGCTCTGACTCGCTGATTATAACACGGGGGAAAAAATTTATAAATATTTTCTAAATAATTTAGAAATAATATTATTGCCCGATAAATCACGAATCAATTAAGCACCCAGGTCAGGTAGGGAGTTAGGTAAATTCAGAAATAGGCTATTGCCAGCGCGATCGGCACATCCCTTCTATCCCATCCTGAGAAGTTTGGGGTATTGGTCTAATCTTTCTTCACAAAACCATCACCAGATCGCCGGGATGATTTCTGTTAGATTCATAATCAGTTAATTCAGCTTTTTTGCCAAAAGCCGACTCTAAAGGTAAAACTTTTAATCCCTCTAATTTGATGCCATTATAGGTGACACCTTGTAACGGATGCCAGCGATAAAAGGGAGCAGTTCCCTCCTCATATTCAATTTTCGTTATTACTAGATAACTAACCGTTAAAATTTCTGGAACTAACAGCACGGGGATTTCTTCTCCCGCTGGAGCGATGAGTTTGTGGGTGGGCTGAAAACTTTTCATGGTCAAAACCGAGGTAAAAGTGAACCATTCAGAAAAAAGCCTTTTACGCTTATCTTAATCAGTATGAAGTCTTGCTTGCCTTTCTTGTGCGATCGCCCGCACAGAATTCCTGTGATTTAACAATGCTTATTTGGTGATTTCTATCACCGAATATCCGATGATTAAACCAGTTTGTAAATTATTGTAAATTATTAAAATAATCTTAAATTATTTTAGACAAATTAACGGCTTTTGCGTTCAGGATTCTACCGAAAAAAAGATCCGCCCGTAGCCCAGAGAAACGGGGTTTCTTGACTAAAATCATGCAGCAACGCCGCAAATTTTAGCCAGAAACCCGGTTTCTGTATTCCTAAACTAGCCCCCCTACACAACTGCATAAAACATGATTTTTGCCAATAATTTGCCACTAATCTTAATAATTATTTACATCCAGCAAACCGGGGGGTGGGGTAATCTCAATTCGCCCCAATTCGAGGTCTACCACGGGGACAATTTCCATCACAAAAGGAATCAATAACTGAGGTTTTTTGGGCTTTTTTGCCTTTTGCTTTTTGCCCGACCCCAAATCATCCTCGCTCAAATTAGCGGATAGGGATTTTGACTCAGCCGCCACCACCAAAACATCGTGACCGGCAGAAATCATATCCACCACCGTCCCCACGAGTTCGCCTGTTTCCTGAAGGAAAACGGGTAAATTAATCAAATCACGGACATGATATTCACCTTCTTCTAAAAGGGGGCGATCGCTTTCCGGCACCAGCAGCAGACTACCGCGCAATGCCTCCGCCTCTTCCACCGTCTCCACCCCAGCCAACTGCACTATATATAAGCTTTTATTAGACAGATAGCGACCGTCCAACAACTCAACGGGCTGAGGTTCCCTGTCACCAGGAGACAATAGCCACCGTTGCCCCGGTTCCAGAAAGCGATCGGGAAAATCCGTACTCGGATAAACGCGCATTTCCCCCCGCAGTCCTTGGGGGGCGACAATTTTACCAATTTCAATCCATTCAGACATCGATTCAGACATACACAAAAAACCAGGGATTATTGTGGATTTAATATTTTTTAACTGTTTTCTAATTGCGATCGGGTGATTTCGCTCAATTTTCCATTGAGAAACTGATATTCCTTGGTCGATGGTTGACCCAAGCACTTTAAACACCAGGCAAATAGCGTCCTCAAAGATGCACAGGTGTCAGGATTGGACAAAACTTTTTCTAAATCAAGCTTCTGTAAAATTTTACCCCCATCTTTTTTTTCGTCAAAACCCGGATATCGTTGTTTTAAATCACCTTTGGGATTGCGGATCGTTTCGACATCTCCCTGATAATCTGTTAAAGACGTTCCCAACACCGCATTAATAGCCTGAGCATCAGCAAAATAGTAAGCTTCCAGCATATTCACCAAAAAATGAACCGAAGCACGATATTTTTGGTCTGGTGGTAATATATCCAGGGCATTTCGGTATAGATCAAAAACCGCTTGTCCTTGAGACTTGCGACTATGTTCTAGGTCGTCCACCACGATCGCATAGGTGTTTGATTGATTCAGATATTGCTTCGCAGGCCATGTAATTTCCTTTTCATCTTTGCTGGGGATTTTTTTGTCTTGAACTCCCGTAACTGTTAGCTTTTGCTTCCGATCCGTTCTCGGATCTAGCTGTGGTATTCGCCGGATAACTTCAAAAGAACAACTACCTAGATCCATCAACGTTTTGAATAACTTTGGCAAGTAGATTTCTTCCGTTTCTCCAGTAAAGATTAATCCGAACTTAACATAGCGATAAGGTTGAGCGGGGGTGGTTGATTGACTGGTCATTTCCGGGACTCCTGAAACCGAGGCTTACTTTGAGCCGCAACCATTTCAGCCATATACAGTGAACCCGTATCATAATCTGCGAGCAAATCTTGAATATCTTCTATTTCATTGACCCGTTTTATGATTGTCCGACCCAATTCGTCAACCTCCGCAGTTAAGATATTCTCTGCTTCAAATTGACTAATGAGGACGGGGGAATGTGTGGCAATAAAAACCTGCTTATGCCACTGTTCAGTAGCCAACTTTACCGCTTTAGCAAAAACCGCTAATGCCCAGGGATGCAGAGATATTTCTGGCTCATCAAATAAAATTATAGTGCGGTTGTCACCTTCGGAAAATAAAGCAGTAAGATTCAGTAGCATCTGAATATGACCATCAGAAACTCCTGATGCAAATATTGGCTGCCGACGTTTTTTTTCTACAAAGTTTCCATAAACAGATCGCGGCCCAGTTTGCTTAATAAACATTCCATTAAATGATGGAAAACTTTCTTTCATAAACTGGACAATTGTATTGTAGCGCTCGTCAATTTCCCGGAGATCGTGTAAGTTTCTCAACACCGACCACAAGTTATCTCCCCGCTCTTGTAATCTTTCTCCATAATCTGATTCAGAACCGAATCTTTTAATTTTATATAAGGAAGCTGATCGGGAATGATAAAAACGCACGTTGCGAAGCAAGTTATCTACATCAGCGGCAGCCGGATCGCTTTCTTCAAACGCTACATAACTTGTTAAAGCGAGTTTTTCCGGTTTTTTTAAAATTTTTGAAACTAATTTACCACTACTAAATTGATAAAATTCAGCCTGGTTACTGCCGATTTCTCTATTAATTAAACAGAGATTTTTTTCTTTAGAATATAGTTTTTCCCCCACAAAAGGTTCGATTCTACCGGCAGAATACCCAAATAACACTTGATACTTACTGGATTCTGTCTCGATCGCGATTGCAATATTCTCGTAATTTTCGGACCCATCCCAGAGCAAACCAATCCCATGATCTCTATCGGCAGAAGCTAAATCCACCCCTCGGATGGCACAGTCGCGGATAAACCAGATTGTATCCAATAAACTAGATTTTCCTGAGCCATTTGGTCCAAAAAAAAGATTCAGACAATTGGTTTTAATCCGCAGGTTGACCAGGGAGCGAAAATTATTAATTTCAATACAATCTAATTGATTAGACATCATCAATATTTTTTTACTGCCAACAAATGAGAGGTAATTTTGTAGTGATTTATCGGGTGGGCAATGCCCACCCTCCCTTTTAACTAACCAATACCTTTTGATGAACTTCTGCCGCAACTTTGGCTAATCGCTGCATCCCGGTGGTGAGTTCTTCATCGGTGGCGGTTAAACTAATCCGAATACATTGTTGAGTATGGGGCCAATCTTCGCGCAAACCAGGGAAGAATGAACTACCAGGCACCACAATCACGCCGACTTTTTTCAGTTCTTGATAGAATTCCCAATCGGTCATGGGTAACTCTGGCAACCATAACCAGGAAAAGATCGCCCCTTCTCCACGGTGGAGACACCAAGGCAAATCTTTAGGCATGGCTTGATCTAGGGTATTTTCGACGACGGTGAATTTTTGCTGGTAATGAGGGCGAATTACGGTTTCGGCAATATCCGCTAGTGTACCAGAGGCGATCGCCCGAGCCGCGATCGCCTGACCGTAGCGGGGGGAGTGAATACACATATTCGTCTGGAAACATTCCAGCACTTGAATCATCTCCGGATCGCCGATCGCAATCCCAATCCGTTCTCCCGGTAATCCCGCCTTAGATAAACTAATACAGTGGATGATATTCTCACCCATAATTGGGGTCATATCGGTAAAATTCAAAGCTGGGTATGGGGGAGCATAAGCAGAATCCACCAACACCGGCACATTATATGGCGCTGCCAGGGCTGCAATTTTTTCCACTTCCTCCTGAGTCAGCACATTTCCCGTGGGATTACAAGGACGGGAAAAAATCACGCAGCCGGTATTTTCATCAATCGCAAGCTGACTAAAATCGGGACGGTACTTAAACCGATTGGCTTTTTCATCAATATCCAAAGTGGGTTTATAGGCGATCAAAGCCTCTGGCACCAACGTCACCCCGCCATATCCCGTATAGTCAGGACTCAAGGGCAGGACAATTTTTTTCAGTTGACTGCCATCAGCGGTATAGCCCCCAAACGCATTCGCCGCATAAAAATAAATCGACTGACTGCCCGGAGTAATTAAAATATTGTTGTTGGACAGGTTCAACCCATAGCGGCGGTTAAAATCATCCCGGACGGCTTCGATAAACGGCTGATATCCTTGGCTGGCGCCGTAGCGACAAACCACCTCCCCATATTCCGAAGCCACTGCGGTCTTGGGGTCTCCCCAAGTAGAGCAAGTGGCGTGACTAGCCAACAAATCGGCAGTACAATCGCGCCATAGTTGCTCAACTTCCGGCAAAATCACCGGGTTGCCAGCGCTGAGATTAATAAATTCCTGCCCCTTCCCAGCACGGAGCGTTTCTACGATATCTTTCATGATTGCCCGCACTCCAGTTAAGTGGGACATTTGGGCGCCAATTTTACTCAGGGCAGGATTCATAGGACTTAAAGATATAAAGGACAAAAGAAGTTTATTTTTGTATTGTAACTACGGGACTCAGAACGGTTCAAGCCTCGACCCGATCGGGGGTTTCAGGGAGCAGCCCATAAAAGTCAACCAGAAAAACATGGTTCTCTTTTCCACCTCCGGGTCTTTATCGAGTGCCTGACTCGGTTAATTTTCTATTATATTTTAAGGAATACAGTAGATTAAGAATTTTTAACTTTTTTATTTAAACTGTATGTTGTGGGGCTGAAGTTTCCGGTTAGCGCCGAGAAAAGCTGCCATTAAAAGGTGCGATTAATGGGATTCGCCCCTAAGCGCGATCGCTTCACCCGCCCCTTGACTGCACCATCAGTTTGACCACAATCCTTGTGTTAAGATATTAGGCCGAACTTAAAGGGTCTTCAGTCTATTTCCACCAATCATATAGATGCCAAAATCTCTATGTCAGGATTTTTAAATATTTAAACCGGGTAATTAACCATTAAATTCACATAATTTCAACAAAAAATCTTTTCTTGATTAAAATGCCCTAAAAATTAGATATAACGATTCACTTTCACCGCCTCACCTAGCACAAAAGACGATATAATCTGGTCTACAACAGGGCAAAAATCTGCCAAAAAACGCAACAATAAATTTCCTGAAACTCAGGATTGCTAATCAAGGTGATGAATCCATGAAAGCTGTCGAAAAACTCAAAGCAAAGTTACCAATTACCCTCAAACCTTTAGCGGAAATTGCCTATAACTATTGGTGGAGTTGGACTCCAGAGCGCATTTCCCTATTTCGGAACATCGATCCAGAAACATGGCAAAAGTGTAATCATAATCCGGTTGCCTTGTTACGATTTGCTGACCAAGTGCGCTTGAGTCAGCTTGCCAACGATCCGATTTATATCAAACGAGTCACGTCCGTCTTCAAGCAATTTCAGCGTTACATGAGTGAGGCGGATACCTGGGCATCTCGCGTGGCTCCGCAAATTTCACCCACCAGTCCCGTGGCTTACTTTTGCGCGGAATTTGGCATCCATGAATCCCTGCCCATTTACTCTGGAGGCTTGGGCATATTAGCCGGAGACCATCTAAAATCCGCCTCGGATTTAGGGGTGCCCCTGGTAGCGGTGGGTTTGATGTATCGCCAGGGCTATTTCCGGCAACGCATCAACCGTCATGGCTGGCAAGAAGATTATTATGTGGATAACAATTTTGAACTTATGCCTCTGGAGTTGATGGTCAACTCACAAGGACACCCCATAACCGTTGAAGTGGAAATTCGTCAACGTCTGGTGAAAATTCAAATTTGGCGAGCCCAGGTGGGACGAGTCAATCTCTATTTATTAGATACTGACCGCGAAGATAATGATTTGGTTGACCGTTGGCTGACCGGCCATTTGTATGGTGGGAATGCAGAAACCCGCATTGCTCAAGAATTTATCCTGGGAATTGGGGGTTTCCAAGCTTTAAAAGCTGTGGGAATTGAGCCTGCTATTTGTCATTTGAATGAAGGCCATGCGGCGTTTTGCACTTTGGAAGCAGCGCGGCAAGAAATGCTGAAAACGGGTAAGTCTTTCTATGAAGTGGAAGCGACGGTGCGCGATCGCTGTGTGTTTACCACCCATACCCCAGTTCCTGCTGGCCATGATGTGTTTTCTCGTGACCTAATTGAGTCCTATTTTTCCCGTTATTGGACAAAATTAGGTTTATCGGAAGATCAGTTTATGGCCTTGGGCGCCCGTCGCCTGGACGATCCCTGGGAACCTTTCGGCATGACGGTGCTGGCATTGCGGATGTGTCGTACTGCCAATGGCGTCTCAGCCCTGCATGGGGAGGTTTCTCGGAAAATGTGGCATATTCTCTATCCCCAGGGTTCCGTGGATCAGGTGCCTATTGGCCATATTACCAATGGGGTTCATGCTCGCACTTGGACGGCGCCTCTGCTAGATGACCTTTATACAGAATACCTGGGTCAAGACTGGTCAAGTAAAATTGCCGATCCGCAAATGTGGGCGAATGTGGAGCAAATTCCCGATCAAGAACTCTGGTGGCGGCACCTGATGCTGAAAGATTACTTGATTGCCCATACGCGGGCTAAACTCAAGCAAGCCCGCAAAGAACGGGGTGAAGATCAGTTTTGGATTGATGCCATAGACCGAATGCTCGATCCAAATGTGTTGACCATTGGTTTTGCCCGTCGATTTAGTACCTATAAGCGCGGTTATCTGTTGCTACGAGATATCGAGCGATCGCTGGCAATTTTGGGCAACCCCGATCGCCCAGTGCAGCTAATCTTTGCCGGGAAAGCCCATCCCGCTGATGAAGAAGGCAAGCGGATTTTGCAACGGTTGTTTGATTGGTCTCGCAACCACGAACAATTGCGCGATCGCGTGGTGATTATCCCCGATTACGATATGTACACCGCCCGGAAATTGGTGCAAGGGGTGGATGTGTGGCTGAATACCCCCCGTCGTCCCCTGGAAGCATCGGGCACCAGCGGCCAAAAAGTCTGCTTCAACGGGGGGATTAACTGTAGCGTCCTCGATGGTTGGTGGTGTGAAGGCTACCAAGCAGGCCCCGATGGCAAGGGAATTAATGGGTGGGCGATCGGGGAAGATGCCCATACCACCGACCAAGAACTCCAGGATAAAATCGACTCCGAAGCCCTCTACAAGTTATTAGAAGAGGAAATTGTCCCGTTGTACTATGACCGAGATGCCAACGGCATTCCTCATGGCTGGATTCAGATGATGAAAGCCTCCATCAAAACCAACGGCCCATTATTTAACACCGATCGCATGATTGCCGATTATGTGGCTAAAGTCTATGCACCGGGTATCGCAACTAATGTAGAGTCAATTCGAGCCAGCGTTTTGGCATAAACTGGTCTATCTGTAAGGGCGGCGATCAAGAAGAGAGAATAGAGGAGAGAGAATAGAGAATAGAGAATAGAGAATTCTCTTTCCTCTCTCCTCTTTCCTGGTTTTATGTAAGAGTGTTGAGGTGGGATATAGTTGATATGATTATGAGTGGTGATCGCATATATGCTCCTAGTTTATATTTTTATGGGTTTGAGTTAAAAAATGAGGGCAAGCCCGTAGAAACACAGCAGATTTATCAACATGGTGAAAAATTGTTAAACCAAAGCCACTGCGGTGCGCCGTCGGGTTCCGTAGGCGCCAGAGCAAGTGGCGTATTAAAATCACCGCCAGAAACGCCCCAGAATACGTCAGAAACAACACAGGAAAACCCAAATATGCTGAGGTTTTTCTATGAGATGACTCCCCAAAAGAGTCAGTCTCGCTTTGCTCACAAGATTAAAATCCGGGAAAAAGACTATCCGGTCTGGGGATATGCTAACTATCAAGAAATCGATCAAAGTTATGGGTTGTGGTTTAATCTGCATATTCCTGAACGGGAAGCAGGTTCGGGAAAGTTACTAGAAGTGCCCATAGAAATTTTCCGGGAATTCAGCCAAAACTATCCGTTAATTATTGACCGGAAACATGAGAATAATACTGAGGATAATACTGAGGGTAATTTAGAGAATTTTATCGGCCAAACTTTGTTGGTTACGAGTTTATTGACTCCCGAACAAAAGTTGCAAGCCAAAACTGACCAGAAATATTTAAAATCCTTGAGCGATCTCGTTTTAAGTGAGCTTTTGACTGCCATTGAAATCAAACCGTCATTTAAAGGGGAAGGTAGACTGCTAGGTTCTCCAGTTTTTGAATATGGTCTCACTGCTAATGTCACCACGATTCCCCATATCTTAATTTGGTTTTTAGTCGAGAGGCAAATCGAACAAGTTTATCAAAAATGTCAAAGAGAATTTTTTCAGTTATTTTTTTATAGCCATCAGATCGTAGCAGTGGCTGTCGAAAGCGAAAAAAAGCATGATTTAATTGCTGAAGCTTATCATAATATTCATAATCATATTTCACAAATGGAAAGGATTGGCTTTGACAAAAATGGATGCTCAAATCAGGTTTTAGAGTGTTTGTGGAATCAATTCGGCAACTTTCCCCAATTGGCTTTAGGCTATGCCGAATTATTAAGAGATTTAGAAACTTTACAGGAAGCGATCGCCTTCAGCCGCGATCGATATCAACAAACGTTGCAGCGGATCGATTCATTAGGAATTAAAGATGAATCATCGGTGAAATTTTTGTCCCGATTTATCCAAAAAGATGCTGAAATTTGTCAAAAAAAGCTCCAAAGTCATGTCAACAAGTTTAAACCCGGACAATTCTTGTTAGATCAAACTATTTCCTCTATGCGGGGCTTAATAGAATTAGCTCAATTGCAACGACGAAGGCGTTTAGAAACTCAACTGCAAGCCTTAGCCGCTGGGTTAGGAATGGCAGGAATCATCGCTGCCAGTCTTCTCTATATCATCGTCCCGGATCGAGCTTTAATTATACCATTAATCAATCTATCCGTCCATCCATTTTTCGCCAGCGTTATCTTGAGTCTGGCAATGGGTTTTGGGACTTTTTCGAGCGTTTATAAATATTTAAGTAAACCTTAAAAACCCTTAGAAACAGAATAGTTTCACTAACTCGCGCAAACCTCTGGGGATATGGAGATTTACTAAGTAAATCTGATGCAGTAAATTAGAGTAAGTTCTAGAAACTTATAGAAACTTATAGTAAGTTATAGAAACGGTTATAGAAGATATCGATATCTGCGGATTTTTTGGTGCTGAAAAAATTTAGCAACCAAGGAAACGCCCCAAAACTGACCTAAAATAAATTCAGAACTAAAAAATAAAAAAAACTTATTGCTGTTCTGATAATTTAAAAAGCTGTTCATATGATTTAAAAATTTGAATCCCGGATCGTAAACATATCGCTTGAATCGCGGTATGCTAAAAATGCCCTTTAAGGTGTTTTGCTTTTGGTGAACCTAAAGCAGAAAAAATAGTCAAGTTAAACGCTTATTTTTTTCCTGCTAAGTTTTCCAGAGCAGGGAAGAAGTAAATTATCTCTCTATGTCCTCCTCTAACACCACTCACTATATGTCTGATTGTTTCATGTTGTTCCCACGATCGCTAACGGGAAAATCAACCAAAAAACCCCCCGCGAGTTCACGGCCTTTTCCCGGGCTGAAAATAGCTTCCTCCCTGGGCCTGGCGTTCTTAACTGCCATCATCACCACCGCCCTACCCTCGCAGCAAGCCCAAGGGGTAATGCGTCCCACCTGCCAACTGTCCGCAGACGAAGTGGCAAAGAAAAATGACCTGCGGCAGGCAGCAGTTGCCGGGGACAGCCAAGCCCAGCAGGAATATGATGCCCTCTTACAAACACAAGCAGAACGGCTGAACACTTGTCGTAATCAGAACTGGCCGAAAAATCAAGCAATTTGGTTGCGGTTATATCCCTGTGATGCCAGACCCGGAAACCTCGACGCTCTTTTGGATCGAATCGTCAATAAAGGATATAACCAGGTATATGTAGAAACCTTCTATGATGGTCAAGTCTTGCTGCCCGTATCTGACAATCCTACTCCTTGGCCTTCGGCGATTAGAACTCCTGGATTAGAAAACCTAGACCTCCTGGCAGAAGTGATTAAAAAAGGCCGCCAGCGGGGACTGAAAGTTTACGCTTGGCACTTCACTATGAATTTTGGCCACACTTATGCCCAAGACCCTATGCGACAGTCTGCCCTAGCTATGAATGGTCAGGGTCAACACACCATGAATATCAGCCAGGAATTAGGACTTCATAGTCAGGCAGAGTCTCAGGAGAGTCATGTCTTTATCGATCCTTATAGCCCCCAAGCTAGGCAGGATTACGCCTTAATGATTTCAGAAGTTCTCGATCGCCAGCCCGATGGAATGTTGTTTGACTATGTGCGTTACTTGCGAGGTGTCGGATCCGCGTCCGTGGTCAGCAATGTACAGCAACTTTGGATTTATTCTCAAGCTTCCCGAGAAACTCTTTATCAAAGGGCATTGAATCAGAAAGGCAGGGAGTTGATTCGCCGGTTTGTTGCTAATGGTACGGTGACAACCCAGGATATTGCTGATGTTAACCAGTTGTATTCCGGTGAAGGCGAACCCTTGTGGCAAGGGCGTTCGGTCGTTGCCACCAAAACCGTGGCTACCCCAGAACAGCTTCAATCCCAGTTGCAATGGGAATTGTGGTATCTGAGTGTAGCCCATGCGGTGCAGGGAATTTTGGATTTTGTAGCTTTAGCGATCGAGCCGATAGAGGCGCAAGGTTTACCTGCCGGGGCGGTGTTTTTCCCAGGAGGAAATCGCCCTGTGGGAGAGCGGGGTTATGATTCTCGGTTGCAGCCGTGGGATAGATTTCCTGCCAGTATGGAGTTCCATCCGATGGCTTATGCTAATTGTGGGAAAACTCAATGTATTGTGGATGAAATCCAGCGCGTGGTGTCGATGGCGTCCCCGCAAACGAGAATTATTCCCGCTTTAGCGGGAGACTGGGGTAAGTCGATTAAGGATCGTCCCAGTTTAGAGGCGCAAATGGATGATATCTATCGTCGATTGGGTAATCGAATTGATTCGGTCAGCCATTTTGCTTATGCGTGGCAGGAGCCTGAGTCCGAGCGCGATCGCAAGTTTTGTAATTCTAATTAACTGGTTACAGCTTAATGTAGGGGCGAAGCATTCCCGCCGATAATTTATGGTTAGAAGCGTAAATTTTTTACGGGAATGCTTCGCCCCTACGGATATACTGATTCTAAAGCCTGTTTAAATGCCGCCGCCTTTTTAAAATAAATATGCCCTCGATCGCCTAAAGCCAAATCCACCAACTCTGCCAAAGCCTTGGGGATACCTGGGTGGCGATCGCCAATTGGCACTGGTTCTGTTTGTAGCACCGTCAACCAAGGATTTTCGCCAACAAAATTGCGAACAAAACGACCAGTCAGCATAAAATATAAGCAAGCTGCTGCTGTCCACACATCCAACTCAGCCTGTACGCATCTAAAATCAATAGCTTGTTGACGGCAAATAAAAATCGGTTGACGAGGTTTAATTCCCGTCATAGTTAAACCCCCCAAACCTGCCAAATCAAACGCCTTATCTAAAGCATAATCACTCAGCTTAACTCGGATTTTTACTTCTTGGGGCGTATTAGGCTTTACACCAGATAATACACCAGATAATACACCAGATAATACACCAGATAAAAAGATGTTTGCTGGTTTCAAAGTTCCATGAAACAAACCCTTACCATCACTCAAAACGTTCGCTTGTTTTCCAAATGGCACATCCAGATGATGAGCATAATCCAGACCGTCCAGCACTTGAAAAATAATTTCTAGGGATTTTTCTACTGATAAACATTTTCCTTGTTGCTGCATCAGTTTAATTACATTTTCCCCAGGGCAATGTTCAAGGATTAGGAAAAACTGTCCGCCCCAATAGCCGTAGTCAATGAGTTGGATTATGTTGGGGTGACGCAACTTTTTCAGGTTTTCTAAGTCCCGCAGGAAGGAGGCGATTTTTTCCCATTGATTCCCGGACTGCTTCCCGGACTGAGGTTGCAGCACTTTCAAAGCCATAATTTGCCCGGTTTCATTGTGACGAATTGAGTGTACTTGACTGGTGCGTCCCCGACCCAAAACATCCAAAATAGTATAGCCTTCAATTGTCGGTAATATTGGTAATCCCGATGAATTATTGGCCGAATCGTTGGGCAAATTAAAGAATAAATTGCCTTTTATTGATGAATTTAAATTCAAAAAATTTTGATCAATATTCTCTTTTGACGGTTTACTATTAATCAAAACTGCGAAAGATGTGTAACCAAGTTTAAAGCGATCGCCATCATTCAGTTTCATTTCATACTTGATATTTCCTGCGACAGTATCTTTGATATCTTTACCCAGAATTTGGCCATTCACAAAAGTGCCATTTTTGCTATTTAAATCGCGAATTCTAATAGAAAAAGGTGGGTTAACATCTAACAAACAGTGATAGCGAGAGACTGTTTGATGACTGGAGTCGTTGGGAAGAAGCGGAATACAGCCTTGACCCCGACCAATTACGCAAGTAGTGCGACTATTAAAATGAAACTTTTGTCCTTTCAATGGACCTGATTCGATTACTAAAGTAATCGCGTCAGGGTAGGTGGGGTGCGGGGAAGCGGGGGTGCCGGGGATCCGGGGATCCGGGGATCCGGGGAGCAAAAGCCCCTCATCCGACGGCGGGCCGATCATCCGACCGCGGGTCCCTCTGCCGACGGCGGGTTCCTCTGCTCCTCTGCCGATGGCGGGCTCCTCTTTTGACACACTTTCTGGGGCGTAATAAGTTAGCTGAGTTCCTTCATATTCTAACTCCGAGTAGGAAATTTCAGCGATAAAGGGAGATAACCACTGCCAATTAGCGGCCATTGCTTCTAATTGAGTTTTCAACCCTTCTGGTTCTAACCAACCGTAACCACTCCACGAGAGAATGCGGAGTAGTTGTTGAAAATCTGCCTCTGTCCAGGTGGGTATTTCCTCTGAGGAATTTTCCTCACTATTTTCCCCTACCTCGGTTCCTGGGATATGGGTTCCTGGGATATGGGTTCCTGGGGTGTGTAAAGTTAGAAACACTTCTAGGTAGGGGCGGGCGGCTTCATCCCAAGGTGCTGGGTCGCGGTTTTCTAGTTCCCAGTCCAGCGACCAAAGTTTTAGGGTCATAGCGCTGCTACAGAGAGCATAACGGCCGTCTGCACTTAAAGAAACACTTAGGGGGGAAACACTTAGGGAAACGTCGCCCCCAGAACTGGGTATTCTCATAAAGGTATGCAGACATTGACGATTAGCTACTTGCCAAACTTTTACGGTTTGGTCTTGACTGGCAGAGAGGGCGTAGCGACCTTCTTGGGTTAGGCAAACAGAAGTTACTTCAGCGGTGTGTCCTATGAGGGTTTGCAGGCACTTTGACTGATGGAGGTGCCACAGTCTGAGGGTTTTATCGGTGCTGCCGGTGAGAGCGATCGCACCGTCGGCGCTGATTTGCAGGGAAGTAATGCTGCCTTGATGACCTTTAAAAGTCCGCAGACATTTTTGCTGACGTAAATCCCAAACCTTGAGGGTTGTATCGGCGCTGCCAGAGAGGAGGTAGCGACCGTCAGGACTGGGATATATGCAGTTAACTGCTCCGTAGTGACCTTTGAGGGTATAGAGACATTTGCCCGTGGCGATATCCCAAAGTTTGATAGTGCGATCGCTACTTCCAGAGATAACATAGAGTCCATCGGCACTAAAGCTTACGGAATTAACTGCATCCTGGTGGCCGGTTAGGGTACAAAGACATTTGCCCGTGGCCACTTCCCAGAGTTTCACGGTTTTATCCGCACTACCAGAGAGGGCGGTGGAGTTATCTGAACTTAAGCTTAAGCTTCGCACTTGGTCTTTGTGACCGACGAATTCCCGATCGCCTCCGACCGCCCTACTCGGTGCTTCGTCGGTAGATTCGCCGCTACAGCAACGCTCATCAACGCTGAACATTCCCACAAAAGACTTATCTAAACTTCCAGCAAAAAGGGCGATGCGACCGTCAGCACTCAGAACAGCGGGGCCAATAGTACTACTGTGTTCTGCCAGGGTAATTTCTTCAGCAGCGGCAACAAATGATTTTTTCGGCAAGTGGAAAATCCTGTATTTTTTAGACTGTCTAGGGATGCTCTTGTGCTCTTGTGTTCTTGTGTTCTTGTGCTCTTGTGCTCTTGTGCTCTTGTGTGGGGGAGCGGGGGAGCCGCCATCGAGCGGAGGAGCCGCCAATCGAGCCGGGGAGCCGCCATCGAGCAAAAGCCCCTCATCCCCTCTGCCTCTTATCCCCTCATCCCCTCTACCCCGGTGTGGGGTGCAGAGGAGCTTTGTCGCGATCGCGGGAGTTTGGGGGGGGCGAATATACCAGAGTTTCAGGGTATGATCCATGCTGCCTGAGAGGGCTATTTGCCCGTCAGGACTCAAGCACAGGGAAGTAATAGCGCCATTGTCACCTTCAAAGGTGCGTAAACAACGTCCGTTTTCCAGATGCCAGAGTTTCAAGGTATGGTCGGAACTGGCGGACAAAGCGTAGTTGCCATCAGGGGTTAGGCAGACCGAAGTAACTTCATCCCCGTGACCGAACATGGTTTGTAGGCAATCCCCGGTAGAAAGTTGCCAGAGTTTTAGGGTGCGATCGCGGCTGCCGGACAGAGCATAGTCACCATTATTGCTGAAGCATACGGAGGTGACTTCTCGCTGATGACCGTGGAGAGTTTGCCGACAAATTCCCGTATCAACCTCCCAGAGTTTAATGGTTTTATCCAGACTGCCAGAGAGGGCATAAGAGGGGGCATGGGAGGGGGCATTGCTATTTAAGGCTAAAGCAAGGACATCTCCTTTGTGACCAACAAAACTACGCAGACATTCGCCGGTTGACATATGCCATAAACTAAAGCGATCGCCACTACTGGAGAGGGCGAAAACCCCGTTGGCACTGAGAGCTATGGTAAAGATTTCCTGTTGGCCTTCCTGTTGGCCTTCCTGTTGGCCTTCCTGTTGGCCTTCCTGTTGGCCTTCCTGTTGGCCTTCCTGTTCGCCAAAGTGCGGGTTGTGAGGAAAAATCCTCAGTGAGTTGCCGGAAATAACATCCCAAAGTCTCATGGTGCGATCCCAACTGGCAGAGAGAGCATACTTGCCATCAGCGCTAACGCAGACGCATTTAACTTCCTGGGTGTGACCGACGAAAGTGTGCAGACATTCGCCGGTGGCTACGGACCAAAGCTTAAAAGTGTGGCGATCGCTAGTGGACAGAAAGAAGCGACCATCGCCGGTAAAACAGACGGACGAAATCAAATTGGTGTGGTTAGGAATCTGGCGAATTAGTCCCATCAGCCCTTCGCCCCCGTAGCCCCGCGAGGAAGATGGGGGGGATGGGGAGGGTGGGGAGGATGGGGGGGATGGGGAGGATGGGGAGGAAAAAGGCTGCGGTAGAGGTTCACCTGAAGTAGTCGCTCCTACGCCTGCCCCTACGCCGCGTTCTAAATTAACCAGATTCAACAAATCATCTACCTGTTGACTATCATAGAAATCCCGGAGAGCTTCCAGCTTACTTATCAAAGTCACGTCATCAATTCGAGCGGTGCGCCAGAGAAACAAGCCCTGATTGTAGACCGACTCTAAATGAGCGGGGTTAATTTCCAGAGCCTTATCCCACAGTTGGAGAGCGCGAGGGAAAAAGCCCAAGTCTAGGGAACACAATGCTTTATTGTTGAGAGATGCCAGATAGTAGGTGGGATTTCGTTCCTTAGCCCAACTGACAAAATTATATGTACAGGTATGTTTACAGGGATAGGCAACCCCAGTAGAGAGCAGATAGATTTTTTCTAACTCTGAGGAAATTTCCTCAGAGGTGGGGCGATCGGTGGGGTTCTTGCGGAAACAGCGGCGCAACAACCAGCATAGTTCACTGGGCATTTGCGGACTGGGCATCTCACCGGGCGTTTGCGAACTGGGCATTTGGTCGGTGTTCCTACCAGACGAACCTGGGGAAAATGGGGAAAATTCCCCAGACTCCTGATAAGACTTCAAAGCTTGGGCAGCGGCGGATCCCGCAGACCAGGTGCGTTTTCCTTGGAACATTTCCAGAACCAACAGCCCCCAACTCCAACAATCCACAGTTGGGGTTAAAGACAAAGACTTGACTTGTTCTGGGGAAAAATAGGGATCGAAACAGAAATTATTGGATGGATCGCTTTGGGCAGAGGCACCGAGTCCCCAGAAAGTAACAAAGTCATTTAGTTTAACCAAACCATCAGGGCACAGGAGGAGATTTGCTGGACGAACCCCTTGATGAATTACGCCACTCCGGTGGATATAAGCCAGCGCCCAAGCGGATTTTATTGCTATGTCTAAAATTCTGGCCAAAACCGCGTTACTGGTTCCTTGGTACAACCTACCAGACCGAATTTCATCATCTAGGGTATTGCCAGTGACAAACTCGGTGAAGATGGCGAAACGGCTTTCACCGGCGAGTTCAAGATTTTTTGGGGGCAAGGAGCGCCCATAGAAGCAATTGACTAATAGCGGATGCCATGCCAAATCTGCCCAAGCTTTAACCCGGTCGGCGATGGAGCGATCGCCAAGGAAGACTTTCGGTTTAGGAACGCTCATTATCAGTTGGACATCCCAGCCCAGGTGCCTCACGTGATAACGCGTTCCCATACCAGGAGACTCAGGAGACTCAGGAGACTCAGAAGATTGGGTCTGCACTGCCAGAACTTCATATAGTCCCAGGAGAACATCGCCTACTTGCCAAGAATTAGAAAACTGTATTTCCATAGACCTATCAGACCTATCACTATAGCGGACGTAAGCATTACCAACCCACTACAACTTTTTACAAACAATCAACCTACCAATCAACCAGCCAATCAACCAGCCACCAGACTAACGATGAGCTTTTAGCAAAGCGTTTTTCAAATCAACCGCAGACTTAAGCTGAATTTCTGGGTTATCTACCAATGCCCAGTCAATAACTTTTGCCAGAGGTCTGGGGATATCGGGGCAACGTTTGGCGATCGCCACTGCCTCCGTAGTTAATACGGTCAAAAATGGATCTCTATTATGAGTAAAATCCCTAGGATAAGTGCCTGTAATCATGTAATAAAGACAAGCGGCGGCGGCCCAAACATCCACTGATCGTTCAGCATACTTAAAATTGAGAACTTGCTGCCGAGGCATAAAAAATGGCATTGACCCTTTAGTTCCCGTAAGACTTTGGCCGCTAAACCCAGCCAAGTCAAAAGACCGATCTAATCCAAAAACTCCCAGTTTGGCAAAACATATACCTCCTATATCAGTCAAGAAAAACTCACTTGGTTTTAAATTCCCGTGGACTAAACCAGCACTATGCCCATAGCTCAATCCCTCCAAAACCTGTAAAACAATGGCCACCGCTTCGTTCGGGGGTAATTTACCGCCTCGTTGAGCCATCAGTTCCTCAACATTGCCGCCGTTACAGAACTCTTCAACTAGGAAAAATAGCCCGTTGGCAAAACAGAAGTTTTTCAGTCGGACGAGGTTGGGATGCCTCAATAATTTGCTTTTTTCCATTTCTGCCAAAAACCAGTTTTGGGCTGATTCCTTGACTGCCACTTGTGGCACCATGATTTTCAGCGCTGATTTTTCTCCGGTGTTGGTGCGACGAATTAAGTGTACTTCCCCATATTTGTTACTGCTTGCTTTGCCCAAAGTTGTTTGAATTGCGTAACCTTGGCAGCACGAAGGGCGATCGCTCCCGGTTTGGCTGAGTAGTTGCTCCACAGTATCTCTGAGATTTATTGCTCGAAGAGGGGCACAGGAGCGGTTGTGTTCTGGTGCGGGGAAATTTCCCCCAGACAAGAGAGGAGATAGGCCGCCATCGGGAAGAGGAGCAGATGGGCCGCCATCGGCTTCTACGCTGACTCGGAAAACTGTGTTGCCTATTTTGATTTTATCCCCGTCGGTTAAGTCGTATTCGGGGAAGTTGAGCTTTGCTCCTTGTTGAGCAGTTTGATGGGGTTGCCGTTGGCCAATTTTTGCCCCGTTGACGAAGGTGCCGTTTTTGCTGCCAAAATCTCTGATTCGGATCGCGGGTGGGTTGATGTCCAGCAGGCAGTGATACCGAGAAATTGCCCGGTTGCTTCTGCGATCGGGGATTCTTGGGTGGCACTCCTGGGCTCGGCCAATAATACAAGTGGCGCGAGAATCAAACTCAAATATCTCTCCTTGGAGTTGACCTTGACTAATGGTCAGAATGACTTTTGCGTGCATGGGATTGTCGATTATGAGTAATAGAAGCCTCAGATGCTTCCCGATTAACGACGCAAGTCTATGCTAATTTTTTCTTAGCCGTGACAAAAAATAGGGGTTAACTACAGAAGCCGAAAACTTACCCAATCTTACCCAATCTTACCCAAAATTCCTCAAATCGTCATAAATTTCCAGAGGAAAGACCTGCGATTGTTAGATTCAAATTGTCAATCTGGTCATTAGTGGTGGTAAGATTGGATCTGGTTAGGCGCGTGGGAATTATGACTCCATGTTATTAGGGTTTAAAACACAACTTAAAATCAATCAAACCCAACGGCAACAACTTGCTCGCCATGCGGGAGTGGCACGTCATGCCTACAATTGGGGTCACGGTTTATGTTTAGGTATTTTATCACATAATACTCATTGTAGCCCAGAAGAAAAAATTAAATTTTCTACAGCCATTGACTTACATAAATGGTTAAATAAATTAGTCAAGCCAGAAAGTCCCTGGTACTATGAAGTTTCCAAATGTGCGCCTCAGTACGCTTATTTGTCATCTCACCCAACGGTGGCAAGATTGCTTTAAAAAAAAGAAAGCACGACCAAAATTTAAGAAAAAAGGTAGACAGGACAGCTTTACATTGGATGGGACAATTAAAATCTTATCATCAAATAAACTGAAAGTACCAGTTATCGGCTGTCTAAAAACTTATGAAAGACTCCCGGTCGTTCCCGACCCCAAAAATGAAGGAGAGAGAAGAGAGGAGAGAGGAGAGAGAATATTTTTCATGGTTCACCTCTTTACTCTTTACTCTTTCATGGTTCACCTCTTTCATGGTTCACCTCTTTCCTCTTTTCTCTAGATGTTCCCGTTGCCCCCACAGATAAAATAGTAGATGTAGTTGGGATAGATTTGGGGATAAAAGCCCTGGCTAACCTATCAACCGGAGCCTGTAGAAAGCAATCGAAGAAACTGGCAAAACTCCAAAGAAAAGTTAGTCGAAAAGTATCGGGGTCAGCCAATCGCCATGTAGGGGTTCACAGAAAAAGCCAAAGAGAAAGCCAATAGACAAGAAGGCAAAATTCTCAAAAGCCGAGTGGCGCTTTTAAGGGGAATTGGGGGATCGATCCCTTATTTTGCACTCTTGTCTAATGTGATTTGTATTTATTCGGTTTAAACCCGAAAAAATGATCCAGGATCAAAATCAAGTCAAAATCAAGTCAAAATCAAGTCAAAATCAAGTCAAAATCAAATTATCAAGGTATTGAGCCGATTCCCTAGATGAATTTCCCCCATTCCTTTACCCCATTCTCTTCAGATATCTGGAGAGCCAACGATTTCGCTATTCAGAAAAGGGAAATCAAGCCGATCGCCTCAAATATTTTCCATTAACCCCAATACCTGAATTAATGATATAATTGCTAAAATTCAGAAATTTTCTATATTGTTTGATTGTCATGAAAAATTGGCTAGAACACAGCGTTTTTGTGGAAGTAGACATCCCCATAGACTTTGTTTGGAGTCTTTGGTCTGATTTAGAACAAATGCCTCGGTGGATGAAGTGGATTGAATCCGTGGAGATTCTAGAAGACGACCCTGATTTATCTAAATGGAAACTCGCATCTGGGGGATTTGAATTTAGTTGGCTTTCTCGGATTTTAAAATTAGTCCCAAATCAGATTATTCAATGGGAATCCATTGATGGACTGCCTAACCAAGGGGCTGTTCGTTTTTATGACCGCCACAATAAAAGCATTGTGAAACTGACCATCTCCTATAAAATTCCCGGATTTTTGGGCGAAATTATGGATAACCTGTTTTTAGGCCGAGTGGTGGAATCAACCATTCAAGCGGATCTCGACCGATTTCGTGATTATGCACTCAAAGCTTACGCCGAAAATTAAGCCCTGTGATAATGGAATCAAGATTAGATGACTGATTGGGCAAAAAAGCCTTCCAAACATTCCCGGATTTAGATATCCCCCATAGAGACGGAATCTTTCAACCACCAACGTTGCAGATTCCGTCTCTTTATTCTTGTTTCTATCACCAAGCGTTCCAGAGAGTCCCTTGCCCAGGGCGAAAATATTGCTGATTAAGAGTTAGATATTAAATAATTAGATATTAAGGCAGTAAGCTGTCGGGGATTGCTTCTGTCGATCGCCATTAATCGCGATCGCGCGTTGCTCAGACGAGGGAATCGAGCCTGGGATCCAGGATGTATTGATTGGGGTAAATTTTTCTCAGAGATCGTCAAAGGCGATCGCCATCAGAAGCGATCGCATATCCGTAGAATCACTGACATACATAAAAATTGGCTAAGGATTTCTCAATTCTGAAGTGAAGATTTAACAGGTCAGCCTAGGTCTGATAATCCAATACTGCTAAGACATCAGAGCCTAGTTTACAAAACTACACAATTGAAATGCTCTGAAAAAAAACTCCACCAGAATATTTTAGGGAACCTATCAATGACCTTTCCCGTCTTGGAGGGAGTAGGTTCACTAGAGTGGTGCCGATCAAATTAGTGAGCCTCCCATCAGAATAGATCGAGGCAAAGCAGATAAAAGGTAGAAAAATGAAGATGGATACTGGTAGCTTTGAAAAAATTAATCACCCTGGCATCCTTCACTCATTAATTCTGGATCAAATCTCCGGTTTAATTGAGATTTTCAGGGGAGTTAATCTGGTGGGTAAAAATTCATTGATTATTTCTATTTAATTAATAAAATACATAATGATTAATGATTCACGAGCCATGTCTTTGGTGCAAAATCTGTGGCTTTAGGTTTTTTTGTTGATTTTTTATGCAAAAAATATAAAATTACTAAAATTAATTTATAAAATATATGATTAAGAATTAAATTTCTAGCTTAATTATATCAATTTTTTTAGTGCTTTTTTTATAAAAAATATTGAATTTTCTGCTGAATGTTTCTTAATTACAAAAAAATACATCTATGTTCACGGCTCTGAATAAAAGCTATTAAAATTTAATAGCTTTTAATTTAATATTTTTGAAGTTTTTATAAAGTTTAAGCTTTATAAAAACTTCAAAAAAACATCTAGACAGTTAGAAAAAAATAAGCTACAGTAGAAAAAATAAGCTACATAAATTATAGGATAGAAATAAAATTTATGCGTTGTCTTGGGCAGAAACAATAGGAAAATCACCGAACACCCAAAAAACGACTGCATTAGATAGACCATATATCAAGAATATTCAGGGTAGCACTTATACAATCCGCAAAAAAACATGAAATTGCGATCGCCTAATCAGTCGATGCCTAAGACAAGGAAGGATGGCAAATGTATATTTTCTGAACAATCCCCAAGAAAATTTTCCTCAGAAAATTACCACAAACATAAGACCAGAGTTTAATTCAGGAAAACCGGAGAATTATTATGGACGACCAAAATCAAAACAATCAATTTGTCACCATCGATCTCATTGACGTGACCAATGGAAATGGCACAACCGCTCAAGTGAAACTTGAACAAGTCGAAGCTGGGGTTCAAGTCAGCCTTGATAAGATAAATCCCATCGGCGATATCCGGGGAGTTTTCTTTAATGTTGCTGACAATGCTGCATTAGAAGGAATGACCGTCACGGGAGACAATGTAACCAGTTCTTCTTTTGCCGCTGATAGTGTTAATGATTTGGGTGGTGGTGTGAATGTTAATCCCGATCTATTTGATGGTGGGGTAGAAATTGGTACAGAAGGAATCGTTACTGATGACATCCAATCCACGACTTTTACTCTATCTAATGCAGCGGGTGATTTAACAGTCGATCAGTTTTTGAGTCAGGACTTCGGATTACGTCTAACCAGTGTTGGGGAAAATCGCTCCGCCAGCAGTAAATTAGCAGGAACCGCCCCAGCAACGACGGAAGCGACTGAAGAAGTAACCGAAGAAACAACGGCGGAAACCACTGCGGAAACCACTGATGATGTAACCGCAGAAGCGACGGCGGAAGTAACGGAAGACGCGACAGAAGCGGAAATTATTTCTGCCGAAATCGCTGAGGTAGAAGATTCCGGTATTTTTGATGAGGATGTTTATCTTGAAGAAAATCCAGATGTAGCTCAAGCGGTGGCAGCCGGTGAAACTACTGCGATTGAACATTTTGTCAAATATGGCAAGTATGAATTCCGTCAATTCAGCCGCATTTTTAGTGTTGAGGCTTACTTAGAACAAAATGCTGATGTGAAGGCAGCGGTAGAAGCGGGTGAAACTAATGCGATCGCGCACTACCTCCAATATGGTCAATTTGAAAAGCGTGAATTTAGCTATATTTTCAAGAGCAGCTACTACCTAGAACAAAATGCAGATGTAGCCGAGGCGGTTGAAAGCGGTGTCACCAGCGCCCTGGAACACTTTAAAAAATACGGCATGAAAGAGGGTCGGAAGTTTAATCCCTTGATTAATACTGAAGAATATCTGAGCTTGAATGCTGATGTGAAGGCAGCAGTAGAAGCCGGTGAAACCAGCGCGATCGAGCATTTGTTTAAGTATGGTTGCAAGGAAAAACGCAAGTTTAGTCGTGCTTTTGATGTCCAAGAATATCTCAGCCTGAACCCTGATGTGGCTGAAGCTGTAGAAGCTGGTCTGACCACAGCATTTGAGCATATGTTTAATTATGGGTTCACAGAGCTACGCAAGATCAGCAAGTTTTTGGATCTGGGCTTCTTTGCTCAAGCGAATAGCAGTTTACTGCAAAGTGTTTTCAATGTGACTGAAGTTGCTCAAATTGATGCGACTGCACTGGTTTCTTATGCGATCGACCAGTCCTTTGCCCAAGGGTTACAAACTTCGGAATCTTTCAACCTCAGCAGTGCGATCGCCAGTCTTTCTGGTTTCAGCAGCCAACAAATTAGCAGCTTGTTTGATGTCAGCAGTGCCACTGAAGTTAGCTTTGGTTCCCTGGTTGAATTCTTTAGCAATCTGTTTACCTCTCTGGAAACTAGCTTCACCAGCCAACAGATTAGCAGCTTCTTTGGTGTAGCTACAGTCAGCGAAATCAGCTTTGAATCTCTGTTAGAATTTGTCAGCACCAGTTTTAGCACTCTAATCAGCAGTTCTTCTAGCACATCCATCTCATTGGAGTCATTGTTAGAGTTCATATCCTCGAGCGAAGGTCAAGAAGCGATCGGCGGTGCAATGGACGATGATGCCGATAATGCCAATAATGCTGATAATGCTGATAATGCCAATGGTGATGCGGAGCTAGTGCTAAATATTCCCCTGCCTTCTGACAGTCAGCCGATCACCCCAGTATCTCCGGAAGAACCGGGCGATCAACCGAGCGAAGAACCGGGCGATGATGCTTCCCCAATCCCAGCACCCACGGCGTTTCTTGATGTTCAATACATTATCAAGAACAACCAAGACAAGTTGGCAGAACAGTTCCCAGAGTTTGATTTCGCGAACCTGACCCAAGAGCAAGTAGACGCTATCTTGAAATTTGCCCAAGACACACGGTTGAACACTTCCGCTTTTGTGAATGTGTCTTACTTCTCAACGGTGATTCAGACCAAAGTCACCAGCAAACTGATTGCCCAAGGCTTGACTGAAACAGAAATTGCCGGACTCAGCCAGGAAGAGTTGATCAAGAAAGGTATTGAACTCGGTTTCAGTCCGACCCCATTGATTAAATTAGGATGGCTGAAGTCAGCGAACGGCAAGAAGCTGGAAGCATTGGGCATTAAGATCGAGAATAACCTCGAACTGTTCGAGTTTATTACCTCTAAGGAAGGTTTAGAACTAGGTCTGAATTTGTCGCCATTCTTTAACCCTGGTTTTGCCAAGAAAATTCACAAGGATAAGATTCGGGAAAAATTCGATATTGCCGACGGGGAAGAAGGCGTTGCTCAACTCGAAGAGGCACAAGTTCTCGACAAAATCTTTAGCAATGGTGGCATCGTTATCGACATCCGCTTCTATAAGGAAGTTCACATAGAAGCACTGAAAGCATTTGCGGCAGATTTAGGGGTTGCAGTTGATGACCTGACCGATGAGCAAATTACTGATTTTGCTCTGAATGAAGGGAAGGAACAAGGACTCGCACTGTGTCCGTTTAAGTTCGATGTTCTAAGTGAGACTTACAGCGATAAACTCAAGGAATTCTTTGGGGTCGAAGATGTCGAAACCCTGACTGAGTATGAACTAAAACAGTTTATCTTTCGGCCTGCTGTAGAAATGGGAATCGATCTTACCCAAGTGGTCGATGTCCAATTCTATAAGACTAAATTTACGGCGGCGCTGACTCAATATGTTGGGGCAAGTTTTACCGATCAAGATGTGATCAATTTTGTGTTCGGTAATGGCGCTCCTTATGTTGATGAGGAGTATTACAAGGCTCAATATGGCGAAGAAGTCACCGCTGATGGTTTGCTGGTGAAAGACCTGGAAGGTGAAGAATTGAAAGCCTATATCTTCACGGAAGGTTTGGAGGCTGGTTTGACGAAACTTTCAGCATTTGATATTGCTAAGTACAGCACAGATCATCAGGACAAATTACTCGCTTTCTTTGGTGTCACCGATGTGGCAGAACTCAGCCAAGGTCAAGTCCGTGAGTTCATGGTCAAGGAAGGCTGGAAGTTTGGCATTAATCTGTCTGATTATGTTTCTGCGGAAGATATCGAACTCTATCGCACAGAAAATGCAGCCCTGCTGAAAGAGTTGTATGGGGTGGAAGATGTCAGTACCCTCAGCGCTGAGTTGGTTCTGGATGCCGAGTTTGGCGGGTTGACTGATGGACTAGATGCTGACTTCTGCTTGAGTGGCTTGGTGACTAAGCTGGGTGAAGCGGCTGTACTGTCAGCCTTTGGGGTAGATTCGATCGCCAAAGTCTCCTATAAGCAATTGGTTGAGTATCTGTACTCCCAACCAACTTTGGAAGGCGTTGAAATCTCACCATTCAAGGTGAGTGAATATGTCAAGGCTAATGGTCAAGCGATCGCCGATGCTTTAGGTATTGATCTCAAGGAAGTGGCAGAACTCAAGCCTGATGAGATTGTTGAGTTTATGCTCGGTGAAGGGGCCGCACTTGGTATCAGTCTTGAAGGGTTCGTGGCAAGTGCTTACTTTGAAACCACCTACGCGGCGGCGATCGCGGCTTCCGGTAAGGATGTTCAGACCTGGTTAGCGGAAGATTACAAGACCATTGATGCTGGCTTCGTCGGCTATCAGTTTGAAAACTTGACCGCTGAGGAGCAAACCACCATCTTAGATGCTTTAGGTATCACTTTGGCTGAAGGCGCTACTTTAAGCACTAAGCAACTGATTGATATTGCCTACAGTGCTGAATTCAAGGAAGTCTTAGGGGTTGAAGAAGTCAAACTGTCTGCGATCGACATTGCTGGCTATGTTGAAGCCAACCAGCAAGCACTGATTGACTACTTTGCGGCACCAGGTATCAAGATTAAGAGTGGCTCTAAGAAGTTTAAGAGCGGTTCTCTCAAGTTTGGTAAGAGCGGTTCCCTCAAACCCAAGAGTGGCTCGCTGAAGTTTGGCAGTAGCTCGATTAAGCTCAAGGGCGATCGCTCGATGAAGCTCAAAGCCAAGTCTCTGAAAGTTCAGAAGAGTGGCAACCTTAAACCCGATCAAATCGCTCCGGTTGATACTTTCGATGTCACCAAGCTGACCGATAAGCAAGTGATCGAGTTCATGTTCGATAAGGGTGTGGAACTCGGAATCAACCCCATAGAATTCGTGGAAGTTGATTACCTGAAGGCAGAATTCGCAGTTAAAATCGCCGAACGTTATGGCATTGATGTGACTGCGGTGGCTGAACTCCCTGATGCCATAGTGGTTGATGCGATCTATGGCGGTCTGTCTAATGACATTGACTATGAGTTTGTCCGGGCTGAGTACGGCGCTGATTTAACCAGTAAGTTTGGGGTGGCGATCGAGCAAGTCACCGACTTACAAGTTCTGCAATATGTCTATGAAGTCGGCGTTGCCAGCGAAGTCAATCCTAGCGGCATCAAGATTACTCCGGTTGATGTGGAAGGCTTTGTTAAGGCTAATGGTGAGGCGATCGCCCAAGAACTCGGCTTGAAACTGGAAGAGTTACCCACCTTCAGTTATGAGGATGTCTTTGGCTTCATCTTCAAGCAAGGTGCTGACCTCGGTCTGAACCTCAAAGGTTTCGTCAACTTCGATTACTTCAAGGCCGAATTCACTCAAAATATTGTCTTCAACTATCGCGAAGAGAATGTCTTCAACATCGGTGCGGACAAAGTTTATGAATTCATAAACTCTCCCGAAGGGCAAGGTTTGTCCGCATCACCCCTGTACGATCCAGCATGGTATCGTGAAACCTACCTAGTCGATCTGAATGTCGATCTCAATGGTGATGGTGCCATTGATGAAGAGGAAGAGCAAGCTGAAATAGTCCTGGATCTCAATGGCGATGGTAAAATCGATGATGTTGAACTCAAAGACTTTGCCACGGGTCAAGGTTTAGACAAAGGTCTGGAAACTTCTAAGCACTATGACTTTGACAAGGACTTCGCGGAGGGTGCGGTTGCTCAAGATAAGCTCTTGGCTTATGCAGGCGTCCAGTCGATTGAGGATGTCACTTTCAGTCAGAAGTTAGAATATCTCACCGGCCAAGGTCTGATTGATGGTTATGTGTTCAGTGGCTTGCAAGCGATCAAGGATAAGCCAGAAAACCAAGATCCGCTGTTGAACAAGACTGGTGCTGCTTCTCTGGATGAAATTACTCCGGTAGATTTGTACCAAGCGGCTACTGAGTTGCAACTGTTCTCTGTCTAACTCACTGTCTAACTGATTGTCTAACTGTGTAACGATTTGTTTATGACACCAAAGGGCTGCAATCTTCAAGTTTTCCTAGGGGCAGCCCTTTGGTAAGCAAAACAGTTAAATTTTGATCTCTCCAATTGTGATTTCTCCAACCCCCCGAAACATCCGGGGAGTTTTTTTATGTCAATGGCCGCAAATTTGTAGCACTTACGCAAGTGGCGATCGATCTCAAGTTCAGCCTTAGTAGAGATAAATTAGGTTGGGTTTCCCCACAACCGGGTTAATTATAATAACTACGCTGATTTTTGCGGGCGCACCCGGAGTAAGGAAACATGGGTGACTGCACCGATCTTTCTAGTAACTTGGCTAGAATCGATCCGTATTTCACTTGCCGCTGACTTGGCTATAATTTGACTTGGCGATCGCTTACCATAAGCAATTATTACCAGGATTGATTGATCTGACGATGCAAAGTTAGCCAAAATATAGTCAAGCGATCGCCACCAGAGTAATCATACTCCGTAAATCTACGGACATTATTGCGTAATATTACGCATATTCGTTAGTTATACTGGACAACTCGGTGGATTTACTGATATACTAGAGGTAGATCGAGTCACCAAGTATAGCTAATTTTCTTGGAAAACGATCAAAGGGGGTTATAAAATGGGTGCTATTTTAAAGCTTACAGCTACAGCATATTTGCTAATTGGGCTAGGAATTGATGCCTCACTTATTTCGTTACGTTCATCAGAGACTCAAGACAGAGCATCTGGCAAATCTTATGATCGGCCAACTTTTGTGCAAATAATTATGCCTCAAATTGTGGCACAGGATCCACCTCCACCAGATAAACCTCACCCGGATGGGGGAAGTGAAGGAGCAGGTGGACGCTGTGTAGTAGAAATATTTGATTTAGCTGTTTAATCAGACTGCCGTCGATCCCGTGAAGCGAAGCTATCGCACTTAGGGGCGAATCGCCACCATTAACCACCAACATTAGCCGTTAACCCTAGTAACCCCTGAGTCTATGGGACAAATTGTCGTGGGCTGATAAATCAGCCATTGGTGATTTATGCGCTACCGGAGTCTGAGTTAGAAACCAGGGCAGACTTCCACCAAGTGTTTCTTTTTACCATTGTGTGAACTTGCCAATTAGGATCCGTGTGCGGAAAATCGCTCCGATAATGCCCCCCTCTACTTTCGGTTCTAAAAGCAGCACTGGTAAGTATTAAATAGGCGACATCTAAGAGATTGCGGGTTTCCGCCCATTGACGTAATTGCCCATCGGCATCCGCGAGAGATAGGCTAATGGGCAGGCTGGGTTCAAGGTCGATCAGATATTGGGTAATGGGTAAAGCGGCAAATTCAGTTTGCCACGCGGTGACTTGGGCGATCGCCTCAGCTAAACCCGCTTGTCCCCGACATATCCCGGCACTTTGCCACACCACGCGAGGTAAATCCTGCCGGATCTGTTGGATTTTGGCTTGTTGACTCGGCCAAGTTTCCCAAACCGAGATGTTCGGGGAACTGTTCGGGGCAGTATTGGTTAACGATTCATTGGGCGGGGAACTGGGTTGAAGATGACCGAGTTGTGCGCCAAATACAATACATTCGAGCAGAGAATTACTGGCTAAACGATTCGCCCCTTGAACTCCGGTGCTGCTGGTTTCCCCCACGGCATATAAACCGGGGATAGAAGTGGCACACATTAAATCGGTGACAATTCCCCCCATCCAATAATGGGCTGCTGGTGCGACGGGGATCGGTTCATTAAATAGGTCAATGCCCCACTTTTGACAAACTCGAATAATGTTGGGAAAACGATAACGAATTTTCTCTACGGGAATTGGGCGTAGATCCAACCAAACATGGCCGGTGACTGGATCTGACCCCCGATGTTGCAAGTGGCTAAATATGGCTCGACTGACGATATCTCTGGGAGCTAGTTCTCCCGATGGGTGGTAGTCAAACACAAATCGACGCCCTTGATCGTCTACCAAGTGCGCCCCTTCTCCCCGGACGGCTTCACTGATCAGGAAGCGGGGGGCACCGGGTTTGGTTAAAGCGGTAGGGTGAAATTGAAAAAATTCTAAGTCTCTTAAAATTGCCCCGGATCGCCAAGCGATCGCTACTCCATCTCCCGTACTCACCGAGGGATTGGTGGTTTGAGCGAAAACTTGACCTCCTCCTCCAGTAGCCAAGACTACGGCACCGGATCTCACCCAGTAAATTTTCCCTTGATAAACTAAGCAGACTCCCTGACATTGAGGCGTCGTGGCCGAATTCTGCGGACTGTCGGGGGGCGAATTTTCTTTGAGCCAAAGACTAATCGCCAGGGCGGGAGAAAAGATTTTAATATTCGGTCGTTTGAGTACCTGCTCGGTTAAGGTACTGACCACGGCTCGCCCAGTGGTGTCGGAGGCATGGAGCACCCGGCGGCGCGAATGGGCTGCTTCTAAGGTCAACGCCAAGTCGTTTTCTTTCCGGTCAAAGCCAACCCCAAGTTTGATTAAAGATTCGACACATTCTTTGCCATGTTCGGCGAGAAATTTGACCGCTGGAAGCTCACAGAGTCCGGCGCCCGCTTTGAGGGTGTCCAGAATATGCAGTTGAGGTGAGTCGTCAGAGGCGATCGCCGCAGCCATTCCCCCCTGAGCCCAATCACTGGCAGAAATTGTTAGCTGATCTTTGGTAATTAAGCCCACTTGTAACGATTCTGGTAGGCACAATGCCGCATAAAGACCGGCGGCTCCAGCACCCACCACCAGGACATCAAAATAGTCCAGAGAGTCTTTAGCAGAAGAGAGTAAGTCTGATGGATTCACCAATGAAAAATCGCCCCTTGTCGGTTGCTTGGTTTGATCTAGAATTATGGATCTATTTAACCTTACTCGGCAAAGGGCGATTTTATTCAAAGTCTAACTTTTTAGTGATGTGGCGACAGGAAATTCTGGCCAATCAAAGCGCAATTTTACTTATAGTAGCCTTTGTTAATGCGATCGTCGCCTTCGATCAACTCTGGCAGTGGTTCGGTGGCGGTGAATTTGTCTAGATTCTCTTGTAAACGAGCTTTTTGCGTTTCGGAGAGTCCAGGAATGTTTAACACATCCTCAACCTTTTCATACGGGGCATTTTTGATAATTTTACTGGCCAGATTCGGATAGAACCCTTGTAACTCGCGAAATGAACGAATATTGGTGTTATTTAAATCGATTTTGTTGCCGATTTCGTAAAATTTGTCTTCCAGGGGATTGCGAAGCTTGACTTCGGCGAATAGGAAGGGCGCATTTTGGGCGAACTGGGTTAAATTAGCCGCTAATGCACTCTGGGCAGAACCCATCCATCCCAACAGACTTAGGCTAAATACACATACAACCGCCAATGAGCGCAGCAATCGTCTCATAAATTACTCCCAATCTGACTCATAAACATTATTGGAAATTATTGCAGAATTCTGGCAATTTAATATCTCTGACTAGCAGATCAATGCCCTTACACCAAGAAAACCCCCTAGGTTTGGTGACGAGAAAGTACCAAACCGGGGGGCAATGATATTTAACAATAATCAGGTATCGAACACAATAGCTTGGCGGTGAGTCGCTACTTTGAAGGCGGCAGGAGCGATCGCTCCCTAGGATGAGTGCCTTGCGGAGAATCCGTGGTAAGGGCGGTGGATGGTTGGTGTCCGCCCTTTTGGGTGAATTGTAAAGATTGATGAATGATTTTGATTCCCAGGCTGACTGGCTTCGATCGCCGGTCAATGTCAAAATGAGGATGATCATTTTCGCAGGGTAGAACCATGACGATTCAACCAAAACTACAGAGAGCATTCCAAGAAGGCCGCGCTCTTAAAATTATTGCCGGACTGACCAACTTCGATCCGACCAGCGTCGCCAAAGTGGTTCGGGCTGCCGATCGCGGTGGGGCTACTTTTCTGGATATTGCCGCTGACCCAGAATTGGTCAAATTAGCCAAAAGCTTAACCAACCTGCCTATCTGCGTTTCTGCGGTAGAAGCCGCCAAGTTTGTCCCGGCAGTCGCTGCCGGTGCGGATTTAATTGAAATCGGTAATTTTGATGCGTTTTATGCCCAAGGCATCCGGTTTGAAGCGGCAGAAGTGCTGCAACTGACCCGCGAAACTCGCGCCCTGTTGCCGGAAATTACCTTATCTGTCACCGTTCCGCACATTCTGGAACTGGATCGACAAGTAGAATTGGCCGAAGCATTGGTCAAAGCTGGGGCGGATATTATCCAAACCGAAGGCGGCACCAGCAGCCAGCCCGCTCACCCCGGCACTCTGGGCTTGATTGAAAAAGCTGCCCCCACTTTGGCAGCAGCGGCGGAAATTTCTCGCGCCGTATCCGTGCCCGTGTTATGTGCCTCCGGCATTTCTAACGTCACAGCCCCAATGGCGATCGCTGCGGGCGCCGCTGGTGTCGGTGTTGGTTCTGCTGTCAACCGTCTGGAAAGCGAAATCGAAATGATCGCTGTGGTGCGTAGTTTGGTTGAAGCCTTGGCTACGGTCAGCCGTTCTCAAGTTGCGGTGTAGGATCAAATTCGCTGAAAAATGTGGATTCCCGCATTCGCGGGAATGACTTAAAAATGTAGGGTGGGCAAGATTTGCCCACCCTACGAAACCGTAAATTAATGTACTGAAAAATGTGGATTCCCGCATTCGCGGGAATGACATATGGCGAGTAAAATGGGCAAAAATTTGCTCACCCGAGGAAACAATTTCTAAACAATTTCAAACTCTAAACCGTCGGATTTACGGAAATTATATGTGAAGTGATCCACCACATTAGTATCACTCAATTCTAGATTATAAAAATCCACAAATTCATGCTCAAAATAGGGGCCAGCGTGCCAAGTTCCTACTTCTAATTTAATAAAACAATTACCGGGAATCCGAAACGCTTTCATCTGTTCCCGGTTGGGGACTGCACTCTGACTGGGTGGGGCAACAACCATAAACCAGTCTTTTCCTTCCAGAGAACCTAAACATTGAGTGCATTGCCCGTGACGGGTAATCTGATGAAATTTTCGCCCTATTTGATTCAGGCGCATAATATAAAATCGGGGAATGCCATTTTTCAGGTTTAATTGAGCATCTTCCGCATCAAACATTTTGCCATGACCCTGGGGGAAAATTACTTGACCGTAAGGGTTAAAATTTTCCTTTGTAATCAATTGCGCGGGGATTTTTTGTAACAATATTGATGGATTCATAGCCAATAAAATTAAGGTTCGGGTGGGATAAAAGCCCACCCAAAAAAGCGATGTTTACAGGTTTAAGCCTTGCAACCGTTCTAAGGTGCGCTGATTTTCCTCTGGGGTGCCGATGGTAATTCTTAAACCACCTCCGGTATGGCGAATCAAAGTCCCCTGGGCTTTGAGTTGTTGGGCAATTTGACTCAAAGCTGGATCCATTTGAGCGGGGCTGGTGTTTTTTAGGCGCACATAAATAAAGTTCGCGCCACTGGGCCAAACTTGCAGTTGGGGAATTTTGACTAAGGCATTATATAGGCGATCGCGTTCCTGAATAATTTCGGGAATAGCTTGAAGTAAAGTTTGGCGGTGAAGTAGGGCGGTTTGGGCCGCTGCTTGGGTGAACCCAGGCAAGTTATAAGGCAAACGGACTTTTTCCAGGATGGCAATTAGTTCGGGATGGGCGATCGCATATCCCACCCGATGACTCGCTAAACGAAACGCTTTGGAAAACGTCCGCAAAATCACCCAGTTGGGATGTTGGGGCAATTTTCCCACCAAAGTGGTTTGGCTAAATTCAAAATAAGCCTCGTCAATCACCACCATAATTTCTGGGGGCAACGTTCCGATCCAGTTTAATTCTGCTTCGCTGAGGGGGTTCGCGGTTGGGGAGTTGGGATGCACCAGAAACACCGCCCGGATTGGGGGATTTTCCGTGGAGGCGATCGCGGAGCGTTGCGGATGCAATATCGCTTCCTGGGCAGCAGTGAGGTCAATTTCAAAAGTTGTTTCAGACCGTCCCACCTCTACCACGGGAATTCCCAGGGTTTTGGCGATAATGGCATACATGGAAAAAGTGGGATTCGCCACCAAAATTGCCCCCGACCCCCCCAAACAAGTGGCAATCAGCAGGGAACGAATCAGTTCATCAGACCCATTGCCCACGGAAATATTCAACCCTTGGACTGGGGACTCTGGAGAAGCTTCATTCACATAAGCGGCGATCGCCTCTTTTAGGGCAATATGTCCCCCGTCGGGATAGCGATTATTCTCAATTTCTTTTTGGTAAACCCAAGCCAACTTTTCTTTTAAATCCCCTGGCAAGTCGTAGGGACATTCATTCGTATCCAGGCGATCGATCGCCATCACCGGGCGATCTGTCTCCGGTTCGCATCCCCCAGGATGAGGAGTATAGGCAGTAAACTGGGCCAGGTCTGACCGAATAAAACTTAGCATGAATCATTCTCTCTGCTTCAAAGCAGCACACTAATATATATCAGTATCCGTTTCTTTAACAACTTCTCGCAACCGGGCGAATAATTTCTGATTATTAATTAGAAATCAACCAAGCCATTGTACGATGCAATCACCCATCACCCTAGGAATATTTACTACGTTTATCTTTATAATGATTGCTGTGGTTATGCTAGGATGAACCCTGACCATTTCGACCCCAAAATTGCATCTAAAATAGGAAGTTGCTGTGGAAAAAATTAAATTAGCAGTGGTAGGCGTTGGTAACTGTGCCAGTTCTCTAATTCAAGGAATTGAATATTACAAAGGAAAAAATCCTGAAGAAGCCATTGGATTAATGAACTGGGAAATCGGCGGCTACAAACCATCAGATATTGAAGTCGTAGCAGCCTTTGATATTGATAAACGCAAAGTTGGCCTAGAAGTTTCTGAAGCCATCTTTGCCCCACCCAATTGTACCATAGTTTTTTGCGATTCACTACCTAAAACTGGTGTAAAAGTCAGTATGGGTAAAGTCCTGGATGGTTTCTCAGATCACATGAAAAACTATGATGAACCATACACCTTTGTTCTCAGTGATGTTCCCGAACCATCTAAAGAAGATGTAGTCAAAATCTTAAAAGAATCTGGCACAACAATTCTGATAAATTATCTTCCCGTGGGTTCGGAAGAAGCCACTTGTTTCTATGCGGAATGTGCCGTAGATGCGGGCGTAGCTTTCATTAACTGTATTCCGGTATTTATTGCCAGTAATCCTTTATGGGCGGAAAAATTTAAACAGAAAAATATCCCGATTATTGGAGATGATATTAAAGCACAAGTTGGCGCCACCATCACCCATAGAACTCTCACTGATTTATTTAAAAAGAGAGGGGTGAAAATTGAACGAACTTATCAAATAAATACTGGCGGCAACACCGATTTTATGAATATGCTAAATCGCAGTCGTCTTTCTTCCAAAAAAGAATCGAAAACCGAAGCGGTGCAATCGGTTATGGGGGAAAGACTCGAAGATGAAAATATTCATATTGGCCCTAGTGATTATGTGCCTTGGCAGAAAGATAATAAAGTGGCCTTTATTCGGATGGAAGGCAAACTTTTCGGAGATGTGCCGATGAATTTAGAACTGCGGTTATCCGTAGAAGATTCTCCTAATTCTGCCGGGGTTTCCATTGATGCCATTCGCTGCTGTCAATTAGCCCTGAATAACCAAAAAGGTGGGATTTTATATTCTCCTTCAGCCTATTTTATGAAGCATCCCCCGCAACAGTTCACTGATGATGAAGCCTATCGCATGACGAACGAATTCATTGCCGGTCAGCGTCAAGAATAGAGACTTTTGTTTGACTTTTTTGTTATTTGTTGTTTGTTATTTGTTATTTGATGGATTATTTCGGGGCTGCCCCTAAACCACGAATAACGAATAACAAATTTTTTTATACTTCCTGGGAGTAAATATACGCCGTAGGGTGCGTTAATGCAATTTTCTCCGCGAGTAAACCACATATAGCAGTCCTATAGAAATCGTAATATTTTTGTAGGGGCAATCCGATGGCGGTGGTTGCCCCGGCGCGTTTAGGGGTAAGCTCACGCTTGCCAAACCTGTTACCCCGACAATTCCACAACTGATATAGGACTGCTATATATCTGTAGGGGCGAAGCATTCCGGCAGATAAATTATTACTTAAAATATTAACCTACCTGCCGGAATGCTTCGCCCGCTCGTGGTTTAGTAATCTGAAAACCCCTGTAAAATATTGTAGGGGCGAAGCATTTCGGCAGTGTAGGGGCGAATGGCCATTCGCCCCTACAATATTTTAAGTAATAAGCTATCTACCGGAATGCTTCGCCCCTACGGAATGCTTCGCCCCTACGGAATGCTTCGCCCTACTTAGGAATGTAAAGCACCGAATTTTAAGCTTGTTTCTTTTTATTTTCGATTTCTTGAATGCGTTGTTTAATTGCTTCCTCAGAAATTTTAATGGTTTCTTCGGTTAAAGGTGCCGGATACCAAGTAGCTTCTGAGTCGGGACTGCGACGATCGTATAATACTCGCAAAGGTTCCATATCTTCTCGATGGGCTAATGCATAAGCTCTTAACTCAGCATTAGTCATTGCTTCAAAGTTCGGTCTCATTTAAAAGCCTCCATTGCCCGTTAGCATATACAACAATTTGCAGTTCTTCACTGGAAAAAAAGGTTAAGGGCGATCGAGATAATCTTTGTCGATGATTTTCTCATTCGCCTAAACCAATTAACTCAAGGAAAAATTAGGAATATTTAACGGAAAATCCTATTCAGTCACACTATCACGTTGATACGCCCAAACAGCAAGAGTAATAAAAATACCGCTCGCCCACAATAGCCAACTCAAATGCAATAAAAGATACGTCTTACCGTCTATGGGAAAATCCGCTGACAAAAATATAAGTTTTTGAGCGTGATACACAGGTGATAAAACCGTAGCTTTTTCCCAAAATAAATTAGGAATTTGAATTGTTCCTGAGAGTAATAAAATAACGAAAAATGCCAAACCATTAACATTATTAACCGATTTTGGATTAACCAAATAGCCAACTGTTAGACTAAATCCAAGCAGGGGAATAGCCACTATGATAAAAGCAGCAAATAAAGCTATCCAATGAAGGGGATCAAAGGTAAATCCAAGTGTTAAAGATCCAACAATTAAGGTAAGTAATACGACTCCGACGGAAATCAGCAAAGAAACAACTATTTTGGCAGCAATATAAATCTCTGAAGAAAGTGGAGTAGATCGGAGCAACTTTAGCCAGCCTTCTGCTCGTTCTGTTGAAATTTGACCGGGCAGTGCTTGTAATGCGAATGCAATCATATATACGAAGGATAATCCAACAAGAATCTCCTTAGCTTCATTGCCTTCTTTTTTTAACGCAATGCTAACAATAATAGCCAAAATAGGCACAACAATTCCTAGCAAATAAAGTGGCGTGCGATAAATTTGCAATATCTCAGACCAAAGCTGTGCAAAAAAAGCATTGTTTGAAGATGTTGGCTGGTCAGCAGCATCTAGATTTAAGTTGGACACAGGACTTACTGGCACGTTGGACTCTTCAATTTCAATTTGAGAGCCTTCTAAATCTTCAGAGAATTTTTTCAGTGTTATATAGCGGGTGGCTAGGCTATTTAGTTGCTCCCAGTCTGATTGGTTATTTGTCACCATTAAAATAGTGATACTTTGCTCTTTGCACCGATAAATTTGCTGCCAAAATTCCTTATATCCATCTTCATCTAGATTTCGAGTTGGTTCATCTAAAATCAGAAGTTGAGGATTGCCAATTAAGGCTAAAGCAAATAATAGCCTTTGCTTCTGCCCCCCAGAAAGAGATATGGCTTTACTGTTCTGTTTATCGGTCAGAGAAACTCGATCGAGCGCTTCTTTGGTAGAAATTGGATTAGAATAGTAACCGCGAAATAGATCGAGCAGTTCTCGAACGCTGAGATGCTTAGGAAACTGGGTTTCCTGTAAAACTACACCTACGCGGTTTTTTGATTCAGGATTTTTGGATTCGATACCCATTAATTCAACTTGGCCACTGGTGGGTTTAATTAAACCCAGAATCAGATTGAGAATTGTGGTTTTACCGGATCCATTATCGCCTCGTAAAACCACAAATTCTCCGGGCTTCACCGTGAAGTTAATATTTTTCAGAATCGTTTTTCCTGTAGAGAAAAAGGATTTCTCAAAGGTCTTAGATACATTTTTGAGTTCAATTAAATTTTCCATGAAGAAGATAGTGCTAATAAAGGGCGAAATCTATGGTCAATGAATGAATTGAAAAATCAAAAAACTGATCGCGCCTAATCCCAGTGCAGGGAGAATAGACATTCCAAATACACCGGCCATCAGGAGAACAGTTAACCCAGCGGCTGTAACAGGAACTAATTCAGCAAAAGGAGTAGTGGCGTGAGGGTTGCTAGAACAAATACTTAGGAGGCACAAAAAGTTATCTCCCTTGACAGCTATGGTAATCGCTAATATCCACAGAGCAATAACTCCTCCTATGGCCAAAATAAATTTAGGAGTCAAAAACCCATATTTTTCTTGCGAGGTTTCTTTTTGAGGTTCAGATTGAGGTTCAGACATAATACTTAAGAATTCCGGAGAAACAACAGGGGATAGAATAGATGATTTAGCCAGATAAAAAAATATTTCTGGCAGCCAATCAAAAAATCAAATGGCAATGGCAATGGATAGTCTAGCTAAGACAACGACTATGATAAATCGTTGCAATTCATGTCACCCCAGTTTATATCTATTTTAAACCAGGAAAATGCCTAGCTTGGTCGCCAAGGAAATGCCAAACTTGGTTGAAGCTTTTTTTCCCTTTGGATATCAAGGAATCATCGGTTTTAGGGTCTTTGTTTGGTTGACTCAATTGAATCATGGGTTCAGGTGAGGGTTGGACTTTCAAGGTTTGGTAAATTAATAGACCAGAACCGAACCAGAATAAAATTATCAACAAAATAGACCAAAAGCTGTTTAATTTTTTGTTGACGGTTGGATTTTGAGAGATTTTTTCGGATTCCATCGGTAATAAGTCAGTAAAAGTTAGTGAGGAAGAGAAAATATAGCATTTACCTTGGTAGTGCTATAGAGTATTGTTTATGGATTGCCGCCTGCGCGGGAATGACAGATGTTGTTTTGTCCCTCATGTGGGTGAGATTGTCTAATAACAATTGCGAATTGATGCGAGGTGATCGGCGCACTGCTGTGATATCGCTGGGATTGGTGCGTTACGGCGGATTTGAAAGCTTATCGGATGTACATAAAATCGATCGCCCGCCTAACACACCCTACCGATCGCGATTGCCCCTTTAGACTCAATCGGTAAAAATTGTATATTTCGATGATAAATCCCTTGGTTTCGAGACTGATAGCCGAAAAATAACTGATTTTCTGGCAATTTTTGTAAAGAAATATTAAGCAAAAACCAGAAAAAACCAGATTTTATTGCCGCAAAGTAAGCTATAATGCTTAAAACCCTTACTCTGCCTCAAGTCTATGACTATTACGGAAGTGTTACAATTTGTCGATCGCCTGGTCGAGAAAGAAACAGGAACACACCTCGACGATCTGCAAAAAGAGGTTATTCAAGGGATTTGGCAGGGAAAAACTTATAAAGAAATTTCTGAAAATATTGCTAATGGTTATAATGAAAACTATATTGGAGATACTAGCCGCAAGTTATTTAAAATATTGTCTAAACAGGTGGGTGAAGATGTTAATAAATCTAATTTTTGTTGGACGATAGAAAGAGTTATCAATTCTCCTCAGTTTGTTGTACTATTTAATGGAAATATTAACTATTGTCCCTATCGCGATCGCGCAGATCCGCAGGATACGATCGCTTCTCCAGAAACAACCAATCCAACTAATAAATATCAAAACGTAAAATACCAGGATTTAACCTTAGCCCCAAAAATTAGACAATTCTGCGATCGCACCTCGGAACTAAGCACCCTATCCCAGGAGTTGTGCGATCGCCCCACGGCGTTAATTTCAGTATTAGGCATTGCGGGAATTGGCAAAACCACCCTAGTTAAACGGTTTGTTGACCTTAACTTAGAAAAATTCGATCTAATCGTCTGGAAAAGCCTGAAACTTTGCCCATCTTTCAACACCATCATCGCGGAAATTTTAACCGGGATTAATCCTGACAGCGATCGCCATGAAAACCAATTAACGCAACTGTTCAATCTTTTGCGTCAGCAAAGATGTTTAATCATCCTGGATGACCTGCAAGAAATCTTTATCCCTGGACAATTTGCCGGACAATATCAACCGAAACATAACGACTATAAAACCTTTTTCACCATGCTGACCCAAATGGAACATCAAAGCAGCGTGATTTTGCTTTCTCAAGAACAATGTCCCGAAATGATCTGCTTAGATGAAGAATTCTACCCGGTAAAATGCTTAGAATTACAGGGTTTAGCAACTCCAGATATTTTGCAAAATTTGGGCTTAAGCGATCGCCAAAGCTGGGGGCAACTCATGGAATTATATGAAGGTCATCCGGTTTACCTCAAAGAAATTGCCCGGACAATCAAAAAAGTTTTCTTGGGCAAAGTCTCTGATTTCTTAACAGAAGATAACCCGATTATTACCGAAGGAATGAAATCTCAATTTCGAGAATTATTCCACCGATTATCCCCGGTAGAACAACAAATTTCTTTAGAATTGAGCAAAGCGGAAATATCCATGTCCAGAGAACAGTTAAAAACCGCTTTATCATTGTCCTCAACGGAATTAATTAATGGATTATACTCTTTACAGCGGCGCTATCTTGTCTCCCCCAAAGCAACCCCAACCATCTCGTTTAATTTATCGCCAATATTTCGAGCTTATTTGCAAATTTATGATAATAATCGATAAATTAATGGGTGGTGGGGAATATCCAAAAAAATATCGTGGCTGGTGTTGGGTTTCGTTCCTCAACCCAACCTACGACTTAACAGCTTCTCTTTGTGTCCTCTGTGTCTCTGTGGTTTTTTTCCCTCTTATTCCCCTCTTTTTATAAGGGTGGTTAGGGGGGCAAACTTATGTTGGGTTTCGTTCCCTATCCCCCACCGCCAATATATATAAGAAATGTTACGTTTTGTATATTTTAATTTAATTTTTGATGAAATAGGGAACAGGACAATCCGACTCAACGACAAAATAACGACAAAATATTTTGTCCCAACTTTCCCAAGTCGTCAAAATCCTCCTTTGCTCATTTTCCGTCAGGTCAATTTGGTGGCGATCGCCTCTACAAAATCAACCTTGTCTTACAGCGGTTGTCTGATGAATAGATCACAGAGAATTTGTATGATTTATAAAGCGTAAGGGCGAAGCATTCCGGCTGGTAGGGGCGAAGCATTCCGGCAGTCAAATTAATAGTTTCAGCATTGTAGGGGCGAATGGCCATTCGCCCCTACTGCCGGAATGCTTCGCCCCTACAGTGTACTTCAAAAGAACCAGATTTTAGTATAAATCCATCTCACCTTTTATCCCAGGGTATATTTTATGTCCATTGACATTAACCAACTATTTGATGCCAGATACTATGCATTAATGAACCCAGATTTAGCGGCAGCGGGAATTAACACTGACGATAAATTATATCGGCATTTTAGAAATAATGGGTTAGCAGAAGGTCGCCCTTTTTCTCCATTTATCGATATCCAGGTTTATCGGGCGGAAAATCCCGACTTAGAAAAGAATGGTCTATACTCTAATGAACAACTTTATCGCCATTTAGAAACCTATGGGATCAAAGAAGGTCGCAAATTTTCTCGACTGATCGATCTGAATTTATATCTGAGCGAAAATCCCGATGTTAACCAAGCTTTTGGGGGCGATCGCGAATTAGCCTTTGAGCATTTACGCAACCTAGGCATCCGCGAAGGTCGTAAATTTTCGCAATTAATGGATTTAGATTATTACTTAGCCCTAAACCCCGATGTAGCGGCGGCATATAATAACGATAAACTCGGTGCTTTTAATCATTGGATTTTTGCCGGACGGGGGGAAGGAAGGCAATATTTTCCTAATAATTTGGGCATATTAACCGGGGCGGATAATATTAACCCGGTTAATTTAGTCAAAACCGATGTAGTTGGCCCCAGCGATCGCGACGATTATTATCAATTTTCTCTCAATGATTTGAGCGATATTAGTATCAAAGTAGCCGGTTTGTCCCAAAAAGCCAATTTAACCCTCATTAAAGATGACAATCAGAATAATTTTCCCGATGATAAGCAGCAGTTATTGCCGATAGTTGCGAAAGATGAAGCAATTGAGGCGATCGACTTATTTGGAGTTTCTCCCGGTAACTATTTTATTCAAGTTTCCGGCAGTGAAGGAGACACTAATTATGATTTAAACATCTATGCAGAAACATCAGAACTATTGCGGAAACCCAGTGGCGCGGGGAACAGTCCGGGGACGGCATTAAATTTGGGATTATTAATAGAATCTCAAGTAGTTCGGGATGTGGTTAATCCAGGGCGATCGCAGAACTTTTATCAATTTCAAACTAATCGCCAGAGTGATGTATATATTACCCTAGAAGGGGTGAATACAGACATCCGCTTACAATTAGTCAGAGATACCAATGGCAATGGACTGCTTGACCCCGATGAAGTCGTAGAAACTATTGCCAACTATAAAGAACCTGTAGATATAGATCGCAATGGAGAAATTGATTTATCGGAATTTTTTGCCTGGTTAGATGGCACCAATCAAGAGGTGCCTTATCCTGATGCAATTATTGCCCAAAATTTACTCCCAGGCAACTACTTTGTCCAAGTGGGTCAAGTCGGTGAACCCACAGGTTACACCCTCAAAATCGATGGGATTCCTGCCCCCGTCCCCGCAGAAGGTGCGACTAATGAAAATCCCGTTTCTTGGGGCAATTTAGGTACTCTCAACAAAAAAGCTAAACCCGTAGTAACTGACTTTGTAGGCTATGGCAACCCTTATGATTTCTATGCTTTTTTCCTAGAAAAAAGTAGTGAAGTAAGTTTACGTTTACAAGGTATTAATAACAAAGCAGATTTAATTTTAATTCACGATATTAATGAAGATGGAGGATTTTCGGGTCGAGAAATCATTAAGTTTCCCTCCGCAGAAGATGGGGCAGACTATACTTTAAATCGCCTCTTGGGACGGGGGACTTATTATGTCGGAGTTGCCAAGGCAAAAGGCGAAACTGCCTATACTTTGAGTGCGGAAGTTATTTCTGAGAATTTGCCCCCAGATGGGGCGGGAAATTTTATCGGTCAAGCGGCTGATTTAGGGGTAGTCAATGGGGTACAAACCCGCCGAGATTTTGTTAGTGCTGAAGACCCGGATGATTTCTATCGTTTCCAAGTCAATGATTTTAGTCAATTGACTCTATTTTTGGATGAACAAACCGCTAATAGCCAAGTTTATTTAATCCAAGATGTGAATGGCAATGGCTTGGTTGATGGGGATGAAGTGATTGTCGGTTCTGAATCCCAAGGGGCTTATCGTGAATATATTAATCGTACCCTAACTCCCGGCACTTATTTTATCCGCGTAGCTCACGCAATGGGGCCAGGTTCCTATTATTTATGGATGGAAAATAACCCAATTACTCCTCCTGCCCAAACCGCCGGAAATAGTTTAGCTACCGCCAAAGATTTGGGAGTATTGAATGGCTGGCAACAGGAAGCAGGATTGGTGACTGGCAATAATGAAGGGGGCGATCGCAATCATCTGTACCGATTTAACCTGGAATCAGCCAGTGATGTGACTATTTTGCTTGATGAAATGTCAGCAAATGCGGATATCCGGTTGGTTCAAGACCGCAACAATAATGGCCAAATTGAACCAGAGGAAATTATCGCGATCGCTGCTGCAACTGGAGCAAGTCCAGAACAAATTAGCCAAAGTAATTTAGCCCCAGGAACTTATTATGTTTGGGTATCTCAAACCCAGGGAAATACGGCCTATCAACTCAACTTAATTCCTAACAATTATAACCGGGATACGGGTCATGGATTAGTCGATGCAGCGGCAGCAGTTGCTCAAGCCATTGGTTCAGAATCGTTTCCCGAAGTTGCGCCCTTGGGTGGGACGGACTGGGGCTTAGATGCGATCGGTGCCCCCAAAGTTTGGCAGCAAGGATATACCGGGAAAGGAGTAGTTGTCGCGGTGATTGATAGTGGTGTTGACTACACTCATCCTGATATCGATGATAATCTTTGGTTTAACGAATCTGAAATTCCCGGAAATGGCATTGATGATGATAATAATGGCTTTATTGATGATTGGCGCGGCTGGGATTTTCTGGATAATGATAACGATCCCAAAGATACAGATCCCGTCGGCGGTCATGGCACTCATGTAGCGGGAATTATTGCCGGGGAAAATAACTCTTTTGGCGTGACTGGAGTTGCCCCCGATGCCAAAATTATGGCCATCCGATCGCTGGGTATTTTCCGAGGCGAAGAAGACCCGATTACTGGTGGGATTCGTTATGCTGTTGATAATGGCGCTGACGTAATTAATCTTAGCTTGGGTTCTCAGGGAGAAAATCCCGAAATTTCCGCAGCGGTGCGCTATGCCAATGAAAACGGTGTAGTAGTAGTCATGGCATCAGGAAATGATGGCCTCAGTGCAATTTCTGGCGGTCAACGTTTTAGCCAAAAAGTTTATCCGGCACAATTAGCATCAGAAATCGGCTTGGCAGTCGGGGCAGTGGAAAAAAACAAGGCGATCGCAGATTTCACTAATCGTGCAGGCAGCACTCCCCAAAATTATGTAGTTGCACCGGGCAAAGAAGTCTATTCTTCCCTATTAAGCGATCGCTATGATTTTTGGGAAGGCACATCAATGGCTGCCCCCCATATTGCTGGAGTAGCGGCCTTAATTATCAGCGCCAATCCTAATTTAAATCTGGCACAAGTGGAAAATTTAATCACCAGTACAGCAAACCCATTTGGGCTGACAGAAAATGGCATTTTTGATCCCTTAGAATTGTAAAATTTCTGGTGAATTTTTGGTAAACTTATAGTAATTAGGGACAGATTAAAGACACCGCAATGCGGTGTCTTTAATATCTTAATACACTTTAATCCATTTTAATACCAAATCCGGTTTATTATAATAGAGTTATTGCAAAATTCTAAAAAGCCTCCCTTAGATCGGGGGGTTGGGGGGTTGGGGGGGTTGGGGGTATCGATCCGGTATTTTGCAATCTTGTCTAATCCCAACTATCCCAATCTTTCAGATTTTATGTCATCAATTATTGTCAACGCTGACCCACAATTTATCTTTACCATTTTCTTTCTCAGTCTAGGGCCTGTCAAAATCATCTTTCCTTTTGTCAAACTCACTCATAATGCCACTCCAGAATATCGGCGAAATGTGGCAATTTGGGCGGCCATCTTCGCCACAATCGTTGTTTTATTGGTAGCATTGTTTGGACATCATTTAATAGCCAAATATCAGCTTTCTCTCGACGCCCAGCGGCTGGCTGGGGGTTTAATACTGCTCATTTCTGCCCTGTTTAACACTTTTCCTCATCTTCAACCACCTTTAGACATTCCCAAAACTGAACTAACAGCCATACAACTGGCGATTCGTCCCATCGTATCTCCGATTATTATTCCCCCTATTGGCATCGCCGCGATTCTGATTTTTACCACCTTGTTTCAAGGTAATTGGGATATGCAATGGATTATTGTAAAAAGTTTGTTAACCATCATGATTTTTGATTTAATCGCGATGCTATTTGCCGATAAAATTATCAAAATACCGGGACTGATTCAATTTCTCACTTTAGCTACTTTAGTCTTAAATTTTATTCAGGTATCTTTGGCTATCGAGGTTATATTAATTTCTTTAAAAAGTTTGGCAATTATTATCAAGTAAATTGGCATAGTCTTCTCACTTTGACCCGTTGGACGATGCCGCCTTGATGGTTCGGTTCGGGCCGTTCGATGTATTGCATTTACAGGCATCGTGGGGGCAATTACTCACTCAGCTTTCGCTCACTTTACGCACAATGAATGTTTTAATTTATTCCTACCTTTGCAGGTGGCTGATAACGTATTCAAGTAAACCATGTTAGGACTAACTTTACCGCCGTATCCCGTCTGCATATACCGGGCATTCCCCCAGTCTTTTGCTTCTAGATACATCTGACCTCCACAAAGGTTTGCGCTTACACTTATCACTAATAAAATTGCTTTGAGAGCCAAGAGGGGGATACTTCGTTCCGTGGTTTCGGGTATAATTAGCTAATAGTCCACCCTATCCCCCTGGGTACTTTTAGGACTTCAATATCAAAGCCTTGTCTACTGCTTACTTTGACTTTTGTGGGTTAATCAAATAATTACCCACTTATTCCCCATGTTCATTTTGAACGCAGCAGATCAACCAGTTTCGCTACTTATTATTAGAGAGGATTCAGGACGGGCGTTTGCTTGCGCTAACCCACGCCTAACCCTAATTGGCTCTTCGGGGATTCCCCATCTGGTTAAGAGTTACCACCAATAAGCCCGCTTCACACTGTAGATAGTAAGTCTCCGGGTGGGGTTGTTGCCTTCTACCCCTGGTTTGTAAATTTTTATTACCATTCCAGGAAATCCGGGCAAATTTTCTACCTTGTTTTAGGATTGCTATATATCTCAAAAAACCCGGTTTTTTATATATATTTATTCCCTTGAAAATCACGAGCAAATTTTTTCAATAAACTTCTTGCAAAATTCTAAAAAGCGCCCCTGCCCCCTTTTTTAAGGGGGGATCAAGGGGCGATCAAGGAGCGATCAAGGAGCGATCGATCCTTTACTTTGTACTCTTGTCTAATAACGACTCTATAAATTACCGACAAACGACTGGCAGTTAGACGGGCAGTTAATCGCTATTTAGAAAAATTCCGCAACTGCCATTTATTCAGCATATTTTCGCCGATGATGGCCATTGAACGGAAATTAGAGACTTCCGCTTGCAACACAGAAATCGAACGAGCTTGTTGTTCAACTTGACGTTGCAACGCTTGATAAATTTCCGAGGACACTGTTTGTGATACCCGGTTTTGGGACTCTTGAAGTTGTTTTTCTAAAGTGGCGATCGCCTGATGTTGCCATTCCGACTTTTGCCGCACCGCATCATACTCAGCCGCTGCCACCTTAGAGTTAGCTTCAGCTTGTAAATGGGTTACTTGTTGCTCAAGTTCACCAATCCGTTGGGCTTGCCATTCCGACTGTTGCTGCACCGCATCATACTCAGCCGCTGCCACCTTAGAGTTAGCTTCAGCTTGTAAATGGGCCACTTGTTGCTCAAGTTCACCAATCCGTTGGGCTTGCCATTCCGACTTTTGCTGCACCGCATCATACTCAGCCGCTGCCACCTTAGAGTTAGCTTCAGCTTGTAAATGGGCTACTTGTTGCTCAAGTTCACCAATCCGTTGGGCTTGCCATTCCGACTTTTGCTGCACCGCATCATACTCAGCCGCTGCCACCTTAGAGTTAGCTTCAGCTTGTAAATGGGCTACTTGTTGCTCAAGTTCACCAATCCGCTGGGCTTGCTGTTGGGACTGTTGCTGCACCGCATCATACTCAGCCGCTGCCACCTTAGAGTTAGCTTCAGCTTGTAAATGGGCTACTTGTTGCTCAAGTTCACCAATCCGCTGGGCTTGCTGTTGGGACTGTTGCTGCACCGCATCATACTCAGCCGCTGCCACCTTAGAGTTAGCTTCAGCTTGTAAATGGGCTACTTGTTGCTCAAGTTCACCAATCCGCTGGGCTTGCTGTTGGGACTGTTGCTGCACCGCATCATACTCAGCCGCTGCCACCTTAGAGTTAGCTTCAGCTTGTAAATGGGCTACTTGTTGCTCAAGTTCACCAATCCGCTGGGCTTGCTGTTGGGACTGTTGCTGCACCGCATCATACTCAGCCGCTGCCACCTTAGAGTTAGCTTCAGCTTGTAAATGGGCTACTTGTTGCTCAAGTTCACCAATCCGCTGGGCTTGCTGTTGGGACTGTTGCTGCACCGCATCATACTCAGCCGCTGCCACCTTAGAGTTAGCTTCAGCTTGTAAATGGGCTACTTGTTGCTCAAGTTCACCAATCCGCTGGGCTTGCTGTTGGGACTGTTGCTGCACCGCATCATACTCAGCCGCTGCCACCTTAGAGTTAGCTTCAGCTTGTAAATGGGCTACTTGTTGCTCAAAGTTGGTAACTTGTTGCTCCAAGTCCTGAATGCGGTTAGCTTGTGCTGCCGAATCTTGCTGTAAAGCTTGGTATTGCTCAGGGGAAACAGAAGAAGTGTTTTGAGTCCCTTGTTGTTGTAACTGTTGCTCTAATTCAGCAATTTTGTGTTTTAAATCGACAATAAAACTGGCTTGTTCCTGAGAATCTTGTGCCTCAGCCATCTCAGGATGCTGCTGTTCTGAGGATAGTTTTTCTGAAAGGCGATGGTTCGGTGTTGCCGTCACTTGAACCACTTGTTTTTTCTGTGTGGACTTGTGACTCGCCGAAGTGTCACTTTCACTGCTATCAACTAGGTTAGTTTTTAAGGTGATCGTGATCTCCGATCCATCACTAGATATATCGATATTCCCTCTGGATAGTTGCTCAAAAAACTGAGTCCGAGACATCTTCACGGCTTCAGCCATTGTAGTGAAAGACTGACTACCAGTGCGGCTAATTGATACTTGCATTTTCATTTGTCCATCTGGATTTGCTTTAATCATATCGCGCTTTTTTTTTGCCATTGACACCCTCCTATGGCTGCCTCTTAATTTCGTCAAATTGAATGATTTCCCCGATGCGTTTTGGTCAGGCGTCCTAATTTGAGGCTCGCCAGAATGAAAACACTATCATTGCTTGAATAATGTTTAGCGTTTTCTTTTTATTTTATGCCCAGATAATTTGCTATAAAATACAGCATTATTTTTTGACTTTTTGCCCGGTTACAAACGCAAAATCAGGGGGGTTTTATGGTTGCGGTTAATTTTAAACTGATTCCTACTATCCTGAAAAAAATTAGCATTCATTATAAAAATGTACTGGTCTTTTGAGCGAATTGTTGTTGAGACAAGTCTGTTAAGACCGATTAAGCTACAGGAAGTAAAAATCCATAAAAGCACCGCTCAATGTTCACATCGTATCATTGAAGGGGTTAGTTTGAATCATATCTTTTGTCCCCGGTTCACTTTTTCCCTTTGCTCAGGATCGGATGATGGGATCGCCCCTGGAGAGATCCCCTGGAGATGAATCAACTCATTGGTTTATCACCGTATGCCATTTGCCGACTGACGGTTACTTAATTGCCAAAATTGTTAAAAAACGTTACAAAAATTAATATTTTTCCTCGTTCGGTCAAATTTGACCAAAAAATCAACTTAGATCCCGCTTAAAGTCTAAAAAAGTCTAAAAAAGTCTAAAAATTTCTGCGGACGAAAAAGAGTATGGACAAATATGGATAAATTTGGCACAAGGACACAAGATCCGGGAAGTAATCCGGGAAGTAATCCGGGAAGTAATCCGGGAAGTAATCCGGGAAGTAATTGACTAAATATCTGAGTTATGCCCATTGAAGGACTTCGTGCATTTCAGAGCTTTCAATGTCGTTAAGGAATTTTCTTGGCAAACTGACTGCAATTGATCGACTTGGGTCATAACCCAGATACCAAATTTGTTCCATTAGAGAACTTTTTGCTCAACCCCAAATCCGACTAATACCACTTGTTCTAAAGGCTGGTCATTGAAGGGACGCTGATAGTTGAGGATTTTGCGAATGCGTAAATTTGGGTTAATCAAGGTAATTGAATCAACGGAAATCACCCGAGTGTAGTTGGTGGTCATTAGTAGTTCCCGGGTGTCCCGATCGAACCGAAAATGGGAGATCATGGGTTTGGCTTCTTCATAAGCCCGATCGCGCAAATAGTCTCCTTCTAAAATAGACCCGTGAGAACTGGTGGGGACAAAAAGCAAATTAAGCTGCTGGGAGACTTGTTCGCCCTTTTCGGAAATGGTTTCAAATTCGAGATGAAATCCGGGCAAAGTATCTAAGTCAGAATGGGGGGGTCGCCCATTGTCTGCTAGAACCTGAGTTTTTTGGGTGGTCGTCAAAGGACTCACCACAAATTCAGTCCGCGATCGCTCCACTTCCTGATAAGTCAAGTAATGATAAGTGCGTTCAGTTTTCCATTGACCGACACAACAGTCAAAAAAGTAGTGAAATTTAGATGTGTCCATGTTTGATCGGTTCCTCATAGTCAAGCTATCATCTGACTATTTTAGGGCTTGAATTATTAGCGATCGCAATTTTTCGGCAAATAAGGCAAATAACTGGGGATCAAAGGAAATGAAACGGGAGAATCAACCGGGAGAATCAATCGGGAGAATCAACGGGAGAATCAACGGGAGAATCAACGGGAAATCGGCCTCTCTATCCTAGAGGATATCTTGCTCTTGAGGATATCTGGTTCAAGATTCTGGTTCAGGATCGCCATCTGGCATCAAAGGCGCAAAGGCGATCCGAATTTGAGCGTTAAACGGTAAGCTGAAAAAGCAGCTAGAGATTACTAGGTTGTTTTAGATGGTTTTCAGATAGAACTGACCCATCGACTCTAGATGCAGCGTCCGTGCGTTACCGCACAGAACAACAACGGACCAATTGCGTTCCATGCATCAGTCCGATCTAAATCCAATCATCGCCATCAATCACAATCAAAAGTGGAAAACCAAGCCAACGTCACACCGCTGGAATGTTTACCCTATAGCGTGGGTTATGAAGATGAGGGAGTTTGTTTACTCCTGCGAATCGGTCCGTACCGAGTTCTACTTGACTGTGGTTTAAAAAATATTGCCCCATTGTCAGAGGCCATATCTGACAATGGGCTACCGGCAGATTTGGTGTTTTGTTCTCATGCCCATCCGGATCATGCCCAAGGTTTATTAGCGTTGCATCAGGCATTTAATCAATTACCGATTTATGCCAGTGAAGTGACCACGCAACTATTACCACTGAATTGGCCGGATCTTTGTATGAGCAATCCCCCAGGGGTGACACCGTTTTTTCAAGCCCTGCCGTGGCGCACCCCGATTGAATTACTGGATGGTTTAACGGCTCAACTATTTCCCTCTGGTCATTTACCTGGGGCTGCCGCTATCTTGTTGAGTTATCTTGACCCCCAAGAATCAAAAAGGTCATCTCATACTTATACCGTCCTGTACACAGGAGATTTTCTGCTGTCCAATTCGCGATTAGTAGAAGGGTTGCCCCTGGAGGAGTTACGAGGATTGCGTCCTGATGTTTTAATTCTCGAAGGCACTTATGGCACTTCTCGGATCCGAAAACGACGCACCCTGGAAAATCAACTGGCAGAACGGATCAATCGGGCGATCGCCCAAGGACAATCGGTAATTCTGCCCTCACCGGCCTTGGGTTTAGGTCAAGAACTCTTGATGTTGCTGCGATCGCACCACCACTTCACCGGGAAAGACTTAGATATCTGGGTGGATGGACAAGTTGCCCTGGGTTGTGATGCCTATTTAAACATACTCTCGGACTTGCCGACCACCGTTCAGAATTTTGCTCAACATCAACCCCTGTTTTGGGATGACCGAGTAAGACCTCGGACGCGGCGATTACTTCCCGAACAAAGACAACTTTTAGGGGGTTCTCCTTGTATCGTCCTCACCGATGAAACTGCGGATTTACAACAGTATTGCCAAACCGCTTCGACCCCTTGGCTAGTCTTAACCCCAGAAAGTCCTGGACAGCCTCGTATCCGACCGTCTGTCCCCCCTGAGAACCCGCAATTATTCGTGGAAACTTACTTACTGGCGGAACATTGCGATGTTTCTGGCACCACCCAACTGATTCACAATATTCGCCCTCAGCACGTTCTATTTTTTCACAGTTCCGCCAACTATTTGGCCGATTTGACCAATTTGGAAGAATTACGCAATCGTTACCAACTGCATTTACCCCAGGGGATGCAACTGGTAGAATTACCCATCGGTGAAACCTTTATCCAACCGGAAAATACCCCAACCACTTATGAAGGGGAATTAACGGAAGAAGATGACTGGGTGACTATTGGGCTACCGGGGGCGATCTCCACGGATCCCCGCTGGCAAACCTTTGCGGACACGGGATTAGTCGAAATCCGTTGGCAAGGGGATGAATTGGTATTACGCGGTTTATCCCAAAGAGAACTACTCAACCAAGGGAATGCCGCCAGAGTCCCCCCAGAAATTGACTGTTGCGGTAACTGCTGGCACTACCGGGGGCAACGTTGCTGGAATCAAAACTCACCGTTGTTCAGTTTTAAGGTGACACCCACGGGATACTGTCCAGCTTTTGAAGCCACTGGAACCCAATCTTAACTTAATTCATTGGTTATTTGTTGTTGGTTATTTGTTGTTGGTTATTGTTTATTAGTTATTTATTAAAGTGAGCCACAAATAACAAATAACCAACAAACAACAACAAATAACCAATAAATAACCAATAAATAACCAATAAAAAAATTAGTCAGACAGGCGATCGCTGACTGACTAATTAATATCTCAAAATATTGCTAGACCACATCCTAGAATCAAGGGATTATATCGGTCTAGAACTTTAGTCTGAATTAGAGTCTGGAGACGACTTTGGCAATTGTTCAGCTTCGGGACAATCGTCAGAAATCGGTAGATCAAAATTACCTGTTGGCACCGATGCTAACTTTTGACTAATCGAGCCAATACTTTCTAAGCGAACGATTTCTTCCCAAGAACAAATCTCATCGTCTTCATCAGTTTCATAGCGCAGGGTGACTAAATCTCCTTCAATATCTAAAATGTGAGCACGTTCAATCCAACGTTGCTGATCCCGCAAGAAAACATAAACTTCACGACCATCACAACAAAGTTGATATATCTTGCGGTGTAGCATGGGTAGTTTCTCCTCGACGGTTAAATTTTTCAAGGTCTATTATTGACTGATTTTCTGTCAAATTATCAACAGTTTATGCTTTGGTGAATGTCAAATCGGTGAGGGAATCACTCACCTATTCACTTCGCTCAATTTAGGATTGATTAGGATTGATTTGGATTGAGAAATCATGTATTGATTGTTACATTCTAGGGGCGGGATCGACCTCTTAGACTGAGTTAGTTGAATAGTTTAACTCGAAAAGTGAGCATTTGGCTGCGTTGATTGCTGAAAAAGCCATCAAAAGCAATCCGCCAATCGAATTTTGCAACAAATGTCCAGAGAAAAATTGTCGCCATTGGTTTGAGAACAATTGAATGCATTTGTTTTGATGAACGATTGTCATCTGTGTGAACTATTTTAACGCTTGTTTGGCGTTTCCAGGCAATGGGGTCAGTTTAAATTTTTGACAAATTCCGGACGTTCCTGGGCGGTGCGTGCGAGTTTTTCTTGGATCCCCGGCCAATTTTCGGCCTCGATCTGGGAAATCAAATCATTGAGAGTGTTTCGATAAACATATAGAGATCGCAGCAATTCCGAGCGATTGTATTGAGCCATCATCAGTCCCAGTTCAGGATTACCCCCACCGACCCGACTGGTATCCCGAAACCCAGAAGAAGCCAATTGTTTCGCCAATTCCAGCACCGTCGGATCCGTTTCACCCTGGGTACAAGCATCCAATAAGCTGGCACTTACCATCACCGGCAGGTGAGAAATCCAAGCCACGGCGCGATCGTGGGATTGGGGGCTACATTGATAAACCTGGGATCCTAGGGAAGCCGCAAGTTGGGCGATCATTGCCACCGCATTCAAAGGAGTGGTGGCGATCGGGGTCAGCACATAAGGTCGCCCGACAAACAAATTGCGTAATGCCGCATCTACACCTGTTTCTGCCGTACCAGCCATCGGATGTCCGGGGACAAAATTCGGCCACAGGGGAGAAACTGCTTCGACGATTGGCATTTTTACTGACCCGACATCCGTTATGATGGCATCAGCAGCCAGATAAGGAATAAGCTGTTTTACCGTCGGCGCAATCAAAGCGATCGGCGTGCAAATAAACACCACCTCTGCGGATGCCATCAGCTTGAGATCCACATCAGATTCATCAACAATGCCGCGTTCTTTGGCAACTCGGCAAGTCGTTTGGCGACGAGAAACCCCTAAAACTTGGTGCCCCTGTGAGCGCAAATCCAACCCTAATGAACCACCAATTAGTCCCAGTCCAACAATCCCAATATTCATTTGCTATCCAAAAAACTGACAATCGGTCATCATAGTGAACTAAGCACATCCTGTGAGTGGTTCAAAGAACCTAGTTTCAAGCGGAGCCATCATAGACCGTGAGATATATTGCTTCACGAGTTTTTATGACGGACTTTGGATGCACCTATAACCTTACCATTGCCATGAGTAGATTTCCGCAGCCAGCGGGAATCTACTCTCACGCAGCCCCCTGAGTCCTCTGGCGAAATCACCCGCCTCGCCCATGCTGTCTGCCCTTATGCTGTCTGCCCAGGAGTCTTTATTGGCCATGTTGACGCGGCAACCCTCTGTCAAAATAAAATATTGGAGCTTTTGTAGATTAGTGTTTTGTTTGGATTCTGGCTAAAAATCTCGAATTCAATCAAATAATTTTTTCAGATTTTTTTCTCTAGCCCCATGAAAGTGATTCGCTAGAGAATTAAAACGCTCGAAAATATTAATCAACCAGACAATTTAATTTATTAACTTTTCTATATGATATATTTAATTTTGAGCTAAAATTAGCTAAAAGTTAAATATATCACATCGGAATTTTTCAGGGTAGGGCGATGGAAGCTGAAGAACTGATCAAAAAATATGCTTTGGGCGAAAGAAATTTTGCTGGTAGTAACCTGACTGAAGTCAATCTTTCCCAGTTAGATTTACGAGATATCGATTTAAGTGGAGCCAACTTGAGTATTGCGAATCTCAGTGGGACGAATCTCTCTGGGGCGAATCTTTCTCATGCAAAAATGAATGTGGCTAAACTGAATAGCGCTCATTTGACAGGGGCGAATCTGTCGAGTGCGGATCTCAATGTTGCTAATTTAATTAGAGCGGATCTGAGTGATGCACAACTAATCAAAGCGGCTTTAATTAGAGCGGAGTTGATGCGAGCAGAATTAAGTGGAGCTAATTTAGCACAAGCGAATTTAAATGGCGCCAATTTACGCGAAGCTAAACTCAGACAAGCCAACTTAGTCAATGCCAATTTAACGGAGGCAGATTTTCGCGGAACTTCTCTGATTGGGGCTAATCTTGAATTATCAAATTTGCGAGAAACGAATTTTAGTGAAGCGGATCTCACCGCCACTAATTTGAGAAATACAGAGTTGAGACAAGCGGATCTCTCTAGTGCCAAATTGATTGGCTCCGACTTGAGTGGGGCGAATTTGCGCTGGGCAGACTTAAGTGAGGCAAATTTGAGTGGGGCTGACCTGACGGGAGCGAAATTGAGTGGGGCGAATTTACGAGGCGCGAATTTGCATCAGGCGAATTTAATTGATGCGAGTTTAGTTTATGCGGATTTACGCCAAGCTAATCTCAGCGAGGTGGATTGGATGGGGGCGGATCTTTCTGGGGCGACCTTAACCGGCGCCAAACTTTATGCGGTGTCTCGTTTTGGTCTGAAGACTGAAGGGTTAACTTGTGAGTGGGTTGATCTGAGTCAAAATGGCGATCGCACACAAGTTTACCGATTTACCGGCCAAGGAGCGGAAAGCTTTTTTCATAATACGTTGCCAACGGTGCAAATTATTATTGATGCTCCCTTGGATGCCGATGCTCATTTAGCGGTTGCCCTGACCTATCATCAAATTGCTCAGAGGTATTCCGCCATGACGATTCCGCCAAATATTGAACTCAGTCAACGGAGAACCAAACTCACTTTTACAATGGACAGTGACCAGAGTTTATTTGCGATCGCCTTCGCCGCTATCCTGCCTTTTGCTGATGCTAAAGTTACCCAAGAAAATCTGATTCATGTGGTGCAAATGATTCAATCTCCTGAAATCTTAAATCGACTGAATCAAGCGATAGAAAGTGTTAAAGAAATCCATAATTCACCAACCTTTACTCGCACAGTCCAAAGAGAAAAATTTTTTCAGGCTCATACCCAAACCCTATTAACCAATTCAGGAAATCGAACCTTGGATGTATATCATAATCCTAACTTTGGCAAACGTTTGTTAATCTCTTTAATTGCTGAAATCTCAGAATTCGTCATTTCTGTCCCCAATTTAAAATTGCCCCCTGTCAATATTATTGTTAACTTTATCAAAGGTTTAGATGGTGGTAATTATCGTCCAGGCAATTACCGATAAATCGGCCATAAACTCAATTTATGGTTAGATTATCTTAGATGATAACTCAACCGCATATCTGCGGGAAATGTAACCAAAGATATCATCAATAACCGGGATTTACGCAAAGTTGCCAAACCAAATTTTTACCTGGTCAATTTGACAAAACCTTCAGGTTTGATTAATTGTCATATGGGGATTTTTTGATTGAGGAATGAGCCAATTTTTAATCCCTTAGACAAAGACAAGCCTTAGACAAAACATACCCCTTTAATGCCCCTTTACTTTAATGCCCCTTTACTTTAATCTTTTGTAGTTTAATCCTTCTTTAGTCAAAATGGTTTGGGGGGAGCCAGCGTCACATTAATCTGTAGTGATCATTTTTGAAATTGGTATTACCCAGTCCAGCTTGAACCCAGGAATTGACCATCGGCCCAGGGGAAGTTTTGAACAGGAAACGTCGCTGAAAGCATCCCAGCCAAAAAATATATCTCCACCTTAAGCGCCCGGATTGCTCCCGGATCTCAGATTTAATCCCTATGATACATATCTTCAGACACGAGTTTTAAAATTTAAATCAATTAGAAATCACGTCATAATCTGAGTCATCATAGAAAGTGAGCGGCGATCATCTTCTCACCTGGAAACATCCTTTCTGGGTCGTTTGAAGTTGAAGTCGATTTAGACTGGGATTTAGACTGGTTTGAACCTAAAAGTCATCAGTCTTTTGCCAAGCAACTACCAACCGAAGACCACGCGATCGCCCTTGAACTGCCTACCTTGTGCCTGCTCAAGCGGATGAAAAGCCTTCGGGCGTGTTTTTTGGATCTTGTTTCCAGCCCAATGCCGGTGGGTCAGCATCTTGAAGCAAAAATTTCATCCCAGCACGCGATCGCTCCCTGGTAGGTTTGAAGTGAAAACCTCATCAAAAATATTAAAGGTACAATGGAAGCAGAGGAAATTCTCAAAAAATATGGCGATGGAGAAAGAAACTTTTCTGGGATCAACATCACAGAAGTTAACCTCAGTCGAGCAAATTTAGCTGGGATCAACTTCTCTGATGCCACCCTGAGTATTGCCAATCTCAGTGGCGCCAATCTTAGCGAAGCAAACCTAACGGGTGCCAAACTCAATGTCGCCAAAATGAGTGGGGCAAATTTTACCCTGGCCAAATTCAATGGCGCCATTCTCAATGTCGCCAACTTAGTCCGGGCTAACCTTAAAGGCACAGAAATGATCCAAGCGGCTTTGATTCGGGCAGAAATGATTAGGGCGGAAATGTCCGAAGCCAACTTGCGGGAAGCCAACCTCAGTGGGGCGGATCTGCGAGAAGCCCAACTCAAACAAGCCAATCTCAGTGGTGCCAACTTGAGTGAGGCGGATATGCGCGGATGTAGTCTAGTGGGCGCCAACTTAGAACACGCCACCTTGAGTGCCACGGATCTCAGTCGATCGGATCTCAGTGGGGCTGATCTGAGTGATACAGAACTCAGGCACGCGAATCTCAGTCGGGTCAATCTCAATGGCGCCAATTTAAGAGGGGCGAATCTGCGCTGGGCTGACCTCAGTGGTGCCAATTTAAGATGGGCTGACCTGAGCGATGCTAAGTTAAGTGGGGCGAATTTACTAGGAGCCGATTTGACCAATGCGACTTTAACCAATGCCAGCTTTGTTCACGCTGATTTAACCCAAGCGAATTTGATTCGCGTTGACTGGGTGGGGGCGGATCTCAGTGGCGCTACATTAACGGGAGCTAAACTTTTTGCCGTAGCCAGATATGATCTCAAAACTGAAGGGATTACCTGTGAATGGGTTGATTTGAGTGCTCACGGCGATCGCAGTAAAATCTACAGATTTACACCAGAACAAGCGAAAAAGTTTTTCAATCAAACCCCACCGACGGTGCGGATTATTGTGGATGAGCCGAACGATCCGGAAGCGAATTTGGCTCTAGCAAATACTTATTATCAAATTTATAAACAATGTAATTTGTGGCACCATTCTCCTAGTATTGAAGTAGGATTTCGCCGCACCCAAATTATTTTCAAGGTTGATAGTGACGAGCAAATTTTCCCAACGGCTTATTTAGCAGTTTTACCCTTTGAAAACGCTAGAGAAACCCAGGCGAATATTGTGCGATTGATGAAAATGTTGCAAGGATATGCGATTAAAAGTCATAGCATGGAAGCTTTGAAGCAAATTAAGCAATTGAGTAGAGCTTTGAGTCAAACGATGCAAATGACTCAAGAAATGAAGCTGGAACTGCCAAAAAACTCTGAAGGAATGAAGCTAAATTTTTTACAGGCTCCTACTCAGGTAAAAATAACGAATTCAAGAGATCGCACCATTGACCTTTATCAAGACCCCAGTTTTGGGCAAAGGTTAATTCCTTCATCGTCGGCCTTTAATTCCGTGAAAGATCGCCACCTGAGAAGCAAAAAGAACGATTCATTGTCTTTGGAAAAGTTAGTGGAGTTTGTTCAAGGATTTTATTATTTAGAAGAATAACCAATGTTAAGGCTTGAATAGAGGATAGTTTTTTTGCATCCATGAGGAAACAAAGATGAAACCCATTACCGATCGCATGAATCAAATGTTTGGCCGGACTCGCTTTGTGGTCTGTCGCTTATTTGTTCACTTGAAAGGGTCAGAGGTGACGCCGCTGCTGGGATTGCTCAATGGCATTGCCAGAGAGGCGATCGCCTCTGACGGCGATCTGTCCGTCATTGGTGAAGGATTGGTAGAAATTTGTCAAAAGCTACTAGAAAATGATGCTTATTGGCAATCTGCTGCCAACGAAGGCGATGTATTTTGGGATGAAGGGCAAGCCGGAGACTATTGGACTGAACTGTTTACCGACTCTGGTCAACGATACTTGAGTGAAATTGATCCCAATCAAGCGGAAACTTCCCCAGACGCACTTTTATCCTTGCCCGTGACTCAGAATTTAGTGGTCATGCTCACCGTTGCTTATGAAGGCGAAGTGCCTGACCTGGAAACGGATTTAAGCGAAGTTGAAGCCCTGGGCGCTGCCCTCAACGCTTTAATCAACTTACACTATCAAGAAAAACTCCGCGCCATTCAAATTCATTTTTCTCCCGCCCAACTCGGCGATCGACTCACCGATGAACAGTTGTTAGAATATTTTCCTGAATTGATTCCGTTATAGGCTTGATTGTGAGACTTTACAGGTCTTACGCCAAAGCCTAAGCATCGCTGGTAGGAGCAAGCGATCGCTTGTTCCTACCCACACAGGTGAGATCCGAATCCAGATGTATTTTTTACCCTTTCTTGATTGATTTATGTTTCTCAAACTCATTGCACTTTTCCTGGGAATCTTGCTCTGTTCGACGACGTTAGCGGCTGGGGAATCAACCGCCGCCATCATACCAGGGGCTAATTTCATCGCCGCCGCCTCTGCCACCAAACTCCCTACAGGCCGCTATCCCGTTCAACAAGGTAGTTATAACGATGGGGATGGTGCTTATAGTTTATTTGTACTCAATGCTCCACAGTCGGTCTTTGTCACCACCGATTTACAGATGGCCCGTTTAACCGATGAAGAAATTTCCCACGGCCAAAGCAGTTATTTGGAAATTGCCTCTGGTCAAGCGGTTTTACACCTGAGTGAAGATTTCAAAATTGAGTATATCCACACGGTGACGGAAACCCAAACCAACCCGCAGACCAATCAACCCCAAACGGTGATTGTGCAACGCGAGTCGAGTTTTTGGACTCCCTTTGCTGGGGCATTAGCCGGACAAATGGTGGCAAATATGTTGTTTACTCCCCATTACTATGTGCCCCCGATTTATCAACCCGGAATCGTTCTCACAGGCTATGGTGGATATGGCAATACTTATAGCCAAGCGGTGCAGCAATATCAAACTCGCTACCAGTCTCCCCCTCCAGCGGTGAAAAATACTTCTCAGTTTCGGACAACGGGTCGAATCCGATCCAATAATCCAGTCACAGGGAAGAGTTCTACTCCTGCGGTGAGCAATAATCGGCCTACGGGTTCGGGGTTTGGTGCGAGTAACCTGAAACGTTCGGAACCTTCCGCCACTAGCCGATTCCAGCGCGGTTCTGGCAGCTTTGGCAGTGGCCGATCGCCCGCCGTGAGAAGTGGCTTTGGTTCGAGGCGCTCTTTTGCTGGACGTAGACGCTAGTTGCTCCGGGGTGCTTGAATGAACTGTTATATACCCCGAGTGAAACTTTAAAAGTTGTTTTGAAAGTGATTGAAGTAGAAGTCCACCAACAACTCCGTGCATTCCTGCGATCGCAGGCGGAACCATACTGGCCCCATCATTTGACGATGGGGCGACTGGTAGCACGGGCGTTGCGTCTGGGTCGGAGTGCCTTGATCCAAACCGGGGTGCCGAGCGTGGGCTTCTACGGACGTCACCGCCTGAGTTATCTGATGCCGATCTTAATGTGGTCTTCCCCGGCCATCTTGGTGGCACCGGATTCCGTGCAACAGCGTTTACAGTTTGTGGAAATTCCTCAGTTACAGCAATGGATTGGCACTCATAAAACCATTCGCACCGGCGATCGCTGGCCTGGGGAGGACTTCCCCGGTCTGCTGATTATTTCTCCAGAATCTTGGTTAGCAGACCGTTTATCTGACAGCGGTCGATTGCCTCGTGGGGTGCCAACCATCCTCGACTGTGCCGATCAATTAGAACAATCGGCGCGTCAGCAACTTAGTTTTAGCCTCAATGAAAGTGACTGGAATCAACTACTTCTCGCCCGTCCCGATCGCGCGGAAACCATCCGTCAAGTTCGGGTAAAACTCACCCATTCGCTGTTTCAGCATCCCGCCAATCCTTATCAGTGCTATTTGCTCGATCAAACGGAGCAAGAAATTCTTCAAGATTTACTCAACGCCCTGGAATTTTCCCCTCAGACTGATTCCGGGTCTATTTCCGATCGCGGTAAAGTCCTCTCTTTGCCCGATAATTGGCATCTTTTTTGGCAACAATTTCACCCCCATAATGCCGCTCAGGAAGGCAACTCGGCTATAGACCGGTCTTCTTTGCTCTGGGCAGAAGTTAACCGCGATCGCGGTCAGTTTACTTTATCCAGTGGCCCGATTGAAGTGGCTTCCGCTTTGGCCAATGTTTGGCCTCAACAGCCCGTGGTGCTGATTGGTGGCGCTTTGGATCTGGACTCAGACGCCTCGATCTATCGGCAAAAAGTTGGCTTGGGAGATTTAACTTGTGTCAAATTTTCCGTCGATCGCCAGAATGAGATCATTCAGCTTTACTTGCCGGAGCGAATTCCTATGCCAAATACGCCCCAATTTCAAGGGGTATTATTAGAGCAACTGCGCCAGTTACTTTGTATTAGTGCCTCAGCCAAGGGACTCACGGTGATTGTGGTAGACGATGTTCCCCTGAAAGCGCGGCTGGGATCGATTCTCGCGGCAGAATTTGGCTCACGGGTGCAGGTGGAAAAACCCCCAGAAAATGACCAAGGAATTTTAGTCACTGGCTGGGAATATTGGTGTCAGCACCCACCATCCTTTTTCCCGCCGCCAAAACTGCTGGCGATCGCTACTTTGCCCATTCCTTCCCTGGAAAATCCCCTGGTAGCCGGTCGGGTGGCTTATTATAAACAAAACCGGCAGGATTGGTTTCGCCTCTATCTTTTGCCCACGGCTTTGAATACCTTACAACAGGCGATCGCACCCCTGCGACAAACTCAAGGGGTGGTCGCCTTGCTGGACAACCGTACACTACACCGCACCTACGGCAAAGAAGTATTGGCCGCCCTCAGTCCCTATGCCCGCATCGACTATCTAGATATAACTTGTTTTGGGGATGCCAAAAATAATTAGTTACTTTGCGATCGGTTATTTGGATGAAAGTGGATTTTCCGCTGCTACGTCCGAAAGTCCTTTCTCCCGCACCGAAAGCACCGTTTACCCCCGCTCCCTTAAAATGTTTCTACAGATAACACAATATTCATTATCAGCAGGGGAATTAACTATGGGAGAAGCAAAACGCCGCAAAGAGGCATTAGGAGAAAAATACGGTCACGAGGATTACATCCTACCTTGGATGCCAGTGACGAAAAGTCAAGCTGATCAGTTTGTCCAATTGACCACTAAAGGAGCTTGGGTGGGGATTGCATTGCTGGTGGTTTGGTGGCTCACTGTCCGATTTATCGGCCCTTCTTTGGGGTGGTGGGCAATTAACTAATCGCCTCAGCCGTAGAGACGCATTTCTCGATCGCGTCTCTACTCTCTACATCCGTCACATCACCCTGTTTGTGGGCTGACCGCTGAATGCTGACCGCTGAATGCTGACCGCTGAATGCGGACTAGCTAATACATACTATTTATAAATTTTTAATATTTAGGACAAAATTGAAAACCCCTATTTTCGGGAAAATCTACTTGGTAAATCAGCGTGGCAAATCAGAGATTGACTTTTTGTTCCGTTTCAATTGAGAAAAAAATAAATAAAATCTAAATATTTTTTGCCCCGTGTCAAGCTAATTTATTTTGAGTTGATTTTTGGATGGATGAGGGATTCTCAGTCGCGATCGCCCATGAATTACTGCCGATCTGCATCTCTGGTTAACTTAAATTTTTCCCAATTAACTCCGCTCTATCGGCACCAAAAATGTTATTGTATCCTGACATATTGGCGGCGGAATTTAAAAAATTAAACCGGAATGAGCTTAATTTTTTCCCAATCAAACCTGGGAAATTAAACCCTCAAACTCCCATGAAATCGATATTAGCCTCAAAACTTTGCCATAATAGGCTTAATTTATGGCCGGGGTTTTTTAATTGCCGATAATTATTTATAAGAATATTTAATCAAATGGCTCAGTATTCCTTAAGTATTGTAACAAAACACCAAGGTTTAAAATGAGCTATGCTATAATAGCAACCAAACGACGCAAATTCTAAATGGTGATGATAAGAATTTTAAATCATCAAATTTTTTTGACGAAAAACATCTGAAAACTACACCATACCAGCCTTTTGTGATCGGTTTCACCCCAAACTGAGAAAAAGATTTACCACTAAAGTTTTCCGGAAATCTAACCCCCTGTTGAGGATCTGAAGGTATAGCACTTTCTGAGTAGATTGTTTTGATACTTTTCGGATCTGAAAAATCGGTTAAATTAGAACCTCGGCAATCTGAGAAAGGTCTGGTGAGTTTTCGCCAGGGTTGGTAGATAAATCTTAGCGGCAGGGGCAAATCTAAAGAAAATATAAAATTTACGCTAAAGTGTATAAGGTGTGGTGAATGGAGGACTACTGTGTTTATAAGACTCGCTGAACAACACCGTCAATTTGTCCGGGATCTGGTGATGAATCTGCAAGCATTGGCAATCGTGCTGGAAAACCGGGGATATCTGGCCTCTTGTTATACCTGTGGAGGAGAGCTCAATAGCGCATCCTTTATGGTCAGCCTAGGGGAAAATCACCTGATTCGATTTTTGGTGTCGGACTATGGGATTACCTGGACGGAAATGCGTGACGATCGCGAATTAATGAAGTTGGAAGGTGCAGAGGCGATCGCTCAACTGCAAGAACTGGCAAATTTAGTCAAGTATCAAATCAAGCCGATGGACGCAGCAAAAGCCAAGGATAAAACCCTGGAATGGGATACTGAACTGAAAACTCAGCACGCCTAAGCCTACCCCGTTCATAGAGAAAGTGGGGTTAAGGAACAGCTTGGGGATTCAACTTGGGGATTCAACTTAGGGATTCAACTTAGGGATTCAACTTGGGGATTCAACTTGGGGATTCAACCGGCTGATTTCTTGACCACCAGCTAGTCTCGCTTTAGATTAATTAGATTAATCTGGCTTTGAATCAATTCTCCAGCCGAAATTGCGAATATCAGCCATCAAATCACCCCGGTTTTCACTATGACCGGGAAAGAATTTGCCGTACCAGACCCGTGCCTTTATCGTACTTTTATCGTACTTTTATCGTACATTTCTATAGATTTCAGGCCGCAGGGATTCGGCTCAGGGATTTGGCTCAGGGATTCGGCTCAGGGATTCTGCTTAGGGACTTAACTGGCGATTTTTGACCAAGATGATTCGGGATGTGGTGCTGAAAATAGATGCTATGGTGTAACGAGGGCGTTATATTTGAGTGGAATTATGGATTCAGCGATCGCGACGCGATTTGCTCAGTTCAACAAGCTTATTGGCGGTTTGGGCTAAATCAGTTATTTACCATTATTGACTTAATTACCATCGGTGGCATAGTTTAATCCGCTTTTTGGTCTGAAAATCATGGCATTTTTATGGTCATAAATCGTTGGATTTTGATTATGCTAAATGATGCCGCCATCTTCAGCAAGTTAATCAGGACTCGTCATCAAGACTCTTAATCAAGGCTCTGATCCCAGAAAAAAAGCCTAAATTTTAGTAAGTTTTTAGTAAGTTGCGTTAGCCATGAGCCAGTTAAACTTAGCTTCGGCTAATTCTAGGTTATGCAAAACAATCGGATTAATGGTTTGGTTGTCATCTAAATCTTCTTCGATATCTTTGCCATAGCCTAATCGCCCCACGGTGCCGCGAATTCTGTCCGCCAGACACATAGAAATTCCCCGATAAAATCGGGCAGCAAATGCCATATTGCGGTTGAGTTTTGATGTCAGTTCCCACCGAGAAATTTCTAAAACCACCGATTCTTCCAGGGCTTTGACGGTGGCGACCGTTGGCCGATTATCAATAAAAGAAATTTCGCCGACGATTTCTCCGGGATAAATTCTCGCTAACTCTTCATCTTCTAACGGCTTAATAGAAACGCTTAAGGTGCCGGTTAAGACCATATAAAGAGCTTGAATTTCTTCTCCTTCGTGGATTAAAATTTCTTCAGCTTGAATGATTCTTTTCCGACTTTTTTCGCTAATCCAGTCTAAGTCTTCATTAATCAATTCGTTGAGAATAAAAAGTGCTTTAGTCATGGTGATATGTTCTCCCGATCTGATTGACAAAAGTATTGAGTAAAGATGAATGAATCACCAGCCAACTCTAATAAATCTGAGGGTGGGGATGAAGGAGGGATAATCTCAACCCCGCGCAATTAGAGTAACATAATTGACCTAAAATCGGTAGCGGTTTTCTCTTGGTTTTGAACCGATTTTTGTCAAATAATCCTCAAATAATCCTCAAATAACGATCATCTTTTGTGATTTCGCGGTCAGCGATCGCACTGGAATCGGCGATCTGTTTCTGGGGGCAAACAATCAGCCTGGAGGACACAGCCCGGATCCTTGGCGAGCCAGCAGCGAGCGATCGCTGACCTCTGTGGTCAGAATAATTAGGGTGCTCCTACGTCTCCGATGAGCCTTTCTGGTGAAACAATCACAGAATACAACCTCCAGGCAATTTTTCCTACCTCCAGGATAAATCCTACCTCCAGGGTAAAACGGACCTTTTCAAGAGTTAGCAGCACAATTTTCACAATTTTCTAGGTGTTCCTGCTTCAGCTACCTTAAAGGCGATCGCGCTCAGAGAATACCAAATCCCCTTTATTCCCTTTCAAAATTAGGGATCAACGCCTGTTCACCCCTACTACAAATTCATCGCCGACGGTGATTCCTTCCCCAATGTTGGGCGGAAGCATCACTTAAGTATATGCTGGAAATCACAAAAAACGGCTATGCATATCACTTCCCTTGATGGCAGAAATCACAACTAAGTTGTCGATGTAATCACGGATTATGTTATGAAAATGTGTCAAGATACAATTAGAGTGTTTCAGCAACCTTGTATGGTAAACGTTAACCTATTACCAGGAGCCATTGGCGAAATGATGGCTCACGTGAGTAAAACCCGACAACTCACAAAGGCTGACCGCTATGGATTAATGGCAGCGATTATGACCGAAGCGATTAATGACGAAGAGCGACAAGCAATTGACCGCTTACTCCGTTCTGTGGTTCGCAGACGGATTAAGATTGGCAATGAAATTTCAGCGATTATTTAAATGATTATTTAAATGATTTTTTCATGATTTTTTATATTTAGACTTGATAACTATCAGAATTATTATATAGCATCGATATAATCCTCTCACGGCATCTAGTTTTTTGATCGTGTTTGACCATAAACAAAAAAAACATCGGCGCCGCATCAATGAAAAAAAATGAAAAAACAATAAAAAAACAATAAAAAAACAATGAAAAAACCCGATTTCCTAAGAAACCGGGTTTTTTCCTCAGACCGATAACCTCAAAGGGAAAAACTCTAAAATATTAGCTATTCGCCCAGAGAATATAACCCGGTTGGTAGGAGTTGCTCAAATATTGATGTTTGGGTAATACCCGCAATGATAACCCTTGTAACCCGGAGGCGGTGTAATTAATGGTGGCCGTGTAAACGCTGTGGTGGTGAGAGTCGAACCCTTGATGATCCATCACCACGGTTTGACCGTTCACAATTTCGCCCTCTGCATCTACGGCGCCTTTATAGAGTTGAATTTCTACATCCGATGGGGATAACCCAGCTAGGTTGATTCGGGCTTTTACGCCTATATTTTGGTTAACCTGAATGTCGGCGGATTCAGAAATATCGATATCGACAATTTTGATGTCGTACCAATTGTTAAATAGCTTTTGTTTCCAGTGGGCAAGTTCTTTGGCGGCAGCATAGTGGTTCCCTGTCATGGTGTCATAGCGATCGCTCACGGTAAAGTAAGCTTTTTCCGCATATTCACCGACCATCCGCGAGGTGTTAAAGGTGGGGCAATTCAGGCGAATGGCGTCTTTCATTTTGGCCACCCAGCGATGGGGAATCCCTTCGGGATCGCGATCGTAGAACAGGGGCACCACTTCTTGTTCGATTAAATCGTAGAGGGCATTGGCTTCGATTTGATCTTGATAATTTTGATCTTCATACATTTCACCACTGCCAATCGGCCACCCGGTGCGTACATAGTCCGCTTCATCCCACCAACCATCGAGAATACTTAGGTTGAGAATGCCATTCATGGCCGCTTTCATGCCGCTGGTGCCGGAGGCTTCGCGAGGGCGCCGAGGGTTATTCAGCCAAACGTCACAACCGGCAACCATTAGCCGAGAAACGTAGATATCGTAGTTGGGAATAAAGACTACACGATCGCCTAATCCCTGTTCCCGAACGGTGTGGATGATGTCGCGAATCATCTGTTTGCCCGGAATATCTTTGGGGTGGGCTTTTCCGGCAATCACGAACTGAACCATGCGTTTTTTATGGCTCCCCAGTCCCCCTTGAAGACGCTCGTGATGCAGGTCAAATAAAATCCGTTTGATGCGGTCTAGGTCGCGGAGGAATAAGTTACCCCGTTTGTAGGTGGCAAAACGACGAGCAAAGCCAATGGTCAATACGGTGGGATCGAGGACATTTTTGGCGTGTTCAATTTCCACCAGGGAAGCACCGCGATCGCGCAAATATTTTTGCAAGCGTTCTCGGACAAACACGACTAATTCCGTCCGGCAGCGTTCGTGAGTCCGCCACAATTCTTCATCAGGAATGGAGTAGACTTTATCCCAAATCGGACGATCTGCTGGGGTGGATGGCCACTTGGGTCCGAGGTAGCGATCGAACAATTCTTGATTGTACTTGCTGACACAACTGCGAGCATGAACCCCATTGGTAATTGAAGTAATCGGCACTTCATTCACCGGCACTTCGGGCCATTGATCCTTAAATAGATCCCGTGACACTTCCCCATGCAGCTTACTGACCCCGTTGTAGAAACTGGCAGTTTTAATCGCTAGGGTTGCCATACTAAATGGGGCATCTAAATCCCCACTTTTTTCCCGTCCCAAGGCGAGAAATTGTTCGCGGGAAATGCCAAAAATTTCTTGATAGTGACCCAAATAATACATCACCTTTTCGGCGGGGAACAGGTCAAACCCTGCGGGAACAGGGGTATGGGTGGTGAATAAATTGCTGGCGGTGACCGCTTCTTTGGCTTCCAGATAACTCAGTCCTTCTTCCTGAATTAATTCTCGAATCCGTTCCAAGGATAAAAAGGCGGAGTGACCTTCATTCATGTGATAAGCTTTGGGCTTCAGTCCCAAGGCTTTCAGCATTTTTGCCCCACCAATCCCCAGCATAATTTCTTGGTGAATCCGCATATCCTGATCTCCTCCGTAGAGTTGATCGGTGATGTCGTGGTCGTAAGGATTGTTGGGCTCGATATTGGTGTCGAGCATATACAATGCCACTGTGCCCACTTGCACTCGCCAAACTCTGGCGTAAACTTGGCGACCGGGATAGTCTACGGCAATTCTCAGTTCTTCGCCGTTCGCATCCCGTTCTAAATGCAGGGGCATATTGTAAAAGTCGTTGATGGGGTAATGCTCTTGTTGCCACCCATCCGGGTTGAGATACTGGCTAAAGTAGCCTTCTTGGTAAAGCAAACCAACCCCAACTAAGGGTAAACCCAAGTCACTGGCGGATTTGAGGTGATCTCCAGCGAGAACCCCTAAGCCCCCAGAGTAGATGGGTAAGCAATCACTCAGACCAAATTCGGCGGAGAAGTAAGCGTAACATTCTTGTTGTTTTTCTTTGGGGCGATGTTTGCGAAACCAGGTGCGTTCTTTGAGATAATCTTCTAGTTGACTGGCGGCTCGGTGCATTTGGGCGAGAAAGCCTTCATCTTCGGAGACTTCGATCAGTCGGGATTGGGCGATCGTGCCTAGCATTAAGACCGGATTGTGACGGCTGGATTCCCACAGGTCAGGATCGAGACGACGAAATAAGTCTTTGGCTTCGGTGTTCCAGTCAAAATAAAGATTATAGGCTAATGTCCTTAGTGGTTCGAGGGTTGAGGGGAGAGCGGGAGATACATTAAATGTGCGAATTGGCTGCATAAGAAGCAACTCCAGAATTTGATAAACAAAGTGAAAAACGCCTAGGAGAAAGTTTCACTCAAGGGTAGGTATTGGCGGTGACAAAGCATCGATCCGTTTTTGAATTCCGTCGGTGATTTGTGTGATTTGTCAAGAAAAGCAGATGATTTGAGTGATGCTTGATCCCGAAAACTGAGAAAACATTGACTTTTCTCGGTTCATATTTACAAATGTTATTACGGCAAATATGAATTTTACAGCCAATTTTTCACGAATTCGTGTATAATGATGGCTTTGGTTATTTTTGGGACATAGTTTAGGGAAGATTCAGTAATTAGATGTCTAAGATTAGAGTAAATGCTTTCTCTGCAAGTTTCTGTGAATCTTAGATTTTCTTAATAGTTGCCATTGTGATATTGCCTGATATTCCCGATCGCCGATCGCCCTTGCTGGGTCGCAAATCATCGGCGATCGCCTCCCCCCATAGTCATTAGACTTCTGGCTTTCCCAGAATAAAAAGCCCCCCTTTTTAAGGGGGGTTGGGGGGAGCGAGGGCAGTATTTTGCCAGAAGTATATCGAGCGGTCTGGGAAAAAATCGGCGATATTTAATCGGCAATCTTGTGGATATTTTTTTCCCAATTTTTGCCATCAAAAGGAATAATCTGAAATTGCTCCAGTATGTCCTCATCTAAGCAGTGGAGATTGATTGAAAATCCGTTTCTGTGCGATCGCGGACGATAAAAGGAGTGAATGCCGCAATTTTTACAAAATAGGTGTTTCGCTACTCCTGTATTAAATTGGTAAGTTGTTAGGGCATCTTCTCCTTTTAATAGGGTAAAGTTTTTGGCGGTGACAATTAAATGTAAAAACCCTTTTTTGTTACAAATTGAGCAGTTACATGAAATTGCTTCATATTTTTCTTTTCTCGGTTTCTTTTCCAGCCGGACGCGAAAACGCACCGCCCCACAGTGACAGCCACCTTCGTATATGACAGGTTTTGCAAGATTTTCAGTCATTGTTTTTTTGTACTTTATAGTTATTTTAATTGTGTGTGATACAAAGCATCAGGGGCGCAAGCATTGCGCCCCTACAGCAGATCAGGAATTACGCAACCAATATATAAGTTTACGGGCAGAAATAAATGCACCACATACCCCATTAGAGGCAAGAGGCAAGAGGCAAGAGGCAAGAGGATGCATAGGAAAGAGGAAAGAGGATGCATAGGAAAGAGGAAAGAGGATGCATAGGAAAGAGGAAAGAGGATGCATAGGAAAGAGGATGCATAGGAAAATTCTCTATTCTCTATTCTCTATTCTCTATTCTCTATTCTCTATTCTCTATTCTCTATTCTCTATTCTCTATTCTCTATTCTCTATTCTCTATTCTCTATTCTCTATTCTCTCTCCTTCCTACAGGCGGGAATCTAAAGCCTATCGGCGGGGAACGAAAAGTGCAATTAATTATGTTTTATGTTCACCTACTTATATGAGGTATTGGTGCGTTACGCTTCGCTAACACACCCTACCGATAGCATTCGTAATTCCTATATTATACAACTGGAGATGGATAATATGGATAGTAACTGGTATTGGCAGAAATGTCTAACTGATAGTCGGACTGATCGAGTTCGGTAAAGATTCTCACATAATAATTACCGCTGCTCAAGGTGCCACTAAATGATGTTCTTGCCCCGGTATAATCATTGGGTGCTCCACTTAATCCACTTGCCCCAGTGATGAATAATTCATCGGTGGCAAGTTGGCCATCGTTATTGCGATCGATGTACATTTCCATGCCCAAAGAACTGCCGCTTAGAGTTAAGTTAAATTGGCTGTAATTTTTGACCACAAATCGGTAGTAATCATTGGGGTCACTATTGCCCACCGATTCATTTAAACTCATATTAAAATTATTGACCGCCATGTCAATGGAAGCGTTCAAGACATCCCCAGTGTCAGTTCCTACCGGATCAAAAGATGGTAATTCCGTATTAGGGGCGATCGGTAAAGACCCCGGAGGTGAGGTATTAGCGGGATACATTGGGGTAATCATCGGTGGGAGGATATAATCATCAACACCTAGTGTTTCTAATTCGGGAGTTATTGCCAGAGAATTATCAACACCTAATCTGCCTTCATTTAAGCCGAAATCCTGGAAATGTTGAAACAGTTGTTCTGAGGTAAAATTGGCTAAATCAGCATTATTCGCTTTGTAGAAACTTAGATCCAAAACATCAGAAAATTTCCGCCCTTCTTTTACGCCAAATTCTTGAAGATGATCGAAAAGTTGTCGGTTGGTGGTTAAGCCAGCCGCCGCTAAATCCGGGTTATTGGCTCGATAAATATCCAGATTCACAATTCGGGAGAATTGCCGATTTTCATTCAGCCCGAAGTTTAGAAAATGTTGCAACGCTTGCTCATCGTTAAATTGCTGCAAGTCTGAGTTAACGGAACGGTAGTAATTAGCATCAAATAGGTTAACTGTCATAGTTTTATTCCTATTGTAATATTTGTTAATTATTTGCCACTAAATATCGAAAATTTGATAGAGTTTATTTTTTATACAAATTACCTCAAAATTTACCGGTTTTTTAAAAGCAAAAATATTAAATAGCAGGTAAATTTTAGTAATTTATTAATTCACTAAATATTGCGATTAAACAATATTTATTAATCTAAAAATTATTTAATTTTGGCATTTTTCCCGGGAAACCTACAGGTTGTACTGTGGCATTTTTCTGATGTAAATTGGAATTTGCATATCTTTGGGCAAGATAGACGAGTAAAGCGAGTAATTGTTCGCTTTTTTTCTATAACCAAAACCGGAGAGGGTCATCCCTGTAAACGCCCTTAGATTGTGCGATTCTGGTGGCGATCGCTCTTATAGCCCTGGTCAGAGTTATGAAGTACAAAAAAACCTGTCGTTCCCGCGCCGGGACAAATCCAGAAAACCGCTGTACTTCATTCGGATCCCGAATCGATCTTATTTTACCTAGGGCGATAATTTTTTTGAACGTTTTGCTGAACCTTTTGCTGAACATTTTATTAACATTTTGTGAATATTTTGTGAATATTTTGTGAATATTTTGTGAACAGTGATATAGTTAACCCACATCGGTTCTAGTGGGAAGTCAGCCACTAGAGGTAACGGGGAAAGTCTGGTGCAAATCCAGCGCTGTCCCGCAACTGTGATGAGGTGCTATGTCTCTAAGTCAGGATGCCCGCCGAATGGACGTAGCAGCAATGTTGTTTATTCATCTGCGAGGTACAGATGCAGCAATTTGAGCGGATCGTTGACTTTACGATCCAGAATTATTTTTTCTTGGCTGTACCTCCTTTTAGTTTTTCTACACAGGAGGATCGGCGATGCGAAAACATGAACGAATCTTGACCCTGGGGGCAATGGCTGGGTTGAGTGCTTTTTTGGTGTTCGGTTCTACACCCCCAGCCCAAGCTATGCATATTATGGAAGGGTTTTTGCCGGTAAAATGGGCAATTTTTTGGTGGGTTGTGGCTTTACCGTTTTTTGTTTTAGGGGTGCGATCGCTGACTCGCATTACGCAAGAAAACCCGGAGTTAAAACTGTTAATCGCTTTATCTGGGGCGTTTAGTTTTGTGCTTTCTGCCTTAAAAATTCCCTCGGTGACGGGGAGTTGTTCCCACCCTACGGGGACGGGTTTGGGGGCGGTGTTGTTTGGCCCGCAAGTGATGACGGTTTTGGGCAGTTTGGTGCTGATATTTCAGGCGGTTTTATTGGCACATGGGGGGATTACGACTTTGGGGGCAAATGCTTTTTCAATGGCGATCGCTGGCCCTTGGGTGGCTTATGGGGTTTATCGTTTAATTCTCTCCACCGGCAGAATTAAGGTGGCAATTTTTCTGGCGGCAATGTTGGGCAATTTTGTCACTTATTTAATCACATCGATTCAATTAGCGTTAGCTTTTCCTGCCGCTACGGGTGGAATTTGGCTGTCGTTTTTAAAGTTTGCGGGTATTTTTGCGGTGACTCAAGTTCCCCTGGCTATTAGCGAAGGGTTATTGACGGTTTTGGTTTGGAATTGGCTGCAAGCTTATGCGACGGAAGAATTGCAAACCCTTAAACTATTGCGATCGCACAGTTAATCCAGAAAAAGCCCATCTTTTTAAGGGGGGAGTGGGGGTATCAATCCCTCAGTAAACGAGCAAAAAATCATCAGCAAAAGGATAATTCAGTAAGTATGCAAACGTCACAAAAAGAAAATTGGTGGTTAGTTGCCGCCGTTATTTTATTAGCGATCGCCCCTCTAATTTTCGTCCGAGGAGAATATGGTGGGGCAGACGGGGAAGCGCAAGAGGCGATCGCTGAAATTCAGCCTAATTATCAACCTTGGTTTAATCCTATTTTAGAATTACCCAGCCAGGAAATAGAAAGTCTTTTGTTTGTTTCCCAAGGGGCGATCGCTGCGGGTACTCTGGGCTATATTATTGGCCTTTATAAAGGTCGCACAGAGAAAGCGAATCAAAAAGCGAATCAAAAAGCGAATCAAAAAGCGAATCAAAAAGATTGATTTTGGTTATTTGTTGTTATTTCTGATTATATCCTAATAACTAGACCTCTTGCAAAATAAATATTTCGACCCCCCAACCCCCCTTTTTAAGGGGGGCTTTTAGGAATTTTGCAATAGGTCTAATAATAACAAATAACCAACAACAAAACAATGCACCATCAAATTGATTCTCTGGTTTATCAAAATCGACTGCGATCGCTGCCCCCAGAACATAAACTCATATTTGCGATCGCTTTATTTTGCCTCAGTTATGTGGCACCAATTGGGGTACAAATTTTGGTGACGGTCTGGCTGGGGATTTGGATTGTGGGTTATGCCCGAATTCCGATAAAAATATATGGAGAACTATTATTAATTCCGCTAAGTTTTTGGCTGGTCAGCGTTCCCGCTTTAGTGATTAGTGGAGTTGGCTTAGAAGATATTTCTCTGGTACAGGCAGATATTTGGCAAGGAATTAAAATCGGTTCATTTTATCTATACTTTAGTCAACAAGGAATTGACCAAGCTAGGGAGTTATTCCCAAGAGCGATCGCCCTAACTTCTTGTTTATATTTTGTTTTATTAACTATTCCGTTTGCGGATATCTTGCGAATTTTAAAATCTTGCGCTTGTCCGACTATAATTATAGAATTACTGGCTTTAATGTATCGGTTTATTTTTGTCTTAACTGCCACTGCTAACGAAATTTTAACCGCCCAATCAGCGCGAATGGGTTATGGTAATTGGCGCCTGGGAATGCGGAGTTTAGCCTTAATTGCCAGTCAATTGTTACGGCGAACTCTGGAAAATTACCGGCAAATTTCTATGGGTTTGGAGTCGCGGGGTTTTCGGGGAGAATTGCGGTTTTGGCATGGGCGAAGGTATCAAGCAAATTGGCGATATATTATGGAAGCTTTGGCGGGTTATTTATTGTTATTAGTTGGGACAGGGTGGCATTATGCTCATGGAATTTGACCAAGTAGAATATACTTATCCCTGTACTCAACAGCCGACGATTAAAAATTTATCTTTGGGCATTCCTCAAGGGCGATGCTGTGCTTTAATTGGGCGGAATGGTTGCGGTAAAACTACCTTATTTCGGTTGGCAAATGGGTTGTATCGTCCCCAAAAAGGGACGATTCGCTGGCAAGGAAAGCCGTTAAAATACGATCGCAGTTCTTTAAACCAATTGCGGCAAGCAGTGGGTTTAGTTTTCCAAGACCCAGAACAACAATTAGTCGGGGCAACGGTGGCAGAAGATTTATCTTATGGGTTGTGTAATTTAGGATTGTCGGACAGTGAAGTGGGCGATCGGGTGATCCAAGGATTGCGGGATTTTGACTTAATGGATTTAGCGGATAGTCCGGTAAATTATCTGAGTTTAGGACAAAAAAAACGGGTTTCTATTGCTGATGTGATGGTATTAAAACCCCAACTATTATTATTAGATGAACCCACCGCTTATTTAGATCCACCCCAAACCCGGAATTTATTAGCCACCTTGGAAAAAATTAGCGCCACTGGTACAACCATTCTCATTGCTACCCACGATTTAGATTTTGTTTATGCTTGGGCTGATTGGTTATTTGTGATGGATCGCGGGCAATTAATCTTAGAAGGAACTCCAGAAACGGTCTTTAGTCAGCGGGAAATCATTGAAGGTTTAGAATTTAGTTTACCCCGCGCTGTTGAGTTTCTGGAAATGGTGACAGAGTTATTGGATGGGGATGAGAATAACCTGGAAATAATTGCTCAAAAAATCCAGCAACGTTTTCGGGCTTAGGGATTTTTTGCTCTTTGTGTTCTTTGTGTCTTTGTGGTGAATAATTTTATTTTTAACCACAGAGACACAGAGGACACGAAGAAGAAAGAAGAGAGGCGATAGGCGATCGCACCCCAGAAAGAAACTCGGTTTCTGGGTTATAATTAAGGTAAAATAATAGAGAGTACAAATATGCGAAACAAAACTGACAAAACAATGGGCAAAGTTTTCACTACCTTAACCATCATTAACCGGGCTGACGAATCTGCTGCAAAACGAGGATTTATTCCTGAAGAACAAATTCGTTCTGTCACCCTAAAAGATGTCCTAGTTGACACAGGAGCAACCACTCTTTGTCTACCTCCTAATATTATCGATCAACTAGGACTTGAACTGCTGAAAGAAGTGGATGTTGCCACCGCTACGGGCTTCAGTACCGCTCGCATTTTTCAGGATGCTAAAATTTCTCTATTCGGACGTGAAGGAACTTTTGAATGTTTAGAATTGCCCGGAGGACGCGATCCATTACTGGGAGTAATTCCCCTGGAAGCTTTAGGTTTAGAACCGGATTTACAAAATCAAACTTTAAAGGTTTTACCAGAAAAATCTATGGATACTTATTTAACGATTTTTTAGCGGCAAATACCCAGGGAAAAGAAACCGGGTTTCTGTTATGGATATTGCAGCAATTTTCTCCGCGAGTAAACCACAAATACCTGTAGGGGCGAAGCATGACCGCAGACAAATTATTGCTGAAAAGATTAATCCAAATACCGGAATGCTTCGCCCGATCGTGGTTTAGTAAGAACGAAACCCGGTTTCTTTTTATAATGGACCAGGTTGATTAATCGGGGGAGGTGGCACAGGTTTAGGGGTAAAATAGCGATAAACTCCCAGAATTGCGGCGCTGCCTAAACCTAATGCTAAAATAGTCGCGGGAATTAATACGATTAAATTCGGTTTTTTAGACGGTTTGCCGTTTGATGTAGCTGGCTTTATAGAAACTTTAGTGGGAGTTAGGGCAGATAATAATTCACTGGCTGTTTGATAGCGTTTTGTGGCATCTATATCAATCATTCTATTTAAAATTGCCGCAAATTCATCACTGACTGAAGCGGGTTTAGTCCAGATAATTTGTGAGGTTTTTGGATCGGTTTGGGTGGGGATACTGCCAGTTAAGGCTTGAATTCCTAGGATGCCTAGGGCATAAATATCACTAGCTAATGTTGGACGGCCTTCTGCTTGTTCTTTCGGCGTATATCCAGCACTACCAATGCCAACTGTGTAGGGATTGGGATTTTGAGGATTTTGAGGATTGGAAATGGCGGTAAAGATTTGTTTGACTGCGCCAAAATCAATTAAATAAATTTGATTGTCGCTTTTGCGGCGAATTAAATTAGCGGGTTTGATGTCGCGATGAATAATATTTTGATCGTGGACAAAGCTTAAGGGCTTTAAGATATCCATTAACAGTTGTTTCACCTGGTCTGCACTCATGGGGCTTTGATTGAGTTCGGCGGTTAAAGTGTCTCCTTCGATGTATTCTTGGACTAAGTAAAATTCTTGGTTTTCTTCAAAGCGATCGAACAATTGGGGAATTTGTGGATGCCCTTTTTCCAACATATTTAGTACATCGCTTTCGGTTTGGAATAAGCGTCTGGCAACCTGTAACACTCCGGGGTCTTGGGATTGGGGTTGTAGTTTTTTCACTACTCTGATTTTATCCAAGTTGATATCTTGGGCAAGGTAGGTTTGGCCAAAGCCACCCCGACTTAGTTCTTCTAAGAGTTTGTAACGGTTTTGTAATAAATTTCCAATCATTTTTCAATCATTATGAGGGAGGAATAAGTGGGTGAGATAGGTGAATGAATTGCCAACTCCGCCTAACCGCTAGAACCTGTCCCCGCGTGGGGGTCGGATAAATCCGATTAATCTAACTAAAATTAATGCTTTTCAGGTAAGAGTTGCCGTCGGTTTCAACTGAGATATTGCACCAGTGGCAACAACCGGCGGGGATTAAAATCCCCGCCTAACATATCAAGTCGGTTGAAACCGACTGAAATGCTTTTAATACAAGGATCAAGAGTCGGTTTTAACCGACTGTAGGGGTCAACGGCCGTTGACCCCTACAGCCAGGGATTTTAATCCCCGGCGGTCGTTGCAACTGGTGCAAGATTTCGGTTTTAACCGACTTGCGCTATGAGCCAGGGATTTTAATCCCTGGCGGTCCTGGCGGAGCGCGGGGATTTCAAGCGGTCCTGGCGGAGCGCGGGGATTTCAAAGGCTGGTTGAGAATGGTGCAAGGTATCAGTAGGGGCGCAAGCCGAAGCGCCCCTACAGGCGGGGATTAGGTGTTGTCAACTGAGATATTGCACCAGTGGCCACAACCGGCGGGGATTAAAATCCCCGCCTAACATATCAAGTCGGTTGAAACCGACTGAAATGCTTTTAATACAAGGATCAAGAGTCGGTTTTAACCGACTGTAGGGGTCAACGGCCGTTGACCCCTACAGCCAGGGATTTTAATCCCCGGCGGTCGTTGCAACTGGTGCAAGATTTCGGTTTTAACCGACTTGCGCTATCAGCCCGGAGATTTTAATCCCTGGCGGGGATTAGGTGTTGTCAATTGGTCTGTATTATTGACCTTTATTCTGACATAAAAAATCCGTGATTCCCTCGTGGTCAAACTAATTACTATCTCGCTAAAATAATAAGAAATTCCTCAGTGAGAGTGAACCATGAACCCTCAATACTTTTGGCAGTTGGCGCCAAAGCTGGCCACTACTTTTGCCCTTTCAGCGTTGATGGCTTGTTCAAATACTTCAACGACTACTAGCCCCACGACTACTCCCACGACTCCTCCTCCGACAACTGAAACAAACTCTGCTAACCCGTCAGAAAAAACCGAGTTTCTCTGTGTGCAGGATGCCCAAGATGGCTGGGTGACAGTGGCCCAACGCAATAATTTAAGAACCATCAAGCCTTTGCTGGTTTGGCAGACTACGGAATTTGGCGAGAATTGGACACCGGAGAAACGCTGTCACCATGTCACTGAGAAACTCAATATAGCGGTGGCAAACAATGGCGGGTATTTGACTAACCTGGCTTTAAGGTACGGACTTGTTGATAACTATACGGTGATTTGTGTGGCGATTTCGCCAGAAACCTGCACGGCGAATAATATGCTGTTTACTTTGAGAGAGGAAAATGCCCAAAAGCCTCAAGAAGTGCTGGCTAAAATTGCTGGTTTTGCCAAAAACCAGGGGTCAGATAATAAGATTATTGAAAAAGGAGATCGTCAATATCTGTTGTTAGAGGATTTGTTGAATGGCGCTTTTTCTAGTGAGACCCGTTTGTAAGGCTGTAGGGGCGATTCGCGAATCGCCTCTACAGAGGGGTGAGGGAGCATCTCATATTTGTAAATCCGATTTTTTGGCTGTAGGGGCAAAGCATTCGGGCAGTTAATTATCGGTTGGAACAATTAAGGTAACTACCCGAATGCTTTGCCCTTACAAATATGGGTTTACCCGGTGTAAGGTGCCAGAATTTTCAGCTAGGTGGTGAGGAGTGATTCCGATGATGAGTTGGCGTTGGCAAAAGGTCGGGCTGCTGTTGGGGTGGCTGGTAATTGGCGGATTGGGTGGTTGTTCCTTGGGCAAAAGTGAGGAAAAAATTGCCAAAAAAGCTAAGGAATTTACGGTGATTATTGATGGCTGCGGTGCGGGGTCAGGGGCAATTATTAAGCGAGAAGGAAATACTTATTCGGTGTTGACTGCCTATCATGTGGTGGAAAAAAGTTGGACTTGTTTAATTTTTACCTCAGACCAAGAAAGCTATCAGGTGAGAGGGAATACGATTATCCAACCTGTGCCCAATGTGGATTTAGGGGTGTTGACTTTTACCAGTGACAAAAGTTACCCAGTGGCGAAATTGGGAAATTCGGAAAAGATGGTGGAAGCAACTAGCGTTCTTGTGGTGGGTGCTCCTGGGATTATTGGAAGAATTAAGACTCGGACTCTGTTGTTTAATTGGGGCAAAATTATTGGGAGAGTACCGCAACCCAAGGATGGTTATAGTTTAATTTATGATGCGAATACTGAACCAGGAATGAGTGGCGGACCGGTGCTCAATAACCGAGGGGAAATTGTCGGGGTTCATGGACAAGGAGACCGGGATGAAAATAATATTAAAACTGGGTGGAATTTAGGGATTCCGATTCAGATATTTCCCAAGGAAAAGAAAAATGATGATGATTATATCGGTAGATTAATCACTCGGATCAACTGGCAAAAGATCGCTATGCTGTTAGTAACAATAGCTAATTGGGGAATCATTTTTGTTATTGTTGTGCGGGTTTTTGTTTGGATATATATATATACTATCATTCACTTATTTCCCGGTGATTATATCGATAGATTAATCACTCTGCTCGACTGGCAAAATATCGCTATACTGTTAATAACAATAGCTAATTGGGGAATCATTAGATTAATCACCCTGCTCAACCGGCAAAAGATCGCTATGCTGTTAATAACAATAGCTATTGGGGGAATCATTTTTGTTATTGTTGTGCAGGTTTTTGTTTTGATATATATTATCATATATACTATCATTCACTATAACCGGCGGGTGGAATATAAAAAACCAGAATTTAAGTCAGCAGCAAATTCTACCAAATCTATAAAAACAGATAATAAATCTGCTGCGGATTATTATAATCAAGGATTAAGAAATTATAACTTAAAAAAATATGATTTAGCGATCGCTGATTACAACCAGGCGATCGCACTGGATCCGAACGATTCTGCGGCTTACTATAATCGGGGTATTGCCTACTCTGACTTAAAAAAATATGATTTAGCGATCGCTGATTACAACAAGGCGATCGCACTGGATCAGAACTTTGCTAACGCTTACTATAATCTGGGTTTGATTGCTGAGATTACTGGAGATGTTCAAACGGCGATAAAGAATTATGAAAAAGCTGCCGCATTGTACCAGCAACAAGGGGATGATATCTGGTATCAAAATGCGATGAATAATTTAAAAAGATTGAGAGGAGATTAGGTTGTTGTTCCGAAAAACCCATAAAATTAATCCCATCCTGTAGGGGCGAAGCATGACCGCAGGAGAAACCGGGTTTCTGCAACAATTTATGCTTCATACCGAAAACTTGATTAAGAAACCCGGTTTCTGAAAACCATAAATTTAATCCGGCCATGCTTCGCCCTAACCCCGACGATTGATTCATGGGTTAATCTATTTTTTTATGGCCTAAATATTCGGGCGAAGCATTCCGGTATAGAGGTTATCTTTTAAAACCATAAATTTACTGCCGGAATGCTTTGCCCCTACATTCGACGGTTGATAGCAAGAAAGAAACCGGGTTTCTGTGGTGAATTATGTAGGGGCGAATGGCCATTCGCCCCTACTGTGTAAGCAAGAAAAGAAACCCGGTTTCTGTGGATTTAACCACAAAGACACAGAGGACACGAAGAGGAAAGAAGAGAGGTGATAGGCGATCGCACCCCGGATATTTTATAGGGGTAAATAGAGCACAATTCCTTGCCACTCTACTGGCTGACTACAGCTTACAATTATTAGCAGATCATCGATCGCTTGTCTAATCGGCATCCGGTCATTAATCACAAACAAACCGGACATTTTTTCCCCGTTCAAGATGCGGTGATATGCAAAATCAGGCATCGTTGCTCGATCGTGGGTTAAAACAATGCGATCGTGATTTGCTGCCCAGTCTAAAATTGCTGGGTCATCAACCTGCCGCAGTCCAACCTCTTGAACGCGGATTAAATCCAAATTGGGTTCACGGAGAAAAAGTCCGCGAATAATGTCCCGATTGAAATTCTCATCGCTTAAAAAAGATAACATGACTAATTATGATTGTTTTTGCTGCAATAAGCGCGATCGAATATGACTCAAATCCGGTTGAATATCCGATAGCTTTTCCTTGACAGCTTCGGCTACTTTTTCCCTGCGATTTAGATAAGCATCGAGGGAATCTCGGTGGCGAAGATAGTAGCCAATTGTCACATAAACATCAGACAATGACAAGGTAGAATATCTCTGGACAATTGACTCAGGAGAGGCTCCATCCTGAAAAGCTCGAATAACTAATTCTAGCAATACCCTTGAATTGCCAACTCTAATCGCTCCGGTTTCATCCTCTTGAAGCGGAGGAGTTTCACATTCTAGAACTAAACTCATTCATTAATCTCCGATATGAAATATTTGCTGACTATATTATAGCTTAATAATAGCAGCAAAGAAACCGGGTTTCTGTGGTGGATATTACAGCGTTTTTATATTAAATATACCACAAATCCCTGTAGGGGCGAAGCATTCCGGCAGACAAATTAAGTAGGTGAACATAATTAATTGCACTTTTCGTTCCCCGCCGATAGGCTGTGGATTCCCGCCTTCGCGGGAATGACAGTTTTTTTCTGATATGGTATGTGGTGCATTTATTTCTGCCCGTCTACTTATTGCTGAAAATATTAACCCAAATACCGGAAGGCTTCGCCCGATCGCGGTTTAGTAAGAAAGAAAACCGCTGTAGGGTTAACTGTTGGTGGCAAAAAAGAAACCCGGTTTCTGGGTTTCTCAGAATCAAGAAACCCCAATACGGTTTCTATGGGAATGCCCCAACTTAATCGTTCCATTTGCTTAAACTCTGACCAACGGGGAAATTTACCATCAGTAAATTTAAAAGTGTCAATCCCCCCTAAAGGATATTTTAACCGACCATTAATTCCCACTAAATAACCATGCTGATTTAAAATCGGGCCGCCACTCATTCCTGATTCAATCTCATTAGTATAACCGATTTGATATCCTTCTTCTAGGGGACGGTCTAATTGCATGGCTAATCTGCCGGTGGTTAACCGAAATGCTTTTAATCCCCAGTCGCGAGTATTGTTAATTCTGGTTTGGGTTTCGTCATGCCATTGCCAATTAGGAAATCCGGCAGCGTAAAGCAAATCTCCGACCCAAAGTTGCCGATTTTCCAGTAATTTAACTACGGGATAAGACCGGGAACTGCTAAATTTAACTAGGGCAATATCTAAGTTGCCAAATTTCTCTGGAGAAATCCATTGGGCGGGATGAATTGCCCCATCTTGGGTTAAAATATGATAGTCAGTACCCGTTGAATCTTCTACTACATGGCGATTGGTTAATACGGTATATAATATGGTAGAATTATGCTGTTGCTGTTGAATAATTACCCCGGAACCAGCACTATCTTTGGTGAAAATTCTGACGGTGACTTGTTGGGCGATTTCTGCGACGCGATCGCTGCCTATTGGTGGTGATATAGTTGGTAAATTGATGCTGAGTTTAAATTCGGTAATTTCTAGGAATAGCCAGAAGATAATCGAGAGGAATATTCTGATTAGTAGCCGGATGGCAAATTTTCTGGTCATCGGGAGATTGTCACAGTGATTTGATGATTTGGATATTTGTGATATTTTCTTCACATAGATTATCAACAGATGCCAATAATTTGTATCATGGGTAAGTAACAAAGAGGTAAGCACTGATGCAACTGTATATGATTCGGCATGGGATTGCTGCAGATGCGACGGAATTTGTCAAAGACGCAGACCGAGCATTGACCCCAGAAGGCGATCGCAAAACGGCAAAAGTCGCCAAACAATTACATAAAATGCAGATTCACTTCGATCTGATCTTAACCAGTCCCCTACTGCGAGCCCAACAAACCGCAAAAATACTTCAAGAGGCTGGTTTGTCAGCAAAAATTGAAGAATCTCCTCACCTAGCGCCCGCAGGAGAAATCAAAGATTGGTTAAAGTGGCTAGAACCCAAGAAAGAAAAAGGATGTAACTCTTTGGCGATCGTCGGGCATCAGCCAAATTTAGGCCACTGGGCGGAAATTTTACTCTGGGGAGAAACTGCCGATGCTTTAGTGGTGAAAAAAGCGGGAATTATCGGCTTAACCTTGCCAGACCTGGGTTCGCCGATCGCTCGGAGTGAGTTATTTTGGTTCACTTCGCCAAAATTGTTAATTTTTGATCCGTAAAAAGCAAAAAGATCATTATGAAATCAGAGATAGCCAAAAGTTTCTGGTAAGTTACCTTCATATTCAATTAAAGATGAAAGAGATTTAACCATGACGGGCGACAACGCTAAAAGAAATCTCGAGTTCAAACCTGGCCTAGAAGGTGTCCCAGTTACTCTCTCCGGTATCAGTTTCGTGGATGGACTTAATGGGATTTTGGAGTACCGGGGAATTCCCATTACAGACTTGGCTAACCATAGTTCGTTTGTCGAAACTTCCTATCTATTAATTTGGGGGCATCTGCCCAACGAGCAAGAACTCAAGGATTTTGAGCATGAAATCCGTTACCACCGACGGATTAAATACCGGATTCGGGACATGATGAAATGCTTTCCCGAAACTGGTCATCCAATGGACGCACTGCAAGCTTGTGCCGCCGCCCTGGGCTTATTTTACTCTCGGCGAGCCTTAGATAATCCCCAATATATCCGGGATGCGGTGGTGAGACTATTAGCCAAAATCCCGACAATGGTCGCCGCTTTTGACATGATGCGGAAAGGGAACGATCCCATCCAGCCCCGTGATGATTTGGATTATTCCGCCAATTTTCTCTATATGTTGACGGAACGGGAACCAGACCCACTCTCCGCCCAAGTATTTGATATTTGCTTAACCTTGCACGCGGAACATACCATTAATGCTTCTACGTTCTCCGCTAGAGTCACCGCCTCTACCCTAACTGACCCGTATGCGGTGGTAGCCTCTGCGGTAGGAACTTTGGCAGGCCCATTGCACGGTGGGGCGAATGAAGAAGTGCTGACAATGTTAGAAGAAATTGGTTCGGTGGAAAATGTTCGCCCGTATGTGGAGAAATGTATCGAAACCAAATCTAAGATTATGGGATTTGGACACCGAGTTTATAAGGTGAAAGATCCTCGTTCCACGATCTTACAAAACTTGGCCGAAAAATTGTTTGAAAAGTTTGGCCATGATGAGTATTACGAAATTGCCCTGGAACTGGAAAAAGTCGTTCACGAAAAAATGGGACAAAAGGGCATTTATGCTAATGTGGACTTCTATTCTGGTCTGGTTTATCGCAAATTAGGAATTCCATCGGATTTATTTACCCCGATTTTTGCGATCGCCCGTGTCGCTGGTTGGTTAGCCCACTGGAAAGAACAACTGAATGAAAACCGGATTTATCGTCCGACCCAAATTTACACAGGTTCTCATAATGCCGAATATGTGTCACTGCATGAACGCCCAACAGGGAACGATCGCGATTCGGTCAATTTTTGAGGCAGCATCATCGAGGTGACTCTGACCAGTCATCTCGATTCTGGTAATCTGCCGATCGCCAAGAGATATTTGTCTTAAACACCTATATCACCAACCGGGTTTCAGTTGGCAAAATTAATATCATTCAGTGCCGAAACTCATCGGCATTAGTCCGTTGAAATCCGGTTTGTTAATCGTCAGGATTTTTTAGCAACAATCAACCGACAACGATTAACAATTGTTTGCTTTTTATCCAGACACGCAAAAGGCAGGCAAAAGGCAGGCAAAAGGCACGCAAAAGGCACGCAAAAGGCACGCAGTGAAGATTCAATTGTCAACAGTCAACCCGATTAATTAGCGGTTTCCTGTTGCTTTGGATTTATCCGGTGCTTTTGGTTTTCGGGCAGTTTTCGTAGCGGGTTTTGTCTGTTTAGTTTGACCAGTTAAATCCCCAGTCGAACTCTGTCCATCTCCGGTATCACCGGCGATCGCATTGGTTGCCGTTCTTCGGGTAGTGGTTCTGAAGGTGACATTCACTCCTTCATTAGATTGCTCCAATACCAACAAAGGTGTAGGTTTGGCTTTTTGATCCCAATGAATATAAGCAACTCGACCTTGAATTGTTGGCTGCCAAGTATCGTGATCTTCTTTAGTAGTTAAATAGGTTTCCAAGCAATCAATAATTTGACTAATAGTTTTGGAGGTAGCTTGAGTTGGCAGTTTAGTTAGTTTAATTTGTACGCGGAATAATACTCGCTTTTCCGGTCTTTCAATTTCTCCGGCTTCATATTCCACATCAAAAGTTTCCTCAACCAAACGTCCAGCCCCTCGATTGTCAATATTGGGACGTAAAGCCAGGGTAATTTGCTCTTTAACTTTCACTTTAATTTGGTTGACAATGGCAAAATGGAAATTTTCTTCCTCCATCCGCAACCGTAAATAATCTAAGTTAAACTCTCTAGAGTGTATGAGGTCTGGATTTTTCTCCATTTTACTAATGGTAGAAAGAGCCATTTTCATCTTTTTGTTCATTTCTTTATTTTTAAAATCTTCAAACTGCATCTTTTTTTTCATGCTTTTTATTTGCATATTTGCATATAAAAAAGATAGCAGCATCAACACGAAAAACACTCCAGAGGTTCCCATCCAAATTCGGTAGTCCGTGAAAAGATTATTCACCGGAGCTTCTGCGGGGGGTTTGCTGGTCTGGGCTTTGGTCTGGGCTAATATTGGTTGAATTGGGATAAGAGAGTTTGACATAGGTATAATCTTTAAAAAGTGACTGGTCAGAGACTCGGAGAAAAGTTACCAATTTTACTTAAAAAATCCGGTTTAAAAAAGGCGGACAGCTATCAGCCATCTATCACCAGATAGTTTGTGCCTAAATTGGCATTTTACTGGCAAATCAGAGATTTTTTGGCTCGGAAAATTTAACATAATAATCACTTCGCTCCTTTTTGTCTATTTTTACATCAATTTTTGATCGATGCCCAGACCCAAAATATCCATGATTTTTTTAGGATCGGCTCTTTTCGCTCAGAAATCTCGATCGCCTCTAAGTTTTTATGGGAGAGAAGACCATCAAGCACCTGACTTCTATGATATCAAATTCCGTTGCATAGTTGCAATTAAAAGTGAGAATACCCATCACTGAGCCTTTAACGGTTATTTGTTGTTAGTTATTTGTTGTTAGTTGTTTGTTTTTAGTTATTGGTTAGTTGTTTGTTATTTGTTATTTGTTAATTATTGGTTATTAGTTTATTGTTATTTGTTATGCGTGATTAACAACAAAGAACCAAAGAATCCCTACCCAAAGAATCCCTACCCAAAGAATCCCCCCAACCCCCCTTCAAGGGAGGGACAACCAACCAACAACCAACCAACAACCAACAACCAACCAACAACCAACCAACAACCAACAACCAACAACCAAATTTGTTAAGGTTAAATCTGACCAAAGTCAATATTTCTAGTAGATTCGACCTAATGACCTGTTTACCTTTATCGGCAGCGATCGCCTGTAATTTTCATCACGATGTCCGTTTAGTGGCAACGGATTTTGATGGCACTTTGACAAAATGCGGGAAAATTACCGCTGATTTACTCCAAAGTTTAACAGATTTGGCCGATGCGGGATTTTCGGTTTTGATTGTCACGGGGCGATCGGCTGGGTGGGTGAATGGGTTAGCAACTTATTTGCCCGTCATAGGGGCGATCGCCGAAAATGGCGGAGTATTTTTTTCCCACCGAGACACGGATCCGCCAGTGATTTTAAGTGCGATCGCTGACCTGTCAGAACATAAACTCAAGTTAGCCCAAACTTTTGCCAGTTTGCAAGAGAAATTTCCCCAAATTCAAGAAAGTGCCGATAATCGGTTTCGTTTAACCGATTGGACATTTGATGTTCACGGACTTAGCTACGAAGATTTACAAAGAATCAATGCATTCTGTCAGCAAGCTGGTTGGGGATTTACCTACAGTTCTATTCAATGTCACATTAAACTCGCTACTCAAGAAAAAGGCAGCGCTTTACAAAAATTATTATCCTTACATTTTCCCGAATATTCACCCCAACAAGTTCTCACCGTGGGGGATAGTCCCAACGATGAAAGCTTATTTAATTCGTCGTTATTTCCCCTTTCCGTTGGGGTGGGGAATTTGTGGGAATATCTGCCTCGTCTCACCCATACACCCGCCTATATAACTCAGGAAAAAGAAGTGGAAGGATTTCGGAAGTTAGTGCGATGTTTAACTAATGCTTCTTAGGTTTTGTTGCCGATAAAATCCCAAATAGTTTAAAAAATTGGCAGCAAATGGTGAGATAATGGTGAGATAATTAATTCTAGCAAGTTTTGATCGGAGTATTGATGTTATGGCTTACTGGCTATTTCAAGGAAATCCTAAATATTATAAAGTGACTCAGGCGATTCAAGATTTTGAGGAAATGTTATGGTTAGTGACTCGTTACGGGAAAGAAATTGCCGTGGGTGATGAGGTGATAATTTGGATGGCGGGAAACGATGCGGGAATATACGCGATCGCCGAAATTATTGAACCTGCCCAATTCCGTTCTGAAGTGAGCGATCGCGACTATTGGCTGGATAAAACTCGCATAGGAATTAAGCCCCAAGCGAAAATTCGTTTCACCAAAAAATTCTTAGAAAAGCCTCTATTACGCAGTACATTAAAAGAAGACCCACTATTGCAAAAGTTATTAGTTATCCGTGCCCCAAATAGCACCAATTATAAGATTAATTCCGACGAATGGCAAGCAGTGATGAAGTTACTTTCTGTTAAATAATTGTTAATTGTTGTTGGTTGATTGTTCTTGGTTATTGGTTCTTTGTTATTTGTTCTTGGTTCTTACTGTTCGCCAACCAACAACCAACCAACAACCAACCAACAACAACCAACAACCAACCAACAACCAATATGCTAATTCGCCTATCCCAAACTTATCTCAATCATTTAGAAACTTGTCCAAGAAAATTTCAGCTAATTTATCTAGAACAACTCAGTTCGCCTATTAGTCCAGACCAAGAAGAAAAGTTAGCTTGGGGAAAACAATTTCACTTGCTAATGCAGCAGAGAGAATTAGGTTTATCCGTAGAACTTTTATTTCAGGCTGACCCAAAAATGTGGGAGTCTTTTCAGGCGATCGCCCAAGGGGCGCCGGAGATTTTTTTACCCAGTCCTAATTCTGCCACTTTTCGCCAAGCTGAACATCTCAGAACCTGGAAAATTGAGAATTTTTTATTAACAGTGGTTTATGACTTATTAATTGCCGAAGAAAGCAGCGCCCAAATTATTGATTGGAAAACCTATCCGCGTCCCCCAGTCCGGCAAAAAGTGGCGGAAAATTGGCAAACTCGTCTCTATTTATTGGTGTTAGCAGAAACTAGCGATTATTTGCCAGAACAGCTATCAATGACTTATTGGTTTGTGGAGTCGGCAAGAGACCAAGGCAGTGAGAAAAATCTTCACGATCATCGTGATGGGCGATTCCCTCCGGGATCGCTGCGCGAATCGCGGTCTAGCCAATGTTTAAAATTTATCAGCGATCGACAACAACACGAACAAACCAAACAAGACCTCAGCCAACTTTTAACCAAGTTACAACGCTGGTTAAAAGACTATGAAAACGGCCAACCATTTCCCCAAGTTCCCGAAAATTCCGGCAAATGTCAAAATTGCCAATTTTCTGTCATTTGTAAGCGCGATTAAGTTCCTGTATGGGCGAAGCATTCGGGGTAAAATATCGGGAAAAAATGTTTACTTTTTCCCATACATACCTCTCAGGGCGAAGCATACTCTTCGAGAAGGCTTCGCCTACGGGTACAAAATTTTGATTACTTCCCATAAATTATTTGCCCAAATGCTTCGCCCCTACAGCCGCAAATAACCAACAACCAATAACCAACAAAAGAATCCCTACCCACCAATAACCAACAACCAAAGAATCTCTACCCAACAACCAACAACCATTAACCGTCAACTTTCAAATTTTTCAGGGCATTTTCTGCGGCATTTTTTTCCGCATCTTGTTTACGACGACCTATTCCCGACCCATAAACCTTACCCTTCACCCGCACTTCCGCCGTAAATTCCTTAGCATGATCAGGCCCTGACTCTTTAACAATCACATACTCAGGATTTTTCCCAAATTTGTCCAAAGACCATTGCTGAAACCGATTTTTAGGGTCAATCAAATGTTTGGGATTTTCATCAACTTGGGGCAAGGCAATGCTTTTTACTACCGGAGTAAATAGCCGTTTAACATAAGCCCGAACGGATGTAATATTAGAGTCCAGATAGTAAGCGCCGATCATCGCTTCAAACGTATCACAAAGTAAAGAAGGATTATCCCTGGCTCCATCTTTAATTGCCCCTTGACCCAGGCGCATCTTTGACCCTAATTTTAGTTCCCGTGCTAAGGTCGCTAATTGCTTTTCCTCCACTAAAGCGGAACGCATCCGAGTTAATTGGGCTTCGCTCATATCGGGATAATTTTTGTACAAAAAATCGCCAATCAGAAAACCGAGTACCGCGTCACCGAGAAACTCTAGCCGCTCATTATCTTCCGCAATTTCCGGGTGTTCGTTCACATAAGAACGGTGAGTCAAGGCTTGATCTAATAGTGACTGATTGTTAAATTTAGGCAGTTCTGACATTTTTAGTGCTTCTGTTTTAGTGCTTTTGTTACTGAATAGATTAAGCGATCGCCAATGATAGCAAATTTATCCGCGTTGCATATATCCCACATTCCGCACTTCAAAATGTAGTATATGAGACTAATAATTCAAAGCTTGTTATTATAAAAGCTTTGAAAACTATAAGTAAAAATACATCATCAATTATTGACATTACTTGTCAATAGCCGAAGCTGTAACCCAATTCGTTGAAAAACCTCTTAGTCGTGCGGAATATGGGGTGCAAAGCCGAAAATTTTGGCAGTTGTCAATAGTTATTGGCAGAAATTTTGTCACTAAAAAAAACACAAAAGACACAGAGAAAATCTCTTTGTGTCCTTTGTGTTTTTATCACAGCGTTTCTGTGGTATTTTCTGTGACGCTAAATTAATTAGCTGGTAATTAGCCTGGCTTCAAACCCAGCTAATTACTAAGTTTTAGAGAGCCTTAGCTTTCGCCACCACATTATCCACAGTGAAGCCCATTTTGTCCATGATAATATCACCAGGAGCGGAGGCACCGAAACCATCAATAGTCACGGTAGCACCGGCAGAACCCACATAACGACACCAGCCAAAGCTAGAGGCAGCTTCTACCGCCAAGCGCTTGGTCACGGCCTTGGGCAGGACGGATTCGCGATAAGCTTCGTCTTGCTCGTCGAACAGTTCCCAGCAAGGCATAGAAACCACGCGAACTTTATGGCCTTCAGCGGTTAACTTCTCAGCAGCATCCACACAAAGGCTGACTTCGCTGCCAGTGCCGATCAGGATAATGTCAGGGGTGCCATCGCAGTCCACGACGATATAAGCACCTTTAGCCACACCTTCAATAGAACTGCCAGCCAAGTTGGGCAGATTTTGCCGGGTCAGGGCCAACAGGGTGGGACGCTTGCGATTTTCGATCGCCACCTTATAAGCGCCAGAGGTTTCATTACCATCAGCGGGACGCATCACCAACAAATTGGGAATCACGCGCAGGGAGGCAATGGTTTCTACGGGCTGGTGGGTGGGGCCATCTTCACCCAGGGCGATGGAGTCGTGGGTCATCACCCAAATCACGCCCGCTTCAGACAGGGCAGACAGACGGATGGCGGCCCGCATATAGTCAGCAAACACCAAGAAGGTAGCACCGTAAGGAATTAACCCAGAGTTGTGCAGGGCTAGACCATTACAAATGGCACCCATGCCATGCTCGCGGACGCCAAAGCGGAGGTTACGATTGTGGTAGGCACCTTTTTGGAAATCTCCAGAGACTTTCATTAAAGTCAGGTTGGAGTGGGTCAGGTCAGCGGAACCACCAATCAGTTCAGGAATTGCCGGGGCTAAAGCATTCAGAGTAATTTCCGAATGTTTGCGGGTGGCCACTCCCTTGTCTGCGGGGGTATAGGTGGGTAGAACTTTTTCCCAGCCTTCGGGTAACTTGCCAGCGATCATGCGCTCGAATTCGGCAGCATCAGCAGCATACTTGGCTTTATAAGTGGCAAAAGTTTGACTCCACTCAGCTTCGGAGGCAGCACCCCGCTCGATCGCCTTACGGAAATGGCTCAGTGCATCTGCTGGCAACTCAAAGGGTTCGTATTCCCAACCGAGGTTTTCGCGGGTAAATTTGACTTCATCGGCACCGAGGGCAGCCCCGTGAACGCCAGCGGTATTGCCCTTGTTGGGGGAACCGTAGCCGATGGTGGTTCTGACTTTAATTAAAGAAGGCTTGTCGGTGACGGCTTTAGCGGCGGCGATCGCTTTTTCAATGGCGGCCAGGTCGGTATTGCCATCGGCGACTTCTTGAACGTGCCAACCATAAGCTTCAAAGCGCTTACCCACATCTTCGGTAAAGGAGATACTGGTATCACCGTCGATGGAGATATGGTTATCATCGTAGAGGGCAATCAGTTTGCCCAGGCCGAGGTGTCCGGCCAGTGAGCAAGCTTCTCCAGAGACACCTTCCATATTGCAACCATCACCGAGGATGACATAGGTGTAGTGGTCTACAATAGTGCAATCTGGCTTGTTAAACTTGGCGGCTAAATGAGCTTCCGCCATTGCCAAACCCACGCCGTTGGCAATTCCTTGTCCCAGGGGTCCGGTAGTCACTTCCACCCCAGGAGTTTCAAAGTTTTCTGGGTGTCCGGGAGTTTTGGAACCCCATTGACGGAATTGCTTAATGTCGTCAATGGTTACGCTGTCGTAGCCAGTGAGGTAAAGCAAGGCGTATTGCAACATACAGCCATGTCCGGCAGACAGGACAAAGCGATCGCGGTTGAACCATTGGGGATTTTTGGGATTGAACCGCATAAAACGATCCCAAAGCACAAATGCCATAGGAGCGGCACCCATTGGCAGACCTGGGTGGCCTGACTTCGCCTTTTCTACCGCGTCAATGGCCAGAAAGCGAATTGAATTAATACAAAGTTCTTCGAGTGATGGTTTAGTTGCAACGGCCATAATATCTGATTGGTAACGACGATTTTAACATAAATAAGGTGGGCTGATTGCCAAAATTTGTCTTTCAGCACACCAGGGAACAAATTCGCCCATGTTCTGAGCGAAGATTAACAGATAAAGGGATGCCCCCCATCGGTTAACACCATGATCCCACTAGGGGTATTTCTAAGCAAGGGGTAAAAAATAAAAATACAGAGAAGCAGGGGTGCGGGGGTGCGGGGGGGCGGGGGGGCAGGGGGGCAGGGGGGTCTGCCATCGGCAGGGGAGCCGGGGGGCGGGGGGGCGGGGGAAAGTGAAAAGTCGTAGGGGATTTCTGGCCAGAAAGCCCGTACAAAAGAATTATCACTATTCACTATTCACTATTCACTCTCCCCTCTGCTCCTGAAGCTCCTCATCTCCTGAAGCTCCTGAAGCTCCTGAAGCTCCTGAAGCTCCTCATCCCCTCTGCCACACGATCACTGGTACTTTTTAAACACCAGGGTGACGTTGTGACCGCCAAACCCAAAGGAATTAGACAGGGCAACGTCAACTTTCATCGACCGACTTTGATTAGGTACATAGTCCAGGTCGCATTCGGGATCTGGATTGTCCAAATTAATGGTCGGTGGGACTTCATCCGAGGCGATCGCCATTGCCGTAGCCACCGCTTCTATACCACCGGAGCCCCCTAACAAGTGGCCGGTCATAGACTTAGTGGAACTAACAGCCACTTTTTTGGCGTGTTCCCCTAAAGCGGTTTTAATGGCTGAGGTTTCGGTGGGATCGTTAGCGGGGGTACTGGTGCCGTGAGCATTGATATAGCTCACTTGGTCTGGGGTAATGCCCGCATCTTTCAGGGCCAAATTAATCGCACGACTGGCGCCTTCGCCTCCGGGAGAGGGAGAAGTAATATGGTGAGCATCACAAGTCATGCCATAGCCGACGATTTCCGCATAGATTTTGGCACCACGGGCTAGGGCATACTCCAACTCTTCCAAAAGTAAAATGCCTGCACCTTCGCCCATGACAAAGCCATCGCGATCGCGATCGAAAGGACGACAAGCTTTTTTGGGGTCATCATTGCGAGTTGACAAAGCGCGGGCAGAGGCAAAACCGGCCACAGACAAGGGAGTCACCGCTGCTTCGGCGCCGCCGCAAATCATTGCCTGAGCATAGCCTCCTTGAATCAACCGAAAGGCATCGCCTACCGCATGAGATCCGGCAGCACAAGCAGTCACCGTGCAAGTATTCGGGCCTTTTGCCCCGGTGTGAATTGCCGTCAAGCCTGCGGCCATATTAGCGATCATCATCGGAATCATAAACGGACTACATTTAGACGGCCCTTTATTCAAATAAACCGTTTGCTGATCTTCGAGGACCTTAATCCCGCCAATGCCGCTGCCAATAATCACACCCACCTGTTCCGCGTTCAGGTCATTGATCTTGAACTGTGCATCAGCGATCGCCTGCAAACTGGCAGAAACCCCAAACTGGGCAAATCTGTCCATCCGTTTAATTTCCTTGCGATCCAAATATTCACCTGGATCAAATCCCTTCACCTCACCGGCAATGCGGCAGGCATGATTAGATGGATCGAACAAGGTAATTCGGTCAATACCATTACGCCCTGTCAGTAACCCTTGCCAATACTCTTCCAGGGTATTCCCAATGGGCGTAATCGCACCGAGACCCGTAACAACAACACGTTTCCGTTCAAAATTGGTCATAATTCAGATTCAAGAGCTTTCATACCAAAAACGCAGAACATAGGTGTCGGAGGGACAGAATTATGCTTTGGCTGCCACTTGTTCTTTGATGTAGTCAACTGCTGCTTGCACCGTGGCAATTCCTTCCGCTGCTTCGTCGGGGATTTCGATGTCAAACTCTTCTTCTAAGGCCATCACCAACTCAACCACATCCAGGGAGTCGGCGCCGAGATCGTTAGCGAAATTAGATTCTGGCTTGATCTTGTCAGAATCTTCAATTGACAGTTGATCGGCGACGATTTCTTTTACTTTTGCAAAAATGTCATCTTGACTCATTAGCTGGGTTCCTCTTTGCGTGCCGCAGTTATAATAAATTAAATCCGTACCTTTGCATTGATTCATTTTCATCAAGTCGCAAAGGATTTTGCCTTAACCAATCGCTCATATCGGCCATAAATTTACTCACCAACGCTTCATTCACCCAAAAAGTTAGGGTGATGACCGCTTCGGTCAGAAACCGGGTTTCTTGGAAAAATCTCGGCTCGATGACGAGAAATCAAGGGTAGAAACCCGGTTTCTATCCCGCCGAAGTCTGTCTTGGGTTGCTGTACCCGCATTTATAAGTAAGTGTCCGGTGGCAGCACCGGCATGACTGTTCCCGACTAGGACTGACTGAGGCATTTACAAATCAAGGCTTTGAGATTTTAGCATTGCGGACACACTGTCCCAATGCCCTTTCTCAAATAGGGAAAAAATTTCACAGACTCACTCTCGTCAGCCCTATTAGATGATCCTCAGAAGCCACTGCAGTCTTGGGGTCTCCCCAAGTAGAGAAGCCACTGCGGTCTTGGGGTCTCCCCAAGTAGAGAAGGCACTGCGGTGAGCCAGTGTGGTCTTGGGGGTTTCCCCCATGAACAACTGGCGAACCATGAACGGGTCTTGGGGTCTCCCCAAGTGAAGAAGCCAGTGCGGTCTTGGGGTCTCCCCAAGTAGAGAAGCCAGTGCGGTCTTGGGGTCTCCCCAAGTGAAGAAGCCACTGCGGTCTTGGGGTCTCCCCAAGTAGAGCAAGTGGCACCAAGTGGCGTCAACTGGCGTCAAGTGGCGTCAAGTGGCGTCAACTGGCGCCAAGTGGCATATGTTTTCGCTTTTAGAGAGGGATTCGGGAAAATACCTGCGAGGTAAGTGATATTTTTAGGACTGTTTTATCTTATCTGATAGGGGTGACAGATTTAGCAATGTGCCTGGTTTTTTCTCCAGTTGCGTTGGTCACGGGCTTGTGTTGCGAGTTCTTCTGGATCGCTGCTGACCCAGGATTCAATTATTTTCAGTTGCTACGTCTCAATGGGTTTCTGTAGAGGGTTCGCGAAAGTGGCAGCAAGTCAGCAACTATAACTATTAAGTAAATACAACAAATTCGGTCTTGGGGGGGTGTGATAAGAGATGATATTGCCATGAATGAGTTTGTGCGTGAAGCTTGCGCCCCAAAGCGCTGCTTGAATCGCGATGATGGCTCATTCTAATGCAAACGCTCTGTAAATAAAGCTGCTATGCCATCTCCAACCTTGAAATATGCCTATTTTCCCGGCTGCGTTTCCCAAGGGGCAGCCCGAGAGCTTTATCAGTCTACTGCCGCACTGACCGAAGCCCTCGGTATTGAACTAATTGAATTAAAAAAAGCTTCTTGCTGCGGTTCTGGCACCTTTAAAGAAGATTCTCGGTTGCTCGAAGATACGGTCAATGCCCGCAACATCGCTTTAGCCGAGCAACTTAAACTGCCCCTATTGACTCATTGCAGCACTTGTCAAGGGGTAATCGGTCATGTAGACGAACGACTGAAAGAATTTCAGAGTACAGACCCCGCTTATGTAGAAAAAATTAACGGTTTACTAGCTAAGGAAGGCTGTGCCCCCTATCAAGGCACTACAGAAGTCAAGCATCTACTCTGGGCTTTAGTCACAGATTACGGACTCGAAGAATTACAAAAACGAGTCAAGCGATCGCTCGTAGGGGCGAACGGCCGTTCGCCCCTACGATGTGCCGCTTTCTACGGCTGCTATCTCCTGCGGGCACAAAAAACCCTGCCCTATGACGATCCTTATGCACCGGAATCTATGGAAAATGTGTTTCGAGCGATCGGGGCTGAACCTATTTATTACCGAGGCCGAATTCAATGCTGTGGCTGGCCAATTTCCAGCTATGCCCCGGAAAAATCTTTTAAAATGGCCGGGACTCATCTGCTAGAAGCCTTGGAAAAAGGCGCTGATTGTATCGTCACTCCTTGTCCTTTGTGTCATCTCAACCTAGACTCCCGTCAACCAGAAGTGGCTAAGGCGATCGGACAGACCTTAGATTTGCCCGTATTACATTTGCCGCAATTGGTCGGACTGGCGGTAGGAATTGAACCAAAACAATTAGGCTTAGACCGTCATGTGGTTTCCACCCGGTCAGTTTTGGACAAGCTAGGCTTCTAGAATTTGACCCATCTATAGATTCCCGCCTTCGCGGGAATGGGGAATAGTTCGCGGGAATGGGGAATAGTTCGCGGGAATGGGGAATAGTTCGCGGGAATGGGGAATAGAGGATCCAAATCCGCTGCCCTAAAAATATATTGAATTGGCCATCTGGCGCCCCGTTTTTCTAAAAAACTATTACGAACTTTTAAGTTATGTGCGGTTTTATGAGAAGACGGGGAACGACTGCGATAAACTAAGCCAAGATTTCTGAAACCGGAACGGTAAACGCTGCCGTGAAGGGAGCAAATTGCAGATCCTACATACTGTCGAGAACACTTTGGGAGCCTTTATAACATGTCTCATGCCGTAAAAATCTATGACACCTGCATTGGTTGCACTCAGTGCGTTCGTGCTTGCCCTCTAGATGTTTTGGAAATGGTGCCCTGGGATGGCTGTAAAGCTGGCCAGATTGCTTCATCTCCCCGCACAGAAGACTGTGTTGGCTGCAAGCGGTGTGAAACTGCCTGCCCGACCGACTTTCTGAGCATCCGCGTCTATCTAGGAGCCGAGACTACTCGCAGTATGGGTCTGGCTTATTAATATCATAACTGACATTGTACTGTCAGTTTTGTCGCTCATGGCATTTTGATATTTTTTGGGATTGAGGGGGTTGAATCAACCCCCTTATTTTTTTGTTGGGTGTGGGGTCTAGGGTGTAGGGCCGCCATCGGTGTAGGGTGTAGGGTGTAGGGAAGAGTGAAGAGTGAATAGTGAAGAGTGAATAGTGAATGTTGAATAGTGAATTGTGAATAGTGATATTTCTTTTGTACGGGCGAATGCGCTCGTCGCCCCTACGACTTTTGTACGGGCGAATGGCCATTCGCCCCTACCACTTTTCACTTTTCACTTTCCCCCCCCCACACCCTGCACCGATGGCAGCCCCACACCCTTTCTTTCCCCCACACCCTGCACCGATGGCGGCCCCACACCCTAGACCGATAACCTGTAAAAAATACTGAGCGCTATCCTAATAATTGAATAGTTTTTTTAAACGAGTAAAAATTAGATCAACCCTGTTAAATAAGGAGTGATGAAAAAATGTGTGGGATTGTTGGTTATATCGGCACTCAAACCGCGAGTGATATTTTAATCGCCGGATTGGAACAACTGGAATATCGGGGTTATGATTCTGCGGGGGTGGCGACGATTTGGGAAGGAGAGGTGAGTTGCGTTCGGGCTCAGGGGAAATTACGCCATCTGAAAGAAAAGCTGAAGCTGTTGGAAAACCCTAGCCAAATTGGGATTGGACATACCCGCTGGGCAACCCACGGGAAGCCAGAAGAACGCAATGCCCATCCCCATTTGGATATGGCGCAGCGGGTGGCGGTGGTGCAAAATGGGATTGTGGAAAATTATCGTGAGTTGCGAGAACTGCTCAAAAGTAAAGGGTATGAGTTTCGCTCCGATACGGATACGGAGGTGATTCCCCATTTGATTGCTGATTTTTTGGCTGAGGAGAAGAAAGAAACTACACCCAAGACGGCGGCTGGTTTTGCGTCTGAGTTTTTGGAGGCAGTCCGAAAGGTGGTGAATGAGTTACATGGGGCGTTTGCGATCGCGGTGATTTGTGCGGATTATCCCGATGAGCTTATTGTGGCGAGACAACAGGCGCCCCTGGTGATTGGTTTTGGCCAAGGGGAGTTTTTCTGCGCTTCGGATACTCCGGCGATCGTGGCTCATACTCGTGCGGTGTTGCCGCTGGAGAATGGAGAAATCGGCCGCCTGACTCCGTTGGGGGTGGAGATGTATAATTTTGCGGGCGATCGCCTGAAAAAATTGCCCCACCTGCTAGACTTGAGTCCCACCCTGGTGGAAAAACAAGGGTTTAAGCATTTTATGCTTAAAGAAATCTATGAGCAACCGTCCGTTGTCCGCTCATTTTTGGAACAGTATTTTAACCATGATTGGCAACCAGGAACGGAAGGGTCAAAACCAGTGAATCTGGGAATAGCCCCAGAACTTTATCAAAATTTGCAACAAGTGGAAATTTTGGCTTGTGGCACCAGTTGGCACGCTGGTTTAGTGGGGAAATATTTAATTGAACAGGTAGCCGGAATTCCCACATCAGTCCATTATGCTTCAGAATTTCGTTATGCTCCTTCACCGATTACGCCAAATACTTTAACTATTGGGATTAGTCAGTCAGGAGAAACTGCGGATACTCTGGCGGCTTTGGCAATGGAACAACAGCGCCGATTTGGTTTGTCGGCGGAATTTCAGCCGCGACTTTTGGGGATTACTAATCGCCCTGAGTCATCGTTAGGTCATTTGGTGCCAAATATTATTAATACCTTGGCGGGCATTGAAATTGGCGTGGCGGCTACGAAGTCGTTTATGGCTCAGTTGATTGCTTTTTATGCCCTGACCATTGAGTTAGCTTATTACCGGCAAAGTGTGCCGGTAGAAAAGCTGAAAGAATTGGTGAAAAGTCTGCATCAATTACCGGGACAAATGGAATTAGTTTTGACCAATCAAGAAGGAAAAATTGATGAGTTAGCCCATCAGTTTGTGGATACTCAAGATTTTATCTTTATTGGTCGGGGAATTAATTTCCCTATTGCTTTGGAAGGGGCGCTGAAACTGAAGGAAATCAGCTATATTCATGCAGAAGGATATCCCGCAGGGGAAATGAAGCATGGCCCGATCGCGCTTTTGGATAATAAGGTGCCGGTGCTGGCGATCGCTATGCCAGGTTCTGTGTATGAAAAGGTGATTTCTAATGCTCAAGAAGCGAAAGCCCGTGATGCTCAATTAATTGGGGTGACATCATCTAGTGATGGGGAAGCTGGGGACATTTTTAAGATTATTTTTTCCGTGCCAGCAGTCGATGAGTTGATTTCTCCACCTTTGGCGGTTTTGCCGTTACAATTGTTGTCTTATCATATTGCCGCCCGACGCGGTTTGGATGTGGATCAACCCCGAAATTTAGCTAAGTCTGTGACGGTGGAATAGTTCCATGTTTGATTAATAAAAAACCAATTTTATTTAATAATAAAGAACGGTTTTTGATTAAAATCCCGGTTTCTTCAAATCCGGGATTTTTGTTTATTGTAGCCAGAATAATTATTACAATTAAATAAAAATTATTTGAAGATAAGTTAATTTTTTAGTATAAAGGATGAATATAGAAGTACAATAGACAAGATAAAAACAATTAGATGGGAGCAATCATTTAAGTTGTATGGCTGAAGCTACTTCTATGCGCGATCGCTATTTGGGGTTAATTGAGAAGATTGTCGAGACAACCCTGAAGGGAAATATTCGCTCAAAAGAACAGGTTTATCGGATGTTAGTCCGAGACGTGACCCCAGGGACGGGGGAAATTTTTGAACGCTGTCTGAGCGAAAGACTGACAACGACTCAAGAGCAATTGAATCAGGAAATTGATGAGTTGAAGCAAGCGAAAGTGAATCGCATTTTGCGAGCGTTACAAACGATCGCGGGAGAGTGGGAACGTTGGCAGCAAGAAAATCGGGTAACGGAGGCGATCGCCCAAACCAGTCAACAAATTATCACCGCTGAACCAGGAGAGCGTTTAGGGGTTTTGTTGCGAGCGATCGATCCCAACCAACCACAACCTTTAACCCTGGAACAATTACAAGAACTGGGGAAAAATTTGGCCGCTGCTAAGATTAATCAGACGGAAACAGATCCAGAAATTGCCCAACTGGTAGAAGGGATTCAAAGGGGTTTAAAATCCTGGGAAAAATTGGCCCCGGATTTAGTGAGTTGGATTTATGACCAAGGGCGATCGCCACTGGGATTTGAAGGGACTTCAGCACAGGGAGGCCCTTGGGGGGTTTGGGCAAAACAATTAGATCCGTCTTGGGCAAAAACTTTGTTTCAAACGATTGCAAACAATCAATCAGTGATTGATTTGACTCGACAAACATCGGCGATTCAAATCAGTGATTTACTAGAAGTTACTGTGATTTTACAGTGTTTACAGCGGGGTTTAGTCACTTGGTTTGACCGACTAATTTATGATGCCAAAGTGGGGGCTAAGTTATCAATTTCTACGTTTTTAACTTTTGCGGTGATTTGGTCGCAATTGGCGAATGGGTTTAATCAATCTTCAGAAGGACGCTTATTTAGCGATGCTTGTTTTCAAGGGACGTTACAAATTTTGCGGACTTTTTCTCAGCAGTCATATTTTCCTTTATATGGCGGAATTTTTGCGTTGTTTGGGGGCGAATATTTACGCAATGCTTTGTCCTATTTAGATGAGCCATTAAGCCGAGTAGAAGGCACTGAAGAAAAAGCCCGAATTTTGACTATGTTAGGCTATTCCCTGCGCTCGTTTGGTGAATATAACCGGGCGATTCAGTTGCACCAAGAAGCGTTGGAAATTGCCCAAAAAGCCGGGGATTCTCTGTGTGAAATTGCTAATTTAAATCATTTGAGTCGGTCTTATTTAGGGCAGAAAAATTATGAGGAGGCGATTAATGCGAGTCAGCGGGCTTTAATTCTGGCTCGACAAGGAGGCGATCGCTTGGGACAGGCGAATGCTTTGGCCAATCTTGGTTATAGCCAAGTGTTTCAAGCGCGAGAAATGACACAAGTGGATGCGGATATTTATGAAACTTATGAAACGGCGATCGGGTATTTAGAACAAGGGTTACAATTATCTACAAATTTGGCGGATTTACCGGCAGACGCTTTTACTTATCGGCAGACCGAGGCACTTTGTGCCAGTAGTTTAGGCATTGCTTATGTATTATTAGATAAACCCCAAAAGGCGCTGCCAAACTTAGTAGTCGGATTTAAAGCGGCTGAATTTTCAGGAGATTTATATTTACAGGGTTTAAATTACGCTTATTTGGCTCAAACTTATTGGAGTTTGAACCAGTTTGAACCGGCGATGGTGACGGGATTTTTAGGGATGTATATGTTAGAACAAATTGGCTCTAATGAGTGGCGACAACCGGCTGCTTTGCTGACAATTTTACAAGGTCAATCTGGAGCAAATGCTTTTAATGATTTTTTGCAAGAACATCGGAAAAACTTTATTTCGGTGATTGGCGTAGATGGTTTCGATCATCTTGGGGTATTGTTAGAAAAGTATCAGCGATCGCTGTAATTTTAGTCTCCCTATGTCACCAGAAATACCCGGATTTAATCGATTAGAAAAGAAAGCTTTCCTACCTTAGAGATACCCCCAAACCCCCTTAAAAAGGGGGGGCTTTGTAGATCTAACCTGGGAAAATTAGGACAAATTTTCCTCTCTGTGTTACTTTGTGCCTCTGTGGTAAATTTTCATTAGCCTCCTAAGCAGATGAAACATTCGCTGATGCTTTTATTTTTCTGCTATTGGCTCATTTTTCACAATCACAGTAGTGCCGATTTCGACTTGTTCAAATAAGGCCACTACATCGTCATTTTTCATGCGGATACAGCCGTGGGATACAGCTTGCCCAACTAGGTCTTCATTGGGGGTGCCATGAAAGCCAATAAAATTGGTGCCATCAGTCCAAAAACCTATCCAACGAGTTCCCAAGGGATTATCTTCTCCGGGGGGCACAATTTCTCCCGTCCAGGGATGTTCCCAATAAGGATTTGCCAGCATTTGTAAAACATTAAATTGACCTGTGGGGGTTTCCCAGCCTTCTTTACCGATCGCAATTGGATAACTGATTTTTAATTCTTCATTTTCATAGAGATGAACTTGGCGATCGCTTAAAGAAATGACCAAATATTTGCTCTGAGTAATCGGTGCTGGTTCAACTTGATGCAGAGGAATATAGTTTTCTAAACTGCCTAGGGGAGGTAGTCGGACTGCGTTGTCTGCTGAGACTTTGATCGGTATGATGGGATTGACCGGCTGAGGACTCGATGCTTGAGAGAGTTGCTGGACCGACAACAAAAACATCAAAATACTAGAGGTCGCCAGCATGAGGCGTTTAGTAAGCGATTGCGATTTCGTTTTGAGTTGCCGCATCATGGGAAGATTCTTGGCCACCGTAATTGTACAAAGGATTAGATATGGAATATTATAGCGGGTCGAGCGGGGTTATGTGCAGATTTGGGATCGTCAAGCCAATCAGTTTAATTTTTCGTCAAATACTTTTCCTGATTTAAAATTTGTTAAGAAATGTTGAATGTTAAGATGATGCCTATTTTCGGCGGATTTTGCTGGATTATATAGTATATACGCTTAGGCTGTTTTTTTGTGGTTCCAGAACCGATCGCGGATGGGACTCAATGATGGTTTCTGGTAGAGAGGCAAGGAGATATGAGTAATTCTCTAGTAATTCTTTGGACTTCTAAACACCAAGCCGAAACTCTTTATGCTATTTTGTGAAGAGTCTTGTCAGTGCATCCGGTTCAAGAGACACTCGGTTTTTGCTAGAACAATTCTATAACAACGTGAAATCAGTGTCTTCGTCTATTTTTCAATCAAAATATGTGTGAGGTAAATATGCGGTTTGGAACACTGAAAGTTTTTACGGGAAGCAGTTTGTTTCTGCTGCTCTGCGCGATCGGCTCCCCTGCGAGCATTGCTCAAGAAATGCAGTTGGCTCAAAGACCGCCGATGAATCGAGCAAATTGCTCAGAAGCCTACCGAGGGAACGTGGTTCGGATTAATAATGACCGGGTGGCGATCAAAATGCCCAATGGGGAAAGAAGACTGCTGAATGTTCCCCGTACCCAACAAGCATTGCTGGGAGTAGCCCTAGGGAATGAGTTGGTGGTTTGTGAAGATGGGACGGTGACGGTTCCTGTGGAAAACATGGAAGCGATGGGTGATGATGGAGGCTTGCGCGATCGCATCGCTGAGACTTTCCGCCGTTTGGAACAGGAAGAGGCAGCACGTCGTGAAGCCGCCGCACGGGAGCTAGAACAAATGCGAATGGAGCAGATGCGAACTCAGCCCGTCCAGACTGCCCCCGCTACGACGCCGATTCCCATGCGCGAACCTGTGAGAGTGGAGCCAGCGCGACCGGCTCCCGCGCCTCAGCCAGTTCGGGCTCTGTGGTAGTTTATGTTGATGAGTGATTGGTGATTCCTGGAATTTGGGAAGTATTAATCATCAATCAGTGTAACCAACAGGTTTGGAGGGCGGACAAGATTTTGCCCGCCCTCCAAATCACAAGTAACTTATGACTTATGATAAATAATGATAAAAATCCTCGACTGTCCCCAATCAGTTTATATTATGTGTGATTATCTTTGGAAAACACATCCGTCTGGTTTAGGGAGGGGCAATGAAACATCACGCAGGGATAATTATTGGGATTAATCATTATCAATTTTTACAACCTTTAAGTTTTGCACAACAAGATGCCCAGGAATTACATCGATTTTTGGTTGAGGAGGGGGGTTTTTCGTCGGATTTATGTGTAGAAATGACGGAAACTTCACCAAATTTGGTCGATCGCTCCACCTATCCCACGAAAGCGAATCTTGGTTGGATCATCGATCATGTTTGTCGGCATCAGTTGCAACCCGGTGATGTGTTGTGGTTTTTTTTCAGTGGTTATGGTGTGACCTGGGAAGGTGAAGACTATTTAATGCTGATCGATGGCAATCCCAATGATATTCGAGAGACTGGGTATGGGATGCGATCGCTTTTAGAAACGTTAAAAAAATCCGGGGCAGAAGTGTTTGTGCTTTTGGATGTTAACCGGGCTCCGGGCTGTGTGAATGGGGAAGGAATGGGTCAACGAACTATTGAGTTAGCCAAGGAGTTGCAAATTCCCACGGTGCTTTCTTGTCAAATTGACCAATTTTCCCGCGAAACCGCTGCTTTGAAATTGGGATTTTTTACTAGAGCTCTTTTGGATGCATTGCAAACCGGATCTAAGACTCTGGAAAGTTTAGAACAGTATTTAACTAATTATCTTCCTCAATTAAGTGAACAAAATTTTCGACCGCGACAAAATCCTTTATGGGTGGTGTATCCGCCAGGGAAGTTAGCCCAAGCGGTTTTGCCGGCAGAAATTCCGGCAGAAATTCCGGCAGAAATTCCGGCAGAAATTCCGGCAGAAATACCGGCAGAAATACCGGCAGAAATTCCTTTTGTTGAAGCATTTAACCCAGAGATGTCAGCAGATATGTCAGAGGCGATCGCCCCCAATCAACCGAGTCAACCCGATGAAACCCGTGAAACCGAGGCGCAAATACCAGACAGTCAAACCTCAGAAGCAATCTCAGAAGTAATCTTAGAAGCAGCTTCAGAACCAGCCTTAGAACCAACCTTAGAACCAGCCTTAGAACCAGCCTCAGAAGCAGAAACAAGAGACGAAACAACCACGCGGGAAGCCAAGAATGAAATAGTCAGTTCCCCAAGCACTTCTGATACGGTTCCCCGTGGGAAGAAGTCACAGAGTCTTTGGGATGATGAAAGCAAATTATGGCTGCCGATGGTGGTTGTGGGGGTGGTGATTATTTTGGCGGCGGGAATTGGTTTAGCCAAGTTGAATCAATATTTGGACGAAAAAGACCCCCAAACGGCTCCGTCTGGGAACAATACCACGGAACCCGCGAATCAGTTAGTGTCGGAGGCGTCTGGATCGGGGGGTTCTGCCGCGACTCAGCCTACACCAGGAAAGATCGAGGCAACAGGGGCGGCAATAGCCACCGAACAGAGTGATAGTGAGAGTGAGACATCGCTGGTGGCAAATGGGGTAAACTTGACGCCATCGGTGACTGAGGTGAAACAGCCAGATAATAATCGGATGGTGGCGATTTCTAATGCTCAAGCCTCAACATTTTTGGCCGCTATTCAGCAAGCGCGGCAAATTCGTCCCAGCGATCCGAACTATTCACAAGCACAAGATCAAATTAAGGGTTGGAGTCAGGTGATTTTAGAGATTGCTAAAGTGCGGGCAGTTAAGGGGAATTTTGCGGAGGCGATCGCCGCTGTGAAAATGGTTCCCAATGATGCCTCGGATGTTTATGCCCAAGCCCAAGAATTGCAGGGTTATTTGACTGAGCAATTAGCTTTGAAAAATAATTATCAAAAACTGTTGGATCAAGCGGATAATAGTGTCAGGTTAGGAGATGCGTCTTCTTACGTTCAGGCGATCGCCAGTCTTCGTCAAATCAAAGCAGGACAACCCCTTTACTCTGAATCTCGGGCGCGGATTGAATGGTGGAGTCAGCGGATTTGGGAAATTGCCAGCGATCGCGCTCGTAATGGACAAATCAATTTAGCCATTCAAACTGCACGTTTAGTCCCTGAAGATAGCGCAGTTTATCCTGAAGTACAAAAAGCGGTGGAACAGTGGCAGCAGTAAACTTAAATATCTCATCCCCAATCTCATCCCCAATCTCATCCCGAACCCAACAATTTTTTAGTTAGGGAAAACCAAGATCGGCAGAGAGCAATCCGCACAATTAACGGGTTGCTTCTCTATTTATTACGTTATTACGGATTATTGATCGCTCAAAAAAGGAGGAAATCATTGACTACCCCAAACCATCAAATCAGTGAAAAATTAACAGGAAATCATTGGCATCAACCGGCGGAATGGGAACGCCATGATGCTTGTTGGTTGGCATGGCCAAGTCACGAAAAAGAATGGCTTAATGATTTGGAACCAGCGCAACAGGAATTTATCAATTTATGTTGTGCGATCGCTGGTCAACCTGTTGAACAGAAAAATCTGATTTTTTATCCCGCGACCATGCAAAACAATTACCAAAGTGAACGATTAGAAATTCTGGTCTTGAATGAAGCGGTGAAAAATACCGCCGAAAAAGCCTTAAAAGGAATTAACGCCAAATTACATCTGATGCCATTTGGGGATATTTGGCTGCGGGATATTGCCCCAATTTTTGTCAAAACTAAGCAAAAAAAATTAGCCGCTTTACGGTTTAATTTTAATGGCTGGGGTGGCAAATATATTATGCAGGGAGATGATGGAGTTGCCCGCAATATTATCGAAGAGTTAAATTTCCCCGAAATGTATTTTCCTATTTACTTGGAAGGAGGGGCGATCGAAGTAGATGGTCAAGGCACTTGTTTAACCACTCGACAATGTTTACTGAACGAAAATCGGAATCCGGGGGTGAGTCAAGAGGAGATAGAAACCACCTTAGAATCCGCTTTTGGAGTTAGCAAAGTTCTCTGGTTAAATCAAGGGTTACTTAACGATCATACCGACGGACATATTGACACCATTGCTCGATTTGTCGCCCCTGGGGTGGTGCTTTGTATGCAGGCAGTTGATCCGGACGATCCTAACCGAGATGTGCTGGAAGAAATTGCCAAAGATTTAGCCAGTTTTACCGATGCCAAAGAACGGTCTTTAGTGGTACACCGGATTCCTTCTCCTGGGAAAATTTTGAACAGATACGGGGAAATTATGCCCGCCAGCTATCTGAATTTTTACATTAGCAATACTACGGTAATTGTGCCGATTTACGGTTCTCCCCATGATCGCAAAGCTGTTCAATTAATTGCGGAATATTTCCCCACTCGTCATACAATTGGACTCTCTGCCAAAGCAATTTTAACCGGGGGCGGTGCGTTTCATTGTATTACCCAACAACAGCCCGCTGTGAGGAATTAATTAGTTTTTTAATTAGTTTTTCCCGTATGGGCGATCGGGGCAATTATTACAGCGGTTTTCAGATTACTAAACCACCCTAGGGCGAAGTCCAAGCGGTATTTAATTTAATATTTTCAGTATTGTAGGGGCGAATGGCCATTCGCCCCTACACTGCCGGAAAGATCACGCCCCTACAGGTATTTGTGGTTTACTCGCGGAGAAAATTGCTGTAAATTGCCCCGACATTGGTATATTTCCTACAAGTAAATAAAAGCCTATTCCTGACCCGCCGATCGCTGACAAATAATGGTTGACTTAACTCGCATTGGATTGGAATGGGTCAAAATCAGAAGATGGGATACAAAGGCTTAACTTTCCATGTCGAATAATCAGATGACGTTGACTGTCAAAACTAATCACACCTTTTTTCTTGAATTGTCCCAAAAGTCGGGTGACGGTGACGCGACTGGTGTTAATCGCGTTGGCAATATCTTGATGGGTTAAACGCACAATTATCCGAGTCCCTTCGGCAACATTTTGGCCGATTTCTTGCTGCAATAATAATAAAAGTTGCCGCAAACGTTCTTCGACTCTTCGGTATCCCGCGATCGCCAACATTCCTTCTACTTGTCGGAGTCTTCGGGTCAACTGGGGCAATATTTCTTTGGCCAAAGTAGGCGAATTTTCAATTTCCCCGATAGAATACCAGATTAAATAAACATCGGAGAGAGCTTTAGCTTGATAAGTCTCCAAACTCGTTAACCAGAGACTAAAACACATCCCAGAACCGACCCACCCTAGCAAACCTTCTTCCCCATTGGGATACAAGGTACTTAATTGTACAATTCCCTGACAAACGCGCCAAACTCCTTGAGATCCGGTGGGAATATTTTCGCCTTTGGCATAAAAATGTAATCGGCGTTCTTCACGATTCAAATGAGTGTGAGGGATTAGTGTGGTTAAACTAGGAGTCATAGTTTTGGGTGTTGATCTCGATAAGGTCAAGCAAACTTGACCTATATCTAACTCCACAAGGTAAAGCCCAGGTAATCTTTCGATTACCCTTGGGCTAAAATTGACAGATAGAACTTACAGATAGATCGAAAATTAATTTCGGCAACGATCGCCAATTAATTTTCCTGGGGCTGTTTTTAATCGGAGGTGTCTGATGGGCGATCGCTTTCATCCCCATTCTCTGTTTTGCCTTCCAGAGATTCCTCTGGGGTCGTATTTTCGACAGCAGTATGACTCTGTCGATGGTTAGCGATCGCTGAGTTAGGATGAAGCAAAGTTAGCCGAAATCCTTGACGAGTTTCCGGCTGAAGATAGCGATCGCGCAACGGTGCCCAATCTTGCCATAACTGATAACGAGTAGCAGCCAATTGTGCCGCTAAATTTGGCAGAACCAGGTCAAATTTTTCTCCTAACACATTGGTCAAAGTTGCCCCTAAAACTTCCGTATCTTGGATATATCCCAAAATATCTTGGATCATTTTCATATCTGCCAAATATGCCTGATAATCTGGATCGTAAAATTCCGTAAATAGGCTCATTTGGTAGCGAACCCGTTTCGCTTGCTTGCGTAAATTATGCAGATTTCTGCCTTCAGCGGTTAACGCTTGTTCGACTTTTTCCTGATCGAGTTCTATATGAAAACCTCCGTCTCCTGGAGTCACCGTTGCTCCCACCATCCAACCGGCTTGTAAGAAAAACCGATTCACTTCTGGTAAGAGTAAATCCGGCAAAACATCATAAATATCCATCACTGCCAGGGGTTTATATGTGGGTTCTTTCAACCACTGGTTTAAGCTTTCTTTAAAGTGAAAATAGCGATCGCTTTTTAGGGTTTTCTTGATTTTTTTAAAGATGGTACTACGATGTTTTGCCAAAGTTGTCAAAGCCGCCTCAAGGGTGGCGCGTTCTTTTTTCGGCGATATGGGTGCATATTGGTCGGTTAATGCTGCCATCAGCACATCCAGGTCTCTCAGTTCTCCTAAAGTTCGGGCAATTTGACCAATCTTTTTTTCTTGAGCCGGTTTTGGCAATTCTAAAGCTGGGGCAAACCCGGTGGCAGCGGAACGCAAACGGCGCATTCCCACACGCATTTGATGCAAATTTTCTGGATCTTGGTCTTTAAGGACATCGTTTTCATATTTGATGGTTTTGTAAAAATGTTTTTCAATGGCTAAATAAGCCCAGTCTCCTAATGTTTTTGCGTTGTTTTGGGTGACGTTTTTCATATTCATTAAGCGAATGGTTTAATATTTACATGATTTGACCGATATACACCGTTTTAATTAGGCTGGCTTTACCGATGATCTAGTATTTTCACCTGAACCCCTAGATTGTTTGTTAAAATTTCCCTAATTTATGACCCTGGGGCAATCTATAAATAACCGCTATTTTTACCGAAATAATCTATTGTCAGCCTCTTTATTATACCATATTATTGGCAGAATAAATAAAAAAAATCATTTTTACTCCTGGAATTTATTGATTAATTTATAGATTCAATCAAATATCAAACATTCTCTGGTTAATTAATAGCTAGACCAGAAACCTGATGCGGTCACGGTCATAATGTCGCCCGGAGCAATTTAGCCGCGATCAAGAATAAAAGCCACCTCCCGGCGCCCGTAGCGCGATCGTTTTTCCTTAAGAGAGTCTTTTTACCAATATGAGTAAGAATATCAGTGGATCCCTGGAACTGGTCATGGGTCTGTGAAAGTCGTTGTCGATCTCAGGCAGTTAAGTCATCTGCTTCAAATTTGCTAAGATGCTAGAAAATGGCGATCAGTCTACCCGTTAATCTAACTCGTTATGCTTAAAATTAGGTTAAGCTGAGTGAAATTAGCCAATTATCAACAGTTTCGAGCTTAAGTTTCGAGCTTAAGTTTCGAGGCTATTAGAGTACAAACAACCCAAGTCAGATCAGTGCCGTTGGGAAAATTGCCGCACTCTTGTAAAAACAAGGATTCACAGAAAATAACTACCGCTATTCAATAAAATTTGCTCAGAAAAAAATTAAGTATAATCTAAACTAATAATTCAAGCAAGCAATTCTCAGGCGATCGCTTAAACCTTCCCGGAAAAATCTGGATTGGCTGGATGGTTATATCAACCACTTACGGAAGCATAACCAATCAAATTAAAAAATCTTGGCTTTGACTAAGGTTCAGCATTCAATTGCAGAAAATATTCACACGGTTATTCACACGGTTAGTCCAAAAAACAGCGATCACCCAAAACAACCCATAAACAGGTTCAGACATGATCAAACAACAGTCAGAAATCTCAGCGAAGAAAGCGATCGCGCAAAAACTTTTTTCCCAAATTTCCAATCTCTGCTTCCAACTCAACCTGGATGGCAAAATTATTGGCTGTTATCTAGAAAATGAGGCGGATCTGCCCATATCACCCAGGGATTTTTTGGGGTTATCGATTTCGCATTTATTTCCCGAAAGCATTTGGCAAGAACTTTTAAAAGAGATATTCCTGATGAGTCAAAATCAGCAATTAAGAATACTGCGATATTCTTTAAATAGATTACATGGTTTTGACCCCACACCACAAAACTATGAAGTGAGATTAATTCCCGGTATGGGCAGTGAATTGTCAGAATGGGTGAATTTGAATACAACTGAACATCCTTCAGCACTCAACACCGGTGGCAAAGACTATGTGATTGCCTTCATATCTAATATTACAGAACAACAGCAAGCAATTAAAAAAATCCAACAAAATAACCAAGATTTAGAAAAGGCTCTCTCTGACCGTACTTATGCATTGCGCCTTGCTAATGAACAACTATGGGAAACAATTTTTGAACTACAAAAAGCTCAAATTGCTTTGGATATTCAAGCAGAGCAATTCAATCTGAGTAGTTATAAAGATCGAGTAGGTTTGTGGGATTGGGACTTAAAGGAAAATATAATTTACATGGATCCGATATTAAAGTCTTTGCTGGGTTATCGGGATGAGGAAATCGGCAATAATTGGGATGATTGGCAAGCAAAAATTCATCCGGAAGATGTCGATCGCCTCTATGGTGCTTTATCTGACTATGGCTTGGGTGAAACTGACCAGTTTGAAGTGGAATATCGAATGTTTCACAAAAATGGCACAATTCGTTGGTTTTTATCGAGGGGCAGCGCGATTAAGCGGGACAAACTTTTGCCCGATCGCCTGATTGGAAGTAATACGGATATTACCGATCGCAAAGCGATTGAAGAAGCTTTGTCTGAAAGCGATCAACGATTTCGCAGCATTTTTAACCAAGCCGCTATTGGCATTGCCCAAGTTAGTTTAAATGGACAATATTTGCAGGTTAACCAAAAGTTATGCGAAATTTTAGGCTATTCCGAGGAGCAATTGTTAGGGCAAAGTTTCTTAAAGTTTGTTTATAATGAAGATGTAGAAAAAGGAAAACATCAAATCAAGGCAATGGTCAGGGGAGAGATTTCTACTTACTCGTTTGAGCAACGTTATCTCCATCGAAATCGTCAGGTGGTTTGGACAAATATTACGGTGTCTATCGTCCGGGACGTTTCTGGGCAACCGAAATATTTTATTCAAGTCGTCCAAGATATTAGCGATCGCCGCAAAGCGGAATTTGCCCTGGAATATAGCGAAAGTCGTTATCGGGCGATCGTGGAAGACCAAACAGAACTGGTCTGTCGCTTTTTCCTCGATGGCACCTTAATATTTGTGAATGATGCTTATGCCAATTATTTTCATCAGTCTTATAATGAACTAATCGGCACCAGTTATTTTTCTTTACTTCCCGATGCCGAACTGCAACTTCATCAACAAAGTTTAGCGGAAATTACCCCCGAAAATCCGATTAAAACTCTGGAATATTCCCTGAATCACCCGAACGGTAAAGTTTGTTGGCAACAGTGGAATATTCGCGGTTTTTTCAGTCCAGAGGGAGACCTGCTGGAATTCCAAGGAGTCGGACGAGATATTAGCGATCGCGTGCAAGCGGAAGCCGAACGCGATCGGTTTTTTAGTTTATCTTTAGATTTGCTATGTATTGCCAGTTTTGATGGCTATTTTAAGCGGCTCAATCCCGCTTGGACGACTACCCTAGGCTACAGCATTGAAGAGCTTTTAGCCAAACCTTTTGTTGAATTTTCTCATCCCGACGATCGGGCTGCGAAATTGGCTGAATTTGAAAAATTAAAACAAGGAATTAGCAGTGCTTACTTTGAAAATCGTTATTTATGTAAAGATGGATCTTGTAAATGGATCGCTTGGAGTACGGTTCCCTTTCCCGAAGAAGGTTTAGTCTATGCTGTCGGTCGGGATATTACGGAGCAAAAAAAAGTAGCAGCGCAAATTCAAGCATCTTTAGAAGAAAAAGAAGTGCTACTGAAAGAAATTCACCATCGAGTCAAAAATAACTTACAAATTGTTTGCTCTTTGCTAGAACTCCAGTCTCAGTTTAGTCGGGATGCACAAATGATTGCCATGTTCAAAGAAAGTCAGGCACGCATTCGTTCCATGTCTCTGGTTCACGAAATTCTTTACCAGTCTAATGACCTGGGAAATTTAAATTTTAGTGAATATATCCGAGAAATTTCTCTAAATTTATGTATTTCTTACGGCTATAGTTCAAAAAATTTGCAGATTCAGTCTCACCCAGAGACAATTTTTATTAATCTTGACACGGCGATTCAATGCGGCTTGATTCTGAACGAATTATTAACAAATGCTTTTAAATATGCATTTATTGAAAAACAATCTGCTAAAATTAAAATAGAACTTTATCTTTTAGATTCTGGTAAAATGTTGTTAGTTGTTGAAGATAATGGCATCGGATTACCGGGAAGTTTTAATGTTGAAAATACTCAAACATTAGGGTGGCAGGTAATCCGTGCTTTGGCTCGAAAACTGAAAGGAGAGCTAACAATTGTATCAGAAAAAGGAACAAAAATTATTTTAAACTTTTCAAAAGTTCAACAAAGATCCGCCAAAAGTATTTCTTAACCTCAGTCTAACTTATCTCTTAGGAATCTCTAAAAATGATTAATTCAAAAATTTTAGTTGTTGAAGATGAAATGTTGGTAGCAGAAGATATTGCGGGACGATTAAGACGTTTAGGATATGAAGTCACGGATATCGTTGAATCGGGAGAAGAAGCGATTCTCTCTGTGTTAAATAATCCCCCGGACTTAGTGCTAATGGATATTGTCTTAGCTGGGGATATGGATGGGATCGAGACGGCGGAAACCATTCGCCAACATAAACAAATCCCGATTGTATATCTCACTGCTTATGGGGATAAAAAAACCTTAAATCGTTCTAAAACCACCGATCCTTATGGCTATGTTGTTAAACCTTTTGACGAACAACAGTTAAATACCACCATTGAAATTGCTTTAAATAAATATCAAGCAGAAGATAAAATTCGTAAATCTTTGGCTGATTCAGAATCCGCCCGTAAACTGGCGGAAGAAATCGTCGAACTTAAGAATCAGTACATTTCTATGATTTCTCACGAGTTGCGCCAACCCATTTCCCAAATTCTGCTGTCCGCAGAAACCTTAGAGTTAAGCCACGAAAAATTTGACGATCGCAAAAAAGCTCAATACCTTCAGTTTATTCAAAATGCCGCTGAGAACATGGAAGAAATGGTGCGGGATATGCTCTTTCTAGGTCGTTCAGAAAGTGGACATTTTCAGGTAAAACGGCAAATTATTAATCTAGAAATTTTCTGCCAAAACCTCATCAAGCAACTGCAAATTAGCCCTGATCAAAGTCCCGCTCAAGAGTCTCAGATTATTTTGGCGATCGCCCCGGATATTTCTTCTCATCTATTATTAGATAAGCAATTACTCGATCGCATTCTCACCAACTTGCTCTCCAATGCCATTAAATATTCTCCTGATGGAGGTAATATCTCCTTAGTATTTTATCTGGAAAAAGTGGCTACAACCGCAGATTTTTCCAGTTTAATTAATCCTGATTATTCTCATAAAAATAGCATTTATGAACAACTAATTATCCAAGTTCAGGATAGTGGTATCGGCATTCCAGAAGCAGACATTGAGCGATTATTTGAACCCTTCCATCGATGCAGTAATGTGCAGCAAATTAAGGGGAATGGTTTGGGACTCTCGATTGTGAAAAAAGCAGTGGAATTGCAAGGCGGAAAGATTAGCGTTCAAAGTGAAGTAGGATTGGGTACGACATTTACGGTCAGCTTACCTCTAATTCGGGGATAAATGATTATGCTTTGTAAATGCTTTTTGAGTAATAAAACAGGCATATAAAAATCATAGTTAAGATAAATTATGGTTTGACAAACCACAACCCTGGGGGTGATTGTAACCGTTCACTGAGAAATTGCAAAGGCGCGATCGCCTCTTCTTCTAATTGTTGCACCGGATTTCCTTGTTGGGCTATGGGAAAAACCAGTAAATCCCGGAGTCGCTGAATCCGATTAATTCTCTCCTGATTTATTTGCAGGGGAAATAGCATATTATTCGCTTGACAATTAGACTGCCAGTCGGACACCCAACAAACCACTAGGGAATTATTGACTCGACCAGTTTTTAAGAATAAATTGTCTAAAGGATTTTCCACCTGGGCAACAATTCCATTTAACTTACCCGCTACACTTTGGCAACGGTTCGTGGGTTGGAGTAATTCCGGTGGCCACAGAATCATCGGTTGCGGAATGGAGGTGTTGCCATTGCTTACCCAAGTGGCTAAACCCGCGTCATATTCTAAACAACCAAAGACTAAAGATGGGGATAATTCCGCTGGTAATGGTAAACCCCATTCATGGTTTTTCACGGCTAATTTATTACTTAGGGGGTTGCCCCGAATTTGATTATTACTGGCAATTTCTGGGTCAGCAGCAGACAAACTAAGTACGCCATATTCTCGATTATTTTCAATGATATTACTGTTTAATTTAGGATGAGCTTGTTCCGTCAAAATCAAGCCAATGCGATGGCCGTCAAACTGGTTTTGGGTGAAAAATGGTGCCGCATTGCCCGCGATCACAACCCCAAATTCACTATTTTTAAATATATTGCCATGAATTTCTCCACCGGCTTCATTGCTGATAGAAATTCCATTGCTGATATTGTCAATAAATTGATTATTGGCGATCGCTGGACTGGCGTTATCTCCAATAAAAATTCCTTCGCGATTATTTTTACTGAAAATATTATCACGAATTATGGGATTGCCTGTTTCCACCCAGATACCTGTGCCATTTCTCAGAGGATTACTCACCGTCACGCCACTAATTTGACTGCGATCGCTGGCGACAATGGTCACATTTTGCTGACCCCAACTCCGAGTCGTAGTAAAGTCACCCCCAACAATTAAAACTTCTCGGATAGCTTCTCGATTATCTTGATTTTGATTCCCGGATTCTGGCATATTGCCTTGCAAAATCACCCCTGTGGGTAGCTTGAAGGGAAAGGTTTCATTACTACTATTATAAATCCCTGGGGCTAAGTTAATTACTGTACCCGGTAGCAATGAACTTTGCAGCAGATAGCTAATACTTTTAACCGGAGTTTCTGGAGTTTTCCCCGCCGTGGCATGATTGGTTCCGGTCTGGGGATTGACATAATAAACAGGCGAGGATTTCTGGGCATTCGCTGCTGCGTTCATCGGATTGCCGCTGTCATTATTTGCCGCATTAACCGAGGTAGAATTGATGCTGGTTTCGGGATTAGGCAATGCTAAGGTTGCATCAAAATTTGGGTTAATTACGGTTCCTAAAACTGTTAATGGCCATCGATCGCCCTGGATGCGATCGCTCTGCCCGCGATACCGTAAACCATATTGAATTATTTCAATACTTACAGGATTTTGATTTAATGGTAAAGAGATTTTTTGGGCAGCAATTTGCGGCAATAAGGGGAAAATTGGCATTCCACAACTGTGGTTTAAATTCATTTCTGGACTGCTGCAACGATTTTCAATGCCGCGTCCTCTGCCATGAATGCCAATTAATTCTCCATCGCCGTTAAAAATTGGCCCGCCACTCATGCCGGATTCGGTTTCATTGGTATATAAAAAACTGTAACCGCCATCAGCTTGAGGCGGATTAACAATTTGACGCAAATTGCCAGAATTGAACAGGCGATCGCGCTGAATATTACCTAAGTTTAATGGGTTTGGCCAACCATTAATAAAAATTGGTTCTCCGGGGTTGGGTGGAGTTGTGGCAATGGGGGCAACCGCATAATCGCGATCGCTGACAAATTTGAGAATGGCTAAATCTAAACCCTCAATAGTTTGACCCAACTCACCAACAAATTTTCCCAAGGGAATAATCCGATCACTCATGGGATTTGCCTCTACATAATACACCGCCCCATCGGGCATCGCGATCGCATGAAATCCCCCTTTTTTGGCTACGACGTGCAATGCGGTCAATACATAATAAGTATTGCTATAATTATCGCCATTTAAATTCCGTTCTCGACCAATAATCACCCCACTGCCTGTTTTGCTACCCGGAATTAACAATCGATCTCCTTTCGCGGTCAAATTCGGACTAATTAATACGGAAACTTGCCACGCGATCGCTTCTACTTCTGTCGCAGTCAAAGCGATAGTTTTAATCGGCGGTAAAGTAATCACTAATACCGCCGTGGTACTCAGTAAAAAACGTAAAAGCGATTGAAGCATTTTTGTGATTAGTTGTTGGTTGGTGGTTGTTGGTTATTGGTTGGTGGTTGGTGGTTGTTAGTTGGTAGTTGTTAGTTGATGGTTGTTAGTTGTTAGTTGTTAGTTTTTAGTTGGTGGTTGTTGGTGGGGAGGGATTCTTTTGGTGGTCGGTGGTTGTTAGTTGTTGGGTAGGGATTCTTTGGTTGTTGAACAAACAACCAACAACAATCAACAATCAACAATCAACAATCAACAATCAAAGAATCCCTACCCAACAATCAAAGAATCCCTACCCAACAACCAACAATCAACAATCAACAATCAACAATCAACAAAAATTACGGTAATTCAACAAACCATAAACCTAATTCTGGCTGTAAATTTTCACTGACTGGACGCAGAGGGGCGATCGCTTCTGGGCCAACCTCCTGCACCGGATTCCCACCTCCTTGAATAGTAAAACCAATCAAACGTCTCAAAACTTCGGCAGAATTATCGGCATTTTGCTGACTCAGTTTAAACACCATATTTTTCGGCTGACAACTTTCATAAACATCTGTCACCAAACACACCGCTTTATCATTATTCACTCGTCCGGTGGCAAACATCATCTTGTCTAATTTTCCGCCATTAGCAACCACTAACTGATTTAATTTTTCCGTACTTTGGATGCAGCGATTTTCTGGAGCATCAAATTCATAGGTTTTCCAGATGATCATTGGCTGAGGAATTGATGCCATTGACCCTTGAGCGATGGTAGCAAATCCATCCCCATAAGGCTGACAAGAAAAAAAAGTCGCAGCGGTGGTCATTGTAGTGCCGTTCCAACTGTTTGTGGTGCCGTTTGTGCTGCCGTTTGCTTCTGGTAACGGGGGCATTCCTTGTGGTTGCCGAGACACTAGCCAATTTTCCCGTTCATTATTGCGAAAAATGTTATTAGCGGCTACTTCTGGTTCCGCTTGGGCAATTACTGCCATACCATATTCGCTATTATTTTCAATCAAATTACCCTGCAAAGTTGGCCGAGCATTTTGCGTAATTACCAAACCAATGCGGTTTTGCCGAATTTGGTTATTTAAAATTAGTGGGGTAGAATCATGGCCAATTGCCAGAGCAAACCCAGTATCGATAAAAATATTGCCTTTAATTTCTCCACTGGCTTGACGAGTGACGGAGATGCCATTGCCGCCATTGTACATAAACTGATTATTTTCAATTACCGGCGCCCCGGTTCCTGAAACAAAAACTCCTTCGCGATTATTATTGACAAAAGTATTATTCCGAATCAGCGGATTGGTATTTTCCACCCAAATTCCCGTGCCTCTGGTGTTAGGGTTGGTGACAGTAATGCCGCGAATTTCTGTATTTTCATCGGCTAAAATCGTCACATTTTGGGCAGCCCAAGACCGGCTAATATGTTGCCCACCTCCCGTAATCACCACGCCTTCTCCGTGATTGGTTTCCTCGCCGCGAAGTATCACCCCAGGTTTGAGGTTTAAAGGAAACATTTCTCCAGCACTATAGCGTCCGGGGGCTAGTTGAATTACTGTCCCCGGTTGGGCTTGTTCCAAAGCAGCGGTAATCGTTTTTAAAGGATTATTCTGGTCTTTTCCGCTGCTGGCTGAGTCAATCCCCCGCTTCGGATCGACATAGAGAATGGTTTGCTGGGCGACTAGCTGAATTGAGGACAAGTTTTCGGAATTTTGGACAGGGGGAACTGCCCCGGATTGACTCTGTTGAATCTGGAAAGCGGCTATATTGATCAGAGCAAAGCTGGTTCCAAGGAGTCCATATAAGTATTGTTTCATTGAAACGATCTCCTGACTATGGCTAAATGATTTAATAGCAATTTAATTAAATCTTTTGCCTACATTAACTGGCAGTTTTTTCCCGATCAGGATTTTTTGCCTGGAAAAGATATTAATTATGCTATCAATTCATCAGAATTTCTGGGCATTTCTGGGCATTTCTCGGCGATCGCATGACAAAAAAAGCAGTGAGCTTTCCGTAGCAGAAATTAAAATAAACTGGCTCAAAATTTTAAGTTTTGTAAAGATTAATGACATTTTGAAATATATTCAGTAATCGCCTCCTAACTGCTCAAAAAGCACCATAAGCAAATATACTTAATAAGTCAGCGGAAAAAAATACCCCCCAGGAAATTCCCAGGGGGGCTGCGGGTCATGTCGTTACAAAATGTTAAGACATGTACTGAGCAATATAGTCAAAATAAGGGCCTGCGATCGCGGCTTGGGATTCATTCAGTAGTTGTAAGGATGCGTCTTTTAAACAGCGGATTGATTCCACCATTCCGGGCATGGGGACGCCAAGGGCATTGTACATTTCCCGTGCGCCAATTAAACCAATTTTTTCAATGGGATCGGTATCACCGGCAATTAGACCGTAAGTCACCAGACGCAAATACCAGCCAAAGTCCCGCAGACATTGGTTGCGCTGCTTTTGCCCGTAGGCATTTCCCCCAGGAGCAATGAAGTCAGGGCGTTTTTTCCACAGACTCTTACTGGCGCGATCGACAATCTTTTTTTCGTTTTCCGCAAGCATCATGGCAATCTCTAGCCGCATTTCGCCGGTATTAAAAAAGTCTTTGATGCTTTGGAGTTCCCCACTGCTGGGGTAACGCAGATCATCATCTGCTTTGAGAATAACTTGGCTAACTACAGTCATAATTTATCGATGAGGTCTAAAAGATATCTTATGTAGTTTACCGATTCTAGGGAACATAAAGAAAGAGTAAATCAGAGAATCTGAGATTTTTTTTATTTATTGGTTATTTGTTGCTTGTTATTTGTTGTTTGTTACTTAAACTAAATTAAATAACGTATAATTAATGACAAATAACGAACAATAAATCACGAATCAACACAAATGAACAGTACAAATCAAGATTGGCAAGCATCTGGGCAAGCATCTGGGCAAGCATCTGGGCAAGCAGATTGGCAACAGGGTGCTTTGGTGGAAGTGACGGTCACGGATCTGACCGATCGCGGTGAGGGAGTGGGTCGAGTCGGGGAACGAGTGGTCTTTGTCCCGGATACAGTCCCCGGCGATCGCGCTTGGGTCAGACTGCTGCGAGTCAAAGCGAATTATGGCGACGGCAAATTGCACGAACTCATTGAAGCTTCCCCCCACCGTTGCCGTCCCCATTGCATTGTGGCGGACAAATGTGGCGGCTGTCAGTGGCAGCATATCGACGCGGCTTATCAACGGCAAGCCAAACAAAACCTGGTGATTCAAGCGCTGCAACGCATTGGCGGCATTGCGGAACCCCCAGTCGATCCCGTCCTCACGGAAGCGATCGATGGTTCCCCCTTGGCATCTCTGGGTTATCGCAATAAAGCCAGTTATCCCCTGAGTATTTCCGCTCAAGGTCAGGTACAAGCGGGCTACTACCAAAAAGGCAGCCACTCCTTGATTAATCTGAATCGTTGCCCGGTACAAGACGATCGCCTCAATCCCCTCTTGGCAGAAATCAAACAAGACATTCAGCAACAAGGCTGGTCTATTTATAACGAAGCCCGTCACACCGGCTTACTGCGTCACTTATGTATCCGCATTGGGCGACGTACCGGGGAACAACTGCTCACTTTAGTTAGTACCAGTGAGAAATTGCCCGGAATCAAAGCCCAAGCGGAAACCTGGTTGCAACGCTATCCCCAATTAGTCGGAGTTTGTCTGAATCTGAATTCTAGTCGTACCAATGTCATTTTTGGCCCGGAAACTCGTTGTTTGGCCGGATTGCCTTACTTAAAAGAGAAATATGCCGGTTTAGAGCTTCACTTAAAGGCCGATACCTTCTTTCAAATCCATACGGAAGCCGCCGAAGCCCTATTGCCAATTATCCGCAGAGAATTAAATTTACAAGGCCATGAACTGTTGGTTGATGCCTACTGTGGAATTGGCACATTTACCCTGCCTTTGGCTTCACAAGTGCAGTTAGCCATTGGTATAGAATGGCAATCCGCAGCGGTGGAACAAGCGGAGAAAAATGCTCAGTTAAATCAGGTGAGTAACGTTAAGTTTTATCAAGGTAAAGTCGAGACATTGTTGCCGGAATTGCAGCTTAACCCCGATGTGGTTTTGCTGGATCCGCCCCGAAAAGGGTGCGATCGCGCCGTAATAGAAACCCTGTTAAAAACTCAACCAGAACGCATTGTCTATGTAAGTTGTAAACCTTCAACCTTAGCCCGAGACTTGAAAACTCTCTGTACTGGTGGCTATCAGTTAATTCGCGTACAACCTGCGGACTTTTTCCCCCAAACCTCCCATGTGGAATCCGTGGCTTTTTTGCAGCGATCCACCGGCAGCAATTAATTTTACCGAAACTCCCCAGTAGCATTCTCCCGACTAATTTAGGGAGGATATCTCCCCTGACAACTTGGCGGAAAATTTGCCACGATTAGAAAAAGTCGAGGTAATACTGATGAGCTTTTCTATCCAGTCTCTTTACAATTGGTATCGCAACACAGTCCGCAATCCTAAATACCGTTGGTGGGTTGTCCTAGCTACCGTAGTTTATTTGTTAAGTCCCTTTGACATTTCCCCCGATTTCCTGCCAATTGTGGGACAAATTGATGATATTGCCTTGGCGACTTTACTGATTTCTGAACTATCCCAGATGGCGATCGAATACTTTAAATCCCGTCAGAGTCCCCTGGGGAACAATAAAGTTCCTGGTGTCCATGAATCAGAAAATCCCACCACCAATCCTACCGTCGATGTGGAAACCACTCCCATAGAATAGTTCAAAGGCCAAATCCTGCCGATCTAGAAACCCGGTTTCTTCAAGAAACCGGGTTTCTGCATCAAGAGTCCCCGGAAAAGTTGGATCGGATTGAAATCAGAACCCCTCTAAAGGAGAGAGCGGATGGAAACCAGAACCCCTCAATGGTTGCTACCGTAGTCGCAGGCTTGTATAGAAGTAAAAAATTTATCGCTGCTGACTCTATATATTAATAGTGTCACCACAAGAGTTAGCCCCCAGCCTATCACCCCAATCCCCTGGGAGTAAACCCAGAAAATTTATCCGAGTCAAATCTTAACGATCTTTTCTTATTTTAATAAAAGTGGTATTTTAAGTAAGTATTGACTGCCATCATCTTGCTGATCGTCCACCAAGGGCTTATTTTCTTTTCAAGTAAGACCATTGGTGACTTTTTGCCAATTTCCCGAGAAACCCGGTTTCTTAGAGAAAGCTGGTTTCTGTGATGCCCACCTCATGCCCCCCTTCTGCTGAAAAAAATCAGAATTTTTAGGTCAAATTCCTGGATCTAGAGGTTTTTTTGGTCGAAGGGTCCTATGAAAAAAGACTTAGATAATGAAATTTAACGAAATTTTACAAAAATTAGGCGATGCGGCCAACTGTAATAGCTTGAGGAATGATCCGGCTGTCAATCCAGAAATTACTGGAGTGGCTCCCATTGATGATGCCACAAATGGAACATTTAGTTACATCGAAGGTGACAAATTTGTTCCCTTTGTTGCTACCACGGATGCGAGTGCTTTAATATTGCCGATGCTTCCAGAACTGCAAACACAAGCCAGTGCCAGAGGAATGGCTTGGATTGCTAGTGAAGAACCTAGATTATTATTTGCTAAGGTGATTAGTCTTTTATATCAACCTTGGCGACCAAAACCAGGAATTGATCCCACCGCAGCGATCGATCCATCAGCCCAAATTGGTGCAGATGTTTATATTGGTGCAAATGTGTCGATCGCCCCTGGAGTCACCATTGGACAAGGGGTACAGATTTACCCCAATGTGGTAATTTATCCCCAGGTATCCATTGGCGATCGCACAATTTTGCACGCCAACTGCACGATCCATGAACGCTCTTCGATTGGTTCAAATTGTGTGATTCATAGTGGGGCGGTGATTGGTGCCGAAGGATTTGGATTTGTTCCTTCCCCAACAGGTTGGATCAAAATGGAACAATCGGGTCACACAATTTTAGAAGATGGTGTAGAGGTGGGTTGTAATAGTACAATTGACCGTCCTGCTGTCGGACAAACTCGGATCGGTGCCAATACAAAAATTGATAATTTAGTCCAAGTTGGTCACGGTTGTCAGATTGGCAAAAACTGTGCTTTGGCCGCTCATGTTGGGTTAGCCGGGGGAGTTAAAATCGAAGATAATGTTATCCTCGCGGGTCAAGTTGGTGTGGCTAATCGAGTCACAATCGGCTCAGGGGCGATCGCTACCGCCAAGTCAGGAATTCATAGCGATGTTCCCTCTGGGGCGATCGTCTCAGGATATCCGGCAATTCCCAATAAAGTTTGGCTGAAAACTGTGGCAATCTCCAATCGGTTGCCGGAAATTTATCAAGCCTTTAAGCAACTGAAACGCCACTTTAGCGATCGCACCTAAATCCTTTCCCTTGGGTTTTGGGGGTTAACTTTTCGAGCGTTCACCAGTATTCACCCCAGTCTTTCACCCCCTCAGTGCCAAACATAAATCACCCAAACTAGATATCCCATGATTAATCTATACATTGGGCATAATCTTGGGCATATTGGGCGATCGTTCGGAAAATTGTCCGCCTCTATGCAAAGTCCCAAAAAATCCTAGGTAAACCATAATCATTCCGGCTTGAGCCAATTTGAAGGGAGATAATTACACAGATTTCTTCCGCCGATTCGTCAGCAATTTTCCCAAGCCCACGGGAGAGGCGGAAAATTTTGACCCGGATCCGTTGGATTCTGACTGCAACAATTCCGCCTATTTTTTCCCGGCAATTTTTCCCGGCAATTTTCCCCGGCAATTTTCCCCGGCAATTTTCCCGGCAATTTTCCCGGCAATAAAACCCCTCCGTTGGCGATCGCAGTTCTTTTCTGAGCAGTGAGATTTTCCTCCTCGGACATTCTCCAATGCTCAGACCGGAGAAATTTTCTTTTTCCCCGGATAGGCGATCGGCTTTCTTTCCGCAGATGTCCATCAATCTATTTGGGGTCTTTTATACGGAGATATGCCAAAAAGGGCTGATTTTAGGGACTTTTGTCAGGCAGATACCCCGACCTTAGACCAATAAAATTAACTCATGTCAGCCTTCGATCTAAAAATATTCAAAAAATTTGTTCAAATTGACAAATTTAAGGGTATATTTTTTACAAGGCCGAAAATGAATATCGGACTCAAATTACATTACTATAGAGTGAAGTAACTTCACTAAGACAATGACTGAAACTACAACTCAACCCCTAACGGGTAAAGCACTGCTTCAAAAAGTAAAAGAACTATCACATTTACCACGGCGTGAAACAGCAAAGCGCTGCGGCTACTACACCACCACAAAAGGCGGCCAAACTCGCGTCAACCTGACCGATTTTTATGATGCGGTCTTAGGAGCGAAGGGCGTTGCTTTAGACCCAGAAGGAGCCAAAGATGGTCGCGGGCGTGAACCCACATATCGGGTCAGCGTTCACAAGAATGGTCAAATTGTGATTGGCTCAACCTATACCGCCGCGATGAACTTGAAGCCCGGTGATGAGTTTGAAATTAAACTGGGCTACAAGCATATTCACTTAATCCAAGTGGATGAAGATAAAAAACTAGGTGGAGATTTTGACGAAGGGGATGATAATGAGGATTAGTTTGCCCCTGAAAGCAAACTTTTTGTGGATTTTTAAAATTGCCTTTAAAAATGGGCACCACTCAAGCTTATCCTCATTTTCTCTTTCCTTTATGGTTGTCTAGTTGGCCCACGATCTCTTGGATCTCTTGGGCCAAAGTACAACCTTTTGAACTAAACCAGAATTACCTAAAAAAGCCGGGGTTATGCTCACTTAAGTGAACATAACCCCGGCTTTTTGCATTTTTAAAAACTCACTCAAGTAATTTTAAACTTATGTGAGATAAAGGATGGATGATTGTTGCAAAATTAAATAAAACTTAAATAAAACTCACTATTTATACCAAATACGGTTGTCATAGATAGACTGACTATGATCATCACCTAAAACGCTTGTGGATTCCCGCAGGAAGTAAACCCCCGCGAAGCCTGCCCCCATGCAGCCTCCCCCCGCGAAGGCGCGAAGTCTGCGGGAAGTGCGCTTAGGGGGGGAAGGCGGGGGGCAGCCATCAGCGGTTCGGGACAGATGACCTTATAAACGGGTTTTGACAACCGGATTTGGTATTACAGCACACGCCCTAGTAATACATACCCTGAAAAAAATACGCAAGAAAAAGCCAACCCTCCCTGCTGGAGCCGGGAGGGTTGGATGAGGTTCTCACCCCAAGCATTTTACATTTCCAGTCAAAACGCTATATATCGTATAAAGGATGATTTAGCTAACTACTACTCCGCAGTTTCATCATCATCACCAGCGTCAGCGTCATCACCCGCGTCATCACCCGCGTCAGCGTCATCACCCGCGTCATCACCCGCGTCAGCGTCATCATCAGCGTCATCACCAGCGTCAGCGTCATCATCAGCGTCATCACCAGCGTCAGCGTCATCATCAGCGTCATCATCATCACCCGCGTCAGCGTCATCACCCGCGTCAGCGTCATCACCCGCGTCATCATCAGCGTCATCTTGCGCCATGATCGGATCGGTTTCCCTGAGAATGGGTAATGAAATCCGATGTTTACCTGGAGTTGGAATATAGGCTTGAGTATTTTCCTCAGCCTGGATATTTTCCACTTGACCAGTTGCTTCAATTCCATTGCGATCGGCAGCAGCATTCGCGGGAGCCTCAGTTTTTAGCACCAACAGTACCGCCACAAATAAAACTGTGCCAATGATTTGATGAGGAAATAACTTTTGTATTGCTGAAAACATTTTTATGATCAAATCTCCTGAAATGAAACAATTAATTGCCCTGACTGAATGTAGCACAGATTTTTTTTGCCAGTCAATTAGGATAATACTTAGGATAATACATCGAAATATATAGGCGATGCGTTGAGGCCAATTAACCGTTAGAAAATACTTTTCCGGTGGGCATTTGCCCACCGGCTTGATTGATAGTTTATTTGCTCATTAGAGGAAAAAACTCTTTGGTTTCTGGGGAGTAAGTCCAGGCAACTCCAGCGGGATCCTTTTTCCGAGTCCAGGAGATAAAATCTGGTTTGGTTTTGTTTTTGCTGATGGTGGTACTATGCACTCCTAACCTTTCCGCGAGTTGGGATTGGTTCACGGGTGAAAGTCTGGAGGCGGAACTTTGGGCAGGGAGTTGTTTGGGGGTGTTTTGAAGGGGTTCGCGGAACGATCCGCTTTCACGAAATCCCCACGATTCATTATTCCCAGAATGATTGTTTTCCGCTTGGGACTGAGACTGGGACATAGTAATCGAAGTAAAACAATAGAGAATTCCCCCAGCGTCGGTGATATCAAATTCTGCCCCAAATTCTTTCGCCCTTTGTTGCAAAAATTCTTGGGCTTCCACTCCCGTAATATTCGCCGCGATCGCCAAATCTAAGGTAGTAATTTTACCCTGATGTTTTTGTAAGGTTTGATAGAAAATTACATTTAACCACTCTTGGCGTTCCTGCTGTTTTTGTTCATAATATTTCCACAGTCCTCCCAGGGCGGATAAAACCCCAAATACAATTAACCAGCGCCATGCATAGACGATTAAGCCTAGACACAAAGCTATGGGGAAAAGGAGCACCAGACTGGATGGGCGCTCGCTTTTGGCTTTAGTCTTAGCGAGCGCGCTTGTTTGAGTTTTCAACTGCTGTTTCGTCATCTGACTCATTAGAATAAATTGACCGTTTTTCTGTTTAGTTTAGGATACTTTTAATCCTAATCAAAGGCGGATTAAAAAAACCACAAAGACACAAAGAACACAAAGGATATAAAGATAACCATTCAATTAATGGCTAACTAGGTTTATTTTGCTCTTTTGGGTCATTGTGTCAAAAAACTAGGCTCATTGTTATAGCAATTTTCATAGTTATGAATTACAAAAAAAACTGTCATTCCCGCCGATGGCGGCCTTCGCGGGGGTAAAGGCGGGAATCCGCCGTGAGAATGGCCTAATTAAATTTTCATGGTTATTTTCAGGGCATATTAAAACCACAAAGACACAAAGACCACAAAGAAGAGATAACTTTGTGTTCTTCGTGTCTTTGTGGTGAGTTTCCCGAATTAATTACCGAGATTTGATATCCGCGATCGCACTTTGGGCCATAGCCGCGATCGCCTGATCCGTCGCTTTGGGTAAATGATAATAAGTACCGCCCGCATTTTTCGCCATTTCTTTGGCAAATCCGGTGGAAACAAACTTATTCTCCGTATCAATTACTAAAAGCTGGATGCCTAACATTCTAATTTTGCCGCAAACTTCCAGCAATTCTTCCTTAATATTGGGCTTTTCCCCATCAATATCCGGTTCACCCAGGGAACGGGATAAGGGAATATTCCCCCGACCGTCGGTGATAGCCACAACTACCACCTGACCAATATCCCCGGACTGCATGGCATTGAGTCCCACCCGTACCGCTGTAGTCAGCCCGTGGGCTAGGGGGGAACCGCCGCCACAGGGCAAGCGTTCTAACCGTCGCCGCGCCGTAGTAATGGAACGAGTGGGGGGCAATAAGACCTCCGCTTGTTCCCCTCGGAAGGGAATCACGCACACTTGGTCGCGGTTTTGATAGGCTTCGGTGAGTAACCGCATCACCGCACCTTTGGCGGACTGCATCCGGTTAAGGGCCATTGAACCCGACGCATCAACCACAAACACCACCAGGGCACCGGCTTTTCGGGCTAAACGCTTCGATCGCAAATCTCCCCGTTCCACAATTACCTTGCGGTTGGGTTGCCGTTCTCGGCGGGCTTTCTGATAAGGCGCCGCCGCCCGTAAAGTCGCATCGACCGCCACCCGCATTACCTTGCCTTTGGGTAACATGGGCTTCACATACCGTCCGCGATCGTCGGAAAAAATTACCGTCCGGCTGCCAGACTTCCCTTGCCGTTGGGCGCGTTGGGCAAAATAGAGGATTTCCGGATCCATAATCACCCCTTCCGGGTCGAAAATAAACTCCTCTGGGATGGTGGCTTCTTCTTCCTCTTGTTGTTCCGGGGGTTCGTCTTCCGGTTCTTCCTGGTCTTGGTCGGAGTTGTCCTCTGGGGGCGGTGGCGGCGGTGGGGGTGGCGGTGGCGGCTGTTGTTCTTCGGGCGGCGTCTGAATCACTGTGGCGCGAGGCACAATTACCAGTTGCACCGCATTGCGTAAATCATCGGCGTTCACCGTGGTGCGACCTTCCAGGGCGGCGGAAGCTTTGGCCACTCGGACGGCAAAAAGTTCGGCGCGATGGCCTTGAACCCCGCCCCGTAGGGCTTCTTGTACCAGGTAGCTAATCTGGTCTTTGGTAATTTCTACATCTTTCAGCCATTCCCGCGCCAAAATAATCTGGGTTTTCAGACTTTCGATATCTTCCGCATATTGTTCGAGAAAGTCTTGGGGGGAGGAACTGTAAGACAAGGCTTGGTCTACGGCTTGGACTCGTTGATCGATGCCCAAAACCCCGTCCGCAGAGAGGCTAATGGCAATGCGATCGAGCAAATGTTCTCTTAACGGCCCTTCCTCCGGGTTGTAGGTGGCAATAAAAATCGGTCGGCAGGGATGCTGGAAACTAATCCCCTCCCGTTCAATTTGGTTGCGACCTTCGGTGAGTACCGTTAGGAGTAAGTTGCTGATGTTGTCATCCAGCAGGTTAATTTCATCTACATAAAGGACGCCTCGGTGGGCTTGGGCAAGTAAACCGGGCTGAAATACGCTGTCACCGAGTTTTACGGACTGTTCTACGTCTACGGAACCAATTAGCCGGTCTTCGGTGGTGCCTAGGGGAATTTGTACGAAAGGGCTGGGAATGACTGCGGTGGGGACTTCGCCGATAGTCTGACCATTTTGGCCATTTAGTCCCAATTCCATTAAGAGGCGATCGTCCCACTCTTGGGGGCGTTCGGGGTCGCAGTTGCTAATAGAACCTTTGACCACTTCTATGGGGGGCAGGAGGGCATGGAGAGCACGGGCCATCACGGATTTGGCGGTTCCCCGCCGCCCAGCGATCGCCACCCCTCCCAAACCCGGATCCACCGCTGCCAATAATAGCGCTAGTTTGATGGCTTCCTGACCGACAACGGCTGCCAGGGGAAACGTGGTGATTGTAGTGCTAGGTGCGTTCGCGGTAGCGTTGCGGGGCAATATCGCAGACATGGTTAGTAGTTATGTTGAATCAACATTCAGCATACCAGACCAGTTATCACCAGAAACCGGGTTTCTTTGTTCCAAAGGCGATCGCTGCCAAACCGGGCGCTAACAATATATTAGTAATTCTTATATAGGTACTATGGGGGGTTCAGTACCTATATAATCGGCATAGTACCTATTTCTTTTGCCAACGAGCATTAGGCCCACGCCCCAGAGATACCAATCGATCTGCATCCTTTTCCAGGCGAAGAATTCGCCGAATCAGGTCAATGCCCACGGTAGGACATTTGTCCTGGATATCGCGAATCGAGAAGTCTCCAGACAGATGGTTAATCACTTCTAACACCATTGCCGTTTTTGCGCCTTTGGATGAAGCCACCAATCCGACACGCTGTTCAAACTCCCGATAAGCCGACAACAAGACTACTCCGAGAAAATATGAGTACCAAGGTAATAAACTATGCTGTTTTTGGTGCCAATTTTGTGAGGACTGGTAGAGAGTATCGTAGTAACTTTCTTTGGTGTTTTCTACAATTTTTTCCAAACTGATAAACCGACCCACTTCATAACCTGCTTGATAAAGTAATAGCAGCGTTATTAACCTCGCCATCCGCCCATTTCCATCTAAAAAAGGATGAATGCATAAAAAATCCAAAACATAGCTAGGAATTAGTAACAAAGGTTCGACTTGACCCGATTCCCAGAGATAATTAAACCGCTGATGCAAATGAGCCATAGCATCGGGAGTAGCCGACGCACTTACGGGTTTAAACCGAATAAATTGGGTGCCGTCAGGCCGAGTTTCAGTAATTTCATTATCAAGGGTTTTCCAGCGTCCCCCTTGTCCTACAGAAAATTGATACAGATCCCGGTGCAGTTGTAGCACAATATTCGGAGTGAACGGAATGTGCATTGAACTGTTATGAATTGTATTTAATACATCCCGATATCCGGCAATTTATTGTTCGGAGCGATCGCGGGGAATAGTCTTTTATGCCACCAGTTTTCTAATTCGTTCTAATGACGCAGTAATCCCCTCAATTCGGTTTGATGATTCGGTACTCTGGACGATTGCCAATTGACGGAGAGTTGCTAAGGATTGCGGGGATTGTTGTTTGAATAACTCTTGCTTACCTTTATATTCACCAAGTAAACGAATGGTTTGCAGCAACGTTTGTGTGATTGGCTGCCGCTCAATAAAATTTGCGTCAAATGAGTTCATTTTTACTCTACCTTGTCACCAATTTAAGTGACGATCGCTATTTAGATTAATATCAACATTCAGCATACCAGACCCGTCCTCACCAGAAACCCGGTTTCTTGAAGAAACCGGGTTTCTTAATCTCGCGAGGGGGGTGGCTTTCGGTGCTGGGGTGCCTTGGGGATGAGAAAAAGAGCGATCGCGCCTAGCAAAAGTCCTATATTTTGTTACAATATTGTCAGTATGTGACTGGAATGTGACTGGACATTTTATGCTGTGGAAACATATCGAAAATTTATCATATAATTGGCAAAAATTAGCTATTATTGACCTGCCACCTTTAGTCAATTAGTCAATATTTTAGATTGCCAACGGAGTCAAATACGATGATTACAGAAATAGAGTTAAAAGATTTCAAAAGTTATAAATCGGCGACATTGCACTTAGGGCGACTCACCGTATTAATTGGAGCCAATGCCTCCGGTAAAAGTAATGTCATTGAAGCCTTGAGTATTTTATCTCGAATCGCCACTGGGGAAAGACTTGTATTGCTCAGAAATCCGCAAAAAAAAGGAGATAATTTCTTTCGAGGTAATGTCGAACATTTGGGATACCGAGGAAAGCAGAATTTTCAACTAGCTTGCTTGACAAATCATCCAGATTGGGAACGTTTTGAGATTCAACTCGTACTCAGTTCATCCAACCATTTGCAGGTCACACAAGAACGGATTACCAGTTCAACTTCTAAAGTTCCGTTGTATGAAATCACCAGTGAACCGCAAGGGGCAGGAAGTGATATTTTTGTGAGTTATAATAATTTTGCTAGAGGCGGCAAAAAAACGAGCCGGGTTTGTAGTAGTCACATGGCAGTTTTTACCCAAATTTTAAGTGAAATTAGATTTAGACCAGAAAATACCAAAAGTCGAGAAATTATCCCCAAAGTTTGCGATAAATATGTGCGGTGGTTAAGTGGAATTGTGTTCTTAGAGCCAGAACCCAGCTTGATGAGAGAGTATGGTTACAAAACTGATTTTATTTTGCGAGAGAAAGGGCAAAACTTATCGGGAGTTATTTATAATTTATGCCAATCCAAGACCTCTAAGCAGGCGGTTTTAGACTTTGTTTGTAGTCTCCCAGAACAGAATATTGAGGATATTAGTTTCCTAGAAACACCTCGTGGTGAGGTGATGTTACAACTCACTGAAACTTTTGGCGGGTTAGCGACTCCTTATGATGCCGCACGATTGTCTGATGGAACTCTTCGAGTTTTATCCATTGCAGCGGTATTACTTTCTGCACCCCAAGAAAGTTTAGTAGTTATTGAAGAAATCGATAATGGTGTCCACCCCAGTCGTGCGAGTGCTTTACTGTCTCGGATGGCTGAAATTGCTCGAAAACGTAACCTCCGTATTCTGATTAGTAGTCATAATCCTGCTTTATTAGATGCGCTTCCTGATGAGGCAATTCCTGAGACTGAATTTTGTTATCGCAGCCCTGATGATGGGTCAAGTCAGTTAATTCGTTTGCAAGATATTCCCGATTACCCGGAACTAATTGCTCAGGGTTCAGTGGGTCATTTAATGACTCGTGGACTGTTAGAACGTTTTGTCAAACAGCATCCAGGATCGGAGATCAAAAAACAACAGGCCCTAGACTGGTTGACTTCGCTTAATTCGATGGTGGGGGCTCAGTAATGGCGGATGTTTCGATTGTCGATACTTCGGTTTTCTGTAATGTTCTGAATATTCCTAAATTGAATGATGAGCGAGGAGTAGTCATGGAACAACTTAGGGATTTTTTGGAAAAAGGAACCCATTTGCTGTTACCAATGGCTGTTGTTTATGAAACCGGAAATCATATTGCTCATATCAGTGATGGTCGTTCTCGCCGACAATGTGCTGAATCTTTTGTCAAGCAAGTTAAAATGGCGATCGCTGGGGAAACCCCTTGGACGGTGATGCAGGTTCCCACATTGGATGAAGTAAAAGGTTGACTGATTTCCCAAATTCAGCAACCCAAGGGAAGGGTATGGCAGATTTATCAATTATTCAGGAATGGGAAAAATCGAGGCGCTTGTTTCCCAATCGGCGGGTGTTTATCTGGTATTTAGATATTCACCTTCAGGGGTATGATTCCCATCCATAAAAGGTTTAAGAGTAAGGCAGTAATAAGAGCGAGGTTGCTAAGATGCATTGGGGATGAGAAAAAGAGCGATCGCGTTTCATATAGTCCTAATGAAGGCTGAGAAGCAATCAGAAACCGGGTTTATTTGGCGAAGAAATTACTAAAAACCCGGTTTCGCCGAATAACCCGGTTTCTGTCGTTAACAAGCCAAAAATATGAGAAAATTAAGTCTGTGCTCAAGAAACCGGGTTTCTCCAAGAAACCGGGTTTCTGAGAAAGTTTCAACCAAGGTTTCGATCTATGTCCTCCACCTCAGAAAGCCTGCAAATTTTTGTCCAGTTTTGTCAGCAACATATTAAAGGGGATGAAAAAGGAGAGACCCAGACATTTTTAGATCGCTTTTTTCGGGCATTTGGTCACGAAGGAGTATTAGAAGCTGGGGCAACTTTTGAAGAAAGGATTCAAAAAGGCAGTAAAAAAGGAAAAACCGGATTTGCGGATCTGGTGTGGAAACCTCGCGTATTAATTGAAATGAAAAAGCGCGGAACGGATCTCAGTAAGCATTATTCTCAAGCTTTTGACTATTGGCAACGGGCTGTCCCCAACCGTCCCCGCTATGTGTTGCTATGCAATTTTGACCAGTTTTGGATTTACGATTTTGATACCCAAATTGATACCCCGATCGCTACAATTTTACTGAAACATTTGCCCGATCAAGTTAGTGCGTTTGGGTTTATGGAAAAGCGGCAGCAAAACCCTATTTTCCAGAATAATCAAGTGGAAGTCACTGAGAAAGCAGCGCGGCGCATGGGTGAACTTTTGCTATCCCTAAAAAAACGCAAGATTGATGATTTGGTGGCGCAACGGTTTGTGTTGCAATGTGTTCTGGCAATGTTTGCCGAAGACCGGGGACTTTTGCCCGATAGTTTATTTATTCGCTGTGTCCAAGATTGTTTAAATGGGGAAAGTTCTTATGATGTAATTGGGCGGGGTTTGTTTCAAGAAATGAATCGTCACGGTCAGACCCAATCCGGACGATTTAAAGTGGTGGAATATTTTAATGGGGGATTGTTTGCTACGGTCGATCCGTTGGAACTGAATAAAGAAGAGTTGAAAATTCTGGAAACTTCGGCATTACTAGACTGGAGTCAGATTCGCCCCGCAATTTTTGGCAATATTTTTGAGGCAGCGATCGCATCTAAGGAACGGCATAGTTATGGCATACACTACACCTCAGAAGCGGATATTATGAAAATCGTTCGCCCGACCATTTCTCGGTATTGGGAAGAACGAATTGAGGCGGCAAATACCATTGCTGAACTAAATTCGCTAACCCTAGAATTACAAAATTATCGAGTTTTAGATCCCGCTTGTGGTTCCGGTAATTTTCTTTATATCGCCTATCAAGAGTTAAAGCAAATTGAACAAAAACTGCTGGATAAAATAGCCGAACGGCGGCGATCGCCTCGGGAACAAATGCAGATCGGATTTGTCACACCGTTACAATTTTATGGAATTGATAGTAATCCTTTTGCGGTGGAATTAGCGCGAGTAACATTAATGATTGCCCGCAAAGTAGCGATCGACCGCTTAGGGTTAAAAGACCCGGCGTTACCGTTGGATATATTAGATCAAAATATTGTCTGTAAAGATGCATTATTCACCGAATGGCCAGAAGCCGATGCGATTATTGGCAATCCGCCATTTTTGGGAGGCAAGCATATCCGATTAAACCTCGGCGATGATTACGTCGATCGCATTTTTCAGCAATATCCAGAAGTAAAAGATTCCGTAGATTTTTGTACTTATTGGTTTAGAAAAGCCCACGATCACATTCAACAAAAAGGTCGGGCTGGTTTAGTCGGCACAAATTCCATTAGCCAAGGGAAAAGTAGAATCGCCAGTTTAGATTATATTACCCAAAATGGCGGATATATTCACGAAGCCATCTCCACTCAGCCTTGGTCTGGGGAAGCAAAAGTTCATGTGAGTATTGTCAATTGGATTTATCAGGAACCGACGGCTTATTATTTAGATAATAAACCCGTGAAACAGATTAATTCTGCATTAACTTCTTTAACAGATGTTTCTAAGGCAGTGAGACTATTGGCAAATCAGAATAAGTGTTTTCAGGGAGTGATTCCGGTAGGCAAAGATTTTATTATCACCGCAGAACAGGTAGAAAAATGGATTGAGGCTGACCCGAAAAATCAGGAAGTTTTAAAGTTATTTTCAATGGGGGCAAATTTAGCCCAATATCCTCACGGATTACCAGATCGTTGGATTATAGATTTTAATGAGATGAGTCTTGAGGATGCTAGTGATTATACTTTACCCTTTGCATGGGTAAAAACTTATGTTAAGCCAGAACGAGATAAAAATCGGCGAAAAGTTACTCAATTAAACTGGTGGAAATATGGAGAAGAACGACCCTCAATGAGAAAAGCGATCGCCCCTCTTTCTCATTATTTCACCGTTCCCAGAGTTTCCAAATGGGCAATATTTATTCCTGCCCCGATCGACTGGCTACCGGGTGATTTAAATATTGTTTGTGCCTCCGATGACTTTTATATACTAGGGATTCTCACATCTCAAGTTCACAGACTTTGGGTAAAAGCGCAAAGTTCTACTTTAGGAGAAACAACTCGCTACACCCATAATACTTGCTTTGAAACCTTTCCCTTTCCGCAAACACCATCCCCTAAACTTAAACTGGTAGAAAAAATCCGCGCTGCTGCCGTCAGCCTCCATGAATATCGCCGTCAAATTATGGAGCAAAAACAATGGGGGATTACCAAACTTTACAACACCTATTTTAATGAACCCGCCAGTCAACTTTATAAACTGCACCAAAACCTGGATAACTTAGTCATGGAAGCATACCGCTTTACTGCCGAGGATAATATTTTAGAGAAATTATTAAACCTGAATCAAGAACTAGCTGAAAAAGAAAAGCAAGGTGAAGCGGTGGTTGGCCTAATGGCTCCGTTTTGATCCCACAAAATCCCCTAAAAAAGCTAATTTTGTCGTGAGTTTTTTTGTGGTAAAAATCATTATTTTATATCTTAACTTTAATTTTTTTGCCATGCTTTTTGTTCGCAAAAATTGCGAGTAAATTAAATTCGTAATTGTAGCAATTTTTTTAAATTAGTATTTAAAAATTGGGATGGTTTGATGCAAAATAATAACTACATAATGGTAAAGTTAATATAACATTTTCATATCGAGTCCGTAGGATATAAAAATAACCGAGATATCATTGAAAAAATCAATTGAAAAGAAAAGAAAAAGTCGGAAAAATTTAATCAGAAAAATTCAGTCAGAGGCGGACAGAGGCGGATTTATTTTGTGGTCACTTGATGCAATATTGATTCAATAGCGATTCCCTAGGCATCAGCCCCTCGTCCTCTGGGAAATTGTCAAGAAACCTTAACGAAAAGGTGGCTAAAATTTTGGCAGGATAAGCGATCTCCCACCGGGGGGTAGATCCACAGGCAATTGAAAGTATGTTCAACTCTCGGTCTTCAGTGGTGGGCGATCGCGGAGAAGCGAACCGGAACCAGAAAGCGATCGGCTATCCGGCCAAAATTTAGCTCATATTAGCCCATACTAGCCCATAGACGATATAATGATAAGTTGACCGAAGTACAAAAACGCCTTATGTTATGCTTAAAGAAATATTCAACACACATATTGAAAGTTCACGAGTTTTACTCACTCCCCAACAAATTAAAGAAAAGTTACCGTTAACTCTGGCGGCGGAAAAAACAGTCTTAGCCTATCGTTCGGAACTGAAAAAAATTATTTCCGGCCAAGATTACCGCAAATTTATTGTAGTTGGCCCTTGTTCTATTCACGATATTGATGCGGCAGAAACCTACGCGCAAAAACTCAAAGTATTAGCCGATCGCGTCCGGGATAAAATGCTGCTAATTATGCGGGTTTACTTTGAAAAACCTCGGACAACCGTGGGCTGGAAAGGATTAATTAATGACCCAGATATGGACGATTCTTTCCATATTGATAAAGGCTTGATTCTGGCGCGGACATTGTTGCTAAAAATTGCTGAGTTAGGATTACCCGCTGGCACGGAAGCCCTGGATCCGATTGTGCCACAATATATTGGTGAACTGATTTCTTGGGCGGCCATTGGCGCTCGCACCATTGAATCACAAACTCACCGGGAAATGACTAGCGGACTTTCTATGCCGGTAGGCTTAAAAAATAGCACCGATGGCAGCATTGAAGTGGCGATTAATGCGATGCAATCTGCTAAAGAACCCCACAGTTTTTTAGGGATTAATCAACAAGGACAAGTTAGCTTGTTTAAAACTAAGGGTAATCCTTACTGTCATATTATTTTACGGGGCGGCGGTGGCAAGCCTAATTATGATGCGGCTTGGGTCAAGTTTGCGGAAGAACGCTTAAAAGCGGCGGATTTACCGCAAAGAATTGTGATTGATTGTAGCCACGGCAATTCTAATAAAGACCACCGGAAACAAACAGCCGTGTTTGAGAATGCGATCGAGCAAATTTTAGATGGCCATGATTCAATTGTGGGCATGATGTTAGAATCAAATTTGTTTGAAGGCAATCAAAGTATTCCCAAGGATTTGAAGGATTTAAAATATGGGGTGTCGGTGACGGATAAATGTATTGGCTGGGAGGAAACGGAAAAACTGATTATGGCCGCCTATGACAAACTAAAGTAATAAATTCAATCATATTTAAGATTTTATGGGTGAGGGATTTAATAGCAATCGGCCAGAAACACCAGAAACTCAGGAACAGCCGAGTTCAACTGCTTGGTCATCCAGCCAATCCGATGCTGGTAAAACTTTAGGAGTTTTGTTTAACGGAACAAAGCGCAGAAGTTTAATCCCCACCTGGCTGATTGTATTGGTGGTCTTGGGTGCGATCGCCACTGGCGCTTTTTCTCTTTATATTCTGATCAATTCCCGATCAACTCTGGGAGAAAAGTTCTTTTCCACCCCAGAAACTTTACCTCCTTTAATCTCTGACAAATCCGTTTCTGGTTTGGGGCGAATTGAACCCAAGGGAGAAACGATCAAATTGTCAGCGCGAGGGGGTCAAGGAATGGGTCAACCTTCCGATAAGTTACAAGAATTATTTGTGGAAGTGGGCGATCGCGTCCGAGAAGGGCAAGTAATCGCTATTTTGGATAGTCGCGATCGCCTTTTACAAGCTTTGGAAGTAGCCAAACAGCAAGTAAAAATTGCCCAAGCAAATTTAGACAAAGTAAAAGCGGGGACAAGAACTGGTGACATTGATGCCCAACAAGCAGAAATTGCCCGACTGAAAGCTCAAATTCCCAGGGAGTTGGAAGCGCAACAAGCGGCGATCGCTCGTCTCCAAGCCCAACGACGAGGAGATGATCTGACCCAGGAAGCGGCGATCGCTCGCTTAGAAGCCCAACTCAAAGGCGATATCGCCGCCCAAGAAGCGACAATTCAACGTTTAGAAGCGGAACTAGAGGGAAATGTTCAGGCCCAACAAGCGACCCTAGACCGCTTAAATGCTGAATTAGAAAATGCTCAAACCGAATATTGGCGTCACGAACAACTGTATCGAGAAGGGGCTATTAGTCAGTCATTATTTGATACGAAACGACTAGCAGTCCAAACGGGTGAGGAAAGACTAAAAGAAGCTGATGCCGTACTCCAGGAAATGCTCACCACAGGTCGGGAAAAAATTAATGAAGCACAAGTTACCTTAACCCGGATTATGCAAACGGGTAATAAACAAATCGAAGAAGCTAAAGCAAATTTAGAACGAATTAAAACCACGTCTAACGCCGAAATCGCTCAAGCCCAAACCAACTTTAAACGAATTTTAGAAACCGGCAATGAGCAAGTTAATCAGGCTAGTTCGATTTTGAATAGTTTAATGGAAGTTCGCCCCGTGGATGTCACCGTGGCGCAAGCGGAAGTGGATCGAGCGATCGCCGCTGTTTCCCAAGCGCAAGTAGACCTGGATCAAACCTATATTAAATCCCCGATTAATGGCCGGGTTTTGGATATTTTTACTCGTCCCGGTGAGTTAATTAGTAATGATGGGATTGTTGAGATTGGGGAAACCGATCAAATGTATGTGGTGGCGGAAATTTATGAGACAGATATTTCCCAAGTACGTCTGGGTCAACGGGGGACAATTACCAGTGGTGCGATCGCCTCTGAATTGGAGGGAACTGTAGCTGAAATTGGCTGGAAAATTGGCAAACGAGATATTTTAGATACAGACCCCACCGCTGATGTGGATGTGCGCGTGGTCGAGGTAAAAATTCGCTTAGATCCAGAAGATAGCGAAAAGGTTTCTGGGTTAACCAATTCACAGGTTGAAGTGAAAATTGATATTTAAATGGGATATTTAAATTGCTACGCCAGAGCCAGAAACCGGGTTTGGGCGATAATTTTTGCCCCGTTTTCTATCCGAATTTTGTAGGGGCGTTGCATGACCGCAATAAATTCCGGGTTTCTCGCAATAATTCATATGCCGGAATGCAACGCCGCCCTTGATTTCCGAAAATATCCCGTGACTATCTGCCTTTACGGAAAAATTTACGGAAAAATTTGCGGATATTTTTCTGGGTCGATCGCATTGCCATCACAGGCAAATTTCGCTTGATATTTTACCAGTTGAAATTCACCGTCTTTTAGTTGATAGTTGGCCAAAGATCCACAGTCACCCACTCCTCTAAATTTGGTAAAAATAGTCAGCGATCGCGTTTCTGGATTATAGGTCGGCATTCCCCCTACAGTTCTCACATTCTCTTGAGTCGGTTTTCCCGATGGGTTTTCGTTAAATACAGTCAGAGTCATTGGCTTAAATTCACCCCCCGATGCTTTTTTCTGATAGGTCAAAAATTCAAAACTAGCTTGATAAGCGGCTAAACTACATTGTAAATGCACTAAATAAGTTTCTGCGTCTAAAGCAAAGACTTGTGATTCGGTTTGGGAATAGTTTTGATCCAAGAAACCATCGCAGAGATTTAATGCCTTTTGCTGACTATAAAGTTCCGTTAAAATTTGCTGGCGAATTTCCGGGGACACTGCTGCGGATTCCCCGGAAGTTGCTCCGGAAGTTGCCGATCGCTGATTGGCCATATCTGCCGGGGGAGTTGTGGGAACGGGTAATGGGTTACTGACCGGATTTTCTGCGGCTGGAGGGGGCGAAGTTGATGCATCCGTGCGATCGCTTTCCCCGGAATTTGAACAGGCAAATAAGCCAAGCATTAAGGGAAAAACAAGCCAAAAAGTTGCGCGGTTTTTCATAGATCAAAATTCTCCTTCTAGGGTTTTATTTGAAATAAACTTATGGACGGCAGATTTGAATGACTATTGATTATATCAGGTTTTACCCTAGGGTTTAATCAACTGCAATATATTTTTTTGATAGGTTCTAATTAAGCGCGATCGCTTAGTGGTGGGAGAAATCATTTTACCCAAACAAACGGCGATAATGATTGCCGAAAATAACATCGACCACCAGCCCCAGAGGAAGACCATACCCAGTGTTATTCCCAGACCAATAGTTAACAAAGAAAAAATCACAGACCAGGGAGGAGTAAAGTCGTCTAGGAGCAAATCACACACCACTATCCCCGCAAACGCGCTCACCAACATTCCCAGAATTAACCAGAGTGGAATTCCGATATCTACTGGAATGTAATATGTGTCATGTTTTATGTCAGAGAAAAACACAGTAAGTGCCGCCATTGTACCGGCGATCGCCCCAGCTAATACCTTGGCGATTTTCGGGGCTGGAGTTTGGTTAAACCGCCAACTAACTATTTCTGTAATTGCCCCGGAATTAGCACCCAAATAACCTGCCAATACCATCATTACCATACCTTGATTAAGGTTATTCAAAGCAAGATTACCTGTCACCAAGGCGATCGCGGCGGCCATTACTAATCCGGTCAATGCACCAATTTTTCTCCCCTGTCTTTCTTGACTTAATCTTTGTTCCAGGGTCAGCCATACCATCATAATTAATACCAATAAAAAGCCAGAAGTACGAAAAATTCCATAAAATATCATAGCCCCGAACAGATCCAAGAAACTTCGCCCACAGAAAAGAAAACTCAAGCCAAATAATGTGGCGATATGGCCGTAGGGTAGCTGACTTTGTTTGGGCAATGACGCCGTATTCACTCTCAGGGGAATTCGGTATGGTTCATTACTAGCATTAGTGATTAATAAAATTTCTCGTTCATAAGTTGAATCTGCTTGTAATTTTTTCGTAGATATGGTAAGATTACACTCAACTTGATTCTGTTTAAAATGACGAGGACTGATGTGAATCCAAGCATGACCGGGGGGCTTTACTTTTGGGTCGTTAGGATGGGGCGCGATTTGTAATCGACCCGTGAGCATCGTCCCCCGAATCGGATTCTGAATCACGATCTGAGAGTTCAATTGCTCTGAAAATTCACGAGCGGTGACTTCAACAATTTGAACACTACAATTAACTTTTGGCGTTGGCCGCACTTCTAGGGGCTTCAGGGCTTCTAAGGCAGTATTAGCATCAGGAAAACGCTCTTTCGGTTTCGGCTCCACCATTTTTTCTAGCCAGTTAATTAAATCTGGATTAATCCGCCGAATTTTAGATTTAATTTTAGATTTAAAATTAATCCGATAGTAAGCATCAATTAAATTGCCAATATCCACAGATTTGGTCTTAGTTAACAAACAAATCAGGGTTGCCCCGACTCCATAAAGGTCTGACCCCAGGGTCAATTCTTGGTTAAATAACTGTTCCGGTGGCATAAAGCCCAAGGTGCCCTTAACCATGCTACTCATGGCCACTTCTCCCTGACCAATATGGGCAAACCCAAAATCGACTAAATAAACATTTAGTTCCCCATCTACTAGGATATTTTCTGGCTTGATATCCCGATGAAATACCGGAGGTATTCTATTTTGCAAATAGGCTAATATTTCTAAGATCGCGATCGCAATTTTTTTAATATCTTTGGCTACCCAAGCATTCTCAAGCGATAAAGGTTGGGCATTCTTATATTCTTGCACTAAACAAAAACCTTGGGCGGTTTCAAAAGAGTCTAAATACCGAGGAATACCCGGATGATTTAATCCCTGCAATACTTCTATTTCTCTTTGGTAAGCGTCATAGTCAGCCCAAGAATTTACAGCATTTTTAGCAAATTGAAATTCTTTGATGACGACTTTTTCTTCAGTATCAGTTGATGCTAAAGTTGATGCTAAATAGGTGACTCGACCACCGGCATGATTATGGCCTAGTTCTTCGATAATGTGGTAGCCTTTTTGGGAAAAATCAGGGAAGTTCATTATGAATAGCTTGTATATTTGGGTTATTCTTTATTTGTTATTTGCAGATTTGCATAATAAATGCATAATAAATAAGAAATAACAAATAACTAAGATTCAATTAAATGTTGCTCCGATTGCCGATATTTGGCAAGGCGTCGCCGATCGCTCGCGGGCAAAATTAGAATTAAAGCGAGCACCGGGGCAGTGGTGGCAAGTGCTAACAGCCAGGGAGAGGCTAGTAATTGTAATTTTAAACCCAGACCGAAAGTAATGCCGCAAATTGCTGTGAGCAAACAAAGGGCGATCGCCCACCCAGTACCGAAATTTTTTCGCACTCCCGTGGCAGTTGCCAGCAAGGTTGCCGCTGTTGCCACCGTCACCGCAGCAGCGATCGCCGTTGTCCACAACCCGGTCGCAGTCGCCCCAAGTGCAACCCCAATCCCAAATCCGGCAATTCCCGCCACCACCATTGTAGTCAAAAAAGCTACAAGCACTTTCAGCCAATGGTTTCGACTGCCCAAAATCCGCGAAAGACCCGCCCAAGTCACAAAACCCGCGATCGCCACCGTCACCAAAGTCATCATGGACTCCAAAGCCACCACAGAACCACCGGCAGCCACCAAAAACAGTAATCCCAAAAACCGACGAGGCAATTTTCGCACCGCGATCGGCACTGGCGCCGTCTGCACCGTCAAGCTGACCGTCTGAGTTTCCGGCACCCCATTCGTATGTAACAACAATTGGCGATCGTAAACCTGACCCGTTCTCAGCTTGCGCGTATTAATCAAAATCTCACAAACCACGCGATTATCTGCAAATTTTGACGGACTAAAACTAATCCAAGAATGACTTAATAAAGGGGGCTGGGGGAGATCATTCTCCCCCTTTTTTAAGGGGGGCTGGGGGGGATCATTCTCCCCCTTTAATAAGGGGGGCTGGGGGGGATCGTTCGGATGCGGTGCCACCTCCCAGCATCCCGTCAGCAAGGTTTCTGGCACATAATTTTTTATTAGCACCTGCACCCGCAACATTTCCCCAACCTTGGACGCGGCTAACTCAATGGGAGACGGACTCAGCTTAACCTCTGGGGTTCGGTTAACATAAATTGGTTGCAATGCCGCCAAAGCTTCCGCCGCATTTCCATAGCGATTTTTCGGATCTGGCTCGACCATTTTTTCCAGCCAAGAAATCCAACGCCGACTCAATTTAGGCAGCAATTCTCTAAATTCAAAATGATAGTTTTCATCCAATAACTTACCCACTTCCATCGATTTAGTTGCCGTCAGCAAACAAATTAAAGACGCCCCCAAACCATAAAGATCCGATGCGGGAGTTAAGGTGCGATTAAACAACTGTTCCGGTGCCATAAAGCCCAGAGTACCTTTCACCATACTACTCATCGCCACTTCGCCTCCGCCCATTTGAGCAAAGCCAAAATCAACCAGATAAACCTTTAATGAACCTGCCGCATCTTCCGCCACTAAAATATTTTCTGGTTTGATATCCCGATGAATCACCAACGGGTTTAAACTTTGTAAATAAACTAAAATTACTAACAAGTCTAGGGCAATTTGTTTAATCTGTTCTGGCTCAAAACTGCGTAATATCCCCAGAGAATTTGCTTCTTTATATTCCTGCACCATACAAAAACCCGTGGGCGTCTCGAAAGAATCCAAATATTTAGGAATTCCTGGATGATCGAGGCTTTGCAAAACTTTAATTTCTCGCTCATGGGCTTTAAAATCTGACCAATTGGCGCTCGTTGTGGCAAACTGAAATTGCTTAATCACTACCCAGTTTTCTGAATTGTCTTGAATAGTTGATAAATTCTGGGTTAAAATCTGGTTGGCCAAATAGGTAATCCGCCCTCCGGCCACATTCCGACCCAATTCGCGCTTTATTTGATAGCCGTATTTGCTAAAATCAGGAAATTCTGCCATAATTTTATTGTTGGTTGATTGTTGATTGTTGATTGTTGGGTAGGGATTCTTTGATTGTTGGGTAGGGATTCTTTGATTGTTGATTGTTGATTGGATCAATTATTAAGATTTTTTACTAATGGAACATGGTTTAAGGATACAAGGTATTATAACTTAGTAACTGCCTGAAAGTGGTTGGATTTCATAATTTAACCTAAAATTACCCTGATGACAAATTCTTAGCCTCAATATTAGCCCCAATTCACAGGAGTTGACGATGATGATTTCTTTAAGTGGATATCAGATTACCGAGGCCATTAGCGCCAACGAAAAAAATCTCATTTATCGAGGAATTCAACAAATCAGTCAACAAAGCAGTGAACAAAGCAGTCAAATCCCGGTGATTATTAAAACATTAGCCTCTAGCAATCCCACTTTAGAAGAAATTACCCGACTCAAACAAGAATATACCTTGATGCATTCCGTGAATATTCCCGGAATTGTTCAAGCCTATGAACTGAAACGCTACCAAAATAGTTATGCGTTAATTTTAGAGGATTTTGGCGGACAATCCTTGCAAGAATGGATCGCTAATCAATCGGTGACAATTCAGCAAGGGTTAGAAATTGCGATCGCCCTGGTTAAAATTGTCGGACAGCTACATCAAGCCCGGATTATTCATAAAGATATTAACCCGTCTAACATTATTATTAACCCGGACAATAAAGAAGTCAAACTCACAGACTTTAGTATAGCCTCACGCCTAGATCGAGAAAACACTGACTTGACTAATGGCAATTTATTAGAAGGCACTCTGGCGTATATGTCCCCAGAACAAACGGGCAGAATGAATCGTTTTTTAGATTATCGCACGGATTTCTATTCTTTGGGGGTGACATTTTATCAACTATTCACAGGTAAATTGCCTTTTAACACCACGGATCCGATGGAAATGGTTCACTGCCATTTAGCCGTTGAAGCGATTTCTCCACAGCAACATCGACCCGAACTTGATGCCACTATTGCGGCGATTATACTGAAACTTTTAAGTAAAACCGCAGAAGATAGATATCAAACCGCAGCGGGACTGCAAGCGGATTTAGAAACTTGTTTATCTGAGTTACAAACTACCGGGATGATTAATTCGTTCCCCCCAGGAATGCGCGATCGAGCCAGCGTCCTCCTCATCCCGCAAAAACTATACGGAAGAGAAGCAGAAGTTCAGACTCTATTAGATGCATTTGAACGAGTCAGCAAAGGGACCAGCGAAATAATGCTTGTGAGTGGGTATTCTGGGGTCGGTAAAACCTCAGTAGTTTATGAAATTCATAAACCCATCGTCAAAACCAGAGGCTATTTTATCGCCGGTAAATTCGATCAATACGAGAGCAACATTCCTTATGCAGCAATTATTCAAGCTTTTCAACAATTAATTCGACAACTGTTAACGGAACCTTCGCAAAATCTGAAGAATTGGCAACAAAAAATCTTAGGTAGTCTCAAGCAAAATGCTCAAGTCATTATTGATGTCATTCCCGAACTCGAACTCATTTTAGGGGAACAACCTCCCGTCCCTCAATTGGGTATTTATGAAGCGCAAAATCGATTTCATCGGGTTTTTCGAGAATTTATTAATGTATTTTGTCAAGCCGAACACCCTTTGGTGATTTTTTTAGATGATTTACAATGGGCAGACCCCGCTACTTTAAAATTACTCGAATTTTTGATGACTGACCCAGACCATCAATATCTATTTGTGATTGGGGCTTATCGAGAAAATGAAGTCAGTCCCACGCATTTAACTATGCAAACCTTGGAAACCATCAAGGCTTCTGGAACATTCATTCATAATATTGAATTAAAACCCTTATCTCATCAGCATATTCGCGAATTGATTGCGGATACCCTCAAGGCCGATCCAGAAAATCACCATATTTGTCAGTTGGCATTACTGATTGAGAATAAAACCCAGGGAAATCCTTTCTTTTTAACTCAAATATTGAAAACTCTCGCGACAGAAAAATTATTAAATTATGACTTAACCTTAGCCAAATGGCAGTGGGATATTGCGAAAATTCAAGGGATTGGCATTACCGATTATAATGTCGTCCAACTGATTGCCCGTAACTTAAGTAAACTGCCCGAAGATACCCAAAAAGTTTTAAAGTTTGCGGCTTGTATTGGCAACCAGTTTAATTTAGATACTTTGGCAATTGTCAATGAGCAATCAACCACTGAAACCGCTTTAAAGCTTTGGAATGCGCTGGAGTTGGGGCTAGTCCTGCCTTTGAGTGATGCATATAAAATTCCCATGCTTTTAGACAGTGATAGTCCGTTAATTCCAGAACACCAGTGGGCAGAAAATTATCGACAAACAATCCTGGGCGATCGCCAAAATAGCTTAAACATTGATTACAAATTTTTACATGACCGAGTACAGCAAGCCGCTTATTCTCTGATTCCTGAATCGGAAAAACAACTCACTCATTTAAAAATCGGTCGTTTGCTGCTGGAAAATTTACCTCCTGACACGCAAAAAAATCAGATTTTTCTTTTAGTCAATCAACTAAATTTGGCCATTGACTTAATAGAAAATTCATCAGAAAAATACGAGTTAGCTGCTTTAAATCTCATGGCGGCTAAAAAGGCTAAGTCAGCCACGGCATATAAAGCGGCTTTGAACTATTTAAATATTGGCTTAAATTTATTAGAAGCAGATAGCTGGGATCGCTATTACGATTTAACTTTAAATCTCTACGTGCAAGCGGGGGAAATCGAATACTTAAGTGCGAATCCAGAGCGAGGAAATTTTTTAGCGGCAGTAGCGATCGCGCAAGCTAAGTCAATTTTAGATATTATTCCCATTTATGAAGTAAAAATGCAGTTCTATGTTAATCAGTCTCAGGCACAAAAAGCCCTAGAAACTGCTGAGGATATTTTGGCTCAATTAAAAATTCAATTTCCCAATAGTAAATCACAGATTTTAAAAGAGATTCGGTCGCTGAAAGAAGAATTATCCAGTAGACTTCCGGCAACTGCTGATTTAATCAACTTGCCAGAAATGACCGATCCTTATCATCTAGCAGCCATAAGAATTCTCCAAAGTGCTATAGGAGCAGCTTTTCATGTGAATTCTTTGCTCTTAGAGTTAGCGATTTTGACAATGGTTAAGCTTTGTGTTGTTAACGGTAATTCACCATTAGCGACTTATGTTTATGTCAATTATGCCATGATTTTGTCGGGATTTTACGGGCAACTTGAAAAAGCTTATGAATTTGCTCGGTTATCCCTCGCTCTGATGGAGCAATACCAGGATTCTGAGTCGAAAATTCGCTGTAAAGTGATGGACATTATTTATGTCTTGATACTTCCCGTTCATGTTCATCTTAAAGAAACTATAGCACCGTTGTTTAAAGCCTGGGAAATTGGCATGAATGACGGAGATTTAGAATATGGCTTTTATTGCATTGCCCAACACACAAATCATATGTTTTTTAGCGGCAATCCGCTCAATTTATTAATCATCCAACAAAAGCATTACTTAGAATTAATTAAAAAATATAAGCTAGAGTTTCATGTTTGGTTTAGCCAGTTATCTTATCAAATGGTGTTTAATTTAATTCATGCTTCAAAATCACCGTTGTGTTTAGGAGAATCAAGCCATAAAGAAGCCGAAATTGTTCAGTTATTTGAGGAAACAAATAACATTACTTTATTGTTTATGATTAATCATTATAAAACCATACTGGCTTATTTATTTAAATTTTGTGAACCAGCGGCAAATTTTGGCGAATTAACCGATAAATATAAAAAAGGTGGTGTAGGATCATTTCAATACTATGCTCACAATTTTTACTATTCTTTGGCACTGTTGGCTAATTTAAAGCGGATTGATGTACCGAGCAAAAAACGCTATTTGAAAATAATATCAGCCAATCAAAAACAAATGAAATTGTGGGCTGCACATTGCCCGGAAAATTTTCAGCATAAGTATGATTTAGTGGAGGCAGAAAGGGCTAAATTCCGGGGGAGAGATACTCAGGCGATCGCTCATTATGAAAAGGCGATCGCTGGAGCCCGTCAGCAAGGTTATATCCAAGAAGAAGCCCTCGCCAATGAACTAGCCGGGGAATTTCATCTGTCTCGTGGTCGAGAAAATATGGGACGTTTTTATATAACCGAAGCCCATCAAGGTTATCTTCGCTGGGGTGCGATCGCCAAAGTTAAACAACTGGAAACTCAATATCCAGAAATACTGGGACAAATTGCTATTTCCCCCAGTCAAAGCACTGAAATAACTCGCACCAGAACCACAGCGCCTACAGGTTTAAATCTGCTAGATTTACCCACGGTGATGAAAGCAGCCCAGGCGATATCCAGTGAAATTGTCCTGAGTAATTTGCTGGAAAAATTGATGACAATTCTTTTACAAAATAGTGGCGCTCAAAAAGGGGTTCTCATGCTCAATGACAACAATAACTTGACGATCGCCGTTATGGGGGAAGTGGATGGCGATCGCATCAGGGTATTGCAATCTTGCCCAAAAGAAATGAGTGACACTGTACCAATGTCAGCCTTAAATTATGTGCAAAGAACGCAGCAAAGTTTGGTGGTCAATAATGCCATTGATGAAGAAATACTTGCCCATGATACCTATATTCTCAAGCACCAACCCAAGTCTGTATTATGTATTCCGATTAGTGCCAGAGGACAGGCGATCGGTTTACTTTACTTAGAAAACAACCTAACCACCGGGGCTTTTACCAGCGATCGCCTAGAAGTTTTACAATTGTTATCATCTCAAGCCGCGATTTCCTTAGAAAATGCTCGCCTCTATAGCAATTTAGCCAATGCCAATCAGCAGTTAGAAGATTATAACAATAACTTAGAACAAAAAGTCGAGCAGAGAACCCAGGAGTTACAAGCCACTTTGAAGCAACTGCAAAAAACTGAAGCTCAACTCATTCAGACAGAAAAAATGTCTTCTCTCGGTCAAATGGTGGCCGGAATTGCTCACGAAATTAATAATCCCATTAATTTCATTGCCGCTAATTTAGACCCAGCCAATGATTACATCCAAGACTTGTTAGAACTTTTAGACCTTTATCAAACCAAGTTCCCCAAAGTTCCACCGGAAATTGAAGCAAAAATCGAAGATATTGACCTGGAATATTTAAGTGAAGACTTGACCAAAATTTTGTCTTCTATGAAAAACGGGAGCGATCGCATTCGTGATGTAGTCCTGGGGCTACGCACATTTTCTCGGTTAGACGAAGCGGAAATAAAACGGATTGACATTCACACAGGTCTAGACAGCACCTTGATGATTTTACAGCATCGATTAAATAATATTAACTTAATTAAGCAATATGGCAAACTGCCTTTAGTCCAGTGTTACGCTGGAGACTTAAATCAAGTATTTTTCAATATTCTAGACAATTCTATCTATGCTTTAAGTTTAGCCGCATCTCCAACCAATAACCAGAAGATTAACTCCGAAAACCAGACAGTAACCATGCCAACAATTTTGGTCGCCACTGAACAAATAGATCGAGACTCGATTTCCATCAAAATTCGGGATAATGGCCCGGGCATCTCACAAGCCTTATGTGAGAAAATTTTTGAACCATTTTTTACTACCAAACCTGTGGGCAGCGGCAAAGGATTAGGTTTATCAATTAGCCACCAAATTATCGTAGAAAAACACCACGGGCAACTAATTTGTCATTCCTCCCCTGGAAATGGGGCTGAATTTACGATTATATTACCCATTCAAGCCGATTAATTTTTCCCCTGATATAGCTATTTCAATAATACTTGAGAGAAAGCATCAGGGGCGATCTTAGGGGCTTTTTCGTGGCAATGCTTGCGCCCCTGGCTACGTCCAAGCGCCCCTAATGTTTTGTATCAAGCACGTTAAATTGAAATGACTATATTATTAATTAATCGGAAAACCGCCATATTCGTTAATTAGCGCATCAATTTCTTGCATCAAAGTTATGGTTTCTGCCAAAGCCGCGACGATATTTTGATAATGGGTTAAATCGTCATAATCTAAGATTTTGCCTTGGCGGTCTTTTAGCCATTTCTGACAAACTTGGTAGCCACCGATATAGAAATGCCAAACTGCTGGGGGTATTCCCTCAAAGTATTGAGTTTTGTTAAGGTAAACTCGTCCGGGCTGATTGTTTTTCGGGTCAGTATAAAAGACTTTTTCTACTTGATTATCTCCCGGTTCGGGATATGTCACCCGTAAAGAACCCGTTGCTTTCATTAAATGCAAATTGACTAAGCGATCGCCTTTTTCACATAGTCCTTGAAATAGACCAATTTGGGAAGTTAATGGAACGCGAGGAAAGTCTATTTTCAGGAATTCGGCGTAACGTTCGCGGTAAGTTGGAGAGTGAAACACCCCATAAATATAGTGAAAAATATCTTCAGGCCCAAAAGTTTTTAGCTTGTCTCCTTTACCATCAGGGATAAATGCTAATCCTAAGCGAGTTGCGAAGTCTTGGGTAAAGTTCTCTGCCAAGTTAGGATAGCGTCGCCCTGGTGCATTAGAGGTTTCTAGGTCGAAAAGGGTGGTTTGATTTGTCGGATATAAATAGAGAGGGAAAGAAGTAGATGCACCTCTTGAACAAGCAAAAGCCCGATCAATTGCAGGAGATGTACAAGCTAACACATGAGAGTATGGGGTAGCATCTTGCATTTGCCGAATCAGTAATAAACATAAATTGTCTTTTCCTGCGACATGATCGAGCAACTCTCGTCTAGGTCTATCCATTGCTACTGTACTAAAGTAGCAATAACGAGTATCAAATGGTCGATATAAACAAGATATGATTTTTGAGTCCCAATCCTCATCATTACGAATGCTTGTGCGTGCCGTATTTAATTTCCAACTATTAGTATCTTTAATTTGGTATTTTTCTGCATACTCTCTATCATTAAGATTATAATCACGCATTTCCAGAAATCTTTGATAAATCACTTTTGCATCAAATTCAATAGCAAAATTATCGCGATGAGTTTTAAATCCATTAGAGTGAATTGACATCACTTCATTTATTTTCCATCCGGTTTCATATTCTGGTAATAATTCAGCATTTTGCACTTTAAAGAGATAAAAGGGTGATTTGGGTTTTATTGTTTTCCATGCTGTGGAACTAATATCATTTTCCGCTAACCAGTGGTATTTTCCCCCGATCGGTTCTTTCCCTTCCTCTATTTCTCGATAAATTTCTCGCTTTCCCCATAAATCAGCATGATAAACCGTTGCCAATTTTTGGGGGTTATTGGCAGATTTAATAAAAATACCAATTGCCACCCCTTGCTGAATATCAAACACATTCTGGTCGGGGGTGCGATCGGGACAAACTTCTTTCTTCTTACTATTTCCATGTAGGTCTAACAGATAAATCTCATCAAAGGTTTGCATCAAACTTTGACGCATTCCTTTAAATGTAGGATTATCTAAATAACTATGATTGGTAATGAATGCTAACACTCCATAACCAGTTTGCTCAATCCGCCATTGACTAAACCGAATAAATTTCACATAATCATCATTCAAAAATTTTGGATTGTGTTCTTTTAAAGGTTCGCCATCAACTTCAAAATAATTCTCGGTCGGTGTATTAGAGGTAATATCTTTTCCTCTCAAAAGCTGTTTAATCCATTCTCCCTTATTCACCGAATGTCCCGAATAAGGAGGATTACCGATAATCACCATCACGGGATGCTCTTGTTTAACTTCTTTCGCCGCTTCAGCTTCCTCTTTGATGCGGGAACCAAAATTAATTACCTGGTCTGATAATTGAAACGCTTCTTGCAGAGTATTGGTCAGATAAATTCTTAACCGTTCATCAGAACTAAAATCATAACCCAAATCCTGCAACTGCAACCCCAATTTCATGTGAGCAACCGTATAGGGTGCCATCAACAACTCAAACCCAAATAACCGAGGTAATAAATGCTGACTCACATAACTCGACCACATCCCCTTTTGCTGTTTAAAACTCTCATAAATATGGTCGATCGCCCCATGTAAAAATGTCCCCGTTCCCACTGCCGGATCCAGAATTAATACTTGATGGATTTCTGTAGGATTTTCTCCATTAGCATTAGATACTTTAATTTTCCGCGCATCTGCTAATCCCCGACTAATGCCAAACTTTTGTTTCAGAACATAGTCAACACTACGAATAATATAAGACACCACAGGTTCAGGAGTATAATAAACCCCGCGTGACTCCCGCATTGTTGGGTCGTATTCTGCCAGAAACGTCTCATAAAAATGCACCACCGGGTCTTCTTGCCGAGTTCGCTGACCAAAATTTTTCAGAATTTCCGCCATATCCGTTAATCGCAAAATCGTCGCCAAATCATCCACCGCCCAAACAATTCTGTCATCTAAATCTGGTCCGGCAATTTGGCCAAAAATACTCCGCAGAAAAGGATTAGTTTTCGGTAGCTGAAACGCGGCAGTCTCTCGCGAAAAAGTTGCCGGATTATCAATATTACACCGTGCGGCAAATAGCCCATAACAAATGGTCTGCGCGTACATATCCGCAAACTGACTCGAAGTTAAATCTTTAATCAAAACTTTCTGAAAAGACTCTAATTGATCCCGCAACATTCCCCCTTTCTCTGTTTCTGCCAATGCGGTATTAATCGCATCGCGAATTAGTTGGGCTAAACTAGCCATCCGTTTGGCTAACTCTTTGGGACTGCTAACTTGAGGCGTAGTGATTTGCAAAAATTGGGTCAAAAGTTGCGCCAATTTATTGATTTCTGCTGGGTTGGGTTGCAGTTGATTTTTTTTGCCAACTTCAGCAATTTTTGCCGTTAACCTCAATTCTCCGTTCACATACCAGCGAAATTCTAAATAGTCGGTTAAAATTAGGTTAGGTAAGGCGTTAAAATAGCGCTTAAGTTGCTGACTTTTCGCTTCTTTAGTCAACGACACCCCAATATCTTTGGCTTCGATATGTCCTTGGGTAATTTGTCCAGCGGTAATGACAAAATCCGGGGCACCGCATTTAATCCGCTTCGGTTCATTAACCGCTATAATCCCCGAATTAAAAGACTCCAGTAAAGTTTTCAACCCAGGGCGATAAGTATGTTCAGTGGCGTTTCCTGACTGAAGTGAAGTTTCAATGGCTTTGATGTAGTTTGTGAATGTCTGCATGGTGGGCGATCGCGTATTTAGTCGTGAATGCTATAATAATTCTAGCAATTTGCGATTTATTAAATCATTAAAAAAATATTAAATTTATTTAAATCAAAAAAATAAATTCAAAGCCTATAAAAAATATCCCATAAAATTACATGGCTAACAAAATATATCTCTAGTATATCTATATATTATCTATTATTATTTATAGCCTGTCCCCTTTCCCTTTACCCAAAGCTTTGGGCAGAAAATGGCGAACCTAAACCCCATTGCCCACAAATTCGGTCAGACAAATTTTCTGTTAATTTCCCATTTCCTTATATATGTAGTATAATCCATAAATGTTGATCTAAATCATCAAGGCAATTATGGACTTTCTCTCAGACACCGTAGTGCTTTCGCGGATGCAATTTGCACTCACGGCTATCTTTCATATGCTATGGCCTGTATTGACTACAGGTATGGCCATTTATTTGGTAATTGTCGAAGGACTCTGGTTAAAAACTCGGAATCCTGACTACTATCATCATGCCCGTTTTTGGGCAAAACTATATGTGCTCAACTTTGGCATTGGGGTAGCTTCTGGAGTCCCGATGGAATTTCAATTTGGCACGAATTGGGCGCCGTTTTCTGAAGCAGTTGGGGACTTTTTTGGCAGTGTTTTGGGCTTTGAAGCTTCTATGGCATTTATGCTAGAAGCGGGCTTTCTAGGCATTATGCTATTTGGCTGGGAAAAAGTCAATCCAGCGATTCATTATTTTGCTACAATTATGGTAGCTTTTGGCGCTAATCTCTCAACATTTTGGATTATTGCGGCGAATTCTTGGCTACAAACTCCCGCTGGTGGCGAACTGGTGAATGGCAAATTTGTGGTTAGCGATTATTTTCAAGCAATTTTTAATCCTTTTATGCTGAATAGCGTCCTCCATATGTTTTTTGCCACCTTGGAGACTTCGTTATTTGTGATTGGCGGAATTAGCGCTTGGTATATTCTCAAAGGTCGCCATCAAGGGTTTTTCAGTAAGTCTTTCAAAATTGTTTTAGCTGCCGCGATCGCTGTTGCCCCATTGCAAATTTATATTGGCCATTTAAGTGCCGAACAAGTCTATCAACATCAACCGGCAAAACTCGCCGCAATGGAAGCCCAATGGGAAACAATTCCCGCTGGCAATGCTGCCCCTTGGAGTATGATTTCTCTCCCCAATGAAACCGCTGAAAAAAATGATTGGGAAATCGCCATTCCTAACGCTTTGGGCTATATTTTGGAACTGAAACCAACCCTCTCAGAACCTGTAAGGGGTTTGAAAGAATGGCCGCCGGAAGATCGCCCGCACATGGTGGGATTAATCTATTATTCTTTTCGGATTATGGTGGCGATCGGTTTTTTCTTAGTCGGGTTAATGTTTTGGACTGTAGTGCAGTGGATACGCGGTCAATTAGCTGAAGATAAAATTGGTCAACAACGTTGGTTAATGGCAACCTGGATTTTTGCCGCACCTTTAGGATATATTGCCGTAGAATCTGGCTGGATTGTTCGCTGTGTGGGACGCCAACCTTGGACACTTTACGAGCAAATCCGTACCGTAGATGCGGCCAGCAATTTGCCCCCAACGAATGTTTTAACCTCTTTAACTCTCTTTGCGGTGGTCTATTCGATTTTGTTTGTTTGCGCCTTATTTTTTGGTAGCCGAATTATTCGCAAAGGCCCAAATTTAGACCTACCAGTTCCCGGAGAAGCAGAAACAGCAGAAACCAGTCTTAAAACCACTTAAATAAAAGTAAAGACTGGTTTTTAGCAGCCTTTTTCTGATTAGAAAACCACAAATATTTGTAGGGTTTTGTAGGGGCGAAGCTTTTCCGTAAAAAATTTACGTTTCTAACTCATAAATTATCTGAAAGCGAGACGGCTATCGCCCCTACAATCTGCTGCGTTAAAAACGACCAATATCTGTAATTTATTCAATTTAATCGAAAATAGCCGTAATTTTGGTAATTTTGACAACGGTGTAAACCCAAATTCGCCATTACAGCGCTTGCTTGGTGATATATGGATTTTTATTTGCCAAAGGCTTTAAGAAAAGTTGTTACCGCCCCGTCCGCAACTCGCTGAATTTCCGCTGTTGTCGGATTGGTTTTGATGCCCAGCAATTGTTTATAAAAGAGGTCGGCTTTACAGAGTTCAATAAATTGGTCAGCGGCTAATTCTAAATCCGCGATCGCCAATTCTCCCTTGGCCATTGCCCCTGCCATCACATCCATTAAACGCTTTCTGCCCACCTCTGAACCAGAATTATAAAATGCCCGACCGAGTTCAGGAAATCGCGGGGTTTCCGCGATCGCAATTCTAAATATATTTTGGGCAAAAGGAGACAGGAGTAATTCCACAAAATGAAGGGCAATATCACGCAATAAAGTTTCTATGTCTTCCGTATCTTGATCTACCTTAAAAATCCGTTGGGTTTGCTTTTGGCATTCCCCATGTACCACGGCGATAAACAACGTCTGCTTATCTGGGAAATAATTATAGATTGTGCCTTTAGAGACTTGGGCGCGGCGAGCAATTTCTTCGACGCTTGTGCCCTCATAGCCGAGTTCCAAGAAGGCGCTTCTTGCCCCTTCCAGAATTTGACAAGCCTTGGGGCTGGTTAAATCGAGTGATTGTAAACTTTCCATGTTTTTTCTCTGACTCTTGTCATTTCCTATACTAAACGGTTCGGGAAATCTTGACAGTACCCAGTTTTTCGCTTATGATTAAAAAAATGACTGAACGGTTCGGTCATTTTTGGCAACGAGGCAACAGGGAGCCCGCCGTCGGCAGAGGAGCAGAGGAGCGGGGGGGCAGAGGGACCCGCCGTCGGCAGAGGAGCAGAGGAGCGGAGGGGCCGCCAATCGAGCAGGCAAAACAATTATTAATTATTAATTATCAATTATCAATTATCAATTATCAATAGACTAAAGTGAACAATCATCAAAACTATGAACAACCACAAATCACCCCCAAAATTATCATCGAATGGTTCCAGCAAAAATATCCATAATTATCTGATGGTGGATGAAGCCCGCCATGAGAGAAATGGTTCGGGTAAAATTGCGACTTATCCCACTGAATTGATTACAAAAAGTAGCGAATTTCCTACAGATTTAACCGACGATCCAGTCAATATAGAAGAGACTTTTACTGTTGACGATCGCCCCTTTGAAGTATCAGAAAAACCAGCGGCTAAAAAGTTTTCTGTATTCAAAATAATGCTCTGGGCTTTGCCATTATTAGCGATCGCCCTGGGTATTGGCGTGTTTGCGTCTCGGCGCATTTCCGACCCAGTGGCAGTCCCAGAACCCACCCCAGTCACCATTCCCGCAGGGGCAAGCAACGGCAACGGATCGCCCCTACCTGTGCGGGTGGTGCAAGCTAAGTCAGGGGCGATTCAGGAATGGGTGCATAGTGATGGGTCTGTGTCTGCTGTCCGGGGCAAACATTTGCGCTTTGAAGTGCCAGGAACGATTACTTATATTAAAAAGGTCGATGGCCGGGATTTGCGGGAGGGAGATTATGTTTATGAGGGCGAACTCTTGGCCCAAATCGACGATCGCAAACTCCAAGCGGATTTGGTTCAGTCCAATGCTGCTATCTGGCAAGCCCAAGAACAACAAAGCGTGGCGATGGCAAATTTAGCTCAAACGAAGGCTAATTTAGGCCAAGCCCAAGCCACGGTGGAACAACTACAAGCGAATGTGGCTCAAGCAAAGGCAAAATTAGGGCAAGTTCGGGCGGGTTTGGCTCAAGCAGAGGCCAGAAAACAAGCCAGCATCGCCAATGTTCGGGAAGCGAAAGCTAATCTGGAAGCGAGAATGGCCGATCGCGACTTAGCAGAGGTGGAACTGCGGCGACGACAAGAACTTTATGATGAAGGGGTGATTTCCGCCAGCGATCGCGACGTTTACCAAAACAAACTCGACAACGCTAAATCTGCGGTCAATGCCACCCAAAGCCGCATTCAAGCCGCTGAAGAGGAAGTAACCGCAGCGGAGAGTAACATTCAAGCCACCGAACAAGATATCGCCGCAGCGGAAAGCCAAGTGCGGGCAGCGGAAAGCCAGGTGCGGGCAGCGGAAAGCCAGGTGGAAGCCGTGCAGGGCAGTATTGCCGCCGCTGCTGCCCAAGTTGATGCCACCAGCGCGGGAATTGAATCAGCCCGGGCGCAGTCAAATCGCGCTAATGTCACCTTAGAAGATACGGAAATTAGAGCGCCCTTTGACGGCATGGTGGCTTTTTTGAATATTCGGGAAGGGGATTATTGGTCGCCGCAACAGTTAAGCAGCCAGACGGCGCAAAATGTGGTGGAAACGGTGCCAATTATTTTGATTGACCCCAACGAGTTTGAAGTCCAAATCGAACTGCCCGCTTTTGACGGCACCCAGGTCAGCCCCGGTCAAACCGCTTTTGTGGTCTTGGATGAGGACTTAAATAGCGCATATCGCGATTCTTTGAATAACGAAACTCTGATTAGTGTTGCCAGTGCTGAAGGCGAGGTGTTTTCTGTTAGTCCTTCGGTGACTCCTGGGGGTCGGGCGGTGAATGTTAAAGTCAGAATTAACCGTATTAACCCAGAAAAACGCGATCGCGGAGCGTTGCGGATGCAATCTCGCCTCCGCAACGGCGCCCGTGTTTCCGCCTGGATTGCCGTAAAAGAAGCGGCAAATACCACCGTGATTCCTGCAAATGTCATCGTTTACCGGGATCAAAAACCATTCGTCTTTGTTGTCCAAGAAAAAGACGGCAAACAATTTGTCGAACAGCGCCCAGTTACTATTGGTATTAAAGGCATTTCTCAACAAGAAATTCTGGAGGGAATAAAACCGGGCGATCGTCTTGTCACCGACGGCAAAAACCTCCTGGTCAATAATGCCCCAGTGGATGTGGTTGATTAGTTGGTTGTTGGTTGTTGGTTGTTGGTTGTTGTTGGTTGTTGGTTGTTTGTTGTTGGTTGTTTGTTGTTTGGGTAGGGGCGAAGCATTCGGGCTAAAAATATCCGGGAAAAACCGACAATTTATCTACCCGAATGCTTCGCCCTGTAACCCATAAATAAAATTTCGGAATCAATCGGCAAATATTTGGGCGAAGCATTCGCGGATAAAAATTGACGATTTTACCGAGAAATTTGGGCGCGAATGCTTTGCCCCTACAATGGGTAAACCGGGCAGAAAATTTCGGAATCAATCGGCAAATATTTGGGCGAAGCATTCGCGGATAAAAATTGACGATTTTACCGAGAAATTTGGGCGCGAATGCTTTGCCCCTACAATGGGTAAACCGGGCAGAAAATTTCGGAATCAATCGGCAAATATTTGGGCGAAGCATTCGCGGATAAAAATTGACGATTTTACCGAGAAATTTGGGCGCGAATGCTTTGCCCCTACAATAGACAATCTGAAAAAATATGGGCGAAGCATTCGCGGATAAAAATTGACGATTTTACCGAGAAATTTGGGCGCGAATGCTTTGCCCCTACAATAGACAATCTGAAAAAATATGGGCGAAGCATTCGCGGATAAAAATTGACGATTTTACCGAGAAATTTGGGCGCGAATGCTTTGCCCCTACAATGGGACACTGCTATGACTAAAACTCCTCCCTCTCCTCCTCCTTCCCCTGTGGCCAAATTCTTTTTTCTGAATACGGTATTTGGCCTATTGTTATGCTTTTTATTTGTGATTGGGGGACTGATCGGGGTTTCTTCAATGGTTAAAGAAGGCGACCCAGATATTAATATTGCGATCGCCACTATTCAAACTTTATGGCCTGGGGCTGACCCAGAAACCATTGAAAACCAAGTCACCGACAAAATCGAAACCCAACTTAAATCCCTCAAAGGGCTCAAAGAAATCACCAGCGCTTCTTTTGATGGGATGTCATTAATTAATGTGGAATTCCAAGCGAATGCCCCGATCGCCGAATCGATCGCCCAAGTTCGGGCAGAAGTAGACGAAGCCAAACCGGACTTAACCTTGGAAGCGGAAGAACCCAAAGTCACCCAAGTCTCCGTTCAAGATGTGCCCATTCTCACCATTGGTTTATATGGTGACATCGATATAGCGGTGCTCAGTCGCGCTGCGGAGGAAATCGAAGATTTATTAGAAAAAGTACCCAATGTCCGGGAAGTCAACGTCGGGGGTCAACGGGATGAAGTGATTCATGTGCAGATGATGCCCAACAAACTCACCGCTTTGGGGATTTCTCCTACCACCGTCGCCCAAGCGATTCAAAGAGGCAATATTGATATGCCTTGGGATCAAGTAGAAAGTGATGATATTGGGTCGCAAGTTCGTTTATATGGTCGCTTTCGTACCTTAGAAGATTTAAGCAATTTACCCATAACTCGGATTTGTGGCAGTGATAAATGCGAGTCAGAAGATCGGGTGGTGCGCTTAGGGGAAATTGCCGAAATCCGACGGGACTTAGAAAGAGAAAAAAATCGGGCTTTTATTAGTTTTGCTGGGGCAGAATATCAACCGGCTATTAATATTGATGTGATCAAAGTGCCAGGGTCAGACACGATCAAAGTAGTGGATGATTGTTTAGAGGCGATCGCCCAGATAAAACAAAACCCTAACATCTGGCCATACAGCATGGAATACAAAGTCATCGCCACTGACAAAGATACTATTTTGTACGACTTAAATCAGTTATTTCAAAATGGCTGGCAAGGAGTTTTATGTGTATTTTTAATCTTATTAGTAGCCCTGACTTGGCGTGAAGCAATTATTGCCGGTTTATCGATTCCTTTAACGATTTTGGCAACTCTGGCGATCGTCTGGTTACTGGGCAATACCCTGAACAAAATGGTGCAAGTTGGCATGATTTTGTCCTTGGGATTACTCGTTGATGTGTTCATCCTGATGATGGAAGGAATGCACGAGGGGTTATTTATTGAAAAGTTAACTTTTAACCAAGCCGCCCTCAAAACTGTCAGAACTTTTGCTATCCCCGCGTTATCCGGGCAATTAACAACAATCTTGGCAATGGTGCCGTTAATGGCGATAGGTGGCCTGATGGGTAAATTTATTCGCTTACTTCCCATTACGGCCATCATTTGTTTATCCATGAGTTATATTATTGCCCTATTTGTGGATATTCCCCTATCACGATATTTACTTGACAAAAAATCCCCGGCGCAGATTCCCGGTTTTTTCAAAAAACCGGGAATCTCTTGTCGCGGGAATCTGCCGCAGGGATCGGCGGTATCGAAGAGGGAAAAGGAAAAAGCCAGCTTAATCGATCGCCTCACGAAAATTGTCACCACCAAATTTACTCTCTGGCTTCAACGATTTACCATTCCCAACAAATTCATCGCCTCCCTGTGGGTTTGTGGCGCGATCGGTCTGTTTGTTTTTACCACTACTCTCGCGGGCAGCGTACCCGGAACCCTGTTCCCTGACGCGGACAAAACAGCCTTAAGCGTCAACGTGGAAATGCCGCCTACTGCCACCTTGGAAACTTCCCAAAAAGTAGCCGATGACCTGGGAGAAATTCTCCGTTGCTTTGTCGGGGCGAATGATTCGGCAATCAACTCTTCAACGAAACAAACCAGTAATTGCCCCAATGCTTCGCCCCTACTTTTTGAAAGCGTAGTTAAATTAGTAGGTCAACGCAGCAACCTAGTAGCAGAAACTGGTCTTAAACCGAGTGATGGGAGCTATTTGCTGGGTTTCTCCGTCGCCTTTGTCCCCAAAGAACAACGGGAAAAAAATTCTTTTGAATATTTAGATCAAATAAGAACTGAGTTAAATGCCGCAATGCGTAAATATCCCGGTGCATCTCTAGTGGTGAATGTCGAGAAAGCCGGAGAAGGAGGAGATCCGATCGCCATTGAAATTACCGGCACCGATATGGACGAATTACGGCGCATCTCTGGAGAGGTACAAATGGCGTTGCGAGGCGTTCTTGGGGCTGTAGACGTGCGGGATGACCTGGGTTCTTTGCGTCCTGATATCAAATTCCAGCCCAAACGGGAAGCGATGGATTTTTACGGCATTGGGGCTAATGACTTGGCCATGCAAGGACGTTATCTGATGACCGACAACGATATCGCGGATTTTCCCATTGGCGGCGGTCAGGAAGATTTGGAAATTCGCCTGAGTACCGCATGGCCTTCGCGGGGCGGCAGCGTCGGTGGCCCAACCCGCCCGGATGAACTGGCGATGGTTCGTTTGATTACTCCCAATGGCCCAATTGCGGCGGATCAAATCTTAGAACAAGTTCCGGGGATGTCCCCGTTATCGATTACTCATAAAAATGCCCAACGCACGGTGATGGTATTAGCGAAAACTAAAGACCGCACCGTAGGGGAAATTTTGGCGGATTTAGAACCAAAATTAACCGAAATGAAACGCCAATGGCCAATCGGTTATAACTACAACTTTGGTGGCGAAGCGGCAACTACCGAGGAAACGTTTGGTTCGGCCAAAAAAATGGCGGTTGTGGCGTTATTTTTAGTGTTTGCAGTCTTAGTGATTCAGTTTGGTTCGTTTACTCAGCCGTTTATTATTATGTTGGCCATTCCCTTTGGGTTAATTGGCACTTTTAGCGGTTTTTTCTTATTGTGGATTCCCATTTCTTTTCCCGCCGTGATTGGGATTATTTCTCTGACAGGAATTGTGGTGAATAATTCCATTGTGATGGTGGATACGATGAATACTTATCTCAAAGAAGGGATGGATTTACGGCAAGCGGCAGCCAGAGGTGCAAGCGATCGCCTCCGTCCCATTCTCAGCACCACCTTGACCACCATTGTGGGGGTTTTACCAATGGCCTTTAGTGACCCTATGTGGTTTCCTCTTTGTATGGCGATCGCCTTTGGTTTAACCTCATCTACTTGTATTGGCTTATTGGTGACACCGGCTTTATACTTACTCCTGACGCCTTCAGATAAAATGAGGATAGAAGAGAGAGGATAGAGGAAAGAGAAAAGAGAAAAGAGGATAGAGGATAGAGAAGAGAGGATAGAGGATAGAGGATAGAGAAGAGAGGGAAGAGAGGGAAGAGAGAGAAGAGAGGGAAGAGAGGGAAGAGAGGGAAGAGAGGGAAGAGAGGGAAGAGAGAGAAGAGAGGGAAGAGAGGAAATTTTCTTCCCACACCTCGATGGCGGCCTCCCACACTCCTATGCATCTCTTTTCTCTATCCTCTTTTCTCTTCCATTGGGATTTGCTATCTTAATTAATGCGGGAGGAAATTAATCATGCCTAAATGGAAATTAGTGACGGAGTACACATTCGACAGCGCCCATTTTATTCGGGATTATGATGGCCCTTGTGGGCGAATGCACGGCCATACTTATAAGGTACGCATTGAAGCGTCATCCCAGAAACTCCACTCTTCAGAATATTGTCCCCATGAAGTGATGGTGGCGGATTTTAAAACCCTACGTTGGGCGAAAAAAGATGTCACCAAAGGAGGGCTAGATCACTGCTTTTTGAATGACGTGATGCCCCCCGATTATGATACTACGGCGGAGATGATTGCTAAGTATATTTATGAGGAAACTAAGCGGAGAGTTCCTCCAGGAGTTGATCTAAAAGTAGCGGTTTCAGAAACCCCGAATTCTTGGGTAGAATATGAGGATGATTAAATTCATTTTAGATATTTGTTGATTAAATCTGCGCGATCGCCTCAATAGTGGAAACCGGCACCTGACAAAAATATTGCCGATAAAATTGTTCTTCTTGCAAAGCCGCAATAAAATAATCTATAGGAAAATAATTCGCGGTTATTGTGGCTTTTTTATCGGCAATCCGCCGAAAAGTTATCCCGGTTTCTAGTTCAGATGCTTCTTGGTTAAAACTAATCTGAAAACCGAGGAATGTTAAGGTATTTAAGCCAATGTCTAAGGCGCGATCGCTGATAGTTAATTCCTGGCAAAGTTCCTGACGAGAAATGCTTGCCCCGGTGTGGCTGAGATGGTCAGCAATTGTGATCAATTTTTGACATATTTCTTGGGGTTGGGGAATATTATCGGCATCATAAGCTAAGACCACAACCGGCAATTTGTGGTTAATAAATTGGGAGTCAAGCGCTAACTTTAACCCTTGTTCTAAATCTTCCCAACTGGTGGGACATTGGCGGATAAAAATGGCCGAATCGAGAGACTCATCTACTGGCAATTCTCCCCCTAGACCATTATTACGGTAATCCAAAATTTGTAAAACTTTACTTCCCGAATTTACCACAGTTATTTGCCTAGTTTCATTCACCTCTCTAACGGCAATTAACCGTAATTCATACTGTTTTTTGTAATTATTATAATCCAAAGTCGCGATCGCATCACAAAGCGCCTGAGATGGATTCTCTGCCTTCTGAGGAATATCTTCTTTATAATGTCCCCACCAAATCCCTGGAAAACCCGAATCACTGGAATCATCCTTGATATTAAAATAGGTTTTAATATAGCCCAATTTTCGACCAGTATTATCTTTAACTTTTTCATTCCATACTCTTTCAAACCAACAATTTTTAATCAATATTTGTGGCGATGGGTTGCCCATGCCGCAAGGTTCGAGGATTTTCAATTCTCGGAATAAATCTAGACCCAAATCCGCCACTTTACAAATAATGTCCGCCTGAATTATTGGTATTCCTAAGCGGTTAATTTCGCCAATTTGTTGCCGCAATTCCCGGTTAATTGCTTCGGTAAATAGGGGAATATTTTCTACCGGCAAACTCAACCCAGCGGCCAAGGGATGACCGCCAAATCGGTCTAATAAATGGGCTTGGTTTTTGACTAATTGATACAAGTCAATTTGATGTACAGAACGGGCAGAACCACGGGCTAAAACTGGGGTAGTTTCTCCACTTCCTGACGATCGCATTGCGTCCCTACTATTTTCCAGACTTTCCTGGGTTTGATCGGTGGTTAATAAAATTGTGGGACAGCCGTATTCTTGGGCAATTTGACCTGCTACTAAACCCAGGACACCCACAGACCATTGGGGGTCTTCGAGGACGATGACTTTAGTAGTAGAAAGGTCAATTTTTTCTAGTTTAGTTTTGGCTTGGGCGAGGACATTTTTTTGCAGTTCTTGACGACGGGCATTGGCTAATTCCGCTTCGCTGGCGAGTTTTTGACAAAGGTTGCGTTCGCGGCTGGTGAGTAATTCCACACAAAAAGCAGCATCCCCATGAATGCGACTCACCGCATTAATTCGCGGCCCAATACCAAAGGAAATATCTGTGGGGCGATCGCCTGTTTTCTTGCACAATTCTAATAATCTACCTAGTCCGGGACGCCGCCATTGTGACGGATGTTGTTTAAATTCTTTTTCTAAATGTTTCAGACCAATTTGGGCTAAATAGCGGCAATCTCCTTTTAATTCCACCAAATCCGCAATTAAACCAATTGCCACTAAATCTAACAACTGTTCTAAAGGTGCTTGGGGAATATTTGGCGCCGCTAAATAAAGGGCTTCAATGAGTTTATACGCCACCGCTACCCCCGACAGATAAAACATAGAATGGTCTGGGGGCAAATAACGGGGGTTAATAATTGCCACTACTGGGGGGCGATCGTCCAGCAAAGTATGATGATCCGTAATAATTACATCAATTCCTAACTCATTAGCATGGTTAATTTCTGCTAAGTTAGTGCTGCCCGTATCGCAAGTAACAATTAAACTAATCCCTTCTTTAGCTAGGCGATCGATTCCGGCAACATTTAACCCGTGGGAGTCGGTGAAACGATTGGGAATATAGTAAGTTAATTTAGTATTCTGGGGGAAAAATTCTCCCAGTCCATCCCACAACACGCAGGTGGAAGTAATGCCATCAGCATCAAAATCTCCCCAAATTGCCACTTTTTCCCCACTACTGGCAGCATGGAGAATTCTTTCCACTGCCCACTGCATTTCCCAGCCAAATTCAGAAGGACTAGAAGGCTTAAAGTTTTGGGGATCGATAAATTTGGCCAGAGTTGCCCCATCTTGAATGCCCCGTTGCCAAAGCAGTTGGGCCGCATAACGCCCCGAAGATCCGGAGGTATATGCTTGGATATATGCTTGCACTTGTTCCAGAAACCAAGTTGGAGGTTCAATTTGGGGTTGGAGAATCCATTCAATCTCAAAATTTTTTTGGGGGGGCAGATCGCTCATCAGAAACCAGGTTTTTTTAGCAGTTTATTCAATTTTATCAGGTTACAAAACTTTACAAACTGGGTTTTTCCTGGATTTTCGCCTATCTCGTTCCCTGAGAAAAACCCCGGTTTCTGAATTTCTGGAATTGTGACGAATTAACTTGTGGTTTATTTTCAGGATTATTGGTGGCCAATTCCCAAAAAAACCTAATATAGCGTTTCTCATCTATAAAAGGCACTTATTTTTCTCTGTCATTCCCGCGAAGGCGGGAATCCACAGATGTACTACACCTCACAAAATTGAAAACTGCTATATCATTTAATCACTGAGATGCTCCAGTGGTTCGTATATTGTCATTTCATCCTAAATCAGTCAAATGTCACAAAAACTCACCGTCAGTCTTTATGTTGACAACCAAAACGTCAAAGTAAATTTAGAACTCGCTAATCTATTGCTAGTATTTGCCAAAATCCAGGGCATTGTCAAGCAGGCCAAAATTTACGACTTTTGGCCGAACGGCAAAAATGCAGTCTTAGAGAGTTTAGCAAATCTAGGATTTCAGGGTATTTCGGTTACTTCACCGATTAAAGACTGTGCGGATTATCAATTAGTCTTTGACTGTTTGACTGATTTCGACGCAAATGGCTGGCCAGACCTGGTAATTTTAGTCTCAGGAGATGGTGACTTTTGTCCCTTTGTGAATCACCTGAAAAAAATCGGCATCAAAACGATCATTTTTGCCAGAAAAGGCAATGTCAAAAAACAACTGATTGACTTAGCGGATGAATTCCACTTTATCGATCAACTGCCTGAGTTAGTGGTGATTCAGGATGCCCCAGAAAATGAGGTTATCTCGGAACTTGTGGCACCAAAAATAGATAATTTATTGAATAAATTACCAGAGATTAACCCGCAAGTATATTCGTTACAGGAGCCGGATTTATCCGCTGAGTATATTACTTACGATCAAGCCATTGACTCTCTAATTAAAGCCATTAAGAGCGCATCGTTCCAAGGTCAACCTACTACTTTCAGTGTCCTGAACATTTTGATGCGTAATAATCCCGATTACTACCCCATCTATAAAGGTGTAGCTTCTATCCGCAAACCTGATGGCAGCAAATTTAGCAAATTTACTAATTTTATGGAGGCTGCGGTAAGTGATGGTAAAGTCAGAGTTCAAAAAAATGGCAATATTCAGGAAGTTTTTTTAATCGACCCAGCCCCCTCAGAAATATCCTCAGAAGTGGCTGATAATTCTGAGCATCAGACACCGGCTGATTCTATTAATACTCAAGAGAATACTCAGGGGAATACTCCAGGAACATCGGCTGATTATTCGGCTGATTATATTCCTTATGATGAAGCGGTGAATTGTCTGCTGGAAGCGATTAATACTTGCTTACTTGAAGATCACATTACCAATTTAAGCTATATTTCTACATTAATGCGGTACAACCATCGTTTTCCCAATTATCACGGGGTGAGTTCTATCCGCAAACCTGATGGTAGCAGCTTTACCAAATTTGGTGAGTTTATTGATGCGGTTGCACAAGATGGGAAAGTTCGCCGCAAAAAAACTAGCAAAATGGCAACAGTGGTTTTAGTCGAAGAAAAAGATGGCGAAAAAACTGAGACTACTTCAAGTTATAAAAAGTCTAAAAAGTCTAAAAATAAGAAAAAGAAAGCCTCTCACAACATTAGTTACCATGATGCGGTTAAGTGCCTGATTTCAGCAATTAAAACCGCATCTAAACAAGGTAAAGAAGCCGATCCAGGATCCTTGGATCGACTGATGCGAGAAAACAAGCGGTTTCCCAACTATCAAGGAGTTAAGTCTATTTTTAAACCCAATTCTTGCCAGAAATTTTCTAAATTTATTAAGTTTCTTGACTTTGTAGAGAAAGATGGAAAAATTTACACTACTAGAACCAGAAAAAAGATTACATCTATTAAGGCGATCGATCCACAAGCGGTTTTTAATTTTGCCGACTTTTGTGAATAGTAGTTATGCGTAGGTTGGGTTGATGAACGAAACCCAACCTACAATCGAAACAAATGATGATGACCAATCACTATGGAGTAATCAAACAAATGATGATGAGTAATAGAGATCGAATTAGTAAAGGTTTAGAGTTGCTAAATGAGGGATTATATCCTTATTTTGAACAGCAAATGGAACAAAAATATGGTGATAAATGGGAGGATCAGGCAAACAAACACTTGCAAAACCATACAACGATGAAAAAAACTAAGGTTAAAGATAAACTTCGTGAGGATACTGGTGAGCTATTGAAGGCTATGTCGAACGAATGGAAAAAGGTATTCAAAGATAATGAAAATCTGGATAATGGGGAAAAGGGAATTGTAGAAGAATTACTTCAATTTCGCCATAATTATTCGCACAAAAATAACTATGCCTTTTCCGCAGAGGATACTTATCGCGCTATTGACAGTATAGTGCGACTACTTAAAGCAGTCAATGCAGAAGAAAAGATTATTCAAGAATTAGAAAAGCACAAGAAAGAACTGTTTCAGATTATTGGGCAAGAGGAAAATCGCCAGAAAAATCCCCAAACTACAGCTAATTTAGAGCGAATTCGAGTTAAATTAGCTGAATTACTCGGAAAACTCCCGTTTCAGGATGTGTCTTTGCTGCAAGATGCTTTAACTCATCGTTCCTATCTTTATGAAAATCCTAAAGAAGCGAAGACTGATAATGAGTTGTTGGAGTTTCTCGGTGATGCGGTACTGAATTTTCTTAGTGGCGAATATCTTTATGAGAAGTATAAGGAAGAAAAAGATGAAGGTGATTTGACTCGGTTGCGGTCTGCTTTGGTAGAAGATAAGCAGTTGGCAAAATTTGCCGAGCAATTAGAACTCGGTAAATGGATGCGGTTAGGAAAAGGCGCGATCGCTGATGGGGCAAAAGATAATTTATCCGTATTGAGTAATACCTTTGAAGCGATAATTGGCGCTTATTTTCTGGATTCACAAATGAATGCCGTCCGAGATTTTGTGCGATCGCTGTTTGATTCGGTCATAGAGGAAATTATTGCTGTTTCGCCTCAAATCGATGACTATCAAACCGATACACCGCAAATTGCGATCGATCCGAAAAATCAATTGCAACAATGGGTACAGAAAAACCAAGGCGCAATCTTACCTCAATATCGCGTCATTAAAGAAGAAGGCCTCCCGCACGACAAAACATTTACAGTGCAGGTTTCCATCAATGGTAAAGTTTACGCCCAAGGGACAGGTTCTACCAAAAAAGAGGCGGAAAAACAAGCGGCTGGAAATGCACTAAAAAAATTAGGGCTGTTATGACAGGAAACTCCCCAGGATAACATCCCGACATAAATTTTCCTGTAGGGGCGAAGCATGACCGCAGATCCCCCAAAAAGAAACCCGGTTTCTTCGCCCTCGCAGACAACCCAGAAACCGGGTTTTTTTTATTGACATCCCCTAAAAATCCTGCTATCGTACTATTACGATGTAGAAAAGAGGCAAAAAAATGAGCAGCCCAACCAGCAATCCAACCCATATCGGCACCACCGAAGCCGCCCAATACCTAGGTATTTCCACCGTGAGACTCCGCATCCTACTCCAGCAAGGGCGGGTAAGAGGAGCCGAAAAGCAAGGCCGCAACTGGGTTATCCCCTTATTTAACGGAATGCCGGTCATCGAAGAACGCGGCAAAGGCCCGAAAGGCACCTGGTACAAGCGCCGCCGCCAAGTTGAAACCTGCATCTTGGTCAACCGGCAAATTATTGGCAAAAACGCCAAAGAAAACGAGAACGAGCCGCCGATTGTGGTCAAAGAAGGCAAAAATCAGTACAACTGCCACGAACTAGAAATTAATGGCCCATGCCGCCTGGTGTACACCCCCCATGAAACTGGCCCCTGTGGTGCTCGCCTGTGGATTGAAGCAGCGGCTCATGTGCCAGTAATCAGAAAGACTTTTGCTACCTATCAGCCGGTCAATCAGCCAGTCAGTCAGCCGGTTAAAGCCCCTTTTGAGCTTTAGTGATTGGTGATTGGTGACTCGTGTGAAATAAACCAAATAGCAATAAAAAAATAGCAAACAACAGATAGCAAATAAATATTTCATTATAAAAAAAGTCACGTTAAACTAGATGTCAAAGCGATTTTCTTTTTCACCGCAGATTCGGTGGAACCTAGTAGATAGATATTTTTCTACTGGACGGCAAATTACAGCTAAAAGGCATCGGATATATGAATGGTTTTTGGAAAATATGGATCGATAAGCTGAAGGCAACTTCGGCAGTTTTAGGCGATCGCACCTCTTCTGGGCAGAAAACCGATCGGCCCTGGGCAAACTTACCGTTAAAACGGTTGAGTTCATTGGTGGCCAGTTTAATCATTGCTCAAGGAGCGATTTTGGCAACCCCAGCCCTGGCGCAAAAAAGTGCGAAAGAAAGCCTAACCTATGGCGAACTTTTAGAAAAAATTGACGCTGGAGAAGTCCAAAAGGTCGTGCTGGATCCGGCTAAGGGCAATGCCACTGTCACTTTAAAGGATTCTGCGGAACATCAAGTCACTCTGTTTGAGCGATATCCAGAGCTATTTCAAAAAATCCGGGTTGCCAATAGAGATGGGGAACGGGTTAAGTTAGATATTCAGCCCTCAGCCGATCGCGCTGAAGCCCTGGGTATTGTCGCTAACTTATTGCTGATTACGTTATTAGTGGGCGGCTTGGTGATGATCCTGAAACGGTCATCACAAGTAGGCAACCAAGCGATGAGTTTTGGTAAATCCAGAGCTCGCTTTCACATGGAAGCGAAAACCGGGGTGACTTTTGATGATGTGGCGGGAATTGAAGAGGCCAAAGAAGAACTCCAGGAAGTAGTGACATTCCTCAAACAACCGGATCGGTTTACAGCGGTGGGGGCGAAAATCCCCAGAGGGGTGTTGTTAGTCGGTTCCCCAGGAACGGGAAAAACCCTACTGGGCAAGGCGATCGCGGGAGAAGCGGGGGTGCCGTTTTTCAGTATTTCTGGTTCTGAGTTTGTGGAGATGTTCGTTGGGGTCGGGGCTTCACGGGTCAGAGACTTATTCCACAAAGCCAAAGAAAATGCCCCTTGTATTGTCTTTATTGATGAAATCGATGCGGTCGGTCGGCAGCGTGGTGCGGGAATTGGCGGGGGGAATGATGAACGAGAGCAAACTCTCAACCAGTTGCTCACAGAAATGGACGGTTTTGAGGGCAACAGCGGCGTGATTGTGATTGCTGCCACCAACCGCCCGGATGTGCTGGATCTGGCTTTGTTGCGACCGGGACGGTTTGACCGACAAGTGGTTGTGGATTTGCCCGGTTACAACGGTCGCCTGGGGATTTTGCAGGTTCATGCTCGGAATAAAAAACTCTCTAGCGATGTATCTTTAGAGGCGATCGCCCGTCGGACTCCGGGATTAGCGGGGGCTGACTTGGCCAACTTACTCAACGAAGCGGCCATTCTCACTGCCCGTCGGCGCAAAGACGCTATTACACCAGAGGAAATTGACGATGCTATTGACCGAGTAACCATTGGTTTAAAATTAACGCCTCTCCTGGATAGCAAGAAAAAGCGGATTATCGCTTATCACGAAGTCGGCCATGCCCTATTAATGACCGTATTAAAAAATTCTGACTCCTTAAATAAAGTCACCATTATTCCTCGTTCCGGAGGAATTGGTGGTTTTGCTCAACCAGTCCCCAATGAGGAGATGATTGATAGTGGCTTAGTCACCCGTGCGTGGCTGATGGATCGAATTACTATGGCCTTGGGTGGTCGCGCAGCGGAAGATTTGGTATTTGGGGATGCGGAAGTGACCAACGGCGCCAGTGGCGATATTCAAATGGTAGCCAAAATTGCGCGAGAAATGGTAACTCGTTATGGAATGTCTGACCTCGGTCCGTTAGCCCTAGAAATAGAACAGGGTGAGGTGTTTCTGGGTCGAGACTTGATGGCGCGATCGGAATATTCCGAAGCGGTAGCCATTCAAATCGATCGCCAAGTCCATGAAATAGTCTCCCACTGCTATCAAGAAGCGCAGCGAATTCTGAACGAGCATCGCCACGTTATGGAAAAACTGGTGGAAATTCTCTTAGAGCAAGAAACCATTGAAGGAGAACAATTCCGAGCAATTGTTTCTCAATACACAAACTTGCCGAAGCAGCAATTAACCTCAGCAGTTCTTTCCTCGTAGTTCTTGCCTGGATGAGGGGCGGAGGGGGAAGCCGCAGTCGTGTAGGGTGTAGGGTGTAGGGGAAGAGAGGATGCATAGGATGCATAGGATGCATAGGATGCATAGGATGCATAGGAAAATTCTCTATTCTCTATTCTCTTTTCTCTATTCTCTATTCTCTCTTCCCCCCACACCGATGGCGGCCGATGGCGGCCGATGGCGGCCGATGGCGGCCGATGGCGGCCGATGGCGGCCCCACACCCCTGCTCCTCCGCTCCTCTGCACGAAGCGCTATATGTTTTTTCTGCGGAAGATTTCTGTTATAGTGCGGTTAAAAATCAGCCAGCATTGGGCAAGAAAAACTCCCTAAAACTCTCTAGATGAAACCTCTTTTGATTAAAAAGCGTTTCATCCCCGATATCCATCATTAGGTTACTATCGAAAGCACCGAGATTACCGATTGATTTTATTAATTGATTTTATTATTGGAATGAAAGTTAAACGCACCCGTTCTCAGGATCGAATTCTCACTCTCCTGAAAAGTCTTCAGCAAGCGGTTTCGGCTCAAGATATCTATGTGGAAATGCGCCAACGAGACCAAGCCGTTGGCTTGGCAACTATATATCGATCTTTAGAAGCGTTGAAACTTGAAGGGGTTGTACAAGTGAGGACTTTGAGTAACGGTGAGTCTGTTTATAGTTGCATTAAAGAAGATCGTCATCATTTAACTTGCTTACATTGTGGGGATTCGATCGCCATTGATGAATGTCCGGTTCACGATTTAGAAACGGAACTGGAAAAATTACATCATTTTAAAGTTTTTTATCATACCCTGGAATTTTTTGGGATGTGCGATCGCTGTCAGCTAGGTTCCAACCCCCATCAACAATAATTAATTGATATTTGTTTATTAATTGTTAGTTGTTAGTTGTTAGTTCTTTGTTATTAGTTGTTAGTTATTAGTTCTTTGTTATTAGTTTTTAATCACTCATTAAAGGATATGCATACAAAGAACCAACAACAAAGAACCAACAACAAAGAACCAAGAATGTCTAACGAATATGTTTCAACTCGTGATTGATTGCTTCGAGATCGAAAGCGTTGGGATCAAAATCTCCTAGCCATTCCACAGTGCTTTCGTATTCGGGATCTTCTGGGTTTTGCAGAATTTCTAACAAATCCTTATAACCAAGAATACCCCCACAATCTTCTGGAGGACAAGCCCGTTCTCCTTCTAAACAGAGAGGGTAATGCACTTTTGGAGTTGGGGCAAGAATTTTTTCCACCAACATAAGATGTTCCCATTCTTCATCGAGATTATATTTGTAAATAAACTCCGTGTTTTCTGTGGGAACCAGATCGTCTAACTTCGCCCGTCTTTCGGTTTTCATCTCCAAGCCATATTCTGGGTGAGATTCACCATAGGAAGTGCCATTGATAATAAATTCATGGAGATGAGAATTTTCCCAACCCATGACAATTTGCATCACACGCTGCAATCTATACAGGGTGATATGACTGGGAACTTGGATTCTTCTCCAAATCGGTGGGTCACTATCCTTTAGGGTTACTTGTATTTGATAAATAAACTCACTGTCAGTTTTCATTTTTTTGAGTTTTTACCGTTAAAATACAACCATAAAATCTTGGTTACTTTTGGAAAATTAACCAATTGACGAGAAATAACTGTCATTTATAAATCGTATCATAGTTATGGAAAAATATTAGCAAGCATTTAGCCTTCAGTTATGAGGGAACGGGGTGTGAGGGGAAGCCGCCGTCGTGTAGGGTGTAGGGTGTAGGGTGTAGGGTGTAGGGTCTAGGGTGTAGGGTCTAGGGTGTAGGGTGTAGGGTGTAGGGTGTAGGGTGTAGTGAATAGTGAATAATAAATAGTAAATAGTAAATAGTAAATAGTAAATAGTGATATTTCTTTTGTACGGGCGTCCTTGCGAAGCCCATGCCGTCAGGCTATATGGCCATTCGCCCCTACCACTTTTCACTTTCCCCCCCCCACACCCTACACCCCAAAAGCCCCACACCCTACACTGTGTTGTCCAAAGCTATCAATTTATTAAGTTATTAAGACTTTTGGCATTAAAAAAAAGGAAGTTTAGCCATGACGCCAAATATAGAGACTGCCGAGATGAAGCTGCCAGCCCCTCGACTGGCTTTGACCCTGGGGGATCCAGCGGGAATTGGCCCAGAGGTGATTCTCAAAGCGTTAAGCAAGTTGACAAAATTAGACGAAATTACCGTGGTGGGAAGTCGGCAGATTTTGCAGCAGACTTATCAGCAGCTAAGGGCTTCTACTATTACGATGCAGAAGGCGATTGATCCAGAACAGCTACAGATGATCGATATTGATATCGATGTAGATAAAATAACCCCCGGTATGGGTAATGCGGCAAGTGGGGCGGCTAGTTTTGCTTATCTGGAAACCGCGATCGCCCATACTCTAGCAGGAGAATTTGACGCGATAGTCACAGGCCCGATCGCCAAACATTGCTGGAAAGCTGCCGGTCATCATTATCCCGGACAAACGGAACTCTTAGCCGAACGCGCTGGAGTCAATCGGTTCGGGATGTTATTTGTGGCTAAGTCCCCCCATAGTGGCTGGACAATGCGGACATTGTTAGCGACCACCCATATTCCCCTGCGTCAAGTTCCGGACACCCTCAACCCAGATTTATTAAGTCGAAAATTAGACTTATTTGTGGAATGCTTAGAGCAAAACTTTGGCATTCAAACACCCAAGATTGCCATTTCTGGTTTAAATCCTCACAGTGGCGAAAACGGACAATTGGGTACGGAAGAAAAAGACTGGTTAATTCCCTGGTTGGAGGAAATGCGCGATCGCTATCCTCATGTCCAACTCGATGGCCCAATTCCTCCCGATACCCTCTGGGTGAAACCGGCACAAACTTGGTTTGGTACAGGCAATTATGGCCATGATGGTTACTTAGCATTGTATCACGATCAAGGGTTAATTCCGGTTAAATTAATGGCCTTTGATCGAGCAGTGAATACAACAATTGGTTTACCATTTCTTCGCACCTCTCCCGATCATGGCACTGGCTTTGATATTGCCGGAAAAGGGTTAGCAAATGGGGCAAGTATGAAAGCTGCTTTAGAGTTAGCGATGGATATTGTACCACATAACTCTGCAGCACAGAAAAAGGGTTGATGATGGTCTCTGTGTTTCTCTGTGTCTCTGTGGTTAAGAGGTTAATATTTCACCACAGAGACACAGAGGACACAAAGAAAACACAAACAAGGTTGATGATGGTCTCTGTGTTTCTCTGTGTCTCTGTGGGTAAGAGGTTAATATTTCACCACAGAGACACAGAGGACACAAAGAAAACACAAAGAAAGTATTAATATTATTCGTAGGGTGCGTTAGGCGCGGCAATAATTTGACGGCAAAAACCCAGAACTGGGAAGCCGCGCCGTCGTCCCACCAAAACCATGATTACAGCAATTTTATATTGCATAAACCAGAAATATCTGTAGGGGCGAAGCATTCCGGCAGAAGCTCGATGCTGAAAATATTAATGTAGGGGCGAATGGCCATTCGCCCCTACGGAATGCTTCGCCCTACGGTGGTTCAGTAGGGGCGAAACCGCTGTATTATACCCAGTATAAAAAATTATTGCTACAATAAATCAGTATTGATATTTTATGATAAATATTTTTAATAAATTTTTAGGAAAAACCTGTGCTCAAACTATTATTAGCTATGGGGATAAACTCCGTTTATAAATTGGTGATCGAATTGCTTGCCAGTCGAAAGCGATCGCAGGTCAAGAAGAAAGAGAATGGGAATTTGCTACTAGGGGTACAGACCGGCAATTAATTGCTGCCCCCGGAAATATCCTAACCAGTTCCGCCGAAAATGTTGAATTATTTAAGTCAAAAGTAAAAATCCTTGAAGGTACAACTATTACTAAGTTTGAAACCCACTATCCCGACTTAGTGTTAACTATTGGTTTTAGCAATGGTTGTGAGTTCAAACTATTCCCAAACTTGGCAGATGATTGTGATGTTTCTTTCTGGGAATTTTTTACTCCCGATAATATGCTGTTGACTTTAGAACCAGGAGGAATTTGGACTTATACCCGGTCTGATGTGCCAATGGGTGAGAAAATCAATGGGTGAGAAAATCAATGGGTGAGAAAATCAATGGGGAATGATTGACCTTGCTTCCCCTCGGTTAACTCATAGAACCAGAGACTCACCGAAATCCTGATATTAGGCTAAAATTTCCAGAAAATTGTTCACTGGCAAAGGCGCGATCGCCTACTGCTGATAAATCATCCTTCAAACCACATGGTAATTTTCAACAATCGACCAAAACTAGCTCTAATCTCCCTGACATTTTTGGCATTAATCACTGGATGTACCCCCCAAGCAGAACCTCCTCAAAATAGTTCTTCTCCCCCGCTCCCCAACTCCTCTGCTCCCCAAACTCCGCAACCAGAACCCCCGAAAGCACCGCCTAAACCCTTACTCGTATCCCCAGACAACCCAGATCCAACCACCAACGCCAAAATCCAGCAATATATCAACAATTTAGCCGCCCAAGGATTTGCCGCAACGGATCAAGGGGTTTGGATGCAGTCGGGTACAACTTTATTAGCCAATCATCAAGGAACCGTCCCCCTCTCTGCCGCTTCCGTCACCAAAATCGCCACCACGATCGCCGTATTACAAACCTTTGGCCCCGAACATCAATTTAGCACCGTAATTTCTGCCACTGGCCCTATAGAAAATGGCCAACTCAATGGAGATTTAGTCATTCAAGGCGGTGAAGACCCATTTTTTGTCTGGGAAGAAGCGATCGCCCTTGGCAACGTCCTCAACCAAATCGGCATCAAAAAAATCACCGGCAACCTAATCATCACCGGCAAATTTTACATGAACTATGAATTAGACCCCGAAGCCTCCGGCAACCTCCTCAAACTCGGACTGAATAGCAACATTTGGCCAGAAGAAGCGGAAACTCAATATCTCACCTTACCTCCAGACACCCCAAGACCCCAAATAGAAATTCAAGGGGCGGTCCAAGTCATCCCCGCACCTCCGGCAAACCTTCAGCCCCTAGTCCGCCACTATTCCAAACCCCTGGGCGAACTGGTCAAACTAATGAATATGTACAGCAACAACATGATGGCGGATATGCTGGCAAACGCCGTCGGTGGCCCACAAATCGTCGCCCAAAAAGCCGCCCAAGCCGCCGAAGTTTCCCCTCAAGAAATTCAACTCATCAACGGTTCTGGCTTAGGAGAAGAAAATCGCATTTCCCCTCGCGCTGCTTGTGGAATGTTTCTCGCCTTAGAGCGTTATCTTCAACCTTATAACATGACGATCGCCGATGTGGTTGCCATTGTCGGCCAAGACTTAGGAGTATTAGAAAGCCGCAACATTCCCAAATTTTCTATTATTAAAACTGGCAGCCTAGATCGTGTCAGTACCTTAGCGGGAGTCATCCCCACCCAAAATCAGGGCAATATCTGCATGGCAATTATGAACATCGGCGGCGAACTTGATGGTTTTCGCAATCAACAAGACAACTTACTTCAAGGACTTTTAACTCAATGGGGATCCGTCGCATCACCCCCACCAGAAGTCAGTCCTACCGCTTGGAAAAACGGCAAAAACTCAAAATCAGAAATTATCAAACCATCCGGGACTTAAACGCAAAAAAAAGAAAAAGGAGCCTTTTTTAGGCTCCTTTTTTCAAGCTTTGGTTAAAGCTTTTGTTCAAGCTTTAATAATTCAACTCAAGCTTACTTAATGCTGACCTTAGCACCAGATTCTTCCAGTTGCTTCTTAGCATCTTCAGCGGCTTCTTTAGCCACAGCTTCTTTAACTGCTTTTGGTGCAGATTCAACTAAATCTTTAGCTTCTTTCAGACCCAAGCCGGTCAAAGCCCGCACCACTTTCAGAACAGCAATCTTCTTATCAGCGGGAACTTCTTCCAGGATCACATCAAACTCGGTTTTTTCTTCTTCTGGTTCAGCAGCGGCAGCACCAGCACCGGGGGCCATCATCATCATGCCACCAACAGGGGCAGCAGCGCTAACACCAAAAGTTTCTTCAATTTGCTTAACCAGTTCAGCGGCTTCCAGCAGGGTCAAACCTTTTAGCTTTTCCAAAATTTCATCAGTTGCAGCAGACATTAGATTAACTCCTTAGATAGTAATTTTTTCGGGTAATGGTTATTAGTTTTTTGTTGTTTGTTATTTGTTGTTTGTTATTTGTTATTTGTTGTTTGTTATTTGTTATTTGTTGTTTGTTATTTGCCGTTTGTTCTTTGCCGTTTGTCTAATGACTAATGAGCAAACAAGCAAACAACCAACCAACAAAGAATCCCTACCCAACTAACAACCAACAACTAACAACTAACAACAATCAACAACCAACAACTAACAACTAACACTTAACAACCATCAACAAACAACAATTAAGCTGCATCGCTTTCTTGTTTGTTGTCTTTGTCCGCATAAGCTTGCAGACCACGGGCGATCGAAGCCGGAACTTCTTTGATGCCAATAGCAACCTTGGCGGTAACTGCATTGAGAGCGCCAGCGATTTGGGCGTAGAGTTGCTCTTTAGAGGGCAAGTCACCGATCGCCGTCACATCGGCTTCAGTCAAGAGTTTTCCTTCTAAAACCCCACCCCGAAGTTCGGTTTTTTTGGTAGTTTTTTGGAACTCTTTATAAGCCTTAATAGCCCCACTCAAATCATCTTTGAGCAGCAGGAATGCCGAAGCATCTTTGAGTAATGGTTCGATCGATTCCCACTTTTGATCACCATCAACAGCCCGTTTCATTAGGGTATTTTTGGTGATTTTGCAAACTGCGCCACTGGGTCGCAAGCTGCGGCGCAAATTGGTAATCTCAGCAACGGAAAGTCCTTTGTATTCGATGACAACTGCCATCTGGGACTCACTCAAAAGCTGTTTTAGATCGGCCACAATGGCCTGTTTATCTTCCTTTGTTCTGGGCAAATGTTTTCACCTCCTCGTCGGCTGTTTTTCAGACTTTCAGATCCCAAAATTTTATCGCCTCCAAAATCAAAAACCCCAGCGATGCTGCCAGGGTTACACATAATTCTGGTGCGATCTGGACAATCAACTCCGGATCGCGTTACCTAGAAATTCTCGCATAAACCTCGGCAGGCAATTAAGCTTTTGGCTCCTGCTTTTTTCGGCTGCTTTTATTTAATTGGAATCAAATTTTTGCTGTAATTGAACACTCCGAAAATATGCCAAAAATATGCCAACAATATGCCAACAATATTAGGCAACAGTCGCTTCTGCTTTTAGGTCACGCAAGAGGGCAATATCCACTTCAATAGATGGACCCATTGTGGCGGATACATACAAACTGCGCCAGTAGCGACCTTTAGCCCCTGAAGGACGGTTACGATCAATACAATCTTGCAATGCCTTCAGATTGACTAATAAATCCTCCGCTGAGAAGGATGCCTTGCCAAATAGAACGTGGACAATCCCCGTGCGATCGGCGCGGAACTCTAGTTTACCAGCTTTAAACTCATTAATCGCCGCCGCCAAATCAAAAGTAACGCTTCCACCTTTGGGGGATGGCATCAAACCACGCGGACCGAGTAATCGCCCTAACTTAGCCACTTGGGGCATCACATCCGGGGTGGCAATTAGCTTATCAAAGTCCATCCGGCCTTGCTGAATTTCATCAATCAGTTCTTCTGAACCGACAACATCAGCACCCGCATTCGTGGCTTCTTGGACTTTTTCCCCACGAGCAATCACGGCTACACGCACCGTTTGACCAGTTCCTTTTGGCAGGACTACAGTAGTCCGCAATTGTTGGTCGGTATATTTCGGATCAATTCCTAAACGAATATGCGCTTCGGCAGATTCAGGAAACTTGGCTGTTGCCGTTTCTTTTAACAGTTTGAGAGCTTCTAAAGGCTCGTAAGGTTGCTCCTCAACTTTTTTCTTGAGGGCTTGTAGTCTTTTAGATACTTTTTTTGGCATTTATCTCTCCTGGGGTCACTAGCGAGTCAGGGACTCTCCCCCTAAATTTTCAAGGGAATTTGGGTTGTTAACTCTGAGTTGTTTAATCAACAACGGTTACACCCATATTTCTCGCAGTACCTTCCACAATTCGGGTGGCTGCTTCAATATCATTCGCGTTTAAGTCGGGCATTTTGGTTTGGGCAATTTCCTGGAGTTGCGCTCTGGTAATTGAGCCAACTTTTGTCCGGTTTGGTTCGCCCGAACCTCTGTCAATCCCGATCGCCTTGCGAATGAGAACCGATGCTGGCGGGGTTTTCAGAACAAATGTGAAACTGCGGTCTTCATAGACACTGATTTCCACTGGCACCACTAGACCTGCTTGATCCGCAGTTCTGGCGTTGTATTCTTTGCAGAACATCATAATATTAACGCCATGCTGACCCAAAGCCGGGCCGATTGGAGGTGCTGGGTTGGCCTTTCCCGCCGTAATAGCCAACTTAATTACCGCAACAACTTTTTTTGCCATTGATTGTATTTGCTACTTTAGCTCAATTTGCGAACTTGATTAAACTCCAGTTCCACTGGCGTATCCCGTCCGAAAATAGAGAGTAGGGCCTTGAGTTTACTACGCTCAGGGCTGACTTCAATAACTTCGCCGTCAAAGTCTTTGAAGGGGCCTGAAATCACCTCAATTTTTTCTCCGGGAGCCAGGGAAGTTTTAACAACTGGCTCGGAGTCTTGCCGTTGTTTAAAGATGCGTTGCACTTCAGACGGAGAAAGGGGCATGGGTTTAACATGGCCACGTCCTCGACCATAGCTGCGCTTCTGTTCGGCTCCGACAAAGTTAATCACATGGGGGGTATTTTTGACAACCTGCCAGCTTTCATCGTCCATCGCCATCTTCACAAGCACATACCCAGGAAATATTTTTTCCTCTGTGGGCATCCGCTTGCCATCTTTACGAATTTTGACAGCAGCTACCTGCGGAATCTCTATCTGAAAAATTCTGTCACCTATATCCAGGGTTTGAATCCGCTGTTCTAAGGTGGCTTTTACCCGCTTTTCACAGCCGGAAGCGACCTGAACGGCATACCAGCGACCCTGATTGACTGGGGTCACTGATTCTTGATCCAGACTTTCCTGTTCTGGTGAATATCCTGATTCGTCCGATGCAAAAGTCATCAGAACACCTGTTTAGCTGCCCAATCGAAAAAATTATCAACTAGATATATTAAGCTTGCTGAGAGAATCACCATTAATAGGACGGCAACAGACTCACTAATGACCTGTTGACGGGAAGGCCACACTACTTTAGCGAGTTCCTCTTTAGTTTGATCAAAAAAGCCTGCTGGGTCAAAGCCGCTTTTTTGGGTATCTTGAATTTCTGCTTCGGTTTTCTTGGCCACAATTTTTTCCCTCTTCCAGTTAAGAGTCCCAAGACTTTTGGTTTTTTGTTGATTCCGGCTTGCCGTGATTCACGGCAGACTGACGGACAAATTACCCAAGACTTTTGACTTGATGATCCTTAAGTGTTTTTTGCGCTTTTGAACCAACGCGATCGCCAATCTGCCCGAAAGTATTGGTTGTTGTTGACTAGATGACCTAGCACTTAACACACTTTCGGGCAGACTTTATAGAGCGATGGTTCAGCGCGCCCTGGAGGACTTGAACCCCCGACATCAGGTTTTGGAGACCTGCGTTCTACCAACTGAACTAAGAGCGCACACGCTGAATTCAATTCAACCGTAGCTCAATGTTTCCAGTTTAGTATAGACTTGCCCGATTGTCAACGATCTAATCAATAAATTTGATCGTTTTATTTCAGTTAAGGTTATACAGGGCGATCAAAGCGCTGTTTCAGACGAGTTGCCTTACCAACGCGATCGCGCAGATAGTAAAGTTTGGCGCGTCGGGCTTTACCGCGACTCACCACCTTAATACTTTCAATGCGAGGTGAATGGAGCAGGAATACCCTCTCTACACCAACACCTTGGAAAATCCGTCTGACGGTAATGGTTTCATTAATGCCACCATTGCGAATGCCAATCACTGTCCCTTCATAGGGTTGGATTCTTTCCTTACCGCCTTCACGGATTCTGACGCCAACCCTTACGGTGTCACCGACATAAATGGTCGGCAGATCCGATTTAAGTTGCTCCGCTTCAATGGAACGGATAATTTCTTGAGCGTGCATAATCCTAAGTAAAACTCACAGTCTTCCATTATATATCGGTGAGTGACAGAAAGTCTAGTAATTTGCCAAAAGTTTTCGATAATTTCTTTAGCACCATCTCTAGCACCATCTCTAGCACCATCTCTAGCACCATCTCTAGTACCAATTTTGTCGGAGCGGATCCAGTCAAGAGTTTAAGGGCGATCGTCCCTGATTTACAGGGAATTTCCAGGGAATTTCCCGCCAAATCGAGCCAAAATGTCGTCAATCCTTGACTATATGATGTAAAATTTAAAAAATTATGCAAAAATTACCATTGCGTTTAGGAATCAGATAGAGTATATTGGACATCAATTTGTTGTTCATACAAGGTGGCAGAAACACAGTTGAAAATTGCAACGTTAATTGGCTACCCTTGGAGATCCTTATGGTATCTGGATCTTCAACTCAAGCGGAAAAGACATTTCGACCCGGCGCTCTCCTGGACGAATCGGTGTGAGGCGCCTAGTATGTGACTGATCAACCTACTAGGAAAGGTTGGTCAGTTATTAGTGCAATAGTTCCACTGGTGAGATGACTCTGAACTCAACAGCAATGCAAAGAGACGAGAGTTGATCCAGACCTAAAAATTTTCTCATTGATGCTCAAAGCCCTGATTAGCTTTTGAGTCCCATACTATGTTTTTGCTGGGGATTGCGGGTTATCGCAAACCCTGGAAAGACTCTGGCTTCATAAGTTCAAAATCACTTCAGAGCAAGCGGCAGACGCAAAAAACCGCGACTCGGAAACAAATCGGAAACGAAATGGGTGCTTGTTGACCTTTGACTACAAGGATAATTCCGTCCTTAGAGACAGTCAGCGATCAATTTTGACCCGTGATGATGAACCGTTATGAACCGGCAAAAGTGTGGATTCGCGATCGGTTTGAAACCAACTCAACTGTTTGTAGCACTATATCTGAGGTTGAATATGTCACCGAATTTTGGCTTGAAAATTGCCCCCGCTCCCATGTCGGAGCAAATTAATATTGTCGATTTAATTGACAGCTATTTTACCGCTTACAACTCTGCGCGTTTGCGGGAAATTTGCCATTTGCTCCAGCAAAAAGTATTTCGCGAAGGTGTCACCGTCGGGCTGAGTCTGTCTGGTGCCATGACTCCAGCGGGTTTTGGGGTTTCTACCTTAGCGCCGTTGATTCGTCACGGTTTTATTGATTATATCATTAGCACTGGGGCGAATTTGTATCACGATATTCATTATGGCTTGGGTTTAAGCCTGTATAGTGGCAATCCATTTACGGATGATATCAAGCTGCGGCAAAGCGGACAGATTCGGATTTATGACATTATCTTTGATTACGATGTCTTGCTGGAAACCGATGCATTTATTCGTCGCCTGCTGATGTCTGAATCTTTCCAAAAACGGATGGGAACCGCTGAGTTTCACCATTTGTTAGGCAAGTATATTTGGGAAACAGAGAAACAATTAGGAATTAAAAATTCTTGCTTGTTGGCTACGGCTTATGAATGTGGCGTACCGATTTATACTTCCTCTCCTGGGGATAGTTCTATTGGGATGAATGTGGCAGCAGTGGCTTTAGAAGGTTCTCAGTTGATTATCGATCCAGCGGTGGATGTGAACGAAACCGCAGCGATCGCCTACTCAGCGCGGGAAACTGGCACGAATGTCCCTGGTAAAAGTGCGGCGTTGATTCTCGGTGGTGGCAGTCCGAAAAACTTCCTGCTGCAAACCCAGCCGCAAATTCACGAAGTGTTGGGTCTGGAAGAACGGGGTCACGACTATTTTATCCAAGTCACCGATGCACGTCCAGATACCGGAGGTCTGTCTGGTGCCACTCCGAGTGAAGCGGTAAGCTGGGGCAAAGTAGATCCCCATGAATTACCGAATACGGTTGTGTGCTACACCGACAGCACGATCGCCTTACCGTTGATGACCGCGTATGTGATGCATCAATGCGCCCCTCGTCCGCTGAAGCGTCTTTACGATCGCCGCCCGGAAATGGTGACTAAACTGAAATTGGATTATCTGATGGCTAAGGCTGAACAGGCGAAAAAGGAAAAATCCCCAGAAAAATCTTTGGCCAAAGTTCTGCAAAATGGACACAGACCAAAGCAAGTCGCCACTTATCCTTGCGGAACCCCCATCCGTAATGGTCATACCTAGCGTTGTGATTCGGTAATTTTGATCGTAATTTCGATCTAAATAAGCCCTCTTGTCTGAAGATAAGAGGGCTTATTTTGTGATTTGGTTAACAAGGGGAATGGGAGGGTGTGGGATGTGGGGCCGCCATCGGCCGCCATCGGTGTGGGGGAACAGGAAAGAGGAAAGAGGAAAGAGGAAAGAGGAAAGAGGAAAGAGGAAAGAGGAAAGAGGAAAGAGGAAAATTCTATGCATCTCTCTTCTATGCATCTCTCTTCCCCCTACACCCTACACCCTACACCCTACACGACGGCGGCTTCCCCCTACACCCTACACCCTACACCCTACACCCTGTTGCCTTATGAGTAGTATTGTGCTGAACAGTAGACGCTTTTGAATTGATAAATATGACTGTAGATTTTTTGACTTTATCGTTGCCAATGTTGCCAATGTTGCCAATTTTATTGTTAGGAATTTTAGCCTTTTATGTGGCGGCGAATTTGGGCGCCAATGATGTGGCTAATTCAATGGGTACGTCGGTGGGTTCTAAGGCTTTAACCCTAAGACAAGCGTTGATTGTGGCGGGGATTTTGGAGTTTACCGGGGCGGTGATATTTGGTCACGAAGTGGCGGAAACTTTGGCGACCCAAGTGGTGAATACCCGGTTTTTTGTGGGTCAACCGGAAGTGTTGTTGCTGGGGATGGTGTCGGTGATGGTTGCTTGTGGTTTGTGGCTGCAAATTGCTACCAGTTGGGGGTTGCCAGTGTCTTCCTCTCATGGGGTGGTGGGGGCTTTGGCTGGGTTTAGCTGGGTGGCGGCTGGTTTTCAGGCAGTAGACTGGCAAACTATTGGGGTGATTTCTGTGACTTGGTTGGTGACACCGTTGGTCAGCGGGGCGATCGCGGCTGGTTTTTATGGGGTAGTGAAATATTCTATTTTAGATCGTGCGGCACCGATGCAACAATTGCAAGAATGGACTCCTTGGTTAAGTGCGGCGTTGTTTGGCATTTTTGGGGCGATCGCCTTGCCGACTGTAACTGCACCTGTGAATCATTGGATCGGCGATGAATTTGGTGTAATTTTACCTCCCCAAGATTTACCGTTACTGTTAGGAACGTTTGCCGCTGTCACCGTGACGGTGATGATTTGGCGTAGTGCTGAAGCCGGGAAAAATATAGATAATAATATAGATCATAATTTAGATAATAATTTAAAAAAAGATGGCAAAAATGCCAGTGCTAATCGGTGGTTAGTCGAGAAACAATTGGCTAAATTTCAGGTGATCAGTGCTTGCTTTGTGGCGTTTGCTCACGGGTCGAATGATGTGGGAAATGCGATCGCGCCTTTAGCGGCCATATCCTATATTTTGCGAACAGGAGAAATCCCTGGGGCTAATTTTCAGATTCCGGTATGGATTTTAATTCTTGGCGGGACTGGGATTGTCACCGGGTTAGCAATTTGGGGCAAAAACGTGATTACCACCGTGGGAGAAAAGATTATTTCTTTACAACCTAGTGGCGGATTTTGTGCGGAATTAGCCACAGCAACCACCGTATTAATTGCTTCCCGTTTAGGCTTGCCGGTGTCCACTTCTCATGCCTTAGTTGGTGGAGTAGTCGGCATTGGTTTAGTGCAGAACTTTCGGTCAATTCGTTTAGAAACCATGCGGTCAATTATCTTGGCGTGGTTAACTACTGTGCCTTTTTCTGCGGGATTAGCTGCGGCAATTTTTTGGTTGTTAAATTGGTTAATTTATTAATCATAAACATAAGAAACCGGGTTTCTGAGGGCGCATCTTACCGTTAACTCTGATATCCACAACAGAAACCCGGTTTCTCATAGTAGTTGGCAGCGGATAGGTTGACTATTTGGTTTTGGAATAGTAGTTGGCAGCGGATAGGTTGAACCCCAGAAACCGGGTTTCTTTGTCGTACCCTACCGTTAACTTTGATATCCACAGCAGAAACCCGGTTTCTCAGCCCCTTTAACCCCATTAGACTGATTAGGGTTAAAAACAATGCTATACTGAATATATTGCCCTAACACTTAGGAGTCTAATTATGTTAGACAAGCTGATTAAATATTTTGTCTATGAAACCAAGGGCTATATTACTAAAACACAGCTAGTAAAATTTTTGTATCTAGCTGACCTTTATGCGGTCAAATGGACAGGAAAACAACTGACAGACCTTGATTGGTATTATTACAGTTTTGGCCCTTGGCATGAAGATATAGACGCTGCTTTAAAAAAAATGGACGGACAAGAGATTATTCAAGAATCTCAAGGAAATTCAATCCTGCTCAAACTTGGCTCGAAAGCGGGTACTTTAGCCGACCTGGATTTACCGATTGGTCTGAAATTAATGTTGGACAATATTAGAAGAGAATGGGCTGGTTTAGGACAAGATCGCCTGGAACAATTGTTAGAGTATGTGTATAATACTGCCCCAATGTTAGAGGTGACAAAAAACCATAAATTTGATGAAAAAGTTCGGCTAAATCTTTTAGCTGAAAATGAAAAATTAGTTAATGAATTAGGATGAAAAATGGCTGGACAAAAACCTCGACAAGGGTGGGTTTATCCAATCAACCCTTATAGGGTATCTTTGCGGTGCAAACAAGGTCATATTCACATTTATGATTTAGCTGAACCAGGAGAGGTACAGTGCAAGACAAGTTTTTGTAATTTGAGCATTAATTCCAGTCGAGTTTTTCGGGGGATACATCCTCATATTATCTGGACAAGCGATCGCTTCCAGGATGAGTCTAGTTACATTACCACTTTTACAGTAATTCCTCTGACTTCTCAAGAAACTTACAGAGGCTTACCAACGACTTATCCTGTGAAAGCTACTACTAAAAATAGTCTCGATCGCAATTCATTCGCCCTAATTCACCAAATTTATACGATTGACGCTAACTGCTTGAAAGACTCATCTGGAAATTGGTTTGAACGAATTGGACAACTGGATAAATCTGACAAAGAGGCGATCGCAGAACGTTTAAATTATTATTTAGGTATTTCAGATGATCCTAGTGAGGACTGGTTTCTGAAAAATGCCTCTCCAGATTTAGTCAAAAAAATATTTGGCTATCTTTCTGAAGCAGATAAGCAGTCAGTGATTTCTGAATTAATCGATGATTTTGATTTTTGAATAATTAGAGTCCCAGAAACCGGGTTTCTTTGTCGCATCCCACAGTTAACTCTGATACTCACAACAGAAACCCGGTTTCTCAGCCCCCACAACCCAATTGGCAGCGGATATATTTGGGCAACGGATGGGATAACGGTTTTGTCTCTCTCGTCTCTCTCTTTGTGTCCTCTGTGTCTCTGTGGTAAAAAACAACGTTTCCTGGTAAAATAAAATATTCCTATTAACCAGCGGAAAAATATGACTGTTAATCATCCCGAATGTGCTAACTTGAAAGACCAAGTTAATGCCTTGTTAAAGTTGCTCCAGCAAGAACCAAAACTGCGATCGCAATACAATACTATCGCTGTTGAACATTCCTTAAATAAAGCTATTTCACCTCGCTTTGAAATTGTGTTTGCCGGGGCATTTAGTGCCGGAAAGTCGATGTTAATTAATGCGCTGTTAGAACGAGAATTATTATACAGTGCCGAAGGACACGCGACGGGAACCGAATGTTATATTGAATACGCAGAACCCAATCAAGAACGGGTGGTTTTAACGTTTTTAAGTCTAGGGGAAATTCACGAGCAATTCGGGATGATGTGCAAGAATCTGGGATTAAGTACCTCTATAGATCCAGAAAATATCGATCGCCCCGAAGTAATCGATAAGTTACAAGAAATATGCCAGGAGATTATTAAAAAAGAGGGGGGAGAAAGTAAGTCTGAATATGCCAAACAAGCTAAAGCGTTAAGTTTACTCATAGAAGGTTATCAGCATAACCGCGATCGCATCAACTCGGTTCATAATGCCATCTATTCTATGGATCAATTGGGGTTTTCTAACCTGAGTAAAGCGGCAGATTATGCGCGACGGGGTAGCAATAGCGCGGTGTTGAAACGGTTAGAGTATTACTGTCATCATCCCCTGTTAAAAGATGGGAATATTTTGGTTGATTTGCCGGGAATTGATGCACCAGTAAAAAAAGATGCCCAGCTAACTTATCAGAAAGTGGAAAATCCGGATACTTCGGCGGTGGTGACGGTTTTAAAACCAGCGGCTGCGGGAGATATGACCACAGAAGAGACGGAATTACTGGAAAAAATGAAGAGTAATCCCGGAATTCGCGATCGTGTATTTTATGTGTTTAACCGGATTGACCAAACTTGGTATAATGCTCAATTACGACAACGGTTAGATCAACTAATCCAGACTCAGTTTCGCGATACCAACCGCATTTACAAAACCAGTGGCTTGTTGGGATTTTATGGCAGTCAAATTAAACAAACCAGTGGGCGCGATCGCTTTGGTTTAGACTCCATATTTACCGAAAGCGTTAAAGGACTTGGGGGACAAGAAGAAACACCCCAATTTGTCAGCGAATTTAACAACTATTGTGCCAACTCTGGGAAACTTTCCCGCAGTGAATTTCGGGTTTCCGTGAATGGGTATGAAACCCCGAATGAGAACTATGTGCGGATTTTGAGTGAGTGGGGGACACCTTTAATGGATCAACTCATTCAAGATAGTGGGATTGAGACATTTCGGGAAGCGATTACTCAGTATCTTACGAATGAAAAGCGCCCCCAACTGTTTACTACTCTGGCTGACGATTTACAACCAATTTGTATCGGGTTAAAAGATTACTATAATAGCCAACGGCAAAACCTAGCCAGTCAACCTCGCGAAATCGATGCGATGAAAGCGCAAGAGTTGGATCGACTCAACCAGCAATTGCAAACCATTGGCAGTGAGTTAGAGCAATATTTGGCGAAAAAAATTAACCTAATTATTGCCGAAGAAGATCCAGATTTTGAAAATGATTTTAATCGGCTGAAAAAACAAATGGTCGTGCGACTTGATGAGTTACTGCATCAGTTTTCTGTGCTGGAAGCTTATAAAAAAGCAACGGGTAGCCATAGTCGGAATGCCACGGCGCCTTTTTTGGCGGTTTTGGTGGAAGCATTATACTATCTTGCCAATGAATTAGAGGATGTTTTGGTGGAATATGCTCAAATGGTGGTGACAAATTTCTGTCAGCGTCTTTTGGACTCCGTGAAAAAAACCGATAGTTATCTGAATTTGTATCGGTTGTTGGGTAAAGATGGGGGAATTGAACAGCAGTTTAAAAAGTTAGAGGAGACTTTGTTAAGTTTGATTGCTAATGAAGCGCGGCGAGAATGCGATCGCTATGTGCGGGAAAGTCCCCGATTTTACGATGAAGGCACTTTTTCTATCTATCAGTTTCGCCAAACCTTGCAACAAACTTCTCAAAGTTATGGGGCTGAAAGTATCATCAAGGCAGAACCGGCAATTCGCCAATTACTCAAGTTAGATTTTGAGCCCAAAGTTTCTGCCACTATTCGCAGTCATTTCCGGCAAGGGATGAACCAAACTCTGAAAACTCAAGTGTTACCTTTGGCGGAACAATACAAGTTAGATATTCTCCAAAAGTATGATGTGGCGCGGGCTTATTTAGAGAAAAGCTTGGAAAAGGAAGCAGAGTTAAAGATTGCTCAAAATCAAAAGAACCTCGATGTTGTTGAAGAAAAAATTGCCGCTTATAATCAGGCGGTTCAGGGGATTAATGCTTGTTTACAATCGATGAATTTATACGGTCAGCAATTGCCGGTGATTTCTGACAATGTTTCTGGTGATGAGTTTGCCGATGCCGGTGAATTACGGGAAAATCCTGACACGATTTCAGCCGATTTAATCGGTTAATTTTAGAGAGTTCAGTAAAACTACAGAGACACATAAAACACGAAGAAAAATGTGATAGGAGGGCAACTCTTTGCCCTCCTACTGTGATAGAATAAAACCACAGAGACACAGAGATCGCAGAGAGAGAAAATAATGGTAGGGTGTGTTAGCGATCGCGTAACGCACCACTTTTTTATGCTGGTTCTATGGTATTCTAGTTTCATCTACAATTTTGTCGGTATTCGCCATGAATCAACAAAAATTTCAAGCTTTGACCAATGAAGAAGATGTCATCTCCGTTAAAGAAGACAATATGCATAGTTATGTTATGGGTTCTCCCATGTTTAAACTGGTCGATATGGTGAGAAAGTTATCTGTTAAGTTGGTCGGGATGAATGAAATCGATTGGGATAAATCAAATTACCAGAAAAAAAAATGGATTACTGATGGAGTAAAATGTGAAGTATTAAGTGTCAGTGAAGGAAAATGGAAAACTGGAAAATTGAGAATTAAACTCGTATTTGAATTTTGCCCTGATGAACCTAAGTCGAGTACGGCTAGTAAGTCACCTCTGGATGATTTACGAGGCTAAAGCAATTTACTCTTTGAAAAATGCTTGTTGAATCAGGCAATATAAAGAAGAAAAACCACAGAGACACAGAGAACACAAAGAAAAATGTGATAGGAGGGCAAACCCCTGCCCTCCTACTGTGATATAATTAATTATCTCATCTAAAAATTTTGTCGGTATTCGCCATGAATGAAAATAAATTTGAAGCTTTAACTAATCAAGGAGATGTCATATTGGTTCAGGAAGAAGAAATGCGAGGCTATTTAGGTAATTGTTCCATGTTTAAACTAAGTGATATTGTGCGAAAAGTGTCTTGTCAGTTTCTAAATTTAAAGGAATAGTTTTGGTGGAAAGAAGATATAGCAAGAAGAAAATGGGTCAGTGATGGAATTAAGTGTGAAATATTGAAAGTAGGTGAAGGGATATGGAAAAAGGGAAAAATGAGAATTAAGGTTGTACTTGAATTCTGTCCCGATGAACCCAAGTCTAGTAATTCACTTCTTACGGCTAGTAATTCACCTCTGGATGATTTACGAGGCTAAAGCAATTTACTCTTTGAAAAATGCTTGTTGAATCAGGCAATATATATAAAGAAGAAAAACCACAGAGACACAGAGAACACAGCCTCACCTAAGCGTACAATTTGAGCCTAAAAAACTTAGCATCCATCTTTGTGTCCTTTGTGTCTTTGTGGTGAATTTCCTGTAACATATTTTAATCATAAAAACCATGACAAAAACACCTAGAATTAAAATTCCCCCAGAAGTGAGACAATTTGTGTTAAATCGAGATAATTTCCAATGTCGCAGTTGTGGCAGTCGGGAAAATCTTCAAGTAGATCATATTATTCCTCTTGCCAAAGGAGGGGCGAACGATTTGAGTAATTTACAAACCCTATGTTCTGTTTGTAATAGCCAAAAAAGCGATCGCCTCGATCCACGGTTTAAACGACTTTTTAGTTAAGTTAAAACCGATAAAATTCGCTATAATGATTAAACTAGCCAAAAACCACCAAAATTAATCAAAGCATGACTACTGTATTATTCTGGGATATCGACGGCACTTTAATTGATTCCTGTGGCGCGGGTCGGATCGCATTGACGGAAGCAGCCAGTCAAATGATTGGCGAATCCGTGGATTTATCCTCAGTGAAAATGGCCGGTTTAACAGAGTTGGCGATCGCCATCAGTATTTTAGAAACTTTGGGGTTAATGGCCAGTGAAAAAAATCTCAAGAAGCTGTTAAGCTTATATAAAAAAAATATTGCCCCTTGCTTGCATCGCACCCAAGGATATATTATTGATGGAGTGAAAGAAATTCTAGACAGTTTACAATCGTGCGAACAGGTAATTTCTATTTTATTGACTGGCAACTGTGAAACGGGGGCTTGGGCAAAGCTTGCTCACTATGGTTTAGACCATTATTTTAATTTAGGGTCATTTGGGGAGAACCATTGCGATCGCACCGAACTGGCTAAATATGCCTTAGCTTTAGCGCAACAAAAAGTAGCAAATCTCAACCTCGATCGCTGTTATGTGATTGGCGATACCCCCCATGATATTCGCTGCGGTCAGGCGATCGGGGCGAAAACCATTGCGATCGCCAATCAACATTATGGGGTTGAAGAATTAGCCAGTCATAATAGTTCATTAGTTTGGGAAAAATTTCCCACCCCTCCATCATTTATGGCGCAATTGGGTTTAATTCCATAAGCCAAGAATCAACCGGGTTTTTTATGTGAATCAATCTGTCAGAGAAAATCGCCAAAAACCCGGTTTTGAGAATATTTACAGATACTTCAGCAAATTTCTTTGTATTCAGGTACTATTCAGGTACAAAAAACCTCTAGATTCCCGCCTTCGCGGGAATGGCAGGTCTTAATTTTGTACGGCATAAATCCGCAAAACGCTGTATCACCAGTCCTTAGCCGCTGCTTTTTTATTTAAGCCAAGCCAGTCAAAGGCAACGGCTGAGGCATTTGTAACACTTGCTCATAAAGGTGTTCTAACTGGGTAATATTCCGACTCAGGGTATAACGTTCTAACACTCGTTGGCGGGCTTTTTGTCCCATCAACTGAGCTAATTCTGGGTGATCTTTAAACAGTGGTAACAAAGCTTTTAGCTGTGTGGTCACACCCTTGGTACTGAGAATTACCCCCGCCCCATCAGCGATCGCCTCCCCATCGGCCCCCACATCGGTGGCAATACAAGCCAATCCGCAAGCCATCGCCTCCAATAGTGAAAGGGAAAGTCCTTCGACCAAAGACGGCAGAATAAAGACATCACAGCCACGGAGAATTTCAATGCGCCGCTGTTCATCGGCCACATATCCTAACCAAATAATATTGTGTTCTAGGTTATAGGAGCCTTGCAAAGAAGTGGCATAAGGCCCATCTCCCATAATCAGCAACTTGCACTTTGGCCCCAAATTAGATTGTTTCCAAGCTTTCAGTAACGCTTCGACATTTTTTTCCAAGGCAATGCGACCTTGATAAACAAATAAACGTTCGCCTTGAAATTCATCTTTCACCGCAGAATATCCTGGGGAATACTTTTGTACATCCACCCCATTGGGAATCACCGCCACTCGTTCCGGTGGGACATTCAATTTCACCAAAACATCCCGTTGAATATCAGAAAAAACAATCGTCTGATTGTAATTGGCCAAAAAAGGCGCATAAAGCTGATAAGTCAGATGTTGGGTACTAGAGGTTAAAGTCCGGGGTTTGCGTTCAAAAGGGGGATGAAACGTAGACACCAAGGATATACCCAGTTCCGCACAGATTTCCGGCAGTACGAAATCCAACGGCGAAAGCGTCAGGGAGGCATGAACCAAATCCGGCTTGAGTTCTCGTAAAGCCCGTGTCAGGACTTTACTGGATTTCAGGGTAGGAATGGTATAAATTGTCGATTTGTACAAGCAAGGCAAGGGCACTTCAGAGACGATCGGCCACTGGGCTGTTTTGTTAAAAGCTTGCTGAGGACTTAAAGAAGGAATGACGTTTTGAGGTTCCGCAGACTCTTGAGCAAAATGGAGAAAACTAACCTCGTATCCCCGGTCAAGCAGGGCATTAGTTACTTCGCGAGAATAAGTAACATTTCCACAAAAGGGTGATTTTTTTCCCAACCAGGCAATGTGCATGCAACTTCTGATTCCCAAGGTTTGTAATGAATAATAACGCGATATTTGGTTTTAGCTAAACATAAAAAATCGCGATCGCCCGTCAATATCGCACATTCAACGGATATCTGTGCGATCGCGATCTAATCGCTACTGAACAAAGACATTCCACGAATCACTCGTTAATTAACGAGCGATCGTCAATTTGCCAGTTTGTTTACCCGAAATATACCAAGTTAATCCGCCTCCGGCCATGACAATTAGGGCCAAAGTCAAAAACACCACCTGCAATCCCACCAAAGCTTCCGCCACCCCAGCCACAGCCAAGGGCAAACTCAAAGCAATATTCACCACATTATTTTGTAAGCCAAACACTTTACCACGCATCTCTTCGGGGGTTTCCGCTTGAATAGTGGTTTGCATCGGCACCCCGACGATCGCCGCACCAAATCCCAAAAAAGTAATCAAGACTAAAACAAAGAATAGTTGCTCAGAAAACAAAGCCAACCCCACCAGAGATCCGGTCATTATAAATGAGCCAAACAAACTCAGTTGACGGTGGGTAAAGGCGGCGCCAAAATGACCCAAAATTGCAGCCCCAATTCCCATGCCTAATCCACCCGCAGCCAGCAAAAAACCAAACTGCTCTGACTCAATATTGGGAATCACTTCTGCCAAACGAACCGCCAAAACTGCCAGGGCAGCAAAAACGCAGAACAAAATCACCAATTGCAGCATCGCCGATCGCACCCGACGATTTTTCCCCAAATAAGCCACTGCATCGCGGATTTCCTCAAACACATGAACCGATTCTTGTTCTGGGGTCTTGGGGATTTCGGGAATGCGGATCAACAGCAGCAGAAACCCCGCAAAGCAATAACTCCCCCCAACCACCAATTCTCTGCCAGTAGTCAAACCATTACCCCAATTGGACAATAAATGGTTGGCAAAATTCAACACCGGCTCCCCAACGGCAAAACCAATAATCACCGAAGCCATCATGGTCGTGGTATAGAGAGAATTAGCGGCCAAGAGTTGCTGCCGCTGAACAATTAAAGGAATTACCGCTTGTTCTGCGGGGGCAAAAAATTGGGTCAGGGTAGAAACGAAAAAGGTAATTACCAGCATCAGACAAAATCCCAAAGGGAGCTTTCCGAGTTGCAGTCCTTGAGACATCCACAAAACTAATGGCAAGACCAATACCAACAATCCCCGCAACAGATTAGTTGCCACCAATACAGTTTTCTTTTGCCATCGATCGACAAAGGCACCGGCCAAGTAACCAAATAATACTGCGGGGATGGTAAAGGCAATCATAATCGCCGATACCCAACTGCTAATACTTTGTCCCGGTTGCTGAAACACACTGGCAATAATGGCAATCATCAATACCAGATAGACTTTATCCGCTAGCTGGGAAAAAACTTGACCACTCCAAAGGGCTAAAAAATTGGCATTTTTCAAGACTGGCCCAAATCCGGGCTGTGATTTGATCGATTTACCCTGGTTACCCTGGTGATGATGGTCATTGTCACCAGGACAATTGTGATGGTTGCGATCCTCATGCTCATCCGTTGGCTGCCGGGGATCCGGTGATGAGTTGCCATTAGGATAATGAATTCTATTGATTGGTTGATTACTGATTGCCTGGTCTATTCTCTGGTCATCCTGACTGAGAAAATGGTCAGGAGAATCCGAGGTTGAGGTTTTTGATGGAAAATCAAATAATTGCATTGTGTGAGTGATGTCTGAACAAGGTTTCGTAGTCAGAGCGAAAATATGTTCTGGTTTCGCACTGGTTCTACTGTATTCGTTTCCGAGGTAATTTTGCTAAAAAATTGATTTCAAATAAGTATCTAAGAGTATAGGCGATCGCAGCGATCGCTCCAAATGGACTTGGGCATATTGTCGTAAAAGTTTTTCAATTGTCAGCCAAACTTGGTTAAAGGATAAGTCCCTCAATTTTGAAGGTAACTGACTTAAGATCGCTTCTACCGGGGGTAATTCGGGATGGGTGAGTTGCTGAAGCATGGCTAATTCAACTGCATTAAGCTTGCTGTTAATTGCCGGTAAATTTTGAGTTTCGAGGGTTGAATTTAATCGTGAATTTGATCTTGACATAATCGGCGGTGAGTTTTGCATCATCCATTCAGAAGATACAGTTCCGCCACCGAGTATACTGAAGCCGACTTGCCAGTTAGTTTGGGTAAAATTCGGCTGAAGTTTTTGTTGCGTGAGACAACAGTGATGCACTTGAGGGGCAATTCCCCCCAATGCCAGCAGATGATAAATCCCGTGAGTTAATAATGGAATTACCGGCATAAAACAGGGATGATTATGGACTGTTGGCGATCGCGAAATTCGGCTTAAATGTTCTCCCAGCAGGAAAAACAGTTCCGCTTGGGGTTGATCGCTGAGGGCTTGATAGAGGGCTAATTCTGCCAAATATTGACCCGCTGCCAACTTGCCCAAGTCTTTACTCAGACCGGGATAAGACTCCACGGTTTCTGCTTGAGTGATTCTATCAAGCGATCGCCCCTTATAGATTAACAACTCATTCACCACAAACAAACCACTGCGACCGCCCATTGTTGATTTTGGCTTACGACTCCCAGGGGCGATCGCCTGAATTAAGCCTAATTCTGGGGTTAAAATCGTCAGCAACCGATCCGACTCCCCCATTGGCATCGACTTCAGATTAATCCCCCGCACCTTATAGCTTCGATCCATCTTTTCTCTTCATCTATATTGCTTGAATTGATTGGTTTTACTTGTGCATTTTTACTGTTAAATTGCCTATTATTAAGGCAATTTATTCATTCACCTTATAATTGGGTATATAGGCAATGGATAAAAAACGATTTTATCGGGTTTATTTATTTCATAATAACCACTATTTAATTATACTTTATTGGAGATATTTTTCTACAAAATATCGAAGCAGGCAACAAATGCAAAATCAGCCAATAAAATGCGATTAATTTTATAATTAATCCTGAACAAATCAGAATTAATATTCATCAGACTGACTCAATGGGGGTTCAAATTTTTCCCGTTGACGTAGAATATCCGGCCCGCGAGAAGTCCCCAATCTCGTTGCCCCAGCCACAATTAAATCTAAAGCTTGCCCTGGGGTACGAATGCCCCCAGAAGCTTTAATTCCCACATTACCTTTGGTGATTTCTTTGAGCAATTTCACATCTGCCACCGTAGCGCCCCCATGAAAGCCGGTACTGGTTTTGAGATAAGCCACCCCCGCATCCATGCAAATTTCCGCTGCCAGTTGTTTTTCCTCTTGAGTCAGTAAAGACATTTCCAAAATCGCCTTCACCAATTGGCCGGTTTCCTGGCAAATTTCCGCAATTTCTCGATAAACTTCATTGGTTCTACCGGACTTCAGGGCGCCTAGATTAATCACCACATCCAATTCCGTGGCCCCATTCTCCACCGCTTCTTGGGCTTCGTAGAGTTTCACCATTGGCGTAGTGGCACCACTGGGAAACCCAATCACAGTGCAGACTTTGACGGGTTTGCCATGCAAAAAATTACTGGCAAGTCCCACATAAGCCGGGTAAACACAGACCGTGGGGAAATGATACTTCAGCGCTTCATCACACCAATACTCTACCTGTTCTGGAGTGGCTGTAGGGTTGAGCAGGGCATGATCGATAAAGGAAGCCAAATCGATATTACTGTCAAGTAAAGCTCTGGTCATGGTTGAATCTCTAAGTCATCTATGTTTAATTTGTATCAAAATTTTAAGAAAAATAAACACAAAACCCCGGCTTTTCTTCAAGCCGGGGTTTTATCCGCAGGGGAGTGGGGGAGCGGGGGAGCGGAGGAGCGGGGGAAAACAATTAACAATTGATAATTGACAATTGACAATTAAATACCATGATCAATTATCAATTATCAATTATCAATTATCAATTATCAATTATCAATTATCAATTACACCCCACAACCCAACCAACCAACAATCAACAACCAACCATCAACAATTACCGAGTGCGTTGAACATATTGGAGAATGCCCTGGGCGATCGCCTCAGCAATGCGGGTGCGATTGTCTGGGTTAGCCAAAATCTGCGAATCATCACTGCCGGTGACAAAACCCACTTCCACCAACACTGCTGGCATCTGAGTATTTCGCAACACATAAAATCGAGCCTGCTTAACCCCCCGGTTATTCATTCTCATGGTTTGCAGAATACTATTTTGGATATATTGCGCCAGTAAATTACCGCTTTGGTAATAATAAGTTTCCACCCCATTCACTTCTGTGCGTCCCCCACCCACAGCATTGGCGTGAACACTCACAAATAAATCCGCACTGATGCGATTAGCCAGTTGGGTTCGAGGCGCCAGGTCAATGGTGCGCTCATCCTGACGAGTCATCACTACTTGAATGCCACTTTGCTCCAGCATTTCAGCCAGCTTCTGGGAAATATCCAAAACCACATCAGTTTCCCGAAGTCCCCCCAGACCGACGGCGCCGGGGTCAGTGCCCCCATGACCAGGGTCAATTACAACCACCAAACGCCCATCTTGGGTTCTGGGGGCTTGAATTTGGGGATAATTTTCTGGGGGTAAGGGAGTGGTGGGACGAGGCGATACAGAACCCTGACCGGAGCCAGAAACTCCTGCTTTTGGTTGCAATTGCAGCGCAATTTGATTCGGGCCTTGTGACACAACCCCCATGACGTGGTAATTCGGGTTAGGCTGCACCATCAGGGTGACGGTTTCTGGTTCGTCTTCTCGTTCCTGTAAAGATAAAATCGGATTATTGGCATTAAAACCATTGGGCAATCTTACCCCTTCTCCGAGTTGAGCGGAAAAAATCTGAATGGCATAGTCTAAGGTCTGTCGATCCCAACTAGCGTTGTACTGGATTGGCCGATCGCTTCTAATCAATAATTGCGTCCCATTATTCACCAACTGAACCGACTCAATGGTGGCAAAGCCATTGCCTTGGGCAATTTCCGGCGATCGCTTCTCCCCAGAACTGACTAATGGAGTAACCGATGGTCTGACTGCCGTATTAATCGGTTGAGGTTCAGGTAATTGCACCGTCCAGTTATTCCCGGACACTGGCTCGAATTGCACCCCTGAAGGATCCAGAGTATAACCGTTCGCCAATTCCACCACAATTCTGGCCATATTCGGCTCAACTTGTCCCACGCGCACTTCGCGAATGGCACCGCCGACGGACTGCGATCGCAAATTGCGGGGAATATCGGCAATACTAATTCCCGGCAAATCGATCACTAATCTAACCGGGTCAGAAATCAATTGGGCTTTAGGCTGAACCGGAGTGGCAGTCCTAAAAGACAGTTGATTTTGGGTTGCTTGAAAGCGCCAATTTTGCAGTCGGCTGGCTTCAGCGGGAGAACTCAGGCAAACAACCCCGATTAAACTAGGCAGGATGCATTGCCAGAGCAGAGTTTTCCAAAGTCTGGAGTCAGAAAATTTTCCGAATTTTTTGTCCGTTGGCTGGTTAGTAGTTTTCATGGCACTTTTCTATATAAACTGTTTTGGATATGATACATTGGCGATGATTTTCGGCGGAAACCGAGACTGAGTTTAGTCGTAATCTGGGCTTTTTTTAATGGATTTTGCTCAGGTTGTTATCTATTTCTTTCGGCATGATTCGGTCAATGAATTGTGATAGACATTAAAAATCCCCGAAGACGATTTTTCAGCATGACGTGAAAAAACCGAGCGGGGTTCATTAAAATATAGACGCGATCGCGCCTATATCTGGAGTAATGGTTGTATATCTGGATACGGTATTTTCTCAACGATCTGGAGAACTTCACTAATTTTTAACAATGTTTATGATATTTAGCATATTTTGGCTTAAATTGTATGCCGGTTTTCTCTCCTGATCGCGAGGTTTTGCACACTATATAATAAATAGTTTCATTAATGCTACCGTAAACGATTTTACAAATTTCGTTGCATATACTGTAAAATCCCACGAGCGATCGCCTCAGCCATCAGACTGCGATAAGCGGGGTCAGCCAATTTCGCGGCATCTTGCGCTCCTGTAACAAAGCCCACCTCCACCAACACCGCTGGCATCTGGGTATGTCGGAGGACATAAAATCTGGCTTCGCGGACGCCGCGATTGGGCGATCCAGTCGTTTGCAGAATACTATTGTGAATATATTGAGCCAGTAATTGACCACTGCGACTCTGAAAATAATAAGTCTCGATGCCATTCACATCAGGACGAGTCATATCGATCGCATTGGCATGAATACTAATAAACAAATCCGCATTGACGCGATTTGCCAGTTGTGTCCGAGGTTCCAACTCAACTTCTTGGTCATATTCCCGCGTCATCACCACCTGAACTCCGTTTTGTTCCAGGATATCCCTGACCTGTTTGGAAATGGGCAACACCACATCAATTTCCCGCAGTCCACCAATGCCGATCGCCCCGGTATCATTGCCCCCATGTCCCGGATCGATCACGACCACCACTCGTCCTTGTTGAATTGGACGAGTCTGCGGACTGGGAGTAGTTTGCCTGGGTTGGGTAATCGGCTGGGGATAGGAGGAATTATCTCGGTTGTTTCCTGGCACAGGTGTCACCACCGCTGATTGTTTAGGTTGCAGTTGCAGCGCAATCTGCTGACTACTCGGTTGATAAATAGAATTAGAAGCAATCAAAAAGTTGGGATTGGGCTTCACCAATAGGGTCACGGTTTCCTCGTCGTCTTGCCGTTGTTCCACCGCCAAAACCCCATTGCTGGCACTGAAATTGGGCAGTCTGACTCCTGAACCGATCTGAGCGCCGGGAATCGTGATTCGATAAGCCATCGGCGTATCCCAGCCACTACTATAAGTCAGTGGGCGATCGGCTTTAATCACCAGTTCTGTACCATTTTTGCTCAGTTCAACGGACTCAATGATGCTTAAATCACTGCCTTGGCTAATACTCGGTCGCATACCGCCTTGGGGCCATAGAAGCACCGCACCGGCTGAACTCACCTGAGCATCCCAAGCTTGGGCGCGATCGCTCATATCCAACGTCACACGCACCACTGGGGCTGAACCCAAACCCGGAGTCACTTGCACCCTGCTAACCCCTAAGCCGCTCATATTCTGATTCGGAGTGCGAAAATCTGGGGATAAAGTAGCACCAAATATACTAATCGTCATCCAAGAACCATCCGCCGCGAAATTCTTTTCTATCCGTGGCAGTTGTCCACTGGTACTTAACACAATCCCTTGTTCACTCACCTGAACATTCTGCACAATGGTTTGAGCATTGGTAGAACCGGCGCCCCTTGACCCGTTAGAAGAACTGTTGGCAGCCCCGTTGGGAGCGGGTGACCCCCCAGTGCCGATCCGTTGAGGCGTAGGGATTTGCACTGTCCACTCACTCGCGGAAAGTCCATCAAATTGGACCTGAGTCGGATCAACCGTATAGCCTTCAGCAAATTCCACCACAATTCTGGCGGTGTCGCTTTCAAACTGTCCCACGCGAATTTCTTTAATGGCACCGCCCAGGTATTGAGAGCGTGGTGACTGCCCAATGGTTGTACCGGGCAGATCGATCACTAACCGAGTCGGATTGGCCAACAGTTGGGCTCTGGGCTGAACCCCACCAGCGGTCGTAAAAGATAATCGGTTTTGATTCGACTGAAACTGCCAAGATTGCAGCCTTGCCGCCTCTGCGGGGGTGGCCAGCATTAATAGACCGGCAAGGGTCGGCAGGACTCCCTTGAGTAAGATATTTTTACCCACTTGAGTCTGGGGAAAGGCCTTAACACGCAAGCTAGGGGTGACATTATTCATATTTTCGGACACCACATATATTCTCTACTTTTGGCCACCAGATAGATAGGATTCAAGAAATCCATTTCCGCACTAAATTTTTCCGTAACCAGAAATCAACCAAATGTTTCCAGAAGGTTGGTTGACACAGCACCCCGGAAGACAAACCTCTAATATTTTAATCAGGATTTTCATCAGATGAGGCATTCCTCAAAGATCAATATCTGATAGGGTACAATGTCGATCGCAGTTTCTCAGTATATATGACCCATAGAGATTTGACACTGTAATCCATAAATGGCCAGTGGCTATTACTGCTTCATGCGAAATGGTGGCACCTCAATGCTAATGGTTTAATGGTTGAGAATCTCCTGGCTATGCTTACGAAATTACAAACGGCGATCGTGCGGATCCGGATGGTCAGCAGAGATTTCTTTTGGGACTTCCCCAGAAAAGAAACCGAAACTCCGGGGCTACCTCCTACCCCTGTTCCCTTCTCTTTCTTAACTAAAGCGCTTTTCACTGTCTGAAAACCACACCCCCCAACCCTCTTAAAAAAGCAGAGTTAGGGGGATTGATGTTTTTGCCAGAATTGCTCCAGAATTGTTGATTAAAAATCTACCCCCCGCTTTAACTCAACCCCTTGGTTAGCATAATGCTTATGGCAGTAAACTTCTGAGTGAATGCTGGCCAATTCAAAATAAGCGGGGATATTTTGACAACGACCTGTAATAATAATTTCCGTATCCCGTGGTTTGCGTAAGAGGGCTTCCACAATGGGTTCAACCGGGAGTAATTCTAAATCCACCGTAGGATTTAGTTCATCCAAGATAATCGTTTTATATAGACCAGAGGCGATCGCTGCCCTAGCAATTTCCCAGCCTCGTTCCGCTTCCACATAGTCGATTTCTTGTTGTTTTCCCCGCCACACAATCGCATCTCCCCCGCAACGCTGATGATCCACTAAATGAGGATAACTTTGGCGCAAAGCCGCGATCGCCGCATCCTCAGTGTAGCCGCTGCCCCCTTTCAACCATTGCATAATCAACACTCGGTGAGATTGGTCTTGGGAAATGCCTTTGCCAATGGCTTGCAAAGCCTTACCCAAAGCACTGGTAGACTTGCCCTTACCTGCCCCGGTATAAATTTCAATCCCACTTAACCCCTGTTCCGCCGCTAACGGATGATATTGCGGCTTCATTTCCGAATGTAAATCAGCAATTTCCAGTAACGCCGCCGGGGTATTGCGACCCGTGGCAATAATTTCGACATGTTCTGGTTTATGCTGGAGGGTGCGGACAACTTCATCGACTGACAACAATCCCAAATCTAACAGGGGGTTCAGTTCATCCAAGACCACCACGGAATACAACCCAGAGGCGATCGCCCCCTTGGCCACATCCCAACCCCGTTGGGCTTCCATGCGGTCAAAGCGGGTAATTTCATCGGGACCAAAAAATTCTGCCCGACCTGTGCGAACTTGGTCAATCAAATGAGGAAAGCCCTGTTGCAAAGCAGCGATCGCGGCATCTTCCTCGTACTCTCTCCCTGGCCCTTTCAGAAACCGCAGCAGTAGCACTCGACTCTGATCCGGGGTATTAATTCCCAGGCCAATTGAGCGTAAAACCACGCCCAAAGCGGCTTGAGACTTCCCCTTGCCAGCCCCATCATACACATGGATTTGACCTATAATCCGGTTTTGAACTTGAGCGGTGCGAATGCCGATCCCAGCGCGTGTCATAATTTCGTCTCTTTATCCGTTGTGAATAGTATCAGTAGTAATTCGTTAAGCTAATTGGGAACGCACAACTATAGCATGATTATTGCCTAGTTAAGATAATTTCCTGTTTCTGTCTAGTTTAGAATATCAGAAAGAACTTATGCAGCGTAACCGAGATGTTTTCTTCCTGTCAAGTTAATAAAAAAATCGATTTTTGCCGACTTACCAACCCTTTTTAGTTTCCCCGAACCGATTAAATCATGGTTAACTTTTTCAGCCAATGCCTTTTTCCGTTTTTCTATTTCCTTATTGTATTTTGATTGCAATTGTGAAATGCTTTCCTCAATTATTCCTTTAAAAACCGTTTTTTTTCAAACTTTTTTTTTGTTAATTCAAATTACAATTGAAGCATTATTTTTTTATAAATTTATCAAAATATCTCGAAAAAAAAGCTTAGAATATTCCATCCCAGTCAACTTATTCTCTAACATTATTGGTTGGTTAATTTTTTTTGTATTTGTACCATTGGCAAACTCAGAATTTCAATTTCAATTAATGAACTTTATTTTATTTAATAAATTACCACCCAATCCAGAGTGGCTTATACTCACGTTCTTTATTGTAGTATTTGCTTTGGCATTAACCTTAAAAATTACGACATTTATGCTAATGGAGAGAATTAGTAAATATTCGGATGAACTGGAAACCCCAACCAAAAAAAAATATAGACATTTATCGCTATATCAAATAAAATACCGCAAAAAATATCAGGTTATTATTTGGGGACATTCCTTGAGTCATGGAATTATCTTATTAATTTTAATCTTAGTCAACTGGAATTCAAAATGAGTCCAATATTTCAACAGATAAAAGACTACGTTAACCTTTTTAAGCCACCGAAAGCTATTTCATGGCAAACCATCATACTGCTGAGTATGTTTTCTGGTTTATTTGCATTTTTTGCATATATTTTACCTGGCAATAATGGGATAATTGCCGCTAATTTTACGGCAAATTTTGCTTTATTATTTTTAATAATAGGTGTTTTTTGGCTGCTAACGGAAAAACGTTCAAAATTTTTTGGCATTAAACTGAGACCCATTATAGTTAGCTTATTAATTTGTGTATTTTTATTTAAAACCATAGAAATTAATTTCGTGTTTGTGTTTGGGCAATTTGCCCCAATCCTTTGTGGACTGATGGCGATTATACCGGAATTTTTTAACAATTTTAAACCTAAGCAACCTCAGCCAGAAAAGCTCAAAGAATTAATCAACATTTTTTTGATTTACTTATTAATCAGTTGTTGGTTTACTTTTTACGTTTTTATCCAAAATTGGGCTGAAATAAATTATCCTAAAAACTTTTATATTAATCAAAATTTTAGCCAAAGTTTTTTTGTGGTGCAGACATTACCAATTCAGGACAAAAGTTTTTCTATAAGTAGCAAAATATCAGAAGATATTTTAAATTATTTTGAAGTATATCTAAACAAACAATTAAATGCTAAACCTTGGTCAAGAGTTGAAGCTTATTTAAAAATGTTAAACTCTCAATATTTGAAAAATAAAATTAATCAAGTGTTAATCAATCAAATAGAAGACAGCCAATGGTCAGTGAGACTTGAAGTAGAGCCGATTGACGGCATCAATCCATCAACAATCTCAGAATATAATTTAACCTTATGGGTAATATTGTCAGGAAATAATGATAATCCAGAGCAATATAAGCTCAAAAAAACTTGTAAAGTTAGGCAAAGTTTTATAAATCCTTCTAGTTCCCACCCCAAAGCAGTTGCTGAATTTATTTGCGAAAAAACAAGCGTGATTCAGCCCCGTCATAATCCTTAACTTTTATTTAAAACCTATTTATTTTTTAAACTCCCCAATTATCAAAAATATGGGGAGTGTTTAGGCTTTCAATCACCGTTAGATCACCGATTAATCAGCGAGCAAATCCTATAAACTAACCCTGCTTAAAAAATATTTGTTAATCCCACAATGTTACTTCCTTGATTAGTCCGAGATTACTCAAAGTTATTGGCATCCCTTAAACATTGTTGAAACCCGATTGATTACGCATTAACTCTCGTCATCATCATCGTCTTCATCATCATATTCGTCATCGTCTTCATCATCATATTCGTCATCGTCTTCATCATCATATTCGTCATCGTCTTCATCATATTCGTCATCGTCTTCATCATCATATTCGTCATCGTCTTCATCATCATATTCGTCATCGTCGTCTTCATCATCATATTCGTCATCGTCTTCATCATCATATTCGTCATCGTCGTCTTCATCATCATATTCGTCATCGTCTTCATCATATTCGTCATCGTCTTCATCATCATATTCGTCATCGTCTTCATCATCATATTCGTCATCGTCTTCATCATCATATTCGTCATCATCTTCATCATCATATTCGTCATCGTCTTCATCATCGTATTCGTCATCGTCTTCATCATCATAATAGTAATACTCTTCTTCGGTGTCTTCCTCTTCTTCATATGCTTCATAGTAGTAGTTGCGATCGTCATCCTCGTACCAGACATCAGGGCTAAAATCGAGGTCAGTCAACGCTCGAATTGTCCAGCAGTCCCAACATAAATCAGGATCAGTCATATAGTTATATGGAATATAACAATAACCTTTGTCTCCCCAGTCCTCTCCCCAAGAGTTACGCACAATGAAGGCTTGAGATTTATCAGAATAGCCAACGCAGAGCATCGCATGGGCTCCGTGAGTTTTTCGCCCTTCTTCCGTATCTAAATTCGGCATAGGGACAATTCCCTGGCGACGAGCATGATCAAAAGAATTAAATAGTAATAGTCCAAAAGCAAACGGATATCCCTCGGCTAAACAATGTTTCATCGCGTACAGATCCACATTAATTTCTTCCGCTTCTTCGATGAGAAATTGTTTCGCTTCTTCATACGCTTCATCGGCAGGCCGCTTGTTGACTAATTTTGGATCATAAGGCCAAGTTTCTTCGGTGCAAGCACCCATTTCTTCTAATACGGCAATGCTGCCAGAAATGGTGCTGCCTTGATCTCCTTTGATGCGATCGTATTTCCGGGCATTGAAATAAACAAATAGACGGCTCACATCTCCCGAAAAGCCTAAAATTCTTTTGGCAAGATATTCATAAGCTCCGACTAAAGCATTGGCGGTACAACTGTTGACACTGGATTGATCTTCAACTTTGGTCATGTGCTGACGGAGGTCAACTTTCGGGGGTAATTCTTGAGATCCATAGCGACTGGTGGCATAAGCTCTGGCTTTTGGGGGGGCTTTTTGCGATCGCATACAGCCACCGATTTTGATTTTTTTACCAGTGGACTTTTCCACTAAATAAGATGCCTGATAGGTTTTGGCCATAAAAATATCCTCTTTTTTTCTTTAAGGGGAGTCAGTAAATACAGGGTAAAACGAAGATCAAATTCTGGCAACTACACAGATAGTTAACAGAGTAAGTTTAACCTTCCATCGAATTTTTGCTGGATCAGATCAAGGAATTATACTTGATAATAAGACCGATACCAGTCAACAAAGTGACGAATTCCCACTTCAATTGGTGTACTTGGCTTAAAGCCCACATCTTTGGATAAATCCTCAATATCCGCATAAGTGGCTAGGACATCTCCTGGCTGCATGGGCATCATTTGTTTTTGGGCTTTTACTCCCAAACAATCTTCTAACACTTCAATGAACTGAAGTAATTCCACTGGTTGATTATTGCCAATATTATAAATCTTATAAGGAGCCGCACTACTTCCAGGAGAACCACAATCAAAAGCATAAGCTGGATTGGGTTGAGGAATATGATCTAACACTCTAATAATTCCCTCAACAATATCATCAATATATGTAAAATCACGGCGCATTCGACCTTGGTTAAATACTTTAATTGGCTGTCCTTCTAGAATTGCTTTAGTAAATAAAAAATAGGCCATGTCAGGGCGTCCCCAAGGCCCATAAACTGTAAAAAATCGTAATCCGGTGGTGGGTAAACCATATAGATGACTGTAAGTATGTGCCATCAATTCATTGGCTTTTTTGGTAGCAGCATAAAGGCTGACTGGATGGTCTACGTTGTCATTTACGGAAAAGGGCATTTTGGTGTTGGCACCATAGACCGAACTGGAGGAAGCAAATACGAGATGTTTGACTTGATTGTGCCGACAACCTTCTAGAATATTGACAAAGCCAACTAAATTGCTATCTACATAAGTATGGGGATTGGTCAGAGAATAGCGGACTCCGGCTTGAGCGGCTAAATGTACGACTTTTTCCGGTTGATGACGGGCAAATAAGTCGGCCATTCCTGCGCGATCGCTTAAATCTAATTGCTCAAATTGAAAATTATCCAACTGATTTAATTGGGATAATCTGGCTTCTTTTAAAGCAACTTCATAGTAATCATTTAAGTTATCGATACCAATAATATTAATTTTTTGTTTTGAGATATTTTTGGCAACATAAAAACCAATGAAACCGGCGACTCCAGTTATTAATAGTTTAGTCATGTTTGTTGTGATTAAGAGATAAATATGTTATGATGAAATAGTATAATAATTAATTTAGGTAAAAAAATTTTTGAGATTTTGTGCCTAAATTAAAATATCCGGGAAAATCGATCGCCGAATTAACTCGGCTGAAAGACAAGAATGCAACTATCCTGGCGGCGATCGCCTAAGTCAATCGGATTATGCTTAATCTGATTGATAAGTATATCCTAGAGGAAACAAACAGCTTAAGCTAACGACTATACTTATGTTCAACCTAGATTAGATTAGCTGCCACCGGGGGATAAAACTAGAATGGACGGGGATTGGTTAAACCGAATCCCACTTCCAGCCTAATTATAGTTAAAGTATAGACACGGTGTCCCCTGTGGTTTAAAAATTTTAAGTGATTAGCCCCAAGGGGAGATTTGCCTGGATTGGCCGATAGTTCCGGCTGCTTCTGTATATATAAACTAATACTGAATAACCGATAAGTAAAACTTGACAATGATGCCAGCATATTCTAAAAATCAGAAACTTTTCATCCCCGGTCAGGGAAACAGCCCGTTGATTTCATCCCTAAATCTACCGATTCCGCGCCAGCGCGGATCGCGAATGCGAATCGCACGGATCGCTCTGTCTGCTTGGATTGCTCTGATAGTCTCATTACCAGCGATGTTGTATCCGCAACGAGGAGCGATCGCCCAGCAGATGCCCTCCCCAAAACCAACGGAACCAAACGCGGCTCAGACAAATCCCGCGCCCACCAATCCTGCGCCCACCAATCCCGCACCCACAAATCCCGCGCCCCCCAATCCCACCCAGACAAATCCTCCCAGAACCGTCAGCAGTCCACCCCCACCACAAGGCTTTCCTCCAGCAGCGCGAGTTTCACCGCCCCCGGTAGAAACCGCTTATACCCTCGGTCCGGGAGATGCCATTCAGGTGGATATTTTCAACGTCCCCGAATATAGTGGCTCCAATGGGCAGTATGAAGTGCTAGTCGATGGCACCATCAACATGGCGTTGATTGGTACGGTGAGGGTAGAAGGCTTAACCATCAGTCAACTTACCGGCTTGCTACAGCAAGCATATCGGCCTTATTTACAACGCCCAGAATTACTCACCGTCAAACTGCTGGCAAAACGTCCCTTACAAATTGGCATTGCCGGAGAAGTCAGACGGCCAGGTTCCTACACAATGGGAGGCACTGAGAGTGGCCCCGCAACCATCGCCCAAGTGATTCAACTCGCTGGAGGAATTACCCAATCAGCGGATATTCGTCAAATCCAACTGCGGCGGCGTCAACTGGGCAGACCGGATCAGCTAACCACTCTGGATCTAGCAGGCTTAATTCAACTAGGAGACCTCAGTCAGGACATTTCCTTGCGGGATGGTGACACAATCTTTATCCCCACGGCAACCACTTTTAATCCCTTTGAGGCCAGTCAATTAGCCAGTGCCACCTTATCCGGGGAAGCCACCGCACCGATCAATATTGTCGTCGTCGGGGAAGTGTCTCGTCCTGGTTCCTACACTGTCACCAGGGTGGATGGCACCGGCGGCACTCTCACCATTAGCCGCGCCCTGCAAACCGCTGGCGGAGTCAGCTTATCCGCTGATATTGGTAGTATCCAACTAATTCGCCGACCCAGAGCGGGCGCTCCCCAGTCCATCTCCGTGAACCTTTGGGAGATGGTAGAAAGAGGAGATCTGCTGCAAGACCTGATCCTGCAAGAGGGAGATACTATTGTCGTCCCCACGGCAGCCCCAGAGACGATGACCGAAGCCCGATTGGTGAAACTAGCAACATCAAACTTTGCCGCTGATACCTCACAACCTTTGAAGATTGCGATCGTTGGGGAAGTGACCCGTCCGGGAACCTATACCGTAGGAGCCGGTGGAGGAGGTGGAGATGCTGGAGGAGGTTTGATTGGACTTACCAGATTGACCCTCGCCTTGCAAACTGCCGGGGGCGTAACTCAATCCGCCGATATTGGCAATATCCAAGTGATTCGGCGACCGAGAGCCGGTGCCGAGCAAACCGTCTCAGTCAACCTCTGGGATATGGTGGAGCGAGGAAATCTCACCCAGGATATTATCTTGCAACAAGGAGATACCATTGTGGTGCCTACGGTATCCGCAGAGAATTTTGACCCAGCCCGTTCTATACAATTAGCCACAACCAACTTTGCGGCAGATACCTCTCAATCCTTAAATATTGCCGTGGTCGGGGAAGTCAACCGCCCCGGAACCTATACGGTGGGAGCCGGAGGCGGTGGTGGCACCGGCGGTGGAATCATTGGCTTGACCACGGTGACTCGTGCGATTCAAACTGCTGGTGGCATTACACCTTTAGCGGATATTCGTCAAATTGAGGTACGTCGGCAAAGGAAAGATGGGACTCAACAATTAATCGCTTTGGATCTCTGGCAACTGCTGGAAACTGGCGCACTCACTAACGATATTATTCTCCAACAAGGAGATACGATTGTGGTGCCCACCGCTACCAGTATCGATTTAGCGGAAGCCCCTCAAGTGGCTTTAGCCAGTTTTTCTCCCGGTGCGATCCGCGTCAATATTGTTGGGGAAGTTTTAAGCCCGGGGACGTTGGAGTTGCCACCGAATACTTCGTTAAACCAAGCATTGTTAGCGGCTGGGGGCTTTAACAATAGCCGTGCCCGTAAGGATGATGTGGAGTTGATTCGGTTGAACCCGAATGGCACGGTGAGTCAAGAGGTGGTGCCTGTTGATTTTAGTCAAGGACTGGATGAACAAACTAACCCGACTCTGCGTAATGGTGATGTGATTGTGGTGGGGCGTTCTGGATTGGCTAAAACCAGAGATACCCTCGGAGAAATCGGCGGAACCATTGGCGCTGTAACCAATCCGGTGCTGTCTGTCTTTGGCTTTTTAAACTTTTTCCAAATGTTTGGTGGCTCGAGCAGCAATTAATCGTCCTGTCGTTTTGGATGTTTTCTCAGAAAACTCCAAATTTTTTGGCTTGTGGGTTGTTTAGGCTGTTTTGGATCAGTCTACAATCCACAAAGCCATCCCAGGCGATCGCCATGTCGATCGCAATCTCGATCAAGTATCTTTTAGGATAGGGGTTAATCAAAAGTTATTTATGGGGTATATGAGGTAACAATGCAAACTGCACCAAATTCTCAACCGTCATCATTCGATCAAAATGGTAAACAGCCTCAAATCGTGCCTTTGTCATATTTGGCAGAAGTCCCAGATGCGGATGAGGAAGAATTGGATCTGGGGCAGTTGTTTGCGGTGATTCGTCGTCGAGCTTTTGTGATTTTAGGGGTGGCGATCGCGGTGACTGGGGCAGTTTGGGTCTGGACCGATAACCAAACCCCCCAGTATGAAGGTAAGTTTCAACTCTTGGTGGAACCCGTGACTGGGGAAGGGGCTAATTCCCTCTCATCCCGCTTGGGTGCGTTAGCCGGTGGTTTAGGTATGGGGATTCCTGGATCTAGTGGTTCGGGAGTGGATTACCAAAGCCAAATTGCTTTGTTAAGAAGTCCCAAACTGATGGAACCGATTATTCAACAATTAAAACCTAAATATCCCGAAGTTGAATATAAAACTCTGGTTACAGGTGAAAAACCCCCATTAATTATTGAGCAAAAGAAAGAAGCTACTAAAATTATTGAAGTTCGCTATCAAGATGAGGATCCGGAAAAAATAGACTTTATTTTAAAAAAATTAGCCGAAAATTATCTGAGATATAGTTTTGAAGACCGGCAAACAAATACTCGGAAAGGTATTCAATTTATTGAAGAACAATTGCCGCAATTAAGGCAAAGAGTGGATACGCTGCAAGGACAGTTACAAAAATTTCGCCAAGATTACAATTTAATCGATCCGAAAATTCAAGGGGAACAACTAGCGGGACAAATTACTAAAATTGACGATCAACTTTTAGAAGCTCAAACCGCATTGATTCAGCAACAACAACTTTATACAACTTTGCGGCAACAGGTGGGCTTAGATCCGGATGTGGCGATCGCTTCTTCGGTCTTAAGTGAAGCACCGAGCTATCAAAGCCAACTGAGTAAACTTAGGGAATTAGAAAATCAGATTGCCAAGGAATTAACTCGGTTTACGATCAATAGTCCCCAGATCCAAACGATGCTGCAACAACGCCAACAACTCGAAGGAATGTTGAGTCAAGAAGCCCAACGAGCCCTGGGCAAAGAAATTGTCACCGTGGCCAGAGTCCCCGAAGCCCAGGTTTACCACAACTCCGTGCGCTTAGGATTGATTCAACAAATGGTCGCTGCCGCCAGCCAAATTGAAGTGTTAAAAATGAGAAATCAAGTGCTGGCTCAAGCGGCGGGGATGTTGAGCGAATATCGAGAACAATTTCCGATTGTCATTCGCCAGTACACCGATTTAATGCGGGAGTTAGAAGTTGCCAGTCAAACCTTGAACCAACTCTTAGGTCAACGGGAACAGTTACGCCTAGAAGCCGCCCAGTCAGAAACTCCTTGGGAAATTATTGCTCTGCCCGAAATTCCTCTTAATGAAGATGGAGAAGCGATTCCATTTTCGCCTAATTTGCCCCGGAATTTGGTATTAGGGGCAATGTTGGGTTTAATGTTGGGTTTTGGAGCAGCATTGTTGGTGGAACAGTTAGAGTTTGTGTTCCATAATCCAGAAGATTTAAAACAAGCGACGGATAAGCCTTTGTTGGGGCTAATTCCCATTAGCGATCGCGCCAAACAGTTGGCAAGTTCTTCGTGGATTGCCGATTCTCATGGTCGAGAACGATTACAAGACGATCGCGATTTTGGCTTTTTGGAAGCTTTTCGGGCGTTGAATACCAATATTCGGTTTTTGAGTGCGGATCAGCCGATTCGGGCGATCGCCGTTGCTTCTGCGGTGGCAGAGGAGGGCAAGTCTACAGCAGCAGTGAATTTAGCCCAGGCAGCAGCAACAATGGGTCAGCGAGTTTTGCTGGTGGATGGGGATTTGCGCCGGCCCCAAGTCCATGCCAAGTTGGGCATTCTCAACCGAGAAGGGTTAAGCAATGTTTTGGCCACGGATTTGCAGGCAAAAGACGCGATTCAGCGATCGCCCATTGAAGAAAACTTATTTATCTTAACTGCTGGGACGCTGCCTCCTGACCCGATTCGCTTGTTATCTTCCCAGAAAATGCAACAACTGATGCAGCAGTGGTCGCGGGAATTTGACTTAGTAATTTTGGATACACCGCCTTTAAAGAATGTGGTAGATGGTCGGGTACTGGCGGGTTATACCGATGGGGTGGTCTTAGTGGTGAGTATGCGCCAAACTAATCGCAATACGATTCTGCAAACCTTGGCTGAGTTGAAAACTTGTGGCATTAAAGTGTTAGGAACGATCGCCAACGGAGTCAAGCCTCGCAGTGTCAGTTGGTACGATTATTCTTATCAGTACAATGCTCAAAATGATGCCGCATTTTTATCCGAGAATACGGTAAAACAATCGGAAAGTGAGGCTGGATAATTAAGAATTGATAATTGATAATTGAAATAGATAAATATTAATTATGAATTATCAATTATCAATTGTTAATTGTTTTCCTAACTTAATTGGACAACCACTTGATTATCTAACAAGATTTGATTGGTAAATAGGTCTTCTACGGTAATTCTGAGAAAGCGGCGATCGTCTACTTCAAAGAATACTTTAATGCGATCGCTTCCGGGATTTCCCGGCGGGTTTAACTGGGCAATACTGCGAGCCCCGTCTCGGTCATTTAACGGTTGTACGGAGGTTTGACCGGACATGAGGCTACGAGTGACTAGGCGATCGCCATCAAAATAGACCTCCGTTCCGCCAGTTTCCGCCCCCAACTCACCAATAATTAACTCAATACTGGGCTGATTTTCTAAGGACGCGCCTAACACTAATTCTACCGGCTTTTCCATCGGATACGGTTGCCCCGCTTGAATTAATTTATGCCAATTATGGCGAGAATTGCGCCGATCCCAATAGCGAATCCCATAACTATGATAAAGAAAATCTTTAATTTCAATACCTTGGTTCAGTTGTAACGCACCTTGGGCGATCGCTTCAAAGGGGCGATCGCAGCGAATTTTACTGCGATCGAAATATTGGCCAATCCAACTTTGCACCGCTGGAATTTGTACCGTACCTCCCACCAGCAAAACCGCATCAATATCAGACACTTCAATCCCCTGGCGTCGGGCTTGCTGAAGCACTTGATTCATCGAATCATCTAACTTCTCAAAAAACTGATTTTTTTGCAGAATAGTCTCAAACTCATCTCGACTTAACCCCAGTTCAATACTTGCAAAAGTTTCATCATTAAAATAAACCTCACTTGCCTGCTTTTGTAGGGATAACTGAATCTTCAAGCGTTCAGCTAACCGAGTCGTCAAAGAAGTTTTGGGAATTTTTTTCGTCTGCACAAAATAATCTATCAACCAATTATCTAAATCCGTTCCCCCTAAATTTTGCCCTGCTTTCGCTAAAACTCTGGCGTTTTTCACGGGTTGTCCAGAACTTTCGCTAAACAGTTTTTCGCCCCATTTGAGAATAAATCCCAAAGGTTTTTTACCACTGCTACTATCCAAACGCACCAAAGATAAATCCAGCGTACCGCCGCCAAAATCTACCACTAGCAAAAGTTCTTGTTCTGCCATCCCATAACCTAACGCCGCAGCGGTCGGTTCATCCAGCATTCTGACTTGTTCCACCTGCAAAGATTGGCAAACTTTTCCTAACCAATGGCGATAAGCTTCAAAACTATCTACTGGAACCGTCAGGATTAAAGAATCTACGGGCAACGGCACTTGACGCAATGAATTTAGGAGTTCTGAAAAGAACCATTCACCGACTTTTTCAAAGCTGATTATTTGACCGTCAAGTTCCGGGAGAAAACCTTGGATATCTGCCCCAATTCCCCGTTTAAAAGAGCGAAAAAATCGGGGGTCAGATTTGACATCAAAGCCTTGGTCGAGAACGGCTTGACCCACTTTCACCTGATTTTCGGCGGCATTTTGCACATAAACTAAACTGGGAATTAAGGGCGGATTTTGCCCTAACTGGGATGATAAACCCGGTAATTTAATGGTTTCTGCTTGCTGGGTCGCTTGATTCCAGCGAGTAATGACCGTGTTACTGGTTCCGAAGTCGATCGCTATTGACATGGGGAAAAATTTCAGAAATTAGGCGTTTAATCGTCTTATTCTAAGACTGAATCGGTCGATGATTCAAGCATGATGGGCAGAGAGAGGTCCCCCCAGAAGCCAGGTTTTTGGGATTTTTTGGGATTTTTGGCAAAAAATCCCGGTTTCTCAGTCTTTCTCAGGGCACCCCAGAAACCGGGTTTTTGGAGTTTTGTTGGGATTTTGGGGGGTGGGCTGGCTGGCGATCGCGAATTATATCAAGTCCGTGTATTCGCTGATTATCTACAAAGCTCTGTCATTCCCGCGAATGCGGGAATCCATGTATTCGCTGATTATCTACAAAGCTCTGTCATTCCCGCGAATGCGGGAATCCATGTATTCGCTGATTATCTACAAAGCTCTGTCATTCCCGCGAATGCGGGAATCCATCTTAATGAGAGAGGATTGTTTTTGTAACCGATCGAACGGACTTGGTATTACCTAGCCTGGGTCTTAGCTTTATGGTTAACTGGTTGATTTGGCTGTGTTAAAAATAGGTAAAAACGGGAAATATCGTTAAATTAGCCGTAATTTGATCGAGGGAATTTTATCAAAGGAATATTTGAGCGATCGCTCTGTGATTATGTTATACTGAAAAGCAAAAATTAATCAATAGACATCTCTATAAAACAAGGTATTAATTTGAATTATTTTGTAGGGGCGAAGCATTTGGGCGACAATTTGACGGGAAAATTAGATATCTGTATATCCCAAATGCTTCGCCCTGCCCCAATCAGTCAGCCATAATTTATTGTTTGGAGATTTCTAATAAATTATCATCGGCGATCGCTGAATAAAAAAAATGCAAACAGAGCCAAATACCGCTTATAAATACCCAATTAAAAGTCAGACAGAATTGGAAACAGAGTTTAAGAGACTCGCAGAAGAATGGCGAATCGATACAGGGATGCTGTCATTGGTGACACAGAAGTCAATGCACCCAGCTTATCAGAGAATTATTGGCATGGGACAGCCTGTGGTTCCATTAATTTTGCGCGATCTGGAACAAAAACCAGACCATTGGTTTTGGGCATTGAGGGCAATTACTGGTGATAATCCGGTAAAATCTGAACACCGTGGTCGGATGAAGCTTATGGCGGAAGCTTGGATACAATGGGGAAAAGAACACGGCTATGAGTGGTAGATTGGAGTACCGTAAACTGTTGAGATTTCCTAATTTAGAACGGACTAAATATGAAGTAACCAGCGAGGGAACTGTAGATTATAATTGCTTTATTTGCATAATTTTTATTGCATAATTTTTATTTCTGAATAAAATCGAAAAATAGCGTGGGAATAATGAGCGATCGCTTGTAATGTGGAAGTGTTGTTAGAGGCGATCGCGGATATCCCGAATTTGAGCGATCGCCACTTAATCTTAATCTATTCCAGAAACCGGGTTTTTGGAGTTTTTTTGCGAAAATTTTGGGTTAACCCCAATAAAAAACCCCGGTTTCTGACTTAGGGAATATTACATTTGTCTAATCTTTCTGCCCAATAAGGAATATGAATCTCAAAACCTCTGACATTGATTTTATAAGGGAGATGTCCCGGATTGGCGAACATTGCATAAATAATATTTTTATGCCACTCGTTGTCAACCCGCCAAGCGACCAAATCACCAAACTTATCTGCTAATTCCGGGTCATAAACCCCTGGTTTCCCCCCTAACTCATCAATCCAGATCCATTTTTGAGCAGTAAATCCAAAACGACCCTCACTAGACTCTCTCCATAATTTATTGATTTTTTCTAAATCGCTACAAGGAAAATTTTGAATATCTTTGACATCTAACCAGCCTTTTTTCTGGCGACGAGCCAGCAAAAGCATAATTTCCAGCGTTTCCTCATCAGCCTCTTGAAATTCTTTATTAGCCAACAGTTTCTCTAACTTTTCATAATCAATGGTTACAGGTTGAGGAAATTTGTTTAAATACGGGGAATAAAAATAAAGCAAGAATATAGCAAAAACTCCTCCGCCTAAAAAAGTAACCAATGCTTTTTCAGAGATTTCGGGAATAAATTGGGGGGTACTTTGGTTAACCAATTGAGAAAGTCTGGCAAGTCCGGAAACACAGACTGTTTTCATTTGTGTCACAGCTTGTTTCGCCACTTTTGTGACAGGTTGTGTGACAGGTTGTGTAACCGATTGAGGCTGAAGAAGTGCCAGCCAATCCTGAACGGTCTGAGGTCGTTTTTTATAGTCAAGTTCCATCCCCTTGAGAATAGCCTTGCTCACTGTGTCACTGATTTTTGGATTAATCTCTTTAGGGTCTTGTAAGAGATCGCTGCCAAAAAATTTTCTCTTTTCTTTGTCTCTGTCTAAAGATGATGGTAAGTAATGATCTACTTGAGAAGTAGAACCAGTAACATAACCAGTTAAAAGAACATATAGGGTAGCGGCTAAAGCATAAACATCTGTATAATCTCCTCTTTTTTCTTTGTAAAAATACTGCTCAGGAGGAGCAAAGCCATTAGATAAAAATTGTGTCTGACTGCCTGATTGACCAAAAGTAAATTCCCGGGCAATGCCAAAATCAATTAAAACCACTTGATCTTGATTTTTGCGCTTAATAATGTTTTCCGGTTTCACGTCCCGATGCAGAATTCCTTCCCCGTGAACGAATGTTAGCGCCTCACCAATTTGCTGAATGTATTTCAAAGCTATAGATTCTGCTAAAACTCCCTGCTCAATAACCAACTTCCCTAAATCTTCACCATTAATATACTCCATGACGATGCAGCACAGACCTTGTTCTTCAAAAACCTCCTGATATTTAACAATATGAGGATGATTATTGAATTTTTTTAGCCTTTCAGCTTCATCACGAAAATACTGTTGAAATTTTGGAAAATCTCGCCGTTGTTGCACGGTAGAGTTAGGAGTTTTAATCACCACTTTGGTTGATTGATAGTAGGCTAAGTAAGTGTCGGCAAAACCGCCCGAACCTAGCTCTTTTTCAATCTTGTATCGACCGTTTAAGATTTTTCCCGGTTGCCACTTGACCATTGATGATATTTATTGACTATTTAGTTAGGTTTTTCAGCCAAATCAATAGATTTATTGCAAAATAATAAAAATCCCCCCTTGATCCCCCCTTTAGTTTTTAAGGGGGGCTGCTATCGGTGGGGGATCGACGCCAGTATTTTGCAAGAGGACTAATATTTATTTATCCCATAATTTAGAAATCATAATCGGACTACTTGTGATCAAGGCAGTTATAAATAATAAAAGAATTTGTTGTTCAAAAGAAAGTCTTTCCCATACTTCCCCAACTCCGATGGTGATATAAGCAGTGCGACTCTCTCTTAGGATAATATTTTGTGCCGTGCCTAAATAAGACGTATAAGCGTCAAAAAAAATGCCGAATACATGAAAGTTTCTAAATATTTTATAAGTATCATTTGCATTGGGATTCCATATTTCTTCCGTATTGAAACTTAAACCTAAAATTATCAAACTACCAATGAAAGCAGTCATCAGAACTCCGAAGGATTGAAAAATAGCTGCCAAGCCGTTTAACTGAGTGACACCAAATAAACCAACGATTCCTAGGAAGCTAGTAGCGAAATCCCAAAAAGCTCCCAACCCAAATATAACAATAAAAATCAGCCAACTAAAATTTCCCGATTTTCTATTCACCTTTCTATTCACCAATTTTTTATCCTTTATCTCAAAATGATCTGAACATGAGCATTATCAATGCAGTTAATATAGCCAAGCAAAACAGAATTATGATCAGAATATATCTGGAGATTATCCAAGGATTTTTTGGGCTTGATCGATCCGGGTCAAAGTTGATTCCTGGAAATTTCCTATATATTTGGGGAGAATATGATTCTGATTGTTGCGAAATTGCAATATTCCATTGATTCAGAAAGTCCTGGAATGCTTGAAAGTCTGCATGAGATAAAGCTTGGTTTAGGTGTTGCGAGGATTTCCACTCAATTTGGAGTATCCAATTAGTTTTAATATGGGATAAATTTTGATACAAATTGATACTGTTAAAATTGTCAAAATGGGAAATTTCAGATACCACATAATTCCATTTATCTAATAAATCGTCAACTTGCTCTCGTGAAACAGGAAAAGTATCTATTGTAATTATAGGTTTTGGTCTGGGCAATCTTGTTTGATTACCCCTTGAAGATGGGTGGGTCATTGACATTTTATTTCAGATTTATTCAAAAATGAATAATTAGCGATTTTGGTTTTAAGATTTAGGCTTGATCTCTGGGCTGATGTCTGGGAAATTGTCTGAGTGATAAGAGCATATGGGTTTTCATTTCAATTGCCAGAGAAAACCCTGAATTTAATACCAATTTCCTGCACATCAGGCAACACACCCATTAAGCCACCCTTTTTAAGGGGGGTTGGGGAGATCATTTATCTGTATATAGCAGTTTGAAATATTGTGAGGTGTAGTGTATCTGTGGATTCCCGCATTCGCGGGAATGACAGAGAAAAATAAGTGCCTCATAAAGATGAGAAACGCTATATTTTGTAAATTTGGTATAAATTATCACATTAAGTTATGTTTGGCCATTTGGCCGGTAATTTGGGGTTAAGCAGATGAGCAAAACCTCGGTTTCTGATGCACCACAAAATTTACGCAAAATTACGGAGAAACCAGGTTCGATCAAAAAAATATGCGAAAAAAGGGTGGTTTTGGATTTAGGCAATCAGTCTATTAATTGCTTGAGAAATAATGTAGCAAGTTGGGAGAGATTTTGTCAGTAAGAAAAAGTAATAAAAAGTGATAAAAAGTAACAACTTTTGTCGAGAGATAATTCCAGGAACCGGGTTTTTGAGATTTTTGGCACAAAACCCGGTTTGTTATGCTCTTTCGGGGCGCCCCAGAAACCGGGTTTTTGGGGTTTTTTGCGGAAATTCTGGGTTACAGCGGTTTTCAGATTACTGAACCACGCTAGGGCGAAGCATTCCGGTATTTGGATTAATATTTTCAGCAATAATTTGTCTGCCGGAATGCTTCGCCCCTACAAATCATGGTGGTAGATTTAATAGAAAACCGCTGTAACCCCAGGAAAAAACCCGGTTTCTGCTCTTTGGGTCGCCCCAGAAACCGGGTTTTTGGATTTTTTGCGGAAATTCTGGGTTAACCCCAGGAAAAAACCCGGTTTCTCAGCGTTTCTCAAGACCGATGAATGGTAGAATTTTTTTGGTTGGCTTAGTTAAATTACAGCGGTTTTCTAATGAGTAAACCACACCCGTCGGGGGTTAAAACCCCCGCCTCATAGCGCAAGTCGGATAAATCCGACTAATCATGCTTAGTACGGGTCAACGGCCATTGACCCGTACAGAATTTTAGTCGGTTTTAACCGACTTGCGCTATTAGCCAGGGAATTCATTCCCTGGCGGTTGATGATTTAGCCGCTTGGTTGGCTCAGTTAAATTAATCATCCGGGAATACAGGGCAACTATCAGGCTACGATAGTCAATTTGAAACCAGGAGGTGACAGATGTGGAGTTGTGATGATGTGGCTGATTATTTTATCAAAAACTGGGTTATTGCCTGTAATGATTCTAATGTTGGGTTTCGTTCCTCAACCCAACCTACAGAATAATGTATCATTATTATCTAAAAATACTAGATCCCAAAAACTATGATGAGTGTTGACGAAGCATTGACCCTCGCAGAAACGGTTTTAGAAGCAGAAGAAGAACCGCTGAACGATGTTCAAGAAATCATTTTTCGGGAATGTTGGCAAGGACGCACTTCTTATGAGGCGATCGCTCATGTTTCTGGCTATGATAAGGAATATTTAAAATGCGCTGGGGCAAAACTTTGGCAACAATTATCAGACGCTTTTGGGGAAAAGGTGAAAAAAAGTAATCTTAAATCAGTAATTCGGCGCTACGCACAGCAACATCATTTAAAACCGCGCAATTTAGTCATTGAAGTTAATCTTAGTGGGGCGAGTATTAGTGGAGACAATATTGGTGGAGAAAATATCCTGGGTGATTTGAGTGAAGCTAATTTTTGTTTGCATGATTCTCCGCCCCAAAAAACTTCTCAGGAAAAACCCCCACCTCGGTCAAAATTTCGCCACAGACACTTTTATTCATCGGAAAAAATTGCTGGTTTTCCCGAAAAAACCTATCAATGGCATGGGTGGGAGTTTGACTCGGAATCTGAGGTAAAAATAGCAGAAGCATTAGACCAAACCGGGGTGTTATTTTTCCCCAATGGTAAAGGCAGACTAACTTCGGCAAGAGGTCGAGAAAATTCGGTGCCAGGGTTTTTAATCTGTTATGAAGGCAAGTGGGGATTATTGGCGGTAAAAAAAGGGATATCGCCGGAAAATGTCGCCGAAATTATGCCGGAAAATGTCGCCGAAATTATGCCCGGAGATGATGAGCGATCGCGCCTTTTTCAATCATTGAAATCTCAGGGAATTCACCTGATTGCTGATTACGATGTTGCAGAATGTCTAAAAGAGAGCGATCGCATTGTGCAAGATTTTTTAGACCATTTGAGTAATGCCTAAATCACCTCAATTCTCAAATATTAGCAAATATCCTTGCGCTTTTGCACCCACAAAGTCAAACCCAAATATATCCCCGTATGCAACAACAACATCCCCCAATTTGAGGCTAAGTTATCCCAAGTTGCATCATAAATTGGAGTCGGATCAAAAGGGAGGGGAATGGGGTTCAAATTCGCATCTAAATAATTCTCCGCGTTTGGCACCATTGCATTGACATTTACCAAAGAACCATAAGCCCCCACAGACCAACGACTCAACATGAACCAAGAAATCTTTTCTGCTGCCCCTTCCATTTTAAATAACACTCCAGAAAAAATAATTTGTGGTAGCAATAAAAGCGGCAACGCACTATTGGCTTGAGAACTATTTTTGGCCACGGCAGAAACCAGCAATCCCAGACTGATACAAGTAAATAAAGAGAGAAATGTGGTAATAGCTAACCCTAAAGACCAGGACATTAATTCCGGTTCTGGAGATTTGAAGCCCAGTAAAATTGTCCCGGTAATTAAGAGGGTTTGCCCTAGGGCTAAAAGCCCTAAGACGATCGCCTTTGAACCCAGGTAAGCCCCTAGTCCTAAGTTTACTAATCTTTCTCGAAAATAAATCGCTGCTTCTTTGACAATTTCTTGCAAAGATGCTGAAAATCCCACCCAAAGTGCCGCACAAGTAAACACAAATAATACTTTAAGGGCTAAGGGGGCTAAGGATGGTTCTGGTTCGCCAATTAAAGGATTTTTATCTGGCAGGGCTAATGTCATTAAACCAATTCCTACCGGGGCAGTAAGGAGAGATAATCCTAAGTTGATCTTGTCACGGAGAATTAGTTTTAAATAGCGATTAGTTAAAATCGATAATTGCTGCCAAGGTGAAGCTTTGACTTGTTTCGGTTTGGCTGATTTTTGGGCAGAACTTTGATGACTAGAATTTTGAGTATTTGGCGGTTGACTGCTGAGATAATTAGTGATATACTGGTGATAGTAAGGAGATTTGAGAAAATCAGCAGCCCATTTTTTCACGTTGGCTTCGTTTTCTAGTTGATTGTAAATATCAGCAAAATTCCCGCTGGTGATTTTGAAGAATTGAAAGGCGTTTTTGGGTTCGCCAAAGTAGCATAACCGCCCCCCAAGTCCCATAAACACAATGCGATCGCACATCATAATACTCGCCGTAGCATGGGTGACTAAAATAATCGTCCGACCTTGATCCGCTAATTTTCTCAACAATTCCATCATCTTTTTATCCAAACCCGGATCTAAACCGGAGGTGGGTTCATCTAAAAAGAATAATTTGGGATCGGCTAACAATTCTACCCCAATACTAACTCGTTTACGCTGTCCCCCACTCAGGGTAGCTACCAAGTTATTCTCCAAATTTTTCATTTCAATATCTTTGAGAGTTTTTTCCACGACTTCTTTTAGATCGATATCTGGGGGTAAGCGCAATTTAGCGGCATAAGTTAATACTTCAGTCACGGTTAATTGACTGTAAATAATGTCATCTTGGGGCACATAACCAATTTGATGGCGATACATATTAAAGTTTTGCCGCAAATCATCGCCATTTAGATAAACTTTTCCTTCCGTGGTCGGACTAATCCCTAATAATGTCTTCATTAATGTAGATTTTCCCGTCCCACTTCCCCCCACCAAAGCCACAAACTGCCCTGGTTCGATCGCCAAATTAACCTGGTCTAGTAATCGTATCTCTTTCTTCTCTTTTTGATCGTAAACTATTCGCAGCAAATTTTCTGCATCTAAGCGAATTTGGTTGCCCCGATCCAGAATATGCAGGCGATCGCCTCGCAAGACCAAAGTATAAGGGCCAATTTTAATCGTATCCCCATCAGTCAAATCGGCTTTATCTTGGACTCGTTGATTATTAACAAAAACCCCATTGGTACTAATATCTTGTAATAGATATTTCCCCGTCCCTGCGGGTTGAATAATAGCGTGGCGCCGGGAAATAATCGGGCTTTCTAAATGTAGCTGCGCGTTCACCGGGTCGCGACCAATAACCAATGGCTGATTTTTCGGATCATTCAGATCAACTGAAGACTGGGACGGGGGAACAACCGCTTGATTTCCCATCGGATTAAAATAAGTCAAAATAATCTGGTCTTTGGGATTTTGACCGATCCGTAATTCCATCCCATTGGTGAGTGCCAACCCATCAGTAAAAGTAATCCGAGTTCGGTCTAAAAATAAGCCATTGGTACTGGGTTTATTTTTATAGCCATCATAAATATGGTAGTCATTCCCCACTTGCCGAAGCACCGCGTGCTCGCGGGACAGAATTTTCCACTGCTGAGGATCGGGAACTAGCAGGTCTGCGTCTCCTCCCGGTCTGCCTAAAATATGCATGGGTTTAGTCAATTCCAACCGGATGGTTTGTCCTTGGTTGTTCAGAGTTAAATAAGGTCTGCTGCCGAAAACCGTTGTGGGAATTTGGTTATTCATCTGCTTTACTCCTTGATCGCTACCGATCACCACTTTTTGACTATTATCAGAACTTACGCAAAGCCTCTATCAGTAAGGTGCCGTTCCGTGCGGTAACGCACCAATAAATTATATGTCGAGTAGCTGCGGACAATAACCGTTGATGGGTTGGTTGAATGCTGGAGGCAGCGCGATCGCCTTTGCGGTGGATCCACCGCTGGGGTAGGGCAAGGTTAACAGAATTACCACCCCTAGGGAAATTAGCAGGGGTCTTTGGGGGCGATCGGGGTTGATTTCTGTTTGCCAATGCCACAGCAACAGAATCACACTCAAAGCAACTCCTAAATAACTATTAGACACGAGTGCTTTACGAAAGCTAGAATTGTCTATTCAAATACAAACCGATAAAATTCGGCACCACACACTCCAGGAATTCACCGATTTTTTCTATTTGCATATCAGAGTATTTCTTAGTTTTTACAGCGTTTTTCTGCTGAATAGACCACAGATATTAGTAGGGGCGAAGCATGACCGCATATAATCTCTGGAACAAAATAAAAAATTTTGTACCGGAATGCTTCGCCCTTACGGATATTTGTGGTTGACCAACCTGAAAACCGCTGTAGGGGGCGAATGCAATTCGTCCTAGAGCAATTTTATCTTGGTGAAAATAGAAAAATGCTTATGGGCGAAGCATGACCGTAACAAATTTTTGCTTTTAACCCCTAGATTCTTGGCGGTCATGCTTCGCCCCTACAAAAAAATAAAAAAATGCCTAAAAACCCATAACTAATTTAGCATAATCAGCATAAAAATATCATTTATTTTTACAGTTATTTATTTTAAAATCGCAATGCTTACGACCCTACAATAGATGCTCTTTATAGTTAGCAATGGCCTGCGGGTTCTATTTGGCTATGATACTGGTGGCACAAATCCAGTAAATCTCTTGGTTCCCGTGCCACTTCACATAAAAGCTGAATAGCGGAATTGTGAGATAACCGCATATCAGCTTACCGAATTAGAAAGAGTTTCGTGATGTTTAATAATCTATTTACTCGATCCCCGTTACCAGGTAGAAAGTTAATCTTTTATTATTAGTTTTATTTTTTTATATAAAATTTTTTTGTAAATAAAAAAATATGTAATAAATGGTATAAAAATGTGAAAATTTCATACCATTTATTAAACAATAAAATTCAGGCATATCGTCATATCAATATCCAAAAAATTGCTGTTTTAAGCAATTAAACAAAGCGGTGAGTGCCTCCTGCATCGCATATTCAACGATTCTGTCCCACACCCATCTGACAGATTTTTTGATCCATTCTTGAAAAGACGATTCACTTGCTAAGGCAGCTTCTTTTTGAGATTTAGATAACTGCCGATAATTTCTAATAATTTCTCTCTCTTCAGCAGTATATTTTCTGAGTTCTCTGTAATTGTTTATTAAGAATTTTTCATCGCTATCTAAATCGTCGTAACGCATAAAACAACTCCTTTTTGATTTTCATTTTTTGTCTAATGGTTAGATAAATTAACTTTTTCTAACTCTTCGTAACGCATAAAAACAATAATTTTTTTTAATCTTGATTTTATTGGGCTAATTTATCTATGAAAATTTCTCTTACTTCTGGATTAGAAATAAGCTCTGTGGGGTCAGCCGGATTAAGGGAAAATTTCCAACCGACATTACCTGCTGATTTAATAATTGCAGCTAACAAAAACCAAAGCCGAAATCGCTTAATAGCTGAATAATATTCAATTTGCTCAACTTTAATACCTAAGCTGCGACTGATTTTTTGCTGAATATCCTGACACTTACGATCTATATTGTCTTGTTGTTCGGGAGACGGAAAATTAAATTTGTCATTCCAGCTACCTGGACCCATTTTATCCACTTGATTTAGTCCAATGACTAATCTTCCTTTTAAATTACCCATCACATTTTGAACAATATCTCTGAGAATTTTTTGATCTTGTTCTAAGGCTCTAGTATTGGCTTGTAGAACATATAGAACTACATCAGATTGAGGTAATACTCTGCGATATATTTCCATATATCGTCGATCTAATTCAATATCTTCCCCCATACCGGGCATATCAATAATTGCTAATTTACCCCCATCAGGAAGCCTAACAACTCTTTGATTATCTTGGGTTGTTCCTGTATCGCTATGACTTACTTTTTCTTCTAAGTTAAAAAGTGAATTAATCGTGGTACTTTTACCTACTCCCGCCTTGCCAATAATGGCAACTTTAGGAGGTTTGGCTAATTCATCCTGAAAGATACGTTGAAACTGTTTAAATTCTTTTTCCCCTAACACTCCCCGCAACTTATTAATCAATTCTTCTTGTTCTGGAGATGCTTTTTTGCGAAAAAGTGACATAACACAACCTCACTTATAAAAATGGTTGATGAATTGTATATACAAGCCGATCTAAACCATATCTTTTAACAGTAGAACAAGGTATAATATGTTCTATGGATATTGGTAGATAAGGGGAAAATCGCTTATGAGCCAGACTGATTTTGTCGGGGATAATTTCCTGTTGTTCGGGGGAAGGAATATTATTAACTTCATCCCAATTTTCTGGGTGTACTCGGTCAATTTGATTAATCGCCAAAATTAAATGAGATTCTGGTATTTTTTGACCGTTACTGGTTAAATCTAGGATGGCTTCTTGATCGACTCGTAACGCACGAGTATCAGCTTGAATAACCCAAACAATCACATCTACTTGATGAAATGTGTCAAGAAGTTCTTGTAAACGATTTTGGTGAATATCTTCGCTGGCGCCAACTCCGGGAGTATCATGTAGTTTCCACTTGGGAAGTTGATTCCCATTTAAGGAGGAAACAAAATTTCCCTCATATTGAAAGATATATTTAGTACAATCTATAGCCGGATCTGTTTTCCAATCGAGTCCAAATAAACTATTACATAGACTGGTTTTTCCTGACCCTGCTTGACCAAAAACTGCTAACGTTCTCATTAGAATTGTTGCAGAATAGTGGATAATTCATGTGGGGAATAGAAAACAAACCGAGAGAACTCCTGTTTCTATGTTAAACATTAACGGGGGTCTTACACCTCTCAGGTTTCCATCCCACTATCCTCTTTATAAGCAACTTCTTGGCAAATTGCAACATGGTAGCTATACTATAAACATCACTAAAATTACAGATTTTTTTAATAATTAGTTAATCCAGACAGTTATAAGTCAATAAATAATGGTAATATAGATTATGAAAACTGAGGAAGCATTATATTTTGTGACAACGGCATTAGAGGAAAAACACCTACCTCGATTAAAGAAACTTGAAAAGATTATTATTCGTCAAGTTTTACAAGGAAAGTCGTATCCTGAGATTGCTAAAGATGCTCATTATCAATTGCAATCCATTAGAAATTCTAGTTCTGTGTTATGGCGAAAGTTATCAACGGCTTTTGATGAACCCGTCAATCAAGATAATTTAGAATTAGTTTTGAGACGATTTATCGGAAGAAGACATCATCATATTCATCATAATCAAATTATTTCAATTAATCTTGAAGGGGCTAATCTCACTGGTGCAAGTATCAGTGCAGCTAATCTTAGTGAAGCTAGACGACTAGGACACTTTTTAAATAGTTATAGCGAAGGTGATTTGTATCAAAATGATTTACCAGATCGGAACGATGAGCCGGAAATAGAATTGAAGACGGTTGATGATAAAAATGATTATATCTGGAATAACGTTAGATTTAATACTGAAGTAGAAGCGAAAATTGCTGATATTTTAGATGAAATGAATATTATTTTTTCACCTAATACTATGCTGAGAATGATCACAGCTAAAGGCAAAATTACTAAAAAAGTTTTATTTTTGATTATCGATCGGGGTAAATGTGGAATATTGGATATTATTCCTGATGAGGATAATGATTTAGAAGATGCGAATCATTATATTTTAGGTCAAGGTATTGATTTGATTCGCTATTATACTGAGAATATTTGCCAAAACAACCCTGAATTAATTATACGAGATTTTTTAAAAGGTTTAAGACAAGAAACATTCAATGGCTCAGGAGAATAAAGTTAACCGCCACTATTACCCTAAAATTTCCGGCAAGAAATATATAAATAATAATTAAAGCATAAGTCTATGAAGAGAGACATCTCCTTGTTTCCATTCAACTAAATTTACCCAGTGGGGAGAATTTAAAATTCATAACTTAGAACTACTGAACACCTGTTTCTTTCAGCAACATTCTGGTAGTCCCCTAACGACCAGGTTGTGGGATATGCAGGGCAATCAAGTCGCGGAGTTTTCCGGTCATCAAGGCAGGGTAAATAGTAGACCTCTTGCAAAAATCCGAATTGATCCCCCCAACCCCCCTTAAAAAGGGGGGCTTTGCACGAATTTTGCAAGAAGTCTAGTGTAAGTTTTAGTCCCAATAGCGAATATCTGGCTACGGGAAGCGATGACAAAACGGCGCGGTTGTGGCGGGTGGAAAGTTTAGAGCAGTTGTTAGGGCGGGGCTATGACTGGTTAAAGGATTATTTGGCGACCCATCCAGAGGCAGCAGCGCGGCTGAAGCGGCGTTAGGGGAGTGTGGGGGCAGAGAAACCGGGTTTTTTAATTTAAGTTTATTTTTGGTAGCAGAGATAGTCGCTTTCAACCCGGTTTCTTGGGTTCTCTCGCGGGGTTTGAGAAACCGGGTTTCTTGCCCAAATCTCGGTATTATGGCAAAAATTGTCGCTTTCAACCCGGTTTCTTAGGTCCTTGGGTCTTCTCGCGGGAGCCGAGAAACCGGGTTTCTTAATTTAAGTTTATTTTTGGTAGCAGAAATAGTCGCTTGGGTCCCGGTTTCTTGGTCAAATACCTGTAGGGGCGGAGCATGACCGCAGATAATTTATTGCTTAAAATATTGTAGGGGCGAATGGCCATTCGCCCCTACGGTCAAGAACACGCCCGTATTGCTTAGAATATCATTCCGGCAGATAATTTATTGCTTAAAATATTGTAGGGGCAGACGGTTTGCTGAGGCAGAATTATTTGATATGCAAGCCAATTTTATCTGCCAGCAAAAAAAGCACGTCATATCTAAACCACCCCGACTAATACCAAAGGAGCTAAATCAATGCCTTGCCAATCTGCAATTAGTTCGGTGATGATTTCAGGAGTTGCCAAATTACCGCTAAACCTAGTGAAATTCCCCGTGGGAAAGTTCAGAAAGAAGCTGATAATATTACAGTGATCTTTGACGCCGAAACCGATTTCACAGTCAACTCGCCAGTTATCGACACTGGTGCCATAAGCTTCAACTGCTTTTAATGCTGCGGCAATTTCCGGCGCATATTGATGACGCAAGGCCAAGAAATTAGCTGGGTCTTTGGCCAATTCGCAAAACAACTTAATTGCCTCAAAGGTGAGATGAGTTTTTTGATATTTTAATGCGGCAAGAGATTGGCAAATCTCTAAGGCGGCGATAAATTTTTGTTCATTTGATAGGTTCATTGATTTGGCCTCTGAGTTATTAGGATAGACCAGGGATATCTTTGTTGAGTCAGCGTGTGAGCATCAGGTTGATTCATCCCTTGGCTCACCAGATAGGACTCCAGGATTTCATGCCTTAATAGAATTTCATCGATAGCAGTTTCTGTTCCTGATGCCATTCTAACCCAGGCTTCTGCCATCCGCGAGTCTGGGGCAAACTCATAGCGAGATACCCCACTGCCAAAAGCATAATCTTTCGCCCGTCGAACGTCTTCGATATCCAACTGATAGCGATTGGCAATTTGACCGATATCATCAACGCGATCGACAATGGCATCATAGGCTTTGATGGCATCTTGGAGATACCGACGCTCGTAAAAAGTTAGATGACCCCATCGGTCTGGGGGTAGATTTTTCCCCGGTTCGGGGTTGGGCAGAAAGTTAGACAATGGAATCAGCGTAATTGTGAGATAAGCGAATATTAGTTTACCGAATAGTGGGAGATTGGCTGGGGGTCGAGAAACCGGGTTTCTTAATTTAAGTTTATTTTTGGTGGCAAAAAAAAATTGTCGCAGAAACCCGGTTTCTTGGGTCCTGGGGTCCTCTCGTGGGGTTGAGAAACCGGGTTTCTTGCCCAAATCTCGGTATTATGGCAAAAATTGTCGCAGAAACCCGGTTTCTTGGCGCTGGGACTTATAATGGATCGAGCAATCTTCCAGGAGAATTCGGGAGCCAGCTAACGGTGACAGAAGCTAAAACTTATAAAGATACCGTCAACTTGCCTCAGACCAAGTTTGACATGAGGGCAAATGCCGTAGTCCGAGAGCCAGAAATCCAGAAATTTTGGGCAGATAATCAGATATATGAACAACTGTCCCAAAATAATCCAGGGCCACCGTTTATTTTGCACGATGGCCCGCCCTACGCGAACGGCAATCTACATATTGGTCATGCTTTAAACAAGATTCTTAAAGATATTATTAACCGCTACCAACTATTGCAAGGGCGGAAAGTCCGCTATGTGGCGGGTTGGGACTGCCACGGTTTGCCGATTGAGTTAAAAGTCCTCCAAGCTATGAAGCCAGAGGAACGGGAAGAACTCACTCCGTTGAAGTTGCGGCAAAAAGCCAAGAAGTTTGCTTTGACTACGGTGAAACAACAGAGTAAGGATTTCCAACGCTATGGGGTTTGGGGCGATTGGGAAAATCCCTATTTGAGTTTGCTGCCGGAATATGAGGCGGCGCAAATTGGCGTTTTTGGCCAAATGGTGCTCAAGGGCTATATTTATCGCGGACGGAAACCCGTTCACTGGAGCCCTAGTTCCCAAACGGCTTTGGCAGAAGCGGAGTTAGAATATCCCGAAGGCCATACTTCTCGGAGTATTTATGCGGCTTTTCCGGTGACGAAGTTAGCGCCAACAGTGCCGGAAGATTGGCAGCAGTATTTACCTAATCTCTCGGTGGCCATTTGGACTACGACCCCTTGGACAATTCCGGGGAATTTGGCGGTCAGTGTTAACCCGGATTTGAATTATGCCCTGGTGGAAACTCCCGAAGGCAAGTATTGGATTGTGGCGGCAGAGTTGGTCGATCGCCTCTGTGCGACTTTATCCACCCAACTGACGGTGATTTCCACCATCAAGGGTCAAGCCTTAGAACATTGCACTTATCGTCATCCTTTATATGACCGGGAAAGTCCTGTAGTGATCGGTGGGGATTATGTGACCACGGAGTCGGGGACTGGTTTAGTGCATACTGCCCCCGGTCACGGTTTGGAAGACTACGCCGTGGGTTTGCGTTATGGCTTAGATATTTTTGCCCCGGTTGATGGAGATGGCAATTTTACCGAGGAAGCGGGACAATTTGCTGGGTTAAATGTGCTGGACAAAGGCAATGAGGCGGTAATTGCAGCCCTGAAAGTAGCCGGTTCGTTGCTGAAAGAGGAACCCTACGTTCACAAGTATCCTTATGATTGGCGCACGAAAAAACCCACGATTTTCCGGGCTACAGAACAATGGTTTGCTTCGGTGGAAGGTTTCCGGGAAGAGGCGTTAAAAGCTATTCGTGAGGTGAAGTGGATTCCCGCCCAAGGGGAAAACCGGATTACCGCAATGGTTTCGGAACGGTCTGACTGGTGTATTTCTCGCCAACGGGCTTGGGGGGTGCCGATTCCGGTATTTTATGAGGAAGAAACTGGCGAACCGCTATTAAATGAAGAGACGATCGCCTATGTGCAAGCGGTGATTGCCCAAAAAGGGTCGGATGCTTGGTGGCTGATGGCAACGGAAGCCCTGCTGCCGGAATCTTATCGCAATAATGGCAAAAAATACCGCAAGGGCACGGATACGATGGATGTCTGGTTTGATTCCGGTTCATCCTGGGCAGCAGTGGCGAAACAACGCCCGGGTTTAGTTTATCCCGTGGATATGTATTTGGAAGGGTCTGACCAGCATCGCGGTTGGTTCCAGTCCAGTTTGTTGACCAGTGTGGCAAATAATGGGGTTGCGCCCTATAAACAGGTGTTGACTCACGGTTTTGTGCTGGATGAACAAGGCCGCAAAATGAGTAAATCCATCGGGAATGTGGTTGACCCGGCGATCGTGATTAATGGGGGCAAAAACCAAAAAGAAGAACCCGCTTATGGGGCTGATGTGTTGCGTTTGTGGGTGTCGTCCGTAGACTATTCTTCTGATGTGCCTTTGGGGAAAAATATCCTCAAGCAAATGGCGGATATTTATCGCAAAATCCGCAATACTGCCCGCTTTTTAATCGGTAATCTCCATGATTTCGATCCGGCAAAAGATGCGATCGCTTATGATGATTTACCAGAGTTAGATCGGTATATGTTGCACCGCATGACGGAAGTGTTTGCGGAGGTGACAGATGCTTTTGAAACTTATCAGTTTTTCCGCTTTTTCCAAACGGTGCAGAATTTCTGCGTGGTAGATTTATCTAATTTTTATTTAGATATTGCCAAAGACCGACTATATATTAGTGCGACAGATAGTTATCGTCGTCGTAGTTGCCAAACGGTGTTGGCGATCGCCCTGGAAAATTTGGCTAAAGCGATCGCCCCTGTCCTCTGCCACATGGCAGAAGATATCTGGCAAAATCTGCCTTATTCTACCCCTTATAAGTCGGTATTCCAAGCGGGTTGGGTGAAGGTAGAAGATGAGTGGAAACATCCAGAAATGTCGGAACTTTGGCAAAAGCTGCGGAAGGTTCGCGGTGAAGTCAATCAAGTGATGGAAGAAGCCCGGAAAAATAAGGCGATCGGTTCTTCTTTGGAAGCTAAAGTTTTACTTTATGTTTCTGATACCGAATTGCGGGAAAATTTGGCCAAAATGAATCCGGGAATGGTGGCGGCAACGGATGCGGCAACGGATGCGGCAATGGATGCGGCAACGGATGCGGCAACGGATGCGGCAACGGATGCGGCAACGGATGCGGCAACGGATGCGGCAGAACCCACTCCGTTAAATTCGGAATTTTCCAAAGCGTCATTAAATCCAGAGAAAATCTGGAAAACTATCTTGGAAGTGTTATCAGATTATCCCGATTATGCGGGTAAATTCTTCACGGAATATCAACGAGTATTGGTGATGGTGATGCTATTGGCGATCGCCTCTTTAGCACTTTATATCACTATCGCGGTAATCAATACCCTGAATGAAATTTTCCTGGCGGAAGGATTCTTTAAATCTGTCGGTTTGGGTTATTTAATCTGGTTTGGCTATCGTTATTTACTTAAAGCGGCTACTCGGAAAGAATTATCTGAGTTTATTCGCTACTGGACAGAAGAAATTCTGGGCAAACCATCCGTCAAGGAAATTGCCCCAGAACCGGGATTAGAAATCAGCGATTCTGCCTTAGAAATAGCCCCAGAACCGGCCACAGAAAATACCCCAGAAATTCCTTCTTTACTCAAGGAAAAACTGCTACAACGGGCAAATCGTGGCAGTCAAAAGTTGGAAGTTCGCGATGAGTTTCCCATCCAAGAAGCGATGTTAAATCCACCCACCCCAGTTGAAGAAACGAAGAATTCGCCAACCTTTATTCCTTTGGGTAATGGGGTGGATGAATTGCGTTATCTGTTGATTGCTTCCCAAGTGGAATTAGTGGATTCTGCCGCTAATTTCGAGCAATTGGAGTATAAGATGATTGCTGATAATTTGGCGATCGCTGTGGTGAATGCCGACGGTGAAAAGTGCGATCGCTGTTGGAATTATTCCCCCACTGTTGGTCAGTCATCGGAAGATCCCACTATCTGCGATCGGTGTGTGGCTGCCCTAGCGGGTGAATTTTAACCGCTGAATCTTTCATCACGCGGGGACAGAAACCGGGTTTCTTGGCAAAATCTCTGTCACCCCACCAACCTGTTCATAGAAACCCGGTTTCTTGGTTGGTTGGGCGACACGGGGACAGAAACCGGGTTTCTTGGCAAAATCTGGAAATTTGCAGCAACAATTCTCACAGAAACCCGGTTTCTTAATCTTTTTAGGAGATAACAACTATGATGAGCATAGAAGAAATTCAAAACGACATTCAAACTCTGCCACCAGAAGCGCAAGACTTACTCATTGACTTCATTCAACTTCTCAAAAAACGTTATCCAGAAACCAAGACCGAAAACACAGATGTATCCCCAGAAAGCAGATCCTTTTTAGAAGATGCCCATGAATTTATCGGATGCCTAGAAGGGGGACCCGGCGATTTGGCCACCAATAAAAAATACTTAGAAGGATTCGGCACAGAATGAAACCAACAGTAATTATTGACACAGGGTTTCTGGTTGCTCTTTTAAACCGTAGCGAACAATACCATAGTTGGGTCAAAAATCAACTCAACAATATTTCTTCACCAATCATAACCTGCGAACCTGTGATAACTGAAACCTGCTTTTTGTTAAGAAAAATTTATGGTGCAGAAACAACCATTCTAAACTTGATTAACAGCCAAAAGCTAAAAATTCCGTTTAGACTCATCGATGAATTTTCGATGGTTCATCAATTAATGCAACGTTACCAGTCTGTTCCGATGTCTCTAGCAGATGCCTGTTTAGTGCGTATGGCAGAGATTTATCCGAATAGCCTTGTCTTGACCCTTGATAGTGACTTTAGAATCTATCGGAAAAATAAAAATGAAATCATCCCTTTAGTGATTCCTAACGAGCGATAATTATCACAAGTAGACAAAATATCGGTGTGTGGCGGCCTTAGCGGGTGAATTTTACTCACTGAATTGTTAACGCATAGAAACCGGGTTTCTCACCTTTCTTCTCAGTCTAAGAGGCAAGCCCGATAGTAATATGTATTAGACAAGAGTGCAAAATTCCTAAAAGCCGATGGCGGTTTTAAGGGGGGTTCGGGGGAGCGAAATATTTATTTTGCAAGAGGTCTATTAGTCTTAATTGTTAAGGAGAGAGCGTTTTTTTCTAAAAAAGCGGATGCCAAATGTACCACCAGCTATAGCGCCTAAAATTGAAGAGGGTTCGGGGACTGGATCGGCTGTATGTACCGTCACGCTCCAATCATCAATACCGCCTACAACAGTATAGCCTGAACAATTGCGACAGCTACTGTTGGCGCGGAAGAAACCCCAGGTGATTTCCGATCCATTTTTTGTAAAATCTGGATGAAGATTATTGACATTACCGTCAGCAAAAGCCAAGCTAAAATCTGATGCTTCTAAACCAGTATATGATTTCTGTGTCCAGTTCCGTTCCGGAATATAATGATAAGCTGCTAAATAAGTATTGCCGTCTTGCACTAAAATAAGTCCAGATCCCTGACCTTGAGATCCCCGGTTAGTAAACGCAAACTCTAAATAGTCAATTGACTCAATTGCTCCTTAAGTTTGAGGATTGTATGTGGCTCCAACCCACAAATGTGTGCTAGAAATTGAACCATTCTGACTGGAACTTCCTCGATTAACAGTCTGATTAATCTGCCGATATCCAGAGGAGGTTCCACCAATGTGGTTAACAGATACACTGCCACCTGTTCCAGAAGAACGAGAAATTACCGTCCAATCTTGATCGTTAAACACCGAATCGGAAAAGACAAACGTTGCGGCTTTGGCTGGCAGGGAGACTCCCATCGCAATTCCAGCGGAAACAATAGCTGCCAGGGTAGAAAGTTTCAAGTTCATAATTGCACCTTGAATTGAGTCTTCAGTATTTATACTCAATCTAGCTCTGTTAAACTTTCCTCAGTGTGATTTCAGTCATTTTTTAAGATGATTTCGATTCTAAACTTTTGGGAAAAACCCTGAAACGATTACCACAAAAACGAATCAAATAAATGTAAAAAAATATTTGAATTTATAAAGATTGTTTGCGAATTGTTAAATAAAATATCAAATTTATTTTGAGGTCGAATAATGCTTTGCTGCATCGGAGTTGCAAGAAAGTTGCTGATAGTTTTAGGTAAGTGAGCGCTCACCAATCAATATATTGCAGTGGATAGCGGATCTGGCAGCGGATGTAGCAGCATCTAGAATATCTTTCAGAGGCGATCGTGCAGACGAGTCAGCTTGAGACGATTCTCATAAGTGGGTTATAATAGATCGGGGATGACAAGCATCAAGACAGGAGACAGGAGTTCAAATTTATTTGGAAATCTTTGATTTAATCTTCCTGGATAAAATAGTTGAGAAACTCGATCGCAAGCACAATGTCCAAGAATACGAGGTAATAGAAGTTTTACTGCGGTTTTCACTTATACGATAAGCATGAAAAAGGAAACCGTCAGAATGAAAACGTCTATGCCGCTTATGGTCAAACAGACAGTGGACGATACTTGATTGTTTTCTTCATCTATAAGGAAGATGGCAATGCCTTAATATTATCTGCGAGGAAAATGACCAATGCCGAAGCCTCTATTTTCAATGCTATTTCTTATTAAGAGATCGGAGAGTTTTGGGATGACCATGATACCGCCTATTATTGGGACAAAACTTATCCAGTTGAATGTACAATTAATCTTGACCCTGAATCTCAGGTGAGATATTATGGCATCGATCGCAATTTATCAGACCAAATTTATCGGACAAAATTTATCAGAGAAAATTTATCAGACCAAATTTATCAGAGAAAATGCGATCGCCCCTATAATTACTTTCCCAGGGTTGGTCTATGATCGGAATATCCCACGAACAGCGATCGCGCTTATTGCTGCCCGACCCGCTGAATTTTAATTGCCCAAGGGTTAACTAGGGTTAACTAAAATCAAAGCAGATTTGGTTAGTTTATCTAACATTATTCTGGGGTATTCTGGGGAAAGATTGAATCATTATTCGCTAAAACCTTACTGAACACTTAAAAGTAAAAATTTCTTTATATAAAATGAGCGTAACCCCCATCCCCTAGACACAGTAGCCTAAAATATACCCTACAATAAAACTGTCCACCGATGGTTTCCACCACCCACCAATGATTAAATGAGGATTGCTCAATGACTCGTGGCATTTATATTACGGCAAATGACCGGGTAATGGATCAGGCGATCGCCTTACTGAATAGTATCCGAGCTTACGATAGTGAAACGCCAATTATTTTGATTCCTTACGATGATAAGTATCAAACCGTAGCCGCACGGCTGGAAAAAGACTATGGGGTGCAAATTTACCCAGATTTAGCTTTTATCGATCGCCTATCCAAAAACTTACAACAAATTTTTGGCGAAAATTTCTTTGCTCGACCGAATCAATTTAGAAAACAAGCCTGTTGGTTTGGACCCTTTGATGAATTTTTATACCTGGATACCGATATTGTAGTGTTTGAGAAAATCATTGACTGTTTAAATTACTTATCCGACTGTGACTTTCTCTGTTGTGACTATCAACATTTAGGCGGCATCACCAATGTATTTACTCCAGCGGTGATTGAAAATCAGGTGTTCGCCCAAACCGATTTACAAGATTTGTTTAATTGTGGCTGGTGGGCGGCAAAAAAATGCTTAATCACCGAACAAGATTTATCCGAAACTTTTCGAGAATGTGCTGCCCATCCAGAATATTTTGATTTTTCCCAAAAAACATCGGATCAACCGATTATTAATTATATGATTTTAAAGCTAGTCAAACGGCGGTTTAATCTTGTGCGGCGTCCTGGTGGTGCCCCCGGAAGTTGGGCGGGCAGTCGCCATTTCCAACGCCAAGGAAATCAACTGATTGATGGAAAAATTGGTCAACCTTTGCAGTACCTCCACTGGGCGGGGATTAGAATTGAACCAGGTTGTCCCTACTGGGATATTTGGGAACATTACCGATATCTCAACGAGCCAAAACCGGAAACAAGCCCCCAAATCGTTGAATCAAAAAATCTGGGTAGTAACATAAAAAAAATGCTGAAATTTTTTTTACAAAAAATGTAGTAGCAGTCATATATTTGATAATTAAACCAAATCTATGATTTTCGTTATTTCTGGCGAGTGCAAATCTTATAAATACGTTTAAATACGTTTTTTGGTTTAATTTGGGAAAAAAACTGCAATTCAAATTCATCTATATTCATCTATTATTCCTTAATTAAACCGGATAGTGATTCTTAGAAAATCATAACCCAAAAAAGCCGATCTATAAAAATAAATCAGCCAATTTGTTTCGGCAATCCTCTGCTGAAATCAAAGGTAAAACCCATCATCGATGGTTAAATGATTCACCATCAGAGGGCAAAAATGCTATCATATGTGTCATCAATCAATTTCACCTTCAGGGAAAATGGACAAATGACGATTAGCGGAGCATCCATTGCTAGAATCGATCGGCCAGCCAGAAAGTATAGCTAGAAATTTTTTGTAGTTGCATTTTGACCAGCAAAGACCCAATTGGCAACGAATTAAAACCCCTCCACATTGAAGTGGCAGACCTAAAAAAAGAAGACCTCCGAGGAGCGTATCTCAGAGGTGCATATCTTAGGGATGCCGATCTCAGTGGCGCTGACTTAAGTGAAGCCTGCATCAGCTATGCCGATATGATTGGCGCAAACCTGACGGGTGCTAACTTGAGTGGGGCGATTTTGACTGAATGTAACCTGAATATTGCTAACTTAAGTGATAGTAAATTAACTGAGGCAAATTTGCGGGGCGCAAAGCTTTTGGGTGCAGACCTGAGTGATGCGGATCTCCGAGGGGTGAATTTGCGATCGGCGACCTTAATTAGTGCCAATCTGAGTGGGGCGAACCTCAGTGGAGCTAATCTGAGTGGGGCTGACTTAAGTGAGGCGGATCTCCGAGGCACGATTTTGCAACGGGCAGTTTACGATCTGAGAACTCGTTTTATTGAAGGCTTCGACGCCCAAAAAGCCGGTGCTTACTGGATTACTTCTAATATCTCGTTGCCACAAGTGAACCTGAGTGGAGTGGATCTTAGTGAAGTGAACCTGAAGCGATCGGATTTACGGGGTGCCAACTTAAGGAACGCTAAATTAATTGCCTGCAATCTGGAAGCCGTGAATCTATTCCGAGCTAACTTGAGTGGCGCCGATTTGCGAGAGGCGAATCTGAAAGGAATTAACCTGCAAAAGGCGGTCTATGATATTAAAACACAAGTGTCTGATGGGATCGATCTGGCATTGTTCGGTGCTTATAAAATTGCCCCTAATGTTTCTTTGTTAGAAGTCAACTTAGCTGGGGTAGATTTGAGTGGGGCAGATTTACGGGGAGCTAATTTAAATAATGCAAATTTAAATAAGATTTTGCTGTTAGATGCTGACCTCACTAAAGCGAATTTAAGAAAAGCTTCTCTAGAAAATGCGAATCTGAAAAATGCCGATCTCAGATGGGCTGATTTGATTGGGGCAAATTTAAGTCAGGTAGATTTGAGTCAAGCAGATTTACGATGGGTTGATTTGACAAGAGTTGACCTCCGAGGCGCAAATTTACGATTGGCCGATTTGCGAGAAGCGGATTTAACAGGTGCTAGTTTAAATCAGGTAAATTTAAGTGAAGCGGATCTCAGAGGGGTGGATTTGACTAGAGCGGATCTCAGAGGAGCTAATTTGAGCAAAGCGGATTTGAGAAAGGCCGATTTGACTAAGGCGAATTTACAATGGGCGAATTTGGAGGGAGCTAACCTTGACGATGTAGATTTGAGTACCACATTTTCCTAAACTTGTTGAAATTGCTGCCGAACTTGACTCAGAATTTTTTCATCTACGGTTTCAACATCGTAGGCACTGCTATCTACGGCGGTGATGATTAACCAGGGCTGAATTTCATTGATGCGGTAGCCGGCAAATTTTCCGTCAATTACTTGAGTAATGTCTGCTGCTAATTGTAATAATAATTCCCCGGATATCAATTCCCCGGATATCAATTCTTGAGCATCGGCAATTTGATTTTTTCCGCTGTTTTTCCCAGACATTCTAGGTGGCTGATTTGCTACTTGCTGGTTAAAAGGGGGCGATCGCCTGGAGAATATCTATCAGGTTCACCCCTAGGAAACCATCAGTAGTTTGGTCAGTAATTGTAATGCCTTGCATGACTTTAACTCCTATTTATTGATATTACTTAGAATGAATTTAAGGGAGAACCGCCGCCACCTTGTCTCTTGAAACCCGATCAAAAACCCGGTTTTTTGACTCTTTGCAGGAAATCAGAAACCGGGTCTATTGACAAATATTGTTGGCATACAAAAGTTATCTTTGAAACCCGGTTTCTTTCCTAGAGGGTAATTAAGTTAGAACTCCCCAGCCCATTGTCCGGGAAAATATCAGATAAATTCGTCTCCCTGGCTAATCGGCTAATTCAATATTCGCTATATTCCTTAACTAAATAGCGAACGCTCATCGGACTGATAGTAGTCAGTAGAGTAATAAACCAGATCACTCCTATAACAGCAATTTCACTTTGTCTACCGGGAAGGATAAATCGATAATTTCCTGCCAGAGATGTGAAAAAGTCAAAAACTATACACAATAGCCAAGGTGCTGCTAAAATCCAGCGTCCTTCGCTGGCTTCTTCCCAAACATTTATCGTGATTAAATTGAAACAGAACACAATAACGGCTCCCACAAAAGCAATGCCGTAGACGCCAAAGCTGTTAGCATTCATATTCAGAGACAGAGTAAATTCTGGGCCAGCCACTATCGAAACTACTCCCAAAAATGTTGTCACTCCGTCCCAAATCATGCCGATCGCAAATCCAGTAATTAAGATTGGGATTATTTCTTTGTCTCTCATTTAATTTCAACCCATGAGTATTAAAGTCGCAATCAACAAGGCGACAACAAAACAAAAAGTAGCTATGATCGCATAGAGTCGGTTGCCAGATATGGTTTGAATATTCCAATCTGACATAGGTTTTGGCAGATACCCAAACATATTGCCTAATTGCTGAATGGTTGCTGCCCATCCCGCCAAGAAATCATTTCTGATTGAACCGGGGTTTTCGATATTAGCTATATTCGCCAAAGTATCAAATATATTAATTGCCAATTCTTGATGAGAATTTACCAGGTCATAATCTTCTAATTTCGGATCCCTTACTCGGTCAATATTTTTGAGCAGCATTTGATGCTGATATGACCATAATTCAAAAGTTATTTGGTAAATTAGATAGACTCTTAATCTGAGAAAAGTGCCATGTTTTTGGTATTCCTCATCAGTCTCTTGGGCAATTCTTAAACCTTTTGAGATTATGGCCTTCAATTCAGGTGTGTTGTGAGGTTTAGGGATTTTTTGCCGCAGTTGCAGCAGCACGCTGACAAATGTGTATCCTCCACCATGCGGATCTGGATTTAAATTTTTGACTATCGTCATGGCAAGATGAATTTAACTAATCGATCGGCTAAGAATATCCAGCGGTTTTGTTTAGGATGATTGGCAACCAAAAAACCCGGTTTTCAGAGAAACCGGGTTTTTGTATCTCGAATCACTCATAAAAATTAAAACCGCTATATAACAAGGTTGTTTTTCTTACCCAATGATGTTGTCCAGACGATTTTAGCGGAAAACTATAATATTTTCAGTATATTAAAGTATAATTAAGTATAAATTGCGATCAAATTTAATAAAAATAAAAAGTATAATTTAGTGACATAGGTATGACAAAGTATGTTACAGTATGATCGTCCTACCCTCACCAGCACTCCCAAAAAAAATCTATGGACTTTCAGGAAGTCTTAAAATGGACAGATGAGCAAATATTCGCCAAGACTGGGGAACACCTGGATTCTCTGCAAGCAACTATCCTGCAAGGAACTTGGCAGGGACAAAAATATCCAGAAATAGCTGAAAACTACAAATGCAGCGAAATTCACGTTAAGAAGAAAGCGGCGAAATTATGGCATATGTTATCAGAGGTGTTGGGAGAAGATATTCATAAACTTAATTTTCGGGCTATAGCCGAGAGATTCCACATCTCAAATATTTCAAGTGATTTTGTTCAAATTGGCAATCAATTTGGCAATATTAATATATGCGGGGAAAAAATACATAATTCCAAAGTGCCATCACCCTCTAAATCACCCCAAAACTCTCAACCAAGTCCCAGACAAACTCAAATTGATTTAAGGGACGCTCCGGAAATATTTAGATTCTACAATCGCACACCGGAACTGGCCACCCTCAACCAGTGGTTTTTAACAGATCGCAGCCGACTAATTGCCATATTCGGATTGAGTGGTATTGGCAAAACTGCTCTCGCTGTTCAGCTTGTAGCACAGATTCAAGATAAGTTTGATTATATTATCTGGCGCAGCTTGAATAAGGCTCCCACCCTGGCACAATTGCAAGCTAATATCATTCAATTTCTAAATACAAATAATAATACAAATAATCCTGCATTTACAGAAGAATTGAAGAATAATTCAGCCACCTTGCTTGATTATTTTCGCTCCGATCGCTGTTTGGTGATACTCGATGATGTGCAGATGATTTTCAGTAACAAAGAATTAGCCGCTGAGTATCAACCGGGCTGGGAAAATTATGGCTTATTTTTTGAGCAAATCGCCGAATTATCCCATAACAGTTGCTTGCTGCTGCTGGGCTGGGAAAAACCTAGATCCGTGACTAAATTAGAGGGAGAAACTGCCCCAGTGCGATCGCTGCAATTGAATGGCTTGGGACAGGCCGCAAGGGAAATTTTCCGAGAAAAAGGTTTAAAAGATGAGGACAAATGGGACGAGGCGATCGCTCTTTACGGGGACAACCCTTTATGGCTGAAATTAATTGCCGCCACCATCAATGATTTATTTGGCGGTAGAGTTGGGGAATTTTTAACCTACGATACGCTATTTTTAAGCGAGGATTTAATTGCCGTTTTAGATCCCATGTTTCAGCGCTTATCGGATGTGGAAAAAGTGGCGATCGCCGCTTTAGCGAATGCAACGACGCCGGTTTCCCTGGCTCAATTGCAAAAGTCAACCAAATTATCTCCCTCGGATTTATTAAAAGCCATGCAATCTTTAAGCCGTCGTTGCTTAATTGAAAAACGGGATGAAGCCAAAGAAACCGTTTTTTCTATGCAGCCAGTAGTGAAAGCTTATGTCAAAAGCCGGAGAGACTAGAGAGAAAAAAACCCGGTTTCTTCAAGAAACCGGGTTGCTTTAATTTATGAATAATTTAGAATAAGGCGTCTAAATCGATCGCCTGGGAACCGCCCCGCATTAACTGTCCTAATAGTTTACCTAACTGCCACCAAACCAAGCCACTGGTGGCCAGGGTCATGGGAATGGAAAAAGCATAAGAGATATCTACAGGAAAGGTAAAGATTTGTAGACCAGAAGCAAGAAAAACACATATGCCGATCGAGATGCCAAAAAAAGGCAATTGTAGTTCTAACTTATTCACTTCTTCGATTAGGTTAATGCTGCGATCGCGCGACCAGTTGCGTACCATCAGTTCCAACGTCGCTTTAAATGCAAGACCTGATGTCACTCCAGCAAACAAACTGGCAAATACTAAAAAATAGGGGGGGTCTAAATACACCGGGAAAGTTACTCCTTTATTTACAGGATCAAAACAGAATCAGATTTGATTCTAATGTTAACTGTTGATTGTTGATTGTTGATTGTTCATTGTTGATTTTTGTTTGTTATTTGACAGACATCTCGCTAACTAACAACCACCAACAATCAACCACCAACAATCAACCACCAACAATCAACCACCAACAATCAACCACCAACAATCAACAAAATTATTTTTCCGTAGTCAAAGCCGCCACAGCGGGCATAAATGCCGCCGCGCTTTGTCGGGAAAAATTCGCCAACGCATCCATCGCGGCATTAAACAGTTGATTGGGTTTGATATCATCTTTAACCAACTCCCAAATCCGTTTAACTTCTTCCGTATGCAGTCGGTCATCTTCAATCAAAGCCAACAATAGCTGACGGCGGAGAAATTCGCCCTCTTCAGACATGAGGTATTGCAAACCCAGTCCCGCAGTGGGCAAAATGTCAAAGTTGCCATCAGAACGAGCGATGGTAATCATATTTTCCAGACGCTGCCACTGGAATTTGCCATCTTTAAATAGCACTTCCAGCAGTCTTCGGCGTAACTGGGGTGACTCACCTTTCAGCAGTCGTCGGGCTATATAAGGATAGCCGATATCGACGATTTTAAAATTCGGATCGACGCTGAGGGCTAATCCTTCTTGGGTGACGACAGAACGAATAATTAAGGCAAATTTGGCAGGAACCCGGAAAGGATATTCAAACATCAATTCCGAGAAGCGATCGGTCACGGTTTTAAAGTTAAAATCCCGGACACTTTTGCCCATAATATCTCCGAGCACATCTTCCAGAGCGGGGATAATCGGTGTAATATCAATATCGGGAGTTAGAAAGCCTAACTTGACAAAATCTTTGGCTAAGTCCGTATAGTCTTTATTGATTAGATGTACCACCGCATCTACTAGAGTTTCTTTGGTGGTTTCATCTAGCTGATCCATCATGCCGAAATCAATATAGGCCATTTGACCATCGGTGGTGGCAAAGAGATTTCCCGGATGGGGGTCAGCATGGAAAAAGCCAAATTCTAATAACTGTTGCAAACCAGTGGTGACACCAATTTCCACGATCGCATTGGTATTAATTCCGGCTTCTTCTAAATGTTGAGTGCCGGTGAGTTTATAACCGTTAATCCACTCCAGGGTTAAAACATTATCGCTACTGTAACGCCAGTAAATTTTGGGAACTTTAACTTGGGGATTATTTTGGAAATTCAGGGCAAATTTTTCCGCATTGCGAGCTTCATTGGCATAATCAACTTCTTCAAACAGTTTGATGCCGAATTCATCCACAATTAGGGTTAAGTCATGGCCTAAATTTAATGGCAACCACGGAGCTAACCATTTCGCCCCTAAGCGCATTAAATATAAGTCCAAGGTGAGAATGGGTTTTAAATTAGGGCGCTGTACTTTCACCGCCACCATATCGCCGTTATCCCGTAACCGGGCTTTGTAAACTTGCCCTAGACTCGCTGCGGCTACGGGTTGCGGGGAAATTTCTTGATAGATTTCTTCGACGGTGCGGTCTAGTTGTTTTTCAATGATTCTGAAGGCGATCGCATTGTCAAAGGGTGGCAACTGGTCTTGTAACTTGACTAATTCTTCTAAAAAGTCTTTCCGAATTAAGTCTGGTCGAGTCGATAAAGCTTGACCGACTTTGATAAATGTCGGGCCAAGTTTTGTGAGGATTTCCCTCAGTTTACTGGCTCGTTTTAATTTGCTTTTCTCAACTTGACCCGTCCATTGGTCTAAGAGGATTGCCAGAAGCCATCCCAGAAAAGAAAAAATAATCCGCAAAGAACGCCATAAGGCTTCCCAAGGACGGTAGCGGTAGTAGTCGGCGATCGCTTGGGGATCGTACTGTTTTAACAGAGCGAGTTGATGCTGACTCACGCTTTTATTGGCCTCAATGATCAGAATGTTAACTTTTGGACACAGGCGGCGGTCTATGTATTTTCAGGCTTTTGGTGCAGCCAATCCCCGAAAAACGCCTCACAAAAATGCTATATGGCATTGATTAAGAGATTTTTTTAGCCCGCCCAAATTTATATCAGTGTTTATGCTTTTCTTAATTATACTACACAAAAGTATATATTTCGACAAAATTCAGTAAGTTTCACTCTTGTCAAGGAATAGTTTCCGTCATGGTTAGGATCGGGCTTGGGATCGGGATAAAGAATTCTTTAATCCATTTACCACTGACTCGATTTCTCCTAGGGAGAGTTCAGGAAACATGGGCAGGGATAAAACCTCTTGACATATCTTCTCCACCCAGGGCAACTGACCCATTTGATAGCCCAAGTGCTGATAAACCGGCTGCAAATGCAAAGGGAATGGATAATAGACCGTTGAGCTAATGCCTTGGTTTTGCAGTTCTTGGCGCAGGGAATCGCGCTGATTTTCTGCTGGATTGTTTTCCGTTAATTCTTGACTTTTGACCCGAATCGTGTATTGATTCCAAACCGCCCGACTACCGGGAGTTTCTTGAGGCAGAATTACCCCAGGCAAATCAGCCAATCGCTGATGATAATCCGCAGCCACGGCACGACGGCGATCGTTCCAGGAATCTAAATAGGGCAGTTTAATTTGTAGTATTGCCGCTTGCAAGGCATCCAAACGACTATTGATGCCAATTTTTTCGTGATAATACCGTTGAGTTGCCCCATGATCTTTAAGGACGCGCATTTTCGCCGCCAGAGTTGGATCGTTGGTGGTGACGGCGCCCCCATCCCCAAAAGCCCCTAAATTTTTGGTGGGGAAAAAACTAAAACACCCAAGATGGCCAATGCTACCAGTTTTTTGTCCCGCCCATTCGCTCCCTGCGGCTTGGGCGACATCTTCGATTACCGCTAAACCATGAGTTGAGGCGATCGCCATCAACTGGGTCATATCCACCGGCTGACCAAACAAATGCACCGGAACGATCGCCCGCGTTTTCTCCGTAATGGCGCTGGGGACTTTTGACGCATCTAAATTAAATGTCTCAGCCTCGATATCTACAAAAACTGGGGTTGCCCCAACCAAACTAATGGTTTCAGCGGTGGCCATAAACGTGAACGGACTGGTAATCACCTCATCTCCAAGGCCGATATCTAAAGCCCGCAACGCCAAATAAAGGGCATCGGTGCCATTGGCACAGGAGACACATTCAGCGGTGCCAATATATTGGGCAAACTGCTGCTCAAAATCTTGCACCGTCTGACCGCCAATATAGCGACCCGATGCCATCACCTGTAATACAGCGGATTCTATCTCTGCGGCAATGGTTTGATATTGCCGCGATAGGTCAAGAGGAGGAATTGTGTTCACATCACTTCACCAGAATTTTTACCTATAAAAACAGATTTTCTGAAAAAAGGGAATCTGGCGAGGACAAAATTCTGGCGATCGCGGTTATGCACTAAGTTCGACTTTTGTCAAGTTCAAAATTTACTTTGTGAGGTTCTCTCTGATATGTACGAGGGAAAAGGGATAAGGGATAAGGGATAAGTGGTAAATGGCAAGTGGCAAGTGAAAAGTGGCAAAATCGATCGATATATCGATATAATGGGCGATCGCTATTCAAAATGGAGAAATGACTTTACAAATTGGAGATATTGCCCCTGACTTTACTTTAGCCGATGCCAATGGCAACTCGGTTTCTCTATCGGATTTTCGCGGCAGTCGGGTGATTTTATATTTCTATCCACGGGATAACACCCCAGGATGCACCAAAGAAGCTTGCAGTTTTCGAGATGCATACCCAGATTACCAATCTCATAATATAGTAATCCTAGGGGTGAGTACCGATGATGGAAAATCACACCAAAAGTTTATCAGGAAGCATCAATTACCATTTCCTTTGCTTTGCGATCCGGACGGAACGGTGGCAACCCTGTATGGGAGTTATGGATTAAAAAAATTTATGGGCAAAGAATATATGGGCGTATATCGTCATACATTTGCGATCGCCCCTGATGGTAAAATCGAAAAAATTTATCGTAAAGTTAAACCCGAAACTCATGGGGTAGAAATTTTGCAAGAACTCATTGCTTAAATGTTTGTAGGGGTGCAGAGGGGCAGAGGGGCAGAGGTGCAGAGGTGCCTGCCTTCGCTAGAGGGTTTCCCTTGCTCCAGAATCTCCCTATTTTTTAGTTGATAATTAGTTTATAAAGTTAAGATATGAAAAATTTATTGCGATTTGCTAAATCAACGATTAAACTATTATTGCGCCATCCCATCACCGGAACTTGTGTAATTCCCGTGTTAGCCGATGGGCAAATTGTTTTAGTAAAACGGCGAGATAATGGCCAGTGGGCTTGTCCTGGCGGCATGGTTGACTGGGGGGAAAATATTCCCGATACCGTTAAAAGAGAATTATTAGAAGAAACGGGTTTAGAGTTAGTTAAAATTAATCGCTTAGTTGGGGTTTATTCAGAAGTAGACCGCGACCCCAGATTTCATTCAATTTGTGTGATTGTGGCTGCCGAGGTTCAAGGTGAGTTTAACATTGATGATCAGATTGAGATTACCGAAGTCAAAGCATTCCCTGTGAATGAGTTACCTTTCGGTGAACTGTCTCACGATTTCGATCGCATTTTGCAAGATTATATCAATGGGAAAACTAGCTTGACTTAAAATTTGCTTGATTCACTTGCTTGATTAACAAGCGGGTTACAGGAGTGAGTTCCTTTATTTGGTAGGGATGAGAACACGGACTCTGTAGAATTGATTTCTAATTATTACAATCCCATTGCTCTGTCCACTTTAACCCACTATGATTGATTTGGCGCGAAATCATTTATTTTATCTATCGAGTGTCAATGCCGCTACCAGTTCGTAATTCTCGAATTAAGTTGTCTCAGGGGCTATTATTTTGGCGAGAAGTTGGCCAAGGATCCCCGATAGTATTTTTGCATGGTTCCGGGAAAGACAGCAGCCAATGGTTGCCAGTGATGCAACAGTTAAGCCGTCAATCCCAATGCTTTGCACCAGATTTATGGGGGTTTGGGGAGTCGGAAGCGATAGATATTCACTATTCGATCACCCTCCATGTGGAATCTCTCGAAGAGTATCTCGATAGCTTGAATCTCTCCAAAATATATCTCGTCGGTCATTCTCTGGGGGCTTGGGTGGCGGCAAGTTATGCCCTGAAGCATCTAGAACGGGTAAGTGGTTTGGTCTTGTTGTCCCCAGAAGGGGTATTGACTGACGATTGGCAGAAAAATTGGCAGCAGCAATATTGGCAACAACAGAGAAAGGCGATCGCCTCTTGGTTGTGGCGATCGCTTTCTAAGTTAGTCAACCAATTGCCTTGGGACTTGCCCCTACAACGGTGGCTGCAAAAATTAGCCCTGAATCAAGCTACAGACCCCACCACCAAGCTAATATTTCAACGTCGTCGGGCGGAAATTGAGGCGGAATTTTTACAAGATCGGTTGAATTCTCTGAAAACCCCGGTTTTGGTTTTATGTGGCGATCGCGACAAACCGCAGACCCTGGAAATATCTCGCGCTTATGCCAGTCTTTGTCCTCAAGCAGAACTCAAAATCATCCCCGAAGCCGATGGATCTCTGGCGGAAACTTTGCCCGATCGCGTCGCTGAGGCAATTCAGCAGTTTTTGCCAGCATAGAATTGTTGTTGGTTGTTGGTTGTTGGTTGTTGGTTGTTTGTTGTTTGTTCTTTGACTCAGGCAACGAATAACGAATAACCATCAACCATCAACAATCAACAATCAACCATCAACAATCAACCATTAACAATCAACCATTAACAATCATTTCCATCCCCCAAAAGACTAAATGCGGGTCAAAAATGGCGCGATCCGCGATCGCCGAATCACGCGATCGCAGATAAGCCAGCAAACCGGGCCCACCGCCTCCCGTCACCACGATTTGACTTTGGGGATAATCTTGCCACCAAGCGGCGATAAAATCGCGCACTCCCGCCACAATGCTATAAATCACGCCACTTTGAATACTAGACGGGGTATTTAACGCCCAGCGATCGGGGAGTTCCTGGGGAATTGCCACATCTGGTAAACTCGCGGTTCCCGTCCATAAGGATTTTAGCTGTAACCGAAACCCCGGTAAAATTGCCCCGCCAACTAACTGGCGATCGCTATTCACCCCGGTAAATGTCATAGCAGTTCCCGCGTCCACCACCAACACCGGAAAGCCAAATTTTTCCCCAGCCCCCAACGCAGCTAAAGCCCGGTCAATCCCCAAAGTTGGATATAGTCCTTTTAACGGTAAATCATCCAAAGCGATCGCTTTTGCCTGGGCATATCTTTGCCAAAGTTGCGTCTGCTCTGGCACCACTGAAGCGATCCACAGCGACGCCCCCCTTGATAAGGGGGGAACCGGCAAAATTTCCGGCCATAAATCATCGGCAAAACCGCCTTTAATTAACTCCTGAACTATTTCTGGGTTAAGATGCGGCGTATCCCAAGCGGTGAGTAATTCTTTCCCCTGGAACTCAGCCCAATGCAAGTGAGAACTGCCAATCATTAAAGCTAACCAAAAATGATGATTTGCCGTGGTTGGGGGGTTCATGGTTGGTTGTTGGTTGTTGGTTGTTGGTTGTTGTTGGGTAGGGATTCTTTTGTTGGTGGTTGGGAAATTTGGTTATAGGATTTTTATACCAAATCCGGTTCTATCGTAGGGGCGAAGCATTGCAGTGTATGGGCGAATGGCCATTCGCCCCTACTGATTAAAATATTAAATTGACTGCCGGAATGCTTCGCCCCTACCTGCCGGAATGCTTCGCCCATATTGCTGTAATCAAAATATTTGATATTTTGGTATTATTGAATTTTCTCCGTTCTGAACAAAATCGGATTCACCTCATACCAAGCGCCTTTTTCATCCCGATATTCATACACTAACAAAGTTCTAATTAACTTAGAAAAATCTCGATCGCCCGATGAATCTTTCGTCTGGTGGACGCGATTTAATAACTCCCATTCATCCGGGGTAAGTTGAGCCGTTTGCCCAGCAACTTGATTCACCACCACTGCCTCTAAACCGGCAGAGGATAAAGGAAACTTTTTCTCTTTAATAATCCAACTATTTAAAATAATCAGTAAATTTCGCACATGACCGCCGCTGACTTCACAAAGTTGCTTTAACGGCTCTTCTCCATCAAAAATTTCCCCAATTTTCGTGAGTTTTTCCGCTTCACTTAATTGGGAAAATGCGCGGGATAATACCATAAGATAAAGTAAATTTATTCCGGTTTGATCCACCTCACCATCCCGGTTTTTTACCCGAATCATCGGTAAAATAATGGGGTCGTTTTTAAACTTTTGTCGGATGACCGTATATTCATCAGAATAACACAAGGCCAAAGGCATGGTATAAACCACATGACAAGCAAGACGACTGAGTTGATCGCCGCGATCGCCAAACAAATAAGCGGGCAGGGTTTTCCCTGGACTTTTTTCTGTATTAATTAACTTATCCAAGCCATCGATTATAATCACTAAACCATTTTTGCCATTAGCTTTTAAGGTGTCATTAATAGGAATAAATAGCCCGTTATTTAAAACATCAAGAAATCCATCGGTTTTGGGTTCCAGGTAATTTCTTAAGCGGTCTTGTAAATTGGCATTTTTGCGAGATTGGGCTTTAATTTCGCCGATAATCGTGGATAAACCTACATTGACATTATTATCAAAATCAACCCCTAACTCAAATTTCCCCACACCGGGAATTTCCCCAGTCTTCACATCCAGCTTAATTTCGGTAAATAGCAGATTTTTGGCCTTTTGCATCACTCCTTGCCAGCCGCTTTCTGCTTGTTTCATCAAGGTTTCTAACTCTTGGGCAGTCCGACGAGCGATCGCCAACAAAATATCACTCACCTCCACATTACCCATATCCAAATCATCGGTAGCTTCAAAATAGATTACATGATAATTTTCCGCTTCTAACTCACTTTTCAGGCGATATAACTCTGTTGACTTGCCACAACCAATATGTCCCGTAAACAAATGACAAGTAAAATCCTCACTCCAAGTAATCTTATCTTTTAACTCCGCAATCAATTCTCCCCCGCGCACCGCCGAAAAATCAACATAATAACTTTTATCTTCCTGCTTAGAAATATCCAGGGTTTTAGCGGGATTCGTCGCATTGTAAAATTGTTGTGGCTTTAGTAACATAATTTATTTTTTCCTTGGTTTAAACCTTTTTATTCGCTAGATACTATAACCTCTTTTTGTCCTTTGTGCCTTTGTGGTGAAAATAAAACCACCGCATATCGCGTATTGGTGCGTTACGCTTCGCTAACTCTTTGTGTCCTTTGTGCCTTTGTGGTGAAAATAAAACCACAGAGACACAGAGGACACAAAGAAAAAACCCACACTCCCCTATCTTCCCACCCCATCACACAAACGCCGGTTTTCTCTCGCTTGCTCATCATCACTATTAGCCAAATAATCCCTGACCAAGTTGCACCCCTCCACCAACAAATCATCTAAATCCAAATTCCATAAAATAACTTTCCCGTCACCACTCGCAGAAACCAAGGTCTTGCCATCCGGGGAAAACGCCACACTGATGACCCAGTCTTGATGGCCTTCCAGGGTATGCAGTAATTTTCCCTCTCGACTCCAAAGTTTGATGGTCTTGTCCCCACTCCCAGAAGCAATGATCTGACCATCGGGGGAAAAGGCCACACTCCTGACCAAACTTTGATGACCTTCCAGGGTATGCAGTAATTTTCCCTCGCGACTCCAAAGTTTGATGGTGTTGTCCTCACTCCCAGAAGCGATGGTTTGGCTATCAGGGGAAAACGCCACACTCCAGACCGAATCTTGATGACCTGACAGGGTATGCAGTAATTTTCCCTCGCGACTCCAGAGTTTGATGGTCTTGTCCTTACTCCCAGAAGCGATCATATGACCATCGGGGGCAAAGGCCACACTGCTGACCCAACTTTGATGACTTTGCAGGGTATGCAGTAATTTTCCTTCTCGACTCCAGAGTTTGATGGTGTTGTCATAACTCCCAGAAGCGATGGTCTGGCCATCAGGGGAAAAAGCTACACTGCTGACCGAACCTTTATGACCGGACAGGGTATGCAGTAATTTTCCCTCGCGACTCCAAAGTTTGATGGTCTTGTCCTTACTCCCAGAAGCGATAGTCTGGCCATCCGGGGAAAACGCCACACTTATGACCCAGTCTTGATGACTCTTCAGGGTATGCAGTAATTTTCCCTCGCGACGCCAAAGTTTGATGGTCTTGTCCCAACTCCCAGAAGCAATGACAAGACCATCGGGAGAAAACACCACACTCCTGACCAAACTTTGATTACCTTCCAGGGTATCCAGTAATTTTCCTTCTCGACTCCAGAGTTTGATGGTCTTGTCCCAACTCCCAGAAGCGATGGTCTGGCCATCGGGAGAAAACGCCACACTGTTGACCAAACCTTTATGACCTGCCAGGGTATCCAGTAATTTTCCCTCGCGACTCCAAAGTTTGATGGTCTTGTCCCCACTCCCAGAAGCGATGGTCTGGCCATCAGGAGAAAACGCCACACTATAGACCGAATTTTGATCACCTGCCAGGGTATCCAGTAATTTTCCTTCTCGACGCCAAAGATTGATGGTTTTGTCCTTACTCCCAGAAGCGATGGTCTGGCCATCAGGAGAAAACGCCACATCATAGACCCAATCTTGATGACTCTTCAGGGTATGCAGTAATTTTCCCTCTCGACTCCAGAGTTTGATGGTCTTGTCCTTACTCCCAGAAGCGATGGTCTGGCCATCGGGGGAAAACGCCACACTCAAGACCGAATCTTTATGACCATTCACATTCAGGGTATGCAGTAACTTTCCTTCTCGACTCCAGAGTTTGATGGTCTTGTCCTCACTCCCAGAAGCGATGGTCTGGCCATCGGGGTCAAACGCCAAGCTGCTGACCGGCTTTTGATGACCTTCTTCACTATTGAGGGTACGCAGTAATTTGCCCTCGCGACTCCAGAGTTTGATGGTGTTGTCATCACTCCCAGAAGCGATGGTCTGGCCATCGGGGTCAAACGCCAAGCTGCTGACCGGCTTTTGATGACCTTCCAGGGTATGCAGTAATTTTCCCTCGCGACTCCAGAGTCTGATGATCCCGTCCCAACTCCCAGAAGCGATGGTCTGGCCATCGGGGGAAAACGTCACACTGCTGACCCAATTTTGATGACCTACTAAACGGTTTTTTTCTTGAATATTTTCTCCCATTGCTTGCGGATAAACGGCTTGTTGTAATATCCCCACGGAGAAGATTCGCGTTTCCAGAGGAATTTTTTCAGCCCCTTGTTTCACCTTGACCCCAGCTTTTATGGCCTCAATTAAAGCATCGAGAGAATCTTGGTTTAAAAGATAATAAGCTTTAGACGATTGACTTAACGCCAGAATTTCCTGATGTTGGGCTTTTTCCGTTTCTTGTTGAGCCTTAAACGCAGACTGAATTGCCCATACGGTCAATCCTGCCAGTCCCACTACCCCAACAATCAACCCAGCAACCGCTCTTTTTAATAATTTTAATCGGGCTTGTTTTTCTTTTTCTCGTTCCGCTTTGGCTTCTTGCAATTGTGCCCGCAGAGAACTCCCCTCTTGTTGCCGAATTACTTCTACTAGGTAATCATGCACCAGTTGATAACGATTCTGGACTTTTTCCGGCAACAACATCACCAAACCCGACAAGACCAAAATCTCTAAAACTACATCTAACTGCTGATGAAGATTAATCGGGGATAAATTTGCTAATAAATCGGTTAAATTGGCCTGAATTTCCGATCTTGTTTTCAGGGGACGAGTATTGTTGTGTTCATCAGTCAGCAGGGATAGCACATATTGAGCCAGTTGGCGATTTTCCTCACTGCCACAATCATCAATAACATCTTGTAAATATTGCTCAACTAACTTAGCTTTCGGCTGTTCCCCTAGTTTGCCATATTCCTCTATGGTCTTAATCTGTTTCTCTTGCAATTCCGCCCCGACAATTTGCATCTCAATGGGTCGCACTTCCCCCAATTTCGCCAAATCTTCCACTAACTGTTTAATTAATTCATCCTCTAATTTAAACTGCGAGTTATGAGTCAGATTTTGCATCACCTCTTTGGCTTCATCACCGCCAAAATTGCCAATATAATAGAGAATCTCTTTATCCAGCACATCATTATTAATGGTACTGAAATCTAACCGGCGAGTTCCTTGCAAAATCAAATAGATATAATCTTCTCGCAAAGAAAAAACAACTTTTACATAAGCTTGCTTCAAGCATTCGCTAATCAACTCAAAAAACCGTTGTCTTTTTGCTTCATCTGTCACCACAAAGAAAAATTCTTCAAATTGGTCAAAAATCAGCACGGTAAATTGATAATTTTGGTCATTGTTTTTTAGCTGTGCGCGAATTTGATCTAAAACGGTATTTGCAGATCCTCCCAAACCCCCCTTATTAAGGGGGGCTTTATTTTCTTCTTCCCCCCTTAATAAGGGGGGACTCAGGGGGGTTCCTGCCTGTGGTGCTAAATCAGACCCCCCCAAACCCCCCTTACTAAGGGGGGCTTTTTCGGCTCCGGTTTCCCCCCTTAACAAGGGGGGACTCAGGGGGGTTCCTGCCTGGGGCGCTAAATCAGACCCCCCCAAACCCCCCTTATTAAGGGGGGCTTTATTTTCTTCTTCCCCCCTGAATAAGGGGGGACTCAGGGGGGATCCTGCCTGTGGTGCTAAATCAGACCCCCCCAAACCCCCCTTATTAAGGGGGGCTTTTTCGGCTCCGGTTTCCCCCCTGAATAAGGGGGGACTAAGGGGGGTTCCTGCCTGTGGTGCTAAATCAGACCCCCCCAAACCCCCCTTATTAAGGGGGGCTTTTTCGGCTCCGGTTTCCCCCCTGAATAAGGGGGGACTAAGGGGGGTTCCCAACCTTTCTAATAACTCCTCGTCCCAATTGGTATAAACCCGAAGATACACCACTACAATATCGCGATTATCAATCAACTTTCTCCGTTGCAAAGCGGGAACTAACCCCGCTTCCACTAGAGAACTTTTCCCCACTCCTGACTCACCATAAATGATGATTAACTTATTCTGTTTACTGCATAGTTTATCAACTAATTTTTCTATATCCCCTTGACGACCAAAAACCGAACTATCCTCGGTTTTACTTACTTTCAGTCGTCCAGCCCCTACAAATGCCGTCAACCCATATTGTTGTTTCCGTATTTGAATTTCAATTTTGATTTTATAGGCTTCTAAGTAATGGCCATGCTGAAAATATAAATCCCTTAACTCTTGTAATAGCTGGATAAAATAATCGGGCTGTCCATCAATTTCCAGGTTTAATGCTTCTTGACAATTTTGCCATGATTCATCATGGTTTGTTAACTGTTCTTGTCCTTGGGCTAACAGTAAATATATCGGGGCAAGCACCGGGGAATTGGGGGCAAGCACCGCGATCGCATTGGGGGCAAGCACGGGGGCATTGCCCCTACTTAATGCTAAATTGGCATTGTCGCAAGCAAGTTGCCATTTTTGTTCTGTTAAAGCTACCTGGGCTAAAAACCCATAAGCTTGGGCTAATTCTCGAAATTGATGGTATTTTTGATGTAGATCGATCGCTTTTCCTGCTAACTCTTTTAACCCTGACCATTGCTTTAATTTTAGCAATAATTCTCCCAAATTATTGATAAATTTTGCCGTTAAATCCGGTCTATCCTGGGTTGCTAAAATATCTATAAAGCTTGTTAAATGGTTTTTCGCTTGTTGTTGCGCTTCTGGGTCGGCTTTTTCCCCATAAGCTAACCCTAAATGAAACTCTAATACCGCTTGCTGAAGTGGCGAAACTTCGTTATCTTTATCTTGGTCTTGACAACATAACCACGATTCCTGAGTTGCTTGATAATACTTTAATGCCTCATCAATCTGATGCCGCTGATATTCATCTCTGCCCCTAATTAAATCCAAACATCCTTGGATATAAGGAGACATATTTTCCCCAAACCGGGCAAAGTCTGCTTTAGTTGCCTCAATTTCTTGCTGATAACTTTGACCTAATATTTCCGCATTAGAAATAAACTGACTGCCGCCACTTTGCAAAAAAATCTCAAAAAATTGCTCACTTTTCTGTTTTACAAATAATTGCAGCGCGTCCGGGGTAATGGGTAAGTAAATTGTGACGCCAAAGGTCTTAAAATCCATTGCCAATTCGGTAAACTGACCCAAGACAATATCATTGACCCATAAGACTAAGGGAAATTTAAAATCAGCGCGAAATCTCTCCCTCTGGTTGTTGGTGATTCTTAAAAGTTCGGGTAAATTTTCGACGGTTTCCAGTCCCACCACCATCATCGCTGATGGACTTTCTGATTGAATTTTCTGGGAAATTTTTTCATAAATATTTTTATCCCCCGGTGCTAAATCCAACCGGGTAATTTCACATTCACTCTGCAACTGTTGAATTAATTCTTCTCGCCCTTTGGCATAGTTACAGTGGGCAAAGGTTAAGGTAAATTCCCCTTGTCCAGCCGCGATCGACCATACCAGGTCTTCAATGGTATCGTAATTCATTATGCATGCAAGACTATTTTGAGAACAATTATATAAGAACAATTCCAAAAATGCTTGCGACAATTACGAGATTACAGCAATTTTCTCCGCGAGTAAACCACAAATACCTGTAGGGGCGAAGCATTCCGGCAGTAGGGGCGAATGGCCATTCGCCCCTACAATGCTGAAAATATTAATGTACGGGCGAAGCATTCCGGCAGTCAAATTAATAGTTTCAGCACCGAACTTCTGCCGGAATGCTTCGCCCCTACGGAATGCTTCGCCCTAGCGTGGTTCGGTAATCAGAAAACCGCTGTAATTTGGATTTATGTCAGGGCGAAGCATGACCGCAGTCAAATTAATCGTTTCAGCAATAAGTTATCTGCGGTCATGCTTCGCCCCTACAATATTTTCAGCAGTAGGGGCTTTTCCGTGGCGGTGGTTGCCCCTATCTGCGGTCATGCGAAAGCCCCTACGGTAGAACCGAATTCAGCAGAACCCAAGAGACTGCCCGGTTTGGTGCCTCTGCGGTCAAATTCAGCCGCGATCGCATTCAGGATTTGATTTGTTCTTGGACTGAAAGGCGATGCCGCAAAGCGGATCCCGAAACTTGACTCCTGTTGCGATTTGACACCAAATCCGGTTCTCCCGTAGGGGCGATTGGCGAATCGCCCCTGCGATCGTTCCCTCAAACGCTTGTGGATTCCCGCCTTCGCGGGAATGACAGATGGGTTGATAAACGGGTTTTGACAACCGGATTGGGCATTAAACGTGAAGCTTTGTAAAAATTTTCCCTCAACCCCTACCCAAAATGAACGAAATCGTTATAACTTAGTATAACTATTTAGCGATGAATATAAAAAAACATGGTTACATCTCCACCGCAACCCAAGATCGAAGAACTCAAGCCCGGAGTTAAAGCCCCGACGAAAGAAACTTTGCTGACGCCTCGGTTTTATATCACTGACTTCGAGGCGGTGGCTAATATGGATATTTCCAGTCAGGAAGAAGAACTCAAGGCCATGATCGCCGAAATGAAAGCGGATTACAACCGGAATCATTTCGTTCATTCTAAAGAATTTAAGAAATCTTGGGAGCATATTGACGAAACAACGCGCAATATTTTTATTGACTTTCTAGAACGGTCTTGCACCTCGGAGTTTTCTGGATTTATCTTATTTAAAGAATTGTCTCGTCGCCTCAAAGACCGCAGCCCGATCTTATCAGAAATCTTTGCGCTGATGGCCAGAGATGAAGCCCGTCATGCGGGATTTTTGAATAAGTCTATGTCGGATTTTGGCATCTCTTTAGATTTAGGCTATTTAACCAAAAACCGCACCTATACTTTCTTTAAACCTGAGTGGATTATCTATGCGGTTTACCTCTCAGAAAAAATTGGCTACTGGCGCTATATCACGGTCTATCGTCACTTAGAAAAACATCCAGAAAATAACTATTATCCTTTGTTTAATATGTTTGAAAGCTGGTGTCAAGATGAAAACCGCCACGGCGATATTTTCAAGGCATTACTGCGATCGCAGCCCAAAATGTGGGATCATTGGACTGGTCGCTGGTGGGCGCGTTTCTTCCTCTTAACCGTCTTTGCCACCCACACCTTAACCGTGCAAGAACGGTCAGATTTTTATGACTCAATTGGCATCAACGCGACCGAATACGATCGCCACGTCATTAGAAAAACCAACGAAACCTCTGGACGTGCTTTCCCGGTGATGTTGAATGTGGAACACCCCGAATTTTTCCCTGGTTTATATCGGTGTTCCGATCGCAACATGAAGATGAAAGAAATTGACGCCAGTAACGCGCCAAAATTCGTTAAATCCTTGCGGAAATTGCCCTTACAAATTGGCATTTTTGCTGATTTAGTCAAACTCTATTTTATTCCAGCAATTGACGCGGAAGCCACTAGAGGCACCGTTGCTTAAAATGCCGAAATAAATTATCCCAATTTCAAATAAGGAGAAACGCGATAAAAAGCGTTTCTCCTTTTTGTTATTAGTACCCAACATAACAAATCAGCGAACATTGTATAGAACTTACGCATGAACCCTATTCGTAGGGTGTGTTAGCGAAGCGTAACGCACCAATACGCGATATATAGATTCGTTGCGTAAGTTCTAATTGTAGTTATTTTTACTCAGCCCTGCACATCCAGCCCCGATCGCGTAAGTTATAATCATAAGATGCCCCAAAAAGTCAGATCGTAAAAATGTCATGCCCTGGAAAAGCCGGAATATATCTAGCTTATGTTTCTGACCATAAAGCAAAAAGCTCAAAAATGATGGAGTAAATCTGATGCTAACGATGACAAATCGCCCACAGCGCTTTCAAAGCTTTGAGGAATATCTATCAGCTAATAATGATTCAGAAACTTTTTGTGAACTATTTAACGGAGAATTGATCGAAATGCCCCCCGAATCAGGTTTTAATGTGCAAATTGCTACTTTTTTATTACTGAAATTTGCCGAAATTGTCGGTTATCGTCGAGTCCGGGTTCAAGGATTAGAATTAGAGGTGAGGGGGGAACCGAAAAATCGCTATCCTGATTTAACCATTATTAGAGAAGAACATATTCAACAATTATCAACTCGGAATACAATTCGCCTGTCAATGGCACCGCCTTTATTAGTAGTTGAAGTGGTCAGCCCCGGAGAGTTACAACGGGATAGAGATTATGTTGCCAAAAGAATTCAATATCAAGATTGTGGCATTCCTGAATATTGGATTGTTGACCCGCAAACTCAGACGATTTTGGTGTTGGTGCTGGAGGGAAATACTTATATAGAATTTGGCAGTTTTTCCGGGGATGATTTAGTGGTTTCTCCAGGATTTAGAGAGCTTAATTTAACGGTTGCCCAAGTGTTTGGGGCAAGTTAGGTTTTAAAATTTAAGTTTTAAACGGCGATCGCTTTGATAGAATAAAAGCAAGAAGTCTAATATTCAAGTTGCGATCGACGTTTCGCTCAAAATATGGTGGATATTAATCAATCTATTCTATACCGCGAATTTATTCCTTTAGCGGAAAATACCGGGTTAATTATCCCATTAAGCAAATGGATATTAGAGTCGGTTTGTCAACAAATTCGGCAATGGGAAAAATTGGGGTTAACTCCAGTAGCAATTTCGATTAATCTATCCAGTAAACAGTTTCAGCAAGCAAATTTAGCTGAGAATAGCTGAGAATATTTTAACTACTTTAAAAAAATATCAGGTCAGCATGGTTGCGAATTAATTCAAGACTATTTGATTAGTCGCCTGCTGCCTGCAACTGAATTTACGAATTGGTTTCTGAATTTTTCGGCAGCGAGTATCTGATAATTAATAGACTTAATTAATAGACTATACAATGATGAAAATCAGAATAATAAATAATTAATTAAATTAATTTTCAGTAAATTAATAGTATAAAAGCAAAAAAACCTGAAAACAGGCTTGATATAGACAGATTTTGTAAACAATTTGACCCGGAAATAGAAATAATCAAGAAGATAATACCTTAGTCAAGTCAGTCTGCCGCGCTTGGCATTATAAATTAAGCGATTAATAATGTCCTGATGTTCTTCACTCAAAGCATTTTGTAACAGGGCATTACCAGTCTGGAGGCGATCGCAGTGAGTCAATTTACCAGAACAGAGGCTTTGATCAGAGATTTCTTCTAAGCTAGTGGGGGCTTGATTGTTAAAATATGTCATCATCGGTTTTTGATCGCAACTCTACTATTTCCAGTATGAATCAAGATCGGCGAAGTTCCGGTGATTTCATGGGGCAGTCACAAGTGATCTATTGCCAGAAAATTTGCGATCGCGATCGCTGACACTTGGTTAAATTCCCTTCAAAATTCATTTATGCAAAACTCACCCATGAGCGATCGATGCTGGTTTTTGTAACATTTCTTAAAAATTTTACCTAAAAAAACCCCAATTTTCGTTTATCAGATAAATAAAATACCCCTGTAGGGGCGAAGCATGACCGCAGTAAATTTATGCTTTTAAACGATAAAATATATCCGGTCATGCTTCGCCCTTCCGCCGAATAATTGTCAACTGTAGGGGCGAAGCATGACCGCAGTAAATTTATGCTTTTAAGCGATAAAATATATACGGTCATGCTTCGCCCTCCGTGCATGACCGCAGTAAATTTATGCTTTTAAGCGATAAAGTATATACGGTTATGCTTCGCCCTCCCGCCTGTAGCCCAGATATTCGACGCGGGCAAGCCCTAACTTAGGAAAAGTGGTTTAGCCCATAGAAAATTGCTGTAGGTTTAAAGGTCATAGATCAGGGCTTCAATGGCACTAGGATTTTCTTCGCAGTAGCGATCGAATGGGGTTTTTTGCTTTTGCTCGCGACGGTGACAAGCAGCAGCTTGCAGTTCTTCCACAATATCCCAAGCCACGGCACTTTCACGAGAAGTCACACCTTTTTCTTGGCTAATTGCCCGGGCTTCTGCGATCGCGGCTTGAATATTGGCCTCTAGTCTTCTGGTTCTTTCTTGCTCAAAATTCCGTTCTAAGGGTTCATTGATCAGATTAACGCCGACTTCCTGGGGTTTTGTTGCGAGGACCTGAATCATAACCGACTTTTCTCCTAATAAAAAATAGCTCGGAGTGCGCGGATGAGTCCCATCAGGGAACACCTGTTTACTTCTTGGTTTTATTGTAGCTTACTGAAAAAAAATTCGGGAAATTTTTATAGTAATTTAATATTATACAATTTACAAAAATTCATCCAACAGCCCCTAACATTCTTCGGTTGGGCAAAAAAATTTACCCAACCTACCATATATGATGGTGAAATTTTGCCCACCCTACAATATAAATACTATTGTAGGTTGGGTTGAGGCCACGAAACCCAACATTATCTCTATTTTCTATTACTTTGAGTTGGGTTTCACTTTCGTTCAACCCAACCTACTAGGGCAGAGGTTATGATTATAAATGCGATTCCATCTTGGGATTAAATTCCAGTAGCTTAAACTTTGTGATATCGCAAACGGTAATCGAACAACCATCGTTAAATTTTACGGCAGTCAAATAATACCAGAACTGCTCGTGATGATTTTCCCAGTAGAATTCTTGCTCGATCGCTTCTCCCGTCTCAACGACCTCTACCAGCGAATCAAATAGGGTAGGAGTAAGTTGATTGAGCAAATGTTTCAGGGCAGACTGATTCATAAGCTTTGTTCGTTTTTGACCTAATAACTTAGCAAAGACCGAATTCACCACCAAACAGCGAAAATCGTTAATTTCTTCAGTTAGCGCATCCCTGACCGCTTCTATGGCAGCAATTCCATCTTTGGAACTGTTCAACAAACTGGCAAGTAAAGCGCGAGATTGGTAGAGAATTTATGCGGTTTTTTTATGGTGTTCGATTTCTTCTTTCAACTGTTTTTTTTGTTCTTGAATAGTTAGTTGAGTTTTAATTCTAGCCAGGATTTCTTCTGGTTCAAAAGGTTTCGTGATATAATCTGAACAACCTAAGTTAAAAGCTTTTACTTTATCTATCGGTTCGTCTAGCGCACTTAAGAAAATGATCGGAATTTCTGAGGTGACTTCATCAGCTTTTAGAGCCTTGCAAACTTCATAGCCATTCATATCGGGGATTTTAATATCCAGTAAAATGATATCGGTTGGATTGTGGCGGATGGAATTTAATGCCATCTTACCGTTGCTGAAACTGCGAACTTTATAACCATGTTTACTTAACAATTTTGTTAAATATTGTTGGATTGATATCATGTCTTCAACAATTAATATATTGCATCGGGAGGGGGGGGGGAGGAGTAACTTTTATCATCGTTATTTTCTGATATTTGTGATTTATATAAAGTGAATTTATTACCGTAATTTTCTATCCCTCGTCGCAGGTTAGTTTTGGTAATTTTGTGCCCAAAGATGTCGGAAAGATGCTGCCATAAAATGTAGGCTAAATCTTTCACATGACCGACGGTAAGATATAAGCTTTGGGCAAGGTTGCTATAGGTTTCTTTGTCCCAAGCTGCTTTGATGATTTCTTTTTCTGGGGGAGTCAGTTGTTTCCCTGTTTTGGATTCCAGGATCGCTTCGATAAATTTCAGTGCTTCTTCGCTAGTCATGGTTGACTTGGTAGTCTGATTCGTTTTTGGACTGGGCATTTGCATCTTATCAATCAACCATGTTTGCGATCAATAAGCTGGGATCATCAAAATTCATCAGCTAGGCGATCGCGCCCTTGTCCCAGGCAGCAAGTAAAATTCATGCGGATCTGGAATAGCTCCGCAAAAACACGGGATCCAGTTTGGGCTACCTGGCCGAATTGTGCGACTCAAGTTTTTTTGTCCTTCTGGGGTATCAGTGGACTGTCCCGCGATATGCACCTTAGAAGCGAGATCGCCTATCAGCTTGCGTTTGAACCCCTGATTTGCCGTGGCTGATGGGACGATCCGACTTTTCCGACTTTACAAATCCGACTTTCCCGACTGACAGAGGTTGAGGAGGGAAGGCATGATAGAGACATCAAAGAGCTAAAGAGATCGTGATACCAAACACAAGCTGCTTGAAGAGCTTTTAAAGCCCTGTGCCGGACACATACCGCGTTAAAAGTGGTAGATGTTCAGTCAAAAAAACAAAGAGTAAACCTAAAAAAAAGGAGGAAAAATCATGCGTGGTTATCGTTAATATGTAATTTAATATAACTCAAAGAATTCATCAGCATTCACTGAATGGCATTTTGCTGATGAAGTCTAAATTCGATAGTTTTATTTAATGTATTGAAAGAGGATATCGAGCATGACGATCCCGATATTTGTCTCTGGGATCTTCTCGTCAGGTATGAGAAAGAAAAAGTCTAGGGTGTGTCGATAAGCATTTCTCTTCTCACGGAAAACAATCTCTCCTGAGTTTAATCCCCTAAATTTATAGGGGTACGCGATTTTTGCTCGAAGTACATAATTAAATCCTCCCCGCCTACGATGTTTGATTGAGGTGGGGAGGATTTAATTATGACATTATCCAAACGGGGAATAGCTATGAATAATAATGAGTACCCAAGAGAAACTGTGAGGTGCGGGAGTTTATCCGACTTTTCCGACTTCATCTATCCGACTTTTCCGACTGACAGGGATAGGGTTTATAGGAAAAAAAACGAAGTGAAATAATCTCTAAAACGAGACTTTTCCCCTTTGTAGAATAACAACCAAGAGAGCGATCGCGCCTCATCTAAAATCAAAACCATTTTAACCGGAAAGCGATCGCCCTACTTATCCCAGAGAGCGATCGCCTTTCCTTTGGCGCAAGAGTCCTACTCCTCTACTCCCAAAGTCAAGGATGCGATCGCCTTACTTATCCCAGAGGGCGATCGCTTTTTTGTGGAGAGACAGGCAACGATCGCTTTGGGGAATTTGGCAGGGAGATCGCTTAAAAAGACCAAGGATTAATAATTACAACACCTGTCCCGGCAAAGTCTTTTTCATTGCGAGTGACAAGTGATAGAGAGTTATGAATTGCGATCGCGGCTAAAGTCCAATTCTTCGCTGACTTCAGCTAGTGGGGATTGACGGAAAAATTCTGAGAGTTTACTTGATTGATCTGGGTGGCTGTTGCGATCGGGTGCAGTCAGGCTTTGGGCAAGCAGTTGGATAATATACAGTTTATCATTGAGCGAAAGCTGTAACAGTTGTTGTTCTAGTTCTGGAATAGCCATGATGGAGTTTCACTGGAGGATAATTTTATTTTATTTTATTTTATTTAACTTTTTCCATTGTACCATAAATCTCTACGATGCCGTAAGCCAGAAAGCGATCGCCTTACTTGTTCCAGAGAGCGATCGCCTATTTAATTCTTCTGCTTGGAACCAATAACCGATCTACGGTCATGCTTCGCCCGAAAGGTTAAATCCTTCTAATCAAGAGATAGATTCAAACTAAATCCGGGTAATACATTTTCCCCGGATAATTCGGTGGGAAGATTTCGCAATTCTACATCTTTTCCTGGGCGATAAATTTCCACTTGTTGCTGCTGGGGGTTAATCAACCATGCCAATTGCACCCCGGCATCCATATATTCTTGCATTTTCGCACGCAACATTTGCAAATTATCGGTTGCTGACCTTAATTCAATCACAAAATCCGGGGCAATAGGAGGAAATTTGCGTCTTTGTTCCGGGGTTAATGCTGAGTATCTTTCCCGGCGAATCCAAGCGGCATCCGGGGAGCGATCGCCCCCATTTGGTAACTTAAATACAGTGGAAGAACTGAAAGTATAACCCAGGTTTGTTTGCCGATTCCAAATTCCCAAATCGATAATTAAATCTGCTTCTCGATTTCCGCTATCGCCTCCTACTGGTGGCATAATAATTAGTTCTCCTCTGGCAGTACGTTCAAAGTTCAAATCGCGGTTATTTTGACATAACTGGTAGAACTGTTCGTCACTCAGGTGAACGGTATCTAAATTTAATGTTAAGCTACTCATAACCTTACCCCTAGCCTGAATAATTATGGATATTATATTACAGCGGTTGTCAGGGGCGAAGCATTCCGGCAGTCTATTTAATATTTTCAGCAGTAGGGGCGAATGGCCATTCGCCCCTACACTGCCGGAATGCTTCGCCCTAAGAATATTTTAAGCAGTAAGAGCAAATTATGACTGTAGTAAGGGCGAAGGAAGCATGACCGTAGTAAGGGCGAAGCATTCCGGTAATTAATTTAATATTTTAAGCATCGTAGGGGCGAATGGCCATTCGCCCTTGTACGGGCGAATGGCCATTCGCCCCTACGGAATGCTTCGCCCCTACAATGTATGCTAGATCATATCATGTTACAAGGGGAAAAATGGAAAATTATCAATTATAATATTAATGATAAAATTTTAATGCCAAGTGGTGACAGGGGCTTGGGTTTCAACGAGTAATTTGCCTTGAGAAATAACATAAAGTACCGTAGATCGATCGCGCATTGCCTGAAACCGATTTTGGGCATTTAATACAATTAAATTAGCGGGTTTACCCACGGCAATGCCATACTGATTTTCTACTTGCAAAGTTTTCGCCCCATGAGCCGTAATCATGTCATAACAAGCATCAATTTCTGCCAGTCCGGTCATCAGGCAAACATGAATCGCCATATTCGCTACATCTAGCATATTTCCGGTGCCTAAAATATACCAAGGATCTTGAATACAATCATGTCCCAAGGAGACATTTAATCCCGCTTGCCACAGTTCTTTTACCCGTGTGACACCCCGCCGTTTGGGATAGGTATCGGTGCGACCTTGTAGGGTAATATTAATTAAAGGATTAGATACAAAATTGAGGCGCGATCGCTCCAACATTCCCAATAGCTTATAGGCATACGCATTATTATAAGAACCAAACGCCGTTGTATGACTGGCGGTGACTTTTTCCCCGAAACCCGTTTTAATCGCCCAAGCATTTACCACTTCCAAAAAACGCGACTGATCATCATCAATTTCATCACAGTGAATATCGATGAGTTTCTGATATTTTTCCGCTAAGGCAAAAATCTGCTGAATCGAATTTACCCCATCTTCTCTGGTTAATTCATAATGAGGAATTCCCCCCACTACATCAGCCCCCATTGCCAGGGCTTTTTCTAATAAAATGGCGTTTTCTGGCTGACTATAAATCCCATCTTGGGGAAATGCCACTACTTGCAAAGTAATCCAATCTTTGACTGTTTCTCTAACTTCTAATAAAGCTTGCAATGCGGTTAAACTGGGTTCGGAAACATCCGCATGACTGCGGACAAATAAGACTCCTTGGGCTGCTTGTTGCTTTAAAGCAGCGATCGCCCGTTTTTTGACATCGGCTAAAGTTAAATTTTGCTTGCGTTCTCCCCAAATTTGAATGCCTTCAAACAAAGTGCCGCTTTGATTAAATCGCGGTTCTCCCGCATTTAAAGCAGAGTCTAAGTGAATATGAGACTCGACAAATGGCGGACTGATTAAATTGCCGTTTAATTGAATTTCTTGCTTGACCTGCTGGGGCAATTGGTTTTTAATGGCAGTAATGCGGCTATTTTCAATTAAAATATCCACCAGTTGACCATTGATTAATCGGCCTTGACGAAGGATTAAAGCATCTGATATCATATCTTAAGTTATTTTAGGTTGCGATAATAATGGGATAATACCAAATTTTTCAAAATTTCCCAAAAGATTAGCGATCGCCTCCAATCCACCTTGAAAGAGTGCTTTAGGATTTGTTGCCGGATTACAGGATTACAGTAGACAATTCTGGCTTTCACTATAAAAAGCCTCCCCTTTTTTAAGGGGGGTTGGGGGGAGCGATATCGGTATGAAAGCATTCTTGTCTAGGGTTTTTTAAGTCATAAATATAATAACCGCGTAGGGGCGAAGCATTCCGATATAAAATTTTGGCTTTTAATTAATAAAATTATCTGCGGTCATGGGAAAGCCCCTACAAGCGATGAATTACAAATTGCCAATTCTACTAACTGGCCAATATCTTTTTGTTGCTTTACCAATAATATCCTCTTCTGGGACAAAACCCCAATAGTGACTATCGTAGGAATTATTCCGGTTATCGCCTAGGACAAAATAAGAATTTTCCGGTACGACTGCCTGCCCATAGTCGTAATTAGGGGATTCCTCAATGTAGTCTTCCTGTAAAATTTGATCGTTGATATAAACTTTTCCATCTTTGACTTCAACCTTGTCTCCGGGCAAGCCAATTACTCGTTTAATGAAAGGATCCTTAAAGTTTTCCTGCCTTAATGCTGCGGTAGGATTAAACACAATAATATCTCCCCGTTGCGGCTTTTTAAATCGATAGCTCCCTTTATTTATCAAAATGCGATCGTTGATTTCCAAGGTGGGCAGCATTGAGCCAGACGGTATATCACGAGCCTCAAAACCGGAGTTGAAAGATGACCCAGGCAATTGCAGCAATAAGACCACCAAAGTAATCCGTAAAATTAATTGGGGGGATTTGGGTCTGGTCGTCTTGGCAGACATATAAGCGTGGTAAACGCATGAACTCGGTAATACTATAGAACCGAGTAAATATCCAATTAAACCATATTTAATTGATAGGATACTCACGATGATTAGCAGGATAAAAAATAAACTTGCCCATTCCCATTCTCCCAGATAAGCATGACCTAATCCGGGAATAACTCTAGATAAAAATACCGCTAACCAGGGGTCTTTTTCACTTTTGCGGATTCTTTCAAAATCCGGGTGATTCGCTTTTATGGCGCAGCGATGAGCATCAAACAGATTGAAAATAACCAGGAGGAAAAACATGATGCCAAATTGAACTCCCGGCGGCTCTGCTAATCGGCCAGCTAATCCGAATAATATTATAAAAAATAATAAACATAAGGAGGAAATAATCAGGATTACGCCTCTGATTTTATGACCTGCATAGATTTGACCAATTCCAGGGAATAGGCTGGATAAGATGACTGCCAGCCAAGGTTCTTTGCCGGTGATAGATGATTGTTTTGTCATGGTTTTTCCTCAATAAATTCTCAGCCAATATTAACTACAGTTCATCAGCCGGTGATGGGCTTTCTATCTTCTCGTCTGATGCCCATAAATCTGCTGTCAAATCGTCGAAATTTGCTCCCGGATTACAAGGATCGCCTAAGAGGTCTAATAACCGTTGACGATGGTTGACCGCTTCAATTAAACTGGGCTGAATTTCAATGGCCACCCCATAGGATCTAATGGCGTCTTGATAGCGGTGTAATTTTTCAAAGACTTTGCCCCGTTCTACCCAAGCAGCGGTGTAATTGGGCTTAAGAGAAATGACTTTATCAAAGGCATTAATTGCCTGAGAATAAGCTCGCATTTTATCTAAGGTTTTGCCCCGTCTAAACCAGGGTTCATAATGGTTTTGCCAGATATTAATCGCTTGGTCATAAGCGGCTAAAGCATCAATATGACGCTGCATTTTGTTTAAAAATTCTCCGCGTTTTAACCACGCATCTAAGTTATCGGGCTTAATTTTAATCACCGTTTCATTGGCAATAATGGCATCATCATAAAGTTGCAACCGTTCTAACATATCCCGCCGTTTTAACCAGGCTTGATAGACTAATGGGTTGGATTCTGGGAGTAAGTTAATTACTTTATCAAAGGCGGCGATCGCATCTTTATATTGATGCAAAGATTCCAGGGCTAACCCCCGTTGATACCAAGCTTGGACTAATTTAGCATCAATTTGTAGGGCATTACTGTAAGCAATAATCGCTTCTTTATATTTGGTTAAACCATGTAATGCCATGCCCCGTCCTAACCAAGGCATTGCCCAAGTAGGATTAAATTTTGTGGCTTGATCGAAACAAGTTAAAGCATCAACATATTGACCCCCATCAGTTAATGCTAACCCGCGATTCATCCAAGCTTCGGGCCATTGGGGTTGCAATTCTAAAGCGCGATCAAAACAAGAAACTGCCGCTTTTGACCATTGATGTTTTAAAGCCATGCCTTTATAAAACCAAGCATCTGGATTGGTGGGCACGAGGTTGAGCACTCGGTCATAAGAAACCACCGCATCGGTATAACGTCCCAACTCGGCTAAACATACACCTCGGTTAAACCAAGCGGGGGCATTTTCTGGTTCTAATTCAATTACTTGGTCATAAGAAGCAATCGCGTTAGTGTGGTCTTGATATTTTTGTTGGGCAATCCCTAAATTAAACCAAGCGACGGCATTTTTCGGTTCTAATTTTAAGTGTTCTTGAAATGCCGCGATCGCCTCTCCATTTACCTCTAATTTCAGCAAAACCATCCCCAGATAATACCAAGCTGGGGCAAGTTGGGGATTATATTTCAGAGTTTGGCGATAGGCTTTTACTGCCCCTGGATATTGTTGCAATTCATCTAAACACCGGGCGCGATAATACCAGGCTTCGTGTTGCCGAGAATTGATTTCAATCCCTTGATCTAAAGACGCCAATGCTTCTTCATAACGGTGTAAGTTATACAGACAGCAACCCCGCCATGTCCAAGCCCAATTGTCTTCAGATTTAATGGCAATTACTTCATCAAAACAGGCCATTGCTTCTCGATAAGATTGCAGGGCAATTAAGGTTAGACCCCGCTTGATCCAAGCCGACCGAAATTTGGGCTTTCTTTCGATCGCCCGGTCATAGAATGCGATCGCACTTTGATATTTTTTTTGGGCATACATCTCATTACCGCGATCATAATCTGAGAAACCACCCAATAAATTGCTAATCCAATCCCAAAGAATTGTCGTGAGTTTTGGTTTTGTTGCCCGTCGCTTCGGTTTCGTCCGGGGAACCGCAGCGGTTACGGGTATCTGTGGATCCGCATCCGGCAATGGCATCGATGCAAATTCTGCCCCTGACGGCGGTTGGTCAGAAGTCGAATAAGGACTTGGGTTGGGACTTGGATACGGACTTGGATACGGACTTGGATACGGACTTGGATACGGACTTGGGTTGGGCGATCGCAAATTATCAGATTCAGTCATCTTAGATTCACTCATAGTATTAGTGAGTATTAGTGAAGCCAGCAATAAACCAGCAATAAAAACTATTGTCATCCTACTATAACTGCGAAAATCTGCGATCGCACAGAAACCGGGTTTCTCTCCTAAATCTTTGCAGTGGAGGCAAAAATTATCGCCGAAACCCGGTTTCTTGAGTCAATTTAAACAAATGCCCATAAGTATGAAGGGGAATTAATTGATAATTGGGATTTTGGTCTAAGACTTGATAAAGTTCGGCGGAAGGGCGAAAAACAAATAAATTCTGGGAATTAATCTCTTCGGTGAAAGAAGGTGAATCAAGCAGGGAAATATCTTGGTTTTGGATTAACAGAATTTTGGCCTCTGGTTTGAGTTTATAACTCAGAGAAGTTATGCGGCTGACTCGTTCTTGGGGACTTATGACTAATGGGTTTTCAATTTGATTAATAATTTGAGCCACTTCTGGGTTATAATAGCTACTATATTTATGCCACCATGTTTCCGCTTCAGCGCTAATGGTTGCGGAAATAATGCCTAACGTTATTAATGCGATAAAAATGCCTTGCCAGAGTTTTTGTTTTATATGACTAATAGAGATAAGCGGGTTATTTTTTTCCAGATTCAGGTGATAAGCTATGGCATAAGCAACGGCTAACTCAATGCCCACATAAGAGGGAATTAAATAACGGGCAATTCCCGATCGCTGTCCTCCAGAAATAATATCTGGCAACATCAATGGTAAAGCGGTGGAACCAATCAAGGTTAAAATAAATAACCAAACGGGTTTATCCGTATATCTAAAAACAAAATAAAGGGCATATCCCACTAAGATTAAAATCAGCGGCATTACATAAACCCAGGGTTTGTCAAAACTCAACACCCAATCTTGTCCCGCTTCTACGTCAAAAAGTCGCTGTTTGACGCTAATTTGTACATCAAAAAATACGGCGTTCAGGTTAATTAACCAGCGTTGCAGTAAAGTGGGCAGAGAAATATCTCGACCGACCCAGCCGCCAATTTTATTAGAATTTAAAAGATAAATTACTATCCAAGGAATCAGGGTGAGTATTCCTGCTATTAAGGCCAACAAATAGTGAATCGATTGAAAAAAATCTCGTCTGCGGTGGCAGAAAAACACATAGATGCCATGTCCGATTAAAACTAAAATTGAAATTAAATGCGAATAGAGATTTAGCGAGACTGTAACGGCATAAATTGCCCAATAAAAACCGGGTTTTTGCGATAAAAAAAAACCAGGTTTCTGCGGAAAATTATGATGAAATGCAGATATTTTGGTAAGAAACCCGGTTTCTGATATTTTGGCAAGAAACCCGGTTTCTGATACTTTTTTATTCTTCCCTGTTCCCTGTTCCCTGTTGCCTGTTGCCTGTTCCCTCTTTTCTCTTTCCTCTTTCCTCTCTCCTCTTCCCTGTTCCCTGGATATTGCTTTCAGCAAAGCAATACTAGAAAGTAAAATAGTCACGGTAAATAAACTATATTGTCTGGCTTCTTGGGCATAAATAATATGTAGGGGAGAAACGGCAACTAAACAAAGGGCGATCGCGCCTACTATTCTGGATTGAAATAACTCTAAACAAAGCCAGTACATACTAGGAAATACCAGTAAACTAATCGCAGCGGCTACCCCTCTGGTGACAGCCACAGAACTGCCAAACCACTGCATCGCTAATCGGGTAATTAAATAATAAATTGGTGTATGTTCCGCATTATGGGCTAAAGCATTAATAGTATCGCCCCAACCTCTTTCGGGATTCAGTCTTTGAAATTTATGTAATTCGTCAATGGTGATAATTTTTCCCGCTGGGGCAGTTTCGGCAAATTCTACTTTTTCATAGCCTGCCACTCTTAAGCTGGTGTGAACTTCATCAATCCAGTAAATTTTTTTGTCTATATTATAGAAGCGAAAAAATATCGCGATCGCCAAGATAACCGCCACTAAGAAATAGAACCATCTATAATAAGGATGACGTTGATTAATCACCGGAAACTCCTGATATAGTTTTCAGTAATTATACCATTAACCTTCTACTCCTCGTAGGGTGGGCAAGATTTGCCCACCCTACCTGGTGATATTACTTATCTAGGATATTAGGGGTTGTAGGGGCGAAGCATTCATGGCAGTTAATTCTCCGTTTTGACAGTTAACTTTTTACCATGAATGCTTCGCCCTTATACCTAAAAGGGCAAAGCATTCGCGCCTTTATATTAGGGTTCAAGCATCAAGATATCTGCGCGAATGCTTCGCCCCTACACCTACATGGGAATATTCTTCAAACATTCTCCACTGAGAACAACTAAACCATTAGCCTCAAAGACAGAACAACGGTCTAAATATTGCTCGATCGCCGGGTAAATTCCGGCAGATAATTGCGCGATCGCCTTTGTAGTTTCTTCATATTGATTCAGCCAAGAATTTGGGGCAAGATAACCGGGAGTAAAAGCACCCCGTTCTACTAACCAAAAATCAATATTATATTTTTCAATTAACCCTTGAACATCCGCTAAATTAGAACTATACTGAGATTGAATTAAATCTAACGTCCGTTGGCGAAATTGCTGATAATAGCCCCAATGATAGGGGACGGCATATTCTCGTCCGGTTAAAATAGACCGTTGGGCAAAAGAGGGCAAATTATTCGCTTCTTCGGATAAGGAAGCAATTAGACTATCTTTCGGTTGTTGTTGGAAAAACTGATAAATTTCCGGGTTTTCTCCCACCTGATAATAAGTCCAGGGGAAATTACTCATGGTTAACTGGGGATAAAAAATTAACCCAGTAAATAAAATCATCATTACTGGTAATAAAAATAGTCTTTTCCCGGGTTGGCTAATTGCCCAAGACCATAAGCTATCGAGAATTAAGGTGAGGGCGATCGCGGCTGATATTGCCAGAACTATTCTGAGGGTATGTTGGGTATAACGGCTGGGTAAATGTAACTTAAATAATAACAGATGCGCCGCAAAAAATAAAGTAAATGAGGCTAAAATTAATTGAGGCAATATTATTACCTTATGTTTAATTTTTTGACTCAAGGGAAAGTAGGCGTAAAATCGGATTAAGACGGGCAAAAGAAAACCAAATGCCATAAAAACTGGAGTCAAAATAGTGGCTAGTCCCATGCCACTCCGTCCATGAAACCAAAAATTCCAACTATCCTCAATAAAAAATTGACTTCTGCCTTTAAGCAAGAACTCTGGTAATATTTGCGCTTGAGAACGGGCAATGGTAGGGCCAAAATCAGAAGCAGATAGGCTATAATAAAGTAAGATAAAAAATGCTAACCCTAAGCAGATAACATGAAAGCGATCGACAAGAAACCGGGTTTCTTTTATGCTTTTAACAAATAACTCCTGATATCCACGAAAAAAACCCGGTTTCTGAGGATTTCCGAATTCGCGATCAGCAGAAAACTTAAGAAACCGGGTTTCTTTTATGCCTTTCACAAATAACTGCTGATACCCACGAAAGAAACCCGGTTTCTGGGTTGGTTTCTGAATTTGCCCGCACCTGAAAATAAAAATCACCGCCGCAATTAATACCCCTTGGGGATAAAACAAACCCAATAATAACAGCGAGATACCAGTTCCCAGTAAATGGTGACGAACCAAATAATATAACAGCGGTAAAAACAAGGGATAAATAAAAGCTTTAGGAGTGGCAGAAATCAACCCATCTTGCATCCATAAACTTTGGTTGAGTAATAAAGTAGAAAAAAAACCAGCCAAGGGAACTGGGAAAATTTCTAAACAAAGACAAAACCCATAAGCTGTGGAGATAAAACCCAAAAACATGGGCAATATTTTATGTAAAAATATCGGATAAATGCCCACCATTGCCATCAGTTGATAAAGAAAGGTGTAGCCTGCGGGGGCAACAGATTGGAAATAATCGGCAATCAAATCATGGGGGAATAATTCTGGATCCAAAAATCGTTGCATCCAAAATATATGCTGTCGGGCATCATCTTGGATAACATACTCGGAACTAAACGCTTGTTTCCAGGCTAAAAACCCATAAACTGCCGAAATCGTTAGACTCAGAGTAAACCAAAAAATTAGCGGTGATTTTGAGGTTTGACTAATCGGGGCAGTGAAAAACTTTTTATTTTTGCTAGTTAATGTCATAAATGTTTTAATAAGACCTATGCAACTATAACGGTTAACGGCTGACTGTCAACGGTCATTGATAAAACAACCAAGATAAAACAACCAACAACCAACCAACAGGGAACAGGGAACAGGCAACAGAGGAGCTTCAGGAGCTTCAGGAGCTTCAGGAGAGAGTGAATAGTGAATAGTGAATAGTGAATAGTGAATAGTGATATTTAGTTTCACTTTTCACTTTTCACTTTTCACTTTTCACTTTCCCCGTTCCACGCCACTTGCTAGACTTGGGGAGACCCCAAGATCGCAGTGGCTCCTGATAACTGTTCCCCTTTCCCCAACCAACAAAGAATCCCTACCCAACAACCAACTAACAACAAATAACTATGACCAACTCAATTCACCAAGAACCAGCCCTTCAACCATTAGATCGGTACAATCAAGCCCTGATGTCCCAAGTCCATCCTGCTGATTGGGTTAACCCCCAACCTGCTAACTGTTACGATTTAGTCGTGATTGGGGCGGGGACTGCCGGACTGGTGGTAGCTGCGGGGGCTGCGGGGTTGGGATTGGGCTTAAAAGTTGCCCTGATTGAAAAAAGCCTCATGGGGGGAGATTGCCTGAATGTGGGCTGTGTTCCTTCTAAATCTGTGATTCGGTCGGCGCGAGTGGCGGCGGATATGCGAGATACCGCCGCTTTTGGCATTCAACCCCCCGATTCAATTAACATCGATTTTGCAGTGGTGATGCAGCGGATGCGGGAAATTCGCGCCGGAATTAGCCATCACGATTCAGCGGAACGGTTTAAAAATTTGGGGGTTGATGTATTTTTGGGCAATGCCGCGTTTGTGAATAAAGAGGCGATCGCTGTCTCAAAAACTATCTCAGACTTATCGCCACAACCGGATTCTTTTCTCCGCTTTAAAAAAGCCGTCATTGCCACAGGTGCCAGGGCCTCTCGTCCTCAAATTCCAGGATTAGCAGAAGCGGGATATTTAACCAATGAAACTGTCTTTTCCCTGACAGAATGCCCCAAACGTTTAGCCGTGATTGGGGGAGGGCCGATTGGTTGCGAATTAGCCCAAGCATTTCATCGCCTTGGTAGCCAAGTTATTTTATTTCATAAACATGGACATTTGCTCGATCGCGAAGATGAGGATGCAGCGGAAATCATCCAACAACAATTATTCCGAGAAAATCTAAATTTAATCTTAAATTGCAACTTGGAAAAAGTGGAACTCAGCGATACTGGTAAAGTGATTTATTACCGACAAAATTCTCAGGAAAATAGGGATATAATTCAAACTGTAATTGTGGATGAAATTTTAGTGGGGGCAGGAAGAACTCCGAATATTGATGGCTTAAATTTAGACGCGGTTGGGGTAGAATACGATAACCATCGCGGTGTAGTAGTCAATGACTATTTACAAACCACTAATCCTCGGATTTATGCCGCTGGAGATATTTGTATGAACTGGAAATTTACTCATGCGGCAGATGCGGCAGCGCGAATCGTAATTAAAAATACTTTATTTTCTCCTTTTGGTCTGGGACAGAGTAAACTGAGTAATCTGGTCATGCCTTGGGTGACATATACCGACCCAGAAATTGCCCATGCGGGACTTTATGAACGAGAAGCCCAAGCCAAAGGATTAGAAACAAATACCATTAAAATTCCTTTTTCAACGGTTGATCGCGCCTTAACGGACGGTGAAACTGAAGGTTTTGTTAAAATTCTCCAGAAAAAAGGTTCTGACCAGATTTTAGGTGCTACAATTGTCGCTCGTCATGCTGGAGAAATGATTAGTGAAATTACCCTCGCGATCACCACCAAACAGGGATTAAATGCTCTTTCTGGAGTGATTCATCCCTATCCCACCCAAGCAGACGCGATTAAAAAAGCCGCTGATGCTTATCGCCGAACCTTACTCACTCCCCGGACAAAATCCTTGCTTAAACTATTAAGTAAGTTTAGTTAGAAGTTTAGTTATAATTTTAGCTAGAAAATAACAACAAGTCACCAACTATGTCCTATTTAGAAACCACTGCCCAATTCTACGCCGAAGCTGCGGAAACCCCTCAAGTTGGACTCTGCTGTGTCAGCACTCCCCCCCTGCAATTACCCGGATTAAACATCCCGGAAATCATGCAACAGATGAACTATGGCTGTGGGTCAACAGTGCATCCCACCGAATTATTTGGTCAGCCAACAGTTCTTTATATCGGCGTTGGTGGGGGGATCGAAGCCCTTCAGTTTGCTTATTTTTGTCGTCAACCGGGCAGCGTCATTGCCGTAGACCCGGTGGCAGAAATGCGCCAAGCAGCCAGCCGAAATTTACAGCTTGCTGCCCAGAAAAATGATTGGTTTAATCCCGATTTTGTGAATATTCTGGCTGGAGATGCATTTGCCCTCCCTGTACCGGATGCTTCTGTGGATATAGTCGCCCAAAATTGTCTATTTAATATCTTTGAAGCCGCCGATTTACAACAAGCTTTATCGGAGGCTTACCGCGTATTAAAGCCCGGTGGAAAATTGATTATGAGTGACCCGATCGCCTCCCGCCCCATTCCCGTACATCTACAAAAAGATGAACGATTAAGAGCACTTTGTCTATCCGGAGCACTAACTTATAAAGAATATATTCAGCACTTAATCGACGTAGGTTTTGGTCAGATTGAAATTCGCGCCCGTCGTCCTTATCGGCTGCTAGATACTCACAATTACGAACTCGATAAACCGTTATTATTAGAAAGTCTTGATTCCGTCTCTTTCAAAGTACCCATTCCCGAAGATGGGGCTTGTGTATTTACGGGCAAAACTGCCATTTATGCCGGCAGTGAATCACTTTTAGATGATCGCGCCGGACATTTGTTGCAGCGAGGAATTCCCTTGGCGGTATGTGATAAAACAGCGGCAAAATTTTCCCTGCAATTTCCTCAAGATGTGATGATTACCGACTCAACCTGGCATTATCAGGGCGGTGGATGCTGTTAAAAAAACCGAGGGTAAATCCACAAATATTCCACAAAGATAATGTTAAAAAATCTAAGTTTCCAGGGTATCTCCCCAACCTCCCTTAAAAAGGGGGGCTTGCCCTCGGTTGGAGGAATATCTTTACTGATATTCCTAACCATCAGTGCGATCGCCTGGTTTTTATTCACCTCTGCGGCATTGGCTGAAAATGCGGAAAATGCTAAAAATGCAGTTATTTTATCAGAATTTAACCCCAAACAATGGCTGCTGAATGCCTTACAATGGGTGGAAAGTTTAGGACTCGTTGGCGGTCTGGCTTTTATGGCTATTTATATAATAGCGACAGTGGCATTTTTGCCCGGTTCAATCCTCACTTTAGGGGCGGGAGTAGTCTTTGGCATTCTGTTGGGTTCTGTTTATGTATTTATTGGGGCAAACCTAGGGGCGATCGCGGCTTTTCTGGTTGGCCGATATTTGGCTAGAAATTGGGTTAGTCAAAAAATTGCCGGAAATGAAAAATTTGCCGCGATCGACCAAGCGATAGCCCAAGAAGGGTTTAAAATTGTTTTGTTAACCCGTCTTTCCCCAGTTTTTCCCTTTAATTTACTCAACTATGCCTTTGGGATTACAGGCGTTTCTTTGCCAGACTACATACTTGGTTCTATTGGCATGATTCCGGGGACAATTATGTATGTGTATCTTGGTGAAATAGCCGGGGATATTGCCAAAATTGGCAGCGAAAATCAGCCCACCAATAGCACAATTCAATGGGCGATTAGAATCATTGGTTTAATCGCCACTGTTGCCGTCACCGTTTACATTACTCGCATGGCCCGTCAAGCACTAGCAGAAAAAGTCAGCCAGTAAAAATAGCCAGTAAAAATTAGGGGCGATTCGCCCCTAAACAATTGTCTCTTACAGCAATTTTCTCCGCGAGTAAACCAGAAATATCTGTAGGGGCGAAACATTCCGGCAGACAAATTATTGCGGAAAATATTGCAACGGCGAAGCATTCCGGCAGATAAATTATTGCTTAGAATATTAAATGGACTGCCGGAATGCGCGGGCTACTAAGGAATGCGAAAGCCCCTACCGGAATGCGAAAGCCCCTACCGGAATGCGAAAGCCCTACCGTGGTTCAGTAGGGGCGAAACCGTTGTAAGATTTGGGAAATTGATATCTTTAACGAGACGGAATCATGGGTTCTTGGGCAATTTTTTCTAAGCCAATATTTTCTAACAATTGATTCCATTGGTTTTCCAAGTTCCGATCATTAGGATTATTTTGCCGCAAATCCGCCAAAGTGGTTAAAGCGTCTTGCCAAATTCCCGCTGCGGCATAGATATCAACTTTTTCACTGTCTGAAGCCGTGGCTAAATTATTTGAGATATCTTCAGTTAAAGAAACTCGTTGCACCCAGCCATCGACAAAAGGATCTAGAGAAGGATTTTTCGGATCGCAGAACAAAGAAAATTGCCAGTAGTAATTTTTCCCCGGTTCTAATTTTGGTGAAGTAACTTTATCAGGAATACTCAGTTCCAGTAACCCGGACATTTCCTTAATGCTAAAGATACTTTTGTAAATCTCTCTTTCATTTTCATCATATAAAACAAAGAGAGCTTCCTGAGCTTTGGTCGCTGGCAAATAGAAAAAGAAGGTGGGATACAACGAAGTAGTTAATGTCACTTGATTTTCGGGAACCAATACCGTCAGGGATTGATTCGGCGGTAAACAAGCGCCGCGAACTCCCGCAGATTCTCGGCGACCTGGATTTTCTCCTACAGGTGGAATCACCGCTTGAAGTTCTCGACCCGAAGTCATTTCTTGGGCTTGGACTAAGGGCAAAGACAAGGCAGGATGCAAGCACAGCAAGGAGAGGAAAAAAGTTTTCAGCAAAGTGGTTTTATTCAGTTTCCAGTTCATAGTAAATCAGTAAAAAGTTTGTGAAGGTTTGTGAAGGTTTGTGAAAGTTTGTAAAAGTTTAACGAGAATTGCTCCCCGGTATAAGCGATGCGGAAATTTCAAGGAATTTAAAGGGTAATTTATAACCAGGGAGTCGGTATTACTCAGGGTAGTTTTTTAATGGGACGAGAGTCTGGGTGTAACCACCTCAAGCATCTCGTCAAATTCAGGGCGATCGAGGGAAGAGCAGATTTTATACAAAAATATATAAAAAATATAAAAAATATAAAAACTGTTTTGGCCATCTCCCCTATTTAGATTGTAACAAATTGCAATCAGATTGAGGATTTTCGGCCAATAACTTTATAAACATCAACGGTCTTGGTCTTGCCTTTGAGGGCAATTAGCCCCCAGGACTCAACTTCAAACTCTCCATAGATATAGGAGAGGGTTTGACGGGCAATCATAACCCGGCAAGGAGTGTGAGGATCTTGACGATGTTTTTCGCAGCTTTCTAAGCGAGAAGCAATGTTAACCGTATCCCCAATAATGGCATATTCTAAGCGTTCTTTGCCTCCTAAACTGCCGACGGTGACAGGACCTGTAAAAATACCGGCACGAATTTGAATTTGCGGTAAACCCCGATCGCGCCAACTTTGATTAAGTTCTTTTAAACGATCGCCCATTGCCAAGGCACAATTGACGGCATTGCGGGCATCGGCGGCAATTTCCTCTTGGGTGTTACGGGGAATGGGGACACCAAAAACCGCCATAATAGCATCGCCAATAAACTTATTAATAATGCCATGATGATTAATCACCTCCTGAGTCATCGCACTCATATACTCATTCAGCCAACTCATTAGCAATTCCGAAGAATTTTGCTCAGAAATTGTGGTGAAATCTCTAATATCCGTAAATAACACTGTCACCGTTAGGGTTTGTCCCGGTAAAAAACCGGATTGCAGTAGGCGATCGCGGGAATTCCAAAGTTCTTGAGCAATTTCTGGGGAAGTTTGCTGACCGAGAAGTTTCATCACCATATTTTGTTGCTGGCGAACATATTGGAAGCGATAAGTAATCGTGGAACCGATCGCGAGAAAAAATCCCAAAGCTGGGGCAATGAATGGTGTCCATCCGCCAATCAAAAATAGGCCAAAGCTACTACTACATAAAATGGCAAAAGCTCCCCCTAATCTTAAGGCTAAAATTAATGGCTGATTCGTCATCCCAGCGATCGCGCCACCGATAAAAATCCAAACCACCAGCCAGAAAATTTCCGCCCATTCTGGCCAATACCAAAAGGTCGAGCGATCGTCCAAAGCTGCCCCTAAAAATTGACTAATCATTTGGGCATGGAGCATCACCCCAAACATTTTGGCTTTTTCCACTTCCCCGGCACTATAGGGAGTAAAAAAGTTATCTTTGAGACTTTCAGCCGTAGGCCCAATTAACACAATTTTATTTTTGACCAAATTGGGATCAATTTGTCCCTCAACCAGTTGCTGCAAAGTCACCGTTTCTGCTATTTTGCGATCGCGATAATTGAGTAAAATTTGATAACCTCCGGCATCGAGATTTTGATATCCCCCAGAGTCGCTCTTTAATTGTTTAAGTATTTTCTGGTTTAACTGATAATCATTGGCATCAGTTAATTCGGGAAAAATCTGTTTTTGTTCTGCTAAATATTTCAGGGCGAGTTGTAAAGAAAATGAAGGTAAAATTGTCTCCCCTTGACGGGCAAACATCAAATTTCGCCGCACAGTGCCATCAGGGTCTATTAGTACATCACTAAAACCCACCTGTTCTGGGGGCAAACTCGGTGGAGGGGGGATAGTGTCATCTTCGGTACTGCCAATAAAAGTAATGCCGATTAAGTTGGGTTGTTGCAACTGTTCGGCTAATTGCTCATAATCAGCCTTTTGTTTTTCTGGGCGATCGGCAACGGGAATATCCCGAACTATATCTAAACCGATCGCCGCTGGTTCAAATGTTTGTAATTTGGCTAAAACTTCCGCCAAGATGCGATCGCTTAGAGGCCAGGAAAACTGACGAATATCTGCCTCGGTAATTCCCACAATTAATAATCGTGGGTCTGGGTCATAATTTGGACGCCAACGCACCATATGGTCGTAAACCACCAGTTCTAAGGGTTGCAATGCCCCCAATCCTCGCACCCAGAGTAACAAACCGGCCAGAATCATTCCGGCGATCACGTATCCTCCGGCGAGAGTCCCCCCGATCAAAGTGAGTTGAGAGAAAAATTTAACATTCAAAGGGAAAATCTTCATTAGGAAATGAATTGTTTTCAGAATATCTCTGAATTTAGGGAAAAACCGGGACAGGAAGCTTTAACCCCAGGGCTGGGTTTTAGGATGCAATAAAATTATCAGGTCAAACTATTCACCGCGCAGGACTCCAATTGTTTGAGGAATGGTTCTGGGAGAACTAATATAACTGGTATTATTACAAATCAGTTGAGTCGATCCGCCCCCATCGAGCATAATCACCTCACTAGCGCCAAAATATCGCAGCACTTCTGCTGCCCGATATTGTGTCGCCGTTGGAGAAGTAAAAATTAGCAAAGTTTCCGATAATCCATCATTATTATTGTCTTTAACCCCGACAAAAGTTCGACCAGTTTCGGTATTCACTCCTTTATCCGCATCCGGCTTTAAACCCCCAATAATATTTGCCGCATCGGATGAATACAATTCTCTAATATCTAAAGCGGTAATCGAGGCGCGATCGCCATAGATTAACAACATCAATTGTTCATCAGGATATTCACTTTCTCCGGCATATCCTTCCGTTAAAATAGCTCCATTCGCTTTGACGGGAAAAGCTAAACCCGTGGAAGCTTGGTCATCATTTCTAAAAAACTGACCATTCGTAATACAGATAGCGTTTTGATTCGTGCTATAAAAAGCATCCCAAGCTTGTTGCAGGGTTTCCCGTGCTAACAGGGGTTCGTTCCCACCATAAGCTCCTTTTCCCATCCCCGCATCTGTAATATATCCATAAAGCAGTTGTACCGCAGCCCCTTGACTCAGGTCAATTTCTTGGACATAATCTTTTTCATACTGATGAAGTTTGATCCCAGGCTCAGAAAATACTACGGTAAAATCATTACTGGTATCTAGGGCTTCGGTTAACTTAGCCACTTCTGCTTCATTGGTTTGGGTGGAAGCAGAGAGCATATTTTCAGATTTTCCCCAGCATCCCGGTAGCATCACTAACAGGAAGAAAAGTAAAAAAATCTGTCGTTTTTTCATGGCTGATTATCCTTGTTGAATGTTTGGGTGAATCATAAGCATATAGGTTGGTTTCAGTCACGCTGAGGTTCCTGATTGATTCAGCCACCTTTCCTTAGAAAATTTGGATCAAATCAATTTTCTATTCTATCAAAGATCGGGCGATCGCTAACGAGGGTTTTTTCATCATCGCGTCAGGGTTAAGCACTGAACCATCAAGCATCAACATTTTAATAATATTTTAGTCACCAATATTTTAGTCACCCTGGGGGGTGATTGATGTCAATATTAAAGATTCCGCAGATATTCTATGATTAATAAACGCAGATAGTTCAGTCTTTCTACATAACGTTTAATTTCGGGATAATCCGACGGACTTAAAAAATACCAATCAAAAAAATAGGGAATATCAAAAATATTTAACTTTTCTAATTGAGCGACTATTTCTGGCGGATTGGATAAGCGATCGCAGACAATCACTTGAGCGGCATATCCTTGAATATCCGTAGTAAACACCTCTATCACCCCCAATATCGTAAACTCTTGGGACTCTTCCCATAAAGCTAGTTGATGCCTTTCTGCTTGAGTTTTTGGATAATCCAAAATTATTTTTTTTTGATGTTTATGAGATATTTTTTTATTTTATTTTCAATGTTTTTTGGATTAGTTTTAGTTAAATTGTGCCTAGGATGCATGGTAATTATTAGTTCTCTCCGTAACTGACAATTTTGCCATTTCTTTCTATAATAAACTCAATCCCCTTATGCCATCTACAGGATCCATCAGGCAGAACTTTCTTGGTTGCCCCTTTTTCCTAAATTGACTGGCTTTTCTCAAATATCTCAAATAATCACCTGTAAACCCATGTCTATCGGCATGATCCACAATGCTATTGGCTAAAGTGGGATAGGTTGCTTTATCCCATTGTTACATGAGATTTTTGATTTCAGCTATCTCGATATCTGTGTATCCTTGAAACAATATTTGTTCATAAGGATCTGTTGTTTGACCTTGGTTGATATCCTACTCCTTTGCTTCATTATCGGCGGATATTTGCATACTATTATAGAACAGCCAGGGGCTTAAACTCGTGGCTAAAAAAATCAATTCCCCAAAGGGACTACTCAATTAAGGTTCAACTCACTATCCTATCCGCTATTTTTACCGCTATTTTTACCGCTATTTTTACCGCTATTTTTACCGCTATTTCATCCTTTGCCAATCCGTTGGTGGTGCGTTACGTTCCACTTCGTTCCACTAACGCACCCTACCATTCTGCTAATCCGCTATTTTTACCGCTATTTTTACCGCTATTTTTACCGCTATTTCATCCTTTGCCAATCCGTTGGTGGTGCGTTACGTTCCACTTCGTTCCACTAACGCACCCTACCATTCTGCCAATCCGCTATTTTTACCGCTATTTTTACCGCTATTTTTACCGCTATTTTTACCGCTATTTTTACCGCTGGTGGTGCGTTACGTTCCACTTCGTTCCACTAACGCACCCTACCATTCTGCCAATCCGCTATTTTTACCGCTATTTTTACCACTGCCAATATAAGGGCGAAGCATTCGCGGATAAATATTGACTATTCAGCCACAAATGAGCGCAGCAAATGCTTATAAACTACAATTGATAGCCGTCTTTATCTAAACTTAATTCAGCTAAATTACGCCTTTTTTTCCTCCTCTAAAGGCAAAAAGAATATCGTAATCATCCCCGGAATCGTCAGCAAACACACAATCACAAAAAACATGGGATAACTCACCAAAGATTGAAGCTTACCGCTGACCATTCCCGGCACCATCATGCCTAATGCCATAATTCCCGTAGAAATCGCATAATGGGAAGTTTTATATTCTCCTTTCGAGACATACATTAAATAAATCATAAAGGAAGTAAAGCCTAAACCATAGCCGAATTGTTCCAAAGATACCAGAGGATAAACAAACTGAATCGGCGGCTGATAATAAGCCATATACACATAAAATAAATCGGGTAAATTCAAGGCTAATGCCAACGGAAAAATAGTCTTTTTTAAGCCATATTTAGCTACAATTGCTCCGCCAACAATTCCGCCAATAATTAACGAAATTGTCCCTACGGTGCCATAAACCAAGCCCACGTCAGCGGTACTGAGTCCTAATCCTCCTTCGGTTGTGGTATCTAATAAAAATGGACTGGCCAACTTCAACAGCATGGCTTCGCCAAAGCGATAGAATAAGATAAACGCGACAATGACTAAAATTTTCGGTTGTTGAAAGTATGAATTAATAATATCCACAAAAGGAATTTGCTCGGTTTTTTCTAGTTTTCTGTCTTGGCTATCACTATCTGGAAAGGGTAAAATGAAGCGATGGTAAACAAACAAAAGGGCAAAAATTACCGCACTAATGGCTAGAGCGAACGACCAACTTAAGGGAATATTGCCGATATTTTCTTCCATCAATCCGGCAAATACTACCAGCACTCCGGTGCCAAAAATAACCGCCATGCGATAAAAAACTGAACGAATTCCCGCATATAGGGCTTGTTGTTCTGGACTTAATGCCAGCATATAAAATCCATCGGTGGCAATATCATGGGTGGCGGAGATAAATGCCCCAATGGTAAAGATGCCTAAAGAAATGAAAAAGAAATTAGAAAGTTGTAGGGAAAAAGCGGCGCTTCCCAAACAAACCATCATGGCAACTTGAGTGTAAATCACCCAATTTCTTTTGGTTGAGTAGATATCCACAAAAGGCCCCCAGAGCATTTTGATCACCCAAGGGAGATATAGTAAACTCGTCCAAAGGGCGATTTGAGTATTGTCAATCCCCATTTTTTTATACATAATTACCGAAACACTATTAATGATGACATAAGGTAGTCCTTCGGCAAAGTAGAGGGTGGGGATATACCACCAAGGATTGTTAGATGGTATTTTTTCTGAGGTTATGTTGTCTGAGTTCATGTGATTTGTTTGAGGTTGATTAACAGTGATAAATTACGGCTTGAAAAAAAAGACGACATCATGGCTAGATGTGGTAAATTTAGCCGAATTTTCACATGATATCCTAAGTCTAGGCTATCTTGGCAAAGATTCCGCAAAATTGCCAGTAGTCAGGCCATTAGCGGTCAGCCATCAGCGATCGCCCCTGAACCCTGACTTTTGATCGGCGATCCTACTCATAAAGATCCATTGGTCTATAATTAAGCTTTTTGAATCAATGGGCAATTGAAAAAACGACCCTCAGACCTGTAAAATTAACTACTTAGTTTATTTTTGAGTAAAACCGTGAATCAAGCATTGAATAAATCACCAAAAATTATGGTTTTTTGTGATTTTGATGGCACCATCACCGAAGAAGAAACCGCTGTGGCCATGATGACTCAATTTGCCCCAGAAATCTCCGCCAAAATTTTGCCCAAAATTTTTGATCGCACCTTGCCCCTGAAAGTAGGAATTCCCCAAGTCTGGGAATCGATTCCAGCCTCCTGCTATCCAGAAATGTTAGAAGTTTCTCGGAGTAAAAAAATTCGCTCAGGCTTCGTGGAATTATTAGATCTTTTGGCCAATCTGAATATTCCCCTGGTGGTGGTTTCTGGGGGTCTCCGTTTTATGGTAGAAACTGTGTTAGGTGATTTAGTCGATCGCGTTGAGGCGATTTATGCTTTAGACGTTGACCCCAGTGGGGAATATTTACACCTAAGTTCTGGCTTTATCGGTGAAATTGAATTACTGGATAAAGTCAAAGTAATTGCCCAATATCATCCTGACATAGCGATCGCGATCGGCGATTCGGTCACGGATTTAAACATGGCCATGCAAGCGGATTTAGTCTTTGCCCAAAGTCGTCTAATTCAGTATTTAGAAGACCAGCAAAAGTCTTACATTCCCTGGGAGAATTTTTTTGATGTCCGGGATTATTTAGCCAATTATTTACCGACCGCAATTTCATCCGGTCATGCTTCTCCCCTTCGCCCTGCTGTAAAATAATCCTATTCAGGATTATCATTATCATATTATCACCAAATATACAGAGGAATAACCATGAAAAGTTTGTGGAACGATCTAGAAGCGGCTGAATATCAAGGAGACTTAGCCCAACGGGTTTATACGTCCCGTTTATTAGGGCGCGATCGCACCTTAGTATTGCATGGTGGAGGCAACACCTCAGTCAAAATTCGGGAAAAAAATATCCTCGGAGAAGAGGAAGATATCCTCTATGTCAAAGGCAGTGGCTGGGATTTAGCCACCATTGAAGCAGCGGGTTTTTCCCCAGTAAAAATGCGGCATTTATTAGCACTGGCAAAACTAGAATATTTGTCAGATCCGCAAATGGTCAACGAACTAAAAACTCAGATGACTCGCGCTTCTGCCCCATCCCCCTCTGTAGAAACTATTCTCCATGCTATTCTGCCTTATAAATATGTAGATCATACCCATGCAGACGCGGTAATTGCTGTCACCAACACACCCAACGGATTAGATCGAGTGCAAGAAATTTATGGGGATAAAATAGTCATCATTCCTTACGTGATGCCCGGATTTGATTTAGCCCGGTTTTGCGCCGAAAACTTTCCTGCTGAAGCCGGAAAAAATACCATCGGAATGCTATTAATGAATCATGGAATGTTTTCCTTTGGGGAAACCGCCCAAGAATCCTACGAACGGATGATTCAATTAGTCTCAATGGCGGAAGATTATTTAAAAGCTTATAGCGCTTGGGAAAATCCTTTGCCCCCAGTGGTCAAAAGCGATCTACCTGTCAGCAAAACTTTAGCCAAATTGCGCCGTGAAGTCTCAGAAGTGGCCGGATTTCCCATGATTATCACCCAAGATCGAAGCGATCGCGCCTTGGCTTTTGTGCAGCGAAAAGACTTAGGGCAAATTTCCCAACAAGGCCCAGCAACTCCCGATCATGTAATTAGAACAAAACAGTTGCCAATGGTTGGGACTGATATCAACGCCTATGTAGCCGCATACAAAACTTATTTTGCCCAATATAGCGCCACCGCCAAACAACCCAAAACCATGCTTGACCCCGCCCCTCGCGTCATTCTTGACCCAGAATTAGGAATGCTCACCTTGGGCAAAACCGCCAAAGATGCCGCGATCGCCGCCGACATTTACCATCACACAATGGATGTTATCGCCGCAGCCACCAAACTCGGCGGCTACCAAGCCCTCCCCAGCCAAGATATTTTTGATGTGGAATATTGGGATTTAGAACAAGCCAAACTCCGCAGCGGCGGCAAAGCGCCCATGTTTACCGGAGAAATTGCCCTGGTTACAGGCGCCGCGTCGGGAATTGGTAAAGCTTGTGTCGCCTCTTTACTGCAACGGGGGGCAGCGGTAGTTGGCTTAGATATTAACCCAGCAATTCAAGAACTTCATAAACGCCCGGACTTTTGCGGCATTCCCTGTGATGTCACCGACGAAAAAGCGATTACCGAGGCGATCGAAAAAGCAGTTCGGGCATTTGGCGGCATCGATATTTTAATCCTCAATGCGGGAATTTTTCCTGGGGGTTGCCGGATTGACTCCCTGGCAACGGAACAGTGGCGAAAAGTAATGACCATCAACCTCGATGCCAACCTGACCTTAATGCGCGAATGCCACCCATTTCTAAAATTAGCACCCAACGGCGGGCGAGTCGTGGTGATTGGTTCTAAAAATGTCAGTGCTCCTGGGCCGGGGGCGGCGGCTTATTCTGCATCTAAAGCCGCCTTAAACCAATTAGCGCGAGTGGCGGCCTTAGAATGGGGTGCGGATAATATTCGGATTAATTCCATTCACCCCAATGCCGTATTTGATACCGGACTTTGGACGGAAGAGGTGTTAAAATCTCGTGCTGAATATTATGGTTTAACGGTACAAGAATATAAGACTAATAATGTCTTAAAAGTAGAAGTAACCAGCCATGATGTTGCCGAATTAGCGGCTGAAATGTGTGGGTCATTGTTTGCCAAAACTACAGCGGCTCATATCCCGGTTGATGGGGGCAATGAGCGGGTGATTTAGGCGCAAGAAACCAAAAAAAACCAGTTTCTGGCAAGGCGATCGCCCCCAAAACCTCACCAACAAGAAATCGGGTTTCTGGGATAAAAAGAAACCCGGTTTCTGGCTTCTCACCTGTTTCATATCATGTCCGCATAATCACTTAAAATAGAGAAACCCAGTAATATCAAGTCCGTGTATTCGCTGATTATTCACGTAGGGGCGTTCTCGCATTCGCCCCTACTGTCCCGAACCGCTTCCTTCCTTCGGAGCATGCGCCCTTGGAGCGCTATATGCGGGAATCCATCTTAATGAGAGAGGATTGTTTTTATAACCGATCAACCGGACTTGATATCATATACCAATTTCCCATCAGTCGTAAGCAAAGGGCAATGCCTTGTCCCTAATCGAATCGCCTACTCACCCCGTCCCACCATTTCCCCATTCTGACCCCAAAATTATCATCGGATTCAAACTATTATGAATTGGCGGCCAAGGACTATTTTAAAAATAAAATACATAAAAGTTTTCCCATTAATAAAATTCATCATTTTAGGCAAATCGACACCGTAGCCGTTGCCTTGCTCACCAACATACAGTAAAATATTGCTTGTAGTTTGTTGCCTCTTGCTTAATTAATTAACCTCTGTCTTTCAGCAAACTGAAAGAAACTAGAAATTATGACTCAAACCCATCGCCGCTATCACATTACAACCTTCGGCTGTCAAATGAACAAAGCTGACTCCGAGCGCATGGCTGGTATCTTAGAAGATATGGGCCTAGAGTTCGTTGAAGACCCCAACCAAGCGGACTTAATTCTCTACAATACCTGTACGATTCGGGATAACGCCGAACAGAAAGTTTATTCTTATTTAGGCCGACAAGCCAAGCGCAAGCAAGAACAACCGGATTTAACCTTAATTGTGGCCGGTTGTGTCGCCCAACAGGAAGGGGAAGCGCTGATGCGTCGGGTGCCAGAATTAGACTTGGTAATGGGGCCGCAACACGCGAACCGGCTGCAAGATTTGCTGGAAGATGTGTTTGCGGGCAATCAGGTGGTGGCCACGGAACCAATTCACATTATGGAAGATATCACTAAACCTCGCCGGGATAGTCGGGTGACGGCTTGGGTAAATGTGATTTATGGCTGCAATGAACGCTGCACTTATTGTGTGGTGCCGTCAGTGCGTGGGGTGGAACAGTCCCGCACCCCAGAAGCGATTCGCGCTGAAATGGAGGAATTAGGCCGCCAAGGTTATAAAGAAGTGACATTATTGGGGCAAAATATTGATGCTTACGGCAGAGATTTGCCGGGAACAAAACCCAATGGTTCTCATTTACATACCTTTACAGATTTGCTCTATTTTGTCCATGATGTGCCGGGAATTGAGCGGATTAGATTTGCTACCAGTCACCCGCGTTATTTTACCGAACGGTTAATTCGGGCTTGTGCAGAGTTGCCGAAAGTTTGTGAACATTTTCACATTCCTTTTCAGTCGGGAGATAATGATGTTCTTAAGGCAATGGCGCGGGGTTATACTCACGAGAAATATCGCCAAATTATTGATAAGATTCGCTATTATATCCCCGATGCGGCGATTAGTGCGGATGCGATCGTCGGTTTTCCTGGGGAGACTGAGGAACAGTTTGAAAATACTCTGAAATTAGTCGAAGATATTGGCTTTGACCAGTTAAATACTGCTGCCTATTCTCCCCGTCCAGGAACTCCCGCAGCCCTGTGGGAAAATCAATTAAGTGAAGAGGTGAAAAGCGATCGCCTCCAACGGTTGAATCACTTAGTGGGAACAAAAGCCGCAGAGCGATCGCAGCGATATATGGGACGCATTGAAGAAGTGCTCGTAGAAGACATAAATCCCAAACAACCCACTCAAGTCATGGGACGGACTCGTAGCAACCGGCTGACATTTTTTGACGGCGATATCAATCAACTCAAAGGTCATTTAATTAAAGTAAAAATTACGGAAGTGCGTCCCTTTAGTTTAACGGGTCAGCCAATTTAATTTTGTTAGTTGTTAGTTGTTAGTCGTTAGTCGTTAGTTGTTAGTTGTTAGTTGTTTGTTACTGGTTTTGCTATATAACTACCAACGAGCAACCAACAACTAACAACTAACAACTAATAACTATTCACTACAATATTCTGCGGTATTTTGCACCGATTTAATCGTCACTTCAGCCCCTTGTTTGACAATAAATTCACTAGCACCCACCTCGCTATCAACGCGACCCCAATCATAAGTATAGCCTAATCTTGTCCAAGGAAAACCATTTTCCTTATAAGAGGATGACATCAGATTTTCTATCCATTGTTTATGTTCTGGATCTACGGTTTCCGTAAACCCCAAATTACATTGGGTATCATCAATTTCTGGGTCGGGACAAGGGCGAAACATATCCGCAGGTTTTACCCACATTTCTACAAACTTAGTTTTACCATTATTTGCCGGTAAGCCTAAATATTGTTCTAATCTCAGGGTTAAATCACTGGGTGACATATTTAACTCTTGACAAAATTGCTGGACTTGGGGAACTGCCGTGACCCAAATTTCCCGGCTTAAAGTCATCGATGAATCGACTTTATTATCATAGCCATCCCATGATGTCCATGTAAGCACCAGAATTTTTTCTTCTTCTTCCTTAGCTTTCTTAACTAGCTTCGTATTTTCCGCTGATATCGGCCATAAATCTGTCAAAACTTCTGTTTTTTCCGCATTTTTGGCATCTTGAATTGCTTTTGAATAAGAACGTTTTAAAATAGTGTCAAATAAC